>NZ_JBXOWK010000001.1:0-3279402 GCF_056930375.1 Burkholderia sp. 10_S31
CGGCCATCGCCCTTTTCCTTTTCCGACGCCGCAAATGCAAAAACCCCCGCCTTTCGGGCGGGGGTTCTTGGCTTAGGGAGCCTGACGATTACCTACTTTCACACGGGAATCCGCACTATCATCGGCGTAGAGTCGTTTCACGGTCCTGTTCGGGATGGGAAGGGGTGGGACCGACTCGCTATGGTCATCAGGCAAAGAGGGTTGTTGCGCTGGCTTCGCAGCACAACCAATCTTGGAAGAAGCAGTAATTTAGGTTGTGTGTATCACACACGAGAATCCAACCCGTCCGACGCGCTCTCTAGCGCGAAACAGACTTGTTATAGGATCAAGCCTTACGGGCAATTAGTATCAGTTAGCTGAACGCATTACTGCGCTTACACACCTGACCTATCAACGTCCTGGTCTCGAACGACCCTTCAAGGGGATCTAGTCCCCAGGGATATCTCATCTTAAGGCGAGTTTCCCGCTTAGATGCTTTCAGCGGTTATCTCTTCCGAACATAGCTACCCGGCGATGCCACTGGCGTGACAACCGGTACACCAGAGGTTCGTCCACTCCGGTCCTCTCGTACTAGGAGCAGCCCCCTTCAAATATCCAACGCCCACGGCAGATAGGGACCAAACTGTCTCACGACGTTTTAAACCCAGCTCACGTACCTCTTTAAATGGCGAACAGCCATACCCTTGGGACCGGCTACAGCCCCAGGATGAGATGAGCCGACATCGAGGTGCCAAACACCGCCGTCGATATGAACTCTTGGGCGGTATCAGCCTGTTATCCCCAGAGTACCTTTTATCCGTTGAGCGATGGCCCTTCCATACAGAACCACCGGATCACTATGACCTGCTTTCGCACCTGCTCGACTTGTCGGTCTCGCAGTTAAGCACGCTTATGCCATTGCACTATCAGCACGATTTCCGACCGTACCTAGCGTACCTTCGTACTCCTCCGTTACGCTTTGGGAGGAGACCGCCCCAGTCAAACTGCCTACCATGCACTGTCCCCGACCCGGATCACGGGCCAAGGTTAGAACCTCAAACAAACCAGGGTGGTATTTCAAGGACGGCTCCACCGAAACTAGCGTTCCGGTTTCATAGCCTCCCACCTATCCTACACAGATCGGTTCAAAGTCCAATGCAAAGCTACAGTAAAGGTTCATGGGGTCTTTCCGTCTAGCCGCGGGTAGATTGCATCATCACAAACACTTCAACTTCGCTGAGTCTCGGGAGGAGACAGTGTGGCCATCGTTACGCCATTCGTGCAGGTCGGAACTTACCCGACAAGGAATTTCGCTACCTTAGGACCGTTATAGTTACGGCCGCCGTTTACCGGGACTTCAATCAAGAGCTTGCACCCCATCATTTAATCTTCCGGCACCGGGCAGGCGTCACACCCTATACGTCCACTTTCGTGTTTGCAGAGTGCTGTGTTTTTATTAAACAGTCGCAGCCACCAGTTTATTGCAACCCCTTCACCCTCTGCGCGCAGGCGCATCAAGCTACAAGGGCGTACCTTATCCCGAAGTTACGGTACCAATTTGCCGAGTTCCTTCTCCCGAGTTCTCTCAAGCGCCTTAGAATACTCATCTCGCCCACCTGTGTCGGTTTGCGGTACGGTCATCGTTAGACTGAAGCTTAGAGGCTTTTCTTGGAACCACTTCCAATTGCTTCGCTCCCTAAGGAGCTCGCGCCACACCCTTGAATTACGCACCCGGATTTGCCTAAGTGCCTTCTCCAATGCAGCGACCGGGACTTCCAACACCCGGACAACCTTCCGCGATCCGTCCCCCCATCGCATCTAACAATGGTGCAGGAATATTGACCTGCTTCCCATCAGCTACGCATTTCTGCCTCGCCTTAGGGGCCGACTCACCCTACGCCGATGAACGTTGCGTAGGAAACCTTGGGCTTACGGCGAGGGGGCCTTTCACCCCCTTTATCGCTACTCATGTCAGCATTCGCACTTCCGATACCTCCAGCACCCTTTACAAGGCACCTTCGCAGGCTTACGGAACGCTCTCCTACCATGCGTGCAAAGCACGCATCCGCAGCTTCGGTATATAGCTTAGCCCCGTTACATCTTCCGCGCAGGACGACTCGATCAGTGAGCTATTACGCTTTCTTTAAAGGGTGGCTGCTTCTAAGCCAACCTCCTGACTGTTTTAGCCTTCCCACTTCGTTTCCCACTTAGCTATATTTGGGGACCTTAGCTGGCGGTCTGGGTTGTTTCCCTCTTGACACCGGACGTTAGCACCCGATGTCTGTCTCCCGTGATTGCACTCTTCGGTATTCGGAGTTTGCTATGGCGGGGTAATCTGCAATAGACCCCCCAACCATGACAGTGCTCTACCCCCGAAGGTGAGACACGAGGCACTACCTAAATAGTTTTCGGAGAGAACCAGCTATTTCCAGGTTTGTTTAGCCTTTCACCCCTATCCACAGCTCATCCCCTAACTTTTCAACGTTAGTGGGTTCGGACCTCCAGTACGTGTTACCGCACCTTCATCCTGGCCATGGATAGATCACCTGGTTTCGGGTCTACGCCCAGCAACTGAACGCCCTATTCGGACTCGCTTTCGCTACGCCTGCCCTATACGGTTAAGCTTGCTACTGAACGTAAGTCGCTGACCCATTATACAAAAGGTACGCCGTCACCCCTTACGAGGCTCCGACTGTTTGTATGCATGCGGTTTCAGGATCTATTTCACTCCCCTCCCGGGGTTCTTTTCGCCTTTCCCTCACGGTACTGGTTCACTATCGGTCGATCACGAGTATTTAGCCTTGGAGGATGGTCCCCCCATCTTCAGACAGGATTTCACGTGTCCCGCCCTACTTGTCGCACACCTAGTTCTTTCATACTGTTTTCGCCTACAGGGCTATCACCTGCTATGGCCGCACTTTCCAGAGCGTTCGGCTAACAATACAAATAAAGAGTGCAAGGCTCATCCCATTTCGCTCGCCACTACTTTGGGAATCTCGGTTGATTTCTTTTCCTGCGGTTACTTAGATGTTTCAGTTCACCGCGTTCGCTTCACATGGCCTATGTATTCAGCCATGGATACTCCAAAAGGAGTGGGTTTCCCCATTCGGACATCTACGGATCAAAGCTCGTTTGCCAGCTCCCCGTAGCTTTTCGCAGGCTACCGCGTCCTTCATCGCCTGTGATCGCCAAGGCATCCACCACATGCACTTGTTCGCTTGACCCTATAACGAGTCTGTCTTGCGACAGTCGCTACAGGTTGAGTTCTCGCGTTGTGCCGTATTCCAATTGAGCCGAACATTAAGTTCGAATCATCTTGAGATACATCGATACAATCACAACCCGGATAGCTTTCACGTCCATCTCAAGACGCTTCCGCTATCCAAATTACTTACTTCTTCCAGATTGTTAAAGAACGACAGCCGATACATACTATGTATCACTCTGACTGGCTCAATCGCCAATGACAAAGATTCGACCAAGTCGAACGCTTGTCATTGAAGATTGGTGGAGGCAGACGGGATCGAACCGACGACCCCCTGCTTGCAAAGCAGGTGCTCTCCCAGCTGAGCTATGCCCCCATGAGTACAGATAACCTCAGGTACCTACCGCCAGACAATGGTGGGTCTGGTTGGATTCGAACCAACGACCCCCGCCTTATCAAGACGGTGCTCTAACCGACTGAGCTACAGACCCCTGAGTCTGTCTTTAAATTTACAGCCGATAAGCGTGAGCGCTCAATTTTGCGAGAAGCTCTGGAAAGGAGGTGATCCAGCCGCACCTTCCGATACGGCTACCTTGTTACGACTTCACCCCAGTCATGAATCCTACCGTGGTGACCGTCCTCCTTGCGGTTAGACTAGCCACTTCTGGTAAAACCCACTCCCATGGTGTGACGGGCGGTGTGTACAAGACCCGGGAACGTATTCACCGCGGCATGCTGATCCGCGATTACTAGCGATTCCAGCTTCATGCACTCGAGTTGCAGAGTGCAATCCGGACTACGATCGGTTTTCTGGGATTAGCTCCCCCTCGCGGGTTGGCAACCCTCTGTTCCGACCATTGTATGACGTGTGAAGCCCTACCCATAAGGGCCATGAGGACTTGACGTCATCCCCACCTTCCTCCGGTTTGTCACCGGCAGTCTCCTTAGAGTGCTCTTGCGTAGCAACTAAGGACAAGGGTTGCGCTCGTTGCGGGACTTAACCCAACATCTCACGACACGAGCTGACGACAGCCATGCAGCACCTGTGCGCCGGTTCTCTTTCGAGCACTCCCGCCTCTCAGCAGGATTCCGACCATGTCAAGGGTAGGTAAGGTTTTTCGCGTTGCATCGAATTAATCCACATCATCCACCGCTTGTGCGGGTCCCCGTCAATTCCTTTGAGTTTTAATCTTGCGACCGTACTCCCCAGGCGGTCAACTTCACGCGTTAGCTACGTTACTAAGGAAATGAATCCCCAACAACTAGTTGACATCGTTTAGGGCGTGGACTACCAGGGTATCTAATCCTGTTTGCTCCCCACGCTTTCGTGCATGAGCGTCAGTATTGGCCCAGGGGGCTGCCTTCGCCATCGGTATTCCTCCACATCTCTACGCATTTCACTGCTACACGTGGAATTCTACCCCCCTCTGCCATACTCTAGCCTGCCAGTCACCAATGCAGTTCCCAGGTTGAGCCCGGGGATTTCACATCGGTCTTAGCAAACCGCCTGCGCACGCTTTACGCCCAGTAATTCCGATTAACGCTTGCACCCTACGTATTACCGCGGCTGCTGGCACGTAGTTAGCCGGTGCTTATTCTTCCGGTACCGTCATCCCCCGGCTATATTAGAACCAAGGATTTCTTTCCGGACAAAAGTGCTTTACAACCCGAAGGCCTTCTTCACACACGCGGCATTGCTGGATCAGGCTTTCGCCCATTGTCCAAAATTCCCCACTGCTGCCTCCCGTAGGAGTCTGGGCCGTGTCTCAGTCCCAGTGTGGCTGGTCGTCCTCTCAGACCAGCTACTGATCGTCGCCTTGGTAGGCCTTTACCCCACCAACTAGCTAATCAGCCATCGGCCAACCCTATAGCGCGAGGCCCGAAGGTCCCCCGCTTTCATCCATAGATCGTATGCGGTATTAATCCGGCTTTCGCCGGGCTATCCCCCACTACAGGACATGTTCCGATGTATTACTCACCCGTTCGCCACTCGCCACCAGGTGCAAGCACCCGTGCTGCCGTTCGACTTGCATGTGTAAGGCATGCCGCCAGCGTTCAATCTGAGCCAGGATCAAACTCTTCAGTTTAAACCTGTTACTGTTTTCGGTTCTTTCGAACCGGTCGCTCACTCAAAGCTGACAGGTATATGAATCACTTCATAAACCTGACTTACTTTAGTGTGAGACTCTTGATACTTTCGCTATCTGATCCGAGGATCAGCTCGCGGCCATCAAGCGCCCACACTTATCGGCTGTTAATTTTTAAAGAGCGTTTCTGCGAGGAACTTCGTGTTTCTCAGCAGCGCTGCGTTTTCAGCAGCAGAGAAGCGAGATTATGAACCGTGTTTCTCAGTTCGTCAACAACTTTTTTAACTGCTTCGTTGCGACGGCTGGGGTTCAACTCCGTGTGCGCCGGGGCTCTACAACCCGCCCTCAACCGCACCGCTTCCCTTCTTCCCCCGCGCTGCGTTTCCGTTAGCGCGAAAGAGGCGTGATTCTATGCAGTCACCGCCAATCGCGCAAGAGGTTTTTCGAAAAAAATTTAAGGCCCCGCACGCTGCCGCGTGCGGGGCCTTAAATAGAGGCAGCCGAATCGTCAGGCCACGCGCACCTGGCGCGCGACTATCTCCATATAGTGATCGAGGCTCGGCGTCGCCTTGCCTTCTTCCTTGGCCGTATCGTCCCAGCGACGCAGGCGCAGCGCGTCTGCCGCGAACGGGCGCTGCAGGAACGCCACCGTCTCCTCTTCACTGAAGACGCCGCCCTGCAGCGCAAGGCTGCGCACCGAGTCCGGCGACAGGCTCTCGAAGTAGCCGGCGTCCGTCCGGCACAGACAACGCTTCGCGTCGACGTGCAGCCGGATCGGCTCCAGCACCGCGTCGTCGAACAACGACCGCAGGAACGGCAGCACGCAATACTGATGCAGATCGTCGATCCCGCGCGCGCTCGGCGTCTCGCCCTGTCGATTCAGCAGATGCCCGAGATCGTGCAGGAACGCCGCCGCGACCAGCGCCTCGTCCGCGCCCGCCTCCTCCGCCAGCAAGCCGCTCTGCAACGCGTGCTCCAGTTGCGTAACCGGCTCGCCGCTATAGGCGACATGGCCATGCTCGCGATACAGCCCGTGAATCTCTTCTACCGTCAGTGCCATCCGCTTACTCCCAAGGCAGCGAAAACGTCTTCAGGTTCGTAAAGCTCTTCATCGCTTCCTGAACGCCTTCCTTATAGCCAAGCCCCGAATCCTTGATCCCGCCGAACGGCGACAGCTCGATCCGGTATCCGGGCACCTCCCAGACATTCACCGTTCCGACTTTCAACTCGTTCACGAACCGCACGACCGCGGCCGTACTGTCCGTACAGACACCCGACGACAAGCCGAATGCCGTGCCGTTGCTGATCCGGATCGCATCGTCGATGGTGTCGAACGTCATGACGGGCGAGACGGGGCCGAAGGTCTCCTCACGCACGATCGTCATCGCCGGATCGACGTTGTCGAGCACGGTCGGCGCATACAGCGCGCCACGCCGCACGTTGCCGGTCAGCAACCGCGCCCCCTGCGCGACCGCCTCGCCGACCCGTGCCTCGAACAGCCGCGCCGCCGCATCGTCAATCACCGTGCCCATTTGGTTCGCCGGATCGAACGGATCGCCGTACTTCCATGCACGCGTCTTCTCGACGAGCAATTCGGTGAACGCCGGTGCGATCGAGCGATGTACCAGGATCCGCTTGACGGCCGTGCAGCGCTGCCCCGAATTCCGGTACGAGCCGAGCACGGCCAGCGATGCCGCACGCTCCAGATCGGCATCGTCGAGGACGATCAGCGGATCGTTGCCGCCCAGTTCCAGTACGATGCGCCGGTAACCGGCCCGCGCGGCGATCGCCTTACCGATCGACACGCCGCCCGTAAAGGTAATCAGCGACGCATGCGGATGCGTGACGAGTTCGTCCGCGATCTCGCGCGGATCGCCGGTCAGCACCTGCAGCATCGGCTCCGGCAATCCTGCTTCATACAGCAGGTCGGCCAGATAGAACGCCGACAGCGGCACCTTCTCCGATGGCTTCACGATCACGCGGTTGTTGGTCGCGATCGCCGGCGCGATCTTGTGCGCGACCTGGTTCATCGGGTGATTGAACGGCGTGATCGCGACGATCACGCCGTCGAGCGGCTGCCGCTGCGAGAACACGCGTCGCGCCTTGCCATGAGGTGTGAGGTCGCACGAGAAACTCTGCGCGTCATCGCGCAGCGCCTCGCCCGACGCGAACTTCAGCACGTCGGCGACGCGGCCGATCTCGTAGCGGGAATCCTGTTTCGACAATCCGGATTCGAGCGTGATCAGATCGGACGCTTCCTCCATACGCTCGCGCAGCAGCGCGGCCGCGCGTTCGAGGATCTGAGAACGCTCGTAACGCGTGAGCGCCGGCCGGTACGCCATCGCGTATTCGAACGCGGCGCGCACGTCATCGACGCTCGCCAGCGGCGCCGTACCGACACGCGTGCCGGTGTACGGATCGGTGACGTCGAAAACACGGTCGCGCACCGCGCGCGTGCCGCACCAGCGCAGCGCCTCGGCGCGAAACGCAGGGTGATCCTGTCGGGGATGAGCCATCATGATGCGCTCCGGTTCAGCACGAAATCGAAAACGTCGAAGTTGCGCGGACGACGTGCAGGGTCGTCCCGCTCGATCCGACGGTTGAACAGCAACGGCACTTCCTGCTCGGACACGCCGCCGTGCGAACGCAACGGCACGGTCAGGCCGGACAGGTCGTGTTCGCGCTCGCGCGTGCCGAGCGTCACGTCGCGCCGCGCGATCACGACGAGGTCGCCGATCCGGTCGGGCGGCAGCTCGAAGCGCGAGGCGGCTTCCGCGTTGTCGAGCACGAGCTCGACGCCGTCGCGCCCGCCGACGCGCCACATCGCATCGGTCCGGTCGACACCCGGCGTCAGGTACACGGTCGCGAACGAGCCGAGCGCGCCGTGGTGCACGACGTACGGATCGGTGATCGGCAGGATCACGCGCGCGGCCTGCGCGCCGTACCAGCCGTCGAACGCATCCTGCAGATAGATCACGTTCGGGCGGCCGGTCGCGGGATCGTGCTTCGCGTTCATCCCGTGGTCGGCCGTGAGCCCGATCGCCCAGCCGAGCGCGTCCAGCTGCGCGAGATAGCCGTCCATCATTGCGTAGAACGCGTTCGCACCCGCACTGCCCGGCTCGCACTTGTGCTGCACGTAGTCGGTGGTCGACAGGTACATCAGGTCGACCTGGCGCGTCTGTGCGAGCCGCACGCCGGCCGCGAACACGAATTCGGACAGCGCCGAGCTGTATACGTCGGGCGACGGCAGGCCGACCCAGTCGAGCACGTCGACGATGCCGTTTTCCGCAAGATTCGCCTGCGCGGCCTTCTCGGCGGAAAAGCAGACGCCGTTCATCTGCCAGCCGAGCAGCCGGCGCAGCTTGTCCTTGGCGGTGACGACGGCCACCCGCGCGCCGGCGTCGGACGCCGCCGCGAGCAGCGTGCCGGCCCGCAGGTAGGCCGGGTCGTTCATCATCACTTCGGCGCCGCGACCGCCGTCGGCGGCCGGATCCCAGAAGTAGTTGCCGCAGATCCCGTGGACCGACGGCGGTACGCCGCAGACGATCGACAGGTTGTTCGGGTTGGTGAAGGTCGGCACGACGCAGTCGGCGCGCCATGCGGTGCCTTCCGCGATCATCCGGCCGATGAACGGTGCGACACCTGCCTCCACCGCACGCTCGAGATAGTCGTACTCGCAGCCGTCGACGCAGACGACGACGGTCGGTTCGACCGGCAGCCGGTAGCGCCGGCCGTTCACGTCGACGGAGCGCCCCGCGAGATCCGTCGAACTCTTGCCGGCGGGTGATTGCTCGCCGGGCAGACGCAACGCGAATGCGGCGTTCATGGTGCGGCCCGCTTGCCACGCGGCACGCGCGCGGCGATCAGCAGCAGCGCCGCAAGCGACGCGCCGAGCATCAGCAGCGACAGCGCCGATGCGGGAAGGTAATAGCCGCGCTCCACCTGGCCGATCACGACGATCGGCACGGTCGCGAAACCGGGCGGATAGACGGTCAGCGTCGCGCCGAGCTCGCCGAGCGACAGCGCGAAGCCGAGCGCGAGGCTCGCGCGCAGCGCCGGCACGAGCTGCGGCAGCAGCACGCGACGCAGCACCATCGCGGGCGGCGCACCGAGGCTCGCGGCCGCTTCGCGCAGCACGGTCAGTTCCGGGCGCAGCGCGGCGGCCGCGCAGCGATAGCAGAACGGCAAGATCAGCGCGAGCTGCACGAGCACGACGATCGCCGCGGAGCTCGACAGGTCGAGCGGCTTCTGGTGATACGCGATCAGCACCGCGAGCCCGAGCACGACGCTCGGCACGCCGTTGGGCACCATCACGAGCGCGTCGACGACCGCACCGAGGCCGCGCCGGTCGCGTCCTTCGAGCGCAAGCGCGAGCCACAGCCCGAGGATCGTGCCGATTGCCGACACGCCGAAGCCGATTTCGAGGCTCGTCAGCAGCGCGTCGTATTCGGGCGACCCGAGCCGCGCGAACCAGCGCAGGCTGTAACCGGCCGGCAGGATCGTGCCCGACCATTGCGTCGACACGCTCGACAGCGCGACGACGATGACGGGCAACACGAACAGCCAGAAACAGGCGAACGCGGCCAGCGCGAGCGCCGCGCGCGACGCATGCTTGAGCACCGTGTCGCCCCAGCCGATCTGGTGGCGCGGCACGGCTTGCCCGATACGGAATTCAGCGGACATCGTTCCCTCCCGTCGCGCGCCGGTTCACCCGGCGATAAACCGCATACAGCGCCAGCGACAGCGCGAGCATCACGACCGCGCCGGCCGACGCGGTCGGCAGGTCGAGATCGACGGTCGCGCTGCTGTAGATCGCGACCGGCAGCGTCACGAGCCGCGCGCTGCCGAGCACGAGCAGGATCCCGAATTCGTTCAGTGTCAGCAGGAAACACAGCACGGTGCCGGCGGCGATGCCCGGCCACGCGATCGGCAGCACGACGCGGCGCGCGAGCATCCAGCCGGACGCGCCGAGACTGCGCGCGGCTTCGATCAGCCGCAGGTCGAGCGTCGCGAACGACGCGAGCGTCGGCCGCACGACGAACGGCGTATAGAACACGGTCTGCGCGAGAATCACGCCGCCGATGCCGAACAGGAAATCGAGCGGCGGATTCTCGAGATGGAACAGGTGCTGCAGCGCGATGCTGATCGAGCCTTGCGAGCCGTACAGGAAGATCAGCGTGAACGCGACGAGGAACGACGGGAACGCGACGTACAGTTCCAGGAAGCGCGTGACGAGCGATGCGCCCGGGAACGGCTTGAAGAACAGCAGCGCTGCCAGCAGCACGCCGAGCACCGATGCGGTGCCCGCGCTCGCGAACAGCACGCCGACGGTCGTCAGCAGCACGCTGCGCGTATCGGGATTGCCGAAGAACATCCGGTACGCGGCGAAGCTCAGTCCGTGATCGCCGGACACGCTCAGCAGCACGAGCCGCACCAGCGGATAGACGACGAGCGGGCCCAGCACGACGATCGCGAGCGCGGCGAGGTGCAGGTCGCCCATGCGCTTGCGGCGCCGCGCGGCAGCGGCATGCGCGGCGGCCGACGCGAGCACGTGCGGCGGCAGGCCAGCTTCAGGGCTCGATAAGGACGACATCGTCTGCCTCGCAATGCAGGGAAACGCGCGCACCGCGCTCGGGAGCCGCGCCGCGGCCGCGTTGCATCGTGACGCGCACGGGTTCGTCGGGCGCCGCGTCGATCACGACCGCGATCGACAGGTCCGCGCCCTGCCATTCGACGGACGACACGGTACCGTGCAGCCCGCCCGCCGCGAGCGGTATCACGGTCAGGCGCTCGGGGCGCACGCATGCGACCTTGCCGCGCACATCGTGACGCGGATCGCCGAGCGGGAAGATCACGTGCGGCGGCAGCAGGTTGGCCGGGCCGAGATAGCGCGCGACGTAGCCGTCCTGCGGCGCGTCGTACAGCTGCTGCGGCGTGCCGAGCTGCGCGATGTGGCCATCGCGCATCAGCAGCGCGCGGTCGGACAGCACGAGCGCATCGTCGCGGTCGTGCGTCACGCAGACGACGGTCAGGTTCGGCAGGCGCTCGTGCAGCGCCTTCAGTTCGCTGCGCACCGATGCGCGCAGGTTGGCGTCGAGCGCCGACAGCGGCTCGTCGAGCAGCAGCACGTCCGGCTCGATCACGAGCGCGCGCGCCAGCGCGACGCGCTGCTGCATCCCGCCCGACAGCTGCGCGGGCAGGTGGTGGCCGGCATCGCCGAGCTGCACGAGCTTCAGCGCGTCGGCGACGCGGCGCGTCACTTCCGACGAGGCCATGCCGCGGGCGCGCAGCCCGAATGCGACGTTCTCGAACACCGACAGGTGTGGGAACAGCGCGTAATTCTGGAACAGCAGACCGAGATTGCGCTTGTGCGGCGGCGCATAGGTCAGGTCGCGTCCGGCCACGGTCAGCGTGCCGGTCAGGCCGTCGGCCTTCACGAACCCGGCGATGAAGCGCAGCAGCGTGGTCTTGCCGCAGCCGCTCTTGCCGAGCACGGTCAGAAATTCACCGGCGCCGATCGACAGCGACAGATCTTCCAGCACCGTACGTGCGCCGTAGCGCACGTTCAGGTGTTCGATCTGCACGCCGCCCGGCGCGCCGGACCGCAGCGTCGCACGCGGCTCGGCGGCGCCGAATGCGCCGGGATGGGTCAGGGCGGTTTCCACCGGGTTCATCCTCTTGCTCACTAATACAGGCGGCGTGCGCCGGTCACTTCGGCTTGACGACGTCGAGCGGCTTGCCCGAGCTGCCGATCACGTCCTTCTTCCAGCGCTCGATCCACACCGGCTTCTTCGCCATCACCTGGGTCCAGTCGACCGGGATCAGCCTCACGCCCGCGATCGCCTTCTTGACCGCTTCGCCGTTCTTGCCGGCCAGCGGCACGTCCGTGCGGCCCGGGATGCCGTACATGTCCGGCACCTTCGACTGCACTTCCGTCGACATCAGGTAGTCGATCAGCTTCTTGCCGGCGTCCTGGTTCGGGCCGCTCTTGATCAGGCCGATGCCGTACGGCAGCTGGAACGTGGTCGGCTGGTCGCCTTCCTTCGCGGCCAGGAAGATCGGCTTGACGGACAGCGCGCCGTGCTCGGCGTCGTCGAGGTCCATCTGCAGGTCGCCGTTCGCGACGCTGATCTCGTTACGCGACAGCAACACGTTCAGGTAGCCCGTGCCCTTGGTGTGGAACTTCACGCTCTGCGACAGCTTCGCGAGATAGTCGAACGCCTTGTCCTCGCCCATCAGCGTGGTCGTCAGGATCAGCACGGCCATCCCGTCGCCGGCGGTCGCCGGGTTCGAGTACGCAACCTTGCCGGCATAGCCCGGCGACAGCAGGTCGGCGAACGTCTTCGGCTGGTTCTTCACGACGTCCGGGTTGATCGCGAACGAGAAGTAGTTGTTCACGAACGTCGCCCACGTACCGTCCTCCGCTTTCGCGATCGCCGGCACGTTCTTGTAGTTGACGCTCTGGTACGGCTGCAGCAGGCCCATCTGGCCGGCTTGCTGGATGAACGGCGGCAGCGTGACGATCACGTCCGCCTTCGGCGAATTCTTTTCGATGTTCGCGCGGTTGACGACTTCGCCGCTGCCCGCCGTCACGATGTTGACCTTGACGCCTTCCTTCTTCTCGAACGCCGGCAGCACGTCGCGATAGAGGTTCTCGAGACCATCCGCCGTGTACAGCACGACCGCGTTCGCCGCATGCGCGGGCATCGCGGCGCCTTGCAGCAGACCAGCGGCGCAGGCAGCCAGCGCGAGCTTGCGGAACGCGCCGGCAGCGGCGCGCGAGGAATTCTGCAGTGTCATCTCACTTCTCCGTAGACGGAACACCAAGCGGCCGGGGCACGATCCGGCTCGTTTCAGTCGGGCAGACCGACAACCGGCCGGCCTCGCTGCCGCGCTGCAGGTGGTTTCGCGCGGCAACCGAAGGATCACAGCGTTCGATGACAACCCCGTGACGAGTGCCACAATTTCCACAAAGTGACACATTTTGCCAATATCATGCAAGTCATTCAGAAATGCCGCCCCGGTGTTTCGTCCGAGCTTTGCTGGAGAAAACCATGTCCGACCCGATTCTGCTGACGCCCGGCCCGCTCACCACGTCCGCCACAACACGCCACGCCATGCAACATGACTGGGGGTCGTGGGACACGGCTTTCAACCAGTTGACGGCGAGCGTCTGCGCGGATCTCGTCGCGATCGCGCACGGCGGCGACCAGTACGTGTGCGTGCCGATGCAAGGCAGCGGCACGTTTTCGGTCGAGGCGGCGCTCGGCACGCTGGTGCCGCGCGACGGCGTCGTGCTGGTGCCGGACAACGGCGCGTATTGCGCGCGCATCCTGAAGATCCTCGGCCGGCTCGGCATCGAAGCGATCGCGTTACCGTTCGGCGAGGATGCGGCGGTCGATCCGGCGGCGGTCGACGCCGCGTTCGCGCGCGAGCCGCGCATCACGCATGTCGCGCTGGTGCACCTGGAAACGAGCGCCGGCATCCTGAATCCGCTCGACGCGATCGCGGCCGTGTGCCGGCGGCACGGCAAGCGGCTGATCGTCGACGCGATGAGTTCGTTCGGCGCGCTGCCGATCGCGCTGGCAGACAGCGGGATCGACGCGCTGGTCTCGGCGAGCGGCAAATGCCTGGAAGGCGTGCCGGGGATGGGGTTCGCGATCGTGCGGCGCGACGCGCTCGACGCATGCGAAGGCAATTCGCCGTCGCTCGCGCTCGACCTCCACGATCAGTACGCGTACCTGCGCAAGACGGGCCAGTGGCGCTTCACGCCGCCGACGCACGTGATCGCCGCGCTGCGCGCCGCTCTCGACCAGTACCTCGCCGAAGGCGGCCAGCCGGCGCGTGGCGCGCGCTACGCGGAGAACTGCCGGACGCTGGTCGAATCGATGCGCGCGCTCGGCTTCACGCCGTTCCTCGACGCCGGCGTGCAGGCGCCCGTGATCGTCACGTTCCATGCGCCCAAGCATCCGGCCTACGATTTCCGCCGCTTCTACGACGCGGTGCGCGACGCGGGTTTCATCCTGTATCCGGGCAAGCTGACGCAGCGCGAGACGTTTCGCGTCGGCTGCATTGGCGCGATCGATGCCTGCGACATCCGGCGCGCGGTCGCGGCGATCGCGCAGGCGGTCGAATCACTCGGGATTGCCGTGCAGCGCGCGTGAGCGCTGTCGCACGAACCCGCCCGCAATCCGGCCGCAGAAACAAAAATCTATGGTCAGCCCGATTTTTGCAAGCGAGGCAGTGTTGACCTAAAGTGGACTTGCTCGAATCTATCCGGGGTCGCGGATGGGAAAGATCCCGCCCCATGATGGGAGCCGCGCCGGGCAAACCTCAAAAAGCCCACAGCATTGACGTGCTGTTTTTTGTGTCAGGTTACTTGCCCGGCCGTTGAGTCGTTTATGCCTTCACGTATCTCGCGTCGCAAAACCAGAGGTGACTACTGAAACTGAAGCCGTAAGCGATAGGAGGCGTCAGACTGAGGGAACAGCCTCGATGCTTCGGTAGTGTGTCCCTTTGGCGAGGATGGCCCAGGCGATCCTCGCCAATTTATTGGCCAGGGCACAGGCGACCACGTTCGAGTGTCGTCGCGCCAACAGACTGCGAATCCAGACGCCTAATGCATCCGTGCGGTGCTCGATGTGCTGCATGATGGTCCGCGCACATTGCACCAGCAGCCGTCGCAGTTCCTTGTCGTCGCACTTGCTGATGCCCAGTAGCGTTGGTTTGCCGCCGGTGCTGTACTGTCGCGGCACCAGACCGACCGAAGCTGCAAACTGCCTTGCCGAACCATATTGATGGGCATCGCCCAACTCGGACACCAACATGCTGGCGGTCATCGGGCCAATGCCGGGAATCTCCAGCAGCCGTTCGCTGCGTTCATCCTCGTGTAGCTGGGTAAGCAGCTCACGTTCGAGCTGGCGGATCTGCTCGTCCAGATACTTGAAATGCGCCTGCAAGCGTTCGAGCACGACCACCAACCTCGGCGGCAACGATTCTGCCTCCAGCACGGTGGGGAGTCGCCGGATCGCTGCCATGCCGCGCGGCAAGCTGATACCGAACTCCAACAGAAACGCATGCTCGGACGGGAAGCTGCTTCGCAGATCGCCTGGGCGTCCGCGAAATCGTTCTTGTTGCCTTGCCGGAACGGTTTGACGAATTGCGGAGAAATCAGCTTGGCCTCATGGCCCAGCGCTTGAAGTCGACGTGCGATCCAGTGAGCACCGGCGCAGGCCTCCATGACCACCATACAACGCGGAAAATTGCCCAGCAGCGTGAACATCTGGCTACGCGTGAGCTTTTCCTGCCTGACGCATCCTGTCCATGCAGGTGGAAGCAGTGCTTGCCGAGATCGACTCCGATCAGCGATACCGTGTCCATGATGGCCCTCCAGAAGGACAAAATCCTCACTCAGCGTAGTCCACTGAGTGAGGATCGGGCTGACCATCCTATTAAGCCCGGCGACCCAAGGTCACCGGGCGAATGCACCGAGTGTGCGTGGAGCCGGTGCTTACAGTTCGATCCGCTTGATGTCGCCGACGACGAAGATGTACGACAGCGCGCCGATCAGCGCGATCACGCCGATGAACACGAGTGCGCCGACGAACGATCCGGTCGATGCGACGATGAAACCGACGACGAGCGGCGTGACGATCCCCGCGAGGTTCGCCGCGAAGTTGAAGATGCCGCCCGTCACGCCGAGCAGGCCGTCCGGCGCGATGTCGGACACGAGCGTCCAGCCGAGCGCGGCCATCCCCTGGGCGAAGAATGCTACCGACATGATCGCGATCACGGCTTCGTTGCTCTTCACGTAGTTCGCGAGAATGATCGTCGACGCGAGCAGCAGGCCCGCGATGATCGGCAGCTTGCGCGCGAGGTTCGCCGACTTGCCGCGACGCAGCAGCCAGTCGGAGAAGATCCCGCCGAACATCACGCCGACCGACGCGGCGATGAACGGCATCACCGCGAAGAAGCCGATCTTCAGCCAGCCCATATGGCGCTCGGTCGCGAGATAGGTCGGGAACCAGGTCAGGAAGAACACGAGCGTCGAGTTGCCGGCGAACTGGCCGAGGCAGATACCCGCGAGCTGGCGCTTCTTCAGCAGCCGGCCGGCCATCGACCAGCTGAACTTCGTCTGCGCAGCCTTGCCGCTCTTGTCGCCGTCCTTGCGCGCGCTGTGCACGAGACCGCCGCCGGCCTCGATGTAGGCCAATTCCTCCGCGTTCGCGGCCGGATGATTACGCGGCTCGTGGTAGAACTTCCACCAGACCAGACCGAATACGACCCCGATCGTACCGACGACCCAGAACAGCGAGCGCCAGCCGAACGCCCCCATCAGCGCGAACAGCACGGGGCTGAAGAACGCGAGGCCGATGTATTCGCCGACGGTGTAGGTACCGGTTGCCATCGCGCGTTCGTTCTGCGGGAACCACGTCGCGACGACGCGGCTGTTGGTCGGAAAACACGGCGCTTCCGTCACGCCGAGACCGAGCCGGCATGCGAGCAGCGTCCCGACGCCGGGCACGAAGCCCTGCAGGAACGTGCACAGCGACCACAACGTCATCGACCAGTAATAGGTGATCTTGCTGCCGAAGCGGTCGAGAAACAGACCGCCCGGCACCTGCATTGCGACGTAGGTCCACGAGAACGCGGAGAACATGATGCCCATCACCGCGGCGTTGATGCCGAGCTCCTTGGTGAGCTGCGGCGCAGCCACCCCCAGCACGGTACGGTCGAGATAGTTGATCATCGTGCCGATCGCGAGCAGCGCGAGGATCTTGTAGCGCGCCGCTGTCCGCCGGACCGTGCCGGCCGCCTGCGCAGGCGCGGCGTTCGTGTGGGTGGTGTGCTGCATGGTCGTCTCCTGGTCTCTCTTTACGTCTAGTAGGTAGAAGGGTCAGCGCGCGACGAGCGACTGAAAGTGTTCGAACATCCGCTCGTCGTCCGGCGTACGTCCGGTAAAGATTTCAAATGCATCGACGGCCTGGTACACGGCCATCCCGCCGCCCGGCAGCGTCGCGCAGCCGGCCGCGCGCGCCGCGCGGATCAGTTCGGTTTCGAGCGGGAAATACACGATGTCGGCCACCCACATCCCCGTGTGAAGCAGTTCGGCCGGCAGCGGCAGGCCCGGGTGCTTGGCCATGCCGGTCGGCGTGGCATGGATGAGGCCCGTCGCGGCTTGCATCGCGGCCGCGAGATCGCCGCCCGGCGTGACCCGCGCGGCCGGGAAGCGCTGCTGCAGTTCGCCCGCGAGCGCGGCGGCACGCGTACCGTCGACGTCGAAAATCGTCAGTTCGGCGGCACCCATCTGCAGCGCCGCATGCGCGACGGCCGCGCCCGCGCCGCCCGCGCCGAGCTGGACGACACGCTCGAGCGATGCGTCGGGCAGCCCGCGGCGGAACGACTTCGCGAAACCCGACCAGTCGGTGTTATGGCCGATCCGCTTGCCGTCCTTGAACAGCACCGTGTTCACCGCACCGAGCGCGCGCGCATCATCCGACAGCGCGTCGAGGTGCTCGATCACGCGCTGCTTGCACGGATGCGTGATGTTGAGCCCGTTGTAGCCCATCCGCTGCGCGGCCTCGAGCAGTTGCGGCAGGGCGTCGACGCTCAGGCCGAGCGCGTCGAGATCGATGCGCCGGTATACGTAGCCGAACCCCTGGCGGAAACCTTCTTCCTCATGCATCGCGGGCGACAGCGAACCGCCGATGCCCTGGCCGATCAGGCCGATCAGAAAAGACGGGCGGCTCATCGTGCGGCTCCCTGGGCAAAAAGGGTCGACAGGCGCTGCAGCGCGAATACGTAGCCTTCGGTGCCGCAGCCGCAGATCACGGCTTCGGCCACCGCCGACACATACGAGTGGTGACGGAAGGCCTCGCGGCGATGCACGTTGGAAATATGTACCTCGATCACCGGCTTCGCGATCGCGGAAAGCGCGTCGGCCAGCGCGACCGACGTGTGCGTGTAGGCAGCCGGGTTGATCACGATGCCGTGCGTGTCGTGACGCGCGGCATGCAGCCAGTCGATCAACTGGTGCTCGGCGTTCGACTGGCGGAAGTCGATCTCCAGCCCGAGCCCGTCGGCCGCCGTGCGGCAACGCTGCTCGAGGTCGGCAAGGGTTTCCGCGCCATAGATATGGGGCTCGCGGGTCCCCAGCAGATTCAGGTTCGGGCCGTTCAGCACCAGTACCTTGTGCATGCTCATGTCGGTTGCGCTCCAAAAACGGGGGCGAATCGCTAGTCGACTTCGCCCCCAGACGTCAAGATTTGGCGCTAGTGTGCACTTGCGCAAGCGCAATGTCTTTTCGGGTTTTCGCTAATTTGTACCATCTAGTTAGTTTGTATAATTCTCCTCACCTCCCTAGTAAATTCGGGATATGGCGCTCGCCCTGAATTCAACGACTGGTTCATTCGGGTTCGATCGGCCGACGCCACACCCCGCTCACCCGCAGGATTCGCCCATGCAGCGCTCGATCGCCACCGTGTCACTGTCCGGCACCCTCGCCGAGAAGCTCGCCGCCATCCAGGCCGCCGGCTTCGACGGTGTCGAAATCTTCGAGAACGACCTCGTCTACTTCGACGGGTCGCCCGCCGACGTGAGGGCCATGGCTGCCGATCTCGGCCTCGACATCGTGCTGTTCCAGCCGTTTCGCGACTTCGAGGGCGTGAGCCCGGCCCAGCTCGCCCGCAACCTCGACCGCATCCGGCGCAAGTTCGACGTGATGCACGCGCTCGGCACCGACCGCATCCTGGTGTGCAGCAACGTGTCGCCCGACACGATCGCGGACGACGCGCTGCTGGTCGACCAGCTCGGCGCGCTCGCCGAAGCCGCGCGGCAGGCCGGCGTGGTCGCCGCGTACGAGGCGCTCGCGTGGGGCCGCGTCGTGAACCGGTACAGCCACGCATGGCAGCTCGTGAACGCGGTGAACAGCCCGCACCTCGGCCTCGCGCTCGACAGCTTCCATACGCTGTCGCTCGACGATTCGCCGGACGCGATCGCCGACATTCCCGGCGACCGGATCGCGTTCGTGCAGATCGCCGATGCGCCGAAGCTCGCGATGGACGTGCTCGAATGGAGCCGCCACTACCGCTCGTTCCCCGGCCAGGGCGACTTCGACCTCGCGCGCTTCACGGCCCGCGTGATCGAGTCCGGCTATACGGGGCCGCTGTCGCTGGAGATCTTCAACGACGGCTTCCGCGCCGCGCCGACCGCGATCACGGCCGCCGACGGCCACCGCTCGCTGCTCTATCTGGAAGAACTGACGCGCGCACGGCTCGCGCAGGACGGCCGCACGCCGGCCGCCGACCAGCCGCTGTTCGCGCCGCCGGCACCGCCCGCGCACGTCGGGTTCCAGTTCATCGAATTCGCGGTCGACGCACAGGCGGCGGCCACCGTCGGCGAATGGCTCGGCCGGATGCGGTTCCGGCTCGCGGGCCGCCACCGCTCGAAGGACGTGACGCTGTTCCAGCACGGCGCCGCATCGATCGTGCTGAACGCCGAGCGCGACTCGTTCGCCGATGCGTTCTTCCAGCAGCACGGGTTGTCGCTGTGTGCGTCGGCGTTCCGCGTCGACGATGCGAAGGTGGCGTTCGAACGCGCGGCCGGCTTCGGCTACGCGCCGTTTTCCGGGCGCGTCGGGCCGAAAGAGCGCGTGCTGCCGAGCGTGCAGGCGCCGGACGGCAGCCTCGAATACTTCGTCGACGAGGCGCCGAACGCGCCGACGCTGTATGAATCGGATTTCGTGCTGACCGACATCGATGGCCCCAGCGAGGTCGGCCCGCTGACGGGCATCGACCACGTCTGCCTCGCGCTGCCGGCCGACGCGCTCGATACGTGGATTCTCTTCTTCAAGACGGCATTCGGCTTCGAGGCCGAGCGCAGCTGGCTCGTGCCCGATCCGTACGGCCTGATGCGCAGCCGTGCGGTGCGTAGCGCGGACGGCTCGGTGCGGATCGCGCTGAATGCGTCGGTCGACCGCCATACGGCCGTCGCCGAATCGCTCGACCGCTATCACGGCACGGGGCTGAACCACGTCGCGTTCCGGACCGACGACATCGTGAAGACGGTCGCCGCGTTCGCAGCCGACGGCGTGCCGTTCCTGCGGATCCCGCCGAACTACTACGACGATCTCGCCGCGCGCTACGCGCTGCCGGACGAGCTGATCGACACGCTGAGCGCCCACCATCTGCTGTACGACCGCGACGAAAACGGCGGCGAATTCCTGCACGCGTATACGGAACTGGTCGACAACCGCTTCTCGCTCGAGATCGTCGAGCGGCGCGGCGGCTACGACGGTTACGGCGCGACGAACGCGGCCGTGCGGCTCGCCGCGCAGGCCCAGCGCAGGAAATAAGGGCGCACCGGCGTTCTATTTCGGGGTCGGATTGAATGGAGCAACCTCACCGCCCCCCGCCGGGCGGACGCACCATCGTGGTGAATGTCGCGACGGCGCCCCGTCCGGCAAGGCTGACCGCCCGCACCCCGAAACGGCCGCTCGGCGGGGGTTACATCCGGTAATGTTTGCCGCACCGCACCATCCAAGCGGTCACCGAGGTTTTAAGAATCGCTTAAGTCTTTCTCGGCACCATCCGCAACCAGTAACCCGATGGATATCCCGAAAAGGAGGACAGCGATGAGCGCCGTAGATGCACCCGCGGGCCGCCCGGCCGCCCCCCCTGCAAAGAAGACGATGCTGCGCCGCCTGCTCAGCCATCACGAGATCGCGACGCTGCTCGTGCTGCTGCACGCACCGATCGGCGCGAATGCCAAAGCCGACTTGCCGGCGCTGCAGGAAGCCGGCCTCGTCGAGATGGTCAAGCTCGACGCCGACACGGCACCGAGCTTCCGGCTGACCGAAGACGGCACGGCCGTCCTGAAAGGGCTCGGCTACCGCTGAGCCGCCGCTTTCCCGTTCCCCGCCCCCGTACCACCCCGATCATCCCGACCCGTCGGCCCGGCCGGCGCGTCACCTCACCCCGCCCGGTCCTGCAGCATCAGCCGGTATTCGGTCGGCGTCACGCCGACCGTCGCCTTGAACTGGCGCGTGAACGCGCTGTGATCCGTATACCCGCATAGCGCCGCGACGTCGGTCACCTTGTCGTGCGTGACGAGCAGCGCCGTGGCCGCGTCGAGCCGCGTTTTCAGCAGCACCTGGCGCGGCGTCAGGTGAAACACCTTGTGGAAGTAGCGTTCGAGCTGCGCGACCGACATCCCGGCCATCTGCGCGAGCTGCTTCAGGTTCAGCGGCTGCACGTAGTGATCCTGGATATGCTGGACCACGTCGGCGAGCTTGCTGTAGGCCGGATGCGAACCCTCGTGCGCCTTCAGGTCTCGCGAGATGCCCGCGAGGCCGACCACCTTGCCGGCCGCGTCGCGCAGCGGCTCCTTGCAGGTCAGGCACCAGCCCGGCTGGCGACCCGGATACAGATGCAGCTCGAGCTGGTCCATCAGTTGCTGGCCGGCGTTGATCGTCGCCATGTCCTGCTCGAAATAGGTGCGGCCGAAGCGGCGCGGAAACACTTCGTCGGTCGTCTTGCCGAGCAGGTCGCGCTTGTCCTTGTAGCCGCAGCGCATCGCCAGCGTGCGGTTGACGAGCGCGTAGCGGCCGTTCGCGTCCTTCACGAAAAATGCGACGTCGGGCAGCGCGTCGAACACCGGCTCGAGCAGGCGGAAGTGCGCGAGCATCGCGCCGAGATCGGTGTTGTCGGGCTGGTAGCGCAACGTATCGGACAGGCTCATGGGTGGTGCGGCAAGGAAGGACGTCATCCCGGCGTCTGCGAAGGGAGTGGCTGATGGCGTCGATTATAGGAGCGCCCTTTCGAACGCGTCGTGGCGATCTCGGGCAAGCGGGCCGGCGACTCGGCGCACGGCGGCCCGTGCAACGCGCCGCCGATCGGCGGTGATCGAGCGATTGCATACGTTGGCGCGCAGTGCGCTTGTAGTTGTGCGAACAACCATCTCGCCGCTCGCGTACCGGCACTGACGATTTCGCGTCGGCAGGCTGCATGTCGCCGCGCATCGAGCAGCGCCGGCGGCGATGGCAGCGCGCCCCGCTGGCGCCGGGACAACACGCGCCCGGACCGTCATCCTAAAAATGCCGGCGTGTCGCGTCTTGGCGCGATTGCGCACTAGGCATGACGATTTCAGCATATATCAGGGTTATCGACGATATGCCGAAATCGTCGCCGGCCACGCACCGAACGCGCAAGACGCGTGCATTTTCGCTACCTAGACTTCATTCAACGGTTACGAGATGACATCCCGTCGTCGCCGCGCAAGCCGATTCCGGCACAGCCACCGGCGCGCGGCGAGCCTGCACCGCCCTCGCATCGGCGTGCAAACCGATACGTCTCGCCCGGTTTACCGCAGCGGCCCGCTGGCCGGCTGCGGCCCAACCACGCCATCAAGGGGAAGTGAAAGTGAAGCTGAAGGTATCGCACGTCGCGCTGGCTGCTGCCTGCGCACTGTCGGGCGCACACGCCATCGCCGCCGACGTCGTCAAGATCGGTTTCGCCGCACCGCTGACGGGGCCGCAGTCGAACTACGGCACGGACATGCAGAAAGGTGTGCAGCTCGCGATCGCGGATTTCAACGCGACGCATCCGACGATCGGCGGCAAGCCGGTCACGTTCCAGCTCGACTCGCAGGACGATCAGGCCGACCCGCGCACCGGCACGACGGTCGCGCAGCGGCTGATCGACGACAACGTCCGCGGGGTCATCGGCCACTTCAACTCGGGCACGAGCATTCCGGCGTCCGACCTGTACGATCGCGCGAGGTTGCCGCAGATCTCGATGGCGACGTCGCCGCAATACACGGCGCGCGGCTACAAGACGACCTACCGGCTGCTGACGAGCGACGCGCAGGCCGGCCGCATCGTCGGCACGTATGCGGTGAAGACGCTGCACTTCAAGCGCATCGCGATCATCGACGACCGCACGGCCTATGGCCAGGGCATCGCCGACGAATTCGCGAAGGCCGTGCAGGCGGCGGGCGGCACGATCGTCAAGCGCGACTTCACGAACGACAAGGCGCTCGACTTCTCCGCAATCCTGACCAACCTCAAGGGGATGAACCCGGACGCGATCTTCTACGGCGGCGGCGATGCACAGTCTTCGCCGATGATCCGCAAGATGCGCCAGCTCGGGATGAAGTCGGCATTCGTGACCGGCGAGATGTCGCGCTCGCCGACGTTCCTGAAGGTCGGCGGTGAAGCGGCGGAAGGCGCGATCGTCTACATGGGCGGGCTGCCGAAGGAAAAGATGCCCGGCTTCGCCGGCTACGCGTCGCGCTACAAGGCACGCTTCAACGAAGACGTGATCACCTATTCGCCCTATTCGTACGACGGCACGATCGCATTGCTCACCGCGATGAAGGACGCGAACTCGACCGACCCGAAGGTCTATACGCCGTATCTGGGCAAGGTGTCGATCAAGGGCGTATCGGCGCCGAGCATCGCGTACGACACGAAGGGCGACCTGAAGGATGCGCCGGTGACGATCTACAAGGTCGAGCGCGGCGCGTTCAAGCCGGTCGACACGATCGCCGGCAACTGATCGCGCAGCCCCTGACACACACGGCGCGGCAAGCGGTTCACCCGCCTGCCGCGCCGTGTGCATTTCACGCTCGACGAAGTCCGAAGCGTTCCTCGGTGCAGCCCCGCGCTCGCGCATTTCGCGCTCCTGTAGAATCCTCCCACCCGCTTTGACGCTTCGTCTCCGTCGTGCCCCATCCCGGTGCGACGGCGCCTGTCACGCGCCCTATCCGGCGCTCGGCACACGCTCGACGACGCAGGCCGCGCCTTGCCAGTCCATGCCGATAGCGGGCTCTGGAGACGCAGCACCGACAACAACATTCGAAAACCGATCGTCCTGACCATGCAAGCTTCCGAATTGAGCGGCGTGCCTCGCGCCGCCGAACGCGCACTCACGCGCAGCGACTACAAAACCCTCGGCCTTGCCGCACTCGGCGGCGCCCTCGAGTTCTACGACTTCATCATCTTCGTGTTCTTCGCGCCCGCAATCGGGCAACTGTTCTTCCCGCACGACATTCCCGACTGGCTGCGCCAGCTACAGACGTTCGGCATCTTCGCGGCCGGCTATCTCGCGCGCCCGCTCGGCGGCGTGATCATGGCGCACTTCGGCGACCTGTTCGGCCGCAAGCGGATGTTCACGCTGAGCGTGCTGATGATGTCGGTGCCGACGCTGCTGATGGGCCTGCTGCCGACCTTCGACTCGATCGGCATCCTCGCGCCGGTGTTGCTGCTGCTGTTCCGCGTGCTGCAGGGCGCGGCGGTCGGCGGCGAAGTGCCGGGCGCATGGGTGTTCGTGTCCGAGCACGTGCCGTCGCGCCACATCGGCTATGCGTGCGGCACGCTGACCGCGGGCCTCACGGCCGGCATCCTGCTCGGCTCGCTGGTCGCGGCGGGCATCAACAGCCGTTACTCGGGCGCCGAGGTCATCGCGTTCGCGTGGCGCATTCCGTTCCTGCTCGGCGGCGTGTTCGGCCTGTTCTCCGTGTATCTGCGCCGCTGGCTGCACGAGACGCCGGTGTTCGCCGAGATGAAGGCGAAGAAGGCGCTGGCGGCAGAGATTCCGCTGAAGGCCGTGCTGCGCGACCACGGCCGCGCGGTGATCGTGTCGATGCTGCTCACGTGGATGCTGTCGGCGGCGATCGTCGTCGTGATCCTGATGACGCCCGCGCTGCTGCAGAAGCAGTTCCACCTGACGCCCGCGACCACGCTGTTCGCGAACAGCATCGCGACGCTGTGCCTGACGGCCGGCTGCATCACCGCCGGCTCGCTCGCGGGCTGGATCGGCGCGAAGCGCGTGCTCGGCATCGGCGGCCTCGTGCTGGCCGCGTGCTACTACCTGCTGTTCGTGCAGGTCGCGGCCGACGCGTCGACGCTGCCGCTGTACTACGGGATCGCCGGCTTCACGGTCGGCACGATCGGCGCGGTGCCGTTCGTGATGGTCAGGAGCTTCCCGGCCGTCGTGCGCTTCTCGGGCATCTCGTTCTCGTACAACGTCGCGTATGCGATCTTCGGCGGCCTCACGCCGGTGATCGTGTCGCTGATGATGAAGTCGAATCCGCTCGCACCGGTCGCGTACGTCGCGGCGATCTGCGTGCTCGGCGCGATCGCCGTGCAGTTCTCGAAGGATGCGAAGGACCTGAAGGACGCACACTGAACGTCGGCGCGCACGCGCCGGCTGGATGAACGAAGGGCCGAATCCCGCGGCGTGCGGGATTCGGCCCTTTTGTCTTGCTTCAGCGCAACGACGTACGCGCGTTGCCCGGTTCGGTTTGATCCGGCTCGGTTCAGCGCAGCGCGCCGTACGACGAACTCGGGCGGCGCAGCGCATCGATGCTCGCACCACCGGCGCCCGTGACGTACAGCAGCAGGAAACCGCCGGCGATCGCGACGTTCTTCCAGAAGTGGATCACCATGTCATGCTGGATCGCGGCATCCGTCGCGTCCCAGAAATTGTGTCCGATCATTGCAGTCGCGATCGTATAGAACGCCATCAGCAACGCGAGCGGCCTCACCTTGTAGCCGACGATCAGCAGCAGGCCGCCGAGCGCTTCGATCGTGACGACGACCGGCCCCATCACCTGCGGATAGGGCACGTTCAGCCCGTGCAGATAGCCGATGAAATCGCTGTAGCCGAGCAGCTTCATCACGCCACCCCACAAGAACAACGCCGCCAGCGCCAGGCGTGCGAAAAAAATGACGCCGGAATCGACGGAACGCGTCATGCCTCTCTCCTCGTATGCAATTCGGCCGTCCGCACGGAGTGCGCCCGTGCGATTCGGCGCCGCGCGGCCCTGCGGGGGCCCGCAGCAAATGGGCCAGCATAGACAGAGTTTCGGCCGCGTCCAAGAAAAAGGTTGTAGCAAATCTTTACACGGCGGCCGCCGCGCGGCCCGAAGGCGGCGGGACGGGAAAGGCGTTTAGCCCGCGTCGCTCAACAACACGCCTTTCTTGAAGATGAAGCAGCCGTAGCCGCGCAGCTCGCCGGTGACGATCACCGCGTACGTCTGCTGCGCGCGCTCGTAGAACGCGAACCGTTCGATGCCCGCGAGCGGCACCGCGCGCCCTTCCGCACGGTCGATCTCGGTCTGCACCTCGCGCTGCACGGGCGGCACCGCGGCCGCGTCGCCGACGACTTCCATCCGCCACGCGGGCGTGTCGACGAACGAGTCGAGCGGCAGCACGGACAGCACCGCCCGCACGACGCGCGCCGAATCGGCGCCGTCGATCCGCAATGCGCGGCCGACCACCGTGTGCTCCGCGACGGATTCCGCCGGGAAATTCGCGTCGCAGATGGCGATTTCATCACCGTGACCCATCGCGCGCAGCGCGTGCAGGATGTCGGCGTGCAGCAACGGGTCGAGATTCTTCAGCATGTCGGCTAGTCTCCGGGATCAGGAACGAACCGCATAACGTTACCCGATCCCGGTGGCCTTTGTGCATGCATCACGACGCCGCGACCGGCATTTCGTCGATGAAACCCGTGACCGATGCGAGGCGGCCCGACGCGTCGACGATGCCGAAGTCCGAACCCTTCACGACCGCCGCACCGTCGGACGACACGAGCGCCCACGAGAAGCGCAGGTGCTGGCCGAATGCGTCGACGTCGGTCGTGCGGCGGAAGCGGAACGCGGGGAAGCGCTCCTGCACGGCTGCGATCATCGCGTCGATGCCCGCGTGGCCGTCGCCGGTCATCAGTGGATCGCGATAGGCCGCGTCGCTCGCGTAGGTCGCATCGATCAGCGCGCGGCGCCGCGCGACGTCGGGTTCGTTCCATGCGTCGAAGTAGCGGTCGATCAGATCGGTGTGAACGGACGACGCGGATTGGGCGGTGTTCATGGCCAGGCTCCTTGTGTCGATGAGGGGACGATGGCGCGAACGTGGCGTGTTGCGTATTCGCGTGCAGTCATCGTCGCCGGCCTCGCGCGGGCGGTCGATTACGTGCGGGGTAAGGAAATCGCGCCGGCCGCTTCGAGCGTGAGGGCCGCTCCGCGCTCCGCGCGCGACCTGCGATGAAGCATGGTTTTCCTCATCGTGGATTGGACATGCAGCCGACGTTTGCTTCGTCGCAATGAAAATGAAAACGGGCGCCCGAAGGCGCCCGCATCGTCTGCCACGGCAACCGCGCTTCAGGTCACCGGCGCCGGATTGAACAGCACCAGCGCATTCGCGAGCTTCCATTGCTCGGCCCACGTGCGGCGCTTGCCGCTCGCGACGTCGAGCATCAGCCGGAACAGCTCCCAGCCCACGTCCTCGATCGAGGCCGCGCCGGTCGCGATCTGCCCCGCGTCGAGATCCATCAGGTCGTGCCAGCGGCGCGCCAGATCGCTGCGCGTCGCGACCTTGATCACCGGCACCTGCGCGAGACCGTACGGCGTGCCGCGGCCCGTCGTGAAAATATGCAGGTTCATCCCCGCCGCGAGTTGCAGCGTGCCGCAGATGAAGTCGCTCGCGGGCGTCGCCGCGTACAGCAGCCCCTTCTGCCGCGCGCGATCGCCGGGACGCACGACGCCGGCGATCGGCGCGCTGCCCGACTTCACGATCGAGCCCATCGCCTTCTCGACGATGTTCGACAGGCCGCCCTTCTTGTTGCCGGGCGTCGTGTTCGCGCTGCGATCGACGCGGCCGCGCTGCAGATAGCGGTCGTACCAGTCCATCTCGCGGATGATCTCGCGGGCGACGTCCTCGTTCGCGGCGCGCGACGTGAGCTGCGCGACGCCGTCGCGCACTTCGGTCACTTCCGAGAACATGATCGTCGCGCCCGCGCGCACGAGCAGGTCGGCCGCGAAGCCGACCGCCGGGTTCGCGGTGAGCCCCGAGAACGCGTCGCTGCCGCCGCACTGCACGCCGACGACGAGATCCGACGCCGGGCAGGTCTCGCGACGGCGGCGATTCAGCCGCTCGAGGTGCGATTCGGCCATCGTCATGATCGAGTCGATCATCGAGTTGAAGCCGACGTGCGCGGCGTCCTGCAGGCACACGACACCGCCGTTGTCCGTCGCGCCGTCGGCCGCCACCGGAATCGCGCCGGGCGGCAGCAGGCGCTCGGGCTGCAGCTTCTCGCAGCCGAGGCTCACCGTCATCACCTCGCCGCCGAAGTTCGGGTTCAGGCTGATGTTGCGCAGCGTTCGGATCGGGATGTCGGCATCGGGCGCATCGATCGCGACGCCGCAGCCATACGTATGCTCGAGCCCGACCACGTCGTCGACGTTCGGATAACGCGGCAGCAGTTCTTCCTTGATCCGCTTCACCGCATGCTCGACGACGCCGGACACGCACTGCACGGTCGTCGTGATCGCGAGGATGTTGCGCGTGCCGACCGAGCCGTCGGGATTGCGGAAACCCTCGAACGTATAGTCTTCGAGGGGCGCCAGCGGCGGCGCGGCACGCGTGGCGAGCGGCAGGTCGTCGAGCCCCGGCGGCTCGGGCATGCGCATCGTGCGCTCGTTGACCCAGCTGCCGCGGCGCAGCTCCGTGAGCGCGTAGCCGATCACGACGTTGTAGCGGACGATCGGGTCGCCGGCCGCGAGGTCGGTCAGCGCGACCTTGTGACCTTGCGGCACGCCTTCGCGCAACGTCAGGCCGTCGGCGAACGTCGCGCCTTCGGGCAGGCCGCCGTCGTTGACGACGATCGCGACATTGTCGTCCGGATGCACGCGAATATAGAGAGGGGAAGCAGTCATCGGAATTCCTGGGAGGGCTACCGTCAAATCGTTAGTCATCATACGACATTGAACACCCATCCGTGATGCTGCGTAAACCCTTATCCGGAAAGACCCTACCCTTTGCCAGCCAGCAAACCGCTTGCGCCGCCCTTGCTTGCGTTGTACGATGACATACAACGACATCGCCAATATGACTCGGATGCCGTGCCCGACGAACCCAGCACTCGCGCTAGACGGACGACCCAACCATGACTTCACCGCAAGAACTCAAACAGATCATCTCCCACGGCCTGCTGTCGTTTCCGCTGACGGATTTCGACGCTGACGGCAGCTTCCGCCCGACGACCTATGCCGAGCGTCTGGAATGGCTGGCGCCGTACGGCGCGACCGCGCTGTTCGCGGCCGGTGGCACCGGCGAATTCTTCTCGCTCACGCAGCGTGAGTATTCGGACGTGATCCGCGTCGCGACGGAAACCTGCAAGGGCAAGGTGCCGATCCTGGCCGGCGCCGGCGGCGCGACGCGCGTCGCGATCGAATATGCGCAGGAAGCCGAGCGCCTCGGCGCGAGCGGCGTGCTGCTGATGCCGCACTACCTGACCGAAGCCAGCCAGGAAGGCATCGCCGAGCACGTCGAGCAGGTGTGCCGCGCGCTGAAGATCGGCGTCGTGGTGTACAACCGTGCGAATTCGAAGCTGAACGCCGACATGCTCGAGCGCCTCGCCGATCGTTGCCCGAACCTGATCGGCTTCAAGGACGGCGTCGGCGAAATCGAGAGCATGGTCACGATCCGCCGCCGCCTCGGCGACCGCTTCGCGTACCTCGGCGGCCTGCCGACGGCCGAAGTCTATGCAGCCGCGTACAAGGCGCTCGGCGTGCCGGTGTACTCGTCGGCCGTGTTCAACTTCATCCCGAAGACGGCGATGGAATTCTACGAAGCGATCGCCAAGGACGACCACGCAACGGTCGGCCGCCTGATCGACGAGTTCTTCCTGCCGTACCTGAAGATCCGCAACCGTCGCGCGGGCTACGCGGTCAGCATCGTGAAGGCGGGCGCGAAGCTCGTCGGCCACGATGCGGGCCCGGTGCGCGCACCGCTCGTCGACCTGACCGACGCCGAAGTGGCCGAGCTGGACGTGCTGATCAAGAAGATGGGCCCGCAGTAAGCGGGTGCGGCCGACGTGGTGCGCTCTGCGGCGCCGCGCGCCGGCCTGGTTGCCTGTTTTGCGTCGCGGCCGGCTTTTGCCGGCCGCAGTCGTTTGTGACGACAGCCGCGCGACACGCCCCGCCGCGCAGCACGCCATTCACATCTGCGCGATGACGCCGATGATCCGGTGACGCACGTTGCCGAGCTTGATCCGGGTCGCCTCGATCTGTCCCTGCGCACCCGCACGCGTGCGGGCGTTCGACTCGCCGCCCAGAATCTGTCCCAGCACGTCGCGGTCGACGACCGCATCGAAGAACCGGCCGACCGTGATCGTCGCGGACTGCTTCGCGGTCAGGAGCTGGCTGTTGGCCTGCATCAGCGCTTCCGTGCGCAGGTTCTGGTCGCGCTCGTCAATGCTGCGGCGATGCTCGAGCGCGAACACCAGCGCTTCCATGTCCTGCCTGAAGCGCCGCACGGCGAGGCCGAACATGAGCGAATGCGCGTCGGAGCCCGTGACGGGCCGCCCCTGGTTGATGGTCACGTCGAATTCGCTGCCGCCCAGGTCGCGCTGGAATTCCAGCAGCGCATTCGCGAGCACGCGGCCTTCGCTGTACTGGCCGATCCGGCTGCGCACGGCATGCGCGACGTCGCCGATCGCCTTCCACAATCCGGCGGCGAACAGGTGATCGCCGCGCTTGCTGATGTTCATCGGATGGCTCCTTGTTGGTCTTTTTACCGGTCTCTCAGGCTCGCCTGCGGGCCGGGCGGCCCGAGGCTTCGCTACTGTAGGAGAAATTCCGGCGACGCGGAAGCCGTCACGAAAAAAGCGGAGGCAGCCAGCCGGCCACCTCCGCTTTCATTCATTCAGCAAGCGGCCGGGCTTGTGCACCGAGCCGCCGCATCCTCACTCCGCCTTCCCGTCCCGCAGCCGCGGAATCTCGAGCGGGTTGCTTTCCTGCAACCCTTCGGGCAGCAGGTCGTCCGGGAAGTCCTGGTAGCACACGGGCCGCAGGAAACGCTCGATCGCGGTCGCGCCGACCGACGTGACGGCCGGGTTCGACGTCGCCGGGAACGGCCCGCCGTGCACCATCGCGTCGCACACCTCGACGCCGGTCGGGTAGCCGTTGACGAGCAGACGCCCGGCCTTGCGTTCGAGGATCGGCAGCAGGCGGCGCGCGAGCGGCTTGTCGTCGGCGTCCATCTGCAGCGTGGCCGTCAACTGGCCTTCCACCGCGTCGAGCACGCGCGCGACTTCGTCGAGATCGCGGCAGCGCACGATCAGCGATGCCGGCCCGAACACCTCGTGGCTGAACGCCGGTTCGGCCAGGAACGCCTGTGCGGCGACTTCGTACAGCGCGCCGCCTGCCTGGCATTCGGTCTGCGCCGCCTCGCCCGCGCCGATTTCACGCACGCCCGGCAGTTCGGCCAGCTTGCCGCGACCGTTGCGATACGCGTCGGCGATGCCGCGCGTCAGCATCACGCCGGCCGGCTTCTTCGCGAGCGCCTGCGCGGCGACCGACTCGAAGCGGTCGAGGTCGGGGCCGTCGATCGCCAGCACGAGGCCCGGGTTCGTACAGAACTGGCCGACGCCGAGCGTGAGCGAATCGACGAAGCCGGTCGCGATCGCGTCGCCGCGCGCGGCCAGCGCGGCCGGGAACAGCACGACCGGGTTGATGCTGCTCATTTCCGCATAGACGGGAATCGGCTGCGGGCGCGCGTTCGCGAGCTGCACGAGCGCCATGCCGCCCTGCCGCGACCCGGTGAAGCCGACGGCCTGGATCGCCGGATGGCTGACGAGCGCCGCGCCGATCACGCGGCCGGGGCCGACCAGCAGCGAGAACACGCCGGCCGGCATCCCGCATTTGGCCACCGCCGCGCGAATCGCGCGACCGACCAGCTCGGACGTGCCGAGGTGCGCCTCGTGAGCCTTCACGATCACCGGGCAGCCGGCCGCCAGTGCCGACGCGGTATCGCCGCCGGCCACCGAGAACGCGAGCGGGAAGTTGCTCGCACCGAACACGACGACGGGCCCGAGCCCGACCTTCTGCAACCGCAGATCCGCGCGCGGCAGCGGCGTGCGCGCGGGCTGCGCGGGATCGATCGACGCGGCGAGGAAGCGCCCGTCGCGCACGACGCGCGCGAACAAGCGAAGCTGGCCGACGGTGCGGCCGCGCTCGCCCTGCAGCCGCGCGACGGGCAGGCCCGTTTCGGCGTGCGCGCGTTCGATCAGCGCGTCGCCGAGCGCGACGATTTCGTCGGCGATCGCCTCGAGAAACGCCGCGCGGGCCGCGAGCGGCTGCGCGCGGTACGCGTCGAAGGCGTCGCGCGCGAGTTCGCACGCGCGCTCGACGTCGGCCTGCGTCGCGACGCCGAATGCCGGCGCATCGATCGGCGCGCCCTTCGTCGGGTCGAACGCGCGCAAGGTACCGGCCGAGCCGGCCACCGCTTCAGCGCCGATCAGCATTTCTCCAGTCAGTTGCATGGGGTATGTGCTCCGTGGTTCTTCGGGAATGGTTCGTCCATTGTATCTCAACAGATACGATGTCTGCCGACAGCATTGCATCATTCTCGCCGCCTGCGAAGGCGCCGACGATACACGCGAAAGCCTTGTCCGGCCAGCGCAGCATGACTTTCCCACACTGTGACGACGATCTGCAAAGGGAAAACCCGAAGTTTCTGAATTCGGGCATTGTCAATAAACTTCCCGCCATGTCATACGACGACGTACATTTAAAGTGAACAATCCCCTCCCTCCCCGCGATCTTCCGATCGATCTCGCCGGCAGCGCGCGCCGCACCGCCGTGCGCTACTGGATCCTGGCGATGCTGTTCGTCGTCACGACGCTCAACTATGCGGACCGCGCGACGCTATCGATCACCGGCACGCCGATCCGCAAGGCCTTCGGCATCGATCCGGTGACGATGGGCTACATCTTCTCGGCGTTCAGCTGGGCGTACGTGCTCGCGCAGTTGCCGAGCGGCTGGCTGCTCGACCGGTTCGGCGCGCGCCGCGTGTATGCGACGAGCATCTTTCTGTGGTCGGCGTTCACGCTGCTGCAAAGCACGATCGGCCTCGGCGGCAGCGCCGCGTTCGCGGTGACTGCGCTGTTCGTGATGCGCTTCGCGGTCGGCATCGCCGAAGCACCGGCGTTTCCCGCGAACGCGAAGGTCGTCGCGAGCTGGTTCCCGACTGCCGAGCGCGGCACGGCGTCGGCGATCTTCAACGCCGCGCAGTATTTCGCGGCGGTGGTGTTCTCGCCGCTGATGGCTTGGCTCACGCATGCGTACGGCTGGCACCACGTGTACCTGTGGCTCGGCCTCGCCGGCATCGCGCTCGCGTTCCTGTGGCTGCGCGTGATGAAGGACCCGGCCGACCATCCCGGCGTGAACCGCGCGGAACTCGAGCATATCGAGCAGGGCGGCGGCCTCGTGCGCACGACGAGCCGGCCGGCCGCGGCGCGCGGCACCGGCACGGCATCCGAGGGCAGCCGCGTCGCGGGCTGGTACTACGTGCGCCAGTTGCTGTCGAACCGGATGCTGCTCGGCGTCTATCTCGGCCAGTACTGCGTGAACGTGCTCACGTACTTCTTTCTCACGTGGTTCCCGATCTACCTCGTGCAGGCACGCGGGATGTCGCTGCTGAAGGCCGGCTTCATGACGTCGCTGCCGGCGATCTGCGGCTTCCTCGGCGGCGTGCTCGGCGGGATGCTGTCGGACACGCTGATCCGTCGCGGCGTGTCGCTGACGCTCGCACGCAAGATCCCGATCGTCGGCGGGATGCTGCTGTCGATGGTCATCATCGGCTGCAACTACGTCGACAGCGAAGTGCTGGTGATCGTGCTGATGGCCGTGTCGTTCTTCGGCAAGGGCATCGGCTCGCTCGGCTGGGCCGTCGTCGCGGACACCGCGCCGAAGGAAGCGATCGGCCTGTCGGGCAGCCTGTTCAACATGTTCGGCAACACGGCCGGCATCGTCGCGCCGATCGCGATCGGCTACCTGGTCGGCACGAGCGGCTCGTTCAACGGCGCGCTCGTGTTCGTCGGGCTGAACGCGCTCGTCACCGTGTTCAGCTATCTCGTAATCGTGAAGGACATCAAGCGCGTCGAGCTGCGTCATCGCGACGCCTGAGCATCGGCGGGAATGGAAGGAAGACGACGGCGGCGGCGCGCAAGCGCGCCGCCGTTTTTACATCAGGCCGCGGAATGCGCGACACGCAGCATGTCGTGCACGCCGGACGTCATCAGCGCGAGAAACGCGAGCAGGCCGACGTAGCAGAGCGCGTAGGTCGTCTTCGTCTCGACCGACGTCGCGTAGTACACGCGGTTCTCCGGCGCGGCGGGATCGTAGCGCCACGCGCGTTTCAGCTGCGGCAGCGCGAGAATCGCCATCACGATCAGCAGCGGGCTCGGACGGTAGACGAACAGCGCGATCAGCACGGGCACGCCGGCGAACCAGATGCGCGGCGACAGCACCGCGGTGATGCGCCCGCCGTCGAATGGCGACAGCGGAATCATGTTGAACAGGTTCAGGAAGAAGCCCGTATAAGACAGCGCGAGCAGCAGGTTGCTGTCGTAGTGCCGCGCGGCCGCGTAGCAGGCCAGCGCGCCGAGCGTGCCGACGAACGGCCCGGCCAGCCCGACGTATGCCTCGGTTTCCGCGTCGTGCGGCATCTCCTTCAGCTGGATCCATGCGCCGACGAACGGGATGAACGTCGGCAGCCCGACGTCGAGCCCGCGCCGCTGCGCGGCCAGGTAGTGGCCGGCTTCGTGCACGAACAGCAGCGCGACGAAGCCGGCCGCGAAGCGCCAGCCGTAGAACAGCGCGTAGACCGCGATCGACGCGAGCATGGTGCCCGCCGACACGAGCACCTTGCCGAGCTTCAGGCCGCCGAAGATCAGTAGCAGCAGCTTCGTCATTCCTTGCGCTCCGTCTCCGGCGCGCCGGACGCATCGGCGACGACCGGTACCGCGGCTGCCTTCGGTTTGCGCCCGAAGAAGCGCTTCAGCCCCGCGCCGGCTGCGAGCAGCGCGACCGCGCCGATCTTGAAGAACTTCACGGCGAACGCGCCGATCACCGCGAGCAGGCCGAGCTTCTTCGCGCCGACGCCGACGATCAGCGCCGCGAGGCCGTACTCGGCGACGTGGTCGGTCGACTTGTTGAAATCGGCGTAGCGCTTGCCGTCGTTGAAGCGGATGTTCGCGAGCAGGTCATCGGCCGAGGCCTTGTACTTCGGCAGATCGGCGAGCGTCGACGCCATCGTCAGCGACAGGTAGCCGTCGCGGCCGAGCACGAGCGTCCGGTAGTTCACGCCGTCGCTCTCCGCGTTCGCGGCCGCGCCCTTGTCGCGGATGATCGCGGACCACACGAGCCGGTGTGTCGCGGCGTCGTACGCAGGCGCCTTCGCCCAGCCGACCACCTCGGTTTCGGGCAGGCCGCGTTCCTTGCGCGCCGGGTTGCCTTCCTCGGTGCCGGCCTGCAGGCTCTTCAGCAATTCGTCGGGTTTCCAGTCCTTCGCGTCGTCGTCGCGGATGTAGCCGCTCGGCTCGAACGACACGACCGAAATCCAGTCGGCGTCCGGATCCTCGGGCAGCACGAGGCCGACCAGCTTCGACTCGTCGATCGAGTTGCCCATCGAGCGCAGGTAGCGGCCGGCTTCGGCCGCCGGTACGAACGATTCGCCTTCCTTCAGCTTCAGCACGGCTTCGTGCTTCACGTCGATATCGGTCGGCCCGTTCACGACGGCCTTGTTGGCGGCCGCGGCGGCGGCCCTCATTTCGACCTGTGCGGCTTCGGTTTGCGCATGGCCGCTGGTCGCGACGAGTGCGAGCATCGCCACGCAGGCGAGTCGGACGGCGAGTCTTTTCATTGTTGGATTCCCCTGGATTGCCTTGTCGTGAATGTGCGCGGCGTCCGGCCCGGGGCTTCGTGGCCGCGGGTCCGGCGCCGCCTCTCAGATGGCACGGAGGCTATGGTAACGCAGCGCCGGAGAGCGTCCGTGAACGAAATGCGGGGGTGGAAGGACGCCTCGGGGGGCGGCCGGCGGATTCGGCGACGCGCGCCGGTGCGGAATGCTTACCTCGCAGGTAATGCCCGGCGCGCGCGGGATTGCCTATCATCGTGACCATGAACTCGACCGCCGCCCTCCATTCGCTCCCCCCGTCCGCCGGCCGCGCGGCCGGCATCGGCCCGCTGCTGCGCACCTGGCGTCAACGCCGGCGCCTGAGCCAGATGGCGCTTGCGCTGGAAGCGGAGGTGTCCGCGCGGCACCTGAGCTTCGTCGAATCGGGCCGCGCACAGCCGAGCCGCGACATGGTGCTGCATCTCGCGGAGCGCCTCGACGTGCCGCTGCGCGAGCGCAATGCGCTGCTCGTCGCGGCCGGCTATGCGCCGCTGTTTCGCGAGCGGCCGTTCTCCGATCCGCAGCTCGATGCGGCGCGCCACGCGGTCGAGGCCGTGCTGCGCGGCCACGAGCCCTACCCGGCGCTCGCCGTGGATCGCCACTGGACGCTGCTCGCCGCGAACCGGATGCTCGGCGCACTGGTCGCGCAGGCCGATCCGGCGCTGCTGCAGCCACCCGTCAACGTGCTGCGCCTGAGCCTGCATCCGGACGGCCTCGCGTCGCAGATCGTCAACTGGCACGAATGGCGCGCGCACATCCTGCATCGGCTGCAACGGCAGATCGACGCGAGCGGCGACCGCACGCTGCACGCATTGCGCGACGAACTCGCCGCGTATCCAGCGCCGGCCGGGCAGCCCGACGACACGCTTGCACGCACCGACTATGCGGACATCGCGGTGCCGCTGCGGCTGCGCACAGCGGCCGGCGAGCTGACGTTCTTCAGCACGACGACGGTGTTCGGCACGCCGGTCGACGTCACGCTGTCGGAGCTCGCGATCGAGGCGTTTTTCCCGGCGAATCCGGAGACGGCGGACGCGATGCGGGCACTGGCGGACGCGTTGCCAGCGCAGTAACGCACGGCGAACGAAGAACCGATGCTTCCGGCGCTCGGGCCCCCACCGGCCATCGTGCCGACCGGCCGGTGGCGAGCAGCGCATCCATGGTCGCCTTCGCTGCCGGTGTCGGCTACCGCAGGTAATCCACCCGCAGCGGCGACGCGTCAGGGAGCAGCCTCCTGACGCGGAAAGCCGGCCACCGGCGCGGCGGCGCCGATGGCGTGACGATTGGATGATCGTCCTGGGCCACCGTCACGTATAGAGCGACGCCGGCGGCAACTCCCCGGTCAGCGCAAACCGGCCGACGTCGCGCAGCCGATAGTCGAGCGGATCGTGCAGCGTATGCGTGCGTGCATTCCGCCAGAAGCGATCGAGGCCGAGCGATGCAGCCGTCGCGCGGGCGCCGCACGCATCGAACAGCGCCTCGCCGTTGGCGAGCGCCGCGCGCTGCGCGACGATCTTCGCGTCCGACACGGCGAGCGCCACCTCGGCCCGTTCGCCGGCCGTCAACGCTTCGCGCCGCGTCCATGCGCGCTGCAACTCGACGGCCGCGCGGTCGGCCAGCGATGCCGCCGCGACCGCCTGCACGCGCATGTCGCCGAAGCGCTGCAGCGTGTACGGATCGTCGCTCGCTCGCGCGACACCCGAGTGGATCCACGGCCGGCCGTGCTTCAGCACGTAGTCGCGCGCCTCGGCCAGCGCGCCCTCCGCAAGCCCGACGAACAGGTTCGTCAGCACGAGCTGCGACACCAGCGTGCGCAGCGTCGCGCGCGGCGTCGGCGGCGTCTCCGACCGGTGCAGTACATCGTCCGGCGCGAGCGTCACGCCGTCGAAGCGCACGCTGCCGCTGTCGGTCTGGCGCTGGCCGATCGGATCCCAGTCCTCGTCGACCGTCATTCCGTCGCGATCGGTCGGCACCACGCCGAACACGGCGCGCCCCGTTTCCGGATCGTGCGCGGACACGGTCATCCGCTGCGAACCACGCGTGCCCGAGCAGAAGCCCTTCACGCCGTCGAGTCGATAGCCGCCGTCCGGCGTCGCGGTCGCCACCAGCCGCGTGTCGAGCGGATTGACCGCATTGCCCCACCACCAGCGATGCTCGACCGTGCCGCGCAGATAGCGTTCGCGCTGCGCCGCGCTGCCCCATACGTCGACGCTCACGACCTGCAGGACCTGAAACCCGACCAGATGCGCAAGCGCGCTGTCGACGCGCGCGATCCGCCGGATCGTGTCGTAGATCGCCGGCCATGCGGCTTCCTGTCCGCCGAATTCGCGCGGCACCGCGAGCGTCAGCAGGCCCGCATCGGCGAGCCGCTGCTTCGCGTCGGCCGCGTGACCGCCCGCGCGGTCGCGCGCGGCCGCCGTCGCGCGCAGCGCGTCGAGCGCATGCGTCAGTGCATCGGCGTCGATCGCACGTGCATCGGGATCCGGCGCAAACGTCGCCGGGCCGCGGGGATCGTTCATGCGACGGCTTCCTGCGCAATAGTTGCGTGCGCAACGACTTCGCCGGACAGCGGCACCAGCGCAGGGAGCCTGCGGCCGGTCAGCCGCGACAGGATCTCGCGCCGCCAGTCGTCGTAGATCGCGCGGTATTCGTCGATATCCGCACCGAACACGTGCGCGGTATGCGCGTATTCGTCATGCAAGTAGCCGTCGAGCCGTATCTGCGTTTCCTCGTCGGCCGCGATCACGCGGTCGATCAGCGCGTCACGCTCGGCGGTCGGCAACGCCTTCAACGTGTCGAACCACCACCGGACGATCTGCACGCGATGCCACTCCTCGTCCGGACGGATCCGGTTTTCGCCGTGCTCGCGCATCGCACCGTCGGCGATGCGGCCGGTCTTGCGCTGAATCCACAGCTTCGCGAGGATGTGCAGCTCGTAATGCCATTCGAACGCGAGGAAGCCCGCGACGTCGCGCACCGCGATGTCGCCGATGCGTGCCCAGTGCGCGCCAACGAGCCGCTCGACCTCCGGCAGCGGATCGCGTCCCGTCAGTTCGGTCACGCGCTCGCGGCCGATCGCCGCATGCGTGCCGTCGTCGCCGAGCTGGCGCGACAGGATCAGCTGGAAATGCGGATCGTCGCGGAACAGCGTGTCGATCGCCTTCGCGACGACCTGCACGATGAACAGGTCGTGCGACGCCATCTTCGTGTAGTAGTCGGCGACGGCGGCCAGTTCGTCTTCGCCGCGCGGTTCGCGCGGCGGCGTCGCGAGCTTGGCCGGAAAGCCGGGACGATGGCGTCGCGCCACGTCCAGAAACAGCGCTTCCTCGAATTGTCCGTTCCAGTCGCGCGGTGCGCCGATAGGCAAGGTCATGGGTATCGTTCTCTCAGGGTCTTGAAGGAAGGGAGCCGGCGCTCGTGGCACCGCTCAGGTACGCCGGGTCACGCGTCGGACCAGGCGGTCGCCCGTGATCTGCACGGCCGATACGAGTGCGATCAGGATCACGATCACGGTTGCCATCACGGTGGTGTCGAAGCGCTGGTAGCCGTAGCGGATCGCGAGATCGCCGAGCCCGCCCGCACCGACGGCGCCCGCCATCGCGGTCGAGCCGATCAGCGCGACGACGGTGATCGTGAAGCCGCCAAGCATGCCGGGCAGCGCCTCCGGCAGCAGCACGTGCCATACGATATGGCGGCGTTTCGCGCCCATCGCGAGCGCGGCCTCGATCAGCCCGCGATCGACTTCGCGCAGGCTCACTTCGGCAATCCGCGCGAAGAACGGGATCGCGGCGATCGACAGCGGCACGACGGCCGCCCACACGCCGATCGTCGTGCCGATCAGCACGCGTGTGAACGGCAGCAGCGCGACGAGCAAGATGATGAACGGGGTCGAGCGGAACACGTTGACGAGCGCGCCGAGCACGGCGTTCACGCCGCGCCGCGCGTAGATGCCGCCGGGCGCGGTCGTCACAAGGATCACCGCGAGCGGGATGCCGATCAGCGCAGCAACCGCGGCCGACGCGGCGACCATCGACAGCGTGTCGCGGATCGCGTCGAGCAGTTCGGGCCACCAGAGCTCAAACATAGCCGAGCACCTCCGCGCGATTCGCATGGCGGCGCGCGCGTTCGAGCAACGCGGCGACCGCGCCGCCGCGTGCCGGCGCCTGCCCGGGTTCATCCGCGCGCGGCGCGGCAGCAATCACGAGCCGCCCCTGCGCATGCCCCTGAATCCGCTCGATGCCGCCGTGCAGGAAGCGCACCGAGCCGCCGAGCGCCGCCGCGAGCGCGCCGACGTCCGGCTCGCCGCCGCTTTCGCCCGTATAGCGGATGTCGAGCACGACCTGTGCACCGTCCGGCAGCGCGGCCTCTTCGGGCAACGGCTGCACGCGCGCGGCCAGTTCGGCCGGCAGGTCGTGCACGAGCGTGCTGAACAGCGCGCGCGTCGCGCCGTGGCGCGGATCGCCGAACACGCGCCACACCGGGCCCGTTTCGACGACCTCGCCCTGTTCGATCACCGCGACCGTGTCGCATACCGCGCGGATCACTTCCATCTCGTGCGTGATCAGCACGATCGTCAGCCCGAGGCGGCGGTTGATGTCGGCGAGCAGTGCGAGGATCGACTGGGTCGTCTCGGGATCGAGCGCCGACGTCGCCTCGTCGCACAGCAGCACCTCCGGATCGTGCACCAGCGCCCGCGCGATGCCGACGCGCTGCTTCTGGCCGCCCGACAGGCTCGCCGGATACGCATCGCGCTTCGCGGCGAGCCCGACGAGATCGAGCAGCGCATCGACCCTGCGCGTGCGCTCGGCCTTCGGCACGCCGGCGATCTTCAGCGGCAGCGCGACGTTCTCGAACACCGTCTTCGCCGACAGCAGGTTGAAATGCTGAAACACCATCCCGGTGCGGCGGCGCAGCGCGACGAGCCCGTCCTCGTCGAGCGTGCCGACGTCGATACCCTGCACGCGCACGCTGCCCGAACTCGGGCGCTCGAGGCCGTTGACGAGCCGCAGCAGCGTCGACTTGCCGGCGCCGCTGCGACCGATGATTCCGAACACTTCGCCGCGCCGCACGTCGAGCGTCACGTCGCGCAGCGCGGCGGCCTGGCCGCGCGGCGTCGCGAATACCTTGCCGACGTGTGCGAGCGACACGGCGGCGCCGTCGGCCGGCGCGGCCGCTACGTCATGCGACTCATGCTCCTCTGCGCCGACACCGGCGCCAGCCCGCACGGCGGACGTCTCGATGAAACCCAGCGTATCGAACAGTTGCGTCATCGCTTCGCTCCGTCACGTTCATGCATGCGCGGGATGCGCGGGTTCCGTTGCCGGCACGGCGGGCAGCCGGTGCTGCGCGCCCGTATGCCAGGCCGGCAGCCGTGCACCGGCGCCGAACAGTTTCTCGCGCAGCGTCGGCGCGGGATCGTAGTCTTCCTTGTAGATGCCGCGGTTCTGCAGCTCGGGCACGACCCAGTCGACGAAATCCTCGAACGACTCGGGCATCACGGTGCGCGTCAGGTTGAAGCCGTCGATGCCCGTCTCGTCGATCCACGACTGCAGTTCGTCGGCGACCTGCGACGGCGAACCGACGATCGGCGCGTAGCGGCCGCCGAGCGACATCTGTTCGAGCATCCGGCGCACGGTCCACGTGCCGGTCGTGCTCTTGCGCGAGATCGCGTCGACGGCCGACTGGATCGAATCGGTCTTCACGTACGAGATCGGTTCGTCGAGGCCGTACTTCGCGAAGTCGATGCCGGTCGAGCTCGCGAAATGCGCGAGGCCGGCTTCGGGGCTCGCGTAGCGCCGGTATTCGTCGAACTTCTCGCGCGCGAGCCGCTCGGTCTCCGCCGTCACGACACTCACGCCCGCGAAGATCTTGATCGACGCCGGATCGCGCCCCTGCCGCACGGCGGCCGCGCGGATGTCGAGCGCCGCCGCGCGCGCAGCAGCCTTGCTCTGCCCGTTCACGAACACGCACTCCGCATGCCGCCCCGCGAACTCGACGCCGCGCGCGGACGAACCGGCCTGGTACAGCACCGGCGTGCGCTGCAGCGACGGTTCGCTCAGGTGGATCGCATCGATCGAATAGAACGGCCCGTCGTGCTTCACGCGCCGCACCTTGCCCGGTTGCGCGAACACGCGCGCCTGCGTGTCGCGGATCACCGCGTCGTCGTCCCAGCTCCGTTCCCACAGCTTGTAGACGACGTCCATGTAGTCGTCCGCGCGTTCGTAGCGGTCGTCGTGACCGATCTGCTGCGCGAGGCCCATTCCGCGTGCGGCGCTGTCGAGATAGCCGGTCACGATGTTCCAGCCGACGCGCCCCTTCGTCAGGTGGTCGAGCGTCGACATCCGGCGCGCGAACAGGTAAGGCGGCTCGTAGGTCAGGTTCGCGGTCACGCCGAAGCCGAGATGTTGCGTGACCTGCGCCATCGCGGACACGAGCAGCAGCGGATCGTTGACGGGCACCTGCACCGATTCGCGCAGCGCGGCATCCGGGCCACCGCCGAACACGTCGTACACGCCAACGATGTCCGCGAGAAAGATCCCGTCGAACTTGCCGCGTTCGAGCGTCTTCGCGAGATCGGCCCAGTAGTCGAGATCGGTGTAGTGCGCGGAGCGGTCGCGCGGATGCGTCCACAGACCGTGGTTGATGTGCCCGACGCAATTCATGTTGAACGCGTTGAGCAGGATCTTCTTGCGGTTCGCCGTCGTCATGTCGCCTCCGTCACCACGCGATCGCGTACAGCGAGCCGAACGCGTTGTCGAGCGCACGGCGCACCGCGGGCGAGTGCTGGTAGATCGCGATGAACTGGCGGATGCGCGGATCGTTCACGCTCTCGGGCCGCACGACCCACTGGATCGCGAAATTCTTGTTCTCGGTGCCGTCGAACAGCAGCGCGCTGTTCGGGTCGGCCGTGCCGGCAAGCTTGATGAAGCTCGGGTAGCCCTGCGCGAGGTCGACGTCGTCGAGCGAGCGCGCGAGCTGCGACGCCTCGAGCGGGATGATCTTCAGGTGCTTCGGGTTGGACACGATGTCGTGCGTCGTCGCGCGGTAGTCGGCACCCGGCTTCAGCGTGATGAGGCCCGCGCGCTGCAGCAGCAACAGCCCGCGCCCGCCGTTCACCGGATCGTTCGCGATCGCGACGCGCGCGCCGTCCTTCAGCTCGGCGAAACGTTTCACCTTCTTCGAATAGAGGCCGATCTTCATGATCGTGCCCGGTGCGATCGACACGAAGTCGTAGCCGCCCTGCTTCTTCGCGTTCTCGAGGAACGGGATGTGCTGGAAGTAGTTGACGTCGATGTCCTTGTTCGCGAGCGCCGCGTTGGGCGTATTCCAGTCGGTGAACTCGACGATCCGCACGTCGAGTCCCTGCGCCTTCGCCTCCTTCGCGGCGATCTTCAGCGCTTCGATCTGCGGGCTCGTCGAGATGCCGACCTTCAGCGGCGCGGTGTCGGCGCGCGCGCCGCCCGGCAGCGCGACGCCGAGCAACACCGCGAGCAGCGCGGCCGTCAGCAGCCGGGCCGGCCGGATGAGCCTTACGACACGGCTGGCGGAAAAGGGGGCGGAAAAAACGGCATGCAGCATGGGACCACTCTCCTGTCCAAAGACGGTATCGACGGATGAGCGACGCCGCGGCGAACGCGCGGGCGTTCTCCGGACAGTCGTCGTCGCATCGGAAAAGGATCAGCCGATGATAGAGAGCGGCAGGAAGGCGGTCTACGAAGCGATTGTGCGAAGAAAATCGCGCGCGGCGATATGGCACGCGATCAGGGCCGGCCGCCCGGCCGCCCGGCCGAAATCTCGGCCTGCGCGCCGGGCGGATTCCGAAATCTCGGCCAGCCTGGGCTGAAGCCATTTCATCATACGAAACAAATCCCTTATGAATCAAAGAATTAAAAATATTCCGGCAGACCGGATTTCTGGCACGGGGGTTGCGTAATAGACGGCACACGATGCCGCGAAGCCATGCTGGCATTCCAACATCAGGAGACACGTCTTGCAGACATCTATCCATACCCAATCCAGTCCGGAGCCGATTTCCGAGGCCGGTCCCGCCACGCGCGAACGCTTCTGGCCGGAAGGCTGGTGGAAGCTGATGGAAATCCGCATCGGCATCATCCCGCTGCCGGTCTACGTGATCCTGTTCGGGCTGATCGTCGGCTTCGCGGTCACGGGCAAGGTGCCCGGCGAGATTTCGATGGCGATCGCCGTGCTGGCGTTCTTCGGCTTCACATGCGCGGAACTCGGCAAGCGCCTGCCGCTCCTGCGCAACATCGGCGCGGCCGCGATCTTCGCGACCTTCGTGCCGTCGGCGCTCACCTACTACCACGTGCTGCCGAAGCCGGTGCTGAACCTCACCGTCGAGTTCACGAAGTCGACGAACTTCCTGTACCTGTTCATCGCGTCGATCATCGTCGGCAGCATCCTGAGCATGGACCGGCGCGTGCTGATCCAGGGCTTCGTGAAGATCTTCATCCCGCTCGCCGCCGGCTCGGTCGCGGCCGCGATCGTCGGCACGGCGGTCGGCACGGCGCTCGGCCTCGGCGCGCGCCACACGCTGCTGTACATCGTCGTGCCGATCATGGCGGGCGGCGTCGGCGAAGGCGCGATTCCGCTGTCGATCGGCTATTCGGAACTGATGCACCTGCCGCAAGGCGAGATGTTCGCGATGGTGCTGCCGCCGGTGATGCTCGGCAGCCTGACCGCGATCATCCTGTCGGGCGCGCTCGACATGCTCGGCAAGCGCCTGCCGCACCTGACCGGCAACGGCCGCCTGCAGGTCGGCGAAAACGGCGACATGACGCCGGAAAACGAAGAGATCCGCGGCCACGTCGACGTCACGCACATCGCGGGCGCCGGCATCACGGCGATCACGCTGTACCTCGTCGGCCTGATGGCACACAAGCTGTTCGGCCTGCCCGCGCCGGTCGCGATGCTGTTCCTCGCGGTGCTGGTGAAGCTCGCGCGCGCCGTGTCGCCGCCGCTGCAGGAAGGCGCATTCGTCGTCTACAAGTTCTTCTCGACCGCCGTCACGTATCCGCTGCTGTTCGCGATCGGCGTCGCCATGACGCCGTGGGACAAGCTGACCGCCGCCTTCACGATCGTCAACGTCGTCACGATCGTGTCGACCGTCGCGACGCTGATGGGCACCGGTTTCGTGGTCGGCCGCCTGCTGAAGATGTACCCTATCGACACCGCAATCGTGAACGCCTGCCACAGCGGGCAAGGCGGCACCGGCGACGTCGCGATCCTGACCGCCGCGAACCGGATGCAGCTGATGCCGTTCGCGCAGATCGCGACGCGCATCGGCGGCGCGATCGTCGTCACGGTAACGCTGATCCTGGTCGCGCACTTCGGATGATGCGCGGCCGCGCGCACCGTCGCGCAGGCTGCTTCGCACGCGCCGCCGCCGGCTCTGCCGGCGCGCGGCGCGCGTCGTTCCAGCGGGGCGATTGCGGAGGGCCGGTCGCGAAAGGTTGGTTGCGGACGGCCGGTTGCGGACGGCCGGTTGCGGGCTTCGATGAGGGCGAACGTGCAGAAGAGCTTCAAGGGAATCCCGTGGTGGGGCTGGGCGTCGGCCGCCGTGCTGTATGTCGGCGTGGCGGGCGCGGCGGTCGATTTCGCGTGGGAACGCGCGATCGACGCGCTCGAGGAAACCGGCGCGCACCGGCTCGACCTGTATGCGTCGAGCCTGAAGAGCGAGCTCGGCCGTTTCGAGATCCTGCCCGGCCTGGTCGCGCGACAGGATGGCGTGCGCGCGCTGCTGAAGGCCGCGCCGCAGGACCGCACCGCGCTCGCTCACACGGTGAACACGTATCTCGAGGCCGTGAACCGCGACGCAGGCAGCGGCGCCGTCGACGTGATCGACCTGCGCGGAGAAGTGATCGCCGCCAGCAACTGGAACGAGACGATCAGCTTCGTCGGCACGAACGTGTCATACCGGCCGTACTTCAAGGACGCCCTCGCGCACGGCAGCGGCCGCTTCTTCGGGATCGGCACCAATACCGGCGTGCCGGGCGTCTACTTCGCGAGCGCGGTGCGCGACGGCGGCGTGCCGATCGGCGCGGCGGCCGTGAAGATCAGCGTCGACCCGCTCGAATCCGCGTGGCGCGCGCCGGGCGTCGCGGCGATGGTGGTCGACGGCAACGGCGTGGTCGTGATCTCGACCGAGCCGGCGTGGAAATTCACCGCGCTGCGCCCGATCACCGCGCAGCAGCAGCGCGACATCCAGGCGTCGCGGCAATACGCGGGCCGCACGGTCGACGTGCTGCCGTACCGCCACATCGGCGACCGCAGCGCCGCCGCGTGGTTCGGCACGTTCCCCGACCCGCGTCACACCGGCCGCAACACGCGCTATCTCGTGATGTCGCGCCCCGCACCGCAGGCTGGCGATTCGCTGATGGTGCTGCTCGACATCGCCGGCGCGCGGCGCCAGCAACAGACCGCGTTCGTGTTCGTCACCGGCGCGTTTCTGATCGCCGCACTGCTGGTCGGCTACGCGATCCAGCGCCGCCGGGCGATCGTCGCGCGGCTGAACGCGCAGGACGCGCTGCGCCGCGCGAACGACCGGCTCGAGCTGACCGTCGCGCAGCGCACCGCTGCGCTGACGGCCGCGAACGAGCAGATGCAGCGCGAGATCGTCGAACGCGAACGCACCGAGCAGCGGCTGCGCGATTCGCAGCAGGAAGTCGTGCATGCGGGCAAGCTCGCGGTGCTCGGGCAGATGGCGGCCGGCCTCACGCACGAGCTGAACCAGCCGCTCGTCGCGATCCGCACGCTGTGCGACAACGCGCGCACGTTCTTCGAGCGCGGCCAGCCGGCACCGGCGTACGCCAATCTCGAACGAATCGGCAAGCTCGTCGACAGCATGGCCGTGCTCACCGGCGAGCTGAAGACCTTCGCGCGCAAGCCCGACGTCGAGCGCGTCGCCGTGTCGCTGAACGAGGCCGTCGCGCATGCGCGGCTCATCTACGATGCGCGGATCCGCGACGAAAGCGTGCAGCTCGACGTGAACATCGTGCCGGGCACGACGGTGTCCGCCGAATCGAGCCAGCTGCAGCAGGTGATCGTGAACCTGCTCGGCAACGCGCTCGACGCGGTGCACGACGCGCCCGTGCGGCGCATCGTCATCGAAGCCGCCAAGGCGGACGAATCCGACGATTCGGACGATGCGGACGAAGCCGGTCGCGTGCGCTTCACCATCGCCGACAGCGGCGCCGGCATCGCGCCCGAGGTGCTGCCGCACCTGTTCGAGCCGTTCGTCACCACCAAGCCGCGCGGCCAGGGCCTCGGGCTCGGCCTCGCGATCACGTCCCGCATCGTCGAGGCGTTCGGCGCGAAGATCGCCGCGACGAACCGCGACGCAGGCGGCGCGCAGTTCACCATCGAATTCGCGGCGGCGACGCCGCAACAAAGGACAGAGCATGGAAGATGAGATTCGCGTGCTGGTCGTCGAGGACGATGAAAACGTCCGGATCGGCGTCGAGCAGGCCGTCGCGCTCGCCGGGTTCCCGGTCGACGCGTTCGCGTCGGCCGCCGACGCGCTCGCGCACGTCGCGCCCGGCGCGCCCATCGTGATCGTGTCGGACGTGCGGATGCCGGGCATCGACGGGCTGCAGCTGCTCGAGCGCGTGATGACCGTCGATGCGCAGATCCCGGTCGTGCTGATCAGCGGCCACGCCGACATCTCGACGGCCGTCGGCGCGATGCAGGACGGCGCGTACGACTTCATCGAGAAGCCGTTTTCGTCGGACGTGATCGCCGGCCGCGTCGCGCGCGCGGTCGAAAAGCGCCGGCTCACGCTCGAGGTGCAGGGGCTGCGCGCGGCGCTCAACAACTGGCAGGGCATCGAGGCGTTCGTGCTCGGCAAGTCGCCCGCGATGGCCGACGTGCGCAAGAAGATCCTGCGCCTCGCCGATACGTCGGTGTCGGTGCTGATCACCGGCGAGACGGGCACCGGCAAGGAACTGATCGCGCGCAGCCTGCACGACTTCGGCGGACGGCGCGATGCGCATTTCGTCGCGCTGAACTGCGGCGGCCTGCCCGAGCAGGTCTTCGAGAGCGAGCTGTTCGGCCATGAGGCCGGCGCATTCACCGGCGCGATCAAGAAGCGCATCGGCAAGATCGAATGGGCGCACGGCGGCACGCTGTTCCTCGACGAGATCGAGACGATGCCGATTCCGCTGCAGATCAAGATGCTGCGCGTGCTGCAGGAGCGCGTGGTCGAGCGGCTCGGCGCGAACGAGCTGATTCCGGTCGACTGCCGTGTCGTCGCCGCGTCGAAGGCCGATCTCGCCGAGCTCGCGGCCGACGGACGCTTCCGCGCCGACTTGCTGTATCGGCTCAACGTCGCGCAGATCGAGCTGCCGCCGCTGCGCGAGCGGCGCGAGGATGTGCCGCTGCTGTTCGAGCATTTCGTGCTCGCGGCCGCGCGGCGCTTCGGACAGCCGGCACCCATCGTCACGGCTGCGCAGGTGTCCGAACTGATGACGCATGCATGGCCCGGCAACGTGCGCGAACTGCAGAACGTGGCCGACCGCTTCGTGCTCGGCCTGACCGGCGACAGCCTGCTGTCGTCGGGCGGCGCACCCGCGACGGGCGGCACGCTCGCGGAGCAGCTCGCGTATTTCGAGCGGATGCTGATCGAGGACATGCTGCGGCGTCACAACGGCAACGTTGCGGACGCAAGCGTCGCACTCGGCATGCCGAAGAAGACGCTCTATCACAAGCTGCGCAACCTGCGGATTCCCGCGCGCGGCGACGCTGCGGCCGACGGCGGCGAATGACGCGAACGAGGATACGCACATCAGCATGGATCGCATCGACATCACCGAACACGACCGCCTCATGGGCCAACCCCGCGGCCACCTGATCCGCGGCGTGACCCGCGCGCAGAAGACCTTCCGCCCGAGCGACTGGCCCGAACGGCTCGCGGGCGTCATCACGCTGTTCGTCGGCGAACGGCGGCCCGGCTATCCGTGCGCGCTGTCGCGGCTCGCGATGCCGGTCGTCGACGGCGGCGTCAAATGCCTGGTCGTGTCGGACGAATTGCGCGACGTGTGTGCGGATGCGTTCGACTTCGCGATGCAGTTCGCCGCCGACAACGACCTTCCCGTCGAGCTTCAGACCGCGCCCGCGCTGGCGGTGCGGTGACGGGCGGGCCGCGTTCGGCGGCCCTTCTTTCTCCCTTTCTCCCCTTTTTCCTCGCGCCCCGATGCGCGTGTGCGCAGGCATTCGCACGCGTTTTCAACCGAGAAATCAATCGTCGGATGATTGAAAGATTCGACACATCACCACGCCCCGACAAGGGTTTTCAGCCGAGCCATCAATAAAATTGATCGTGACGATGAAAATTATGCGTTTTCCTTGCAGGTCGCCGTGATGCATAGTTGCGTCGTGTTGACGCACCTTTGAGTCTTTCAGCCATGAACATGCGAATCGAGCCTTCGGTGCTCGCGAACCCCGACCTGCAATTTGCGACGCTTTCGTCGGGCATCAGCCTGCCGTATGTCGAGCGGGGCAGCGGCGCGCCGATGGTGTTCGTGCACGGATCGTTGTGCGACTACCGTTACTGGGATCCGCAACTCGCCTCGCTGTCGGCGCACTACCGCTGCATTGCACCAAGCCTGAGCCACTACTGGCCGGCCGTCGAAGCGGGCATCCAGGACGAGTTCAGCTGGCAGAACCACGTCGACGAGCTCGCCGAATTCATCGACGCGCTCGATCTCGGCCCCGTGCATCTGGTCGGCCATTCGCGTGGCGGCAGCATCGCGTTCAACGTCGCACGCCAGCATCCGCAGCTCGTCGACACGCTCACGCTCGCCGATCCGGGCGGCCCGCTGCAGCAGCAGCCGGGCGTGCGCGAAGCCGCGCTGCCGGCTGCCGCGATCGCACTGCGCACGAAGGCCGTGAACCTGATCGGTCAAGGCGAAGTCGAAACCGGCCTCGAGATGTTCGTCGATTCGGTGAGCCTGCCCGGCGCATGGAAGAAGAGCACGTCGCGCTTTCGCACGATGGCGATCGACAACGCAAGCACGCTGCCGAAGCAGCTGCGCGATCCGCTGCCCGCCTATTCGCAGCACACGGCATCGGATATCGCATGCCGCACGCTGCTGATCGACGGCCAGCGCAGCCCGAAGATGTTCCGCAACAACGTCGACACGCTGTCGCAGTGGATCGGCGATGCACAACGGCAGACCGTCGCCGGTGCGTCGCACGGGATGAACGCGGCGAGCCCCGCGGTGTTCAACCGTTACGTGCACGAGTTCGTCGCCGCGTAAGGTTCACGCGCGGCTCGCGGGCGGCATGCGCGCCGCCCGTTACCCCCCTCTCTTCCGAAACGAAACGATGCGGGCTGGCCCGTGTCGATTCGTTTTCCTATCCGTTACGCGACCGGCTCGGCCTTGCGCGTCACCGCATCCGGCAATCCGAACACGCTGTCGAACGACCCGTTGCACGCGAACGTGAAGATCGGGAAGAACACGATCGGCACCGCATCGTAGCGGAACGCCTGCGGCAGCGACACGTCGAGCCACCACGCGCTCAGCGGGATCAGGCACGTCACCAGCGATCTGGAATCCGATCGCGTGCCAGACGCGCCGCCCGACGGTGCGCGTGGTTTCCGCTCGCCGACGTTCCCACGGGTGCGTGCGGCGGGGCACCGCCGCACGCACCGTTCGCCGGTGCTGCACGAGCTTGACCGTTAGTTGCGATATCAGCCCGACGCTCCATGAAAAACCCCCGGTCACGCAGGCCTGAGCCTGCATGCCGGGGGCTTCGATTCGCGACCGACGGCCGGGGCGACGAATCGCCGCCGTTCACGCTCAGCGCGCAGCCACCTCCGCCTGGCCCGTCGCCGCATCGCCGACCGCCACCGGCGCCGCCCCCCAACCGCCGCCCAGCGCGCGAATCAGGTTCACGGTCGACACCGCCTGCGCACCGGTCAGCTGGTTCGCCTGCAATTGCGACTGCAGCACCGACCGTTCGCTGTCGATCACGTCGAGATACGCGACCTCGCCTTCCTGATACTGCGTACGCGACAACGTCGCCGCCCGGCGCGACGCATTGACCGCCGCATCCTGTGCGCGAATCTGGTCGTCGAGCAGACGCAGATCGGCGAGATTGTCCTCGACCTCGCGGAACGCGACGAGCACCTGCTGCCGGTAGTTCGCGACCTGCTCGTCGTACTGCGCGCGCGCCTGCTGCACGCCGGCCGCACGCCGTCCGCCGTCGAACAGCGGCAGCGTCAGCGCGGTACCGGCGAACGGCCCGAGCAGGAACGTGCGGCTCGACCACAGGAACAGGTTGCCGAGCGTCGACGCCTCATACCCGAACGCACCCGTGATATCGAGCTTGGGGAAGTACGCCGACTTCGCGAGACCGATCCGCGCATTCGCGGCCGCCATCGCACGCTCGGCCGCCGACACGTCCGGGCGCCGTTCGAGCAGCGCGGACGGCAGGCCCGCGGGGATCTTCACCGCGACCGGCACGATCGGCGTCTCCTTGAACGCGAAGTCCGCAGGCGCCTTGCCGAGCAGGATCGCGAGCGCATGCTCGGACGCCGCGCGGCGGCGCGCGACGCCGACCGCATCGGCCTGCGCGGTCGCCAACTCGTTCTTCGCACGCGACACGTCGAGTTCGCTGATGTCGCCTTCGTTGAAGCGGCGCTGCACGAGCTTCAGCGCCTGGTCACGCAGTTCGACCGTGCGACGGTACAGGTCCTGGTCCGAGTCGAGCTGGCGCAATTCGAAGTAGTTCTGCGCGACGTCCGCCTGCAGCGCGAGCTGCACCGAGCGGAACAGCGCTTCGCTCTGCGCCTGGTCGGCACGCGACGCCTCGACGTTGCGGCTCACGCGGCCGAACAGGTCGGCCTCGTAGGACACCGTGCCCTGTGCGCGCCACAGCGTCGCGGTGGTCGGGCCCGTGCCCTGCGGCTGGAACTGCGACGCCGACGACAGCCCCTCGCGCGTCGGCCCGAACCCGGCGCCGACCTGCGGGAACCACTGCGAGCGCGCGGTGCGGGTCGCCGCACGCGCTTCCTCGACGCGCGCGGCCGCGGCCTTCAGGTTCTGGTTGGCGGCGAGCGCCTGCGACTCGAGCGCGTCGAGCACCGGATCGCCGAACGCCTTCCACCATTCGCCGCGATGCTCGCCGTCGGCCGGTTCGGCGGTCTTCCACGTGCCGGCCTGTTCGCCGGCCGTGAGCGTCGGCGCTTCCTTGAACGCCGCGGGCGTCGACACATCCGGGCGCTTGTAGTCGGGCCCCACCGCGCACGCGGCGAGCAGCGTCGCGAGCAGGGTGCTCGCGGCCGCCACCTTCGCGAAGCGCATCAGGCCAATCGAGTTGTACATGTTGTCCATCTTGTTTTCCTCAAGCATCCGAAGCCGGCACGCCCGTAGCCGGCGCACCCGAAGGCGACACGCCATAGCCGGCCGAGTCCTTGCCGGCGACGTGGATCTTGCCGCCCGCCAGCGTGCGCAGCACGACATAGAACACCGGCGTCAGCATCAGCCCGAACAGCGTCACGCCGAGCATCCCGAAGAACACCGCGATACCCATCGCATGCCGCATCTCGGAGCCCGCGCCCGTCGACGTGACGAGCGGCACGACGCCCATGATGAATGCGATCGACGTCATCAGGATCGGGCGCAACCGCAGGCGGCTCGCCTCGATCGCGGCCTCGAGCGGCGTCCTGCCGTCATGCTCCAGTTCACGTGCGAATTCGACGATCAGGATCGCGTTCTTCGCCGACAGCCCCACCAGCACCATCAAGCCGATCTGCGTGAAGATGTTGTTGTCGCCCTGCGTAAGCCACACGCCCGTGAGCGCCGACAGAATGCTCATCGGCACGATCAGGATCACCGCCAGCGGCAGCGTCAGGCTTTCGTACAGCGCGGCGAGCACGAGGAACACGAGCAGCACGCTGATCGGGAACACCCACATCGCCGAATCGCCCGCGAGGATCTGCTGGTACGTGAGGTCGGTCCATTCGAACCGCACGCCACGCGGCAGCGTTTCATGCGCGATGCGCTCGATCGCGGCCTGCGCCTGCCCCGACGAGAAGCCCGGCGCCGGGCCGCCGTTGATGTCGGCCGCCGTGTAGCCGTTGTAGCGCACGACCATTTCCGGACCGAACGTCGGCGTCACGGTGACGAGCGACGACAGCGGCACCATTTCGCCCTTGTCGTTGCGCGTCTTCAGCTGCAGGATGTCGTCCGCGCGCTGACGGAACGGTGCATCGGCCTGCACGCGCACCTGGTACACGCGTCCGAAGCGATTGAAGTCGTTCACGTACAGCGAACCGAGATACACCTGCATCGTGTTGAACACGTCGGTGACCGGCACGCCGAGCTGCTTCGCCTTCACGCGGTCGAGATCGACGTTCAGCTGCGGCACGTTGATCTGGTAGCTCGTGAACAGCGGACCGAGTTCCGGCGCCTGCTGCGCACGCTTGATGAAGTCGTTGGTCGCATCCGACAGCTTCGCGTAGCCGACCGCGCCGCGATCCTCGATCTGCATCTTGAACCCGCCGAGCGTGCCGAGGCCGAGCACCGGCGGCGGCGGGAACACCGCGACGAACGAGTCCTTGATCGCACCGTATTTCTGGTTCAGCGCACCGGCGATCGCACCGGCCGACAGCGCCTTGCCGTGCCGTTCCGAGAACGGCTTCAGCGTGACGAACACGATGCCCGCGCTCGAGCTGTTGGTGAAGCCGTTCACCGACAGCCCCGGGAACGCCACCGCGCTCTCCACGCCCGGCTGCTTCAGCGCGATCGAGCCCATGTCGCGAATCACCTTCTCGGTGCGGTCGAGCGACGCGCCGTTCGGCAACTGCGCGAACGCGATCAGGTATTCCTTGTCCTGCGCGGGCACGAAGCCGCCCGGCACGACCTTCGACACGAGCACGGTCGCGCCCACCAGCACGAGGTACACGCCGAGCATCAGCGTCTTGCGCGACAGCACGCCGCGCACGCCGCGGCCGTAGTTCTCCGCGCCGCGATGGAACACCTTGTTGAAGCGCTTGAAGAAGCCGCCGAGCACGCGGTTCATCACGCGCGTGAGCCAGTCTTCCTTGTCGCCATGCCCCTTCAGCAGGATCGCGGCCAGCGCCGGCGACAGCGTGAGCGAGTTGAACGCCGAGATCACCGTCGAGATCGCGATGGTCATCGCGAACTGCTTGTAGAACTGGCCGGTCAGGCCCGACATGAACGCGAGCGGCACGAACACGGCGACAAGCGTCAGCGCGATCGCGATGATCGGCCCGCTCACCTCCTGCATCGCCTTGTAGGTCGCCTGCCGCGCGTTCATCCCGCTTTCGATGTTGCGCTCGACGTTCTCGACCACCACGATCGCATCGTCGACCACGATACCGATCGCGAGCACCATCCCGAACAGCGACAACGCGTTGATCGAATAGCCGAAGCCGAGCAGCAGCGAGAACGTGCCGATGATCGACACCGGCACCGCGATCAGCGGAATCAGCGATGCGCGCCAGGTCTGCAGGAACACGATCACGACGATCACGACCAGCGCGATCGCTTCGAGCAGCGTGTGCGCCACGGCCTTGATCGACGAACGCACGAACTGCGTCGGGTCATAGACGATCTTGTAGTCGACGCCCGCCGGCATGTCCTGCTTCAGCTCGGCCATCGTCTTGCGCACTTCGTCGGAGATCTGCAGCGAGTTCGCGCCCGGCGACTGGTTGATCGCCATCGCGACGGCCGGCTTGTTGTCGAGCAGCGAGCGCAGCCCGTATTCGGACGCGTCGAGCTGGATCCGCGCGATGTCGCGCAGGTGCGTGACGCCGCCGTCCGGCGTCGTCTTCACGACGATGTCGCCGAACTCGTCTTCCGTCTGCAGACGGCCGCGCGCGTTCACCGACAGCTGCAGCGGCGTGCCGGGCAGCGACGGCGATGCACCGATCACGCCGGCCGCGACCTGCACGTTCTGCTCGCGGATCGCCTGCACGACGTCCTCGGCCGACAGCCCGCGCTGCGCGACCTTCTGCGGATCGAGCCACACGCGCATCGCGTAGTCGCCCGAACCCCACAGCTGCACCTGGCCGACGCCCTGGATCCGCGACAGGCGATCCTTCACGTTGATCAGCGCGTAGTTGCGCAGATAGGTCATGTCGTAGCGGTTGTCCGGCGAGATCAGGTGGACCACCATCGTCAGCGTCGGCGAGCTCTTCACCGTCGTGATGCCGAGCCGCTGCACGTCTTCCGGCAGGCGCGGCAGCGCCTGGTTCACGCGGTTCTGCACGAGCTGCGTGGCCTTGTCCGGATCGGTGCCGAGCTTGAACGTGACGGTGATCGTCATGTTGCCGTCGCTGTTCGCCTGCGACTGCATGTAGAGCATGTCCTCGACGCCGTTGATCTGCTCCTCGAGCGGCGACGCGACCGTCTCGGCGATCACTTTCGGGTTCGCGCCCGGGTACTGCGCCTTCACGATCACGGAAGGCGGCACGACTTCCGGATACTCGGAGATCGGCAGCAGGAACATCGCGATCACCCCGCCGAGCAGGATGATCACCGATAGGACTCCTGCGAAGATCGGCCGGTCGATAAAGAATTTGGAAATGTTCATGGGTTGCTCTGTCTGGTTGAACGCGGATGCGAAGCGGCTGGCCGCTTACGAATCCGCCTTCGCCGGTGCGGCCGGCTTCGCGGTGCTCGCGAGCGGCGCGGACGGTGTATCGCCGCCCGTCATCGGGACCATGTGCGGCTTCACCTGCTCGCCCGGCCGCACGCGCTGCGTGCCGTTCACGATCACGCGATCGCCGGCGGAAAGCCCGCTCACGATCACCCGCCGGTTGCCGTGCTGCATGCCCTGCTGCACTTCGCGATACGACACGCGGCCCTGCTGGTCGACCACGAACACGAACTTCTTGTCCTGGTCGGTGTTGATCGCCGCGTCGTCGACGAGCAGTGCCTGGTGCGGTGCGCTGCCTCCCACCTTCACGCGTGCGTAGAGGCCCGGGACGAGCGTACCGTCCGCGTTGTCGAAACGCGCACGTACGCGGATCGTGCCGGACGACGTGTCGAGCCGGTTGTCGACCGAATCGATCTCGCCGCTGCGCGAGTAGCCGGATTCGTTCGCAAGGCCGAGCTCGACCGGCACCTTGCGGCCGTTGCGTGCGCCGTTGATGTATTGCAGGTAGGTCTGCTCGTCCGCGTCGAACGACGCGTAGATCGGCGACACCGACACCAGTGTCGTCAGCGGTGCGGCCGATGCGCCGGCCGACACGACGTTGCCCAACGTGATTTCCGCACGCGACACGCGGCCCGATACCGGCGCGGTGATCCGCGTATAGCCGAGGTTGATGCGCGCCGTTTCCAGCGCGGCATCGGCTGCCTTCAGGTTCGCATTCGCCTCGCGCGCGGCGTTCTGCTTCTCGTCGTAGTCGCGCTTCGCGATCGCGTTGTCGCCGATCAGCCGCTGCGCGCGCTGCCAGTCGCTCTGCGCGTAGCCGTTGCGTGCCTGCGCGGCGGCAAGCTGCGCGGCCGCGCGGTCGGCTTCGGCCTGATACGGACGCGGATCGATCACGAACAGCACGTCGCCTTTCTTCACGAGCGCGCCGTCCTTGAAGTTCACCGCGACGATCGTGCCGGACACCTGCGGGCGCACGTCGACTTTCTCGACCGCCTCGAGGCGGCCCGAATAGCCTTGCCAGTCGGTGACGGTCTGCGGCACGACGGTCGCGACGTCGACTTCGGGCAGCGGCGCCGCCGCCTTTTCGGGTGCGTTCGCGTTCACGCGCATCGCGCCGAACGTGCCGAGACCGACGACGGCGAGCGTGACGATCGCCGCGGTCGCGATTCGGGAACGGGAGGTGCGTAGGATGGCCATGTGGATCTCCAGTAAGCGTGGATTGGTCTGGTTATTCGGAACGGTTCGGCTGGCGCGCCTGGAAGCGGCACTGGAGGAAGCGCACGGCTTCCTCGAGCGCGGCCTCGTGCGTCGCGAGCGCCGCGTGCGTGACGTCCGGGTAGCGGATCACCTGCGTGAGCACGCCCGACGAGATCAGGCAGCCCGCATATTTCTCCGCTTCGACGTGCAGCACGTCGTTCTGCGCGGTGACGACGAGCGTCGGCGGCAGGCCCGCGAGGCGCACCGATTCGAGCGGCGCCGCATACGGATGCATGCGTTGCGCCGCCTGCGGCAGATACGCGCGATAACAGGCCGCGCATTCGCGCGCGGTGATGTCGGAGGACAGGCGGTCGGCGTCGCCGATGCGCGTCATGCTCGGGTCGAGCATCGGCCCGAACAGCGCCTGCGCGGCAATCGACACTTCGCCGCGATCGCGCGCGATGAACGCGAGGCAGTTCGCGAGCTGGCCGCCCGCATCGTGCCCCGCGACACCGATCTTCTTCGGATTGCCACCGAACGCGCGGGCGCGCGTCGCGGCCCATACGGCCGCGCGATACGCATCCTCCGGCGCCGCCGGAAAAGGAAAGGCCGGCGCGAGCGAATAATCGACCGACACTACGAGAGCTGGTAAGCGTTCTGCTAAAAAACGCGCGGCGAAGTCGGCGTCGTCGAGCGTACCCCGCACGAAGCCGCCACCGTGGAAATAAAGCACTACAGGCAATCCGGTCTTGTCCGCGCGCCGATAGAGGCGCAGCACGATGTCCTGCGCGTAGCCGGGGATTTCCACCTCCGCGACCGTCAGTGCCGCGCCTGCTCTGGCTTCGGCGGGCAATGCGGCTTTCAGGAATTTGCTGAATTCAGAAGCGTCCATGACGATGCAGCATCCATTTCGAGATGGAACGAATTCTGGGTCCGGCAGACATTGGGATAAATGCCTATAATCCGGCAACACAATTCAACGCCCCCGAACAATCGCAGGCTGCGTCGCCTACAAAGCGACGCAGCCTCTTTGTTCCGGCGGCTCATTAGATTGCGGAGGTTGTGATGGACCGGCTTCAGGCCATGCAGGTGTTTACTCGCGTCGTCGATACAAGCAGCTTCACCAAGGCAGCGGAAACGCTCAGCCTGCCGCGGGCGTCCGTCACGACGATCATCCAGAATCTCGAAGCATTCCTCGGCGTGCGCCTGATGCACCGGACCACGCGCCGGCTGTCGCTCACGCCCGACGGCGCCGCGTACTATGAACGGTGCGTGCGGATCCTCGCCGATGTCGAGGAAACCGAAGCAAGCTTCCAGAACAACAACCGGAAGCCGCACGGAAAGTTGCGTATCGACATGCCGGGCTCGATCGGGCGGCTGCTCGTGATTCCGTCGCTGTGCGAGTTCCACACGCGCTATCCGGACATCGACCTGCAGCTCGGCCTGTCCGACCGGCCTGTCGACCTGCTGCAGGAAGGCGTCGACTGCGTGATCCGCGTCGGCGCGCTGCAGGATTCGTCGCTCGTCGCGCGCCGCGTCGGCCTGTTCGAGTGCGTGTCGGTAGCGGCACCCGCGTATCTGGAGAAGTACGGCGAACCGCACACGATCGAGGACCTGAGCGAGCACAAGGCCGTCAACTACTTCTCGAGCCGGACGGGCCGCACGATCGACTGGACGTTCCTGACCGACGGCAAGGAAGTCGAGGTCAAGATGAACGCGATCGTGTCGGTCAACGACGCCGATGCGTACGTGACGTGCGGGCTCGAAGGCTTCGGGCTGATCCAGCCGCCGCTGTTCATGGTGCTGCCGCACCTGCGCGACGGCCGGCTCAAGGAAGTGCTGCCCGGCCTGAAGCCGCTGCCGATGCCGATCTCGGTCGTTTATCCGCACAGCCGGCACCTGTCGCCGAAGGTGCGCGTGTTCGTCGACTGGATCGCCGAAGTGTTCGACCGCTGTCCGCTGCTGAGCGGCAAGGGCAGCCTCGACGCGACGTGCAGCAAGCGCACGTTCGAGGAAGCCGAGCGCGCACCGGCGCTCGACACGCCGGTCATCAACGAGTGGGTCGCTTGAGCCTCTGAACCGCCTCTGAACCGCGGCGCGCGGGCTGTCCGGCCCGCGCGCCGTCCCGCCTTCGTGCCGCCTGCGCCTCCGCGCGCAAGCGTCTTTCCTGAATCCGCATCACACCTTTTCACCACGCGCGGCAATCGTCCGTGCGCATCGTCGCGCGTCGCCCCTCATCGCCGCGAGCCCCGCCGCAGGCGGCTTTGCGCGAATCTCGAATACCCCTGCCGACGTTACGGAGGGCGATTGTTCCTCGATCGTGACTATTCAATTCGCGTCAGCCGCATTTATCGCGACGGAACAGACACCTAGAGTAAACCCTGTCGCGCACCTCGTTGCGCATCGAACAGCCCCCGTTTGACGGGACCGGAGCACGCGCTCATGCGCCGACTCCGACCAACACAGGAGTTACGTCATGAACCGCCGCCATCTTCTCTCCGCCGTCGCCCTCGCACTCGCCGTGTCCGCACCGGCCTTCGCCGATACGAACGCTCCGCACGCGGGCGAATACGGCAACACGTCGTGGTACACGCAGCACAGCAACGGCCCGCGCACCCGCGCCGAAGTCCGCGCGGAAGTCGAGCAGGCCCGTCGCGACGGCACGCTGGCCTGGCTGCGCAAGGCAAATTCGTATCCGCAAGGGCTCGAACTCGCGCAAGGCCCGTATCGCTCGATGCCGGAGAGCAACCAGCTCGCAGGCGGAGGCCGGTAAACGTGCAACGCCGCGCATCGGATGATCCGGTGCGCGGCGTCGCGATACCGCTGTCGAACACTCTATTAGTCAGTTAGTTGCAGGAGCCTGTGATGAACGATCAACTTCCTTCGCCGCTCGATCATTGGGACGACACGACGCCCGTCTGGACGCCGTTCCGTTCCATGCCGCAATCGCACTGACCCGTGCGTTGACCCGTCGACGGGATCGTCCGGCCATCAACGGCGCGGCACCCCGTCGCGCCATTCGCTCCAGTACGTGACGATGCCCTGTACCAGGGGCGATGCCGCCGGCCAGTACGGCATATCGTGCGTTAGTTGCAGCAATGGGCGTAGCGGCACAATTGGCAACGTTCTCCGAAGTAAATCCAGTGGACGAGTCCCATCAGGGACGGTCACATCGATTGACACCGGCCAATAACTCAGCCGCGTTGCGCTCGCCATCATTCCCGATGTTCCATTGGCCACCGTGCCCAAGCTGTTTCAATCTCGATCGTTCACGCCGGTTGAGCAGGCGCAAGAACACGTGTGCGCCACGAAAAACCGCGGCCTTTCCCACCTCTCCTTCACACTTCCCAATATTTGTTCGTTCCGTCCACCGCAATTGGGCGCATCATCGGGCCGCTTCGGGCACTTAGCATCGGCACTCCAAAGGATGTCCCTATGGAGCGTGCCTATGAATGCGTCGCCACAGCTCGATGTATCGCTCGACGAACCGCCAATCTGCCCGAACATGACGGATTCTGCGTTCAGGAAACGGTTGCTTGAATTGCGGGACGAAGCCGTCGAGATCACACTGCAACGGCGCCGGGAACTGATGCGATGGAATCCAGCCACCGAAGCTCGAGTCATCGAGTGGTTCGGCTCGGCAAACATGGATACACGACGCAAACTCACGACGGGGCTCGACGCCCTTGCCAGAGTAATGGCTCGCCTCGGCCCAAGGAACTTCGTCCGCGTCGGTTCCGATGCCGACCGAGCAACAGAATGTCTGCCGAACATGGAAAATGTCGACATCGAGGTTGCGCATGTCTGTCGCCCCGACACGGCAACTCATACGATCGCCATCAGTCTCCCGTTCTGCTCGCTACCAGAGCGATCGGCTGGAAACCTCTCCTCGCAGCAACTAACGATTGTTCATGAATGCGCCCATTTTGCGGACACCTTCGACGCCGGGGATCACCCGGCGGCATACGGTCGCCGGGCCTGCGCCCAGTTCGCCAAACGCTATCCGGGCATGGCGATCGGCAACGCAGACAACATCGCGTGGTTCATTCTGGCGCGGTGAACTGGAGCGACCGATGAAACATGCCCTCGCCGTCATACTCGGCGCCTTCCTGTCACTTCCGATCCAGGCCGATGCGTGCAAGGTCTTGTTGACCGACAGCATGGAACTGCCACTGAATTCGGCCGAGATCGCCAATAGCGACAGGCTCGCCGTCGCCAGGCACTACCTGACCGCCCGAGAATGGACTCGCGAAGGGGCGACGGCCTCGATCGACGCGGCCGCCTACGATTGGGAAAACCGGCCCAAGGAGCTCGCGCGACAACGCGGTGCGCAGATGAAATCCTTTCTCGTGCAACTCGGTATGTCGCCCGATGACATTTATGTCGACGAGCGAATCGTATCGGGCAGGAACGGCAGGCTCGATTCCGACGACAAAAAGCAGCTTTGGATCCAGTTCGTCCCGAAATGCCCGCCAGCAGGCTGTCAATATCTCTGCAGCTCGGCAGGTACACCGGGTGTCGCGAGTCATGCACTGACACCAGCAACGCCCGGGCCTGAGCCCGACTCGATCCGCTTTTCGTGCGGCGACATCCGAGAGCCCGCACCGGCACGTTTTGTGACGATGGAACGCTGGACTGCACGCACACGCAATCAGACATTGCTTTTTCGTGATCGAGACCGGAAGCCGTTGATGCACACCTGCTACCGGGTCAGCACCAGTGCAACGCAATACATCGGTATGACGGACGAGCACGGCGAAACGGCGACCATGCAGTTATTGGGCCCCGAATACACGCGCATCGAACTCAAGCTGGCCCAACCCGGGCGGTGATCCTCAGCACGGTTCCCACAAGCCTCAATCCGATCGCTCCGGGCAATATCGACGCGCCCGGAGCCCCGCTATGCGTGGATGACGGAATAACTTCGGCGCGTCGCCACACCGTTACCGGCGCGGCACCCCGTCGCGCCATTCCCCCCAGTGCGTCACGATGTCCTGCACCAGCGGGTTGCCTGCGCGATAGAGGTTTTCGGTTGCCGGGGCGAAGCCACCCTGATCCGCGTAGTTCAGCAGGTTGTCGGCACTCGTCTGCCCCGCATACGGCCGATCGAAATCGGAACCCGTGCGCAGCACCGCGACGCGCGACAGGTCGACCCGCTTCACGCTCGCCGCGCGCTTGAGCGCTTCATACGTCGCGTTGTCTTCCTGCGCGGTCATGCAGTAGGTGCCCTTGCCGTCAGTCAGGATCTTGGTCCACTGGCGCGCACGCTCGCCGATCAGCGTACCCGAGAACCATGTATTGCCCGACGACGTGTCGCACTGGATCACCGTCGGCGGCCGGTTCGCCGGCGCATACGTGAACTTCGCGCGTGCGGCCTGGGCCTGCGCACTGTCGGCAAGCACGACGTTGCGCGACAGCGCATATGCGGCATCGGTCAGTTGCGGATTGAGCTGGAACACTTCGGTGCGATAGTCGAGCGGCGGCTTGTCGTTCGGGCTCTTCGTATTGATGCCGAGATAGCCGGTGTTCCAGCCGGCCGGAATCTCGCGCGCATCGAGCTCCCACTGCAGGCTGAAGTCGACCAGGTATTTCGACCATGCGGCGGAACCGACCGTGCCTTGCGCGGGGTCGACGCCCGCGATGCCGGACACGAGGAAGTACGTGCGGCGCAGGTCGAAGCGCTGCGAGAACGTGAGTGCCATGATCGTCGCCGACGCGTTCGCGTAGCCCATGCCGGTCGTCACCACGCACACGTCCTGCTTGTTGCAGTGAACGGCCGGATAGTCGGGCGACAGGCCGGGCACGGTGATGTCGCGCCACGGGCCGAGCCGGTCGAGCCACGCCTGGCCTTCCGGACCGAACATCGTGACGATCATGACCTTGACCGGGCAGCCCGGTGCACCGGTCTCGGCAAATGCCGCATTGCCCGCATTGCTGCCCTGGTTGTCCTGCGCGATCGACGGCGCGGTCGCACAGGCGGCAAGCGAGAATGCGGCTGCGGAAAGAATGGAGCGAGTCAGCATCGGCGTTCCTTGTTTCGGTGATGTTGGGTGAGAACGGCTCTCGGAGACTGCGCGAGGGAGTATAGAACGCACGTACTGGATGCGGAACCCGACTACGAAACGGCCGGAGCGGTGTTCGAGTGTGCCTGTGGCACGCATGAATGCACGACGGCATCGACATGCGCGTCGCGCAATAACATCAGGAATACTATTGGATCGACCGACATACACGCCGATGTCGGCACACGCACCGTCGACGTGAATGACTCGATATGGACACGACGCGCATCGCCTGGTTCGCGATCAGCGGCACGAACAGGCAATCGTTCATTGGTCGTCGATGCCTTCGGGGAAAGGCATCGACTTTGGCCACCGACAGCGATCCGGCGTGAGAAAGCCGCGTCAGGCGACGTCGACGCGCGAAGGCCCGTCCACCATCTCGCCGATCACGGCCGCGCGGTCGAAACCGTCGGCGCGGAAGCACGCGAGGACTTCGTCGACCGCTTCCGGCGCGCACGCGACCAGCAGGCCGCCGGACGTCTGCGGATCGGTCAGCAGCGCCTGCGCGACAGGTGGCAGGTTATCGGCGAGCCGCACGTCGGTGCCGTACGCGGCCCAGTTGCGCCCCGATGCGCCGGTAAACACGCCGTCGGCGACGAACGCCTCGACGCCCGCGAGCCACGGCAGCGATGCGTAATGCACGCGTGCGGTGAGGTTCGCGCCGCGTGCGAGCTCGAGCGTATGGCCAAGCAGCCCGAAGCCCGTGACGTCGGTCAGCGCATGCACGCCCGGCAGCGCGGCAAGCTCGGCGCCCGGCCGGTTCAGCTTGGTGGTCGTCGCGACCATCTGCGCGTAGCCCGCATCGTCGAGCTGGTTCTTCTTCAGCGCGGCCGACAGCACGCCCACGCCGAGCGGCTTGCCGAGCACCAGCACGTCGCCCGCACGCGCGGCTGCGTTGCGCTTCACGCGCGACGGATGCACGACGCCGATCGCCGCGAGCCCGTAGATCGGCTCGACCGAATCGATCGAATGGCCGCCCGCAACCGGAATGCCCGCATCCGCGCACACCGATTCGCCGCCGCGCAGCACGGCCGCGATCGTCTCGTGCGGCAACACGTTGATCGGCATCCCGACCAGCGCGAGCGCGAGAATCGGCTTGCCGCCCATCGCGTAGACGTCCGACAGCGCATTGGTTGCCGCGATGCGGCCGAAGTCGAACGGATCGTCGACGATCGGCATGAAGAAGTCCGTCGTCGCGACGATCGCCTGCTCATCGTTGAGCCGATAGACGGCCGCGTCATCGGAGGTCTCGGTGCCGACCAGCAGATCCGGGAACAGCGCCGGCGGCGTCGCCCGCTTCAGCAGCTCGGACAGCACGCCCGGCGCGATCTTGCAGCCGCAGCCGCCCCCGTGCGACAGGCTCGTGAGGCGCGGAACGGCGGGCGGGGTGGGGGTGGCTTCGGTCATCGTCGGCATCCGGTGAATAACAACGTTCCATTATCGACAATTCCGCGCGAATCTGCCCGATACCCACATAATTGACGGCGCTTGCCCGCTCCCGCCTTCGCCCGCACCTTCATTGATGGACCATCTCTTCATCGGCCTCGTGCTGTGCTCCGCCCTGCTGCACGCGATCTGGAACGCGTTCCTGCATGTCAGCGAGGACCGGCTCGTCCAGCTCGGCACGATGTCGCTGCCGTATCTCGCGTTCGGCGCGGCGGGCGCCGCGCTGCTGCCCGCGCCGGTGCCCGCCGCGTGGCCGTACATCGCCGCGTCGGCCGTGCTCGAGGTCGCATACTGCTTCACGCTCGCGCGCGCATACCGCAGCGGCGAGTTCGGACAGATCTATCCGATCGCGCGCGGGATATCGCCGCTGCTCGTATCGGTGCTCGCGCTGGCGATGCTGCACGAGCAGCCGACGCCGTTCGGCTTCGCGGGCATCGCGCTGGTGTCGTTCGGGATCATGTCGCTCGCGCTGCGGCGCGGCTTCCGGTTCTCCGCGGAAGGCGTGCCGTATGCGCTGCTCACCGGCGTGTTCATTGCCGCGTATTCGATCTGCGACGGGATCGGCTCGCGCGTGTCCGGCAGCGCGCTCGGCTACATCGCGTGGGTGTACCTGCTGTGGAGCGCGCCACAGCTCGTGCTCGTCTGCGCGGTGCGCGGCGGCCCGCGCGCGGTGCTCGGATCGCGCGCGGCGCTCACGCAGGGTGCGATCGCCGGCACGATCTCGCTCGCCGCATACGGGATCGTGATCCTCGCGTACCGGCACCTGCCGGTCGCGACCGTGTCGGCGCTGCGCGAGACGAGCTCGATCTTCGCGGTCGCGATCGGCTGGTTCGTGATGCGCGAGCGGCCCGGCGCGCAGCGGCTCGTCGCGTGCGCGCTGGTGGTCGCGGGTGCGGCGTTGATCCGGCTGTAACGCACGCGAATGCCTGGCTCCGCATCGCGGAGGGAGCCGATCATCCTTTCCCCTGTCGACCGCGCGCATCGCATCGCGGTCACGCCGTCGCCCCCTTCCCGTCAAACCGTCGCCACGACCTTGTCGAACGCGCGCTCGTCGATCGCTTCCGCGAGCGTCGCGAACGCCGTCGCGATCTCGTCCTCCGGCACGCACGCATAGCCGAGCAGCAAGCCCGATGCCGCGCGTTCGCGCTCCGCGTAATAGCCGGACAGCGGGCGCACGACGATGTTGCGTTCGAGCGCGGCCTGCGCGACCGCGCGATCGTCGACACCGTCCGGCAGCCGCGTGACGAGATGCAGCCCCGCATCGCTGCCGAGCGCCTGCAGCGTGTCACCATAGCGGCGCGCAACCGCATCGAGCAGGACCTCGCGGCGCTGCCCGTACAGCGTGCGCATCTTGCGGATATGCGACACGAAGTGCCCTTCCGCGATGAATTCGGCGAGCACGGCCTGCTGCAGCAACTGCCCTTCGCGATACAGCTCGGCGCTCGCGGTCGCGAAACTCTCCGCGAGCGGTTCCGGCGCGACCAGATACCCGACCCGCAGCCCCGGAAACAGCGTCTTGCCGAAGCTGCCGACGTAGATCACCTGCCCGGCCGTGTCGAGCCCCTGCAGCGACGCGAGCGGCCGGCTGCCGTAGCGGAATTCGCTGTCGTAGTCGTCCTCGATGATCCAGCAGCCGTGCTGGCGCGCATATTCGAGCAGCATCCGGCGCCGCGCGAGGCTCATCACCATCCCGAGCGGATACTGGTGCGACGGTGTGACGAGCATCAGCTTCGGCGGCTCGGCGAGATCGGCGGCCGACGGCGCGATCCCTTCGTCGTCGACCGGAATCGGCCGCGTGGTCAGCCCCGACACGTTCAGCACGCTGCGCACGCCCCAGTAGCACGGATCCTCGGTCCAGATCGCGTCGCCCGGATCGGTCAGGAGCCGCACCGCAAGGTCGATCGACTGGTGGATCCCGGTCGTGATCACGATCTGCTCGGGCGTGCAGCGCACCGAGCGCGACGTGCGCAGGTAGTCGGCCAGCGCCTCGCGCAACAGCGCGAGCCCGCCGCCCGGCGCGTAGGTCAGCAGGTCCGGGCGCAGGCGCCGCCAGTACTTGTTGTGCAGCCGCGTCCACACGCGCGCCGGAAAGCGCGACACATCGGGCACGCCGGGCATGAACGCGCCGCCCTGACGCTTCGACACGCCCGCGCCTTCGACGAGCCGCGTGCCGCGCGCGGACAGCCGCCGCGCGGGCGACGGCACGACCGCCGGGCCGGCCGCCGGGTCGGTCGGCGCGCCGACGATCTCGTCCGGTGCGCTGTCGGCGACGAACGTGCCGCGCCCCGTCGCCGAGTTCACATAGCCCTCTAGCGCAAGCTGTTCGTAAACCTGCGTGACCGTGTTGCGGGCGATCCCGAGCTCGGCCGCGAGCAGCCGCGACGACGGTACGCGCGTGCCGGCCGGCAGTTCGCGCGACAGGATCGCCTGCTGCAGCAGCCGGTGCAGCTGCCGGTAGATCGGCTGTTCGCCGCCGCGCACGAGGCGCTGCGCCAGCCAGTCCGACAACACGCTTGCGCGCATGATTGGCTCCTGAATATTTATTGAAATGGCTCTGATTGCCAGAGCCAAATGTGATTATAGTCGCCTCCATGGGCTGCCAATGCGGCCGATTTTTATCCCACCGGACAGAACATCAAGGAGATGACCGTGAAGAATGCCGACCTGCAGGCCCGCAAGAACGCCGCCACCCCGCGCGGCGTCGGCGTGATGTGCGATTTCTACGCAGCCCGCGCCGAGAACGCGGAGCTGTGGGATGTCGAAGGCCGCCGCTTCATCGATTTCGCCGCCGGCATCGCGGTGCTGAACACGGGCCACCGTCACCCGAAGATCGTCAAGGCGATCGCGGACCAACTGAACAGCTTCACGCACACCGCTTACCAGATCGTCCCGTACGCGTCGTACGTCGAGCTGGCGGAAAAGATCAACGCGCGCGCGCCGGGCGACTTCCCGAAGAAGACCGCGTTCTTCACGACCGGCGCCGAAGCCGTCGAAAACGCGATCAAGATCGCGCGTGCCGCGACCGGCCGTCCGGGCGTCATCGCGTTCTCGGGCGGCTTCCACGGCCGCACGATGATGGGCATGGCGCTGACCGGCAAGGTCGCCCCGTACAAGCTGAACTTCGGCCCGTTCCCGGGCGACGTGTTCCATGCGCCGTACCCGAACGCGCTGCACGGCGTGACGACGGCCGACTCGATCAAGGCGATCGAGATGCTGTTCAAGGCCGACATCGATCCGAAGCGCGTCGCTGCGATCATCTTCGAACCGGTCCAGGGCGAAGGCGGCTTCAACCCGGCGCCGGCGGAATTCGTGCGCGCGCTGCGCAAGATCTGTAACGAGCACGGCATCCTGCTGATCGCCGACGAAGTGCAGACGGGCTTCGCGCGTACCGGCAAGCTGTTCGCGATGCAGCACTACGACGTGCTGGCCGACCTGATCACGATGGCGAAGAGCCTGGCAGGCGGCATGCCGCTGTCGGGCGTCGTCGGCCGCGCGGACGTGATGGACGCAGCAGCCCCCGGCGGCCTCGGCGGCACCTACGCGGGCAACCCGCTGGCCGTCGCGTCGGCACACGCGGTGCTCGAGATCATCGACGAAGAGAAGCTGTGCGAGCGCGCGACGCAACTCGGCGACGTGCTGAAGGCGAAGCTGAACTCGCTGCAGGCCGACGTGCCGCAGATCGCCGACGTGCGCGGCCCGGGCGCGATGATCGCGGTCGAATTCCTGAAGTCGGGTTCGGGCGAACCCGATGCCGAGTTCACGAAGCGCGTGCAGGCGCGTGCGCTCGAGCGCGGGCTGCTGCTGCTCGTGTGCGGCGTGTACTCGAACGTCGTGCGCTTCCTGTTCCCGCTGACGATCCCGCAAGCCGTATTCGACGAAGCGCTCGTGATCCTCGAGGAAGTGCTGAAGGAAACGGTCGGCGTGCCGGCCTGAGTTCCCGTCACCTTCCACTGAATGCGCCGCCGCCGTCTTCATGACGGCGGCGGCCGTTTCATCCGTCCTTTTCAAAGCAGGTGATTCACATGAGCACTGTTCAGGAAACCCTGGCACTGAAAGATCCGTCGCTGTTCCGCCAGCAGGCGTACGTCAACGGCGAATGGCAAGGCGCGGCGAACGGCGAGTCGTTCGACGTCCGCAACCCGGCAACCGGCGGCCTGCTCGGCACCGTGCCGGCGATGGGCACGGCCGAGACGCGTCATGCGATCGAAGCCGCGAACGCCGCATGGCCGGCATGGCGCAAGAAGACCGCGAAGGAACGCGCGGTCATCCTGCGCAAGTGGCACGACCTGATGATGGAAAACGCCGACGACCTCGCGCTGATCCTCACGACCGAGCAGGGCAAGTCGCTGGCCGAAGCAAAGGGCGAGATCGGCTACGCGGCGTCGTTCCTCGAGTGGTTCGCCGAGGAAGGCAAGCGCGTGTACGGCGACACGATCCCGACGCCGGCGAGCGACAAGCGCATCGTCGTGACGAAGGAAGCGATCGGCGTGTGTGCGGCGATCACGCCGTGGAACTTCCCGGCGGCGATGATCACGCGCAAGGTCGGCCCGGCGCTCGCCGCAGGCTGCCCGATCGTCGTGAAGCCGGCCGAAGCGACGCCGTTCTCGGCACTCGCGATGGCCGTGCTGGCCGAGCGCGCGGGCGTGCCGGCCGGCGTGTTCAGCGTCGTCACGGGCGACCCGAAGGCGATCGGCGGCGAACTGACGTCAAACCCGATCGTGCGCAAGCTGTCGTTTACCGGCTCGACGCCGATCGGCCGCTTGCTGATGTCGCAATGCGCGGCGACGGTCAAGAAGGTGTCGCTGGAACTCGGCGGCAACGCACCGTTCATCGTGTTCGACGATGCCGATCTCGATGCGGCCGTGCAGGGCGCGATCGCGTCGAAGTACCGCAACAGCGGCCAGACGTGCGTGTGCACGAACCGCTTCTACGTGCACGAAGCCGTGTACGACCAGTTCGCGCAGAAGCTCGCGGCAGCCGTCGGCCAGCTGAAGGTCGGCCGCGGCACGGAGCCGGGCGTGACGCAGGGTCCGCTGATCAACGAAGCGGCCGTGCTGAAAGTCGAGGCGCACATCGAGGACGCGCTCGCGAAGGGTGCGACCGTCGTGACGGGCGGCAAGCGCCATGCGCTCGGCCACGGCTTCTTCGAGCCGACCGTGCTGACGGGCGTCACGCCGGCGATGAAGGTCGCGAAGGAAGAGACGTTTGGGCCGCTCGCGCCGCTGTTCAAGTTCGGCAGCGACGACGAAGTGATCCGTCTCGCGAACGACACCGAGTTCGGTCTCGCCGCATACTTTTACAGCCGCGACATCGGCCGCGTGTGGAAGGTGGCCGAAGCGCTCGAATACGGGATGGTCGGCGTGAACACGGGCCTGATCTCGAACGAAGTCGCGCCGTTCGGTGGCGTCAAGCAGTCGGGCCTCGGCCGCGAAGGCTCGCACTACGGCATCGACGATTACGTCGTGATCAAGTACCTCTGCCTGGCCGTCTGACGGTTCGGAGCCTGGCGCCGCTTTGGTGACAGGCCCTGACCGCCCGGCCGGAACCGGGCGGTCACGACGCGGGCCGGTGCCCCTCTCCGCCGTGCCCGCGTCATCTCTACGCATCCGAGCCGACGTCGGCACATTCCGAGTGCGTAACTGCGATGCTCCCTTCTGCCGAACGACATCGCGCACGCGAACGTCGTTCAAGTCTCATTTCTCGTTCCGCCTCGATCCGGTTTGCCCGCACATGAGCACTTCACCGCACGGCCCGGTACGCGAAGACCCTGCGCGCACCGGCGCCGATGCAGCCGGTACTGACTCGACGCCCGTCATCGGTCACCGCCACGACGCATGAGCCGACGACCTCCCGGTCGCGCATGTGCCGTCTCCTTGCATATTCAGCGAAAAACACGTTCGTCGCCTCCACCGCCACATCACCTATTGCTCCGGGTGTCTCCGACGCCACTACCCTCCGCTCGCCTCCTCTCCTCGATCTCGCTGATCGCATCAAAGCTTCTTCTTAAGTTGGAATCCGAATTAAAAATCATAATCATCCTATATACAAAGTTAATCTTGCCGGCCACTGTCTATGACTCATCCATGCACAAGATATCTGAGTCGAGTCATTGGCGTGCAGGCCGCCGACCATCGCCATTGAAGATGCCGTGATCGATCAATGCGCGGTTTATGACCCGGAGTCAGTCGCTTGGGTACTTTCCAACTTCGATCGAGAACATGATCATGAGCCGACGAGCGATCAGGAACGGCGACGCAACGACAACAGGTGGAATCGTCATCGCGGGCACCGCAAGCATATTCGTGAACAACAAGCACATTGCCTTGGACGGTGACAAAGCGACATGTGGAAATTGCGAGGGCACGTTTCCGATAGCAGGAAGCGCAACATCCGTCGTCGGACGCGGACGTGCCGTAGCGGTGGAAGGTGACGCGGTACTTTGTCCATGCGGGCAAAACCATTTAGTCGCGGGAAGCGACTGTACGTTTTTCATCGGAGGGGGCGGCGGCCATTGCTCGGCGAATCCCTTCCCCAGATATTCGGGCCTCGCACCGACGCGATACGCGCCGGCGTCGGACATTCATGACGATCAATTTGTGATCCGCGACGTGAGGACAAAACAGCCGTTAAGCAACGTGCGCTATTGGATCAAGGATCGATCCGGTAACGTGCTTGCATCTGGCGTTAGTGATCGGCGCGGCTGTACCGTGCGCGTGCGGACCGACTGCGCACAGACATTGACGCTTGTAGTCGAGGACTGAAACGATGGCAAACCAAACGACTGTCGCCGAGACGACAACAAATACCGTCGCAGGATCGCAGACATTCGCGGATGTTGACTTGCGACCGATCTGCGAAAACATGACCAACTCGGAATTCCGCAAGGTTTTTGCAGTGGCGCAAGGACGAGCGGTTGACCGATTGACGACCCGCATTGCTGATTTGCAAAAGTGGTCGAAGGTTGATAAGGATCGGGTATTCAAGTGGTTCGGTCGAAACGACGAGCGCACGCGTATGCACCTACTCACCGGCCTGACGAAAGTGCTTACCGTGGTTCGCGCATTCGACGAAAACAACGTAGTTCGAAGCGGCAGCGCTGGCGATCTTGCGACGGGTTGCACCCCTCACCCACGAGGAACGACAAACGAAGCCGCCCACGTATGCGCGCCGGACACGGCAACACATACCATCGCCATCAGTGAACGATTCTGCACGATGCGCCCATGGACGGCGAACGCTGATTCGCACGTGTCAACTATCATTCACGAAGCCACTCATTTTCACGACACGATGTCGTCAACCGATGACCAATACACGATTACACCGTTGCTCCCCGGTTGGGGCCGATCAAACCCTGACTTGGCAATCAACAACGCCGACAGCATCGCGGGGTACGTCATTGACATTGACTAAGTTCATAACTGCCATCACGCTCGCATTGAGCTGCGCACATACGGCGTCCGCATGTGATGGTCCGTCGAACATGCCCGGTTGGGATTTTGATGTTCGATTCGACAACAACTCAAGCGACATATCTACCGCCGAATTGGCGAAGCTCTCCGTATGGTCAAACGACATGCGCGATCGCTTCCCCATTGTCGATGTGGTGTCGATCGTTGGACTAGCGGAACCAACAGAGAGAAAGCCGGCAGCTCTTGCGCACCAACGTGCTGCGAATGTTAAGGCCGCGTTAGATCAATTTGCGATTCGAGGCGAACGCAACTCCATGATCGCGCGCATCTACAAGTTACCGTTTCCCGCGAGCGAATTTGACGATACAGGGCGGCGTGTCGAAATCACGTTCGGCCCAGGGTGCCCTAATCACTGTTGCCCGAACCTAAACCCGGTGCCGAAGGCGCAGTGACGTAACGCGGAGTACGTTGTCAACGGTGACCAAGCTCCTAACAGCCGCCGCGCTCGCATTGAGCTGCGCACGCGTGGCATTCGCATGCGACGGCGCGTCGAACATGCCGGCCCATTACATCGCTATTGTTTTCGACGCAAATTCAAGCGCGATTTCTTCGACCGAACTGTCGCGGCTGTCGGCATGGTCGAACGATATGCACAAGCGCTTTCCGATCATTGATACGGTGTGGCTTATCGGACTGGCCGAACAAGCCGAACGCGGCGCGCAACAGCTTGCAACGCAACGAGCGGAAAACGTGATGGCGGTCCTGAATCAGTATTCGATCCGTGGCGAGAAAAATGCCTTGGCGGGGAAGATCTTCAAGCCGGACGAATTCGGCCAATCGGGGCGACGCGTCGAAGTGAACGTCAGTCCGGGATGCCCGGACCACTGTTGCCCGAACCTGAATCCCATACCCAAGGCGCAATGACGTAGCAGCCATCCCCTCGCCGGCCCGCACAATGCGGGCCGCCCTCCTCTACCTCACCCGTTCCCGCCCTTCACCGAAACACGTTCACCGCATCCACCAACCGCGTCGCCTGCTGCTTCAGGCTTTCCGATGCCGCCGCACTCTGCTCGACCAGCGCCGCGTTCTGCTGCGTGATGTTGTCCAGGTGCACGACCGCCTGATCGACTTGTGCGACACCGGTGCTCTGCTCCGCCGTCGACGAGCTGATCTCCGCGATCAGGTCCGACACGCGCTTTACCTGCGTGACGATGTCCTCCATCGTCTTGCCGGCACCGTCGACGATCCGTGCGCCCGATTCGACCCGTTCGACGCTCGCGCCGATCAGCGTCTTGATCTCCTTCGCCGCGTTCGCGCTGCGCTGCGCGAGCGCCCGCACCTCGCCCGCGACCACCGCGAAACCGCGCCCCTGATCGCCCGCGCGCGCCGCTTCGACCGCCGCATTCAACGCGAGGATGTTGGTCTGGAACGCGATCCCGTCGATCACGCCGATGATGTCGGCAATCTTGCGCGAACTCGCCGTGATGTCGTTCATCGTCGTGACAACCTCGCTCACCGCCTGCCCGCCGCGCTCGGCCGCGTCGCTCGCGGACACCGACAACTGGTTCGCCTGCAGCGCCGTCTCCGCATTGCTCGACACCGTGGCCGTCATCTCGGCCATCGACGCGGCCGTCTGCTGCACGCTGGTCGATGCCTGTTCGGTGCGCGCGCTCAGGTCGTTGTTGCCTTGCGCGATCTCGTTGCTCGCGCGCTGCACGTTGTGCACCTGCTCGCTGACGTCATCGACGAGCCAGCGGAACATCAACCCGAGCTGGTTGATCGTGCGCAACGTCATGCCGATCTCGTCCACCCGGTTCATCGCGACGCCGGTGCGGCTTTCGCCGGTCGCGACGCGCAACGCCTGGTCGCGCAATTGCGTCAGCGGACGCGCGATCTGCGCATCGAGCCACAGCCCGGCCGCCACCGACACGCCGGCCGTCGCGGCAGCGAACGCCGCAAACCCGCCGCCGGCCAGCCCGCACGCCCAGCCCGCGCCGACGACGGCCGGCGCCAGCACGCACAGCGTCGAATGCAGCCGCGCGCGCACCGACATCGTCTGGAACAGCGACACGACGCGCAGCAGCCCGGTCCTGACAATCAACCCCTTGTGGAAACGGCGGTTACCCGCCTTGCCTTCGCGGAACGCGCAGTACAGCGCATCGGCGGCCGCGATCTCGTCGCGCGATGCCTTCGTGCGTACCGACATGTAGCCCGTCGGCTGCCCGTTGCGCATCACCGGCACCGTATTCGAGCGCACCCAGTAGTGATCGCCGTTCTTGCGGCGGTTCTTCACGAGGGCCGTCCACGGCTCGCCGCTCTTCAGCGTCGCCCACATGTCGGCGAACGCCTCCTTCGGCATGTCCGGATGCCGCACGACGTTGTGCGGCTGACCTTCGATCTCTTCGGGGGAAAATCCGCTGACCTGGATGAATGCGGCGTTCGCGTACTTGATGTAACTGTTCGCGTCGGTGGTCGACATCAGCGTTGCGTCGTCGGGAAACTCGAATTCGCGTTGCGTGACAGGCTGGTTATTGCGCATGGTGTGGAGTTCCGGGTTGCGGATCTTGCGTCCGCTTGTGGATTGGATCGGGACCGTCCGCATCGCGGTCGGCCCGCATGCGTTCGATCACACTCCTGCGCTTTCGGCAAATTCGGCGAAAACATTATGCCGCCAACAGGTAAATATGCATTAATTTTGCATCATCTTGATCTATCTGAAAACTTTGTTCATGGATGAATGGAAATCGGTTTTTATCAAATATCCGGGCGACAATTCCCTGATTATTCGACACGATTTTTTTGGCCAGATTGGCGAGTCAATCCGGAATCGTGAATGCGAATTCCTGTCATTCGATTCGTCGAATCGAACCCGCTCGGAACCGGAGATTCGCCGCCTCGCTCCGACGGGGCGCGCAAGCTCGCGCGCGCTCCCGGCGATTACCGAAACACGTTGACCGCATCCACCAACCGCGTCGCCTGCTGCTTCAGGCTTTCCGATGCCGCCGCACTCTGCTCGACCAACGCGGCGTTCTGCTGCGTGATGTTGTCCAGGTGCACGACCGCCTGATCGACCTGCGCGACGCCGGTGCTCTGCTCCGCCGTCGACGAGCTGATCTCCGCGATCAGGTCCGACACGCGCTTCACCTGCGTGACGATGTCCTCCATCGTCTTGCCGGCGCCGTCGACGATCCGCGCACCCGACTCGACCCGGTCGACGCTCGCGCCGATCAGCGTCTTGATTTCCTTCGCCGCATTCGCGCTGCGCTGCGCGAGCGCCCGCACCTCGCCCGCGACTACCGCGAAACCGCGCCCCTGTGCGCCCGCGCGCGCCGCTTCGACCGCCGCATTCAACGCGAGGATGTTGGTCTGGAACGCGATCCCGTCGATCACGCCGATGATGTCGGCAATCTTGCGCGAACTCGCCGTGATGTCGCGCATCGTCGTGACGACTTCGCTCACCGCTTGCCCGCCGCGCTCGGCCGCGTCGCTCGCGGACACGGCGAGCCGGTTCGCCTGCAGCGCGGTCTCCGCATTGCTGTCGACGGTGGCCGTCATCTCGGCCATCGATGCGGCGGTTTCCTGCACGCTCGACGCGGCCTGTTCGGTACGCGCGCTCAGGTCGTTGTTGCCTTGCGCGATCTCGTTGCTCGCGCGCTGCACGTTGTGCACCTGCTCGCTGACATCATCGACGAGCCAGCGGAACATCAACCCGAGCTGGTTGATCGTGCGCAACGTCATGCCGATCTCGTCCACCCGGTTCATCCGCACCCCGCGACGACTCTCGCCGGTCGCGACGTTCAGCGCCTGGTCATGCAACCGCTTCAGCGGACGCACGATCTGCGCATCGAGCCACAGCCCGGCCGCCACCGACACGCCGGCCGTCGCGGCGGCAAACGCCGCGAGCCCGCCGCCTGCCAGCCCGCACGCCCAGCCCGCGCCGACGACGGCCGGCGCCAGCATGCACAGCGTCGAGTGCACACGCGCGCGCACCGACATCGTCTGCGGCAGCGACGCGATACGCAGCAGCCCGGTCCGGATGATCAAGCCCTTGTGGAACCGGCGCTGACCCGCCTTGCCTTCGCGGAACGCGCGATACAACGCGTCGGCGCCCGCGATCTCGTCGCGCGGCGCCTTGGTGCGCACCGACATGTAGCCGTGCGATGCGCCGTTACGCATCACGGGTATCGCGTTCGCGCGCACCCAGTAGTGATCGCCGTTCTTGCGGCGGTTCTTCACGAGCGCCGTCCACGGCTCCCCGTTCTTCAGCGTCGCCCACATGTCGGCGAACGCCTCCTTCGGCATGTCCGGGTGCCGCACGACGTTGTGCGGCTGGCCGACGAGTTCGTCGGTCGAGAAGCCGCTCACATATGCGAACGTCGTGTTCGCGTACGTGATGATGCTGTCGGCATCGGTGGTCGACATCAGCGTGACGTCGTCGGGAAATTCGAATTCTTGTTGGGTGACAGGCTGGTTGTTGCGCATGCAGGGCTCCGAAAGGCGGATCCGGATGCTGGATCCGCGCGGCGCGGAAATCACGCTCAGTAGCCGAAAAACGGTTTATCGCTTTACGACGGTCTCGCCCCTGCTGTCGGCAATTTCCGGGAAAACCTTAATCCGGGAGCACATAAAATATCGAATTCGGTCGTCGGGATGATTTCGATCAAATAATCGGCCGATAATCGAGCCCGGCGCTTTGCGGATGAAGCCCAATGCTTTATGGGATTACGCCAGACGACGTGCCAATCCAGGCGGCCGTTGCACGCGGCGAAACTCTACGACGGAAGTTTTGCGGGCCGTCGGCATGCCGGCACGGGCGTGACGGCGGCGCTACTGCCCCAGCATGGCGTCGAGGTATTCGCACACACCGAGATCGACGCACTCGCCGCGCGCCTCGCGCAACATTCGCAGGCTGAATGACAATATGGCCGGCACGAAGCGCTCGTGCCGGCCATATCGCCCGGAAGGGAACACGGCGAAGCGGCGCGCATCCCGCGCACGCTTCACCGCATGACGCGATCAGACGCGTTCGATTGCGATCGCGATGCCCTGACCGACGCCGATGCACATCGTGCACAGCGCGAAGCGGCCGTTGGTGCGATGCAGCTGGTACATCGCGGTCGTCACGAGGCGCGCGCCCGACGCACCGAGCGGATGGCCCAGCGCGATCGCGCCGCCGTTCGGATTCACGCGGGGATCGTCGTCGGCAACACCGAGCATGCGCAGCACCGCGAGGCCTTGCGATGCGAATGCTTCGTTCAGCTCGATCACGTCGAACTGGTCGATCGTCATCCCGAGCCGCGCGAGCAGTTTCTGCGTGGCGGGCGCCGGGCCGATGCCCATCACGCGCGGCGCGACGCCGGCCGTCGCGATGCCGAGCACGCGCGCACGCGGCGTCAGGCCGAAGCGCTTCGCGGTGGCCTCGTTCGCGAGCAGCAGCGCGGCCGCGCCGTCGTTGACGCCCGACGCGTTGCCGGCCGTCACCGAGCCGTCCGGGCGCACGACGCCCTTCAGCTTCGCGAGCGTCTCGAGCGACGTTTCGCGCGGATGCTCGTCACGCGAAAAGACGACCGGATCGCCTTTCTTCTGCGGAATCGTGACCGACACGATTTCCTCGGCAAGCGTGCCGTCCTGCTGCGCACGCGCGGCCTTCTGCTGGCTGCGCAGCGCGAACAGGTCCTGGTCGGCGCGGCTGATGTTGTAGTCGACCGCGACGTTCTCGGCCGTCTCCGGCATCGAATCCACGCCATGCAGCTTTTTCATCAGCGGATTGACGAAGCGCCAGCCGATCGTCGTGTCGTGGATGTCGGCCTGACGCGCGAACGCGCTCGCGGCCTTGCCCATCACGAACGGCGCGCGCGTCATGCTTTCGACGCCGCCGGCCACCATCAGCGCGGCCTCACCCGACTTGATCGCGCGCGCGGCCACGCCGACTGCGTCCATCCCGGAACCGCACAGGCGGTTGATCGTCGAACCCGGCACGCCTTCCGGCAGGCCCGCGAGCAGCGCCGACATGCGCGCGACGTTGCGGTTGTCCTCGCCGGCCTGGTTCGCGCAGCCGTAGATCACGTCGTCGATCGCCGTCCAGTCGACGTCGCGGTTGCGCTCGACGAGCGCCTTGAGCGGCACCGCGCCGAGGTCGTCGGCGCGCACGCCAGACAGCGCGCCGCCGTAACGGCCGATCGGGGTACGAATCGCATCACACAGAAAAGCTTCGGTCATCAGTGTCTCCGGTCTCATGCAAGGCTGGGAAGTGAAGAAAACGCGCCCCTTGCATTGCCCGCCGGGATGCGCTTAAATGTTCTATATACGAACATAAGATCGTGTATCGAACGTTCAACGCATCATAGGGAGTGCGGGGACGACCTGTCAAGCGCCCGGTCCGCGGGGCGGTTGGCGTGTCAGGCCCCATGCGCTATCTTCTCGGCTGCACGACAATCCGACCGTTCATGACAACCGAAGACATCCAGACGAAACCCGGCGACTCCTATGTGCAGTCGTTCGCGCGCGGCCTCGCGGTGATCCGCGCGTTCGACGCCCAGCGCCCGGAGCAGACGCTCACCGAGGTCGCGTCGGCCACCGGACTCACGCGCGCGGGCGCGCGCCGGATCCTGCTGACGCTGCAGACGCTCGGCTACGTCGAGGCCGACGGCCGGCTGTTCCGGCTCACGCCGAAGATCCTCGAGCTCGGCTTCGCGTATCTCACGTCGATGCCGTTCTGGAATCTCGCCGACCCGGTGATGGAGCAGCTGTCCGCGCAGATCCACGAAAGCTGCTCGGCCGCCGTGCTCGACCGCACCGAGATCGTCTACGTGCTGCGCGTGCCGACCCACAAGATCATGACGATCAACCTGTCGATCGGCAGCCGCCTGCCCGCGTACTGCACGTCGATGGGCCGCGTGCTGCTGTCCGCGCTCGACGACGCCGCGCTCGACGAAACGCTCGCGCAAAGCGGCATCCGCGCGCACACGCCGCGCACGATCACCGACCTCGGCGAACTGAAGGCGACGATCGCACAGGTGCGCCAGCAGGGCTGGGCCGTGGTCGATCAGGAACTCGAAGTGGGCTTGATGTCGATCTCCGCGCCGATCCGCAACCGGCGCGGGCAGGTGATCGCCGCGATGAACATCAGCGGCAATGCGCAGCGGCACACCGCGAAGCAGATGGTGAAGGAGTTTCTCGGGCCGCTGCAGCAGGCCGCGCAGACGGTGTCGGAGCTGGTGGCGCGACGCGGGTGAGGGGCAGGCCGGCGGACCAGCAGCAGCCGGCGGCTGGGCATTCTCCCCAAAGCCGGCGCGCCGCGGCGTCAGCTTCGATTGTCGTGTCGGCGATACGATAATTCACGCATAAAAAGACGGGCGGCACCGGGCCGCCCGCTCAACTCTGACTCTGCTGTAACGCCTTCTCACGGAACGCGGAGCGAACTCCGCACCGCTCAATTTAGTGACGCGGCACAGCCCGGTCAATTTGACGAGAACGAAATTGCACGGCGCCTCTCGGACACCGTACCCGCTGCTCACGCGCCGAGCAGCATCCCCTTGCGCACCGGCACCATGCCCGTCACGCGGCCGAGCGGCGCGCCGGCCGTCACGAAGCGGATCGCGCGGCGCATGTAGAACACGCCGTCGGTGCCGCTCGACACCGTCGTGATCGCGTCGGTCAGCGGATCGACGATGTCGAACAGCGGATCGCCGGCGCGAATCGTCGCGCCGATCGCCGCGCGGTGCACGAGAATCCCGCTCACCGGCGCGTAGAACTGCTCGCTGCCCGCGAGCGGCGTGGCCGGCGCGGCGAGCGGCGGCAGCGGCGGGCGCTCGCCACGCACCGCGCCGCACCACACCAGATAGTCGACGAGCGCATCGGCGTCACGCGCCGCGTATTCATGCGTCACGTCGCGCTGGCCGCGGCATTCGACAGTCACGGCCACCGTGCCCGCCGCCATCGGCGTGCGTTCCGGCAGATGCTGCCGCAACTGCGTCCACAGCAGGTGATGCGCATCGTCGAACGCGTGGCCGCCGGAATCCTCGGCGAGCAGCGACACCTCCGCGCCGAGATAGCGCGCAAGCGGCTCGACCTGCGGCCACGCGGTGTCGCTCGTGTACAGATGCATCACCGCTTCGAGCGAGCAATGCAGGTCGATCACGATATCGGCGTCATGCGACAGCTTCAGCAGCGCCAGCTGCAACGCATCGAATTCGGTGCGCGGTGCGATCTCGTCGAGCGCCGCGCCGACGCATTCGCGCACGATCGCGCGATTGCGTTCGGGATCCGCGCCGAGCCGGTCGCGCGCCCGCGCGGCGATGTCCGCGAGCGGCAGGAAGCCGCGATTGAAGTTGCGCCCGCTCGCGAGATCGAACCGGCCGATGAATTGCCCGAGCAGATGGTGATTGAGACCGACCGGGTTCGCGACCGGCACCAGCACGACCTCGGCCGCGAGCCGGCCGTCCGCGTCGAGCCGCGCGAGACGCTGTTTGAGCACGACGGCGGCAAGCATTGCGGGCGTCTCGTCCGCGTGCAGCGCGGCTTGCAGGTAGATCTTGCGGCCGGCGTCGGCCGGCCCGAAATGAAAGCTCGTCAGCGTGCGCTGCGTGCCGATCGATGGCGACAGGAGCGGCGTGGTGCGAATCTGCATCGGTGGTCTCGAATAAAGGAAACGGGGAGAAGCGGCGCGCGCGGCTCAATCGCCGTACGGGTTGAAATCGAAGTACTGCTTCGCGATCCGGTCGTACGTGCCGTCCTTCAGCATCGATGCGATCGCGCCGTCGATCGACGCCTTGAGCGCCGTGTCCGACTGGCGCATCCCGATGCCGACGCCGCGATCGCCCATGTCGAGCGGTGCGCCGACGAACGCGAAACCCTTGCCCTTCGGCTGGCGCAGGAATCCGTAATCGGCCTCCACCGAGCCGAGCAGCGCGGCGTCGAGCCGGCCGTTGACGAGATCGGCGAACACGTCGTCCTGGCTCTTGTACGGCATCACGCTGACGCCGGCCGACGCCCAGTGCGCGAGCGCCCACGATTCGAACTGCGTGCCCGACTGCACGCCGACGCGCTTGCCGGCCAGCGACGCGGTCGTGCTGCCGAGCCCGCGCTCGGGACGCGCGACGAGCCGCGACTTGAAGCGGAACAGCTTCGACGAAAACAGGATCTGCTTCTCGCGCTTCTCGGTGATCGCCATCGACGACAGGATCGCGTCGATCTTGCGCGCCTGCAGCGCCGGAATCATCCCGGAGAACTCGAGCTCGACCCACTGGCAGCGCAGCTGCGCGCGGCGGCAGATCTCGTTGCCGAGATCGACGTCGAAGCCCTTCAGGCTGCCGTCGGGCGCCTTCGAATCCATCGGCGGATAGGTCGGATCGATGCCGAGGCGCACCACATGCGCGTCGAGCGCATGCGCGGACGTCGCCGCGAAGCCGATGCACAGGGAAACCAGCGGAACGAAGAAGCGGCGGAAGCGTTTCATGGTCGACGAAAGGCAGGAAGAGGGGCAAACGGCATGAGCCGGACTGCCTGCGATCGTAGTGCGCGCGCGCCGCCGCCGGAATCGCCCGCTGCCTTATCATGATCAGTATTTCCGATCACCGGCCTCGCGCTCGATCATGGCGTTCACGCTGTCCCAGCTCCGCATCTTCCAGGCCGTCGTCGAACACGGCAGCCTGCGCGCCGCCGCACGCGCGCTCGATCTCGCGCAAAGCGGCGTCACGCAGCAACTGCAGAGCCTCGAGGCGACGCTCGGCGCGACGCTGTTCACGCGCACCAATCGCGGGATCGTGCCGACCGCCGTCGGCCAGCGGCTGCTCGCGCGCTCGGGTGCGATCCTCGGCGAATGCGAGCAGGTCGAGCACGAGATCCGCCAACTGAGCGGCGCCTTCGAAGGCACCGTCACGCTGGGCCTCGTGACCGAACCGCTGATCGATGCGTTCGCGCCCGTGCTGAGCGCGTTCCGCGCGCGTTTCCCGAAGGTCGACGTGCACCTGCGCACCGGCACGTCGCGAATGATGATCGGCTGGCTGCGCGAAAACGCGGTGGATTTCGCGATCGCGCTCGTCGCGAAGCAGACCGACACGACCGATCTCGCGGTCACGCCGCTGCATGCGTCGGCGCCGGTGGTCGTGTGCCGCAGCGACCATCCGCAGCGGCACGCGCAATCGCTTGCCGAGCTGGCCGACTACGCGTGGGTGTCGACGCGTTCGCCGAACCTGAGCGCCGATCCGGTCGTCAACCGGCTGCTCGCGTACTTCGACGCGCACGGCCAGCCGGCGCCAAAGATCATCGCCACCGTCGAAGGCATGTTCGAGACGCTGCAGCTCGTCACGCAGACCGACTGTCTCGCGCTCGAATCCGAAGCCGTCACGCGGCACGGGCCGTTCGCAAGCGCACTCGCGAAGGTGCCGGTGCGCGAGCAGGCGGAATCGCAACAGGTCTGCCTGCTGCAGCGCGCGGCCGTGCCGTTGACGCCGGGCGCGCAGGAACTGGCGACGATGCTCGCGTCGTACCTGCGGACCGTGCGCGGGCGGTAATCCCGGTGCAGATCGCCGCACGCGGCGCGGCCCGTCAGTCCATCGACTCGCGCGCCGTCTCGCGCAGCCTCGCGACCGCGATCAGCGACAGCACCACGCACGCGGCCACGTAACCGGCCGGCGCGAGCTTGCTGCCCGTCGTCTTCACGAGCCAGGTCGCGATCAATTGCGCGGTGCCGCCGAAAATCGTCACCGCGAGCGCATACGCGATCGAGATGCCCGTCGCACGCACGTGGCGCGGCAGCGATTCGCACATCAGCGCCATCTCGGATGCCGACCCGAGCGAATAGAACAGCAGCATCAGCGCGGTCAGCGGCAGGATCACCGACAGCGTCGGATGATGGTTCATCAGCCAGAACGCCGGGAACAGCAGCAGGACGAGCACGCCGCGCCCGACGAAGATCGGCATGCGCCGGCTGCCGAGGCGGTCCGACAGCCAGCCGAACAGCGGACACGTCACCAGCATCACGCAGCCCGACGCGACGCCAACGAACATCGACAGCTTCATCGGCAAGCCGAGCGTATGGATCGCATAGGTCGGCATGTAGAAGGTCAGGATGTAGGTCGACACCGTGCCGCCCATCACCGTCAGCATCAACAGCAGCACCGTGCGCGTGTGCCGCGAGAACAGCTCGCGCAGCACGCCGCGCTCGATGCCGTGATGGCTGTCGCCGGGCGCATCGTCCGCGAGCCGGCGGCGCAAAACCATACCGACGGGTGCGATCAGCACGCCCACAAGGAACGGCAGGCGCCAGCCCCAGCTCTCGAGCGCATCCTTCGTCAGCGTGTTCGACAGCAGCGCCGCGAAACCCGAGCCCATCAGCGCGGCGCCGCCCTGCGTCGCGAGCTGCCAGCTCGCGCGAAACGCGCGGCGCGATGTGCCGCCCTGCTCGATCAGCGTGGAAGTCGCCGCGCCGAACTCGCCGCCCTGCGAGAAGCCCTGCATCAGCCGCGCGCAGACGACCAGCAACGGCGCGGCCACGCCGGCCTGCGCATAGGTCGGCGCAATCGCGATCAGGCCGGTGCCGAGCGCCATCAGCATGATCGTCAGGTTCAGCGCGGCCTTGCGGCCCTTGCGGTCCGCATACACGCCGAGCACGACGCTGCCGAGCGGCCGCGTGAAGAAGCCGGCGGCGAACGTCGCGACCGACAGCAGCAGCGACGTGGTCGGGTCGCTCGACGGGAAGAACAGCTTGCCGATCAGCACCGCGAAAAAGCCGTACACGGTGAAATCGAAGAACTCCAGCCAGTTGCCGATGACGGCCGCCGCGATCGCGCCGCGCTTCGTGACGGCCGGCGCGGCGCGCGTGTCGGTTTCGACGGCCTCCGTCGACGCGGGGTGCAGCGCGAGATGGTCTTTCTGCATCGTTCGTTTCTCCTCTCAATGCGGCCGGAAGCGCCGGCCGCGCGCCGCTGCGGGGGTTACTGCCCGAGGTAACGCTCCACGAGACGCGTCCAGAACGCCGCGCCGATCGGCAGGTTGCGATCGTTGAAGTCGTACTTCGGGTTGTGCACCATGCAGCCGTCCTCGCCTTCGCCGTTGCCGAGCCGCACGAACGAGCCGGGCCGCTGCTGCAGCATGAACGCGAAGTCCTCGCTGCCCATCAGCAGGTCGGCCTGCTCGACGACATGCGCGTCGCCAACCAGCTCGCGCGCGACCTGCGCGGCGAAATCCGTTTCGGCATCCGTATTGACGACGACCGGATAGCCTTCGATGTATTCGACATGCGCGGTCGCGCCGTAGCTCGCGGCCTGCGATTCGGCCAGCTCGACGATACGGCGCTTGAGCAGCGCGCGCACGTCGGGGCTGAACGAGCGCACGCTGAGTTCGAGGCGCGCGCCGTTCGGGATCACGTTGTTCGCGGTACCCGCGTGCATCGAGCCGACCGTGACGACCGCCGGCTGCGACGGGTCGACGTTGCGCGCGACGATCGTCTGCAGCGCCATCACGATGCTCGCGGCGACGACCACCGGGTCGACCGTCAGATGCGGCCGCGCCGCATGGCCGCCGACGCCCTCGATCGAGATGATCGCCTTGTCGCCGGCCGACATGAACGGGCCGCGCCGCGTGAGGAACACGCCGGGCGCCGCGCCCGGATGGTTGTGCATGCCGAACACCGCATCGCACGGAAAGCGTTCGAACAAGCCGTCGTCGATCATCTTCTTCGCGCCGCTGTCGACGCCGTGCTCTTCCGCCGGCTGGAAATACAGGTGCACGGTGCCGGAGAAGTTGCGCGTCTTCGCGAGGTGTTGCGCGGCGCCGAGCAGCATCGTCGTGTGGCCGTCGTGGCCGCATGCGTGCATCTTGCCGTGCGTGCCGCTCGCATACGGCAGGCCGGTCGCCTCGAGGATCGGCAGCGCGTCCATGTCCGCGCGGATGCCGATGCTGCGCGTGCCGTCACCGACGCGCAGCGTGCCGACCACCCCCGTCTTGCCGACCCCGCGCGTCACCTGCCAGCCCCATTGCTCGAGCTTGTCCGCGACGAGCGCGGCCGTCTCGTGCTCCTCGTACGCGAGTTCCGGGTGGTGGTGAATATGATGGCGAATCTCGCGCAGCCCGCCGGCGGCGGGCATCAGATCCTCGATTTCGGTGAATCGGACGTCGGTGGTCATCAAGCGGCTCCTGCTGATCGTCAGCGTGTCAGCCGCACGCGGACGATTGCGTGCGGGAAAGCGAGCCACTATAGCGAGCCGATATCGGTTCAATAAGATGCGGAATTTTTCACCGCGATAAGCTTTGTTAATCAGGGTTAATACGGTCACGGGTCGCCGGCATGCGTTCGTCCGACGCACTCGCCGCGCGAACCCTTGATTTTTGAGACGAACGGTCTATTATTCGCCCATGGACGTTCGAACTGATCCGCCTCGCCGCCGCGGCAGGCCACCGAAGCAGCACGAAGACCTCGTCGCGACGCGGGACATGCTGTTGCGCACCGGGCTGGAAGTGCTCACCGAGAAGGGCTTTTCGGCCACCGGGCTCGACGAGATCCTCGGGCGCGCCGGCGTGCCCAAGGGCTCGTTCTATCACTACTTCGACAGCAAGGAGGCGTTCGGCCTCGAGCTGATCGATCGCTATGCGGAGTTCTTCGCGCGCAAGCTGGACCGTCATTTCAGCCAGTCGGAGCAGTCGCCGCTGGCGCGCGTGCGCGCGTTCGTCGACGATGCGCGCGACGGCATGGCGCGTTACGAATACAGCCGCGGCTGCCTGATCGGCAATCTCGGCCAGGAAATGGGCGCGCTGCCCGAGAGTTTCCGTGCGAGCCTGCGCACGACGTTCGAGGACTGGCAGCGCCGGCTGGCCGACTGCCTGACGGCCGCGCAGCAAGCCGGCGAGCTGGCAGATTCGGCAGACCCCGCCGCGCTGGCCGCGTTCTTCTGGATCGGCTGGGAAGGCGCCGTGCTGCGCGCGAAGCTCGAACGCAGCGATGTGCCGCTCGCACTGTTCGCGCAGTTCTTCTTCAATGGATTGCCTCGCCGCTGAATTTTTTTGCCATTAACTAGACGATCGGTCTAAAAAGGAGGACGGATGTTCCAGGGCATCGTGATCAACAAGGACGAAACCGGCCAGCACGCGCGGCTGCAAACGCTGGACGACACGCAGTTGCCCGCGGGCAACGTGACGATCCGGGTCGGCTATTCGACGTTGAACTACAAGGACGGGCTGGCGATCACCGGCAAGAGCCCGGTGGTCCGCAAGTTTCCGATGGTGCCGGGCATCGATCTGGTCGGCGAAGTCGAGCACAGCTCGCATCCGGATTACCGCGCAGGCGATCGCGTCGTGCTCAACGGCTGGGGCGTCGGCGAAACGCACTGGGGCGGCCTGGCGCAGAAGGCGCGCGTCGACGGCGACTGGCTGGTGCCGCTGCCGTCCGCGTTTTCGCCGCAACAGGCGATGGCCATCGGCACGGCCGGCTATACCGCGATGCTGTGCGTGATGGCGCTGGAACGGTATGGCGTGCGCCCGGACGACGGCGAGATCGTGGTGACCGGCGCGGCAGGCGGCGTCGGCAGCGTCGCCACCGCCCTTCTCGCGCGGCTCGGGTATCGCGTCGTCGCCGTAACCGGCCGCCCGGCCGATGCCGACTACCTGCGACAGCTCGGCGCGGCGGAGATCCTCGACCGGTCGCAATTCAGCGCACCCGGCAAGCCGCTCGGCAAGGAGCGATGGGCCGGCGCGGTCGACGTCGCGGGCAGCCACGTGCTCGCCAACGTGTGTGCGACCACGCGCTATCGGGGCGTGGTGACGGCCTGCGGCCTGGCCGCCGGCATGGACTTCCCCGCCACCGTCGCGCCGTTCATCCTGCGCGGCGTGACGCTCGTCGGCATCGACAGCGTGATGTGCCCGCGCGCCGAGCGGCTGGAGGCCTGGCGTCGGCTCGCATCCGATCTCGATGTCGAGAAGCTGGGGGCGATCAGTCATCAGGTCGGCCTCGCAGACGTCATCCCGCTTGCCGAGGAACTGATCGGCGGCAAGGTGCGCGGCCGCATCGTCGTGGACGTCAACGCATGACGCCGGCAACGGCACCCCGTCGTTTCATTTTCGGCCGGCGGCTCGCGCATCGCGTTCGCCCGTGCCACTTTATCCAGGAGACCTCATGACCGCTGCAGACAACGCGCCCGTCAGCCGCTTTCCGGTGCCGGCGCTCGACGACCTGCCCGACGACATTCGCGAACGGATCGCGGCCGTCCAGGAAAAGTCGGGCTTCATCCCGAACGTGTTCCTCACGCTCGCGCATCGCCCGGACGAGTTTCGCGCGTTCATGGCGTATCACGATGCGCTGATGGACAAGCCGGGCAACCTCACCAAGGCCGAACGCGAAATGATCGTCGTGGCGACCAGCGCGGTGAACCAGTGCCAGTACTGCGTCATCGCGCATGGCGCGATCCTGCGCATTCGCGCGAAGGATCCGCTGATCGCCGACCAGGTCGCGACCAACTACCGCAAGGCCGACATCACCGTCCGGCAGAAGGCGATGCTCGACTTCGCGATGAAGGTTTGGCAGACCGCGCACCAGGTCGGCGAAGCGGATTTCGACACGCTGAAGTCGCATGGCTTCACCGAAGAGGACGTCTGGGACATCGCGGCGATCGCGGCGTTCTTCGGGATGTCCAATCGCATCGCGAACGTGACGAACATGCGGCCGAACGCGGAGTTCTACGCGATGGGGCGTTGAAGCCCTCCGTAACGGTGATGGCTGTCGAAGACCGGGCATGCATGGGCCCGGTCTTCCGCCGGTCGCCGCGCGCGCCCGCGGAAGTCCGGCGCGGCACTCACACGCGCCCCCGATACCGCCGTTCCCGGGCCTATCCGACCTTCTTCAACGCCGGGAGCCCGTCCGGCAGCTTCGCGTCCGGGAACATCGTCGACAGCGTCGTGTCGCGCCACCGCGCCGCCTCTTCGGCGCGCTGCGTTTCCGCCTGCTCGCACACGAACAGCGCATCGCCGCCGAGCAACAGGCGCATCGGCACGTCGTCGCGACGCGACAGCTCGACGATCAGCGCCGCGATCCGTGCGGGATCGCCGACCTCGTGGCCGCCGTACGCGCCGAGCAGTTCGAGAATCTTCCCGACCGACGGCTGATAGTCGGGCAGCAGCCCATCGACGTCACGCTTCGCCCGCGCGGCCCATTCGGTGCGCATGCCGCCCGGCTCCAGCGTGCACACGCGCACGCCGAACGGCGCGACTTCCTTCGACAGCACGTCGCTGAACCCGCCGACCGCCCATTTCGCGGCCTGGTATGCGGACAGGCCGGCCGTCGACGTACGCCCGCCGACCGACGACACTTGAAAGATGTGGCCCGCGCGCTGCGCGCGCATCGCCGGCAGCACCGCGCGCGTCAGGTTGACCACGCCGAACAGGTTCGTTTCGATCTGGTCGCGGAAGTCGTCGGCGCCCATCTGCTCGAACGGCATGGTGTGGCCGTAGCCCGCGTTGTTCACCAGCACGTCGATGCGGCCGAACGCGTCGCGCGCGGCCGCCACCGCATGCGCGCCCGCCGCCGCGTCGGTCACGTCGAGCTCGATCGGCAGCAGCCGGTCGCCGTACCGCGCCTCCAGATCCGCGAGCCGCTCGGGATCGCGCGCACCGGCCACCAGCCGGTCGCCCGCCGCCAGCACCGCTTCCGAGATGGCACGCCCCAGGCCGCGTGCGGCCCCTGTCACCAGCCAGACTTTCGACATTTCCCACTCCTCGACAAAGTTGAAACCACAAAATGAATGATTACTCACTCATTAATATGAGCGTCGAAACGGTCGATTTCACCGTGCGTCGCCCTGCCTGAAACCACCTTCCATCGCCGCGGCGACGCCCGAAACGGACGCGCCGCCGATCACCCGGCCACAAACTTTCGGCCAGGCCAGCCGCTCGCTCACACTGCGTGCAACACGGCCCACAGCGCACGAAACCCGGCTTCCCGGTACGCATCCGAGCGCGCCGGATCGCGTGCGATCGACTCCATCGCCGTTTCCGCGATCGACGTGAACAGCGCCGCGCAGAACGCATGCGCGTCGTCGGCCTCGAGCCCGCCCGCCGCAGCGACCTGCGCGCGCAGCAACGCGCTGATCGCGCCGAACCCTTCGGCCCCGGCCGCGCGATGCGCGTCGTCGATGCGACCGCTCACGCCGAGCTGCTGCAGCGCGCGCCGCCCGTCCGGATTCGCGACGCCCCACGACACGTAGCCATTCCACGCATGCCGCATTGCCTGCTCGGCCGGCGCGCGCTCCGGAAACCCGGTCATCATCGCGTCGCGCATGTCGCCCTTCAGGCTCAGGTACAGCGCGTTCAGCAGCGCATCCTTGGTGTCGAAATAAGTGAACACCGTGCCTTCCGCAACGCCGGCAAGCCGCGCGATGCGCGCGGTGGTCGCGCTCGCGCCGTCCTCCGCGAGCGCACGGGCGGCGGCCGCGAGAATGGCATCATGCTTGTCGGGACTGCGCGGTCGGGCCACGTTCGACTCCTTTAATGAGTGAGCACTCAATCATAATCGTGCCGACAGATGGAGTGCAAGCCCTGTTACATACGCGCGAACCCATCCGCAATCGCTCAAAACCGTGCACTATTAGTGTTTTCACGTACTGGCACGCCAATGCACCGGCGGCCGGCGCTTCGACGTTCGTTCCACGCTCACCCGTTTCAGACCGCGAACCACTCATGACGAATCAGCCCAACCAGACCGAAGCCGACCAGCCCGTCGACATGATCATCTTCGGCGGCGGCGGCGACCTGGCCGCCCGCAAGCTGTTGCCCGCACTCTACATGGCGCACCTGCACTGCAACCTGCCGCCCCAGACGCGCATCATCGCGGTGGGCCGCCGCGACTGGGGCATCGACGGCTACCGCAAGTTCATGGACGAGCAGTCGCGCCCGTTCATCGACGAGAAGGCGTTCAACGCCGATGCGTGGGCCCGCTTCCTCGACCTGTTCAAGTACGTGCTGATCGACGTGAACGCGCCGGAAGACTATGCGCGGCTCGCCGAAGCGGCGCGCAGCGACGCGATCCACGTGTTCTACCTGTCGACGTCGCCGGAGCTGTTCACGACGATCTGCGACAACCTGTCGGCCGCGCACCTCGTCGATGCGCGCTCGCGCGTCGTCCTCGAAAAGCCGCTCGGCCACGATCTCGCGTCGGCGAAGGCGATCAACAATGCGGTCGGCAAGCATTTCGCGGAATCGCAGATCTACCGGATCGACCATTACCTCGGCAAGGAAACCGTGCAGAACCTGATGGTGCTGCGTTTCGGCAACCCGATCTTCGGGCCGCTGTGGCAGGCGCCGAGCATCCGCAGCGTGCAGATCACGGTGGCGGAGACGGTCGGCGTCGGCAGCCGCGCGGGCTTCTACGACCATACCGGCGCGTTGCGCGACATGGTGCAGAACCACCTGCTGCAACTGCTGTGCATCGTCGCGATGGAGCCGCCGGTGTCGCTCGACCCGGACGCGGTGCGCGACGAAAAACTGAAGGTGCTGCGCTCGCTGCGGCCGATGGCGCTGTCGGACGTCGCGCGCGACACGGTGCGCGGCCAGTACACGGCCGGCGCGGTCGACGGCCAGCCGGTCAAGGGCTATCTCGAGGAAGACAACGTGCCGGCGGACAGCCACGCGGAAACCTTCGTCGCGCTGCGCACGCACATCAACAACTGGCGCTGGGCGAACGTGCCGTTCTTCCTGCGCACCGGCAAGCGGCTGCAGCGCCGCCAATCGGAAATCGTGATCGAGTTCGCGGACATGCCGTTCTCGATCATCCCGAGCGGCCCGCGCCACTACAGCAACCGCCTCGTGATCCAGCTCCAGCCGGAAGAATCGATCCAGCTGCAGATGCTCGCGAAAGAGCCGGGCAGCGGAATGAAGATGGTGCCCGTGAGCCTGAACCTCGACCTGCAGCAGGCGATTCCGGAACGGCGCGCGGAAGCGTACGAGCGGCTGCTGATCGACGTGATCCGCGGGCGTCTCACCCACTTCATGCGCCGCGACGAACTCGAAGCCGCGTGGTCGTGGGTCGAGCCGATCCTCGACGGCTGGAAGCAGCTCGGCGACCGTCCGCGCCTCTATACGGCCGGCACGTTCGGGCCGGCGGCATCGTCGGCGCTGCTGGCGCGCGACAACATGTCGTGGTCCGAGGAAGCGTAATCACGACACGGCGGTATGCCCGCGGCGCAAGCGCCGGGCGGCATGCCGGATCACACCGGGCGCCTGATCGGGTGCCCGCCACCCGTCGCCCGCTGCCGGTCGCCCGCTGCCGGTCGCCGGCCGCCGATCCCGGCACTCCGCCGTTACAGCGGCCCCATCCACGCCGCCTTGCGCCGCGCCGGTGCACCGCTACCGCCGCTCCCGCCACCCAGCACCTCGATCATGTAATCGACGAACGACGCGATTCGCGACGAAATCGCGGTGTTCCGGTAATACACCGCGTTGATCGGCTGTTCGACGTCGAGCGTCTGCCGCGCGAGCACCTGCACGAGCCGACCGGCCTCGCGATCCTGCGCGGTCATGAAATCCGACAGGCATACGACCCCCGCCCCCTCCAGCGCGAGCTGCCGCAGCGTCTCGCCGCTCGACGACCAGATGCCGGGCTCGATGCGGCACGGCTCGCCGTCCGTGCCGAGGATCGGCCAGACGTTCAGCGATTCGGGCTGCGTGAAGCCCAGCAGCGTGTGCCTGTCGAGATCCTCGACCTTGCGCGGCTGGCCGTGCGCTTCGATATACGCGGGGCTCGCGAGCATGCGCAGCCGGCTGTTGCCGATCCGCCGGCTGTGCAGCGTCGAATCCTTGAGCCGGCCGATGCGGATCGCGACGTCGGTACGCCGCTCGAGCAGATCGATGATCCCCTCGTTGCTGTTCAGTTCCAGGTCGACCTTCGGGAACCGTTCGCGGTAGCCGCGCACGAGCGGCACGATCACGTGCAGCATGAACGGCGTCGCGGCATCGACACGCAGCCGCCCCGACGGCATCTCGCGCCGCGCGAGCATCTGCTCCTCGGCGTTCTCGACCGACTCGATGATCGCGCGCGCGTCCTGCAGGAACGCACGCCCTTCCTCGGTCAGTTCGAGCCGGCGCGTGGTCCGGCGCAGCAGCGTGGTCTTCAGCTTCTCCTCGAGCCGCGCGAGCGTGCGGCTCGTGGCCGACACGGTGAGGTCGAGCTGCTGCGCGGCAGCGGTGATCGAACCGGAGTCGACCACGGCGGCAAAGGCCTGGAGTTCGTCAAGCGTGATCTTCATCGCGTCATTGTTGACTTCAAATCAAAACAATTTGATTTATAGACCCGTTTTTCCGCAAAAGTAAAGCCGGCACACTGCGATCCATCCTAACTGGAACCCGGATCCCATCATGCCACTCGCCCTGCTGGCGCTGACCATCAGCGCCTTTGCCATCGGCACGACCGAATTCGTGATCGTCGGGCTGATCCCGACGATCGGCGCCGATCTCGGCGTCAGCCTGCCGTCGGCCGGCCTGCTCGTCAGCCTCTACGCACTGAGCGTCGCGATCGGCGCGCCGCTCCTGACCGCGCTCACCGGCCGCGTGCCGCGCAAGACGCTGCTCGCCGCACTGATGGCGCTGTTCACCGTCGGCAACCTCGTGGCCTGGCAGGCGCCGAGCTACGAATCGCTGATCGTCGCGCGCATCCTCACCGGCCTCGCGCACGGCGTGTTCTTCTCCGTCGGCTCGATCATCGCGACCACGCTCGTGCCGAAGGACAAGGCCGCCAGCGCGATCGCGACGATGTTCAGCGGGATGACCGTCGCGTTCGTCGCCGGCATTCCGCTCGGCACCTTCATCGGCCAGCACTTCGGCTGGCGCGCGACGTTCCTGATCGTCGCGCTGTTCGGTCTCATCGCGTTCCTCGGCGCAGTGGCGTTCGTGCCGCGCGGCCTTCCGCAGACACCGCCGGCACCGCTCGCCCGTCAGTTCCGCGTACTGGCCCAGCCGCGCCTGCTCCTCGTCTACGCGATGACGGCGGTCGGCTATGGCGGCTCGCTGATCGCGTTCACCTACATGGCGCCGCTGCTCGAGCAGATCGCCGGCTTCACGCCGTCGCAGGTCAGCCTCGTGCTCGTCGGCTACGGCGTGTCGGTCGCGTTCGGCAACGTGTGGGGCGGCAAGCTCGCCGACAGCGTCGGCCCGATCAAGGCGCTCAAGCGGATCTTCCTGCTGCTCGCGATCGTGCTGCTCGCGCTGACCTTCACGGTGCACGTGAAGTGGCTCGCGGTGCTGACGATGCTCGCATGGGGCGCCGTCGCCTTCGGCAACGTGCCCGGCCTGCAGGTGTACGTCGTCAAGCAGGCGCGCCACTTCGCGCCGGACGCCACCGACGTCGCGTCGGGCTTCAACATCGCCGCATTCAACCTCGGCGTCGCCGGCGGCTCGTCGCTCGGCGGCCTGATCGTCGCGAACGTCGGCCTCGGCCATACGCCGTGGATCGCCGCCGTCGTCACGCTCGGCGCGTTCGCGCTGACCGCGCTGAGCGGCCGTCTGGACCGCAGCGAAGGCTTGCCGGAACGCACGGCCGAACCCGTCGAACTCGCACATTGAGCGTCACTTTCTCGCAGGAGCCCATCAGCATGAACGCATCGACCCAACGTCCGCCGTTCGCCGGCAAGACTTTCGAAGTCCGTTACGACGGCCTGGCCGCCCTCAACGCGTATGACGAGGACGGCCTCCACATGCGCTACGAGATCACCGAAGGCGCATACGCCGGCGCGAAGGGCGAAGTCTCGTACACGTGGCAGCACGTCGCCGGCGAAACCTACGCGATCTCGTGGCAGGAAGCCGACCGCGCGACGGTCGTGCACATCGACGATTTCGCCACCGGCACGTCGCGCTCGTTCTTCACCGCGGCGTCGCTCGATTTCTACCGGCTCGAAGGCAGCCTGCGCGCGGTCTGAACGGAGGCGCCCGATCATGTCCACTTCACTCGACAGGCTCGCCGACGGCGGCTTCAGCATCGGCATCGAGCTGCCGCTCGACAACGACTGGTCGCCGGCCGGTGACGCGAAGCGCCAGCATGACGGCCGCCGCCCCGGCGTGCCCGACCTGGAAAGCCATGCGGAACTCGCGCGACTGGCCGATACGCTCGGCTTTCGCGCGCTCTGGGTACGCGACGTGCCGGTGTACGACCCGTCGTTCGGCGATGCCGCGCAGGTGTTCGAGACGTTCTCGTATCTCGGTTACCTCGCCGGCATCACGAACGACATCCTGCTCGGCACGGCGGCCGTCGTACTGCCGCTGCGCGAACCGCTGCTGACGCTGAAATCGGCCGCGACGATCCAGGAACTGAGCGGCGGCCGCCTGCTGCTCGGCGTCGCGAGCGGCGACCGGCCGGTCGAATATCCGCTGTTCGGCCGCGACTTCGCATCGCGCGGCGCGAATTTCCGCGACCAGATCGCGCTGCTGCGCGACGGCGCGCGCGGGCACCTGCCGCCCGGCCTGGAAGTGCTGCCCGCCGCACGCTCGCCGGTGCCGCTGCTCGTCGCGGGTCTCGCGCAGCAAACGCCCGCATGGATCGGCGAACACATGGACGGCTGCCTCGCCTATCCGGGCGCGCCGGCCGATCACCTGCAGCGCGCCGCGAACTGGCGCGCGGTGGCCGGCAACAAGCCGTACGTGAGCTTCATCCACCTCGACCTCGCGGAAGACCCGCACGAACCGCTGCAGCGGCACCGCTTCGGCGCCCGCGCCGGACGCATCGCGCTGACGGAAGAACTCGCGGCGATGCGCGACGCGGGCGTGCAGCACATCGGCCTGCATTTCCGCCGCAACCGCCGCCCGCTCGACGAGACGATGTCGGAGATCGCCGCGGACGTGCTGCCGGTGTTCCACGCGAACGCCGCCGCGGGCACGAACGCGCGAACGGGCACCGCCTGAGACCGGCATGCCGGCAGCCGGCCGGATTCACGACGCATATTTGAATTTTAATCAAATATTTTTGACCTCTAACGGCGTTTATCTCATCAGTCTCGAGCGCCAGAATGACCTCCATACCGCAACCGTTCCCCTCTCCCAGGAGCCCACGATGAGCAACATTCCCGCATTCGGCCTCGGCACGTTCCGCCTGCAGGGCCAGGTCGTCATCGACTCGGTCCGCAACGGCCTCGAAGTCGGCTACCGCGCGATCGACACCGCGCAGATCTACGGCAACGAAGCCGAAGTCGGCGAAGCAATCGCCGCATCGGGCGTGCGCCGCGAAGACCTGTTCCTCACGACGAAGATCTGGGTCGACAACTACGCGCCGGACAAGCTGGTCGCGAGCCTCGAGGAAAGCCTGCGCAAGCTGCGCACCGACACCGTCGACCTGACGCTGATCCACTGGCCGGCGCCGGACAACGGCGTGTCGATCCGGGCGTTCATGACCGCGCTGGCCGACGCGCAGGCGAAGGGCCTCACGCGCCAGATCGGCATCTCGAACTTCAACATCGAACTGACGAAGGAAGCGATCGCGGCCGTCGGCAAGGATGCAATCGCGACGAACCAGATCGAACTGAGCCCGTACCTGCAGAACCGCAAGCTGGTCGACTTCCTGAACAGCGAAGGCATCCACGTGACGTCGTACATGACGCTCGCGTACGGCAAGGTGCTCGGCGACCCGGTGATCGGCGCGATCGCGCAACGTCACCACGCGACGCCGGCGCAAGTCGCGCTCGCGTGGGCGCTGAAGCTCGGCTATTCGGTGATTCCGTCGTCGACCAAGCGCGAAAACCTCGCGAGCAACCTGCTCGCGCAGACGCTGCGCCTCACCGACGAAGACATGGCGCAGATCGCCGCGCTCGAGCGCAACGGCCGCGAAGTCGACCCGGCCGGCCTCGCGCCGAAGTGGGACTGAACGCACCGCCCGCCCTTCGCTATCCGATTCGCCGCGGCCCGACAGCCGCGGCACCGACAGGACACCACCATGACCCAGGACCCGCTTTTCCAACCGCTGCAATTCGGCGCGCTGACGCTGCCGAACCGCATCGTGATGCCGCCGATGACGCGCTCGCGCGCCAGCCAGCCCGGCGACGAAGCCAACGAACTGATGGCCGCGTATTACGCACAGCGCGCGAGCGCCGGCCTGATCGTCAGCGAAGGCACCTACATCGCGCCGCTCGGCAAGGGCTACGCATGGACGCCCGGCATTCATACGCCGTCGCAGGTCGCCGGCTGGCGCAAGGTGACGGACGCCGTGCATGCAGCACACGGCCGCATCTTCGCGCAGCTCTGGCACGTCGGCCGGCTGAGCCACACGAGCCTGCTCGGCGGCCGGCAGCCCGTGTCGTCGTCGCCGATCCAGGCGAAGGGCGTCAACGTGTTCATCGCCGGTGAAGACGGCAGCACACCGGGCTTCGTGCAGGCGTCCGAGCCGCGCGCGCTGTCCGTCGACGAAATCCGCGAGGTCGTCGATCAATACCGCGCCGCCGCCCGCCACGCGATCGAAGCCGGCTTCGACGGCGTCGAGCTGCACGGCGCGAACGGCTACCTCGTGAACCAGTTCATCGACTCGAACGCGAACACGCGCACCGACGCGTACGGCGGCTCGCTCGAAAACCGGCTGCGCTTCCTGCGCGAAGTCGCGCAGGCGCTGATCGAAGGCACCGGCGACGCATCGCGCGTCGGCATCCGCCTGGCACCGCTGACCACGCTGAACGGCTGCGTCGACGACGATCCGGAAACGACCTACCTCGCCGCCGCGAAGCTGCTCGGCGAACTCGGCGTCGGCTACCTGCACATCGCGGAAGCCGACTGGGACGACGCGCCGCTGATGCCGGTCGAATTCAAGCGACAACTGCGCGCCGCGTACCCCGGCGTGCTGATCTACGCCGGTGCGTATACCGCCGAGCGCGCCCGCGAAGCGATCGCCGCCGGCTGGGCCGACCTCGTCGCATTCGGCCGCCCGTTCGTCGCGAACCCCGACCTGCCCGAGCGCCTGCGCACCGGCGCCGCGCTCGCGCCGCACGATCGCAACACGCTGTTCGGCGGCGGCGCAGCAGGCCTGACCGACTATCCGACGCTCGCGCAAGCCGCGGCCTGACCCACCCACGGGAGTCCGGAATGAAAGCAATGCTCGCCCGGCTCGCGCTCGCCGCGATCCTGCCGTTCACGGTTGCCCAGACGGCGCACGCCGCACCGGCCGCCCCTGCGGCCGACTGGTATCCGTCCGCGTATGGCGCGAACGACGAGATCGGCGCGGCCAACCTGCTGACGCCCGACGTGATCAGGCAGGCGGTCGGCCTCGTGAAGGCCGGCAAGACCTATCCGCTGGCCGTGCCGGTCGACAAGGACCTGCCGGCGTTCCGCCATCGCAGCTTCCGGCTGTACAACGTGCAGGTCGGCCAGCAGGCCGGCAAGAGCCTTGGCCCGAACAAGTTCACGTTCAACGACGAACTCGTCAACGCATGGACGGGCGTCGGCACGCAGCTCAACGGCATCGGCCACATCGGCATCGACAACGTCTACTACAACGGCAACAAGGCGGCCGATTTCGTGACCGTCGACGGTGTGAAGAAGCTCGGCGTCGAGAAGGTGCCGCCGATCGTCACGCGCGGCGTCGTGCTCGACATGACCGCTTACTACGGCAAGCCGATCGTGCCGGGCGGCACCGAGTTCACGGTCGCGGACATCCAGGCCGTGCTGAAGAAGCAGGGCCTGACGCTGCGCAAGGGCGACGTGGTGCTGTTCAACACCGGCTGGCTCGAACTGATCGGCAAGGACAACAAGCAGTTCCTCGACGTCGAGCCGGGCATCGGCATGGAAGCCGCGAAGTGGCTCGCCGATCAGGGCATCGTCGCGTTCGGCGGCGACACATGGGCGTCCGAGGTCTATCCGAATCCGCACACGAAGGACGAATTCCCGATCAACCAGTACATGCTCGCGAAGCGCGGCATCTACAACCTGGAGCTGATCGACAGCCGCGCGCTGGTGCGCGACAAGGCGTGGGAATTCCTGTTCGTGCTCGGCCAGCCGCTGTACGTCGGCTCCACGCAGGTCAACATCAACCCGGTCGCGATCCGCTGATCCCGCGGGCCGTTCGTCTACCGGTTGCCGGAGAATTCACATGAGAATCACGCTCCCTTCCCGCCTGGGTTTCGGCACAGCGCCGCTGGGCAACATGTATCGGGACATCCCGAACGAAGAAGCACTCGCCACGGTCGACGCGGCCTGGAATAGCGGCATCCGCTACTTCGACGCCGCGCCGCTGTACGGTGCGGGCCTCGCGGAGTTGCGCCTCGGCGAAGCACTCGCTGGACGCCCGCGCGACGAATACTCGCTCGGCACAAAGGTCGGCCGACTCGTGCTCGACGAGCACGAGGATGCATCGCAACGCGATCTCGGCGAGAAGGGTGGGCTATTCCGCCACGGCCGGCCAAACAAGATCGTCTACGACTACACGGAAGACGGCACGCTGCGCTCGATCGAAGCGAGCCTCGAGCGACTGCGCACCGACCGCCTCGACACCGTGTGGATCCACGATCCGGCAATCGACTTCCACGGCGAGCGCTGGCTCGACGTGTTCGACGTCGCGATGTCGGGCGCGGCCAAGGCGCTCACGCGGCTGCGCGACGAGAAAGTCATCAAGGGCTGGGGCCTCGGCGTGAACCGGATCGAACCGTGCGAGCTCGCGCTCGAACGTTCGGACCCGGACGGTTTCCTGCTCGCCGGCCGCTACACGCTGCTCGACCATGCGGACGCGCTCGAACGGCTGATGCCGGAAAGTGTCGCGCGCGGGCTCGGCATCATCGTTGGCGGACCGTACAACTCCGGCGTGCTCGCCGGCGGCACCCACTTCGAATATCAACCTGCAACGCAGGAAATGCTCGATCGAGTTGCACGCCTCAGGCAGCTCACCGAGCAGTTCGGCGTCGATGTTCGTGCGGTGGCGCTGCAGTTCTCGCTCGCGCATCCGGCCGTCGCGGCCGTGATCCCCGGCGCGAGCCGGCCCGATCGCATCGACGAGAACCTGCGGCTCGCGTCGTCGCCGATTCCGGCCGGCCTGTGGGACGCACTGAAGGCCGAACGCCTGATCGCGGAACACGCACCGACGCCGGCCGGCGCGGCCTGAGCGTGAACCCGAGCCGCACGATGCCCGTGCCGGCCACACGCATCGTGCGGTAACCCGCGGTATCCGGCACGCAGGTCCGGTTGGTTCGCGCGGCGCCGCCGGTTGCGGCGACGCGCGGCCATGGCCGACCACGAACGACACGCCATCGCGCCCGCATCCTGCAACGTGCCCGGCGAACGGCCCGCAGCAACGGTTTCCCTTTCCGGCGCCGCCGGCCTCGGTCGGTGGCACCGCCCTTTTTTTCAGGAACAGAGCATGAGCACGCAAGCATCGAAACTCGCCCTCGTCACCGGCGGCTCGCGCGGCATCGGTCGCGCAACATCGTACGAACTGGCGCGACAGGGCTACATCGTCGCGGTTCACTATCGCGCCGACCGCGCGGCGGCAGAGCAGACGCTCGCCGGCATCCGCGAGCTCGGCGGCCGCGGCTTCGCGATCCAGGCCGACCTCGACGCGCCGGACGGCGTCGCCACGCTGTTCGACGCGTTCGACCGCGCCGTCGCGGAACAAAACCTGCCGGCCACGCTCGACGTCCTCGTCAACAACGCCGGCGTCGCCGACGGCGGCACGCTGGACGACACGTCGGTCGAACTGTTCGACCGTCAGTTCACGCTGAACGTGAAAGCCGTGTTCTTCGCAACGCAGCAGGCCGTGAAGCGCATGCCGCGCGGTGGCCGGATCGTGAATCTGTCGAGCGTGCTGTCGAGCCGCGTGTTCGAAGCCGGGGGCAATTTCAGCGCGATTTCCGCGTATGCCGCCTCGAAGGCGGCCGTCGATACGCTGACGCGTCACTGGGCCGTCGAGCTCGGCCCGCGCGGCATCGTCGTCAATGCCGTCGCGCCCGGCCCGGTCGATACCGACATGAACGCGAGCTGGCTGCGCACCGACGACGGCCGCGCGACGATGACGTCGGCCAGCCCGCTCGGCCGCGTCGGCACGCCGGAAGACATCGCGGGCGTGATCGGCTTCCTCGCGAGCCCGGCGTCGCAATGGACGACCGGCCAGGTCATCGACGCGAGCGGCGGCTACCGCCTGTAACCCCGTTGCCGCCGGTTCGATCGGCGGCACGGATCGGTGCGCCCGCAGCGGGCGCCGCACGTTCAATGCGTTTCGCAGGCTCAGCCGATCCGCATCGACAGCTCGACATCGCCGCCGAACGGCACCGACAGGTAGCCGTTGCGCGGCGCACGCACGTAAGCAAGGTGGTCGGGGCTGACTTCCGCGTTGTCGGCGACGACAAACGCGCCGGGCCGCAGCCGCGGCTCGACCCGCGCGAGGATCTCCGGATACAGTGCCTTCGCGCCGTCGAGCAGCAGCAGGTCGACCGTATCCGGCAGATCGCCGGTCAGCGTGTGCAACGCCTCGCCTACGCGGATCTCCACCAGATCGGCCAGCCCGGCCGCCTCCAGATTGGCATGCGCCCGCGCGACCTTCGACGCTTCGAAGGCGTTTTCGGAAACCGAACGCACGTCTGCGGAAATCGACGCGTACTCGAGCGCGGTGGCCGACATGTTCTGCGCGCATCTCGCGCAGCACGCGCGCGGCACCGGTATCATCCGGATGCAGGTTGCGCGCGGCGGCGCATCGCGTCACGCGCGGCCGTTCTCACGCGCCTGCGCGGCCCCGACGAAAGACATCAGTAAGCTTCAATGCATCACCCCGCCCCGCCCTGCCCGCCAACCCCGCATTCAAATAATCGCCTTAACGGATTCGAACTAGGCGTATACACGCGTTCCGCGACGACGAAGCCCCGTTGCACGCCGATATAAGCGCTGCGACATGCGCTGCATGCTCTTCCCCCAATGGGACGTGATGAGCCGTTCGCCTAACCTTCGCTACGGCAAAGCACACGTGACGGGGTCGACCACACCACGCGTCGTACGACGCGACACCCTCGCGTCCTTCGGCGCGCGTACGACGACACGAATCACGCGTCATGCGTCCCCACGACGTTGCCGATTATTTCAACCAGATACGAGACACCCTGACGACGGTCCGCTACAGGCCGTTTCAGCATGCTGATAAAGGAGCAAGCTCATGAGTGATACCCCGGTGCAGCCGACGGTCGGCGTCGGCGCGGAAGAAACGGACCTCGGCACCACGGGAGTCATCGACCGGTACTTCGGCATTTCGTCGCGCGGCAGCACGCAGCGCCGCGAGATCGTCGCGGGCGTGACCACCTTCCTCGCGATGGTCTATTCCGTGTTCGTCGTGCCCGGCATGTTCGGCAAGGCCGGCTTCGACACGAGTGCCGTGTTCGTCGCGGTCTGCCTCACCACGGCCTTCGGTTCGCTGCTGATGGGCCTGTGGGCGAAGCTGCCGATCGCGATCGGCTGCGCGATTTCGCTGACGGCGTTCACCGCGTTCGGCCTCGTGCTCGGCAAGGGCCTGCAACCGACCGTCGCGCTCGGCGCCGTGTTCCTGATGGGCCTCGTGTTCACGGGTATCTCGGTCACCGGCGTGCGCTCGTGGATCCTGCGCAACCTGCCCGCGGGCGTCGCGCACGGCACCGGGATCGGCATCGGCCTGTTCCTGCTGTTGATCGCGTCGAACGACGTCGGCCTCGTGATCAAGAACCCGGGCGCCGGCCTGCCGGTCTCGCTGGGCCAGATCACCGCGTTCCCGGTCATCATGTCGGTCGTCGGCCTCGCCGCGATCTTCGGGCTCGAGAAGCGTCGCGTGCCGGGCGGCATCCTGCTCGTCGTGGTCGCGATCTCGCTGATCGGCCTCGCGTTCGATCCGGCCGTGAAATACCGCGGCATCTTCGCGCTGCCGTCGCTGAGCGCGCCGGGCCATGCATCGCTGATCGGCGCAATGGACATCAAGGGTGCGCTGTCGATGGCCGTGCTGCCGAGCGTGCTGGCGCTCGTGATGACCGCCGTGTTCGACGCGACCGGCACGATCCGCGCCGTCGCCGGCCAGGCGGGCCAGCTCGACGAGAACGGCCGCATCATCAACGGCGGCCGCGCGCTGACCGCCGATTCGGTCAGCTCGATCTTCTCCGGCTTCCTCGGCGGCGCGCCGGCGGCGGCCTACATCGAGTCGAGCGTCGGCGTGGCCGCCGGCGCGAAGACGGGCCTCGCCGCCGCGGTGGTCGGCCTGCTGTTCCTGGTCGTGATGTTCTTCTCGCCGCTCGCGGGCCTCGTGCCGTCGTACGCCACCGCACCGGCGCTGATGTACGTCGGCCTGCTGATGCTCGGCAGCGTGAGCAAGCTGCACATGGACGACATGGTCGACGCGATGTCGGGCCTCGTGTGCGCGGTGTTCATCGTGCTGACCGCGAACATCGTGACCGGCATCATGCTCGGCTTCTCGACGCTCGTGATCGGCCGCATCGCCAGCGGCGAATTCCGCAAGCTCAACGTCGGCACCGTGCTCATCGCGGCCGTGCTCGTCACGTTCTATCTCGGCGGCTGGGCGATCTGATCGAGGATCATGCGCGACGTCGCTGGCGAAAAGGGCGGCGCGCATCGGGACGACAACGTCTCCTCCACCATCGTCATTGATGGTCTCCAGGCCTGGGAACGCATGTTTCCAGGCCTTTTTTGTCGGTAAGGCAGGGTGCGACGAACCGTCCGTCGGCGCTGCGCCGGCCGCCCGACGCATGATCGTCACTTCATGCGGATCGACGGCGGACGACACGACATGGCGCGCACGCTACGGGTTGCGCACGCAACCGGTTCGGCGTACGTCCGCACGCAGATCGTCGGTCGGCCGGCACGTCGGGGCACAACGCAGCAGCGCGCGCCGGCAGCCCGACTCCGCCGAGAACACGGCGGCACGCCGCCGCCGCCGGGACGATCGGCCCCTACGCCCGGCCGGGCACTTTTGCTGCGCGTGCAGCGTCCGCCGTCGCGGCGCGCTACCCTATCGATCTTCGCGCCGGCGCCCCGCCCGCCGCCAGATCCGAACCGATCGATGACCCGCATCCGAAACCACCTGAACATCGCGCAGCTCCAGGCGTTCGTCTCCGCCGCGCATCACAAGAGCCTGCGCGCCGCCGCGCGCGAACTCGGCGTCACGCAGCCCGCGATCACGCATACGATCCGCGAACTCGAGACGGCGCTGAACGCGGAACTGCTCGTGCGCAGCGTGCGCGGCGTCGAGCTGACCGCGTGCGGCCATGCGCTGCTGCCGCGCGCAGAGCAGCTGCTCGGCGACATGCGCCGCACCGTCGAGGCCGTCGAGCAGGTGAAAGGGGAAATGTCGGGGCGTGTCGCGGTCGGCACGATGCCGTCGATCGCGCTGACCGCGCTGCCGCATGCGGTCACCGCATTCCGCCGGTCGATGCCGAACGTCAGCCTGCATCTCGAGGAAGTGACGGTGCCCGACGCGCTCGCGCAGCTGCGCAACGGCACGCTCGACATCGCTGCAATGCACCATGTGCCCGCCCTCGACCGCGATTTCACGCAGGTGCCGCTGCTGTCGACCGAGTTCACCGTCGTGATGCGCGAAGGCCATCCGCTCGCGCACGCGCGCCGATTAGAGGAATTGCTCGACGCCGAGTGGATCGTCACGGTCGGCGCCGAGCAGTTCCCGCACAGCGTGATGATCGCGATGTTCGAGGCGCGCGGGCTGCCGCTGCCGAAGCGCCTGCTGCGCTCGCCGATGTCGTTCGCGGTGACGCTCGGGCTCGTCGCGCGCTCCGACGTGATCGGCTGCTTCACGCGCCCGCTGGCCGCGATGGTCGCGCCGCTCGGCATCCGCACGGCCGAACTCGACGAAAGCATGCCGCGCTTCGACCTGTCGATCATCGCGCGCCGCGACCTGCTGCCGACGCCCGCCGTCTCGCAATTCGTCACCTGTCTGCAGCGCGCGGTCAACGAAACGCTCGGTTGAATCGTTCCTTCGTCTGAAACGGTCGCGCGGCGCACGCGCGGCCGTCGGGTCCGGTATCGGGGCTTGTCCTAGGCGCCCTGCCGGTATTTTGTCTTGATAATCTTGCGCACGTCGCGCGCCCGCATCGGGCAGGCGAAACGGACAGTCCGACGCGAAGCCGCGCCGGACCGAAAGCTTACGGCGCGGCACAACCGCGCACCCATCGAACAAAACGAGGAGTCACCGAGTGAAAAAGATTCTTGCGGCTGTGACCGTGGCCCTGCTCGCCGTATCGGCCGGCACTGCCTACGCGAAGGACTGGACGACCGTGCGCTTCGGCGTCGACGCGAGCTACCCGCCTTTTGAATCGAAAGACGCGAGCGGCAAGGTGGTCGGCTTCGACGTCGATCTCGGCAACGAGATCTGCCGCCGCATGAACGCGAAGTGCGTGTGGATCGAGAACGACTTCGACGGGATGATCCCGGCACTGAAGGCTCGCAAGTTCGACGGCGTGCTGTCGTCGATGTCGATGACGCCGGCGCGCCAGGAACAGATCGCGTTCTCGTCGAAGCTGTTCAACACGCCGACGCGCCTCGTCACGAAGAAGGGCACGGGCCTGATGCCGACGGCCGAATCGCTGAAGGGCAAGTCGGTCGGCGTCGAGCAGGGCACGATCCAGGAAACCTACGCAAAGACCTACTGGGCGCCGAAGGGCGTGAACGTCGTGCCTTACCAGAACCAGGACCAGGTCTACGCCGACCTGATCTCCGGCCGTCTGGACGGCGCGCTGCAGGATGCGGTGCAGGCTGAAATCGGCTTCCTGAAGACGCCGCGCGGCGCGAACTTCGATTTCGCCGGCAAGGACATCGACGATCCGAAGACGCTCGGCAACGGCGCCGGCATCGGCCTGCGCAAGGAGGACACCGACCTGAAGACGAAGATCGACGGCGCGATCGCCGGCATGCGCAAGGACGGCACGTACGAAAAGATCGCGAAGAAGTACTTCGATTTCGACGTGTACGGCAAGTAACGCCGCGCAACGCGCGCTTCGCATCCGCGCAGACGGGCTCCGCAAGGAGCCCGTTTTTTTTGCGTACGTGCGACGCAAAGCTGCGGAAAACGCCCGCCCGAGGGGCTGCGGGAACGTTATTTTTTACGCGCCAACCTGATGATTCGAAAAGGAAAACGATAGACCGTGCGCGTGGTTTGATAGGTTCGCGGAAGGCAACGTACAATCGATCTTCCACGCATACCGGATCACTCGCGGCTGCGCCGCCCTCCCCTCATCATGCAAACGCAGACCCATCCGCTGATTTCCCCCGCCGTCGGCACCGAACGCCAGATCACGAGCTTCCACTACGGCCCGCGCGGCGGCAAGAAGGTCTACATCCAGTCGTCGCTGCACGCGGACGAACTGCCGGGCATGCTGGTCGCCACGCTGCTGCGCCGCAAGATCGCCGCGCTCGAGACGGCCGGCAAGCTGCGCGGCGAAGTGGTCATCGTCCCTGTGCCGAACCCGATCGGCCTGTCGCAGCACGTGTTCGGCGACCACCTCGGCCGCTTCGAGCTCGGCTCGATGCAGAACTTCAACCGCAATTTCCACGATCTCGCGGCGCTCGTGCTGCCGCGCATCGAAGGCCGCCTGACGAACGACGCACAGCGCAACCTCGCCGCCGTACGCGCCGCGATGCGCGAGGCGCTCGACGAGCAGAAGCCGCGTACCGAACTCGAATCGCAGCGCCTCGCGCTGCAGAAGCTGTCGTTCGACGCCGACATCGTGCTCGACCTGCATTGCGACAGCGACGCGGTGATGCACCTCTACACGAACCCCGACCTGTGGGAAGACGTCGAGCCGCTGTCGCGCTACCTGGATGCGCAGGCTTCGCTGCTCGCGCTGAATTCGGTCGGCAATCCGTTCGACGAGATCCACAGCTTCTGCTGGTCGGATCTGCGCAGCCGGTTCGGCGATCGCTTCCCGATCCCGAACGGCGCGATTTCCGTCACGGTCGAACTGCGCAGCGAGCGCGAGGTGTCGTACGAACTCGCCGAGAAGGACTCGCAAGCGATCGTCGAATACCTGACCGAGCGCGGCGTCATCGACGGCACGCCGGCACCGCTGCCGCCGCTGGCTCACCCGGCCACGCCGCTCGCGGGCACCGATCCGCTCGTTGCTCCGGTGTCCGGCGTGATCGTGTTCCGTACGCCGGTCGGCGCATGGATCGAGGCCGGCCAGGAAGTAGCCGACATCGTCGATCCGCTGACCGATCGCGTGATCACGCTGAAGAGCAGCGTGTCGGGCGTGCTGTACGCGCGCCAGATCGTGCGCTTCGCAACCGCGGGAATGGAAGTCGCGCGCATTGCCGGCGCGACGCCGATCCGCACCGGGTCGCTGCTGTCGGCCTGAGCGGCCTGCGCTGCCGGCCCGCGCGCCGCATCACGGCGCGCGCCAACGAAATCGCCCGCTTGCGCGGGCGATTTGCTTTTCGGCCGGGCGGACTGCCCGGCGATGCGGCCGGGCAACGGCCTGCTTGCGCCGTCGTTCAGAACGCCGGCACGATCGCGCCGCCGAACTTCCGGTCGATGAACTTGCGCACGTCGTCCGATTCATACGCCGCGACGAGCTTCTTCACCCACGGCTTGTCCTTGTCCTGCGCGCGCACCGCGATCAGGTTCGCGTACGGCCCGCGCAGATCCTCGATCGCGATCGCATCCTTCTCCGGCGTGAGCCCGGCCTTCACCGCATAGTCGGTGTTGATCGACGCGGCATCGAGATCGGGCAACGCGCGCGGCAGTTGCGCGGCGTCGAGCTCGACGATCCTGATCTTCTTCGGATTCTCGGCGACGTCGAGCGGCGTCGCGTTCACGCCGTTCGTGCCGGCGCCCGCCTTCAGCTTGATCACCCCGTATTTCTGCAGCAGCAGCAGCGCGCGGTTGCCGTTCGACGGATCGTTCTGGATCCCGACCTTCGCGCCAGCCGGCAAGTCCTTCAGCGACTTGAACTGCTTCGAATAGAAGCCCATCGGCGCCGTGTAGGTCAGCCCGACGTTCACGATCCGGTAGCCGCGCTGCTTGATCTGGCTGTCGAGAAACGGCTGGTGCTGAAAACCGTTCGCATCGAGGTCGCCCGCGTCGAGCGCCGCGTTCGGCTGCACGTAGTCGTTGAATTCGATGACCTTGATCGCAAGGCCTTCGCGTGCGGCGACTTTCGTCACCTCGGTCCAGATCTGTGCGTCGGGGCCGCTCATCGTGCCGATCTTCAGCGTCTGCGCTTCGGCATGCGCGCCGGGTGCGGCAAAGGCCAGCGCCGCGGCAAGCGCGCCGAGGCCGGTCAGGATCGAACGTCGCATGGTGTCCTCTTGTCCCGTGTCGTGGTCGAAGCGCGCATCGTGACACGGGGCCGGAACGGCACCAACGAAGCTTGTTTCATGTGCATATTCCGGATCCCGATCGAATCTCAGGCGGAATCGGTATAACTCCCCGCTATACAACCGTGCAAAATCCAATGTCGCATCGGCACCACAGATTCGTCATATGACAGAGGCTGTCACATTCATTACGTGGCCCGCCGATAAAGTTGCCGCCGGTCCGTGAAAGCGCCCGCAGAGAGCGCCGGAACCGCAACTGGACACGCCATTTACTCGCTCGGAGAATCCTTTGAACAAGAAACTGTTGACCATCGCCATCCTCGCAGCAACGGCCGGCACGGCACACGCACAAAGCAGCGTCACCCTGTACGGCGTGATCGACGCCGGTATCAGCTACGTGAACCACAGCAAGACCGCAAACGGCGGCAGCGGCAAGATGTTCAAGTACGACGACGGCGTGGCCCAGGGCAGCCGTTGGGGCCTGCGCGGCACCGAAGACCTCGGTGGCGGCCTGAAGGCGATCTTCGTGCTCGAAAACGGCTTCAACAGCGGCAACGGCACGATCGGCCAGGGCGGCGCGATCTTCGGCCGCCAGGCTTATGTCGGCCTGAGCCAGTCGCAATACGGCACGCTGACGCTTGGTCGTCAGTACTCGTTCTCGACCGACGTACTCGGCTCGAACTACTCGACGGGCGGCAACACGGTCGCGGGCAACTACGCGTACCACGTGAACGACGTCGACCAGCTCACGTCGAGCCGCATCAACAACTCGGTGAAGTTCCAGAGCGCGAACTACGCCGGCTTCACGTTCGGCGCGTTGTACGGCTTCTCGAACTCGACCGACTTCGCCGGCGCAGCGGGCACGGGCACCACGAACACCGGCGGCTCGTCGCGTGCATACAGCTTCGGCGTGAACTACGCGAACGGTCCGTTCGCACTCGGCGCGGCCTACACGGACATCCGCTTCCCGAGCCAGTCGTCGCCGGCATTCTCGACGACGATCGCGAACATCAGCACGGGTAACATCCGCGACCTGCGCACGTACGGCGTCGGCGGCCGCTACATCTTCGGCCCGGCAACGGCATGGGCCCTGTGGACGCGCACGCAGTTCACCCCGGTCGCAGCCGGTGCGTCGGGCACGTTCTACAACGCATACGAAGCAGGCCTGAAGTATGCGATCACGCCGGCCCTGTCGGCAGCTGTCGGCTACACGTACACGAACGCAACGCAAAGCGGCAACTCGGCGCACTGGAACCAGGGCAACCTGGCGCTGGACTACGCGCTCAGCAAGCGTACGGACGTGTATGCCCTGGTCATCGGTCAGAAGGCATCGGGCAACAACGTGCAAGCGCAGATCGGCTCGAGCACGAGCTACTTCAGCACGTCGGGCAACGGTGCGCAGAACCAGATCGCTGCTCGCGTCGGTATCCGTCACAAGTTCTAAAGCATCCGCTTAACTCGCGGATCACGACGGCAAGAACGGCAAGAAGCGCCCCGCTCCACGCGGGGCGCTTTTTTATGGGCTTTTAAGTTTCGCTTAATTCTGGGCTGAGAGGATGCTCTCACCCCCCCTGTTGGCCGCCTGAGCACCGGCGGCTTTTTTTTTGAGACCTACTACGGCACCGCCATCAACTGCCCACAAGACAGGATCGGAGGCCAAGATGATCGAAGATACCGTTTTCAGCCATCTGCACGCGATTCTGACGTGCCAACATTCGCTACCGGTCCAGAGCTGCCGCGTGTCGGTGGAAATGCAGCGTCCCTGGGGCCGCCCGTACCGGCTCGTCGAATGGACGATGCATCTCGACGCGCCCGCGCGGCGTCAGATCGTGCCGGCCGAATCGACCGACGAAGAGATCGCCGAGGTCGTCGCGTCGCACGTGCCGGGCCGCCTGTACGGCGACGGCCGGCTGCAGTTCTGATTCCCTTCCACGCGCGTCGCTGCCCGCGTCGCAACCGGCCCGCACGCATCGTGCGGCACTCGGTCTCGTTTGACGCGGCAACGAAGTCTGCTACGCTGCGCGTTTTCGTCCACGTAACATACGATGGAAAACGCATTCAACGAACGCGGCGTGATGGTCACGCGCAACGGCCTGTCGGCCGCCGGGCAAGTCTTCCCGCTGCGTGACATCCGCAACGTCGACGTCGTCAAGATCCCGAAGAATCGTCTCGTGCCGTCGCTGATCTCGCTGATCGGCGTGGCCACCGCCATCGCCGGCGGCATCGGCGCATCGAGCGGCGCGCTGGTCGTCGGCGTGATGCTCGCCGTCGTCGGTTATCTCGCATGGACCACGCAGGACATCACGTACCGGCTGATGGTCGAGATGCCCGACGGCAAGCGCGAAGCGCTGTCGAGCGTCGACCCCGAGTTCGTCGAGCGCGTCGCGCAGGTCGTGCGCAATGCACGGACGGCGACGGCTGCCGGCTGATTTCCGCTGTGCGCGCCAACCTCCTAGTATGAAAGAGCGGCACGCCGCCGCATCGTTCGAGGAGGTCGGCATGAACGCCCAATCGCTGTCCGGCATGCTGCGCGCGCAGGAACTGCTGCTCGTCTCGATGATCCGCACGATGCCGCCCGACGAACGCTGCGCACTGGTCGACCTCTACGCCGAACAACTCGCGTTTGCCGAACAGGCCGGCTTCGAAGGCCACGGCGATCGCGCGACGCACGACGCGTTCCTTGCACATGCGCGCAACCTGCTGATTCGCATCGAATCGCTGGCTTAGGGCCGGCCCGCTTCTCCCGAATTTGTCCCGCGCGGCTCGCCCGATCCGCGCGGACAGTGCGCGTCCGCACACGCCGCTTTCCGTCCCCATATTGATAATAATTCGCATTTGTAATGACGAATTTATCAATTCCCTTTCAATTCGCCGTTCGTCGCTTGTTGTGCGCGAACGGACCAACGTGACGACACTCTGGGGCGGCGAGCTCGCCCGCGTGCAGTTCGTGCGCACGGTCGCGCGCGAGCGGCGACGCGGCGTTCATCCGCACATGGCGGCGCGCCAGGCGCCTCGTCGCTCAATGCTCGACGTCCGCCGCGCCGAACGTCCGCATCTTCCATCCGAACCGCACGGCAAGCATCCGCATCGTGAAGCCCGCCGCCAGCGCGACCACCGTCGCAAGCCCCGCATCGATGCCGAGATACAGCATCCCGACATACAGCGCGCCCGTGAAGAACGCGACACTCGCGTACAGCTCCTCGCGCAGGATCAGCGGCATCTCGTTGCACAGCAGGTCGCGCAGCATCCCGCCGCATACGCCGGTGATCGCACCGGCCAGCACGACGATGATCGGCGCGGTGCCCGTCGACGCGCCGATGTCGCAGCCGATGATCGTGAACGCCGCGAGGCCGATCGCATCGACGGTGACGAACAGCGTCTTCATCCGCGCGACGTGCCGTGCGGCCCACGACGCGACCGTCGCCGCGACGAGCGTGATCACCAGGTACTCGGGATGCGCGATCCAGCCGAGCGGATAGTGGCCGAGCAGCACGTCGCGCACGGTGCCACCGCCGAGCGCGGTCACCGCGCCGACGAGCGCGAGCCCGAAGCGGTCCATCCCGCGCCGCATGCCCATCAGCGCGCCCGACATCGCTTCCGCGACGATCGCAATCAAGTAGAGCGTATGCATGGTGCGCGTCAGTCATCCGTCCGGAACAGGTCGAGCACGCGTTCGCGCTCAGCCGCATCGACAGCTGCGGGCATCGGCTCGCCGGACTTGTCGCTATCGCCAGGCGTGCCGGATGCACCCGTCACCACCACCGCACCGCCGCACGCAAAGCGGCTATGGATATACGCCGGTACGTCGGCCGTGCACGTGCCGCGCGTGTATTCGGCGTATCCGAAATCGCCGTCGACGAGCGCGACGTCCTGCGGCGGCGTTGCCTCGACCGGCGTGCGTCCGTCGGCAGCCGTCCCCATGTAGTCGAACCAGACCGGCAGCGCGAGCGTCGCGCCGGTCGCGCGCCCAATCGGGTGCGGCGTGTCGTAACCGAGCCATGCGACCGCGACGATGCCGGACGAATAGCCAGCAGACCACACGTCCTTCGAGCCGTTCGACGTGCCCGCCTTGCCGGCCGCGTCGGCGCGGCGCAGCGCAAGCGCGCCGCGCGCGGTGCCGGCCTTCACGACGTCGCGCAGCATGCTGTCCATCACGAACGCGTTGCGCGCCGACGCCAGGTGCCCGACGGACGGCAACTGCGTCCAGATGCGCTGGATCGTCCATGCGCCGATGCCCGCGCATGCGAGCGTCAGACCGAGCAGCGCGCCTGCGAGCGTGCGCCATGCACGGCGGCGCGATGACGTGTGAGGCGGCGCCGGTGACGGCGGAGGGTTGGCGGTGTGGTCGGTCATGCGGGCTCCTTCTTCGATGCGGCGACAGCGGGCGCTCGAGTGGCGCCCATCGGTCACGGAAGGCGCGCATTGTCGAAGGGATGACGCGAAACCGGAACATTCTTTAGCCAAAGTTTGGTTGGCTAAATTCTATTTAGGAAAGGATGGGCACGCGGGCGGCAGCGCCGCCCGAACCGCGCTGCGGACGAGCCGGTTCGCCTGTACCATCGTCCGCATGTTCGACACGTACCTGCGCCTGTGGGACCTCGTTCCCGACGGCGGCCCGATCCTGACCGCGAGCGGCGGCGTGCTGCCCGTCGTCTGGCACGCACGTCCCGCGATGCTGAAGGTCGCCACCTGCGACGAAGAGCGTCGCGGCAATGCGCTGATGACCTGGTGGAACGGGGATGGCGCCGCCCGCGTGTGGTTGCACGACAGCGACGCGGTGCTGCTCGAACGCGCGCAGCCGGCGCCGACGCTCGCCGGCCTGTCCGCTGCCGGCCACGACGACGATGCGATCCGGATCGCGTGCGATGCCGTCGCGCGGCTGCATGCGCATCGCGCACCGGCGCCGCCCGCGGTCGTGCCGCTGCACGACTGGTTCTACGCGCTGCTGTCGCTCGACACGGACGACGACGTGCTGCGCCGCTCTGCCGCGACCGCGTACCGGCTGCTGGCCGTGCAACCCGTCGACGACGCCGTGCTGCACGGCGACATTCATCACGGCAACCTGCTGCACTTCGGCGATCGCGGCTGGCTCGCGATCGATCCGAAGGGATTGCGCGGCGACCGCGCGTTCGACTACGCGAACCTGTTCTGCAATCCCGCGCACGACATCGCGGTCGATCCCGCGCGCTTCGCGCGGCGTGTGATGCTCGTCGCCGAGACGGCGCAACTCGACCGGCGCCGGCTGCTGCAATGGATCCTCGCATGGGCCGGCCTGTCGGCGGTCTGGCTGATGGAAGACGAACTGCCGCCCGATACGCGGCTGCAGGTCGCGATGCTGGCCGCCACCGCGCTCGGCGAGTAGCGCGCGACGCACGCACGCCGTCACGCCGGTTGCATCGAACCACGTCGCCAACAAAAAACCCGCCGGCATACACCGGCGGGCTTTCGGGTCCGACGCGCGCAACGCTTAGCGCGCGGGATTCAGCGTCAGGTTCATGTGACGGTTCACATCCTTGTACAGCAGGTAGCGGAAGCGGCCAGGGCCACCCGAATAGCATGCCTGCGGACAGAATGCGCGCAACCACATGAAGTCGCCCGCTTCCACCTCGACCCAGTCCTGGTTCAGGCGATAGACGGCCTTGCCTTCGAGCACGTACAGGCCGTGCTCCATCACGTGCGTCTCGGCGAACGGAATCACGCCGCCCGGCTCGAACGTCACGATGTTCACGTGCATGTCGTGGCGCATGTCGCTCATGTCGACGAAGCGCGTCGTCACCCATGCGCCGTTGGTGCCCGGCATCGCGATCGGCTCGACGTCCTGCTCGTTGGTCACGAACGCTTCCGGCAGCGCAATGCCGTCGACGACCTGATAGTGCTTGCGGATCCAGTGGAAACGCACGGCCGCATCGCTGACGTTGTGCAGCGTCCAGTCGGCGCCCGGCGGAATGAATGCGTAGCCGCCCGGCTTCAGCGTGTGCTTCTTGCCCTGCAGCGTCAGCTCGGCCTCGCCTTCGACCACGAACAGCACGGCTTCGGCGTTCTTGTCCTGCTCGGGCTTGTCGCTGCCGCCGCCCGGGTTCACTTCGACGATGTACTGCGAGAAGGTTTCGGCGAAACCCGACAGCGGACGCGCGATCACCCACAGGCGCGTGTTGGTCCAGAACGGCAGCCAGCTCGTGACGATGTCGCGCATCACTCCCTTCGGAATGACCGCGTACGCCTCGGTGAACATCGCGCGATCGGTCAGCAGATCGGTCTGCGGCGGGTGGCCGCCATGCGGCGCGTAATACGTTGTCTTAGACATAAAGCATCCAGGCAATGGGTTGGTCCGGCCCCGGGTAGCAACGGCAGGCGCGGCACGCGCGTGGGGCACGCATGCGGCGGCGGGACATCGTTGCCGGGGTGGCTTGAAAGCGCGGGCGCCTTCTTTCGGTCGGCCAGGCTTCGCGACGGGTCCGCCCGGTTCAGCGGGCGGGGCGACCCATGCCTGTGGGTCCGGCGGCCGGGCCGCGGACACTCGGGGTCATGCGGCGGGGCACGGGGGACGGCACGGTTCGATTCCGTACGCGGGCAGCGTTGACGATAGCGAAGTCGATCCTGATCGACCAATTAAATGTTGCGATGACATCCATTCGATTTCGCACTACCCGCCGGCGCCCGCGATGGCCGGTGCACGCGTGTCGCAAACGGTCGGCGCATCAGGGAAATCCTGATGACCGGAGGACAACGCGTCGATCAGCGATATCGCGTGGTGTCGGCCAAACCTGCCCGGCTGCATGTCAGTGCAACTGGCGATGTGGTCTGCAAGCGGGAAAGGTAAAGCGGGAGGGAGCGTGCCGAGCCGTCGAGCGGGGCCGGGCTTGAACTGCCGAAGGGGATGAAGGCGATGAAGGCCGCCGGTCTTGCCGGCGAAGGCGGCCCGGCTGAGGCTGCCGGGCCGGCTGTCGGATCGGGTGCCGACGCGTCGGGCGCGCCGGTGCGCAGGCCGCGCACCGTGCCGCGCCCGCGGCGATCAGTCCCAGTCGCGGTGATGGCGATGCTTGCGGTGACGATAACCGCGACCGCCGTGATCGCCGCGGTCGTACGAGTTGCGCGACAGGTTGCCGCCGAGCGCCGCGCCGGCGCCGCCGCCAACGGCTGCGCCCAGCAGGCCGCCCGTGCGGCCGCCCATCGCGTTGCCGGCCGCGGTACCCGCGCCGCCGCCGAGTGCGCCGCCGATGATCGCGCCGGTGCGCTCGTGACGGTTCGCCGTCACTGCGCCGCCCGCGCCGCCGCCGATCGCGCCGCCGATCACGGAGCCCGTGCTGCCGCCGACCGCGCCGCCGACCGCTGCGCCGGCAACCCCGCCGAGCGCGCCGCCGAGCGCGTTGTTCAGGTCACCGGCCATTGCCGGCAGTGCGGTCGCGCCGGTCAGCACGGCGACGACGAGAGTGGGGGCAATTTTCTTCCACATTCCCGTATTCTTCCTTGTTCGCAATCTGGTTATTGAAAGTCCGCTCGATACGACGATCTGAACCGATCGACGTCGATGCCGGCATTGTGCCGAATCCCGGACCAATTCATTTCAATGAGCTTGCGGCGAAGAATAGCACCGGTCGAGCCCCGCTGCCGTCGACATTCTGGTAACAAGTTGTTTACCGGAAGGCGACTCGGAAAGGCTTGCCGAATCGTCCGGCAACGCCCGCCGGCAAAGGCTTCGACGACGATCGGCCGGTCGGGATGACGGTGCGGGAAGCGTCCGCATCGCGAGTTCGGACACAGGTGGCAACACATCGGCGAGCGCAGCGGGGCCAGATCGACGCGCGCCGCCCGTTCGAAGCAAACGAGGGTCAGTACACGCCGGGAAGCAGCCGCCAGGTGTGCGCGCAGTACGCGTCGTATTCGGCGCCGAACTGCGCGCGCAGCAGCGCTTCCTCGGAACGGATGCGCGCCACGAGCGGCACCATCGTCAGCGCGACGAGCAGCAGGCCGACGCCCGAGCGGAACGCGAACGCCCAGCCGATCGAATTGACGACCAGGCCCAGATAGCTCGGGTTGCGGATGCGCCTGTAGATGCCGCCCGTCACGAGCGTATGGCCCGGCTGGATCGCGACGAGCCCGCTGAAGCGCTTGCCGAGCACGAATACGGGCCAGATACGCAGCACGCCGCCCGCGACATACAGCACGACGCCGATCCAGCGCACCGTGTCGCCACCGAAGGTCCATACATCGAGCCGGTCGGTCAGCGCGGGCAGATAGGCGAGCAGGAAGCCGCTCGCCGCGAAGGCCGCGAGCACCCAGCGGTTGTCGCGGTTCTCGCGTTCGCCGGCGCTCAGGTTGCCTTCGGTAAACAACGCGGCGACGGCCAGCGCGAACGTCGCGACGACGATGACGGTCAGTTGCGGATGCGAGAAGAAGGCTGCGAACCCGCCGATGCCGAGCACGGCGAGCCCGAGATAGACGAGCGTGGAGACGCCCGACACGATTGCGACCTTGCGCGTAACGGCCATGGCTGCCTCGCCGGAGTGGACTTTCCTGTGAAGTATAGGAACCCGGGCGAGCGATGCGCAGACGCGCCGTCATGCGGCGCGCGAATCTTCCCTGCGGGAAGCGGCGGCGGAACGTCGAACGACGCGGTCGATCGACGTGCGGGGCAAGCCCGCGCCCGCCGCGTGGTCAGCGAATACGGAAGTGCCCGCCGATCCCGACACTGACGGGCGGTGCGTAATACGCGGGCGCATAGCCGTAATAAGCCGGCGCGGGGGCGTAACCGTAAGGCGGCGCGACGTAACAGCCGGACAGGCCGGCGATCAGCGCAAACGTGATGAGGACTTTGTACATGGCTCGATTCCCGGCGAAGAGGACACATGACACCTTGCGAACACCGGGCCGTCGCATCTTGCGACGGCCGGCACGAAGGGGTCGCACGCCCTTCCTGTCGCTCGATGAAGCAATGCGCGGAGTCTAGCGCCGGGGCGGCCGAGCCGAGTTTCTCGGGCGGTTACACGTGTTACCGAGCGTGACTGCTGAAACAGATGCGAACGGCGTCGCGGCGCGCGCCCGCTGGCGCCGCGGGAACCACCCGCCGTGCACGCGTTACACGAAATGTGCGCGGATGCGCTGCGCGACCGATTCGAGCGTGGCCGCATCGGCGATGTCGCGCGCGTGCAGCCGCAGCTCGACGCCTTCCCAGCGCGGGATCACGTGGAAATGCACATGCGGGACCGTCTGGCCCGCGGCCGCGCCGTTGAACTGGCCGATGAACACGCCGTCCGGCCCGAGCGCCGCGCGCACGGCCGCCGCGACGCGCTGCGTCATGCGGATGCCGGCCGCGGCCGCATCGCCGGACAGCTCGAAGATCTGCGCGGCCGGCTCCTTCGGGATCACGAGCACGTGACCGTCGGCCTGCGGCATGAGATCCATGATCGCGAGGGTTGCGTCGTCTTCGGCGACCTTCACGCACGGCAGTTCGCCGCGCAGGATCCTGGCGAACGGGTTGTTGTTGTCGTAGGACATGGCGTTTTCCGATTTTTCCGATTGCGGTTTGACTGGGAACGATGCCGGACGATTATCGGCCGATGGCGGGTCGGATTTCAACTTGTCAGGACGTGTCGCGATTGCGGTGAACAATGCACGCCGGCTCGCATGCGATGTCCGTCGACTGAGGGAATATTCGGCCGTCGCGATCCGTTTATTCCGAGCGTGGATTCGCGCACGATCGCGAACCCGCGCCGGACACCCGTCGGCTGCGCAGGCCGGCAGCCGGGATGACTGATTGCGATCATCAACCGGAGTCATGCCATGAACCCTCTCCCTTCCTGTCGTTCACCCGCCCCGCCCGTCCTCGCGATTCACCCGCCGCTCTTTGCCCACGCCCGTCGCACGTTGGCGCGCACGCTATGCCACGCGGCTTGCGGCGCCGGAGTGGTCGCATTGTCGTCGGCTTTCGCGTGGGCCGGCGACAGCGACATCATCCTGCCGGTCGTCTCGTCGGTCACCGCGTCGACCGTGCCGGCCAACGGCGACGTCAATCCGTACGGCATCGCGTTCGTGCCGCGCGGCGTGCCGAGCTGGAGCACGCTGAAATCGGGCGACGTCGTCGTGTCCAACTTCAACGCGGCGTCGAACGCGCAAGGCACCGGCACGACGATCGTGAAGCTGTCGCCCGGCAAAACGCCGGCAACGTTCTTCCAGGGCAGCAATCTCGGCCTGACGACCGCGCTCACGGTGCTGCGCAGCGGCTTCGTGCTGGTCGGCAACGTCCCCGCGCCGGACGGCAAGACCGTGGTCGCACCGGGTTCGCTGCTCGTCATCGGTCCGCAAGGCAATCTCGTCACGCAACTGGTCAGCGCCACGCTGCTCGACGGGCCGTGGGACATGACCGTGATCGATCACGGTCCGCGCGTGACCGCGTTCGTGTCCAACGTGCTCAATGGGACGGTCGCACGGATCGAACTGGTGATCGGCCCCGATGGCGTCACGATGCTGCCGAGCTCGCGCATCATCGCGTCGGGTTACGTGAACCGGACCGATCCCAACGCGCTCGTCGTCGGCCCGACCGGTCTCGCGTACGACCCGAAAGTCGACGTCCTGTACGTCGCGTCCACCGGCGACAACGCGGTGTTCGCGATCCAGAACGCCGCATCGACGAACCGCAACGGTGGCGTCGGACGGATGATCTACTTCGATGCCGCACACCTGCACGGCCCGCTCGCCCTGGCGCTCGCGCCGAACGGCCATCTCGTGACCGCGAACGGCGATGCGGTCAATCCCGATCCGCAGCATCCGAGCGAGATCGTCGAATTCACGGTGGACGGACGCTTCGTCGCGCAGATGCAGGTCGACACCGTGCCGGGCGCAGCCTTCGGCCTCGCGTTCGGGCAAGGCAGCAAGGGTCATCCGGAATTCGCGGCCGTCGACGACAACACGAATACCGCGACGGTCTGGACACTGCGTTCGGACAACGACAACGCACAATGACGCACCGTATGAACGGGCCGCATGCGGCCCGTTCGAACCTGCGCGATCGACACATGCGATTCGCACACGCCGGGCACCATGCCGCCTGGGCGATGCCGCCTGGGCGATGCCGTCCGGCGTCGCTCCCCCGCGATTGCCACCGCTTGCCCGAACCTGCGACACTGCCGGATCGTTGCCGGCCGGCACGCCACCGAGGACGCTCGCGCATGACGCCCCCCTTCAAATCGCTGATCCGACGCGGCGTCGCCGTCGCGCTCGTCGCCGCGGTCGGCTACACCGGCTACATGCTGTCGCGGCTCGCCCCGATCGCGACGGGCTATGCCGCGAAGGCGCTGTGTTCCGGCGTATTCGTATCAGGCCGTCCGGCCGCGTCGGTGATCGATGTCGACATCATGGCCGGCGTGCATCCGCTGCTGAAACTGGTGCGTCCGTCGATCGATCCCGAGCATCATCGCGCCGTCGCGACCTTCGCCGGCTTCGCGCAACGCGAGGCGGACTTCCGTCCCGGGCTCGGCTGCACGCTCGCGCTCGGGCCGTCGCCCGGCGTGCTGCCGGCCGCGCTGCCGCCCGTCGCCGACCCACCGCCCGCGAAGGAAGCGGCGCCGGCCGCCCCGCCCACCGGCATCGACACACGCAAGCTGCAGGCCGCACTCGACCGCGCGTTCGACGAACCCGATCCGGCACGGCCGCGGCGCACCCGTGCGGTCGTCGTGATGTGGCGCGGGCAGGTGATCGCCGAGCGCTACGCGCCCGGCTTCACGGCCGACACGCCGCTGCCCGGCTGGTCGATGACGAAGACCGTGACGGCCGCACTGGTCGGCGTGCTCGTCGCGCAGCACAAGCTGTCGCCGGATGCGTCGGCGCTGCTGCCCGAATGGCGCGACAGCGGCGACCCGCGCGCGGCGATCACGCTCGACGAACTGCTGCGAATGACGAGCGGCCTGCAATTCAACGAAGACTACGACGACCCGCTGTCCGACGTCGCCGTGATGCTGTTCACGCAGCCCGACACCGCGCGCTTCGCGTCGGCCAAGCCGCTCGCCGCAAAGCCCGGCACGCAGTGGCATTACTCGAGCGGCACGAGCGCGATCGTCGCGCGCGTGATGCGCGAAGCGATGGGCGGCACCGAGGACGATTACCTTGCATTTCCGCGCCGTGCGCTGTTCGCGCCGCTCGAGATGCGCAGTGCGGTGTTCGAGCCCGATGCGGCCGGCACGCTCGGCAGCGCGTCGTTCATGTATGCGAGCGCGCGCGACTGGGCGCGCTTCGGGCAGCTTCTGCTGCAGGACGGGGTGTGGAACGGGCAGCGACTGCTGCCGCAAGGCTGGGTGCGCTACCTGACGCGCGCGACGCCGCAATCGACGCGGCAGGAATTCGGCGCGCAACTGTGGGTCAAGGTGCCGGAGCCGTTCAACGATCGCGATCCGCATGCGCGCGCGATGCCGGCCGACGCGTTTCACGCGGTCGGCCATGAAGGCCAGTTCGTGAGCGTGGTGCCGAGCCGCGAGCTGGTGGTCGTGCGGCTCGGGTTGTCGCGGCCGGAATCCGCGTGGAATCACGAGGCGTTTCTCGCACGCGTGCTCGAGGCCGTACCGGCATCCGGTACGTGACATGCCGCGGTGCGGCGGCGGCAGTCGAACCGCCGGCCCTGCACCGCGCGCGACATGCGATGCGTTACGGGTTCGCGCTGCCCGCGTATCGCTTGAAGCCTTCGCGCGTCGCCAGACGCTCGATGTAGCGCGTCACCGCCGGGAAGTCCGGATGCTCGAACGGCGTGCCGAACCAGCGGTTCACCGACAGGCCGATCGGAATGTCGGCGAGCGTGAAGTGATCGCCCGCCACGAACGCTTCGGTCGCTTCGAGCTGTGCGTTCAGCACCTTCATGTGCTTCGTCCAGCCCGCGATCGACTGCGCGATCGCCGCCGGGTCCTGGTGATCGGGCGACTTGCGCACGAGGCCGAGGAACGCGCCGACCCACGAACGGTTCAGGTCCGCGCCCTGCCAGTCGATCCACTGATCGACCCGTGCGCGCGCCTGCGGCTCGGCCGGATAGAGCGCGTCGCCGCCATAGCGGTTCGCGAGATAGCGGATGATCGTGTTCGACTCCCACAGCACGAAGTCGTCGTCCTTGACGACGGGCACGAGACCATTCGGATTCAGCGCGAGATAGGTCGGGTCGTTGGTCGTGCGAAAGCCCGAGCCCCAGTCTTCCTGTTCGAACGGCAGGTTGAGTTCGGTGCACAGCCACAGCACCTTGCGGACGTTGATGGACGGGATCTTGCCGAGGATGTGCAGCATGCAGGCTCCTTGTGAGGTCGAGTGCGAAGCGTCAGGCGTGCTCGAGGCGAGCCCGAACGCGCTCCCGTCGAATTTATACACGAGCGCACGGAAATCGACAGGGCCCGCACGCGAAATCGGTGTGCCGGCACGCTGCCCCGCTTACATCGGCTTGAGCACCATCAGGAAATAGACGGCCAGCATCGCGAAGAACGCCGGATAGCCGAGCCGTTCCCAGCGCTTCGCATACTGCCAGTAGCGCGCCGGCAGCGCGGCGTCGCCGTTTGCATGCGCGAGCTTCGCCATCCCGGCGAGCTCGATCTGCAGCCATACGACCGGCAGCCAGCACGCGCCCGCGATCGCATACAGCACGATCGACGCGACGAGCCACGGCGTCTGCCATGGCCAGCCGGCCGTATGCGCGAGCCACAGTCCGGACGCCGGCTGGAACAGCACGGCCGGCGTCGTGAACCACCAGTCCGCGCGCACCACGAGGCGCGACACGGCGGCGATCGCCGGCACCGAGCGTGTGCGATTCGCGAAGAACAGGTAGAACGCGGTGCCGAAGCCGGTGCCGACCATCAGCACCGAGGACAGGATGTGCAGCGTCTTGATGACGAGATAGGTGTTCATGCTTGTTCTTCTTCAGAAAACAGGATCGACAGGATCGCGAGAATCGGCACGTTCTTGAGCACGGGGCCGAACGGCTCGGCGAGCAGGCCGGGCATCGTGACCGCGATGACGGCCGAATACGCGACGATCAGCGCGCCCTGCGCGGCCCACAGACGGCGCGACGGCGCGGCAACGGTCGCCACGCCGAACGCGAAGTCCAGCGCGCATGCCGCGTAGAGCGCGATCAGCGCGGGCAGCCCGCTCAGGTGTACGCGGGCGAGCATCGCGAGGCTGTCGCTCAGCGGGTGGACAAAGGCGCTCACGATGGCCGTCCAGATCCAGACGATCGCAAGCGCACCGAGCAGCAGCGGCCGATGCCACATCGCGAGCGCGTCGCGGCGCAGCATGATCGCGTCCGCGCCGATGAAACTGCGCAGCCCGCGCGGCGGCCGGCCGAGCACGGCCGCAAGCGCCGCGGGATCGCCGGTGTTGCCGCCGCGCAGCATCGTCCACGTATCGCGGGTCAGCATCGCGCCCGGCATCGTGCCGAGCAGCGCGGCTGCCGCGCCGACCAGCGGGCCCGGCAGCGCAATGCGGGCCGCCGGCGGGAAACCCAGCGCGGCACGATAGACGCCCAGCATCTCGCGATACTCGACTTCATCGGCACCGACCGCGTCGATGACCGGGTTGCCGGCCTCCGGCGAATCGACGAGCCGCGCGACGAGCTCGGCGAGATCGTCGACATGCACGGGGCGCAGCCGCTGATGGCCGCCCGCCGGCAATGCGTGCACGGGCAGGCTCGCGAGCATCCGGAAGAACCGTGCCGACGTGCCGGCCGCCCCGTAGACGAGCGCGGGACGCACGATCCGGTAATCGAGCGGCAGCGTCTGCAGGAAGGTGTCGGCGGCGTACTTGCTGGCGAAATACGGCGTATCGCCGCGCTCGACGCCCAGCGCCGAGATCTGGATCACGCGTCGCACGCGGGTGCGGCAGCATGCCGTGAAGAGCGCGCAGGGCGCCGCACGATGCACGGAGTCGAACGTCGCATCGCGCCGGTCGGCGAGCATCCCGACCGCATTGATCACGACGTCGACGCCATCCAGCCGGACGAGCCACGCATCGGGATCGACATCCTTCGCGAAATCGATCGCGACGTCGTGCGGGCCGACCGCATGCCGCACGCCGCGCAGCACGCGATGGCCGCCAGCTTCGAGCCGCGCGCCCAACGCCCGCCCGATGAACCCGTTCGCGCCGCAGACGAGGATGTTCATGTCGCACTCCGCGATGCGGCATGCCGGCGGATCGACAGCATGGGCCTGTTCATTTTCATCCTCTATTTACAGTTATTTCTGTAACGACAGAAATAACAACTCCAAAAAAAGCGGGCTGCGTGCCCGCACGTCCGATACCGCTTACTTCGACGACTTGCGCCTGACCGTCTGGCTGATCTTCGCGCCGATGCCGAGCGCCTTCATCAGCGTGTCGGGCTTGAGCCGCAGCATCTCGTCCGACCAGGTCGTGAGCGTCTCGACGAACTGCAGCGTGTCGCGGATGCGCTGTTCGGTCTCGCGGCTTTCATCGGCGATCTCGGGACTCGTCAGGCAGTCGCGCAGCACCGTGAGCGTCGGTTCGATCTCGCGCTGCCGCCGCCCTTCGACGATCAGCTTGAACAGTTCCCAGATGTCGGTGGACGTCTCGAAATGGTCGCGGCGATCGCCCAGCACGTGCACGACCTTCGCGAGCCGCCACGCCTGCAGTTCCTTCAGGCTCGTGCTGACGTTGGAGCGCGCGACGTTGAGCGTCTCGGCGATCTCGTCGGCCGCGACCGGCCGCCCGGCCAGGTACAGCAGCGCGTGAATCTGCGAGACGGTGCGGTTGACGCCCCATCGCGAGCCCATTTCGCCCCAGTGGAGGATGAATCGTTCGGCAATCGGTGTGAGTTCCATGTCGGGAAATTTAGTTTTTTCAGTTATTTCTGTCAAGAGAGAAATAACTGGCGTCCATGCGAATCGCCACGTTGGCGGTCCGCCCCCGGGCGATCGCGACCGCCGTCACCGCCCGCCTTTCCCGCCGTGCCCGCCCGCATCCATTACAATGCGCGGGATTTTTCCGATTTCAGGCCGTCCGCGCCTTTCTGACTAGAGGTTTCCATGATCATCAAACCGCGCGTGCGTGGCTTCATCTGCGTGACGACTCATCCGGTCGGCTGCGAAGCCAACGTCAAGGAACAGATCGACTACGTGACTTCGCACGGCCCGATCGCCAACGGCCCGAAGAAGGTGCTCGTGATCGGCGCGTCGACCGGCTATGGCCTCGCCGCCCGGATCTCGGCCGCATTCGGCTCGGGCGCGGACACGCTGGGCGTGTTCTTCGAGCGCGCCGGCAGCGAAACGAAGCCGGGCACGGCCGGCTGGTACAACAGCGCCGCGTTCGAGAAGTTCGCCGCGGAAAAGGGGCGCTATGCGCGCAGCATCAACGGCGACGCATTCTCCGACAAGGTCAAGCAGGTCACGATCGATACCATCAAGCAGGATCTCGGCAAGGTCGACCTGGTCGTCTACAGCCTCGCGGCACCGCGCCGCACGCATCCGAAGACGGGCGAAACCATCAGCTCGACGCTCAAGCCGGTCGGCAAGTCGGTCACGTTCCGCGGCCTCGATACCGACAAGGAAGTGATCCGCGAGGTGTCGCTCGAGCCGGCGACGCAGGAAGAGATCGACGGCACCGTCGCCGTGATGGGCGGCGAGGACTGGCAGATGTGGATCGACGCGCTCGCTGAAGCCGGCGTGCTGGCCGACGGCGCGAAGACGACCGCGTTCACGTACCTCGGCGAGCAGATCACGCACGACATCTACTGGAACGGCTCGATCGGCGAAGCGAAGAAGGATCTCGACAAGAAGGTGCTGTCGATCCGCGACCAGCTGGCCGCGCACGGCGGCGATGCACGCGTGTCGGTGCTGAAGGCCGTCGTCACGCAGGCAAGCTCGGCGATCCCGATGATGCCGCTCTACCTCTCGCTGCTGTTCAAGGTGATGAAGGAACAAGGCACGCACGAAGGCTGCATCGAGCAGGTGTACGGCCTGTTCAAGGACAGCCTGTACGGCGCGACGCCGCACATCGACGAAGAAGGCCGTCTGCGCGCGGACTACAAGGAACTCGATCCGCAAGTGCAGGGCAAGGTCGTCGCGATGTGGGACAAGGTGACGAACGAGAACCTGTACGAGATGACCGACTTCGCCGGCTACAAGACCGAGTTCCTGCGCCTGTTCGGCTTCGAGATCGCCGGCGTCGACTACGACGCGGACGTGAACCCGGACGTGAAGATCCCGGGCATCATCGACACCACGGCCTGACGGCCGGACCCGCCGCGCGCAGGTGCGGGCGGCGGGCCGTCTTTCACAGGCGACGTCAGAGCGGCGTCGCCTCGTCCAGATACACACCGGCCGACAGCGTGGCCTTCACCTCCCGCGTGAAGTCGTCGGTGGACACCTCCTCCGCCCCGGATTCGATCGCGTCGTACGCCTGGCGCACGACGTCGGCCGGCGTCGCCTTCGGCACGTCGAGACCGCGCGTCAGATCCGTATCGATGAAGCCGGCATGCAGCCCGACCACCTGCGTGCGCTGCTCGCGCAGCGAATGCCGCAACCCGTTGGTCAGCGCCCACGCGGCCGACTTCGACACGCCGTAGCCCGACAGGATCGGCCGGTTCACCCAGCTCGCGACGGACAGCACGTTCAGGATCGCGCCGCCGCCGTGGCCGGCGAGCGTGCCCGCAAATGCGCGCGACATCGCCAGCATCCCGAACACGTTGGTTTCGAGGTGATCGCGCAACGCGTCGACCGCGCCGTCGTCGGTCAGGCTGCCGAGCCGCGCGATGCCCGCGTTGTTGATCAGCAGCGTGACGTCGCGGGCGGCATCGGCAGCCGCGGCGACCGCCGCCGGATCGGTCACGTCCAGCTTCACGGGCACCACGCCCGGCAGCGTCACGCTGGCCGGATCGCGCGCACCCGCATAAACCTTCCGCGCCCCGCGTTCGAGCGCCTGCTTCGCGAACTCGAGGCCAAGCCCGCGGTTCGCGCCCGTGACGAAAACGACTGCACCTTCGATCTTCATGATCGTTCCTTTCGAGTAGGGATTCCGTTCGCGCCGGTTCGCCGCGCACTCGGGATCCGGTGAAAAACCACGCTGCCATCGCGTACCGAACCGTTGCTCCGACGGTGCCGGAAGACTGGCTGGACCGCCGCCCGCCCCCTTCGCACCCAAGACCCGGACCGACGTCCATCCGTGCCGCGCCGGTCGCTTCGCTTCGTTCGCGAAGTCGGCTACACTTGATGTCAATGTCGATCACCATTGTCTTTGCGATGCATTGTGTCAGCGCGATTTCGGCACGTCAATGGTGATCACCATTGTGTTTTTCAATCGACGCAATTACCGGAATGAGGGAGGAATCGATGGGCGTCTCGAGACAACAGGCTGCCGAAAACCGCAACGCGATCGTCGCGGCCGCCGAGCGGCTGTTCCGGGTGCGCGGCGTCGACGCGGTGGGGTTGACGGAGCTGATGAAGGAAGCCGGCTTCACGCAGGGCGGCTTCTACAACCACTTCAAATCGAAGGATGCGCTGGTCGCCGCGGTGATGGAGAAGGCCATGCAGGACCGCGCGGATTCGCCGAGCGGCGGCAGCGTCGCGCAACAGGTGACGTCGTACCTGTCGACCGCGCATCGCGACAACGTCGAAGCCGGCTGCCCGCTGTCCGGCTTCGCGGGCGACGCGCCACGCCTGACCGACGCGGCACGCGCCTGCTACGCGCACGGTGTCGCCGCGTATCTCGACCGGCTGGAACGGATGGTGGCCGCGGAAGGCCCGGCCGCGGCCGACACGCGCCGCGACGCGATCGCCGCCTTCAGCCAGATGGTCGGCGCGCTCGTGCTGTCGCGCGCGATCGCCGGCACCGATCCGGCGCTGGCCGACGAGATCCTCGACGCGGGGCGGCGCACGCTCGTCGGGCAGCCCGACGATCCGGCCGTGTCGGCATAACGACATAGCGGCACGGCGGCAGACGCCCGCCGCGCGCGATCGCTATTCCACGGCCCGCGCGGCGTCCCACAGCGGCTGCTGGCCCAGCGCGGCATGCCACGCTGCGAACTGCGTGCGCCACGACTCGAACGGTTCCTTCAGCGGATGGCGCGGATCGTCGCTGAGCGCATACGCCATCCCTTCGATCAGCCAGCGCGGCTTGGTCGCGACCGCGAGGTTGCCGAGCACTTCCGCCTGACGGTGATGGATCAGTTCGTGCGCGAGAAAGTAGGTCTGCCAGCCGCGCGGCGCGACGACCACGCCGAAATTCCCGAGCGTCAGGGCCGCGCGATCGCCGAGACCGAACTTGTCGGCGCATTCGCGCGTCGAGCAGAACACGACGCGCGGTGCGTCGCGAAACGCGCCCACGGCCGCCGCCGCGCGCGCGTAGCCGTCGCGATAGAGCTGCTGCGCGGCGCCGAGCTTCGCCCCATCGTCCGTGCAGATGTCCGCGCTCGGGCATGACACGCCGGGCAGCAGCGCGGGCGCGACGACGCGCAGCGGCTTGACGAGCGCGTACGCGGCGATCGGCAGCGCGACGAGCAGGCCCGTGAGGGCAAAGGCGACATGGGAGCGTTTCATCGAGGCGGCGATTCCGGTGGCGTTTTTGTGGCGTTGTGCTGGCTTTTAGTCGTGCTGTGGCGGCGCGTTCCAGCACGAATATATCGGAGCCGCACTGCCGCCGGCCGGCTTTTCCTTTCCGCGCGGCTTCGGGCCTGCGGCCCCGCTCCGCCTCACGCGTGTCGATCGCGAGCCGGATCGCGACCCGTTACACGAGCTGCTTGTGGAAATACGTCGTCGCACACAGCGCGCCGTCGGGCATCAGCGCATAGTTCGGCACGACGCCCACGCGCTGCCAGCCCGCCCGCTCGTACAAACGCTCGGCATCGCCGCCCGTCACGGTGTCGAGCACGAGCACCGTCTTGCCGGCGTCGCGCGCGGCTTCATCGGCGGCCGCCATCAGCCGCGCCGCGACCCCCTGGCGCCGCGCATGGCGGGACACGAGCATCTTCGCGATGTCCGCGCGATGCGGCTGGTTCTCCGGCTGCGCGGTCACGACCTGCACGGTGCCGACGATCCGGCCGATGGCGTCCTCCGCGACGAGCAGGATCCGCTCGCCGCTCGCGACGCCGTCGGCCACGCGCGTCCAGAACGCGACGGCCGTCGAACGCGCGATCGGCAGCATGAAGCTGACGGACGCGCCGCCTTCGACGCAATCGATCAGCACGTCGGCCAGCGCGTCGATGCACGCATGCGCTTCGCTCGCGTCGACACGGCGAACGGTCACGGATTCGGTCATATCTTCTCCGGCAATCAGGCGGGCGGCACGCGTTCGGTGGCATGCGCCTGCCGGGATCCCAAAGGAACACCGGCGTGCGCGCGATGCGTGTGCAACGACGGCCGGTGCCAGGCAACGCGGCGCCGGGTCGGCGCGCGTTACCGCCCCATCATGCTACGCGGTGAAAATTCCCGCTGCATTGCCTATACTTAGCCGCATGGCTAACTTTCAACCCGGCATCGACGACGTATTTCACGCACTCGCCGATCCGACGCGCTGCGCGATCGTCAGCGCGCTCGGCGACGGCGGGCGGACCGTGTCGGAACTGGCAGCGCCGTTCGACATGGCGCTGCCGTCGTTCATGAAGCATGTTGCGGTGCTCGAGCGCAGCGGCCTCGTCCAGACCCGGAAAGACGGCCGCTCGCGCACCTGCGAGCTGGTCGGCAGCCGGCTGGCGGAAGCCGAGCAGTGGCTCGCCGCGCAGCGCGCGCTGTGGGAAGCGCGCACCGATCGTCTCGTGGAATTCGTCGAACGCCGCCACCAGGAGGAGCAAGCCCATGTCAGCCAGCCACGTCGACCCCGCCGAAGCCCATGACCTCGTCATCACCCGCACGCTGCGCGCGCCGCGCCAGGCGCTCTGGCGCGCGTGGACCGACCCCGAACTGCTGAAGGAATGGTGGTGCCCGAAACCGTGGATCACCGAAGTACGTGCGTTCGACCTGCGCCCGGGGGGCGCCTTCCACACGTTCATGCGCGGCCCCGACGGCGGCACGAGCGACAACCCCGGCTGTTTCCTCGAAATCGTGCCGCAAGCGCGGATCGCGTTCACGTCGATGCTCACGGGCGGCTGGCGGCCGCAGGTGCCCTGGATGGGCTTCACGGCGATCATCACGATGGCAGACGACGACGCCGGCTGCCGCTACGAGGCGCGCGTGATGCATCCCGACGCGGCGACGCGCGAGCGTCACGAGGCACTCGGGTTCTTCGAAGGCTGGAACATCTGCATCACGCAGCTCGACGAATTCGCGGCTGCGTTGGGTTGAATCCGAGCGAGTGTTCGGTCCGTGTTCGGTCCGATTGCATGCCGCCGCGCGCGCGCCTAGGATTCCTGAAGGAAGCGTGACGACACGCCCGCACCCGCCGTGCACCGTCGCGCGCGTTCCGCGGGAGGCGACATGCTGCACATGCACACGCATTCGACCCGGGTCAGCCGGCACCTGAACGCGCCGCGCGGGCGCGTCTACCGCGCGCTGCTCGACCCGCATGCGGTCGAACAATGGAAGGTGCCCGACGGCATGACGTGCCGCGTCTACGCATACGACGCGCGCGAAGGCGGCGCGCTGCGCGTGTCGCTGAGCTACGACGAATCGTCGGACGACACGGGCAAGACCACCGCGCACACCGACACCTATCATGGCCGCTTCGTGACGCTCGTACCCGACGAGCGGATCGTCGAAATCGACGTGTTCGAAACCGACGATCCGATGCTGCGCGGCGCAATGACGATCACGATCACGCTGTCCGACGAAGCGGGCGGCACACGCGTCGATGCGGTGCACGACGGTGTGCCGCCCGGCGTGCCGGCCGCCGACAACGAGACCGGCTGGCGCATGGCGCTCGCCCGGCTCGCGGCGCTGGTCGAGACGGGTTAGGGCCCGATGCGCCGCAACGCGACGCGCACGATACGCGTCAGCCGAGCCGGTACACGCGCGAGACGGTCCCGCGGAACAGCGCGTCGCGCTCGTTCGGGCTCGCATGCGCGGTCAACCGCTTGAACGCATTCCAGCCGTTCACGTACGAATACGACCCCTTGTCGACCGGGAAATTGCTCTCGAACATGCAGCGCTCGGCGCCGAACGCGTCGATGCAGGTATGCATCCACGGCTTCCATGCGTCAGCGAGCTGTGCGGACGACGGCGGCCGCGCACCCTTCTCGAAATCGAAACCGTTGATTCGCATGCCGAGGCCGCCCACCTTCACGAATACGTTCGGCAATTGCGCGAGTTCGCGCATCGACGCCGACCAGCGCTCGAACACTTCCGGCCGCTGGTCCGCATAGCTCGCGATCCGCACGACGCCGCCGCAGTGATTGACGACGATCCGCGTGTCGGGGTTCGCCTTCGCCAGATCGAACAGCTCGGGCAATTGAGGAAAGAACAGCCACGCGTCGTACGACAGTCCGAGCGGCGCGAGCTGCGCGACGCCGGCCCGGTACGCGGGATCGAGCAGCAACCCGCGCGGCACCGCCGACAACGGGTTCGCGAGCGACGGATCGGCGTCCCACGTGCTCAGGTGGCGAACGCCGCGGAAGCGTCCGCGCCCCGCGTCGAGATGCGCTTCGAGCACGTCGCGCACACGCTCGCCGAGCCGCAGGTCCGCATGCCCGACGATGCCTTTCGCGACGGCCGGACCGCTCCGCTGCAGCGGCTCGGTCACGCCGGCCACGTAAGCCGTCTCGCCGACCGGCTTCAGTTCGGCCGGCCCCGCGTCGCGATAGCGCGTCAGCGCCTGCATGTAGACGGATGCCTGGATGTTGTGGCCGGATCGCGCATCCTGCAGATAGTCGTCGAGCATGTAGATCCAGCCCGGCCGCTCGTAGAAGTGGTGATGCGCATCGACGATCGGCAGATCCGGTTCGAGCGCGGGTTCGAGCGCGGAGGCGAGCCAGTCGTTTCGTACCGCGAGATAGTTGCTTTGCGTCGTCATGCGGGTAGCTCCGTTTTCAGCCGGCGTGCGCGTATCGGCAAATGCGGGGAGCGCGAGCGATGCGGCGGCTGCGCCGAGCAGCCGGCGTCGTTTGATCGAAAGGGTCATGTCATTCGCTCCGGTCGAACGCGTACAGCGACAGCGTCAACAGCGTCGTGATCGCCAGGACGATCGCGAGGCCGAGCATCCCGGCCGTGAAGGTGCCGAAGCTGTCCTTCAGGTAGCCGACGAGATAGGGGCCCGCGAATCCGCCGAGCGCGCCGATCGAATTGATCAGCGCCAGCCCGCCGGCCGCGGCCTGGCCGGACAGGAAGCGCGAAGGCAGCGTGTAGAAGATCGTGCGTCCGGCAATCGTGCCGATCAGCGCGAGCGTGATGCCGACGAGCGCGGGCCCGAGCGTCAGGAAGTGGGTCGATACCCCCAGCGCCACCGCGCCGATGGCCAGCCCGATCGCGAGGTTCGCGACGGGTCCGCCGCGGCGATCCACCCGCTTCGCCCACCACAGCAGCGCGATCGTCGCGAAGAAGTAAGGCACCGCGGACAGCCACCCGGTCTGCATCGTCGACATCCGGTGCGCCTTGAGCATTTGCGGCAGCCAGATGCCGATTCCGTACGAACCCATCGTGAAGCCGAACGAGATCAGCGCGAGCAGGTACACGCGTACGTCGCGCAGCGCGACGCCGAAGCGCTTCTTGCGGCCTGTGGCGGCGCCTTCGCGCTCGAACGCACGCTGCAACGCGGTACGCTCGTCGTCCGACAGCCACGCAGCCGTGGCCGGCGAGTCGGACAGGAGCTTCAGCACGAGAAAGCCGAGCGCGCACGCGGGCAGCCCTTCGACGATGAACATCCACTTCCAGCCGGCAAGACCGAGCGCACCGTCGAGCTGCAGCAGCCACGTCGACAGCGGACCGCCGATCAGCGACGACAGCGGTGTCGACACCGTGAACCAGGCGAGCACGCGCGTGCGGTAATTCGCCGGAAACCACACGGCGAGGAAGAAGATCACGCCGGGGAAAAAGCCGGCCTCGCCGATGCCGAGCAGCAGCCGGATCGCATAGAAACTGGTCGGCCCCGTCGCGAGTGCGGTCGCCGCCGCCACGAGCCCCCACGTGATCATGATGCGTGCGAGCCAGCGCCGCGCGCCGAAGCGGTACAGCGCGAGATTGCTCGGCACTTCGAACACGCAATAGCCCGCGAACATGATCCCCGCGCCCCAGCCGAACTGCGTCGCGGTCAGGCCGAGATCGCGGTTCATCGTCAGCGCCGCGAACCCGACGCTCGTGCGGTCGAGATAGTTGAAGAAGTACGCGAGCGCGAGCAGCGGAATGAAGCGCCACGCGGCCTTGCGCACGGCTCGTTGCTCGATCGACGCGTCGGTCTCGCGATCGGCGGCCAGCGCCGGGGAAGCGGATGTCATGGTTGTCTCCGTGGATGCGGCAGTCCGCGCCCGCGCGATCGCGGGCGGGATGCCTTGTTCGTTCGTTGGATCGCAGCGGCGCTACGCGCTCGCCACTTCGTTCGGCGAAGGCGTATCGCCCGATGCGCCCGATGCGCCCGATGCGCCCGGTAAGCCCGATATGCCCGATATGCCCGATATGCCCGGCGTCAGCCCGTTCGCATCGTGTTCGTGCCGCCCCGCGACGACGCCCGCTTCGATCAGCGCCCGCGCGTCGTCCGCCGTATAGCCGAGCTCGCCGAGCAGCGCGCAGGTGTCCTGACCGAGCGCGGGCGGCGCTGCACGCAACCGCAGGCGCTCGCCCGCGAGCGTGAGCGGCAGCAGCGCGGTGCGCGTGTCGACCGGCCGGCCGGCGCTGCTCGCATCGGCCGGCAGCGTCACGGCTTCGAGGCCACCGGTCGCGAGCAGATGCGGATCGTCGAACAGGTCCTGCGGCTTCGTGATCGGCGCATACGGCAGGCCGATCGATTCGAAGGTCGCGCCGATCTCCGCAGCCGAATGCGCGGCGAGCCGCGCGCGCAGTTCGGGCAGCAGCCAGTCGCGGGCCTGCACGCGAAGATTGTTCGTTGCGAGGCGCGCATCGTCCTTCAGCGCGGCCAGGCCGAACGCGTCGCAGAACAGCGCCCACTGCGTGTCCGACACGACCGCGAGAAAGATCTGCTCGCCGTCCTTGACGGAGAACACGTCGTACACGGCCCATGCGGAAATGCGGCTCGGCATCGGCGACGCGGCCTGCCCCGTCACCGCGAACTGCATCATGTGCTGCGCGACGAGGAACACGTTGTTCTCGAACAGCGAGCTCTGCACCTGCTGGCCGCACCCGGTGCGTTCGCGCTGCGCGAGCGCGGCCATCGCGCCGATCGCGCCGAACATCCCGCCCATGATGTCGTTCACGCTCGAGCCCGCACGCAGCGGCCGGCCTTCGGGGCCCGTCATGTACGCGAGGCCGCCCATCATCTGCACGACTTCGTCGAGCGCGGTGCGATGTTCGTACGGCCCCGGCAGGAAGCCCTTGTGCGACACGTACACCAGGCGCGGATTCAGCGCGGACAGCGCCGGATACCCGAGGCCGAGCCGGTCCATCGTGCCGCTCTTGAAGTTCTCGCTGAAGACGTCCGCCGTCGCGACAAGCCGCCGCACGATCTCGAGCCCGCGCGGATCCTTCACGTCGACCGCCAGGCTCTTCTTGTTGCGGTTGAACATCCCGAAGAAGCCCGCGCCGGAACCGCGCAGCGCACGCGTGCTGTCGCCCGCGATCGGTTCGATCTTGATGACTTCCGCGCCGAGATCCGCGAGCAGCATCCCGCAGGTCGGGCCCATCACCATGTGCGTCATCTCGATCACGCGCACGCCTTCGTACGGCAGCGCCGAAGCCGGTTGGCGATCGTTCATTGCGCGGCTCCCGTCAGGCAGCCTTCCGGCTGGGCCGCGGTCGGCACGCGGCCGTCCGCATAACGGAAGCCCTTCGGCAGCCCCGCGTCCGGCACGTGGCCGTACAGCGCCTCGGCCGGCAGCGCCGCGTGCAGGATCGCGCGCGCGGCGAGCAGCGCGTCCACGTCGACGCCCGTGTCGTACCCCATCGACTCCAGCAGGAACACGAGATCCTCGGTGACGATGTTGCCGGTCGCCCCCGGCGCGTACGGGCAGCCGCCGAGGCCGCCCTGGCTCGCGTCGATCGTCGTCACGCCGGCGTCGAGCGCCGCGACGACATTGGCAAGCCCCTGCCCGCGCGTGTTGTGGAAGTGCGCGCCGCCGGCCTTGTCGCCGACTTCGCGCTGCAGCCGCCTGAACAGCCGGCGCACCTGAGCCGGGTTCGCATAGCCGCTCGTATCGGAGAGCCCGATCTCGTCGACGCCGCATTCGGCCATCGCGGCCGCCATCGCGATCGTCTCGTCGTCGCTGACGGCGCCCGCGATCGTGCAGCCGAACGCGACCGACACGCCCGCCTCGATCTGCACCGACGGAAACCGCGCATCGCGCAGCGCGACGATCGCGCGCACCTCGTCGATCATCTGCGCCGGCGTCTTGCGGATGTTCGCCAGCGAGTGCGCTTCGGTCACCGATACCGGCAACGTCAGCTTGTGGACGCCCGCCTCGAACGCGCTTTCGGCGCCCCGCAGGTTCGGCGCAAGCGCGGCGACGTGCAGCCCGGGAATCGCCAGCGCATGCGCGACGACTTCCCGCACGTCGGCCATCTGCGGCAACAGCCGCGCGGGCACGAACGACCCGACCTCGATCTCGCGCAGGCCGGCCGCGGCAAGCGCCACGATCCAGCGCAACTTGTCGGCCGTCCGCATCACGGCCTTGATGCTCTGCAGGCCGTCACGCGGCCCGACCTCGCTGACCAGCACCTTCGGATATTCGGAAACGCTCATTCGTCACCTCATAGTTCTATCTGAAAGAACATTGTTCTGTTAGACGGAACTTTAGACACGCGTCGATCGTGAGGTAAGCGGGGTATACCCGTGAAATTGCGATTTTTTGGAACTTGAGTTCTGTCAGGCAGAACGATATAGTCGATCGACCGTCATCCACAGGAACAGCAAGCCGTGCCCCCGACCTCGACTCCCGCCGATCACCCCGACGAAGCGCCCGATTCGTCGGCCGACACCTCCAGCGGCGTCGCCGTCCTCGATCGCGCGTTCGCGATCCTCCATGCTTTCGGGCAAACCGACGACCGGCTGTCGCTCGCGGAGCTGTCCCGCCGCACCGGGCTGTACAAGAGCACGATCCTGCGCCTGCTCGCCGCGCTCGAGCATGGCGGCTTCGTGCGCAAGCTCGACGACGGCCAGTACGCGGTCGGACACGAGCCGTTGCGGCTGGCCGCGCTGTATCAACGCTCGTTCCGGGTCGGCCCGGTCGTCGAACCGCTGCTCGAGGCGCTGAGCCGCGAACTCGGCGAAACGGCATCGTTCTACGTGCGGCACGGCGACATGCGCTCGGTGCTCTACCGTGTCGAACCGACGCGCACGGTGCGGGTGTCGATCCGGGTCGGCGAGGAGTTTCCGGTTCGCCAGGGGGCGTCCGGGAAAGTGCTGCTCGCGTTCACCGACCCGCACGATGCGCAGTGGAACGACGTACGCGAACAGTTGTGGGCCGCGTCGTACGGCGAGCGCGACCCGGAGACGGCGTCGGCGTCCGTGCCGGTATTCGGCGCGGCCGGCGATTGCGTCGGCGCGCTGACGGTGTCCGGCCCGAAATCGCGGCTTGCCGCCGCGCCGGCGATGGCCGCGGCGCTCGCGATGTTGCTGCCGCTCGCGCAGAAGGCAACCGTCGCGCTCGGTGGTGCAGGCGCGCGCTACGACGCGCAGGCCGTGCGCGACAGTCTCGCGCGGTTCGCGGCGGCGGCGGACGACACCGCGCAGCCCTAGCCGGCCACGCGCATCCGGCGGCGCGACGGACAGCACAAAAGGCGGCCGCATGCGACACTGGCCGCAGCGCATGCACCGCGCCGCGCGCCGGCACGGTACACGCAACCGCCGTCCGGACACGTACAAGGGAATCCCCACGATGAACGCCGCGCGCACCGCCACCTGGTATTTCGATTTCGTTTCGCCGTTCGCCTACCTGCAGCAGGAACGGTTCGATCAACTGCCGCCTGCCGCCGCCTACGAGCCGAAGCCGATCGTGCTCGGCGCGCTGCTCGCGCACTGGGGACAGAAGGCGCCTGCCGAGATCGCGGCGAAGCGCATCTTCACGTATCGCCACGCGCAATACCGCGCGGACAAGCTCGGCATTCCGTTCCGGATGCCGCCCGCGCATCCGTTCAACCCGATCCGGCCGCTGCGTCTCGCGATCGCGATGGGCAACTCGCCCGATGCGATCCGGCGGATCTTCCGGCACATCTGGCGCGACGGCCAGGACGTGTCGACGCCGGAGGGTTTCGCCGCGCTGTGCGAGGCGGTCGGCTTTCCCGAAGGCGTGACGGCCGTCGACGCGCAACCGGTGAAGGACGCCCTGCGCGCGAACACCGACCACGCGATCGCGCACGCCGTGTTCGGCGTGCCGACCTTCGAACTCGACGGCGACCTGTTCTGGGGCGACGATGCGACCGACATGTTCGTCGACTGCGCCACGTCCCGTGCGTGGCTCGACTCGCCCGAAGTGCGTCGCATCAGCGCGCTGCCCGAAGGCATCCGGCGCGGCTGACGGCACGCGCGACGGCGCCTACCCGTCGCGCCCTTCGACGAGCGGCGGCACGGCCTCGCGCATCATCGCGACGAAGCGCACGAGCCGCGACGGATAGAACTGCGCGTGCGGGTAAGTGAGGTAGACCGGCAACGGCGCGGCGTGCCAGTCGGGCGCGAGATGCACGAGCTCGCCGCGCGCGAGATGGTCGGCCAGCATCCACGACGAACCGACGCACGCGCCGACACCGAGCAGCGCCGCGCTGCGCAGCGCGTAGAGATTCGCGGTCGTAATGCGCGGACGAATCGCGATGCGTCGCGTATCGCCCGTGACGGCATGCGTCAGCGTCAGTTCGGTCCGGTAATACGTGCGCAGTGCGAGCCACGGCAACGCGGCGAGCGCGTCGGGATCGACGGGCACGTCGGCACCGTTCAGCACGGACGGCGCGGCCACCACGAAGCGCGGCACCTTGGTCAGCCGGATCGCGACGACGGACGGATCGGTCGGCTCGCCGACCTGGATCGCGCAGTCGATCCCGCTGCCGACGAAATCCCGCACCTCGTCCTGCAGCAGCCACTCCACCGAGACACGCGGGTAATCGCGCAGGAACCGCGCGAGCGGCCCGACGAAGCGCTCCTGCCCGAACGCATGCGGGACCGCGACCCGCAGCAGGCCTTCGGGCTCCTCCTGCGCGCCGCGCAGGTCGGCCTCGAACGCCGCCCAGTTGGTCAGCAGCTCCTTCGCGCGCGTGAAACATCGCTCGCCATCGACGGTCAGCCGCATCGTATGAGTCGTCCGCTGCAGCAGCCTCACGCCGAGCGAGCGTTCGAGCGCCTGCAGCCGCCGGCTGATGGTCGGCTGCGTCGTGTGCAGTTGCGCGGCGGCGGCCGACAGGCTGCCGGCCTCGGCTATGCGCACGAAGGTTTCCATCAGCTCGAAACGATAGCCGGCGCCGCCGACAGGCACGGCCTGAACACGCGGAGACCCGCCAGTGGCGGGCACGCTGGGGATTTTCTCGGTCATTCGCCAAGCGTATAACAAATCTGCGCCGGACGGCACTACCGTGGCCGGCTGCCCGTCGGCACACTCGCGTCCATCCGTTACCCAAACAAGGATGTACGCGATGTCCACTCCGACCCGTTTCGACGCCGCGCCCCGCGCGGCCCATGCACCGGCCCACGCGGCCGCCTCCTCGATGCCCGATCGCCGGCTCGTGCTGCTGCTCGCCGCGGCAGCCGGTCTCGGCGTCGCACCGCTCTACTATGCGCAGCCGATGCTCGCCGCGCTCGGTCCCGATCTCGGCGCGTCGGCGCGTGCGATCGGCTTCGTGCCGACGCTCACGCAGCTCGGCTATGCGCTCGGCATCCTGCTGCTCGCGCCGCTCGGCGACCGCTTCGACCGGCGCCGCGTGATCGTGACGAAAGCCGCCGCGCTGGTCGTCGCGCTGCTGCTCGCGGCGGTCGCGCCGTCGCTCGGACTGCTGCTGGCCGCGAGCTTCGCGATCGGCCTGACCGCGACAATGGCGCAGGACGTCGTGCCGGCCGCCGCGACGCTCGCGCACGACACGCATCGCGGCCGCATCGTCGGTACGGTGATGACGGGGTTGCTGCTCGGCATCCTGCTGTCGCGCGTCGTCGCCGGCTTCGTGGCGGAAACGGCCGGCTGGCGCGCAATGTTCGCGCTCGCGGCCGCCAGCGTCGCCGCCATCGGCATCGTGGCCGCCCGCGGGCTGCCGCGCTTCGAGCCGACCACGCAGCTGTCGTACCGCGCGCTGATCGGGTCGCTCGGCGAACTGTGGCGCCGTCATCCCGCGCTGCGCCGCGCCGCGCTCGCGCAAGGGTTGCTGGCCGTCGGGTTCAGCGCGTTCTGGTCGACGCTGGCGGTCATGCTGCACGGCGCGCCGTTCCACCTCGGCAGCGCAGCCGCCGGCGCATTCGGCCTCGCGGGCGCTGCCGGCGCACTGGCCGCGCCGATTGCCGGACGCCTCGCCGATCACCATGGTCCGGAGCGCGTCACGCGTATCGGCATCGGAATCGCGACGGTATCGTTCGCCGCGATGGCTGCCGCTCCGCTGATGACGCCGCATGCGCAACTCGCGCTGCTCGCCGCCGCGACGATCGGCTTCGATCTCGGTGTACAGGCCACGCTGATCGCGCACCAGGCAATCGTCTACCGAATCGATCCCGCGTCGCGCAGCCGACTCAACGCGGTGCTGTTCGTCGGCATGTTCATCGGGATGGCGGCCGGTGCCGCGATCGGCAGTTCGTTACTCGCGCAACTGGGCTGGAATGCGGTGATCGTGCTGGCCGTGGCGACGTCGCTGGCGGCGCTGGCCGTGCGCATGTGGCGTCGGTAATTTTCGGCATCGCGAGTGCGAGGCGGGCAGGCAGCAGGGCTTGCCCGTCTTTTCTTTTATTTTTCGTTCGGTACTGCGCGGTGCAGCGCAGCGCGGCAGATCCGTGCGAGACGCGGAACGCATTCGGTCATCCGGCGCAAGGTCCGCGACGACTCAACGTATTGCCTAGGTCAACCGATTATTTTTCGCCGGTGCCAAGGGATCCGCGCGCAACCGTCAGATGATTCGACACGCCCGCGCCGCACGGCACGCTCCCATCCGGCCCCGCCAGGAAATCGCGTTTTCTCAGGGGATTCCCGGTATTTTTTCCCATTTTCTTCGAAATTACCGATGACATACTTGCCCCCCATTGCGCTCCGGTACGAGCGCGCTTCCTGATCCTGCCGGCCGCACGTCATGCGTCGTGCGTCCGCCGGGGTCCCAGAACATGAATAATTTCGACACCACGATCCAGATCTTCCTCACCCACATCACGTTCGGACCGCTGATGAATCACGCGATCCGCGTGATCGCCGGCCTCTATACGTTCAAGGGCTTCGTGCTCATCCCCGTGCTCTGCTGGCTGTGGTTCCAGCCGGGACCGGAGCGCGAACGGCAACGCGAGCTGGTCATCGCGACGGTCGCGAGCGGGCTCGTCGCGCTCGCGTTCGGCCGGTTGCTCGCGAAAGTCCTGCCGTTCCGCGTGCGGCCGATCTACAACCCCGACCTGCACCTGCACTTTCCGTCCGAGGAATTGCGTGCGGCCACGCTGCAGGCCTGGAGTTCGTTTCCGAGCGATCACGCGATGCTGTGGATGGCGATCGCGACGGGCATCTTCATCATCGCGCGGCGCGCCGGCGTACTCGCGCTGCTGTATGCGGTCGTGTTCATCTGCGTGCCGCGTGCGTATCTCGGCTATCACTACCCGACCGACCTGATAGCCGGTGCCGCGATCGGCATCGTGATCGCGTGGCTGCTAACGCGCGATGCGATTCGATCGCGCTTCGCGCCGCAGGTGCTCGCGGCGATCCGGCGCTTCCCCGCACCGGCCTATACGCTCGCGTTCCTGCTGTGCTTCGAGTTGATCACGCAGTTCGACGAACTGCTGACGCTCGCGCGGTCGGTCAAGCACACGACGATGTAACGGGACGGCGCCGCGATGCATCCGCTGCTGTCATCACGACGTCCGGGCACACGCTGCCGGCCCTGCGCGGCGGCATCGCGCCATGCGCAGGCCGCCGCCCGCGTCGTCGCTGCCGCGACGATCGCGGCTGCGCACGTCAGTCGCGATCGGGCGCACCGAGCGGGAAGAACGGACGATACGGCCGCGCTTCGTCGACCGCACGCGCGAACGACGGCCGCGCAAGCAGCCGCTTGCGATACGCGATCACGTTCGCGAACGACGGATCGATCCGGTGCGTCCAGTCCGCGTAGAACAGGAACGGCGCCGCGCCGCAGTCGGCGAGGCTGAAGTGGTCGCCGGCCGCCCATTCGCGATCGGCCATCGTGCGGTCCAGCCACGCGTACGACGTTTCGAGCATCGCCCGTGCATCGGCGACACCGCGCGCATCGCGCTCGTGCTCCGGCCGCAGCGCATCGAACACGACCTTCTGCTGCGGCGTCGATACATAGTTGTCGAAGAAACGATCCATCGTCCGCACTTCAAGCGCCGCGCGCCGGTCGTCGGGTACCAGCCGCACGGGGCCCGGATGATAGAGGTCGAGGTACTCGACGATGATCGCCGCCTCGATCACGGTGCGGCCCGCGTCGACGAGCACCGGGAAGCGCTTCATCGGCCACAGTGCGGCCAGTTCCTGCATCGGCTTCGGATCGTCGTGTGCGAGCACGCGATATTCGAACGGCGTGCCGTTCTCGTACAGCGCGGTCAGCACCTTCTGGCAATAGGACGAAAAGGGGTGGGCGTAAAGCGTCGGCGTCATCGCGTGGTCTCTCGAGGTGTCGGCGCCGCGTCATGCCGCGCCATGTGAGCGGATACCTTGACGACGAACGGCATCGTGCCGATTCGACAACCGGTCCGAACATTTTTTCGCCGCACGATATCGCACCGCTACGACCGGCCGTCCATCACGACGCGGCCCTCGCCGCGCCAGCGCAGCATCCCGCCGCCGAGGTTCGCGACCGCACCGAAACCGGCCTTCAGCAGGATCACGGTCGCCTGCGCCGAGCGGCCGCCGGCCCGGCATACGGTCACGATCGGCCGGTCGCGCGCGAGCTCGCCGGTGCGCGCGGTCAGTTCGCCGAGCGGAATCGGCGTCGCGCCGGGCAAGTGGCCGAGCGGACCGGTGAATTCATCCGGCTCGCGCACGTCGACGACCTGCACCGCCGGCAGGTGATCCTCGAGCCACTGCGGATCGATTTCCCAGAAACCGGCGAACGTATAGACGAGCGGCGCCCAATCGGGCACCGCCTGCGTGTCGGGCGCGTTCGCGGCGACGCCGCACTGCAGGTTCGCGGGCACCGCCACGTCGATCTGGCGCGGATGCGCGAGCCCGAGATTGCGCATGTAGCCCGCGAAATCGTCTTCGCTGAGATCGCCGCCGAGGCGCGGATTGAAGCGCCGTTCCTCGCCGACGCTCGTCACCGTCAGCCCGCGATAGTCGTGCGCGGGATACAGCAGGCAGGCGGCCGGCAGCGTGAAGAGCCGGCCGTGCACCGCGCGATACAGCGCGCGCGGGTCGCCCTGCTGGAAGTCGGTGCGGCCGGTGCCGCGAATCAGCAGGCAGTCGCCGGTGAACGCCATCGATTCGTCGTCGAGCACGAGGCTGATGCAGCCGCTCGTATGGCCCGGTGTCGCGCGTACGGTCAGGTAGCGCGTGCCGAATGCACAGCGATCGCCATCGTTCAGGTAGCGGTCGGCGCCCTGCGCGCCGCTCGCGGCCGAAATCGCGATCGCGCTGCCGGTGCGCTGCTTCAGCAGCCACGCCCCCGTCACGTGATCGGCGTGCACGTGCGTATCGATGGTCGCGACGAGCCGCAGCCCGAGTTCGTCGAGCAGCGCCGCATCGCGGCGCACCTGCTCGAACACCGGGTCGATCAGCAGCGCTTCGCGTGATGCGCTGTCGGCGAGCAGATACGTGTAGGTCGACGATTGCGGGTCGAAAAGTTGCCGGAAGATCATGGCGAAGTCGCTCCGTCGGCTGGGCGGGTCGGTTGGGCGATGGGTGCGGGTTGTGCAACCCGCACCGCGGGTATCGCCGGCGTGCGGGCACACATTCATACAGCGTAGTTCAAAACACGCGCACCACCGTCATCGTTGCACGCGGCGAGACGTCATGCCGCGCCCGGAGCGTCGCGCGCACTGTCTTACACTACCGCCTGCTCTCGTCTTACGTTCACAGGAATTGCGCCGCCATGTCGATGACGATCGATTGGACGAAATTACCAGTCGGGACAAAGCGCCATGACCAGTCATTCGGATGCCACGATGGAGACGACTGACGCAGGACAACAGCGCTGTTGCTTTCGACCAATCCGATACAACGACAGGGGCAGCTTAGGGATGTAAAACAGTCTGTCGACTATCCAATCACCCCTTTACAGGTCTGCCAGGGCCGCAAAGAAACAGTGACGAGGCATCTCGCGCGCCCACAGTCCGCCCCGTAGTTCAGGGGATGGAATGATAAGCGCAAGGCCTTTCCAGCAAGGCTCCCGCCCTGTGCTGTAGCAAATTTGTAGCATCCATCCACAGCGGATCGACTGCCCTACAAACACGCTTATACAAGCGCTCATTCTGCCGCCGGCACTGCTTCCCACCGACCCCGACGACGCGTCTCGTCACGCGTGATTTGCGAAAGGTACTGACACTGTGCGCACCAGCTCCCCGACGTGATTACCCTTGGCCGCGCCCACCATCGATGGCCGCGCATGCACTCCCATTCAAGCTTGGTGTTGTTGTCGATATACGTATCGGACACGCACGTTCCGCCACGCTCGGCGGCGATTGCACGCATTGCTTCCAGTCCACGCTGCCGCCGCTCTTCCGTGCGGCATGTCGCACACCAGCCGCCTTCGAGGATCTGGATACCTCGCATCGACCATTGGTGGCCCCTTGCGCATTGGAACGGATATTCGTGCGTCACGCCCGAATATTCGGTCGCGAGACATGCGCCGCCCTGACGTTCGGCAGCTTGCTGAAGCTCCTCCATCCCTTCAGGCCGACGCCGCCGCTCGACAAAGCACTGGTGACACCACGCCTTGCGCATCACCTCGATCCCAGTAACTTCCCATTCGTGGTCGTGAGCACATCGGAATCGATATTTCGCGGTTTGCCCGTGGTAAGCCGTCGACAGGCATTCCCCGCCTCGCTCTCGCGCACGCTCCTGTATCGGCGCCAATCCCCCCTCGTAGCGACGACGCTCGGCTCGCCTCTCGTTCGAGCATTTCGAGCACCATGAGCCGCCCAACACGATAGCAGCCGTCGTCTCGAACTCATGGCCGACCGCACACACGAATCGACAGCGGCCAGCTTTTCCGCAAAACGTTTCAGTCAGACACCGACCGCCGGATTGATTGGCGATGTCGTGTAACCGCTTCATGACGTTTTCGGTCCAACAACGATTGCAACATAGCGAAGTGCCCCGTTGCCCTCGCACCAATCGCATCAGGCTAGAGCCCCACTGGGACGACACATGCCCTCGCTCACACCGGAATCGATACTGCCCTCCCATGCCGCGCCATTCGTCGTCCAGTAGCGTGAGGCTTGCCTCAGCGAGCTTGCAACGGATCCGCACGATACTTTCCTCGGCGGTCAACATTCGCGTCCTCGTATATTCGACTCTGTTTCGCTATTCACCATCATCAATCGGCTCAGCCGACAAAGGTACTTTGCTCACGCCGAGCCGCATAACCTCTTCGAAGCGGTTGCCTATATTCGACCAGACGTCGATACCGACGAAATCAGAACGGCACCGCATGATGTCCGGTGACCGTCGAAGGTAACTGCTCGCCCGTCAATCTGAACGTGTTCATCGCCTTCGAGAATTTCGCATTCGCCAAGCCCCAACTGACAAGTACAGCGATCGCCGACCCGAGCAACTGCGCGCCCCATCACCACGGATCGTTCGCTACCAGTCTGGACCTGACAACCATGATCCGTCGAATCGCCCACTCGAATCACGCCTCTCATCGACTTACTCTCCGAAGTTACTCAAAACCATACCGAGGATCGAACGCCGCCGCGACTACTTCCGGTCCCGTCCAGACGAGGGAAACTATGCCCGCCATCAGTGCAACGCTGTTGACTACATAGCCTCGGTATCCGGGACCGCGCTTTTCCCAAGGTGACGTGATAAAGGCATACACGCAGTGAAGCGCAAGCAACAACGCCGTGCTTCGAAAGGTCCATACCCACCACCAATCTGCACCGTTGACACCGGCCATGCCATGAATCAGCCCCGCGCAAACCCCAAAGGGGTAGAACATCCAAAAGCCGATGAAGGTCACCATAAACAAGACAGAACGCACTGGCGAAGGCGGCATCCATTCACGAACGTCGTCAGGTTTCGCATCCGTGGATTGGATCTGATGGTCGCGTTCTTTCATGGAGTTCACGATACAGCCATCATTTGAACGGATTCGCGCCGTTGTTCGCCTGAGCCCACGCCGCTTTACTCGTCGCGTCGGGCGGGCTAATCATGATGATGCTCGCCGTACCATTAGAGCGCCGGTTGACGGTCGCACTCGCTCCTCCATCCTGATAGCCTGCGATCAGTCCCAAACCGACTTGTACAAGCGGCGAACTCACACCAGTGTTGCCAATGCGTGCGCCGATATCGTAACCATCCTTGACGTCGCTCAGGCTTGGGGCAGCCGCGCCTGCTTGCGCGAGCGCCTGATTCAATGGGACAGCCCACAGCCGATCGCCGGTTGTATCGTAAAACACGCGTTTCGGCTCCTTCCCGTCGGGCAACGTTGCAATGGCCTGCTCCCAGCCCGCCTTCAGCACTGCCGCTTGGGCCGCAGTCTTGAGCAGTTGCCCATGATCGTCGGTCAATTTCACGTCTACCGGGCGATGGAGATAACCGAGCAAGGGCGCATCATCAAATTGCTTGACCTGCCATGTCGTCCAGCGCACCGGAATGTACGGCGTCGGCGTAAACTGGCCCGGCCCCTTGTTGCCGATGGTTTTCCAGAACCGCGGCAATTGCGCCTGCCACCAAGTAGACGACATCACGCCGATCGCTCCCGGATACAGAACGCCAGCCTGCTTTTCCTGCTCGATGTAATGCGCAGTGAAGCTGTCAGGGCCGCGATCGTCGTTCTGCTCCCAAAAGAAATTCCACAACCTGATGATGTCGTATTCGGTACTATTCCGGTCGATCTGAGCAGTCTGCTCGACGGCGTACGGACGAATAAGTTTGTCCACTCGATCCGAACGGGATACGAGGATGGCACCCATACTATCCGGCAGTTCGGGAATGATGTGTCCCGCGCGAGATGTTCCGCCACTACCCGGCGCAACAAGAAGCGAGCGCAACATCGATCCGTCCTGACTGACCACCAAGGCCGCCGGAACATCCGGATGCGAGTCGAAGAATGCGAACAGCTTTTCGATCATTGCCGCACCATCGCTAGTATTGGCGTCCGCCTCCCAAAGGAAAAGCGTCACACCAAGACTTGCTTGTTGCCTACCATCAGCAATACTCTTTGCCGCACGAAAACCATTCCCCTTGTCTTTCGGTGGCCCCCAGACAATCGTTGGCACCGGCCAGTATTCGACGGCATGACGACCGCCTTCCTTGAATGACAAAGTAGTTGACACACGAAGATTAGCCATCCGGATATCGTCACTATCCGGATAGTCTTCCGGATTTGCCGATACATACGATGCGTGGTTATCAGCCTTTTTCTCGATCTCGTGCCAGATTTCCTCGTCGGCATATTCACCAACCACGATCCCCATTCCACGAACCTCAAGCACGTACTTCTGTCCGGTCTGTGACAACATCGTGGAAGAGCCGTTGAAGCCGTGCGCTACGACTGCACTGCTCTCTTGATTGCCCGGAACCGGACGGTCGGATGTGGCGGCAGTCGCCACCGGAGTTCGATGCAACCACGCGACGCTCGCGCCATACGCCAAGGCGACCAAAGCCAAGACCACAAGCACACCATTCCGAATGCTACTTCCCATTTGCGGCATCTCCTGCCCTGTCGTTTGCCAATAACTGTAGTGTCGCGCCATCACAAAGATGGTCCAGACTATCGCCACCACAACAAACGCGGCAGCATACGGCCAAATTCGCGGTCTCGCGATCATCGCGGCATCCCTTGGAAGACTTCCCCGATCGTCTTATTCCCATACATCATCTGGGCTTTCTGCGCCTCTTGTTTGTAGTAATCGGCCTGAGCCTTCTCTTGTGCAGCGATGGCCGCTGATGTCAATTCACTGGTTACCAATGGCGGTGGGGTCGAAGACACGTGCGCCTCAGGAAAAGTCCCATACATATAATAGTCGGAACAGGCTTGAATAAAATCCCGCATCTTGGAATCAAGACGACCATAATTTGCATTTTTCTGAATCTTGGCGAGTGACGCCGGAGCCATTTTCCAGTCCGCCATCAGGATCAGCAATTCTCGCCAAACCGGATCATCGAGCGTGACTGCTTGGCCGATGGCCACGTCCATCGCGGTAACCCACCGATGATTCTCCGTACTGTGCAGCACACCCGAATGGTAGTTATTCGCTTCTCGAGCGTCCGGATCCTGCTGCATGCGCGCGCGAGCTTCGTTGGGAGTTTCTTCTCGTTGAATAAGTTGCTGGGGCGGCACGACTGGAAGCAGCGCATTTTTGATGAGCGACGTCGCCGAGGTGTTCGGGACCACCCGCCAGTTCTGCGACTGGTCGTTGATCGCCTTGCCCTGATTGAAAGCAGTCTTGTAAGACTCGATACTAGCCAGCGGATTACGTGTCGTCTCGACGGTAATCCATTTGAATGACGCGTATTGATTACCCAACGAGACATCCTTCGTGACATCGTCTGGCGTCATCATCCCTGCCACGTCGGCGTGGCCGGGACGTGGACCACCTTTCTTGATTTCGCCACCGTACAAGTCGGGTTCGCACGGCGGCTTCAGTTCCTCACCGTTAATAAAGCGGATATCGTTACGAGTAAATGACGCCTGCAGAGCAGCATTCTTGCTCGATTCAAGCACCGTGCCCAGCATGGATCCGTCCGTATCAGGTCCAGGTGTAAGTCGCTCGAACCGGTCGCGCACGGGCACCCGCGCAGGTGATACGCCGACCAGCACCTTCTGGAACTTGCCTTTGCCGTTATCATCGCGCTCCATCCGCGTCCACATGCGCTGGTGGAATCGCTTGGGCGCAAGGGCCGTCATGGCCTGCATGGTCTTACCATGTTTGGCGGCAGCCCCATCAGCTGGCACTTCATCGGGCACACCAAACGTTCCGATCCCGCGCACTTTCTTGAGGCCTACCACCGTGTCTTCAGGGCAAAAGTACAGATACACCTTACCGCGATTGTCTCGCTCGTCAAACGTAATCCAACTCTTACCGTTCTTGTCCAGCCGCTTTCCGCAGGTCTTGCTCCAGTTCGTGCCTGCCCGGCCACCTGATCGCTCCGCAGTAATCAGCAGATCTGCCAGATCGGGAACGGTATGCGGCTCGCTCGTGACCACATTGACGATATCGATCAGGGTTTTCAGCTTTCCGTGGCCGGTCTGGTTGCCGTCGTCTTCCGTTGCATAGAGGCTGTAGGGTGTATCCACCATGATGATGCAATCAACGCAACGCTGCCCCTGTTGCTTGAGTATCGCCTGTGCCAGCAGAGTAATGATCGTCCCCTGACTGTGGCCCAACACTGTAATGGTTTCATGCCGAGGGTCTATGCCGTGCTCAGAGGCCAATGCCTTCGGCTGGATCGCGCGAATCGTCTTGATGAGATTCGCCAGTCGTGTCGCTGCCAGTACGAAATAACGCCGGTCAGGTGCCCTTCCGGGATACACGCTGTTTCCACCTAATGCGTGGGACGCCACTTGCTGAGTTTTCCAGTCTGGCTCAAAGCCTTTACCGTACATTTGCGGAATATTGTTGGTCGCGTTGGCAAAGAATCCGCCGGCCTTTGCAAAGTGTGCATCGAGCCGATTTCCGTTGACATCCTGATACTGGCCACGTGTCATAAGGTTGCCGCGGTCGTCTGCTACCCGACTGTTGATGATGCCGGGATTATTCAATTTGGCAATATCCCGATTGTCGACACGCAACCCCCAATAAAACGGAATAAAAAAACTTTTCGTGATATTGGGGAGTTCGGCACGTTGATATAGATACATATCAGGATCGGACAAAATCTCCGCTTGCCGCTTGCTTGGATTTTTTTGAGTCTTTGCTCGTTGATAAAGGGCACCGTAGCTGCCCTCCTTCAAATCGGTCCGTGACAAGCGCTCATTGAGCCCTTGACACAGCCCTTGCTCGACAACGGAATACACGGCCCCCGGATCGTTCACCCCATGAATAAAGATCACGATGCCCGGCAAGTCACCCGGCAACTGCACGTTGCGGGCATCGGGACGATTCGAAGTCGTGATGCCCGCGCCTTGAGCGTGCACACGATAGTCATTATTGGTCTCGGCCATAGGATTCTCCCCGGTCGCCTCAGAGCGACGGCTTCAAAATGTCGATCTTGGCGATGCGCATCACGTCGTCCTTCACCAGATCAGTCAGCCCACTGGCATCGGACTTGCCTTCTATGATCCGTCCATCGTTGAGCGCAATGCGATACCGCTGATTGGCCGCGAGTGCAGGCGTTTCCTGCGTATGCCCCGGAAAATGCAAACGGAATTGCTGATCGGTCGGCTGATTCGCAAAAGACGTTTTCGAAGCCTGTTCCGTCGACGGCCCGCCCCACTGATGCGACGCCGACAGCAATTTGATATCGCCGTTCGTGCCGAGCGTGACGCCATCACCGATCTTGATATAGCTGCCATCCTCAGCGACAAGCCGGATTGTTGGCGCAGTCACCAACACCTCGTTTTCGTTCGTCGCGATCTTGACGCCCTTCTGCGCATTCGCCGTCAGGGTGTCGGCCTGCGCCTGCAGCAACATCGGGCCTTCGCCCGCCACGGCCTGCACACCCGTGCCGCGCGCGAACAACTGCATTCCCTGCCCCGCCGTTGCATTGAAGCGCTGGCCGCTCATCAACTGCAGATGCTGCTGCGCGACCTGATCGATGTTCTCGCCTGCATACGTCACGTGAGTCTTCGGCGTCACGTTCATCGACCCGGCCTGCGCGCCGAACGCCATCAGCGCCTGCGAGCCGGCCGCAGTGGCAGCACCGCTGTCCGAGGCTCCAACGCCCGGCGACCACCCCTTGAACGCCTGTGCAACCGCCGCTTGGCCTGCTGTGTCCGCTGCCTGCCCGCCGTGTTGACCGGCATAATCGCCAAGCGACTTGAAAAGTTCGGTACACTCGCCGAGCAATTGCAGCAATTCGTCGCGATCAAGCTGTCCACCGGTTGCCTGTGAGCGGGCGTACGTCGTCAGCAAGATGCCCTGCGCTGCTCGCAACGCTGCCGCCGCGTCCGTACGCAGCTCGGCGCCTTCGCCGCGATCCTGTCCCACGCCGTTATTGCGTGGCTGCGTCAGATACCCCAAATTCAGTTGAGTATGCGCATGTTCGCTGGCTAACTGTGCGCTTATCTGCGACGGCGTATCGTCGAACCGGATCTGGTTATATTTCCGACCCTTAATTTCCTTCGTCTTGATCCCGGACACATTGCGATTTCCCGGCAGCGAGCCTGTATGCGTGAATGCAGCCGGCGGATTTGCGCCGTTGCTCAGGACCCCGATGATGATCAGACGGTCAGGATCTCCACCGATACTACCCAGCAGAACCTCCATGCCGGCGCGAGGCAAGAACGAACCACCGAAATTCGCGCCGGCTAGATTCGAGACCACGCGAATCGGGGCGCTGTCGCCCGCATTACCATTCGTGCCAGCCCCCTGCGCGTGCGCGTGATCGTCCGGGTCGAGACCGTGGATTCGCACGTAGACCCGGCCAAGTTCGTCGCAGACCACTTCTTCGCCATCGCGCGTCACAATCTCGCCAGTCATCAGGTGAACAGGCGGCAGGTCGACCTTCGGATCGTAGGCCGGCGTAAGTGGCACGCCGCGTCGCACGCAGGTAAAAGCGTTCTCGTAACGGGTATCCGGCTCGTCAGCAGATGCCGGTTGCTGCGCCGGTAACGGATAGGTGAGGTGTCGACTCGCCGCAAACAGGGACAGCACGCGCTCGGTGAGCCCTTTCGGGAGGTTGTTCCAGATATCGTGATCGATCGATGTGATCACGAACTGCCGCTTGTCGCTCGACATCATGTCCCATTCGGGATCCCCCGTCAGCGTGACCCATGCACCAACAGCCATATCTCGAACGCTACTCGTACCGTCGTACCGCTCGGCCTCGAACTGATGCGCGAGCATTCGAGCGCGCGTGAGACGTTCATGATCGTTCCATGAGTCGCCGACGTGCGGAATGTCGATTGCGACGTCGGTCAAGAGCTTGGCCAGATCGTTGCCTGACTCGCCTTGATCGATGCCCGCATCAACGACCGACTCGTCGATTCGCGCCTTCTTGTAGTCCCACGACGGGCGACCGGCCTTGCTCGGAATCAAGCGCTGGTGCAATGCGAAGAGCGTGACTGTATCGCGCTCTTCGGTGCCAGCATCACGCGGATGCAGTCGAATCGTGCCGGCCGGCGCTTCCGGCAAGGACAGCGGGTCGTCGCAGCACACCAGCGTATGCACGGGCGTGTCGTCGTGAATATTGTTCGACGCCTTGGCGGCCCCCGCCTTCGCGAACACCGTAATCCCTTCACGGCGCAACAGGCGGCGCACGAACTTCGCGTCCGATTCGTTGACCTGCCGGGTCAACTCGCGCGACGGATATCGTTCACGCCTCAAACCGGACAGGTCGAATTCGAAAGCACGGGCAAGCGCCGGGCTGCGCTGCCGCCATTCGTTGAACAATGTCGTGAGGATGTCGATCACGCTCCGCTGACGGAAAACGCGTGAATTGGTGCGCTTGTCCATCAGCGATAGAGCATCGCAAACCGTGAGCTGGTACACGCACAGTTCGCCGTCGCTCTGACCGATCTGCACATCCTGCACGATCGCGTTGACGAAATGGAGCTGCCCCCGGTCGGTTACGAGCCGCACCGAGACGGGAACCCCGATAAACAGTTGAGGAGGCAGATTGTGCCGGGGCGATACGCACGTCAGATGCCCGTGGATTCCGGTCATCAGCCCTTCGTGCAGACAGGCGTGCTGAAGGGCAAGCAAGTGCCCCAAGCTACTTTGTAATCGCCCGAAATTCAGCGCGACCGGGCGCCGGTTCCAGTCAACCGCCCCCGCAGCGAAGCTGCTTATTGTTTCGGATAATGACACGATCGCCCTCTCGATCTTTGTTGAATTTGTATTGATTCAGGCGATCGGGCCGCGTATCGAGACGGGCAAACCGCCGATTTCTGGTCAGAGGATACCAAATTCGACCGCGGGAACAGGAAAATGCCGGTGGCAGGGTGCGCCGAACGGCACGCGTTTAATCACAAGATTGACATGCAACGGCCACCGATTTTGTCGTATCTTTCCAGCGGAAGGATTTGTAACGTCTGATTCTTCCAACGCAGTAAATCGGCCCATGCAGTACCCGACCTGCCGTCCTTCTCGACGGCAGGTCGTTTTCTTATCGAATCAGAAAAACCCGACGGGCTGCGCAGCGTCGTCCCAGCTAAAGATGATCAGCTCGTTACGATCGACGCCCTTCCCGCCTCCGACCGTGTACTGGATCGGCAAGGTCTCGATGTGAAACCCGGAGAACACACGCCGAATATCCGGATGGTCGTTCAGGCTTACGATCGCTCGGCCCTTAAGCGAACGCAACCGCTCGGCCATCTTCTCGTATTCCGCGAACGGGAACGCCACACCGTAGCCTTCCGTCTCGTAATACGGCGGGTCCAAATAGAACAGCGTGTGCGGTCGGTCGTACCGATCAATGCAGGCGGCCCAATCGAGACGTTCGACGAACGTGTTCGCGAGCCGCAGATGGGCGGCCGGCAGATCCTCCTCGATACGTAGCAGGTTGAGGCCCGATGGCGTTGTCGTCGCTGTCCCAAACGTCTGCCCTTCCAGCTTTGCCCCAAAGCAACTTTTCTGCAGGTAGTAGAACCGTGCCGCACGTTGGATATCTGTGAGGTTTCCGGGACCGTTTGTTTGAGCCATTCGAACACCTGCCGGCTCGTCAGCGCCCATTTGAACTGCCGCACAAACTCCTCCAGGTGATGTTGCACGACACGGTATTCGGCAGACTATCTCCCGGAACGATTTGCGCCGTTCATGCGGCACTTTTACCGATGGCCGACCTCCTCGACTCTCCGAAGAAGGCACGGATTTACCCGGTAACGACACCAGATCAAGACGGCCGCTGCGTTCCTGCCGATACCCTTCGCTCACCCATCAGCATCAGCAAGCGGACGAAAAAGCCGATCGCGGAAATATACGTGGCCCAACCGAAAGCCGATCAGTGGATCTGCGCGGCGATGTACAACTTCGGGGACAGCTTCGCATCAACGCCACTGAAGTTCGGCGCAGGCACCACGACATACGCAACGCGAATGCAAGCGGCACAGGAAGGCACTCGATGGCTGAGAAAAACGCTCGACCGCGAGAACATCAAGCGCCAGAAAGACCTTCCGCTCGTCCTGCAATAGCTGGATGAGATCCTGCAGTCACCCGATCCCGACTGGACGCCGAATATGGCGCAGGCGGCAGTGAAATGACCTCGCGCCCGGCCTTTCTACCCCACGTCCGCTGCCGCGAAAGCGGGAACACGCGAAGAAGCGCCCGGCTATCTCGCTGGCGAGCGTCAACGGCACTTCGATGCAGCCGAACAGCAGCGGGCAGACGCCCGCAAAAACAATCCAGAAAGACGAAGCGCCGCTCGCGCGGCGCTAACCAAACGTCCGCATGCCCCCACAGGTAAAAGTGAGATGACGACACCCATCGCTCGGGCATTAACCCTCAAAGAAGCTGCGGACCTGCTAGCTGTTTCGTACTCGACCGTTTATGCCAATCGCCAAGCCCTCGGATTCTTCAAGATCGGTGGCATTTGGCGAATCTGGCCTGAAATTCTGAAATCGAAATCGTCCGGTTACAATGCCGATCGACCGGCGCGGGCGGAAGGAAAGGAGAGTTTTCAATGTCCATCCGAAAGCGCGGCGGCGTCTATTACCTCGATCTCCGTACGCCAAGCGGAGAAAGAATACGCCGCTCTTGTGGGACTTCCGACCGGAAGGAAGCTGAGGAGTATCACGACAAGCTGAAAGCGGAACTGTGGCGTGTGCATAAGCTCAGTGAGCGACGCCGCTACGTGTACGAAGAGGCCGTAGTGAGATACCTCAAAGAGCAGACCCTGAAACGGAATTACATCAACTTCGTGGGTCACTTGAGACACTTCGGCACGTATTTCCAGGGGCGGCACATTGACTCCCTGACTTCTGCCGAGATCATCGAGGCTCTTCCGGAAAAATGTGGCCGCTGGAGCGCCGACAAACCCGCCTCCGTAGCAACGCGAAATCGATATCTCGCAACGATTCGCGGAATGCTTAACGCTGCCGTGAGGTGGGAGTGGAGCGACCGCGCACAAATGCTGAAATGTTCCAAAGAGTCAAATAGGCGGATTCGCTGGATCACGAAGGAGGAGGCGCAGCGGCTGCTTCGCGAGATCAATCGTGACTGGATGCGTGATGTTGCAGCATTTGGATTTGCGACCGGGCTTAGACAAGCCAACATTCTCGGCCTCGAATGGTCGCAACTCGATTTGGTTGCCCGGCGCGCATGGATTCATCCAGATCAGGCAAAAGCAGGCAAGTCGATCGGCGTCCCTCTGAACAGCGAGGCGATCGCACTGATCCGCAAGCAGATCGGCAAGCACCACCGGTTTGTATTCGTCCGAAACGGCAAGCGGATCACGTCGTGGGATCGAGAACAATGGCTCGCCGCGTGTGCGCGCGCGAACATCGAGAATTTTCGATTTCACGATGTGCGGCACACGTGGGCTAGCTGGCACGTTCAGAGTGGCACACCGCTTGAGCGTCTGAAGGAATTGGGTGGATGGTCGAGTTACGACATGGTTCTCCGATATGCGCATCTTGCGCCAGACCATCTGGCACATCATGCCGAATCGGTCACAGTTTGGTCCCAAGGTGTGACCGATTTCCATGCCACACTTGATCGTCAAGCATCATGATCGGCCCCAATGCCATGACTACCAAGGCTTCATCGTTTTAAGTATGACAACCTGTCTCGGTCTATCTGGTACATGTCTCTGACGATCGATCCGAAGCAGGCCGCCGCGCTGCTGGCCGTCGCCGACACCGGCAGCTTCGAGCAGGCCGCCGTGCGCCTGCACGTGACCGCGTCCGCCGTCACGCAGCGGGTGCGCGCGCTGGAGGCAAGCCTCGGCGCGCCGCTCGTGCTGCGCACGCGGCCGTGCCGGCCGACGGTGGCCGGACAGCGCGTGCTGCAACACCTGCGCCGCGTCGCGCTGCTGCAGGCCGACCTGCAAAGCACGCTCGCGACCGAGCGCGAATCGCCGATCTCGGTCACGATCGCGCTGAACTCCGACAGCCTCGGCACGTGGTTCCTGCCCGCGCTGACTTCGGTGCTCGCGGGCGAGCGCATCCTGTTCGAGCTGATCGTCGAAGACCAGGACCACACCTTCGCATTGCTCGAAAGCGGAATGGCCGTCGGCTGCGTGACGACCGAGCCGAAACCGATGCGCGGCTGCGTCGCGACGCCGCTCGGCACGATGCGCTACCGGCTGCTCGCGGCCGCCGCGTTCGCGGGGCGCTGGTTTCCGCGCGGCCTGAACCGCACGAGCGCGCGCAACGCGCCGGTCGTCGCGTATTCGCGGCGCGACACGCTGCAGTCGACATTCCTGAAGGAGAAGTTCGGGTTGCCCGAAGGCGCGTATCCGTGCCACTACGTGCCGGGCACGCACGCGCATTTCGCGGCGGTGCGGCACGGGCTCGGCTACGCGATGGTGCCGGAGCCGCTGACCGGCGGCGCGCCGCTCGACGCGCAAGGGCTCGTCGATCTCGCGCCCGTGCATCCGACCGACATCACGCTGTACTGGCACGCGTGGGCCGTGCAGTCGCCGACCATGGCGTCGCTGTCCGCACGGGTGGTCGAAGCGGCGCGCCGGTTGCTCGCGCCGCTGCCGTGACGCGCGGGTGATCGACATCGCCGGCGCGGCACGTGGCGTGGTGCGCGTGGCGGCGAGAAACCCCGCCGCGCCGCCTATACTTTTTTCATCGGCCTCGCGAACGCGCGGCGCGGCCGATCATGCAAATCCGGCCGTTCCCTTTCCCGTGAGGAGAACATCATGTCCCGCCGCTATATCGATTGCCGCGAGTTCCCCAGCGCGATGAATTGCTCCGTCGCGATTTCCGCCGACTCAGACAACGAACTGCTGGAAGCCGCCGTGCAACATGCGGTCTCGGTGCACCAGCACACCGACAGCGCCGAACTGCGCACGCAACTGAAATCGCTATTCCGCGACGGCACGCCGCCGGTCGACACGCCCCGGCAAGCGTAATCCGCCGGCACGCCAGATATCGACAGACGGGTTGCAGCGTCGCCCCGATCGCCTCCCCACTTCCTGCTTCGCGCCACGACGCGCCGGCGCCCCCGCCGGCCGGCGCATTCCGCCTTACGCGCGCCGTTGCGCGAAATACGCGCCGACCGCGTCGATGAAGGTATCGATGTCCGCACGCGACACGTCGCAGTGCGTGACGAAGCGCGACGCGTACAGCATCTGCGTGAGGATCCCGCGCTCCTTGAGCCACGCCTCGAGCGGCGCGCAATCGGCTTCGGGGAATTGCGCGAACACCATGTTCGTCGCGTGCGACAGCACCTTCACCGGCTCGATGCGCGCGAGGCCTGCCGCGAGATGCGCGGCATTCGCATGATCGTCGGCGAGTCGTTCGACGTTGTGGTCGAGCGCATACAGGCAGGCCGCCGCAAGGATGCCCGACTGCCGCATCCCGCCGCCCAGCACCTTGCGCCAGCGCTGCGCGCGCTCGACCAGCGCGCGATTGCCGACCAGCACCGAACCGACCGGCGCGCCAAGCCCTTTCGAGAAGCAGATCGACACGGTGTCGAACGGCGCGCACAGCTCGGCGATCGGGCGCCCCGACGCGACCGCCGCATTGCACACGCGCGCGCCGTCGAGGTGCGCGGCCAGCCCGCGGCTGCGCGCGAACGCGACGGCTTCCTGCGCATAGCCTTCCGGCAGCACCAGGCCGCCGATGGTGTTTTCGAGCGCGAGCAGGCGCGTGCGGGCGAAGTGATTGTCGATCGGCTTGATCGCCGCGGCGATCTTCGCGAGCGGCAGCGTACCGTCCGGCGCGTTCTCGATCGGCTGCGGCTGGATGCTGCCGAGCACGGCCGCGCCGCCGCCTTCGTACTTGTAGGTGTGCGCGAGCTGGCCGACGATGTATTCGTCGCCGCGTTCGCAATGGGCCATCAGCGCGGCCAGATTGCTCTGCGTACCGCTCGGGAAGAACAGGCCGGCTTCCTTGCCGGCACGTTCGGCCGCGACCGCCTGCAGGCGCAGCACGGTCGGGTCGTCGCCCCATACGTCGTCGCCGACTTCGGCGGCAGTCATCGCGGCCAGCATCGCCTGGCTCGGACGTGTCACGGTATCGCTGCGTAAATCGATCATCAGAATTTGCTCCGAGAAACCCCGCCATTTCCCCCAAGGGGACTTCCTTCGAGGTGGATGGCGGGAAGGAAAGGAGTGCTGTTGACAGGCAGCTTCTTCCACGGGTTAGGATCACCGGCATGATTCTTGTCTACCGCTACCGGGTGAGGTCGCTCAACGGACTGCTTTGCAAGCAGAGCCGTGCGGTGAACTATGTCTGGAACTTTTGCAATGACACGCAGAAGCATGCGCTGAAATGGAGCAAGAAATGGCCAACAGGCTTCGACCTGAATGGACTGACGAGCGGCAGCAGCAAGGCGCTCGGTATCCACTCCGGCACGATCAACGCGACGTGCGAGCAATACGCGAAGTCGCGTAGTCAACGCCGTCGGCCTTACCTGCGCTATCGCGGCAGGAAATCGCTGGGCTGGGTGCCGCTGAAGGGCCGAGACCTGAAGCGCGAGGGCGACGCGTTTCGCTTTGGTGGCAACACCTTTCGCGTGTTCAACAGCCGCCCACTTCCTGAAGGCAAGATCAAGGACGGAACCAACTTTGCGCAGGATGCGCGCGGCCATTGGTTCTTGAACATCGTGATCGAGATACCCGATATTCAGGCCCGACCGATCCGTTCCGGTGTCGGCATCGATCTCGGTCTGAAAGACTTCGTCACACTTTCGACCGGCGAGAAGCTGCCTAATGATCGGTTCGGCCGGCAAGCTGCGGAAAAGCTCGCGAAAGCCCAGCGAGCACGCAAGCACAAGCGGCATATCGCGAAGCTGCACGCCAAGGTCGCGAATGCCCGTGCCGATTTCCAACACAAGCTCGCGCTCGATCTGGTGCGGCGCTTCGATTACATCGCGGTCGGCAACGTGTCGGCCGCGAAGCTCGCCAGAACCAGGATGGCGAAGAGCGTCTACGACGCATCCTGGTCGTCCTTCCGAAACAAGCTCCGTTACAAAGCGATCGCGCACGGAGCCACGTTCGAGGAAGTCGACGAAAGCGGTTCGACCCAGTCCTGTTCGGCGTGCGGGTCGAAAGACAGCACGACGCGGCCGAAAGGTATCGCGGGACTGCGAATGAGAGAGTGGGCCTGCAGTGACTGTGGTGTCGAGCATGATCGAGATACCAACGCTGCCGTGAACATTCTCCGATGCGGACGTGCATCGCCAGCTGTGGGAATCCTCCGCCTTTAGGCGGAGGAAGACGTCAACTTCGTGCCCTGAGTAAACGCGGACCGGAACCGATGTGCCCGGCCCTGCCGAAACGAGACTCAGAGTGTACGCAATTCGCGCAGCACCTGCCGGTGGCCGGATGCGCGCCGCGTCGACCCGACGTCGGCCCGACCGGACGCCGGGCGACACCGCGGCGTGCGCCGACCTCGTTGCACCCGCCACATCGTTCCGATGACGCGACGCGCCATATTGCCGCACGTGCGGCAGACCGCCACGCCGCAGCCGCCTGCGCCACGAACGCCGTTCTTGATACGAATCAACGATTTATCCCGAAAATGCGCGCGGCGGGCTGGACATCTGCGACGAGTTGGCACATTTCGCGGCGCACCATCGCAACCCATACTCCAGCCAACCCCGACGCCCCATCGCCCGGGGGCCGCCGGCACCCGCCGGCGGGTATCGTCAGCCTCGGTCAACTGGTATGGACACCGCTCTTTCGGCCTTCGATCTGGCCCGCCTGCAATTCGCGTTCACCGTCTCCTTTCACATCGTCTTTCCGGCGCTGAGCATCGGCCTCGCCAGCTTCATCGCCGTGCTCGAATATCGCTGGCTGAAGACCGGCAAGCAGTACTACAAAACCCTCTGCCTGTTCTGGTCGAAGATCTTCGCGGTCGCGTTCGGGATGGGTGTCGTCTCCGGCGTCGTCATGAGCTATCAGTTCGGCACCAACTGGTCGGGCTTCTCGAGCTTCGCCGGCGCCGTCACCGGCCCGCTGCTGATGTACGAGGTGATGACCGCGTTCTTCCTCGAAGCCGGCTTCCTCGGCATCATGCTGTTCGGCTGGAATCGCGTGAGCCCGCGCGCGCACTTCGGCGCGACGCTGATGGTCGCGATCGGCACGCTGATCTCGACGTTCTGGATCCTCGCGTCGAACAGCTGGATGCAGACGCCGCAGGGCTTCGAGATCGTCGACGGCCGCGTCGTGCCGACCGACTGGTTCGCGATCATCTTCAACCCGTCGTTCCCGTACCGCCTGTTCCACATGGCGATCGCCGCATTCATCGTCGCCGCGCTGGTCGTGGCCGCGACGGGCGCATGGCACCTGCTGAAGGGCCGCCGCGACAAGGGCGTGAAGAAGATGTTCTCGATGGCGCTGTGGCTGCTGCTGGTGCTCGCACCGCTGCAGGCCGTGATCGGCGACCAGCACGGCATCAACACGCTGAAGCACCAGCCCGCGAAGATCGCCGCGATCGAAGGGCTGTGGGAAACCGAGAAGGGCGGCACGCCGCTCAACCTGTTCGGCATTCCGGACATGCAGGCGGAAACGACCCGCTACGCAGTGAAGGTGCCGCACCTCGGCAGCCTGATCCTCACGCACAGCTGGAACGGCGAGATCCGCGGGCTGAAGGACTTCGCGCCTGAAGACCGCCCGAACTCGACGGTCGTGTTCTGGAGCTTCCGGATCATGGTCGGCCTCGGCTTCGCGATGATCGGCCTCGCCGCGCTCGCGTGGCTCCTGCGCCGCCGCGGCCGCCTGTATGAATCGAAGTGGTTCCAGCGCTTCGCGCTCGTGATGGGCCCGACCGGTTTCGTATCGCTGCTCGCGGGCTGGGTGACGACCGAAGCGGGCCGCCAGCCGTGGGTCGTGTATGGCGTGATGCGCACCGCGAAGGCCGTGTCGCCGCTGTCGGTGCAGCAGGTCAGCCTGTCGATGATGACGTTCGTGATCGTGTACTTCCTCGTGTTCGGCACCGGCGTGTACTACATGCTGAAGCTGATGAAGGCCGGCCCCGCGCTGCCCGACGTCAAGCACGACGCGCAGGACGACATGCCCGACACGCGCCCCGATCACACCGCGCGCCGCCCGATGTCGGCCGTCGACGATCTGATCGAGACCGTCTGAGCCCACCCATTTCGCACACGAGAAAACCTATGGACGTCACCGTAATCTGGGCCGCGATCATCGCATTGGGGCTCTTCATGTACGTCGTGCTCGACGGCTTCGACCTCGGCATCGGCATCGTCTTTCCGTTCTTCCCGGACGAGAAGGAGCGCGACCTGATGATGAACACCGTCGCGCCCGTGTGGGACGGCAACGAGACGTGGCTCGTGCTCGGCGGCGCCGGGCTGTTCGCGGTGTTCCCGATCGTCTATTCGACGGTGCTGTCGGCACTGTACCTGCCGCTGATCTTCATGCTGGTGTGCCTGATCTTCCGCGGCGTGTCGTTCGAGATCCGCGCGAAGGCGCGGCGCACGAAGCAGCTGTGGGATCTCGCGTTCATCGGCGGCTCGGCCGGCGCGACGCTGTTCCAGGGGATCGCGCTCGGCGCGTTCCTGCAGGGCATCAACATCAAGGACGGCGTGTTCGCGGGCGACGCATTCGACTGGCTCACGCCGTTCAGCCTGCTGACGGGCCTCGGCCTGATCGTGACCTACGCGCTGCTCGGCTGCTGCTGGCTGGTCGCGAAGACGGAAGGCGACCTGCAGCGGCGCCTGCATCGCGTCGTGTGGCCGCTGACCGTCGTGCTGCTCGGCTTCATCGCGGTCGTCAGCCTGTGGACGCCGCTGCAGGATCCGGCCATCGCGCAGCGCTGGTTCGATTCGGGGCTGTTCTGGCGTCTGCTGCCGGTGCCGTTCCTGGTCGCCGGGTGCGCGGTATGGATGCGCCGCGCGGTGCGCGCCCGGCACGACATGACGCCGTTCGTGCTCGCGCTGGCGCTCGTGCTGCTCGGCTATGTCGGCCTGCTCGTCACGATGTTCCCGTACGCGATTCCTCAGACGATGACGATCTGGGAAGCGGCCGCGCCGCGTTCGAGCCAGACCTTCACGCTGGTCGGCGCAGCGGTTATCCTCCCGATCATCATCGCCTACACGACGATGGGTTACTGGGTATTCCGAGGCAAGGTGCGCCATGAAGACCAGCATTACTACCACCACTGATTCCGCCGCTCGCCAGCCCGACGCGCCGCCACGGTCGCGCATGCGCGGCTGGATGTGGTTCGTCGTGCTGTGGGCGGGCGGCGTGCTCGGCGCCGTCACGCTCGGCTATGCGTTCAAGATCTTCATGAACCTGACGCTGTTTGCGGTGAAGTGAGGCGGCCGGCCGACCGGCATCCACCCGCCGGACGCGTCGCGCATCCGTCGATCACCCGACGGATGCGCCGCCCCCGCCACCACCGTGCGGGTTATGGCGGCGCGCGCCGCACGACGCCGAGCTTCAATCCCAGCATGCCGAATATGCGGTTCATCGTCTGAACCGTTCCGTCGCTGCGCCCCTGTTCGATATCCTGAATCGTCTTCGTCGATACGCCGGCGAGCTTTGCCATTTCGGCGCTCGTCAGCCGCATCGTCTTCTTCAAATGACGCACCGACTCGTGCAACGGCCATTCGGGATGCGCGAGAACGTCTTCGATCGCCTGGCGCCGCAGCGCAAGCTGTTCGGGAAGCGACATCGCGTTGTAGCGTTTGTCCATGGTGTCGCGTCCCCGCTAGCGCAGCATCTCCAGCTCGCGCGCAAGCCGCTCGAGACCGGGTTTCAAAAAAGCGTGCACGTCGTGTTCCAGACCAAGATCGACACCGTGATCGGCGATCTCCTGCAAATGCGGCGCCATTGCATGCAGGCGTGTCTGCAATGCGTGACGATCCAGCGCGACATGCGTGTCCTCCGCCTGCGGTTCGCTTGCCCGGACGACGGCGTCGAGTACCCGCGCCCAGTCCGGTCGGCCATCGTCATTTCCTTCCCAACGGATGCGGCGCGCAATGCCGTCCGGATGAAGATACATCGGCGCGAAATCGTACAGCGGAGTCAGGGCGACGCGTCCGTCGAAGCATCGTTGCAGTGCCGTGTTTCGCGCATGATTGTCCTTGTTGCCAAGCGCAAGGTTTGCGACGTCGCGACACAGATACTCGGCCACCTCGGTTTGGGGATCCGTGCATTGACGAACGAGATGACGGCACACCTCATCGTGACTCGGCGCGACGCCGAAGCCGGCCTTGCCGGTCAACGAAGCGATGCTTTCCTGCCCGAACCGAACGACGCTGCCACCGTCACGCGCGCGATCGAATCTCGGAATGAACAGCGACCGATCCCGCAACATCAGCGGCGCATGCACGCGCAAGCCAAGACGCTGCGCCAATGCCATGTACGGCGCTTCGTGCCGCAGGATCTGCGCGAGCCGCTCGTTCGCGCCACGTCCGAACTTGACGATGTAGTGCTCGACCGCGCGCTCGTCAGGCAACGTGTGATCGAGATAGAGCAGCCCGTCGTCGGCGCGCGTCAGCAAGAGCTTTGGCCACTCGCCCTGCACGCCCGAGGAGCCCGCAACGAAAAATCCGTGTTCGGCGAGATATTCGCTGAATGCGTCACCGCGTGCGGCAACATCGTCGTCCGTAAATCCTTGCCGCGGGCCTCCGCGCTCCGCGAGCCACTGCGCGGCTTCCTTGACTCGCAAGTTGCCGATCGAGTTTCCGGCTCCCGCGAGCAGCAACGCCCAGTCGGCGCGCTCCTCTGCCGTTTCGGGGAGATCGAGTCGACGCAACAGTTCCCGCCGGCCGAACCCTTGCGGCAGCAAATCGATCAGAAACACGGGCCAGTGGAACGTCATCAGCGGCTCGAGGTCGACCGGAAAGGTGCACGACATCGCGCGCGCGTCGCGGGCGAACTGATGACGAACGATCCATTCGACGTCGTAGCCTGTATAGGCGCGGCCGCGCCACCCTTCGTCCGGCTCTCCGAACAGGGTGACGCCGCCGACGTCATGCCAGGTACCGTCGGCGTGAAGCTGGATCGTGCAGGAAGGCATCATTTGAGCAGAAATCTATATAAATTACATCACCGAACATCAGTGAATTATATAAATTTCTGCCGAAATGAAAACCACGCTGCTCGGCTGGCGTGGTGAGCCCGCCTACCGCCGCTCGCGCAGCGCCGCCTCGATCTTGCGGTCGGTCTTGTACTGGCTCAGCGCATACACCGACCAGATCGCGGCCGGCAGCCAGCCGATGATCGTAAGCTGCAGGATCAGGCAGATGATCCCGGCGATCGGGCGGCCGATCGTGAAGAACTGGAACCACGGCAACAGCAGGGCAAGCAGCAGGCGCATGAACGATCCTCGCGGTGCGTCGTTGAACGGGTGATGCGTGACGAATACGCCGGTGCACGCGCCCGAATTCAAGGCGTGCACCGGCATCGCGGCGCCGTCATCGGCCTGGCGCCGCCGTCATCGTCCGAACGGCCCGCGCCATGCCGCGGGCTCGATCCCGTTCCCCAGGCTCAGTGGTCGATGCCGAGCCCCGGCAGCACGTGCGTGTTCTCGGCCACGACCGCGTGCAGCAGCTTCGGATCGGCGCCGAGCAGCCCGAGAATCGTCGGCGCGACCTGCTTCGTGCCGACGACGTCGCTCACGGTGCGCGCGCGATGGAGGCCCGGATACGACACGAGCAGGCCGAGGTGGCTGTCGTCCGGCGCATTGCCGCCGTGTTCCTCGTCCTTCTTCGTGCTCGACGTATAGATCACGCCCGGATTCGGCTGGACGATGATGTCCGGCGTACGGCCGTTGGCCGGATCGCCGAACCGGTCGGCCAGCGCCGCGCCGTACAGGATGGTTGCCTGCGGGCCGTCGGCACAGATCCCCGGCGCGTTGCAGCCGAGGTTCGCCTTCAGCGTCTGCACCACCGCCGTGCGCTGGCTGCGGTCGCGCAGCCAGATCAGGCCGACGTCGTCGGTCTGCACGAAGCCCGTGCCGACCAGGCCCGAACCGTCGTTCAGGTTGCCCGTCGTCGTGCTGTTCTGGCCGAAGTTGCCGTTCGGGTCGAGATAGTTGTTCGCTTCGAGCAGCTTCGTCAGCGTGTCGCCGTTCTTCACGAGCTTCGTGTGGTCGGTCGGCGACTGCCCGTGCTTCGACGTGACGATCACGGCCGTCGACGTGTACAGGTTGGCCTGCTTCAGCGCCGCGACGATATGGCCGATCGAGTTGTCGACGTACGTGATCGCGTTCGCGACCTGCCCGTTCGGCGTGAAGTTCGCATCGAGATAGCCGCCGCCCTTCGTCACCACCGCCTTCTGCGCGACGCTCAACGTCTGGAAGTTGGCGCCGAACAACGTCGGCACCGGTGCGCGCTTCGTGCCCGTCGAGTCACGGCCATTGATCTGGTTGATCAGCGCCTGCACGTGCAGGTTGTCGAATTGCGCGGTATGCGAATAGACGTCCGTATAGTCGGTTTGCGTCGCCGGATCGATCGAGTTGATTTCGGTGCGTGCGAGATCGTCGACGCCCGTGCCCGACGGGCCGTTCAGCCAGTCGTAGCCCCACGCGTGCTTGTCGGCCCACGCGGTGGTCGCGTTCGGCACGCCGGCCTTCACGGCCTCGAACACCGTGTTGGTCTTCACGTAGTTGTGCGGATAGACCGGCACGCACTGGCCGTTGACCTTCGCATGCGGGATCGCCTGCGGGTTGAACGCACCGCCGCCGTCCAGGTGCACAAGCGCGCCGCCGTTGAACGCATCGATGCCCGTCGTCTCGTCGAACACGACGTTCCAGCCCTGCTTGCCCGAGCAGGTCGTGTCGCTCGGCGCGTACAGGTTGCGGTCGTACGACACGTCGTAGAACAGGCCGGCCGTCTTCGGCGAGCCGCCCGTCACGAGTGCCGCGAGGCCCGGAAACGAGTCCGACAGGCCCGGCGTATACGCGTTCGTGTACGTGACACCGCTTTGTGCGAGCACCGCGAGGTTAGGGCACGTGTTCGCGCCGATGCAGCGCGCAAGATCCTGCTCGTGCAGGCCGTCGACGCTGATCAGCAGCACGTGCTTCACGACGCGCCGGCCGTTGCCCACATCGTGGCCCTGGCTGTTGCCGTCCTGCTGCGCCGCGTGGGTGCCCACGCTTGCGAGCGCCAGCGCGCCCGCCACCATCACCGCCATTTTTCGTTGCTTAGCGAACCTGGAAATCATCACCCCACCTCATCGATTGACGTTGACCTGCACGACTTGCCAACAGGCGCGCAAAATATCGCCGCATCGTGCGGCGGTCCGATGAAGGGGCGCTTTCGGTTCTCTATCAAACGTAACCAATCGCAATTGACATCGCACGGTCGCAATGCGATGCATGCCCGGGCGCAGCCGCGTGCGTCCGTATTTATTTCCCGGTTGGCGTTCGACTATTGGCGTGTGATAAAGGGTTTTCCCTGACCCGGAGCACGAGTATGTCGACCCTGGAAGCTCTCCGGTTCGTGCTGGACGATGCACGCACCCCCGAAATCATTCGCCACCACGTCGTCGACGCGCTGCAGTACGCGTTGCGCAACTACGGCCAGGTATTCACCGCGAAGGAAGTCGAATGGCTCGCGCAGTGGGATGACGCCCGGCTGCCGCTGGCCGCGAGGAAGGAACTGGACAAGCGCGAACCGGAGATCGCGGCGCGCTGACGGGAAGCGCGCCGCCGCGCCCGATTTCCAGTCGAACGCGGCGGCGGATGATGGCGTAACGCGGCTTACTGCAGGCCGAAGTCGACGCGCGTCGTCGCGCCCTTGTCCTCGATGCCCTTCGCATCGAGCTTCGGCGCCACGACGAACATGCGGCTCGAATCGATCTTGCCGTCGAGGTACTGGCGCACGGCCTGCGCGCGTTGCTGCGCGAGCGTGCGAAGTGCGTTGTCGTCGGCCGGCGCGTGTTCGGCGAGCGCCTGCTTCATGTCCGCCTCGGGCAGCGTCTTCTGCAAGCCGACCAGGTTGCGCGGCTTCTTGAAGTCGGCGGCCTTGTACGCACGCTCGAGGTACTTGCCGTACTCGGCCGGATCGACCTTCACCGACATCGGATCGATGCTCTCGCCCTGGCCGATCACGTCCTTCAGCTTCTGCTGACGCACCAGCCGCTCGACGTACGCGTCGCGCAGCCCCGGCGCGTCCTTCGCGGGATCGACGCGACCGATCAGGTCCAGCCGGATCGACGGCTTCTCGGTCAGCATCTTCACGACGGTGTCGAGCTTCTTCTGCTGCGCGTCGGTCAGCTGGTACGAGCCCGGTGCGAACTCGACGTAGCCGAGATCCTCGCCACCGCTGCCGCCGAACGCATGCGCGAGCAGCGAGAACGGCGACGTGACGGCCTTCGCGATCAGGTTCAGCACCGCGCGCCAGATCAGCCCGCCCACGCTGAACTCCGGATTCGACAGCGAACCCGACACCGGCAGGTTCACGTCGATCTCGCCGCGCGTGTTCTTCAGGAGCGAGATCGCGAGCTTGACCGGCAACTTCGTCGCCGTGTCGTTGTCGACGTGATCGCCGAACGTGAGCTGGTCGATGAAGATGTGGTTGTTCGCCTGCAACTGGTCGTTCGCGAGCTGGTAGTGCAAGTCGACGTTGAGCTTGCCCTTCGTGATCGGATAGCCCGCGTACTTCGCCGAATACGGCGTCAGGTTGGTCAGCTCGATGTCGTGCGCGGTCGCCGTCAGGTCCAGCGCCGGCTTCTCGATCAGCGGGTTCACCGAACCCTTGATCGAGATCGGCCCGTTGCCCGCGAGGTTCGCCGCGACGTCAACCGGCGCGGAGGTCGTCGAATCCGTGCCGAACGCGCCGACCGTGCCCTTGATCGCGACGAGGTTCGCCGTGTAGTTCGGCTTGATGAAGTTGTCCGTGTACGTGACGCGGCCGTTCTGCAGCAGCAGCTCGCCGAAATGCATCCGAACCGGATTCTGCGGCGGCGGCGCGGCCTTCACGACCACCGGCGCCGACGCCTGCTGCACGGCCGCGGCCGATGCGGCCTGTGCGGCAGCCGGCGGCGTCACGCCCGGCGACAGCGGCACGGGCTCGCCCTTGCTCGCGTCGCGCGTGAGCGACTGCGCGGGGCCCGTCTCCTTCGCGACGACGTCCTTCAGGTTCAGTCGCCCTTGCGCATCGAGCAGCACGCGACCGTAGAAGTTCGAGAACGTCACGCGCGCGGCGTCGACGTCGGTGCCCTTCTCGTCGTAGTTCACCTTCAGGTTCGACAGCGCGAGCGAGCGCCAGCCCGCGAACGGATCGGACGTCGCCTTGTCGAGCATCCGCACGTCGACCAGCGCGACATCGCCGCGATAGGTCGCGCGCGGCGTGTCCTTCACCTGCGCGAACGTCAGGTTGCCTTGCGCGTTGAGCAGCGCGCTCGCGATGGTCGCGTTCAACGCGCTGCCGAAGTACGGCTCGAACGCGGCCGCGTCGAGGCGGTTGCCGTTGATCTTCAGGCCGACCTTCAGCGGCTGCGCGGTCACGTCGCCCGACACGTTCAGCGATCCCTTGCGGTTCAGCGTCGCCTTCAGCTGCACCGGCAGCGGCTTCGTCATGTCGTCGCTGATCTTCTGCACCGACAGGTCGAGCGGCTTGATCGCGAGCTTCACCGGGCGCGGCGTCGACAGGTCCGTGAAGTTCGCGGACGATTCCTTCACGTTCAGCGCGTCGATCCGGTAATGCCACGACGGCGCGGCCGCTTCGGCCTTGCGCGCGACGGTGCGCTTGGGCACCGCCGCCTGTGCGGGTTCGGCCAGCGCCGCGAGGTCGATCTTGCCGTCCTTCAGGCGCGTCACGTCGAGCGCGAGGCCGGTTGCGTCGACGCTCGCGATTTCCGCAGTGCGCGCGGCGACGTCGACCTTCGCGATCTTCGCGCTCGCATCGGGCAGCACGATCGCGGGCGCCTTCGCGTCCGGCGTCGCGAGCTTCAGCGACTTCAGGCTCACCGTGCTGTCGGCGATCTGTGCGTCGAGCGGCGTCTTGCCCCAGTCCGCCTTCGCGTTGACGGTCCCGCCGAGCGTGCCGTCGAGCACGCGCGCACGGGTCGCCTCGCCGAGATACGGCTGCAGCGCCGGCAGCGCCAGCGCATCGACCGTCAGCTTCGTGTCGGCCTGCTTCGCCGCCACGCTGAACGCGCCTTCGGCCTTCACGTCGCCGCCGCGCGACAGCGACGTCGACAGCGTGTACTTCGCGGGCGTCTTGCCCTGCAGCGTGAAGCCGTCGAGCGTCGCGGCGAGCTTCGTCAGCGACATCGCGGTCGGCGTCGCCGGCACGCGGTCGTCGACGTTGATCGTGCCGCCGTCGATCGCGAAATGACGGATCGTCAGGTCGAGCGGCGGCGCTTCCTTCGCCGTGGCCTCGGCCTTTGCACCGCTCGCAGCACTAGCGGCGGTGGCGGTGGTAGCAGCGGTGGCAGCCGCCGACGCGGCGGTGCCCGACGCGGCCGGGTGGGCGGCGGCAGCCTTCGGCGCGGCGGCCGGCTGGCCGGCGAGCTTCTCGACGTTCAGCACGCCCTGCTTGTCGCGCGACAGGTCGACGACCGGCTGGTCGATCCGGATCTCGTCGAAATGCAGCACGTTGCGCAGCGGCTCGAGGCCGGCGGCGGCCACGTGCACGCCGCGCGCGGCGAACAGCGGCTCGGACGCCCGGCCGGTCACCTTCGCGTCGTTCAGGTCGACGGTGCCCGACACGCGCAGCGTGGGCGTGTCGCCACTCATCACGAAGTTCAGCTTGAGGTTACTGCTCAGCAGGCCGCTCGTGACGATCACCGGCAGCTTCGCCGGCGCGTATGAAATCAGCTTCGGCACGTCGAGCCGATCGAACGTCAGCGCGACTTCCGACTCGCGCGACTGCGCGAACGGCTTCGTCTTGCCGTCGATCGCGATCGGGCTGCCGTCGAACCGCGCGCGCAGCTTCGGCTGCACGAAGATGTCGGTCTTCGACGGCAGCGTCGCGATGAACGGAATGCCGAGCGTCCAGTTGTCGACCACGTGCTTTTCGTTCAGCAGGCGGTCGTCGAAGTCGATCCGGCCGTCGTTGATCTGGATGTTCGACACCGAGAAAAGCGTCGGCTTGCTTTCGGGTTTGGGCGACGGCGTCGAGAACTTCTCGATCAGGTCGGTGAAGTTGAAGCGCTGCGCGTCGTAGCGGACGATATGAAAGCGCGGCGAGTCGACGCGCACTTCGTTGACGATCGGCGCGCCGCGGAACAGCGACGACCACGACGGCCTCACGACGAGCTTGCCGATGTCGATGAAGTCGCCCTGGCCGCCGCGCTCGCCGACGTGCACGCCGTCGGCTTCGAGGTTCAGCGTGTACGGGTTCAGCGCGATGCGCCGGATCGTGGACGGCCGGCCGAGCTGCTGGCTCAGTTGCTGTTCGGCGATGTGGCGGATCAGCGGCGGCGCAGCGAAGAATCCAAGCAGTCCGAATAAAACGAGGAAGATCAGCACGCAGAGGCCGATACGCCGGGTCCGGCGCGAGCGGGCAACGCCGCCGAGGGCATGGAGGGTCGAGGATACGGTTTCTTTGTCTGCGCTTGCCATGCTTGGATGCCTCGGGAATGGATGCCGGACCGCACCGGAAAACCGGCACGGCCGCGCACGCTGTCCCGAAAGTATAGGCTCAGGTGGTGACGGAACGGCGTTCGGGCGCGAGCGCCGCGTCCGCGGATCGGACAGCGGCGGCGCCTATCCGTTCACTTCCGGACGACGACGGGCGGCAGCCACGAGCCGTCGCTCGCTTGCGGCTTCGGTGCGTACAGGCGCAGCGCGAGCGCGAAATCGGTGCGCGGCGCCGGCAGCCAGTTGGCCGCGTGGGTGCCGCCCGGCGACGCCGATACGACCACGTCGATCGAACCGTCGTGGTTGCGGCGTAGCCGGTCGCGATCGCCGAGCGAGCGGCGGGCCGCGCCGACGTCGGGCAGCGCGCCGTTCGTCGCATACGGCGTCAGCGTCCAGAACCCGCGCACCGGCGGCAGCGCGCCCGGCGCGAAGTGCAGCACGTAGCGGTTCGCGCCGTTCAGCGGATGGCCATCGCTGTCGACGCGCACGAGCGCGAGCGTCTCGTCGTCGCGCGTCGCGGTGCCGAACTGCGTGTAGGCCGCGTACGCGCGCAGCGCGTAGTCCTGGCCGTACTTGCCGGCCGTATCGCCGATCCAGTTCCAGCCGTTCGCGTTCAGCAGGTTCGGCGGCGCCGCCGCGAGCCGCGCGCGCGCTTCGGCGACGCCGGCCGTCGCGGCGCTCAGCCGATCGCCCGTCCATGGCACCGGGTAGCCGGCCGACACGCCGATGTCTTTCAGCAGTTCCTGCGCATGCGCGTCGTCGTCGGGTGCCGGGTTGTCCTGCAGCGCCTGCGCGAAGCGCGTGAAGAACGCCTTCGGGTCGAGCGCGGCGACCTGCTCGGCCGGCGTGCCGCCGCTCACGGCTTCCGACGGCGCGCTGCCCGCATGGACCGCGACCGACGCGCCGCGCGCGCTGCCCGTATAGACGGACAGCGGCACCACGCGGATCGCCCGCTGGAGTTTCTTCGCGTTCGTGAGGTCGCGCCCGCCGCTCGTTTGCAGCCGCACTTCGAACCACGCGTTGGCCGACGGCACGTCGATACGCAATGCGCCCTTCGGCAGCGTGCCCTGCCAGTCCTTCGCGGCAAAGGCAATCGTTTGCGATCGCGCGACGCCGCGAGCGCCACGTGCAGCCACGCTCGGCGACGACCACAGCACGTTCGTCCACATGTCGAGCGCGCGGGCATCCCAGTAACGGCCGCGGGTGTCCGGCAGCGTGACGATCACCGGCTCCGCGCCGACGTCGAGCCAGCCGGTCGAGTCGAGCGTGTCGACGCCCGGCAGCGGCGGGTTGAGCGCGCCGACGGGCGGCAGCGCCTGCGCATGGCGCAGCGTGTTGAGCGGCGCCTGGCCCGGCTGCGCGCCATCGCCGCCCGTCGCGGCTTCCTTTGCGACGTCCATCAGCACGAGCGGATACGCATAGATATAGGAGTCGGCCACTTCGGCGCGCATCCAGCCGGTTTTCCGCTGGATCGCGTCCGGTTGCGACGCGCATCCCGTCAGCAGCGCCGCCAAGGCCAGCGACGCGCCTGCCGCACGCCGCAGAGAAATGGATTCTCGTAGGTTTTCAATCATTGAGTACTGGCCGAATATCGTTCTTGTCTGTCAACGCCCTGTTCGACTCACCACGGCGAACGCAAGGCACCCCAGCCTGCCCGGCCGCCGCTTCGCCAGGCGGGCGCTGATTGTCAGGCCGGTATCATAGCGCCTAAGGGCATCCCCCAATATGCCGAATAACGGGTGGAGCGGTAGCCGGCCCGTCGCCATTCCGGATTTCCGTTGATCCGGCACCACATCGACAAAAGCCCCCGCCTGCGCGGGCCGGCATGGCGGCGCGAATACATCGGCAACCGGCACGATCCTGCATTGCACCGCACCCCTTGACCTTCCCATCATGGGAATGTTGATACTGGAGTCATTCGCGGCACGAACCGCACTTTTGGGGAATCCGACATGACCGAACCACTCGTCTCCGCAAGCATGCAAACGATCGAACTGAGCGTCGACGGCATGCATTGTGGCGGCTGCACGGGCCGCGTGCAGCGCGCGCTGGCCGCCGTGCCGGGCGTCGTCGAGGCCACGGTCGATCTCGACGCGCATGCGGCAACGGTAATCGCGCAGGACACGGTCGAGCCCGAGCAACTCGTCGACGCAGTCGGCGCGGCCGGCTATCGCGCGACCGTGCGCGAAGCGGCGGTCGAGGCCGCTGCAGCCGCGCATGCGGAGCATGCACCACACGCCGAAGCACCGCCCGCAACGCCGACGGCGCCGCCACCGACCGCCGCCACGATCGAACTCGACATCGACGGCATGACCTGCGCGTCATGCGTGTCGCGCGTCGAGAAAGCGCTCGCGAAGGTGCCGGGCGTCACGCGTGCGTCCGTCAACCTCGCGACCGAACGCGCGACGGTCGATATCGCGCTGGGCGTTTCCGCGTCGCAACTGGCGGACGCCGTCAAGCAGGCCGGCTACGGTGCGACGCCGACGGCACCGGATGCCGCCGGCGCAGCCACCCGCGCGACGATGCCTGCCGCCCCCGCCACGATCGAACTCGACATCGACGGCATGACCTGCGCGTCATGCGTGTCGCGCGTCGAGAAGGCGCTCGCGAAGGTGCCGGGCGTCACGCGTGCGTCCGTCAACCTCGCGACCGAACGCGCGACCATCGACGCGGCACCGAACGTTTCCGCGTCGCAACTGGCCGAAGCCGTGCAGCAGGCCGGCTACGGTGCGACACCGGTCGCGGCGACGCCGCCGGCCGCTTCCCGCGATCTCGAATTCGACATCGGCGGCATGACGTGCGCATCCTGCGCCGGCCGCGTCGAAAAAGCGCTGGCCGCGGTGCCGGGCGTCGCGCGCGCATCGGTCAACCTCGCGACCGAGCGCGCGTCGGTGCATGGCGCCGGCCCGCTCGACGCCGCCGCGCTGATCGCGGCGGTCACGACGGCCGGCTATCGCGCATCGCTCGCCGCCACGCCGGACGCCGACGCTGCCGCTGCAGCCGAACCCCGCGCCAGCGACCCGACGCAAGCCCCCGACGCCCGCAAGCGCCGCGAAGCGATCCGCGAGCGCAATCTGGTGATCGGCTCGGCCGTGCTGAGCGCGCCACTCGTCGTGCCGATGCTCGTCGCGCCGTTCGGCATCGACGCAATGCTGCCCGGCTGGCTGCAGCTCGTGCTCGCGTCGATCGTCCAGTTCGGCTTCGGCGCACGCTTCTACCGCGCCGCCTGGCATGCGGTGAAGGCGCGTACCGGCAACATGGACCTGCTCGTCGCCTTGGGTACGTCGGCCGCGTTCGGCCTGAGCCTCTGGATGCTGCTGCGCGACCCCGCCCACCCGGGCCATCTGTATTTCGAGGCATCGGCCGTCATCGTCACGCTGGTGCGCTTCGGCAAATGGCTCGAAGCGCGCGCGAAACGCCAGACGACCGAGGCGATCCGCGCGTTGAACGCGCTGCGCCCCGACCGCGCGCGCGTCGTCGAGCACGGCGTCGAACGCGACGTGCCGCTGGCCCGGGTGCGCGTCGGCACGACCGTCAGCATCCGTCCCGGCGAGCGCGTGCCCGTCGACGGCCGCATCGTCTCGGGCCGCTCGCACGTCGACGAATCGCTGATCACCGGCGAAAGCCTGCCGGTGCCGAAGGACGACGGCGACCCGGTCACGGCCGGCTCGATCAACGGCGAAGGCGCGCTCGTCGTCGAAACCACCGCGATCGGCGCGGAGACGACGCTCGCGCGCATCATCCGCCTCGTCGAATCCGCGCAGGCAGAGAAGGCGCCGATCCAGCGGCTCGTCGATCGCGTCAGCGAAGTGTTCGTGCCGGCGATCCTCGGCATCGCCGTGCTGACGCTGATCGGCTGGCTGATCGCGGGCGCCGGCACCGAAACGGCGATCCTCAACGCGGTCGCGGTGCTCGTCATCGCGTGCCCGTGCGCGCTCGGCCTCGCGACGCCCGCCGCGATCATGGCCGGCACCGGTGTCGCGGCCCGCCACGGCGTGCTGATCAAGGACGCGCAGGCGCTCGAACTCGCGCAGCGCGCAACCGTGATCGCGTTCGACAAGACCGGCACGCTGACCGAAGGCAAGCCGTCCGTGACGGCGTTCGACGCCGTCGGCATCCCGCGTGAGCAAGCACTCGCTCTCGCGGCCGCGGTCCAGCGGCAAAGCGACCACCCGCTTGCGCGCGCCGTGGTCGCCGCGCACGATGCGGACGTCGTGGCACGCGGCGGCGACGCAGGTTCGGTCGAGGTCGCCGTCAATGCGCGCGCGGTGGCCGGACGCGGCGTCGAAGCGCGCGTCGACGGGCAGTTGCTCGCGCTCGGCAGCACCCGCTGGCGCGATGAGCTCGGCATCGTGGTGCCGCCCGAACTCGACGCGCGTGCCGCGGAACTCGAACGCGCGGGCAACACGATTTCGTGGCTGATGCGCGCCGATGCGCCGCGCACGTTGCTCGCGCTGATCGCGTTCGGCGACACCGTGAAGCCCGGCGCGCGCGACGCGATCGCGGCACTGTCGGCGCGCGGCGTCGCGAGCGTGCTCGTGACGGGCGACAACCGCGGCAGCGCGGCGGCCGTCGCGGCATCGCTCGGGATCGGCGAAGTGCATGCGCAGGTGCTGCCCGACGACAAGGCGCGCGCGGTGGCCGAACTGAAGCGCACGCACGGCGGGATCGTCGCGATGGTCGGCGACGGGATCAACGACGCGCCCGCGCTCGCCGCGGCCGACGTCGGCATCGCGATGGCGACCGGCACCGACGTTGCCATGCATACGGCCGGCATCACGCTGATGCGCGGCGATCCGGCGCTCGTCGCCGATGCGATCGACATCTCGAAGCGGACGTACCGGAAGATCCAGCAGAACCTGTTCTGGGCGTTCGTCTACAACCTGATCGGCGTGCCGCTCGCGGCGCTCGGCTGGCTGAACCCGGTGATCGCGGGGGCGGCGATGGCATTCTCGAGCGTCAGCGTCGTGACGAATGCGCTGCTGCTGCGGAGATGGAAAGGACGGGCGAGGTGATGGGGGCCGTGACGAGCGCCGGACCGTCCGATGGGCAGCCGGCGCTCGTCATGTATGGAATGCGGAAGGTTGCGGCGCTTGCCGACCTGTGGGGCGCAGCCGCAGCATGCATGCCCTGCGTCGAGACAGATGGCCGGAAGAAGGCCGGGGAAACGGTAACGCGCGTCACCGGCACGCACACGACCGGCTTCAGCCCGGAACAACCGGCTTGATCAGCGTCGTCGTGATCGGCGCGAAGCCGCAGGCGCGATACAGCGCACGTGCGGCCGTGTTGTGATTGAACACCGACAGCCCGATCTCGGTGACGCCATGGCGGCGTGCCTCGACCTCGAGCGCATCGAGCGCGCGCGTGGCCCAGCCCTGGCGACGCCGGGACGGAACGATGTCGAGGTCGTAGATGAACAGCGTGCGGTTCGGCCCTTCGGGCACGATCGCGTACCAGAGGTCGCCAACCGTGTCGCCGCTGGCGGCGTCGATCAGTTGGACGAGTGTCTGGCCGGAGGTGAGCAGGCCGTCGGGCAGCAGCGTATCGAAGCAGGCGCGGGCGCGGGCCGCCGCGTCGCCGGTCTCGTTCTGCCCGGATGACACGAGATCGCGCGCGTAGCCGTCGATGGCGCGCGTGCGGTATGCGTGGAATTCGCCGGCCGTCATCGGCCGCATCTGCAGCATGGCCTGGGGTCGCGAGGGAAGTCGGACTTCCAGTGTAGCGGGACGGTCGCACCGGCGCGCGATGCGGCGGTGGAAAACGGGCAGGCAGTTGCGGCGAACGCCGCGCCGAATCAGCGAATCAGCGAATCAGCGAATCAGCGAATCAGCGAATCAGCGAATCAGCGAATCAGCGAATCAGCGACGGTACAGGACGATCGGCACGAGGTTCGCACGACGCACGCGCTCGGCTTCGGCATGACGCGCGGCGTACGAGTATTCCGCGTCGAGCGGCAGGTGCGGGGAGACAAACAGGTCGTCGATCTTTTGCAGCAGGGCGAAAATGAAGCTCATGAGAGACTCCTGACAGATGATTCTAGGGTTTTCCCTTAGGTTGACTCCATTCTAAGGGTTTTCCCTGAACTCCGCCAGCTCGCCGCATCAGTTTGCCGCACCCGCTCCGCACCACAGACGGACGAGCCATCACGACCTCCTTGTCAGGTCGCGGTTTGCAGGTAGGGTCGGAATATTTAGTGCGCCCGACGCATGCGCTTTGCGGCCGCCGCCTCACGGTTCGCGTTGCGCTGAAGCCGGTCGACCTGCGACAGCATCGCCTCGTGGTGTTCCGCGAGGGTCATCAGCGTTGCCTGCTGCGTCGACAGATCGGCAGCCAGCCGGTCGATCCGCAGTTGCCGGGCGTCCAGGTCCTGATTCAGGTGCGCGATCTGCCGCGTTTGCAGCACCAGCGCGACGAGCCCCGCGAACACGACGACCGCCAGCGCCAGCAGCATCCGGTTGACGCGGCGCATCTCGCGATCGGCCGCCTGCTTCAGGCCGGCCATCTCGGCCTGCAGCGTGGCAAGCCGATCCGACAGCGGGCGCAGATGGGTGTCTGCATCGAAGGCCGGCGCGCTCGGCGCGTCCGGTTGCGGGCGATCCGCCGACGGCTTCGTCACGAACGACGCCGCGGACGCCATCGGCTGCGCGACCGGCGCGGCCGGCGCGGCGGTTGCTCGCGCGGCGTCGCGGGCACTCGCGGCACTCGCGGCACTCACGGCAATCGAGGCAATTGCGGGCTCGGCCGGTTCGGCCGACGCCTGCGGTTCATCAGATGGCGCGGTATGCGCCGGGGGCGATTCCAGCTCGGCGCCGACAGCCGCCGCTTCCGGCGCGCTGCGCACTGCCGCCGTTTCGCGTGTGCCGGCGGCCGCACGTCGCTTGCCGCCGGAGGCTCCGCGACGCCCTCCCTTCGTGGTCTCGCCGGCCGTCCGCGCTGCTTCAGCGTGACCGACCGGCGCGGCGGCACCTTCCGCCTCGCCGCCCGCTTTCACCGAACGGTCGCCGAGCACCGCATCGATCGCACCGCCAACCGCGCCACCATTCGCCGTCGTACGATCGGCGTTCGTCTCGCCCGCGTCGCCAGCTTCCGACACGCTGCCGGTCTTCACCTGGCCACCGCCGGTTGCCTGCTCAGCAGCTGCAGTCGCGGCGATGCCGTCGGACTGCTGCGCATCGGCTAGCGTCGCTACGTCGGCATCGGCCGCGCGCACGACATCGACCGCATCGCCGTTTCCACGCGTCGATGCCGACGCTGTCGTCGTCGCGACGTCGGGAGCCTGCTCCACCGCGCCGGCGGTGTCGCCCGGCGCGGCGAATCCGTCGAGCGTCGCCTGCCGGCCGGCGTCCTCGCTGTCCGCGACGGCGGCGGCCGTCTCAATGTCCGTCACCGCGTCATCGCGCGCGACGACCGGTGCACGCGCAGCCGGCTCGAGCACCGGATCGCCGAACAGGTCGAGCCTACGTTCGTCCCGCGGTGCATCGCCGCCCGCCGCGTTGCCGGACCGCGCGGTTGCCTTGGCGGCGGTGTCTGCCGCGGCCGCGACGGAGCGCGGACGCGAACGGGCCGACGAGCGGCCGGAGCGGGAATGGGAGCGAGGCAGGGAAACGGATTCGGTCATGGAGTCGGATGACAGGCCCGCGAGCGCGGAATCGGAGGTCGAACGGAATCAGCGACGGCCATTGTCGCATGACCGATCGCCGATCCGGCCGATCGGATGCCGTCTATTCGTCGCCCGACAACCCGTTGCCTTCCTCGAATCGAGTCACGCACGACAGCCCGCGCAGCTTGTCGCAGATCGCGCGGTATTCGAGATCCGACACGCGGCCAAGCGCGATACGCACCTCATCGTGCTCGCCCGTGTCGTCGGCGCGCTGCACGATGAACTGCTTCACGCGCGCGCTGTCCGGGCCGAGCGCCGCGTGCAGCGAATCGAACGTCAGCGCGCCGCTCACCACCGTCAGCGCGAGCTGGCGGCGCTGCCGCACCGTGAAGTAGCGCCGCTCGAGCGGCTTGATGCCGGCCAGGATGATGATCGTCGCGGAGATCGCTGCGACGTACAGGCCACCGCCCACCGCAAGGCCGACCGCGGCGACCGACCACAGGCTTGCGGCCGTCGTCAGCCCGCGCACGATCTCGCCGCGCAGCAGGATCGAGCCAGCGCCGAGGAAACCGATCCCCGACACCACCTGCGCGGCGATCCGCGACGGATCGAGCACGATATGGTCGCTGCTGCCGAGCACGTCGGCGAAACCGAACGCCGACACGATCATGATGAGCGTCGCGCCGACACAGACCAGCATGTGCGTGCGCAGGCCGGCGGCCCATGAAAGGCGCTCGCGCTCGAAGCCGATGACGCTGCCGAGCGTCGCCGCGAGAACCAGCCGCATCACGAGTTCCAGGTTGCTGAGCATCCGATTTATCTCCTTTTTTGAGGATGGCCACGCGGAATGGTTTATCCTTGGCCCCGGCCGCGCCGCTCCGGGCCGCGCCGACTCGATTCGATCCAAGCGCTCAACCCCGCCATGTCCGTTCCCGATTCCGCTTCCGCCCAGACCGCCCGATTGCGCGACCATTTTGCGCACGTCATCTTGCCGATCTGGCAGAGTTCAGGGTTCGACCGCACGCTGCGGCTGCCGTTCGAGGCCGTCGATCCGGCCACCCATGCCCCGCTGCCCGTCACCCGTTATCGCGCAATGGCGTGCGCGCGGCAACTGTTTGTGTTCGCGCAGGCCGGCGACACCGCGCACGCGGCCACGCTGTTCGACTCGCTGTGCAGCCGCTTCCGCGACCCGCGCCACGGCGGCTGGTTCTACAGCGTCGACGCCCAAGGCGCGCCGCTCGACACGACCAAGGACCTCTATACGCACGCGTTCGTCGTGTTCGCGTGCGCCGCATGGCATGCGGCGTCGGGCGACGCCGCGGCGCGCACGGTCGCCGAGGACACCGCCGCACTGATCCAGGACCGCTTCGCGCCGCAGCCGGGTGACGCGCTGCTCGACGCCGCGCGCCACGCCGATTTCTCGTCGTCGGGCAGCGGCGCGCTGCAGAATCCGCTGATGCACCTGACCGAAGCATGGCTCGCGGCCGCCGATGCGTTCGGCGACGCCGCGTTCAACGATGCGCTCGCGCGCACCGCGCAGGCCATCGAGCGCACGTTCGTCGATCCGGCGAGCGGCTGCGTCGCCGAGCTGCCGCTCGGGGCGGCCGACAACCGCTTCGAGCCCGGCCACCAGTTCGAATGGTTCTACCTCGTCGACGCGGCCGGCACTCGGCTCGCGCAGACCGGGCTCCCCGACGCGCTCGCGCGCGCGTTCGCGTTCGCCGAACAACACGGGATCGATCCGCAGACGGGCGCCGTATGCGCGGCGGTCGACGCGCAAGGCGTCTGCATCGACGGCACGCAGCGGATCTGGGCGCAGACCGAATACCTGCGCGCGCTCGCGACGCATGGCGGCACGTCGGCCTCCGCGCCGCTCGCGCAGCAGATCGAGCACTTCGCCGCGCGCTTCCTGCATCCGCGCGGCTGGTTCGAGTGCAAGACGGCCGACGGGCAGGTGTCGCGCGCCGACATGCCGTCGACGACGCCCTACCACCTCGCGACCGCTTACGCGGCGCTACCCGCCGCGTCGTAACCGGCTGCGGCAAACGACGACGCGCGCGCATCGCGAACACCGCGAACCGCGCGCGCGCCGCCCAGTTCGAACACCGACACCGCCTGCATCAGGTGCGCGGTCTGGTCGTTCAGCGACGCGGCGGCGGCCGCGACTTCCTCCACCAGCGCCGCGTTCTGCTGCGTGAGCTGGTCCATCTGCGTGACGGCCTGGTTCACCTGCTCGATGCCGACGCTCTGCTCGACCGACGCGGCCGTGATCTCCGACATCGTCTGCACGACGCGCGTGATCGATGCCGATACCGTCCGCATCGCGTCGCCGGCACGCTCGACGAGCTCCGAGCCGCCGTCGATCTGCGCGACCGACTCCTCGATCAGTGCCTTGATCTCCTTCGCCGATTGCGCGCTGCGCTGCGCGAGCGAGCGCACTTCGCCCGCGACCACCGCGAAGCCGCGGCCCTGCTCGCCGGCCCGCGCGGCCTCGACCGCCGCGTTCAGCGCGAGGATGTTGGTCTGGAATGCGATGCCGTCGATCACCGAAATGATCTCCGCGATCCGCCCGGAGCTCTGCGCGATGCCGCGCATCCGGTCGATCACGCTGTCGACCACGCCGCCGCCGTGGCGCGTCGCATCGAGCGCCGCGTCGGCCAGCGCGCTGGCTGCACGCGCGCTGTCGGTGTTCTGGCGGACGGTCGCGGTGAGCTCCTCCATGCTCGCGGCGGTTTCCTCGAGCGACGCGGCCTGCGTGCCCGTGCGCGCGGACAGGTCCGCGTTGCCGCCTGCGATCTCGCCCGCGCCGAGGTGGATCGCGTCGGACGCGTGACGCACGGTGCGCACGGTGTCTGCGATGCTTGCCTGCATCGCGGCGAGGCCGCGCAGCATCCGGTCGATCTCGAACACGCCGCCCGCCCGCACGGCTTCGTCGAGCCGACCCTGCGCGATCCGCTCGAAATGACGGCCGGCTTCGTCCAGCGGCGCGACCACCGCGCGCCGCGCGGCCGTGTAAATGGCCGCGCTCGCCGCGAGCATCGCCACCAGCAGCACGATGCCGACCCACTTGAACCACTGCATCCCGCTGTCGATCGTGTCGAGCGCGTCGCGGCTCGACGCGCCGCCGTACTCGGCGAAGCGGTGCAGTTCGGCGAGGTACGCGTCCTGGAAGCCTTGCGTCGGCTGGTCGAGGAACGCCTGGATGTTGTCGGCGTCGAGGAACTGCACGAGTTCGCCCAGCGCGCCACGCAGCGCGCGATAGCGCTCGGCGAGCGCCGCGACGCGCGCGCGGTTCGTTGCGTCGACTGCCGGTGCGGCCGTCAGCGCGGCGAATGCCTTGTCCGCTTCGGCAAGCGACGCGCTTGCATGGCGGATGATGTCGTCGGGCTTCGGGCCGCCGCGCACCATCCGCGTGCCGGCACGCGACAGGTTCACGCGCGCGTCCAGCAGGCGCTCGGTCGCCTGGCTGGCCGCGTCGACCTGCGCGATCGCGACCTTCGACAGAGCGTCGACGCCGCCGCGCGTCGACGCGAGCGCCCAGAAGCCGAGCGCCTCGATCGCGAACAGAAAGAGGCAAAACACGGTCAACACGCCGAGCAGACCCGACGCGAGCTTGATTTTTCCGAACATGGGGGAGATTCCTGGAGAGCCGACGATGGAGCAATGCCCCGACATTAGCGGCATTTCTTCGTCGGACTTTAGGCTCCTGGCCAGCGGATCTCCGCTATTCCCGCCGAATCACCCGCAAACGAGAGCATCTCGCGCGTTCGACGCAATAATCGCGTCGCATCGCGCCAGCAATCGCAAGAAACGCGGACGAATTTCCTTGCTTATCCGCAGCCCCCTTCCTAGAGTTCAGCGCAAGCGGACACGGATTGCGAGGAAGTCGATGACGGACATCACGGATCACGCGCGCGGCGCATTGCGCGCGCAACCGTTCAGCATGCTGCTGGGCACGGAGCTGATGCATATCGGCGACAACGAGGTGTCGCTGTGCCTGCCCGTGCGGGAAGAACTGCGGCAGCAGCACGGCTTCGTGCACGGCGGCGTGATCGGCTATCTCGCCGACAACGCGCTGACGTTCGCCGGCGCGCTCGTGCTCGGCCCGCGCGTCATCACCGCCGAATACAAGATCAACTACCTGCGGCCGGCCGTGAGCGGCACGCTCGTCGCGCGTGCGAAGGTCGTCTATGCGGGCCGGCACCAGGCAACCTGCCAGTGTCACGTGTTCGTCATCGACGGGGATCACGAGCGGCTCGTCGCGATCGCGCAAGGCACGATCAACCGCGTCGGCGACGGCAAGATGCCGGATGCGCCGGAGGAAAAGGCGTGAGCCGGATTGGCCGATGACGTGCTTCGACGAGCCCTATTCCGTGTCCTGAACCGAAAATTGAAATGGAACGTCGGGACGCACGAATCGAAGCCGAATGTCGTTCAGGACGGGGACGAAGCGTCGCTTTTCAAACACGTAGTACGACATTGAGAGACCGATACGAGACTCCTGCGCATCGTCCAGCAGATAGCTGTTCTTCGGAAACGCAAACTTCCCGTCCGGTGTTGCCAATACCGCCCGACAGGACGAAAGCAGGCTGGGCAAATGAAGAAACGTCACGTCCTTTTTCGCCGCAAACGGATTGATCAGCAGGTAAATCTGCCGGTGGCGGTCAGCTTCGCCCGACCCGCTGCCGCTTCCTTCCACGCAGAGAGCGGGCGGACGGTGGCGCACGCTTTCGGCAAAAAATACGCTAGCGCTGCCTGGGTAAATTTCTACTGGATGCTCACCCGGGAAAGTCGTTGCGTTCGAAAAGCGATAGATTTTTCTGCCAATCGTCACGCGGTTCCCCACTATTTCGACGTGTTGGGTCTTCCCGCCCGACTCGACGCCAAATTCTCCGTAGACATCCCCGCTCCGGTCGGAATATAGAACGCTTGCGTCGTGCTCGATCGGGCCGCCGAACGCCGCACGCGATTGGACTGCATAGAACTCGTCATAGCTGCCGTAGGTCGTCGAGCCATGGGCGCCGCTTGCGAAGGCTGCCAGGATAGCCGCCAACATCACTGCAGATTTCATCGGTATGCCTTTCCCCCGCTCGCGTTCAGGTAGTGAAGATCGTGCTGCCCAAATAGCGTGCTAACGTGCGCGGCCGTCGACACCCATACCGGTCGCAGCGCCCGCATTCACCACCGTCGACGATTGTCACGGTTCTCTTGTGACGGATTCTCCATTAAACAATGGCCTCGCGCCGCTTCTCCGGCACGCCGAAAAATGTTGTCCGATGGCGAGCCCCATTTGAAGCCGTCACGAATCTTGAGACGATTGCCGCCATTGATAAGGATTGCTCGACGCAAAGTCCGGCACGCCTATTCCGCACCGTCCCCCGTCGACGGCAGGTACCGCGGCGCCACGCGCGCGCGAATATTGCCGTTCCCGTCGATGCGATAAATCCCGCGCGCCGCATTGTGCGGATGCGCCGCCGCTTCGGCCATGCTCAGCACCGGCGCAAAGCACGCGTCGGTGCCTTCGAGCAGCGTGCGCCAATGCGCGGACGGCTGCTGCGCGAACACCTCGGCGAAACGCGCCTTCAGCGCCGGCCAGCGCGCGCGATCGTACTGCGACGCCGGATCGACGTCGGTCAGCCCGAGCCGCTCGACCAGCAGCGCATAGAACGGCGGCTCGAGCGCGCCGATCGTCACGCATTCGCCATCCGCGCAGCGATATACGTCGTAGAACGGCGCGTCGTGGAAGAGGCTCGGCTGTGCGCCGTCGAGCTGCCCGTTCGCGCGCGCCCACAGCGCGAGCGAGCCGAGCATCGACACGATGTCGACGATCGCGCCGTCGACCACGCGCCCCGGGCCGCCGCCGCGCACGTCGAACAGCGCGCAGACGATCCCGAACGCGAGCCCGAGCGCGCCGCCCGCATCGCCGACGACGGTCGGCGGCACACCCGGACGGCCGTCGCGCGGCGCGGACAGGGACAGCAGCCCCGTCAGCGCGACGTAGTTCAGGTCGTGCCCGGCGGCCATCGCGAGCGGGCCGTCCTGGCCCCAGCCCGTCATCCGTCCGTACACGAGCTTCGGATTGCGGCGTGCGCACGCGTCGGGCCCGAGGCCGAGGCGCTCCATCACGCCCGGTCGCAGCCCCTCGATCAGCGCGTCGGCCTGCGCGATCAGCGCAAGCGCTGCGTCGCGGCCGGCCGGGGTTTTCAGATCGAGTTCGACGATCGTCTTGCCTTCGCGCAGCAGGTCGCCGTCGCGGCCCTGCAACGCGTCCGGCGCGCTCGTGCGACCGGCCGGACGCGCGATCAGCGTGATGCGCGCGCCCATTCCGGCAAGCATCCAGCCCGCGAGCGGGCCGGGGCCGAGACCTTCGAATTCGACGATATGGACGCCGGAAAGCGGCGCATCAAGCGACATGCGATTCTCCTGTCGACCAGCGTTAGCGCTTTAGCGCTTACGCTGGTCCCATGCTTCGCGGTCGACCAGCGTACCTCTTCAACGCTTACGCTGGTCCCATGCTTCGCGGTCGACCCGCGTACCTCTTCAACGCTTGCGCTGGTCCCATGCTTCGCGGTCGACCCGCGTCGGCTCTTTAGCGCCTGCGCTGCCCTCATGCACCACGATCGGCCCGCTTGCGCGCATCGGTACGACCACGGGCCCAACGCATTGGGTATGAGGATCGCCTCCGTCACGCGTGCGTTCAACGAAAAAATCCCTGCGCAGCGGGTTCGCTTCGCAGGGATCGGGTACCGGTTCACCGCCGCGTGGTTGCACGCGAGAACCGTCGCGCGTCAGAACGCATCCCCCGGCACGCGCACCCAGCCTTCCATCAGCACACGCGCGCTACGGCTCATGATCGCCTTCGTGACGGTCCACTCGCCGTTCTCGAGCTGCGCTTCCGCGCCGACGCGCAGCGTGCCCGACGGATGCCCGAAGCGCACCGCGTTGCGTTCGCCGCCGCCCGCTGCAAGGTTGACGAGCGTCCCGGGAATCGCCGCAGCCGTGCCGATCGCGACCGCCGCCGTGCCCATCATCGCGTGGTGCAGCTTGCCCATCGACATCGCGCGCACCAGCAGGTCGACGTCGCCCGCGTTCACGCGCTTGCCGCTCGATGCAACGTAATCGGCCGGCTTCGCGACGAACGCGACCTTCGGCGTATGCTGCCGCGTCGCGATTTCATCGAGCGTGTCGATCAGGCCCATGCGCAGCGCGCCGTGCGCGCGGATCGTCTCGAACTTCTCGAGCGCCTTCGCATCGCCGTTGATCGCGTCCTGCAGCTCGGTGCCCGTATAACCGATCGCTTCCGCCTCGACGAAGATCGTCGGGATCCCCGCGTTGATCATCGTCGCCTTCAGCGTGCCGACGCCCGGTACCGCGAGATCGTCGACGAGGTTGCCGGTCGGGAACATCGACCCGCCCGACCCTTCTTCGTCGGCGGCCGGGTCCATGAACTCGAGCTGCACTTCGGCGGCCGGGAACGTGACGCCGTCCAGCTCGAAGTCGCCCGTCTCCTGCACCGCGCCGTTCGTGATCGGCACGTGCGCGACGATCGTCTTGCCGATGTTCGCCTGCCAGATCCGCACGGTCGCGATGCCGTCGCGCGGCACGCGCGCCGGATCGACGAGGCCGCCGCTGATCGCGAACGGGCCGACCGCCGCCGACAGGTTCCCGCAGTTGCCGGTCCAGTCGACGAACGCCCGATCGATCGCAACCTGACCGAACAGGTAGTCGACGTCGTGACCGGGTCGCGTGCTCTTCGACACGATCACCGTCTTGCTGGTGGACGACGTCGCGCCGCCCATTCCGTCGATCTGCTTGCCGTACGGATCTGGGCTGCCGATCACGCGCAGCAGCAGCGCGTCGCGCGCGGCGCCCGGCGCCTGCGCGGCGTCCGGCAGGTCCTGCAGCCGGAAGAACACGCCCTTGCTGGTGCCGCCGCGGATGTAGATCGCCGGAATCCTGATTTGAGGAATATGAGCCATGTTTGCGTTATCCCTGTTTGCCCCGGTCAAGCCGCCTGCGACGATTCGAGGAAGTCCTGCGCGAAACGCTGCAGCACGCCGCCCGCGTCGTAGATCGACACTTCCTCGGCCGTATCGAGCCGGCACGTCACCGGTACCTCGACACGCTCGCCGCTCTTGCGGTGAATCACGAGCGTGAGATCGGCGCGCGGCGTACGCTCGCCGATCACGTCGAAGGTCTCGGTGCCGTCGATGCCGAGCGTGGTGCGGTTCGTGCCCGGCTTGAACTCGAGCGGCAGCACGCCCATCCCGATCAGGTTCGTGCGGTGAATCCGCTCGAACCCTTCCGCGACGATCGCCTCGACGCCCGCGAGCCGCACGCCCTTCGCGGCCCAGTCGCGCGACGAGCCCTGGCCGTAGTCGGCGCCGGCGATCACGATCAGCGGCTGCTTGCGATTCATGTACGTCTCGATCGCTTCCCACATCCGCATGACCTTGCCTTCCGGCTCGACGCGCGCGAGCGAGCCCTTCTTCACCGCGCCGTCGACGACCGCCATCTCGTTGATCAGCGTCGGGTTCGCGAAGGTCGCGCGCTGCGCGGTCAGGTGGTCTCCCCGGTGCGTCGCGTACGAGTTGAAGTCTTCTTCCGGCAGACCCATCTTCGTGAGGTACTCGCCGGCCGCACTGCTCGCGAGAATCGCATTCGACGGCGACAGGTGGTCGGTCGTGATGTTGTCGCCGAGTACCGCGAGCGGACGCATGCCCGTCAGCGTGCGTTCGCCGGCAAGCGCGCCTTCCCAGTACGGCGGACGGCGGATGTACGTGCTCTGCGGACGCCAGTCGTACAGCGGCGCCGCACGCTCGCCCGCATCGGCCGTGCGCGCGAACATCGGTTCGTAGACCTTGCGGAACTGCTCGGGCTTCACGCTCGACGCGACGATCGCGTCGATCTCCTCGTCGGTCGGCCAGATGTCCTTCAGCGTGACGGGCTTGCCGTCCTGATCGTGGCCGAGCACGTCCTTCTCGATGTCGAAGCGGATCGTGCCGGCGATCGCATACGCGACGACGAGCGGCGGCGACGCGAGAAACGCCTGCTTCGCATACGGGTGGATGCGGCCATCGAAATTGCGGTTGCCGGACAGCACGGCGGTCGCATACAGGTCGCGATCGACGATCTCCTGCTGGATCTTCGGATCGAGCGCGCCCGACATCCCGTTGCAGGTCGTGCATGCGAACGCGACGATGCCGAAGCCGAGCTTCTCGAGTTCCGGCAGCAGGTTCGCTTCTTCCAGATACAGCTCGACCGCCTTCGAGCCCGGCGCGAGCGAGCTCTTCACCCACGGCTTGCGCGTGAGACCCTTCGCATTTGCGTTGCGCGCGAGCAAGGCCGCGGCGATCACGTTGCGCGGGTTGCTGGTGTTCGTGCAGCTCGTGATCGCGGCGATGATCACCGCGCCGTCGGGCATCTCGCCCGCCTTCTCTTCCCACTGGCCGGCGATCCCGCGCGCGGCGAGATCGGACGTCGGCAGCCGCTTGTGCGGATTCGACGGTCCGGCCATGTTACGCACGACGCTCGACAAGTCGAACGTCAGCGTACGCTCGTATTGCGCATTGCCCAGCGTGTCGGCCCACAGGCCCGCCGCCTTCGCGTAGGTCTCGACCAGCTTCACCTGCTCGTCGCTGCGGCCGGTGAGGCGCAGGTAGTCGGTCGTCTGGCCGTCGATGAAGAACATCGCGGCCGTCGCGCCATATTCGGGCGCCATGTTCGAGATCGTCGCGCGGTCGCCGAGCGTGAGGCTCGCCGCGCCCGGGCCACGGAATTCCAGATACGCGCCGACCACCTTTTCCTTGCGCAGGAACTCGGTCAGCGCGAGCACGACGTCGGTCGCGGTGATGCCGGGCTGGCGCTTGCCGGTCAGCTCGACGCCGACGATGTCGGGCAGGCGCATCCACGATGCGCGGCCGAGCATCACGTTCTCCGCCTCCAGGCCGCCGACGCCGATCGCGATCACGCCGAGCGCATCGACGTGCGGCGTGTGGCTGTCGGTGCCGACGCAGGTGTCCGGATACGCGACGCCGTCCTGCGCCTGGATCACCGGCGACATCTTCTCCAGGTTGATCTGGTGCATGATGCCGTTGCCCGGCGGGATCACGTCGACGTTCTCGAACGACTGCTTGGTCCATTCGATGAAGTGGAAGCGATCCTCGTTGCGGCGATCCTCGATCGCGCGGTTCTTCGCGAACGCGTCCGGATCGAAGCCGCCGCACTCGACGGCGAGCGAGTGGTCGACGATCAGTTGGACCGGCACGACCGGGTTCACCTTCGCCGGATCGCCGCCGCGCTCGGCGATCGCGTCGCGCAGGCCCGCGAGGTCGACGAGTGCCGTCTGGCCGAGGATGTCGTGACACACCACGCGCGCCGGGAACCACGGGAAGTCGCGTTCGCGCTTGCGCTCGATGATCTGCTTCAGCGAATCGGCGAGGATCGCCGGATCGCAGCGGCGCACGAGGTTTTCGGCGAGCACGCGCGACGTGTACGGCAGCGTGTCGTACGCGCCGGGGGCGATCGCTTCGACTGCAGCACGCGCGTCGAAGTAGTCCAGCGACGTGCCGGGCAGGGGTTTGCGGTAGGCGGTATTCATGATGTGGGGCGGAATTCGGGGTAAGACGTTGCGCGCGCGCCGGCGGCCCGCATCACGGGCGCCGGCGCGCGCGGCCGGCGATCAGCGCTTCTCGATCGGCACGAACTGCAGGTCTTCCGGACCGGTGTAGTTCGCGCTCGGGCGGATGATCTTGTTGTCGACGCGCTGCTCGATGATGTGCGCGCTCCAGCCGGACGTGCGCGAGATCACGAACAACGGCGTGAACATCGCGGTCGGCACGCCCATCATGTGATACGACACCGCGCTGAACCAGTCGAGGTTCGGGAACATCTTCTTCGCGTCCCACATCACCGACTCGAGGCGCTCGGCGATGCTGTACAGCTTCAGGTCGCCCGCTTCCTTCGACAGCTTGTGCGCGACGCCCTTGATCACCTTGTTGCGCGGATCGGAGATCGTATAGACCGGGTGACCGAAGCCGATCACGACTTCCTTGTTCTCGACGCGGCGGCGGATGTCGGCTTCGGCGTCGTCCGGCGAGCTGTAGCGGCTCTGGATTTCATACGCGACTTCGTTCGCGCCGCCGTGCTTCGGACCGCGCAGCGCGCCGATCGCGCCGGTGATCGCCGAGTAGATGTCCGAGCCCGTGCCCGCGATCACGCGGCCGGTGAACGTCGATGCGTTGAACTCGTGCTCCGCGTACAGGATCAGCGACGTGTGCATCGCGTCGACCCACGACTTCGACGGCGTCTTGCCGTGCAGCAGGTGCAGGAAGTGGCCGCCGATCGAATCGTCGTCGGTTTCCGTCTCGATGCGCTTGCCGTTGTGCGAGAAGTGGTACCAGTACAGCAGCATCGAGCCGAGCGACGCCATCAGGCGGTCGGCGATGTCGCACGCACCCGGCAGGTTGTGATCGTCCTTCTCCGGCAGCACGGTGCCGAGCACCGACACGCCGGTGCGCATCACGTCCATCGGGTGGGCCGATGCCGGGATCTGCTCGAGCGCGGCCTTCAGTGCGTTCGGCAGGCCGCGCATCGCGCGCAGCTTGGTCTTGTAGGCGGCCAGTTCGGTCAGGTTCGGCAGCGTGCCGTGCACGAGCAGGTGCGCGATTTCCTCGAACTCGCACGATTCGGCGACGTCGAGAATGTCGTAGCCGCGGTAGTGCAGGTCGTTGCCGGTCTTGCCAACCGTGCACAGCGCCGTGTTGCCGGCCGTCACGCCCGACAGCGCCACCGACTTCTTCGGCTTGAATGCGCCTGCGGCGGCCGGTGCTGCTGCGTCTTTCGTCTCGCTCATGTTTCTACTCTCCAATGTGTATCGGTGTAGGCCGCACTTGGCGCTTTAGCGCTTGGTGCGGTCCCATGCAAAGCTGTCGACCGCATCCGGCGCTTCAGCGCCTGGTCCGGTCATGCAAAGCGCCCAGGACACGCGTCCCGGCGCGCGGGCCGCGTTACTTCTTGCCCTGCGCGAACAGCTCGTCGAGCTTCTGCTCGTATGCGTGATAGCCGAGGAAGTCGTACAGCTCGGCGCGGGTCTGCATGGTCGGAACGGCAGCCTTCTGCGTGCCGTCGCGGCGCAGCGTCTCGTAGAAATTCAGTGCGGCCTTGTTCATCGCGCGATACGCGCCGCAACAATACAGCGCGATGTCGACGTTCGCCTCGCGCAGTTCGTCCAGCGTGAACAGCGGCGTCGAGCCGAACTCGGTCAGGTTCGCAAGGATCGGCACCTTCACGGCCGCCTTGAAACGACGGTAGTCGTCGAGCGTCTTCATCGCTTCCGGGAAGATCATGTCCGCACCGGCTTCCACGTAGGCAATCGCGCGCTCGATCGCCGCATCGATCCCTTCGGCGGCGGCCGCGTCGGTGCGGGCCATGATCACGAACTGGTCGTCGGTGCGCGCATCGACCGCGGCCTTCACGCGATCGACCATTTCCTCGGTCGGCACGACTTCCTTGCCCGGACGGTGGCCGCAGCGCTTCTGGCCGACCTGGTCTTCGAGGTGGACGGCCGCGACACCGGCCTTGATGAACGAGCGCACCGTGCGCGCGATATTGAACGCGCCGCCCCAGCCCGTATCGATGTCGACGAGCAGCGGCAGGTCGGTCGCGTTGGTGATCCGGTTCGCGTCGATCAGCACGTCTTCCATCGTGCTGATGCCGAGATCGGGGATCCCGAGCGAATTCGCGGCGACGCCGCCGCCTGACAGGTAGACGGCCTTGAAGCCGACGGCCTGCGCCATCTTGGCCGCGTACGCGGTGATCGCGCCGACCACCTGCAGCGGCTGCTCGGCCGCGACTGCCGCGCGGAATTTCGCGCCGGCGCTCTGAAGATGCGTATTGCTCATGAACGGCCTCCTGAAGGAATGCCCATACACAGCAAGAGCCGGGCCAGCTCGCGAAATGCCGCTAACCCACTGATTCTTAAGCAACCGGCACGTGAGATGAAACGCCCGGATATTTCAATTCAGCAATTTCATGTTTCAAAAATGAAATCACACGCGCATAATCGGTCGTCATGGATCTCTCCTCGACCAAGCCCGTCGGCCCGGCCGATCGTACGGTGCGCCCGCGCATCTGGGCGATGGGCATCAGCCGCCTGCGCGACCTGTTTCGCGAGATCGCCGGCGAATTCGACGAACGCGCCGACGTGCGCATCGTCACGCGTGCGTACGAAGACGCGCTGAGCGCGATCGCGGAGGCCGGCACCGCGCGGCCCGACGTGATCGTCGCGGCCGGCTCGAACGGCGGCTTCCTGAAAACGCGTGCGCAGGTGCCGGTCGTGGTCGTGTCGCCGACCGGCTTCGACGTGATGCAGGCGCTCGCACGCGCACGACGCGATGCGTCGCGAATCGCGCTCGTCAGCGCCGGCGAGACACCGCCCGAAGTGCGCCGCTTCGTCGCCGCCTACGGCCTCGACGTGCAGTTTGCGTCATATCAGTCCGCGCAGGAAGCCGAAGCCTGCGTGCACGACCTGCACGACCGCGGCATCGAGACGATCGTCGGCCCCGGCCTCGTCACCGATCTCGCGGCGAGCGCCGGCATGGGCGCGGTGTTCCTGTATTCGCACGCGTCGGTGCGCAAGGCGGTCGAGACGGCGCTCGAAGTCGCATACGCGACGCACGCCGAGGCGTTTCGCCGCCAGCGACTCGACAACCTGTTGCAGCACCTGCGCGATGGCGTGGTCGCGCTCGACGCGCGCGGTCGCGTCGAGGCGATCAACGAGCGGCTCGCGTCGGCGCTCGGGGTCGAACCCGCAGCGGCCGTTGGCCATGCGCTCGTCGACCTGCGGCCCGAACTGCGCACGCTGCGCGGCGAGGACGGCGACGCCCTCGCGACCGTGCGCGGCGTGCGCTACGTCGTGCACCGCGGGCCGCTCGTCGACCGCGGCGTCACGTCGGGCAGCGTGCTGACGTTCCAGGAATCGCGCGCGGTCGAACGGCTCGACCGTGCGCTGCGTTCGCAGCCGAACACGCAGCAGTTCGCGGCACGCTACGCGCTCGACGACGTCATCGGCGCGTCCGCGCCGATGACGCGCGTGCGCGATCTCGTGCGCCGCTACGCGAAATCCGACGCGACCGTACTCGTGCTCGGAGAGAGCGGCACCGGCAAGGAAATGATCGCGCAGAGCCTGCACGCGCTGTCCGTGCGGCGCAGCTATCCGTTCGTCGCGATCAACTGCGGCGCGTTTCCGGAAGCGCTGCTCGAGAGCGAGCTGTTCGGTTACGAGGAAGGCGCGTTCACCGGCGCACGGCGCGGCGGCAAGACCGGGCTGTTCGAGGCCGCGCACCGCGGCACGCTGTTTCTCGACGAGATCGGCGAGATGCCGCCGTCGCTGCAAAGCCGGCTGCTGCGCGTGCTGCAGGAGCGCGAGGTAATCCGCCTCGGTTCGACCGAGCCGATCCGCATCGACGTGCGCGTGATCGCCGCGACGCACCGGCCGCTGCTTGCGGCGGTCGAAGCCGGCACGTTCCGCGCCGACCTGTATTACCGGCTCAACATCCTGAACATCGGCCTGCCGCCGCTGCGCGAGCGGGCCGCCGACATTCCGGCGCTCGCGGCCACGCTGCTCGTGCAGGCCGCGCGGCGCGAGCCGAGGCTGACCGAACGCGTGCGCGAGGTCGACGATGCGATGCGCGTGCTCGACGCGACGCAGGCGACGCTCGCGCGCTACCGGTGGCCCGGCAACGTGCGCGAGCTGCAGAACGTGGTCGAGCGGATCGCGGTGGAACTGGCCGAGGACGTCGACGAACACGAGCCGGACGCCGCGTGCGCGGCGCTCGCGCCCGACGCGCTGCAGGCGATCGCGCCCGAGTTGTTCGCGGGGCCGCCCGACGCGGACGATGCCGACGACGCGCAGACGCTCCACGCACGCCGCCGCCGCGCGGAAGCCGACGAGATCCGCGCGGTGCTCGACGCGTGCGGCGGCGACCGCGATCGCGCGTGCGCGATGCTCGGCATCAGCAAGACGACGCTGTGGCGGAAGCTGTCGGCGAAATAGGTTCGGGTCGGACGGACGGGATGGGTGGAACGGTTGGAACAGGCGGCCCCATCAATCGACCTTGTGATAGTGGCGGTACGCCTTCGCGCGATTGCCGCACGACGACATCGAGCACCAGCGGCGGCTGCCGTTCTTGCTGTCGTCGATAAACAGCCACTGGCATGCGTCGTTCGCGCAACGCTTGACCTTCGCGAGCCGCGCGCCGCCCAGCAGGTCGGTCGCCGACCACAGCACCGGGCTCAACAGCCCCGCGAGCGTCGCGCCCGCCTCCCCGATCCGCCACGCATAGCCGCCGTCGACCCGCGCGAGCTCGACGCGCGGTGCCGCTTCCACCAGAAAACCGCCCAGCAGCGCGAGATCGCCGGCTTGCGGCTCGCGCCGCTCGGCCTGCGCATGAAAGAGCCGATAGAGCGCCTCGCGCAACGCGAGCGCACGCGCCAGCATCGCCGGCTCGCCATTCCTTTGCTGCGCTTGTGCGCGACACGCGTCGGCCAGGCCGGCCGGCACGCGCGCCTGTTCGCGGCACCAGGTGAACAGATCGCCCGGCGTGCAGAAGGTTTCCGTCGGCGCGTCGGCGCCGCGCCAGTACAGCGTGTTCGCGAAATCGATGCTCAGCGTTTCGGACGGCGCCGGAATCAGGCAGTCCATCGTGACGGAAGGTTGCGTTTCGTTCATGCCTCGATCGTATCTAACCACCATGCCGGTTGACAAGCACGCAGGCGCTTCCTAACATAACCGTCATGGTGGTTAAAAACAGGTTTGCTGCACTGACGTCCCCCTTCAGTTCAAGGAGCCACACATGATCGATCACCTTTCGTTCGGCGTTGCCCACATCGACCGCAGCCGCGCGTTCTACGACAGCACGCTCGGTGCACTCGGCTACAAGCGCCTGCACAGCGACGACGGATCCCTCGGCTATGGCACCACCGAACCGGTGCTGTGGTTGCAGCACGCGGCGCGTCCGGTCGTTGCCGATCCCGAGTCGGGGTTGCACGTGTCGTTCCGCGCGGCATCGCCGGTGGAAGTCGATGCGTTCTACCGCGCCGCGCTGCAGCACGGCGGGCAGGACAACGGCGGGCCGGGCAAGCGCGAACACTACGGTCCCGGCTATTACGCGGCGTTCGTCGTCGATCCCGACGGGTATCGGCTCGAAGCCCATTGCGAGCTGGACAACGTCGTCTGATCCGCTTCGTACGGACGCGGATGAACGACAAGGGCCCGGTTCCGCATCGCGCGGAACCGGGCCCTTGTCTTTGCTGCATCGGTGTTCGGTGCGCGACGGTCGCCGCCTGCGATCATGCGAGGCGAGCGGGCTGGCCGATCGGACAGCACTGCGGATATCGGCGAGTGGCGGCGGGTTGCACGCGCCACGCGATCCACGCAAGCGCTTACTGCGCGTTGCGCGTGCTCTGCAGCTGCTCGCCGAGCCCTTCGATCCCGAGACGCACCATCTGGCCGGCCTTCAGGAACACCGGCGACGGCTTGATGCCCATCCCGACGCCCGGCGGCGTACCGGTCGTGATCACGTCGCCCGGCTGCAGCGTCATGCAGGTCGACAGATAGGCGATCAGTTGCGCGACGGTGAACACCATCGTGCGCGTGTTGCCGTTCTGATAGCGATGGCCGTCGATCTCGAGCCACAGGTCGAGGCGCTGCGGATCGGGCACCTCGTCGCGCGTGACGAGCCACGGGCCGATCGGGCCGAACGTGTCGAAGCCCTTGCCCTTGTCCCACTGGCCGCCGCGCTCGATCTGCCACTCGCGCTCGGACACGTCGTTGACAACGCAGTAGCCGGCGACGTAGTCGAGCGCGCGCGCTTCGTCCACGTTCTTGCACGTCGCGCCGATCACCACGCCCAGCTCGACTTCCCAGTCCGTCTTCACGGAGCCCTTCGGAATGTCGATGCCGTCGTTCGGGCCGCAGATCGAACTCGTCCACTTGCCGAATACCACTGGCTCCTTCGGCACCGGCATGCCGGCTTCGGCAGCGTGATCGGCATAGTTCAGACCAATGCCGATGAACTTGCCGACACGCCCGACGCACGCGCCGATGCGCGGCTCGCCGGAGACGAGCGGCAGCTTGGCCGGGTCGATCGCGCGCAAGCGTGCGAGACCGGCGTCGGACAGCGCGTCGCCGGCAAGATCCGGCACGTGCGCGGACAGGTCGCGAATCCGGCCGTCCGCGTCGAGAATACCGGGCTTTTCGTGGCCGGACGGGCCATAGCGAAGCAGTTTCATCGTGCTCAACCTCTGTTGTCGAATGTGACAGGATACCGGCCGACGCAGCCGCTTGCGGCCACGCGCCGGACTGAATATCGATCGTCGATGACTCGCGTCGGCGCCGTATCCGGCAGGCCGTTCGACACGCGAGGCTCGCGCGGGCGCAGCGATCGCGGCATCGCACCGAAGTGCGACACGCATCGAACGGGCGGCCGCCGGTCTGCGCATCGGCGACGACGGCGCGTTATCCGCGGCATGTGTCGGCCCATGCCGGCCGGCTTCACGCGCGGCCACACCGTCGCTGGCCCGCTGCTCTTTGTACCATCGGCGGCCCGCCGTGAAATGGCGCGCGACGGATACCGACTATTGGTGCGCCCGCGGGCATTGCACCGCAGCATTGGAGCCACGGGCGCGATGGCACCGGTGTCGCACGGCACCCTGCATTGCCATCGGGACATGAACAGACACTATTTGATGCGACCCTGTCATCGAAAACCACACGTGATCCGTTCTTAATCGGTAACGATCGGTAAAAACACGCTGCATTGCACACTGAAAGTTTGTTGTTAAGCTCGCGCGGATGGCAGTCATATCCGCAAGCGGCTTCACGAATCCGCGTGCAAAACCGGCCAGCGTGCGTCGCCCACCGATCGGCAAATCCCGGACTTCCTACATATGATGCAAACGACCACTAATCCGCTCCCCGGCAGCGACGCACGGGAGTCGATGGGCGCAGCCGACCGCTATCGTGCGCCCGCCCTCGACAAGGGTCTCGACATTCTCGAACTCCTGTCGGAACAAAAGGAAGGACTCACCCGCACCGAAATCACGAAGGAGCTCGGACGCAACGCAAGCGAGATCTACCGGATGCTCGAACGTCTCGTGGCGCGCCGCTACGTGATGCGCTCGAGCAGCGGCGACCGCTACACGCTCAGCCTGAAGCTGTTCGCGCTCGCGCACCGGCACCCGCCGATGAACCGGCTGATCGCCGAAGCCTTGCCGCTGATGCAGCGCTTCGCCGACGCCACCGAACAGTCGTGCCATTTGACCGTCTACGATCGCGGCAACCTGCTCGCGATCGCGCAGGTCGACGGCCCCGGCCCGTGGGGCGTGTCGGTGCGGCTCGGCTCGCGCGTCGGGCTCGCCGATACGGCGTCGGGGCGTGTGATGCTCTCGTTCCAGGGTGCCGAGCAGCGTGCGCACATGCTGGTCGAGCATCGCAAGGTCAAGGGCGAAACGCCGATCAACGAGCAGGAACTCGCCAACGCGTGCCAATCGATCCGGCAGTCCGGCTACGTGCGCCAGGACAGCCGCCAGGCATACGGCGTCACCGACTTGAGCGCGCCGATCCTCGGCCCGTCCGGCCATGCGATCGCGGTGCTGACCTGCCCATACATGCGCCGGATCGACGCGCACATGGCGCCATCCGTCGACGTGGTCGTCACAGGGCTGCGCGATACGGCAGGCCAGTTGTCGATGTGCCGCACGGAAACTTCCTGAACGCGCGACGGTGCTGAAGGGGGGGACGGTCAGTCGGTTGTTCGGGCGCGGCAGGCCTTCAGTCACTCGGCCAGCAAGTCGGGCAGGCGCACGGCGGCGTGCGGCGGCGACGCCGTGGCATGCAATGCAATGCGGTGTCGCGGACGCTCGCACCGGCATTACGCAGACCATTGCCGGACCTGCGAGCGCTGCGCACCCCCGGCGCTACGCTAGAATAGCGGCCCTCTCAAAAACTACGGCGGCCGGCTGTCGCGGCCGCCGTGTCCGATGGATGTCATGGCCAAACTTCTGAACGATCAAGAATTCCAGCGTTTCTCCGAACTTCAGCAGAAGCAGGCGAGCTTCACGATCACGCCCGAGGAAGCGGACGAGCTGCGCGACATCGTCGCGCGCGCGCAGAAGAAGCGTGACGATCGCTCCGCAGCGATGCTGGCGATCGAGAACTACATCGAGCAGTTCGACATCACGCCCGACGAACTCTTCTCGCCCGAGCAGATCGGCGACGCCGCGCGCACCTACGGCCTCATCACGGCCTCCAAGAAGGAACGCACGCTGCCGCCGTCGATCACGTTCAACGGCAAGCCGTACCAATGGACCAAGACGCTTCCGGACGACGTGCGCGGCGCGCTGTTCGACGCGTTTACGTCCGGCGAATCGGTCAAGCGCTTCATCGCGATGCCGAAGGACGCCGCGCGTTGCGCACTGACGATCGCCCGCCTCGAGCGCGAAACCGGCGGCGTCTATGCGGAAGCGCACCTCGAGGAACTCGCGATTTCGCGTGACCAGGTGAACGACGCGGCGTCGAAACTCGCTGCATAAACGCCGTCGCGGGCACGGTTCATGCGTGCCCGCACCGGCGCGGACGCCGGCAAACGCTGGCGCCGCGCCTGCTGGGGTACTGCGTCCGCAGGCTCCCGAAAAGTCTCACCAAAGCCTCCCGTAAGCGCTCACCCGGGTATCCCGGAAAAGCTCACCCAACGCTCCTGAAGAGGCTCACCGGCTCTTCCCGAACGTCCTCACCGACGCCTCCCGCAGACGCTCACCGCCCTTTCCCGCAAGGGCTCACCGGTGGCTCCCGAGAAGGCTCACCGAGTGCTCCCGGATCAGCTCACCCAGACGCTCCCGGAAAAGCTCACTCGCGGCTCCCGGAAAATCTCACCTTTGTTCTGTTTCCGATGCTGCAAGTGCGAAATGCAGGTGTCAGCGCGCCCGAGTACATGACCGGAATCGGCAATATGCGACGAGCATCGGCGCTTGCAACTCGCTCGCCGCGGATGCCGTAACTCGACACCGACGCCTTTCTCTATCGGTCACGAAGCGTTGTATCGCTTCGCGGATCCGATCGAGCACAGCGGATGATCTGCATTCCGAACTGCGAAGAGTCCGTGCAACCGCGATCACGCATCACCCACATCGTGCGTTCCGTCTACAGCGCACGATACCGCCGCACGTTCGAGCACCACCTGCGCCGATGCGGCTACGGTTGCAGCTTCATCCTGAACCCCACCACGCCGGGTTCCTCCGTCGTCGACACTTCGAAACCGCACGACTTCGCCAGCGAAATCATCGCTGTGTTCTCGCGCAGCGCCTCGCCGATCATCCATGCGGTGCCGCGCGATCGCGCGTAGTCGATGATGCGGGTCATCATCAGCCGGCCGAGCCCCTTGCCCTTCTGGTCCGGCCGCACGGCGATCGCGAACTCCGCCGTCTCGTTGTCGGGATCGGAGACCGCGCGCGCCACCGCGAGCGTGTGCGAGCGCCCCGACACGTCGGTGAACGACACGATGAAGGCCATCTCACGGTCGTAGTCGATCTGCGTCATGCGCGCGACTTGCGAATGATCGAAGCTGCGCACCGCACCGAAGAAACGCATCCGCAGATCGTCCGGCGTCATCGCGCCAAGCAGCTCGTTGTGTGCCTCCTCGTCTTCCGGACGGATCGGACGGATCGTCACGGTCTCGCCGCGCCATTCGAGCGTCTGCTCGAGATGGCGCGGATACGGCATGATCGCGAGCCGGCTGCGCCCGGCCGCCAGCGTGAGCCGCGGCGCGATGACGTATGCACGGTCGGACAGCACGCGCAGCGTGATCGACATCGCGACGACTTCGCGCACGTCGCAAACGACTTGCGACAGCGCAGTCAGCGCGTCGAGCGTGGGTTCGACGGGCGCACGGCGCGCATATGGCGAACGCGCCATCACCGCGCGGGCGAGCACCGTATTCAGCGGCGGCAGCCCGTACACGACGAACGGCGCCGACACGCCGTCCGCCGGCGGCACGGCATAGCGGAACACCGGGCCGAAGTTCGAATCGTCGTACATGTCGACCGTGACGTCGACGACTCTGGCGCCCGCGGACGCATCGGCCGGCTCGCCGTGCAGGCCGAAGTGAGAGAGCCAGCGCAACGCCGCTTCGCCGGCCAGTTCATGGTCGCCCGCCTCGACCATCCGACGGGCCTCGGCCTGTGCGGATGCAATGCACTCGGCCGGTTGCGGCGGCGTGCCCTCGGGCGTCTGCATCAGCAACTGCCGCCCGAGGCTGTAGTCGACCAGCCGTGCGTATGCGCGCGCAAGCCGCTGCGGGGTGGTATGCACCGGGATGCCGTTCGCATGCAGCGCGTCGCGCGTCGCCGCGTCGACCGCACCGAAGAAGCACGCGAGAATACCGCGGTATGCATATTGTCGCGATTCGATCAACGTGCGCGCGACCGCCTCGGCCGGCGCGCTGTGGGACGTCGAATGCACGACGAACAACGTGCCTGTTTGCGGAAACGGCGCGAGCGCCTTGATGGCGGTGCCGAAATGTTCGGGACGCGCATCGTCGCCGAGCGTCAGCGGATTGCCGACCCCGGCGAGATGCGGCAGCGCGGCCGCTACCGCCGACGTTGCCGCCGCCGGCCAGTCGGCCAGCACGTCGCGCACCTCCGCGACCGCATCGACCGCGAGCTTCGCGACGCCTGCGTCGCTCGTCACGAGCGTTGCAGCCCCCCGCGCGGTGACGCGACCGACACCGAGCGTCTCGATCTCGTCGAGCAGATCATCGAGCGCATCGACACGCACCATCCCCGCGCGCTGGAACGCCGCCGTGTAAAGCGCATCGCCGGGATCGGCGCGCCCGGTGCGCAGCGCGAGCACCGGCTTGTTGCGCGCCGCCGCACGCGCTGCCGACATGAACTTGCGCGCGGCGCATACGGTGTCGAGCTCGAGCAGGATCGCGCGCGTGCCGGGATCGCTGGCGAGGTAGTCGAGGACATCGCCCGCATCGACGTCTGCCTCGCTGCCCAGCGCGACGACATGCGAAAAGCCGAGGCCTCGTGCATCGGCCCAGCCCAGAACCGCGTTCGTCAGCGCATTCGATTGCGACACCCAGGCGACGCCGCCCGATCGCGCCGTGTAGGCCGGTGCGCCGAAATGCGCATGCCGCGCGGGCGACAGCACGCCGAGACTGCCGGGGCCGACGATACGGAGCACGAACGGCTTCGCGGCCTTGAGCGTGCGATCGAGTGCGGCGCGATCGGCATCGGTGCGCGCTTCGCCGACGATCACCGCGACGCGCGTGCCGAGTTCGCCGAGCTTGCGCACGATACCGGCCCACGTGGCAGGCGGCGTGCAGATCACGGCGACCGACGGCGGCGCCGGCAGCCGGTCGACATCGGCCACGACCGCGTGCCCGCTCAGTTCGCGATACTTCGGATTGACGGGCCACACGGGCCCCTCGAACGCGCCGTCGAGCACGCGCGCCCACACCATCGCACCGATACTGCCCGCACGCGATGACGCACCGACGACCGCAACGGACCTGGGCTGGAACAACGCATCGAGATGGCGGACGGTCACATCGGCTCCATACGGTAACGAAAGACGATCCGACCGGCATGCGAGCCCGATGGCCATGTGCCGGTCGACGCGAACTCCAAGCATAGGCGAACGCGATGCGGCTGCCTATATGCCGAACGGCCGACTGTGCGACGGGCATCAATGCCCGCAACATGGGCCGGTAACCGACGCCTTCGCACGACGCAACGAGCGAAGGCAACACGAGGCGGTCATCCGGCCGCCTCGTCAAAGGTGAGGATTTACAGGAGCCATGGTGAGCAAGTTCGGGAATTGCACGGCGCAGCGCGTCAATGCGCGAGCGGTGATGGCGATCGACGGTACATCGGCACCGCGAAGCTCTCGCATGTCATCGAGAATGCCGATACGCGTGTGCCGCGTAATTGCGGGGTTGTTTACCGGAATTCACGGCGATATCCGGTTCAATCGCAGCGAATTCGCAAAAAAGCATCCGTTAATCGCACGGCATTGCCGTTCAATTCGCGGTTCCGAATCGCGTGGCGGCCGTCCAAAAACAAAACGGTGCGACGGCCACATGGCCGTTCGCACCGTCGGTCAGCGCACGAAAGGTGAGGATTTTCGGGAGTCAGTCCTTGATCAGGAAACGCGCGCGGTTCTTGCCGAGCCACGCCGGCGCACGCCCGCGGCCGCTCCACGTTTCGCCCGTCTTCGGGTTCAGGTACTTCGGCGGCAACGAACGCTTCGGTTTCGCGGCAACGGCAGTGCCAATCGGACGGAAACCGAGCTCTTCGGCCGTAATGTCGAATTCCTCGATTTTTGCCCGAATGGCGGCAATCGCATCGGCAATCGCCTTTTCTCGTTCCTTGTCGATCTTTTGTTGAAGTCTTTCGAGCTGCGCTGTCAGTTGCCTGTAGGTCGCCATATGGATGGGACTCCGTGAGTGTTATTCATGAAAAATAGCCGACTCCAAGCCAATAGAAAAGCGCTTCACCCGATTAGGGTCTCCTTATCCGGTCATATCGGGATCAATAGCCGCTTTTCTTCTTGCATGCGAAGAGAAGATTTCGCACGGCGTCATCGGTCGATTGCTGGAGGACGTCGAATTCCCCGTTGCAGATGGCTCGGGCATTGTCCGTGCAATTGCTCCAGCCGCTTCCGGTGCACTGCACCTGCGTAGTCGGGCGCCCGTCCGAAGTGAACAGTGGCGCCCCGCCGCCACACCCGCCGAGCCCCGCAACCAGGGCCAACAATCCGGCCCGACGCCAATGCGTCCGTGGCCACCGACAGACCGACGCAAGCATGTGTTTCATTGTTCTTTCCGTCAACCTATTTTTGAATGTCGCGAGTATGCCATGCGCTGCCCTCCCGCGTTCAGTCCGGTGTCCGGTCGGGCCGCCCGCGCGTCTTGTACGGCACGGCCCGGTGCGGATCCTCGGTGATGCGAACGAACACCTGCTCGACGTCGGGAAGCGCGCCGAGTTCGCGCGCCAGCGCCTGCCGATCGAATGCCGGATCGGCACACCCTTCGACATAGATGAAGCGCCGCTGCACGGTGATCCACAGGCTCGTGCCCTGCAGACGATCGGTGCCCGCGAAATGCGCTTTCGCCGCCGCGGCGATCGGCGCGTCATACATATAGGAATTCGGTTTCGTGCAGCGGTGCGCAAGCCAGCAGGTGGTCCCGCGCTCGACGCGGTAGTGCGCGTCGTCCTCCATCTCGGCGCGCGTCATCCACGGGCCGAGCGGCAGCGGGCATTCGGCGAAGTCCCGCGACAGTGCGATGAACGGGTCGTTGTACCAGTTGCGCCGTACCGCAGGTGCGTCCGCGTCATTCGACTGTGCGAACGAGGACGTCGCCACCAGTGCGGCCAGCCATCCGGCAATGCCGATTCGCTTCATCGTTGTCTCCTGTCGGGCACGTCACCGGTGCCGTTCCTCATGTCCGCGTGCACCCGCCGCCGCGTGCTACCGGTCGATCCCCAGCGCCGCCAGTTTCTTGTAGAGCGTTGCCCGACCGATGCCGATGCGCGCGGCCGCTTCCACCACCTTGCCGTCGCAAGCCGCAAGCGCATCGATCAGGAACTGGCGCTCCCACGCAGCCAATGCATCGGTATACGAAACGACCGGCGCACCCCGCGCATCCGATGCGTCGCCCGCATCCCGGCCGACCGCGGCAATCCGAGTACCTGCCGGCACGCTATCGGGCGCCGCGCGCACCGGCCCGAGGAACGGCGCGAGCGCACCCGCATCGATCACCGAGCGATCCGACAGCATCAGCGCACGCTCGAGCGTATTGCGAAGCTCGCGCACGTTGCCCGGCCACGGGTACGCGCACAGCATCCGCAGCGCATCGTCGGTCAGCTCGCAGTGGGCGGCACGGCCGTGCTGCGCGGCCAGTTCCTCCAGCGTCGCATAGACGAGCGCCGCGATGTCGGACGCGCGCTCGCGCAGCGGCGGCGCGTGAATCGTCAGCACGTTGAGCCGGTAATAGAGATCCGCGCGAAAGCGGCCGGCCTCGACCAGTGCGGGCAGGTCGGCCGACGTCGCGGCGATGATCCGCACATCCGCGCGCACGATCCGGTTCGAACCGACCGGTTCGAACTCCTTGTCCTGCAGCACGCGCAGCAGCTTGCCCTGCAGCGGCAGCGGCATGTCGCCGATCTCGTCGAGAAACAGCGTGCCGCGATCGGCCAGCTCGAACTTGCCGACGCGCCCCTTGCGGTCGGCACCTGTATACGCCCCCGGCGCCGCGCCGAAGAATTCGGTTTCGAGCAGCGTGTCGGGAATCGCGGCGACGTTGACGGTCACGAGCGGCTGGAGCGCGCGCGCCGACGCCGCGTGGATCGCATGCGCGAGCAGTTCCTTGCCGGTGCCCGTCTCGCCGAGCAGCAGCACCGGCGAATCGACCTGCGCAGCGCGGCGCGCCTGCCGCTTGGTTTCGAGGCTCGCGGTGCTCGTGCCGACGAAGCTTGCGAACGTGTATTTCGCACGGCGCGCCTGTGCGAGCGAACGCTGCGTCGCGATCAGCTGCTGCTGAAGCTGCGCGTAGCGGGAAAAGATCGGCGTGAGCGTTTTCAACTGGTCGAACAGCGCGAAACCGATCGCGCCGACCGTCTCGCCCGCCTCGTTCTTCAACGGCAGGCGCGTGACGACGAGCGGCTCCCGGCCCGTCTCCATGATGTCGAGCAGGATCGGCTGGCCGGTCGACACGACCTCACGCATCAGGCTGTTCGGCATCACCGCCTCGCAGTCGAGGCCGACCGCCTGCTGCGGATCGGCGAACCCGAAGCGCGCCGCATAACGCTCGTTCATCCACACGACGCGTGCGTCGCGATCGACCACCACCGTGCCCGCACTCGAATCCTCGAACGTACGAAACAGCGACTCGGCGGCGCGCCGCAGCACGTCGCCGTAATTGACGGGCAGGCGGGCCCAGTCGTTCATCATCGTGTCGTCGTCTCCGCGTATGCTTGGCCGAATGTCTCCAGAACGAGACGAAGTATCTCACTTTGGAGACATGCCGGAATGCCTTGTCCGGGAAAGCCCTGCCCGATTCGGCGGGCTGCCCCGGCGGCCGGATCGTCTCCAAATGGAGACGATTTATGTAGAATCGTCAGACATTGGCCGGCGCGGGCCCGCCGGTCTGCGCCGGACCCATGTCCGGCGGCGCAATGCGGCCGATGGCACGAAACCTGCACGAACCTGAGCCGGTCCGCGGCGCGTTCCGCGATCGAACAACAACCAAAGCCATTCCAAGCATTTAGGAGACTCCCTTGTCTTTCGTGATCGTCCTCGCCGCGCTGGCGTTTCTGATGTTCGCCGCGTATCGCGGCTACAGCGTGATCCTGTTCGCGCCGATCGCCGCGCTCGGCGCGGTCCTGCTGACCGAACCCGCCGCCGTCGCTCCAGTCTTCTCCGGCATCTTCATGGAGAAGATGGTCGGCTTCGTCAAACTCTATTTCCCGGTGTTCATGCTCGGCGCCGTATTCGGCAAGGTGATCGAACTGTCCGGGTTCTCCGAGTCGATCGTCCATGCGGCGATCCGCTACATCGGCCGCTCGCGCGCGAATGCGGTGATCGTCGCGGTGTGCGCGCTGCTCACCTATGGCGGCGTGTCGCTGTTCGTCGTGGTGTTCGCGGTGTATCCGTTCGCGGCCGAGCTCTATCGCCAGAGCAACATTCCGAAACGTCTGATGCCCGGCGCGATCGCGCTCGGCGCGTTCTCGTTCACGATGGATTCGCTGCCCGGCACGCCGCAGATCCAGAACATCATCCCGACCACGTTCTTCAAGACGACTGCCTGGGCCGCGCCCGCGCTCGGCACGATCGGCTCGCTGTTCATCATCGTCGTCGGCCTCACCTACCTGGAATGGCGCCGCCGCTCGGCGATGGCGAAGGGCGAAGGCTACGGCACGTCGCTCGTCAACGAACCGGAACGCGTCGAAACGACGGCACTGCCGCATCCGGCGCTGGCGATCCTGCCGCTGATCCTCGTCGGCGTGTCGAACTTCGCGTTCACGAAACTGATCCCGCAGTGGTACGGCGCCGCGTCATACACCGTCGCGCCGGAGGTGCTGCCCGGCGTGCATGCGCCCGTCACGACGTCGATCAAGACGGTCGTCGCGATCTGGTCGGTCGAGGCCGCGCTGCTGCTCGGCATCGTGCTGGTCGTGCTGACCGCGTTCAAGCGCGTGAGCGGCCGCTTCGCGGCCGGCTCGAAGGCCGCCGTCGCGGGCGCACTGCTCGCCGCGATGAACACCGCGTCGGAATACGGCTTCGGCGGTGTGATCGCCGCACTGCCTGGCTTCCTCGTCGTCAGCGACGCGCTGAAGAGCATTCCGAACCCGCTCGTAAACGCAGCCGTGTCAGTCAGCTCGCTCGCCGGCATCACCGGTTCGGCGTCGGGCGGCATGAGCATCGCGCTCGCCGCGATGTCGGACCTGTTCATCAAGGGCGCACAGGCCGCCAACATTCCGCTGGACGTGCTGCACCGGGTCGTCGCGATGGCCAGCGGCGGCATGGACACGCTGCCGCACAACGGCGCGGTCATCACGCTGCTCGCGGTCACGGGCCTCACGCACCGCGAGTCGTACCGCGACATCTTCGCGGTCACCGTGATCAAGACGCTCGCGGTGTTCTTCGTGATCGCCGTGTACTACACGACGGGCCTCGTGTAAGCCTTCACATCGGGCGGCGTTCCGCACGCCGCCCCCCTCGGCCGGCCGCATCGACGCGGCCGGCACCCCCTTCTTCCCTGCGCGTGTCACGGCGGCTCGACGGCCTGGCATCGCCGCAACAGACAGCGCTGCGCGATATCCATCGCGGGGCACGTTCCCGGCACGTCTGCATGCAAACCGGGGCGGGGCGCCCGGCATTCGCATCGGCCGATGCGTCCCCCGACCGACCGGAGCCGCACAGCGCCGCACTACCGCACGGCCCGGAGGCCCAACGTCCGCCGCGTACCGCAATCCGGCACAGCCTGCTCACCCTGTCCATTGTTGTCCGTTGCAGAACACTGCGTTGGGAGCGATCGCATTTTTCCCGCGCGAGGCCGGGCCTAGACTGTTTCCAACCGCCGCCGCTTCGTCGAACGAAGGCCGGCCGCCCCGTCGGAAACATGGAGGTCCCGATCATGAAGCGCCTGATTCATGCAGTTGCCATTGCCCTGGCCGTATCCGCCCCGCTCGCCGCGCAAGCGCAGTCGAACCCGCCGCTCACGCGTGCGCAGGTCCACGCCGAAGTGAAGGCGCTCAAGCAGGCCGGCTTCCAGTCGAGCGACTGGTTCTATCCGGCCAGCATCGTTTCCGCCGAAGCGAAGATTGCCCGCCAGCAAAGTGCCGGCTATGGCAGTAATCACGGCGCGTCGTCGGAGTCGGGCCAGTAATCACCATATCAATACGCCCGAGCGCGCGCCCTCCCATCGTTACGCCTTCACCGGCTGAATCGGTTTCGCGCATGCCACTGTCTGCGGATCGCCCGCAGGCAGCTTCGCGCATACGCCGTCGAACTGCCTCACGACCGGCCTGACCGACGCATCGTGCGCGCGGGCGCGGCGACGAGCACGTCCGAATCGGCCCGCGCCAGTACCGGCTCGCGCAGTACCGCGCGTAGCGCATCGGCGAGTGCGGCCTTGTCGCGCATACCGGCCAGCATGCCCGCGTCGACACGCGTCGATTACTGCCGCCCCTTGATCCGCGCCATCTGATACACCGACGCATACGCACCGTCGCGCAGCGCATAGTTCGGCGCCTCGCCCTCGATCCTGAAGCCGTGCCTTTCATACAGCGCGATGGCCGCCGCGTTGTCGACGAACACGGTCAATTCAAGACGCGTGACGTTCAGCCAGTTTTCGGCGAGGTCGATGGCGGCGGCCAGGAGCCGGCCGCCGATGCCGCGCCCGTGATGCGACGCATCGACCATCATCCCGAGCGACGCCGCGTGACGCCGGCGCGGGTTCTGCTCGGGATGCAGCGCGAGATGGCCGACCACCGAGCCGTCGAGTTCGGCGACGAGACTCACGCCCTGTTCGCGCAGCCGTTCGAGCCGCTGCTGCCATTTCTCGTGCGACGGAAACGGATGCTGGAGCGTGTTCAGGTACACCGCAGGGTGAGCGACGATGTGCCGGATCGCGTCGACGTCGTGCGTCTCGCTGTGCCGGATCGTGATATCGGTCATGACTGGGTAGAGTCGAAAGTATCGGGCCGGGGCATGTTGCTGCACGAACGCAACAACGCATCGAGCTTATCCGATTTCACGCAAATGAAACATGGTCGCCACATAACGCGATTCTGTTGCATGCACAACTACACGGCGTCACGCAAATTTCACGCAGCCGGCAATTCTTGACCGCTCCCGCCGGGGAAACCGGTAATTTCCATCCATTCCGCCATCTTCGCGACGCGCCTCCAATTAGTTGCGCACACAACGTAACCGACGAAATACGTCATGTCATTTCCGCATCACGTCGACGTCATCTGCGCTCCCTAGACTGGCCGCGCCCTGCCCGGCACTTGCCGGGCCCGCGTGTGCCGACGTCCTGCCCCGCGCATCACGAGCGCGCGGCGCACAGGATCACGACAACGGCCGACGCGCTCGAACGCACACGCATCGCGGACCGTCCCGGGGGGACGACGCACGAGCGCAACCAGACGAAGTCACGAACGCTCCCATCATCACAGGATCAGAACGCCATGACGTCACGCCGCAAATTCCTTCAGCAAACCGCCACTTCCGGCCTCGCCGCCGCCGCGCTTTCCGCGTTTCCGCCGAGCATCCGCCGCGCGCTCGCCATTCCCGCGTTTCACGAAACGGGGACCATCAAGGACGTGAAACACGTCGTGCTGCTGATGATGGAGAACCGCGCATTCGACGGCTACTTCGGCACGTTCAAGGGCGTGCGCGGTTACGGCGACCGCTTCGCGGTGCCGTCGCCGAACGGCCGCGACGTGTTCTACCAGACCTACACGAAAGCGACGCCCGCGACGACCTTCACGCCGTACCATCTCGATGCGAGCCAGGGCAACGCGCAGCGCGCGGGCGGCACGCCGCACACGTGGGCCGACGCGCAGGCCGCGTGGGACCATGGCCGGATGAACCGCTGGCCCGACGCCAAGACGCCGCTGTCGATGGGCTATTACGATGCGGCCGAAGTGCCGTTCCAGCGCGCGCTCGCCGACGCATTCACGCTGTGCGACCACTACCACTGCGGGATGCATACGGGCACGATCGCGAACCGGTTGTTCTACTGGAGCGGCACCAACGGCCCGAACGGCATCAGCCCGGCCGACGGCAGCCACGTGAAGCTCGCCGCATTGAACAACCAGTTCAACGGCGGCAACGACATCGGCCCGTCGAGCCAGGGCTGGACATGGACAACCTACGCGGACCGGCTGCAGCAGGCCGGCGTGAACTGGAAGGTCTACCAGAGCCTGATCGACAATTTCGGCTGCAACGAGATGATGAGCTTTCGCCATTGGCGCGCGGCCATCGAGCAGATGCCGCCCGCACGCCGGCCCGCGTACGTCGCGTCGACGGACATCACGCAGCCGGTGACGGCGGCCGGGGCGTTCTACGATCCGGCGATCGACGATCCGTTGAGCCCGCTCGCAAAGGGCTTCGGCAACACGATGCCGTACGGCTTCCTCGAAACGTTTCGCGACGACATCCGCAACGGCAAGCTGCCCGAGGTGTCGTGGATCATCCCGCCGTCGGTGTACAGCGAACACCCGGGGCCGTCGAGCCCCGCGCAGGGCGCGTGGTACGTGCAGGCGGTGCTCGATGCGCTGACCGCGAATCCGGACGTGTGGAGCAAGACCGTGCTGCTGATCAACTACGACGAGAACGACGGCTTCTTCGACCACATGCCGTCGCCGGCCGTGCCGTCGCGCAATGCGGACGGCTCGCTTGCGGGCGGCCATACGCTCGCGGATGCCGACGTCGCCGTCGAGTACCACGACTTCGCGCCGGCGACGTCGAGCCAGCCCGCGGCCGACGGCCGTCCGTACGGCCCGGGGCCGCGCGTGCCGATGTGGGTTGTGTCGCCGTGGAGCCGCGGCGGCTGGGTCAACTCGCAGGTGTTCGACCATACGTCGACGCTGCTTTTCCTCGAGAAACGCTTCGGCGTCGTCGAGCCGCAGATCAGCGCGTATCGCCGCGCGGTGTGCGGCGACCTGACGAGCGCGTTCAACTTCCGCGCGCCGAACAACGAACCGCTGCCGACGCTCGCGGGTCGTACGACGAAAAACCAGGTCGACGCGCTGAGCGCCGCGCAGCAGGCCGCGCCGAAGATCACGCCGCCGGCCACGCCGTCGCTGCCCGCGCAGGCCGCCGGCGTGCGCCCGTCGCGCGCACTGCCGTACGAGCTGCATGCAAGCGCGCACGTCGATGCCGGCCAGGGCACCGTCACGCTGAAGTTCGCGAACACCGGCCGCGCGGCAGCGGTATTCCACGTGTACGACAAGCTGCACCTCGACCGCGTGCCGCGCCGCTACGTCGTCGAGCCGGGCAAGGCGCTGCGCGGCGACTGGGCGGCGCTGGCCGACGACAGCGGTAAATATGACCTGTGGGTGCTCGGTCCGAACGGCTATCACCGCCGCTTCACCGGCGACCTCGCCCGACTGGCCGGCGCGCGCGCACCGCATCCGGAAATCCGGGTCGGCTATGCGGGTGCGAGCGGCAACCTGCATCTGCGGCTGCGCAACGACGGCGGCAGCGCCGTGCGCTTCACGGTGAAGTCGAACGAGGTGTACGGCCCGCTGTCCGGCCGCGGCGCGAACGACGACCGCGGCCACGGCAACGACACGGGCACGACGTGGACCGTCACGGTGCACGCCGGCGGTCAATCGGAATTGCACTGGAAGCTCGACTCGACCGGGCACTGGTACGACTTCGTCGTCACTGCCGACAGCGACGCGAGCTTCTCGCGCCGCATCGCCGGCCGCGTCGAAACGGGCCGCCACTCGGTCAGCGACCCGGCGATGGGGCTCGCCGACCGCTTCTGACGGCACGCACCCGCCCGGCCGGATCATCGGCCGGACGCCGGGCGCGGCGTCGGCCGATCCGGCTGAGACGCCCGCCTGGCGCGGCTCAAATATCAGAAGGATAGGTGGTGCAGCCCTCTTTTCATGCCCACGAAAATGCTCCGTGTTGCGGCCCGTTCGCGTTAAACTTCGTCAAGCTGCATTCAATAACGACATCTTCGCCAACCTGGCACACACGACACGAGGATAGGTTCGATGCGCACTACCGGCTCATCCGGGGCAATGACCCTGCTCACCGAACACGACCCGGCCGACGGCCGTGAACTGCGCTCGCTCCGGCTCGAATCGACCGGCGACGGCAAGAGCGTGCTGCTGATCGAGATCGACGAACGCAAGCCCGGCATTCACCGCGAGGTCCGCTACGAGATCACGCCAGCCGAGCTGATCGCGGCGATCCGCTCGCACGGCGCCGAGTTGCCCGGCGAAAACCACGGCGTCGCATCGCTCGCCCGCACCTCTTCCTGATGTCGAGCGGTGAGCCGCGCGCAATGCATCGGCTCACCGTCCCGCCCGCATCTCCCTGCCGCCGTCAGGCGCTTTCCGTCATTTCCCGCCGTCCGGTTGAAAATGGCCGATAATCGGCCCATCTGCGTATCCTCCCCACGCGCTTCCTTTTCGGCCAGCCGTCATGCTCCTCCGTGACCTCGTCGCCCAATACGGGCCGCTTCTCGTCTTCGCCAATGTGCTCGCGGCGGCCATCGGGCTGCCGGTGCCCGCGATGCCGACGCTCGTGCTGTTCGGTGCGATGTCCGCGATGCATCCGGCGATGATCGGCTCGCAACTGATCACGGTGGTCGCGCTGTCGGTGCTCGGCGCACTGATCGGCGACACCGTGTGGTACCTCGCCGGCCGGCGCTTCGGCGGCACGACGCTGAAGACGATCTGCCGGCTGTCGTTGTCGCGTGACAGCTGCGTGAAAAAGACCGAACGCTTCTTCGGCCGCTACGGCGTGCGCGTGCTCGCCGTCGCGCGCTTCATTCCGGGGCTGTCGCTCGTGTCGGTGCCGATGGCCGGCGCGTTCGGCACGCGCTATCGCACGTTCGTCGGCTACGATGCGCTCGGCGCCGCGCTGTGGACGATCGTCGGGCTGGTGGTCGGGGTGATGTTCTATCGCCAGATCGACTGGCTGTTCGCCGGCGCGGGCCAGCTCGGCCGCGTGGCGCTGCTGGCGGCCGTCGCGGTGCTGGCGGTGTACGCGGCGATCCGCTGGATGCGCCGCCGCGCGCTGATCCGCCAGCTCGCGAGCGCGCGAATCGGCGTCGACGAGCTCGACGTGATGATGCGCGATGCGTCCGCGCCGGTGGTCCTCGACGTGCGCTCGCCCGAACACCGCAAGCTCGACCCGTTCACGATTCCCGGCGCGCAGTTCGCGGACGAACGCCAGATCGGCGACATCGTCGCGCGCTATCCGTTCACGCAGAAGTTTGTCGTGTACTGCTCGTGCCCGAACGAGTTCACGGCCGCGCTGATGGCGAAACGCCTGCTCGACGCAGGCTTCACCGATGCGCTCGCGCTGCGCGGCGGCCTCGACGCATGGCGCGATACGGGCCGCCAGCTCACGTCGCTCGTGGAAGACATGCCCGCTGCGAACGATCCGGTCGCGGGGCTGCACAAGCCGGCCTGATCGTTTCGCTCGCAGGCCGGCCGTGTGATGCGGGGGCGCATGCGCCCCCTTCGATCAGAACGCGTGCAGCGGCACGTTCACGACCAGGCGATACTCGCGGTTCGTCGCGTCCGAGTAGTGCGCGGAACCGTTGTGCCACATCGCGATGAACGTGACCTTCGTGTCCTTCAGCTTGCCGCTCTGGAACGTGTACGACGGGATGAAGCCGAACTCGTGGTGACGGCCCTGCACCGGCGCACCGTTGCTCCAGTAGATGCTTGACTTGCCCGGATCGTTCGCGGCCCCCGCGCTGCCGTCCGCACCCCAGCCCGTCACGCCCCAGACCATCGCCTTGAAGCCCGGCAGGCCCGCTTCCTTGCCGTAGAACGTGTAACGCAGCTGCAGCGACTTTTCGTGCGGCGCGTTGTAGTCGACGTCCATCGAGTTGGTCAGGAAGATGCCGTTGGTTTCGTTCAGGTAGTCGAAGAACTGGTCACCGAGGATCTGCTGGTAGCCGAGCAGCAGCTCGTGCGGGCCGTGCTGCGCGGCCAGCGACAGGCTGTATGCGTTGTTGTCGATCTTGCCCTGCAGCGCGTCGCCCGTGTCGTGCGTCGAGTAGACGTTGCCGAAGCCCGTCCACTTGATCGTCTGCGTGCTGCCGATGCTGTGCTTCACCGACGCGTAGTACTGGTGCCATACGTCGTCGGCCTGGTTCGCGTACAGCGCGACTTCGCCGTTCGGCGAGTAGTCCCACGTGCCGCCGACATAGGTCAGGCGATTGACGCGCGTGCCACCGTATTGCGTCGTGAGGTTCGTGAGCGTCGTATGGCCGCGTGCGTCGTTCTTCGTGAAGCTGCCGGCCTCGAGCATCACGTTCTTGAATTCATTGCTGACGATCGTCGCGCCGAGGAACGTCGGCGGCAGCGCACGGTTGTCGTGCTGCTCCATGAACGGGTTGTCGACGGCCTGCAGACCGTACTTGATCACCGTGTTCGAGATGCGCGCCTTCACGTCGTAGATGCCCGGGTATGCCCACGCGAGCTGGTTGCCGCCACCGCCGCCCTTCGCGATGTGGACCATGCTGCCCGCGCCCGCGCCGCCGTCGAGTTTCAGCGCCGCATACACCGACGCGTCCACGCCGAAGCCGATCAGGCCCGTCGTGTAGCCCGATTCGAAGTTCGCCATCACACCCTGGACCCACGCATGGCGGTGCGGTCCGCCCTTGCTGTCGAGCACGTCCGAATAGTTGCGGAACAGGAAGTTCAGATGGCTGTCGGCGATGAAGCCGTTCGACTTCGACTGTGCCGACGGCTCGTCCGGCGGCGTGACGGCCTGGCTCGCCTCGGCATTGATCACGGCGTTCGGGGTCGTTGCCTGCGCAACCGACACGCTCGCGCCCGCGGACGGCGCAGCCTGCGCGACCGTCAGCGGCGCGGGGGCCGCGTCGTCCGCGTGCGCGACGCCGGTCAGCGATACGCCGGCGAGCGCCGGCAAGCCCCATGCAAGCAGCATCTTCGATGCCGTCCCGATCGTCTTTTGCTTTTTCATCGTCATTCTCGTCTTGTGTTGATGTCGTCCACGCCGGTTGCGATCCGCTTCCGGCCCCCCGGCGAGCCCGGCTAAGGACGCGCCTCTACCCGCGGCGCGAAGATCGTTCGCGCCGCACCCTACCCCTGTCGACCTGCCTGGTTATGGTTGCTGCGTCACTTCACGCCGCCGCGCCCGCCCGAATGCACGCGACACGTGCGGCCGAGCCGTGCCGCACTTCCGGCAACGGCACGTCCTGCGAGCACGCGTCGATCGCGACCGGGCAGCGCGTGCGAAACGCGCAGCCGGACGGCGGGTTGAGCGGCGACGGCATCTCGCCCGCCAGCAGCATCGGACGGCGAGCACGCTCGCGTGCCGGCTCCGGCGTCGGCGCCGCATCGAGCAGCGCCTTCGTGTACGGGTGCTGCGGCACGCCGTACACGTCTTGCCGCGTGCCGAACTCCATCACGCGGCCGAGATACATCACGAGCACGCGCTGGCTGATGGCCTTCACCACCGCCAGGTCGTGCGCGACGAACAGATAGGACAACGACAGTTCGCGCTGCAGATCGCGCAGCAGGTTCACGATCTGCGCCTGGATCGACACGTCGAGCGCCGATACGGGTTCGTCGCAGATCACGAGCTTCGGCTCGCCGATCAGCGCACGCGCGATACCGACGCGCTGGCACTGCCCGCCGGAAAATTCGTGGGGATAGCGCAGCAGGTGATGCGCATTCAGGCCGACGCGCTCGAGCATCGTGACCACGCGGCGCCGCACCTCGGTGCGGCCGAGGCCCGCATGGTGCGTGACGAGCGGCTCCGCGACGATCTGCTCGATCGTCATGCGCGGATCGAGCGACGCGAGCGGATCCTGGAAGATCATCTGCACTTCGCGGCGCATCGCGGTGCCGCGCAGGTGATCGGGCGCGACGGCGTCACCGCGCCAGCGCACCGTGCCGGCCGTCATCGGCACGAGGCCGATCAGCGCGCGCGCGAGCGTCGACTTCCCGCAGCCCGACTCGCCGACGAGCCCGACCGTTTCGCCGCGCTTCACGTCGAACGACACGCCGTCGACCGCACGCAGCGTGCCCTTCGGCGACCACGGATAGCCGCCGAGCGGCACGCGGAAATGCACCTTCAGATCCTCGACGGACAGCAGCGTATCGCTCGTCGTGCCCGTCGCGCCGGCATTGCGGCGTTCATCGACGCTCATCGCAGACCTCCCGTCAGATCGGCCAGCGGCCGGTGGCATGCGCGCACCGCGCCCACCGCGCCGTAGGTTTCGAGCGCGGGGCGCGCGGCACCGCAGCGCTCCTGCGCATACGTGCAGCGTTTCGCGAACGCGCAGCCGGCCGGCGCGGTGCCGGGCATCGGTGGATTGCCGGGAATCGCGACGAGCGGCGCGTCGTCCGCATCGGTCAGGCGCGGCAGCGCATTGAGCAGGCCGATCGTGTACGGATGCGACGGCGCCGCGAAGATCGATTCGGCCGGCGCGTATTCGACGGTGCGGCCCGCATACATGACCATCACGTCGTCCGCGAGGCCCGCGACCACGCCCATGTCGTGCGTGATCAGCACGATCGCGGTGCCGCGCTCGCGGTTCAGCTCGCGCAGCAGGTCGATGATCTGCGCCTGCACGGTCACGTCGAGCGCGGTGGTCGGCTCGTCGGCGATCAGGATTTCCGGCTCGGACAGGAGCGCCATCGCGATCATCACGCGCTGGCGCATGCCGCCCGAGAACTCGTGCGGATACATGCGGATGCGGCGCGCTGCGTCGGGAATGCGCACCGACTCGAGCACCTCGATCGCGCGCTTCGTGGCTTCCTTGCGCGACAGCTTGCGATGTAGCTGCAGCGTCTCGGTCATCTGCCGCTCGATCGTCAGGAACGGATTGAGCGACGTCATCGGATCCTGGAAGATCATCGCGATCCGGTCGCCGCGTACCGCGTTCAGCGCGCGCGTATCCATCGCGAGCAGGTTGTCGCCGCGATAGCGCGCGACACCCGTCGTCGTGCCGTTGCCGGCCAGAAGGCCGAGCAGCGCCATCACGGTCTGGCTCTTGCCCGAGCCCGATTCGCCGACGATGCCGAGCGTCTTGCCGGCTTCGAGCGTGAACGACACGCCGCTTACGGCGTCGATCGGCGGTGCGTCCTTGCGCGAGAAACGCACGCCGAGGTTGTCTACTTCGAGTAGTGCTGTCATGCCAGCCTCCGCCGGGCCGCCCGACACTTCGATGGAAGCGCCTGGGGGAGACGGGGGGGCTGCGCCCCCCCGAGCGAACATAGTGAGCGTGGGGGTTGTTTCATCTCAGCGATCCTTCGGGTCGAGCGCGTCACGCAGGCCATCGCCAACGAAGTTCACGCAGTAGAGCGTCACGCAGAGCATGACGGCCGGCGCCAGTAGCAGCCACGGCATCGATTCCAGTTTCTGCGCGCCGTCCTGGATCAGCACGCCCCAGCTCGTCATCGGCTCCTGCACGCCGAGGCCGAGGAACGACAGCACCGATTCGGTCAGCACGATGTTCGGCACCGAGACCGTCGCGTACACGACGACCACGCCGAGCAGGTTCGGCACGATGTGGCGCAGCACGATCGATGCCGGCGACACGCCGATCGCGCGCGCCGCATCGACGAACTCGCGGTTGCGCAGCGACAGCGTCTGGCCGCGCACGACGCGCGCCATGTCGATCCACGAGAACGCGCTGATGGTCAGCACGACCAGCATGAACGAGCGGCCGAACAGGGTCATCATCAGGATCGCGATCAGCAGGTACGGGATCGCGTACATCATGTCGACGACGCGCATCATCGCGGAGTCGACGCGGCCGCCCGCGAAGCCGGCGGTCGCGCCCCATGCGACGCCGAACAGGCCGGACACCAGCGTGCCGAGCAGGCCGACCTCGATCGACACGCGGCCGCCGATCAGCGTGCGCACGAGCAGGTCGCGGCCGAGTTCGTCGGTGCCGAACCAGTGCTGGTTCGCGAGCGTCGGCGCCAGGCTGATCGAGCCCCAGTCGCTCGCGGCGGGATCGGCCGCGAGCAGCCACGGGCCGACGAAGCACGCGAGCGTGATCAGCGCGAGCAGCACGAGGCTGAACACGGCCGCACGGTTGTGAAGGAAGCGCGCGAACGCGAGCGCGAGCGGCGAGCGCGAACGCGGCGGCGAGTCGGTCTGCACGGGCAGACTGACGACGGGAGTAGTCGGAGTCATCGCAGCGCCTCGCTCAATAACGGATGCGCGGATCGAGCCACGCGTACGCGAGGTCGACCAGCAGGTTGAACAGCACCGCACAGACGGTCGTCAGCACGACGAGGCCGAGCACCAGCGTGTAGTCGCGGTTGATCGCGCCGTTCACGACAAGCTGTCCGAGCCCCGGCAGCGCGAACACCGATTCGGTGACGACGGCCGCCGTGATCGACGTGATGCAGACCGTGCCGAACAGCGACACGACCGGCATCAGCGCGGGCTTGAGCGCGTGGCGCAGCACGATCGTCGAGCCCGGCAGGCCCTTCGCGCGCGCGGTGCGAATGTAGTTGCTCGACAGCGTCTCGATCATCGAGCCGCGCATCACGCGTGCGAGCAGCGACACGTTGATGAAGGTCAGCAGCACGATCGGCAGCAGCCGGTACTGCCAGCCGCCGTCGCCCCAGCCGCCGGCCGGCAGCCAGCCGTTGCCGGCCGACGTCTTCAGCAGGATCGCGAAGATCCATACCAGCACCGGGCCGAGCACGAACGGCGGCACGACGTTGCCGAAGTTGCCGATCAGCATCACGAAGCGGTCGATCAGACTGTCGCGCCGCACGGCCGCGACGGTGCCGAGCAGCACGCCGAACACGATCGAGATCGGGATCGACACGCCGCCCACGCCGAGACTCACGGGCAGCGCCTTCTTCACGAGATCGTTCACCGACCAGTCGACGTAACGGAACGACGGACCGAGATCGCCGTGCAGCAGCGCGTTCAGGTACAGCAGGTACTGCTTCCACAGCGGCTCGTCGAGGTGGTACTTCGCGTTCAGGTTCGCGAGCGTCGCCGCGGACAGCTGCTTCTCCGTATCGAACGGACCGCCGGGCGTGAAATGCAGCAGCAGGTAGCAGACGGTGATGACGGCGAGAATCGTCGGCACCGCCCACAACGTGCGTCTCAATGCGTAGGCCAGCATGATCGCTCCGCTCAGTGCTTGATCAGGTACATGTCCTGCGACGCACGCATGTCGATCACGTTCTTCAGCGAGTAGCCGCCCACGTAGGGCTTCACGAGACGGTCGGCCGAGTACTGGAACAGCGGCACCATCGGCGTGTCGTTCATCGCCGTGTCGTGCGCCTGCGTGAGCAGCGCGGCACGTGCCTTGTCGTCGAGCTTCTGGTTGCCTTCGTCGACGAGCGTATCCATCTGCTTGTTGCAGTAGCCGACGGTGTTCTGCGAGCTGCCGCAGCGGATCAGGTCGAAGAAGGTCATTGCGTCGTTGTAGTCGGCGAACCAGCCGTCGCGCGCGATCTGCACCTTGCCGTCATGCCGTTCCTTCATCAGCACCTTGAACTCGACGTTCTCGAGCTTCGTGTTGATGCCGAGCTTCGTGCGCCATTCCGATGCGGTGAACAGCGCGACCTTCTTGTGCAGGTCGTTGGTGTTGTACGTGAGCGTGAACGACAGCGGCTTCGCGTCAGAGTAGCCGGCCTGCTTCAACAGGTCCTTCGCGGTCGCGATGCGCTTGGCCATCGGCCACGACGCCCATTCCGGCGTGAACGGCTGCGCGCCCTTCGTGCCGTTCGGCATCAGGCCGTACATCGGCTTCTCGCCGGCCTGCGTGAGCTTCGACGTCAGCACGTCGCGATCGATCACCATCGACAGCGCCTGGCGCACGCGCTTGTCCTTCAGCGCCGCGTCGCTGTTGTTCAGGTAGTAGTAGTAGGTCGCGAGCTGCAGGCCCGGGCGCAGTTCGCCGCCGAACTGCTTGCTGACCTGCTGGAAGATGCCCGACGGAATCGAGTAGCTGTAGTCGATCTGGCCGGCCTGGTACATGCGCATCGCGGTTTCGTCGCTTTCGATCGGCAGGTACGTGACCTTGCTGATCACGACCTTCGGCGCGTTCCAGTACTTCGCGTCCTTGGTCGCCACGATGCGGTTGTTCGGCTGCCAGTCGACGAGCTGGTATGCGCCGTTGCTGACGATATTGCCCGGGCGCGTCCATGCGTCACCGAACTTCGTCACCACGTCCTTGTTCACCGGCGCGAGCGGCGCCATCGCGGTCAGCTCGGGGAAGAACGCGACGGGCACGTCGGTCGTCACTTCCAGCGTGTACGGGTCGACCGCGCGCACGCCGAGCGTCGACGGGGCGGCCTTGCCGGCGATGATGTCCTTCGAGTTCTTCACGAACTCGACGAGGATCGTGTACTTCGAGCCCGTCTTCGGATCGACGAGACGCTGCCACGAGTAGACGAAATCGGCGGCCGTCACGGGCTGGCCGTTGCTCCACTTCGCATCGTGGCGCAGCTTGAAGATCCATGTCGTCGGCGTCTTGCGCTCCCACGACTGCGCAACGCCCGGCACGACCTGGCCGGCCGCATCGATGCGGGCGAGCCCTTCGAACAGGTCGAGGCCGATCGTGTTGCCGGTCCACGATTCAATGTGCGCCGGATCGAGCGACTCGACTTCGGCAGGCACCTGGCGCGTCAGGTCCTGTTGAGGGGCGAGCGCGACGTTCGACGGAACGGTAACGGCGTGAACGGCGGGCGTCGTCAGGGCGAGCGCGGCCAGCACGGCCGACATGGCATGCAAGGATTTCATCGTGGCAGTTTTGAGAAGGTTGTTCGGTGAGCGTTGCGCGGCGGATGCCGCGGATTACGCGTGAGACGCTGACGGGTGCAGCGATTGAGGAGGCCCGTGATTCTCGTATTGCATTTTAGTATTCCTTACGTTTCTTTCGACAGGTATCCCGTCTCTGAAACGAAGGAATACCTGTGCGTTAGAACAGCCGCGGCGTACCGACCCAGACCACCACCGACTCGATCGTCGCGGTGTTGACCCAGCTGTGCGGGACCGTCGACTGATAGTGCGAACTGTCGCCGGCCTGCAGGACGAACGTCTTGCCTTCCAGCGTCAGCGACACTTCCCCTTCAATTACATACAGGAACTCCTCCCCTGCATGCGTCGTCACCTCCGACCGTTTCTGCCCTGGCGGCATCCGCACGAGGATCGCCTCGAGCTGACGCCCTTCGGACACGTTCGTCAGCCTCGCGAACAGGTTCGCCGAATCGGCGAATCCGAAGAAGCGCAACTGCTCGCCTCGGCAGACCGAGCGTTCCTCGCTCGGCGTATCCACGAAGTACTGCACCGTCACGCCGAGCGCCTGGGCGATACCGGCCAGCGACGTCAGCGACGGCGACGCGAGCCCGCGCTCGACTTGAGACAGAAACGGCTTCGAAATCCCCGCGGCGGTAGCGGTGTCGTCGAGCGTGCGCTTGAGTCGTTGGCGCAACGCGCGAATCTTGCTGCCAAGTGCGACAGCGTCTGCCGATCGCGAGTTTTCAGTGGGGGGAACCATAGCAGGCCGAAAAGTGGTCGTCAAAAAATGTTTGATGGAAAGTAACTAAGTTTAACTTGAGATGGCTTAATCTTCGGGTTCGCACACGTCTTCGGCGTTGAGCCCGGTGCACTAAACAGGGCCCGAAGCGAGCGAAACGACGCGCTATCTTGCCAGACTCGCCGTCTTCACAGGCAAGCTGCAAGCGGCTCTCCGGGAATTTGCGGAGAACGGGCGCCAAGCTTACAAGTAGATGATGAGACAAATGTTCCTGAAAGCTGCTGCCATATCGGGAGTTTCCCTGAGTGGCGCGGACCTGACGCACCGGACCGGCAAACGTTACCACTCGCGCGCCGGTCGGGGTCTCTCGCCGCCTCGTCAGGCGGAGTCCGACCCCGGCCCGACTGCTCCATCGCCGACGCAAAGCCTACCCGGCCACCGTGCTCCGGCGCCAGTTCGACCCCCAAGGCGACGCGCGATCCGCGCCGTCCGTTTCAAACGAGATTGATGATGCACGCACCTGTTTCACAAACCCGATCGTTTACGACGGTCTTCCTCATCGAAATGTGGGAGCGCTTCGGCTACTACGGCATGGCCGCGCTCCTGGTCCTCTTCATGGTCGACCGGCTCGGTTTCACCGACAGCCACGCGAACCTGACCTGGGGCGCGTTCACCGCGCTCGTCTACGCGTCGCCGTCGATCGGCGGCTGGATCGGCGACAAGGTGCTCGGCGCCCGTCGCACGATGATCATCGGCGCGGCCGTGCTGTGCGCCGGCTACCTGATGCTGGCGGTCCCGAACGACGCGCTGGCGTACATGTACGCATCGCTCGGCGTGATCGTCGTCGGCAACGGCCTGTTCAAGGCCAACGCGGCGAACCTCGTGCGCCGCATCTACGAAGGCGACGACGCACGCATCGACAGCGCGTTCACGATCTACTACATGGCTGTCAACATCGGCTCGACCGTGTCGATGCTCGCGACGCCGTGGATCAAGGATCACTGGGGCTGGCACACCGCGTTCGCGGTCTGCTGCGCCGGCATGCTGCTCGCGATCCTGAACTTCATGCTGATGCACCGCACGCTCGCGCACATCGGCTCGCAGCCCGACGACGAACCGATCCGCTGGAAGCGCCTCGGCGGCGTGGCGGCAGGCGGCGTCGCGCTCGCGCTGGTCACGCTGTACGTGCTGCAGCACAAGCAGCTCGCGGTCGCGAGCGTGTGGACGGCAGCATTCGCGATCCTCGCGATCTTCGCGTACATGATCGCGAAGTCGGAGCGTTCGGAGCGTGCCGGCCTGATCGCGGCGCTCGTGCTGATCGGCCAGGTGATCCTGTTCTTCATCTTCTACGTGCAGATGTCGACGTCGCTGACGCTGTTCGCGCTGCGCAACGTCGATCCGCGCTTCATCCTGTTCGGCACGACGCTGTTCACGTGGAGCGCCGCACAGTTCCAGGCACTGAACCCGATCTGGATCATGATGCTGAGCCCGGTGCTCGTGTGGATCTACAACGCGTTCTCGAAAAGCGGCCGTGACCTGCCGGTCGCGGCGAAGTACGCGTTCGGCTTCGGCGCGGTGGCTGCCGGTTACCTCGTGTTCACGATCAGCGGCCGCTACGCGGTGGACGGTCGCGTGTCGTCGTGGTTCATGGTGTGGGGCTACGGCCTCTACTCGCTCGGCGAACTGCTGGTGAGCGGCCTCGGCCTCGCGATGATCGCGCGCTACGTGCCGGCGCGCATGAGCGGCTTCATGATGGGCGCGTATTTCGTCGCGACGGGCGTGTCGCAGTATCTCGGCAGCGTCGTCGCGAACTTCGCGCAGATGCCGTCGCACGACCTGCCGGCCACCGAATCGCTGCCGCTCTACCTGTCGCTGTTCGAGAAGCTCGGCTGGCTCGCCGCGATCGGCATGCTGCTCGCGCTGCTGCTGCTGCCGATGATGAACCGCCTGTCGCGCCAGCATCAGCGCTGCGCGGAAGAACGCCGCGAGGAAGAAGCGTTGCAGGCGCAGGCGATGGCTTCGGCCCAGTAAGTACTATCCCTCGGCGTGCGGCATGCACGCCACATTCTCCCGCCAGCGCGGCCAGCACGTCCTACACTGGTTGCAACGGTCCATCCGTTCCACGCGATGCGCACCGGCGGGAGAAGATCATGAAAAGCAAAACGACTCGGCTCTTGAGGATACTGTCGGACATCCGGCACGCGCAGCGCTGCACCGCATTGCGCGCCGCCCGCGCCGCAGCCGAAGCCGACGCGGTGCTCGCGCAGCAGGACGATCCGACGTCCGACGAACGCGACGACACCGAATCCGATGACGCGACCGCCGTCCCCCGCTCCCGCATCGGCTCACCTCACTGACCGCACCGCCGTCGCGCGGCCGCTTGCGTGCCGCCTGCGCGCGCTCCCGCGCCGCTCACGCGGCCGCGGCGCGCCAGCGCGCGAACCACGATCCCGAACCCGCCACGGCCATCATCAGCCCGACCGCGCATGCGTCGGCCGCGAGGCCCAGGCCGATGCGCCGCAACTCGGCGCCGTTCGCGACAGGATGCAGCAGCGAATCGATGACGAGAGAAATCGCCGCGCCCGCGACGAAGCAGATGAGCCCGCGCTGGCCGACCGCCACCACGGGCTGCACCGCGCGCGCGATCCGCGCGATCCAGCCGTGGCGCACGCAGTCCGCCATCAGCCACGCGACCGCTGCGAAGCTCACGATGCGCGGCAGTGCGAGATCGCGCTTGAGCACGCCTTCGGGCACCGGCAGCCCCGAGAACAGCTTGTAGCTCGCGCAACCGAGCACGATCGCGCATGCGACGCCGGTTGCCGCGGCACTCCAGCGTCCGAGCGCGACGTGCCGGTAGAACGGCTGGCAGCGCGCGAGCACGCCGGCGACGAACATCAGCTGCCACGCGAACGGGTTGAAGCTCCAGCGGAACGAGTCGGTGTCCAGCAGCTCGGGGCCGAGCCAGCCAGCCGCCAGCCACGACGCCGCGCTGAACGCGACGAGCAGCCACGGATGGCGGCGCGCGAACGGCACGATCACCGGCGACGCGAGCGCGAACAGCACGTACATCGGCAGCACCGACGCGAGATACGGCTGGCGCTGGAACGTGAGCAGCTCGGCTGCGCCCGTGAGCGGCGACGCGAGCATCACGCTGACGTCGTCGAGCGCGAGGTTCGGCGCGTCGATCCCGTAATGGTCGAGCACGGCCGACACGACGAGCATCAGCGTCGACGTCGCGAGAAACGCGCGATAGATCTGCATCGCGCGACGCACGAACCGCCGCTGCGCGGCGCGCGCGCCGTGCCGGTCGGCGATCGCGCCATACGCGCTCGCGGTCGCGAAGCCGCCGAGGAACACGAACACCTCGGCCGCGTCGCACAGCGCGAAGGCGTGGAGCGTCACGCGCGACAGCACGCTCGCGCCGATGTGATCGACGACGATCATCAGCAGCACGATGCCGCGGAAGAAATCGACTTCGATCAGGCGGCCGCTGCGCGCCGGCGGGAACGAGGCGGCGGGTGGCGTACTCAGCGACATGGCCGCACCTGCGCGACGACGGCGCGACACGCACCGGCGGGAGATTCGAAAGGGAGAAGGCGAACCTGATCGGCGGCGATACGCGTATGCCCGCATCGCGCCAACCCGGCCGGCCCGGCACGGAGATGACCGTTCATGGAAACGCTGCATACGAAGAGAAGACGGTCAGGTCAGTCTAGCGGCCGGTCGGGGGATACCCTAAGTAACAAAGTGCAACGGAATCTTCTGTTCGATTACAGGCGTGACATCGACGATACGAAGCTGGCGGTGCGGCCAGCGTGATGTCAGTGCGTCGCCAGTTCGACGTCAGCATCGCGGGATTCGACACGACGAATGCGCGATGCACGATGCGCGGCATGTCGGCGCCGCGATCGAGTCGGGTGCGACTATGCTCGGCCAGGCGCGGGCAGCCGCCGCATCAGCATCGCGCTGTGCCACGCGGTCAGCGCGACGGCGGCCCAGATCGGCCCGTAGGTCGCGAGCTGCGCGGCGCTCAGCGTCTCGCCGAGCAGCAGCAGCGACACCGCGACGAGCAGCACCGGCTCGACGTAGCCAAGGATCCCGAACAGCGCCATCGGCAGCATCCGGCTCGCCTTCAGGTAGCTCGCGAGCGCGAGCGTGCTGAGCACGCCGAGCCCCGGCAGCAGCGCGGCCCACAGCAGCGGATGGCTGGCGACCGGCGTCGGGCTCGTCGACACCATCGCGAGCGCGACCGGAGACAGCAGCACGATCTCGAGCGCGAACGCGGCCAGCGAATCGGCGTTGATCCGGCGACGCAGCACGAAATACGGCGGATAGCCGAGCGCGACGACGAGCGTCGGCCACGCGAACGCGCGCGTCGCCCACACCTCGTGCGCGACGCCCAGCGCCGCGCACGCGACCGCCGCCCATTGCAGCGGGTCGAGCCGTTCGTGATAGTAAAAGCGGCCGACGAGCACCATCGTCAGCGGCAGCAGGAAATAGCCGAGCGATACTTCGAGCATCCGCCCGTGCAGCGGCGCCCACAGGAACAGCCACAGCTGCAGGCCGAGCAGGCCCGCGCTCACCGGCAGCGCGATCAGCAGGCGCCAGTCGCGCGCGCTGCGCCGCGCGAGTTCGACGAGCGCCGGCCAACGGCCGCGCAGCGCGATCAACGCGAGCGCGCCCGGTACGGTCCACAGGATTCGCCACGCGAAGATGTCGAGCCCTGTGAGCGGCGCGAGCAGTTTCGCGTAGACGGACATCAGCGCGAACAGCGTTGACGCCACGACCGACAGCGCGATGCCGCGCCCGGCCTCCGGATACCCCGTCATGTTGTTTTCGCCTTACTGCTGCTGGAAGCGCTCGAAGCGCTTTTCGGTCCGACGCTCCTCGAACGTGACCTCGGTCACGCGCGCGGACGGCGGCCCATGGCGCAGCCACGCGAGCATTCGGTCGATCTGCGGACCGGGGCCCTGGATCATCGCCTCGACGCTGCCGTCCTCGAGATTCGCGACCCAGCCGCGCAGCTTCAGCGCATGCGCCTCGCGCACCGTCGCGTGACGGAAACCGACGCCCTGCACGACGCCGCGCACCCGCACGTAGTAGGTCTCGATCCGTTCGTCCAAGTCATTGCGGCTCATCGCGTCGCCCTCCCGTAGTGCATTCAAGCCCGGCATTGTAGACGCGTCGGCCGCTTCGCACACGGGCCGGGCGGGCCGGCCGCGGGGGCCGACGCTGTCCGGCTCGGCCGCCGCGCGGCACTCGCGTCGCCGCGCGCGCCGACCACGTACAATCTCGCCGACGCACAACCGCCGCGCCGCCCGCGCGCGGCCCTGAAGGAAACGCATGACTGATACCTCCCGCGATCTCGTTCTCGTCACCGGCGCGTCCGGTTTCGTCGGCTCGGCCGTCGCACGCATCGCGCAGCAGAAGGGCTATGCGGTGCGCGTGCTGGTGCGCCCGACCAGCCCGCGCACGAACGTCGCGGATCTCGACGCCGAGATCGTCACCGGCGACATGCGCGACGAGACGTCGATGCGCGCCGCGCTGCGCGGCGTGCGCTACCTGCTGCACGTGGCGGCCGACTACCGGCTGTGGGCGCCGGATCCGGACGAGATCGAGCGCGCGAACCTCGAAGGCGCGGTCGCGACGATGCGCGCGGCGCGTGCCGAAGGCGTCGAGCGGATCGTCTATACGAGCAGCGTCGCGACGCTGAAGGTCACGAGCGCCGGCGATCCGTCCGACGAGAACCGGCCGCTGACCGCCGAGCAGGCGATCGGCGTGTACAAGCGCAGCAAGGTGCTGGCCGAGCGCGCGGTCGAGCGGATGATCGCCGACGAAGGGCTGCCGGCCGTGATCGTCAACCCGTCGACGCCGATCGGCCCGCGCGACGTGAAGCCGACGCCGACCGGCCGCATCATCGTCGAGGCCGCGCTCGGCAAGATTCCCGCGTTCGTCGATACCGGCCTGAACCTCGTGCACGTCGACGACGTCGCGCACGGCCACTTCCTCGCGCTCGAGCGCGGCCGGATCGGCGAGCGCTACATCCTCGGCGGCGAGAACCTGCCGCTGCAGCAGATGCTCGCCGACATCGCGCAGATGACGGGGCGCAAGGCACCGACGATCGCGCTGCCGCGCTGGCCGCTCTACCCGCTCGCGGTCGGCGCGGAAGCCGTCGCGAAGTTCACGAAGAAGGAGCCGTTCGTGACCGTCGACGGGCTGCGGATGTCGAAGAACAAGATGTATTTCACGTCCGCGAAGGCCGAGCGCGAGCTCGGCTACCGCGCGCGTCCGTACCGCGAAGGGCTGCGCGACGCGCTCGACTGGTTCGGCTCGGCGGGCTACCTGAAATAGCACAAAGCGGCGTGCGCCACGCCGCTTTGCGCACTTTGTTACACGTCGTTGACGGACCGGCACCGGCGCAGCGGTTAAAATCGCGGGTCTTACGCAGAGAAGACACGCATGAACCTGAACGATCAGATCGATTCGCTCAACGCGGGCGTCGATCATCTCCTCCACGATCACCACGCCGCGCAGCAGGCGGCACGCAGCGCGGAAGCGTTCGCGCGCGCCGCCGCGGCGGAAGCCCAGGCTGCCGCCGAACGTCACGCCGCTGCGGAGACCGAAGCACAGGCCGCCGCGCAGCGCCACACGGCCGCAGCCGCCGACGCCGATGCCGCGCAGCAGCGCCACGCCGACGCCACCGCCGCGGCCGAAGCCGCCGCCCAGCGCCACACCGAAGCCACCGCGCAGGCCGAAGCCGCCACCCAGCGGCACGCCGAAGCGACCGCGCTGACCGAAGCGCTCGCGCAACGTCACGCAGATGCCGAAGCCGCGTCGCAACGCCACGCGGCCGCGATCGCCGAAGCCGAGGCCGCCGCGCAACGTCATCACGCCGCCGCGACCGAAGCGGATGCGGCCGCGCAGCGTCATGCCGCCGCCACCACGGAGGCCGAAGCCGCCGCGAAGCGCCACGCGCAAGCGACCGCCGAAGCCGAGGCCGCGACGCAGCGCCACGCGGCCGCGATCGCGGAAGCCGAAGCGCTCGCGCAACGCCACACGCAGGCGATCGCCGAAGCGGAAGCCGCCGCGCAGCGCCACGCCGATGCGACTGCCGAGGCGCAAACCATCACGCAACGCCACACCGAAGCCATCGCGCAAGCCGACGCGGCCGCGCAACGCCACGAGGCGGCAACAGCCGAGGCCGAGGCCGTCGCGCAACGCCACACCGAAGCGATCGCACAGGCCGAAGCGGCCGCCGAGCGTCACGCGAAGGCGATCGCCGACGCGGAAGCGCTGGTCGAAGCGGTCGTGAAGGACGCCGCGACGAACGCGGCAGCGTCGGAAACCGCGACGGCCGTCGCGGCTGAAGTCGTCGAACCGGTTGTCGAATCGGTTGTCGAGCCCGTCGTCGAGCCGGTGGCAAACGCAGCCGCCCCGGTGGCTGCCGATGAAGTCGCTGCAGCGCCGGCCGACGCGACCACCGCCGTCGTCGCGACGACCGCAGCCGACACTGCGATCGAAGTCGCCCCCGCCGAAGCGGCGGACACGCCTGCGGACAAAGCGACGCTGCAAGTCGCGCGCCCGTCACAGAACGAACTGACGCTGACCGTCAACGGCCAATCGATCACGCTTCACCCGGAACAACTGGGCCAGCTGATCGAGGAACTCGCGCACGCACGCGCGTCGATGCAGCCGGAACCACCGCCAGGCATCCCGGCCGGCTGGCGCTTCGTGACGACGAAGAACCCGATGATGGCCGTGCAGAAGCAATCGAACGGCGACCGCCTGCTGGTCGCGCGCCACACCGGCTACGGCTGGGTGCCGTTCACGTTCTCGCCGGACGTCGTGATCCAGATGTACATGATGCTGACGCAGCGGTAAGCGCGCGCGGCCCCGCCGCAAACAAAACAGCCCGACCGGTTCACACCGATCGGGCTGTTTGCTTTCCGAAGTCCAGGAGACAGCCGGCATACGCCGGCGTCATTCGGCTCAGCGCTCCACCGGCGCCTGCACGCGCGCCTTCCACTGGCCGCCCTTGCCGCGCCAGTAGCGCCACGCGGACGCGAACGTCGCGCCGACGTAGAACAGCGCGACCAGCGGCAGCGCAGGCGCCCACAGAGGCGAGCGCCGGTAGTAGCGCAGCATCGGCGCATACGCTGTGCACATCGACGCCCACGCAAGCCACGCCGGCCATGCACGCGCGCCGTAGACGATCGCGGCGACGGGCGGCACGAGGTAGATGATCGTCATCCCGAGCAGCGTGCCCGCAAGCAGCAGCGGCGAATAATGGAGCTGCGTGAACGCGGTGCGCGCAATCATGTTCCAGATGTCGCGCCAGCTATCGTACGGACGCAGCGACACGCTGCGGTCGGCCAGATCGAGCCGGATCGGATGCCGGCCGCTGCCGCGATGCTTGATCTGCGCGGCGAGGCTGCAGTCGTCGATCAGCGCGCCGCGGATCGACTCGATGCCGCCCGCTTCCTCGAGCGCGCTGCGCTTGACCAGCATGCAGCCGCCCGCGGCGCCGGCCGTCCGGTTGCGCGGATTGTTGATCCACGAGAACGGATAGAGCTTCGCGAAGAAGAACACGAACGCCGGGATCAGCGCCTTTTCCCAGAACGAATCGCAGCGCAGCCGCACCATCAGCGACACGAGATCGCGCTGTTCGGCCTGCGCGCGCGTGACGAGCTGCGCGACGGCGTCGGGCGGATGGCCGATGTCGGCATCCGTCAGCAGCAGGTAGTCGGCCGGCAGCCCGAGCGTGCGCACCGCGGCGATGCCCTGCGACTGCGCCCACACCTTGCCCGACCAGCCGGCCGGCAACGGCTTCGCGGCCAGCACCGTCAGGCGGTCGGCGCGGTTGATCGCGAGCGCGGCCGCGCGAGCCGCGTCGGCGGTGCCGTCGTCGCTGTGGTCGTCGACAATGATCAGATGAAAGTCGCCCGGATAGTCCTGCTCGAGCAGCGACGTCGCCGCCCGGGCGATCACATCGACCTCGTTGCGCGCCGGCACGACCGCGACGACGGCCGGCCAGCCGGCCTCGGCCGCGGCGCCGCGCGCCTGCGGCGGCAGTGCCCGCGCGGGCCGCGCGCGCCAGAAGCCGCCGCGCGCGACGAGCAGCACGATCCAGATCAGCAGTGACAGGCCGGACACCAGGAAGGTAATCGCCAGCATCATCGGCAAGCCTCCTGCCGGACGCCGGCGCGAGCGGCCCGGCCGCCCGCGGTGCCGGATCGTTCGATTGCAATCAGGGTCGAAGTAAAAATACCCATCACCGCGCGGGCGGCAGGGCAATACGCGTAAGAATCGACGGTCATCGAATGGCCTTGAAATGAGCGCGACGCCGGGCAGCCGGACAGGCTGCCCGCGAAACCGCGCAGTTTACCGGGTTCCGCGCGAGCGAGCGCCGACGCGGCTTAGCGGCCGATGCAACACGGCCGGTACAGCACCAGAGCAAAGACGGCCCGATAGGGTTAAAATGCGCGATTAATTCGGGGTTCCGGGGCCTGGCCTGGCCGGTTCGTTTCCTGCCTTCATAACATCAAGCCGGGGCGAGCGAGCAGTGCCAGCTCCTTGAACCCCGGCGTCTGTCGTCGGAGTTCGCTCACTTATGCGAGTCATCCTTGCCCAGCCCCGCGGCTTCTGTGCGGGGGTTGTCCGTGCGATCGAGATCGTCGATCGCGCGCTGCAACAGCACGGCGCGCCGGTCTATGTGCGTCATGAGATCGTCCATAACCGGCATGTCGTCGAAAACCTGCGTGATAAAGGGGCGCGATTCGTTGAGGAACTCGACGAGGTGCCGCACGGCGCTGTGGCGATCTTCAGCGCGCACGGTGTCGCCCAGACGGTCGAACGCGATGCTCAAACGCGCGGGCTCGACGTGCTGGACGCAACCTGCCCGCTCGTCACGAAAGTGCACGTGCAGGGCCGCCAGTACGTCGCGGCGGGCCGCCGGCTGATCCTGATCGGCCATGCGGGCCATCCGGAAGTCGAGGGCACGATCGGCCAGATTCCGGCCGAGGTGATCCTCGTGCAAAGCGAAGCCGAAGTCGATACGCTGACGCTGCCGGTCGACACGCCGGTTGCGTACGTGACGCAGACGACGCTGTCGGTCGACGACACGCGCGGCATCATCGAAGCGCTGCAGCGCCGGTTCACCGACATCGTCGGCCCGGACACGCGGGACATCTGCTACGCGACGCAAAACCGCCAGGCCGCCGTGCGCGAGCTGAGCGGCCAGGTCGACGTGCTGCTGGTCGTCGGTGCGACGAACAGCTCGAACTCGAACCGCCTGCGCGAGATCGGCACCGAAAGCGGCGTGCCGAGCTATCTCGTCGCCGACGGCTCGGAAGTGAAGCCCGAATGGTTCGCGGGCGTGCAGACGGTCGGCCTGACCGCCGGCGCGTCGGCACCCGAGGAAATGGTTGAGGATGTAATCGGTGCGCTGCGCGCGCTGGGGCCCGTCGATGTCACGACGATGGCGGGCCGTGAAGAAAAAGTCGAATTCAAGTTGCCGGCGAAGCTTACGCAAGCTGTCGCCCGCGAAGTTTAAGGAGGACAACTCTTGTCTATTCCGCTGCTCCAGCAAGTCCGCGTCGGCGCATACATCATGCGCCAACACCTGTCCGGCAACAAACGCTATCCGCTCGCGCTGATGCTCGAGCCGCTGTTCCGCTGCAACCTCGCGTGTAACGGCTGCGGCAAGATCGATTATCCGGACCCGATCCTGAACCAGCGCCTGTCCGTCGAGGAATGCCTGGAAGCCGTCGACGAGTGCGGCGCACCCATCGTGTCGATCGCCGGCGGCGAGCCGCTGCTCCACAAGGAGATGCCGGAGATCGTCAAGGGCATCATGAAGCGCAAGAAGTTCGTGTACCTGTGCACGAACGCGCTCCTGATGGAAAAGAAGATGGACGACTACCAGCCGAACCCGTACTTCGTCTGGTCGGTCCACCTCGACGGCGACAAGGACATGCACGACCATTCCGTGTCGCAGGAAGGCGTGTACGACAAGGCGGTCGCGGCCATCAAGGAAGCGAAGCGCCGCGGCTTCCGCGTGAACATCAACTGCACGCTGTTCAACGATGCGATCCCCGAGCGCGTCGCGAAGTTCTTCGATACGCTGGGGCCGATCGGCGTCGACGGCATCACCGTGTCGCCGGGCTATGCGTACGAGCGCGCGCCGGATCAGCAGCACTTCCTGAACCGCGACAAGACGAAGAACCTGTTCCGCGAAATCCTGAAGCGCGGCGAAGGCGGCAAGCGCTGGTCGTTCAGCCAGTCGTCGCTGTTCCTCGACTTCCTGGCCGGCAACCAGACGTACAAGTGCACGCCGTGGGGCAACCCGGCACGCACCGTGTTCGGCTGGCAGAAGCCGTGCTATCTGGTCGGCGAAGGTTACGTGAAGACCTTCAAGGAACTGATGGAAGACACGAACTGGGACAACTACGGCGTCGGCAACTACGAGAAGTGCGCGGACTGCATGGTCCACTGCGGCTTCGAAGCCACCGCCGTGATGGACACGATCTCGCATCCGCTGAAGGCGCTGCGCGTGAGCAAGAAGGGCATCAAGACCGACGGCCCGTTCGCACCGGACATCTCGATCGCGAAGCAGCGTCCGGCCGAGTACGTGTTCTCGCGCCACGTCGAGATCAAGCTCGAGGAAATCCAGCGCGCCGGCAAGGGCAAGCTGCAGAAGCCGGCGAAGCCGGCAACGGCGGCTTAAGCGCGTATCGCGATGCGGAGGTTGGCGCCTCCGCATCGGCCGGCATCGAAGAAGCGCCACGGAGTTCGCTCCGTGGCGCTTTTGTTTTGTCGGGCGTCGTCATGGGCCGGGGGCGCTTCCGCATTTGCATGAGCATGCGAACACCGCCCGTTCAGTGTCTCGACTGCGCCGCCGCGATCAGTTGCCATGCGGTCGGGCCGGGATCGAGCAGCGGGTCGGACGGCGGATCGAGATCGTGCCGATGTGTTTCCTCCGACGGCAGCGCCTGCCCTTTCGCAATGCCGACCTCGTCGCCGCACACGGTGCATCGATAGATGCCCGCGATCGTCACGTCGCTGCCCGGCGGCAGATTCTCGCTGAATGCGCGGCCGCTTCCGCACGTGAAATAGCCGCCGATCCTGTATAGCGCCATCGCTCCTCCTGACCGAAACGAATACGTTCACGCCGACACGCACGATCGCCGCAAACGCGAGGATGGATCGTCATCGACCGAACCCATTCGGCTCCTGTCGTGACATTAGACGGCGAGCGTCAGCCCCAGTGAATGGGACAAGTATGAAACACGGCCCCAGCGTCGGTCGTGTTGCCGCCGCTCAATGCAGGACGGCCGGTTCCCGCATCTTCGCCGCCGCCTGCGCGACCAGTGCCGGCTGCTCGGCGGACGCGGACGCGAACGCGCACACGTGACGCCACAGCTCGGCGAGCCGGTGCCGGGTGAGCGTCGCGACGCACGCGTCGTTCGCGGCGAGTATGCGTTCGAGCACTGCGCTTTCGTCGTCGTGCAGCGTCCATGCGCCGCTTTGCCCAGCGCGCGCCACGCTCGCGTCGAGCACGCGCTCCGCTTCGACGCACAGGTCGATGCTCGCATCGGGGGATACCGCGTCGTCGAGCGCGAGGAACACCAGATAGACGCTCGTGCGCAGCCGCATCAGCAACGCTTCGCTGCCGTGCTCGCCGCGCAGCGCGACGAGCGCCATGTGGCATTTCAGCGAGATGTCGCGCACATGCGCGGGCGGCAGCGGCAGCAGCCACTCGCGCGTCAATGGCGGGTGGCGACGGCCTTTCCGGACGGCCCTCATGACCCGTCCTCGCTGATGGACGTCGTCCGCGTCGAATGCCGGCCACGCGGCGCGGCATGCGACGGCACCGCGGCTTGCGTCGCGCTTGCCGTTCGTGCGTCGCCGCGTCCCGTACACGCCGTACACGCCGTCCCACCGCCGCGTCGCGCACGCGTCCGGCAACTGCCGGATCATCGACGTCCGCAACGCGCCGGGAAGTCGGTTGGCGCATGCCATGCTCGTCTCCCGCATCAGAACGTGTTCTCGCCCTTCAGGTAGTACGCGGTCTTCACGAAGAACGCCTTCACTGGACGACCGCTCTGCGCGGCGCTGGCCGCGCGCGCTTCCATCGCGGCCTTCTCCTCGCGCGAGCGGTCGGGCACCGGGTTCCTCACGCGGTCGAGCGCACGCTGCATCGCGAGCGGATAGTTCTGGTTGCCGGCTGTCGTCGCACGATAGCCGGCGCGCGTCATCTGCATCAGCTGCACGTCGGTCTCGGCACGCGCCGCCTTCCAATTCAACGGGGCGACGTTCGACTGCCACTCGGTGTTGACGGACTGCGCGAAGCTCGCGGCAGGCAGCACGGCAAGCGCGCCGGACAGGACAGCAAGGGAAACAACGGATCGCATCATGGCCTCCAGATGGTTGTCTCCGCATCGATCTTCGTCGTCGATGCGGTGCAATCATCGTATGTCGCGTGGCCGTGCGCTTGAATAGCCGATTCCGCAATTGATATTTTCAGCACCGGCAGCGGGGTCGCGATCCGCATGATTCGCCACTGCTGCCTGACCGGAATTTCTTTATTTCATTCAACCACCTGATCGCGTTTTCGCGGACGATTCGAAGCGGTGCGTAAATCGCCTTTGCAGTTTTCGAAATGACGTATTGCCGTCGAGATTTCGGCCGAAGCACGGGCCGGCAAGGCTTTCGACGCAATGCTGCATCCAGCGCACGAGCGAGAGACGTCTCATCGAACGCGCCGGCTTCTCTGACGCACGACAAATCCTCCGCGCCGATTTACCGCGCAGCGACAACACGTGTCCGACAAGGAAGCGCGATAATTACGCATCGACCGTACATCACGGCGCTCATGCCTTCCCCATTCTTCTCTCGAGTCCCGCCATGGCTGCCATCGACACCACCGCCATCGACAGTTGGCACGCACACGTCTACTTCGACGCCGCGAGCCGCGACGCGGCCTGGGCGTTTCGCCTTGTCGTCGAAGAGCGGTTCGGCACGATCATCGAGCTCGGCCGCTTTCACGAACGCCTCGTCGGCCCGCATCCCGCGTGGTCGTATCAGATCGCGTTCGATGCCACGCGCTTCGACACCATCGTGCCGTGGCTCGTGCTGAATCACGGCGCGCTCGACCTCTTCCTGCACCCGAACACGAACGACGAACTGCGCGACCATCGCGACAGCGCGGTGTGGATCGGCAAGTCGTATGAACTGAATCTCGGCGCGCTAGCGGGTTGACGTGCCGCACGCGTGACATCCACGTTTCGGGTCGCGCTGAAACGTCCGGCAGCGTTGCGTCAATACAGTGGTTCCGTTATCCACGCTTGCCGGAACCCGCCATGACACACCCCGACACCGATGCGCAACGCATTCATCAGGACTGGCACGCCGCCGTCGTCGCACGCGACCTCGACGCGCTGATGTCGCTGTACGCGGACGACGCGATACTCGAAACGCCGCTGATCGTCGTCGCGCTGCCCGACCATGGCTCGGGCGTGCTGCACGGCAAGGCTGCAATCGGCGAATTCTTCGCAGCGGGCCTGCGCAATCCGGGCAACAAGCTCGGACGCTGGTACCGCACGGGCCTGTTCTTTTCGAACGGACGGCAACTCACGTGGGAATATCCGCGCGAAACGCCGGAAGGCGATCAGGTCGATCTCGTCGAGGTGATGGATCTGCGCGACGGGTTGATCGCGCATCATCGCGTCTACTGGGGGTGGGTCGGGTTCATGGCGCTGTGTGATGCAGCCCGGACGGCCGGGCGCGAATGACGCGCGCCGTGCCGTGCACGCTCACGCGACATACATCGCGACGCTGACGAACTGGCACAGGCTGCCGGCCAGCACGAACAGATGCCAGATACCGTGCCCGTGGCGGATACGCTCGTCGTTGATGAAGAAGTAGATCCCCACGCTGTAGATGACGCCGCCGGCCAAGAGCCATGCGGTACCGACCGGTGGCAACGCGTGGATCAGCGGGCGGATCGCGACGAGCGCGAGCCAGCCCATCAGCACGTACAGCACCATCGACACGATGCGTGTGCGCCGTCCGAGCGTGAGTTCCTGCGCAATCCCGAATGCGGCGAGCCCCCAGCTCACGCCGAACAGCGACCAGCCCCACGGGCCGCGCAGCGTGACGAGCGTGAACGGGGTGTAGCTGCCCGCGATCAGCAGATAAATGGCCGAATGGTCGCACTTCTGCAGGATTGCCTTGAGCCGCGGGTTACGCACGCTGTGATACAGCGTCGAGATCGCGTAGAGCAGGATCAGCATCGCGCCGTACACGCTGAAGCTCACGATCTTGTAGGGATCGCCTTCGAGCGCGCCCATCGTCACGAGTGCGACAAGCCCTGCTACCGACAGCACCGCGCCGACGAGATGGGAAATGCTGTTGAAACGCTCACCGACATGCACGACGGGTTCTCCTGCGCGGATTCATCGGAAAAAAGCAGAGCCCTATGATACCGGCGGCCGGATCGCGTCGCGCTGAAGCCGGTCAAACGCTGCGGCGACGGCGCGCGCCAAGCGCCGCCCGTCCCCAAAAAGAAAAAGCGCCGCGAATGCCTTCGCGGCGCTTCCTGGCCCATCACCGGACGGCCTTACCGGCCGGCTTCACCGGTCCGGTTCAGCAACACTTCCCTGCCCCCGACCCATACCGCGCATTCTGACGCTCGCGGAAAAATTCCTCGTACGTCATCGGCTCTCGGTCCGGATGAGTCTCGCGCATGTGCGCGACGTAGGTGTCGTAGTCGGGCAGGCCGACCATCAGCCGCAACGCCTGCCCGAGGTAACGCCCCGCACTGCGCAGGTCGCCGCCAAGATCGCTGAACATCGCGGCCTCCCGTTATCGTCCGCTGCCGAGCGCCTGCGCGGCCGGCATCGCTTCGTACGGCGTCTCGCGCACGGTCGGCTTCGCCTCGCGGCGTGCGCGCAGCACGGCGATCACGCCGTACACCGCGATCGCCACGACGACGAAGATGAACAGCCCGGCCAGCGCCGCATCGATGTAATCGTTGAAGATGATCCGCTTCATCTGCGCGATCGACTTCGCCGGCGCGAGCACCTTGCCTTCGTCCACGGCGGCCTGCAGCTTCGCGGCGTGCGCGAGGAAGCTGACCTTCGGGTTCGCGTCGAAAATCTTCTGCCAGCCGGCCGTCAGCGTGCAGATCAGCAACCACACGGTCGGCACGATCGTCACCCACGCATAGCGCTCACGCTTCATCTTGAACAGCACGACGGTGCCGAGCACCAGCGCGATGGCGGCAAGCATCTGGTTCGAGATGCCGAACAGCGGCCACAGCGTGTTGATGCCGCCGAGCGGATCGACCACGCCCTGGTACAGGAAGTAGCCCCACGCGGCCACGCACAGCCCGGTGGCGACCAGGTTCGCGGGCAGCGACTCGGTGCGCTTGAGCGCCGGGTGGAACGTGCCGAGCAGGTCCTGCAGCATGAAGCGGCCCGCGCGCGTGCCGGCGTCGACGGCCGTCAGGATGAACAGCGCCTCGAACAGGATCGCGAAGTGATACCAGAACGCCATCATCGCTTCGCCGCCGATCACCTGGTGCAGGATGTGCGCCATGCCGACGGCCAGCGTCGGTGCGCCGCCCGCGCGCGCGATGATCGTGGTTTCGCCGACGGCCTTCGCGGTTTGCGTGAGCATGTCGGGCGTCAGCACGAAGCCCCATTGCGTGACGGTGTTGGCAACCGCTTCCGGCGTCGAGCCGAGCACGGCGGCCGGCGCGTTCATCGCGAAGTAGATGCCCGGTTCGATCACGCACGCGGCGACCAGCGCCATGATCGCGACGAACGATTCCATCAGCATCGCGCCGTAACCGATGAAGCGCGCGTTGGTTTCGTTGTCGATCAGCTTCGGCGTCGTGCCCGACGAGATCAGCGCGTGGAAGCCCGACACCGCGCCGCACGCGATCGTGATGAACAGGAACGGGAACAGGTTGCCCGACCACACCGGGCCCGTGCCGTCGACGAACTTCGTCAGCGCGGGCATCTTCAGTTCCGGTGCGACGACCAGGATGCCGATCGCGAGGCCGAGGATCGTGCCGATCTTCAGGAACGTCGACAGGTAGTCGCGCGGCGCGAGCAGCAGCCACACCGGCAGCACCGATGCGACGAAGCCGTAGCCGATCAGGATCCACGTGAGCTGCGTGCCGTTGAACGTGAACCAGGCGGCGAGCGTCGGCGAATCGTGCACGGACTGGCCGAACGCGATCGACGCCATCAGCAGCACGAAGCCGATGATCGACACTTCGCCGATGCGGCCCGGACGGATGTAGCGCGTGTAGACGCCCATGAACAGCGCGATCGGAATCGTCGCGGCGACGGTGAACGTGCCCCACGGCGAATTCGTGAGCGCCTTCACGACGATCAGCGCGAGCACCGCAAGGATGATCACCATGATCAGGAACGCGCCGAACAGCGCGATCACGCCGGGCACCGTGCCGAGCTCCATCTTGACGAGGTCGCCGAGCGAGCGGCCGTCGCGGCGCGTCGAGATGAACAGCACGATGAAGTCCTGCACCGCGCCGGCGAACACGACGCCGGCCAGGATCCACAGCATGCCGGGCGTGTAGCCCATCTGCGCGGCGAGCACCGGCCCGACGAGCGGCCCGGCACCGGCGATGGCGGCGAAGTGATGGCCGAACAGCACGTACTTGTTGGTCGGCACGTAGTCGAGGCCGTCGTTGAACTTGACCGCCGGCGTCATCCGCAGCCCGTCGAGCTGCATGACCTTGCTGGCGATGAAGCGGCTGTAGAAGCGATATGCGATGAGATATACGCAGACTGCGGCGATCACGATCCAGAGCGCGCTGACGCGTTCGCCGTGCGCAAGTGCGATCGTCCCGAACGCGAACGCGCCGAGCAGCGCGACCGCGATCCAGAGCAGGGTACTGGAAGCCCGATTCATGGCGTCTCCTGGTCTCCTATGTGGTTTTGAGTGGATCCGGCAAGGAGCCGAACCCGCGTGACGTCGATGCGTCGTGCCGCGTCTCGTGGAAGCCGCGGCAGTGGGCCGTAGTATTCCGCGCGACGGGGGCGGCTTACAAGCGCACAACTACGTACGCGGTGCTACGTAAAATTACGTAGGCGAGCGTCTGGAGCAGTCTGGAGCATCGCCGGGCCGCGATTGATCGCCGCCGGCAAGCCACGTACAGTATTCGCGTGCCTCGATTCAGGAACGACCATGCCCACCGGATTTCAGCAGATGAACGCGAATGGCGACGATTTCGTCGTCGACCTGCGCGGCCGCCGCGATGCCGCGCATCGCATCGACCGCGGCCCCGCATCGCGCATGGGCGCGCGGGCAGCATGAACGACGACGCCCAGACCTTCCACGCGCTGCGCCCGCGCCTGCAGAAGATCGCGTACCGGATGCTCGGCTCCGTCGCGGACGCCGAGGACATCGTGCAGGACGTCTGGCTGCGCTGGCACGAAGCGGCGCGCGACGGAATCGAGAACGGCGAGGCGTGGCTCGTCGCGGTCACGACGCGGACCGCGATCGACCGCCTGCGCGCGGCGAAGATCCGGCGCGAGCATTACACCGGCATCTGGCTGCCGGAGCCCGAGCTCGGCGAATCGCCGGCCACACCCGAGGAAATGACAGAGCGCGCGAGCGACGTATCGGTCGCGTACCTGATGCTGCTCGAACGGCTGACGCCGGAAGCGCGTGCGGCGTTCCTGCTGCGCGAAGTGTTCGACGTCGACTACGACCGGATCGCCGACGCGATCGGCAAATCCGAAGCCGCGTGCCGGCAGCTCGTCAGCCGTGCGAAGGCCCAATTGCGCGACGACGACCGGCCGCGCTACCTGGTGCCGCACGAAACGCACCGGCAACTGCTGCAAACTTTCTCGCACGCGCTCGCGCAAGGCGACTTCCCGTCGATCCAGGCGCTGCTCGCCGAAGACGCGATGCTGATCGGCGACGGCGGCGGCAAGGTCCAGAGTTTCCCACAACCGATGGTCGGCGGCCGCCGCATCGCCCAGCTGTTCTACGCGACGTGGCTGCGCTGCGGCAGCGGCGTCGAGATGCGCCCGGTCGTACTGAACGGCGAATGGGCGATGCTGCGTTTCATCGCGGGGCAGCTCGAATCCGCGATGTCGTTCGAGACGGACGGCACGCGCATCGTCCGGATCCTCGTGCAGCGCAACCCGGACAAGCTCGCGCGGATCGCGGCCGCGTGCGGTGGTGCCGACCAGCGCCTGATATCCGAAGACTGAAAATCGTAGCGCGCGCCGTGCCGCGATCGTGGCGGCATTGGTGCAGCACATGCAACACGATGCGTCCCTCCGCGTGGCTACCGCGCGCCGCTACGCGCTCCTAACATGATTTCACGCGGCGCCCTGCCGCCCCATGACACCCGCCGAGCGCGGGCAAGCCTTTTTGTCGCCTGGAGAAATCATGACGCAGCGTCTCAACTACATGCATCAATCGCCGGAGCTGTTCAGGCAGTTCCTCGAACTCAGCAACGTGCTGCGCACCAGCGCGATCGAGGAATCGATCCGCGATCTCGTGTCCGCGCGCGCATCGCAACTCAACGGCTGCGCATTCTGCCTCGACATGCACGTGAAGGAGGCACGCCTTCACGGCGAGCGCGAACTGCGCCTTCATCATCTGGCGACGTGGCGCGAATCGACGCTGTTCTCGCCGCGCGAGCGCGCCGCGCTCGCATGGACCGAAGTGCTGACGAAAATCCCCGAGCACGGCGTGCCGGACGATGTCTACGATCGCGTGCGCGGCCAGCTGTCCGAAAAGGAATTGTCAGACCTGACGTTCGAAGTGATGGTGATCAACGGCTGGAACCGCGCGAACGTGGCGTTCCGCACCGCACCGGGTTCGGCCGACAAGGCATACGGCCTCGACAAGGCGAATCTCGCCTGACGCCCGCGCCCGGCTGCGGGCAGCCCCCCTCCTTCGCCGCCGGCTGTCTGCCGGCGGCCCTCACCGGAAACCATCCCATGATTCGCTTGAAACATGCCGTCGCGGCCGCGCTCGTCGTCGCGGGGGCCGCAACCAGCGCCGTCCACGCGGCGCCCTCTGCCATCGTCACGCCGCTGATGACGAAACCGCTCGACGACTATCCGGGCAAGGAAGCGCAGATGATCTCGGTCGAGTATCCGCCCGGCGCGGTGGACCCGGTCCACCGGCACCACGCGCCCGCGTTCGTCTACGTAGTCGAGGGCTCGATCGTGATGCAGGTGAAGGGCGGCGAACCCGTCACGCTGAAACCGGGCCAGACGTTCTACGAAGGCCCGGACGACCTGCACACGGTCGGACGCAACGCGAGCCGCACGAAGCCCGCGAAGTTCATCGTGCTGTTGCTGAAGGACAAGGGCGCGCCGGTGTTCGTGCCGGAGAAATAATCGGCTCGCCGGCCGCCGCGGCCCTTTTTTCATAAAAATACGGCGGACGGTGTCACAGGTGGCGGCGCTGAAACGTCTAGACGCATATGGACAACACGATTCTCGCGCCTCCATGTCAGACACCTCCATGCCAGACACCTCCATCCGCCGCCCCGACGCCGACGATCCGTACGCACGAAGCTTCTCGAGCTGCTACGCCGGCGTCGTCACTTTCCTTGCCGTCGTCACCGAAGGCAGCTTCGCCCGCGCCGCCGACCGCCTCGGCGTCGGCCGCTCGTCGGTCAGCCGTCACGTGCAACGGCTCGAAGAGCGGCTCGACGCGCGCCTGTTCCAGCGCACGACGCGCAGCATGTCGCTGACGCGCGAAGGCGAGCGCTTCTACGAGAACTGCCGGCCGGGCATCGAACATCTCGCGCAGGCGCTCGACGACATGCGCGAGTTGCGCAGCGGGCCGCCGAGCGGGCATCTGCGCATCGGTTCGACGCCCGGTTTCGGGCGCAAGATCATCGCGCCGCTGCTGCGCGATTTTCACGCGCAGTATCCGGACATCACGCTCGAGCTGCTGCTGAACGACCGCCCCGTCGACTTCTCCGCCGACCGCGTCGACGTCGCGTTTCGCGACGGACGCATGGAGGACAGCGCGATCGTCGCGCGGCAGCTGATTCCAATGCAGATGATCGTCTGCGCGTCGCCGTCGTATGCGCATCGGCACGGTCTGCCGCGTCACGTCGACGAGCTCGCGAAGCATCGCTGCATCAACCTGCGCACCGCGTCGGGCCGCGTGATCGAGTGGGAATTCAAGGTCGACGGGCTCGCGCAGCAGCGTCAGCCCGCCGCGCATCACACGTTCAACGACATGGATCTCGTCGTGCGCGCGGCACTCGACGGGCTCGGCATCGCGCAGCTGCCGGCGTACCAGGTGTGCGACCTGCTCGCCGACGGACAACTGGTGAGCTGCCTCGGCCGGCATGCACCGGACGACGGCGGTCATTACCTTTGCTATCTCAGCCGCAAGCACCTGCCCACGCGCATCCGCGTGTTCATCGACTACATGATCGAACAGACGCGGGCGCGCGACCTGCAGTGCCTGACGACGATGACGACGCTGGCGCCGGCGGAAACGGAAACGGAGACGGAAACGGTCGATTGATGCAGGGCGCGCAACACCGTGGGTACCTGCAAGGCACTACCGGATCACGCGGCGCATGCCTACGATTCGGGCAGGCCGAACGACACGCAAGCCGGATCGCGTGCGGTTCCGCAACGTGCCGGCGCGATCGCGTGAATGCGGTGGGCGCCGGCTTCGACAGGTTCAAGCGGCGTGCATGTCGCGCGCCCGTTCAAGGAGAGCAATCGTGAAAATCGTCGTAATCGGTGGCACCGGCCTGATCGGCAGCAAGGTCGTCAGAAACCTCGTGGCGCGCGGGCATGACGCCGTCGCGGCAGCACCGTCGACGGGTGTCGACACGATCACGGGCGCCGGCCTCGACGAAGCGCTGGCCGGCGCGGACGTCGTCGTCGATCTCGCGAACTCGCCGTCGTTCGACGAAGCGACCGTGAAGGCATTCTTCGAGACGTCGGGGCGCAACCTGTTCGCCGCGGAACGCGCGGCGGGCGTGCGCCATCACGTCGCACTGTCGGTGGTTGGCACCGACCAGCTGCAACAAAGCGCGTATTTCCGCGGCAAGATCATCCAGGAGAACCTGATCCGCGAAGCCGGCGTGCCGTACACGATCGTGCGCTCGACGCAATTCTTCGAATTCGTCGGCGCGATCGCGCAAGCAAGCACCGAAGGCGACACCACGCGGCAGACCACCGCATTCTTCCAGCCGATCGCATCCGATGACGTCGCAGCCGCCGTCACCGAATTCGCGCTCGATGCGCCGCGCAACGGCATCGCTGAAATCGGCGGCCCCGACCGCGTGCGGATCGCCGACCTGATCGAGCATTTCCTGTCGGTCACGCACGATGCGCGCACGGTGGTCCGGGACGCGGGCGCCGACTACTTCGGCGCGGTGCTGCAGGACGACACGCTCGTCCCCGGGCCCGGCGCGCGCCTCGGTGCGACGACCTTCGACGCGTGGTTCCGCCAGAACCAGGCCGCACGCTGAGCCGCACCGCAGGATCACGCACACCATGACGCCATTGCGCCCGCCGCCGCTGTCGCTGCTTGACAAGTATCGCGGGCGCGAACCGCAGACGCTCTACTCGACGACCGTGACCGTCACCGGCGGCGCGGCGGAGCATGGCCGCGCATCGGGCGTCGCGCGCTCCGACGACGGACGTCTCGACGTGGCGTTGCGTTTGCCGTCCGCGCTCGGCGGGTCCGGCGACGGGCCGAATCCCGAACAGCTGTTCGCCGCGAGCTACGCGGCATGCTTTCATGGTGCGCTGAGCCTGCTGGCCGCGCGAGCGGGGGTGTCGATCGCCGGCGCGTCGGTGTCCGCGTCGATCGACTTCTGCCGCGATCCGATGGACGGGCTGTTCATGCTGAACGCGGACATCCGCGTGCGGCTGCCGGGCGTCGAACGCGCGGTGGCGGAGGAGCTCGTGCGCAATACCGAGCGCTTCAGCCCTTATACGAAGATGGCGCATCAAGGCATCAGCCACGTCGTGGCGCTCGCAGCGCCGGACGACACACCGAAAGGCTGATTGCAAACGCGGTGCCCGGCGCATCGCGCGACGGGCGCCGCACGAACGATGCCGATCAGTGCTTGTCGTCGACCTTCTTCGGCTTCGGCGGCGACGGCACCTTCGCGTACTGGAATGCCGGCGTCGCCTTCAGCGCATCCTTCGTCGCGCCCGGCAGGTAGATGTTGCCGTTGCGCGCGTCGAGCGACGCGATCGGCACCGCGACGTCATGCGCGGCCACGCCGAGGAAACCGCCGGCCGACACGATCGCCGCCGACACCGAGCCGTCCGGTGCGACGATCAGGTCGCGCACCGTGCCGACCTTCTGGTTCGCGTCGTTGTACACGGCCTTGCCGAGCACGCTCTTCTTCACGCTCCAGCCTTCGAGCAGCGCCTGCGACTGCTCGACGGTCACGCTGAGCGGCTGTGTGCCGGCGATCTGCGCGTGCGCGCTGACGCTCGATGCGAGGACGGTTGCTGCGATGAGGGTCTTGTAGAACTTCATGTGTCTTGCACTCCGGTTCGGTTGTTGTTGATTCCGGGAGCGAAGCGACGCGGGCGCAACGGCTGATCGGTGAGCACCCCGCGCTTCGTCGGTCGCATGGCAGACGGCCGCGCCGCCACTGCGCGTGTGCATGACGGGCCGGCGTGGCCGGGCCGCAGCGTGCAACACGGCTTTCATGGTAGCGACAATCGCGGGATCGTGCGCTCAGCGTGCAAGGCGGCCGGCGGGCGGACTGGATGGAGATCAACGATCGTGCGGAAAGGCGGTGCGCGCGGCGCGGAAAAACAAGCGCCGCGGCATGTCGTTCAGCAGAACATGGGGGCAGACAGGCAACCGGCCTTCACCGGTGCCTCGGACTACGCGGCGAGCGCCACGCAGTCACACTGCGTCACGCGTTGCGCGAATACACGCGGCGATGCCGCACCGCGTCGGCCAGCACATCGAGCACCGGCTCGGTCTGCGACCAGCTCAGGCACGCATCGGTGATCGACACGCCATACTTCAACGGCACGCCCGGCTTCAGATCCTGACGCCCGGCCTCGAGATGGCTCTCCACCATCACGCCGATGATCCGGTGCTCGCCCTGCGACAGCTGCCGCGCGAGATCCTGCGCGACATCGATCTGCCGCTCGTGCGACTTGTTCGAATTCGCATGCGAGCAATCGACCATCACCTGCTCGCGCAATCCGCTCTTGCGCAGCACCGCGCAGCTCGCTTCGACGTGCTCGGCGTCGTAGTTCGGCCCGTTCTTGCCGCCGCGCAGGATCACGTGCGCGTCGTCGTTGCCGCGCGTCTCGAAGATCGCGGCCATCCCCATCTTCGTCATCCCCATGAACGCATGGCTCGCGCGCGCGGCGACGATCGCGTCCGACGCGACCTGCACACCGCCGTCGGTGCCGTTCTTGAAGCCGATCGGGCAGCTGAGCCCCGACGCGAGCTGACGATGGCTCTGGCTCTCGGTCGTGCGCGCGCCGATCGCGCCCCACGCGATCAGGTCGGCGATGTATTGCGGGCTCAGCAAGTCGAGGAATTCGGTCGACGCCGGCAGGCCGAGCGCGTTGATGTCGAGCAGCAGTTGCCGCGCGGCGCGCAGCCCTTCGTTGATGCGGAAGCTGCCGTCCAGGCGCGGATCGTTGATGTATCCCTTCCAGCCAACCGTCGTGCGCGGCTTCTCGAAGTACACGCGCATGGTGATCAGCAGGTCGTCCTTCAGCGCATCGGCGGCGGCCTTCAGGCGGCGTGCGTAGTCGAGCGCCTGGTCGTGGTCGTGAATCGAGCACGGGCCGACGACGAGCAGCAGCCGGTCGTCGCGGCCGTGCAGGATGTCGCCGATCGCGCGGCGCGTGTCCTCGACGAGCGTCTGTGTGGCGGCCGGCACCGGCAACTCGTCCTGCAGCAGCGCGGGGGAAATCAGCGGGCGCACGGCGCCGATGCGGACGTCGTCGATGCGCGTGGTGTCCTGGGTCGCGTCGGCGCTGCCTACCTCGCGATCGTGGGAAGGATTGTCGAGGTTTTGCATGGAGATTCTCCGGGGGACGTCTGGAATGATGGGCAGGCTCGATTATGGCACTCGCGCGGGGCGGCAGCGACGCGCGGCGCGGTCCGAGGCTGCCGGCCATTCGGCCGAGTGGTCGCGTGTCACCGAAGTGCCGTACGATCGTGGCTGTCCGCTGCCGATGCGCCCGTCGTTCGACGCAGGCGGCACGACGCACCATCCGTCCGTGATTGACCGCTCGCAACTCGACCCGACCGCCAAGATGACCGTATCCGAACTGCTCGGCGCCATCCGCCAGCCCTACGCCGACCTGCTCGCGCAAGCGGCAACGCAACCGGCGGCCGTCGTCGAACCGGCCTTCCGGAAAGCCGACGGCACGCTCGCCACCGAAGGCCCGCTCGCGCTGCCGTGCCGCGCCGACATCGTTCGCACCGAAGGCGAATCGGCCGGCCAGCCGGCGATGGTCGACTCGACCGCGCAACTCGATTTCGAGCCATTCGCGTTCGAACTCGAAACGGCGACCGTATCGATCCGGCCGTTCGTGTGGGACTGGGCCACGATCGAAGCCGACGGTCTCGCCGAAGCCGCGGCCACCGACGTGTTCAAGACATGGTTCTTCGCGTGGTTCGACGCCGACGACGAAGGCGTGCCGGCCGAAGACGGCCTGCACGGCATCGTTCACTATCTGTCGGAGCCGGCACGCACGGAGCAAGGATGGCGCGTGAACGCGGATCTCGGTTCGGCGCCGGGCGCGGCCGTCGAGGACCTCCTGTTCCGGCTCGTCGACGCGGGCGCCACGCGCATCAGCGTCGGTTGAATCGCCTCTTCACCACGCACATGTCGATATGAAAAAAGCACTCGCCGCGTTGCTGCTATGCATCGCATTGCCCGCGTCGGCCGAAGTCAGCACGGAAGTGCTGTGCTTCAGGACGACCGGCGACAAACCCGTGCGCTTCGAGCTGCGCACGTATTACGACGACGTCGCCAAATGGCAAGGCGGTGTCGTCCGGTACGCGAAATCGAAGTCGGCGATCCCGCTGCTGCTCAAGCACGTGGATCAGGAAGAACTCGCGGAAGGCCGCCCGTACCAGTTCACGACAACCTGGTGGGAAATGGTCGACGGCAAGATCAACGGTGAGTACGAAATGATGAGCCAGGGTGCGATCGTCTATTCGATGACGTACACCCATGCGCGTACCGGCAAGAAGACCGATTTCGCGTGGGCGCAGGACGTCGATGCGTCCGGGAAGACAGGGTGCCGCTGGTAGTGCGGGTGCGGGCCGCAGAGCGAGGCAGGTTCATCATCCGGCGCACCCGCAGGCGCGCCGGTATCGAGTTGGTTCAGGCGCCCCGTCAGCCCGCGTCGCCCGGTGCGTCGACGTCGATTCCGAGTTCGGTCGCCATCCGCTGAACGAGTGCGTTCAGCCGCGCCACTTCATCAGCAAGCCGCTTCTGCTCGGCCTTCAACGCCTCGAACTCCGACGGCGGAACGGAATCCGCGCCGCCAACCGCATCGGAACCGGCGAAATCGGCAATGTTCACCTCGCCGCACATCAGGTGCATCCAGCGGTTCTCGCGCGCACCGGGCGCACGCGGCAGCCGGACGACGAGCGGCTGCGCACGCGCCGCGAGTTCGTCGAGGAACGCCTCGACCGACGAGATATCCGCGAAGCCGTGCAGGCGCGCGCTGTTCAGGCGCAGTTCGGCGGCCGTCTGCGGGCCGCGCAGCAGCAGGATCGTCAGCAGCGCGATCGCCTGGCTCGGGATGCCGAGCACGCGGTTCATGTTGTGCTCGAAACGCGGCACGCGGCTGCTGCTGCCCTCCATCACGAGGCTCAGGTGCTTGAGCCCGTCGAGCGCGGTCGTGACTTCGTCCTCGCTGACGTTCATCACCGGCAAGCGCGCGGTTTTCTGGTTGCAGCCCGCGGTCAGCGCATTCAGCGACAGCGGATAGGTGTCCGGCACCGTGTGCTGCTTCTCGACGAGCACCCCGATAATGCGGGCCTCGAGGGGCGTGAGTTCGCGCAGGGCGCGTGGCGTGGGCATGTCCGGCGTGGTGTTCATGGATCGTGTCGCAGCGTGCAGCAGGTGAAGGGAAACGGTCGCGGCCCGTCCGGCGTCGCGAAAGGGCGAGCCATATGATAGCTCGCGACGTGGGGCCCGGCGCCACTCGCACGACGGCGCGCGAACTTGCCGCAGCCGGCATTCGTCCGAACGTATCGGGCGGGCGGCACCGCGCGACGATGCGTGCGGGCGGCGTCGCGTATTCTCGCGCCGAGTCAGCGCCCGCGCGCGGCGTCGCCGAGCGTTTGCGCGTTTGCGCGTCGCTCAGGCCAGCGCTACGATACGCGTTCACCCGGAGACGCGCCGCCGCACGCGGCCGCCTTCGCACGCAACGCCAACCCCGCGCATCGCCCGTCCCGCACGCCGTGTCGCCGCGCATGCGCGCCACGCCACTCGTCAACACGGTTCATCCGTTCACCCGTTCACCGCCATGACTGCATCCTCTTCAGCGCCGAACGTGCGCGCCATCGTCACCGGACACACACGCGGCCTCGGCGCGTCGCTCGCCGAACAACTGCTGCAGGAAGGCATCGCCGTGCTCGGCGTGTCGCGCAGCCGTCATCCGTCGCTCGCCGCGCAGGCTGGCGAGCGCTTCGCCGAAATCGAACTCGACCTGTCGGACACGTCGGCCGTCGCGACCTGGCTCGCCGGCGACACGCTGCGCCGCTTCGTCGACGGCGCGTCGATCGTGCTGCTCTTCAACAACGCGGGCATCGTCGATCCGATCGGACCGCTCGACGCGCAGGACCCGACGCTCGTCGCGCGCGCGGTCGGCGTGAATGTCGCGGCGCCGCTGATGTTGTCGGCCGCGCTCGTGCAGGCGGTATCGGCCCCGACCGAATGCCGGATCCTGCATGTGTCGAGCGGCGCGGCGCGCAACGCCTACGCGGGCTGGAGCGTCTATTGCGCGACCAAGGCCGCGCTCGATCATCACGCACGCGCCGTCGCGCTCGACGCGAATCGCGCACTGCGGATCTGCAGCGTCGCGCCGGGCGTCGTCGATACCGGCATGCAGGCGACGATCCGCTCGACCAGCGAAGAGAATTTCCCGATGCGCGAGAAATTCGACCAATTGAAGGCAAGCGGCGCGCTGTCGACGCCCGAGGCCGCCGCGCGGCAGCTCATCGGCTACGCGCTGAGCGATGCGTTCGGTTCGGCGCCGACGGCCGACGTTCGCGAACTGCCCACGACCTGATCCGGGATAGAATTTCGCGGTTGCCTTTCCCCCCAAAGGATTCCCCGATGGTCACGAAGACCACCGCACCGTTCCAGCAAATCAAGACGCTCGTTCGCCAGAACGTCGATGCGGGCGACTGGCGCCCGGGGGACCGCATTCCGTCCGAACTCGATCTCGCCGCGCAATTCGGCGTCGCGCGCATGACGGTCAACCGCGCGCTGCGCGAGCTGACCGAGGAAGGCGTGCTGAAGCGCATCGCGGGCGTCGGCACCTTCGTCGCCGAAATGAAGCCGCAGTCGAACCTGCTGATGATCGCGCACATCCGCGACGAGATCCGCGCGCGCGGGCACGAATATCGCTGCCGCGTGCTCAGCCAGTCGCGCGAGCCGGCCTCGTTCGACGTCGCGGCCGCGTTCGGGCTGGCGGTCAACACGCCGGTCTTTCACGTGGTGTGCGTGCATGAGGAAAACGGCCGCCCGATCCAGCTCGAGGATCGCTACGTGAACCCGGCCGCCGCGCCTGAATTCATCGACCAGGATTTCCAGGTCGAGCCGCCGTCCGAGTACCTGTTCAACAACGTGTCGCACTACGAACTGGAGATCGAGCACGTCGTCGATGCGTCGCTGCCGACCGGCGAACAGGCGCGGCTCCTCGACATGCGCGCCGACGAGCCGTGCCTCACGCTCACGCGCCGCACCTGGACGAACGGGCTGCCCGTCACGTTCGTGCACTTCCTGCATCCGGGCAACCGCTACCGGCTCGGCTCGCGCTTCAAGCCGGGCGCCGGACGTCACCAGACCTGAACCTGCTTCAGCACCTGAAAACGACCACGCGCGGCCGCCGCTTCATCGCGAAACGGCCGCCGCGCGCGTGCTCCTGCGTGATGTCGTCGTTCTGCGCCGCTCAGATCGCTCCGACCTGCCCCGCATCGCGCGACCACACGACCGGAAACAGCGCATGCTCGAGCGGCGCGCCGTCCGGCAGTTCGTCGGCCAGCCCCGGGAAATCCGGCGACGTCTTCCAGCGGCGCGGCGCGTGGCGAATATCGTCGCCGACGAAGCGGATCGAGAACGCGCGCCGGCGGTTCTGCGTCCCGCCCGACGCATGCAGCGTCAGCATCCGGAAGCACACCATGTCGCCCGGCTCGAGCGCCCAGTGGCGGATCGGGAATGCGCTACGGTCGGCCTCGATGTCGGGCAGGTCGGCGAGGCTGCCTTCCGGAAACCACTTCGCCTCCTTGTCCATGAACGTGCGGGGCATCAGCCACGGCCCCTGGTGCGAACCCGCGACGAATTCCAGCGTCGATTCGAGCGGCACCGGATCGACCGGAATCCACATGCTGACGTTGTCGTCGCCTTCGATGTTGTAGTACGGCTGGTCCTGGTGCCACGGCGTGCGCTGCCGCGTGCCGGGCTCCTTCACGAGCAGGTGGTCGTGATGCAGCCGCACCGTCCGCGTGCCCATCAGCGCCGCGGCCACCGATGGCGCGGGCGAACGCACGATGAAGTCGCGGTATGCGTCGTTGTGCCGCCAGTTGCAGAAGTCCTCGAAGAACCAGCCCGGATCGTCGGGCCGGCTCGCGACTTTTGCGCGCTCGCTCGGCTGCGCGAGGTTCGCGTCGATGCCGGCACGCAGCGCGGCCACTTCGTCGGGCGAGAAGATGCCCTTGATGCATACCGCGCCTTCGTCGCGGAAGGCGGCAATCAGTTCGGGCGTCACGGCTTTCGCGACGCGGTCCTGGATACTCGTCATGGCTTGCCTGTCGATTGAGTGAATCACGGGATCATGGGGATCATGGGGATCATGGGGATCATGGAGGTCATCGGGTCATGGCGCGGCGGTCAACTGCTGCTTCGCACCGTAGATGTCGAAGTCGAAGTATTTCGCGGCGATCTTCTGGTACGTGCCGTTCGCGCGGATCGCGGCGATCGCGTCGTTCAGCCGCTTCCTCATGTCGGCGTCGCCCTTGCGCACGCCCATCGCGACGCCGTAGCCGGTGATGCGCACGTCGGTCACGTCGGGGCCGGCGAACGCGTAGCCCTTGCCGCGCGGCGTCTTCAGGAACGAATAGCCGGCCTGGGTCTTGTCCTGGAACGTCGCGTCGAGACGGCCGTTCACCAGATCCTGATACACCTGGTCCTGGTTCTGGTACGACACGATCGTCACGCCCTTGGTCGCCCATTCGGCCTTCGCGTATGCCTCCTGCGTGGTGCCCTGGTCGATCCCGATGCGCTTGCCGGCGAGCGACGCCGCGGTCGGCAGCAGCTTCGAGCCGGCCGGCGCGACGAGCGCGCCCGGCGACGCATACAGCTTGTTCGAGAAGTCGATCTGCTTGAGCCGCTCGTCGGTGGCCGTCATCGCGGACATGATCACGTCGAACTTGCGCGCACGCAGCGCCGGAATCATCCCGTCGAAGCCCTGCTCGACCCACACGCATTTCGCATGCAGCTGCTCGCAGATCGCATTGCGCAGGTCGATGTCGAAGCCCGCGAGCGAGCCGTCGGGCTGCTTCGCCTCGAACGGCGGATAGGTGGGATCGATGCCCCAGCGGATCGTCGCCGTGTCCTGCGCGAACGAGACGAGCGGCGCGAACGCCAGCGCGGAAACGACGAGCTTTGCAGTGCGGTTCATGGTGTGTGTCCTTGTGGTCTCGACGTGGCGGGCAAGCGCCGGGCGTCCGTTGGGGAGCGTCGTGCCGGGAGGCCCGGCACGGGTACGCGAAAGACGGGGACTTCGATGAAACTGCGATGCAGTCTAGACCGCTTGATTTTTGAACGCAAGCGGGGGAAATGGAGGTGGGCGAATTGGGAAAGCTGAAGGCAAAATCAGGAATGACGTTTGATTGATGGCCTAAAAATAGCCATTTTTTCAGATTTTTCTTATATTTTTAGCGTTCACCCTGGCATGATGTTTAGCTGCAACAGAACAAGTTTTGGCGAATATTCGCGAAAATATGCCTATACAGCGCGGCCGACCATAGCTGTCTCGATACTTCTGCATCGGCGTCACCGAGCGCTGCCTATACCGCATCAGGAGTCACAAGTGGCGACGAGCATCGTTGAGATGTAAGATATACTTTACATTCGCGCGCGATGAACCTGCGTCGGGAGGTCAGCATGCAACTCTATGAAATCGGTCAGGCCGTTGCGAAACGGAGGGCCGAACTCGATCTCACACAGGCTCAGCTTGCAAAACTCGCCGGATTGTCTCGCCTCACGGTGAATCAGCTTGAAACCGGTAAGGTCAAGGATCTTGGCGTCAACAAGCTGATCCCGTTGCTCGGCGTGCTCGGCATCGAACTCCTGGCGCAGCCGCGCCCCCCCCAAAGCGGTCTCTACAAGGCCGTTGTGAGCTCGAACGTCAGCTATAAGGGCGAATTGACCGAGCGACTGCTGGCCGACGCGCTGACCACGGGACACATTCCGGCGGGATACGAATCGCAGATCTCCGTCATCCTCGACGAAGTGCCGTTGCCGGTGGTAGTCAAGGCCGCCGAAGAAGCTGCCGAACGCTCCGGTACGCCACTTCGCGCCATCTGGAAGAATCTTGCCGCATGGTCGAAAGATCTTCATCTGTACCGGGAGGTATGGGCATGATTACACCAGCCGCCTTGCCCGACGGCCGTGGCAAGGCCTTTTCCGTCAAGCATTGACGCTCATCGCGGAAATCCAGAAGTACGGCACGTCCCGTCCGTTCTGGACGTTCGGTGGCGGCACCGTCCTCATGCTGCGTCACGGACATCGTGTCAGCAAGGACATCGACATCTTCATACCCGACCCGCAGTATCTCGGATACGTGAACCCGCGTATCAGCGACGCCGCGTCCGACATCACGACCGAGTACGAGGAACACGCCGGCTTCGTGAAACTGGTGTTGCCCGACGGTGAAATCGACTTCGTGGTCTCTCGAAACCTGATGTCCCCCGGTTACGACGAATGGACGTTAATGGACCACGTCGTCAAGGTCGAGACTTCAGCGGAAATCGTGGCCAAGAAAATGTGGCATCGCGGAGATCGCCCTACCGCGCGCGACCTGTTCGATCTCTGTCTGGTCATCGAACGGGAACCGGAGAGCTTGATGGAGGCAAGTGCATTTCTCGTGCGCCATCGCGATACCTTCCTGAGTCCGCTCAACGAGCACCGTGCGTTCGTGCAGTCGCGCTTCGACGCTATCCTGACACTCGGCTATACACCGTCGTTCGACTACTGCGTGAATCTGGCCGGCGAGTTCCTCCAACAGCTTCCTGACACCAGCACCGCGCGCAAATCGCGCCCCCGCTAACCCTACCGCCCTCCCCGCCACCAGAATCCGCTCGATCTGCGCATACCCGCGGCTGCGCGCATGCTGCAGCGGCGTCTCGCCGTTCGAATCGGCGAGGTTCACGTTCGCCTTCGCATCGACCAGCAATTGCACGATCCGCACACGGCGCTCGCTGCCGTCGCCGAGCATGATCGTCTCCAGCAGCGCGGTCCAGCCGAGCCAGTTCACATGATCGACATTCACGCCCGCGTCGATCAGCGTGCGCACCGCCTCCACGTGATTGCCCTGCGTCGCGAGCAGTAGCGCCGTGCGGACCTCGCCCGCGTCACAGCGATCGGCCGCGCGGCACAGCCACCCCGCGAGCGCGTCTCCGTCGGCGGCCGCGACGGCCAGGTGAGCGTCGTCAACTCCAACGCCCCGACGATCGCGATCCGATTGAACAACATCCGGTGTCCTCCTTGCATGTCCGCCCGCGCAGCCGCGCCGGCTCCGGCGAAACCGCGATTGCCCGCGGGCTCGGGCCATGTTAAAAGTCGTCGCACATATTTGGAAATGAAATGCTCGAATCCAGAAAAGTGTGGAAATGAATAGACCTTTGTTCGACCTCGACCTGTTGCGCGCACTCGTGATGGTCGCCGACTGCGGCAGCTTCACGACCGCGTCCGCGCGCCTGCATTCGACGCAGTCGACGGTCAGCCAGAAGGTGCGGCGGCTGGAGGAGATCGCCGGGCATCGCCTGCTCGACCGCGGCACGCGCGACGTGCGGCCGACCGACGCCGGCGTGACGGTGTTGAGCTACGCGCGACGCATGATCGCGCTGAACGACGAGATGCTGGAAGCGCTGTCGGGGGCGACCGTCGCGCTGACGATCCGGCTCGGCGTGCCCGACGATTTCGCGGCGGGCCGCACGACCCATGCGCTCGCCGCGTTCAAGCGCGATCATCCGCAGGTGAAGCTCGAAGTGATGTGTGGGCTGAGCCGCGACATCTGCGCGGCCTACGATCGCGGCGAGCTCGATCTCGTGCTGATCAAGCAGCGGCGCGATAGCCGCGAGGCGGTGGTGCGCTGGCCGGAGAAGCTGCGCTGGATCGACAGCGCGCAGCATCCGACGATCGACCTGGACCCGGTGCCGATCGTCGTGTTTCCGCCGCGCGGGCTCTATCGCGACGACATGATCAAGGCGATCGAGGAACGCGGCCGCCGCTGGCGGATCAGCTTCACGACGTCGAGCCTGAGCGGCATCCAGGCGGCCGTCGCGGACGGCCTCGGCATCAGCGTGCTGCCCGCGCGCGTGGTGACCGACGACCACGTGGTGCTGACCGACGAGCACGGCGGCTTCGCGCCGATCGAGAACATGGACATCGCGATCCTGCATCGGCCGACGGCCGATCCGATGGTCAGCGAACTGACGAAGGCGCTCGCGGCGATGCTCGAACACGAGCGGGAATGAGCGCAGCCGTCGCGATGCGGTGCCCGGCTCAGACCAGCGCGCCGTTGCGCGCGACGATCTTCCCCGCCGACACGACGAGCCGCCGCGTCGGCCGCGCGACGACGGCCTCGGCGAACGTCAGCGCATCGACGAGCACGACGTCCGCACGCTTGCCCGCCTCCAGACCGTAGTCGGCGAAGCCGCAACCGCGCGCCGCGCCGTGCGTCACGCAGTCGAGCGCGACTTCGAGCGCGTCGTCGCGGCGGAAATCGTTGCGCATGCCGATCAGCATCGCGCGCTCCAGCATGTCGGGCGAACCGTACGGCGTCCACGTATCGCGCACGCCGTCGTTGCCGCCGATGACGGTCACGCCGGCCGCGCGGCAGGCAACGACCGACGGCACCGGCACCGCGGCCGGCGCGGTCGTGACGATCGCGACGCCGAGTTCGGCCATCCGCGCGAGCAGCGCGTCGCGCTCGCGTTCGGCGATGTCGCCAAGGCAGAAGCCGTGGCTGATCGTGACCTTGCCCTGCATGCCGAGCGCGGCCGTGCGCTGCAGGATCAGGTCGAGCGAATAAGCCCCCATCGACCCGCGCTCGTGCAGGTGCAGGTCGAGCCCGCGGCCGTGGCGCTCGGCGATCCCGAACAGCACGTCCACCGCCTCGACCGGATCGCCTTCGATCGTGCACGGGTCGAGGCCGCCGAGCAGGTCGGCGCCCGCGCCGAGCGCGTCGGACAGCAGCGCGGCCGTGCCGGGGCGCTTGAGCACGCCCGACTGCGGAAACGCGACGATCTGGATCTCCACCTGGCCGCGCAGCGTCTCGCGCGTCGCGAGCACGCCGTGCAGATGCCGCAGCCCGGCCTCGGTGTCGACGTCGACGTGCGTGCGGATGCGCGTCGTGCCGGCCGCAAGGAACGCGCGCGACAGCGCAAGCGACGCGGCGCCCGCATCGTGGCCACTCGTCGCGCGGTAGTGGCGCTCGTTCTCGATGCGGTCGACGAGGCGCGGCCCCACCGCGTTGCGATACCACGGCATCCCCCAGTGGGTCTTGTCGAGGTGCGTGTGGCCTTCGACGAGGCCGGGCAGCGCAAGTGCGAGCGCGCCATCCTCGATCGCGCAGCCGGCGGGTGCGGCGAGCGACGGCCCGACGCGCGCGATGCGCTCGCCTTCGATCAGGATATCGAGCGCTTCGTCGGCGTGGGTGCGGACGTTGCGGATCAGCAGGTTCGTCATGTCGGTTCCAGTGTGGTCGGTCAGTGCAGGACCGTCACGATGCACGCACCGCGACGGCAATCAGGTCGTCATCGCGTGAAACGCAGCGCCGGTGCGAACGGCGCACCGGTGTCGCTTTCGCCGCGGCGGAACACCCAGCGTTCGGCCGGCACGCCGGCGACGGCGGCCGCCGCATTCGGTGCGCGCACCGCGACGAAGCTCGCGTCGCAGCCGACCGCGATACCGTAGTTGTCCTTGCCGATCGCACGCGCGCCGGCGTGCGTCGCCATGTCGAGCGCGATGCCGAGCGCTTCGTCGGTGTAAAAGCCCGAGCGGTAGCCGACCATCATCGCGCGCTGCAGCATGTCGCCGTTGCCGTACGGCCACCAGGCATCGCGAATGTTGTCGTTGCCGGCAAATACGTGCACGCCGGCATCGCGCAGCTGCTGTACCGGCGGGAATGCACAGTCGCCCGGCGCGTTGGTCAGGATCGACACGCCGGCGTCGGCGAGTGCCGCGGCCGCACGCTCGACGTCGCCATGGCCGACCTGGCCGAGCGCATACGCATGGCTCACGTTCACGCGGCCGCCAAGCCCCGCCGCGCGCGTGCGCGCCGCGATCCGCAGCAGTTGCGCGATGCCGGTCGCGCCCGGTTCGTGCAGGTGGATGTCGATCTTCGCGCCGCGCTTCTCGGCGATGCCGAACACGATGTCGAGCTGGCCGTCCGCGTCGCCGTCGAGCGTCGTCGGGTCGATCCCGCCAACCACCTCCGCGCCTTCGCGCACGGCCGCGTCGAGGATCGCGGCGGTGCCCGGGCACGTCACCACGCCGGCCTGCGGGAACGCGACCAGTTCGATGTCGACGATCCCGCGCCACTGTTCACGCGCGGCCATCACGGCCTGCAGGTTCGACAGGCCTGTCGTCGCGTCGACGTCGACGTGGCTGCGCATCGCGATCGTGCCGAACGCGGCGGCCTGCGCGATCAGCGCATTCGCGCGCTCGACGATCGGCGGCGCGGCCGCGAGCTGGCGCTTCTCGACCGCGAGCCGCTCGCGCAGCGAGCCGACCGGTTCGTGCGGCACCCAGCGGTCGCCGACGAAGCTCTTGTCGAGATGGATGTGGCCGTCGACGAAACCGGGCAGCACGACGCGCCCGCCAAGGTCGATCGTTTCCGCACCGGGCGCGGCCGTGCAATCGGCACCGATCGCGACAAAGCGGCCGTCATGGACGACGAGATTGATGGGCTGGCCGCCAGCATCGACGGCGTGGGTGAAGAAGCGATCGGTCATGACTCGGAATGGGTGGGCGGTCGCTGCGCGACGCCGGCACGGGCAGGGGAAGGAACCGCGGCCGACACGGCGCGACCGCTGGCAGGGAATGCGGTCACGATATCGGACGGGGCGACCAGTGGCCAATTAAATGTCGCGATGCCACGCATTCGATTTCGCGATGTGCGGTGCGCATGCCCGCCGGGTCTGGCGCGGTGACGGGGCGGGATCGCGGTGGGCGCGGTGGGCGCGGTGGGCGCGGTGGGCGCGGTGGGCGCAGTGGGCGCGGTAGAGGCAGCGAAAGCGGCGAAAAGGCCAACGACCCCGCAAGCGCGCAGCGTCACCGGAAGCAGGCACCCGGAGACCCCGTCGCCCCGTTACCGTTGCTCACTTCAGCACCCCGCGCGGCCGGCGATTTGCGCGGCAACAGACTTTACACGTTGTTACCCGGCCGCACCGGACGCGCATCCGCCCTTTCCTTATACTCACGCCGAGTTCGCCACCCGTCCTGGAATTCGTCGGCGAACACGTTGCCGATGCAGGGAAACACCATGATGCGCATGCCTTCCACGAAGACCGTCCTGTTCGCCACGCTCGTCGCCGTGGCGGCGCTTCCGCTGACCGCCTGTGTCGCGCCGGGCTACTACGGCGCGCAACCAGGCTATCCGCAGCAGCAATACGCGACGCCCGGCTATGCACAGCCCGCGTATTCGCAACCCGGCTACGTGCAGCCGCAGCAACCGGCGTATCCGAGCCAGGCGCCGCAGTACGACCAATACGGCAACCCGCAGCCTTACGGCGGCCAGTACGGCAACGGCTACGGCACGCAATACGGCACCGTCGCGAACATCCAGCCGGTCAACGGCTCGGTCGGCACGTCGGGCGTCGCCGGCACCGTCGTTGGTGCGCTGGTCGGCGGCCTGGTGGGCAACCAGTTCGGCCGCGGCCACGGCCGCGATGCGGCCACCGTGATCGGCGCGCTCGGCGGCGCCGTCGCCGGCAACCAGATCGGCCAGCAGATGGGCGCGGCCCAACCGCCGAGCAGCTACCGGATCGACGTGCAGGTCAGCGACGGCTCGACACGCTCGTTCGACGTACAGTCGCCGGGCGACCTGCGCCCGGGCGATCGCGTGCAGATCAACGGCAATCAGCTGTCGCGGTATTGATCCGGCTCGCATGCGCCTGAGCTGATCGGGCGCGTATCCACGATTTCGCGCGCTCCACGCCGTGCGCCGCTTCGGCGCGACGGCGGGCGCGCATCGCTTCATCCCCTTCCTTCAGGCAGCGCGGCACGCTTGTCGCGTACGGTCCTTCACCGTCATCTTCCGCATACGGTCGACGCTCGCGCGAGCAAACGCGTTTCGGCTTAGCATTGTCGATGCCCTGCCGCGCATCGCGCCGCAGATTCCGACCGCCCAGCAAATCGACAACGACAATCCCGGCCGATGATCACGATCCGCCTGCTCGACGCCGCCGATGCGGCGCAATTCCAGTCCGTCCGCCTCCGCGCGGTCGACACGTCGCCGACCTCGTTCCTGCCGACCCGCGCCGAAGAAGCCGGCGTCCCGGTCGACGAATTCGCGACGCGCATCACCGCCACCCATGAGCGCGCCGTGTTCGGCGCATTCGACGACGCATCGCTCGTCGGCATCACGGGCGTGCGCCGCGATGCGCGCGCCAAGGTCGCGCACAAGGCGACGATCTGGGGCGTGTTCGTCGACCCCGCGTATCGCGGGCGCGGCATCGCGCAATCGCTGCTCGACAGCGCGACCGCGCATGCGGCACAGGCGTGGGAATGCAGGCAACTGATGCTGTGCGTGAACGCGATCAACGGCACCGCGGAACGGCTGTACGCGTCGCAAGGGTTCGTCCGGTTCGGCACGGAACCGCGCTCGCTGCTCGTCGACGGACGCTTCTACGACGAACACCACATGGTCAAGACGCTGGCGTAACGCGTTCGCATTCAGCCTCGCGTTCGCGTGCATCGATCGGCCGCATGCGAACGCGCTCCTCCCCCATCACCTCACCGCGTGTCGGTGATCGTCGCATTGACCGCCTGCCCGGCGATCGTCACGTTCGTCAGCGTCATCGCGCTCACGTTGAACGCATAGATCGGCCCCGGCGACGTGACGGTCGGCGTGCCCGACGCGACCGGCGTGCCGAAGTCGCAGTTGCTGATCGTCACGCCGGAAATCGGCTGCACGGCGGGCGGCGGCGGCGTGCCGTTGTAGTCGAACGCGACCGGCCCCTGCGCAACGATCGCCTGGAAGCACGATGCGGTCACGCCGTTCAGCGTCACGTTGCTCGCCTTCACGTCCGAGATCGTCACGTTCTGCACGACCGGTGGCCGCGTGCGCACCGCGTCGTTCGCGGGCTGGTAGTCGCAGTCGAACGTGACGATGCCGCCCTGCGCGGCCGACGGATTGCCGGCCGCCGGCGTGACGACGCCGAGCGGCACGCTCGCGTTGATCGGGCTGCCCGCGAGCAGCGCGCTGCCGTAGCCGCCGCCCTTCAGGTTCACGCCGTTCGGCAGCGAAACGCCCTTCACGTGGAAGTCCTTCACGTAGCCGCCGCGGTTCATGTTGGTCTTCACGCGAATCGCGATGTTCAGCGGGTTGGTCTGCCAGTTCGCGTTCAGCATCGACAGGTTGGTCGCGTAGATCTGCTCGACGCCGCCGCCCATCTCGCTGCCGAGCGTGATGCCGCCGTGCCCGCTGTTCATCGTGCAGTTGCGGATCAGGTGTCGCTTCGCGGGGCCGTATTCGGTATCGAGGTCCTTGCCCGACTTGATCGCGATGCAGTCATCGCCGGTGTTGAACGTGCAGCCTTCGCACAGCACGTCGGTACACGCATCCGGGTCGAAGCCGTCGTTGTTCGGACCGACGCTGTTCGTCGTCACGCCACGCATCACGACGTTGCGGCTCGCGGTCGGATGGTGCTGCCAGAACGGCGTGTTCTGCGTCTGGTAGTTCTCCATCAGCACGTTGATACAGCCGATGAATTCGACCATGCATGGCCGCAGGTAGTGGCCGATGCCGAAGATGCGCTGCTCGACCGGCACGCCGGCCTCGGACAGCGCGGGCAGGTAGTTCTGGTCCTGCTGCCACGGCGTGACGGGCGACGTGAGCAGTGTGTAGAGCGCATCGGGAATCGCGGGTGCGACGATCCGCAGGTCGACGTTGTTCGGATTCGCGAACGACTGGCTCGGCACCGTCGCGCTCGCGCCGTATGCGCCCGACGAGCCCTTGTAGGTCCACCAGCACACGCTGCTGCTGCCAGAGCCGGAGAACGGCGTCATCGCCTGCCCGTTCAGTATCGACGTCGGCCCTTCGCCGGTCAGCGCGATGTTCGTCGCGTTGCGTGCATAGACGGGCGCGCCGTAGTTCAGGCAGTCGTTCGCCTGCCAGCGGCTGTAGTACAGACGGCCGTTCGCGCCGCAGTCGACCGGGCCATCCTTTGCATAGTCGGCCGGGTTCGGGCTGAAGTAGATCGTGCAGTGCGCGCTCAGGTGGAAATTGACGTTGCTTTGCAGCACGATCGGCCCCGCGCAGTACCAGTTGCCGGGCGGCACGACCACGCGGCCGCCGCCTTCGCGCACGCATGCGTCGATCGCCGCGAGAAATGCCGGACGCGAGTCGAATGCGCCGGGCGCGGTCGTCAGTTCGGAACCGGGGCTGACCGGCGATTTCGCTGCCGGGTACGGCGACGTCTGCGCGACGGTCGCGCACGCACGCGCACCGTAGTGCGTGACGTCGAAGTCGCGCCTGCGGAACGCGAGCCGCGACACATGCGCGAGCGACGCGGCAATGCGCGCCGCCGCGCCATGCTCGCCCCACACGAGGTCGACCGCCGACGCATTGGACATGCTGCCTCCCGCGAGCGCCCGGGTGGCCGCGAACGGTCCGCCGAGCATGGCGCCGCCGGCAAGTGCGCCGGTCCAGCCGATGAAGTCACGGCGCGATACCCGCTTCGGCGAGCGGGACCGGGCCGACGAAGGCGAACGGTGGCGGTTGGCGGCCATGAGACTCCTTCAGTGTAGGGACGTCGACTCGCGGGTGGCGGATCGCTATTTATACGTCGTCGTACTACATTGCGCAGTCTAGACGCGATCGAAGCAGGACGTGTATTTGTCGTTTACCCTGTTTTTATTGATTGAATACTCTGTATGTGTGCGCACACTCACATTCATCCACGCTTTTTTGGAGATATGTTGTCGTATGTTTATGCGCAAAAATTTTGGCTGAAATCCCCAACGGATGATGTCCACATCCGCCGGGGTGATTTCCCTATTCGCCAATCGCCGCTACCGGCGTGTCCGCCAGCTCAAGACCCGCCGAAGCCGTCGGCGCGAACATCAGCACCAGGTCGCCACGATCATGCCCGTCGGTCGACGCCGCCCCACCGACGGCCGGCGGGTGCGCGCTGATCCTTACGTTGCAGGCTGTCTTGAGATCAAAAGAACACTCCCGCGAATCCCTGCCGTCAATCCGGCTCGGTAGTTCCGCCTCTGTTCAGCCCCCTGCTGCCCGCGCTATCGTTTCCCCATCTTCACAGCCCAGGAGCTGCCTTTGCCTTCCCGCCACGGAGTCGACCTCATCCGCGCCCGCGCGCTGTTCGATCGCGAGCGCCAAGCGTTCACCGAAGCCATGCCGGTCTCCCGCGCGCTGTCCGCGGAAGCATCCGAGCACTTGCTGTTCGGCGTGCCGCTGCACTGGATGCAGGACTGGTCGACACCGTTCTCGCTGGTCGTGAAGGAAGCTCGCGGCGCGACGTTTACCGACGTCGACGGTCACCGCTACGCGGACTTCTGCCTCGGCGACACGGGCGCGATGTTCGGCCACGCACCCGAACCGGTCGCCCGTGCACTCATCGAGCAGGCCACGCGCGGCTACACGACAATGCTGCCGAGCAAGGACGCCGCGTGGGTATCGCGCGAACTCGCGCGGCGCTTCAAGCTGCCGGTGTGGCAATTCGCACTGAGCGCGAGCGACGCGAACCGCTTCGTGCTGCGCTGGGCACGCGCAGCCACCGGCCGCAACACGATCGTCGTGTTCAACGGCTGCTATCACGGCACGGTCGACGACGTGTTCGTCGATCTCGTCGACGGCCGCCCGGTGCAGCGCGACAGCCTGCTCGGGCAGTCCTGGGACCTGCTCGCGAACACGCGCGTCGTCGAGTTCAACGATCTCGATGCGCTCGACGCGGCGCTGAAGGATGGCGATGTCGCGTGCGTGCTCGCCGAGCCCGCGATGACGAACATCGGCATGGTGCTGCCGGAGCCGGGCTTCTGGGACGCGGCGCGCGCACTGACGCGCCGCTACGGCACGCTGCTCGTGATCGACGAAACGCACACGATCAGCAGCGGCCCCGGCGGCTACGCGGCCGCGCACGGTCTCGAACCGGACGCGCTGGTCGTCGGCAAGCCGATCGCCGGCGGCGTGCCGTGCGCGGTGTACGGGTTCAGCGCCGAATTCGCGGAACGCGCGAAGCAGGCAAAGCTGAACGCGCCGCCCGGCCATTCCGGGATCGGCACGACACTCACCGCGAACATGCTCGCGATGCATGCAATGCGTGCGACGCTCGCCGAAGTCGCGACCGACGCCGCGTACGCGCACATGTTCGAACTGGCCGCGCGACTCGCCACCGGGCTCGAACAGGCGATCGCGAAACACGGTCTGCCGTGGTGCGTGACGCGCATCGGCGCGCGCACCGAGTTCCAGTTCACGCCCACGCCGCCGCGCAACGGCACGATCGCGGGCGAACAGCTCGACAGCGAGCTCGAGCACATCGTGCATCTGTACCTGCTGAACCGCGGCGTGCTGATCACGCCGTTCCACAACATGATGCTGGTGTGTCCGCAAACGACGGCCGACGACGTCGACACGCTCGTCGCACAGTTCGACGCGTGCCTGGACGAACTGGCGTGATGTGACGAAAGGCACGTCTGGCTCGCCAGCACGCGCGAGCCGGACGCATGCACCCAAGCTACTTCGGCAGATCCGTCGGATCGACCTGCGTGCCAGGCACCCCTACGGAGCGTGCGCTCACTTTAAGCTCGTCGCGCAACGCCGCACGCGTATCGCCGCCACCCGCCCCCTGCCCCGATGCAGCACCGCCATCGAGCGCCGGCAGGATATAGCCGTTCACCATTCGCCGGAACAGCTTCACGTTCTCCGCATCGCGCAACCCGCCTTCCACCGGCAGCACGCCGGTCATCACGACCACCGTATTGCGCTTCGGCAGCACCGTGATGAATTGCCCCTTGAAGCCCATCGCGTCGAATTCGGGTTCGCTGTCGACGATGTTGTTGATCCACCAGTAGTAGCCGAAATGCGGCGACACGCGCGGCGACGTCATCTGCGCGATCCACGCTTGCGGCACCACCTGCCGCCCCTGCCAGCGCCCGCCGTCGAGCACGAGCATGCCGATCTTCGCCATGTCGATCGCGCGCAGCCGCAAGCCCCAGCCGGCCGACACGAGCCCCGTGCGGTCCGCGCGCTCCCACGCGGCGCGCTTCATGTCCAGCGGAGCGAACAGATGCGTCTGCGCATAGCGCTCGACGGGTTCGCCCGCCGCCGCGCTCAACATCGCGGACGCGAGGATCGGGTTCACGTCGGTGTATTCGAACGCGGTACCGGGCGCGACCTTCGGCGCCGCCGACGCGGCAAGCTTCAGCCGGTCCGGCGCGGTGTAGTAGATCGGATCGTCCTTCGGGCTGAAGTCGTAATGCAGGCCGCTCGACATCGACAGCACGTGCTTCAACGCGATGCCGCGCTTGTCGGCGAGCGCGCCGCCCAGGTCAGGGCGCCACGCGGCGAGCCGCGCAGCCACCGGCTCGTCGAGATGCACGGCCCCGCGATCGATCAGGATGCCGGCGACGAGCGACGTCACGGCCTTCGTCACCGAGTACAGCTCGTAGGTCGAATCGCGCGATGCGTTCGCACCGTAGCGCTCGAAGATCAGCTTGCCGTCCTTCACGACGAGCAGGCTGTACACGTCGAGCTTCTGCTCGCGGATCCAGCGCGACAGGTCGACTAGCATGCGCGAATCGACGCCGACGTCTTCGGGGGCGGCCGCCGCGATGCCGGTTTCATGCAGCGGCGGCAGTGCGTCGGCCGCGTGCGCCGCGGACACTACCGGCACCGACGCCGACGCCAGCGCACCACCGCCGATCAGCAACGCCGCAACCCGCGCGAGCAGCCGGCGCATGAAAAGCGCTGCGGGCCGCCGCGCGTCGGGATGCCATGCAGACGCATGGTCAATGACGTTCGTGATCCTCATCAGAATTTGCTCCGAGAGACCCCGCCATTTCCCCCAAGGGGACTTCCTTCGGGGCGGATGGCGGGAAGGAAAGGAGTGCTGTTGACAGACAGCTTCTTCCACGGGTTAGGATCAACGGCATGATCCTTGTCTACCGCTACCGCGTGAAGTCGCTCAACGGACTGCTCAACAAGCAGAGCCGTGCGGTGAACTACGTCTGGAACTTTTGCAACGATACGCAGAAGCATGCGCTGAAATGGAGCAAGAAATGGCCAACAGGCTTCGACCTGAATGGACTGACGAGCGGCAGCAGCAAGGAGCTTGGCATTCACTCCGGCACGATCAACGCGACGTGCGAGCAATACGCGAAGTCGCGCAGCCAGCACCGTCGGCCTTACCTGCGCTATCGCGGCAGGAAGTCGCTTGGCTGGGTGCCACTGAAGGGCCGAGACCTGAAGCGCGAGGGCGACGCGTTTCGCTTTGGCGGCAACACCTTTCGCGTGTTCAGCAGCCGCCCACTTCCTGAAGGCAAGATCAAGGACGGAACCAACTTTGCGCAGGATGCGCGCGGCCATTGGTTCTTGAACATCGTGATCGAGATACCCGATGTTCAGGCCCGCCCGATCCGTTCCGGTGTCGGCATCGATCTCGGCCTGAAAGACTTCGCCACACTTTCGACCGGCGAAAAGCTGCCTAACGATCGGTTCGGTCGATGCGCGGCCGAGAAGCTCGCGAAAGCGCAACGGGCGCGAAAGCACAAGCGGCATATCGCGAAGTTGCACGCCAAGGTGGCAAATGCCCGTGCCGATTTCCAACACAAGCTCGCGCTCGATCTGGTACGGCGCTTTGACTACATCGCGGTCGGCAACGTGTCGGCCGCGAAGCTCGCCAGAACCAGGATGGCGAAGAGCGTCTACGACGCATCCTGGTCGTCCTTCCGGAACAAGCTCCGTTACAAGGCGATCGCGCACGGAGCCACGTTCGAGGAAGTGGACGAAAGCGGTTCCACCCAGTCCTGTTCGGCGTGCGGGTCGAAAGACAGCACGACGCGGCCGAAAGGTATCGCGGGACTGAGAGTAAGAGAGTGGGCCTGCCGTGACTGTGGTGTCGAGCATGATCGAGATACCAACGCTGCCGTGAACATTCTCCGATGCGGACGTGCATCGCCAGCTGTGGGAATCCTCCGCCTTTAGGCGGAGGATGACGTCAACAAATCTCCGGTGCGTCGTTGAACGCGGCGGCGCTACCGGGCACGCCCTTCGTCTGCCGGCTGCGCTCGAGTTCGTCGCGCAGCGCCTGCGTCGCAGCCGCGCTTTCGACCGGCGGCTGCGCGGGCGTGAGCGCCGGCAGGATGTAGTCGCCGACCATGCGCCGATACAGATTCAAATAGGTCGCATCGCGCAACCCGCCATCCGTCGGCAGCAGGCTCGTCATCACGACCACCGCGCGCTGCGCGGGCAGCACCGTGATGAACTGCCCCTTGAAGCCCATCGCGCCGAATTCCGGCGTGCCGTGCTCGACGACGTGGCTGATCCAGCAGTAGTAGCCATAATCGGCCGCGGCCGGCGACGGCGTCGTCATCTGCCGGACCCAGCCGGCCGGCACGATCTGCTTGCCGTTCCAGCGGCCCTGGTCGAGCAGCAGCATGCCGATCTTCGCCATGTCGACGGCGCGCAGCCGCAGGCCCCAGCCGCCCGCCACCGCGCCGGTGCCGTCGGCGCCGCTCCAGCGGTAATGCGCGAAACCGAGCGGCTCGAACAGCCGCTTGCGCGCGAAGTCGTCCTCGCGCTCGCCGGCAGCAAGCGACACGGCCGTGCCGACCAGCACCGGGTTTACGTCGATGTAGTCGAAATGCGTGCCGGGCGGCTGCGCGGCACGGCTCGTCACCGCCACGCGCAAGCGGTCGGGCGCGTCGTAGTACAGCGGATCGGTGCCTTCGCGCGTCGTGTAGCGCAGGCCGCTCGACATCGACATCAGGTGCCGCAACTCGATGTCCTGCTTGTCCGCGAGTTCGCTCGCGAGATCGGGCCGTGCGGCCGCGATCAGCGGCGCGACCTTCGTCGACGGGCCGAGCTTGCCCTCGCCGTCGAGGATGCCGGCAAGCAGCGCGGTGATCGTCTTCGTCACCGAATACAGCTCGTAGTTGTTGTCGCGCGTGAGGCCGTCGCCGTAGCGCTCGAACACGATCCTGCCGTCCTTCACGACGACGAGGCTGCGCACCTCCATCCGGTCGCGGCGCAGCCATTCGGACATCCGCACGAGCGGCGCCGAATCGACGCCGGCCGCTTCGGGCACGACGCTCGGCAGGTCCTGCGGCGCGCCGCCCGCGGCCTGCGCCGGGCCGCCGCACGAACCGGCGACGACGGTCGCCGCCACGAGGCGCCGCATTGCGTGGGAAAGGCTCATGACGCTCCTTCAAGGTCGTTTGATACAGATGATGCCCGCGCGCCACGCGGGCCATCCTCGTTTCCTGGAATCGAACGTCAATCCAGGCACGGCTTGCCGGCCGGCAGGAACTGCCCGCGCCCCGGCTCTGCCGCGAGCAGCCGGCCATCCTCGACGAGCAGCTCACCACGCGACAGGCAATGGCGCGGCCAGCCCGTCACCTCGATCCCTTCATAAGGCGTGTAGTCGACCGCGTGATGCAGCGACGCATTCGCGATCCGCACGCGCTTGTCCGGGTCCCACACGACGATATCCGCGTCGGCGCCGACCGCGATCGTCCCCTTGCGCGGATACAGCCCGTACAGCTTCGCGGGCCGCAGCGACGTCAGCTCGACGAACTGGTGCAGCGACAGATGCCCCTTGCGCACGCCGTCGAACAGCAGCGGCAAGCGCGTCTCGAGCCCCGGGATCCCGTTCGGGATATGGTCGAACGAGACGGCCTGGCCGCCCGGATGCTTGCCGCACGGATCGTCGTAGTTGAACGGCGCGTGATCGGACGAGAACACCGAGAACACGCCCTGCTTCAATGCTTTCCACACGGCCTGCTGGTTCGCCGGATCGCGCGGCGGCGGGCTGCACACGCACTTCGCGCCCTCGTAGCCGTCATGACCGCCGTGACCGAGATCGGCGGCCGTCAGGTACAGGTACTGCGGGCAGGTTTCGGCGAGGATCGGCAACCCGCGCGACTGCCCCCAGCGGATCTGCTCGATCGCCTCGGCGCCCGACACGTGCACGATCAGGATCGGCACGTCGACCAGCTCCGCGAACGCGATCGCGCGATGCGTCGCCTCGCGCTCGACCACGGCCGGCCGCGCATGCGCATGGAAATGCGGCGCGACGTGGCCGTCGCCGAGCAGCCGCTCGGTCAGCCAGCCGATGCAGTCCGAGTTCTCCGCATGCACCATCACGAGCGCGCCGTGCGCGCGCGCGACCGACAGCACGTCGAGCATCTGCCGGTCGTTCAGCTTCAGGTCGTCGTAGGTCATGTACACCTTGAACGACGTATAGCCGTTCGCGATCAGACGCGGCAATTCCTCGGCCAGCACGTGCGGCGTCGGATCGGCGACGATCAGGTGAAAGCCGTAGTCGATCAGCGCGCGCCCTTGCGCGCGCCGGTGATAGTCGTCGACGGCCGCCTGCAGCGACTGCCCCTTCGCCTGCGCGGCGAACGGGACCACGGTGGTCGTGCCGCCGCACAGTGCGGAGCGCGTGCCGGACAGGAAATCGTCGGCCATCTTTAGCCCGTCGGGCATCGGCTGGTCGAGATGGCAGTGCGCATCGACGCCGCCCGGCATCACGAGCATCCCGGTCGCATCGAGCTCGCGCGGCGCGCGCGGCAGCCCGTGGCCAAGCATGGCCACGCGCCCCGCACGGATGCCGATGTCGCACGAGAACCGGTCCGCCGCCGTCACGACGTCCGCGTGACGGATCACGAAATCGAGATCGTTCGACATGGCGCGCGCCTCAGATCACGTCGCTGAAGAGACGGCCCCAGCCCTTCACCTGCCGCGTGTCGTAGTCGGCGAGCTGCAGCGATTTCCACACGACGGTGGAGATCGTGTCGTAGATCGGAATGCCCGTCTCTTCCTCGAGCGCCGGCACCAGGTGTGCGGCGTTCAGGTTCGTGCAGAAGATCGAGATCGCGCGCGGGCCGGCCTTCGCGACTTCGCGCACCATCCCGCCGATCTGGTCGCCCGTCACTTCGGAGAACGAGAAATTGACCTTCAGGTTCAGGTGGCGCTCGGCGATGCAGTTCAGCCCCGAGCTGCGGTAGTTGTCGACGATCTTCGTCTGCACGTCGTCGAGGTACGGCGTGACGAGGCCGAACTCGTGCGCGCTGGTCTTCTTCAGGATCTCGTTGAGCGCGAGCACCGACGTCGTGGCCGGAATGCCGGTCGCCGCGGTAATGCGCTCGCACAGCCGCTCGTCGGCCTCGAAGCCGAGCCAGCCCGACGACGTGCCGTTCCACGCGATCACGTCGACCTTCGCGTCGGCGAGCAGCATCGCGGCCTGGATGATCTTGTCGTCGTCGAACTGGCCGAGCGCCTGGCCCGTCAGCGAGATCTCGGTGACCGGAAAGCGCGCGAAGTGCGCGGACACGCCCGGCAGGCCGGCGACCATCGCGCTCGTCAGCGGTTCGAGCGACGTGTTGGACGAAGGGGTGAGCATGCCGAGCAGGGTACGTTTCTTCATGATGGATTTCTCTTTACCAGTGAATGCAATCAATGCAGTGAAAAGGGTCGGTCAGACGGGGAGCTTGTTTTCGTAGTCGATCGCGCTGGAGCACACGAGCAGGCCGACGCCGGCCGCCGCGAACACCATCAGCGCAAGGAAGTAGGAGCCGGTGAACTGCACGATCGCGCCGACGAGGATCGGCACGGTGATGCCGCCGATGTTGCCGCCGAGGTTCATGAAGCCGCCGAGGAAGCCGATCTTGTTGCGCGTGCCGAGCGACGACGGGATGCACCAGTACAGCCCGCACCAGCGCAGGAAGAACAGCGTCGACGACAGCAGCGCGACGCACGCGACCGGGCTCTTCACATAGGCGACGGAAAAGATCGACACGGTCGCGATCACCGCCGCGATGCCGAACAGCGTGCGCATCACGACGTTCGGGCGGCCGCCCGCGGCCTTCCACTTGTCGGCGATCCAGCCGCCGAGCAGCTCGCCGATGAAGCCGCAGAAAAAGATGATGAAAGTCGAGCCGCCCATCTGCTTGATGTCGAAGCCGTGCACCTTGTGCAGGTAGTTCGGCATCCACGTGAGCAGCCCGTAGAACACGCTGTTGAAGCACATCCAGCCGAAGAACATGCACCACACCGAGCGGTACTTGAAGAAGTCGCGCGAGCGGCCCGACGCACCGGCCGGCTCGGCCGCGAGGTCGCTCGCGTGCGATGCCTCGATGTAGTCGGCTTCGAGATCGTTGACGCCCGGATGCTCGCGCGGCGTATTGCGGATGTAGTACCACGCGAGGAAACCGGCCAGCACCGTGCCGACGCCCGCCACCGCGAACGCGAGCCGCCACGAGCCGAGCAGCGCGATCAGGCCGGCGATCAGCACCGCGCCCAGCGCCGCGCCGAGCGGCGCGCCGCCGTCGAGCAGCGTGGCGCCGCGGCCGCGCTCGGTCTGCGTCATCCAGATCGCGTTGAGCTTGCCGCCGGCTGGATAGATCGGCGCTTCGGACGCGCCGAGGCCGAGGCGCGTGAGCAGCAGCGACGGCGCGTTCGTGCATATCGCGGCGATCGCCTGGAAGAAGCCCCAGAACACGGTCGCCGTCGCGATCACGATGCGCGGCTTGAACCGGTCGGCCAGCATCCCGCCCGGAATCTGCATCACCGCATAGGTCCAGAAAAACGAGCTAAGGATCAGACCCTCCATCGCCGGCCCGATGTTGAACTCCTGCGAGATGTAAGGCATGGCGACGGACAGCGACGCGCGATCGACGTAGTTGATCGCGATGAGGCTCAGCATGACGACGAATATCTTCCAGCGGACGGCGGACTTGCCGACCGTCAGGCCGGCGACACCGGAGGTTGAAGACATGGACGGACTCCAGGGGTGAACGAGGATGATCAGGACGTCGCGCAACGTTGAGCCGAGTATAGGATTAGAAATTTATAATTACAGTTATCGTAAACGCTTGGTTTCATTGAATTTGTTTTGTCACTACGATGGTGCAGGGTAAGCCCCGATATCGTGATAAGCTCGCACCATCATGAGCCAGACACCCCGCAACCCCCTGCTTCTGCGCACCCGCGGCATGGCCGCGGAGATCGCCGCGCGCCTGCGCGTGATGATCGACGAAGGCGAACTGCCGCCTGGCGCGCGGATCGACGAAAAGGAACTGAGCCTCGCATTCGACGTGTCGAAGACGCCGCTGCGCGAGGCGCTGAAGGTGCTCGTCGCGGAAGGCGCCGTCACGCATCGCCAGTACATCGGCTATCGCGTCGCGTCGATCGACGTCGACGATCTCGTGTCGACGTTCGAGCTGCTGCACGGGCTCGAGGCGATGGCGGGCGAATTGCTGCGCCAGCGCATCGGCGCGGCGACGCTCGCCGCGCTGCAGGCGAAGCATCGGCGCATGGTCGAGTGCCACGAGGCCGGCAAGCGGGTCGAATATTTCCGGCTGAACCAGCAGATCCACCAGATGATCGTCGACGCGGCGGGCAACCCGGTGCTGTCGGGCATCTATGCGTCGCTGATGTCGAAGGTGCACCGCGCGCGCGGCGCCGCGAACGCGGACACCCTGCGCTGGGCCGAATCGCTGCACGAGCACGAGGAAATCATGGCCGCGCTCGCCGATCCCGACCACGCGCGGCTGCCGCAGGTGCTGCGCAGCCATTCGGAGAACACCGCGCGTGAAGTGCTGGCGATCCTCGATCGCACCGGCACGGCCGACGCGCCGGGCAAGCGGGCGGCCGAGGCGTAACCGCTCGCCGCATCAACGAACCGGCCGCCAGCGGCCTGCCGACGGCGCGCTACGCCGCCCTCAACGCGCGCCGTGCCACTTCCGCGAAATAGCGCGCGCCGACCGGCAGGATCTCGTCGTTGAAATCGTAGCCCGCGTTGTGCAGCGGCACGCCGCCGGGCCCGGCCGTTTCGCCGTTGCCGATGAACACGAAGTTGCCCGGCACCGCCTGCAAGAACGCGCCGAAATCTTCCGAAATCATCATCGGCTGCACGTCGGCGTTCACCGCATCGGCGCCCGCGACCTGCGCGGCGGCCTGCACGGCCGTGTCGACCCATTCCGGAGAATTCACCGTCGGCGCGAACTCGTGGGTGTACTCGAACGTGCAGGTCGCGCCATGTGTGCGGCAGATCCCTTCGCCGATCTCGCGCATCCGCGTTTCCAGCAGTGCCTGCACGTCGCGCGAATAGCTGCGCGTGTCGCCCTTGATCGTTACCGTCGACGGAATCACGTTGCGCAAACCGTCGGTGATGAACTCCGTGCACGAGATCACAGCCTGCTGGCCCGGATCGAGATTGCGCGACACGATCGTCTGCAGCGCGAGCACGATCTGCGAACCGATCACGATCGGATCGACACCCATGTGCGGGCGCGCCGCATGCGTGCCGCGCCCGTCGATCCGGATCACGAAGTTGTCCTCGCTCGCCATGATGCCGCCCGCGCGCGTCGAGAACGAGCCGGCGCGCATGCCCGGCATGTTGTGCGCGCCGAAGATCGCGTCCACCGGAAAGCGCTCGAACAGGCCGTCGGCCATCATCGCCTTCGCGCCGCGGCCGTGCTCCTCGGCCGGCTGGAAGATGAAGCGTACGGTGCCGTCGAAATCCTTGCGCTCGGCCAGCAGCCGCGCGGCACCGAGCACCATCGACATGTGGCCGTCGTGCCCGCACGCGTGCATCTTGCCCGGCGTGCGCGACGCATGTTCGCGGCCCGGCGCGTATTCGGCAATGTTCAGCGCATCCATGTCCGCGCGGATGCCGATCGCGCGCTTGCCGGTGCCGGCCGTCAGGTTCGCGACGAGGCCCGTGCCGCCGATTCCGCGATGCACGTCGAGCCCGAGCGTCGTCAGGATTCGCGCGACGTAGTCCGACGTGTTCACTTCCTCGAAACCCGTCTCCGGGTGCTGGTGCAAATGCCGGCGCCAGGTCTTCAGTTGCCCCTGCAGCGTGCTTTCTTCCGTCGCGTCGATTGCGTCCATCGTGCTTGCCTCGTCGATCGTCAGGTCGTCCGGTTCGCTCAGGCCACTGCGGCCGCGCGGTTCAGCCAGTCGCGCTGGCGCGCCCGCACCGCGTCGGCCGTCTCGCCGACGCACTGCCGGTAGACGGACGGCGCGGTCGCGCCTTCCGTGTTGATCGCCAGCACGCGCGCGTTTGCATCGAGCCCGGCCTGCCGCGCCAGCGCCGGGTCGCGCATCAGCACGGTCAGCCCCGCGATGCCCGCCGCGCCCGATTCGCCGGACACGAACGGCACGTCGCGTTCGCTGCCGGCGGCGAGCGCGCGCATCGCCTGCACCGCGTCGTCGTCGTCGATCAGCATGAAGTGGTCGATGCTCGGCGCGAGGAAATCCCACGCGAGCGGCGACGCCTCGCCGCACGCGAGCCCGGCCATCACCGAATCGACGCTGCCGGTCGCCTTCGTCGCGCGCCCGGCGAGCGCGCTCTGGTACAGGCAATCGGCCTGGCGCGGCTCGACGACGATGAAATGCGGCCGCCGTGCGCCATCATGCTCCCACAGATAGCTCGCGACGCCGGCAGCGAGACCGCCGACGCCGCCCTGCAGGAACACGTGCGTGAACGGCTGGCTGCCGTTGCCGCTGTTGCCGCTGTTGCCGCCGTTGCCGCCGTTGCCGCCGTTGCCGCCGTTGCCGCCGTTGCCGCCGTTGCCGCCGTTGCCGCCAGCATCATCGCCCGCTTGCTGTGTGAGCGCTTCGGCCGCGATCACGCCGTAGCCTTGCATCACGTCACGCGGAATCGCTTCGTAGCCGTCGTACGACGTATCCGACACCACGTGCCAGCCGTTCGCATCCGCAAGCTGCGCGGCGTGCACGACCGATTCGTCGTAGTTGCCGGCGATCCGCACGATCCGCGCGCCGTGCGCGGCGATCGCCTGCTCGCGCTCCGCGTCGACGTGCGCGTGCAGCACGATCACGCAGCGGCAGCCGATCGCGCGCGCGGCGGCGGCCAGTGCACGGCCGTGATTGCCGTCGGTCGCGCTGATCACCGTGAGATCGGCCAGCGATGCCGCGTAGCGGCCCGTGACGAGCCCCTGCGGATCGAGCGCCTCGGTGCGCCGCAGCCGCTTCACGAGCCGCATCAGCGCGATCGGCGCGCCGAGCGCCTTGAAGCTGCCGAGCGGCGAGCGGCACGCCTCGTCCTTCACGCTGACGCTCGCGACGCCGAGCCGCGCGGCCAGATCGGGCAGCGCGCGCAGCGGCGTGCGCGCGGCGCCGACGAGCGGCCAGTGCGCGAGCCACGCGCCGCTTTCGTCGGCCGCGGCGATGTTCATGATGCGGCGCAGCGCGTCGGGATAGTCGGTGCGCGACGCGCGGGGGTTGGCGATCAGCATGGCGGGAAGGCTCCGGATAAGGGCCGCGCGGGCGGCCCGTCGGTGGATGCGGTGCGGGCGCATACGGGTTGCGCTCGCCGTCGGTCCGAAAAATAATATTGCGCAAGCCGGTTAACAAAATCGCCAATTCGGCGCCCCGGACGCAAAAATTTCTCATTCTTCGAGGTCGCCGCCCCATCATGCCCACTCAACTCGATGCGTTCGATCGCAAGCTGCTGATGGAAATCCAGCGCGACGCGCACACGCCGCAGAACGAACTCGGCGCCCGCGTGAACCTGTCGACCGCCGCCGTGAACCGCCGCCTGCGGCGCCTCGCGGAAGACGGCGTGATCGAGCGCTATACGGCCGTCGTCGCGCCGGAGAAGGTCGATCATCCGCTGACGATCGTCGTGAACGTCGAGGTCGAGAGCGAGCAGATCGACCAACTCGACGCGATGAAGCGGACCTTCGAGCGCTGCCCGCAGATCCAGCAGTGCTATTACGTGACCGGGGAATGGGATTTCGTGCTGATCCTCGCCGTGCGCAACATGGATCAGTACAACGCGCTCACCCGCGAGCTGTTCTTCGCGAACAACAACGTGAAGCGGTTCAAGACGCTGGTGAGCATGAGCCGCGTGAAGGTCGGGCTCGAGGTGCCGGTGGAACTCGGCGAGTGACGGCCGACTCAAGGTGCCGGTGGATCCCGACGCGTGACGGCCGACTCAAGGTACCAGTGAACCTCGGCGAGTGACGACCGGCGTCAGCCGCTCTCAGCGCGCACCGGCGGCCAACGACCCGAAGAACGTCGCGACCTTCGCCTTGCTCGTCGTCTGCAAGCGCGACATGAGCCCGTGATCGATGTGCCGCACCCCGTACGTCTCGCCGATATCGCGCTGCAGCCGGCACCACAGATGGCTCGCGATCTCCGCGTCGACCATCGCCCGGTGGGCGCGGCCCGCCTGCGGCAAACGCAGCATGTCGGCCAGGCTCGACAGCCGGTGGCTTTGCGCGTGCGGGTAGATGCGCCGCGCGACGAGCATCGTGCACGCAAACGCGTGCTCGGCCGCCATGCCTAGCATTCCGAGCTCGGCCTGCCAGAACCGCTTGTCGAAGCCGGCGTTGTGCGCGACGACGGGATGGCTGCCGACAAATGCGGCGGCTTCCTTCATGACCTTCGACACCGGCGGCGCCAATGCAATCATTTCGTTCGTGATCCCGGTGAGCGCGACGACGTCGGACGGAATGCGGCGGCCCGCGTTCATCAGGCTCTGGTAGCGGTCGACGATCTCGCCGTCGCGGAGAAGAATCACGGCGATCTCGGTCGCCCTGTCCCCCATGTTCGGAGAAAGCCCGGTTGTTTCGAAGTCGAGTACCGCTACGGTTTGCATGGTCAGATCAGAGGAAAGATACCTGGCGTGGAACGTCGGTCAGGACGCGTCGCGCCGACGAGAAAGCGCCATAGTATCCCCGGTTGCCGCGTCGGGCGGCAAATGCCATCGCCATGCATGGCTCATCGCCGTTTCCGTCCAGACGGACCGGCACGCCAGCCACAGCCGCCGCGGGCAACGGCGAACGTACCGATGCGTCTGCACATCGGTACGTTCGCACGCCCTCTCCGTCAGCGACAACTGAAGCTCGCCGCCGAATTCACGTCGCCCGAGCCGTTGTAGCGTGCGACCTGCGGATACGGACACAGCGGCCGCGTGCGTCCCGCCCCCCACGAGGCCGGCACGTCCGCGTTCGGCACCGCGTTCGTCGTGTCGCGCGCCGTCGCAACGATCGCGGCGGGCGCCTGCCCCTGCTCGACCCACGCGACGAGCGGCGTCAGCATGTCGAACTGGTCGGCCGCCGGCCCGCCCGAGCAATGGTTCATGCCCGGCACCGGATAGAAGCGCGCGAAACCCGACGCGTCGCCGCCGTTCGCCTGCGCGAGCCGGCCATACCAGTCGCTCGTATCGTTGAACGAGAACACCGGATCGCCGGTGCCGTGGTAGGCGAGCAGCTTCGCGCCACGCGACTTCAGCGCGGACAGGTTGGTCTCGTCCGGCGGCGTCATGAACGACCACGCGGATTGCGTGTACACGCCGTTCGTCGCGAAGATCGCCGGCGCGTCGTTGTCCATGTCGAAGCCGAGCGCGAAACCGGGAAGGTTCGCGAGCGTCGCGGCGGTTTTCGGCGGCGTCATGAACGTGAACGCCATCGCGGCCGGGTCGAGCGTGACCGAGTTCGACTGCTTCCACGCGGCCCAGCCGCCGCCGGCCACGCCCGGATCGTACGGAAAGCTCGCGTAGAGCGCCGTGCCCGCGCTGTTGCGCGCACCCGCGAACACGTTCTCGAGCGCGCTCTTCTGCGCAGTCGTCAGGCAGGCGCCGGTACGCGTGCCGTTCGCGCAGGTCGGGATGTCCGTCTCGACGCTGAAATGCGCCTGGCACGCGGCGACGTCCTGCACCATGCCGTCCGTCGAGCCGTCGAGCGCATCGCACTTGTCGAGAATCTTCGCGCCGACGAACTGGCGTTCCGTGTCGGTGAAGCCGCTGCGGATGTCCGGCAGCCCGTTCGTCCCGGTCGCCGACGCGATCTTCGCGAACTGCTGCGCGCCGTACATTTCGCCGATCGCCGCCTTCGGCAAATGGAAGCCCGGATCGCCGGCGATGATCCCGTCGTAGTCGCCCGCGTTGCGCACGGCCGTGACCATCGCGTGACGGCCGCCGTTCGAGCAGCCGCCGAAATAGCTGCGGTCGGGCGTCTTCCCGTACGCGAGCCGGATCACCTGCTTCGCCATCGGCGTGAGCGCGTCGACGGCGCCGTAGCCGTAGTCGAGCCGCGCCTGCGGATCGAGGCCGAACAGCGGATTCTGCGCGGCGCTGTGCCCGGAATCCGAGCTGATCACCGCGAAGCCCATGTTCAGCGCGTCGGTCAGCGGCCCGCCGCCGCCGATCTCGCCGGTCGCGGTGACGACGTTGCCGTCGAGCCCGCCGTTCGCCTGGTAGAAGAAGCGGCCGTTCCACGCCTTCGGCAGGCGCATCTCGAAGCCGATCGCGTAGGTCTTGCCGTCCACAGCGCTCACCCGCTCGTTCATCTTCCCTTCGATCACGCAGTGTTCGGCGATCGGCTTGCCGGCCACCGTCAGCGCACCGGCGGCCGCGGTCGTCACCGACGTGAACGACGTGTTCGCATACGACAGCTTCGCGGCGAGCGCATCGCAGGTCTGCGCCATCGCGGCCGGCGTCGCGGCACTCAGGTGGGTCGGCGCGGCGGTGACCGAATCGTCGCCGCCGCAGCCGGCGAGCATCGCCGCCGCCGACAGCGGCACAATACAGAGGAATGCAGATTGCCTGTTCAAGATATCTCCCGTTCGTCAGACTGCCGGATCAGAACGTGTGCCGGATGCCGACCATCGCGCCGAGCTGCCCCATCCCTTCGCCGGGCGTCGTGCCGGCACCGCCGCCGCTGACCGCGTAGCGCGCATGCGCGCTGTTCCACAGATACGACGATTGCGCGTAGACGGCCGTGCGCTTGGTCAGCAGATAGGTCGCGCGCAGCGTGGCCATCGTCGCGCGCGTGTCGTGCGCGCTGTTGACGATCCGATAGCCTTCGCCGTCGACGACGAAATCGGGCTTCACCGCATACGACGCGCCGACGAAGAACAGATCCGAATGCGCGCCCGGTGCGGCCGGCGAACCGGTCGACACGCGCCGCCCGATCCAGCCCGCGCCGATCCGCGCGCCGGCCGCCTGCGCATAGGCGCTCACGTGCGTGCGCGTATCCTTGCCGCCGCTGCTCGTGAAGGCGACCGGCGCGATGCCGTCGAAGAAGTTCGCGGCGGCGCCCGTGCCGCCGCGCTGCTCCTCGTACGACGCCGCCGCACCGAAATACGCGCTGTCGTACTTGAGCATCACCGACCAGTCACGGCATTGCGTCGCGTCGCCCGGCACCTGCCCCGCGCACGTGCCCTGCCCCGGCGAGTTGCCGGTGCCCGCGCCGTCGCGGCCGAACGAATACGCGGCGCCGAGCGTCACGCCGCGATACGTGCCGACGTAGGTCACCGCGTTGTCGGTGCGGCCGTTCGGCACGTACGCGTCGAACGAGCCGAGGCCGTAGATGTCGGGGCCGATGATGTCCGCGCCCTGCAGCGCGAGATAGGTCATCGTGTACTGGCGGCCGAACGCGAGCGTGCCGAAGCCGCCCTTCAGCCCGACGAACGCCTGCCGCCCGAACAGCCGGCCGCCCTGCCCGAAATCGCCGCCGCGCACGTTGAAGCCGCTTTCGAGCGTGAATACCGCCTGATAGCCGCCGCCGAGATCCTCGGCGCCGCGCAGCCCCCAGCGCGACGGCAGCTCGCCCGTCACGCCCGGCATGCGCACCACGTGGTCGCCCGCCGCGTTCGCGTGCGACACGAACTCGACGCCGGTGTCGATGATTCCGTACAGCGTCACGCTCGACTGCGCGTGCGCGCCCGGCGCGGCGAGCGCACAGCATGCGCCGGCGGCCAGCAGGCCGTTCCTTGTCTTCGTCTTCATTTCGTTGCGTCTCCAGACCTTGGTGAATTGCGCGCTCTGACGGCGCGCATTGAAAAAGCGAAACGTCAGTCGCCGGCTTGCGGACGGCGAATCAGCACCAGCGCGGCGACGGCCGCGACGAGCGTGACGGGGATGCTCGCGCCGATCACCACGGGCGCGCTGCGGCCCGCGGCCAGCAGCGTCGCGGCCGCGAGCGGCCCGACGACGGAACCGAGCCGGCCGACGGCCACCGCCGCGCCGACGCCCGTGCCGCGCATCGCGGTCGGGTAGTAGATCGCCGCGAGCGCATACAGCACCGACTGCCCGCCGACCACGAACATCCCGGCCGCGAACGCGGCCGCCGCGAGCGACCCGAAGCCGGGTGCGGCCGCGAGCGCGGCGAGCGACAGCACGATCCCGACATACATGCCGCCGACCACGCGCGACGCGCGCATCCGGTCGAGCGCCGCGCCGATGCCGAGCGCGCCGAGCCCCGCGCCGACGTTGAACGCGATCTGCACGAGGCCGACATGCTCGCGATCGAGCCCGCGCGCGGCCATCAGCGACGGCAGCCAGTTCAGCAGGAAGTAGAGGACGATCAGCGTGCAGAAGTAGCTGACCCACAGCGCGACCGTCGATGTCGTACGGCCGTCGCCGAACAGCGTGCGCGCGACGCTGGTACGCGCGGCCGGCGTGCCGGCGACGTCGAGATACGCGCGCGATTCCGGCAGGAACCACGCCAGCAGCGGCACGAGCAGCAGCGGCCCCGCGCCGCCGACATAGAAGATGTGCCGCCATTCGGTGTCGCCGGCGAGCAGCACGCCGATCAGCGACGCGATCACGCCGCCGAACGGGATCCCGCAGTACATCGTCGCCACCGCGCTGCTGCGCGAGCGCGGCTCGACCGCTTCGGACGACAACGCGATCAGGTTCGGCATCGCGCCGCCGAGGCCGATGCCGGTCAGCACGCGCACGACGACGAGCATCGCGAAGGTCGACACCTGCGCGGTGGCGATCGACAGCAGCCCGAACAGCGCGGCCGACGCGATCAGCACGCGCTTGCGTCCGATCCGGTCGGCGAGCCGCCCGCCGAGCATCGCGCCCGGCAGCAGCCCGAAGGTGCCCGCGCTGAACGCGATACCCATCTGCGACACGCTCAGCCCGAACTCATGCGCCATGCGCGGCGCGGCGACGCCGACCGACTGCAGGTCGAGTCCTTCGAGAAGCGCGACCGCGAAACACAGCGCGAGCGTGGTCGCGACCGTGGGTTTTTCCGCAACGTAGGTGTTCATCTTGTCTCCAATCCCATGTCTTGTAGTCGGTCGGCCCTGCAACGGCCGCCGCGCGCCGCCGCCGGCCAGTGGCGGGTCGGCGCGCGAAGTGTCGTCTGAACGGTCGCCTTTATCAGGCAGCCTGATTCACTGGCCGCAAGAATGCCTGCCGGTATCGTGGCCGGCCGGTCGTTATGCCTGCTTGCTTCGGTTTGCTTCTGCCTACGCGTAAATCACGTCGGGATCGCGCCGCGCCGGGTCATACAGCGCGTCGATCGTCGCCGCGCGATGCTTCTGCACGGCCGCCTGGTTCAGCGAGCCCTTGTCGGTCGCTTCGCCGAGATCCAGCGATGGCGGCGTATCCATCAGCCGGATGCGCGCGACGAACGTCGACCCGCCGCTCGCATGCCGGTTCAGCGCGACAAGCCAAGCCGCGAATGCCGCACGCACGGCCGGCGCGCGCAGCACGTCGGCCACCGGCGCATCGGCAGCGAGCCCGGCAATCGCCCGGCACGCGTCGACGCGCGGAAACACCAGCAACCCGATGTCGTCGCGATTGATCCCGGTGACCACCACGTCCTGCACGTACGGCGCACCGCTCGACACCGCATTCGCGCGCAACGGCCCGACGCTCACGAACGTGCCGCTGCTGAGCTTGAAGTCCTCGGTCAGCCGCCCGTCGAACAGCAGCCCGAGTTCCGGCCGCTCCGGATCGGCAAAGACGCCCGCGTCGCCGCTGCGGTAATACCCTTCGTCGTCGAACACGTCGCGCGGATCGACGTCCGCGTGCCAGTAGCCGCGCATCACGTTCGGCCCCTTGAAACGCAGTTCGAGCTTGCCGCCGCATGGCACGAGCTTCGCGTCGCAGCCGGGCGCGGGCAGCCCGATATAGCCGGCGCGCATCAGCGGGCCTGTCGTGAACAGACACGACGGCGACGCCTCCGTCATCCCGAGGCCGGCCATGATCCGGATCCGCTCGCCGCAATGCCCGTGGGTCACGCGGTCGAGCCGGTCCCACGCGGCCTGCGACAGCCCCGCGCCGCCGAAGAAATACAGCTTCACGCGCGAGAAGAACGTGTCGCGCAGCGCGGCATCGCGTTCGAGCGCGGCGGTCAGCTCCTCCCAGCCCTTCGGCACGTTGAAGTAGATCGTCGGCGCGATTTCGCGCAGGTTGCGCACGGTTTCGTCGAAGCGGCCCGGCACCGGGCGGCCGTCGTCGATGTACAGCGTACCGCCGTTGTACAGCGCGATGCCGAGGTTGTGACTGCCGCCGAACGTGTGATTCCACGGCAGCCAGTCGACCAGCACCGGCGGCTCGCGCGTGAGCTCGGGCATCGTCTGGCGCAGCATCTGCTGGTTGCTGCACAGCATCCGGTGCGTGGTCGGCACGGCCTTCGGCAGCTTCGTCGAACCGGACGTGAACAGGATCTTCGCGAGATGGTCGGGGCCGACCGCCGCGTGGATCGCGTCGATCGTGCGCGGCACGGTGGCGAGCAAGCGCGACAGCGGTACGGCACGGCCCTTTCCGTCTGCACCTGCATCTGCATCGGCGTCGGCATCGCGTGCGACGATCAGCGCCGCATCGGCCGGCAACGTGGCGTCGAGCGCACGCGTGAACGGCGCGCGTTCGGCGACGAACACCGCGCCCGGCTTCAGCACGCCGAGCGTGTGACGCAGCTTGCCGTAATCGGTCGACACCAGCGAATACGCGGGCGAGATCGGCGAGTACGGCACGCCGGCCAGCATCGCCGCGAACATCAGCTGCAGATGCTCGAGATCGTTGCCGGACAGCACCGCGAGCGGACGCTCGGCCGACAGCCCGAGATCGACGAGGCCCTGGCCGATTGCGCGAGCGCGGTCGAGCATCTGTGCGTAGGTGATCTCGATCCAGCGGCCGTCGGCGCCGCGCCGTGCGGCCAGCACGCGCTCGGGATGCGCTTGCGCACCGCGCACGAGGCAATCGGTCAGGCGCGTCGGGTAGTCGCCGAGCGGTTCGCGCGAGCGCAGATACCACGCGCCGTTTTCCGCGCGTCGAATCTCGGCCGCGCCCACGGCGACGGCCGCCGCGCGATAACGCACGCCGCCCAGGTCGGTCACGGGCCCGCTTGCGGGCTTCGATGCATTCATCGTCACCTCGCTCATATGGGGTAATGACGCAGTGTGGTCTGCACGGTGATCCAGCGCAGCTCGGTGAATTCGGCGATCGACGCACGGCTGCCGAAGCGGCCGTAGCCGCTCGCCTTCGTGCCGCCGAACGGCATCTGCGCCTCGTCGTGCACGGTCGGCCCGTTGATGTGGCAGATCCCCGATTCGATCCGTCGCGCAACCGCCATCGCCCGTGCGACATCGCGGCTGAACACGCTCGCCGACAGCCCGAACTCGCTGTCGTTCGCGAGCGCGACCGCTTCGTCGTCGCTGTCCGCACGCAGAATCGCGACGACCGGTGCGAACGATTCCTCGCGGTAGAGCCGCATGTCGCGCGTCACACCGTCGACGATCGCCGGCTGCATCGTCGCGCCCTCGATCCGGCAGCCGAGCGGCAAACGCGCACCGTGCGCACGCGCATCCTCGACGAGCGACGCGGCACGCGCGGCGGCCGCCGCATCGACCATCGTGCCGAGCGGATGGCCGGCCCGCGGATCGCCGGCGACCAGCGTGCGCGCCTTCTCGGTCAACCGTTCGACGAGCGCATCGGCGATCGGCCGCGCGGCGATCACGCGCTCGGTCGACATGCAGATCTGCCCCTGGTTGAAGAACGCGCCGAATGCGATCGCGTCGACAGCCGCATCGAGATCCGCATCGTCGAGCACGAGCACCGGCGCCTTGCCGCCGAGTTCGAGCAGCACGGGTTTCAGGTGCGCGGCCGCATGGCGCGCGATGATGCGCCCGACGTGCGTCGACCCGGTGAAGTTGATCCGCTTTACGTGCGGATGCGCGATCATCCGCTCGACGAGTTCCGGTGCATCGGCCGCCGCGTGCGTGATCACGTTGACCACGCCCGCGCCGAGCCCGGCGTCATCCAGCACCGCGCCGATCAGCGCGTGCACGCCCGGGCACGCTTCGGACGCCTTCAGCACGACCGTGTTGCCGCATGCGAGCGGCATCGCCAGCGCACGCGTGCCGAGGATCACCGGCGCGTTCCACGGCGCGATGCCGAGCACCACGCCGCACGGCACGCGCATCGCGAGCGCGAGATTGCCGGGCACGTCGGACGGGATCACGTCGCCGTCGATCTGCGTCGTCATCGACGCGGCCTCGCGCAGCATGTTCGCCGCGAGCGTCGCATTGAAGCCGAGCCAGCCGGGCGTCGCGCCGGTTTCGGCGACGCCCGTCGCGATGATCTCGTCGATGCGCGCGTCCATCAGATCGGCTGCCTTCAGCAGCCGGCGGCGCCGCTCGGTCGGCGCGAGCGCCGCCCACGCGGGAAACGCGCGGTGTGCGGCGTCGATCGCCGCGTCGACGTCGGCCGGGCCGGCCGCCGGCGCGCGCGACGCGAGCGCGCCCGTCGCGGGGTTGAATCGTTCGAAGGTTCGTCCGTCGCGGGCGGTACACCACTCGCCTGCGATCAGCATCCGTCTGTCGGTCATGTCGTCTCCTGCCTTGCCTGTCTCTTGCGGTTGCGTCGGCGCAATGTCAGCGCTTGTATGCCTGCAGGCCCGGCTTGATCGTCTTGTCGTCCAGGAACTGCTTCAGTCCCTGCTCGCGGCCGCGCTCCGGATCGCGCAGCTGCGCCTGGTCGAGCTTCGCGTACAGGTAATCCTCGCACTGCTCCCACGTGAGTTCGCGCGAACGCTTGAAGCCGTGTTTCGCCGCGCGCAGCACGACCGGATTCTTGTCCATCAGCCGCGCGGCGAGCGCGATCGTCGCGTCGCGCAGGCCGGCCAGCGGCACGCTGCTGTTCACGAGGCCCATGTCCGCGGCTTCCACGCCGGTGAACGTGTCGCCGGTCATGATGTAGTGCAGCGCGCGGCGATGCCCGACCGTGTCCGCCATCGCCTTGCTGACGAGGTTGCCCGGCGGGATGCCCCAGTTGATCTCCGACAGCCCGAACACCGCTTCGTCCGCCGCGATCGCGAGGTCGCACGCGACGAGCGGCGAGAACCCGCCGCCGAAGCACCAGCCGTTCACCATCGCGATCGTCGGCTTGTTGTACATCCGCAGGCGGCGCCATTGCCATTCCGATGCGTCGCGACGCACCTTTTCCTGCAGCGCGTCGGAGCCGCCGTCGATCTCGCGGAAATATTCCTTCAGATCCATGCCGGCCGTCCACGCGGCACCCGCGCCGGTCAGCACCAGCACCCTCGCCTCGTCGTCGAACTCGACCGCGTCGAGTACCTCCAGCATCTCCCGGTTCAGCGTCGGGCTCATTGCGTTGCGCTTCTCGGGGCGGTTCAGCGTCACCCACGCGATGCCGGCCTCCACGTTCACTTCAACGGTCTGCCAACGATTGTCGTACTTGCTCATGTCTGTTCCTGTCGTTCGTTCCTGTGCGATTCGGTGCGCAGCATTCCTGCTGCGAACGGCTTCATTTAATATCAGGCTACCTGATATTGCAAGCGGCACGAGCGCCGGTGTAAACCCGGAGCGTAAAGCGGGGGGAAACGAAGAAATCGGGGAGCGGTCAGGCGACCGGCAAAGCGAACGCGGGCCGCACGGGCCCGCGTCGCGGAGGTTTGGGAAGGGGTCAGCCGCGCAGGTTGCGCGAGAACAGTTCGAGCGCGCGCTGCACGTGCGCGGCGTCGTCGGCGGAGATCTCGCCGAGCATGCGCGTCTCGAGCGGGCGCAGCACGGCTTCACATTCGCGCAGCATCGCCGCGCCTTCGTCGGTCAGCGTCAGCAGGATGATGCGGCCGTGCGACGGGTCGGCTTCGCGCGTGACGAAGCCACGGGCGGCCATCACGCTCATCACCTCGTTCGCCGATTGCGGCGTGATCCACGAGCGCTCGGCCAGTTGCGCATTCGACGACGCGCCGCGCGCCTCGAGCACCGACAGCGCCGTGTATTGCGCGAGCGTGATGCCGAGCGGTGCGAGCGCGTCGGTCATATGCCGGCGCAGCAGCCGGTCGAGACCGCCGATCACATAGGTCAGGCGCTGCTGCACGCGCGCCTTCGGCTTGTCGCCCATCGCGCGGGTGGCATTCTTCGCAGCATTTTTCGGCTTCGCGGGCTTGGTCGGGGTGGAGCTCATGGTACGGGCGGGATGGGGTTGCGGGCCATCTTACCAGCAGGGCGGGGGGCAAATTGCATAGCCGTGACATCGATCTCAACGCGCGCCCCATTTACGATTGACTCGTATAAGTACGAAGACATCCATCGATCTGCTAATCAAATTATCGAAAACCATCGATTTCCATCTTGAAAATTGCGCTGCACATCGGAGCGAGATAAAAGAACGTCTTCATTCCTCGCACGAGTCACCGATGAAGAACGCACAAGATCGCGAAATGGTTCGCCTGAGAGACATCACCGATCATGGCGGCACCGTCACCGAAGTCGCCGGTGATCTCAAGCATCTCGGCATTGGTGTGGCACTGGACGGCCATGGCGTGACGTGCCCGAAATGTGGTGGCGTTTTTCCGCTGCTGGCAAGCGGCCCGCGCACGCACCGTGGCCGCCTGGTCGGATATCGCGGCGACAAAACCGGCTGCGGTGCAATCGTCATTGGCCAGCGAACGGCGAGGGCAGAGTAAATGGAGATTTTTACCCAGGCCCGAACGCTGTCCATCTCCGGCGCGGCGTTACCCACCTACGGCATGGATGCGCTGCCGGTCTTTGTTCCAGTTCGGTTGCAAGGCATCGAAACCATTGGCCGTCTCGATGAATGCCGCTACCTCGTCACGTTGCGAACCGACGACGCCTATGCGGTCTCCCCCAGTCGCACGGCCGATCTCGATCTAGACAAATTGGTCGGCACGGAAGTCACCGTGTCGATCCAGCTCGAAGGCAAAGGGCGGTTCATTTCGGGGCTGGCCGGCGCCGCCGGACTTGGCAACATCGGCGCGGGCACGCGCGAGATCAGCGGGCTGGTCGAAGCGGCCCGGATCGCCGGTCAGGATCGCGACTCGATTCTGTACGAACTGGAACTACGCCCGTGGCTCCATCGCGCAACGCTGACGCAGGATTGCCGCCTGTTTCAGGACATGACCGTCGTTGAAATCACCGACGCGGTGCTCGCGAAATATCCCTATCCCGTCGATCAGCGCTTGGGCGCATTCCGGGGCGTCTATCCGACACGCGATGTGCAGCGACAGGCGTTTGAATCGGACTGGGCATTTCTGCAACGCCTCTGGGAAGAATGGGGAATCTGGTGGTGGTTCGAGCACGACGGCGGCCATCATCGTCTGGTTCTGTGCGACACGATGGGTGGCCATCATCCGCACGGCGCGGCCTACGAGACGCTGCGTTATCTGCCGCCCGATGGTCAGCATATCGACGAGGAACACATTCACACGCTGTCCGTGACCAGCCGCCTGACGCCCGGACGCGTGACCGTGACGGACTACGACTACACACGCCCGCGCGCCGATCTGGCGACCACGGCGGAAAACCCTCGCCTGACCGCAAGCGCAGACGGCGAGCTATACGGTTGGGGGGATTACAGTCAGCCGCTCGCGGGCGCGCAAGGGCTGACAGGTCAACCGAACGATACTGAGCGGGAGGCGCAACATTTCGCGCGCGTGCAGCTTGAGGCGCGACGCTGCGCGGGGCGGCGCGCAAACGGACGAGGGCATCTGCGCGGGCTCACGGTCGGGCATACCTTTACGTTGACCGGCTATCCGCAGCAGGCGGCAAACCGCGAATACCTCGTCGTATCGTGCGCGCTCGATATCGAGGAAGTCGCAGGACGCACCAGCAGCGCGCAGCCCTATCGCGTTGACGATCAATTCGAACTGTTGCCGACGAACGAGCCGTTCCGACTGGAACGCAGCGTCCACAAGCCGATCCTGAGCGGGCCCGAGAAGGCGATTGTGGTCGGGCCGGCCGGACAGGAAATCTGGACGGACCAATACGGCCGGGTCAAGGTGCAATTCGCATGGGACCGGCAGGGCCGGCACGACGAGCATTCGGGTATCTGGCTGCGCGTGCTATCGCCGTGGCAAGGCGTGGATATGGGCGCGACGTTCATCCCGCGCATCGGTCATGAAGTCGCGGTGTCGCACTACCATGGCGACCCGGATTTGCCGGTGGTTATCGGCAGTGCGGTCAACGCGCTCCGCCAGCCTGCGTTGGACCTGCCGCACAATCAGGCGCTGTCGGTGCTGCGCGGCAAGGAACTCCACGGCACTGCATCCGGCCACGTGGCTATCGACGATACGCGGGAGCAAATTCAGACGCAGATTGCCAGCGACGCAGGCACGTCGATGCTGAGTCTCGGCAACCTTCGGCGCATCACTCGAAAGAAGGGTCGTGCCGATGCGTGCGGCAAAGGCTTCGATCTTCGCACCGACGACTGGGGTGTTGTCCGGGCGTTGAAGGGTTTGTTCGTGTCGACGGACGGTCAACCGGGCGGCCCGGGTCACGCGAAGGACGCCAAAGAGGCAATGGGCCGGCTGACGCAGGCGCGCGAGCTACAGGAAAGCCTGACGGATTTGGCGCAACAGCACAACACACAACAACGTGGCGCGGACCAGAGCGACGTAGCCCGTGCGATCAAGGCGCGTAACGATGCGATTCGGGGCAATACGTCTGCCGGCCCGGACGATTTCCCGGAACTTGCCGAAGCCGATATCGTGCTGGCCGGGCCGGCGGGTATCAGCCTGGCGGCCGAGCGTAGCGCCCATATTGCGAGCGGTGAGGACGTTGCCGTGACGAGCGGCCGGCATGTCGGGATTGCCGTGGGGCGTTCGCTGTTCGCGAGCGTATCGAATGCGTTCTCTCTGTTTGTGCACAAGGCAGGCATGACACTCGTTGCCGCCGCGGGGAAAGTGCGGATCGAGGCGCGGAACGACGGTGTTGACGTGACCGCCAAGAAGACAATCCAGATCACAAGCATGACTGACAGTATCCATCTGCATGCGGCAGAGGAAATCGTGCTGCACGCCGGCAGTACCGAGGTACGCATCAGCGATCAGGGGTATGTGGTGCGAACAGCGGGCGAGCACACGATCTTTGCCGGCAGTCATCAGACAGACGAAGCGCAGGTGCGACCAATACGCCTGCCGGTCACGCCCGACAATCCGGGGCAGTATGCGGCGCACTTCGTGCTGTTGGAGCACGACAGCGGGCTTGCGCTGCCGAACCAGCCGTACCGGGTCACGCTCGACAACGGACGCGTGATAGAGGGCGTGAGTAACGCGCTGGGCGAAACGGATGTGGTGACGAGCCACGACATCGCGTTCGGCACGGTGGAGCTGCTGGCGGCGAGCGATCCGGACAAGGTGATTGCGGTGAACCGGGCAGCCATCGTGCGCGACAACACGACGCCCTACACCGCCCAAGCGCCGAACGCCGACAAACGCACCACAACGATCAAGGGCAAGAAGGTCAGCACCCCGGAACAGGGGGCGACGTCCGAGAATCAGCCGGCCGCGTTCGCGACCTGCGACCCGCTCAACTTCGGGTTGCGCTTCCATCACTTCATCGACGGGGCTAAACAGAGCGATACGCCCCCCGATATGCCGATACGCCGGGATGTTGAGTATCCGGTGACGAAGGCTTATACGGCGACGATCAAAAAGGCGCTCAAGGGGATCGAGTGGGGCAGGTTCAATACGTTGAGTGGCGAGATATCAAGAAGCCTAAAGGCAAATATCGCGCTCGCGGTTGAAAATATACTGAGCAGCGCCCTTGGCGCAGGGCCATTTGGGTTACCCAAGGGCCTGTTAGGCGATCCGACTGGATCAAATGGCGCAACCCCCAAGATAAATATCGTTAATGAAAATGATGGGAAATCCAAATACAACATGCGCCCGGATGTCAGCGCGTCATTTATCGGCATACCCTGGGTAATCGCTATCCAAGAGAGAGAAATAACGAAGATCGTTGCATCGTCGAGCAATGCAGCTGCCTTGGACGGCACCCTGAAGGCCTTCGCGGATCTGCTTTATCACGAAGCGCGACATTGCCAGCAAACATTCTGGATGATTGCCTTGCTTCAACAACATCCGAGCGACTATGCGATGTTCTCGCAGGCAATGCAGGTGTATGGAGACAGTATGCGAAAGGATGTCTTTGATGCGGCCGAAAAGACGCGACTTCCAGATGACGCGCGGGTAATGGCGGGGCTGCATCGCATGTTGGTTTTTCACTATTACTGGATGATTTCGCACATGCAAAATCAGGCGGGCGGAGCCTATGTGAAGTCCGACGTGCCGATTGCACAGGCCGAGGTGTGCAAGCTGTTGAGAGTGTCGCCAGAAACGGCGGCCAAGATGGTGAATTTCGAAGATGGATACCGGAGCCAGTTACATGAAGAAGATGCTTATGCGTGTGCGGAGGTGGTGCAAGCCTATTGGGACCGTCCTGATCGTGCTTTCGTGCGTAACCCCGGTACATGCACAGGAGAATACAATGCTTCACTTAACGCCATTGGGGGAGGGATTTGAAATGCAGACGACAGACGAAGAGCAACGTGTCGTGCTGCGCACCATTCTCGAATCAGCAATGGCAATCCTGCGCGATGATGCGCCATACGATCCGAAACATATTGTCTTTGGGACAAACTACACGACGTGGACGCACCACCCTGCAAAAGGGTTTCTTTATAAGTACGCAAATCGTGCGCTGCGTGGGACGGAGATTGAGTTTTCCACTGGCGACGATCCGGAGGACTACAGCGACAATCGAGATAAGGCGAAAATTGTCCCGGCCGGGGTAAGAATAGTCGTTGATTCAAGGGTTGCCAGCTTGCCGGACACGGAAATCAAGTCGCTTCTCCAGCTAGAGGACTATTGGATTAATCATCGCGGGAATCGTCGATATGGGAATGAAATAAGGACGCGCACCCCCGATGCTCCCAATTTGCAGTCCTTTCGCTACCGCTCAAAAGATATTCCGGGCAGTAAATTTCCGATCGATGTCGATCTTGGTTACATCAATCCGATAGATGGATCATTTCCGCAGCAATTGTGGATAGTCGAGATACGCCGCGTATACAAAATCTTGACGCCTGAGGAACGCAAGCAACGCCGCCTTGAAGAGCGGCAGGCGAAACGTCAGAAATACGGCGAAATGAACCTGCGCACAGGCATGCTGTGTCCCGAGACGGGGTTGTGGGAGGGATTCACCACGATTTCCAGCTCCCACCCATTGGTGGTCTACAAGGGGCGAAAATTCCCCACGGTCCGTACGTTAACGCCTCAAGAGGAACGCCAACAGCGGCGGGCCACCGAGCACGTAGCGGGTCGGTGGATGTGGTTGCGAGAGCCGCACGATCATCCGGTATGGTGGATGCAGGACGACCCGGAATCCGATCAAGCATGAACCGGAAAGACGGGGCCGATCGGTAATTTCGTGTTCGAGGCATATCTACCGACCAAATCGTGCTCTTGTGCGCCTGCCGATGAACACCCGCCGTCGCCCCGTCATTCACCGCGTGCGCTTCCCCGCAAACCGCACGGTCGGCAACCCCGCATGCCGTGTCTGCGCGACGAACACACCGCCGGCATCGGCATCGCTCGCCAGCGCGTCGTCGCTCAACCCAACCCGCGCACTCGTCACGTACAGCCGGCCTTCGCCATCAAGCGTCACGCAGCTCGGCTGCGCGGTCGGCACCGCCACGCGGTCCGTCTCAACACCGTCCGGCCCGTAACGCACCACCCGCCGCCCGCCCCACTGCGCGTTCCACAGTCCGCCGTCGCGATCCATCGTCGAACCGTCCGGATCGCCGTCCGCATCGGTCAACCGCGCGAACGGCCGCACGTTGGCGACGTCGCCGCCCGCGCGGTAATCGCACACGAAAATCTCGCGCACCATCGAATCGCAGAAGTACATCTTCGTGCCGTCCGGCGAGAATGCAATGCTGTTCGCGATCGCGGCCGCAGGCAGCGCAAGCCGTTCGAGCGTGAGGTCCGGATTGAGCCGGTAGAACCCGCCGACCGCGCGCGGCGGCTCGCCGCCTTCGTCCTTCATCCCGAACACGAACGCACCGAACGGATCGCAGCGCCCGTCGTTCAGGCGCGTCGGCAATTCGGGTTCGACGTCGACGATCCGCGTGAATGCGCCGCTGTGCAGATCAAAAAACGCGAGATGCGTCGCGAGCCCGACGAGCAGCACGTCCGGGTCGTTCGTCAGCGCGAAGCACGCGAGCCGCTCGGGCATCGGCCACTGCGCAAGATCCGAGCCGCCCGCGCGACAGCGCCACAGTCGCGCGCCTTCGATGTCCGTCCAGTACAGCGCGTGCGTCGCGTCGCACCACGTCGCACCTTCGCCGAGCATGTTGCGGCTGTCGACCAGCAGCGCCGCCGCGCCCGGATGAATCTGTTGCATGCCGTCTCCCGATATCTGTCGCATTTGCAGGCGGCCACGCATTCGTCAGATCTTCATCGCGCGCCGCTGGTTGCGACGATACTGGTCGAACAGCACCGCGAGCAACAGAATTCCGCCGCGTATCAGATATTGGTAAAAGGTCGGCACGTTCAGGAGGCTCATCGCGTCCTGCACGGAGCCCATGATCAGCACGCCGACCAGCACGCCGGAGATCGTCGCGACGCCGCCCGTCAGCGACACGCCGCCGAGCACGCACGCGGAGATCACGCCGAGTTCGAGCCCGACCGACGTCTTCGGATCGCCAAGGCTCATCCGCGACGCGAGCATCACGCCGGCGAAGCCGGTCACGAGCCCCTGCAGCACGAACACCGCGATCTTGATGCGCATCACCGGCAGCCCCGCGAGCAGCGCGGCCTCGCCGTTACCGCCGACGGCCAGCACGTTCTTGCCGAACACCGTCTTGCGCAGCAGGAAGCCGAACACGACGAAGCCGACGATGTTGCTCCAGATCGGATACGAGATGCCGAGGAACGACCCGCCGCCGAGATCGAAGAAGCGTTCCTCGGAGATCATCACCGCGTCGCCGTTCGACGTGATGAACGCGAGGCCGCGCACGACTTCCATCATCGCGAGCGTGACGATCAGCGAGTTGATCCGCCAGCGCGCGATCAGCACGCCGTTGACGAGCCCGACCGCACCGCCCGCGAGCACGCCGGCCGCGATGCCGAGCACGACGCTGTGCGTCGCGGTGATCAGCGTCGACGCGACGACGCCCGAGAACGCGACGATCGACGCGACCGACAGGTCGACTTCGCCGAGCGCGAGCACGAACATCATCGTCACCGCGATCGAGCCGATCAGCGTGACCGACAGCAGCAGGCCCTGGATGTTGCGCGGCGTGAGGAAGTCCGGCACGGTCAGCGACAGCGTCGCGAACAGCACGAGAAACACCATCACGATGCCGGAGCGGTTGATCAGTTGCCACACGCCGCCGCGCGCTCGCGCGGGCGCGGCCGTGGCATCCGGGGACGGGGAAGTGCGTTGGGGTTGCATTGCCTGGCTCATAACGTTTGCATTCCGGTTGACTGCTGGCCGCTAGCGCGGCAGTGCGAGCTTGATCAGCGTGTCGGGCGTCGCCTGCGCCTTCGCCACCTCGCCCGCGATCCGTCCTTCCTTCATCACGATGATCCGGTCCGACACGCCGATCACCTCGGCCAGATCGCTCGACACGATGATCACGGTGCGGCCCGCTTCCGCGAGTTCGTAGAACAGGTTGTAGATTTCCGCACGCGCGCCGACGTCGATGCCGCGCGTCGGCTCGTCCATCAGGAACACGTCGATGCGCTCGGCCAGCCAGCGCGCGAGCACGACCTTCTGCTGGTTGCCGCCCGACAGCGCGCCGATCGGCGTGTCGCCGTCGCGGGTCTTGATCGCGAGACGCTCGATGTATTTCTGCGCGAGCTCGCGTTCGCGCCGCGCATCGAGCAGCATGCGCGCCGGGCTGAAATGACGGCGCGCGCTGATGTTCAGGTTGTCGGCTACCGACGCGATCGCGACGATGCCTTCCTGCTTGCGGTCCTCGGGGCACAGTGCGATGCCGGCGCGTACCGCATGACGCGGGCTCGCGAACGCGACGCGCTTGCCGCCCAGCTCGATGTGCCCGCCGCTCGGGCGCGCCGCGCCGTACAGCAGCTTCATCAGCTCCGAGCGGCCCGCGCCGACAAGGCCGAAGAAGCCGACGATCTCGCCGCGCCGCGCGACGAACGACACCGGCTCGGACAAGCCCGGCCCCGTCAGTTCCTTCGCCTCGATCAGCACGTCGCCGGCCGCGCGCGGCCGGTAGCCGTACACGTCCTCGATCGAGCGGCCGACCATGCAGCCGATCAGCCGGTCGCGGTCGAGGTCGGCGACCGATTCGAACGTCTCGATCCGGCGGCCGTCGCGGAACACCGTCACGCGGTCGCACAGCGCGTCGACCTCCTCCATCCGGTGCGTGACGTAGATGATCGCGCGGCCTTCCGCGCGCAGCGAACGGATGATCCGGAACAGCTGCGTCGTCTCGCGCGCGGACAGCGAACTGGTCGGTTCGTCGAATGCGATCACGCGCGCGTCGCGCATCAGCGCCTTGCCGATCTCGATCATCTGGCGCTGGCCGATCGACAAATACTTCACCGGGATGTCCGGATCGATGTGCTCGCCGAGCCGCTCCAGCGCATCGAGCGCGCGCACCGCGAGCGCACGCTCGTCGACCACGCCGAGCCGGCTCGGCAGCTGGCCGAGCATCAGGTTCTCCGCGGCCGTCAGCTCGGGCACCAGATGCAGTTCCTGGTAGATGATCGCGATGCCGGCCTCGAGCGCGGCGCGCGTCGACGCGAAGCGCTGCACCGCGCCGTTCAGCGTCAGCGTGCCGGCCTGCGGCTGGTTCACGCCGGACAGCACCTTCAGCAGCGTCGACTTGCCCGCGCCGTTCTCGCCCATCAGCCCGTGCACCTCGCCCGCGCGCACCGACAGCGACACGCCGTCGAGCGCGCGCACGCCCGGGAACGTCACCGTGATGCCGTCGAGCGCGAGCAGCGCGCCGCCCGGCGGCGGCGTGGCGGTTTCGGCGTCGTTGCCGGGCACCACCGTCATCGTCTGCATCGTCATTGCGTCTGCGCCCCGCACGCTCAGATGCCGAGTTCGGTGCGCACGGCCTGCCAGTTCGCGCGCGTCATCAGCTTGCCGCTCGTCTGCGTGTCGGCCGGCGGCGTCTTGCCGTTGCGGATCCAGTCGACGAGGTTCTGCGTGCTGTCCTTGCCGTGGTTCGTCGAGCTGACCGCGATCGTCCCGTAGAAGCCGGTCGGCTCCTTCTTCTGGAATTCGGCGAACGCCTCGCCCGCGCCGTTGATGCCGACGCCGATCACGTCGGCCGCCGGAATGTGCAGCTGCTCGGTCGCGCGCACCGCGCCGAGCACGGTTTCCTCGTTCAGTGCGTAGACCACCCATTTCTTGATGTTCGGATGGCGCGCGAGCACGGGCGCTGCCGCGCTGAAGCCGCCTTCGTCGTCGGTCGTCTTCTGCGGCGCGTCGAAGATGTTCTCCTTGCGGAAACCGTTCGCGAGCAGCGCCTGCGTCGCACCGTCGGTGCGCAGCTTCGCGGTCGGCAGCTCGTAGTTGGTGATGCGCAGCGCGCCGACTTCCTCCGGCTTCCAGCCGCGCCGCTTCATCTCGTCGGAGATCGCCTGGCCGACCTGGTTGCCGATCTTGATCGCCGACATCCCGAGGTGCGGCACGTTCGGCAGCGGCTTGCCGGTCGAGTCGACGAGCTGGTCGTCGACGGTCACGAACTTCATGTTGTAGCGCTTCGCGCGCGCGGCGATCGCCGGCCCGAGACGCACATCGGGCGCGCAGATCACGAAGCCCTGCGCACCTTGCGAGCCGAGGTTGTCGATCGCGGCCAGCACCTTCTCGCCGTCCGGCGTGCCGATCTTCACGACCGAGAAATTCTCCTTCTGGCCGAGCGTGGCGGCCGCGTTCTGCTCGTTGATGAACCATGCCTGCTCGGGCATCTTCACCAGGAAGCCGATCTTCAGCGGCGCGTCGGCGTGAGCGGCGCCCGTCATCCCGAGCGGCGCGATGCAAAGCGCGGCCAGCAGCGCGCGCAGGGTGTGTCGGCGAATCGTGCGGTTCATGCGTGTCTCCTTGTATTGGCTTGGGTCTTCAACTTCCGTCGTACGCGCTCGCGGTGGAGCGCGCCGGCATGGTGTCAGCGGCCGAACGCGTCGGTCCCGACGCGCCGCCCGAACAGGAACGCGTCGGCGACGAGCCGCAACGGCCGCACGTCGACGTCGCTTTCGCCGCGCGCGATCAGCGCGCGGAACTGCGCATACAGCGCCGGATACTCGCGCTGCGGCCCGATCTCGACGGGCTCGCCGCCGATCGACAACTGCGCGCCGCCGCGGCTGATCGCAAGCACGCCGTCCGACGTGTCGACCGCGATCTCCCATTGCTCGACGGGGCCGTGCCGCCAGTCGAATTCCGCACGCACGGGCACGCCGTCCGTGTCGGCACAGTCGAGTTCGGCCGCGATCGGCATCTGCGCGTCGCTCGGCACATAGAGCGTCGCTTCGCGCAGCACCAGTTCGCGCGGTAGGATCCGCGTCACGATCGACAGCGCGTTGATGCCGGGATCGAACACGCCGAGGCCACCGGGCTCCCAGATCCACTGCTGCCCCGGATGCCAGCGCCGCACGTCCTCCTTCCAGCGCACCTGCACCGCGCGGATCGTGCGCGTCGCGAGCCACGCGCGCGCCGGCTCCACCGCGCTCGCACAGCGCGAATGCCAGGTCGCGAACAGCGTGAGGCCGCGTTCGCGCGCGAGCGCGTCCAGCGCGGCCACTTCGCCGAGCGTCGCGCCCGGCGGCTTCTCGAGCATCACGTGCTTGCCGGCTTCGAGCGCGGCGCGTGCCTGTGCATAGCGCACCTGCGGCGGCGCGCACAGCGACACCGCATCGAGCTCGGGCTCGGCGGCCAGCAGCGCGGGCAGATCCTGATAGTTGCGCACGCCGCTGACTTCCGCGTGGCGGCTCGCGCAAGCGGTCAGCGCGAAACCCGGTTCGGCGGCGATCGCCGGCAAATGCTGGTCGCGCGCGATCTTGCCGATCCCGATCACGCCCAGCGAAATCACCTTGCTCATCTGCGTTCCTCCTTCGCCACTCGCTCAGTGCGCCCAGCGCAGCACGAGCGGATCGAGCCGGCGCGCGATCGCGATCAGCTCCGCACGCGTGTCCGGATGCAGTTCCGGCATCGGATGCCGCGGCCGCTCGCACGCGATCACGCCGCCTTCGCGCATCAGCGCCTTCGCGGTGAGGATCCCGGACTGGCGGTTCTCGTGATTGATCAGCGGCAGCCACGCCTGATAGCGCGCGAACGCATCGTCGTGCCGCCCTTCGCGGAACGCTTCGAGGATCGGCCGGATGCCGTCCGGAAACCCGCCGCCCGTCATCGCGCCGGTCGCGCCGGCATGCAGGTCGGCGAGCAGCGTGATCGCCTCCTCGCCGTCCCACGGCCCTTCGATCGCATCGCCGCCGAGCCGGATCAGCTCGCGCAGCTTGTTCGCCGCACCCGGCGTCTCGATCTTGAAGTACGCGACCTGCTCGATCTCGCGCGCCATCCGCGCCAGGAACGGCGCGGACAGCGCGGTGCCGCTCGCGGGCGCGTCCTGGATCATGATCGGGATGGCGATCGCATCCGACACCCGCGCATAGAAGTCGAAGATCTGCGCTTCGGGCACGCGGAACGTCGCGCCGTGATACGGCGGCATCGCCATCACCATCGCGGCGCCGAGCTGCTGCGCGCGCAGGCTGCGCGCCGCGCACACCTGCGTGCTGTAGTGCGACGTCGTGACGATCACCGGCACGCGGCCGGCGACGTGTTCGAGGATCGTGCGCGTGAGCACGTCACGTTCGTCGTCGGTGATCGCAAACTGCTCGGAGAAGTTCGCGAGGATGCACAGCCCGTCCGAGCCCGCGTCGATCATGAAGTCGACCGCGCGCTTCTGGCTCGCGAGGTCGAGCTCGCCGGTATCGGAAAACGTCGTCGGGACGACGGGGAAGATGCCGCGATAGCGCGGCGTGCTGCTCGATGTCATGGTTCGGTCCTGCGTCGGCCTCGAGGCGAGGCCATCAAGCGTTCACGGTTTCACATCACCCACTTCGCGTGGCGCGGACGGTTGCCCGCGCCGCGCCTTGCGCTCAATGCGAATGGCTCGGCACGTCCGCGCCGCGCGTGCCGACCAGGAAGTCGAGGTCGCATCCCTCGTCCGCCTGCAGCACGTGATCGATATACAGCCGCGCATAGCCGCCCTTGCCGAGCTGCCCGGCCACGCCTGGCGCCGCGGTCGGATCGACATCCGACAAACGGCGCTGCAGTTCGTCATCCGTAATGTCCAGATGCAGCGTGCCGGCCTCGCAGTCGAGCTCGATCCAGTCGCCGTTGCGCACCGCGGCGAGCGGCCCGCCCGCGGCCGCTTCCGGCGCGACGTGCAGCACGACCGTCCCGTACGCGGTGCCGCTCATCCGCGCATCGGAGATCCGCACCATGTCCTTCACGCCCTGGCGCAGCAGCTTCGGCGGCAGCCCCATGTTGCCGACCTCGGCCATGCCCGGATAACCGCGCGGCCCGCAGTTCTTCAGCACCAGCACGGAGCTGGCATCGACGTCGAGCGCTTCGTCGTTGATCGTCGCCTTGTAGTGGTCGAGGTTCTCGAACACCACCGCGCGGCCGCGATGCTTGAGCAGTTCGGGGCTCGCCGCGGACGGCTTCAGTACCGCGCCGCGCGGCGCGAGATTGCCGCGCAGGATGCAGATCCCGCCGTCCGCAATCAGCGGGCGGTCGAGCGGGCGGATCACCTCGTCGTCGTAGTTCGGCGCTTCGCGCACGTTGTCCCACAGCGACTTGCCGTTCACCGTCAGCGCGTCCGGGTGCGGCAGCAGCCCGCCTTCGCCGAGCCGGCGCAGCACGGCCGGCAGGCCGCCCGCGTAATAGAACTCCTCCATCAGGAAGCGCCCCGACGGCATCAGGTCGACGATCGTCGGCGTGTCGCGGCCGATGCGCATCCAGTCCTCGAGTTCGAGCGGCACGCCGATGCGGCCCGCGATCGCCTTCAGGTGGATCACCGCGTTGGTCGAGCCGCCGATCGCCGCGTTCGCGCGGATCGCGTTCTCGAACGCGGCGCGCGTCAGGACCTTCGACAGCACGAGCCCTTCGAGCGCCATCTCGACGATGCGGATGCCGGACATGTGCGCGAGCACGTAGCGGCGCGAATCGACGGCCGGAATCGCCGCGTTGTGCGGCAGCGCGACGCCGAGCGCCTCGGCCATGCACGCCATCGTCGAAGCCGTGCCCATCGTGTTGCAGGTGCCGGCCGAGCGCGACATGCCGGCTTCGGCCGACAGGAAGTGGTGCAGGTCGATCTCGCCCGCCTTCAGCGCTTCATGCAACTGCCACACGGCCGTGCCGGAACCGATGTTCTTGCCTTCGAGCTTGCCGTTCAGCATCGGACCGCCCGACACGACGATCGCCGGCACGTCGCAGCTCGCCGCGCCCATCAGCAGCGCGGGGGTCGTCTTGTCGCAGCCGGCCAGCAGCACGACCGCATCGATCGGATTGCCGCGGATCGCTTCCTCGACGTCCATCGACGCGAGATTGCGCGTGAGCATCGCCGACGGCCGCAGGTTCGATTCGCCGTTCGAGAACACCGGGAACTCGACCGGGAAGCCCCCGGCTTCGGAGATCCCGCGCTTCACGTGCTCGGCGAGCTTGCGGAAGTGCGCATTGCATGGCGTCAGTTCGGACCACGTGTTGCAGATGCCGATGATCGGCCTACCGTCGAACTCGTGGTCGGGGATGCCCTGGTTCTTCATCCAGCTTCGGTACATGAAGCCGTTTTTGTCGTTCGTGCCGAACCATTGGGTGGAGCGCAGCCTGGGTTTTGTTGCCGACATCGTCAGTCCTGTGGTGACGGGATACCGACGCAGTCTAGGGAGAATTTTGATAACTCGCCAATGACGTTTTAGGCGATTACGATATCTATTTCGATATCGATATAAACCCGTACGATGACCGAAGCCAGCCCGTGGGGAAACCGCAGCCGCCTGAAAACCCGCCAGCTCCTGCTGGTCGTCGCGCTCGCCGACGAAGGCAGCATTCATCGCGCGGCGGCCGCGCTGAACATGACGCAGCCGGCCGCATCCAAGCTGCTGCGCGAGCTCGAGGAATCGATCGGCGCGGTGCTGTTCGAGCGCCTGCCGCGCGGGATGCGGCCGACGCTGTACGGCGACGCGCTGATCCGCCACGCGCGCGCGGCGCTCGGCAGCCTCGACCAGGCGCGCGAGGAGCTGGCCGCGCTGAAGGCCGGCCATCTCGGGCACGTGGCGGTGGGTGCGATCACGTCGCCGGGGCTGCGGCTCGTGCCGCCGGCCGTCGCCGCGGTGAAGGGCACGCATGCGAACGTGCGGGTATCCGTCGAGATCGACACGAGCAACGCGCTACTCGAACACCTCGCGCAGGACAAGCTCGACATCGTGCTCGGCCGGCTGTCCGCCGAACACGACAAGCTGCACCTGCGCTACGAGCCGCTGACCGGCGAGCCGGTCGCCGCGGTCGTGCGGCCCGGCCATCCGTTGCTCGCGCAGGCGCCGCTGTCGCTCGCCGACGTGCAGCGCGCCGCGTGGGTCATGCCGCCGGCCGGCAGCGTGCTGCGCCACCGCTTCGAACTCGTGTTCCAGCGCGCGAGCCTCGCGCCGCCGGCGAATGTGGTCGAAACCGCCGCGCTGCTGTTCATCACGCAGCTGATCGAGCAGAGCGACATGATCGCGGTGCTCGCGGAAGATGTCGCGCTGTACTACGCGCGACACGGGATCGTCTCGGTGCTGCCGCTGCAGATGGATTGCCGGATGGACGATTTCGGGATCATCACGCGCACCGACCGGCTGCATTCGCCGGCCGTCGCGGTGATGGCCGATGCGATCCGCGCGGCCGCGCGGGACGTGTACGGGATCGGGTTGTGAGGCGGCGGCCTCGGGTTCATGTGGGCCGCCTGCCCGTTGAAGGGCTCCTTATCGGTATGGTGAATCCGTGAATTTTTCCTTTATTTTCAATTACTTATACATTTCATGCCTGCGCGTACGGATGGCTGTCCTGATTCCAGAAAAAGAAAAGGAGCCGCGCGGCCCCTGTTCTCATCGTTGACACAACAACCTCTTAGCTACCTGCCGCACGCCTGAAGCGTCGCGCCCAGTGTAGAAGCTCCAGTTCCGCCTTTTAGCCTGCCCTACGACCTACACTGACAGAGCCATCAGAGCTGTCCTGACGACGTTCTGAACCGGCGGCCCCCATGCCTGAATCAATGCAGCCCGCGACTGCGCACGGGCGGCGCTTCAAATCCTCTTATCCACGCGCCCTCCTGCGTACTGAACACCGCCCAAGGTCCATCGTGCTCGGAAGGCTCACGACACACACCCAGCCGCGCTATGGCCGTCTGATACAGGCGGTCGAATCCCGTCCATAGGAACACCCGGATTAGTCTATCCGCTCGTATTTGGACCAAGTTTGTCTGAGTGGGACTAACCGTGGGCGGTTCGCCAAAATCCTATCCATTAGGGATGGTGGCAAAGTAAATTCCGATCCATCGCCGTCTCCCCTTTGAAGCAGTAGGTAATCCTTCCCCCAGATAAAGTCTGGAACCGGTGAGTCAAAAGTTGTTATTGCCAAAAGTTTATTGTCTTTGTTGTCGTAAAGTCTGGCGACAAATACATAGTCTATGATGTTAAACGGCTGCTCACTAAATGTCTCATGAGTGATAAAGCACATCGTGGCATAGTATTTTTTGTCAGGGGAGATTGACTTTTGGCAGTCCTCCCCCATAGGGCTTCGGTCAAACCCCCACATGTAACAAGCCCATGCACCCAGGGCGACAAGTAGTATTACTTTGCGCCGACTCATAGGAACACCCGGATTGACTTATCGAGACGAACAAATTTCTTATCTGAAAAAATAATGAAGTCCCCGCCCCGCTTATGCTTTTTTTGCCACTCCCGGAAGTCACTATTGCGCACCGGATAATAAAGGTTTCTTTTTTTCCTTACGTCTCCGACGGCCGCTGGATAATTAAGTTGCGGGATTCGAGAATCTCGCGAACTGACAAACGAGTATGGAACTACAATGATTCCGTTTTCGCCCCAATGACCCAAGTATTGCGATGGCTTACCCGCATCAGCCTCAAAGGTGTATCCATCTTTTACATAAACAAAAATGCCAATTATGTCAACGCATCTACTCCGGCTGCGTTCGTCAATGTAGAAGTTGGCTTGCGCAACTGCCGCGCAGATGTTGAAACTTCCGAGAGAGGCAAATAAATCATCCGGCACCCCCTTGTTTTCTTCGGTGAAGTACATGAACGACTTTATTTTATCCGCCAAGCCTCCGTCAACCGTTGCCCGTTGAAACTGAAACATTTCGTGCATCATCCTCACGTCATCTTTAAAAACTTCCGCCGTTCTAAAGAAGCCGTAGTGATCGTAGTATGCGGATAAGCTCTCCCTTAATATTTTGATTGCATCGGGCGAATAAATGCCGACCTCAATTAGCTGGTCATACTTTTCTTTCGCTCTCCGGTGTTTCAAAACCCAGTCTAACTTGACGATTGAGTAGTCGTACATGTCATCCGCATACGGCTTCCCGTTCTGGTCAATCGCATGTTTTTGATCATCCGAACTGGTTGAATAATTAAGCCTGCCAGCAAACCATCGCTCCATCAGCTTTGCGCCGACCGGCATCATTTCCCGGCGCATAGCGTCCGGAATCTCTTGAATGTCGAAGGGGGGAATGGTCGGTTCGACTTTGAGCGGAGGTTTGGGCTTTGGCGGATCGGGGGTATCCAGCCATCTCTTGAATCGTGAAAAAGCGTTATCAATCCTTTCGAAGTCGTCGGCCATCTTGTCCAGCGAATCCCGCTTGGGTGCCGAAGCCGGTTTGGGTGCCGGTGGTTTGGGCGGCTCTGGGGGCAATGGCGGGGCTGCGTCCATCGAGAGCTTGGCTTCATCCACGATGCGCGCGCCGTCCTGTTTTCGCCATCGCCAAAGCATCTTGTTTATTTCGTAGTAGGACAGTAACTCTGACATGTGCTCTCCAAAAATCGAACAAAGAATCTAGGTTAGATTTGAGTTTCACTCGCGGGCTGCTGTTCTTGCAAGCCGAATACCCAAACCCAGAGCGTTATGCATAAGTCAGTCGAGTCCTTCGCGTAGCGCACGTAACGTGTCAGCAGCGGTAAGCACTTTGTCGAGACTGCGCCAGATGGTTTTGGCGCCGGGCTCGCCGTCGCTCTTGCGACCGAGGAAGCCGCCGATTTGAGCAATCAGCCGTACGACCTCGTTCACCGTGGGCGCCTTGGTCGGCATTTTCTTTTTTGCGAGCAGATGAGCACCACGAATTTCATCTGGATCGAAGAACAAGGTGGCATCCAGATCCGGGCAGGTTCCGCCTTTGCACATCAGATAGGTGACGCGCCACGCCACAACCATGAACAAGGCCAGCGCACGCTCGATCCGGTCGACGGCGGCCATTTATCTACAGAATACCTCTCACTCTCAACGCCACCTGACTATTGTTATCAGTTTCACACACCGCCGATTTTCTAGATAATCGATCTTTATTTAATTTTCAGCTCCGGCTTTTCCAACAAAAAAGGCCGCTATCGACAGCCAGAAGTAACACCAGTGGGTAGCACTAGACGACCTAGCGTCACCCCATGCAACCAATAATTTGACTCGGGCCCTGCCTAATAACAATTGATTATTTGCACGTCTTCTCCCTGGCGCGCGTCACGCGGCCGCGACCTCGATCACCGGCTCGCACCGGATCGGGAAATTCACCGAATTCGCCACATAACACTTCGCATGCGCGTCGTGATGCAGCCGCTCGGCGAGCGCACGATCGTCGCCCGCACGGATCGTCACGTGCGGATGCAGCACGATTTCCGCGAAGCGGCCCGCTTCGGCGCTGTCGAGCATGGTCCCTTCCGCATCGTCGACATACGCAAGCACGCGGATGCCCGCATCCGAACACAGATGCAGATACCAGAGCTTGTGGCACGCCGATGCCGACGCCAGCAACAAATCTTCCGGATTCCAGCGCGCGGCGTCGCCGCGAAACGCGGCATCCGACGAACCCGGAATGTCCGGCTTCGAACCCGCGCGGATCACATGATCGCGGCCATATTCGCGATAGCCCGACGTGCCGGTTCCGCGGTTGCCGGTCCACTCCACTGCCACGCGATACTTGTGTTCGCCATGCGCCATCTCGCTCTCCTCTGCTATCGGATGTGAGGCCGCCATTGTGGCACCGGAATGCCGTTTGGTATACCATTATTCCAAAATGAGGACTCTAGGGCATGGAAGGCAGACTCGATTCCACGGCGGACACGGTGGCCGCATCGCTGCGGGAAATGATCATCAACGGCGAGTTGCAGGCAGGCGAGCGGCTCGTCGAGCGCGACCTCGCCGAACACTTCGGGATCAGCCGGATTCCGATGCGCGAGGCGATCCAGCGTCTGGAGCGTGAAGGGCTGCTGGACATCTTCCGCAATCGCGGCGCGGTCGTGCGGATGCTGAGCGCGGCCGACGTGCAGGAAATCTACGACATGCGCGCGCTGCTCGAAGGCGACGCGATCTACCGCAGCGTGAAGCGGATCGACGACGAAACGCTCGCGCGCGCCGAACTCGTGCACCGGCTGCTCGGCGAATCGAGCGTGCCGCGCCGGCAAGGCGAGCTGAACCGGGAGTTCCATGCGCTGCTGTATTCGTGTTGCGGCAATGAGCGACTGCTGAAGGCGATCGCGGAATTGCGCAGCCAGGTCGAGCGGTACGAGCGGCTGCAGGCGACGCTGCTCGCGGATACGCCATCGTTCCAGGTCGAGCACGAAGCCATCCTGCAAGCCTGCCGCGAACGCAATGCTCGCGGCGCACGTGCGATGACGGTCGCGCATCTCGAATCCGCCCGACGCATCGTGATGCGGCTCGTCGAAGGCGAGTGAGGCCGCGGCCAATCCGGCCTCGCCGGTTGCCACGCATCTCGATTCGGCGACGCGTATCGTGATGCGGCCCGTCGAACGCGACCGAGGCGGCCAGCCGATCCGCGTCGGACTCCTGTTCCGTCCGGTGGTCGGTGCCGTTCGTCGCTTGGCGGGTCGTGCCCCCGCGCCGGCAAACCGCGTCACGCCCGGTGTAGCGCCACACGGCCACCCACGCGCGCTAAGCCCTCGGCGCCTTACCCGTCGTCCCCCGCACCACCAACCTCGGCACCGACGCCGTCCGCACACGCAATGCATCGTCGACCTGCTCGCCCGCCTCGCGCAATGCGTTGAGCAGTTCGACCGCGAGCCCCGCGGCCTCGGCGGTCGGGATCGCGACGGTCGTCAACGTCGGACGCGTATCGCTCGCCAGATGAATATCGGTGATGCCGACGATCGACAGGTCGTCGGGCACGCGCCGGCCGCGATCGGCCGCCGCATGCAGCGCGCCGATCGCCGGCAGGTCGTTGGTCGCGACCAGCGCGGTCAGCCCGGGATGCGCGTCGAGCAACCGCCCCGCCGCGCGCACGCCGCCTTCGATCGAGTCGGGTTCCGCCGCGACGATCGACGCGTCGAGCCCCGCCTCGCGCATCACGTCGACGAAGCCGTCGTAGCGCGCCGCCTGCACGCCGCTCGCCGAGCCGCCGACGATCACGCCGATCGTCCGGTGCCCGAGTTCGAGCAGATGCCGCGTCGCGATCCGCCCCGCCTCGCGGAAATCCACCGCCACGCACGGCAACCCTTCGGGCGGCGCATCGGGCCGCTCCCACAGACACAGCACGACCGGCACGCCGCGCCGTGCGACGTCGACCAGATCCGGCAGGTGCAGGTTCGCGTTGGTCACGAGGATGCCCTCGGAAATCGTGCCGGCGATCTGGTCGAGATACGCACGCCCCTGCAACGGATCTTCGTTCGTATTGCAGATGATCAGGAACTGCCCGTTGCGGCGCACCGCACGCTCGACCGCGAGCGCGAACTCCGGATAGAACGGGTTCGCGATGCTCGACACCATCAGCGCGACCGTCGGCGCGCGCCCTTCCGCGAGTGCCCGCGCCGCGAGATTCGGTCGATACCCGAGCGCCTGCACGGCTTCGAGCACCCGCGCACGGGTAGCCTCGCCGACCCGGCCGCGGTTGCGCAGCACGTTCGAGACCGTCGCGGCCGTCACGCCGGCGCGGCGGGCCACTTCATCGAGTGTCGCCATCGTTTGCTCACTATATGAGACGCTGATCCAGTATTTGCTTCGCTCACCGAAGCGGCGCACTATCGCCGCACACCCTGCCGCCCAACGGGCGCGACTCGGCCGCGATCGCTACGGGCTCTTTTTTTGATCGCGATGATTAAGCGCTTAAGCATCAATGAAAGCGCATTAGAACATGGAGTGGAGACAATGGCGAGCATCTCGATGCGGCGCGTGCAGAAAGCCTATGGCGAGCATGCACCGGTCATTCGCGACGTCGATCTGGAGATCGGCGCGCACGAGTTCTGCGTGTTCCTCGGTCCGTCCGGCTGCGGCAAGTCGACCCTGCTGCGGATGATCGCCGGGCTCGAGGATCTGAGCGACGGCGAGCTGTCGATCGACGGTCGCCGCGTCGACGACGTGCCCGCGGCGGAGCGCGGCGTCGCGATGGTGTTCCAGAGCTATGCGCTGTTTCCGCACATGACGGTCTACGAGAACATGGCGTTCGGGCTGAAGCTCGCGCGCGTGCCGAAGGCCGAGATCGACCGGAAGGTGCGCGACGCCGCGCGGATCCTGCAGCTCGACACGCTGCTCGAGCGCAAGCCGAAGGCGCTGTCCGGCGGCCAGCGCCAGCGCGTCGCGATCGGCCGTGCGATCGTGCGCGAGCCCGGCGTGTTCCTGTTTGACGAACCGCTGTCGAACCTCGACGCCGCGCTGCGCGGCCAGACCCGCATCGAGATCGCGAAGCTGCACCGGCAGTTCGAACGCGCGAGCGTCGTCTACGTGACGCACGACCAGACCGAAGCGATGACGCTCGCCGACAAAATCGTGCTGCTGCACACCGGCGCGGACACCGCGCGGCACGGCAGCATCGCGCAGGTCGGCGCGCCGCTCGACCTCTATCACCATCCCGCCAGCCGCTTCGTCGCCGGCTTCATCGGCTCGCCGCGGATGAACTTCCTGCCGGCCGTCGTCGCCGCCTGCGACGCGCGGCGCACCACCGTCACCCTCGTGCCGTCCGGCGAAACCTTCACGCTGCCGCGCGACTGCTCCGCGCTCGCGCCAGGCGCGACCGTCACGCTCGGCATCCGCCCCGAGCACCTGACGCTCGGCACCGCGCACGACGCGACCACGCTCGCGCGCGACATCGCGCTCGTCGAACGCCTCGGCGAGCAGACCTACGTGCACCTCGACCAGCCCGGCGGCACGCCGCTGATCGCGAAGGTGCCCGGCGACGCGCCGGTGCGCAGCGGCGAGCGCGTGCACGCGCATGCGCCGGCCGCGGCCTGTCATCTCTTCACCGAAGACGGCCGCGCGGTGCCCGCGTGCGCCGACGTTCCCGTCCACCACTACGCATAAGGATCGGCATGCGCCTCGGAGTCTGCTATTACCCGGAACACTGGCCGGAATCGATGTGGGCCGACGACGCCCGCCGGATGAAGGCGCTCGGCATCGCGCAGGTGCGGATCGCCGAATTCGCGTGGAGCCGCATCGAGCCGTCGCCGGGCGAATACGACTGGGGCTGGCTCGACCGCGCGGTCGACGTGCTCGGCACGGCCGGCCTCGAGATCGTGATGTGCACGCCGACCGCGACGCCGCCGAAATGGCTGGTCGACCGTCACCCCGACATCCTCGCGATCGGTGCGGACGGCCGGCCGCGCAAGTTCGGTTCGCGCCGCCACTACGACTTCTCGTCGCCGACCTATCTGGAGGCGTCGCGCCGCATCTGCGCGGCGGTCGCCGAACGCTATGGCCGACACCCCGCCGTGCGCTACTGGCAGACCGACAACGAGCTCGGCTGCCACCAGACGGTCGTCAGCTACTCGCCCGCCGCGCTCGTGCGCTTTCGCGAATGGCTGAAGGCGCGCTACGGCACGATCGACGCGCTGAACCGCGCATGGGGCACCGTGTTCTGGAGCATGGAGTACCGGCATTTCGACGAGATCGACGCGCCGGTCGGCACCGTGACCGAAGCGCATCCGTCGCACCGCCTCGACTACCGGCGCTTCGCGTCCGACGAGGTCGCGCGCTATCACCGGATGCAGGTCGACGTGATCCGCGCGCATTCGCCGGGCCGCCCCGTCGCGCACAACTTCATGCAGCTCTTCACCGAGTTCGACCACTACGAAGTGGCGCGCGACCTCGACGTCGCGACGTGGGACAGCTATCCGCTCGGCGCGCTCGAGGAGCAGTGGTTCGCGCCCGACGTGAAGGCGCGCTGGCTGCGCACCGGCCATCCGGATTTCGCGTCGTTCAATCACGATCTCTATCGCGGGATGTCGAAGCTGCCGTTCTGGGTGATGGAGCAGCAGCCTGGGCCCGTGAACTGGGCGCAATGGAACCCCGCGCCGCTGCCGGGCATGGTGCGCCTGTGGAGCTGGGAAGCGTTCGCGCACGGCGCCGGCTGCGTGTCGTACTTCCGCTGGCGGCAAGCGCCGTTCGCGCAGGAGCAGATGCATGCGGGCCTGCACACGCCGGACGACAAGCTCGACGAAGGCGGCCGCGAAGCGCAGCGCGTCGCGCGCGAGATCGCGGCCGTGCTCGACGCCGATCCCGACGCGAACGGCGCGGTGTGCGCACCCGTCGCGCTGGTGTTCGACTATGAAGCGAAGTGGCTGTTCGAAGTGCAGCCGCAAGGCGCCGATTTCCACTACCCGCGCTTCGCGTTCGAGTACTACTCGGCGCTGCGTTCGCTCGGCCTCGACGTCGACATCATTTCCGCGCACGCACCGCTCGACGGCTACCGGCTCGTCGTCGTGCCGCCGCTGCCGGTCGTGCCGGACGACTTCGCGGCGCGGCTCGCCGCATCGGGCGCGCATGCGGTGTTCGGCCCGCGCACCGGTTCGAAGACCGCCGACCTGCAGATTCCGCCCGCGCTGCCGCCCGGCCCGCTCGCGTCGATCCTGCCGATGCGCGTATGGCGCGTCGAATCGCTGCGGCCGAACGTAGCCGAGCGGATCGACGGCACGTTGCGCGACGGCTCGCCGCTCACCGGCGACGCGCGTCACTGGCGCGACCTCGTCGAACTGCACGACGACGCGCGCAGCGTCGTGCGTGCGCGCTTCGCCGACGGCCATCCGGCGTGCGTGTCGCACGGCGCGCTGCACTACTGGGCCGCGCTGTTCGACGACGCGACCACCGCGCGCCTGTTCGCCGACGTCGCGGCCGAGGCGGGCCTGACACCGTCGCCGCTCGGCGACGGCGTGCGCGTAAGCCGACGCGGCGGCCTCACCTACGTATTCAACTACCGCGACACGCCGCACACGATCGAGGGGGTGCCGCCGTCCGCGTTCGTGGTCGGCGCCGCACCGGTCGAGCCGCAAGGCGTCGCCGTGTATCGAAGCCGTTCGTAGCAACCGCCCCCGGCGCCGCGATGCGCCGGTCACGCACAACGACATACAGGAATGGAGACACACATGACCCATCGCCCCCTTCGCGTCGCCGCCCGGCTTGCGACCGCCGCCGCCATCGCGTTCGCTTCGTTCGGCGCCGCGGCGCCTGCCGACGCGGGCACGCTGACGATCAACATCGCGTTCAAGGGCGCCAGCCAGCGCGCGGTCTGGCAGTCGACGCTCGAGGCGTTCCACAAGGCCCATCCCGACATCGACGTGAAGCCCACCTTCGTCGACGAGGAAGCGTACAAGGTGCAGTTGCCCGCGTGGTTCACGACCGTCGCGCCCGACGTCGTGAACTGGCACGCGGGCGAGCGGATGGCGTACTACGCGAAGCGCGGGCTGTTCGAGGACCTGAGCGGCGACTGGGCGAAGAACGGCTGGGGCGCGATGTACGCGTCGACGCGCGACGCGTCGTCATACAACGGCAAGCAGTACGCGGCGCCGACCGTCTATTACTCGTGGGGGCTGTTCTACCGCAAGGACCTGTTCGGCAAGGTCGGCATCGCCGACGAGCCGAAGACGTGGGACCAGTTTCTCGATGCGTGCAAGAAGCTGAAGGCGGCCGGCATCACGCCGATCGCGGTCGGCGGCCGCGACGCGTGGACGCTCGCCGGCTGGTTCGACTATCTCGACCTGCGCCTGAACGGCAACGCGTTCCACCAGCAGCTGATGGCCGGCGACGTGCCGTACACCGACCCGCGCGTCAAGAAGGTCTACACGACGTGGAAATCGCTGATCGACGCGGGCTACTTCATCGACAACGCGCTGTCCTACGATCTCGACGGCGCGCAGCCGTTCCTGTTCCAGGGCAAGGCCGCGATGATGCTGATGGGCACCTTCATCGCGGCGGGTTTCCCGCCGAACGTGAAGCAGGAAATGGGCTACTACCGCTTCCCGATCATCGACCCGAAGGTGCCGACCGCCGAGGACGGCCCGGTGGAATCGCTGCACATCCCGACCAAGGCGAAGAACAAGGCCGACGCGCACACGTTCCTCGCGTTCGTCGAAACGCCCGAGATAGGCGCGAAGCTCGCGGAAGGGCTCGGCTCGCTGTCGGCCAACAGCAAGTCGCCGGAGCCGGCCGATCCGGTCTCGCGGATCGGCTTCCGGATCCTCGCCGACACGAAGGGCGGCGTCGCGCAATTCTACGATCGCGACATGACGAAGGAAATGGCCGACGAAGGGATGAAGGGCATGCAGCAGTTCGTCGCGAATCCCGCGCAGCTCGATGCCGTGCTCGCGCAGCTCGAGCAGACCCGCAAGCGGATCTACAAGAAGTAACCGCGTGACCTCTGCGGCGGCCTCGGGCCGCCGCGTCCGCCCAGGAGGCTTGCCGTGTCCAGTCCGATCACGTCCACCCCGCCCGCCGGCGCTGGCGCCGCGCCGCCGCCGCGCGGCGCATCCGCCGCCACCGCACTGCCCGCGCGCCGCCCGTCGCCGGCCGTGCGGCGGCAGCGGCGCGCCGCATGGCTCTTTCTCGCGCCGGCGTGCGCGATGGTTGCCGTCTATGTGATCTGGCCGATCCTGTCGACGCTCTGGCTGAGCCTCTGCAACTGGGACGGGATGACCGAGCGCACGTTCGTCGGTCTCGCGAACTACGCCGAGCTGCTGCACGCGCCAACCTTCTATACCGCGCTGCGCAACAACGTGATCTGGCTCGCGCTGTTCATGCTCGCGCCGCCGCTCGGCCTCGCGCTCGCGCTGTACCTGAACCAGGCCGTCGCCGGCATCCGGCTCGTGAAGTCGCTGTTCTTCGCGCCGTTCGTGCTGTCCGGCGTGGTCGTCGGCCTGATCTTCTCGTGGTTCTACGATCCCACCTTCGGGCTGCTCGCGCTGATCGCCGGACACGGAATCCCGGTGCTCGGCGATGCGCGCTACGCGACGTTCGGCATCGTGTTCGCCGCGCTGTGGCCGCAAACCGCGTACTGCATGATCCTGTACCTGACCGGCCTCACGTCGGTGAACCCCGAGCAGATCGAAGCGGCGCGGATGGAAGGCGCGCGCGGCTTCGCGCTGCTGTGGCACGTCGTGCTGCCGCAACTGCGACCGACCACGTTCATGGCGATCGTCGTCACGGTGATCGGCGCGCTGCGCAGCTTCGACCTGATCTCGGTGATGACGGGCGGCGGCCCGTTCGAGAGCTCGACCGTGCTCGCGTATTACATGTACGACCAGGCGATCAAGTACTACCGGCTCGGCTATTCCGCGTCGATCGCGGTCGTGCTGTTCGCGATCATGCTCGTCTACATCGTGTTCCAGTTGCGCCGCATGCTGCGCAACGAGCAGTGACCTACCGGGGATTCATCGATCATGTTTCCGACACCCGTTGCCCACTGGAAGCCGGTATCGCGCCGGCTGTACAAGCTGTCGCTGCCCGTCGCGCTCGTGATCTGGCTGCTGCCGATGATCGCCGTGTTCGTCACGTCGGTGCGCTCGACCGAGGAGCTGGTCGAAGGCCACTACTGGGGCTGGCCGCGGCACTTCTCGATGATCGAGAACTATCGCGACGCGCTGACCACGTCGCCGATGCTGCATTACTTCTGGAACAGCGTGCAGATCACGGTGCCGTCGGTGCTCGGGTCGATCGCGCTCGCGGCGATGGCCGGGTTCGCGCTGGCGACTTACCGGTTTCGCGGGAATACCGTGCTGTTCGGGACCTTCGTCGCGGGGAACTTCGTGCCGGTGCAGGTGTTGATGATTCCCGTACGCGACCTGTCGCTCAGGCTGGGGGTGTTCAATACGGTCGAGGCGTTGATTCTTTTTCACGTCGCGTTTCAGACGGGGTTCTGCACGCTGTTTCTGCGCAACTTCATCAAGCAGCTGCCGTTTGAGTTGATCGAGGCAGCGCGGATTGAGGGGGCCGGTGAGTGGACGGTGTTCTGGCGGATCGTGTTGCCGTTGATCCGGCCCGCGTTGGCCGCGCTCGCGATTCTCGTGTTCACGTTCGTGTGGAACGATTACTTCTGGGCGCTGTGCCTCACGCAAGGCGATGAGGCTGCGCCGATTACCGCGGGTGTTGCAGCGCTGAAGGGGCAATGGACGACGTCGTGGAATCTCGTGTCGGCCGGGTCGATTCTCGCCGCGCTGCCGTCGGTCGCGATGTTCTTCGCGATGCAGAAGCACTTCGTCGCGGGGCTGACCTTTGGGGCGACGAAAGGCTGAGCGCGCGTTGATCGCGGATTCTGCTCTCTCCCTCTTCATCGAGAGGTTGCCCGCTTCGGCGGGCTTTTTTCATTCTGACGGGGCTTGGGGAATGTCGCTTGCCGCCCCGCCCCGACCCTGCCGTGGTTGCTTGACGCGCGGGCGTCACCAGGCGCCGGAAGACGTTGTCGCCAATGCGGATTGAGTGGCGTTTTTTGAGGGTTATAAGACCTTTGCGCCATATGCGTCACGTTCCATACTTCGCATGGAAGATCAAGCCGGGAAAAGCGCGGAAACGCGATTGCGTTTTGGACTTTCGGCCTGATCGATCACATGACATGAAAAGGAACGGAAGATGAGACTCAAGAACAAGTCGGCCTTGGTCACGGGTGGAACCAGTGGCATCGGCCTTGCAACCGCGAAGCTGTTCATTGCGGAAGGCGCCCGAGTCGCCGTGACCGGTCGCGATGACGCCGTGTTCGAGCGCGTGAAGACCGAACTCGGCGAGAATGCGGTCGTTCTCAAGGGCGACGTACGGTCGATCCGGGACATGCGAGCGATTGCCGCAGAAGCAAAAGAGAAGTTCGGTGGCCTGGATGTCGTGTTCGCCAACGCTGGCTGGGCTTTCCCGTCCGCAATCGATGACATCGACGACGAACTCTATGACGAGATCATGGACATCAACGTCAAGGGCGTGGTGTACACGCTTCAAGCGGTGCTGCCGTACTTGCGAGAAGGTTCCTCTGTCATCCTCAATACATCGTTCGTCGCGCAGACCGGCAAGCATGGCATCTCGTTGACTGCGGCGGCGAAGGCTGCCGTGCGATCGCTTGCTCGCAGCTGGTCCTATGAGTTTCTCGACCGGAAAATCCGTTTCAACGCGATCGCGCCCGGCGCGATGAAGACGCCACTGCTCACCAAGTGGGGCATGCCCGACGAATGGGTGCGCGACCGTCAGGCCGAGTTCGCCGCAGCCATTCCGGTGGGCTACATGGGCAAGGCCGAGGACATCGCCTACGCGGCACTCTATCTCGCCAGCGACGAATCCTCGTACGTCGTCGGCACCGAACTGGTCGTCGATGGTGGTGCGTCGCAGCTTTAAGCTCGCGGTTCTCGATTCCCGCGCCCGACACGTCATCGCGTCACATCCCCATCCTGATCTCGCATCCGCCACGCGCTTCGTCGTGGCGGTTATTCAATCCGGCCCAGCCCGGGTGCGCTCGCAGAGGGGCCGAAGTGCAAGGAGAAATCATCTTGATCGACAGTAGCGATAACAACGATTCCGTCACGCAACTCGCCCGGGCAGGTCGCTCGCGCCGCGATGTTCTCAAGCTTGGAAGCATCGCCACCCTCGGCGCCGTGCTGGGGGGTAGCGCATTGCTTGGGCACGCGACGCCTGCTCGTGCACAGGCCGGCAGCGAAGGAATACTTTCCCCGAATGACCCGCTCGACATTTTGATCGTCAATTACGACGGCGGTACGCTTCTCGACTTCGCGGGCCCCAGCGAGATTTTCCATCGGCTACCCAATACGAACGTTCGCTACGCGAGCCTCAATGGGGGCGACGTGATCCTCGAATTTGGCGTCGTGTATGGCAAGACTGAACGACTGGCCGATATCGAGAAGACCGACGTGATCCTCGTCCCCGGCGGGTCCGATTTGACGGCGCCGATGCGGCCGGCGTATCAGGCGCAGATCCGGCGTCTGGCAGAAAGCGCCACGCACGTTACGTCGGTTTGCAACGGATCACTCGTGCTCGCCGCAACGGGCGTTCTCAAGGGCAAGCGAAGCGCCTGCCATTGGGCCTTCGTCAACAAGCTGGCCGAATACGGCGCCATTCCCGTTCCCGATCGCTTCGTGGAAGACGACAACGGACGGTTCATGAGCGGCGGCGGCGTGACGGCGGGCATCGACTTCGCACTTCGCGTGGCAGCGAAACTGCGCGGTCAACAGGCCGCCGAATTCACGCAGCTCGTGATCGAATATGACCCCGCTCCGCCGTTCCACTCCGGGCATCCCAGGGACGCACGGCCGGAAGTCATCGCGATGGTCGACAAGAAACTGCCCGGCGCATCCAGGGGGCTCGCACGCATCCCCGGCGTTCGCTGAAACGCTTGCCGGCAATGTGTGCATGGCCGCCGGCCTCGATGAAGGCCGCGGCCGGCATTGTCTGCTCCACCCGCCTGTTTGGCGACGCCCTATCCATTCAAGCCCGTTCGGAAATCACTCGATGCAACAGATCCGCTTTTGTACTGCTGCCCTTGCAGCCTGCGTCTCCTTTTTCGCATTCACGGCGCCGGCCACTGCTGGCGATTCGCAACGTCCGCCCGAAGCGGCCATCAGCGCCGAAAACGCGCGATGGGCAGATGCTTTTGCGCGCGGAGACTATGAAGCGATAGGGCGCCTCTATACCGACGACGGCACACTCTTGCCGCCCGGAGGCGACAAAGTCACGGGGAACCGCGCGATCGTCGAGTACTTCACCAAGGGGTATGCCGGATCAAAACCCGGCACCGTATCGTTCAGCCATGACGAGTTCTACGGTAATGATCGGATCGTGACGGAGGTCTCGGATGCGGAGGTCCGCGATCACGATGGAAAACTCAAGATCCGCGCCAAGCAGATTCTCGTCTTTGTGAAGCAGGCGGGCGTGTGGAAACTGCATCGCGACATGTGGAATGGTTACGGTCCCGTCAAAACCGATGACCATTGAGTGTCCGGCGACATAGCCCGCTGGAGAAACGTTGACCACGCAGCGCGCTGACCGGCCGGCGGTCGATCAGCGCGCTGCATTCGATCTGCTCTCGCGTCGAATCGCCTGCGGCGGGTGCCCATGCAGTTTGATGAAGGCCCGCCGCATCCGTTCCGGATCGGTGAACCCGACAGCCAGGGCAATCTGTTCGATCGGTTCGCTACCACCCTGCAGACGCAACCTCGCCGCTTCGACGCGCAAGCGCTCGACCGCCTTGGCAGGCGTTTCTCCGGTTTCGCGCCGAAAGGCTCGTCCGAACTGTCGCAAACTCAATCTCGCGGCATCCGCGAGTCGTTCGACAGGTAATGCTTCAGCCAGATGCTCCCTGGCGAAATTCAGCGCAATACGGATACGATCCGATTCCGGCTCCATCTGCGACATGGCGGAGAATTGGGACTGCCCGCCCGGTCGACGATACGGAACAACCAGAAGCCTGGAGACAGCGCGCGCAACCTCCGCGCCCATATCTCTTTCAATCATGCCGAGCGCCAGGTCTATTCCGGAGGCGATGCCCGCCGACGTCCAGACGCGGCCATCCACGATATAGATGCTATCGCCGTCGACCCTGGTGCGAGGGAATTGCGACTGCAACAGCGCAGCGTATCGCCAGTGGGTCGCTGCTCTCAAGCCATCCAGCGAGCCGGTTTCCGCAAGCAGAAACGCGCCCGTGCACACGCTTGCCACCCGCGATGCCCTGGCGGTCAATTTTTTCGCAGCGGCGATATTCTCCGATGTCTGCATCGGATCGATATCTCCCCCCACGAAAACGACGGTATCAAACGAGCGCCTCCCGATCGGCTTTGTCTCGATCGACAGGCCCGTATTGCCAGGAACCGGGCCGCCGGATTGCGAAATTACTTGAAGATCGTATGGCGTATGCCCGGCTGCCGTGGCCACCTGATTGAAGGCCGACAGTGGCCCGCCAAGATCAAGCGCATCGTAGCCACGGCAAACGAAGAATCCGATTCGATGCATGACGAAACAATGACTGAAATACCCAAGAGGCGTATTTTACCGATAACCCTCGAATAGCGTCATTCGGCCTAAAACGAGGGAAGAACGTCATTTACGCCACCATCAATTGCCGGTACACGCACTCGTCAGAACAGCGCGGGCGAATCAACGCCCATCCTCAACGCCCATCCGCCTAAACGCTCCCCGCCCCCTGCTCCCTCAACCGCACATCCACCGCCCCGATATTCTTCTCATGCGCGACCAGCATCAGCGACAGCGCGTGATGAATATCCGGATCGGCGAGCGTCGGCAGCAGCGTCTGCAGTTTGCGCACGACCCACCTCTGACCTCGGTTCAAAAACGCCATCCGTTCGGCCAGATCGTCGATCGCCATCGCCTTTTCATAGAACGAACCGGTCGCACGCGTCGGCGTCGCACCGAGCGTGCGAATCGCATCGACCAGCACGCTGCACCAGTGGGCCTCATCCTGCCGAATATGCGCGATCAGCCGATGGAGTTCCTGATCGTCGCCGACCTCGGCCGCCGTTTCCGACGCCACACGTGCACCCGCGCGCTCCGCCTCCAGCAACTCATCGAGCGCCGTGAGCAACGCCGCACGATTTTCATCCGCCTCGCCTGCCGGTGAAGCCACGACGCCCTTCTCGACGATCGCCGCCGCATCGAGCACGATCCGGCGCAGCACGTCGCCGGCCGATTCGATCGCCCGGATCTTCCCGGCGCCGGTACCCGCATACAACGCCATCGCTTCGAAATCGCCCGTCATCGTACGCAGCGGCGAATCCGTGCTGAACAGGTAGATCGGCCGCCCTTCCTCATCGCCGATCACCACGCGCTCATCACCGAAAGGATCCCCACGCTCGCCACGCGTGACGCTCGACGGCAGCACACGCACCCGCGCGCCGCGCGGCCAATTGATGTGGAAGATATCGGTCAACAGCGTGTCGCCTTCACGCGCATCGACGATCCGCTGCTGGTGATACGCATGCGCGAACGACTCGTGCGTTGCGATGAACGCCGTGCCCATGACCGCGCCCTGCGCGCCGAGCGCCATCGCGGCGGCCACGTCCGCGCCGTCGACGATCCCGCCCGCTGCTAGCACCGGCAACCGCGTCGCGTGAACCACTTCAGGCAGCAACTCGGCCAGCGGCCGATCGCCACGCACATGGCCGCCAGCCTCATGCCCCTGGACGATCAGCGCCTGCGCGCCCGCCGCCTCGGCCGCGCGCGCATCGTCGAGCGAGCCGACCTGATGCACCACACGCACGCCCGCATCGCGCAGACGCCGCACGACACCCGGCGTCACGTCCCAGAACAGTGCGACCACCGGCACACGCAATTCGATACACGCGTCGAGCTGCGCATCGAGCAACTCGGGCGGCGTCGACGCGGGAATCAGGTTGACGCCGAACGGCCGCTCGGTGGCCGCGCGCACCTGCTCGACCTCGCGCCGGATCAGCGCGACCGGCTCGCGCACCATCCCGAGAAAACCGAACCCGCCGGCCGCGCTCACCGCGCTCGCGAGTTCGGCCCGCGCGACACCGCCCATGCCCGCGAGCACGATCGGCCATGCACAGCCGAGCAGGTCGCAAACGGGGCGATGCAGGATCTGGACGGCGCGGGCCTCGGGCCCGTCGCCACGCGTCGGAATCGACATGCAGCGTCCTCCTTTCAGGATCGGCGGCGCGTCACGGTCAACGGTCAACGGTCAACGGCCAAAGCGCGCGTCGCGCAAAGGCGAAACGGTTCGTGTCGGGCCACGCATCGAATAGATCACATTGTGACATATTCGGCCGCCAGGCCGCACTCCCGGCGCAACATGCTTGATACACGTCATGGCGACACCGACCATTCGGTCATACGGTTCGGTTCAGGTCCACCCTTCGAGGCGCAGCGTCGAGCGCACGAGCCGCTGCTCCTCCGCTTCGATCTCGCGCAGATACTCGACGCACTGCCGGATATGCTCGCTCGCGGCCTTGCGCGCCTGGTCGGGCAGCCGCCCGGTCACCGCGTTGTAGAGCCGCGCGTGCTGACGGTCGATCTGCTTCTTCAGCGGCTCGCGATGATAGAGGTTGTTCACCGACGCGAACACGGAACTGAGCAGCAGGTCGGTCAGCGACTGCAGCGTGTTGACGAGCACCGGATTGTGCGACGCCTCGCAGATCGCGAGATGGAACGCATGGTCGAGCTTCGCGCGCGCGGCCGGATCGAGATCCTGCGCATCGGCCGCCGTCATTTCCTCGTAGCGGCGCCGGATCAGGATGAAGTCGGCGGGCGTCCCGCGCAGCGCGGCGAGCCGCGCGGCTTCGGTCTCGAGCATGCCGCGCACCTCGAACAGGTCGTATAGCGTACGCGGCTGCGAGCCGAGCAGATGCATCATCGGCGAGACTTCGCGCTGCGGGGTCAGGCTCGCAACGAACGAACCCTTGCCGTGCGTCGTGTCGATGATCCCGCGCGCGCGCAGCAGCTTCATCCCTTCGCGCACGGCCGTGCGCGACACGCCGAGCTTCTCCGTGAGCCGCCGCTCGGACGGCAGCGCCTGCCCGGCCTTCAGCACGCCGTCGACGATCAGCTGCTCGATCCGCTCGGCGACGACATCGGCGACGTTGCGCGCCGGCGCCTGTCTATCCTGCATTTCCATACTGGTATGACCACTTCGGAACGATATCGCCGATTTTCTCACAAACCCTTGTAGCAATTGGGTTTTCCGTCACAACCACCACTACCCGCCAGGCACGCCTCGAAAAACTGGTATGACCATGCCAGAGACGTCTGGACACGCGTCGGCCACCCGCCAAGAATGCCGTCCATCCGGCGCGCTGCGCATCCCGCGGCCGCCTGCATGGTGGAGACGGAGACAGACGATGAGTTTCACCTACGACGAACGGATCGACGGCGCGCTGGCGACCGTCGACCGCGACACGCTCGTCGCCGCGCTCAACGCGGCGGCGCCCGGCCTCGACGTGCTGCACGAGCGCGAGGCGCTGAAGCCGTTCGAATGCGACGGCCTCGCCGCATACCGCACGGTGCCGCTCGCGGTCGTGCTGCCCGACACGGTCGAGCAGGTGCGCGCGGTGCTGCGCGTCGCGGCCGCGCACGGCGTGCCGGTCGTCGCGCGCGGCGCGGGCACCGGGCTGTCGGGCGGCGCGATGCCGCTCGAAAAAGGCCTCCTGCTCGCGATGTCGAAGTTCAACCGGATTCTCGAAATCGACGCCGATGCCGGCATCGCGCGCGTGCAGCCCGGCGTGCGCAACCTCGCGATCTCGCAGGCCGCCGCACCGTACGGCCTCTATTACGCGCCCGATCCGTCGTCGCAGATCGCATGCTCGATCGGCGGCAACGTCGCCGAAAACGCAGGCGGCGTGCACTGCCTGAAATACGGGCTGACGGTGCACAACATCCTGAAGGTCGAGATCCTGACGATCGACGGCGACACGCTGACGCTCGGCGCCGACGCGCTCGATGCGCCCGGCTTCGACCTGCTCGCGCTGTTCACCGGCTCCGAGGGAATGCTCGGCATCGTCACCGAAGTGACGGTGAAGCTGCTGCCAAAGCCGCCAAGCGTGAAGGTGCTGATGGCGAGCTTCGACGACGTCGCCGAAGCCGGCGCGGCGGTCGCGCGGATCATCGGCGCGGGCGTGATCCCGGGCGGGCTCGAGATGATGGACAACCTCGCGATCCGCGCGGCCGAGGACTTCATCCACGCCGGCTATCCGGTCGACGCGCAGGCGATCCTGCTGTGCGAACTCGACGGCGCGGCGACCGATGTCGAAGAAGACGCCGCACGCGTCGCCGCGCTGCTGCGCGACGCCGGCGCGTCGGAGATCCGCGTCGCGCGCGACGAAGCCGAGCGCCAGCGCTTCTGGGCCGGCCGCAAGAACGCGTTTCCGGCGGTCGGCCGCATGTCGCCCGACTACTACTGCATGGACGGCACGATCCCGCGCCGCGAGCTGCCGCGCGTGCTCGAAGGCATCGCCGCGCTGTCCGCCGAATACGCGCTGCCGGTCGCGAACGTGTTCCACGCAGGCGACGGCAACATGCATCCGCTGATACTGTTCGACGCGAACCGCCCCGGCGAGCTCGACCGCGCGGAAGCGCTCGGCGGCAAGATCCTCGAGCTGTGCGTCGCGGTGGGCGGCAGCATCACGGGCGAACACGGCGTCGGGCGCGAGAAGATCAACCAGATGTGCGTGCAGTTCAACGCCGACGAAATCACGTTCTTCCATGCGGTGAAGGCGGCGTTCGATCCGCAGCGCCTGCTCAATCCCGGCAAGAACATCCCGACGCTGCACCGCTGCGCCGAATTCGGCGCGATGCACGTCCATCACGGCAAGCTGCCGTTTCCCGAACTGGAGCGCTTCTGATGCGACGCGAACGCGAACCCGAATCGATCGACGACAGCGCGGCGCTCGTCGCGCAGGTCGACGCCGCGATCCACGATCGTCAGCCGCTGCACATCCGCGGCGCGGGCACGAAGGCGTTTGTCGGCCGTGCCGTCGAGGGCCGCACGCTCGACGTGCGCACGCACCGCGGCATCGTCGCGTACGACCCGACCGAACTCGTCATCACCGCACGCGCGGGCACGCCGCTCGCCGAACTCGAGGCGATGCTCGACGCGGCCGGCCAGATGCTGCCGTGCGAGCCGCCGACGTTCGGCGGCGCGGCAACCGTCGGCGGGATGTTCGCGGCCGCGCTGTCGGGGCCGCGCCGCCCGTGGGCCGGCGCGGTGCGCGATTTCGTGCTCGGCTGCCGGGTAATCACCGGCCACGCGAAACACCTGCGTTTCGGCGGCGAAGTGATGAAGAACGTCGCGGGTTATGACGTGTCGCGGCTGCTCGCGGGCAGCTTCGGCTGCCTCGGCGTCGTGACGGAGGTATCGCTGAAGGTGCTGCCGAAGCCGCGCGCGACCGGCGATCTCGCGCTGCCGCTCACGGCAGGCGAAGCGGTGCAGCGCGTCGCCGGATGGCGTCGCGCCGGGCTGCCGCTCGCGGGCGCCTGCCATGTGGACGGCGTGCTGCGCGTGCGGCTCGAAGGCGGCGAGGGCTCGGTGAAGGCCGCGCGCGACACGATCGGCGGCGAGCGCATGGACGATCGCGTCGACGGCTTCTGGGCACGGCTGCGCGACCTGTCGCTGCCGTTCTTCGACGATCCGCGCCCGCTGTGGCGCGTGTCGGTGCCGGCCGCCGCGCCGCTCGATGCGCTGCCGGGCGTGCAACTCGTCGACTGGGGCGGCGCGCAGCGCTGGCTGAAGAGCGACGCCGCGCCGGCCGACGTGCAGCGGTTCGCCGCGCAGTGGGGCGGCCACGCGACCTGCTTCACGCCCGGCACGACGCCCGAGCCGTTCCAGCCGCTGCCGCCCGCGCTGCTGCGCGTGCACCGGCAGCTGAAGGCACAACTCGATCCGCATGCGATCTTCAATCCCGGCCGCCTGTACGCGGACGTCTGACGCCAACCCGACTTCGAACCGCCGATGCAAACCAATCTCAGCGAAGCAAGCAAGGCCCTCGACCGGGCCGACGAAGCGGAAGCGATCCTGCGCGCCTGCGTGCACTGCGGCTTCTGCAACGCGACCTGCCCGACCTACCAGGTGCTCGGCAACGAGCTCGACGGGCCGCGCGGGCGCATCTACCTGATCAAGCAGATGCTCGAAGGCGAGCCGTGCGGCGAGCGCACGCAGCGGCATCTCGATCGCTGCCTGACCTGCCGCAACTGCGAGACGACCTGTCCGTCGGGCGTGCGCTATCACACGCTGCTCGACATCGGCCGCGCGGAAGCGGAAAAGCGCGCGCGCCGCCCGGCACGCGAACGCCTGCTGCGTGCGGGCCTGCGTCACGTCGTGCCGCGGCCGGCGACGTTCGCCGCGCTGCTGAAGGCCGGCCGCGCGCTGCGCCCGCTGCTGCCCGCGACACTGCAGGACAAGATCCCGGCCGCCGCGCCGGCAGACACCCCGCGCCCGCCGGTACGCCATGCGCGGCGCGTGCTGATGCTCGAAGGCTGCGTGCAGCCATCGCTGTCGCCGAACACCAACGCGGCCGCGGCACGCGTGCTCGACCGGCTCGGCATCAGCGTGACGCCCGCGCGCGAAGCCGGCTGCTGCGGCGCGACCGAATATCACCTGAACGCACAGGAGGCGGGGCTCGCGCGAGCGCGCCGCAACATCGATGCGTGGTGGCCCGCGATCGAGGCCGGCGCGGAAGCGATCGTGCTGACGGCAAGCGGCTGCGGCGCGTTCGTGAAGGAATACGGCGACCTGCTGCGCTCCGACCCCGTCTATGCGGACAAGGCGCGGCGCGTCAGCGCGCTTGCGCGCGATCTCGCCGAAGTGATCGCGGCCGAACCGCTCGACGCGCTGGCCGATGCGACGCCGCGCCGCGTCGCGGTGCATTGCCCGTGCACGCTGCAGCACGCGCAGCGGCTCGGCGGCGCGGTGGAAAGCATCCTGACGCGGCTCGGCTTCGATCTGACGAATGTCGCCGACGGCCACCTGTGCTGCGGCTCGGCCGGCACCTATTCGCTGACGCAGCCCGAACTCGCGACCCGACTGCGCGACAACAAGCTCGACGCGCTCGAAGCCGCGCGGCCGGACCTGATTGTCACGGCCAACGTCGGCTGCCAGACTCACCTGAACGGCGCGGGCCGTACGTCCGTGCGCCACTGGATCGAGCTCGTCGACAACCGACTCGTCAACTGACCGCTGATTCCGGAGGAACACCTTGAAAACGAAACCCGAACTCGAACTCGCCGATGTCGAACGCATGCTTGCCGCCGCCCGCGCGGAAGCCGAGCGTCACGGCTGGGCGGTGTCGATTGCCATCGTCGACGACGGCGGCCACCTGCTGGCGTTCGCACGCCTCGACGGCGCGTCGGCGGCCAGCGCCTGCATCGCGCAGGACAAGGCGCGCGCGGCGGCGCTCGGCCGTCGCGAGACGAAGGCGTATGAGGATATGATCAACGGTGGCCGCACGGCGTTTCTGAGCGTGCCGCTGACGGGGTTGCTCGAAGGCGGCGTGCCGGTCACGGTGGACGGCCGCATTGCAGGCGCGATCGGTGTGTCTGGCGTAAAGTCCGAACAGGACGCGCAGATTGCCCGCGCCGGCACACAAAGCGTCGCGGCATAACCAGCCAAGCCGCGCGCGCATTTTTCCCCGGGAGGAATCACGATGATCGACCAAGCAGGACTGCAAGTCGCGCCAGCGCTGAGCCAGTTCATTGAAAACGAAGCACTGCCGGGCACCGGTATCGACAAGGCCGCGTTCTGGAGCGGTTTCTCGGCCCTGGTGCACGACCTCGCGCCGCGCAACCGCGAACTGCTCGCGGAACGCGACCGCCTCCAGCAGGAACTCGACTCGTGGCATCGCGCGCACCCCGGCCCGGTGCGCGACCATGCCGCGTATCGCGCGTTCCTCGAACAGATCGGCTACCTCGTGCCGGTCCCGTCGAACGTCGCGGCAGCCACCACGAACGTCGACAGCGAGATCGCGACGCAAGCCGGCCCGCAGCTCGTCGTGCCGCTGTCGAACGCGCGCTATGCGCTGAACGCCGCGAACGCACGCTGGGGCAGCCTGTACGACGCGTTGTACGGCACCGATGCGCTGCCCGAGGACGGCGGCGCGGAACGCACCGCGGCCTACAACCCGACGCGCGGCCAGCGCGTGATCGACTACGCGCGCGACGTGCTCGACAACGCGGCGCCGCTCGCGAGCGGCTCGCACCGCGACGCGCTGCGCTACCGCGTGCAGGACGGCCAGCTCGCCGTCGAAACCGGCAAGGGCGTCGTGCCCCTCGCACAGCCGGCGCAATTCGTCGGCTACCAGGGCGCGGCGGGCGCGCCGTCCGCGATCCTGCTCAAGCACAACGGCCTGCACCTCGAGATCCAGATCGACGCATCGACCCCCATCGGTCGCGCCGATCTCGCGAACGTGAAGGACGTCGTGCTCGAAGCGGCGGTCAGCACGATCATCGACTGCGAGGATTCGGTCGCGGCGGTCGACGCCGACGACAAGGTCCAGCTCTACCGCAACTGGCTCGGCCTGATGCAGGGCACGCTGGTCGAGGAAGTCGCGAAGGGCGGCAAGGCCTTCACGCGCCGCCTGAACGCCGATCGCGAGTACACGACGCCGGCCGGCGGCACGCTGTCGCTGCACGGCCGCTCGCTGCTGTTCGTGCGCAACGTCGGCCACCTGATGACCAACGGCGCGGTGCTCGACCGCGACGGCAACGAGATTCCGGAAGGGATCCTCGACGGCGTCGTCACGGTGCTGTGCTCGCTGCACGACCTGAAGGCGAAGCGCAACTCGCGCACGGGCTCGATCTACATCGTGAAGCCGAAGATGCACGGCCCGGTCGAAGTCGCGTTCGCCGATACGCTGTTCGCGCGCATCGAGGATCTGTACAACCTGCCGCGCAACACGCTGAAGATGGGCATCATGGACGAGGAGCGCCGCACCAGCGTGAACCTCGCCGCGTGCATCGCCGCGGCCGCCGCGCGCGTCGCGTTCATCAACACCGGCTTCCTCGATCGCACCGGCGACGAGATGCACACCGCGATGGAAGCGGGCCCGATGATCCGCAAGGGCGACATGAAGTCGTCGGCGTGGATCCAGTCGTACGAGCGCAACAACGTGCTCGCGGGCCTGTCGGCCGGCCTGCGCGGCCGCGCGCAGATCGGCAAGGGCATGTGGGCGATGCCGGACCTGATGCACGCGATGCTCGAGCAGAAGATCGCGCATCCGCGCGCCGGCGCGAACACCGCCTGGGTGCCGTCGCCGACCGCCGCGACGCTGCACGCGCTGCACTACCACCTCGTCGACGTGCAGGCCGTCCAGCAGGAGCTCGAGAAGACGCCGTACGCGAGCGAGCGCGACGCACTGCTCGAAGGGCTGCTGACCGTGCCGGTCGTCGAGCGCGCCGCCTGGAGCGAGGCCGAGATCCTGAGCGAGGTCGAGAACAACGCGCAGGGCATCCTCGGCTACGTGGTGCGCTGGGTCGAACAGGGCGTCGGCTGCTCGAAGGTGCCCGACATCCACGACGTCGGCCTGATGGAAGACCGCGCAACGCTGCGCATCTCGAGCCAGCACATCGCGAACTGGCTGCGCCACGGCGTGATCACCGAGGCGTTCGTGCTCGACGTGTTCAAGCGGATGGCGCGCATCGTCGACCAGCAGAACGCGGGCGACCCGAACTACCGCCCGATGGCGCCCGGCTACGACCAGTCGACCGCGTTCAAGGCCGCGTGCGCGCTGGCGCTGCAGGGCACGTCGCAGCCGAGCGGCTATACCGAGCCGCTGCTGCATCGGTTCCGGCTCGCGTTCAAGGCGCAACAGCGCGGCGCGTGAACCTTCGCATGCGGGCTTTCCCGCATGCGGTTTCCCGAAACGGGCGGCCATCACCGGCCGCCCGTTTTCATCTATGAATTTATGCGGATGCTGAAACGGATAACCGGTCCGTATCGCACGACTTCGGGTTTCGCGTTCGCCGGCCGCTCACCGCGAAAATCGGCGACCGCGGAATGCACGCCGCTCCCGCGCGGGCACGGAGCCTTGCGCTGCAACGCTCTGCGCGCAATTGGCAAGTTTCGGAGGCCGCGCTAATTTGATCCGGATCAACGATTCACAACATTTTCCGCGCACGCCAATGTGCGCGTTATACTCGGACCAATCCGCGCCGCCCGATTCGTCGGATCGTCGAATCGCGGCAAATCTTGCCGGTGAACAGGGGACCTGGCGGTTTATCCAACCGCAAATACCGATAATCGGCCCCCGTTTTCTCGGTCAGTCGGACAAATGCGTGCCGGGGGCCGCATACCCGATCGCCCCCGTCCAATCATACGAACAATAGCATCGGCCCACCGCCCGGCGGCGATGCCCATCGATCCACGGACCATGGCAGAAACCGACTACGCAATGCCCAGCGAATCCGGCCTGACGGGCCGTGTCGCGGCGCAATTGCGCAGGCTCCTCCTGCCGCACCTGATCTTCTATTCGGGCTTGCTGATCGGCCTGCTCCTGATGCTGCTCTGCGGCATCGTGCTGTACGAAGCCCGCATCGACGCGCGCGACCGTGCGCGCATCACGCAGCAGAACATCGCGCTGATGGCGTCGTGGGACATCGAACGCAATATCGAGTTCTACTCACTGTCGCTGCAGGCGGTCGTCGAAGGCGAGAACGATCCGACGATCGTCGCGCTGCCGATGCCGCTGCGCCGCCAGGTGCTGTTCGATCGTGCGACGACGGCCAAGTACCTCGGCGGCATCTACGTGCTCGACGCGAACGGCGACATTGCGGTCGACGGCAAGAGCGACGTGCCGCGCAAGGCCAATTTCGCCCACGAACGGTACTTCACCGTGCAGCGCGACCACCCGGACGTCGGCTTGTACGTCAGCGACCCATACCATTCACGGCTGCGCGACGGCTCGCCGAGCGTCGCGCTCAGCCGGCGAATCACGCGGCCCGACGGGTCGTTCGGCGGCGTTGCCGTGATGTCGATCCGGCTCGAATATTTCCAGAACCTGTTCTCGCGCCTCGCGCTCGGCGATCGCGGGTCGATGGCGCTGATCAATACCGACGGCCTGATGCTCGCGCGCCAGCCGTACGACCCGGCGATCGTCGGCCGCGACATCAGCAAGGCAAGCACGTTCCGGCAGTTCATGACCGCCAGCGAGGGCAGCTTCGCCGATACCGCGTCGATCGACGGCGTGCGGCGCCTGTACGTGTTCCGGCACCTCGATAACCTGCCGCTGATCATCATGGTCGCGCGCTCGGAAGCCGACACCTACGCCGCGTGGTACGACCGCGCGATCCCGATCGGCACGGCCATGGCCGTGCTCGCGCTCGGCTTCGTCGGCCTGTCGCTGCTGCTCGACGTGCAATTGCGCAAGCGTCACCGCGCGGAAACCGAACTGCAGGCCCTCGCGCGCACCGACGGCCTCACCGGCCTCGACAACCGCCGGATGCTCGACGTCACGCTCGCGCGCGAATGGCGCCGCGCGGCGCGCTCGCAGCACGCGCTGTCGCTGCTGTTCGTCGACGTCGATCACTTCAAGCGCTACAACGACACGCAAGGCCACCAGGCCGGCGACGATGCGCTCGCCGCCGTCGGCCGCTGCATCGCCGGCTGCCTGCGGCGCCCGGCCGACTATGCGGCCCGCTACGGCGGCGAGGAGTTCGTCGTCGTACTGCCCGACGTCGACACGAACGGCGCCGTGACGATCGCCGAAGCGATCCGCACCAGCATCCTCGATCTGGGGATCCGGCACGACACGAGCACGTCCGGCCGCCTGACCGCGAGCATTGGCGTGACGACCTGCTATCCGGAACGCGACGACAGCATCCAGGCCGCGCTGAAGCTCGCCGACGACGCGCTGTACCGCGCGAAGGAACGCGGGCGCAACCAGGTCGTCGTGCAGACGGCCCCGTCCGTCGACCGCACGCCGCGCCGCGTCTGAGCCGACCTGCGCGCCGACTGGCCGTCCGGCCGCCGCACCGCCGCCCGCGGGCAAAATCGCCGACAATGTCGGCTCGCCGCGCCGCCGCGCGGCACACGCGCCCGCCGGCCCGCGCCCGCTTCGCACCACCATGAGACTCAAGGCAAAGATTTTCCTTCTGGCCATCGTGCCGTTCCTGCTCGCGATCGCCGGCATCGGCTTCGGCGTGCGCCAGCAGGCGACGTCGCTCGCGCGCACGCAGCATGCGACGATCCAGGCTGCCTACCTGTCGAGCAAGGAAGTCGAGCTGAAGCACTACGTCGAGCTCGCGACGAGCGCGATCATGCCGCTGTACGACGCGAGCGGCCGCAATGCGCGCGACGAGGGGTTGCTGCGCACGCAAGCGCTCGCGATGCTGCAGAAGATGGATTTCGGCCCCGACGGCTATTTCTTCGTATACGACCTGCACGGCAATGCGCTGATGCATCCGCGCGAGCCCGAGCGCGTCGGCCACAACTACTGGTCGATGCGCGACCCGCAGGGTGCGCTGACGATCCAGCAACTGATCGGCGCCGCGTCGCACGGCGGCGGTTACGTGCGCTACACGTGGCAGCGGCCGTCGACGGGCAAGGCCGCGCCGAAGCTCGGCTACGTCGTCGCGCTCGAACGCTGGGGCTGGATGGTCGGCACCGGCATCTATCTCGACGACGTCGACACCGCGCTGCAGCGCATCGACGCGCGCGCGTCCGCGAACATCGAGCGCACGATGACCTGGCTCACCGCGATCGCGTTGACCGGCGCGGCGGTGATCGCCGTCTGCGCGCTGGTGCTGAACGTCAGCGAGTCGCGCAGCGCCGACGCGAAGCTCAAGCAGCTTGCGCAGCGCGTCGTCGAATCGCAGGAGCAGGAGCGCGAGCGGCTGTCGCGCGAGCTGCATGACGGGATCAGCCAGATGATGGTGTCCGCGAAGCTGATGCTCGAATCCGCGCTCGCGCGTTTCGAGCGTGGCGCGACGCGCATGCCTGAAGCCGAGCAGGCACTCGCGTCGGGTGTCGGGCGGCTCGGCGACACGCTGCGCGAGGTGCGGCGCATCTCGCATGCGCTGCGCCCGGCGATGCTCGACGATCTCGGCCTCGCGGCCGCGCTCGAGCAGCTCGTGCGCGAGTTCGGCGCGGAAAGCGGCATCGACATCGGCTATACGCAGGTCGCGCACAGCGGCGCGCGGCCGTTGCCCGCGCCGGTCAATACGGCGCTGTTCCGGATCGCGCAGGAAGCGCTCAGCAACATCGTGCATCATGCGCAGGCGTCGCGCGCGGCCGTCACGCTCGACGTCGGCGCGCATTCCGTCACGCTGACCATCGCCGACAACGGCTGCGGCTTCGACGCCGAGCGTTCGCAGACCGATGCGCGCCGCGGCATCGGGCTGCGCAACATGCGCGAGCGCCTCGACGCGCTCGGCGGCGCGCTGACGATCACGTCGCAGGTCGGCCACACCGTCGTGGCCGCGCGCGTGCCGCTGCGCGCCGTCGCCTGATAACGCGCCACCATAACCGGAGACCTTTGCCCATGAGCGCCCCCGACACCGCCCGGCCCGCCGCCCGACTGCTGCTCGTCGACGACCACCCGCTGGTGCGCGACGGCCTGCGGATGCGGCTCGAGGCGGCCGACCTGTCCGTGGTCGGCGAAGCCGGCAACGCGGACGAGGCGCTCGCGCTCGCTGCATCGCTCGAACCCGATCTCGCGCTGATGGACGTCGGCATGAACGGGATGAACGGCATCACGCTCGCCGGCGTGTTCCACGAGCGCTTTCCGGGGATCCGTGTGCTGATGCTGTCGATGCACGACAACATCGAATACGTGACGCAGGCCGTGCGCGCCGGCGCGCACGGCTATCTGCTGAAGGATTCGCCGGCGAGCGAGATCGTGCGCGCGATCGGCGCGGTGCTGGCCGGGCAGACGTTCTTCAGCGAGGGGCTCGCCGCGCGGATGATCCAGGCGAGCGCGGCCGCGTCGCCGCTCGACCGCTTGACCCCGCGCGAACGCGACATCCTCGATGCGCTGGCCGAGGGGCTGTCGAGCAAGCAGATCGCGCAGCAGACGGGGCTGTCGGTGCGCACGGTGGAAACCCATCGGCTCAACCTGAAGCGAAAGCTCGAGATCGAAGGGCAAGCGGAGCTGATCAAGTTTGCGGTCGAGCATCGGCGGCGGTGAGCGGATTGCCGGCCGATTTTTTACATTCAGGTCCTTTGACATGAATGTTCGACGTGACGAACCACATCCGGTGTCAGGCCGTCGCGTCTTACGCGATGCAGTCGAGAAGCACGGCTTGACTTGCCTTGACTCAACTTACAGCGACAGTGATTTCGCGGACAGTCCGTAACATTTTTCGGCTGCCGCGCGCAGTCGCGCGCGTGCGTCCGTAGACGTCGTGGTTCAAGACGATTTCACAGAGGAGGGCGACCCGATCGTGGTCCCCGGCAGGACTACCGAGTTGAGTGCCCCAGGTTCATCTGATACGGTCCGTCCAAATCAACTGCGGGATCACCCATGTCAGCGTCATGCACCTTCGTCCTGAACGGGCGGCCGATTTCCACCCTTTCATGCGTTGGCGCCGGTCCCGTATCGGCGTTCAACGGCATGCCAAACGATCGCAACCAACCGGAAGCGATCGCGAAGCCGAAGTCAGGTCCTTTGCCGCAGGGCTTGTATTACGTCGTCGATCGACAGTCGGGAGGCCGCCTGGGATGGCTCTATGACTTCGTGCATGCGAACCTGTATGAAACCAACCGGGATAGATGGTTTGCGCTGTACCGTGCCGACGGGACAATCGACGATTGGACAACCGTGAACGGCGTGCGCCGCGGCGCGGCGCATTCCGCCTGCATCCGAACGGCCCGCTCGGACGCAGCGAAGGCTGCATCACCGTGAAGGATGCGCAAGACTTCGAACGGTTATCGGCGTACCTTCGGGCACGGGGCGCAACGTTGCCGATCCCGGGGAGCAACGTCAAGGCATATGGAATCGTCGAGGTGCGGTAATGAAGGTCACGCGCTATGCCCTCAACATCCTGGCGACCCTCATTCTCGGCACGCTGCTCACACGCTGGTTCGTCCGTCTCCCGATCGAGACGCACATTCCCGCGACAATCGAATCGGCGATGGCATTTTTCGGGGTTGACACCATTGCGCATGCCGACGACGTCGAGGGGATCGGGCTCTTGCTCGTACTGGCCGTCTGTCTCGTCGTGGCCGGCTTGGCTGTTTGGGGCGTTAACCGGGTAGTTCGGCGCCAGGTGAAACACTGATGGTGCATTTGTTCAATGTGCAACGCCCCGGCCGCATTCGCGACCGGGGCGTGATGATTTCAGCGTCGCATTTCAGTCGCGGCTCGCGCCGCGACCGTCAATTCGTCCGCGAATTGTGCTTCTGCAGATACGCGATCAGCCCGTCGATACCGCCCGACGCGAGCTGGCTCTTGAACTGGCCCTGGTAGACCTGGATCAGCCACGCGCCCGACATGTCGATGTCGTAGATCTTCCAGTCGCTGCCGACCTTGCCGAGCCGGTAGCCGACCGACTGGCTGTCGCCCGGCGTCGTGACCGTCGACTGCACCAGCGCATCGGCACCCGACGCGCCGCCCGCCTTGAACGAGAACTTCGCGTCCTGGCTGCCGAGCTGCGCGAGCGATGCGGCATAGGTGCGCGTCATCAGCAGCTTGAACTGCTTGTACAGCTCCTGCTGCTGTTGCGGCGTTGCCTGCTTCCAGGCATCGCCGACCGCGATGCGGGTCGTTCGCTCGAAGTTCGTCGCGGGCAGGAAGCGCTGCTCGACGACGTGCGTGACTTTCGCCATGTCGCCACCGCGCGCACCCGGATCGGCCTTCATCGCGTTGACCGTGCCCTCGACCGCAGTGCGGACGACGTCGACCGGCGCGCTCTGCGCGAAAGCGGAAACCGACACGGCAGCCGCCGCGACGAAAGCAAACAGATGACGTTTCATACGGATAATCGCACTCGATGAGAAAAAAACGGCCGGCGGATTGCATCGATTGCATCGGCCGGTGGGTCGAAGTATAGCGGCCGGGGCGCCCGCCTGCCGCGCGGTGACCGACTGTTACCTTTGAACCCCTTTTGTCACAGGACCCGCCGCCGCGCGATTCCGGCCGATTATGTAAATATCCCCATACAAATTGCGGGGCTACCTGCGCCGATTCGTGTGCTGCGGAGCAAATATCCTTCCCGCCCCTTTACGCGCCAACGTCGCGACTGACGCCACGTTGCGCCGGTATACTCGTTCCTTTGCCCTTGCCAGCCCCTTCCCACCGCCACATGGTGACATCTCTCATCGTCCGACTCGTCGCATTGTCGGTACGCCGCCCCGTCTGGGTCGTCGTGCTGTCGCTCGTCATCGCCCTCTTCAGCGGCGTCTATGTCGCGCAGCACTTCAAGATCAACACGGACATCAGCAAGCTCGTCGACGCGGAACCGCAATGGGCCGTGCTCGGCCAGGCCGTCGACAACGCGTTCCCGCAACGCAACGGCACGATCCTCACGGTAGTCGAGGCGCCCGCGCCCGAATTCGCGACCGCCGCCGCGCATGCGCTCACCGAAGCACTGCAGAAGCAGGCCGACGCCGGCCGCATCGGCCAGGTCGCCGAACCCGGCGGCGGCCCGTTCTTCGAGCACAACGGGCTGCTGTTCCTGTCGCCGCAGGAAGTGTCGGATACGACGTCGCAGCTCGCGAGCGCGCGCCCGCTCGTCAACGAACTCGCGAAGAACCCGAGCCTGACGGGGCTCGCGACCACGCTGTCCACCACGCTCGGCCAGCCGCTCCTGACGGGCCAGGTGAAGCTGCCCTCGATGGCGAAACTGCTCGCACGCAGCGCCGCGACGGTCGACGACGTGCTGGCCGGCAAGCCGGCCGCGTTCTCGTGGCGCGGGCTGGTCGACAGCGACGCCGCGCGCCAGCCCGCACGCGCGTTCGTCACCGTGCAGCCGGTCGTCAACTACGGCGCGCTGAAGGCCGGCGCCGAAACGACCCAGGTGATCCGCGATACCGCGAAAGCGCTCGGCCTCGAGCAGCGCTACGGCGCGGTCGTGCGCCTGACCGGCGAACAGCCGCTCGCAGACGACGAATTCGCGTCGGTGGAAGACGGCGCCGCGCTCAACGGCGCGCTCACGCTGCTCGCCGTGCTCGTCATCCTGTGGCTCGCGCTGCGCTCGAAGCGGATGATCGGCTCCGTGCTCGTCACGCTATTCGTCGGCCTCGTCGTGACTGCCGCGCTCGGCCTCGCGATGGTCGGTTCGCTGAACATGATCTCGGTCGCGTTCATGGTGCTGTTCGTCGGCCTCGGCGTCGACTTCTCGATCCAGTACGGCGTGAAGTACCGCGAGGAACGCTTCCGCGATCCGCGCATCGATCACGCGCTGATCGGCGCCGCGCACTCGATGGGCATGCCGCTCGCACTCGCCACCGCGGCGGTCGCGGCGAGCTTCTTCTCGTTCATCCCCACCGCCTATCGCGGCGTGTCCGAGCTCGGCCTGATCGCGGGCGTCGGGATGTTCGTCGCGCTGCTGACCACGCTCACGCTGCTGCCCGCACTGCTGCGCCTGTTCGCGCCGCCCGGCGAATCGAAGACGCCGGGCTTCCCGTGGCTCGCGCCGGTCGACGACTTCCTCGATCGCCATCGCAAGCCGATCCTGATCGGCACGCTCGCCGTCGTGATCGGCGCGCTGCCGCTGCTCGCGTTCCTGCACTTCGACTTCAACCCGCTGCACCTGAAGGATCCGCACAGCGAATCGATGGCGACGTTGCTCGCGCTGAAGGATTCGCCCGAAGCAGCCGTCAACGACGTCACGCTGCTCGCGCCGTCGCTCGCCGATGCCGACGCGGCCGCGAAACGCCTCGACGCGCTGCCGGAAGTCGGCCGCACGACGACGCTCACGACCTTCGTCCCGGCCGACCAGCCGGCCAAGCGCGCGGCGATCGCCGCGGCCGCGAGCGACCTGCTGCCCGCGCTGACGCAGCCGGCCGCGCCGAGCGTGCCCGACGCGCAGCGGGTCGCCGCGCTCAAGCGCGCGTCCGACCTGCTGAGCTACGCGGCGGAAGACCACCCGGGGCCGGGCGCGGCCGCCGCACAGCATCTGTCGGCATCGCTCGCGAAGCTCGCCGCCGCCGACAGCGCGACGCGCGACCGCGCCGAGCGCGCGTTCTCCGACACGCTGCGCATCGCGCTCAACCAGCTCGCGACGCTGCTGCAGCCGCAGGACGTCACGCGCGAATCGCTGCCGCCGCAGCTCGTGCGCGACTGGATCGCACCCGACGGCCACGCGCTCGTGCAGATTTCGCCGAAGGTGCCGAAGGGCGTCGACCCGAACGACGACACGATGCTGCGCCACTTCGCGAAGGCAGTGAAGGCCGCGGAACCTGGCGCGATCGGCGGCCCGATCTCGATCCTGCATTCGGCCGACACGATCATCAACGCGTTCCTGCACGCGGCGCTGTGGTCGATCATCTCGATCACGATCCTGCTGTGGATCACGCTGCGCCGCTTCGGCGACGTGCTGCGCACGCTGGTGCCGCTGCTCGTGTCGGGTCTCGTCACGCTCGAGATGTGCGTCGTGCTCGGCATGTCGCTGAACTTCGCGAACATCATCGCGCTGCCGCTGATGCTCGGCGTCGGCGTCGCGTTCAAGGTGTACTTCGTGATGGCGTGGCGCGCGGGCCAGACGGGCCTGCTGCATTCGAGCCTCACGCACGCGGTGCTGTTCAGCGCCGCGACGACGGCAACCGCCTTTGGCAGCCTGTGGCTGTCGCATCATCCGGGCACGTCGAGCATGGGCAAGCTGCTCGCGCTGGCGTTGACCTGCACGCTGATCGGCGCCGTGGTATTTCAGCCCGTCCTGATGGGCAAACCGCGCGTCAAACGCGCCAAGAACCAATCGCAAGGAAACAATGAATAAGGTGCGAATCATTGCGGCGACCGTCGCTGCCAGCGCAGTGCTGAGCGGCTGCGCGACGGGCCCGAACCGCAACCCCAACGACCCGCTCGAGCCGATGAACCGGGCGATGTACAAGTTCAACGACACGGTCGACACGAACATCGCCGTGCCGATCGCGAAGGGGTACCAGAAGATCACGCCGACGCCGATGCGCACCGCGATCAGCAACTTCTTCTCGAACCTCGGCGATCTCGGCAACATGGCGAACAACCTGTTGCAGCTGCGCATCACGGATGCGACGCAGGATCTGATGCGCGTGGCGATGAACTCGGTGTTCGGCGTCGGCGGCCTGATCGACATCGCGACGCCGGCCGGCCTGCCGAAACATCACCAGGATTTCGGGCTGACGATGGCGCGCTGGGGCATGCCGTCCGGCCCGTACCTCGTGCTGCCGGTGTTCGGCCCGAGCACGATTCGCGACGGTGTCGGCCGCGCGGTGGACGTCCGCTTCAACCTGCTGAACTACATCGAGCCGGCCGTGCGCAATCCGATGTACATCGCGCAGTTCATCAGCGCGCGTTCGGACCTGCTCGGCGCAACCGATCTGCTGAAGCAGGCGGCGCTCGATCCGTATTCGTTCGTCCGCGACGCGTACCTGCAGCAACGCAAGTCGCTGACGTATCACGGCCAGTCGGCATCGGCCGCGCCGCCGAACTACGCCGAGCCGGGTGAATCGGGCGCGGTGCCGGCGGCCACGCCGGCCGTGCCGGGCTTGCCGAACTACGAGGATCCGGGCGAGTCGGGCGGGGCGGGCGGCGCCGCGCCGAACAACGCGCCGGCTGCACCGGGGTTGCCGCAGTATGACGATCCGGGCGCGGACAATGCGATGCCCGCGAGTGCGCCTGCCGCGGCCCCTGAGGCGGTATCGGCCGGGGCAACGACCGCGCCCGCCGCCAACGGCGCGCCGATCGCGCCAGCGATGCCGACCGTGCCTGCGAGCAGTCCGGCCGCGCAGTAACGCGGCGCGGAATCCACCGGAAAGCCGAAGAGCGCTGCATCATGCGGCGCTCTTTTTTTGCGCGTACGCGAACGGAAAAAGGAAGGGGGAAAGGAGAACGCAGCGAACGCCGCTCAGGCAATCCGCATCGCGCCCGCACGCTCGAATGCGTGCCGCGCCTGGATCAGCGTCGTGCGCGCCGCGCGCGCGTCGCCCGCGACCTGCAGCAGCGGGCCGAGCTGCGACGGCTGCTTCAGCAGTTCGCGCAGGATCGGCAGGATCGCGGTGCTGCCGTCGTCACGCAGGCCGGCCGTCGCCGCGCGCGGCAGTGTGCGCCACGCCGGGTCGACGATCGCGCGGCACACCGCGAACGGCACGCCGCGCGACGCCGCGAAGGCCGCGGCGATATGCGATTCCATGTCGACGGCGAGCGCACCCTTCGCGCGGTGCAGCGACGCCTTCTCCTGCTCGCTGACCACCGGCGCGCCGACCGCCGCCATCGTGCCGCGCGTGATGCGCGCCCACACCGGCGTGTCGTGCAGCGCCGCGACGAGCCGCGCGCTCCAGCCCGGATCGGTCTGCACGCGGCCGAACGGCCCGTCGATCGCATCCGCGATCACGAGTGCGCCGGGCGCGAGGTCGGGCGCAAGGCCGCCCGCCGTGCCAAAGCTCACGATGCCCGCGCAACCGCGCGCGGTCGCCTCGGCCAACGCACGCTCGAGCCGGTCGGCCCGCGCGGCGAACACGGCCTCGACACCGCGACCGCGCGCGATGCGTGCCTCGAACGCCATCCCCGTGACGGCGATGACGGGCAACGTGCCGTTGTGCTGCGTCGGCGCCACGCGTTACAGCCCGACCGTCACGCGCGTGGCGTTGTCGCGCTTCAGGTTGCGATAGCGCGCAAGCGCCCACAGCGGGAAGAACTTGCGATAGCCGTGGTAGCGCAGGTAGAACACGCGCGGGAAGCCCGTCGCCGTGAAGCGCGTCTCGTCCCACAGGCCCTCTTCGTTCTGGTTCGCGATCAGGTACTCGATGCCGCGCGCGACGGCCGGGTTGTTCACCTCGCCGGCCGCCATCAGGCCGAGCAGCGCCCAGGCCGTCTGCGACGCCGTGCTCGGCGCCTGCTCGAAGCCTCGGTAGTTGAGCTTGTAGCTGTCGCCGTCCTCGCCCCAGCCGCCGTCCTTGTTCTGGATCGAGAGCAGCCACTGCGCGCCGCGCTTCATGCGCGGATCGTCCGGCGTCAGGCCGGCCGCGTTCAGCGAGCACAGGGCCGTCCACGTGCCGTACACGTAGTTCATCCCCCAGCGGCCGTACCAGCTGCCGTCCGGCTCCTGCTCCTTCAGCATGTAGTCGAGCGCGCGGCGCGCCGGCTCGCTGTTCAGCGGCGTCTCGCCGAGCTGCGACAGCATCGACAGGCAGCGGCCCGACACGTCGGCCGTCGGCGGATCGAGCAGTGCGCCGTGATCCGAGAACGGGATGTTGTTCAGGTAGTACTGCGTGTTTTCCGGTTCGAACGCGCCCCAGCCGCCGTCGCTGCTCTGCATCCCGACGACCCACTCGCGCGCACGCGCGATCGAATCGCGATACGCATCGTTCTGCCTGAGTTTCTGCACGCGATCCATCGCCGCCACGACCACCGCCGTATCGTCGACGTCCGGATAGTGCGCGTTCGCGTACTGGAATGCCCAGCCGCCCGGCCGCACGTTCGGGCGGCGCGAGATCCAGTCGCCGCGCACGTCGAGGATCTGCAGCGGGCGCAGCCATTCGAGGCCGCGCAGCACGGCTTCCTCGGCACGCGCATCGCCGGTCTCGAGCAGCGCATGCGCGGCGAGCGACGTGTCCCATACCGGCGACAGGCACGGCTGGCAATACGCTTCGTCCTCCTGCACGACGAGCAGCTTCTCGACCGACTTGCGCGCGATCGCGCGGTTCGGATGATCTTCCGCATAGCCGAGCACGTCGTACATCATCACCGAGTTGGCCATCGCCGGATAGATCGCGCCGAGGCCGTCCTCGCCGTTCAGGCGCTCGTCGACGAACGACACGGCCTGGCGGATCGCGCGTTCGCGCGTGTAGCTCGGAAACAGGCCGTCGACCGCGCGCAACGCATGGTCGACCACGCGGAAGAACGCGAACCAGCCGGGGCTCTGGTGGCCCTGGCGCGGCAGCAGGCCGGCGTTGACGGGCGGATCGATGAACAGCTCGTCGATGCGCACGCCGCGCGGGTTCTTCGCGAGCGGCCGCTTCGCGTTCAGCACCAGCAGCGGCACGATCACGGTACGCGCCCAGTACGACACCTTCGACAGATGGAACGGGAACCACTGCGGCAGCAGCATGATCTCGACCGGCATCATCGGCACCGCGCGCCACGGAATCGCACCGTACAGCGCGAGCTGGATCCGCGTGAACACGTTCGACATCTCGGCGCCGCCCATCGCGTGGATCGCACGGCGCGCACGCTGCATATGCTCGGCGTTCTCGTCGTCGCCGATCACCTTCAGCGCGAAATACGCCTTCACGCTCGCGCTGATGTTCGGCGCGCCGTCGGTGAACAGCGGCCAGCCGCCGTCGGCCTGCTGGATGCGGCGCAGATAGCGGCCGATCTTCTGTTCGAGCTCGAGGTTCGGCGTCTCGCCGAGATAGTGGACGAGCAGCACGTATTCGGCGGGAATCGTCGAATCGGCCTCAAGTTCGTAGACCCAGTGTCCGTCCGCGTTCTGCGCGGCCAGCAGCGCATCGGTTGCGCCGGCAACGGCCGCGTCGAGCCCGGCCGGCGCGGTGGCGGCGGACAGGGTAGCCATTTCGGTGAGATCGTTCATCGGTCCCTCTGTTACTTACTGTGTCTGGAGCACGTCCGCGGCCAGCTGGCCGGAACGGATCGCGCCCTCGATCGTGGCGGGCAAGCCGGTGGCAATCCAGTCGCCTGCCAGCACAAGATTGGTCCAGCGCGTACGCGCGGCCGGACGTTTCATTTCCTGCGGCGGCACCGCCGCAAAACTCGCGCGCGGCTCGACGACGAGCTGCCACGCGGGGATGGTTTCCGGGTTCGCGCCGCTCACGCGCGCGACGTCTTCCCAGATGCGCCGCGCGAGCGCGTCGCGCGGCATGTCGAGCCAGCGCCCCGCGTCACGGATCGTCGCCGCGAGCGGGCCGCCGCCGGTGCGCACCGCGTCGACGACGCCGTTGACAACGGTCGTCTGCAGCGGGCTGCCGGCCGGTGTGTCGACCGCGAAATACGCGGTCACGACTGCACTGAACGTGTCGGGCGCGGCAAGATCCGGGACGAGCGGCTGCGCGACCTCGGGCGGCACGGCCAGCACGATCGCGTCGCCCGGCGCGAGATCGACGCGCTCGCCGCCGATCGTGACCGCGTCGACCGCATTGCCGTGCGCGCCGAATTCGAACACATCGAGCCGCGAGTTCAGCCGGATCTGCGCGCCGCCGTGCTGCAGCATCCGCAGTGCCGGTTCGACGAAGGCACTGCCGAGCCCGTGGCGCGCGACGAGCGGACGGCAACCGGGGCCGCCCGCGGCAAACGTGCCGCACAGCGCCGCGCGCGCGAGTTCCGCACTCGCGTGGCGCGGCTCGACGTTCAGCACCCCGAGGAAAAACGGCCGCAGCCAACGATCCCACAGCACGCCGTCGCATCGCATCGTCTGTGCGAGCGAGCGGCCGGTGCGCGCGACCGCGAGCGGGGCCAGCGCGAGATAGTCGAGCGGCGTGGTGCCCGGCGCGCGCGACGCGGCGTCGAACAGCCACGACGGCCAGCGCCCGTTGCCAAAGCGCAGCGTCCAGCGCTGCTGCGCAGCAACGTCGACCACCGGACATTCAGGCAGCGCGGGCCCCGTGAGCTGATCGGCCGCACCGATCGCGCGCAGATAGCGCTGCGTCGCGGCCTGTCCCGCGAAAACCTGATGCAGCCCGCTGTCGAGCGTCGTGTTCAGCGTTCCGTCGAACCACGAGCGGCAGCGGCCGCCCGCGTGCGCATGCGCGTCGTGCAGCACGATGCGCCGCCCGCGACGTTGCAGCTCGACCGCCGCCGACAGGCCCGCGAGTCCTGCACCGATCACGTGGACGGTTCTGGGCATCGGCTCAGAACAGCGCGTAGCGCGCGGCGATCATCAGCATGCGCGCCTTCGGCTTGCGCAGCGGCGCGCGCGGGGCGGCGAAGCCGCGCGCGATCGCGGCCTCGAGAATGCAGCGGTACGCGCCCGACATGATGCGCGGCGCCTTGACCTGCGCACGCGTGCAGGTGTCCATCACGGCGTCCGCCGCGCGGAAATGCTCAAGCGCGCGCTCGACGAGCGTCGCGCAGACACGCGGCAGCGCCGGGTCGCGCACGATCGTCGCCGGATCGGTGATCGCGATGCCTTCGCGCGCAAGCAGCTCGCGCGGCAGGTAGCAGCGGTTGATCGCCGCGTCGTCGTCGATGTCGCGCAGGATGTTGGTCAGCTGCAGTGCGCGGCCGAGGTGGTGCGACAACTCGATGCCTTCCGCTTCCGGGATCCCGAAAATCCTCACCGACAGACGGCCGGCCGCGCTCGCCACGCGATCGCAAAACAGGTCGAGCGTCGGTTCGTCCGGCGCGCAGATGTCTTCGGCGGCGTCCATCGCCATCCCGTCGATCATCGCGTGGAAGTCCTCGCGCTTCAGGTCGAACGCGCGGATCTCGCGCTCGAGCGCGACCAGATGGCGCGGCGGCTGGCCGGCGAAGCACGCGTCGATGTCCGCGCGCCAGCGATCGAGGCCCGCGTTGCGCTCGGCGCGCGGCAGGTCGCTGTCGGCGATGTCGTCGACCGCGCGGCAGAACGCGTAGACCTGGAACATCGCGTCGCGCTGCACCGCCGGCAGGATGCGCATCGCCAAATAGAAAGAACTGCCCGATGTGACGGCAGCGGCGTCGGTTTCTTGTTCGTCCACGACGAGATTGGAAACGGCCAAGACGAGCTCCACGGAGGCACCCACGCGGGGCGATTGAAGAAGCCATGCCCGGCTGGGTTGGTCAGGGCGTCAAATGCGTGCGAGATATGCGAACGATCGACGCAGACAGGCACAAATTACCGGCCGGAAGCCGGAATTGGGCGAAAGTATAGCAATCTTTGAAGTTCGATGGCGGACACGCGCCGCGCGCGGCGGGCCGCCTGCAGGCTGGCGGGCCGGCGCGGCCGGCCCCGATGAGGACGGCGTCGCGCCGCCCGTCAGCCGTAGACGATGTCGCGCTGCAGATCGAGCGCGATGAGCCCCATTTCGCGAGTCAGCTGCAGCATCGAACGGCGCTCGAGCCGCGAGCCCATGAAGCTCGTCACGCGCCCGTCGGGTTCCGCCGTGAACTGGAACGACGGGCCGCCCGTGCCGAACCATGCGCCCGGCACGTCTGGCGACTCCTGCCAGTCGATCTGCTCGAACACGCGCGCGATTCCCGCGCGCACCACGTCGCTCGGGCCGATCGGCGGCGCGATGTCGCCCAGGTCGTCGAGGGAATAGGGGCCAGGCTTATCCGGCCGCCGGTAGAAGAGGTAGTCGACGTTCATGGGACGCAATCGGGAGCAAAGCGTCAAATTAGCGCGCTTCGGCGCAAATTCAAATCAGATCAGGACGAAATGTGGCCTGTACGAGACAAAAGGGCCGCATCGCGGCGACCTGTGCGAACCCACGCACGACCGGGCCGCGCGTTCCTGCTTGGACGCGCGCGGCTTCGTCTAAGATGAACACCTTCCTAGATCTCGAAAAAGACGGACACCATGGAGACGAACGTAACCGCCCCCCCGCAATCCGACCATCCGGTTTTCGTGCTGGTGCACGGCGCGTGGCACGGTGCGTGGTGCTACGCGCACGTGGCGGCCGCGCTGGCCGCGCGCGGCTACCTGTCGATCGCGCGCGACCTGCCCGCGCACGGCATCAACGCCCGCTTTCCTGCGTCCTATCTCGAACGGCCGCTCGACAAGGACGCATTCGGCGCCGAACCGTCGCCGGTCGCAAATACCACGCTCGACGATTACGCGACGCAGGTGATGCAGGCCGTCGACGACGCGTACGCGCTCGGCCGCGGCAAGGTCGTGCTCGTCGGGCACAGCATGGGCGGCCTCGCGATCACGGCCGCGGCGGAACGCGCGCCGGAGAAGATCGCGAAGATCGTCTATCTCGCGGCGTTCATGCCCGCGTCGGGCGTGCCGGGCCTCGACTACGTACGCGCGCCCGAGAACAAGGGGGAAATGCTGGGGCCGCTGATGCTGGCGAGCCCGCGCGTCGCGGGCGCGCTGCGGATCGATCCGCGCAGCGGCGAACCCGCCTATCGCGAGCTGGCAAAGCGCGCGCTGTACGACGACGTGCCGCAGGCCGACTTCGAGGCGGTGGCGAACCTGATGACCTGCGACGTGCCGGCCGCGCCGTTCGCGACCGCGATCCCGACGACGCCCGCGCGCTGGGGCGCGATCGACCGTCACTACATCAAGTGCCTCGCGGATCGGGTGATCCTGCCCGCGCTGCAGCAGCGCTTCATCGACGAAGCCGACGCGTTCGTGCCCGGCAACCCGACGCACGTGCATCAGCTCGACAGCAGCCATTCGCCGTTCGTGTCGCAGCCGGCCGTGCTGGCCGGCGTGCTGGCCGACATCGCGAAAAGCTGAACGACGCGTATCGCGCGTGGGGAGCGGCGGCGCGGCGCCGCAACGGTCACGCGTACGCGATCGACCGGTCGCGCCCGAGCCGCTTCGCGCGATAGAGCGCGGTGTCGGCCTCGTTGACGAGCACGTCGCACGCCGGCGCGCCGGCGGTCGCGCATGCGCCGCCGACGCTCGCCGTCACCGGCACGCTGACGCCTTCCGCATCGACCGGCTTGCTGCCGATCGCGACGCGCACCTTGTCGGCCACCTTCATCGCCTCGTCGAGATTCGTGCACGGCAGCAGCAGCGCGAATTCCTCGCCACCGAAGCGGCCGAACGTATCCTGTGCGCGCACGATCGATGCGACGCGACGCGCCGTCTCGCGCAATACCGCATCGCCGGCCGCATGCCCGAACCGGTCGTTGATCGTCTTGAAGTGGTCGAGATCGAACAGCAGCACCGACAGGTCGCCGCCGTAGCGCTGCCAGCGCGCGAACTCGTCACCGAGCCGCGCTTCGAAGAAGCGCCGGTTCGCGATGCCGGTGAGGCCGTCGCGATTCGCATGCTCGCGCAACTTCGCGACCGCCTCCTCGCGCTCGCGCTGCATCACGCTCACGTGCGTGACGTCCGAGATCGTCACGCACACGGCCTCGACTTCGCGGCCGCGCGTGAGCGGCATGAACGTGCAGTCCTGCTGCATGTAGTCGACGCCGCCGGTAATCGGCCGATCGTGCTCGAAGCGAAACAGGTAGGGCCGCTGCTCCCACGAGCTGAACGCGAAGCTGCCGAGCTGGAACACGCTCTCGAGCTTGCGTTCGAGCCATGCGCGCGGCAGCGTCGGAAAGCAGTCAAACAGGTTGCGGCCGATCACGTCGGCAGCCGGGATGCCACTGTGGTCCTGCATGAAGCGGTTCCACATCAGCACGGTCATCGCGCGGTCGAGCACGAACAGGCCGAAGCCCACCCGTTCGATCACGAGGTCGCTCAGCGACGCGGCGGCGGCAGTGGTCGTGCGGATAGCGTTCATAGCGCGGACAGCAACGCGTCGAGCGCGTCGCCCATCAGCCGGATCGAATCCTCGGCCATCAGCATCACGAAATGTGCGCGAAACGCGTGATCCTCGAGTCCGAAATTCACTTCGAGCAGCAGCGCGACGCTCCATGCGAGCGCGTTCGCCTGGAACACGTCGTCGAACGACACGTTCGCGCCGAGCAGCCCCGGCGGGAAGAACACGGGCTTGCGGCCGAGTTCGTCGAGGATCGACGCGACGCACGCGCTCATCAGCACGTTCGCGACATCGAACACGAGTTCGTCCTGCGTCGCCATGCCGGCATACGCGCCGTCGCCGAACGTGCGGTCCATCAGCGACATGAGCCGCGCGACACCCGCGCTGCGGCACAGCACGATCGCCTCGCCCTTGATGTCGGAACGAAAACCCTGGCGCACGGCCGTCACGTTCTCGTGGATGCCCGTCATCTCGCGCAACGCGTCGCCCGCATCGGCGGCCTTCACGACGCGCACGCGCGGTACCGACAGCTCGATGAAATGTCCGAGCAGCAGCGCGAGCCGTGCGGCGGCGCGGCCCATCGCGAGGTTGGCGATCTCCTGCAACGCGTCGCGCTGCTCCGCCGTGAACACCGATTCAGGCATACAACCCATACTCCTTGAGAATGGGCAGCAACGCCTCCGACGTCACGGGCTTGGCAACGAATGCGATCGCGCCCAGCTCGCGCACGCGTGCTTGCGCCTGCGGCTGGATATCGGCGGATACCACGATCACGAACGTGTTCAGATCTTCGTGGCGCAGTGTCTCCAGCACCTGATAGCCGCTCATGTCGGGCATCGTCAGGTCCAGAAACATCACGGAAGCTTTGCCGTCACGATAGAGCGCCAGGGCCTCGCGACCATTCGCCGCGTACGCGACGTCGACATCCCAGTCCCCCGGCAGTGCCTTTGTCAGAAGTTTGCGAGCGAGCAAGGAATCGTCGGCGATCACGATCGGCAAAGGCATGGCGGCGAAGCGGTATACGGAATGGTCTCTCTCGCGTTAACGACCGCGCGGCGCGCTTCTTGAGGCGCCATGCAATCAAGCGCGGGCAGCCACCGTGCGGCCGCGCGCGGGCACCGCGGCACGTGGCACGCGACACACCGCGCCGCAAACGCCGGCGGGCGCATATATCAGTCATAGGGAAAGCAAGGCGCGATTCTCTGAGTAAACCGAAGGCGGTGCAACTCGCCATTTTCACAATTTCGAACAGAATCGATCCAATCGCACGGTATTCCGAAAACAGTTGCAACCATTTTCGAGATATGCACGCAAAATTTTTCTTTGTGTACGTTTGCGCTGCCGGATTCATAGCGTTTTCAATCTTTCAGGTTGCCCCTGTCGGAATCATCAGGTTGACCGTCCGTGCCGGGGTGCGGCGGGCGCACGCAACTCGTTTATGATTGAACACCTCAGCTTGACCCGCTTTCTTCAATGACGTCCGAACGTCCCGCCGACTCCCGCCCACCTGCCTCCACGCCCGCCGACGACTGGCAGGACGACGGCAACTATGCGTCCGGCGCGCCCGAGCACGATTTCGCGGTTCGGCGCGTGACGCTGATCGTGCTGCTGGTCGCGGCGATCGTGCTGCCGTGCATCTACGTGTCGGTCATGGCGTACAACGACCTGAAGGCACGCGAAGCCGCGGCGAGCGACGTGACGATGCGCACCGTGCGCGTGGCCGAGGAACATGCGCTCAAGGTGTTCGACCTGAGCGAAACGCTCGATGCGCGCATCGTCGACCTTGTGCAGGACATGGACGACGCCACCGTGCGCCGCCACGAATCCGACATCCACGAGGCGCTGAACACGATCGGCGGCGGCTATCCGCAGGTGGCCGCGGTGTCGATCTTCGGCGCGAGCGGAATGCTGCTCGCGAACAGCCTCTACTATCCGGCGCCCTATGCGTCGATCGCGAACCGCGACGACTTCACCGGCATTCGCGACGGCAAGTTCATCGAACATGTCTCGCGGCTGATGATGGGGCCGCTCAAGCTCGAGAACATCCCCGTGTTCAACACGGGCGTCGCGCGACGCCACAGCGACGGGTCGTTCGCCGGGATGGTGTCGATCGCGCTGAAATCGTCGTACTTCAATGCGTTCTACCGCGACCTTCTCGGCGGCGCGGCCACGCCGATGACGATGGCGCTCGCGCGCTCCGACGGCGCGGTGATCGCGTCGTATCCGCCGCCGCCGTCGCTCGCGCACACCGATCGCACGGCCACGTTCGGCAACACGCGCAACGATCCGCGCGCCGGCGTCGTGCGCGTGCGCCACGACGGCGCCAGCGAGATCGTCGCGTACCGCCAGGTCGGCAGCTATCCCGTGTACGTGATCTGTGCGTACCGCACGTCGGCGATCTGGCGTGAGTGGTACGAACACCTGAGCGTGCTGTTCATCTCGATGTTCGCGCCGTCGGTCGCGCTGTGGTCGGTGATCTGGCTGTCGCTGAAGCGGCTGAAGGCGGAAGAGGAGGCGTGGGATCGCTGGCAGGCGGAAGCGTCGATGCGGCGCTCGATCGAATCGGCGTACCGGCAGTCGCGCAAGATGCAGGCGCTCGGCAACCTGGTCGGCAGCGTCGCGCACGACTTCAACAACCTGCTGATGATCATCTCGAGCAACGTGCAGATCGCGCGGCGACGCGGCGTCCAGCATCTCGACAAGGAACTCGGCGCAATCGAACGCGCGCTGAAGAACGGCCAGTCGCTCACGCGCCAGTTGCTCGGCGTCGCGCGCAAGCAGCCGCTGCACAACGAGACGATCGACATCGGCCAGTGGCTCGGCACGTGCCGCGAACTGCTGAAGACGTCGCTCGGTTCGAAGTCGTTGCTGGTCGTCGCGATCGAACCCGGTGTATGGCCGATCCGGGTCGATGTCGCGGAGCTCGAACTCGCGGTGATCAACCTCGCCGTCAACGCGCGCGACGCGATGACGATCGGCGGCCGCTTCACGGTCGGCGCGCGCAACGTCACGCTGCGCGGCGAGGACGGCTTTCCGCTCACCGGCGACTTCGTGCAGATCTCGCTCGACGATACGGGCTCGGGCATGGCGCCCGACGTGCTCGCGCGCGCGTTCGAGCCGCTGTTCACGACGAAGGCGCAGGGGATGGGAACGGGGCTCGGGCTGCCGCAGGTGTTCGCGTTCTGCGAGCGCTCGGGCGGCCTTGCGACGATCGACAGCGCGGTCGGCGCCGGCACGTCGGTGCGCCTCTACCTGCCGCGCGCCCGCGTCGAGGACATCGTCGCGCGGCCGCAGGCCGCCGCGCACGACACGGGCGCGCTCGCGGGCCTGCACGTGCTGCTGGTCGAAGACAACAGCGAAGTTGCGGCCGGCACCGAAGCGCTGATCACGCTGCTCGGCCACCGCGTCACCTATGCGCCCACCGCCGACGACGCGCTGCGCCTGATCGAGGGTGCGGCCGCGAACGACGCATTCGACCTGGTGATCTCGGATATCCACATGCCGGGCCGCCTGAACGGCATCGATCTCGCCGAAGCGATCGACAAGCGGCCGGGAAAGCTGCCCGTGATCCTGGTCACGGGTTACGCGGAGGAACTCGACCGCACGCGTACCGTCAACGTGCGCGTGCTGTCGAAGCCGTTCGACATCGCGCTGCTCGACGAGATCCTGCTCGGCATCCGCGAAGCGCGCGATGCGCGGCATGCCGGCGCCTGATCCGCGGCACGCGGGCCGGTGCCGGCAGCGGGAAGGGTGCGGCGATCAGGCCGACTTCAGCTCGCGCACCCAGTCGACGTAGCGGTCGACGAAGCCCTGCAGGAACTTGCGCGTGTCCTCGCTGACGATCTGGCCCTGGTCGTCGATGCGCGCCGGGTCATGCTTGATGAACATCTCCGGCTGTCCGAGCATCTTCACGTCGAGATACGCGAGCACGTTGCGCAGGTGCTGCTGCGCGAGCGCGGTGCCGACCGCGCCGGGCGACGTGCCGAGCACCGCGCCCGGCTTGCCGGACCACGAGTTGTGCCCCCACGGACGCGAGCCCCAGTCGAGTGCATTCTTCAGCACACCCGGAATCGAGCGGTTGTACTCGGGCGTGACGAACAGCAGCGCGTCGGCGGCTTCGATCGACTGCTTGAAGCGCTTCGCGACGTCCGGAAATTCCGCGTCGTAGTCCTGGCTGTAAAGCGGCAGTTCGCCGATCTCGACGAATTCGAACGAGAAATCGGCGGGGGCGAGCGAGATCACGGCGTGCGCGAGCGCGCGATTCCAGGAACCGCGACGCAGGCTGCCGACGACGACTGCAACACGATAGGACATGGCATTCTCCTTCCGGTGAGTGAAGAATCGGATCGATTGATTCGGGAAAGGCGATAAAGGTCTGTTTATAGGCAAGCCAGCCCGCGGACCGTCCCACGGGGCCGACCGGCCGACTTTCCACAAGGTTTTCCACAGAAATTGTGGATAACTTGACCGTTAAGGTCTGATGTTACAGATCGCCCGCATCGCGAGTTCGCGGCGCGCGACACAGGGTTCCGGCAAGCATAGCGCAGCGCGCCGGCCGGCTTGATGAATTCGTGACGGAACATGCGTTGCAGCGCGGCGTCGCGCCCAGTAAGCTGCTCGCACCGCGACGCGCGCGCCCGGTGACACACGCGATCGCTTTCATTTCGTAAGGCTCCTGACCCGCCATGCCGTCCGCGTACGACGACCCCGCCTATCTCGCACAACTGCGGCACGACCTGCTGCGCTTCGCGCGGCTCCAGTTGCGCGATGCCGATGCGGCCGAGGATGCCGTGCAGGAAGCGCTGACCGCCGCGTGGTCGCATGCGGGCGAGTTCGCGGGACGGTCCGCACACAAGACCTGGGTGTTCGGGATCCTGCGCAACAAGCTGATCGACATCCTGCGCGTGCGACAGCGGACCGTGAGCCTGTCCGCGCTCGACGCGGAGCTCGATGGCGAATCCGCACTCGACCGCGAGCTGTTCAAGGAAAACGGGCACTGGGACGCGCATACCAAGCCGCGGCCGTGGCCGCGCCCCGAGACGCTATTGCAGCAACAGCAGTTCTGGTCCCTGTTCCAGGTCTGCCTTGATCATCTGCCGGAACACATCGGCCGCGTGTTCATGATGCGCGAATTCCTCGATGTCGAGATCGCCGATATCTGCAGCGAACTGACGTTGACGACGAACCATTGCAGCGTGCTGCTGTATCGGGCGCGCACGCGCCTGCGCACCTGCCTCAGCGAAAAAGGACTGACGACCGAAGATGCTGCCGGGGAAATGTAGGGACGTGACGCGACTGCTGTCGGATGCGCTCGACCGGTCCTTGACGCTGTATGAACGCATGCAGGTGCGCGTGCATCTGCCGGCTTGCAGTGGGTGCAGGGCGTATCGCGGGCAGATTGCGCTGCTGCGGACGGCTGCGCATGCGGCGGCGGGGCGGGGTGCGGCGGATGGGGCGGACAGCGAACGGGATGCGTCGTCGGGAGACGGTCAGGGCTGAGTTGGCGGTGTCGTTCGAGGTCGCGTGTGGCGAGGGCTGCGGGCGCGGTCGTTGTCGACGTCGATGAGTTGCCGCTGGAAGTGACTCGCGACTCGCGGTCATTGAATGCAGTGCTGGTGGCAGCGTCGCGACGAAGATCGATCGGCGGCGGCGGATGGATTCGGCGGATGGATTCGGCGGATGGATTCGGCGGATGGATTCGGCGGATGGATTCGGCGGGGGGATTCGGCGGGGGGATTCGGCGGGTGGATTCGGCGGGTGGATTCGGCGGGTGGATTCGGCGGATGGATTCGGCGGATGGATTCGGCGGATGGATTCGGCGGATGGATTCGGCGGATGGATTCGGCGGATGGATTCGGCGGATGGATTCGGCGGATGGATTCGGCGGATGGATTCGGCGGATGGATTCGGCGGATGGATTCGGCGGATGGATTCGGCGGATGGATTCGGCGGATGGATTCGGCGGATGGATTCGGCGGATGGATTCGGCGGATGGATTCGGCGGATGGATTCGGCGGATGGATTCGGCGGATGGATTCGGCGGATGGATTCGGCGGATGGATTCGGCGGATGGATTCGGCGGATGGATTCGGCGGATGGATTCGGCGGATGGATTCGGCAGATGGATTCGGCAGATGGATTCGGCAGATGGATTCGGCAGATGGATTCGGCAGATGGATTCGGCAGATGGATTCGGCAGATGGATTCGGCAGATGGATTCGGCAGATGGATTCGGCAGATGGATTCGGCACGCTCGACGGTTGGGCGCTGCGGCGGGTGAGGGTCATCACGGTCAGCGACTGCTGCCAGTACGGCCAGGATGATCGGTTGCAGCACGTGAACAAGGCCCGTCGATCCGACGCCCTGATCGCCGCGGCGAGCGGTTGAGGCCATCCTGTTCCGTGACTGCCGGCAGCGCGGTCACCGTGATCGATTTGCAGTACGCGGATTCATTCGGTCGATCCGACACGCTTGTGCCGGATCGATGCGATAAGAAAAATACGCCGAACATCAATTATTCAAAGAGTGCGCGCACCAATTCGGGCGGCCGACCGATGGCTGCCTTGCCTCGATACACGACGATCGGACGCTGCAGCAGAATCGGATGGGCAGCAATCGCTTCGTAGGCCTCCGCATCGGTCAGACTCACGCGGGCAAGATCCAGCACCTTGTACGGCTCCTCTCCATCGCGAAGCATATCGCGCACGGATCGCCCAAGCTGACGACGCAGCGTTTCCAGTTCCTCGACCGTCGGCGGCGTCTTCAGATACTCGACGACATTCACCGGCGTGCCGGTGGTGTTCAGCGTCTCGACCAGTGCGAGCGTCTCACGGGACTTCGAGCAGCGGGGGTTGTGGTAGATCGTGATCATCGTTCAGGCCAGGATGGAAGAGGCCCGTATTGTAGCCAGTCTGGTTGCGCGCGTTTCGGTGGGGTATGGGGGGCGTGCGAAGGGGAAGTTGAAGACTTGGACGACGCGTGGGATGAACCAGTAGTACTGGTAAGTGCACAGCGTGCTGCTGCGTTTATGCGCATAAAGTGCATTGCGCGGGCGATTACCGGGACCGTCTTGGTTGGGAATAGCGCAGGTGCATCACGACGCACCTCTATGGCGGATTGCAGAAAATCAACAGGCCGCCGCCTTGTTTATCCGTCGTTAGGTTTATGCGCATAAAGCCGTCGCTTCCCGAGCGGGAGGGCCACTGATATCACGGTCGATCCGTGCACGACGGGGCCTCGAATATCGGCGGGGCGATACGCCACGGCGCCCGGGTCATCGCTGCAAGGTCGACTGTACGTCGGTCGATGTACGGCCGCTCATGGCTGGCCACCGATTCTCTCTCGGTGGTTTATGCGCATAAACACTGGTGGAACGGCCCGCTCTTCGTCGCAGCACACGACGATATCAGGTCGACCCGAGCGGGGCAGAATGCGTCATCCGGGCGCGGGCGCGAGCGAAGACCCTGCACCGTAAACGCTCGCCGGCGCGGCGGAAGTTTATGCGCACAAACTCCACCGTCACCGAGACAGCGCCCTCGCTCAACAAGCGATAGGGGAGGTCCTGATACATCGCAACGAGCGGCATCTCGAACACGATCCCAAACGGCTGTCGGCGCGAAGCCCCTCCGCTCGTCATCCATGCCTGCGCCTCCATCCTTTCCACCGATCCGACATCCCCAATCCGTTTATGCGCATAAACCCATAGCCTGAATGGCCAATGCGTAGTTGATGAACGACAATTTCATTGAAATATAAATATCGTCCTGTAGAATTCCAACGACCAAAAACAGGAGTGAAAATTGGCCGCGGAAATCATTGCAGTCACTCAACAAAAAGGCGGCGTCGGCAAAAGCACGATTGCCATGCACCTCGGCGCGGCGTTCCATGAAAAAGGGAAGCGCGTCCTCGTCATCGATGCCGACGGTCAAAACACACTGATTCACTGGTCGAGCGCATCCGGTGACAGCGACGCCGGCATCCCTTTCCCTGTCGTCAACCTCGCCGAAGCTGGCGGCCAAATCCATCGCGAGATCAAGAAGTTCATCAACGACTACGACATCATCGTCGTCGATTGTCCGCCGTCGATCACCGAGAAGGTTTCCGGCGTCGTGCTGCTGGCCGCATCGATCGCCGTGATCCCGACTTCGTCGTCACCGGCCGACTACTGGTCGAGCGTCGGGCTGGTCAAACTGATCCAGCAGGCGCAGGTGATGAACGAAGACCTCCGTGCCGTCTTCCTGCTGAACAAGACCGAAGAGAAGCGCATGCTGACCCGCGAACTCAAGCGCGCGCTCGAGGAACTCGGCTTCCCATTATTGAAGACGCAAATCCCGACCCGGGAAGCGTACAAGCAGGCGATGGCGCTCGGTCAGACCGTGCTGCAGATGAACGACCGTGGCGCCAAGCTGGCCGCCGCGGAAATCCGCGCATGTGCCGACGAAATCGTCGCCATGCTGCCCTGACTTTATGCGCATAAAGGAGTCACATGAAACCCTCCCAATTTGCAAAAGGATTCCAAGCGCGCCCGGATATCACGACGAGCGAAAAGCGCACGGCGCTTGACCGGCTGAATGCCATCGACGGTATCGTCAAGTCCGAGACGGCCACGCCGGCCCCGACGAAGTCCGCCAAGAAGGACATCACGCCGCCGTCAGCTCCGGAAGTCCTGCTCGATCCGTCGACCGACGAGTCGCCGCAATATCGCGCGTGGCGCCTCGAGAATCGCTATGCGCCCGGCCAGGTGATCGAACTGCCGCTGAAAGCGATCAAGCATAGTCCGTTCAACCCGCGGCACTTCTATCTGAAATCGTCGATCGCCGAACTCGCGGTCAACCTTGCGAAGCAGGGGCAGCAGCAGGCGATCCACGTGATTCCGGACTACGACAATCCGGGTACGTACTTCGTCAGCGACGGTGGGCGCCGCGTGCGCGCGCTGAAGGAAGCGAACAAGGAGTCGGTGAAGGCGATCGTGATCGACGTGCCGATCGGGATCCAGAGCTACAAGCTCGGCTACGACCTGAACGTGCAACGCGATTCGCAGACGGTGTTCGACAACGCCGTCGTGTGGCGCCGCTTCCTCGACGACAAGCACTTCCAGAGTCAGAAGGAACTGTCCGAACATCTCGGCCTTGACGAGTCGACGGTCGCGGTTGCGCTGTCGATCGGCAAACTGCCGGAAACCGTGATGCAGGAAATGGTTGCGCGCCCCGATCGCTTCGGTTCGAACATGGCGTATCAGGTCGGCCGTTATCACAATGCGCGCGGCACCGAGGCGACACTGCGGCTGATCAACAAGATCGTGTCCGACGATCTCAGCACGCGTCAGGTCTCGGACATCGTCAAAGGCCGCGTCGCAGCGCAGGAGACGCCGAAGCCGGCGGGCCGCCAACGCTATGCGCAGCGTCTCGAGATCAAGCTCGGCGGCAAGTCGGTCGGCGACCTGAAGTCGTATGGCGAAGACCGCATCGAACTGCGCCTGCGCGGCCTCCCGAAGGACAAGCGCGACGCGATCCTCGAGCAGCTCGAGCGGATGCTGTTGTCGGAGTGATGGAGACGGCCGGCAGGACCTGGCGATGCACCGGGCCCGCCGGTTGGGCGGGCGGCCGGCGACGGCCCGTCAGAGGGGCCTGAACGGGCCTCAGGCGGCCCGCGATTGATTCAGGGTGAACGACAGCAGGTCGCCGTCGGTCGGCTCGCCCCAGGTCTTCTGGGCCAGCCAGTCGAAAAACGCCGTCTCGGCCAGCTTCGAATCGAGACCGCGCTTGCGCCAGTCGTCGCGCAGGTGCGAGCCCATCGTCGGCAACACTTCCGACTCGAACGACTCGCGCGCCACTTCGCGCTCCGCGTCGCCCTGCTCCTCGTACAGCACCTTCGCTTCCTTGCGGCGGAACGCCGCGAATTCGCTCAACAGGCGTGCCTTCAGATCGTCGGGCTGAGCCGCGACGACCTTCGCGGCAGGCGTGCCGGAAGGCAACGCGTCGACGGACTCGACCGGCGGCGCATAACCCTTCTTCAGCGCATCCTTGAACAACGCGGGCGCGCTGCGCACCGGCGGCAGCGTCGTGCTGCGCATCCGCTGTTCGGTCATCTGCAGCGCGGCGCGAATCCGGTTTTCCTCGCTGTCCGCGTAAAGCGTCTGCGCTTCCTTGAGCGGAATCCCGAGCTTCACCATCCGGTCGACCAGCGTACTGTCGAACACGTTCGGATGCTCGTCGAGCGCGAGCATCGGCTGCTTGCGCTCGGTCACGCGGAACTGGATCTCCGCGACCCGTCGCCCTTCACGATGCTCGATCAGCTCGACGAAGATGTTGGTGACCGCATTGACCTCGGCGATCGCCGGACGCAGATAATCGCGCTTGAAGTACTTGTACTCACGCTTCGCCTCGTCGCCGGCTTCCGTATCGGGCGTGCCCGACAGGATCGGCCGCCACCATTCCCACGGCTCGCGCATCGTCAGGTGGCTCGGGTTCGTCAGGTAGCGCACGCAGATTTCGTAGAGCGCGAGACCGGCGCTGCTGCGCAGCTGGCTCTGAAACTGCAGGCTGAGGCGCGCGTACTGGACCGGGTCGAGCAGCTTCTTCTTGATCTTCGGTGCGAACGAGAATTCGACCCACACGCGGCGGGTAGCCGGATCCTCGAGAATTTCGGCATCGGCGATCAGCGTCGAGATCCCCCACTTGCGGCCTGGCTTCTGGCTCGACGTTCCCGTGCTCCATTCGACCTGGACCGACACCATGCGGCGCAGGTGTTCCTTCACCAGTGCGGTGTCGTTCGAATCGAAGGCAGAGTTGGCGACGATATCCGACAGCAGCGCGCGGTAGGTATCGCCCGAGTCGTCGGCCTGCTGCGCAACGGCGAGCAGGACGTTGAACAGCTTGCGGGTAAGGAGCGTGATCTTGCCGCTCTTCGGCTGAATTGCGATCGCCTCGACGGCCTTGCGCAATTCGGCTGAGCTGGCACTCACCACATCCACATCGGTTTTCTTGGCGCGCTTCGTGGCCATGCGTCGGGTCGGAGGGAGAAGTTTCACGGAAGGATAGCGCCTGTGGTGATGTGCGTCCAGAACGACATGCTCACCATAGCCGGTGAAGTGCGCGGACAAAACGGCGCTCACCCCAACCTACTCCCGAAAACGCTCACCGGTCCGGATTTACAGCGTTTCGGACGCGTCCAGACGGGTCGCGGGATACGCGGATGCACAGATTTTCGCCTGTGCTCAACACGTGCGGGATTTGCTCCCGTATCGGCTCACCTTTCGATTTGTCGTAATTTTACGACTGCACTTCCGGGCTCCGTCACAGGGGTCGCTACCGGGTGTCGCGACGCGGGGCGAATCGACCCGCACCGGCCTGTATGCATGTACAGGCGCGGTCGACCGGAAGATCGCGTCCCTGTCCGGGATCCGGAAAACCCGCGCCGAAAAGGCGCTCCGTGACGTCGGTCGAAGCCGTTTCACAAGGCCGGGCGCGCATTGTACAGCGCACAGAAACCGTTTGGTCCCGAATATTCTCACCTGACCGGCTCGGATTTCTGTGACCCCGGATACCGACGAATCCCCGACACACGCGGGATCAACCGGCAGGACCTCCCGAAAAACCTCACCTTATAGAAAAAAGCGGCGCTCCAATGGCCGCGGACACCGCTCCCGAAAAACCTCACCGTAACCGCCTCGGTATCAAAAATGTCAATGGCATCCGATACTTATGTGCAGCCGGCGTTCCGCTGTGCCAGGCGATCATCCCCTGAAAAGCCTCACCTTTCCGGCATCCGGGCGTATGCGGCAGTGGTATGTCGACTCCTGAAAAGTCTCACCTGTGCCAAAAAGTGGCACAGCAAAAATCAGATTTCCGCCAGTCCCGGTGGGCTTTTCAGCGAATTCGCGCTGTGACGGGTCCCGAAAATACTCACCTTTGACCAATTTCCGAGCAAATAGCGATCCCGCAAAGGCTCACCTATGAGGCACACGGCGGACTGTGATTGACGCCCTGAAAAAGCTCACCTCAACGTGATCCGGCCAGGAAAACCCGGATTTCACTCCCGAAAAGCCTCACCTTTCGGGCTTCGCAGGGTCCACAGGACGCTTTTGCCGTGCAAAATGGCGGTCGTTTCCCGGAAATCCTCACAGCAAATCGCTGTGGAGTCCCGTGAAACCTCACCTTTCATGAAAACTGCCCAAAAGATGGGCAGAATGAGGGCTCAAAGAAGGTCCCGCAAATTCTCACCTATGTCTGCACAGGCAGAAAACTGTGCGCTCAGGCACCGCGCGGGTTCTGTGGCTGTATAGCCCCGAAAAGCCTCACCTTTGGGAAATCTCGTGTTTCACTGTGATCCCGAATCCGCTCACGACCTTTCCTGCATCGGCTCACGCAGATCCCCGAACCCCATCACTTCAGCTCCCGCAGAACATCACCTTGGTTCCCGTAAAACTTCACCTTGTCGGCCGGAAAGCCTTGCTACATAAGGCTGTGCCGTGGCGTTAACGTTTTTAACTAAGGGTTCAAGGGTGTTTACTTCTAATACTCTCAAGACATCGGTCGTCGAGTTTTCCACAGAGACCCCAAACCCTGAACCCCCACAGGCTGCGATGACGTCCGTCATGTGAAACAAAGGCACTTTTTCGGGGCTTGCTCAAAAATGCTTTTAGTACAATGACTTGGCTCACTTTCTTCGCTTTGTTTCACGGGATTGGCATGCTGCTTCGTCCGGATCGGTCCACAGATCCAATTTCTGTGCACAGCGACGCAAATCCGCCACGCTCGACGAAAACAAGTATCAAAAAATACGTATTTCGTTATGATCGCAACATATCAATGTCTGTGAGTCCGTGCCATGACGCTGGATGAAATGCGTGAAGTCATCCGTGGAGAACTGGAAACGCTGCGCGCGAGCGGCGCACGTCGCCAGGAGTTGTCGCTACATGCCTGCAAGCGTCTGTTCTTCGATCTCGGCATCCGGCCGTCGGCTGCCAATGTCCGCGACCTGACCCAGACCGGCAGTGCCAGTGACATTCCGAAGGACATCGACCATTTCTGGGAGCGGATCCGTTCCGCGTCGAAAGTCCGGCTCGACGGAGCGGCGATTCCGAAAGCGGTCGAGGAAAAGGCCGGTGCATTGCTCGGCGCGCTCTATGAAGAAGCATTGAAGGCGGCCAGGGAAAGCCTCGACATCGACCGCGAACAAGTTCGCGCCGGCGTGACCGACGCGGAACAGCGGTTGCGCGACGCCTCGGTTCGTCAGGAAACGCTCGAAGGCGCGCTGACGCGTAGCGAAACCCGCAACGACCAGCTGCAGGCGCGCGTGACCGAGCTTGAAGTGCAACTGGCCTCGCAATCGACGCACGGTTCGGCAAACGAAGCGACGCTGCTCACCACTGTCGCCCGACTCGAGAAGGAACTGGCCGCGATGGTCAGCCGCGTCGACGCCGAACAGACGCAGAACGCGGCGCTGCGCGACCGCATCGATACGCTGCAAGCCGAATTGCAGCAGCGCACCGAACACTACGCGCAGCAGATCAAGGACGCGGTGGCCGAAGCCGAGCGCCGGGTCAAACCGATGCTGGTCGAACTGGACTCGCTGCGCAGCATGGCGTCAACCTATCAGAGCGGTTTGCGCGACGTGCAGCGCAAGGAATTCGATTTCCTTCAGCAACTGAGTTCGGCCAAGGCCCGCGCGGACCGGCTCGAGGAACAACTGCGCAGCCAGGGCGATGAACTGGAACGCGCGACGCGCGACGTGAATACGCTGCGCGCGAGTCGTGGGATGAATCCGGAGATTGCCGCGCTGATCCGGCGCCTCGCCGATGCGGGTCAACTGGATGCGGACGCGTTTGCCGCGATCGGTACGTCGCTGGACCGCGAAATTCCGCTGCCGAGCCAGTGCCCGCATTGCGACGGCGAACCGGAGCTGTCGCATGGCGACGACGGGTTCGAAGTGTCGTGTCCCGAATGCGAACATGCGTCGGGACCCTGGCCTTCCCGATTCGAAGCGGTCGCGCGTTTTGCACGCGACTGACGCGTCTGCCGGCACAGCGATCGCACAGGTGAGGTGATCCGGGAGGCGTGAGGTGAGGTTTTTCGGGAGCTGTGAAATGGTGAGGCTACGCCGTACAAGGCTGCTCACGGATCATTGTCGCGTGAGCAGCCGGCTCGGCATCAGTGAGTTTCGTCCTGGTCGGACGCGTCACCATTCGCGAGATCATCGCGCCAGTTTTTCCACGCACGGTGCAGGCGGTTCGACGAGATCGGCCGCATGAAGCCGAGCCACTTGCCGACCCGCTCGGGCGGCACGTCGTGTTCGAACAGTTCGGCCGCATAGGTGTTGCGCAGCGTTTGCGGACTCGCGCGCGCGGTGCGTGACGACGTGAGCCCGGCGGATTCGACGATCGCATCGATCGCGCGCAGCATCGTCGCCTTGTGCATCGGCCGTCCGGCGTGCGATGCCGGAAACACGAGTTCGCCGGGAATCTCCTGTCGCTTGCGCTCCACGAGCCACGCTTCGAGCAACGCGATCGCGAACGATGCCAGATGGGTTTCGCGCGCGAAATCGGGATGCGTCGACGGAATCTGCAGCGACGTTCCGCTTGTGTTGATGCAACTAATAGTAAGCGCGCGTGCTTCGCCGGTCTTCACGCCGGCGCCGAGAAACGCAGCGACGAGCGCGCGGTCGCGTCGCTCTTTCCAGTAGGCGGAGCCCGATACGCCGATCGGCGAAAACAGGTAAGCCAGCAATTTCGCGCGTTCGCCCGGCGTCAGGAAACCCGTCGGCTCGTTGTCGCGTGCCTGGCGCCAGTTCGCTTCGCCATCCTGAGCAATGAAGCGGGCGGGGTTGGTGGAGGCGAACTCGGTGCGCCGGATGTGGTCGAGCACGCGCTCGATTAGTCGCAGATAGCGCATTCGCTGCGTTTTCCTGATCGGAAGCTCACCGACGAAGTTCGCGATCGTTGCGGTATCGACCGTGGCCAGGTTTTTCTGGTGTGTACGCAGCCACGCGAGAAAGGCACCCCATTGCGCGCGATAGACGTCGGCTGACGAACGGCGGTAGTCCTGCATGGCAAGCCATGCGTCGAATGCGGTTTCGGGCGAGAGGATCCAGTCGGATGCGCTGCGGTCGAACAGATCCTTTTCTTCCGGGCGTGCCGGGGTGTCGGAGGGCGTAGGAAGGGACATGTTATTTATTCCGTTAGTTGCGTATATGGTAGCCCTTTCCGCAACGTCGCGGGCAGCAGGATGCGGGAGCCGACCGCCGTGTCGGACGGCCCGGGCGTGGCGTCAGTCGCCCCACGCCTTGGACGGACGGTGAACGCGCTCGCGGGGCGCCACTTCCTGCGACCTGGCCGCGGCTTCATACGCGAGGACAGCGAACGAGAACACGGCAGGCAGCGCGTTGGAGCGGCCGAAGTCGATCGGATCGTCTGTTTCGGGAAAGGTCATGTCCGACGGCCGTTCGAACAGTTGACGCATGCCGGCATCGTGCCGGCTGGCAAAGCCGAGATCGGCGAGCGCCTCGGCTTCGATGGCGTGCAGCAGACGCCACGACAGCGGAACGCGCTGACGGATGTAGCGCCCGGCTATATGGCGAACGATCAGCTCGAGGTCGTGCGCGGCAGCCTTGAAGCTAAGCGCGGCCAAATCTTGTTCTTCTGTCATCGCAGGCTCCTGTCGACCGGCGCGGGCGCCTCGGTGCGCTGCCCCGGCCATGCATGGCGGAATGTCCGTATACTGTACAAACATACAGTATTTTCCGCAACTGGCCTTTCGGCCAGCTATCTGCATCGTCAGCGATGAATCACGATCAGTAGTGCGCGTGCCTCGGCCTTGCCGGGGTTGCGGATCGCGTGCGGCGTGTCGGCCGGATAGCGTGCGGTGTCGCCGGCTTTCAGGCGCCGGCTCGCCGCCGCGGCTTCGATTTCCATTGCCCCTTGCAGCACGGTGAGGTGCTCGCGTGTGCCGGGTTCGTGCGCGTTCGACACGAGCGCGCCGCCGCCCGGCAGCGTCAGTTCGTACCACTCGAACTTGCCGGCCAGGTCGATCGGGCCCCATACGCGCAATTGATAGCGACCGTCGTGGCCGGCGAGCGTTGGAATGTCGTGCGGGCCGTCCACGCGGATCGTCTCCGGCGCTTTCGGCTGCGAGAACAGCTCGTCGAGCGTGATGCCGAGCGCATTCGTGAGCCGCCACGCGACCGCGATCGTCGGATTGGCCTTGTCGCGCTCGATCTCGGAGAGCATCGACTTCGATACGCCGGCCGCGCGCGACAGGTCGTCGAGCGTCAGCTTGCGCTCGTTGCGCAGGCGCTGGATCTGCTCGCCGACCCGCGGCGGCGTGACGCCCGGCTGCTGCGGTGCGGCGCCGGCTGGCGTGCGCCGCGACGCGGAGGAACTTGCCATTTGGTTTCCGTTCGCTTAGAGTTGTTCGGTATTTCGAATTCTAGTTCGGAATATCGGATAAATGCGGTCAACCGAACGACCGACTATAACAGTAGCAGGCCGTTGCGCTGTCGCCACGAGTGGCGCGCGGCGGATGGCGAATCCCTGTCAGGAGCTTTGCGATGCGTGATGCCTTTCTCGCCCAGGTGCGCGGGACGCTCGACCAGATCCGCGCGGACGGTTTTTACAAGACCGAGCGCGAGATCGCGAGTCCCCAGGCGGCGGCCGTGCGGCTCGCCGGCGGTGCCGGCGTGCTGAATTTCTGCGCGAACAACTATCTGGGTCTGGCGAACGATCCGCGCCTGATCGCCGCGGCGAAGGCCGGTCTGGACCAGGACGGCTTCGGCATGGCATCGGTGCGCTTCATCTGCGGCACGCAAACCGTGCACAAGCAGCTCGAAAGCGCGCTGGCGTCGTTTCTCGGCACCGAGGACAGCATCCTCTATTCGAGCTGCTTCGATGCGAACGGCGGCCTGTTCGAGACGCTGCTCGACGAGAACGACGCGGTGATCAGCGACGAGCTGAACCACGCGAGCATCATCGACGGCATCCGCCTCTGCAAGGCGAAGCGTTTCCGCTACAAGAACAACGACCTGTCCGATCTCGAGGCGAAGCTGAAGGAAGCCGACGCAGCGGGCGCGCGCCACAAGCTGATCGCGACCGACGGCGTGTTCTCGATGGATGGCATCATCGCCGACCTGAAAGGCATCTGCGACCTCGCCGATCGTTACGGCGCACTCGTGATGGTCGACGACTCGCATGCGGTCGGCTTCATCGGCGCGCATGGCCGCGGCACGCCCGAGCATTGCGGCGTCGATGGTCGCGTCGATATCATCACCGGCACGCTTGGCAAGGCACTGGGCGGCGCATCGGGCGGCTATGTCGCAGCCCGGCGCGAGATCGTCGAATTGCTGCGCCAGCGTTCGCGCCCGTATCTGTTTTCGAACACGCTGACGCCCAGCATCGCCGCGGCATCGCTGAAGGTGCTGGAGCTGCTCGGCAGCGACGAAGGCGCGAAGCTGCGCGAACGCGTGCGCGAGAACGGCGTGCGGTTCCGCGAGCAGATGACCGCCGCGGGCTTTACGCTCGTGCCGGGTGCGCATCCAATCATCCCGGTGATGCTCGGCGACGCGCAGCTCGCGACGAACATGGCCGACAAGTTGCTCGCCGAAGGCGTCTACGTGATCGGCTTCTCGTTCCCCGTCGTGCCGCGCGGTCGCGCGCGCATCCGCACGCAGATGAGTGCCGCGCATACCCCCGAACAGATCGATCAGACGGTCGCCGCGTTCGTGCGCGTCGGCAAGTCGCTCGGTATCGTCTGACGGAGGCGCAACCATGAAAGCACTGGCAAAGCTCGAACGCGGTCCAGGCCTCACGCTCACGCGTGTGAAGCGTCCCGAAGTCGGGCACAACGATGTGCTGATCAAGATCCGCCGCACGGCGATCTGCGGCACCGACATCCATATCTGGAAGTGGGACGACTGGGCGCAGAAGACGATTCCCGTGCCGATGCACGTCGGTCACGAGTACGTCGGCGAGATCGTCGAGATGGGGCAGGAAGTGCGCGGTTTCGCGATCGGCGATCGCGTGTCTGGCGAAGGCCACATCACGTGCGGTTTCTGTCGCAACTGCCGCGCGGGGCGACGGCATCTGTGCCGTAACACCGTCGGCGTCGGCGTGAACCGCGAGGGTGCGTTCGCCGAGTATCTGGCGATTCCCGCGTTCAACGCGTTCAAGATTCCGCCGGAGATTTCCGACGATCTCGCGTCGATCTTCGATCCGTTCGGCAACGCGACGCATACCGCGCTGTCGTTCAATCTCGTCGGCGAGGACGTGCTGATCACCGGCGCGGGCCCGATCGGCGTCATGGCCGTCGCGATCGCCAAGCATGTCGGCGCGCGCAACGTCGTGATCACCGATATCAACGACTACCGGCTCGAACTCGCTCGCAAGATGGGGGCGACGCGTGCGGTCAACGTCGCGCGCGAGTCGTTGCGCGACGTGATGGCCGACCTGCGCATGACGGAAGGCTTCGACGTCGGCCTCGAGATGTCGGGTGTTCCGAGCGCGTTCACGAGCCTGCTCGAGGCGATGAATCACGGCGGCAAGGTCGCGCTGCTCGGCATTCCGCCCGCGCAGACGGCGATCGACTGGAACCAGGTGATCTTCAAGGGGCTCGAGATCAAGGGCATCTACGGCCGCGAGATGTTCGAGACCTGGTACAAGATGGTCGCGATGCTGCAAAGCGGCCTGGATCTATCGCCGATCATCACGCATCGCTTTGCGGCCGACGATTACGAGAAAGGCTTCGCCGCAATGTTGTCCGGTGAAAGCGGCAAGGTGATTCTCGACTGGACGGTCTGAGTGCCGGCGGGGCGGCTCGGCGCGTTTGCCGACTGCTTCGCTCATATCGGCCGGTGCGTGTGTCGGGGCCGATCGGCTTCGACACACGCGTAAGGTGAGGATATTCGGGAGCTGTGCATGCGTGCCGAATGGCGGCCCGATCGCGCTTTCGTGGCGCGCTTGAGCGGGGAATGCAACGGATTACACGCACCTCTCGCTTGCGAAACAAGGGCGATCGCGTTTCGATTTCCCGGAACGCATCGGTGACATGCAATCGCGCATGCACCTCACCTGTCAGGGCGCTCCCACCCCTTCTGTCGCGTTGCCCGGCGTGTGTCTTTCTTCCTGCTCTTCCGTTTTCGCTTGTCGCGTTTAAATAGCAAGCCCTTGCCGCATCATCCGCCCGGCTTTGCTCTGCTTCTGCGGCAGCACACCGCCACGCAGCGCGATTTCAACGTATCTTCGATGCGTGAAGTGATCAATGGCGTGCGAACTCACCCATCGGTCTACCGGTCGACGTCGATAGGTGCGCTGCCTGCTATTTGATCCGCTCACCGTTCAACCGAGCATGCGCAGTTCCGCCCGCGTGCATGCATGCCGCAGGGCAAGCCATGTGCGTCGTTTCATGACGCCGCTCCGGCACGCCGCGCAAATCGGGATCGTGAGCCCGCATCGTGATCGTCGCGACCAGGTGCGCGTTGCCGAGCACGACGCAACACTCGTTGGCGAACACGCATTCGCGCGTCGCCGACGCCGGCTGGTCGCCCCACGGACAGACCGCGGCGCCGAGATGTGCGTACGCGCGATGCAGCAACGCGGTCAGCGATTCATACGAATCGCTGCGCGGATCGAAATGCCGTACGACGAAACGGCCATCGAGCCGTCAGGCATAAGCCGCATGGGTACGCGTGGAGCGTGGGGATTCCGATAGCTGGATGATGTCCTTTCGGCCAGACAGGGTGAGCGAAGTGTAGTGAGTGCCCTGCGTTCGCTTCTAAAAAAATGTCGTCAACGCCACCTGGAATGCGCCGCCCGCTATCTGAGCCGGGCGCTGTTCGGCCCTCCCGTCGACAAGGCCATTTCGCATGGGTGTTGACGAAGGAGAACGATCGTTCTACCGTAAACCCATGAACACACATGATGACCTCTCCGGCGAACCGGCCGTTCGCGACCGGTTGCTCGACGCGGCCGAAGCGCTGATCTACTCGGGCGGCATCCATGCCACGGGTGTCGATGCGATCGTGAAGCGCTCCGGTGCCGCGCGAAAGAGCTTTTATTCGCATTTCGAATCGAAGGAGGCGCTGGTCGTCGCCGCGCTCGAGCGCCGTGACGAACGCTGGATGCGCTGGTTCGTCGATGCAACGCTCGCGTGCGGCAAGTCGCCGCGTGCGCACCTGCTCGGCATGTTCGATGTGCTGCGCGACTGGTTTGCGCAACCCGATTTTCACGGCTGCGCGTTCCTGAACGCATCCGGCGAGATTGCCGACGTCGACGATCCGGTGCGCGTCGTCGCGCGTATGCACAAAGCACGCTTGCTGGCGTTCGTGCGCGAGCGGTTCGACGCGTATGCCGATGACGCCGGGATCGAGCGCCGCGGGCTGGCCCGCCTCGCGCGTCAATGGCTGGTGCTGATCGACGGCGCGATCGGCGTGGCGCTCGTCAGTGGCGATACGATCGCCGCGCGCGATGCGCGCGCAACGGCAGAACTCTTGCTCGATACGATGCCCCGAGCGTCGAAGTAGTACGTCCCCACCGGTTGCGTTCGTGCGCAGCCAGAACCTTGAACAGGAGCATCCCATGTCCGCTTCCCCGGAAGTTCGTCCGCCCGTTCCGCCCTTCACGCTCGACACGGCGCGCCAGAAAGTGCGCGCCGCGGAGGATGCGTGGAACACGCGCGACCCGCGGCGCGTCTCGCTCGCTTATACGCCGCAGAGCCGGTGGCGCAATCGCGCGGAGTTCGTGACGGGCCGTGACGAGATTGTCGGCCTGTTGCAGCGGAAATGGACGCGCGAGCTCGACTACCGGCTGATCAAGGAGCTGTGGGCGTTCGGCGGCAATCGCATCGCGGTGCGATTCGCCTACGAATGGCATGACGACGCCGGCAACTGGTTCCGCTCATACGGAAACGAAAACTGGGAGTTCGACGAAAACGGATTGATGGCGCACCGCCACGCGAGCATCAACGATCTGCCGATTCGCGAAGCGGATCGCCTGTACCACTGGCCGCTCGGCCGCCGTCCGGACGATCATCCCGGCCTGTCCGATCTCGGGCTGTGACGCAGCACAATGACGACACGTGGACGCGCTCGATCGTGCATCGCGCGCGTCGCCTGTGCTCAACGGTGAGGAAATACGGGAGTTGCGTGCTGAGGTGAGTGTTTTCGGGAGAGGGACATTCTGTGCGGGACGGTGTGCTTCTTCACGCCCTGTATCTCACCGATCAATCTTCGCAGGAAACGGCGCGAATGCGCTGACGGACATACCGCATGCATTGGCATGCGCAGGTCTCTCGTCGCTCGCGTGCGAAGCGAACGTGAATCGAACACAACTTCGGCGGCGCATTTGCACGGCCTTGCGTGCCTGTACTGGAGTGGTGAGGTTCAAGCGGTGTGCATCGATGCGGGATGCAACTCACCGTTCGACTTCAACACGATGCCGATCACAGCAATGGATCGACACGTAACCGTGCGTGCCGCCGAACCGTATTGCTCACCGTTCGGAATCGACATTGACATCGAACTCGACACCGACACGCACGCATGCAAGCGTGCGCATCGGCATCAGCAAAGGTGCGTGGCAGTCGGCCGTGTTGCTCACCCTCGAACACGACATCCATCGACCCCCTGACAGCACGCACCCATCACATCGTTCTGTCAGCCGGCGATCCGCGCGGCGATTGCCTCGCCCACTTCCTGCGTCCCCGCTTGGCCACCGAGATCGCGCGTGCGCGGCCCGGTGCGCAGCACGTCCTCGATCGCCGCGACGATCGCGTCGTGCGCTTCGCGTTCGCGGCCTGCGCCGTTACCGAGGAAGTCGAGCATCATCGCCGCCGACCAGATCATTGCAATCGGGTTCGCGATGTACTGGCCCGTGATGTCCGGCGCGGAGCCGTGCACCGGTTCGAACAGCGACGGAAACGTGCGATCCGGGTTGAGGTTTGCCGACGGCGCGATGCCGATCGTGCCCGTGCAGGCCGGACCGAGGTCGGAAAGGATGTCGCCGAACAGGTTCGACGCGACGACGACGTCGAAGCGGTCGGGCTGCAGCACGAAGCGCGCGCACAGGATGTCGATGTGCTGCTTGTCCACGGCGATTTCGGGATAGCGTTCACCCATTTCGGCCGCGCGCGCGTCCCACCACGGCATGCTGATCGCGATGCCGTTGCTCTTCGTCGCGACGGTCAGCCGCTTCGCGCGGCGCTGGGCGAGCTCGAACGCGAACTTCAGCACGCGCTCGGTGCCGTGACGCGTGAAGATCGACTGCTGCATGACCACTTCGCGCTCGGTGCCTTCGAACATCGTGCCGCCGACCGACGAATATTCGCCCTCGGTGTTCTCGCGCACGATCAGGAAGTCGATGTCGCCCGCCTTGCGGCCGGCGAGCGGCGACGGCACGCCGTCGAACAGGCGCGCGGGCCGCAGGTTGATGTACTGGTCGAACTCGCGGCGGAACTTCAGCAGCGAACCCCACAGCGAAATGTGATCGGGCACCGTCGCCGGCCAGCCGACCGCGCCGAACAGGATCGCGTCCATGCCCGACAACTGCGCCTTCCAGTCGTCCGGCATCATCTTGCCGTGCTGCGCGTAGTAGTCGCAGCTCGCCCAGTCGACCTGCTCGAACTGGAAACGGATGCCGAAGCGCGCCGTCACGGCGTCGAGCGCGCGCAGGCCCTCGGGCATCACTTCACGGCCGATGCCGTCACCGGGGATGACGGCAATCTTGTACGTCTTGTCGCTCATGCAAGCCTCCTTGGCTGGTCGAGCCGCCGGCAGCGTGCGCAGCGGAACACGACGCCATTTTATTTATTTCCATTCAGATTAAAATCGTGCGAAAGGTTAATCGACTTTCCACGAATCGTGAACAAATCGCCGAATCTCGACGACCTGCGCGTATTCAGCCTGGTCGTCCGCCTGACGAGCTTCAGCGCGGCCGCCGAGCAGCTCGCGGTCTCGCCCGCGTATGTGAGCAAGCGCATCGCACTGCTCGAGGCGCAGCTCGGCACGCGCCTGCTGCATCGCTCGACGCGCCGCGTGACGGTCACGGAAGCAGGCGAACGCGTGTTCGCGCGTGCGGAGAAGATTCTCGACGACGTCGATCATCTCGTCGAGGACGTGTCGACCACGCGCACGGTGCCGCGCGGCACGCTGCGCATCTCGAGCAGCTTCGGCTTCGGCCGCCATGTCGTTGCGCCGGCGCTGCTCGACTTCTCCGCGCGCTATCCGCAGCTCAACGTGCGGCTCGACCTGTTCGACCGGCTCGTCGACGTTGCCGGCGAAGGCTACGACCTCGACGTGCGCATCGGCGACGAGATCGCCGATCACCTGATCGCGCGCCGCCTGGCCACGAACCATCGCGTGCTGTGCGCGTCGCCGGACTATCTCGCACGGCGCGGCACGCCGCGCACGCTGGCGGATCTCGCGTCGCACGACTGTCTCGCGATCAAGGAGCGCGATCATCCGTTCGGTGTGTGGCGATTGAACCTGCGCGGCGAAACGGTAACGGTGAAAGTCGGCGGCGCGCTGTCGACGAACCACGGCGAGGTGGCCGTGCAATGGGCGCTGGCCGGACGCGGGATCGTGCTGCGTTCGATCTGGGAAGCGGGGCCGCTGATCGAGCGCGGCGAACTCTGTCGCGTGCTGCCGGACGTGACTCAGCCGGCCAACATCTGGGCCGTGTATCCGGAACGCGTCGCGGCTTCGGCGAAGGTGCGCGTGTGCGTCGATTTTCTGGCGGACGCGCTCGCCGGGTTGAATGCCGCGGCAAGCGACGATGCGGGCTGAAATCGGCCAAAGGTGAGCTTTTACGGGGGCATGTGCGGAGCATCGGCAGGCACCCCGTTGACGGCGCGCAACCGCATCGCGAGCGGGCACCGTCCAGCAGGCACCGACGCATCGGCGGGCGCGATACGCCGGGCCGGCCGCCGGCGGTGCCCGCTCGTCGCTTATGCCGCTTACGTCGCCTTCTCCACGCTCACCGCATCGAGCATCAGGTCGAGATTCTGCACGGCCGCGCCGGATGCCCCTTTGCCAAGATTGTCGAGCACGGCGGACAGCAGCACCTGACCGTGATCGGCATTGAAGAACACGCTGAGCTGCAGGTCGTTCGACCCGTTCAGCGCCTGTGGATCGAGATGGGTGATCGCGCGCGCGTCCGCGAGCGGCGTGACCTCGACATGGCGCGCGCCGGCGTAATGGTGCGCGAGACACGCGTGCAGCGACGCACCGGTCACGCCGGCCGGGAGAAGGCGCAGCTCGATCGGCACGGTCAGCACGATGCCCTGCCGATACGCGCCGTAAGCCGGTACGAACAGCGGGCGATGCGCAAGTCCGGCATGGAGCTGGATCTCGGGCACATGCTTGTGCGCGAGCGCGAGGCCGTAGACCTGCAGCGGTTTCGCGCGTGCGGCGCCGTTCGATTCGAAGGCGTCGACGGCCGTGCGCCCGCCGCCCGAGTAACCGGACACCGCATGGATGCTCACCGGGTAATCGCGGGGCAGCAGGCCCGCCTGTAGCAGCGGCCGAAGCAGGCCGATCGCGCCCGTCGGATAGCAGCCCGGATTGGTGACGCGCGGCGCGCGTGCGATTTTCTGCGCATGTCCGTCGACCATCTCGGGAAAACCATAGACCCAGCCCGGTTCGGTGCGATGGGCTGAACTCGCGTCGATCACGCGTACCGCCGGATTCCGGATGAAGCCGACCGCTTCGCGCGCGACGGCATCCGGCAGGCACAGAATCGCGATATCGGCTGCGTTGATCGCATCGGCGCGTCGCGCGGGATCCTTGCGTTCGGTATCCGGGAGCGTGACGAGCCGCAGGTCGGTGCGATCCCGCAGGCGCTCGTGGATCTGCAGTCCGGTCGTACCTTGGTCGCCGTCGATGTAGACAATGGGGAGGCTCATGATGGTCGCGTTCCTCGTTTCGGACTGGGGAAAGCGGTATCGTCCACCGAACGCCTAGAATAGGAAAAGTTGAATTTCCTGATTGCCAGATTCAGTTTTCCTGAACGAGAGGTGGGAATGCGCGAGATCAGCCTGGACCGACTGCGTACGCTGGTCGCGATCGCCGACCAGGGATCCTTCGTGGCCGCCGCGCAACTGCTTCATCTGGCGCCGCCGACCGTCAGTCTTCATGTCGCCGAACTCGAAAGCCGCATCGGCGCGCCGTTGCTGTCGCGCACGCGCGGCAACGTGCAGCCGTCGGCCATCGGGGCCGTGCTGGTGGAGCGGGCGCGCCGTTTGCTGGCTGAAGTCGAGTCGACACTCGACGACGTGGAGCGGCAAGTGCAGGGGCTGACCGGGCGGGTGCGCCTCGGCGCGTCGACCGGGGCGATCGCCCATCTGTTGCCGCAGGCGGTGGCCCGGTTGCGCGAGCGGCATCCGGACATCGATGTCCAGATCGCCGTGCTCACGTCGCACGACACACTGGCGCGCATTGCACAGGGCACGCTCGACGTCGGGCTGGTTGCGTTACCGCAGCCGGCGGTCGCGGGGCTGTCGATCCGCGCGTGGCGGCGCGATCCGGTGCTGGCCTTCCTGCCTGCGGACTGGCAGCTTCCGGCGCGTGTAACGCCGGGCTATCTGGCCGCACGGCCGCTGATTCTCAACGATTCGACCACCCGCCTGTCGCGGCTCACGACGGAATGGTTTGCGCGCGGCGGCCATCGGCCCGAGCCGCGTATCGAACTCAACTACAACGATGCGATCAAGAGTCTGGTCGCCGCGGGTTACGGTGCGACGCTACTGCCGCACGAGGCGGGCGCCTCGCTGCCCGACGCACGCATCGTGATGCGGCCGCTGCGTCCGGCGTTGTGGCGCGAGTTGGGTATTGCCCATCGGGCAGGCCCGGTCGAGCGCTCGACACAGCACGTGCTCGACGCGTTATGGGCGCTCGGCGCGCGATAGGGAACCGTACCGCCGTTCAGAACGCACGCCGCGGCGCCGAATCGACGGGACGCGGCGCAGGCGCCATACCGAATGCTTCGGCATGGCGACCGGTGCGGCCACGTAGGGCATGGCTCATGCCGGCGCGCGGCCGAAGCCCGTTACAGCCGGTTGTCCTTCGCGAGCATCAGCACGCGGGCCCAGCGCTGTGCATCGCGCTTGTCCATCATCGGCAGTTTCCATTCGCCGCGCACGGCGTCGCGCACGCGCACGACCAGATGCCAGCGGCCGTCGATCGGCGCGGCCTCGCAGCCGTCGAGCTGCGACAGCGTATAGCGGCCGTCCGCGCCGTCATGCGACAGCCACAGCAGCCCCTGCGTCGCGGACACGCGCACCTCGCCCCATGCGCGATGGACGATGTGGGTCCAGCCTTGCTCCTTCGTGTTCGGCGCGATGTCGCGGCGGCGTTTGATCCACCACGCGATCAGCGTGATCAGGACCGCGCCGGCGAGTGCGGCGGCCGCGATCGCGACCGGCTGGCCGAACTGCGCGGCGATGACGTGAAACAGGTGAACCGCGCCCCATCCAATGGCGATGAGCGCGAACAGCGCAATGAAAATCGGCATGTCGAATCGGAAAAGAGGACGGGCCGGCGCAGGCAGCGCGCCGGCCCATCGCATACGGCATTACCGGCGGCGGTGAATGTCGTGCGTGACGAAGCCCGCGTCGTTGACGGGCAGCGCGAGGCCGTCCTTGACTGCGAGCGTCTTGCGGATGTCGTCGAGACCCGCGGACCAGTGATCGCGCATCGTCGACAGACCGAACTGATAGTCCTTGTAGTGGTGCTCGTACGCCTTCTGCTGATAGATCAGGTGCTGGATATTGTACTTCTTCCCGCTCGACATCGACTCAGCCTCGACGCACCACGGGTCGTTCTTGCGCTGCTCTTCCGGCACCTGCTCGAGCACGTGGCGCAGCACGTTGCGGTAGCGCTGTTCGCGCTGCAGCGTGTCGGTGACGAAACGCGTGCGGCTCGAGTACTGCACGTCCTTCGTGCGTTCCGCGACGTCGGCCATCGTGCGCGGCAGCGGCCCACGTGCGCTCCACAGATCGACCTGGAACGCGAGCGTGTCGCGGCGCGGACGCGCGCGCAGCACTTCCATCAGCGGCGTGTTCGACACGACGCCGCCGTCCCAGTAGTACTCGCCGTCGATCTCGACGGGCGGGAACGCGGGCGGCAGCGCGCCGGACGCCATGAAGTGCTCGGGCGCGAGGCGGATGCGCGAGTTGTCGAAGTACACGAAGTTGCCGGTGCCGACGTTGACCGCGCCGACCGACACGCGCGTCTCGCCCGAGTTGATCCGGTCGAAATCGCACAGCTTCAGCAGCGTCGCGCGCAGCGCCGACGTGTCGTACCAGCTGATCTTTTCCGGGTGATCGGACACGCCCGGCAGCGGCGGCGGGAAGCGCGGCACGAAGAAGCCCTGTTGGCCCTGCATCATCGCGCTCGCGGCCTGCGATGCGGTGAAGAACGTGCGGATCTGGTCGATGCTGTTGAACAGCGCGAATTCGAACGCGGCCGGCATCGCGGGAAAGAACGCCGGCTGGCAGATCGTTTCCCAGAATTCGCGCAGCCGCTCGACGCGATGTTCGGGTGCATTGCCGGCGATCAGCGCGGTGTTGAGCGCGCCGATCGAGATGCCGGCGATCCAGTCGAGCGGAACGCCCGCTTCGTGCAGCCCTTCGAATACGCCGGCCTGATACGCGCCGAGTGCGCCGCCGCCCTGCAGGACGAGCGCGATCGTTTCGTACGGCAGTGACCGCGCAGCGGCCGGCGCGCCGGCTTCGTGATGCAGGTCCGCCGCATCGACGGCCTGCTTTTCTGTACGCGCGTGCGGTTTCATCAGTTGCTCCGAGAAATCCCGCCGTGGATGGCGGAGACGGATGGCGTGACGTCGACCGACGGTACGCCATCGTGAGTCGTGAGAATAAGGCGGTGGTGCGGGAATCGCCTCCCGTCAGGGAGGCGAAGAAGACATTACTGCATGAACCAGCCGTGGCTGACGATGAACGACTGCCCCGTGAGCGCCGCGCTCGGGAACGCCGACAGGAACAGCACCGTCTGCGCGACGTCCTGCACCGTCGTGAACACGCCATCGACCGTGTTGCCGAGCATCACCTTCTTCACCACTTCCTCTTCGCTGATCCCGAGCTCCTTCGCCTGCTCCGGAATCTGCTTGTCGACCAGCGGCGTGCGCACGAAACCCGGACACACGACGTGCGAGCGCACGTTGTGCTTCGCGCCTTCCTTCGCCAGCACGCGCGCGAGGCCCAGCAACCCGTGCTTGGCCGTCACGTACGCCGACTTCAGCGGCGACGCCTCGTGCGAGTGCACCGAACCCATATAGATCACGACGCCGCCGCGATCGTCCTTGTACATGTGCTTGAGCGCGGCCTTGGTCGTCAGGAACGCGCCGTCGACGTGGATCGCCTGCATCTTCTTCCAGTCGGAGAACGAGTAGTTCTCGATCGGATTGACGATCTGGATGCCTGCGTTCGACACGAGGATGTCGACCGAGCCGAACGTTTCGGCAACCTTGTCGATGCCACTGTTCACGGCTTCCTCGTTCGTCACGTCCATCGCGACGCCGATCGCCTTGCCGCCCGCCTTGTTGATCTCGTCGGCAACCGCATTCGCGCCATCCTGGTTCAGGTCGGCGATCGCGACGGCCGCACCCGCCTTCGCGAGCTCCAGTGCGATTTCCTTGCCGATGCCGCTTGCGGCGCCCGTGACGACTGCGGTCTTGCCATTCAGGTTGCTCATTTCGAATTTCCCGTGGTGAAAGGATTGACAGGAGAAAGGACTGCGGACGTGTTACTGAGCCAGGTAATCGTAGACGACTTCGCCGAGGCCGAGTGTCAAATCCGCGACGATATGGCGGGCTTCGACGATCTCCAGCACCGGCAGGTCGGCTACCGGCGCTAGTGCGTGCGGTGCCAGTTCGAGCGAGGCAGGGCCCGTCCACGCGCCCTTCATCTTGATGTCCTGCATGTAGTAGCGCACCAGTTCGCATACGCGCGCGGTGCCGTCGACGTGCGGGATGATCTTCAGCAGGAAGTTCGGGCCGGCGAGGCGCTTCGTCTGCTCGTCGATGTCGAGTTCCTTGTGCTTGTAGCCCATCGTGCCGGTCGCGACGCGCACCTTGCCGTAGTCGAGCGTGCCCAGGATGTGATCGGTGTTCACGTGCAGCGTGGGCGACGCGAGCTTCTTCGGGAAGCCCCACAGCTCGCGGCCGCCGGCGATCGGCGGGTGATCGTCGAGATACATCGCGAGTGTGTAGCCGCCGGCCTGGCCGTTGTATTCGACGGGGATCACCTGGCCGCTCTCGGTGTAGTCGCCGAAGCCGGTCGAATCGGCCATGCGAATGAATTCGTAATGCACGAGCGGCTCGGTGATCTGCAGCGGCTCGGGGACTATCTCGCGCAGACGGTCCGGATCGGTGCGATACGTGATGATCAGGAACTCACGATCGACGAAACGGTACGGGCCCATCGGGAACGCAGGGCTGGTCAACGGCATCGCAAACGCTTTCGATCGGACATCGCTCGGTTTCATGCGGACTCCTTGTTGTTGATCGCTTCGTGGATGAGTGCTCGTAAGCTCGTAATCCTATGCCTGTGCGTTGCCGTTGTGCGATGCCGCATATGGAATTAATTGTTGCCGATTTCGAATCGTTTGCCGCGTAAATATTGAGGCGACCGGCACAAACGACGTCGACGGCGCCCGGCGGCCCGATGCTCGCACGTGCCGATGACGCCACGATGTGAAAAAGGTGAGCCTTTACAGGACGGGTGGTGAGCTTTTACGGGAGGCAGTCGCGCTGGAATGTGACAATTGTGTGAACTTGTGTTGCAGTGCAGGTTCTAAGTGCGTTCGCGCGCGACGCACGGGGGCGGTTCGGATCACCGTCGCCCCCCGTATTAAGCAACGCTTAAGCGAGTGAGCACTAACATCGTTCGCATCCGACCGGCCTGCCCGGTCCAATCATTAGGCCCCCGGATTCATGCAGAACCTCAATCTCACCCTGTTTTCCGCCATCAATGCCGGCGCTGCACCGCACCCCGGCGTTGCCCACCTCGCGGTCCTCGCCGCCGACTGGCTCGTCTATGCGCTGCCCGTGATGCTGCTGCTGACCTGGATCTTCGGCGAGCGCCCGACGCGGCGACAGGCGATCGAAGCCGGCGTCGGCACGTGCGTGGCGCTCGCGCTCGCGCAGGTGCTCGGGCATTTCTGGTTCTCGCCACGGCCGTTCATGGCCGGCGTCGGCACGCAACTGATCCCGCATGCGCCGGACAGCTCGTTTCCGAGCGATCACATGACGTTCGCGTGGAGTCTCGCGGTCGGCATGATGCTCGCCGGCACCACGCGGCTGACCGGATTCGTGATGGCCGCGATGGCTGTCGCGATTGCCTGGGGTCGTGTGTATGCGGGTGTGCACTGGCCGTTCGACATGGCCGGCGGCGTGCTGGTCGGCACTGCCGGCGCGCTGGCAGTGCACCTGTACGGGCAACGCGTGGTCGAGCTGCTCGAACGGATCGGCGACGTGGTGCACGCGGTGATGATGGGACATGAGCGCACGCCCTGAGCGGGAGAACGACTCGGGTAAAACTTCGGCCGGACGCCGTCAACCAGGCGTCTTGGCCGTTTCGGCCGATCCCGACGTGCCGCCGCCTGCTTCATGCAGTTCAGGCGTTTCGCCTGGGTGCTGGGCGGTGTCGCGTTCGAGAGAACTTTCCTTCAGGATCGCGCACATCGCGACGAACAACGCGAGCGCGACGGCCGCCAGGCCGCAATAGCCGGCGATCTTCAGGTTGCGAAGGAAAGGCGAAGCGTGGCTTTCTTTTGTCATGACCGGGCGCTCCTGGGCGGGCTGCGGTGGCTGTCGTCCGACAGCGGCGTCGCAGACATACATATATACCAGCCACGCCGCCGATGCCAAGCCCGCCGATGCGCGGGCGCCCATTCGCGTCAGTCTTCCAGCGTTTCATGCACGGCCGCCGCGCCGCGCTTCCAGTATGCCGCCGCGCGGATGCGCGATTTGTCCACGCCGCGCTCGCCGGTCAGGTGCAGGCGCACCGCGCGCATCGACTGCGCTTCACCCGCCGCCCAGACGTAGCCGTCGCCGGAGGACGGCAGCGGCAGCTCGCGTACCGCATTGAGCAGCATGTCGCCGTCCGCCGTGTCGGCTTCGGCGCGAAAGCGCCAGATTTCATGCACGTCTGCGCGCGTATCGAATGCGATCTGCGCGGTGCGATCCGCGACTTCCAGCACGACCGCCGCACGCGCGCCGGCCGGCAATTGCCCGAGACGCCGCGCGACCGCCGGCAGCGCCGTATCGTCGCCGATCAGCAGGTGCCAGTCGAAATCGATTGGGACCACGAATGAACCGCGCGGGCCGCCGATGCCGAGCCACTGGCCGACGCGCGCCTGCGCCGCCCACTGCGATGCGGGACCTGGATGGTTCAGCACGAATTCCAGATCGAGTTCGCAGGCGGCGCGGTCGAAGCGACGCGGCGTGAAATCGCGTGCGATCGGCTTCGGTTCGCCTTCGGGAAACTCGGGGCCGTTCGTGCCGAGCGTCGGCATTGCGGGCCGCTCGGTGCCGGGCGGCGGGAAAAACACCTTCACGTGATCGTCGAACGAAGACGATTCGAAATCCGCGAGGTCGGGGCCGCCGAGCGTGACACGCAGCAGATGCGGCGTCACGGCGTGCACGCGCACGACCTGCAGCAGGCGGAACTTGAGGGTATGGCGCACGCGGGTGACGGCGCGTTCGGATGTGTTCTGCATCAATCCGTTCTCCTATGGTTTCGACGGAGCGGCGCGCGTTACGCGCCCGCGCCGCCTTCGATTTCGGCCGTCGCGCGGCGCATGATCGCCGCGATGCGCCGCTGTTCGTCGGCATCGGCGGCGCTCTTGTGGAGCAGCGCCCGCTTCAGCGCGAGGCGGGCTTCGACGAACTCCGGCAGCCAGCCGGGTTGCGCTTCGTCCGGTGCCTCGCTGCCCGCCGATTCGCCGGCGAACGCGCGGCGCATGAATTCCATCTTGCGTGCGAGGTGCGTGAGGCGCGCGAACAAGGTATCGACGCGTTCGCGCTGCGCATCGAGATGCGCGCGGCCGGCGTCGGTCAGCGCATAGCGCTTGCGGTTGCCTTCCGCCTGCGACGCGACGAAGCCGACTTCCTCGAGATACGTGAGCGCCGGGTACACCATGCCGGGGCTCGGGCTGTAGAAACCGCTCGAGCGGGTGTCGAGCGCCTTGATCAGTTCGTAGCCGTGGCTCGGCTGCTCGGCGACCAGCGCAAGCAGCAGCAGCTGGAGATCGTCGGAGCTGAACTGGCGGCCGCGCGGCATGCCGTCGTCGCCGAAATCGCCAAAGCCGCCGCGTCCGCCACGGCCACCGAACGGACCACCGCCGCCAAACGAGTCGTGGCCGCGACGATGGCGGCCGATCGCGTGCCAGAGGCCGGCGAACCAGTCAGGGCCGGCATGCGCACCATGACCGTCGCATCGGGCATGGCCGCGGGAGGGGATGTGTCGCATGATCGTGTCCTGTATGTCGTAAAACATATCTAAAGATATATATCGAAAGATAGGGTGTCAAGGACGATATTTAGGGGAGGATCGTGACGAGCGTAGCCACTCGCCGGCGCAGCTATTGTGAGGAGCGAGGGGCAGCATCTTTGCGAACGCGTCGCAGATCAGGTACAGATGGTTTGCATTCGCCATGGTATTCATCGACGAGATGCAAGACACATCATGGGACCAGGAATCCTTCCTGAACCGCATTTTCGATGGCAAGTCGGTGATGCAGCGGTTCGGAGATATCGACCAGAAAATTCTCCTGGATGGAGGAGAACGCAGACCAACTCACGTTCCCTCGTCAGGGACACGGATGCATCAGCACGAGCAAAAGATTCGGTGACGCAATTGCGCACGCCGTGGGCAGCGTCGGCATGAGTGAGTGGCGAAGCGGTTATCGGGGAAGGTGCGGATGCTTGAAAGCGGGACCGTCGGCATCGGTGACGATCCCCAAAATACGTTCGATATGCAGCGCCGCATCGGCGGCGACACAGGAACGAGTTCGATTGGGGCCCAATCCGCGCTGGCGTTGATGATGGACTACGGCGACGGCAAGACCAGCGCGTTGATCGATCTGCGCGCTCCGTTGCACGCCACGATCGTCATGCTGACGCCGCCGAATGTCGCGTCCCGGCATACGTATCCGCAGACATTCAGTTGGAGCTTCTAGGGAGCGCCAGCAACCACGTTTGAGTCCGGCCGATCGTCCCCCATGTTCCGATGCGCGCCACGATACGCCCCCGGACTACACCCGAACCGCACCTTGAACGCGCGCCCGAAATGCGTGATGTCCGAAAACCCGCACGCGATCGCCAGTTCCAGCAACGTGCGATTGGTGTCGGCCGGATCTTCCAGCGCGCGGCGGCTTGCCTGAAGCCGATATTCCTGAATCAGGCTCTGCGGTGTCCGCTCGGTTGCCGCCAGCGCGCTGTACAGCGTGCGCCGCGACACGTTCAGCGCGCTTGCCAGCTTGTCCGGCGACAAGTCGGGATCGCTGTAGTGGTGCGACAGGTAGATTTCCGCGTTCATGCGCAGGGTAGCGCTGCGCGCATCCGCGCCGGTCAGCGAATCGCTCGCCTCGCGTCGAATCACCGAATCGAGCAGCATCAGCGTCGACTGCTCGAAGCCGAACAGGCTTTCCGGGTCATTCGGCACCTGCCCATCCATCAGGTAATGGATCGATTGAAGGGCCAATTGTGCATTGCCGACGGTCCTGCGCACCTGCACGCCCGCGCGCTCCACGAACCAGCGCCACATCGTGCCGCTTCTCGGCGGCGTCAGTGCGGCGACGAAGCGCGACGCGTTCGTTGATTCGATCATGTACGGCTGCGTCGCATCGTAGATCACCCACTCGCCGGGATTGACGGTCGACGTCGCGTTACGCTGCGTGACGCGGCTTTGTCCGGCGATCTGGAACAGGATCTTGTAGCAATCGCTGTCGGCGCGCGACGCGAGCGAGCGGTCGCGATCGACGCGGATCGCGGTGGTGTCGACCTCCGCCATGCGCAGGCCGCCAACCGTGGCAACGCGCACCGACATCCGGAACTGCGGGCCGGTATCGTGAAAGACCAGCGGCAGGAAGCTGTCCGCGATCAGGTCGCGCAGATTCGCGCTGCTGTTGCTGGCGTCGACGACGAGTTCGTGTGCCATTGCCGGATGAGGGGGAGAGCCGGGGAACGCGTCAAGGTTAATGCAAATGGCCGGGACGCGCGTTCAGACGCAGCCATTGTCGGGAGCCCGGCCCCGCAACGTCAATCGTGGTTTCTCCACGTTCCCCAAGGTCGCCGCCGCGCGGCACCGATCTGCACGCTGAAGCCAAAAGTATGCACGCAACGCCGATCGGCGCTTGCGGCGCGTCCCTAGAATCGAAAGGCGATCGGCAAGCTGTCCTGTCGAATCGGGTGTGCGCTTGCACGCAGCCCGTCGGCGCGTCGAATCGCACGGGCTGGCTCGCGCCATGAAAAACAACCACCGATTTTCAAGGAGACCCCGCCGAAGGCTGGGCGACGAACGCATGCGGCGGCAGCACGCGCCGGCGAACGTCGTGCGGACGACAGCGGGCGCATACCAGGATGTCCGATAGAACATTCGACTACATCGTCATTGGCGCCGGCTCGGCGGGCTGCACGATCGCGACCCATCTCGTCGAGCGCCGCAAGGGCACTGTGCTGCTGCTGGAGGCGGGCGGCCACGACAAGGATCTGTTCATCCACATGCCGGGCGGGCTCGCGAAAGCCATTCCGCGCCACACGTGGCCGTATGCGGCCGAGCCGTCGGACGACGTGAAGGGTCGCTCGATCGCGGTGCCGCAGGGGCGCGTGCTCGGCGGCTCGAGCTCCGTCAACGGGATGCTGTACGTGCGCGGGCACCGCAACGACTACGATCGCTGGGAGACCGAGTTCGGCTGCAAGGGCTGGGGCGCGGACGACATGCTGCGCTACTTCGCGAAGGCGGAGAACAACGAATCGCTGACTGCGCCCTATCACGGCAACAACGGGCATCTGCAGGTCACCGAGATCCGCTATCGCCATCCGCTGTCGCAGGCGTTCGTGCGGGCGGGCCAGCAGATGGGGCTCGACTACCTGGTCGACTACAACGGCGAGCGGCAGGAGGGCGTCGGGTTCTATCAGGCGACGATCTTCAACGGCGAGCGCGGCTCGACGGCGGCGACCTACCTGCGCTCGATCCGCAACCGTCCGGAACTCAGCCTCGAAGTCGATGCGCTGGTCGAGCGCGTGGAAATCGAAGGCGGCCGCGCGACCGGCGTCACGTATCGGCAGGGCAACCGTCGCGTGACCGCGCGCGCCCGGGCGGAAATCATCGTGTCGGCCGGCGCGATCGGCTCGCCGAAGATCCTGCAGTTGTCCGGCATCGGGCCGCAAAAGGTGCTCGAGGACGCCGGCGTGCAGGTCCGGCACGTGCTGCCGGTGGGCGAGAACTTTCACGATCACCTGCACATGTCGGTCAATGCGACGATCCGCACGCCGGTGTCGCTCTATGGCCAGGACAAGGGATGGCGTGCGCTGAAGCATGGCATCCAGTGGAAGTGGTTCCGCTCGGGCATCCTGACCTCGCCGGTGCTCGAAGGGTTCGCGTTCGTCGATACCTGCGGGCAGGGGCAGCCGGACGTCCAGTTCCATTTCCTGCCGACGATCGATTCGTTCGACGATCCGATCGGCGTGACGGCGGGTCGCACGCACGGCATCACGATCAAGACCGGCCATCTGCAACCGTATTCGCGCGGCCGCGTGACGATCCGCTCGTCGAACCCGCAGGCGCTGCCGCGCATCGACGGCGGCTACCTGGCCGATCGCCGCGACGTCGACGGCCAGATCCGGGCCGCGAAGCTCGCGCTGAAGATCCTGCGCCAGCCGGCGCTCGCGGATCACGTCGACGAGATCTTCTCGCCGGACTGTCCGCCCGACGACGACGCGCGGATCGAGGACTGGGTGCGTGGCGCGGCGAAGACGGTCTATCACCCGGTCGGCACCTGCCGGATGGGCACGGATGCGGCGTCGTCCGTCGTCGATCCGCAGCTGCGCGTGCACGGTATCGCGGGGCTGCGCGTGGCCGACAGCTCGACGATGCCGAGCATCCCGAGCGGCAACACGAACGCGCCGACCATCGCACTCGCCGAGAAGGCGTCGGACCTGATCGCCAGCGCGGCCTGAATGGGCCTTTCACGTTCAATTCAATTTCAGGAGGAGTACAGATGGCATTGGTTCGGATGCTGGATGAAGTCAACGCGTTTCTCGCGCGCGAACACGGTCATTACATCGACGGCCGCGCAGTGGCCGGCCGCGGCGAACGGATCGACGTGCGCAATCCGGCGACGCGTGCTGTGATCGGCTCCGTCGCGCAGGCGACCGACGACGACGTCGAGGCCGCGATCGCGTCTTCGCATCGCGCGTTCCGCGGCGCGTGGGCAAACCTCATGCCGGCCGATCGCGAGCGCATCCTGCTGCGCTTCGCAGACCTGATCGAAGCACACGGCGAAGAGATCGCACAGATCGAAACCGCGCAGTCGGGCAAGCTGATCGGGCTGTCGCGCGTGATCGAAGTCGGCTGGTCCGCCCGCTGGTTGCGCTATTACGCGGGCTGGGCCACGAAGATTGCGGGCGAAACGCTCGCCCCGTCGTTTCCGAGCATGAACGGCGAGCGCTACACGTCGTTCACGCTGCGCGAGCCGCTGGGCGTCGTGTTCGGGATCATTCCGTGGAATTTCCCGGTGATGATCCCGGTGTGGAAATTCGGTGCGGCGCTCGCGACCGGCAACACGGTGCTCATCAAGTCGTCGGAGTTCACGCCGCTCACGATGCTGCGCATCGCCGAGCTGGCGACGGAAGCGGGGTTGCCGCCCGGCACGCTCAACGTGATCAACGGCACCGGCCGGGTCGGCTCAAAGGTGATCGGCGATCCGCGTGTGGCGAAGGTGTCGTTCACGGGTTCGGTGCCGACTGGCCGCATCATCGGCGAGGAAGCCGTCAACGCGAACTTCACGCGCTTCACGCTCGAGCTGGGCGGCAAGAATGCGGCGGCGTTCCTGCCGGATACGCCGGTCGACAGGATCCTGGACGGCATCGTCGAGGCCGGGTTCCTGCATAGCGGGCAGGTGTGTGCGTCGGCCGAACGGTTCTTCGTGCATCGTTCGAAGTTCGATGAGGTGGTCGAGAAGCTGAAGGCGCGCCTGGACAGCTTCCAGCCGGCCGATCCGATGGACGACGCCGGGATGATCGGCCCCGTCTGCAACGAGCCGCAATTCCGCAAGTGCGTCGACGCGTTCGACCTTGCGCGCTCGGAAGGCGACACGATCGTCACCGGCGGCGGCGCGTATGCGCGTGACGGCTTCTACGTGAAGCCGACGATCGTGCTGCCGCGCTCGCTGGAATCGGCTTCGTATCGCAAGGAGATCTTCGGGCCGGTCGGCGCGTTCGTGCCGTTCGACGAAGAAGAAGAACTGATCGCGATGATGAACGACACGCCGTTCGGGCTGACCGCGAGCCTGTGGACGAACGATCTCTCGAAGGCGCTGCGCTACGTGCCGCGCATCGAAGCCGGCACCGTGTGGGTGAACATGCATACGCTGGTCGACCCGGCCGTTCCGTTCGGCGGCGCAAAGGGGTCCGGTGTCGGCCGCGAATACGGATCGTCGTTCATCGACGCTTATACCGAGCCGAAATCGGTGACGATTCGGTTCTGAGGACGCAGCACCACACGTACAGCCCGCCCGGCGTGGACCGGGCGGGCGTTACCGTCCGAGGTCCAGGTGCCTCGGAGTCGCGAGCCAGGCGCATTTCAGCCGCGCGACGGGCTCGTCGCAGGGCGTGGTCAATCGATGAAGGACCCGGGCGGGCGAACCACCGACTGCGCGATTTCACCGACCGGCCCGTTGCCGGCGACGTCAGACCGCGCTGGCCTCGTCGATCTTGCGGATATCTTCGTCATCGAGCTTCACTCGGATTGCTTCGCCGAGCAGTGCGAGCTGCGAGAGCGACGTCGCACTCGCGATCGGCGCGGTGATCGTCGGCCGCGCGATTTGCCACGCGAGCGCGATCGCGGCCGGTTGCGTGCCGTGCTTCGCCGACACGTCGTCGAGCGCCGCGAGAATGCGCAGGCCGCGTGCGTCGAGATAGCCGGCGACGCGATCGCCGCGCACGCTCTTCTTCAGGTCGGCCTCGCTACGGTATTTGCCCGACAGGAAGCCGCTCGCGAGCGCGTAGTAGTTGACGACGCCAAGCTTCAGGTCGCGCACGACCGGTTCGAGATCGCGCTCGTATTCGGCGCGATCGATCAGGTTGTATTCCGGCTGGATCACCTGGTACGCGGGCAGGCCGTCGCGCTTGCTGATGTCGGCGGCTTCGCGCAGGCGTGCGCCGCTGTAGTTCGACGCGCCGATGATGCGCACCTTGCCCGCGTCGATCAGCGTCTGGTAGGCGGCGAGCGTTTCTTCGAGCGGGGCCGTGTCGGCGAGATCGCGGTGCGAGAAATACAGATCGATGTAGTCGGTCTGCAGGCGGCGCAGCGAATCGTCGGCGGCCGTCAGGATGTTGTCCTTCGTCAGGCCGGCGCGCGCTTCGAGCAGACCGACTTTGGTCGCGATCACGACCTGGTCGCGCTTGCCGGAACGCTTGAGCCACTTGCCGATGATCGTTTCCGATTCGCCGCCGCTGTTGCCGGGCGCCCAGGCCGAATAGACGTCGGCCGTGTCGATGAAGTTGATGCCGGTGTCGGCGAGCGCGTCGAGCAGCGCAAACGATGCGGTCTCGTCGACGGTCCAGCCGAAGACGTTGCCGCCGAAGGCGAGCGGGGAAACCTGGATGTTCGACGTGCCGAGGGTACGTAGTGCCATGTTGCTCTCCGAAATCTGCGGGGTGAGGGGATCGAACGACGGGACCGGCCGAGTTGAGGGCGACGGGACGGGCAGATGGGTGAAGCGCCTTCGCCGTGGTCGCGGGACGCTCGAATATTCTCGCCGATCGATCGGAATCGTGCAGCGGACACGCGGCTGCCTGGACGGAGGACTTGCAGCGGATGGCGGATGCGTCATCCGCTATATCGATGATCCGTGCGGTTGCGTTCGATCGGGAACTGAATTTTGCTGTGGCAGGGCGCGGCAGGGAACGGGGGAGAGGCGAGTGGAAACCAGGCTTGCTGCGACGCTGCGTCGGAGCGGAACGAAAAACGGGCGGCCAGTCGCCGCCCACGATCGGTCGATGACCAAGCGCGTTACCGCAACTGCACGGCCGCCAGAAACAGCACCATGCTGCCGATCGCGCCGTCCAGCACGCGCCACGCGACGGCTTTGCGGAACCACGGCGCGAGCAGTCTCGCACCGTATCCGAGCCCGAGGAACCACACGACGCTGACCGACATCGCGCCGATCGCGAACGCGACGCGTGCGCCTTCCGGCTCGCGCGCGCCGGCCGTGCCGATCAGCAGGAACGTGTCGAGATACACGTGCGGGTTGAGCCACGTGAATGCGAGCGTCATCAGTACGATCGCGACTGCGCCCTGCGGCGGCGGCGCGACGGCGTCGCCGCGGACGTCGAGCGTTTCGTGTCCCGGCTTGAACGCACGGCGCAGCGCGTTCAAGCCGAACCATGCGAGATAGGCGAGGCCGACGTACAGCACCATGTGGACGAAGGTCGGATAGCGTTCGACGAGCACCGATGCGCCGCCTACACCCGCGCCGATCAGGATCATGTCGGACAGCGCGCACAGCAGCACGATCTTGCCGACATGCGAGCGCATGATGCCTTGCCGGAGCACGAAGGCGTTCTGCGCGCCGATGGTGACGATGAGCGACCCGCACAGGGCGGCGCCGTGGGAAAAAGCGATCCAGTTCATGATGGGAAGAGGGGAAGCAGTAGACGGGTGAATCGGTTGGCGCTAGTCTGCGGTCAGCGGCAACATAAGAGAAGCTAATTAAGCTAATGCAGATTAAGGAAATCTAATGCTCGACTACGCGTTGCTCGACGCCCTCGCGGCGGTGATCCGGCACGGTTCGTTCGAACGGGCAGCCAAGGAGCTGAACGTCACGCCGTCGGCGGTATCGCAGCGCGTGAAGCTGCTGGAGGAGCGCGTCGGCAGCGTGCTCGTCAAGCGCGGGCAGCCGTGCGTCGCAACGACGTCGGGCGCGCTGCTGTGTCGGCATACCGAACGCGTGCAATTGCTCGAGGCCGAGCTGGGCGGCCGGATGCCGGCATTACCGGGCCAGATCGCGAGTGCGTGGCCGACGTTGCGCGTGGCCGTCAACGACGACAGCGTCGCGACCTGGTTCATCGACGCGGTCGGGCCGTTCTGTACCGAGCGCGAGACCTTGCTCGACCTCGTGATCGACGACCAGGACTACACGGCCGCGCGCATTCGCGACGGCAGCGTGCAGGGCGCGGTGACCGCGCAGGCCGAGCCGATCCAAGGGTGCCGGTCGACGCGGCTCGGGCGCATCCGCTATCGCGCGGTGTGCTCGCCGGCGTTTTACGAACGTTATTTCGGCGCGGGTATCACGCGCGATGCGCTGCGCCGCGCGCCGTGCGTGATGTTCAATCCGAAGGACGGTTTGCAGGCGCGCTTCATCCGGCGCGTGACGCGCGCGGATCTCGATCCGCCGCAACACTGGATTCCGCACGTCGCGGGCTACCTGCGCGCGTGCGAAACGGGATTGGGATGGGGAATGTGCCCGGACCGGATGGTCGATCGCCAGCTGGCGGCGGGCGAACTGGTCGACATGTCGCGCGGGCGGACCGTCGATATCGAGCTGTACTGGCAGAGCTGGCGCCTGTCGATCGGCTGGCTCGACGATTTCAGCGCGGCGCTCAAGACACGTGCCGCGCTGTTTCTCGACTGATCGAAGCGGGAGAGGCGAGGGCGGCGCGTATCACACGCGCCGCGTGGGGTCAGACGTGGTGCAGGCCGTCGAAGTCGACGATCTGCACGAGGCGGCCGTGCATTTCGATCAGGCCGCGCTTCTGGAACTTCGACAGCGTGCGGCTGACCGTTTCGAGCGTCATGCCGAGATAGCTGCCGATGTCTTCGCGTGTCATCCGCAGGTTGAATTCCGACGGCGAGTAGCCGCGCTTCAGGTAGCGCGACGACACGTCGAGCAGGAACGCGGCGACGCGCTCTTCGGCGTTCAGCGAACCGAGCAGCATGGTTTGCGACGTTTCGCGCACGATCTGCTCACTCATCAGCTTGTGCATGCGCAGCTGCATCGAGCCGGCTTCCGAGCACAGCGACTTGAGCGCGCTGTACGGAATCACGCAGACCGAGCTGTCTTCCAGCGCGACGGCGGTGCGCGGGTGGGTATCGTCGCAGATGCCGTCGAGGCCGAGCGCTTCGCCCGCGAGGTGCAGGCCGGTGACCTGCTCGCGGCCGTCGTGGCGCGTGGCAACGGTTTTCAGCGAACCCGAGCGCACGGCGTACAGGTTGTCGAACGTGTCGCCTTCGCGGAACAGCGCCTCGCCACGCTTGACCGGGCGCGCCGCGCAGATGACCGACTCTAGGCGGCTGAGCGCTTCGGGTGCGAGGCCCTGCGGCATGCACAGGTGCCGCATTGCGCACGACGAGCAGTGCGGGGCCTGACGGGGCGCCCAGTTGCCTGCATGGGACGGGGCGGCGGGGCGCGTGGCGACGGGCGTCAACATGATCGTTTACTCCGGCATTGAATCGACGGAATCATTGTCCCACCGCAAGTTGCGGCTGTCGGGTGACAAAACGTCGCGACCGCGCGCCCATGCCGCGTGGCGTCGCAACGGCATGCGTGCATGCCGCCGCGTATCCACGGTACGCGCGCTAACGCCGCTCAGCCTTCCTGCTCGTCCGTGTGCGCGGCGGCCGGGATCAGCAGCACGGGCCGTGTCGCATGCCGCACGCATTGTTCGGCGATGCTGCCGAGCACGAGGCGGCGGAACCCGCGGCGGCCGTGCGTGCCGAGCACGAGCAGGTCGGCGTCGAATGCTTTTGCACCATCGAGTATCAGTGTCGACACGTCGTTGAGCGACGACGCCTCGCTCATCACCGTCTCGCCCTTCACGCCGGCCGCCTGCATCAGCTTCGTGAAATTCGCCGCGAGCGCATTGCCCTGCGCGACGAGCTGGTCGCGCAGCACGGACGGATCGTAGCCCGGCACGTTGTAGTAGATCGCGGCGTTCTCGACGACGTAGAACGGTTGCAGCTCGGCACCGTGCTCCTTCGCGAGTGCGAGGGCCGCATCGAACGCGTGGCGGGACGTGTCGCTGCCGTCGATGGCAACCAGAATGCGCTTGTACATAGTGTCTCCGTGTGGCGGGTTGAACGGAAGTCGGCCGAACGGCCGAGCGGGTCGTGCGTTGTTGGGAGGCAGAGTAAACCAACGGCAGGGGCTTTGCAGCGACGTGCCGGTCGTCGCGACCGCGGCGCTTCAGCCGTCGCCGCGGCGCGCAGCGATCGCCGGCCATGCGCGCGCGGCATGCTGCGTCGGGCGATGTGCACGACGGATCGCGACAGTTGCCGCGTAGTGACGATGCGCGAGCGTCGTGCGGATCCCGGATCGTCGCCGATAACGGTTGCGCGGGCATCGTCCGACGGTGCGGCGCACGAGCGCGCTCGAATCGCGCACTCCGCGTCGTCGACGTATGTCGATGACCGCCCCGCAAACCGCGAGCCTCACCGTCCATTGAATCGCATCCGCGTCGCACCGGCGTGACTTCGATCAACGTCTGTGCATCGACGTCGCTCGGGATCCGACACCGGGCGTTGCGAAACCGTGACGAGTGCAGAACCCGAACCGGTGCCGATATCAATACCGGCGCCGATTCGGAAGATCACGCTGTCGACACACCGATCGAGCAACCGATGCGCATCGGCCGTCGGCCCTGCTTCAACCCGGCAATCGAACGACCGATTCAAACGCCGCGCGCGCTATTTCGGCACCGCCGTGATTTCGATCACCCGTTCCGGCCGGCGTCCGTGGCCGGGCCAGTACGCGCTGCCGTACATCCGGTGAACCGGACCGAACCGCGCGTCGGCGGCGTGCGACGGCGCGTCGAACCCCTTCTCGATCACCATGTAGCCGGCACGCAGCGCGAACGCCGGGTGATTGCCGCCGGGCCGGCTGTCGAAGCCGGCGAAGCCGTCGCCGGCCTCGGGCATCGCGTTGACGAGCGACGCGTTGCTGCGCGTGATCTGGTCGGGCGAGAACGCGCCGCCGCTCGCGAGACGCGCGGCCTCGCGATTCTTGCCGTCGGTGTCGACGGTGCTGTCGTGCGTGTCGTCGTTGTCGAGTTCGATGCTGCGTGGATGCGCGGCGTGCGCTTGAGCTGACGTTTCCATCACGGCTCTCCTCGCGGCGAAGCGCTCCGGATCGAAGCAAATCCCGTTCCGGGCAAGACGGGGAAAACGGCGCGCGGGCGATCGCCGCAGTCGCACGGCGCGAACTGATTTGTCATGATTTATTTAAGCTAGAACACCCGTTTTCTACAGAGTATGATTCTTTTCCTGCGAAGCGGCGACAGGGGAAGCAGTCTCGCCGCCTCTGCCCGCGCCGGGGCGCCGCAGCACCCTTAAGACGGGTAGTGAACAACAAATCAAGGGACTAGAGGTGGCGGATTCATGCAAGCGACTACTGCTTTCACGCACCGCGGATATCTGTTGAATTGCGCGCCCGCGCGCGCCAGTGACGGTTCGTTCAAACCCTACGTCGTGATCTCCCGATCGAGCGATGGGGAGCTCGTTGCGAACCGTTTTTTCCCGACCGAGCTCCAGTTCAACGACGAAGGCGATGCGATCGCGCATGCGCGCGACTGGGCCGTGCGCTGGATCGACGCGAGCAGCATCACGATCTGACGCCGTCGCGTGGCGCCAGCATCGGCCGTCCGGCCGATCCTCCGGCGTGCCGCTGCCGGACGAAAACGCGGTAATCTTGCGGAACCCGTCACTTTATTAGCGGCCGTGCGATCGAGCGCGGCTGCCTGCATTTGCATATGTCGACATCACCCGTCCGTCAGTGGGGCCTCGAAGAAATCGTTGCCGGCTTGCGCGAGTCGCGCGAGGAACTCCATCGCACGCGTCATCCGCGCGGCATCCGCGAGTTGCCGTCGCGCGACGCGATCTGCAAGATTGTTACCGGTCTGCGCGCGTCGATGTTTCCGACGCACTACGGCGCGCCGGATCTCACCGACGAAAGCGTCGACTATTACGTTGGCCATACGCTCGAAAGCACGCTGCGGATCCTGTCCGAACAGATTCGCCGTGCGCTGCCGTTCCTGCCCGAGCATGCGGACACGCCGTTCGCCGAGCTCGACGAACGCGCGTTCGAGATCGCGCGCGAGTTCGGCCGGCAGTTGCCGTCGGTTCGCGCGCTGCTGGTCAGCGACATCCAGGCTGCGTATGCGGGCGATCCTGCCGCGCAGCACATCACCGAGATCCTGCTGTGCTATCCGGGCGTGCTGGCGATGATGCACCATCGGCTTGCGCACGCATTGCACCAGCTCGGCGTGCCGCTGCTCGCACGTTTCATCAATGAAATCGCGCACTCGGCCACCGGCATCGACATCCACCCGGGCGCACAGATCGGCCCGAGCTTCTTCATCGACCACGGCACCGGTGTCGTGATCGGCGAGACCGCGATCATCGGCGAGCGCGTGCGCGTCTACCAGGCCGTCACGCTCGGCGCGAAGAGCTTCCCGGCCGATGGCGAAGGCGCGCTGGTCAAGGGCAATGCGCGGCATCCGATCGTCGAGGACGACGTGGTGATCTATGCGGGTGCGACGATTCTCGGCCGCGTGACGATCGGGCGCGGCTCGGTGATCGGCGGCAACGTGTGGCTCACGCACAGCGTGCCGCCCGGCACGAGCGTCGCGCAGGGCAAGGTCCGCGAAGGCGGCAGCGCCGAGAAGCCGTAACGCGGCGTGTGAACGGCGCGGGGCGTCGTTCGCACAACGCAGGCAACGCAGGCAACGCAGGCAACGCAGGCAACGCAGGCAACGCAGGCAACGCAGGCAACGCAGGCGAAGTGGGGCGGCGCGCGGCCGCTCCCGTACAGCCGGCCGTCAGTGCCTGCCGGCCGGCGAGCGATGCTTGTACAGCACGTCCTGGTCGACGCGGATCAGGTTCTGCCCCGCATCGACGACGAAATCCACGCCGTTGTACGCGCTGCCCGTCAGCAGCAGGATCGCGCCTGCGACGTCGTCGGGGCCGGCGATGCGCGCGAGCGGCGTCGATGCGCGGCTCGCGTGTTCGAAGTCGGCTTGCGTCTGGTCGTCGCTTGGCAGCATCAGCCCGGGGAACACCGCATTCACGCGGAGCACCGGCGACGACGACAGCGCGAGCATCTGCGTGAGGTTGCCGAGCGCGGCCTTCGCGACCGTGTAGCTGAAATGGTCGCGGTGGAAGTTTTCCTTGATCTTCTGGTCGACCACGTTGACGACGACGCCCTGCGTGCCGGCCGCGCGGGCCCGTTCGTAGAACGCGCGCGTGAGCAGGATCGGCGCGCGGCAATTGACGGTCCACGCCTGGTCGAACGCCGCGAGGTCGAAGCTCGGGAAATGGTCCTGCCAGAACACCGACGCGTTGTTGACCAGCACGTCGAGGCGGCCGAAGCGCGCATACACCTGGTCGATCAGCGCGGTGATCTGCGCGGCATCCGACAGGTCGGCCTGCAGCGCGGCCGAATCGTGCCCGCGTTCGGCGATCGTACGGGCCGCCGCATGCGCGGCATCGGCGGAGCGATCGTAGTGGACCGCGGTGCGATAGCCGTGCGCGGCGAAATACTCGGCGAACGCGCGTCCGGCCCGGCGCGCGGCGCCGGTCACGAGCACGACCGGTGCGTTCGCCGCTTGCTTCGTGGACTGCATTACGTATTCGTCAGGTTGACTGAGGAAGGATTCGCGACGATCGACAGGAATTCGCGCCGCGTCGATGGATCGGTGCGGAACGTGCCGAGCATGCGCGACGTGACCATTTCGACGCCCGGCTTGTGCACGCCACGTGTCGAGATGCACTGGTGCGCCGCTTCGAGGATCACGCCGACGCCTTTCGGCTGCAGCACGTCGAACAGCGTGTCGGCGATCTGCACGGTCATCTTTTCCTGGATCTGCAGGCGCTTCGCGAACGCATCGACGAGCCGTGCGAGCTTCGAGATGCCGACGACGCGATGGTTCGGCAGATACGCGACGTGCGCGCGGCCGATGATCGGCACCATGTGGTGCTCGCAGTAGCTCTCGAAGCGGATGTCCTTCAGCACGATCATTTCGTCGTAGCCGTCGACTTCGCTGAACGTGCGCGCGAGGATGTCGCGCGGCTCCAGCGCATAGCCGGCGAAGAACTGCTCATAGGCGCGCACGACGCGTGCCGGCGTGTCGATCAGGCCTTCGCGGGCGGGATCGTCGCCGGCCCAGCGCAGCAGCACGCGAACGGCATCCTCGGCTTCTTCCCGGCTAGGCCGGGATGCGGCCGGCTCGGGCCGCGTGTTTTTTTTACCCTTACCCATCTAGTCGCTCCATCGAATGCGCCCGCCCGCGGCGGCGCGGATATCCGGCCATTGTTTCATGCTTTCGCGGGGCGTGCGTGCAGCCCGCCGCTCGCCTGGCTTCACTTCGGCCACTCGTCCTGCTCGTCGTTGAACAGCGACGCGACGACGCCGCGCAGCCATGCCGTGCGCGGATCGTTGTGGAACTTGCGATGCCAATGCTGCTTCAGGTCGAAGCGCGGCAGCGGCAATGGCGGCTCGACCGGCACGATGAACGCGTGCTCGGCCGCATATGCATAGCCGATCGCATGCGGCACCGTCGCGATCAGGTCGGTGCGGCTCAGGATGAACGGCAGGCTCATGAAATGCGGCGTCTCGAGCACCGCGCGCCGGTGCATGCGCTGCTTCGCGAGGTATTTCTCGAGCACTTCCTGGCTGCGTCCTTCGGCGCGCACCACCGCGTGCCCGCAACCGAGAAACTGCTCGACCGTGAACGGCGGCGCCTGTTCGAACGGATGGCCGCGCCGCATCAGGCAGACGAACCGGTGCGTAAACAGCCGCTGCTGGAAGAAGTTGTTACCGTCCAGATCGGGGAAGTAGCCAACCGCCAGATCGATCGAGCCGGCTTCGAGGCCGCGGCCGACTTCGTCGTGCGCGGGCGAGACCGAGCGCAGGTTCGCATGTGGCGCCTGCGTCGCGAACGCCTGCAGCAGCTTCGGCAGGAACACGATCTCGCCGACATCCGACAGCGCGATCGAGAACGTATGCGTGCTCGCCGCCGGATCGAAGTCGTGCGGCGCGACGAGGCCGCGCTCGATCTGCGCGAGCGCGTCGCGCGCGGCCGGCAGCAGCGCGAGCGCACGCGGCGTCGGCTCCATCCCGCGCGACGTGCGCACGAACAGCGGATCGCCGAAATACTCGCGCAGGCGGCCGAGCGCGGTGCTCACGCGCGGCTGGCTCACGCCGAGCAGGTCACCGGCGCGGCTGACGTTGCGCATGTCGTCGAGCGCGACGAGGTAGGGAATGAGGTTCAGATCGAGCGGATCCATCGCCAGGGCGGTATCTTCAAAACGTATACAAGATATCTCCTGAATCGCGTTGCCGCATAGTCGGGAAAGCGCTCAAATGGGTTCCATTACTCGAACCAATTTGCTTTGCATGGGGCCCGAGTAAGCGCTAAAGCGCTAACTCGGGCCGACACAGGAGACGAACAATGCGCACCCAGGTCGCCATCATCGGCGCCGGTCCGTCCGGCCTTTTGCTTTCCCATCTGTTGCGCCTGCAAGGCGTCGATTCCATCCTCGTCGAAGCGCGTTCGCGCGAATACTGCGAGAACCGCATCCGTGCCGGCGTGCTGGAACAGGGCACCGTCGACACGCTGAACGAAGCCGGCCTCGGCGAGCGGATGCGCCGCGAAGGGCTCGAACATCACGGCATCGAGCTGCTGTTCTCCGGCCAGCGCCACCGCATCGACCTGAGCGGGCTCACCGGCGGGCGCGCGATCACCGTCTACAGCCAGCACGAAGTCGTGCGCGACCTGATCGCAGCCGGCGACGCGCATGGCCACCCGATGCACTTCGAAGTCAGCGACGTCGCGCTGCACGACGTCGAAAGCGAGCACCCGTTCGTCACGTTCAAGCACGCCGACGGTCACGAGGACCGCATCGACTGCGACTACATTGCCGGCTGCGACGGCTTCCACGGCATCGCGCGCCAGACGATTCCCGCCGAGCGGCTGAACACGTTCGAGCGCGTCTATCCGTTCGCCTGGCTCGGCATCCTCGCCGACGCGGCGCCGTCGCTCGACGAGCTCGTCTATGCGCATCACGACAACGGCTTCGCGCTGTTCTCGATGCGCTCGCCGACGGTCACACGCCTCTACCTGCAGTGCAAGCCTGACGAAGACCTCGCTGAATGGTCCGACGCGCGGATCTGGGACGAACTGCACACGCGTTTCTCGAACGACACCGGCTGGACGCCGACCGAGGGCCGGATCACGCAGAAGAGCGTGACGCCGATGCGCAGCTTCGTGTCGGAGACGATGCAGCACGGCCGCCTGTTCCTCGCCGGCGACGCCGCGCACATCGTGCCGCCGACCGGCGCGAAGGGAATGAATCTCGCGGTGGCCGACGTCCGCGCGCTGTCCCGCGCGCTCGGCGAGCGCTACCGCAACGGCGACGCGGCGCCGCTCGAGCGCTACTCGGCGACCTGCCTCGAACGCGTGTGGCGCGCCGAGCATTTCTCGTACTTCATGACGAACATGCTGCATGCGTCGCCGGACGACTCGCCGTTCGTCAATCGCCTGAAGTTTGCCGAACTGAAATACGTCACGCGCTCGCGGGCCGCCGCGCAGTCGCTGGCCGAAAACTACGTCGGCCTGCCGTTCGACGACCAGACGACCCCCGAGGCATCCCGCCTTGACAACGCGCTGTGCACGACTCTATGATCGGCCATCGTTCGCTAATCGAATCTAGGTTCGAATAACGAACAAATACCGAAGGTCGACAACGGCCTCCGGCGCGGCACGCGACACGCGCGTGCCCCCTCGACAGGCCGCGCATCGTGCCGCGGGTTCGTATCAGGAAGAGACATGGTCAACAAGATTTTCGAATCGCTTCAATCGGCGGTCGCGGACGTCCACGACGGCGCGACCATCATGATCGGCGGCTTCGGCACGGCAGGCATGCCGTCCGAGCTGATCGACGCGCTGATCGAGCAGGGCGCGCGCGGCCTGACGATCGTCAACAACAACGCGGGCAACGGCGAGACGGGTCTCGCGGCGCTGCTCAAGGCGAAGCGGGTGCGCAAGATCATCTGCTCGTTCCCGCGCCAGAGTGACTCGCAGGTGTTCGACGCGCTGTACCGCGCGGGCGAGATCGAGCTCGAGCTCGTGCCGCAGGGCAACCTCGCGGAGCGGATCCGCGCGGCGGGCGCCGGCATCGGCGGCTTCTTCACGCCGACGGGCTTTGGCACGAAGCTCGCGGAAGGCAAGGAAACGCGCGTGATCGACGGCAAGTCGTATGTGTTCGAGACGCCGATCCACGCCGATTTCGCGCTGGTGAAGGCGTACAAGGGCGACCGCTGGGGCAACCTCGTGTACCGCAAGACCGCGCGCAACTTCGGGCCGATCATGGCCAGCGCCGCGAAGGTCGCGATCGTGCAGGTGTCGGAAGTCGTGCCGCTCGGCGGGCTGAATCCGGAACACATCGTGACGCCGGGCATTTTCGTGCAGCGTGTCGTCGAAGTGCCGCAGGCCGCGCATGCGGCCGAGCTGGCCGCCGAACGTGCAGCGCAAGCCGCCTGACCGCCAGAGGAGACCCGAAATGAAACGATTGACCCGCGATGAAATGGCCAAGCGCGTTGCCCTGGACATCCCCGAAGGCGCGTATGTGAACCTCGGCATCGGCGTGCCGACGCTGGTGGCGAACCACCTCGATCCGAGCAAGGAAATCTTCCTGCACAGCGAGAACGGCCTGCTCGGCATGGGCCCGGCGCCCGCGCCCGGCGAGGAAGACGACGAGCTGATCAACGCCGGCAAGCAGCACGTGACGCTGCTCACTGGCGGCGCGTATTTCCACCACTCGGATTCGTTCGCGATGATGCGCGGTGGCCACCTCGACTACTGCGTGCTCGGCGCGTTCCAGGTGTCGGCGAACGGCGACCTCGCGAACTGGCATACGGGCGCGCCCGATTCGATTCCGGCCGTCGGCGGCGCGATGGACCTCGCGATCGGCGCGAAGCAGGTGTTCGTGATGATGGAGCACCTGACGAAGCAGGGCGAGAGCAAGATCGTCGCGCAGTGCTCGTATCCGGTGACCGGCGTGCAGTGCGTGAGCCGCATCTATACCGATCTCGCCGTGCTCGACGTGACGGCCGACGGTCTCGCGGTAAGCGAGATATTCACCGACCTGTCGTTCGACGAGCTGCAGAAGCTGACCGGCGTGCCGCTGATCGACGCGACGCGCAAGGCCGCGGCCTGAACGGCAAGCGAGCCGGCGAGCGCGATCGAGCGCACGCCGGCTCGCTTGGGTAGACAATAGGCGCACGCCGTTTCCCCAATCTGACGCCATGCTCGAAGACAGCGCCCGCCTGACCTCCCTCATCTGCGGCACCGAGCCGCTCAACCGGATCTGGTCGCCCCGCGCGACGATCCAGCGCATGCTCGACGTCGAAGCCGCGCTTACGCGCGCGCTTGCCGCGCAGCAGGTGATTCCCGCCGCGGCGGTCGCGCCGATCGAACGCGCGTGCGACGCCGGCCGGCTCGACGCCGACGCGCTCGCGCACGGCGCGGCGCTCGGCGGCAATCTCGCGATTCCGCTCGTCAAGCAGCTCACCGCGCAAGTGAAGGCCGACGACCCCGAGGCCGCGAAGTTCGTGCACTGGGGCGCGACGAGCCAGGACATCATCGATACCGCGACCGTGCTGCAGCTGCGCGACACCCTCGACGTGCTCGAACCGCTGCTCGACGAAGCGTGCGCGTCGCTCGCGACGCTCGCGCGCACGCATCGCGCGACCCCGATGATCGGCCGCACGTGGCTGCAGCAGGCGCTGCCGATCACGCTCGGCCTGAAATTCGCGCAGTGGCTCGATGCGCTGCTGCGCCATCGCGCGCGCTTCGCCGAATTGCGCGAGCGTGCGCTGGTGCTGCAGTTCGGCGGCGCCGCCGGCACGCTGGCGAGCCTGCGCGAGCACGCGACCGGCGTGAGCGCCGCGCTCGCGGCCGACCTGAAGCTCGCGTTGCCGGCCGTGCCGTGGCATACGCAGCGCGACCGCATCGCGGAAGCCGCGTCGTGCTTCGGGATGCTGACCGGCACGCTCGGCAAGATCGGGCGTGACGTGTCGCTGCAGATGCAGACCGAAGTCGGCGAGCTCGGCGAACCGGCGGCTGCCGGCAAGGGCGGCTCGTCGACGATGCCGCACAAGCGCAACCCGGTCGGCTGCGCGGCCGTGCTGACCGCCGCGGTGCGCGCGCCGAACCTCGTTGCGACCGTGTTCGCGGGGATGGTGCAGGAGCACGAGCGCGCGCTCGGCGGCTGGCAGGCCGAATGGGACGCGCTGCCCGAGCTCGCGCGCCTGACCGGCGGCGCGCTCGCGCAGATCGCGCAGATCGTCGCGGGCCTCGACGTGAACACCGAACGCCTCGCCGCGAACCTCGACCTGACGCACGGGCTGATCCTCGGCGAAGCCGTGATGCTCGCGCTCGGTGACCGGATCGGCCGGCTCGACGCGCACCATGTCGTCGAGCATGCGTCGAAGGAAGCCGTGCGCACTGGCGCGACGCTGTTCGACGTGCTCGCCGCCGATCCGACCGTATCGGCCCATCTGTCGCGCGACGCGCTCGCGCGGCTGCTCGATCCCGCACATTACGTCGGCGAGGCGCAGGCCTACGTCGACGCCGTGCTCGCGCTGCACGCGAGCGCGCAATAACCAGGAGAACAAGATGCCTTTCGCCACTGTCAACGGCGTGAAACTGCATTACCGGATCGACTGTGCCGCGCGCGACGACGCGCCGTGGCTCGTCTTCTCGAACTCGCTCGGCGCCGACCTGCAGATGTGGGCGCCGCAGATTCGCCCGCTCACGCAGCACTTCAACATCCTGCGCTACGACACGCGTGGCCACGGTCATTCCGACGCGCCGGCCGGCTCGTACACGGTCGATCAGCTCGCGGGCGACGTGATCGGCCTGCTCGACCACGTCGGCATCGAGCGCGCGTACTTCTGCGGGATCTCGATGGGCGGTCTGACCGGCGCCGCGCTCGCCGCGCGCTTCCCGTCGCGCATCGTGCGCGCCGTGCTGGCGAACACCGCCGCGAAAATCGGTTCGCCCGAAGTGTGGGCGCCGCGCGCGCAGAAGGCGCGTGCCGAAGGGATGGCCGCGCTCGCCGACGCGGTGCTGCCGCGCTGGTTCACCGACGCGTTCGTCGAGCGCGAGCCGCGCCTGTTCGACGCGATCCGCGACACCTTCGTGCATACCGACAAGGACGGTTACGCGGCGAACTGCGACGCGCTGAACGCGGCCGACCTGCGCGAGGAAGTGAAGGGCATCGCGCTGCCGGTGCTCGTCGTGACCGGTGCGAAGGACATGTCGACGCCACCCGACCAGGGTCGTGCGCTGGCTGCCGCGATTCCTGGCGCGCGCCACGTCGAATTCGACGCCGCGCACATTTCGAACATCGAGTGCACCGACGGTTTCAACCGCGCGCTGCTCGACTTCCTGACCGCGTGAGGCATCGACGATGGACGACCAGCAACGTTATGAAGCAGGCATGAAGGTGCGTCGCGCGGTGCTCGGCGACGCGCACGTCGATCGGTCGATCGAGAACCGCACCGAGGTGACCGAGGAATTCCAGAACCTGATCACGCGCTATGCGTGGGGCGAGATCTGGACCCGCGACGGCCTGCCGCGCCACACGCGCAGCCTGCTGACCATCGCGATGATGGTCGCGCTGAACCGCGGCGAGGAGCTCGCGCTGCATCTGCGCGCCGCACGCAACAACGGCGTGACGCGCGACGAGATCAAGGAAGTGCTGCTGCAGACCGCGATCTATTGCGGCGTGCCGGCCGCGAACTCCGCGTTCCATCTCGCGGACAAGATCTTCAAGGAACAGGATGGGGCCGGCTGAGCGCCGGCGGTGATCCGATCGCGCGGCCCGCTGATGCTGGCGGGCCGTGGCGATCAACGAGCGCGCCGGCAGCGAATCGGTGCGTGAACGAAGGAAAGGCGCGGCCACGAGGCCGCGCTTGTTGCATATATCAATGTTGGATGGGACCGGAGCAAGCGCTGCAGCGCCAGCCTCGGCCGACAAGGAGACTAGCGATGAATCGCACACCCGTGGTCGATGTCCAGACCTTCATCAACGAGCAGCCGTTCGGCGGCTTTCAATGGCTCGTATTCCTGATGTGTTTCGTGATCGTGCTGCTCGACGGCTTCGATACGGCCGCGATCGGCTTCATCGCACCGTCGCTGCTCGGTGAATGGAACCTCACCAAGCCCGATCTCGCACCCGTACTCAGCGCCGCGCTGTTCGGCCTTGCCTGCGGCGCGCTCGTGTCGGGCCCGCTGTCCGACCGTCTCGGACGCCGTTGGCTGCTGCTCGGCTCGGTGTTCCTGTTCGGCGTCGCGTGTCTCGTTTCCGCATTCTCGACGACCATCGGGCATTTGACGGTGCTGCGTTTCGTCACGGGTGTAGGCCTCGGCGCCGCGATGCCGAACGCGGTCACGATGATGGGCGAGTTCTGCCCGGATAAGCGCCGCGCGACCGTTATCAACCTGATGTTCTGCGGCTTCCCGCTCGGCGCCGCGTTCGGCGGTTTTCTCGCCGCGTGGATGATCCCGCATTTCGGCTGGCGCAGCGTGCTGATGCTCGGCGGCGTGACGCCGCTGCTGCTCGGCGTGCTGTTGCTGCTGAAGATGCCCGAATCGGTGCGTTTCATGGTCGCGCAGGGCCAGAGCGTCGACCGGATCCGCACGACGCTCGCACGGATCTCGCGCGACGCGCTGAACGCAACCTCGTTCGCGATGACCGAAGCCGCGCCGCAGACGGGCAGCAAGGGGCTCGGCGTCGTGCTGTCGCGCTCGTACATCGTCGGCTCGGTGATGCTGTGGATCGCGTACTTCATGGGCCTCGTGATCTTCTACGCGTCGATCAACTGGATGCCGATCCTGCTGAAGGATGCCGGTCTCACGCCGAAGAGCGCGACGCTGATCTCCGCGCTGTTCCCGCTCGGTGGCGTCGGTGCGGTGCTGTGCGGCGTGCTGATGGACCGCTTCAACGCGAACCGCGTGATCGCCGTGTGCTATGCGCTGACCGCGATCAGCGTGTATGCGATCGGGCAGGCGGCGGGGAATGTGGGGCTGCTCGTGCTGGTCGTGTTCATCGCCGGCGTGCTGATGAACACCGCGCAATCGTCGATGCCGGCGCTCGCCGCCGCGTTCTATCCGACCGAAGGGCGCGGCACCGGCGTCGCGTGGATGCTGGGAGTCGGCCGCTTCGGCGGGATCGCCGGGTCGTTCCTCGTGGCGGAGCTGACGCGCCGGCACTTCTCGTTCGCGGGCGTGTTCGCGACGATCGCGGTCGCAGGCTTGCTCGCGTGCCTCGCGTTGCTGATCAAGCAGATGGCGCGGCCGCATGGCGTCGCGCAACCGGCAGGGAAGATCGAGTCGCTCGGGCATTGAGCGCGATCGGGGCCGGGGCGATGCGCCGGCTCTCCGCGTGCAGCGGTTGGCCGCAAGACGGCTGACACGCAACAGCAGATCGGGCCGCTTTGGCGGCCCGTCGCCATTGCGGCCGTCGCGCCGCTACTCCTCCGCGTCGTGTTCCTTCACGAAGTTGCGCAGATACGCGCGCAGCGCGGCCTCCCGGCTGCGATGATCGGCGAGGTTCGCGGCGCCCATGTCCTCTTCTTCGCCGAACATCGTCGGCGGCGCGCAGTAGGTGCCGATCTCGATGTCTTCGCGCAGCACGCGGATGTCGTGGGTGAGTGGGTGATATTCGGCGATCCAGTGCATCCCCTCGATATGCTCGCCCGCTCTCAACATTGGCTTCAGCATCGGTAGTCTCCCGACAGCAGCGGCGCACCCGGCGAAGCGGTCGCGCGCGCCCGGACTTCAAGCCTACGCTTGCAAGGCGTGAATCTCAACGGGCGCGCTGTGAGCGCTCACTGCGGCAACAGGTGCGCGACGAGCGGATACAGGGACAGAATCAGCAGCACGGCCATCGTCACGTTGAAGATGCGTAGCGCGCGGCGGTTCGACAGGAAGCGGCGCAGGCCGAGGCCGAACGCGGCCCACAGGCTGATGCACGGAAAGCCGATCAGGATGAATACGACGGCCATCCATGCGGCGTTCATCCCGTAGTCGGCGGACAGGCGGATCGTCGTCGCGGCGGTCAGCACCATCATCCACGCCTTCGGATTGACCCACTGGAACGCTGCGGCCTCGAGGAACGTCATCGGCCGCGGCTTGGCGCCTTGCGCCTTCACCTCGCCGGACGTGCCGATGCGCCATGCGAGGTACAGCAGGTAGGCGACGCTCGCGATTTCGAGGACCGTGTACAGGACCGGCACGCGGTGGAACGCTTCGCCGAGACCGAAACCGACGCACAGCATCAGGATCGCGACGCCGATGCTGATGCCGAACAGGTGCGGCATCGTGCGACGGAAACCGAAATTGACGCCGGACGCGAGCAGCATCGTATTGTTCGGGCCGGGCGTGATCGACGTGACGAGCGCGAACAGCATGCCGGCGGGCAACGCGCTGAGGGTGAGGAATTCCATCGTGGATTCTCCATTCGTATTCGAGACTGGGATGGAGTCAGTGTAGCGACGGTTTTCGGTACAATACCGGTACAGTTTGTCGGGCGATTGCCGGTACGGGGTTGGTGGCGATCGGCGAGAGGGTTGGCGTTGTTGTTGTCTCTCAGAAAAGATGTCCGCAGTCTCAATAAGTTGTCTTTGAATAATTGGCTACCGCCCATGTGTAAGGGATGCGACCCATATCGACAGGCTGAAAATAATCGGAGAATATTTGGCGATGGTGGTATGCGACGCAATGTTTGATCAATGGTGTCAGATCGACGTTGTCGCATCGGAGGCGCTCATTCGCCATTCCACGTGCGATCTTGCCCAGGCAAAAAGTATCGATCAAGATCGTCAAGCAGCCCTTGGCAGCGAACCGTCACCTGTTCGACCGGTTCGTCACCGGCCAGGTTGTGCCGTACAACCCGGCCGCCGATGAAGGACCCGAGCTACACCACAAAGCAGGGCAAGATGCCGGTGCTCGACGCGACCGAAGCGGGGCGACTGCTCGACAGTGTCGATGTGAGGATGCCGATCGGGCTACGTGACCGCGCGCTGATCGCGTTGATGGTGTTTTCGTTCAAGCAGATCGGCGCAGCGCTCACGATGCGAGTCGACGACGTCTATGTGCAACAGCACTGGCTGTAGGTGCATCTGTACGAAAAACGCGACAAGGCGCTCACGATGCCGTGTCATCACACGCTCGAAGCGTACTTGCATGCATATCTCGAGGGCATCGGCCTGGGTGCTGAGCCGAAGGGGGCATTGCTCCGCACGATCGCGCGTGGCACCCGGCAACTTAGCAGCATGCCGTTACCGCAGGCAAACGCGTATGCGAGGGGTGCACCGGCGCGCGGCGGCGGCTGGCATCGCGACCGCCATCGGCAACCACACGCTTTGCGCGACCGATCCGCTTTTTCAGAATGCACCAAAACAGGCCGATTACTTCGCCGCGTCAATTGGGCGACGCAATGCTGATCGACGAGCTGCGAACTTGGCATCGACTTCGACAGCCGGTACCAAATTTCCAGTATTGGCTGAGGCCCGCGACCGCTCGATCTTGGCTTGCAGCCAAGCGTCGTACTCCGTCGCTTTCTGTTGCCGCATTACGTAGTCCCGCATGAAGCCGCGCAAGAGTTGTGCACCCGTTTGGTCATGAGCCTTGGCCGCAGCCGAGAACGCAGTTTTCAGGGCAGCATCGACCCGAAACGCATAGGTTGCTTTGCTCACAGCGACACCATTTTTGTGTTGAAAGGTAAGTGAATGCATCCCGTTCCAACAAGGCTGATCTGTTTCATGCCTCTACTGTCTCACATGCAGCCGTCACGCGAAGGTTTTGCAGACATTCTTAGGTTGATGACAGCCGCTTGCGCTCACAACCGAGCGCGATCTGTACGTCTCCTGAGATATCGGTTGCAGCCCCGTCCGGAGCGCGTCTCGAAGGTACTTTTGCTCGTTTTCGCCGCCCCAAAGCGGCCCTCTGCCACCACGGGTGGCCGCGCTAACGGCATGGTAGGATTTCGTCTGAAACTCACATTTTTATGTGGGATTATCATAAAATTATGTGCTTGCAGGCGAATCACGGTGCCAGGATGAAATATGAAGATTTTGTTGCCGACATAGGAGGCGCAGGTCTGACCATCCGTGCCTTCGCGGAACTGGTAGGCATGAGGCCCAATTCCGTATCGAACTATGCACAATCACAAGATGTCCCCCGGCATCTAGCAATAATCGCTGCGCTGCTCCGCGAAATGAATGTCCAAGGGGTTGACTATCGCAAAGCAATCGAAGGGATTGGCAACGTACCCAAGAAGCCTCGTGGGAGAAGCAGGCCTGGCAGGTTCGGCGGCGATAAGCAGGGAGAATTGGAGTTGGGCTCGTGAACCTAGGGAAGTCGATTTCGCTTGATAAGGCACATACATCGCTTGGGTGGCCCGCACCTGAGGAGATAACACGGCCGGAGGGTGGAGGCGCGGCGGTATTTGCATCTCTGGTTAAGGCCAAAATCGGACGTGCGTTGGCTCGCTTCAACGATGGCCGAGATGCAACAGTCGGCATCCTAACCGCTGATCCACTGTCTACATCGACGGAGCCTCCCATTGCAATCGTTGTAGACTTTGGATGCGCCGCTAGCGAGCCGACCCTGCGGGAACTGCATCGACTCTGTTGGAATTTCTCCCACTGCCCCGTTCTTATTACGATAGAGCCTAACCTGTTGCGCGTTTGGAGTTGCTGCGAGGCGCCAGATCCAAATCGTCAAGTTGATCAGCTCCTGGTCCATCAGGTAACCGCGGCCGATTTCAAGAACAGTCATGCCGAGTCGATAGAAAGCAGTGCAGCGCAAGCTCTGCACTGGATCAATCTTGTCTCCGGGCAGTTCTTCCATGAACATGCGGAGAGGTTCAATCGGGATGGCCGAGCAGATCAGATGCTTCTCGGCAATTTGCGGTACATGCGTCAGAGACTTGCGGATGCGGGGCTGGTCGACGATGATATTTGCCATGATTTACTGGCTCGCGTCATATTTGTCCAATTCCTGTTTGACCGTAAAGATTCTGATGGTGCAGCGGCGCTGACCCCATCGAAGTTAGCTCGCCTCCATGCTGAGGGAGTGCTGGGTCACGTCCATAATAGTTTCGATAGCATACTTTCAAACTACACGGACACGTACAAGCTTTTTGATTGGCTCAACGAGCGATTCAATGGCGATTTGTTTCCTGGCAAGGGGGATACGGCACGTGCTCGTGAAGCGGGGTGGGCAAAAGAAAAGCGCATTGTACGCAAGCAGCATCTTGCCCTGTTGGCGGATTTTATTCGCGGCGATGTGGATATGCCGTCCGAGCAGCGTTGCCTTTGGCCTCAATACGCCTTCGATGTCATTCCACTAGAATTCATCAGCAGTATTTATGAGACTTTCGTTACCGAACGTGCAGCTCAGGATGGGATATTTTATACCCCACCGCATCTTGTCGATTTTGTTCTTGATCGAGTGCTGCCTTGGCAAGGCAATCACTGGGACCTGAAAATTCTCGATCCGGCTTGTGGATCAGGGATTTTTCTAGTCAAAGCTTTTCAGCGCTTGGTTCACCGATGGAAGCAAGCTAACCCCGGCCAACCAGTCCGCACAGAGTTGCTGAGGCGTCTACTGGAGCGTAACATTTTTGGTGTAGACAAAGATCCTCACGCCGTGCGTGTCGCCTGCTTTAGTCTTTATCTTGCGATGTGCGATGAAATAGAGCCGCGGCACTATTGGACTCAGGTCGTCTTCCCGACGATGCGGGAACGTCGTTTGATTTGTTCGGACTTCTTCGCTGAAGATCAATCGGGATTTACTACCGAGCAAGATGCAAGGACATATGATCTTATAGTGGGGAATGCTCCTTGGGGCGATAGTTTGGTAACGGAAGCTGCACTTAAATGGGCCTCGGACGAAACTCATCCATGGACAGTTGCTAATAAAGACATTGGTGGTCTATTCCTAGCAAAATCTGCACTTTTGCTTAAGCAACACGGACGGATTGCGATGATTCAGTCAGCCAACTCGTTGCTCTTTAATGGCAGTACAAAGGCCACAGCCTTCCGAAGAGAGATTTTTACTAGATATAGAATTGAAGAGATTAATAATCTTTCAGCGCTTCGGTTTAAGGTCTTTAAGCGCAAGACTCATGCAACAAAGACATCGATCTCTCCGGCCTGTGTTGTGGTCATGAACTCTGAGACCCCTACATCTGAAGATCGTATTTCTTTTGTGAGTCCGAAGCATCTCAAGCCGCTCGTGGATGAGTTCACGATCGTTGTGGAGCCGCATGATATTCGGTGGCTAACTGTACGCGAGGCGGTGACCGATTCTTCAATCTGGATGACGCTAATGTGGGGCAGTCAACGAGATCGAGCGCTACTTCGAAGGTTGCAAGGGTATCCCAGTCTCTCCACGATGAAAGATCGATGCGAGATTAAAACTCGGGAAGGTATTATCTTCGGGGATCGGAAAAAAGAAGCGCCGCAGCTTTCAAATCGACAGCTTTTTGATGAACGAATGTTCCCAAATGGGTCTATTCTTCATTTGGATGCTGATGCATTGCCAATCGCAGGTGATATCAGTGTTCATAGTCGCGATTCGACGGATTTCAGTGCATTTGCGTGGCCTCAACTACTCATTAAGCAAAGTTGGCAGAAGGAATCTGGGCGTTTTCATGCGCGCCTCGTTCAATCCGACAAGAAACGAGGAGTGCTGTGTAATCAGAGCTATGTGACTGTTCATGCGCCGGCACCCATACTGGATGCTGCATGCTTGTCCTTTAACAGCAAGATCGCCGTCTACTTTATGCAGCTTACTAGTGGACGAATGGCGGCCTATCGACCAGAAGCACAGGTGCGAGAGTTGTTGGATCTACCATTGCCCGCACCGCAAGCTGGGCTGCTCGCAGGTATTGAGAGTTACAGCGAACTGGATGAGCGGGCTTTTGACGCATTCCATCTAAAGGACGCCGAGAAAGTTCTAGTCGAAGATATGCTGGAGTACACCCTCGCGGATTTTCGCGGGAATGAAAACACACGTGGACGTCAAACTACGCACGGCGGAGATGACGAGGCATGTATTCGAGCTTACTGCGAGTATTTCATTCGTGTACTGAAAGCAGGTTTCGGGCAAGACAAGTCGATCGCCGCGACGATTTTCCGGGTAGGTGATGGCCAACAACTTCCTTACAGGTTGGTGGCAATTGAACTCGGGAAGAACACGGAAGTGCCGATTACTGTTGCGAAGGTCAATACAGAGTCCCTGCTCGGCAAGCTAGAACAGCTCGACCATATTCTTCAGGCGCCAGAGTCGCGTCGGCGCGGAATCTATCATCAACGCATTGCACGAATTTACGATAGCAGTACCGGAATACCTACCATTTACCTGATCAAACCGAATATGGTCCGCTACTGGTCGCGTAGCGCAGGACTGAATGATGGTGACGAAGTGGCATTAGATCTATTCCGCTGGCAACAGCAGGAGGCATCGCGGCAGGGAGAATTGCAATGATGGCGGCGCGTCTTCCAACTGGCGTTGGCATTGCTCCAGATCCCGCTTTCATAGCATTAGCGTGTTCATGGATGCGAGACCCTGCTCAATGGCTATTGGGATTTGTTTGGGCGGCCTACGACGAAATGCGAACAAATCCCCCGGCAATTGACACCCGCGATCTTGAGCGGAGCATTACCCAATTACTTGAGCCCCGCGTCCGCGATGCAATGACCGGGGATGAGCCCTTCTATATCCAACACGGATCATTTGAGCGGGAAACGATGGCGGCCCCTCCCGCACAGCCGCCGGCTTACGACCTTGCCTTTGTCCTACGAGCGGATGAGCGTATCATGTGGCCGCTCGAAGCCAAGGTGCTGGCGACGCCTGGGGCATTAGCGGACTATGAGCGCGACATTCGTGAGCAGTACCTCACGTGTCGCTACGCGCCATTCTCCGCTTCCGGAGCCATGCTTGGATATTTGCTATCCGGCACAGCCGCACAGGCGCTTTCCCGAATCGCCACTAAACTTGGCTGTTCACTCGATCCGGTGAGCGAGTTTCCTACAAGACCTCATCGAATTTCGGTTCATCGGCGTAGTGTCCCAGCCGGGAAGACCTATCCAACGGATTTCGGCTGCCATCACTTGGTACTGGAATATCCTGGGTTAGCGCGACATCAATCGTCGTCGGAGACCCAGCGTGGCCCCCAGTGAACAACCCCTTTTATTGTCCTCGCTAGTTCGCGAGCCTGACTATCGGCAGGCAGCCATTTCAAATTCTCCGATGTCGGGGGCGTTTATGGGTGGCGGGCTGCTTGTTACCGCCCGGCACCGCTCACCGTCGACGCTCCGGTCTACGGTCTGTAAGTGGTTGGAGAATCAATCTACAGACATCGTTCCAGTCCGCTAGCAAGACGGCTTTTTGCGTGTGCGTCTACAGTCGGCACTTCGTAGGGTGTCCAGGGCAGTTGGGCGTCCAGGCGCAGATGTCAGTTGGATTCTCTCGTCGCGCCCCGCTACTCTCACATCTTCTGTTCTTGACGTCGTTCAAGAAGAGCTGGAGTTGACCCTGTAATTCCGGACACGGCATCACACTAAGGTTGCTGAATCCGTCGCGCGCCGGAACTCGCGAGGCGAGCGGTATTTCAGCACGCTATGGGGATGCTTCTCGTTGTAATGCTCGAACGCGATGGCCAAGTTGCGTGCAGCAGTCGCTGGGTCCGGCTTCGGCATGAAGGCGACGTAGTCGCGTTTCATGGTCTTCACGAAGCTTTCCGCCATGCCGTTACTTTGCGGGCTGCACACCGGCGTGGTCAATGGCTTCAGACCGATGGCTGCTGCGAACCGGCGCGTGTCGTCGGCCGTATAGCCCGAACCGTTGTCGCTCAGCCACTCGATTTCGGACGGTGTATGCAGCTCGTTGCCAAACCGATTTTCCACTGCAGCCAGCATCACGTCGCGCACGATGTCGCCGCTGTGACCTGCCGTCGTAGCCGCCCAGCTCATCGCTTCGCGATCGCAGCAGTCCAGCGCGAACGTCACTCGCAGCGGTTCGCCGTTGTCGCAGCGGAACTCGAAGCCGTCCGAGCACCATCGCTGATTGCTGCGCGCGACGGCCACCTTGCCATCGTGCCGACGTTGCGGCCGAGGCGGAGTCGGACGGCGTTGCATCAGCAGACCATGCGTGCGCATGCTTTCGCGAGAATTTGAGCGAATCGCCCGGGACGGCCTTGTCGATCGTCTCGACGGCCTCACGGAGTAGACCCAGCGCGCTGCGCAGCCTTTTTGCGGCACACGCTTCCTTACTGCCATACCAATCCCATCGTCTTGATGCGGCGACGTGAGCCACATACATGGCAATTCATGTCGCTTTGAGACCCAGTGGCACCACTTTGTTTACGGGGGGAACGTCACGCAGATATCCGTACGCCCTTAACCGCAAGACCCGTGTTGCGGCATCAGGCAAGGTGAGGTGGACTATAGGCGGCCGACGCGCTGCCGGCCTACGCGATCCGCCTCTATCACGCGGCAGGCCTGGTGTCGACGCCGGCTCGATTCAGCCGACCGCCATGAAGTGCTGCGCCTGCGCTCGAAATTGGCTGGAAGGCTCATTTGGGCGCATGGGCGCGATAGGCCGACTCGCTCATATGCATGAGCTTCATCCGAGGAATCCGGCCTCGGCCATCTGCAGATACTGGATCGCCGCGTCCGCGCGACCCTCAGATACGAGAGTCTGCGCCGTTTTGTAATCAAACTCGCGCAGCGGTTCGTTCTTGAACCAGAAAATCGCACGCTCGACATCGCCGGAGATGTCAGTGGCTGCGCGAAGCACGCGGAGCGTTTCGCGCAAAAAGCGCTGGATCGTCTCGGAATCCGGCGCACGGCTGATCGTGCTCCGATGGACATGAGCTTGCGCAGCGAGATCCTGCAGTTCGAGACGAAGCACGCTGCTGTAGCGCCGCGGCGAAATCGACACCGGGCTGGCGTCGGCGTCATGCAGGTAGCTCATCAAGGCGCCGAAATCAGCTTTGAACGTCGGGACGGTTTCAGCTTGAGCGGACATTTTGCGACCTCAATGCAACACATATACGACGTGATAGTAGCGCGAAGGATGCTGGTGGGTTCAACAGTGAACGGGTTATCTGTTCTGCCCCGGCTGTCCTCGCCGGAAAGTTGGCGCCGCTGTTGTGGGATCCGGCCAAGTCAGATCAATGATTGCAGGCGCCGTGCATCGTGAGGTCACCCGTCAATTGCGGGCAATCGGTCGACCGGACGGTGATTCGCTGTGGTCAGTGCGTGCCTGTGCTCGCGAAGTATTCGGTAGCGCGGCTAAAGCCGATCGCTGGCTCGGGAGGCCAGCGATCCGCTTCGACGGTGAAAGTCCGGTTACTTGGCTGCAAAACCGCAACAACGATCCTGTAGATGTCTACAGCGCATTGGACGCGATTGCTTACGGCACCCCGCTGTGAGTGGCGATCGTATGCCGTGTTCAGTGGCCCCCGTGGAACGACCCGCCAGCGAGTTCCAGTTTGAGCGCCCATGTCGGTCTGCGATCCGATTCGGACTTGCACTAAAAGTGTAACTCTCATACAACGGTCGCAGATCGGACGGCGGGTATCGCCCGTCCGTCATCGAAAATTTGTGTGCGTTTTGAACACCTATTGATTAATTTTTCCTGATTCCCTCACGCACTTCGTCCAGAAGTTTGACGAATGAATTGTCCCTACTCGGGAAATGCCCGAGCCGTTACTTGTACAAAAAGGGAAATTATATTCTTCTAATTTTCTGCGTCTCCATAACATGTCTCACTATTTTTTAATTCGCAGACGGCTTCTTCTGTCCTTACTGGCGACGAGAACAAGAAAATTCCCCTTGCCGGCCGGCTGGGTCACGGCATAGATTGGGAGGTAGGAAACATCGAGGTGCGAAGCGATGACGCCATTCTCAAATGCGTTGGTGTATTACAGGAAGCGAGCTGGTCTGAGTCAGACGAATCTGGCCAAGCAACTCGGGGTCGCGATTCAGTATGTGTGGAAGCTCGAGCGCGGAGTGAAGCCGCCGCCGTCGCTTGGGCAAATCGAGCCCATCGCCGCGGCACTGGACATGGGCGAAGCCGATGTGGCTTCATTACTCGAGGCGGCCCGGGATTCACAAAAGAAATTGCGACTGCCTGACGACCTGCACTCAGACACGTTGCGGGTGATCAATCGTTTGGTGCGAGCAGCAACACGTCTAGACGGTGACGAAGTCACCCAGCTGGACGAATTGGTTGCGAGGATTGATCGGTAGCACCACGCGAAAAATACATTTCCCCATCAACCTATTGGATTAGGACTACTGCCTATTCGACAGAAAAGAAAAAACCAACCCATCTAGGACGGATTGGTTTCTTCGACCCGGCTGAGCGGGGCACCAACTACTGAGGTATTCGCAGCTTCAGTATAGCCCTCTCTTCATCCGCGTCAAGGCCCCAACTCGTCTCCTCGTTGCGTGGAAGTGACATTCACGCGGCCGGCGCTCGCCCCTACGGGCCGGCGCCCCCTCCATCCACGCGCCCTCAGAGGCGCAGGAGACATCACCATGCCTTCGTACGATACTCGCAGTGGCGGAAATTTTCGAGGTTTCACGCCCTCCGTCAAAAACGCTTGCTCGATGCCCTGGTATTCCCTGGCTGAAGAGGCGACGACCCTCTTGCTCGAGTTCAGCTCAGAGGTGCTGCGCTTCCGTAGCGCACAAGATAGAACATTTGATCTGCATGAGGCCGGCCAGACTTTTCGGTACACGCCCGACTACGAGGTTGTACGCCGCGACGGTTCGGTTGTCTTCGTCGAAGCCAAACCTGCAAAGGATTTACAGAAGCCTTCAGTACAGGTCCGCATGGCGCGCGCGAGAGCTATCCTCGCGCAGCACGGATACGCTCTTTTCATTTGGGACGAACGCACCTACATCTGCGGCACGCGTCACGAGACTCTGCGGCTCTTGCGGCCGTGGCGGGGGCGAATGTTGTCCGAACGGATTCGAGAAGCACAGCGGCTCGTCGAAAAGAAGCATCCGAAAACTTTCCGAAACCTTGTACATCTAGCCCGTACGCGCGACGTCGCGTTAACCTGGATCGCCAATGGCGCCGCGGGCATCGATCTCGATGTGCCGCTGACCTCGGACGCAGCCATTTACGTCGCTCCTTCGGAGGTGCGCCATGCAGAAATTTTTAATTAAGCGTGGTGTCGAGTTCCGTGAGGGCGAGTACGTCTGGCGTGTCCAGAGTGCGCTGCCCGATGGTCGAATCGAGCTCAGCTCAGACTACGGCTCGCCAATACGCCTGCATGAAACGGAAATCTGGGCACGACACGGTAACGGGACATGGTCCGTCAGTATCGAATCGCTACGCGAAACGGGTGCCTCACCGATCGTTGTTGCCCGGCGTGATGTCTCCACCTTCGAAGAAAAGGATCTCGTCGTGATGCGTGCGAGGCTCGTCTACCTGAGAGCCGTTGAGGAGGCGAAGTGCTCACGCGTTCGCGAGGTCGAAACAGTCATCAAACGGGTCGCGTGTGAGGTTGGTGCATCGATGCCGCCGGACTATCGAACCTTCTGTCGCTGGAGAAAGCGCTATCAGCACTCACGTGATGTCATGGACGTGGTGCCGCGCCATGAGAACAAGGGGCGACGTGAAGTCCTCGACGGACCACTGCTCGCGCTGGTGGAGGATGTCATCGAAACGCACTATCTGAATGACCAGAAGCTCAACGTCGCGAGATTGTACGATCGCGTAGAGGAGGCCATTGACGCTTATAACGAACGTGATCCGGAAAATCTGTTACGAAAGATTAGTAGAGCGACGCTTTATCGCCATGTCGAGAAACTGAATGGCTATCTCGTAACCGCGGCCCGGGAGGGCCGCACCGAAGCACTGAAGCGGTATCGGCCGGTGTTTCGCCGGCTCAAAACAAAGCGACTCAACGAACGGTGGGAGATTGACCACACGCCGGTGAACTTGATGTGTGTCTGTGAGCGCACCCGTATGGTCATTGTCCGTCCGGTTCTGACGCTCATCATTGACGCGCACACCCGCATGGTGATGGGCTTTCATATTGGGGCGCGCTCGCCTGGCCAGGAGGAAGTCGGATGGGCAATGCGAATGGCCATGCTCAGCAAGCGCGATTTGTTGAATCGATTGGGTCTGGGGCACCTTGAATGGCTGGCGCGAGGTGTGGCAGAGATGGTCGTCGGGGACAACGCGTGGGAATTCCACGGGTCCGCCATGCGAGCAGGCTGTGACGAGTTGGGGATTTCACTCGTGTACTGCCCGAGGCGTGCGCCATGGTTCAAAGGCCGCATCGAACGGTTCATGCGCACGATCGCCGAACAGCTCTTTCACTTGATTCCCGGGACGACCCGATCGAACACCAAGGATCGTGGAGACTACCCGTCCGAGAAGCTTGCGTGCGTCTCTCTCGAGGAGCTGACGGTGTTTGTCGTGCGCTGGATTGTGGAGTGTTACCAGCACGCGCCACATCGCGGCCTGAAGCGCAAGACGCCAGCCCAGGTCTGGCAGGAGAGTGCACGGCTGACACCCATCTATATGCCGGCCGATCCGGATCAGCTATCTATCGCGTTTTCGGACACCATCATGCGCCCGATTACAAACAGTGGCGTGACGTTTGATCACCTTTCATACAACTCCAGTGCACTGCAGTTGCTCCGTCACAGCATCCCCGACGATGAAAAAGTCAGGGTTCGGTATTTCAATGAGCAGACCGGCTTTGTCTACGTCTATGACCCACGCCAGAAGGAATACCTTCGCGTTGATTGTACCGATCCGGATTACACGAAGGACTTGACCAGATGGATGCACAACGAAGTCACTGGTGCCATGCGCGACAGCCGCATCGATATCAACTCTGTCGCGCTGCGTAAGGCACGTATTCGTCTCGCGGACGACATTGCCAAGGCGGAGCTTGATCAGAAACTCAAGAAGCGCAAATGGGTTGCGCAGATCAAGGGGAAGTCGAGCAAGGAAGTTGTGTTCGGAGCCGCTGGCGGGACCGCCATGGGTAATTCCGCTCAGTCCAATCAAGAGGATTCCATGGTCGTAAGATTCGATAGTGTTCCTGAATTTTCAGTCATGAAGCGAACCGAACGGTAAGGAGATCATCATGAAACGATTCAATGTCCGTAAAAGCATCGTCGAACATCCCGATTTCGTTGCTGCGCTCAAGAGTATCGAGGACGTTCATCAGTGGCTGCGGGAATCCGGCGAGGCCGGTTGTCTGGCCACGATCGGAGAGTCTGGCGCCGGAAAGTCGACGGTGCTCGAGTGCTATCGCGCCAAATTCCCGGTGCGAGAGGAGGTCCTCCGCCGGCACGTGCCCGTGCTCTACGTCATCGTGCCCGCAGTGCCAACCGTTCGGTCTCTTGCAGAGGCGATCCTGATTGCCTTGGGCGAGATTCCGCAAGTCGGTCAATCGAGTGCGCGCCTGACGGAGCAGATTGTCAAGCTGGTGCACGGTTGTGGCGTCGAGATCATCATGCTCGACGAGTTTCAGCACTTTGTCGAAGGCGATCGTCGTTCGTTGAGACAGGTCGCAAACTGGTTGAAGGTGCTGCTGGACCGGCTCCCAGCCGCTGTTGTGCTCGCGGGGCTTCCATCGCTGCTGGGTGTGCTGCGGGTCAACGGACAGTTGAGACGCCGTTTCTCGCGCGTGACGGAGATCCGTCGGTTCGATGTGAACACCCAGGAGGGCGCTCAGACGTTTATTGGCGTGATGCAGGCGCTAGCCAAGGATATGCCCCTGCCGATGATGGACATTGCTGACAAACGGATTGCGATGAAGCTGTACTTCGCGAGTGCAGGCCTCGTGGATTACATGTGCAAGCTGTTGAACGGCGCTTACCAGATCGCCGAACGACGAGGTGCGAAAGCGGTCGCACTACATGATTTCGCCGCAGCGTTCCGCGTTCATATCTGGAAGGATGCGCCCCCGTCGCGCAATCCCTTCGATGCGAAGTTCAATGGTGTGCCGCTCGACCAACCGGGTGAGCCGTTTGCGGGAGACGTGCAATGACGATGCCTCTTCTTCTCAGCGTCGCGCCGCATCGTGGAGAGGCACTCTCGTCGCTGCTACATCGAGTTGCGGAGGTTAACGGGCTGAGTGGCCCAGGAATGGTACTTCGCCGCGCGGGCATGGTGGCCGCGCGCCCGCGCTTCGTCTCGGAGGTCGATGCGCTTGCCCGTGTTTGCCGGCTTTCCCCGAAACTGGTCCGGGCGATGACACCGCTGAGCGTAGGCGCGATGGACTGTAACGGGGTGAAGCACGCGAAGATTAGCTTGTACGGTCACTGGGTTGAACCCGATGCAATCCTTGTCGGCGCCAACGAGCGCATATGCCCGGTGTGTATCGCTGAGCACCAACATGTGCTGGGCGTGAATGCTTACATATTCGCGACGTGCTGCGCTGTCCACGGCGTCCAACTCCTCGATCGCTGTCCGGGCTGTCGACGTGATGTGTCGTCCATGCGACCGGGTCTGGCGCGTTGTCAGTGTGGGACGGATCTCGGGGCGGCCGCGTGTCAACCCGCGAAGCCGGACGACCTGATGATCACTCGGCTCATCGATCGACGCTGGCGTATGAGCTTTGAGCATGATGTGCGGGATTGTCCGCCAGGCGTCCCTCCCGATTTCGCCGCGCTTGACCTTGGGGAGTTGCTGCGTGTGCTTTCGTTTCTATATCGCGTCAGTGGTGCAACGAGTGGGTCGACAGATAAGGGGCTGCGCTCGAAGGCCATTTCCGAACTGACGCCACGCATGCAGAAAGTCGGACGGATCATGTTGGACTGGCCTCGGGGATTCGCGGAACTGGTCAACGCAGAACGGCAATACCGACCTCGGTCGGGTTCGATCCTGAGCTCGGCCCGAAGCGTTGAGCACATCTCCTTGCGTTTGTTCACGGAGTTGCCGGAGCCGCCGTTCGCGTTCCTTCATCGCGCATTGGTCGACGCAATAGGCGGTCCGGTGGTGCAGGCCGTGTGACGCGGTGTTCTCAATGAACCGCGGCGATCCGATTCGAATCGGATCGCCACGGGTTCCGGCGTAGGACTTCGAATCTGGGTGAGGTGAATATCATGAAAACGTGCCGTTGTGGCGCATGGCGATCCGAATGCATGGTCGAGCAAGTGCCTGAAGCGGTTTGGAACAGGCTCGTGAATCTTGTGCAGAAAATGGTCAATGAGTCAGGCGAGCCGGAGGGATTTGATGCGAGAAAGTGGTTGTGTACGTGGCTGCACGAAGAGGTTCCGTCACTCGGGTGGAAGAAGCCGGTCACGTATCTCGATACTGCCGACGGCGAGGAACTGGTGGCCCAGACGCTGCTGAGCATGCAGACAGGCACCTACCGCTAGAAACGAGCACTGAATCGATCTGGAGTTCGATATGGAAAATCAAAGTTGGGTGCCGTGTTCCGCAAGGCCAGCGAATGCGATGTTACGGCCGCCGCTCGCGCTTCGCATCGAGCCCCATCCCGACGAGTCGTTGTCGTCGGTGCTCATGCGCTTGGTGGATGCCAACGGCCTGAGAAGCGTTGGGGCGTTGCTGCGTGACGCCGGTTGCGTTGCCTTCGGTCCGTTGGTTTCCGCCGAGATTGCGGAATTGTCCCGTGTTTGCCGGATCGGTCAATCGACAATGAGATCGATGTGTCCGGTCGAAGTTGGCGGGCGGGCACGTGGGACCGCGTTCAGCTACGCGGTGGGGTGTCACGTGATTGAGGCGAGGCATTTGCTTGTTCGAGAGCGCGAGCGGATTTGTCCGCTGTGCCTTCTAGACGGCGGCATCATGCTTGCCTCACATCGTTTTACGTGGATGACGGCATGTCCCGTGCATGCTGTTCGAATGCTTGATGTCTGTCCGCAGTGCGAGAAGCCGATCACGATGACGCGCCCAAACATGACGCGATGCCGATGTGGTTTCGATTTTTCTCGCATTGAACCCGCGGCATCTGCACTAGAGGAAACTGAGAACGCGTGCTATCTGGACCAGAGCTGGCGCATGCCGCCAACGACAGGATCCGAACTTTCCGAACGACTGACGGAAGTAGAGAAGCGAATGGCCCGGCAACATACCGTTCTAACAAAAAGGGGCAACGACTTGGTCGACCGGCGGGGCGTTCCGTTGCATCAGCTACGGAACGCATTGGGCTTTAGCTGATTCGCGTGGAGGCTGAACTTACTGCGGCAGTCGATCGGTATCCGAGACTCGAACATCGTGACGCGATTGCCAAGGATGACCGAGATGAGCTGTATCGACGTCTCTCAGGAGCTTCAGGCTCTGGTGGCCCGCCGTCGCCAGTTCGTCACATTATTAACGTCCGAGCGGCAACGACTTGGAATCAGTCACGAGGCCGTACGCGAAAGTGTGACCGCCGTCATTGGGGTTCTTCGAGGTCAACTCAAAGCTGTTGAAGCCGCCCTGGCGAAGCACGTCAAAGCGCATCACGCCAGTCTTGTCGACCTGCTGTCCAGTGTCCGTGGAGTCGGTCCTGCTACTGTCGCCACACTGATCGCCGACGTGCCCGAACTCGGCAAGCTGACGCGGCGTGAGGTCAGCGCACTGATCGGGGTAGCGCCCTTCAACCGCGATTCAGGCGTTTCGCGGCAAACGAACGATCTTCGGCGGACGTGCGGCCGTCAGGCGCATGCTGTACATGGCGACGCTAGCAGCCGTCCGCTTCAACCCAGTGATCGGGACCTTCTATCATCCGCTCGTCGCGACCGGTAAGCCGAACAAGGTGGTCCTAGTTGCCTGCATGCGAAAGCTGCTGACCATCCTCAACGCCATCGCAAAAACAGGAAAGCCGTGGGATGAGTCCATCCACACGGCGTAACTGGTAAGACAGTTGCTCGTTAATTACTGACAGGCCCCGATCCGCGGATAGTCGGTATAGCCCCGTTCTGCTCCACCGTAAAACGTACTGCGGTCATAGTTGTTCAGAGGCGCTTGCATTTCCAGCCGTTGGACCAGGTCGGGATTCGAAATGAACATCCGGCCAAAGCCTATCGCATCCGCGAGTCCTTCGGCAATTGCTGCACTACCGCTCTCGGCATCGTAGCCTCCAGCCGAAATCACCCGCCCCTTGAACGACCGCCTGAACAGAGCGGCATTGTTCGCGCTATCCACACTCAAATCCTCGCCGACACCGATCGATGACGAACGCGGCTCGATCAAATGCAGGTACGCGAGCCCGAAGCCATTGAGTTCACTGATTACATGACCGAAAAGCGCTTGCGGGTCGCTGTCGTACATGTCGTTGAAGTTGCCGTGCGGGGATAGGCGTACACCGACCCGGTTCGAGCCGATCGCCTGCGATACTGCGGCTACAGTCTCAAGCAGGAATCGCGAACGCGCGGCGATCGAGCCACCATAACGATCTGTGCGGCGATTGCTACCGTCCTGCAAGAATTCATCAAGCAGATAGCCATTGGCAGCATGGAGTTCGACGGCGTCGAATCCGGCTTCAAGGGCGTTCAGCGCAGCGTGGCGGAAGTCCTCGACGATAGCAGACACTTCTTCGGTATCGAGTGCTCGGGGCGTTTCGAAATCAACCAGCGAGAATGCAGGTGTAAACGCCTGCCCTGTCGCCGGCGCGATCGCGGATGGCCCGACGGGTAATGATCCATCAGCGTTGTATGAAGAGTGGGATGCGCGTCCACTATGGACGATTTGCATCGCAACAAGCCCACCCTGTTCGTGAACTGCTTTAGTCACCTCGCTCCAGCCGACGATCTGCGCACGACTGTAAATGCCTGGCATGTTCGGGTATCCGTGCGCTTGCGGCGTAATGGCGGTCGCCTCCGTAATGATCAAGCCGGCAGTAGCTCGTTGCGAATAGTAAGTTACACTGAGAAAAGTTGGCACGCCGCCTGTGGCAGCCCGCATTCGAGTCAACGGTGGCATCACGATTCGATTCGGCAATGACAGTGCGCCGAGAGACAAGGGGGTGAAGAGGTTATCGATGGGCATGATGGTCTTCCAGGTAAAGATGAAGTAATCAAGATCAGACAAGGGCGTTGCATACTTGACGACGGGGAGATCGTAGCTTTGAAAGACAAAAGCGGTCAGTTGTTGACTCTTTGGGTTTCCAGCACTGAATCGTTTCGCGCGACAGTGCTAGCCGGCCTCGTTTCGACTTTGCTGCTCACCAACAGCACAAGGGCCGCGATCTCGCACATCGCGCCAACCCAGCCGAGGTGTTCGACTCCGCCATGGCTTAGCGTGTACGCCCCGATCGATGCACCAAGGGCAAAGCCCATATAGAGAAACGACGCGTTGAGCGACAGCGCTACTGGGGCCGCTTGACTGCCTGCGACCTGAATCAGACGGGCCTGCTGTGCCGGGTGAACTGCCCATGCGGCAATACCCCATACGACGACGATAATGAGCATCGGAATCAACGCGGCGTTGGGGGACACGAAGTGGCCCAGTAGCGACAGCGAGATCAGAGCAACGGAAAGTGCCGGAAGGCCGATAGCGATGATCCTCCTTGCACCGAGCCGGTCTGTGCCGATACCCCCTGCGAATACCCCCACCGCTGCTGCGGCCCCCCATAGAAAGAAGGCAATACCAAAGTGAGTGGCTTGCAGCGTCGTGATGGACGATAGCAAAGATGCCAGATACGTATAGACGGCATAGGTACCGGACGACCAGAGTGTTGTCATTGACAATGCTTTCAGGACGGCCGGGCGTCGAATGATGTTGAAGCGTTCCCTGAGGCCCGCGACTTGAGCAGCCGTATCGTTGTGCGTCTTGAGGCCGACAGTCAGTCCGACGGTCGCGAGCGCGGCGAGCGCCGCCACGGACGCGAACGTCGCATGCCAGCCACACGCGTTGCCCATGAGCGTGCCTAACGGTACACCAAGAGCAATTGCGACCGTCGTCCCCGCGCTAACAATCGCCAGCGCGTGGCCGCGACGTGCTGGTTCGACCAATGCGCTGGCGAGAGCGATAGCAGCAGGCATGTACACGCCCGCAGTCAGCGCAAGCATGATGCGGGCGGCGACCAGGTCCCAGTAGCTGTGCGAAAGTGCAGCAATTACATTGCTGAGCGCAAACGCGCTTATGGACACGAGTAGAATCTTGCGACGATTGTGATGACTGGTTAGTGCAGTAATAAACGGCGAGCAGATGGCGTAGGCCAACGCGAAGATCGTCACCAACTGCCCCGCGGTGGCGGTGGAAACGGATAGATCCTTCGCCACGGCAGGCAAGATCCCTGCGATCATGAAGCCTTCCGTGCCGATGGCGAATGCGCCGAGCCCCATCCAGTAAAGCGGGGTGAGCGATACACGGCCGGCGGGAGAGTTTGTCATTTGAGCACCTCGTCTAAGGGAACCGCGTCATGGAGGTGAAGATACGAGAGCGAAAATTTGGAATAAATATCTATTCATGTAATGTATTGTTTCTGCGGAGAAATAATCTAGTCGAGTGCCCTCTTGCAACGCCATGTACGCCCGCCCATTCCATTTCATCGCTCAGCGAGCGTTCTATTCCGCACGTGACGTGCTTCGCTTCATCCCGGTCGACATTGTGCAAACAGAATCTGGATGCGGTCGACCTGGGGCGGGAGAAAGTCGTTCCACTGAACGATCTGTCCGTTCCAACGAAGTTCGCTCAACGAGCTAACTAAGTAGTGCGAATTTATCTAGGGATGACAAAATGCGTGCCCGTTATCCAATAACCCGATTTCATGCGAGCGAGCCGACAGCGCCGAGAGCAGGATCATTTCATGCCGATTGGCAGGCGCTCGCGAGCCGCGACACTGCGGTTTGTAGATCAAGTCCCCACACTGGATGGGCAAGCCCGTCAGCGCACAACACCCATTCTTGCGAGCAGTCACGTTGACCCAGACTTGGTCGATATAGTGACAGCTTGTCGGATCACACCACGACACCAGCAGCGAATTTTTGCCATGCGGTTCGATAGCTTTTATCGACGTTCGGTTGGGAACCCAGTTTGTCCGCTCCGGCAAGTCTCGAGCTGAACGTGGGTCGGGACGTACGGGCGCCGGCGGGGACATCCTGAGCGTTGCCGGGGACTGCCCCGAAGCAATGGCGAGCGACATCAGGATCTGGTTCCATGAACTGCGTTCCTCCATATGGCAAACTTTCCTGGTCGGAATTTCGGGGGGGGCAGTGTCAATTGAACTTCAGTTCACCGAAATCCAGCGACACAAGCAGAGGTTCCGGTATCTTCTGCAATTGCGCGTCGTAGGCATAGATCCGTCGCGTTGTCGGCATCTTGATACCTTGAAAGTCTCGATAGTTGGTCGTGTAGTTCGCGCCGCTTGCACCGCCGAGAATATCGACTGTGTAGTCGTGACGTCGCATCAAACCGTCGGGGCCGAAATGCGTGATCTGTGTCTTGGTGTGGCTAGCAATATAGTCGGGGAAGGTAACCTTCAAGCGGCGCCACTTCTCGCCGTTCTCGAACCACGGTTCGATTTCTTCCGTTTCGAAGCCTGGATAGGTATACAGAAATGGCGAAGTCAGATAGGTCCACAGCGCCTCGCTGGCGAAATACGCGACGTGGAATTTGTCCCACGGTGTTTCGATGGTCTGGCCTGAATAGGCGGCCTCCGGATGATCGCGTGTTTCAACGACATCACCATTGAGTGTCTCCAGCGTCAGCTTGCCGGGACGAAAGACACTCTTTCGGTCAGGCGCGCTAAACGGTGTAATGGTGAGTTGCTCTGCGTGCGTCTTGATCGAGAACACCTTGTCACTCAGAAGGCCCGGTTGCTGCTTGAGATGCCAGATGGCACCATCAATCGACACCGGCGCTTGCAGCTCCGTGAACTCGTTCCAGCGTTCGAGACCGCCGTGTGCGATAACGGCAAGTTCAAGCAGGTCGTTCATAGCGTGCTCCTTTCGATGAATAGCCGGTTTTACTTGGCAATACGGCGATTTGCAGCGGCGACGGTTGTGATATCACGCGCGATATCCTGCGGTTGCCTGGCAGCGTATCACTCGAAGCGGACCGTGACGCGGTGTGCAAACTCGTTGCGGATATCGCATTGCCGACAACCGTTAATCTAACCGGATGGCAAAATCGTCGAATGCCACAAATCCCTCCTTTTGCGACATTGCAAAACGGCTGAAGGACGTATGTGATTGCCTGCGTCGTTTTACGCGATTTCGCGGTCCCACGGCGGCAGTGGTTGCCATGTCTCGACAAGCCGATCGATAAAGAGGCGAACCTTCGGTGTCAAATGCCGCCGCGTTGGATAGATCGCACGGATCGGCATTCCTTCGACGGAGAAGTTCGCGAGAATCGGCCGCAACCGGCCTTCGCGGATGTCTGACGCCAGCAGGTAGGTGGGCAGGTTCACAATGCCTGCACCGTCGACAGCCGCTGCCACGAGTGCCTCCGCGCTATCCATGCGCAATCGACCGCGTGTCTCCATCACGCGGTGGTCGACGCCCGCGAAGCTCCAGGGTTGTGGACGCCCCGCACTCACGAACTGGAGGCACTCGTGATCGACGAGATCGGACGGGGTGGCCGGTACGCCTCGCTTTTCCAGATAGCCCGGCGAGGCGCAGACTGCCAGCCGTTGGGTTGCAACCGTGCGTGCGATGAGGCGAGAGTCCGGCTTGGGTTCGCCGATCCTGATTGCAATATCGAAACCCTCATCCACCAAGTCGACGAACCTGTCCGTAAAACTGACGTCGGCAGTGACAGCAACCCAGCTTGCCAGAAAGGATTCGATAACCGGCAGCACCTGCCGGTGGCCAAGCGCAATGGGAACGCTGATTCGGAGTGCCCCGGTTGGCGTCGCGCTTCGCGCGGCCATGGCTGTTTCGGTCTCTTCGAGGTCGTCAAGGATCTGAGTGCACCGCGCAAAGAAGGCCGAACCGTCGTCGGTGAGCCCCAGGCTGCGCGGAGTACGATGAAGCAGGCGAACCTGCAGGTGCGACTCGAGGCGTGCGATGATTTTTCCCACCGCGGAGCGCGTAAGACCAAGTTGTTGCGCCGCCGAGGTGAAACTTCCAGCTTTCACCACGGCGACGAAGGTCGCAATGTCGTTCACGTTGCCAAGTGCCACTTCGATTTCCTCGCAAGTTGAGGCGTCCCGCGCTACGAAGACGACGCAGTCGGGACGCGTACTCATACCTTGGTTCAGGCGACCGACTCCACTGTCGGCTCTTGGCTCGCAATCGGTGTTTGATGGAACGGGTAGTCTGTATAGCCGACAGCCGTACCGCCGTAGAACGTATCGCGGTCGTAGTCATTCAACGGCAATCCGCGACGGAAACGCTCCGGCAGGTCGGGATTCGAGATGAAGTAACGACCGAACGCCACCAAATCGGCACTACCTTCGGCAATGATCGCGTCTGCCGAATCCGCATCGAATCCACCCGCGGCGACGATCACGCCGCGATACGACTGACGGAATAGCCGTGCAGCGATCGGGTTTTGATCCCGACTTTCATCGGCAGAATTGCCGGCTATCCGCGGCTCGATCAGATGGAGATAGGCCAGATCCAGTCGATCGAGTTCCTTCACGACGTGCGTGAAGAGCGCCACCGGGTCGCTATCCGACATATCACCAAACGAACCGCTGGGGCCAAGGCGCACGCCCACACGATCGCTGCCCCATACGGAAATCGCTGCTTTAACGATCTCGAGAAGAAAGCGGGCTCGATTTGCGATCGATCCACCGTAGGCGTCTTGGCGTCGGTTGCTACCGTCGTGCAGGAATTGGTCGATGATGTAGCCGTTGGCGCCGTGGATTTCCACACCGTCAAAGCCAGCCTCGAGACCGCGTTCTGCCGCAGAGCGAAAATCTTCAACCAGCGTCCTGATTTCGGCCACAGTCAACGCACGGTTAGGGGTGCTCGGCACCCATCCATTGGCGGTGTAGGCAACGCCTTCCGACTCAACCTCTGAAGGGCCGACAGGCAGCGCCCGGTTCGGCTGCATATCCCGGTGTGACTGGCGCCCGGCGTGGAACAACTGAAGGAAAATGCGGCCGCCCTTTTCGTGAATCGCGTCGGTGATCCTTTTCCAGCCCGGAACCTGGGCATCGGAATAAATCCCTGGCGCTCCCAGATAGCCGTTGCCGTTTGGCGAGACCACGGTCGCCTCCGACACGATAAAGCCGCCCGCCGAGGTGCGCTGTGAATAGTATTCGCGCATTAACTCGTTGGGTACATCGCCTTCTTCGGAGCGCATCCGAGTCAGCGGCGCCATGGCGACGCGGTGTTGCAATTGATAGGGGCCCAGCTTGACGGGCTTGAAGAGTTCAGACATGACGACCACCTGTTCCGTGAGTGATGCGCCGGTGAGCTCACCGCATATGGCAAGGCGGGGCGCTTACGGCGCTGCGTTTCCGCATGTGACGACTGCTCGGATGAGCAGATGAACGGAGATTAGATGATCGGTCTTCGACAATAAATATCGCTTTTGGTCCAGCTTTATTTCATGTATGGAACAATCTCATCGGCCGCTTACTTCCGCAGTACGGGTTTGCTCGCTGTGTCGCTGGTAGAAAACAGCGTGACCAGCCAGTCGACAAATACCCGGACCTTTGCGCTCAGATGACGGTTCGGTGGATAGACGACATAGACAGGAATCGGCTCGGCCCACCAATCGGCGAAGGCTGGCTCGAGCGTACCGTTATCGAAGTGCATATGACTTAAGAACGTCAGTGCATGCACGATTCCCAGACCCGCCAGGCCCATGGCGAAGCATGCAGTCGAATCGTTCGCGGTCAGCGTGCGACCGGGCGTTACCTCGACTTTTTCGCCATTCCTGCTGACGACGATAGGGAAGGCACGCCCGGTTCGCGCGGCGACCATCTGGATCACGTCGTGTCCGTGTTCCAGTTCGGACGGATGCTTGGGGCGGCCGTGTCTCTTCCAGTAATCCGGGGTGGCGCAAAGCACTTGACGGACTTCGCCGAGCCGTCTCGCGACCAAAGACTGGTCTGTGACCTTCCCGGTGCGGACAACACAGTCGATATTGTCGGCTACCAGGTCAATCGGGCGGTCGCTTACACCGAAATCCAGCTGTATATCGGGATAGCGTGCGACAAACTCCGGCAGTGCGGGAATGATGAGGCCGAGGCCGATCGGCACCGGGAAATCCACACGCAGCCTCCCGCGAGGATTACTCTTCGCCCGCGACATGACACCTTCGAGTTCTTGAAGCTCGTTGAGCAACCGCACAGCGCGTTCGTAGTATGCGGTGCCGTCGGCGGTCGGGCTGACCTTGCGCGTGGTGCGGTTGAGCAGCTTGGTATCCAGTTGCGCTTCGAGCGTTTGGATCAGGCGTGTGACAGTTGGCTTGGGAATGTCCAGGGTTTCCGAGGCCCTTGTAAACGTTCCTGTTTCCACCACGCGCACAAAGGCCTGCATCGCCTGAAACTTGTCCATGGGACGCCTGTTCGAATTGGATTTGCCGAGTCGCACCGGCCGAGGGTGCGACTTGATGATACATCGAGTCGCGGCGGTTTTTTGTGGTTATTGAACGCTGCGTACAACGACATCGTGATCGCTCGTCATCTTTAAGGGGACGCACATTCCCCACCGATCCTCCTACTCTCTGCTTCAGGCAGCAGTTTTGATCGGCGGCCAACTCACGTCACGTGCAGTGCCGTCCACATTCCCATTTACCTGAGTCGGAGAACATCCTTGGATGCCAATCAATTTGCCAGTTCATCCGTAAGACCGCCCCTCGTGGGCGATAGCGTGACTGACATCCCTACCAAGCCGGCGGCGAGCCGGCAATCGTGGCCGGCCGTTTTGTCTGTCGCGGTGGGTGCGTTCGCCTTTGTTGCGACCGAATACATGCCCGTGGGCGTGCTGCCGCAAATCGCCCGAGAACTTGGCGTCACGTCCGGCACGGCGGGCCTTATGACAACAACACCTGGAATCATCGCCGCGATATCCGCGCCCGCTCTGCTGCTCGCCGCCGGTCGAATCAACCGTAGGCTGATTCTGTTGATGCTGGCTGTCCTTCTGCTGGCCTCAAACCTGATTTCGGCAATCGCACCAAGTTTCGCGGTGATGCTGATCGGGCGCGCATTGCTCGGAGCCAGTCTCGGCGGTTTTTGGACCGTGGCGCTGGGTGCGTCGGGGCAATTGGTTCGCGAGGATCAGGCTGCCCGTGCGAGCGCGACGATTTTCATGGGCATCACGCTGGCCACTGTGGTTGGCGTTCCCCTCGGCACCTTGATTGCCGACCTGACGTCGTGGCGCATGTCGTTTTTTGCGACCGCGATTCTCGCGGCGCTGGCGTTGGCGGCGCAGATCGTACTGTTGCCGTCGATTCCGCCGAAGGCCGCAATGAGGGCCAGCGATTTCGGTGCCATGCTGTCTCGTTCCAATGTCCGACGCAGCCTAATGATGGTCGGGTTGCTGTTCGGTGCACACTTCGCGGCATACACGTATATCGCGCCATTTCTCGAGCGTAACGCGGCGCTCGGCGGGCACTGGATTACCGCGGTGCTGCTTGGTTTCGGAATCGTCGGTTTTGTCTCGAATTTTGCGGCCTCGGCATTTGTCACGCGTCATCTGAAGCTGTCCCTACTCGTCCTGGCCACACTCGTCATGGTTGCGCTCTTTGCGCTGCCTGTGTTGCAGGCGTCGCATGTCGGCGTGATCGCGACGGTCATGGTCTGGGGCATCGTGTACGGCGCGATCCCGCTCTGCCTGAGCGTATGGATGCAACTGACGTCGCCCCATCGCCCTGAGGCAGGTTCGTCGATGTTTGTCAGCACCGTGCAGATAGCGATCGCCCTCGGCTCGCTCGGGGGCGGTGCCGTGGTGGACCATCTCGGCATTGCTTCGACGATGCGCTTCGGTGGTGCTCTCGCGTTGCTCAGCCTGTTTGTGATCGTAACGTTCAGCACGCGCGAGGCCGCACTTAGGGAGGTGCTGGAAAAGTGACCTGTACGGTGCAGACACTGATCGGCACGCCGCGACAGCCGGCCTGCTTTCGGGGTTAGATGGCCTTGCTGCGTGGGCAGTGCCTATGAACGGGAATCCGGCGCCGTACCATCGATGCGTGGATGGCGAATTGCTTACCGGAGCGATCGGTAGCGCGCGTGAACAAACATCGGGAGCGGTGGTCAGACTGTAACGACCAAGCGGCCGAAATGCTGATTTCGCTCGAGTGTTCGATGGGCTTCGGCGATCTCTTCGAATGCGAAACGTTGCGAGATGACTGTCTTTAGCTTGCCGGATGCAAGGCCATCGACGATAAACGCGACGGCATCCGCTTGTCGCGCAGGCGTGGTGGTCGTGTCGAAAAGGTTGTAGCCGTGGATCGTGATGCGCTTGGCAAGCACCGCCAGCATGGGAAGCGGAGTAACGTCTTCACTGAGCGCGCCGTACACCAGTATCGTTCCGCCGGGTACGGTTGCGTCGACCAGCTTTGCAAAGGCGGGGCCACCTATCGGATCGAATACCAGATCGGCACCGTTTCCGCCAGTAAGGCGAGCGACCTCCCCAACCAGGTTTTGCTCACTCGTCACGATCACGTGCGCCGCGCCCACTTCCAGCAACGCGTCGCGTTTTTCGCGAGTGCGAGTGAGCGCAATCGGAATGGCGCCGAGCGCATTCGCAACCTGAATTGCCCCGATCCCGACACCGCTGGACGCTGCTGGAATCAGGACGGTCTGTCCGGCGGACAGGCGGTTGTTTTCGGTGAACGCTGCATAGGGTGTGATGAACACGTTCCAGATTGCCACCGCATCTTCGAAGGAAATCGGCGCTGTATGCCTGACGACCGCATGCGCAGGCGCAAGGACGACTTCGCCGTACATCCCGTAATCATTCATCGAAAATGAAGGTACCGTGCTGACAACGTCGCCCGGCGCCACATGCGTGACGTTTGCGCCGACCAAGTCCACCACGCCTGCAATTTCGTATCCCAGTCGCGCAGGTAGTGTCGCGGCCTCGACGTAGACGCCCTGGCGCCACATCACTTCAGCCCGGTTGAGGCCGATTGCTTTGACTTCGATGCGAACCTCGTCGGCTGCGGGTGCCGCGACCTGGACATCGTGAATTTCGAGAACTTCGGGGCCGCCAAAGCGGGAAAAGCTGACTACGCGGGACATACCTACCTCGAAAGATTGAGCAACGTGGCAAATGCCACCGAACCACCGCATTGGACGTCACGGCACCGTTAAGCGAGTTCGACGTGCCTTCCGGTATCCGACGACTCGGTTGCAGCATTGATCAGCTGATGCACGCGGACCGCGTCTTCAAAGGTCGGGGCGGTATGGCTACCCGTGTGCAGATCATTCGCATAGGCGGCGTACAACTGTGCGAGTTCGAGCACAGCCGACGGTAAATCGGACGAGGGGAGCCGATCATACGAGTCAGGCACAGGCAATCGTGAAAGCGGAATATTGTTGCCGTGCGCGCCTTCGATCACGTAATCGTCACCGACGTCGCCGAATGCCGAACGGTTGGTGATACGCAGATCGCCCTCGGTACCCGTAATGTCGATCTGAACGCCCGAGCCATTGCGTTTGCCACCTTCGATGTGTACGGAGACAACGGCGCCGTCATGTAACCGCCCAGCCAGCACGAGCTGGTCGGGTGTCGATGTTGGCAGCACTTCGCCCGTCTGCTCGATCGTCACCAGCTCGAACTGGTTGACACTGAGTGCCGCGACGCTGAGGGGCCAACCGGTCGCCTCGAAGAGCATGTCGAGGAAGTGCCCAGCGTAGATGGCAATGACGCTCGAGAAGTTTTCCGGCGGAATAGTCCAGCGCAGTGCGCTTGAGCGCACGGCCTGGAAGTAGTTCATGCTCACGTGAATGCGGACCGAACGGAGCCCGCCGACGTAGCCCTCGGTGATTAAATCCCGGAGGTAACGATTATGGGGCGCGAGGCGGCGCTGCAGGCCGACGATGTGACGTACGCCCGCGCTATTGGCGAGTTCGATCAGTTCGCGCGATGTGTCGATATTGGGTGTGAGCGGCCATTCGCAGTAAACATTCTTGCGCGCTGCGATGGCCGCACGCACGCCCTGTTCATGCTGCGGCGCGGTCGTCAGAATGATGACCAGGTCGACTTCTGGATGCTCGACCAGATCGGTCAGCGAGTCGGTGACATATTTGAAGCCGTAACGTTCGGCCAAGGACCGCGCGGCATCGCCTCGTTGACTGTATACGGCAGTGAGTTCGTATTGTGGCAGGAGGCTCAACACGCGCACATGGCCATGTTGGGCCCAGTTTCCTACACCAACGATACCAACGCGGATCGGGGCGGGGGTGGATACTTCAAAAACAGTCATGACATCACCTGCGTAAAGTGTGAAGCGGACAGCGAACGCAGCAAAACCGCGCTATCCCATGCATATTGTTCGGTTTGAGAAGAGAGCATCCGGCTCAGGAAAACATGTCGTTGAACTGCGTAACGAATGCCGCTTCGTTTGGTCCGGCATGGTTGCGCATCGGACGAGCGATCTCGACGAGTGCCTCGTTCGCATCCGTGTCGAGTTCGTGCATTGTTTGCTCGATGAACGACGCGAGCGGCATTGCCCGCGGTTCGTTTTTGCTGTCCAGCAAATCGGTTTGAACCCAAGGCGGCGCGATTTCGACCACCCGCACCGATGTGTCTTTCAGCTTGTAGCGCAGAGATTGAGTGTACGAATGGATCGCGGCTTTGGTCGACGAGTAGACGCCGGCAATCGCCATCGGCACGAATCCGAGCACTGACGATACATTGATGATCGTTGCGTCGCGCTGCTGTTTGAGGTGCTCGACGAGCGAGCCTGTCATGCGGATCGGGCCCATGAGATTGGTGGTCAGCGTCGATACCAGCATCGCATCATCGACAGGATGGCCGAGATCGTCGATGTGCATCACGCCCGCATTGTTGACGAGTACGTTGAGCGACGGCCAATTGGCGAGAAGTGCTTCCGCAGCCGACGCGATGCTTCGCGGATCGGCGATGTCGAGTTCGATCGCGCGCATTCCGGGGTTGGCTGCGATCGTTTCGTCCAGATTTGCGCGACGTCGCCCAGCAATGATGACCTGATTGCCGAGTCGATGAAATGCTTCGGCGAGTCCGCGACCGATGCCGGAACCGCCGCCGGTGATAAGAATGGTATTTCCGGTCGTCTTCATAGATTTTCCTCAATGTTGATGTCGACGAGTCCGCCACGACCCGATGAGAAATCGATACATCCGCCCGTATCGACTGGATCAGTCTGAGGCAGTGCGGCAACGATACTTGCGGCCAGCGTGGCAATAAACAGGTCGCCAGATAACGTTCTATTTCATGGGAGAAATAATCGAATCATTCTTGGGCATGTGACGCGGCGATGCTCAGCCGATGCTCAAGGGGCCGGATCGGACGGCGGCGAGTTCGGTTGAAAAGGCAAGTACTTGCCCCAACGGACGATGATGAAGCCAGATGTTGCTTATGACACCGCTCGCATTTCGACACAGGACGGTGACACCGGCGACAGCGTTGCCGGCGAAGACGCCTTCCCACGCGATATAGGTATGCGAGTCAGTGCTCGCTTCGTGGACAAAGATAAGCGATTCATACATATTTCGCGTCGCATCGAAAAAGCGTCTGATTTTGGCGGCACCCACCACTGGCGCGTCGAGAACAGTTGCTTCGAGCGTCGCATCTTCCGTGAACGCGGCCGCAAACGTTTCCAGGGACGGTTCGTTGATCAGTTCGATCCACTTGCGAGCTGACGATATGGACGTCTCGTACATTTCCATTTCCTTCATCGTGAGCGGGTCGTTGGCCGGACACGTTGAACTCCCGGGGAAAGCGTATCGGAAATGCTGTTGCGTGACATGTCAAAACTCCACCTTTTCCGGTCAATCAAACGAACGCAGGCGTGTTTATTTTGGTAAACGAAACAAATGGAATGGTATCGTGGAGACGCTTTGAACAGAAATCGGCGCGTGATAAAGTCGAAACGGTGAATCGGTCAAACACACGCCCCAAACCTCCAACGACGTGGGTATTTTGATAGGAGTCCATCTCTACGAAATGCGACTCGTTTGCCGACGCACGATGTGATTCACCTATGGCGACATCGACACAACATGCTGCGTATCGGCCTCGTTCTATTCCCGGGTTTTGGCGTCATGAGCCTCTGCACGATGTCGGTCTTCGACATCACGAACATTGAGCTTGGTGAGAGGTTCTACGACATTCATCTGATTTCCGAAGCTGGTGGTCCAATACGGAGCTCGATGGGGGCTATCGTCGAGACGGAACAGTTCGACGACGCGTCGTTCGACACGCTGATCATTTGCGGCACCGGAGGCATGCCGTCCAGTGCCGCGTTCCGGGCGTATCTGCGCAGGGTAGCCGGTAGTGCGCGACGCATCGGCACAACTTGCCGAGGGGTGTTCTCATTAGCTGAAGCCGGCATCCTGGACGATGTTCGAGTCACGACTCATTGGTCCTTCGCCGCCGATTTCCGACGCCGTTTCCCCAATGTCAGACTTGACGAGGAGCGACTTTTCATTGCCGATGGTCCCATATGGACCTCGGCCGGTATGACCGCAAGTATCGACCAGTCTCTCGCAATGGTCGAGAAGGACCTTGGTTTCAATATCGCGAAAGCCGTCGCGAAGAATCTCAATCTGCCATATCGGCGGTCCGGTGGTCAGCCGCAAGCGTCCGTTCTCCTCGACCTCGGCCCGAAGACCGACCGGATTCAATGCGCGATTGCCTACGCGCAATCAAATCTTCATAAAAATCTGTCGGTTGAAGAACTTGCGCGTGCGGCGCATCTGAGTCCACGCCAGTTCGCACGGGTGTTTAGATCAGAAACGGGCATATCCCCAGCAAAAGCGATCGAAAAGATGCGTATTGAGGCAGCCAGGCTGCTCGTGCGTGACGGGCGTCATTCAATCGAGCTGATCGCAAGACAGACTGGCTTTGGGAAGGCCGAACGGATGCGGCGTGCTTTCATGCGTGTGTATGGCAAGCCGCCACAGGCGCTCCGGCGCGATGCCCGAGTCGACAAGGATGTGTACGAGAGCGAGCGATCATTGGCGAGCGTCATTGAGTAAGCCCGCTTCGGCATATTGCGACGGGGCCTTCATGCCGGTTGATAGCCGACGTGAAGACCCCGTCAGGCGATTGTGGAATTACGAACGAAGGAACGTGAGCAGGTCCGCGTTGACCTGGTCTGCGTTAACGACGCACATTCCATGCGAGGCGCCCGGGTAGACTTTCAGCGTTGCATTTCCAACGATCTTCGCGGACAAGCGACCGGAGTCGTCGATTGGCACGATCTGATCGTCGTCGCCGTGCAAGATCAGCGTTGGGACGTCGATCTTCTTCAGGTCGTCCGTGTAATCGACCTCGGAGAACTCACGGATGCACAAATACTGAGCGTAGACACTGCCTGTCATGCCTTGCGCCCAGAACGCGTCGATCGTGCCTTGGGAGAATTTCGCGTCTGGCCGATTGAAGCCGAAGAACGGTATCGCCAGATCTTGATAGAACTGTGAGCGATTTTCGGAGACGTGCTGACGGATACTGTCGAACGCTTCGAGCGGTTGGCCACCCGGGTTCACGGCAGTTTTCAGCATGAGCGGGGGCACTGCGCCGATTAGCACCGCCTTTGCGACTCGCTTTGTACCGTGGCGGCCAATGTAGTGCGCAACCTCACCTCCGCCGGTGGAGTGACCGACCAGTGTGGCGTCGTGAAGATCAAGGGTATCGAGCAGTGCAGCGAGATCGTCGGCATACGTATCCATGTCGTTGCCTGTCGACGGCTGCCCCGAGCGACCGTGACCGCGACGATCATGTGCAATGACCCGATAGCCATGCTGCAGTAGAAACAGCATCTGCGCATCCCAGGCATCGGAGTTGAGTGGCCATCCGTGAGAAAAAACCACTGGGAGGCCTTCGCCCCAGTCCTTGTAATAGATTTGCGTACCGTCTTTAGTCGTGATCGAGCTCATAGGAGATGCTTCAGAGAGGTGATATGAATTTGGATAGCTAAGAAAATATTGTGAGCCGGGAGCGAAGAGCGGTTTGTCCTGATCCAGGATGGCTAATGCGCTAACCTGATCATGGGCAACCGCGACTATCACTCGCTTATTGGGACTTTGTAGCCTCTTCAATCACCTTCGCCACCGCGCGCGGTTGCGAGATGTAGACAGCGTGACTGGCATTGATCTCGGTTGTGGTGGAGTGCGAGCGGTTGTACATCGATCGCTCCAGATCGGGATTGATCGCGCGGTCCTCGGTTGCGACAATGGCGAAGCTCGGCTTGTTCTTCCATGCCGGAGATTTGATGGTTGCAGAAATGGCCTTCACCGAAGGCAGCACCTGTGAGACTGCCATAATCTCGGTTTCAGCCCGCGGTAGATCGGCCGCGAAGGCGTCATGGAACTTGGCAGGAGGAAGGAACAAGAATCCGTCCTTTGTCGGCGCAATGTCGTTTGAGGCGGCGGGCTTGCTAGCGAGTAACTGCCCAGCGCTTTCTCCAGTGTCCGGTTGCAGCGCGGCAACATAGACGAGACGCTCCACGCGCGGATGATTGCCGGCTTCGGTGATGATCGCACCACCGTAGCTATGACCAACCAGCACGGCCGGGCCATCTTGCTGGTCCAGAATTCGGTTGGTTGCGGCGACGTCGTCCGCGAGGGATGTTTCAGGCGGTTGCACGATGCTGACCATATAACCGTCCTTGCGGAGGATATCCGCGACCGGCTTCCAACCGGACCCATCCACAAAGGCGCCATGTACCAGCACGATGTTCTTGATCACCCCAACGGGGGCCGCGATCGCGTGTATGGCGCCCATGAGCGTGGTCATCGACAAGGCGGCTATCAAGGGAAGATGCTTGGGCATTACCGTTCCTCTTCTGTGTTGTCGGGATCAAACGCGCTGATAACGAACGTCGGAAATCACAAAGCTCGATCGTTGCCGGTGTTGCCGCAGAGCGGCTATCGCTGGCGGTAATCGAAGTGTTGGCGAGTACCGGTGAGCTGCGGATTTGCCACCCATTCCATATTTCCGAGAATCCTATATAGATTCAGCTTTCACCATCAGTCACAAATCCCTCTTTTCGTGCCATGTTGAGGCGCGGCGACCCGACCGCTACGCTTGTCTGCCTTGAAATAGCGTGTACTGGTCAGCTTCGTGATATTTACATGGGCGCTGTACCCAGAAATCAAACCAGTGGCCTCGAGCTGTTTGACGCGTCGCAGGCACAGGCTCGCCGATGCCTACGCTCGTCTGGAGGTCTTCCGTGACAAGGTTCTGTCCGAGCATGGCAACGACTACGCGAAGCTGCTAGGAAATGGAAGTTTCGGGGGAGCTCAACGGCCGCATGTCGACGCACGAAACTCGCTTGCACGATCTCATTGACGAGCGCACATGTGTTTGCTGATGAAACGGCTCGAACGTGGTCGCTTCATCTGGCCAAAGGCGGATGGAGGTGTCGTCTGCCTGAGCCAGGCGCAGTTGTCCATGCTGCTGGAAGGCATCGACTGGCGTCAGTCGGTGCGCACGGCGGCGCCAAGCTCGGCGTTGTAAACCTGCTGGTCGGCGCGTAGACTGCCGGCATGACGACGGCGAACGCGTACCCGGATGACATCGAAGCGCTCAAGTGCGTATTTCGGACGAACGTGACCGGGCGTTTCGGGATCGTGACCGGCGATTTCGGCAACGTGACCGGTCATTTCGGGAACGTGACCGAGCGGACCGGAAGGCAGGATTGGCGTTGCGCATGACATCAACCACGCGGGCTATGCTCGCCGGCTTTGGCCGGAGACAGCATGCCCGCGCACCGGATGAACATGCGCATGATCAAGGACGTTTTACGACTTAAATTCGACGGCGGCTTCTCGCATGATCGGATCGCCGCGTCGCTGGGCATTTCCAAGGGCGTGGTCACGAAGTACGTCGGACTGGCGGGCGCCGCTGGGCTGGATTGGGCGAGTGCCTGCGCCATGGATGAAGGCGAGCTCGAGCGCCGGCTGCTCGGCAAGCCCACGGGGCCAGCAGCCTACGCCCAGCCGGACTACGGGCGCATCCATCAGGAGCTGCGCCGCAAGGGCGTGACGCTCACGTTGCTCTGGGAGGAGTATCAGGCCGAGTTTGCGGACCGGCAGACCTATCGCTACACGCAGTTCTGCGAGCACTACAAGACGTTCACCAAACGCCTGAAGCGTTCGATGCGGCAGATCCATCGCGCCGGCGAGAAGCTGTTCGTCGACTTCGCGGGCCCGACGTTACCGCTGACCACCGGACGCCGCGCGCACATCTTCGTGGCCGCCATGGGCGCCTCGAGCTACACGTTCGCATGCGCGACGCCGGCCGAAACGATGGAAGACTGGCTGGGCGGCATTGCACGTGCGCTAACCTTCTATGGGGGCGTGCCGCAGCTGATCGTGCCGGACAACCCGCGCACGATGATTGCCGATCCCGACCGTTACGAACCGCGCGCAGGCGACACCGTGCTGGACTTCGCACGGCATTACGGTACGTCATTCCTGCCTGCTCGTGTATATCGCCCGAGGGACAAGCCGAAAGTAGAGGTGGCGGTCCAGGTGGTCGAACGCTGGATCATGGCGCGTCTGCGTCATCATCGATTTGCGTCGGTCCAGTCGGTCGATGACGCGATCCGGCCGCTGCTGAAGAACCTGAACGAGCGCCCGTTCCAGAAGCTGCCGGGATGCCGCGCCAGTGCGTTCGCCGAACTGGACGCGCCGGCACTGCAGACGCTGCCACTCCAACCCTATGAGCTCGTGCGCTTCAAGGCGGTGACGGTTCACATCTTGTGTGGCGAAGCGATTTCTGTGGCCTTGGTGCTGAGGAGCGGCGTTCAGCGGAGATCCCCACAGCCTGAAGGCCACAGAAGCATGGCCCAATTTGAGGAGCAACTCAGGTGCATTCTTGATATGGCGGCATCCGGGCGCTCAGCTCTCGGAACACCGGCTTTGCCCGTGCGTTCTCCTCGCAACCTTCAATTGTGGTGGCGCGGGCTGCGAACGTTAGTCTGAACCAAGATGCCACAAGTTCGCCACCGGCGACAATTGATAGCGATCTATGGCAAAAATTCAGCATGCCGCGAAGTGAGTCACATGGAGAGGTACTTACCAATCGGGGAACGTACTCAGTGTCTCAGTCGGCGGAATGTATGGTGTGTACATTGCCGGCAGCAGTACGTCAATTGTGAGGATGGCTGGGTCTAGCGAAGAGCCGCGGTACCACTTTCATCGCCACAGTCGAAGTGATCGAGACCCGCTAAAGGGTCTCGAACGACGTCAGATTACTTTGCAATCACCCGTGTACGGACCAACTGTTCGATGACGCGTCGTTGGAACGATGTCGTTGGCGTGGAAACCGGGAAGCGTACAAGATTTGCAGCGCTCGGTTGTTGCGGTTGCTTCGGCGCGCGACTTGGCTCAGGCACATCAAGCTTCAAAGAGAGCTGCCTGCCCTCCGGACGTTGCGTCTCTTTCATGTTGCGCATACTCCGCGATAACGTATTTCTCATGGGTCGGGAAGTCATCCAACGAGACAGCGACCAACGGGGATGCAGTGCGCCTGTCAAACGAGCGTAGTTTTCCACTGGCGTCCTTCCGTGTCAACTTCGCGTTGAACAATGCGAGCATATTCTTCGGTGCCACGCCGGAGTATTGCAGAAATACTACTTTTTCTGCTGCATCCTTGCCGTCCTCTGAGACTGCATCGCGGTGGAGGTCCAACGCGAGACTCTTCGGATACGGTTCGATATATAGAACTTTCGTGATGCCGCTGGCGACAATGTGTCGCGCACAGGAGTGGCACGGAAACGTTGTTGCGTACAATGTGCCACCTAGAAGCCCTGGTTTGTTGGCTCTGGCAACGGAGACGATTGCATCCATCTCGGCGTGGACGGCCCGTGAGTATTCAATTAGTTGCTTTACGTCGGTTTCCTTCAGCGCGGAGATGACCGCGTCCTTGAGCGCATGATCTACGACCAAGTTTCTTTCAATCAACTTGCGCGCGATCTGCTCATACAGTTTCTCTTTCTTTCGATCGTTATGGCAGCAGTGCCCAGACCATTTGAAGCATCGGTGGTCGTTCCCTTCATTCTCTTCACTGTACAGGCCTCCGCCAAACCTCGGCACGTCATTCCTTCCAAGTCCAATTACATGACCAGAAGAGTCGGTTATGGCAGCCCCTACTTGCCTAGACATGCAAGCGGATTTTGCTGCTTCCGCATGTGCGGCATACATCGATGATTCGTCGATCGTTGGAGTGTGGATCGGATATCCAAACAGAATGTCGATGTATCGATTCAGCGAATTCTTGAGGTCGGTTTCAGTCGATTGATCATTTCTGACAAAAAAATCAGCCTCGTGAAACACGTCACGGACGCTTTGGCCGTGCCCACGCTTTTCGACCTCATCGTAATCGGTCTTGATTATATCGTTTAGTCGATCGGATTCGAGTCCTTGCACGTGCTGAAGACGATCTTTGCGAACCGCTTCGGGTGCGAATACACCGAAAACCCAAAACATTTGTCCATAAGTATCGCGAAGTAGCTTTAATTCCTCTGGGTTTTTGAGTGAGTCGATGATGTGAATGCGTCGCTGGCTAACTGGAACTTCGTTGCCTTCGGCAGTTTTTTGTGTGCCAAATTTATATCGAACTTCGGCAATTTTTTCGATAGCTTTCGCAGCAAGATAGCCGTGCCCGAAGGTTTCTCGCAGAGTATCTCCTACCTTTTGGAGATGTTTGACGCGAGCAGCCCCCGTCATGTTCGATGCACTTTTTTCATGAACCAAGTGGGCGTAGTCACTAATCAAATCGCTGAGCTTATACTTTTCGATCGCGTATCCGTAAGCGTGCTCTAAAATTTCTCCGATTTCATTTCCTACCGTTGTGCAACCCGATCCTACTGGACCAACAAGTGCAATAACCAACTCTTCAGTGACTCGATCCTTTAGCTTTGGGATCGAATTGTTGGCGTTTGACTCTGTGGTCGATGGCACGGGTTGGTCGATTTGAGGGGCGGCCGGAAAATTCGCAGATATAGCCCTAATCGGAATGTGCATATGTAGAATCCCCTGTTGCGACACCGCGCGGCTCCCTTGGCCTGGCGGTGCGCTTGGTCGTGAATCGACTTGATGATCTTATAAATAATGATGCAATCATGCCACCTCAATAAGGGTGTATCAACGCGAAAATACCCCTGTTAGAAGAAAAATCTCTCGAAGGCGATCTTGCATTTCGCTGGCGGCCATCGAACGAATTGACGCGTGGCTCGCCGTTCACGAAGTAATCCAACGGTTCGAACGCAGCATCGCCCGCCGGACGACTGGAAGATGCCCTTGGTGGCGACGTTGGATAAGCCGCCTTACGCCGAACCGTTTGGTTTAGACACAGCCACTGGGACCATGCGCGTCGCCTCGATGGTCGTGCGCATGACCGGGTGCTGCTCGATGTCCCTGCTCCATTGCGTCGGACGCATAGCAGTAAGCAAGCAGCATTTCTGCGCTACCACCTAGATCACGTGTTTCAGAGGGAGAAGGGAGGCAGCGAGGCCCCTGGGTTGGCGCTGCATCAACAGCTTTTGAGCGGGTTGGCCAGGAGGGTTCCGACAGACACTGAAATCCTAGTCAATTCACGGATCCGCTCGGTTTGCAGGTTGTAATCCCGGTTCCCGTGGGACCGATGCCAGGTACTGGGGCCGGGGCGTCTGGCGGTGTTCCCCAGTGGTTTAGCGATCTATTTAACGGGCTGACGTGGGCGAAGCCACCTGATAATGCTTACCTCCCGGATGAGCCAAAGGCCTCGGGTAAGCCTACAGCGGCTGACGGTTTCAAGGACCCTAAGGGGGTGAAAATTGGGTTCGCAATGCGAATCCCGGAAGGGGCGGCTCTTCGTGGGGATGGCAAGATGCCAAGGGAGGTGTTTGGTGTCCAACCGGACAAGGTGGTAGCGCTCACGGCGGTCCGCATTGGGATGTTCAGACTCCTGGCGGGGGCTATAGGAACGTTAAACCTAGGAAACCATGATGAAGAATATTCAAATTATTGACGGTGCACAGAATTGCGTCTATGACATCTTCTCTGCTACCGATGAAGAGTTTTCTCTTGTCTTTCCTGATGGAACCGACATTGCCTTTATTGATGAGGTATACGCGAGCAGCGATAGGCGATTGCTCGATGTGGCATTCAATAACATTTGGCAACGGCGAGTAAAAAAGTCTGAGGTCCAAGGCATCCACGGTATCATCTTCTATGAGCTTGATGAGACGAACGTGTACTACCCAACAAGAAGAGATGAGGATGCTATAAATCCTGACGGCTCCTATCTGCGGTAGCGCATGCAGATCGGTGGCATACTCGCCAGCCTGAACCTACCGGCGGCGCTGGCGTGCGCGACCTACGACGCGGATATGCGGGTCGGTGCATATTCCGAAGGCTCGTGCACATCACGAGCCGTAGTTCGTGAACACATATTTCGACAAGTGATGAACAACCGAAACGGTGCCGTGAACGCCTTGCACATCCGGCAGGCCCCTTTTCTAACGGAGCATTCGCAATTTCAATATTCGAGCGGCGTCAGTTTTGATCGGGATTGTTGGTAAGCGCTTCTATGTAAAAATGCTTTCTAATCAACCATCCGGTTAATTCATGAATGTTTACGTGGTAATCAGGAGTTTGGGTGGCGAACTTTTTCCCGAGCAGAGTTAACGGGCGTCCAGGTCTTCTTGCGCTGAAATCATATAAATCCTTTCCAGTGTGAACGAATTTCGAGCGATCCTCATACAGAGGCTGAAAGTATTTTTTGAAAATACTTTCATCTATACAAAGCTTGAGTGTAAAAGATTTATATTTTTCGCTTATTTTCCATTCCTCTCTAATTAAAGTGTGCGTGCAGTTTTTGCATTTAATTTCGGTAATGGTTTTCTCTGTATCCAGCAGCGCCTCTATCGTCGCGGTGTATGCGATAAGCTCGTAGGAAACGGAGTTTAATGGTAACCGATTTCCTTCAATCAAGCCTCTAAAATAGAGCGCCTCTGCAAACCGACTGCACGATTGTTGAAATTCCTCCGTTTCGAGAATTTTTTTTAAAACTGAGTCGACCTGGAGCGGAAGTGTTAGCAGGTCGTTCTTGATGCAGTCGCTGATCTCAATAATCTCGTGCGTTTTTGTGATTCTGGGTATAGTGTTTGCATACTTTAAGAAACCAGAGTCGTCGACAAACAGATTGCAATTGGAATATCGATTCGATATATTTTCGAACTCGTCATTTGTGAAAATGCTCCAGCCAAGAGATTCAATTACCACAAACAAATTTTGCGTGAGTGCTGTCAATCCTGCACATATTCTTGTGGCTTCGTCGATAACCTCTTGATCTATGTCTGCCTTGTTTTTTGAAAAAATTGGCATAAAGAGGTGGCCCGTGCACCCAGCCTCATCGTCGATTTTGATAATCAAAATTTTCGACTGAATGAGGTTGTAGTTTCCCGCCAGCTTAAATTCGGTTCTGAATGGAATGCATGCATATGAACTTGGCAGGGTGTCCGGAGAAAAGCTCATTGCCAAAGTCTGCTTGATGGCATCTGAAATTTTTAACTGGATCGCATCGTCCGCGATTTTTGATTGCCGATTTATTGCCCCGTACTCGACAGAAACAAGTCCTTTCGAGGTGTGGTTATAAAACTGTAGCTCTGCCTCAAAACTAGAACTCGCGTCCGACCAATGTATTCTGTAAATATAAATTTCCGGATCATTGGTTGGGGAGTAATAATGAGCACACCCTACGCGACCAATAGTCTGATTGAACTTGTTCCAGAGCTCTTGTAAGAATAAATTGACGAATTTTTTTGCTACAGATAGTTGCATCGACTTCAGCGGGGAACCAATATGGACGGACACTTAGCTTGCTCCATAAAATTTTGATCAATCTGTAAGGTCAAATTTGACACCCTACATCACCGGTCGAAGGCGGAACGATTAAACATGCAACCGCTGTACCGGAATGTCCGCTGCTACTCGAGGCTATCGGCACCCCTGAAGGAGACCGCGTCCAACTCCAGCAAGGCAGCATCGAGCTTGCCGCATTCCGAGCGGGAGAACCCAACGCGCGCGAGCCACAGGGTCACTCCGATCACGACCGCTAGGCGGATACGCTTGTGCTCAATCATGGTCGGCTCCACTCGTGTCGGAACAGTGTATCTCGTGGCTACCTCGCCCGCGGTGGGGCATCGATCAATGGTGCGGCAGGAGGAGACCCATGGCGTGGTACCTCTGAAAATCTTATTTTGGCGAACGCGCTCGAGATCGCGGAGCAGGCTGAGATGTGAAAGAATCCGGCAAGTGAGAGGACGCTTGCCAGCCACGAAGAAACTTCGGTCCGACGCGTCATTCGGACATTCGGGATCCGTCTCCGAAGCGCTAAGCGGTCATTCGATATCCGAGGTCATGCGCGGGCGTATGTTGACGAACGTTATCTCCCCTTTTTTGCAACGACTTCCTTTGGTGGCAAGCGCCCGGCCGTCGAATTGCGATATTGTCTTCGCATCAAAGCTACGGACGACATATGTTGGGCGCAAAGTAATAATGAGCCACTTCGCGCGAAGTAAATCTGAGCCACCTTTCAGTACAGTCAGCCTTTTGCGCGCAAAGGCTGGCGATGCTCCAGAAGGAACAGTGGATGCAAATCCATGTGCTCAAAGCCCAAGGCGTATCGGAGCGCGAGATCGCGCGGCGCCTGGGCATTTCTCGCAACACGGTGGCGCGGTACCTGTCGGCCGCGGAAGTGCCGCGCTACAAGCCGCGTGAACCGCGGCCAACCAAGCTCGGAGCGTTCGAGGCGTACATCATCGAGCGAATGAGGGCCGCAGCACCCGAGATCATCGCGGCGCCGGCGCTGCTGCGCGAGTTGCGTGCGCGCGGCTACGATGGCCAACTGCGAAGCCTGCAGGCTTTCATGAACGCGCATAAGTCCGTGCTGAAGCCGGATCCGGTCGTGAGGTTCGAGACCGAGCCCGGTCGGCAGATGCAGTGCGATTTCGTCGTTTTCCGCCGAGGCGCCGATCCGCTTTACGCCTTCACCGCCACGCTCGGCTTCAGTCGTTGGCGTTGGGCACGCTTCACCACCGATGAACGCGCCGAGACACTAGTCGCCTGCCATCATGCGCTGTTCGAAGCCCTGGGCGGCGTTCCTCGCGAGATCCTTTACGACAACGCCAAGACCATCGTTGTCGAGCGCGATGCGTATGGCGACGGTCAACACCGCTGGCACGCCGGGTTGCTCGACCTGGCCAAGCGGTACGGCTTCCTGCCCAGACTGTGCCAACCATACCGTGCGCAGACCAAGGGCAAGGTCGAGCGATTCCACCGCTATCTGCGCGGCAATTTCTATGTGCCGCTGGCCAGCCAGCTCAAGCAATCCGGCTTGATGCTCGACGCCGTGACTGCGAACGTCGAGGTAAGTAAATGGCTGCGCGACGTGGCCAACCAGCGCGTGCATCCGGTTACAGGGCTGGCACCCGCGATTCTGTTGGAGCAACGAGAACGGGCTTGCTTGCGCGATATGCCTGGCTACACGGTGCCCCGGTTGCCGGCTCGCGCCGTCGCTCGGCCGCGCGTTGACCCCGCGATGTCGATCCAGCACCCGTTGTCCATCTACCAGCAATTGCTGACCGAGGTGCGCGCATGAACCTGCAGCAGGAACGCATCGACGGACACTGCCAGAGCCTGAAGCTCGAGGGGCTCATGCAAAGATACGTCGCTCTGGCGAGCGATGCCGCGGCCAAGCAATGGAGCTTCCTCGACTTCCTCGAGAACGCGCTCGCTCACGAACGAGAGACGAGGCAAGTTCGTTCGCGGCAAACACTGGTGCGCATGGCCGGGTTCCCCGCCATCAAGACGCTCGATGACTACGACTACAGTTTCGCCGTCGGGGCGCCGCGCAAGACGATCGACGAGCTTGCCACCCTGCGCTTCATTGAGCGGGGTGAGAACGCCGTGTTGCTAGGTCCGTCAGGCGTGGGCAAGACCCACCTCGCGATCGCCATCGGGTATGCCGCGACACAGGCCGGCATTAAGACGAAGTTCATCACGGCGGCGGATCTGATGTTGCAGCTCGAGGCCGCGCGCCGGCAGGAGCGATACGACGCCGTACTTCGGCACAACATTCTCGGCCCGAGGTTGCTCATCGTCGACGAGATCGGCTATCTACCGCTCTCGGGGGATCAGGCTAGCCACTTCTTCCAGATCGTCGCCAAGCGCTACGAGCGCGGCTCGATGATCCTGACCAGCAACCTTCCGTTTGCGCAGTGGGATGAAACCTTCGGCGGCAACACCACACTGACTGCAGCTATGCTCGACCGCATCCTGCACCACGCCCACATCGTCCAGATCAAAGGAGACAGCTACAGACTGAAACAGCAACGCCAAGCTGGCCACGTTTCGTCATCGAAGAGGTAACGACTGGCTCAGTTTTACTTTGCGCGATCAGGCGCGAAGTGGCTCAGATTTCAAATGCGTTTGACAACATATTCATGGCCGCCAGAACACCGCCGTCAAACCGCCCTCGAAATCCGCAACCGTCCAGATCTCAAAAGCAACCCGCGGCGCCAACACCGACATCAACCCCACCGTCACCGCCACCTCTACCGTCGCCTCGGCCCGCGACCGTTTCGCTTTGGTCGAGATTCTGGAAAGCCGCCCTGGAAAAGCCAAACCGCGAAACGATCATAGCGGCGGCAGCGGCCATTTTCTCCGCATGGTCCGCTTTCTCGGCCTATCAAGCCAACCATATGAAGGATGACGCTCTATCTCTGGCGGCCGCACCCACGGAAAACTGCGCGTTCGAATATCGTGGTGGGCCGATGAACGGGATCGCGGCCTTGTGCTGGACCGTGACAATTTCGAATACCAGCGATCGCCGCCTGTCGATCGTCAGTTCGCACCTGCAGAACTTGAACGGCGGTACCAGCGTCCAGATCGCTGGCTTCCAAACGTTCGAATTGCCCGACGGCCAGCCCGTGGCACTTCCAATCAGTCTGGATAGTGGCGAAGCAAAAACGATGATCGTCCATGCGCCAATGCTGCTCGACAGGCCCGTGAATGATGCGCTCAGAAAGAGCGTGGACGATCAGCACTTAAAAATCACCGAACTGAAGCTGGAAGAAATTAACAAGCTGCTGGCCGAGCGGAAAACCGATTTGCTGGGCAACAAAGTGGAACTGTTTGTCATTGATCCGAAGGCGCCGCTCAGGACTATATCGTCGCCCGTCAACCACGCCAAGAACCTGTTGACGCTAACCACTGGCCGCGCTGCGACGTTCACAGTTAAGTTGGTCGATCCACCCGAGGTGGGAGGCGTCAATAACTGAGCGCCTAACCCGGGCAGTTCGCTCTCGGATCCGCCGTGTGACAGACGACCGTCATGGGTTGGTGCCTCGGTGTTCGCGCCGTTGTTGCCGTTGCTATGCACACGCCGGTCGACGATCGCCTTGAATACCGGACGCAACCGTGACACGTTGGAACGACAGCGCGAATGTTACTTCCGCTTCGGGGCGGTTAGCGCAGCCGGACGTTTCTCGAAGACAACTTTTCTGAGAATTCCCGTGCGCAAGGACACCTTTTCTGAGACGGGTGGCATGTGATCGTCTCAAAAAAGATGTCCAAGTCATTGATTTATATGGGGTGGCAAGGACAACTTTTCTGAGAGCCCACAGTTGTTGTTGGCCTTCGGCATGTTCACAGCTAGTCGAGAGCGCCCATCAACCACCATTCTGTTTCCACTTCGATGAATCGGAGGTCGACGCGACAATCATGTCGATCAGGGCCCGTGACGCCGCAGACAAGCGACGATGAGGCGCATAGATCACCGAAAACGGCCGTGTGCGGCCACGGAAGTGGGGCAGCAGTTCGATGAGCGTTCCGGCCTGAATCCGGTCCCGAACAATAAAATCATAGGTCTGGCAGATGCCGGCGCCGCTCTGCGCCATTGAAACGACCCCCAGCACATCGTCGGAGACCGCGATGTTCGACGGCGGCAGCCAATCGATGTCCTGCCCGCCGTCCCGGAACACCCACGGTGCGATACGGCCGCTGCTGGGCAGCATGAAAGGCAAACAAAGGTGACGCTCCAGATCGGCCACGGTTTCCGGCATGCCGGCATGGGCGATGTAATCGGGCGACGCGACCAGGCACAACACTGCATCTTCGAGCTTGCGCGCGACCAATCCACTGTCGGGCAATTCGCCTAGCCGGATCGCCAGATCGAAACCCTCGGCCACCAGATCCACGTTCCGGTTCGCGATGTTCAGCTCCACGCGAACCTGCGGGTGTTGCTGCGTGAACCGCCGAAGCAGCGGCGGCAGACGATAGTGTCCGTACGTCGTCGGCACGCTGAGCCGGACATGACCTGTCAACGTGCCGCCGTGCCCCTGAATGGCACGCTCGGCGTCGTCGATCAGCAAGAACGCCGCTCGCGATTGTTCCAGATAGAGCCTGCCTTGCTCCGTCAGGCTCAACCGCCGAGTCGAACGACGCAGCAACTGCGCGCCCAGCCGAGTCTCCAGGCGTGTAATGGCTCGGCTCAAAACGGAAGGTGTGCTGCCCAGGGCCACCGCGCCTGCGGTCATCGAGCCTTTTTCGATCACCGTGATGAATGCTTCCACATCACCGAGATGGTCGAATCTTCGTCCCATCTTGTCCTCCAGAGAACAGAAGATTTACTTTTGACTGAGTTTATCTCCTCCATTGAGCCAAATAAAGTGGGCGCGTTGTGATCCGTCGTCGGGTCACCCACTGAAATCGAGGAGCGAACCATGAATAGTGAACATCGCGACCGGCAGGACTTGTCCGTGCTGTTCGTACTCACGAGCCACGCGACGAAAGGCTCGACCGGCGAGCCGACCGGGTTTTATCTCGGCGAAGTGACGCATCCGCTTGCCGAACTCGACGCGGCCGGCATCCCGGTCGAATTCGCGTCGATTCAGGGCGGCGAGCCGCCCGTCGATGGGCTTGACCTGACGGATGAAATCAACGCGCGCTATTGGAACGACAGTGCTTTCCGCGACGCGCTGCGCCATACGCAGCGACTGGGCGATGTCGACGCGTCGAAATATGCCGCTGTCTTCTTTGCAGGCGGCCACGGCGCGATGTGGGATTTTCCGGGCAATGCCGACGTGCAAAAGGTGACGCGCGCGGTCTATGAGGCGGGGGGTGTGGTCGGCGCGGTATGTCATGGCCCCGCGGCGCTGGTCGATGTGACGCTCGGCGACGGTACTTACCTGGTCGCCGGCAAGAACCTCAGCGCATTCACGGATGAAGAGGAACGCGCGGTCCAACTCGATCGCGTCGTGCCTTTCCTGCTCGCGAGCATGTTGACGCAGCGCGGCGCGCTTCACCATCCCGTGCCGAACTGGACGGCGAAGGTCGTCGTCGACGGACGTCTCGTGACCGGCCAGAACCCGCAGTCGGCTTCCGGCGTTGGCGCGGCGATCCGCTACCTGTTGCTGAACCGTTCAGGACAGGCCTGAAATTCCCCAATGGAGAAATCGATGCATTCGATGCGCAAGCTCGCCGTTGCCGCCATGCTCGGCATTGCAGCGTACAGCGCTCACGCTGCCAACGTGCTCGTGGTGTTGTCGGATTCCGATCACCTCGATCTGAAGGACGGCAAGGTCTTCGCGACCGGCTTCTACCTGAACGAACTGATGCAGCCCGTGAAGGCCTTGCTTGATGCCGGCCATCAGGTGACCTTCGCCACGCCCGAGGGCAAGGCGCCCACGATGGATGCCACGTCTGCCGACAAGATGTACTTCAACGGCGACGAAAAGGCGATGCGCGACTACCGGGCTTTGCTCGACAAGCTGCAGATCACGTCGCGCTCGCACTCTCCCGTGATCAGTCTGTCGCGGGTGGAGCAGATCGGTTACGGGCACTTCGATGCCGTCTATGTTCCCGGCGGCCACGCGCCGATGCAGGATCTTCTGACGAGCCCCGCGGTCGGCCGACTGCTGGCCGATTTTCACGCGCGCGGCAAGACCACGGCGCTCGTTTGTCATGGTCCGATTGCGCTGCTGTCGACTCTGCCCGATGCACAGGGCTTTGCACGAAAGCTCGCCTCGGGAAACACGAGCGACAGCTACCCGAAATGGATCTATGCCGGTTACCGCATGACGGTGATCAGCAACGCGGAAGAAGCGCAGGCGAAAGGTCTGCTTGGCGGCGGGGTGATGAAGTTCTATCCGCAGACTGCGTTGCAGCAGGCAGGCGGAATCTATAGCAGCAACGAGGTGCCGTTTACCGCGCACCTGGTGACCGATCGCGAATTGATCACCGGCCAGAATCCGGCCTCCGCACTCGACGTCGCCGGTGAAATGCTGAAGCGGCTGAAGTAATGCCACGCAATGGACCGGCGTGGCCGGTCCTTCGACGAGTAAAGGAGAAGCAAACAGTGGATCTGCAACTTGAAGGTAAAACCGCCATCGTCACCGGCGCCACTGCCGGCATCGGCATGGCGATTGCACGAACGTTGGTCGGCGAAGGCGTGTCGGTCACGATCACGGGGCGTCAACGTGACAAACTCGACACGGCCGTCGCCGAGATCTCCGCTGCCGCGCAGCGCGGCAGCGTGCGCGGAATCGTCGCTGATGTGAGCGGCGAGCGAGGTGTTGCGGAACTGATCGAGGTGCAGCCGGATACGGATATTCTCGTGAACAACCTCGGCTACTACGAAGCCAGGCCATTCACCGAGATCACCGATGACGATTGGCGGCGAATGATCGACGTCAACGTGATGTCGGGTGTCCGGCTGTCACGTCATTACTTTCCTCGCATGCTCGCGAAGAACTGGGGGCGTGTGATCTTCATGTCCAGCGAAGTCGGGGCGTTCACGCCGCCGGACATGGTGCACTACGGTGTCAGCAAATCGGCTCAGCTCGCGGTCTCGCGCGGAATGGCCGAACTGACGAAGGGGACGGGTGTGACGGTCAACAGCGTGCTGCCGTCCGCTACGCGCTCTGAAGGCATCGTGGCGTATTTGCGGCAGACCGCGCCACGACCCGATATGACCGATGCGGAAATCGAGTCCCACTTCTTCGACACGTACCGTCCGAGTTCCCTGATCGCACGCATGATCGAGGCCGACGAGATCGCCGCGATGGTGGCGTTGCTGGCCAGTCCTTTGGGTGCGGCGTCCAACGGCGCGGCGGTGCGCGTCGAAGGCGGCACCTTTCGGTCGATTCTCTGAACAGGTGCCTCGATATGTCCGCCCACGTCATCGTCGCGCTCGTCGAAGCGAAGCAAGGTTGCGAGGGGGGCTGGTGCAAGCCCAACGAGCGCTTGTCGAAATGGCGTGCCACCAGCCCGGCTGTCTCAGCGACGAACTGCATGAATCGCTGGATCAGCCCGGGACGGTGGTCTTCTTCGAGCAATGGCTGGACCGCGCCGCCTGGGAGCACCACATGCGCAGCCCGCTGATGGACGCATTCCGCGCGACCGCCGGTCAGTGGATCGGCAACTTCAAGTTGCTGCATCTGCATCAGATCGCATAACCCCATCCAACGCACTGGCCAACCTTCATCATGTTCAAGCGCTCGAATCGAGTTGCGGCATTTGCTTTCGCAATTGCCTTCATCCATTGCGCGACCGCAGCGACTGCGGTGGCCGACACCCGGCTCGAGCGCTGGCGAAGCTATGCCGGCGTGAGCTGGGAGATTTCGAAAGACGGCCGGGATCCCGCGCCGTTCGCAGGCTCGGTCAATGCACCGATTGCCGGGCTTCATTTCGACGCACGCGGCGCCGCATACGTGAGTACGCCGCGCTTCGTCGCGGCATCGACGCCAGCGACGCTCAGCAGGCTGGATACGCGATCGACTACCGGCCCGGCGCGGCTGACGCCATTCCCATCAATGAAAGGCAATTCCATATCGACCGCGCCAGGCGAACATTTGCGCAACGTGCTGGGCTTTTACGTCGACCGCGGAAACGATTGGTTATGGGCGCTCGACATGGGGTTCGTTGCCGGCGAATCCGAGGCACCTGCGGGCGCCCAGAAAATCGTCGTGTTCGATTTGAAATCGGGACGAATCGTGAAGCGCATCGGCCTCGATGGCGTAGCCGATCGTGCCGGCAGCTTCCTCAACGACATCGTCGTCGACGAACGCAGGCGCATCGCCTACGTTTCCGACAGCGGCTCGCGCAGTGCGCCCGATAACAAGGTGGGCCTGATTGTTGCCGACTTCGCTTCAGGTACGGCACGGCGTGTGCTGGACAGGCATCCGGGTTTGCAGGTCGAAGCGGGGGTCAAGGTCGTTGCCCACGGCGTTGAAGTATGGCCGGGAAAGCCGCTGTCGATCGGTATCAACGGTATCGCGCTGTCGCCGGACGGCGCGACGCTGTACTGGACGGTGACGACGGGGACACGCGCGCGCTCGGTTCCGACCGCCGTTTTGAGACGGCACGGTTCGACAGATGCGCAGATTGCCGCGGAGATTCATGATCTTGGCGCTGTTGGCGGCAACACGGACGGAATCGTGATGGATTCGCGGGGTGTGCTCTACATGACCGACGTTACGCATAACGGCATTGTGAAGTACGAGCCGCGCACGAAGTCGATGTCGTTGATCGCATCCGACGACGGCGTGCACTGGCCGGATACGCCCGCGATTCATCCGAACGGGGATCTGATCTTCACGTCCAGTGCGCTAAGCGATCACGTTGCGGGCATCGTGGAGCGCGGCAGCGAGCGTTACGACTTGTGGCGGATCGGCGCTGCCACGCCGGTTCGACCAGGGTCGACATCCGCATGTGGTGAAGCTAGCCCGATTTATTGATCGAAAATCAAAAATGATTCGTTCCGACTCGTGGTTATCAACGGAACGAAGCCGCACTATCGTAGCGGCTTACGATTGGTGCTCGACTCTCTTCCCATGAAGACCACACTAGACGAAATGCTCGCGTTCGTAACGATCGCAGACACCGGTTCGCTGACAGGTGCAGCGGACCGGTTGCATCAGCCGACCTCCGTGATGAGCCGAATCCTGCGGCGCCTGGAAGATAAACTCGACACAACGCTGATCAGGCGCACGACACGCCGGCTGGAGCTCACGGAAGAGGGCAACGTCTTCCTCGACTATGCGCGAGACATTATTGCGTCGGTCGAGTTTGCCGAAGACCAGATCGCCCGGCAGCGCGAAACGCCGGCGGGCCGTCTGCGGATCAATGCCGCGATGCCGTTCATGCAGCACGTGATCGCGCCGATGATGCCGGGGTTTCGCGAAGCCTATCCGGCGATCGAGGCCGAGCTTCATACGAGCGACGAGATCATCGACTTGCTCGAACAACGCACCGATGTCGCGATCCGGATCGGTGAGTTGCGCGACTCGACACTGCACGCGCGCAAGCTCGGCAGCAGCAGGCTGCGTATTCTCGCCAGCCCGGCCTATCTGGAGAGGGCCGGAACACCCGAGAGCGTGGACGATCTTGCGACCCATACGCTGCTCGGCTTCGTCCAGCCGGAGACGCTGAACCACTGGCCGTTGCGCACCTCGGCCGGCGATGGATACCGGGTACAGCCTGCGCTGCAGGCATCGAGCGGCGAGACGCTGCTGACGCTCGCGCTCAATGGCGCCGGCATCGTGTGCCTGGCGGATTTCATGACGGGTACGCATCGCCGCGACGGCAGTCTGGTCGAACTGCTCGTTGACGACACCACTGAATTTCGCCAGCCGATTCATGCGGTCTACTATCGCAACGCGACGTTGTCGTCACGCATCGTCAGCTTCCTTGACTACGTCGGCGCACAGTTGAAGGAAAGCGGCGACATCGACTGAGCGAAGTCGGTGAATGGCCGCTCATGTTGCGGCGTCAGGGCGGCCTGTTCGATCGATATCGGACAGGTCGCCCTTTTTTCTATCGACCGATCCGCTGCCTCGATCGAATCCCGGGAGCAGTGTCTATTGCCCCAGTGCGCTCATCAGCCTGACGTGGCTGAGCACTTCGTCGGTCCGTGCCTGCGCGAGCGAGTCTTCGGCCGCGAGCAGCGAACGCTCCACTTCCAGCGTATCGATGAACGCCGATTCGCCGCTGTGCCACGACTGGTTGATCTGCGTATATGCACCGCGCGCGTTTGCCACCGCGCGTTCGAGGCGCTCGGTGCGACTGTGATCGCGGGCAGTCGCCGCCACCGACGTCTCGACATCGCTGACCGCCGTCAGCACCGTCGCGCGATAGGCGGCGAGCGCCTGATCCGCCTGCGCACGACGTAGCGCGACGACGCTGCGCCGCCGCCCGCCGTCGAACAGCGGTGCGCTCGCGCCGGCGCCTGCCATCCACGCAAGCGACCGCGCGAGTGTGGCACCCGAGAAGCCGTCGATCGCCGCGCCAATCACGCCGATCAGTTGCAGGTGCGGCTTCAGGTCGGCCTCGGCCACGCCGATTCGCGCATAGGCCGCGACGACGCGTGCCTCGGCGGCGCGGACGTCCGGCCGTCGGCGCAGCAGGTCGGCCGGCGTGCCGATGCCCGGCGTGGCGGCTGTCCACACCGGCCCTGGCGCGGGCGGGTCGAGTTGCGCGTAGATGTCCTGCGGCGTCGACGCGGTGATGATCGACAGCCGATGAATCGCGGTCTGCCGCTGCAGTTGCAGCGCGGGCAGTTCGGCCAGCGTCGTCTCCGTCTGCGCGGCGGCGCGGTCGACGTCGGCGACCGGCACGACACCCGCGTCGAACAGTCGCCGCGTCGATTCCTCGGTGCCGCGCTGGCTCAAAGCGTTGGCCTCGACCAGTGCGAGCCGCTGTTCGAGTCCGCGCACCGTCACATAGGTGCGCACGGTTTCGTCGATCGTTGCGATCCGCACGGCCGCCGCATCATTTTGCGCGGACGCAATGTCCGCGTCGGCAGCCGAGACGCCCTGGCGGATGCGGCCGAAGATGTCGATTTCCCATGCGAGGCTCGCGTTCAGATCGAACGCGTTGCCTGTCGTCGGCGTATCGGTCGGAAACGCCTGCGACGCGGACAGCCGCTGGCGGCCGGCGCTCGCATTCAGGTCGAGCGACGGGAACCACTGCGACGCCGCGCCGATCCGCACCGCGCGCGCCGCGTCGATGCGCGCGACCGCCGCCCGCAGGTCGAGGTTGTGCGCGAGCGCCGTGTCGACCAGCCGGTCGAGAATCGGATCGTGAAAGCCGTGCCACCACGCATCGGTGTCGGCGGCCGGGCCGCTGGCCGCGAGGTCGGCATTCGCATAGGTCGCGGCCAGCGGCGGCGGCGAAACGGTGGCGACCGGCGCGCTCGTGCACGCGGTCAGGACGGCCGCCGCGGACAGCGCGGCCACGAGTCGAACGAATTTCATTGCACCACCTCCGTCGCGACGGCCGCGACAGCGGTCTTGCGCATCGCGAGCCGGCGAACCATCACATAGAAGACGGGCGTAAACAGCAGCCCGAAGAACGTCACGCCGATCATCCCGAAGAACACGGCCGCACCGACCGCCTGGCGCATTTCCGCGCCGGCGCCCTCGGAAATCACGAGCGGCAGCACGCCGAGAATGAACGCGAGCGACGTCATCACGATCGGGCGCAGCCGCTGCACGCATGCTTCGACGACGGCCTCGACCAGTTCGATGCCGTCGGCTTCCAGCTGCCGCGCGACCTCGACGATCAGGATCGCGTTCTTCGCGGCGAGTCCGACCAGCACGATGAAGCCGATCTGCGTGAGGATGTTCACGTCCTGGCCGAGCGCGCGCACGCCGAGCGATGCGGCAAGCAGGCACATCGGCACGATCAGCAGGATCGAGACGGGCAGGCTCCAGCTGCCGTACTGCGCGGCGAGCACCAGATACACGAGCAGCACGCACAGCGGGAACACGAGCAGCCCCGTGTTGCCAGCGGTGGTCTGCTGGTACGACAGATCGGTCCATTCGAACGAGATGCCGGGCGGCAGCACCTGCTTCGCGAGCGTTTCCATCGTCTTGATCGCAAAGCCGGAGCCCAGGCCCGGCGCGGTATCGCCGTTGATTTCGGTGGCCGGATACAGGTTGTAGCGCGGCGCGCGATCGACGCCGAGCGTGTCGTCGATGCGCGTGACGCTGCCGATCGGCACCATCTCGCCGTCGCGGTTGCGCACCTTCAGCCGCGCGAGATCGGACGCATCGACGCGGAACGGCAGGTCGGCCTGCGCGGTCACGCGGTAGGTACGTCCGACGATGTTGAAGTCGTTGATGTAAGTCGAGCCGAAGTACGTTTCGACCGCATCGTTGATTTCCTGGCTGGGCACGCCGAGCATCTCGGCCTTCTCGCGGTCGAGTTCGACATGCACCTGCGGGCTCGTCGCGGAGTAGGGCGTATAGACGCCGACCATGCCGGGCGTGCGGTTTGCGGCGGCCACCAGATCCTGCGTCGCCTTCGCGAGCGCGGCGGTGCCGAGGCCGTTGCGGTCTTCCAGCCGCATCGCGAAGCCGCCCGTGCTGCCGAGACCCTGCACCGGCGGCGGCATCGCGACGACGATCGACGCTTCCGTGATGCTCGCCAGCCGTTGACGCATCTCGGCTGCAATCTTCTCGATCGTCAGGCCCTGCTTCTTGCGTTCCGGCCACGGTTTGAACACCGGGAACAGGCCGGCGCTGTTCGCCGAATTCGTGCCGGTCGCCGCATTGACGCCGGAAAACACCGGCACGCGGGCGACACCGGGCACCGACAGCGCGATGTCCTCGATCTTGCGCGCGACCGCGCTCGTGCGTTCGAGCGTCGCGCCGTCTGGCATCCGCACGAGTACGACGAGGTAGCCGCGATCCTGCGCCGGAATGAAGCCCTTCGGGCTCGATACGAGCAGATAGCCGGTCGCGGCGATCAGCACGACGTACAGTGCGGCCATCGCAGGGATAATCCGTACCACTTTCCGGACCAGCCTGCCATACGCATCGGACAGGCGCTGGAACACGCGGTTGAATGCGTTCGCGAAGCGCTGCACGACGCGCATCGCAGGCGCGAACCACGCGGCAACCCGCGACACGGGCGCGGCGGTATCGTGTTCGTCGGCATGCGCTTTCAGGATCATCGCCGACAGCGCGGGCGCGAGCGTCACCGACGTAAAGAACGAAATCGCGGTCGACACGGCGATCGTCACGCCGAACTGGCGGAAGAACTGGCCCGAGATGCCCGGAATGAACGAAGTCGGCACGAACACCGCGCAGAGCACGAGCGTAATCGCGAATAGCGCGCCGCCGACTTCCTTCATCGTCAACAATGTCGCGTCGCGCGGCCCAGCACCGGTCGACAGGTGCCGCTCGACGTTCTCGACCACGACGATCGCATTGTCGACGACGATCCCCACCGCGAGCACGAGACCGAACAGCGTCAGGTTGTTGATCGAATAACCGAGCACGGCCATCGCCGCAAACGTGCCGACGAGCGACACCGGAATCGACAGGATCGGGATGATCGACGGCCGCCAGCCCTGCAGGAACAGCAGCACGACGAACACGACGAGCACGACGGCCTCGTAGATGGTCTTCACGAGTTCGTGGATGCTGTCGCCGATGAACGCGGTCGGGTTGTAGCCGATGTTGTAGACGATGCCCTTCGGGAATTCCTTGCTCAGCTCGGCCATCTTCTTCTCGACCGCATCCATCGTCGCGACCGCATTGGCGCCGGGCTGCTGCAGCACCTGCAGCGCGATCGTCGGGTGGCGCAGCATGTAGCTGTCGGTCGCATAGGCGAGTGCGCCCACTTCGATGCGCGCGACGTCTTTCAGCCGCACGAGCCGACCGTCCTTGCCCTGCTTGACGACGATGTCGCTGAAATCCTCGGGGCGCTTGAGCCGTCCTTCGAAGATCAGGTTCGGCTGGAAGGCCTGGTTCGTGATAGGCGCCTGCGCGACCACGCCGCCCGCGAGCTGCGTGTTTTGCGCGCGCACCGCGGCGATCAGGTCGCTCGGGCTCAGGCCGAACGACGCGACGCGCTCGGGATCGAGCCAGATGCGCATCGAGTATTCGCGCGCGCCGAGCGGGTTGATGTCGCCGACGCCTTCGATCCGCTTGAGCACGTCCGCGACGTTGCGGATCGCGTAGTTCGATACGTACAGCGGGTCGTAACGCTGGTCGGGCGAGTACAGGAAGATCGTGCCGAGCTGCGTCGGCGACGATTTGCGCACCGACACGCCGCTGCGCTGCACGGGCTCGGGCAGGCGCGGCGTCGCGAGCGCGACGCGGTTCTGCACGAGCACCTGAGCCTTGTCGACATCGGTGCCCGGCTTGAACGTCACGGTGATGTTCAGGCTGCCGTCCGACGTCGCCTGGCTGTACATGTACAGCATGTCTTCCACGCCGTTGACTTCCAGTTCGATCGGCGTCGACACCGTCTGGGAAACCGTTTCCGCGGAGGCGCCCGGATAGGTCGCCTGAATCACGACGGTTGGCGGCGCGATGTCCGGATACTCGGACACCGCGAGCGAGAAATAAGCCAATGCGCCGGCGATCGTCAACACGATCGACAGGACGATCGCGAGCACCGGTTGCTGCACGGACAGGCGGCCGAGGTTCATTGTGCACTCCCTGTCGTAGCGGTTGCGGGACCGGCGGCATTGGCCGTCTCGATCGCGCGCGGAACGATCTTGACCTTGTCGCCGGCCTGCACGCGCTGGAAGCCATCGACGATCACGCGGTCGCCCGCATTCAGCCCCGCGTCGATCTCGCGCAGGTTGCCGTACAGGCGGCCGGGCGTCACCGGGCGGATCGCGACGACGCCGCTCGCGTCGACGAAATACAGCACGCGGCGTGTCGCGTCGGTTGCGACGGCCGAATCGGGAACGAGCAGCGCGTGGTGCGCGACGCGGCTCGACAGATACACGCGGCCGAACTGGCCGGGGCTCAGGCGCCGGTCAGGATTCGCGACGCGTGCGCGCTGCCGCAACGTGCCTGTCGAGTTGTCGAGGCGGTTGTCGACGAAATCCATCGTGCCCGTCAGCGATGGCTGCGTATCGCCCGGAAGCGCGATCGCAACCTGCCGCGACGACGCGTTGCCGCCGCTTTTCTGCGCTTCGCGCGTATAGCGCAGGTAGCTTTCCTCGTCGACGTCGAAGTAGATGTCGATCGGATCCTGCGACACGATCGTCGTCAGCACAGTCGCGTCGCTGTCGCCGCCTTTCACGAGATTGCCCTCGCTGACGAGCTTGCGGCTGATGCGGCCGGACATCGGTGCGACGATGCGCGTGAACGACAGGTCGAGCCGCGCGCGTTCGAGCGCGCCTTGCGCGCTCGTCACCTCGGCCTGTGCGCTTTGCACGGCCTGTCTGCGCTGGTCATAGAGACTTTGCGCGATGGTGTCGGTCTTGATCAGGATGCTCGCGCGCTCGAAATCCTGCCGGCTCAGCTTCAGTTGCGACTGCGCGCGTTCGAGCGCGCCCTGTGCAGCGGTGACGGCCGCCTGGTACGGGCGCGGATCGATGACGAACAGCAAGTCGCCTTTGCGGACGGTCGCGCCGTCCTGGAATGCGACCTTGTCGAGATAGCCGCTCACGCGCGGGCGCACGTCGACCGTGTCGACGGCTTCGAAGCGGCCCGTATAGACGTCGACGTCGTTGACGTCGCGCGCGACGGGCGGGCTGACGATCACGCTCGGCGTCGCGGCCGGTGCGTTGTCGTCCGACTTGCAGCCGGACAACGCGAGCAGCGCGGCCAGCGGAACGGCGGCCAGCACGGCCGGTAGCGCGATGCGCTTCAATCCTGGATATCGGTTCATGTGCGTGCGAAATATCGAGTGAGGCGCATCGCGCCGGATGGTGCGCAGTATCGTGCGCGGCGCACGGCGGATAAACAGATGAAGCGGCATAAGAACTTGTACTGCGCAGTCACGAATCGCCGCGCGGGGCGACGATGTGCGAGCACGGTCGTGCTGGATGGAGGGACAGGCGGGACGTTCAGCGACGACGCGCGGCCCGAATGCCTGTTCAGGCGGTTCGGGCCGGCAATGCGGAGGGACGGGACGGGCGTATGCGCGTGTCGAGAGGCCGGCTCTCTTGCGCGTCGATGCGAATCAATGGCCGCGATAGATCGAGTCGCGGCCGTTGACCATCATCGCGCGGCCGGATTCGCTGGTGGAGCGGCCTTCGCTGCCGTAGCCGGCCGTCGGGGCGGTCGGTGTGGTGTGCGGCGCATCCTGCGCGACGGTGTTTTCGCGGACACGCTTTTCGGCGGCGAGGATCGCTGCCGGATACTGGTTGTGATCCATCGCCGGACGATAGCCGGCGGCGACGAGTTGCGCGAGTTCGGCCTTCACCTCCGCACGGGTCAGTTGACGGTCGGACTGTTGCGCGAAAGCGAGGGCCGGGGCGAAAAGAATCAGCGCGACAAGGGTACGAGAGCGGAACGATTTCATGACAGGAACCTGTATTGGTTGAGAGGACCGCAGCGACCTTCGTGTCGCTGCGGTGATGCCAATATAGGGCGGGTGATGTCGATGAAAAATGGCAGATGAACAAATTGACTTTTGATCTTATGTCATGAGTCGCGCATCAGGTTTCACATGTACCCCCCTGGATTTATGGGCTGTGCCTTGTCTAATCGACTGGCTTTTTGGAACCGTATCCAGGCTCATTCAATATCGTCCAGCTTGACTCCGGTGTTGTTCTTCCATGTCAGCACGGCGCAACTCGCGACTACTGCCACCACGATGAGATAGACATTGAATAGCTGCCCCTTGTTGATGGAATACAGCCATGCATTCAGATATGAGGCGGTGCCGCCGACCGACTGCGTGACGAGCAACGTCCACGGCTCGCTGGAAATCAGGCTCCAGAGCGGAAAGAGGGTGATCTAGATGCCGAGCAGCGAGATGAGCGTCGTAACCTTGCGTCCAGCGAAATCGAAAAGGCGCCCGATGAGCGGAAGCGCGATCAGATAGATCGCCTGGGCGATGCAACTCAATGTGAACGCGCTTCGCAGACGACGGTTCGTCGAAATTGGCTACCCAAGCTCGGCGCCGCTGGACGATGCGACCTCTGCCATGTTACGAAGGGAGGCGCATGCCAGTTTTCCCTTGATGAGGTGACGTAGCTAATGAGAATGCAACTCAAATCCGTATTTGCACTGTCGGTGCTCGCATGTGCCGTCGCAGCACCGGCCGAGGTGGTCAAGATCGGCGTGGCAGGCCCGCTGACCGGCCCGCAGGCGCTGTTCGGGAAGGATGACGAGCGCGGTGTAAGGCTGGCGATCGACGACCTCAACGCGTCGAACCTCAAGATCAACGGACAGCCGGTCAAGTTCGAGTTGCTCTCGGAAGACGATCAAGGGGATCCCAAGACCGGGATGTCGATTGCCCAGAAGCTCGTCGATTCGGGCGTCAAGGCCGTGATCGGCCACTACAACTCCGGCGTGATGATCCCTACCGACAGCATCTACAACAACGCGCACATCCCGGTCATCACTGGCGCTGCCTCGAATCCGGCGATCACGGCGGCTGGACTGCCGTACGTTTTTCGCCTGGCGGCAAACGACAATGTGATGGGCGCGCGGATGGCCGAGTTCGCGCACAATCAGCTCAAGGCAAAGAAGGTCGCGGTGATTGATGACCGGACCGCGTACGGTTCGGGCGTCGCCGATGTTTTCGTGGCAACGGCGAAGAAGCTGGGGATGACTGTTACGACTCGCGAGTACGCGACGGATAAGTCGGTCGACTTTACCGCGATTCTGAACAAGATCAAGGGAACGAAGCCGGACGCGGTCTTCTATGGCGGCTACTACGCGCAAGCCGCGATCGTCGGCCGCCAGTCGCGAAAACTTGCGCTCGATGCGCCGATCCTCGGCGGCGACGGGATCTGCTCGGTCGAGCTGCCCAAGCTGGCCGGAGGCGCACTCGACGGGCGCGGCTATTGCGCTCAAGGCGGCTTGCCGCTTGATCAACTGGCGAAAGGCCCGGAGTTTGCCGCTCGGTACACCAAGGAGTTTGGTGGCAAAGCCGACATTTACTCACCGGCGTTTTATTCGGCCACGATGCTCGTTGCCGATGCCATGAAGCGCGCCAACTCGACCGAGCCGGAGAAGTTCGTTCCGCTGTTGAAGAAAGATGCTTTCTCGACGTTGGTCGGCACCGTGCGTTTCGACGCTTCCGGCGAATGGGTTAACGCGCCGGTGACGCTCTACAAGATCGTCGACGGAAAGCTGAAGCCAATCCGGCAGTAAAGAGCTGCCGTCTCCAGGAACGCGAGGTAGCGGTTCCGCATTGCCGGTGTGGACATGAGTCAGACGACGGGATCGCGACTGCCGGGCAGGAACTCGACACCGTTCGTCTGACACGCGCGATATCTGTGCCACGAGGTCGTCGCCATCAAACCGTCGTGACACGGTGCGATGCCCTGACCGTGCATCGCACCGGAACCCGCTTCGCGAAGCAGCACGGAGAAGCGTTCCTGTCCCTTATGTGAGATCGAATCAGAACAGGTGCTGGATGCCCGCGTAGACGCCCGTCTGGCTGTGGCCGGGCGTCGGGTTGTCGTTGTATCCGCCGCCGGCAATGGGGCCTCCCGCGCCTGCCGCGTTCGACTCCAGACCAAAGTTCGCATTCTTGCTATTGCGAATCGTGGCGATCTGCATGTCGAAGAGCGTGCGCTTCGAGATGTTGTATGTGCCGCCGATCGTGTAGATGTTGGCGTTGCCGCCGCCATGATTGGCATTGACGTGATAGACGGCACCCGTCAGGGCCGCGGCCGGCGTAGCCTGCCAGGTGACGCCGCCCCAGACTTGCTGCGTCGACGTGATGCCGTTGTTGGCGGCCGGCGCGCCGTTCGCATGCGAGGTCTGATAGGCCGCCTGCAATTTGAACTGGCCGAGGAACACGTTCACGCCGGCGAAGTACTCGCGGGAATAGTTGAACACGTCCGAGAACTTGCCGTTGACGTCGCGCGCTTCGTCATAGATGCCGCGAACCTGGAAGTACGAATTCGTGTAGGTCAGTTGCAGGCCGTCGGCACGACCTTGTGCGGTTGTGCCGTTACCATTCCAGCTCGTTGCGTTCGACAGCGAATACTGGCCATATACGTCGAAACCGTAGAGGCTCGGCGACTGATAGGAGATGTTGTTGCTGGTCTTGTTCCAGTTGCGCCCGCGCACGAGCGAACCGGACGACCAGGACGTCTGGCCGAGCGGATCGAAGTCCCACAGCCCGTTCGAGATCGAGAGCTCGCGGCCGAGCAGCAAGGTGCCGTATGAGTCATTGGAAAAACCGACCGTTGCCCAGCGATCCCAGATGGAGCCGGCGCCGCCGAGGCCGCCGTTCATCGCATTGAACGAGCCTTCGAGGTGGAAGACTGCCTTGTTGCCACCGCCAAGATCCTCGGAACCTTTCAAGCCCCAGAGGCTGGTACCCCAGTCGCCGCTTTCGGCACGCCAGCGGCTTGTCGTGCCGCCATTGCCGTTGGCCATGCCGTTCAGGTACTCGATGCCCGCGTCGAGGCGGCCGTAGAGCGTGACACTGCTTTGCGCGTGGGCGAGGATACCTGCGGACATCAACGTGGCGGTGAGTATTGCTTTTTTCATAATTGGCTCCAAACCTGTCAGAAAGAAAAACGCGTTACTGCGGTACAACAGCTCCGGCACGTACTATCACCGGATTAAGTAAGGAAAACGAAATTATTTATTTTTGGAACGCCTGTCGTGTCCAAACAGGCAGGCGGATGGGCCTCGGTTTGCGAAGTGTCCAGCCGGGTAAGCTGGACGAGGTCTCCTTGGTCGCCTGGAAAAGAAGCGAAGCTTCAGGAAATTCAGGTAGTACGACTATTCATGGATAAGGTGCCGGATGATCGAGCGGTCGTTGAGCCAGCATCTGCCTCGGAGCAATTGCCTGAGGATCTGAAGCAAGAGCGGTCCGATGTGCGATACCCACTTAATTTTCGGCGAGTACCTCGAATCGGTAAGCGATTTCGGTTGGCGTGTCCGGGTTCAGTGCGAGTGCCGTTCGGACGCCTCGCGAGTTGATCGGATTGGGGCCGAGCGAGATCGCGCGGCCAAGCTCGAATGCGCTCGCAACCGGCTCGATGCCCACGCAGAGGTTGCGGCCGTTCCATGGCGCGTAGGCGCGTCCGCGGTTGCTGATCCACAACAGCAGTGACGGCAGCGCGTCGGCATCCCACGTCAGCCGGTAGCGTGTGCCGGTGGCGGTGTCATTCATCGTGACCGAACCGTCGATTCCGCAGAGCTGGAGGATTTCTTCCGTGGACTGCGCGAGCGGTAGCCGGTCAAACGCGCCGACGCCGCCGGCCGCCAGGGGTACGGACTCGAGCGTTTCGAAGGTCGCACCGGCGAGTGCGGTCGATACGCCGGGTTCGGGGCCTGCCGGATGCACCATCCCGAAACGGTACGTGCCCGGCTCGATTCGAAATGCGCCGGTAAGCGTGGGCAATGCGAGATTCGGATGGAGTCCGACGGGCAATGGAATCGATCTGCGCGCTTCGATGCGGAGCGTGATGTCCAGGGCGGCGCAAGCCGGATCGGCGCGCACGATGCGGGTGAGTCGCGCGATTGCCGACGTTTCCGGATATTCGATGCCGATTTCGATCTCATGCGGCGTCCGTCTGACGAGCGACCACGTGCCGGTGCACCCATAACCATGCTGCAGATCGTCGCTCGCATCACGTGCGGCGTCATGCGGGGTCGACGGCGTCGCAGCGGTTTCCCGCCAGCCGGCGGGCAGTTGATCGGGGGAGTATGGGACACCGAACGGTACGCACGGGAATTCGCTGCGCATGACGCCCAGCAGCCCGGAGGGTTGTGGTTCGGCTCGGCCGATCCACGGGGCTTCATAAAACGGACGGATCGTTCGGTTGCCTTGCTGAAGCGCAACGCCGCCAAGCATGCCTCCGGCTGCATGGAGATCGAACGCACCGTGCGTCCATTCGAGATGCCAGACTGTATCCATAGCTTCGTCAGGTGTAATCGGATAGGGCGTTGGGTCGATAGGAAGAGGCATGCTCGCGCGGATCAGTTCTCTTCCTCGCTCCAGCATGTGCCGTGTCTCGCCAGCAACGCGCTTGCCTGTGCGGGGCCCCAGTTTCCGGCGGAATACGGTCTGGGCTCCGTCTTCAAGCCGAGAATCGGCGCGACCCAGCGCCATGCGGCCTCCTGTTCGTCGCGACGCACGAACAGGGCGAGTCGGCCGGCGATCACGTCGAGCAACAGGCGCTGATACGCTTCCATCCGGTCTTGCTGAAAGAAGCGGTCGAACGCGAGGTCAAGGGAGACGCCTTGCAAGGTCATGCCGAGCCCCGGCCGCTTCGCGAGGGTGCTCAGGCGAATCGATTCGTCCGGTTGCAGCTGAATCGTCAGCCGGTTCGGCCCCGCCCAAAGTGCCGTCGGGCCGAGCGTCGAATGCGGCGGGCGCTTGAACGTAACGACGATCTCGGCCACGCGTCGCGCCAGTCGCTTGCCGGTGCGGAGGAAGAACGGAACACCGGCCCAGCGCCAGTTTTCGACCTCGGCCTTCAGCGCCACGAACGTTTCGGTCGTGCTGTCGGCCCGGATCCCGGATTCGTCGCGGTAGCCCGGTACCGGCTGCCCGCGGACCACGCCCGCGCGATACTGTCCGCGCACGACGTTCTGATGCAACGTTTCTTCGGTGAGCGGCTTGAGCGCGCGCAGCACGCGCAGCTTCTCGTCGCGGACCGCGTCGGCTTCCATCGAATGAGGCGGTTCCATGGCGACGATCGCGAGCAACTGCAGCAGATGGTTCTGCACCATGTCGCGCAGTGCGCCAGTCTGGTCGTAAAACCCGCCGCGCCCGCCGACGCCGAGTTCCTCGGCAACCGTGATCTGAATGTTGTCGATCCATTCGCGACGCCACAAAGGCTCGAACATCACGTTGCCGAACCGCAGCGCGAACAGGTTTTGCACGGCTTCCTTGCCGAGGTAATGATCGATACGGTAGATCTGCTCTTCCGAAAAGATCTGGCCGACCGCGTCGTTGATCGCCGTCGACGAGGCGAGATCGTAGCCCAGCGGTTTCTCGAGCACGATGCGCGAGGTCGGCTGGGCGAGCCCTGCCTGTGCCAGCGCGCGGCAGATCGGCACGAAAAGCGACGGCCCGGTCGCCAGATAAAAAATCTGGCGCGACGATGTCGGCGAAAGCACGCTGGCCAGGCGCGAGAAGCTGCCGGGCTGGCTTGCGTCAAGTGCCACGTACGAGAGCCGTGCGCAGAAATCGCGCCATGCGCTTTCGTCGAACCGGGCCTCCGTCAGGTGCGGCCGCACCGACGCGTCGACCCAGTCCAGGTAGCCGGCGGTATCGAGCTCGTTCTGCGCAACCGCGATGATGCGGCCTTCGGGGGCGAGCAGGCCATCGCGATGAGCGGAATAGAGCGCCGGCAGGATCTTGCGCATCGCGAGATCGCCGGTGCCGCCGAACAGCACGAATTCGAACGGCGCCGGGGTAGAGGAAGACGGGGTGTGCGCATTCATTGGGCTGCGCTCGCGGTTGCGATTGACGCTGCGATCAGCGCTTGTACTTCGGCCGCCGTCGGCGCATAGGCGCCGGCGCGCGAGGCGACGAGCGCCGCACAGGCGGCAGCGAATCGCAGATGCTCGGCCGCGGCGGCTTCCGGGTGCGTCAGCAGGCTTGCCATCCAGCTGCCGACGCATGCGTCGCCGCAGCCGACCGTGTCGGCGACCGTGACCTTGAATCCCGGCTGCACCACCGTTTCCTCGCCTGCGAAGAGTTCCATGCCAGCCGCTCCGCGCGTGACGAGTACCGCAGCCTGCGGTGCCCATGCACGGATTCGCGCGAGCGCAGCTGCCTCGTCGAGCTCGGGGAACAGGCCGGTGAGATCCTCGTCGGACACTTTGATGTAGTCCGAGAGACCTACCATCGTGCGCAAGGTGTCGCGGTACGACGGATCGGCCATCGGCGCGCGAAAGTTGGGGTCGAACGAAATCCGCTTGCCGGCAGCACGCACGACACGCGCAATGTCGATCAGACGCGACGCGAGGGGCTCGCGCACCAGGCCGAGGCAGCCGAAATGAACGATTTCGACGGCCTCGAGCCAGTCCGGAGGCAGTGCGGTCGGATCGAACGCGAGATCGGCGCTATTCTCGCCGACGAAGAAATACTGCGGCGGCCGCGTCGCTACCACCATGGCAAGAAGCGGCGCGCGGTCGACCTGCTGCGTGAAACGCATGTCGAGGCCGGCTTCGGCGCTCTTTCGCATGAGTTCGTCGCCGAATATGTCGGCGCTCACGGCACCGGCAAAGCCGGTCGGCGCGCCGAGGCGCGCGCCGACGCGCGCGACGTTCCAGCATGCGCCGCCGGCAACGCTGTGCCAGCGGTTCGTGTCGTCTCGAATGAAATCGGTCAGGGCTTCGCCGAAGATGACCAGTCGCGGTAACTTCATCATGGGATCCGGGATGTCAGGCCGCGGCGTGACGCTGCGTCTTGAAGCGGTTGATCAGTTGGTTCGTCGAACCGTCGTGCGAGTGAACCTGCCCTGGGGTGAGCAACTCGTCCTCAATCGCCACCGCGAGCTTCTTGCCGAGTTCGACGCCCCACTGGTCGAACGAATTGATCCGCCATACCACGCCTTGCACGTACACCTGGTGTTCGTACAGTGCGATCAGCGCGCCGAGCGACGCCGGATCGAGCGTGTCCAGGCAAATCGTGTTGGTGGGCCGGTCGCCTTCGAAATTGCGGTGCGGCTCGGTCGTCGAGCGCGATCCGTTCATCAATGCCTCGGACTGTGCGAAACAGTTTGCGACGAGGACGGCATGGTGATCGTCGAACGCGTGATGCGGCCGCATGCACACGATGAAGTCGGTAGGGATGATGGCGGTACCCTGGTGCAGGAGCTGGAAGAACGCGTGCTGCCCGTTCGTACCCGGCTCGCCCCAGATGACCGAACCGGTGGCGTAGTCGACGCGCTCGCCGCCGAGCGTCACCGACTTGCCGTTGCTTTCCATGTCGAGCTGCTGAAGATACGCGGGCAGCCGGTGCAGATAGTTGTCGTACGGCGCGATCAGATGGCTCGTCATGCCGAGGAAATTCTGATGCCAGATGCCGATCATCGCGAGCAGGACGGGCAGGTTGCGTTCGAGCGGGGCTTGCGCGAAGTGACGGTCCATCGCGTGCGCGCCGTCGAGCAGCTGCTCGAACGCATCCATGCCGGCCATGATCGCGATGGGCAGCCCGATGGCGGACCATAGCGAGTAACGTCCGCCCACCCAGTCCCAGAACTCGAACATGTTGTCGGTATCGATGCCGAATGCCGAAACGGCCGCGGCATTCGTCGAGACGGCGACGAAATGCTTCGCGATCGCCGAGTCCGGCATACCGCTTTCGAGCAGCCAGGCTCGGGCGGTGTGGGCGTTCATGAGCGTCTCGCGGGTCGTGAACGTTTTCGACGACACGATGAACAGCGTCGTTTCCCGGTTCACGCGCTTGAGCACTTCGGCGATGTCGGCCGCGTCGACATTCGAGACGAAATGCATCTGCAACCGTTCATGCGCGTACGGCTTGAGCGCCTCGCACACCATCTTGGGGCCCAGGTCCGAGCCGCCGATGCCGATATTGACGATATCGGTGATCTGACGGCCCGTATGACCGCGCCATTCACCGGAGCGCACGGCATCGGAGAAGCGCCGCATCCGGGCAAGCACGTCTTTCACTTGCCGCGACACGTCGACGTCGTCGACGATTCGCGGCGTACCCGAACGGTCACGCAGTGCGACGTGCAGCACCGCACGGTTTTCCGTGCGATTGATTCTCTCGCCGGCGAACATTGCGTTGCGATGCACGTCGACATCCGCCTCGCGGGCGAGCGCGACGAGCAGGGCGATGGTTTCGTCGTCGACAGGGTTCTTCGAGTAATCGACGAAGAGCCCGGCCGCCTCGAGGCTGAAGCGTGATGCGCGCGCCGAGTCGTGGTCGAATCGTGCACGGATCGAGACGCCGGACAACGCGTCCCGATGGCTGGCGAGCGCGCGCCACGCGCGCGTTTGGGTCAATGAGGTCATGTTCGTGTCAGGCCCGGAATGTGTTGGGACAGGTTAGTGCGAGCTCCAGCCCTTGTAGCTCTTCACGTTGTCGCGCGTGACGAGCGTCGGCTCGATCAGGATCATCGGGTTGGCCGGCTTCTGGCCGTTCATGATTCCGTAGCCGACGTTGACGGCCTGCTGCGCCATCGCCCACGGATCCTGGCTCGACGACGCCTGCACGAGCGTGTTGGACTTCAGCGCCACCTCGATGTCCGGCGCGCCGTCGACCGACGTGATCACCACGTTCGGGCGATTCAGCTGCTTCGCCGCGAGATCGCTGCCGATCGCCTGCGGGTCGTTGATCGTGAACACGCCGTCGAGCTTCGGAAAGCGCGTCAGGTAACCCTGCATCGTGTTCATCCCGCCTTCGCGCGAGCCCTTGCCGTCCTGGTCGCTCGACAGCAGCTTGATGCCCGGATTCTTCGCGAGCGCGGCCTTGCAGCCGTTCACGCGATCGATCACGGCCGACACCTGCGGGCCGTTCTCGATGATCACGTTCCCTTTACCGTTGAGCTTCTTCGCGAGGTAGTCGCACGCCAGCTCGCCGGCCTTCACGTTGTTGGTCTGCACGGTCGCGTTCGCGCCGGCGGCCGCGACGTCCACCGCGACGACCGTGATGCCGGCCGCCTGCGCCTTCTTCACCGCCGGCTCGATCGCCTTCGGATCGGTCGCGTTGAGCAGGATCATGTCGACGTGCGCGGAGATGAAGTTGTCGATCTGCGTGAACTGCTTGTTCAAGTCGTAGTCGGCCGATACCGCGGTGACCTTCGCGTTCGGATTGAGCTGTTTCGCGCGCGCTTCGGCGCCTTTCACGATCGTGACGAAGTACGGGTTGCCGAGCGATCCGACCGTGACGCCGATCGATTTCAGCGGCTTGTCGGCTGCATGGGCGGCGGCAGTGCCGAAGGCGAGCGCGCAGGCGACGGCGGTCAGGGCGGCTTGGTGCTTGAACATGTCGTTGTGTCTCCGGAAGGTCCGTTGGCGAACGGGCGCAGGAGGACCTGCCCGCGCCCCGATGGTTGAACGGTGAGGAATGCGTGTCAGGTACGAGCCGAGTCGCGCTGGCGATAGCGGTCGAGTGCCACCGCGCCGATGATCACGAGCCCCTTGATGATGTATTGCCAGATGTCGGACACGCCGAGCAGCACGAGGCCGTTGGTCAGCACCGCGATGATCAGCGCGCCGATCAGCGTGCCGACGATCGAGCCGACGCCACCGACGAAGCTCGTGCCGCCGAGGATCACCGCGGCGATCGCATCGAGCTCGTACGACTGGCCGAGCTGCAGGCCGTTGGCCGCATAGAGGCGCGCGGCCGACATCACCGCGCCGAGACCGGCGAGCAGGCCCGACGCCGCATACACGAACAGCTGGATCGCCCGCACGTTGATGCCCGACAGCCGTGCGGCTTCCGGGTTGCCGCCGACCGAATAGATCCGCATCCCGAGCACGGTGCGACGCAGGATGAACCACGACAGCGCGATCACGGCGCAGGCGATCACGACGAGCCACGGCACGCCGAGGATGGTGCCGTTGCCGATGAACGCGAACGGCAGTTGCGGGTTGAAGATGGTCGTGTCGTTGCCGATCAGGCGGGCGACCCCGCGCACGGCCGTCATCGCGCCGAGCGTGACGATGAACGGCGGCAGGCGCAGGAACGAGATCAGGCCGCCGTTGATCGCGCCGAACACGAGGCCGACGGCGAGCGCGATGGGCACGCCGAGCCAGCCCCAGCCGGGGATGGTCGAGGCGAGCAGCGCGGCGACGGCCGACGCGGCGAGCACCGAGCCGACCGACAGGTCGATGCCGCCCGTCAGGATCACGAAGGTCATGCCGGCGGCGAGCACGATGTTGATCGAGGCCTGCTGGGTGACGATCGACAGGTTCTGCAGCGTGAAGAAGCCGTCGGTCAGGAATCCGAAGCCGATGCAGAGGACCAGCAGAACCGGCAGCATGCCGGCGGTGCGCATCAGCGACTGCATGCGCGCGCGATGATCGGCGCCGCGCAAGAGCGGCGTACGGTTGGCCACCGGGGCCGTCGCGGAAGCGAGGTTCCGCTGCTTGGTCGGGTTGATCATTTCGGTACCTTGAATGAAGAGGGAAATGAAGGGGCCGTGGTCAGTGCGCGTCGGCGAGTTCGGCCTGCGAGCCGGTCGCGAGCGCGATGATGGCTTCCTGCGTGATCGGGGTGTGCGTGTGGCCGCCGAGTTCGCCGGCGATCTCGCCTTCGCGCATCACGAGCACGCGGTCGGCGACACCGATGATTTCCGGCAGTTCGCTCGAGATCACGATCACGCCGACGCCCGCGCGGGCCAGTTCGTTGATGATCCGGTAGATCTCGGATTTCGCGCCGATGTCGACGCCGCGGGTCGGTTCGTCGAGGATCAGCACGCGCGGCTTCGTCTCGAGCAGGCGCGACAGCAGCACTTTCTGCTGGTTGCCGCCCGACAGCGCGCCGACGTTGACGTTCGCGTGCGGCACGCGGATCGACAGCGAGGCGATCGCGTCGCGTGCGCGTTCGGCGCCGCGCGCGAGATCGAGCGCACCGAGCCGCGCATCGCGGTTGCATACGGAGATGTTGATGTTGTCGCGCACGCTCATGTCGAGGAACAGGCCCTGGCGCTTGCGGTCTTCGGTCAGGTAGATGAGGCCGGCGTCGATCGATTCGCGCGGCGAATGGGTGCCCAACGTGCGCTCGCCGAGCTTCACGTCGCCGCGGGTGCGCGTCTCCGCGCCGAAGATCAGCCGTGCGAGCTCGGTGCGGCCGGCGCCGACGAGCCCGGCGATGCCGAGCACCTCGCCGGCATGCAGGTCGAGGCTGCAGCCGCGCACGCGTTCGCCGTCGGCGATGTCGCGCACCGACAGCAGCAGGTGGCCGGGGTCGTACGGGGCATGTTCCTTCTTGTAGAAGCCGGAGATGTCGCGGCCCACCATCATCGCGACGAGCCGCTCGGCCGACAGCGATTCGCGCTCGAGCGTGCCGACGTACGAGCCGTCGCGCAGCACCGACACGCGGTCGGACAGTTCGTAGATTTCCGCCATCCGGTGGCTGATGTAGATGATCGCGAGCCCTTCCTCGCGCAGCTGGCGGATCAGGCCGAACAGATGCTCGGTCTCGCGCGAGGACAGCGGCGTCGTCGGTTCGTCCATCACGAGGATGCGAGCGCGGGTGTGCACGGCGCGGGCGATCTCGACGAGCTGCTGTTCGGCGATCGACAGCGTGCCGACGAGCGTGTCGGGCCCGAACGGCGCACCGAGGCGCGCGAGCACGTCCTGGCAGCCGCGCGCCATCGCCGCGCGGTCGATGGTGCCCCAGCGCCGGTTGCCGCGCCGCAGTTCGCGGCCGACGTAGATGTTTTCCGCGACGGTGAGGTTGGGTGACAGGCACAGCTCCTGGTAGATCACCGCGACGCCGGCATCGCGCGCGGCGAGCGGGCCGTCGACGTCGATGCGCTCGCCGTCGATCAGGATCTCGCCGCCGGCGTCGGCGCGGTAGGCACCCGAGAGGATCTTCATCAGCGTCGATTTGCCCGCGCCGTTCTCGCCCATCAGCGAATGAATCTCGCCGGGATAGACGGTCAGGCTGACGTTGTCGAGTGCGCGCACGGCCGGGAACGTCTTGCTGATTCCGCGCATCTCGAGCAGCGGTCGGGGCGAGTTAGAACGAGACATAGGCGACCTCTTGCGTATCCAGACCTGCACCTCTCAGAATCCCGGAGCGCGGTGAAAAGTTGAAGAACATCGGCAGCGTCGCGGCGCCGATCGCACCGGCGTCGGCACCGAACGTGCCGCGCACGAGTTCCGGAGCGCTGCGCGCTTCCGGCGTGATGTCGGCGAGCGCGACTTGCAGGCGTTGCATGAGCGTGTCGAGCAGGCCGGCATCGATGTCCGAATCGAGGACGACAACCGGCGAATCGAGTACCGACAGCACCGCGCGCAGGGCGAACGCGAGGGCATCGACACAGTCGTCGATCCATTCGTCGACGGCCGGCAGGCCGCGCGCGATGCAGTCATCGAGATCCGCGCGGTTCTCGACCGTCTCGCCGCAATAGCGCAGATGCCGGATCAGCGCGCTCAACGACGCACGCGTCAGGAGGATGTCCCAGGCGCCGTGCGGCGCGGGCGCCGAGCGCAGGCGACTCGGTTGCACGGGCATCACGGCGAAATCGCCGGCGTTGCCGGTGCGGCCATGCAGGCAGTCGCCGTCGATCGCGATCCCGCCACCGATGACCGGTCCGAGGAACAGATAGACGAAATTGTCGCGTTGACGGCCGCAGCCGTAGAAGAGCTCGGCGATCGCGGCGGCATTGCCGTCGTTCTCGCTGAACACCGGCAGCGGAATGACGCGGGCGAGTTCTCTGGCCAGGTCAATTTCCGCCCACGCGCGGAAGGCTTCGGCCGGAAGACCGAGTTCGCGCAGCCAGCTACCCAGGTTGAAAGGGTGGGCAACGCCGACGCCCGCCAGCCGATCGCGGTCCTGTGCGGGCAGAAGCCGTTGCAGTTCCTCGATGTCGCGGCGAACCAGTTCGAGCACGGTCGCGGGCGGCGGGAGAAGGGTGTCATGGGAGCGGCGGCCGATGACGTCGCCCGCGAAATTGACCAGCGCAGTTTCGATGCGCATGCGGTCTACGCGTACGCCGATGCCGAATGCCCCATTGGGATCGAGACGAATCAGCGACGCCGGCTGGCCGCGCTGGCCTTCGGTGCGGCCGGCGAATTCGATCAGCTTCGCGTCGGCAAGGGACGTGATGATGCTGCCGACCGCCGTGCCCGTCATGTTCGCGTGACGGGCGAGATCGGCCTTCGACGCACTGCCGGCACGGCGCAGCGCCTTCAGCAACAGGCGCTCGTTGTAACGGCGCACGTTGACCGAGTTGCTTCCCTGGCCGATGTGCGGGCTTCTCATGGCGTCTCCGTCTCCTTCCATATCGCGCCGTCTGTCGACGCATTAAATAAATCAAGTTGATTTATTTAAGCATGCGCCCTTGGCAAAGTCAGTTAGGTAAAACCCCGGAAGTGGCAGGGTCGCGGTCGACCATGGTTGGAAACCTCGATTAATCAGATGGTTGCCGTTCTCATCGGTTTCCTGTTCTTCCCGTCGATCCGTGCTGCTCGTGACTGCAGCGGGCGTGTCTCGCGCGATGTTTTGTAGGGTGTTTGTAATATTTATCTGGTTCGTGGCGTTCAGAGGGAGTCGAATGGCGCGGCACTGCTCGTCTCGGTACGGGGATTCGCGGCCGCCGGGCGGATTTGCTTTGCGACGTCATTTCACTCGAGACGGGAGCGCCGGAATGAAGCAGCGAACGTACGTTCCGGGTCTGCAAGCATCCAAAATCGATCTGCATCAGTGGCAGTCATCAATCGCGGAGTGGCGTGACCATGTGGGAGGTCTCCCAAAGACGACGTGTCCGAGAATTTCCGTGCCCAAGGAAACCTTTTCCGAGCGCCCATGGAAACGCAGCCGAAAGTCGTGACGTCTATCGCCACAGAGCCATCCATCGTCGAGCGACGTGGATGATCGTTCCGCTTCGATTCCACTGGAGAAATCACATGACACTCATGCACAAGCTATCCGTCGCGGCATTGCTTTCCACGCTGCCGCTTGCGGCCTCCGCGCAAGGGACGCAACTGACGGACCCGCAGATCGCGGCGATCGTCGTGACGGCCAACCAGGTCGACATCGATGCCGGCACCCTCGCGGAAAACACGACGCATACGAAACCGGTCAAGAACTTTGCCGAGTTGATGGTCACCGATCACACCAATGTGAACAAATCGGCGGTCGCGCTCGCGACCAGGCTGAACCTGAAACCGGAAACCAACGCGACGAGCGACGCGTTGAAGAAGGAGGGCGATGACAACGTCGCCGCGCTCAAGGCGCTCAAGGGGCATGCATTCGACAAGGCGTATGTCGATCACGAGGTGGCCTATCATCAACAGGTGATCGATGCGATGGACAAGATGCTCATTCCGTCGGCGAAGAACGACGAACTGAAGGCGCTGCTGGTGAAAGTGCGGCCGGCATTTGTTGCCCATCTCGAGCACGCTCGCGCGTTGCAATCAACACTCGGCGGCGGCAATGAGAAGAAGTCCTACTGAGCCCCGGCGCTCGACGGCGCGGCGGCGCGCCGCGTGCCGGTTCATCGTGCTGGCGGCGCTGGCGTGTGTGGCCGCGGACGTCGCGGGCGGCACGACGCACCGGATCACCATCGAAGGCATGCGCTTTAACCCGGCCAGCCTGACGGTCGAGCGCGGCGACACGATCGTCTGGGTCAACCGGGATCTCGTCGCGCACACGGCCACGGCAGCGGATGTGTTCGATTCGCACGAAATCGCACCCGATGCGTCGTGGACGTATGTCGCGAATACGCCAGGCCGCCATGCGTATATCTGCACGTTTCATCCTGCGATGAAAGCGACACTGATCGTAAAGGGCAAGCCATGATGCGCAATGCGGGCGATCGTGAATCGCCCACCGTGCCGCTTTCCGAGGAAGACGACCGCACGCTAGCCGCGCGCGTCGCGAGCGGCGACCGCGCTGCGTTTGAACAGTTGATGCGTCGCTACAACCGGCGGCTCTACCGGCTGGCCCGTGCGACGCTGCGCGACGACGCGGAAGCCGAGGACGCACTGCAGGAGGCCTATCTGGCGGCGTTCCGCGCGATTCCGCATTTTCGCGGTGACGCGTCGCTGTCGACCTGGCTATCGCGGCTCGTGCTCAACGAGTGCCATACGCGCCAGCGCCGCAGCGCACGGCGCGACACGATCGCGCCGATGGTCGCGCTGTCGGCGATCACCGACTTCGAGCGGGAAATCATGGATGCAGACCAGAACGAATCCCCGGACCGGGCGCTGATGCGAGCCGAATTGCGCGCATTGCTGGAGCGCAAGCTCGATGCATTGCCCGAAGCGTTTCGCATCGTGTTCGTGATGCGCTGCGTCGAGGAATTCAGCGTCGAGGAAACCGCCGAGTGCCTCGGCATACCCGAGGCGACCGTGCGCTCGCGGCATTTCCGCGCAAGGAGCCTGCTGCGCGAGTCGCTCGCGCGCGAAATCGACCTGGCCGAGCGCGACGTGTTTTCATTCGACGGGGAACGCTGCGACCGGATCGTGCTCGGGGTGCTGGCGAGAATCGGTCCGGTTTGACGGTCGGCGGCCGCGGCAACGGCCGATAGGCCGCCGAGCGTTTCAGATCGGTCGGGGAGGTGTCGCGTGACGCAGGGTGTCACCGATCTTCCTCGCCGTCACGGCGTCACGTTTTTGCACCCTTCGCCAGATCGACGGCCTTGCCCTTGATGCGTCGCGTTGCATGGTCCCTCGTTTCCCTGTCGTTCGAACATGGGCGCATTTAGCGCGCTCGGTCGTCGTTTGGTTTGACGTGCCGAAAAGCGGTCAGCAGCGACAGGTCATACGCGATTTTCAGTGCGCCGCATGCAACCAGTGGTGCACCAAGCCAGCCAAGGCTGAACAGACCTCCGGCCAACGTCGGCGCGACAGCAGCCGCAAGGCTGCGCGGGACGGATGTCAAGCTGGCCGCTGCCGGTCGCTCCGCCGGCGTGACGACCGCCATCACGTAGGCGGTCCGTGTCGGTACATCCATTTGCGACAGTGCGCTTCGCATCAACAGCAGCGTCAACGTCAGCGGCAGCGACGGTGCGAGAGCGGCGCCGATCAGGCATACGCTCGACGGGATATGCGTGAACACCATCGTGTTCAGCAGGCCGATCCTGCGGGATAGAGGAGCGGCCGCGAGCTGCGAGCCGGCCGAAAGCAGGCCTGCCCAGAAGAAGAACTGGCCGGCAGCGGCGATCGAGAGCCCGAAACGCTGCATCAGCCACAGCGACAATAGCGAGTTGACGACGAGACCACCCGCGAACGCGTCGACGCTGAACAGCATCGCAAGCCGCATGACAATCGGGCGCGACGGGCCGAGCGGGGGAGCGGCCTTCGACGCGTGGATATCGGAGTGCGGCAATCGCCGGTACAGCACGAAGACGGCAACGCCCGTCACCGCATAGACGAGAAACATGCCGCGCATCGCGCCAAGCGCGGGGATTCCGGCATGCGACGCAATCCAGATCGGCAGTCCCGCCGTCAGGGAGCCGACCGCCGCCGATACGGCCCCGACGAGGCTGTATCGTGCAAACAGCGTCGTGCGCGCGTCGCCGTCGGCGGCTTGCGCCAGACGCGACTGTTCGAGCGGCAGAAACAGGCTGACATCGCCGGAACTCGGATTGAGCGTGCCCGCGAATGCGATGACGAACAGCGGCCACAACGTGGAGAAGCTCGCGAAGCCGATGCCTGTTGCCGCCATCAACGCCGCCGCGAACGTCAACATGCGTCGCTGCGTGAAGCGACTCGCCAGCATGCCCACTATGATCGTCGCGATCGCGGAGCCCAGCAGCGTCGTGGTGCCGATCAGCCCGACGTCCAGTTTTGATAACCCGAGCGACAGCAAATACGCGGGCAACAGCACGGCAATGAATCCATCGCAGAAGCCACGCATGCCGCGGCTTGCGAGGATGAGCCATGCGGCCCGATCGGCGCCTGCCGGTAGCATCCGGCCGGCGAGCCATGACGCGGACCGGCCGCTAGGCAAGTGCATCACGCCGGCACCATGCGTCGCGTGCGTCTGCGGTGCGATCGATATTCGCCCGTTCACGCGTCATCCGCTTCATTGCGTTTCTCCTGTTCAGCGGGCCGAGGTTACGCGGCAACACCGCTGCACGAACGTCGTCCGATGCGTCTAGATCGCTCCCCCGCAGCGCGGATCAATGATGGAGCAACGGGTAGGCCACCAGCCCGACGAGCGCGGCGGCGGTGACGACGACCGGCTCCTGCAGCTTCTTGAAGCGCCACAGCAGCAGCACGGTCGCGACGGCGAGCAGTGCGGTCGGCATGTCGACGATCGAGCGCTTTGCGATCACGAGGACGGAGCCCGTGATCGCACCGACGGCTGCGGCGGTGATGCCGTCCACGAACGCCTTGACGGCTGGACGGTGCCCGTACTTCTTCACGTACGGCGCGGGAATGATCGTGAACAGGTAGCAAGGCAGGAACGTGCCGAGCGCCGCGACGCACGCGCCGGGAAAGCCTGCCACCAGATACCCGATGAAGCCGACGGTGATCACGACCGGGCCGGGCGTGATCATCGCGACCGCGACGGCATCCACGAACTGCTTGTCGTTCAGCCAGTGATGTTCGGTGACGACGCCGCCATAGAGGAACGGCACGATCGCGAGCCCCGAGCCGAACACGAACGCGCCGGCCTTCATGAAGAACGCGCCGATCTGGACGAGCTGCGGCAGATCGATGCCGCTCAATATTCCGCTGGCCGCCGGCAGGTTGGCGGCGGCAACCGCACTCAGCCCGCCCCGGTGCAGCCACTTGGGCGGGGCGCGCCACAGCCAGCCGACCAGGCCCGCGACGACGAACAGCCACGCGATTTCCGATTCCGTGATGAAGGTCACGGCGGCAAGCGTCAGGAAGATCGCCCGGAGCAGCTTGTCGTGGCCGACGGTTTTCGTCGTGAGCTTGTAGGCGCTCATCGCGATGATGCCGACTACCGCGGCGCCGACGCCGTAGAAGACGGCCTGCATCCAGGACAGCCCGCCGAAATGCGCGTACGCGAACCCGAGTGCCAGCACCATCAGGAACGACGGCAGCACGAACGCGAGGCCGACGAGTGTCGCACCGAGAATGCGGTAGTGAACGAAGCCGAGATAGATCGCGAGCTGGGCCGCCATGGGCCCGGGCGCGAGCTGGGCCAGCGTGAGTCCTTCCTTGTAGTCGGCTTCCGTGATCCAGCCGCGACGCTCGACCAGGTCGCGGCGCATGTAGCCTGCGAGCGCAACCGGCCCGCCGAAACCGAACGTACCGAGACGCAGCATGTAGGCGACCAGCTCGCCGAGCGAATAGGTCGGTTCGGTCGTGGCGATGGCAGTGGTCATGACGTGGTTCCGGCGTCGTTCTTTCCGGTCGACGAGAAATGCGCGTACACGGCGTCGAGCACGGCGCCCATCTGCTCGAGCAACTGGTCGTCGTTCTCCGCGCGCTGGCGCGTGCCGGCCATCACGGCCTCGAAGCCGACCGCTTCGGGCGCCACGCGGCCGCCCACGTCGAGCGCGTGCACGATCTCGCCGAGCCGCAGCAGCGCAGGGTCGTCGTCGAGCCCGAAACTGGCCAGCAGCACCTCGAACGTCACGCGTTCGCCGACATGCGTGAATGTCGCACCGTCGAAATCGAAGCCCAGTGCGTCAGCCGGGCAATCTGCGGGCGACGCGAGCCAGATGAAGCGGGCGCGTGCGTCGATGAAGCGGCGGATCAGCCACGCACTCGAGACGCGATCGACCCACATCCGCTGCCGCGTCGCCCACGTGCGGCCCTGATACGCGTCGATTGCCAGCGGACGGATCGCCCGGTCCGCGGCGTGCGGCTCACCCGGCGACAGCACGGTGTCGACCAATGCGATGAAATCCTTCAGTGCGACTTCGGCGCGGGTGGCTGCGTCATTCGGGAAGTAATCGATCGCCCGGATGACGTCGAAATCCTTGCGTACGCGTCGCAGCAGGCGCGTGAGTTCCGTGGCGGATTGTCCGGCGAGGGCCTTGCGGGCTTCCGCAAGGGTCTGGATAAACGCGGCGTAATCCTCCCCGCGATCGAAGCGCGCTCGGAATTCCAGTTCCTGCGACGCGTCCTGGCTCGGGGCGCGTAACAAGTGAGCCGTGCCGCCGCTTTCGGCAATGGCCCCCGCCAGGTCGCGCAGCGTCCCTTCATGCGCTTCGGTGTACGGCAGCAGATAGATGCCGTCGCGCAACACCGCGCAGCCCTTTGCCTTCAGGGCGCGCCAGAACCGCATGCGCGCCGTCGCGTTTCCTGTCGGAAGGGTCAGAACGAGGAGCGACCATGTCGTGAGCGAATTCATGTAGTAAATGCTACTCAAGCGTTACGAGTTCTACAAACCGACTTTGACGACGGCTGCAAGGGCGTGACGGCCGGCGATCTGCGAGGTGATCCTTGTTTGTCTGATTGTTCGCGGATATACCCCCTCCCCCTATACGGAAAAGCGATTCGGTATATAGTCCCCCCCGGTATATGAAGGGACTGCCATGAGCCACACCATCAAGGAAAAGCAGAAGCTGCTGAACCGCGTCCGTCGAATCAAGGGACAGGTCGAAGCGATCGAACGCGCGCTGGAGGATGAGCGCGGTTGCAACGAGATCCTCCGGCTCATCACGAGCGGCCGCGGCGCGATGAACGGCCTGCTCGCGGTCGTGCTCGAGGATCACATCCGCAGCCATCTGGTCGACGCCGAAGAGCACGCCGACGAAGGCAGTGCGACCGAACAGCTGATCGAAGTCGTGCACAGCTACTTCAAGTAATCGAGGGCGGAATGAGCCATTTCAGTGACGACGCCTTCGGCGCAGGACACGACCACATCTTTCTCGGCGCCGCGCACGAGCAGAACGAACGCAGGACCTGGATGGTCATCGGGCAGTGCGCGGCGATGATGGTGGCCGAGATCGTCGGCGGGTCGATCTTCGGTTCGCTGGCGCTGATCGCGGACGGCTTGCACATGTCGACGCACGCGGGCGCGATGCTGATCGCCGCGTTCGCCTATACCTATGCGCGCAAGCATGCGAGCGATCCGCGCTTCGTGTTCGGCACGGGCAAGCTCGGCGATCTGGCCGGCTTCACGAGCGCGATCGTGCTCGCGATGATCGCACTGCTCATCGGCTACGAGGCGGTCGCGCGCCTGCTCGCCCCGGTGCCGATCCATTTCGGCGAGGCGATTCCGATCGCGGTTGCCGGCTTGCTCGTCAACATCGCGAGCGTCTGGCTGCTGAGCGGCGATCATCATGGCCATAGCCACGGTCATGGTCATCACCATCATCACGGGCATGCTCACGACGAACACGAACACGAACACGAACACGAACACGAACACGAACACGAACACGAACACGAAGAGGAAGCGCACCGGATCCTCGATCGGCAGGGCGTATTTCTCGTGTCGGTATTCGAGGATGGCGTCCCGCCCGTTTTCCGCGTGACCCCTGCGACGAACGATACGAAGCACGTCGACGCGAGCGCCGTGTCGGTGACGACGATCCGTCCGGACGGTACCCGGCAGGTGTTCGCGATGGACAGCCGCGGCGGTTACCTGGAGTCGGCCGATGCCATCCCCGAACCGCATGAATTCAAGGCGATCGTCCGCTTGAACGGCCGCGAGCACGAACTGGCGTTCGAGGAGCACGACCATGGCGCGTCCACGGTCGCCGCGCGCGATCACAACATCCGCTCCGCATACATCCACGTGATCGCCGATGCGGCCGTCTCGGTGCTGACGATCGTCGGGCTGCTGCTCGCGCGCGCTTTCGGCTGGGTCTGGATGGATCCGCTCGCCGGCATCATCGGCGCGCTGGTGATCGCGAACTGGTCATACGGGCTGATGCGCGACACCGGCGGTATCCTGCTCGACATGAATTCGGACCGTCGTCTGACGGACAACGTGCGCGGTGCCATCGAGGGCATGGGCGATCGCGTCGGCGACCTGCATGTCTGGCGGCTCGGGCCCGGGCACATGAGCGCGGTCGTGTCGGTGGCGACGGACGACCCGAAGCGGGATGCGCGCTTTTATCACGGCGTGCTCCAGCGGTTCAGGAACCTGTCGCACGTCACCGTCGAAGTCGTGCCTGCGGCGCGCGGGCAATAAGCGAGGGCAATAAGGATGGCGGTCAAGTCCCCTTGCGTCGACGTCTGTTCGTTCGACGGCAGGACCGGTTATTGCGTGGCGTGCCTGCGAACGCGCGAAGAGGCGCGCGGCTGGAAGAAGATGACGGATCACAGGCGTCATCAGATCGTGAACGACCGCGCGCGGCGGCACGCGAAGCTGACACGGGATACCACCGACTGATCACATCATGAACGCTCCATCGCCGATTGCCGGCAAGCCTTCGATTCCGCGGACCGTGTGGGCGTTGGGCCTCGTGAGCCTGTTCATGGATCTGTCGTCCGAGCTGATCCATGCATTGCTGCCGATCTACCTGGTATCGACGATGGGGATGAGCGTCGCGGCGCTCGGCATCCTCGAAGGGGCGGCCGAAGCGACCGCGATGATCGTCAAGGTGTTCTCCGGCGCGATCAGCGACTGGCTCGGGCGCCGCAAGGGGCTGCTGCTCGTCGGTTACGGCCTCGCGGCATTGACCAAGCCGTTGTTTCCGCTGGCGTCCACGCCGGCCGTGGTCGTGGCGGCCCGTCTGCTCGACCGCGTCGGCAAGGGCATTCGCGGCGCGCCGCGCGACGCGTTGGTGGCCGACCTCGCACCCCCCGAAATCCGCGGCGCGTGCTTCGGCCTGCGTCAGTCGATGGATACCGTGGGCGCGTTTCTCGGCCCGATGCTCGCAATCGTGCTGATGCTCTGGTTCGGCGACCACATCCGGACCGTGCTGTGGTTCGCCGTGGTGCCGGCCTTCGTCGCGATCGCGCTGATCGTCTTCGGCGTGCGGGAACCCGATCAGGCGAAAGCGCACCGGCGCTTTCACTCGCCGCTGCGCTGGCGCGCGCTGCGCGAGTTTCCCCGCAGCTACTGGTTTGTTGTCGCGGCCGGCGCGACGTTTACGCTCGCGCGCTTCAGCGAAGCGTTCCTGGTTCTGCGTGCGCAGCAGACCGGGCTCGACGCCGCATGGATCCCGGCGGTGATGGTCGCGATGAGCATCGCTTATTCGCTGTCCGCGTGGCCGATCGGTGCCTTGTCGGACCGGCTCGATCGCCGCGTGCTGCTCGCAGCCGGCATGGTGCTGCTGATCGCGGCCGACCTGCTGCTCGGTATCGGCACGTCGACGATCTCGATGTTCGCTGGCGTGGCCGTGTGGGGGCTGCACATGGGCTTTACGCAGGGCATCCTCGCCGCGATGGTGTCGGAAACGTCGCCGGCCGCGCTGCGCGGAACCGCGTTCGGCGTATTCAACCTGGTGAGCGGCATCTGCATGCTGCTCGCGAGCAGCGTCGCCGGCGCGCTGTGGACGCGCTTCGGCGCGTCGACCACGTTTCTTGCCGGCGCTGCGCTGGTCGTGGTGCCGCTGTGCCTGTGCCGCTTCATGCCGCGACCGGGCACGCCAACGGCGTGAGGCTTCGCCTGCGGTTTCTGTCGTTTCTGCCGGCGTTCCGCGTTCGGCCGGTGTGACGCCCGGGCACGACAGGGCACGACAGGGCACGACAGGGCACGACAGGGCACGACAGGGCACGACAGGCGCGGGTTGCGAACCGGCGTCGCGGTCCGCCGGCCGCCGATCGGCGAAAGCCCGCCACACGCGCCTTTCCGCGTCGCACCCCGCCTTTGCTTTCAGATTTGAAAGATTGTCCGGCGTTTGCGATAGAATGCCTCCCCTGTTCGCCGTGGCCATGCCCACGGACGGACTCCGGCACGCGAAACGGCGCTCGCCGCACTGGCGGAATTCCGTCTTCATTTCGATGCCGGCGATCTGCCTGTCATTGGAAACACACGTACTGTAATTTGGATTGCTAATGAAGAAGCACAACATCACCCGGTACATCGTCATCGCGATGGCGCTGGGCATCGCCGTGGGCTACGCCTGTCATAGCGCGTTTCCCGACCCGAAAATGGCCAAGGAAGTCGCCGGCTACGTGTCGCTGCTGTCCGACGTGTTCCTGCGCCTGATCAAGATGATCATCGCGCCGCTGGTGTTCGCGACGCTGACGGTCGGCATCGCGCAGATGGGTGACAGCGGGTCGGTCGGCCGCGTGGGCGTGAAGGCGTTCGGCTGGTTCTTCATCGCGTCGTTCACGTCGCTGGTACTCGGTCTCGTGACCGCGACGATCCTGAAACCGGGCAGCCATCTGAGCCTGCCGCTGCCGGCCGCCGATGTGGCGCTCAACCTGAAGACGGGCGCATTCACGCTGAAGGACTTCGTCGTCCACCTGGTGCCGAAGTCGATCGCCGAGGCGATGGCGAACAACGAGATCCTGCAGATCGTCGTGTTCTCGATCTTCTTCGGCACCGCGCTGTCCGCGCTCGGCGACGCCGGCAAGCGCCTGACCGGCGTGATCGACGATCTCGCGCAGGTCATGCTGAAGGTGACGGGCGCGGTGATGTGGTTCGCGCCGGTCGCGGTGTTTGCCGCGCTGGCGTCGACGATCACGACGGAAGGGCTCGGCATCCTGCTCACGTTCGCGAAGTTCATGGCGAGCTTCTATCTGGCGCTGGCGCTGCTGTGGGGCGTGCTGACGCTCGCCGGCGTCGCATTCCTCGGCAAGCGCGCGTTCACGCTGATCCGCCTGATTCGCGAGCCGTTCCTGCTGTCGTTCGCGACGGCGAGCTCCGAAGCCGCGTATCCGAAGCTGCTCGACGCGCTCGACCGGTTCGGCGTGAATCGCAGGATCTCGAGCTTCGTGCTGCCGATCGGGTACTCGTTCAACCTCGACGGCTCGATGATGTACTGCACGTTCGCGGTGCTGTTCATCTCGCAGGTGTACGGGATCGACCTGCCGCTCGGCACGCAGATCACGATGCTCCTGATGCTGATGGTGACGTCGAAGGGGATGGCGGGCGTGCCGCGCGCATCGCTCGTCGTGATCGCGGCGACGCTCAGCCAGTTCCATCTGCCGGAAGCCGGCCTGCTGCTGATCATGGGCGTCGACATGTTCCTCGACATGGGGCGCTCGGCCACCAACGCGGTCGGCAACTCGATCGCGGCGGCCGTGGTCGCGAAGTGGGAGGGCCAGCTCGGCGATCCGCGCGACGACGTGGATTCGGGCGGCGGCGGCGAGATCAAGCAGGTGGAGGTGCGGGAGACGGCGACGTCCGCGTGATGTTCCGGTAGTCAATGATGTTTTCCGGCCTGGATTCGACAGGGATTCAGGCCGGCGCGAGACCCGCCGGCGACCTTCCCGATTCGCCGAACAAGCCCTCCGCCAGTTCTTCAATACGCCGCATTCCAGCCAGCGGTGACATGCCCGCAGGCGAACACCCGTTTTCCCCGATAGTCGTGCCGGACGCGTAAGTGGTCATTCACTCTCGCGCAGTCGTCTGCAGCGCATCTCTCGCATGCGCGGGCGGTCCGCAATTTTTTTCGATTTATTTGACGTCATCCTCCGTGTCTAAAGGCGGAGGATTCCCACACCTGGCGATGCACGTCCGCATCGGAGAATGTTCACGGCAGCGTTGGTATCTCGATCATGCTCGACACCACAGTCACGGCAGGCCCACTCTCTTATTCGCAGTCCCGCGATACCTTTCGGCCGCGTCGTGCTGTCTTTCGACCCGCACGCCGAACAGGACTGGGTAGAACCGCTTTCGTCCACTTCCTCGAACGTGGCTCCGTGCGCGATCGCCTTGTAACGGAGCTTGTTCCGGAAGGACGACCAGGATGCGTCGTAGACGCTCTTCGCCATCCTGGTTCTGGCGAGCTTCGCGGCCGACACGTTGCCGACCGCGATGTAGTCAAAGCGCCGTACCAGATCGAGCGCGAGCTTGTGTTGGAAATCGGCACGGGCATTTGCCACCTTGGCGTGCAACTTCGCGATATGCCGCTTGTGCTTTCGCGCCCATTGCGCTTTCGCGAGCTTCTCGGCCGCGCATCGACCGAACCGATCGTTAGGCAGCTTTTCGCCGGTCGAAAGTGTGGCGAAGTCTTTCAGGCCGAGATCGATGCCGATACCGGAACGGATCGGGCGGGCCTGAATATCGGGTATCTCAATCACGATGTTCAAGAACCAATGGCCGCGCGCATCCTGCGCAAAGTTGGTTCCGTCTTTGATCTTGCCTTCAGGAAGCGGGCGGCTGTTGAACACGCGGAAAGTGTTGCTGGCGAAGCGAAACGCGTCGCCCTCGCGCTTCAGGTGACAGCCCTTCAGCGGCACCCAGCCCAGCGATTTCCTGCCGCGATAGCGCAGGTAAGGCCGACGATGCTGACTGCGCGACTTCGCGTATTGCTCGCATGTCGCGTTGATCGTGCCGGAGTGGATACCGAGCGCCTTGCTGCTCCCCGTCGTCAGCATGTTCAGATCGAATCCCGTCGGCCACTTCTTGCTCCACTTGAGCGCGTGCTTCTGCGTATCGTTGCAAAAGTTCCAGACGTAGTTCACCGCACGGCTCTGCTTGTTGAGCAGTCCGTTGAGCGACTTCACGCGGTAGCGGTAGACAAGGATCATGCCGTTGATCCTAACCCGTGGAAGAAGCTGTCTGTCAACAGCAATCCTTTCCTTCCCGCCATCCGCCCCGAAGGAAGTCCCCTTGGGGGAAATAGCGGGGTCTCTCGGAGCAAATTCTGATGAAAAAGCCATTCAGGAGAGCATTAACCATGGTCGCCAGAAAACCGATTCAGGCCGTGCTGCTCGCCGTCGCGATCGCCGCGATTGCGCCGGCGGGACATGCAGGCAACACCACCGACTGGCTGGCGAACACCTATGGCACGCTCGCGGCGCACGTCGGCAACGTCGCGCGTTCGATGTGGGTTGCGCCCGAAGGCGTGATCTATACGGCATCGATGTGGGACGAGTATGAAGGCGGTGTCGCGATCTATCAGAACGGCAAGAGCATCGGCTCGATCGGCACGCATTCGGAATTCCAGGGCAGCGCGATCACGGGCAACGCGACCTCGCTGTTCGTCGCGCTGCAGCCCGGCAGCGGATACGGCAGCGGCGCGGTCGGGCGCTACAACCGCGCGACGCGTTTTCGCGACAAGCTCATTCAGGTCACCGCCGCGACGAACCAGCCGCGCATCGACGTCGTCACCGGGCTCGCCACGGCCGGCTCGCTGCTCTATGCGAGCGATTTCTACGGCAATCGCGTGCGGGTGTTCACGACCGACGGCGTCTGGCAGCGGGACATCAACGTGTCCGCGCCGGGCGCGCTCGCGATCGACGGGGCGGGGAACGTATGGGTCGCGCAGAAAAGCGCGGGCTCGGTCGTCGAGTTCAGCCCGACCGGTGCGCTGCTGAACACGATCCGGCTGGCCGCCGGGTCGCAGCCGTCGGCGCTCTATTTCGATGCGGCGGCGGCACAGCTGATGGTCGGCGACGAAGGTCCCGACATGAACATCAAGCGCTATGGCGTGTCGGGCCGGCCTGCGCTGGCCGGCACGTTCGGCGTGCGCGGCGGCTATCTGGACACGACGACGGGCATCAAGGGGCAGGTCGGCGCGAAGCGCTTTACCCGCATCGCCGGGATCGGCAAGGACACGGCCGGCAACCTGTACGTGCTCAACAACCCGTGGGGCGGCAGCTGGGATCTCGGCCGCAATGGTGCGACCGACATTCACGCGTACAGCAGCGCCGGCAGCCTGCGGTGGACGCTGCAGTCGCTCAACTTCGAAGGTATCGCCGCACCGGATCCGGTCACGGACGGCGCGCTGTTCTACAGCGGTACGCACGTGTACAGCGGCACCGCGGGCGGCACCTTCGTCGCGAACACCGTCGATCCGTTCACGTATCCGTCGGATCCGCGCATCAATATGAGCGACACGCAGCGCGACGAGCACTTCGGGCTGCTGACGTCGGTCGGTGCGAACCGGATCCTCGTTGCAGCGGGACAGAATCCGCCGGTTTACTACTTCTTCCACTTCAACGCGGCCAACGGTTACGTCGCGATTCCCGACGGCTCGATTCCGGGGCCCGCGTTCAATACGACCCGGCGCGTGTCGGCCGGCTTCAGCCTCGACAGCAAGGGCGGCGTATGGGCCGGCCTCGACAAGACGGGCGCCATTTATCACTATCCGCTGACCGGCTTCGATGCGAGCGGCAAGCCTGCGTGGGGGCCGGGCGTGCCGACGCCGGTGCCGGCCAGCATCCAGCCGCTGACGCGCGTCGTCTATCTCGCCGACAGCGACACGATGGTGCTCGCGCAGGGCGTGGTCGGGAGCACGGACTGGACGTCGATCGGCACGCGCATCGAGGTGTATCACGGCTGGAGCGCGGGCAACACGACGAAGCCGAATCCGGTGATCACGCTGCCGCACAGCGGCGCGAAGTCGATCGACGCGGCCGGCAACCATCTGTTTGTCGGCTACTGGTTCAGCAGCAGCGGGCCGCTGTGGCCGAACATCGACGCGTTCAACCTCGACACCGGCAATCTCGACACGACGCTCGTCAACGCGAGCCCCGCGACCGTCGATACCAGCAGCGCGATCGATGCGATGTACAGCGTGCGCGCGTACCGCCGTTCGAACGGTGAATACGTGGTGACGAAGAACAACGTGAAGGGGAACAGCATCACCGTTTATCGGTGGACGCCTTGACGGTGGCTGCGCGGCGCACGCGATGACGCGGCGTCGGAACGCCGCGCCGCTTCATGCGCGCCAAATCAGATTCGCACGGGTTTCCGTTTCCGACGCAACGCGGAAGCCGAGGCGTTCGTAGAGGCGCCGCGCCGGATTGCCGTGCAGCACGCTGAGCGACACGGGCACGTGTTCTTGTGCCGCTTCGATCAGCAGTTCGCGCAGCACGGCTTCGCCGATGCCGTGTCCTTGCCGTGAAGGGTGGATCTGGATCTGGTGGACGTGCCATTCAGCGGCGGAGCGCGTGACCTTCAGCAAACCGATCGCGTTGGTGTCGGTGTTCGTGCCTTCGCAGACGATCATCGCATCTTCGAAGTTCGCCGCGATGCGCAGGTGGTGTGCTTCATCGTCGGTGGGCGCACCGACGCGTTGCAGATGCTCGGTCATCGTGAGCCGACGGAGCGTCAGCAGAAAGGGCAGGTCGGACGGAGACGCGGGGCGCAGGTGGATCGCCGGTTTCATGATCGATGTGGATGTGCTCGGAGGCCCAAGCCTCGCAGCCGATGATTCCAGCATTCGCGACGCAGGTCAAAGGCCGGCCAGCGGAATCTGCCGCCCGGCCGGGCGACCCGCTCGCGGATTTCGGGCGACGCCAGGCACATGGTCACGGCTTCGTAGCCGGGCGCGCCACGGTAAGGCGCTACGCGGGAAGGCGGACTGTGGTTCGCCGGGCACCGGATGATCGCGTCATTCGGCCCGACTGTTGATAGATCGAGGATCGCCGATGAATAAAGGCGACCCCAAGGGCCCGGTCAAGCCTGCCTCGAAATCCGGTACACCCGCATCGCATTGTCATGCCAGATCGCCCGACGCGCCGCGTCGTCGAGGTCCGCCATCGCACGGGCAAACGTCCGCAGCAGCGCGGGATACGACACGCGCAACCCCGCCACCGGAAAGTTGCTCGCGAACAGGCAGCGCCGCCACCCGAATATCGCGATCGTGTCGCGGATGATCCGCGCGTTGTCCGCCTCGTTCCACGCCGCATCGCGCAAGCCGAGTTCAGAGATCTTCACGGTCACGCGCGGCGATGCGGCCAGCGCCTGCATGCCGCTGCGCCAGCGCGCGAGCCCCGCCTCCGAGCGATCCCACGGCAGTCCTGCATGTTCGAGCACCACGTCGACGCCGGGCGCATCGGCCAGCAGCGCGGCCGCGTCGCCGAGATGCCAGAACGGCACGCGCAGATCCCAGCTCAGGCCATGCGCGGCCAGGCGTTCCAGCGCGGCCGGCCAGCGTGGGTCGCGCAGCGTGCCGGGCCCGTCGACCACCGCATCCGGCGACGCGGCGGTGCGCGGCTTGAACCGCACGCCGCGCACGCGCGGCCACGCGGCCTGTTCGGCGAGCCGCTCGTGCGCATCGTCGGCCAGCAGGTCGACCCACGCGACGACCGCCGACGGCAGCCCGTGCGCGGCCGCGACCTCGTGCAGCCAGCGCGTTTCCGCGAGCGCTTCGCCGCGCGTCCGTTCGGCCTCGACGTGCACGCTCGCGACGATCGGCGCGCGTTGCGCGGCGTGCCGGTAGTCGTCCACGCCGAAATCGCGGCACAGCACCGCATAGTCGCCGAACATGAAGTGCGCCGGGTCGTACCGGTCCTGCAGCCACGGGTAGTGCGCGCCGGTGCCGAGCTGCCACAGGTGATGATGCGCGTCGACGAGCGCGGCCGGCATCGCGTCCGGCGGCGGTGCGTCGCGGTGCGGCTCAGCGCGTGCCTGCGAGCACATACGACGCATCCGGTTCGCGCAGCGTCGGCAACGCGCCGACGAATCGCCACGCATCGAGATCGAGCTCGCGCACGTAGTCGTCCTGGAACGACACGTACGCGACGCGCCGCGACGGATGAAACGACAGCGCGGTCGGGTTCGCGGGCAACGCGACGCGTTCGATCTCTTCCAGTTGCCGCGCATCGAACACCGAGATCGACCGTTCGCCGGAATTCGTCAGCAGCAGCAGGTCGCGGCCGTCCGGCGCGCTGGTGCGGTAGATGCGGTTCGGATCGCTGCGCGTCTTCACGCGGCGGCCGCAGGTCATCGTGTCGGTGTCGATCTCGACGAGTGTGTCGTCGCCGCGATTCGCGACGAACAGCGTACGCTCGTCGCTCGACAGCGCGTTGCCTTCGGGACGCGGGCCGGGCATCACCGCGCGCGGCGCGACGGTCGCATCGCGCGGATGGAACTGCGTGACCGTGTTCGACAGCAGGTGCACGCCGTATGCGCGGCTCGCGTCGCGCGTGAGCGTCACGAGGTGGGTCTTCACGCCGCCGGACGGCACGGCCATGTTCGGCACGGCCTGGCGGGTCGGTTCGTCGAACACGAGCAGCATGTCGTGCGCCTCGCTCATCGCGTACAGCCGGCCGTCGCGATCGGTCGCCATCCCGTGCGGCCGGTAGTACGGCCACAGGTCGAGCATCCGCGTATGCGTGCGCTCGACGAGGTCGATCTCGGCGATCCGGTGATCGCCTTCATGGCCGCGCGACCATGCGGTCTCGATTCCGAAGATGCCGACGTAAGCGAAGCGGTTGTTCACGTCGACGGTGAACTCGTGCGGGAAGTTCGGCAGCACGACGTGCTTGAGCGCGGCTTTCGTTTCGAGGTCGTAGAAGCTGAAGGTATGGGCGCATTTCTGCACCAGCAACAGGATGTCATTCATGGTGTGTCTCCGTGGTTTTGTTCGCGTGTTCGCGTGTTCGCGTGTTCGCGTGTTCGCGTGCCGGCGCGCGTCAGTCCTCGCAGCGCCGGGGCAGCGTCAGCGCGAGCAGGCCGGCCACCGCGAGCGTGACGGCGAGGCTGTACACGCCGGCCGCCGCGCTCACGTGCTGGGTCAGCACGCCGACCGCATAAGGGCCGCAGAAGCCGCCGAGGTTGCCGAGCGCGTTGATCAGGCCGCGCGCGCTGCCGGCCGTCTCGACGCTGCACAGCTTCGGCGGAATCGCCCAGAACACACCGGCGGCCGCCTGCAGGAAGAAGCCGCAGCCGATCAGGAACGCGAACGACACGGCCATCGACGCATGCGTGAGCACCGACAGCGCGAGGCACGCGGCGAATCCGACGAGCGGCAGCAGCACGAACAGGCGGCGCTTGCCGGTCCGGTCAGACAAATACGACGTGGCGAACATCCCGATCATCATCGCGACGTACGGCAGCATCGCGAGCAGGCCGACCTTGCCCATCCCGCCGTGCGTGAGGTTTTTCAGCAGCGTCGGCAACCACATCGTATAGCCGTAGATGCCGACCTGATAGCAGAAGTTGATCGCAATCAGCAGCCAGATCGTCGGGTTGCGCAGCATCGCGCCGAACGATGCGGCGGCCGGCGTGCCGGCGGCCTGCTTGCGCGCCTGCTCTTCGCGCAGCGCGTCGAGGATGTACGCCTTCTCGCGCGGCGACACCCAGCGCGCGGTTTCCGGGCTGTCGTCGGCGAACATCAGCCACGCGAACAGGCACAGCAGCGACAGCGCGCCGGCGCTGAAGAACAGGTGACGCCAGTCGTACGCGGCGAGGATGAAGCCGGACAGCGGCGCGGTGATCATGCCGGCGAGCGGCACGAACATGATGACCATCGCGTTCGCGCGGCCGCGTTCGCGGTCGGGAAACCAGTGGCTGACCATCGTCAGCACGACAGGCAGCATCCCGCCCTCGGCCACGCCGAGCAAAAAGCGCAGCGTCAGCAGTTGCCATGTATGCGTGACGAGCCCGGTCAGCACCGACAGCACGGCCCAGCTCACGAGCGACCAGGCGATGAAGGTCTTGCCGCTGCCGCGCGCCGCGCGCCGGCCGCCGGGGATCTGCAGGAACAGGTAGCCGAAGAAGAAGATGCCGCCAGCGAGGCCGGCCATCGTCGCGTCCATGCCGAGATCGGCATTCATCCCGCCCGGCATCGCGAATGCGATGTTCACGCGGTCCATGTACGAAACGATGCACGCGAGCAGCAGCGGCGGAATCACGCGCAGCCAGCGGCGGCGCGGAATGGCTTCGCCGGCTTCATAAGCCGGGGTGGCCGGGTTCAACAGGTTCATGACGTCTCCAATCCATGTGATGAGCGGCGGCGGCCTTCTGTCGGGCCGCCGTCACGCCGATGCGCAACGCACGCGCGTTGCAGGGGCAAACGGGTGCCGGGCTAGCGCCCCCAGCGCAGTACGAGCGGATCGAGCCGCCGCGCCGCGTCGAGCAGGCCCGCGCGTACCTGCGGATGCAGCTCGGGCCACGGCGCGCGCGGCCGGTCGCACGCGATCACGCCGCCTTCCTTCATCAGCGCCTTCGCGGTCAGGAAGCCTGACTGGCGGTTCTCGTAGTTGATCAGCGGCAGCCAGCGCGCGTACTGCTCGCAGGCTTCGTCGCGGCGTCCGGCGAAATACGCGTCGGTGATCCGGCGAACGCCGTCCGGATAGCCGCCGCCCGTCATCGCGCCGGTCGCGCCGGCATCGAGGTCGGCGAGCAGCGTGATGCCTTCCTCGCCGTCCCACGGCCCCTCGATCGCGTCGCCGCCGAGCGCGATCAGCTCGCGCAGCTTCGACGCGGCGCCGGGCGTCTCGATCTTGAAGTACGACACGGCGTCGATCTCACGCGCGAGCGTCGCAAGCAGCGACGCTGGCAGCGCGACACCGCTCGCGGGCGCGTCCTGGATCATCAGCGGAATGTCGAGGCCGTCGGCGACTTCGCGGAAGAATGCGCGCACCTGTGCTTCGGGCACGCGGAACGTCGCGCCGTGGTACGGCGGCATCACCATCACCATCGCGGCGCCGAGTGCCTGCGCCTGGCGATTGCGCTCCGCGCAGATCCGCGCGCTGAAGTGCGACGTCGTGACGATCACCGGCACGCGGCCAGCGACGTGCTCGAGGGTGGTGCGCGTGATGAGGTCGCGTTCGTCGTCGCCGAGCGCGAACTGCTCCGAGTAGTTCGCGTGGATGCAGATGCCCTGCGAACCGGCATCGATCATGAAGTCGAGGCAGCGGCGCTGGCCGTCGAGGTCGAGCGCGCCGTGCGCGTCGAAGATCGTCGGCGCGACCGGAAAGACGCCCTGGTAGCGTGCGTTCATGGCGGGCCTCACTCGACGATGTCGAACTGGTCGAGGAACTCGGTCTTCAGCGTGAGACCGAGGCCCGGCACGTCGTCGCGCAGCTGCAGGAAGCCGTTCTCGGCCACCGGTTCGCCGTCGAAGATGTAATAGAACAGCTCGTTGCCGACTTCCACGTCGAACATCGGGAAGTACTCGCTCATCGGCGACGCGAGCGTGCTCATCGTCAGGTGATAGTTGTGCATCTGGCCCGCATGCGGAATCACCGGCACGCTGTATGCCTCGCACAGCGCGTTGATCTTGTGCGCCATCGTGATCCCGCCGACGCGGTTCGTGTCGTACTGCACGACCGACACGGCCTTGCGGTCCAGCAGCTGCTTGAAGCCATACAGCGAGAACTCGTGCTCGCCGCCGGAGATCGGGATGTTCGTGAGCTGGTTCAGTTCCGCGTAGCCGTCGATGTCGTCGGCGATCACCGGCTCCTCGAGCCAGCGCGGCTGATATTTCTCGAGCTTCGGCAGGATGCGCTTCGCGTACTCGAGATTCCAGCCCATGTAGCACTCGAGCATCAGGTCGTTGTCGTAGCCGATCACCTCGCGGATCGCCGCGACCGACTTCAGGTTCTCCATCACGCCCTGCTGGCCGTGCGCGGGCCCGTAGCCGAAGCGCATCTTGAACGCGCGGAAGCCTTCCTTCAGATACTGCTGCGCTTCTTCCTGCATTGCCCTCAGGTCGGTGCGGTAGAGCTTCGAGTAGTAGCAGGGGATCTTTTCCTTGGTGCGGCCGCCGAGCAGCTTGAACACGGGCTTGCCGACGCTCTTGCCGAGGATGTCCCAGATCGCGATGTCGACGGCCGAGATCGCCGCCATGCCGATGCCCTTGCGGCCCCACGCATGGGTCGCGCGGTACATCCGCTGGTTCAGGTATTCGTAGTCCCACGGGTCCTGGCCGATCACGAGCGGCGCGAGGTACTGGTCGATGATCACCTTCGCGACGTGCGGTGCGAGCGCGACGTTGCCGAGGCCGACGATGCCGTCGTCGGTCTCGACCTCGACGACCGTCCACGCATGGAAACGGAACGTGCTCATGGTTTCCTGCGGCGCGTATAGCAGGTCCATCGCGTTCGAGCAGAAGTTGCCTTGCGGCGGGACGGTCTTGCCTTTCCACTGGAATACGCGGGCGCGCACGGAGCGGATTTTCATGATGGTGTCTCCTGTAATCGATGTTGTCGTGTGGGGATGGCGTGCGAGCGTCACGCCGAAACGGTGGGGGTGCGGCGCGCGGCGCCCATCCGGCAGGCGATCTGCAGCGCCTGCCAGGTCGCGCCGACGTCGGCGCTGCCGCGCCCCGCGATGTCGTACGCGGTGCCGTGCGCGGGCGTCGTGATCGGCACGGGCAGCCCGCCTTGCACGGTCACACCGCGCGAGAAGCCGAGCAGCTTGATCGCGATCTGCCCTTGGTCGTGGTACATCGTGACGATCGCCTGGTAGTCGCCGGCCTGCGCCTTCAGGAAGATCGTGTCGGCCGGGAACGGGCCGTGGAACGGCGCGTCGGTCGGCCACGCGCGCGCCTGCAGCTTGCGCACGGCGGGCTCGATGGTGTCGACTTCCTCGCGGCCGCAACTGCCGCCGTCGCCGCCGTGCGGGTTGAACGCGGCGACGGCGACCTTCGGCGCGGCGACGCCGTTCGCGAGCAGCGACCGGTAGATCAGTTCGGATGCCTGTTCGATGCGCTCGACGCTCAGTTGGGCCGCCGCGTCCTTCAGCGGGATATGCGACGAGATCCGCGCGGTCCACAGTTCGCCGAGCGTGTTGAATTCGCAGAAGTAGCCGGTCACGCCGAGCGCGGCGGCGAAGTGGTGCAGCTCGTCGTCGTGCTTCAGCCCGCCGAGCTTCATCGCGTACTTGTTCAGCGGCGCGAAGCAGATCGCGTCGATGTCGCCGGCGAGCGCGGCGTCGAGGCACTGGTCGAGCACGGTCAGCGTCGACCGGCCGCCGGCGGCGCCGGCCTGGCCGACGGTGACCTGCGCGGGATCGATCGTGTCGACTGCAACGAACGCGGCGCGCGCGGTGGACGGACGGCCGCGCACGGCGGCGAGCGATTCGACGGGCTCGACCTCGACCGTCACGCCGGCGACGCGTTGGCCGGCTTCCCACAGCCAGCGGTCGCCGATCAGCACGAGGTTCGCGCGGGACGTCGCGTCGGGCCGCGCGAGCAGTTTCGCGATCAGTTCGGCGCCGATGCCGGCGGGGTCGCCGAGCGTCAGCGCGACGACGGGCAGGGGAGCGGCGGTCGTCATGCGGCGCCTCCGTGGCGGACGGCGGTCGGGTGCGTGTTCATGCTGTGTCTCCGGTGGCGGCGCGTGGCCGTTGGTGTATGGGGTTCATGCTAGGTAGACGGAATGAGTCGGTAAATTGAAAACTCTTGATGAATCGATAACCTGGAGTAATCGAAATGGGCTCGATCGATCGACGAGACTCGACTCCCCAATTGCTGAACCGGCTGCGGATGCGGCAGATCGCGCTGTTGCTCGCGGTGGATGAATGTTCGACGCTGCGCGCGGCGGCCGGGCAGCTCGGCCTCACGCAGCCGGCCGCGACGAAGATGCTGGCCGAACTGGAAAGCGCGCTCGGCCAGCGGCTGTTCGACCGCGTCGGGCGCGGGCTCGTGCTGAACCCGGCCGGCGAGCGCGTGCTCGGCTATTTCCGCGGGATCCGCGGCAGCGTGGAGGCGCTCAATCGCGAGCTCGGCGAGCTGCAGCTCGGCAGCGCGGGGCGGCTCGCGATCGGCAGCATCATGGCGGCGTCGCCGGGGCGGCTCACCGAGGCGCTGGTGCAGTTGAAGGCGCGCTATCCGCTGCTCGCGATCGACATCGCGGTCGATACCAGCGACCGGCTGATGCCGCAGTTGCGCGAAGGCGTGCTCGAGGTGGTGATCGGCCGCAACGTCGGCACCGATTGCGACTTCCGCGTGGTGGACGACGAGGCGCTCGCGATCATCGCGGGCCGCGACCATCCGCTCGCGGGCGCCGGGCCGGTCGAATTCGACGCGCTGCTCGACTACACGTGGATCCTGCAGCCGGCTGGCAGCCCGGCGCGCGAGGTCGTCGAGCGCGAGTTCCGCGCGCGTCACCAGCCGATGCCGCGCGGGCTGGTCGAAACGGGCTCGATCCTGACGACGATGAACCTCGTCGACCGTTCGCACATGCTCGGCGTGATTCCGCGGACGGTCGCGCAGCGCAACGCGGAGCACGGGCTCGTCGCGATCCTCGATTACGAGCTCGACCAGAAGCTGCCTTCGTACGGGAGCCTCGTGCGGCGCGACCGGCCGTTGAGCATTCCCGCGCAGCAGTTTCTCGCGCTGTTTCACCGCGACGGAGCCGGAAATGACGGCGGCGCGTAACGGCACGGTTTGTCAGCCGAGGCGGCCGAGCCAGCCGCGCCGGCCGCGCTGGCCGAACCAGCCGAATCAACCCAGCCGACCGAATCAGCCGAGCCAGCCGAATCATCCCAGCCGGCCGAATCAGCCGAGCCAGCCGAATCAACCCAGCCGGCCGAATCAGCCGAGCCGACCGAATCAACCCAGCCGGCCGAGCCAGCCGAGCCAGCCGAGCCGGCCGAGCCAGCTGAGCCAGCCGAGCCGGTCATGCACCACCATCGCGGAACGCAATGAAGCGCGATGGTGCCGCCGGCGAGACGGATAAGTCCGGCGAACCCTGAGCGAACGGCCTCAGCGCGCCGACGGCGCGGCCGGCGCTTCGGCGAGCGACGGCGTCGATTCCGACAACGCGCGATCCGGCCGGATCCGCAGCGCGGCGACGATGCCGATCACCAGCATCGCGACCGACCCGATGAACGGCACCGTCCAGCTGCCGGTGCGATCGACGAGATAGCCGAACAGGATCGGCGACAGGATCCCCGAGACCGCCGAACCGGCGTTCATCATCCCGCTCGCGATGCCCGCGTGCTTCGGCGCGATGTCGCTCGGCACGGCCCAGATCGGTCCGATCGTCAGTTCGAGGCACAGGAACGACCCGGACAGGCACAGCGCGATGCCGGCCGTCGAGTGCACGAAGGCGAGCGGCAGCATGAACGCGAGTGCGCCGGTGAAGCTCGCGACGATCACGCTCTGGCGCGACAGCGCGAGATTGCCGGTCTTGCGGTAGATGCGGTCGCACAGCCAGCCGCCGAGCGTGTCGCCGACGACGCCCGCGAAGAACACGCCGGACGCGAACAGCGCGGTCGACTTCAGGTCGAGGCCCTTGCCGTTCAGGAAGAACGTCGGCAGCCACGTGAAGAACAGCCACGCGGTCCAGCCGTAGCAGAAGTACACGAAGATCGTCGGCGCCATCCTGCGGAACAGCGGCCCCCACGGCGTCGTGCCGGACGCCGGAGCCGGCCGGGCGGCGGCAGCGGTGCGGGTCGAGCCGTTGCCGTCGTCGTCGCCGAGCGGATGCTCGCGGAAGCCGACGATCCACCACACGAGCCACACCAGCGTGACCGCGCCGATCACGAAGAACGCCGCGCGCCACGACAGCCACGTCATCAGCGCGGCGACGATCGGCGGCGTGACCGCGTTGCCGAGCCGAGAGAACGAATGCGTGAAGCCCTGCACGACGCCGCGTCGTTCGCGCGAGAACCAGTGCGTGATCGCGCGGGCCTGCGCGGGCAGCGTCGCGCCTTCGCCGATGCCGAGCAGCAGGCGGGCGGCGAACAGCAGCGCGAGGCTGTGCACGAACCCGGTCATGAACGTCGACGCGACCCAGATCAGCCCGCAGCCGATCAGCGTGATGCGGGCGCCGAAGCGGTCGGCGATCCAGCCGCCGAACACCTGGCAGACGGCGTACGAGTACGCGAAGGCGGAGAAGGCGACGCCGAGTTCGGTGTTCGATAGCCCGAGTTCGGACTTGATCGCACCGGCCGCGGTCGCGAGGTTCACGCGGTCGACGTAGAGGATGAACGAAAGCGCGCACAGCAGCCACAGTGTATGGCGCCGTTGACGATGATCGGTAGTCATGTGTCTCGCTCCAAGGTCGTGCACGGCGTTGCAATGACGCCGCGTTCACGGGCCGGGCCAGCATCGCGTGCTGGGCGATGCATCGTCTAATGAATCTTTTGGATCAATTGATAACCTGAGGCATTCGGTTTCGCCGTGCCTGGACACCGGGGCGGACGTGCTGCGGGTTTTCCATGGGCGGTTGCGGCATGATGCGGAATGGGCGTGCAGCGGGCGCGCGCATCGACGCCGGTGCAGTGGCGCTGCGATGATGAAGTGACGAAGCGATATTGCCCAGTCGGGAATGGACGGACATGGAACGACAACTTTCACGCCACCGGGACAGCCGTTTCTGGCAACTGCCGCCGGTGAAATGGTGGATCCAGGGGCATGGCCGCGACGGTTATTCGTTCCGGCTGCTGCTGGTGCCGCTCGTTACCGTGTTCGTGCTCGAATCCGTCTGCGTGATGTTGGGCACGCTGTACGGCGCGCTGCTCGTGAGCGGCGGGATGACGCTGTTGCTCGGGTTCGCCGGGTTTCACGGCGCGAAACGCGAATGGCTCGTGCCGTCCGCGACGGCGCGCGCGCTCGTGAAGGCGCGCACCAAGCAGGCGGCCGAGCGCTTCTCGTCGCTCGGCGCGGGCGCGACGGTACTGGCGATCTTCGTCAGCGCGACGTCGCTGTCGCTCGTGCTGGCGGGCCAGCCGATGCTGGACAGCGTGTCGAAGGACACGGTGTCGATCTTCATCGCGCTGGTGTTCCTGCCGGTGTACGTGTCCGGCGCGGTGCGCAAGCTGGCGATCGCGCGCGTCGAGGAGCTGGAAGCGCTGCGTCAGGCGACCGTGGGCACGCGGCTGAAGTTCGACCGGGCCGGCGCGGTGCGGGCCGTCGTCGTGCAGGGGCCGGAGGGGAAATCGACCGTGTCGGTCGCGGAGTACACGCTGCTCGGTTTCGAGCCGCCGCTCGAACGCGTGGGGCGCGAGACGGGTGTCTAAGGAAGAAGGCTGCGCGCGAGCGCAGCCGTTCGGTGTGATGGCCCGCCGTGCGGGCGTCAGGCCGGATCAGTCGCCCGTGCGGGGAAGCGGGTTCGACGTTGCGGCTGACTGTGCGGGGAAACGTCGCTCGTCGGGCGTCAGCGTGAGATCGTCGGGCCAGCACACGTCGAACCGCGTACCGCCGCCGGGCGCCGGCATGCAGACGGCTTCGCCGCGATGCGCATGCGCGACTGCCGTATTCCAGAACGTCGGCTCCTCGGTCACGCGCTGCGGCTCGCTCGCGAGCGCGTTGAAATTGTCGGCGAGCCGCGCTGCTTCGTGCAGCGAACGATCGCGGGCCGGCGACGGCGCGCGCGCGCGCTGCGCGAGCAGCTTGAATTTGGTGAGCGTCCGCACGAGCGTGTGCCGGGTGCCGTCGACTTCGACCGTCGCTTCGTGATGTTCGAGATCGATCTCGAACGGGTCGGTTGCGCAGGTCGCGCTCGCGTACATGGCGGCCGACTACGGCGACGGATTCTACGGCGAGGGCGAGCGCAGCATGTTCACCAACGGCATCGCGATGATCCTGCCGCTCGATCTGCCGGGCGTGTCGCGCGGCAAGCCGCTCGACAAGATCGGCCAGCGCTCGTTGCCGCAGGGCGAGATCTATTTCGACAACGTGAAGGTGCCGAAGCGCTTCGCGATCGCGCTGAAGGACGATTATCTGGGCAATCTCGCGTCGACGTGGTCGTATGCCGGCACGCACATGTGCCAGGTATTCGTCGGCGCGGCGCGCGCGGCGTTCGAACTCGCGCTCGCGTATTGCCACGAGCGCAAGCAGGGCGGCGCGCTGCTGATGGATCACCAGATGACGCACCTGCGCATCGGCGAGATGCTGCGCCGGCTGGAGATGGCGCGCGCGATCGCGCGGCGCAGCCTCGCGTTTTCACGCATGTCGCCGCAGAGCCATCCGTATGCGACCGCGCAGGCGAAGGTGAGCGTGACCGAGGAAGCGATGAAGGTGACGCACGAGGCGTTTCAGCTGTTCGGCGGCAACGGCACCACGCGCGAGTTTCCGATCGAGAAGCTGTTCCGCGACGTGCGTTCGGCGCTGATCGAGGACGGCGAGAACTACGTCCTCGCGTCGCGGCTCGGCGTGCTGGCCGGGGAGCTTTATCAGAACGGGTGGACGCGAGAGTAGGCGCGCGCCGCAGCCGGGCTTCCCGCCGCCGCCTGGTTTTTGTAAAAGAAGCCACGGCGCAGGCATCGGCGGGCGGGTGCCCGTGTCACGGGCACCCGCCCGCCCAGTCAAATGCGCCCCAGCAACACCAGTATCACGACGATGATGACGACGAGCCCGACGGTCCCCGACGGCCAGTAGCCCCAGCTTCGGCTGTGGGGCCATGAAGGAAATGCTCCGATGAGCAGCAGAATCAGAATGATGATGAGGATCGTACCGAGCATCGCACCCCTCCTTGACGTGTTCGACATGACGGTATCGGCTGCCGCAATTCCCGTGCCGCTGCACCCGGCGGGGTGACAGTCGCCGAAAGTGCGTTGTATGGATACCCGGAATTCATGCGATGAATACTGTTTGATTCAGAAAATAAATTTCAAAAATGCAACCCGCGTCGCTATGCTGGGCTCTCGGTATCACTCACGCGGACTGGCAATGGCTGAACTCTTTCTGGTACGGCACGGGCAGGCGTCGTTCGGCACGGACGACTACGACCGGCTGTCCACTTCCGGCGAGCAGCAGGGCGTCTGGCTCGGCGAGTACTTCGCAAAGCAGGGCCTGACGTTCGACCGCGTGATCTGCGGCACGATGAACCGGCATGCGCAGACGGTCGACGCGATCCTGCGCGGGATGGGCCGCGAAGGCGTGCCGGTCGACCGCCATCCCGGCCTGAACGAATACGACTTCCACGGGCTGTTCGCGGCGGCCGCCAGCGACTATCCGGAGATCGCGCGGCTCGCGGCCGGCTCGATGAAGGAGCATTTTCGTGCGCTGCGGCAGGTGCTGCACCTGTGGGCCGACGACAAGCTCGGCGACACCGCGCCCGAAACCTGGGCGCATTTCCAGCAGCGCGTCGCCGACGCACGCGCTGCGATCCGCCACGGCGGCAGCCAGCGCGTGCTCGCGGTGAGCTCCGGCGGCCCGATCGCGGTGACCGTGCAGCAGGTGCTCGCCGCACCGCCTGCGAGCGCGATCGCACTGAACCTGCAGATCCGCAACAGCAGTCTTTCGCAGTTTTTCTTCAACGCCGACGCGTTCCACCTGGCGTCGTTCAACGGCATCCCGCATCTCGAGGATCCCGAACGACATGCGTGGCGCACCTACGGCTGACCCTACGAACGATCGCGACGATGACGAACCCTTCCCAGCCCCTCGACGTAGCCCGCCTCACGCGCTATCTGGAAGCGCACGTGCCGGGTTTCGAAGGCCCGCTCGACATGGAGAAGTTTGCCGGCGGCCAGTCGAACCCGACCTTCTTGCTGCACGCGAAGAGCGGCCGCTACGTGCTGCGCCGCCAGCCGCCCGGCGAACTGCTGAAATCCGCGCACGCGGTCGATCGCGAGTTCCGCGTGCTGAGCGCGCTGTCGGGCACCGCGGTGCCGGTCGCGCATCCGTATCACCTCTGCGAAGACCGCGACGTGATCGGCAGCCTGTTCTATGTGATGAGCTTCGAGGACGGGCGGATCTTCTGGGATCCGGCGCTGCCGGAGCTGCCGAAGGCCGACCGGGCGATCTGCTACGACGCGCTGCTGCGCACGATGGCGGCGCTGCACGACGTGGACGTCGACGCGGTGGGTCTCGCCGACTACGGCCGTCCCGGCAACTACTTCGAGCGCCAGATCGGCGTGTGGACGAAGCAGTATCGCGCGGCGGAAACGGAGCGCCTCGACGCGATGGAGACGCTGATCGACTGGCTGCCGAAAGCCTGCCCGGAGGACACGGGCCGGCCCGCGCTGGTGCACGGCGACTTCCGGATCGACAACCTGATGTTCGCGCACGACGACTATCGCGTGCAGGCCGTGCTCGACTGGGAACTGTCGACGCTCGGCAATCCGCTCGCCGATCTCGCGTACTTCTGCATGTGCCTGCGGCTGCCGTCGGGTGGCCAGGTGTGCGGGCTCGCGGGCCAGGATCGTGCCGAACTCGGCATTCCCGACGAAGCGGCGATTGTCGCGCGTTATTGCGAACTGCGCGGGATCGAGCCGATCCGCGACTGGCATTTCTATCTCGCGTTCAGTTTCTTCCGGCTCGCGGCGATCGCGCAAGGCGTGAAGGCGCGCGCGCTGCAGGGCAATGCGTCGAGCGAGCAGGCGCTGCGCGTGGGCGCGATGACCGGCCGGCTGGCCGAAATGGCTGTCGGCGTGATCGACGCGCACCGCTGAAATCGACGAAAGCGCCGCGAGCACCGATCGCGCCGCGCGACGGCACGACAACACATCAATGGAGGAGCACAGCAACATGGCAACGAATCTGTTCGACCTGACGGGCAAGATCGCGCTGGTGACGGGCGCGAGCCGCGGCATCGGCGAGGAAATCGCGAAGCTGCTCGCGGAGCAGGGTGCGCACGTGATCGTGTCGAGCCGCAAGCTCGACGACTGCCAGGCCGTGGCCGACGAGATCGTCGCGGCGGGCGGCCGCGCGGAAGCGCTGGCCTGTCACGTCGGGCGGCTGGAGGACATCGCCGCGACGTTCGAGACGATCCGCGGCAAGCACGGCCGGCTCGACATTCTCGTGAACAACGCAGCCGCGAATCCGTACTTCGGGCACATCCTCGATACCGATCTCACCGCATATGAAAAGACCGTCGACGTGAACATCCGCGGCTACTTCTTCATGTCGGTCGAGGCAGGCAAGATGATGAAGGCGCAAGGCGGCGGCGCGATCGTCAACACTGCGTCGGTCAATGCGCTGCAGCCGGGCGACCGGCAGGGCATCTATTCGATCACGAAGGCCGCGGTCGTCAACATGACGAAGGCGTTCGCGAAGGAATGCGGGCCGTTCGGCATCCGCGTGAACGCGCTGCTGCCGGGCCTCACGAAGACGAAGTTCGCGGGCGCGCTGTTCGCCGACAAGGACATCTACGAAACCTGGATGGGCAAGATCCCGCTGCGCCGCCATGCGGAACCGCGCGAGATGGCCGGCACGGTGCTGTATCTCGTGTCGGACGCGGCGAGCTACACGAACGGCGAATGCATCGTCGTCGACGGCGGCCTGACGATCTGAGCGCGCGATGAAACTCGACAGCTATGACGGGCAGGCCGTGATGATCACCGGCGCCGCGAGCGGCTTCGGTGCGCTGCTCGCGAGCGAGCTGGCCGCGATGGGCGCGCGGCTCGCGCTCGGCGACCTGAACGGCGACGCGCTCGAACGCGTGGCCGCGCCGCTGCGCGCGGCCGGCGCCGACGTGATCGCGCAGCGCTGCGACGTGCGTATCGAAGCGGAGGTCGAAGCGCTGGTGCAGGCGGCGGCCGCGCGCTTCGGGCGGCTCGACGTCGGCATCAACAACGCGGGCATCGCCCCGCCGCTGAAGGCGCTGATCGATACCGACGAGGCCGATCTCGACCTGAGCTTCGCGGTGAATGCGAAGGGCGTGTTCTTCGGGATGAAGCACCAGATCCGCCAGATGCTCGCGCGGCGCGAAGGCGTGATCCTGAACGTCGCGTCGATGGCCGGGCTTGGCGGCGCGCCGAAGCTGGCCGCCTATGCGGCGTCGAAACACGCGGTGGTCGGGCTCACGAAGACGGCCGCGCTCGAATACGCGCGGCATGGCATTCGCGTGAACGCGGTGTGTCCGTTCTACAGCACCACGCCGATGGTCACCGACAGTGACATCGGCGATCGCCAGGACTTTCTCGCGCAGGGCTCGCCGATGAAGCGGCTCGGCCGACCCGAAGAAATCGTCGCGACGATGCTCACGCTGTGCGCGAAGGAAAACACTTATCTGACCGGGCAGGCCGTCGCCGTCGACGGCGGTGTCTCGGCCTTCTGAACGAACGGAAAACGGAATCTCGAGGAGTCGATCATGGACTTTGGCTACACCCCGAAAGTGGAAGAACTGCGCGAACGCGTGCGCGCGTTCATGGACGCGCACATCGTGCCGCGCATCCGTCAGTGGAACGAGGAAGTGCATGCGGGGCAGTATCCCGTGTCATTCATGGAGGAGCTGAAGGAGCGCGCGAAGGCCGAAGGGCTGTGGAACCTGTTCCTGCCGCACCTGAAGAGCGACGAGCCGGGGACGGCGCTGACGAACCTCGAATACGCGCCGCTCGCCGAGATCATGGGGCGCGTGGCGTGGGCGTCGGAGGTGTTCAACTGCAACGCGCCGGACACCGGCAACATGGAGCTGCTGCACCTGTTCGCGACGCCCGAGCAGCGCGAACAGTGGCTGCTGCCGCTGCTGCGCGGCGAGATCCGGTCGGCGTTCGCGATGACGGAGCCCGACGTGGCTTCGTCGGATGCGACCAACATCACGACGCGCATCGAGCGCGACGGCGACGATTACGTGATCAACGGCCGCAAATGGTTCATCACGAACGCCGCGCATCCGAACTGCAAGATCTTCATCGTGATGGGCAAGACCGATCCCGATGCGGAATCGCACCAGCAGCAGAGCATGATCCTCGTGCCGCGCGACACGCCGGGCGTGACGGTCGTGCGCAACATCACCGTGGTCAACCACTACGCGCCGGAAGGGCACTGCGAGATCACGTTCGACAACGTGCGCGTGCCGGCGCGTAACCTGCTCGGCGAGGAAGGCAGCGGCTTCGCGCTCGCGCAGGCCCGCCTCGGGCCCGGCCGCATCCACCACTGCATGCGCTCGATCGGCGCGGCCGAGCTCGCGCTGGAACTGATGATCGACCGCGCGCAGTCGCGCGAAGCGTTCGGCAAGCCGCTGAACCGGCACGGCACGATCGGCGAATGGATCGCGCGCTCGCGCATCGAGATCGACCAGGCGCGGCTGCTGGTGTTGAAGGCCGCGTGGATGATCGACAAGGTCGGCGCGAAGGCGGCGCGCAAGGAAATCTCGATGATCAAGGCGCTCGTGCCGACCGTGTACACGGACGTGTGCGATCGCGCGATGCAGGTGTTCGGCGCAGCAGGGTTGAGCCCCGACACGCCGCTCGCAGACATGTGGACCTGGGGCCGCGCGCTGCGCTTCGCCGACGGTCCGGACGAGGTGCACCTGCAGGCGATCGCGCGCATGGAGATCAAGGACGCCGTGCGCGGCTCGACCGAGCCGTACCTGACGCGGCCGCCGCGCGGCTGAGCATCGCGTCGCGCGAGCAAGCGACGTGGGCGAACGGGAGGCGCACGCCGTATTAAGATGTGGGGCCTGTTCCCGCTCATAACGGGCTTGCGCTGGCCGTCAGAAGGGCCGAGCGCAAGGATTGCGACGAAGCGAATACTCGACGTATTCGCAAGGAGCATGACGCGGCGATCGGCCCTTCTGGCGGCCAGCCCCGCGAATGACTTTTTCCAAACAGGGGAACGTGCCTTGCCGGCCGTATTGCGGCGTCGATCGTCGCTTGTTTGGCATGGCCAAACGGCGCTCCTCTCTCCTTGCACTACGACCGGCAAGGCACGTTCGCAAGCCCGTTATGAGCGGGAACAGGCCCCTGGAGATCCGGCGATGCGCCTTTCGAAGATTGATCTGAACCTGTTCGTCGTATTCGAGGCGATCTACAACAAGCGCAACCTGACGCGCGCGGCCGAGGTGCTGAACCTCACGCAGCCGGCCGTCAGCAACGCGCTGGCGCGGCTGCGCAAGACGCTGAACGACCCGCTGTTCGTCAGCACGCCCTCCGGGATGATGCCGACCCCGATGGCCGAGAACATCGTCGGCCGCGTGCGCGAGGCGCTGCAGCTGCTCGATTCGAGCGCGCACGAAGGCGACGTGTTCGATCCGGCCTCGTCCGAGCGCGTGTTCCGGCTCAGCATGAGCGACCTGACCGAAGCGCTGCTGCTACCCGCGCTCGGCGAGCTGCTGCAGACGCATGCGCCGGGCATGCACGTGCGCAGCTACACGATGGACCGCCGCGAAGTGGCGACCGCGCTCGCGAACGGCTCCGTCGACATCGCGATCGACGCACCGCTGATCGGCGATCCGCATCTGCACCAGGCGCTGCTCGTGCGCGACCGCTACGCATGCATGATCCGCGACGATCACCCGTTCAAGGGCGACACGCTGACCCTGGACGACTACCTGTCGATGGGGCACATCCACGTGTCGAGCCGCCGCAAGGGCAGCGGGCACGTCGATGCGGAACTGACGCGGCTCGGGCTGCGCCGCAATATCCAGATGCGCGTGCAGCACTACATGGTCGCGCCGCTGATCGCGATGCGCGGCGATCTCGCGCTGACGGCGCCGCTCAGGCTGCTGCAGCGCTATCCGGCCCGGATTCTCGAACTGCCGTTCGAGATGCCGGGGCTCGAATACTTCTGCTACTGGCATCGCAGCGCCGATCAGGATCAGGGCAGTCAGTGGCTGCGGGAGCAGCTGATGATGCTGATGGGCGGGATGAGCGAGCAGCGGTGATCTGCGGGGCGTGCGCGTCGCGCGTTCACCGGTAGCTGCCGGTCCGCCCCTTAAAACGACTCGTCGTCGAAGCGCGACGATGCCGGCCGGCGCTTCATGTCCTTCAGCCAGTCCCTGACCTTGTCCGGATCCTCGAACTCGCGCAGTGCCACGCCGAGGTCCTGGTTGCTGCGCTGCATGCCGGCAATATCGCGCGTGAGCATGCGGATGACGGTATCGGGCGCGACCTTGACGGACGATGCGATGCCGTACGTCCTGCGGAAATCGTTCTCGACGTGCTGGATCTCCTGATCGAGCTCGCGAAGCTGCTCTTCCAGGATGCCGTTGTAGCGCGCAAGCCGCGCTTCGCCGAGCCCGTCGATCGCACGCCGGTCGATCTGCTCGATCTCCAGTTGCAGTTCCAGCAGCTGCAGCAGGTTGCCCTTCGCATAGGCGTGATTGACCCGCTGCATCAGCACCGTCTTGCGTTCCTGTTCCCGCGGATCGGTTTCGCGATCGGGATGCAGCGCGCTCGCGAGCTTGCGATAGATCTCGCGAATCGACCGGCTCGATTCGGCCTGCTCGGCTTCTCGCCGGGCCTGCGCAGCCGATTGCTTCGGCGCCTTCTTGCGCTTCGCGCGTTGCGCCTCGCGGGCCGCGTGGGCGGCCATGTCGCGCTCGAACTGTGCGTCGAGTTCGGCCTGCATTCGCGCGGCAAGTTCGTCGGGCGACAGCGCGTCGAGATCGTCCGCCGGTTCCATGCCGGGCGTCGGCTTCGATTCCGGCTTCGCCGGTTCGGGATCGGCCGCGGCGCTGCCGACGCTCCCGGATGCGCGATGCCGGTTGTAAATGATCATCAGCGCGGCATCGTCGCTGACGTTCAGCAAGTCGCGCGCCATGTCGGCGATCAGGTCGGAGAGCGTGCGCTGCTCGGCCTTGCTCAAGCCCTTCCGCAGGAAGGCATCGTCGAGCAGATGGATCAGCCTGATCCGCAGCGCGGTCGCTTCCTGTTCGAGCGGCAACAGCCCGTCGACGAATTTCTTCTGGAAGGCCGGCATGACGGCTTCCCACGCCCCGAGACGCGCGCGCCGCTTTTCGATGTGCTCGACGAGCGTATTGAACGTCTTCTGGGCTTTCGACAGGCTGGCTGTCTCGTGACCGGGCGCGATGGCGACCGCGGCACCGCGACGTGCGGTCATGATGAATGTCCTCCGGCCGCGGCAGGAGGCGCGGCAGGCCGGTATTTTAGCCGGATGGGCGTGTGCCCGCCGGCCTGCGGTGCGCCGCTGCCGATGCGTTACAGCACGGCCATCGATTCCGTCATGTTCTGCTTCATGTAGTCGAGGAAGCGCTTCTGGAACAGCATCGTGTGCTCGTGCGCGGCGCGCTCGGCGGCGTCCGCATCGCGCCGCACGATCGCGTCGATCAGTTCGTCGTGGTCGCGGCCGAGCTTGGCGGCCGTCGGCGAACTCACGGTGAAATCGAAGTGCAGATGAAGCAGGCGCTGCCCTTCGCCGAGCAGCCGTTCGTAGTAGCCGACGAAGTATGGGTTGTTCGCGGCATGCGCGATCGCCATGTGGAGTGCCTTGTTGGTCTCCGACATCGCCTGGAAGTCGCCGCTCTCGACGGCCGCCATGTAGACGTCGTCGGCCTTGCGGATCTTCGCGAGATCGGCTTCGGAGCGCTGCGTGGCCGCGAGCCGCGTGACCGCGCGCTGGATCAGGTCGAGCGCCGAGATGTACTTCGGGAATTCCTCGATCTCGAACGGCGTGACGAGCGTCGTGCGGTTCGGCAGGATCGTGACGAGGCCCTCGCTGCTCAGTCGCGCAATGGCGTCGCGCACCGGCGAGCGCGACAGCCCGAACTGCGCGGCCAGCGAGATTTCGTCGAGCTGCACGCCCGGTTTCAGCTTCAGCGTCAGGATCTGCTTGCGCAATTCCTCATACACATACCGCCCGCCGTGCCGGCGGCCGCCACCTTCGGTTTCAACGGCCTCTTTGCTCATCTCGCTACCCTTCCTGTAATCGGCCCGGGTCGCCGGGCGCGCTCTGGAGTTTAGCATCGCGTCTTCACGCGCCTGACGGTGCCGATGGCCCGAATCCGTCGCCCCACGTGTCGCTGAGCATGAACCCGGCGGCCAGCGGGTCGTCGGGATCCACGCCGAGCTGCTGGAACCCGAACACCCACGCGCGCCCGGTGACGCGCGGCAGCACGGCCGGCCGCCCGCCGACGTCGGTCGTGCCCAGCAGCTCGATGCGGAATTCGCCGCCGATCGTCGAGCGCGACGTCAGGCGGTCGCCGACCTGCACGTGCCCGCGCGCGACGAGCGTCGCGAGATTGGCCGAGCTGCCGGTCCCGCACGGCGAGCGGTCGACGCGGCCGGGCGGCAGCGTCGTGCAGGTCTGGTACACCGTGTCGTCGATCCGGTTGCGGAACATCACGTACGCAACCTCGTTGATCTCCGGGACCAGCGGATGCTGCACGGCGACCTGCCGGTTGATGATCTCCTTGAGCCGCACGCCTTGCGTCGCGAGCTGCCGCGCGTTGCCCGGCGCGATGGCGAGCCCGATCTGATCGACGTCGACGAGCGCGTAGTACACGCCGCCGAATGCGATGTCGGCCTTGATCGTGCCGAATGCTTCCGTCTGCACGTCGACGTCGAGATGTTCGACGAACGCCGGCACCATGTCGAGCGATACGCCGACGCAGCGGCCGTCGCGGCAGGCGGCCCGCGCGGTGACGAGACCGGCCGGCGTGTCGAGCACGACGGTGGTTTCGGGCGCTTGCATCGGCACCATCCCGAGTTCGAGCAGCGCGGTCACGACGCAGATGCAGTTGCTGCCCGACATCGGATGCGCCTTGTCAGCCTGCAGCACGATGAAGCCGGCATCCGCTTCCGGCCGCGTCGGCGGCAGCAGCAGGTTGACCGACATCTGCAGGCAGCCGCGCGGTTCGAGCACGACCAGGCGCCGCAAGCTGTCGTCGGTCTCGTTGATGTAGTTCATCTTGTCGAGCATGGTCTTGCCCGGCACGTCGAGGACGCCGCCGGTGATGACCTTGCCGATCTCGCCCTCGCAATGCACGTCGACGAGCTGCAGCGTTTTGTTCCAGCGCATGATCGATTTACCTTCCTACTTGATGTACCAGGCCCAGGGTTTGTCGCTGTCGTAGCGCGTGATCTGCTTGATCTCGAGGTAGTTGTTCAGGCCCCACTCGCCGAGTTCGCGTCCGATCCCGCTCTGCTTGTAACCGCCCCACGGCGCCTCCGTGAACGTCGGCTGCGAGCAGTTGATCCATACGATACCCGCGCGCATCGCGCGTGCCACGCGCTCGCAGCGCGGCAGGTCGGCCGACATCACCGCCGCCGCCAGCCCGAAGCGCGAATCGTTGGCCGAGCGCACCGCTTCGTCTTCCGAATCGAACGGCCGCACGCAGACGACCGGGCCGAAGATCTCCTCGCGCCAGATCCAGCTGTCTTCCGGCACGTCGGCGAACACGGCCGGCTCGATGAAGTAGCCGCGCTCGAGATGCGCGGGCCGGCCGCCGCCCGTCACGAGCCGCGCGCCTTCGTCGCGGCCGCGCTCGATCGCCGCCCGTACCTTGTCGTACTGGCCGCGGCTCACCAGCGGGCCGAGCAGCACGCCGTCGTCACGACCGTTGCCGATCCTGATCTTGCGCGCTTCCTGCGCGAGCCGCTCGACCAGCGGCGCATACAGCGAGCGCTCGACGAGCACGCGCGACGTCGCCGAACACACTTCACCCTGGTTCCAGAAGATGCCGAACAGGATCCATTCGACCGCCGCTTCGAGATCGCTGTCGTCGAACACGATGAACGGCGACTTGCCGCCGAGTTCGAGGCTCACGTTCTTGATGTCGCGCGCGGCGGCCTGCATGATCCGGCTGCCGGTCGGCACGCTGCCGGTGAACGCGAGCTTGTCGATGCCCGGATGCTCGGCGAGCGGCGCGCCGGCGTCAGCGCCGAGGCCCGTCACGACGTTCAGCACGCCGGCCGGCAGCCCGGCCGCGTCGGCGATGCCGGCCAGCTCGAGCGCGGTGAGCGGCGTCAGTTCGGACGGCTTGAGCACCATCGTGCAGCCGGCCGCCAGCGCGGGCGCGACCTTCCACGCGGCCATCAGCAGCGGAAAATTCCACGGGATGATCGCACCGGCCACGCCGATCGGCTCCTTCCGGACCACCGTGCTGAAGCGTTCGTCCGCCAGCGGCACTGCGGTTTCGGCGCCGCTGTCGAGCTGTTCGGCGAGTCCTGCATAGAAGTCGAAGCAGCCGGCGGCATCGCCGAGATCCCACAGCGCTTCGGGCAGCGGCTTGCCGTTGTCGCGTACTTCGAGCTCGGCCAGCTCGGGCAGCCGGTCGCGGATGCCTTGCGCGATCTTGCGCAGCACGGCGGCGCGCTGCGCGCCGATCATGCGCGGCCACGGGCCTGTGTCGAACGCGCGGCGCGCGGCGTTGACCGCGGCGTCGATGTCCTGCGCGGTAGCGGCGGCCACTTTCGCGATCACGGTTTCGTCGCTCGGGTCGAGCGTGTCGAAGGTACGGCCCTGAACGGGCGCCACCCAGCGGCCGTCGATGAAAAGTCGTTCGTAAGAATGCATGAAAGGTCTCGAATGTCAGGCGAAGCGATAAGCGCTGAATGGCGACAAGTCCTGCCGCGTCGGGCGACCGGCCGCGAGGTCGCCGACCAGGCGGCCCGTGGTCGCGCCGAGCGTGAGGCCGAGCTGGCCGTGGCCGAATGCCATGATCACGTTCGGCAGCCGCTTCGAGCGGTCGATCACCGGTTTCGTGTCGGGCAGGAACGGCCGATAGCCCACGCCGTACTCGACGCGTGCGGTCTGCAGCTCGGGCAGGATCCGTCGGGCCTTCTCCAGGATGATGTCCGCGCGCCGGAAGTTCGGTGCCGCATCGCGGCCCGCGAACTCGATGGTGCCGCCGATCTGCAGCCCGCGCGTCATCGGGCTGAAGCAGAAGCCGCCGTCGGCGTAGATGACGGAGTGGCGGAACTCGACGCCCGGGTCGGTCACGAGCGCCTGGTAGCCGGCGATGCCTTCGAGCGGCACGCGCACGCCGAGCTGCCCGAAGAACTGCCGCGAACCGGTGCCGGCCGCGACGACGACATGCTCGGCCGCGACGCGCTCGCCGTTCGCGAGCGTTACGCCGCTCGCGCGTCCCGACGCCTCGTCGATGCGTGCGGCGGTCGTGCGGATGCGGCGTCCGCCTTGCGCTTCGAAGCTGGCCGTCAGCGCCGCGATGAAGCCTTCGGTATCGTTGACCGCGCGCCAGTCCGGAAACAGCAATCCGTGCCGGAACCGGCCGGCGAGCGCCGGTTCGAGATCGCCGATGTCCGCGGCCGTCAGCCGCTGCGAGGCGAAGCCGAGCGACTGCCGCAGCGCGAGATGCGGCTGTTCGTGCGCGATGCCGGCTGGATCGTCGAACACCTCGAGCACCGGGCGCTGGCCGAGCAGCGCGCGATCGCCGCATGCATCGAGCAGCGGCGCGTAATCGGGATAGACCTCGTGCGTCAGCGTGGCCATCGCCTGCGCGATCGACACGATCTTCGCGTGGCGGGCGGATGCGACGAACCGGAAGAACCACGGCAGGATGCCCGGCAGTGCGCCGGGCCGCAGCGCGAGCGGCCCGTTCTGGTCCATCAGCCAGCGCGGCACCTTCATCAGGATGCCGGGCTTCGACAGCGGAATGACCTCGCTGACGGCCATCTGCCCGCAGCTCCATTTTGCGGTGCTGTCGCCCGGGGCGGCCGGATCGATCAGCGTGACGGCGTGACCGTCGCGCTGCAGATAGAGCGCGCAGCACACGCCGACGATCCCGCCGCCGATCACGACGGCCGTTGTCGCGCGTGCGGTGCCGGGGGCGGCGGACACGTGTTGTCGCGGAATCGCGTTCAATTGACGAACTCCTGGAGGCTGAAGCCGTGCGCATACGGCTGGGACGAATCGACGCGATACTGCGCGCGCCCGGTGACCCACGCGCGTCCTTCGATGCTCGGCCGCACCGCGTCGAGCCCGCTGTCGAGTCGCATGACCGATTCGACGCGGCCGATGAAGCGGCTGCCGATCAGGCTCTCGTGGCAATACGCATCGCCGGCCTGCAGCCAGCCGCGCGCGAAGCGCTGCGCGACGCGTGCGGAGCTGCCGGTGCCGCACGGCGAACGGTCGACGAGGCTGTCGCCGGCAATCACCACGGCGCGCCCGTGTGCATCGTCCGCAATCGGCTTGCCGGTCCACATGCAATGCCGCACGCCGCGAATCGCCGGATGATCGGGGTGCACGACGTCGAGCGCCGCGTTGACCGCGCGTTGCACGTCGCGGCCCCACGCCAGCAGTTCGTCCGGCGTGAAGTGCTCGCAGCCGGGGAAGTTCGGCTGGACCTCGACGATCGGGTAGAAGTTGCCGCCGTACGCGACGTCGACGGCGAGCCTGCCGAGCGCGGGAATGTCGATCTCGACGTCGCGCGCGAGCAGGAAGCTCGGCACGTTGGTGAAGCGCACCGAGCTCACGCGTGCGCCGTCCATCTCGTAGCGCGCGACGATCTGCCCGGCCGGCACGTCGACCGTGACCGTGCCCGGCTCCTTCGGCACGACGAGGCGTTCCTCGATCGCGAACGCGATCGAGCCGATCGTCGCGTGGCCGCACATCGGCAGGCAGCCCGACGTCTCGATGAACAGCAGGCTGAAGTCGGCGTTGTCGTTGACCGGCGGATAGAAGATCGTGCCCGACATGTGTGCGTGGCCGCGCGGCTCCAGCATCAGCGCGCGGCGCACCCAGTCGTGATGCGCGACGAAATCCTCGCGGCGCGCGTTCATCGTCGCGCCCGGCAGCGTCGGCACGCCGTCGATCACCATGCGCACCGGCATGCCCTCGGTGTGGCCTTCGATGCAGGTAAAGCTGTGAATCGTCATGTTGAGGTTCCTCGGTCGGCGTACCGGCACCGAGCGGCGCCGGTACGGATGCGCATGACGGCCTTACGCCTGCGACGCCTCGAAGATCGCGCGGAACTCCGTCTTCTCCTGGTCGGTCAGCGGCTGCAGCGGCATGCGGGCATTGCCGACCTTGAAGCCGGCCAGTTCGCAGCCGTATTTCACCTTCTGGATGAACTTGCCCGATTCCATGCTCGCCATCACCGGGAACAGCGAGCGCATCACGTTCTGCGCGCCGGCGATGTCGCCCGCCGAGAATGTGTCGTAGAAGCTCAGGACCTGTTTCGCGAAGCAGTTTGCCGGCCCGCAGATCCAGCTCGTCGCGCCCCACAGGAAGAAGTCGAGCGCCTGGTCGTCGGAGCCGCACGACAGCTGATAGTGGTCGCGGTACTTGCCGCCGATCTCGATCGCACGCAGCAGGTTGCCGCTGCTTTCCTTGATGCCGATCACGCGCGGATGATCCTTGAAGGCGTCGAGCACGCCGAAGCCGACCTCGACGTTCGTGCGTACCGGATAGTTGTACAGGATCACGTTCACGTCGGTCACCGCGGCGAGAATCGCGTCGTAGTGCCCGATCAGTTCGTCCTGCGACGGCAGCGCGTAGTACGGCGGCGCGATCAGGATGTTCGTGTAGCCGGCGTCGCGCGCCTGGCGGACCTGCTCGATCACCTCGCGCGTCGACGAGCCGTTCGCGCCGGCGATCAGCGTGCCGCGGTTGCCGACCACTTCGCGAACGGTCTTCATCACCGCGCGGCGCTCGTCGTTCGTGAGCGCGTAGTACTCGCCGGTCGAACCCAGCGGAACGAAGCCGCTGACGCCTGCGGCGAGCTGATATTCGAGGATCGACGCGAGCGTGTCGTGATCGACCGCGCCCGATGCATCGAACGGCGTGACGAGGGCGGGCAGAATGCCTTTCAGTTGCATGAGATTTCTCCGGCTTGGGTGAGAGCGTTGCGAGTTAATAGGCATAGCGCCTGAGCATCCTGGACTCCACTACGCCGACCAGGCGGGTCAGCGGAAAGGCGACGAGGAAATAGATGACGGCGACGGTCGTCAGGAACTCGACGGGCCGCGCGGTGCTGTTCGACACGTTCTGGCCGACGAACATCAGGTCGGCGATCCCCACCGACGAGATGAGCGCGCTCTCCTTGAACAGGCTCACGACGTTCGACAGCAGCGGCGGGATCGCGCGCAGCAACGCCTGCGGAAAGATCACGTAGACGATCTTCACGTGTGGCGACAGGCTGAGCGCGATGCACGCGTCGTGCTGCTCGCCGGCGATCGACTTCAGCGAGCCGCGAAACGTCTCGCTCGTGATCGCGGCCATGTACAACGTCAGCGAGATCAACACCGACAGGTACGGCGGGATCGGCAGCCGCAGCACGACCGGGAAGCAGAAGAACACCCAGAACAGCTGGATCAGCAGCGGCGTGCCGCGGAAGAATTCGACGAACGCGGTGACCGGCCCGCGCAGCCAGCGCGACGGCGACATCCGCAAGAGGCTCAGCACGAAGCCGAGCAGGCTGCCGACGAGCGCGCACGTGACGGTGAAGGCAAGCGTCAGCCCGAGGCCTTTCGCGAGCACGAGCCAGTACGGCCAGACGACGGAAAAATCGAGATTCACGACGGGCTCCTCAGCGCTGGACGGCGACGTCCTGACGGCGCTCGATGACGTGGACGAGTTTCGCGATCGGCAGCGACAGCGCGAAATACACGAGCGCGACGACCGAGTAGGTTTCGAGCGGCCGGTACGCTTCGGTCGCGATGCTCTTCGCGACGTACATCAGGTCGGCCACCGCGACGATTGCCACCAGCGCGCTTTGCTGCAGGCTGCCGATGCCGTTCGTCAGCAGCACCGGCATCGCGCTGCGCAGCGCCTGCGGCAGTACGACGAAGATCGTGCGTTGCCACGGCCGCAGGCCGAGCGCCACCGCGGCGTCGAGATGCTCCTTCGGCACCGCCTGCACGCCGGCGCGGTAGGCTTCCGCGTTGAAGGCGGTCAGGTTCAGGCCGAGCGCGAGCACGCCCATCGCGACCGGGTCGATGAATACGTCGACCATCATCGGGATGCAGTAGAAGAACCAGATGATCTGCAGCAGCGCCGGCGTGCAGCGGAAGAATTCGATGAAGAGCTGGGCGGGCCAGCGCACGAGCGCCCAGCGGCTCATCGCGAGCAGGCACAGCACGAAGCCGAGCACGAGGCCCATCGCGTTCGCGGCCACGGCCAGCACGACGGTGACCTTGAGCCCGTCGAGCAGCGCGCCGAGGCTGCCGGCGAGGAAGCTGAAATCGAAGTGGTAGTTCATGGCTTCGGCCTTAGTCGAGATGCAGGACTTTCTCGAGGAATTCCCGCGTGCGCGCTTCCTTCGGACACTTGAAGATCTGGTCTGGCGCGCCTTCCTCGACGATCTTGCCGTTCGCGCAGAACACGACGCGCGTCGCGATGTCGCGTGCGAAGTGCATGTCGTGCGTGACGATGATCATCGCCATCTTCTGCTCGGCGAGCTGCAGCATCACGTTCTGGACTTCGACGACCATCTCCGGATCGAGCGCGGACGTCACTTCGTCGAACAGCATCAGTTTCGGTTCGAGCATCAGCGCGCGCGCGATCGCCACGCGCTGCTTCTGGCCGCCGGAGAGCTGGCTCGGATATGCATGCAGCTTGCTTTCGAGGCCGAGGCGCGCGAGATACATGCGCGCGCGTTCGGTCGCTTCCGCCTTCGACAGCCCGCCGACGCGCACCGGCGCGAGAATCAGGTTGCCGAGCACCGACAGGTGCGGAAACAGCGTGTAGTGCTGGAACACCATGCCGACCTGCTTCTGCAGCTTCGCGTCGATGCGCCATCCGCCGCGCGTATCGCCGCCGCGGATGTACGACGCGCCCTGGAACGCGATCTCGCCGCGCTGGATGCCTTCCAGGCCCATCATCACGCGCAGCAGCGAGCTCTTGCCGCTGCCGCTCGGGCCGATGATCACGAGCCGGTCGTCGGCGCGCATGTCGAGGCTCATGCCGTCCATCACGACGAGGTTCGGGCCGTACGCCTTGTGCACGTCGCGCAGCCGCACGAAATCGCCGTCCGGCGCGGACGCGGCGAAGCGCGTGGTCGAAAGGGGATGCATGGCCGATCTGACGGCCGTCGTTTGAGGCGACAACATGACAGTCTCTCCAGCGGCGCCCGACGTCGGCGCGCAAAGTGCGAATCGGAAAATCGGCGCCCGGCGGCGCTCCGCCCGGGCTCGTCTGTGCGGTCGGCGCTTACTTGCCCGGAACGAGCATCGCCTGCACCGAGGTCTTGATGAGACGGTTCACCGCGCCCGACTTGACCTGCTGTGACAGGTAGTCGTTGAGGACGTCGAGGTCGGCCTTGGGCGTGTCCTTGCGCAGGCCGAACGCCACTTCCTGCTGCGCCAGCGGCGGCGCGGGGTTGAAGCTGGCCGCCCATTCCGGGTGCGCTTCGGTCAGCAGCATGTTGGTGATGTTCGCGTCGGCGAGCAGGTCGGCGCGCTTCGAGATCAGCGACAGGCGCGTCTCGTCGTTGCCCGGCAGGCGCATGATCCGCGCCTGTTTCAGTTCGGCCGAAATCGCCTTGTCCTGCGACGTGCCGGACATCACGGCGATCGTCACGTTCGGCTTGTCGATGTCGGCGAGCGAGCGCAGGTTCTTCGCGATCTTCGGATTGTTCTTGTTGTAGACGAACGAGACGTTGTAGTCGGTCGCGGGCGCGGAGAACGCGACGGCCTTTTCACGCTCGGGCGTGTCGTTCAGCGCAAGCGACAGATCCCATTTGTCCGATTGCAGGCCGGCCACGATGTTGTCCCAGCTCGTGTCGACGAACTCGACCTTCACCTTCAGCACGTTCTGCCCGAAATCGCGGCACAGATCCGAGAAGAAACCGCTGTAGGCGCCCGTCTTCGGGTCGCGCATCACATACGGCGGCGCGACCGCGGCGCCGCAGCGCAGTACGCCGGCCTTCTTCACGGCGGCCCAGGCGTCGGGCCCCGCGGCGTGCGACGGGGCGGCCGCGATGAGCGATGCCGCCACCACGGTGCACGCGGTGATTTGACGGGTGAAACGAGACAGTCGATTCATGGTGACCTCACTTGAGATGGGTAAACCCGTATGCCTGCTGTTTTCTACACACATCAATGTGTGTTTTGTTGTGTGCAGCGTTGTGTGCATATTAGAGGGGCAAAAATCGACGTGTCAACGAGAAGTTGGGCTGTGAGGTGGTCGGGTTTTCCCCGGGGCGCGCGTGGAGCGGCGCGGAAGGACGAGCGGAAAAGGCGGGACGACGCGGGCCGGTGAGGGCTACGCGAGGACGGGGACGGGAAAGATCAGGGGATTGCTGCGGCCGGTCAGGCGGTGGCGCGCGTGTGGTGCAAGGACGGAAGGGGGCTGGCGGATGCCGTCGAGCGGGTTGCCGACGGCATCGGGCTGGCTGGCGGCGAACGGGGCGGCTTCGGTAAGCCGTCCCGCCGCGCCGTTCGTCGGCGCGTTATCGCTTCACCGCAGCGACAGCCGGCGCGCCCGAGAACGTGCCCGGTGCGCCGGTCGAACCGTAGGCGGTTTCGCTGCTCTTGTGTTCGGCGAGGCGCTTCGCGGCCAGGCGCTCCTGCGCGGCGACGATGTCGTCCGGATAGTTGTCGCCGTCGCCGGTCGACGGGTTGTAGCCGACCGATTCGAGGTCGAGCAGTTCCTGGCGAACCTGCGCACGTGTGAGCGTCGAATGCGACGACTGAGCGTACGACGCGCTCGGTGCGGCGAGCAGAGCGGTGGCGGTAGCGGCGACGGTGGCGATGGTGACGATGATGGATTTCACGATTTCCTCAGAAGGTTTCGGCGCAGTTCGGCGTGTATTCGATGGCCTGAACCGATGTGACAAGTTTAGGAACCCGGATTGACCGGATATAGGGTCAATCCTGGCGAGCTGTGTTCCAGAATGAGCGAGAGTGGCGACGCATGACGATGCCGATTACGCATCGGCAACCGCGACGGCGGCGACCCTCGGGTTGGCCGCGCCGACCGCGCGTGGCGCGGTAATCGACGGCAACCTGAACCGTTCGGCGGCGAGATCGACGAACGCGCGCACCTTGCCGGGCAGGAATTCGCGGCCCGGGTACACGAGCGATACGGTCACGCCGTCGTTCACGATCCGGTAATCGCCGAGCACGCGCGTCAGCGTGCCGATGCGCAGGTCGTTGGCGACCGCGTATTCCGGCAGCAGTGCGATGCCGCTGCCGGCCAGCGTGAGTTGACGCTGCATCAGCACGCTGTTCACGGTGACCGGCGCCTCGAGCTGGAGCGCGTCGAGCGTGCCGCTCGGGCCTGCCCACCGGTAGGTTCTCGCGCCGGCCGCGAGGCCGACGATCCGGTGGCCGTCGAGGTCGGACGGCCGCCGCGGCGCCGCCGCGTCGAGCAGGTAGCCGGGCGATGCGACCGCGACGAGCGGTGCATGTACCAGCGTGCGCGAGACGACGGACACCGACGTGATCATCGTGTCCGCGACGATGCCCGCGTCGAATTCGCCGCCGAGCAAGTCGACGTCCGATTCGGTCAGCGTGATGTGCAGCGACACGTCCGGATGGCGCGACTGGTATTCGGCGAACAGCCCGGCCAGTTCCGTCGACATCAGGCTGTGCAGCGCGACGACGTTCAGGTCGCCGCAGATCCGGCTCGACTCCTGCGTGGCGCGCGACTCGATTTCGGAGAGATCCATCAGCAGCGCGCGGCACCCTTCCGCGTAGCGGACGCCGACCTCGGTCAGCACGGTCTTGCGCGTCGAGCGTTGCAGCAGCTTCACGCCCAGGTGCGATTCGAGATCGCCGACGTAGCGCGTCACCAGCGACGGCGAAAGATTCAGTTGGTGGGCTGCATGGGAAAAATGATGCGTGTCGGCAACCTTGAGAAAAACCCGCATCGCACTGAACAGATGGTTCACGACGGTTCCTGTAGCAGGGGCGTTGGAGAAGGCGCGATCAGCTGCCGAAATAGACGTTGCAGAAGCTCACGGGGCCGACGCAGTCCGAGTCCGGCGTGGCGGGAGCGCGGGCCGGCGTCTGGCGAAGCGGGACCACGACTTTCGGTGCGGCATCCGCGTGCATGCCGCTGCCGTCGTTCGCATGCGCGGCGAGTTGCGTGGCGTTGGCCGCAACGGTCGCATTCGATTGCTGCTGGATGGCAGGCGCTGCCGCTTGTTGTTGGGCGGATGCGCTGGCGGTGACGGTGAAGCCGGAGAGCACGACGAGGGTTGCTGCGACAGGGGTAATGACAGACTTGAGCATTTAGGATTCCGATAAGACGAATGTAGTTTTCCACCAATTCGATTCGGGATGTCGGCGTGGTCGAGTCGTCTTGTCGATGGCCGGGGGCGTGTCGGATTCTTCTTGTCGAGTGTGTCGGCGTAGTGCGGAAGGATCGTGCGACATGGGCACCGGGGCCCTCGACGCCGGGATTCGGCGCGACCGATTCACCAGGAATCGATGACGAAAGGATGAAGGAAAACCCTGATCGTGTCCAAGGCGAATTTCCGATGTAGTCGATAAGGCAAATCGATCGTGTGCCGGCGAATCGACCGTGCATATTCGAATCAATAAAATGTGGAATCCGAAATGAAATGAAGCTTGCATGCAGGTAGGCGAGCGCATGCAAGCGCGGCATCCGGCATACGGATGCGGCATCGAACCGGAACGACTATTCGAACGGGACGCGTCGCCCGAAGCGCGACGCAGCAGGCCTCAGGATGGGGCGCGCGCCGTCAGCGTGCGCAGCGACGACAGGCTGCCGTGATCGAGCATCTCGCGCACCAGCTCCGCGAACGCCGTCGACGCAACGGTGCGATACGCACCCTTGCGACGCAACAGCGCGACCGTGCGCACCGGAAACGGCGGATCCAGCGGCACGTACTGCAGATCGCGATGCTCGAACTCGATCGTGCCGGGCAGGATCGTCGCGATCTTGCCGCGGCTCACGATCTTCAGCACCGCGCTGATCGAATTCGCCTGCAATGCGACGTCGGGCTGCATGTCGTACGACTGGAAATAGCTGTCGACGTAGAAGCGCGACACGAAGCTCGTCGTCAGCAGCGCGAGCGGCGTGTCGGCGAGCTGCGTCGGCGTGACGGGCTCGCGCTGTGCGGTCAGCGGATGCGTGCGGCCGACCACCAGCATCAGTTGCTCGGGAAACAGCGCTTCGGCCTCGATCTCGTCGGAGCGGACGTCGACGAAGCCGAACGCGAGGTCGACCTGGTCGTCGCCGAGTGCGGTTTCGACCGCATCGAGCGACATCTCGGTGATCTCGATGACGACGCCCGGATAGCGCTCGTGAAACTGCTCGATCACGGGCGCGACGAGATACTCGGTGAAGGTCGGCGTGAAGCCGATCCGCAGTTGCCCGCGCGACAGGTCGTGCACGTCGTGCAGCGCGCGCTGCGCGGTGAGCAGGTCGTTGTGCGCGCGGCGCGCGTATTCGAGGTAGACGCTGCCGAAATCGGTGAGCTGGACCACGCGGCCGCTGCGGTCGAACAACTGCGCACCGAGCTCGTCCTCGAGCTGGCGCACCTTCTGCGACAGTGCCGACTGCGACACGCTGAGCGCTTCGGCGGCCCGTGTGAAATTGCGATGCTCGTCGATCGCCAGCAGGTAGCTGATGTTGCGAAGCAGGGGGCTGCGTTGGGTGAACTTCATCTTCCGCGGATTGAGTCGCTGGTCACGTGGATCGGGCATCGCGTCATTATGCGCCGGTTGCGGCGCGGTGATGCGAGGCGGTGCGTTGCGCTGCCGGGTACCGCCGCGCGCGACGCCGCCGGTGCCGGGCGCATCCGCCGCCCCGGCGCGCGGATGCCCGGCCGCGGCGGTGGCATGGCGGCCCGCATCGGCCGTCGCCGGCCGTTCGATCGTCAGGTCGTCGGAGGCGCTCATTGCCAGCCGCCTCCGAGTGCCAGGAAGGTCGCGATCTGGCCGTTGTTCACGTCCTGCCGCGCGGCCGCGACGGCCGTTTCGGCCGCCAGCCACGTGCGCTGCGCGTCGAGCGCCGCGAGCCCGCCGACCCGGCCGCCGCGCCGCAGTTCTTCGGTCCGTTCCATCACGTCGCGTGCCGCGTCGCGCGACGCCTCGAGGCGTTGCAGCCGGTCGAGCGCGCCGGCGTAGGTGTCGAGCGACGTCTCGGTTTCGCGCAGCGCGGTGAGCACCGTCGAATCGAAATGCGCGAGGCTCGCGCGGCTGTCGGCCTGCGCGGCTTCGATGCGATCGCGGATCGCACTGCGGTGCAGGTCCCACGTGATCATCGGGCCGACCGCGAAGCGGTTCGTCAGCGGCGTGAAGAACGCGGCGGCGCCGCCGGTCGAACCGATGCTCGCGCCGAGCTTGATGTCCGGATACAGCGCGGCCGTTTCGACGCCGATGCGAGCGGTCGATGCGGCGAGCCGGCGCTCGGCCGCGCGCACGTCGGGGCGGCGCTTCAGCAGCGCGCGCCCGTCGCCGGACGGAATCGGTGTCGACAGTTCGAGCGGCTTGCTGCACGACAGCAGCGCGCGATCGTAGTTTTCCGGCGGTTGCCCGGTGAGCGTCGCGAGACGGAACGCCGCGTTCAGCCGGCGCGCCCGCAACGGCGCGAGCTGTGCGCGGCTGTTCTCGATGCCGCCCTGGTCGCGCTGCTGCTCGAAGGTCGGCGCGCGGCCGTTCGCGATGAGCTGGCGCGTCAGCGCGAGGCGCTGCTGCTGGACCGCGATCGAGCGCTGCAGCACATCGATCTGGTTGCCTGCATTGCACAGGTCCGAATACGCGCGAGCGACTTCGGCGGCGACGTTCACGCGCACGAGATCGCGCGCGGCGGCGACAACCTCGTTGTCCGCGGACGCCGCCTCGATCCCGCGCCGGATCCCGCCGAACAGGTCGAGGTCGTAGCTCATCGTGAATCCGATGTTGTAGATCTCGTGCCGCGGCGGCTCGACATGCGACAGCACCGATGCCGCGGACTGCTGCGTGTAGTTCGTCGATGCGTCGAAGCCTGCGCTCGGCTCGCGCGCGGTACGCGTCGCCGCGAGCAGCGCATTGCTGCGTTCGAGGTTCGCTTGCGCGGCGCGCAGGTCGACGTTGCTGGCCAGCGCCTTTTCGACGAGGCCGTCGAGCACCGGATCGTTGTAGAGGCGCCACCAGTGATCGGGTAGCGGATCGTTCGACGCGACAGATGCGCCCGCAACGAACGCGCCGTTGGCGGCCGGTGCGTTCGCGAGCGCATTCGACGGCACGCGATAGTCGGGGCCGACCGCCGCGCAGGCGGCGAGCGCGATGCACAGCGCGGCGACGGCAGGCGTGCGCAGGCTCACCATGGCAGGCTCCGGCGCACCGTGACGTCGCCGGCACGCGCGTGAATCTCGACCGATGCGGTCTGCCCCGGCACGAGCCGCACGCCGGGCGGCACCGAGTCGATCACGACGCGCACCGGGATGCGCTGCGCGAGTCGCACCCACGTGAATGCGGGGTTCACGTTTGCGAGCTGCGCATCGCCGCCCGCGCGCTCGCGGTCCTCGACACCGCCGGCGATGCTCTGCACATGGCCGCGGATTTCGCTCGCGACGCCCATCAGATAGATGCTGGCGGGATCGCCGACATGAATCGCCGGCAGCTTGGTTTCCTCGAAGTAGCCTTCGACGCGCAGCGACGTGTCGTTCACGAGCGCCATCGCGCCCTTGCCGGCGTTCAGGTACACGCCGGGCAGCAGCCCGACATTGGTCACCGTGCCGTCGATCGGCGCGCGCACGAGCGTGCGTTCCAGGTTCAGCGCGGCGAGGTCGCGTGCCGAGCGTGCCTGCGCGAGCGCGGCGCGCAGCTTCTCGACGCGCGTCGTGCCCTGCTGCGTCGATTCCTCGGCAACGACGTCCGGCATCGCGCGATTGCGGCGGTCCTCGCGAATCGCTTCGTCGAGTTCGGCCTGCTCGCTCGCAAGGTTCGCGTCGGCCTGCTCGAGTGCGATCCGGTAGCGCGACGGGTCGATCACGAGCAGCACCTGGCCCTTCGTTACTTTCTGGTTGTCGTGGACGCGCACGTCGGTGACGAGGCCGCTCACGTCGGGCGCGATCGGCACCACGTCCGCGCGCACCTTGCCGTCGCGGGTGAGCGGTTCGATCTGGTAGCGCACCCATAGGCCGTAGATCGCGCCGAGGATGCCGAGAATGATTGCGGCCGTCAGCACGGTACGTAACAGGGGGATGATTCGCTTCATGGTCAGGAGAGGAGGCGATACGGAAAATACGCGTCGGCGAGGCGGGCGATGCCCCACCACAGCAGGAAGAAGGTCGCCAGCTCGAGCAGCGCGGGTTGCCACAGCAGTACGCGCAGCGGCAGGCGCAGCAGCACGCCGCGCAACAGGAACGTGACGGCCAGCGCGACGACGGCCCACGCGAGCGCGGACGGCATGTAGATGCCGAAGATGTGGATTTCCTCGATCATCGCGTCGTTCCTCCGACGAGCTGCACATGCGGGAACAGGTTGCAGCGCATGCCGACCAGCGCGAGCAGCGTGGCGTCGTCGCGGCCGCTGGTGTTGCGCGCGGCCGCGCCGATCGCACGGTTCAGCGCACGCATCAGCGAGGCGGTGGCCGGAATCGGGTGATGCGCGTCGGCGCGGGCGCGATACAGGTTCGACACTGCCTCGAGCGCGGCTTCGATCGCGACGCGCGTCTGCGCATCGCCCTTGTCGAGGCCTTCGCGCACCTGGATGATGTTGCGGCCGATGCGCAGGTCGCTCAGCCCGTCGACCGCATGCAGCGCATCGCCCTGATTCGCGAACGCCATGCGCGCGGCGACCTGGCCGAGCCGGTCGACCGCGCGTGCGGTCCACGTGGGCGCGTCGAGCGGGCGGTGCGGATCGGCCATCTGCGCGAGATCGGCCCAGTTCTGGCGCACGATCCGGTAGGCGGTCCAGCGCGTGCTGGCCGAGCGGAAGAGTTTGGTCACGACGAGCGTCGTGACGATGCCGCCGACCTGTGCGAGCCCCGTATTGAGGAACAGCGCGAAATCGGCCTGGAAACGATCGAGAAAACCCATGGCGACGATGAAGCAGGAGAACATCGGGAGTGCGCGCGCGGTACGCGCGGGATCGGCCTGGATGTAGCCCATCCAGATGAAGGCCGGTGCGAGCGTCAGGATCAGCATCCCGGCGCCGTCGACGCGCGGCAGGATCACGAACAGGTACAGCGCCGCGAGCGGAAAGGTGACGAGTGTCGACACGAGGTAGCGGCCGATCACCGGTGCGGGATCGTCCTGCGCCGCGAACGAGCAGGTGACGAGCGCGGCGAACGCGGCGGTCGCCGCGCCGTTGGGCCAGGCGAGCAGGATCCACACCGCGCAGTAGATGATGATCGCCGTGGTCGTCGCGGCGCCGGCGAGCAGCGCGAGCCCGTGATCGCGCGCGAGCTTGAAGCGGCGCGTGCCGTCGGCGGGCGGCAGGTGGCGCTCGAGTTCGGCGTCGCTTTCCGCGAAGGTGCGCACGAGCCCGCGCGCCGCGTGGAGCGTGTCGATGAAATCGGCGGTGCGATCGAACAGGTTCGCGGCGAGCAGCGACGTCCAGGTCGGGTCGAGCAGGCGCTCGGCCGCCAGCGCGCGGCACCGCGCGGCGAGACCGACGTCGAGCGCTTCGCCCACGTCCTGTGATGCATGCAGGTCGTCGATCACGGCATCGACGAGCGCTGTGGTTTCCGCATCGACCGCGTTCAGCGAGCGCAGCTGGTCGAGCCGGTTCGCGGCGGCCGACGCGATCGACAGCAGCGCGGCGAGACGGTGCTGCAGCGCCGTGACCGTGTCGCGCGTCGCGAGCGCGAAGCGCTGGTCGAACGGCAGCGTCGTCGCGATCATCCCGAGCTCGGTAACGTCGGCCGCGAGCTTGCGGCGATGCTCGTGTTCGAGCCGCGTGTGGTGCGTGCCGAACGCCTCGGCCGTCCAGCGGCACGCATCGCCGAGAAACGACAGCGCGCGCTCGTGAATCACCGGCCGGCTGTTCGCGGGTTTCAGCAGCATGTGCGTGATCGTCACGCACAGGATCGCCACCGTCATTTCCTCGACGCGCGACACCGCGGTGATGAAGATGTTGGTTGGATCGTCGAGATACGGAAAGCAGATCACGGCCGAGCTGAACGCGGCCATCTGGAACAGGAACGCGCGCGGCGTGCGGTCGAGCACCGCGAGATAGATGCAGAAGCCGATCCACAGCGCGAGGCACAGCACCAGCAGCACCGGCGAGTTCTGCAGGTTTGGGGCGACCGCGACCGTCACGATCGCGCCCGCGGCGATGCCCGCGAGCCGGTAGATCGTCTTCGGGCGGAACGCGCCGGCCATCGGCTGCGCGGTCACGTAGACGGTCAGCAGCGCCCACCACGGACGCGGGAAGCTGACCGCGAACGAGATCAGCAGCACAAGCGCGGCGGCGATAAAAGTGCTGATCGAGAAAAGGAGCTTTCTCGGATCGATGGAGAATGGATCGCGCGGCCGTAGCGGCGCGACGGTGGCTTGCGACACGTCGGTTTCCTTGGGCGAGACAGGCGGAGAGTGTTGCTGCGGCTGCGTTACGGCGTCGGAGGCGGCGTGCCGCACATCATGTCGTGCAGCGCCGGTTTGCGGCATGCGCCGCGGCGAAGGGAGACGGGAAGTGCGGGAGCGGGAGACCGCACGAAAAGGAGGGTTGTTGCAGGCATTTGAAGCACGGCTTGCGCGCCTTTTCCTTTTTATTCAAGCGCATGGCGACACGCATCGGCGAGCGCGAATGCCACGAAAACTCGGTTGCGAAGGATCAGGGTTTCATTCGATTGCGATGGACGAAATTGTGCGCCGCGGCGCGCGCGGCGTCCAAGTCGGATTTCCGACCGGGTCGATCGGTTTTACTTATCGCTCGGCGCGCGGGCCCGCATGAATACCGATCGTGCGGCGCGTTGCCCGAAGGGAGCGGGCGGGGGATGCGGTTGCGAGTGCAACCGTATGACGAAATCGGCGGACATGATGTCGCCGCGCCGTCGGTCTCAGAACAATTGCCCTTGCCCCGAGATCACGCGTTCGAAATCGTCGCGCAGGAACGGCAGGATCGCGTCGGCGACCGGCTGCAACTGACGGCTTACGTAGAACGCATAGTCGATCGGCGAGCGCATCGTCTCGAGCGGCTCCGGGCCGGCCGTCGTCATCACGTAGCTGATCCAGCCGCCGCGCTGGTACTGCAGCGGCCGGCCGTGCGCGTGGTTGAATTCGTCGGCGATTCGCGCGGCACGCACATGCGGCGGCACGTTGCGCTGATATTCGCTCAAGGGCCGGCGCACGCGCTTGCGATAGATCAGTTGCGCATCGTATTCGCCGGCGAGCGTGCGGCGCACGTAGTCGCGGATGAAGTCCTGGTACGGCTCGCGCTTGAACACGCGCCGGTAGAGTTCGCGCTGGAATGCCTGGGCGAGCGGGGTCCAGTCGGTGCGCACCGTTTCGAGCCCCTTGAATACGAGGTCCTCACCGCCGTTCGCCGCGCGTGCGAGGCCCGCGTAGCGCTTCTTGCTGCCTTCTTCCGCGCCGCGCACGGTCGGCATCAGGAAGCGGCGGTAGTGCCGCTCGTATTGCAGTTCGAGCGCGCTTTCCAGCCCGAAGCGATCGCGCAGATGCGCTTGCCACCAGCGGTTCACGTGCTCGACGAGCGCGCGGCCCTTCGCGGCGGCTGCATCGTCGTCGTGCTCATGCCCGAGCCACACGAAGGTCGAATCGGTGTCGCCGTAGATGACTTCGTAGCCCTGCGCCTCGATCAGCTCGCGCGTGCGATGCATGATCTCGTGGCCGCGCATCGTGATCGACGATGCGAGGCGCGGATCGAAGAACCGGCAGCCCGTCGAGCCGAGCACGCCGTAGAACGAATTCATGATGATCTTCAGCGCTTGCGACAGCGGTGCGTTGCGCTGGCGCTTCGCTTCGTCGCGGCCTTCCGACACGCGCCGCACGATGTCGGGCAGGCAATGCGCGGTGCGCGAGAAGCGCGCGCCGAGAAAGCCGGGCACCGACGCGTCGTCGCCCGGATGCGCGAGCCCCTCGATCAGCCCGGCCGGATCGATCAGGAACGTGCGGATGATCGACGGATAGAGGCTCTTGTAGTCGAACACGAGCACGGAGTCATACAGCCCGGGCCGCGAATCCATTACGAAGCCGCCCGGGCTGTTCTGGCCCGTCACGTCGCCGAGGTTCGGCGCGACGTAGCCGAGCCGGTGCATGCGCGGCAGGTACAGGTGCGTGAACGCGGCGACCGAGCCGCCGGTGCGATCGGCCGCGAGGCCCGTGACGGTCGCACGTTCGAGCGCGAAGGACAGCAGGTCGGCCTTGTCGAAGATGCGCGTGACGAGCTCGCAGTCCTTCAGGTTGTAGTGCGCGAGCGCGGGCTTGTCGTGATCGAAGCGTCGCTGGATCTCGTCCATCCGCTGATACGGATTGTCGATCGACTTGCCTTCGCCGAGCAGCGACTGCGACACGTATTCGAGGCTGAACGACGGGAACGTCCACGTCGCCGATTTCAGCATGTCGATGCCGTCGAGGATCAGCCGGCCGGCCGCGCCCGCGAAGAAGTGATCGGGCTGCTGGCCGTGCGCGCGCCACTCGAGCACGCTGCCGCCGCGCCCGAGCTTCAGCGGCACGCCGTATTGCTCCGCATGCGCATGCAGGATGCGCAGGTCGAACTGCACGAGGTTCCAGCCGATCACCGCATCGGGATCGTGCGCGTCGAACCAGTCGTTGAGCCGCGCGAGCATCTCGGCGCGGCTGTCGCAGTAGTCGAGGCGGAAGTCGGCGGCCGGCGCGTCGCCGTTCGGCGGGCCGAGCATGTAGACCTGCCGCTGTCCGCAGCCTTCGAGCGCGATCGAGTACAGCTCGCCGTGGATGCTCGTCTCGATGTCGAGCGACACGCAGCGCAGCGTCGGGCGATAGCCGGTCGCGGGTTTCAGTTCGCCGTCGGTCAGCGTGTCGTCGCGGCCGGCCATGCCGCGAAACAGCACGGGCGCGGTGATGAAGCGCTCCATCGTGTAGCGGTCGGGCGGCTGGATGTCGGCTTCGTAGACGTCGACGCCAGCCGTGGCGAGGCGTTTCTGGAGCCCCGACAGATGGCGGTAGCGGCGGCAGTAGAGGCCGACGACGGCGCGCTGGCGGAAGTCGCGCAGCGCGAGCGGGCGCAACTCGGCATCGCGCTCGCCGGCCAGCGCGCGTTCGGCGAGCGCCTGCTGTTCGGCCGGAATGAACGCGACGGCTTCCTGCGGGCGCAACCGCACGCGGCGCGGACCGTGTTCGGTTGCCAGCCAGAACTCGATCTCGATGCCGGATGCGGTGTCCCGCCAGTGGCGGGTGAGAATGAAACCCTGCTCGAACGCCGTCAAAACGCTTGCTCGTGTGGATGCCCAGGCGGCGGATTTTAGCGCCTCTCGCGCGGTGCCGCGCGTCGAAGGATAAATGGGGGCGGAGCGTGCCGTCGCGCCACTCTACAACGCGCAAGGTGCCCGTTCCCGCAACCGGACAGGCCGTCGAGCCGTTGTCGACCATGTTATTGACTGATCTGTCCATAACAACTATCCTGCTGCCATGGTGAGACCACGTGAATTCGATCGGGACGAGGCACTGGAGCGCGCGCTGCGCGTGTTCTGGGAGAAGGGCTATGCCGGTACGTCCACGGACGACCTGCTCGGTGCGATGAACATCGGCCGGCAGAGTCTGTACAACGCGTTCGGCGACAAGCGCAAGCTGTACGTCGAAGCGCTCGAACGCTATCAGTCGGAAAGCGTGTCGGGCCATGTCGCGCGGCTGGCCGCGCCGGCATCGGCACTGGCGGGCATCGAGGCATTGCTGCTTGGCGTGATCGCGGGTGACGTGGCGGAGCGCATGCTCGGCTGCATGGGTGTCAATTCGATTTGCGAATTCGGCGCCGCCGACCCGGAGCTCGTCGAATTGCGCGAGAAGGCCGGCGCGATGCTGATGAAGCGGCTCGTTGCGCGGGTGCGCGAAGGGCAGGAAGCGGGCGAGATCGACCGCTCGATCGAAGCGCGCGAAGCAGCCGGCTTCGTGCTGACGATGATGCAGGGTATCCAGCTTGCTGCGCGTGCCGGCACACGGCCGCAGGCATTGCGGACGACGGCCGAATTCGCGGCAGAGCGGCTCCGCGCACGCAGCTAGGCGGAAGCTGAACGCGCCGGCGCATCGGCCGGCGCGTTTTTTTTGTTTGTTATTGACTGATCAGTCCATAAAGGAGCGAATCATGACGAAGCCTTCAGGTGCGGCACCCAGGGTAGCAATCGTATTCGGCGGTGCGCGCGGAATCGGCGCGGGTATCGCGCGCAGGCTTGCGGCCGACGGCGCGGACGTGGCGTTCACCTACGTGTCGGCACCCGAGCGTGCGCAGGAGACGGCAGCCGCCATCGAGGCCGGCGGCGGGAACGCGCTGGCGATTCGCGCCGACAGCGCGAGCGCGGACGAGATCCGCCAGGCCGTCGCGCAGACGGTCGAGCGCTTCGGTCGGCTCGACATCGTCGTGGTCAACGCGGGGATCCTGAAGATGGGCGACGTATCGGAAGTCAGCGTCGACGATCTCGACCGGATGCTGGCCGTCAACGTACGCGGCGTGTTCCTCGCCGTTCAGGCCGCTGCGGCGCATCTGACGCGAGGCGGACGCATCGTCACGATCGGCAGCAATGCCGCCGTGCGCAGCGGCTATCCGGGCTCGAGCGTCTATTCGATGACGAAGGCCGCGGTGGCCGTGATGGTGAAAGGCATCGCGGTCGATCTCGCGCCGCGCGGCATCACGATCAACAACGTGCAGCCGGGGCCGGTCGGGACGGACATGACGGCCGATCTGCTGGATCACGTCCGGCCGCTCATTCCACTCGGGCGTGCCGGCAGTCCGGACGAGATTGCTGCGCTCGTGGCATGGCTCGCGAGTGCCGAATCGGCCTACATGACAGGCTCCAGCCTGACGATCGACGGCGGGATGGCACTGTAGTGCGATGCGGCGGCACGTCGTCGATCGTGACGATGCACGACGATGCATGCGCGCCGAACGGTCGGCGCCGCCGCGCCGGCCTGCGCCTAAGCCGGCATCGGCACGAATTCCCGCCTCAGGTTTTCCGGCCGCTGTGGCCGCTGGTACAGGTAGCCCTGCGCATACTGGATCCCGACCGCATGCAGCGCGCGATGCTGCTCTTCCGTCTCCACGCCCTCGGCAATGATCTTCAGATCGTAGTGGTGCGCGAGCGCCGCAATCCCTTCGATCAGCCTTGCATTGCAGGTCGTCAGCTGCGAGATGAACTGGCGATCGATCTTGACGTAGTCGAACGGAAAGCGCGACAGCATGTCGAGATTGCTGTGATGCGTGCCGAAGTCGTCGATTGCGAACTTCGCGCCCTTCGTCCGCAGTGCGGCGAACATTTCAGTGGTGCGCGCATTCTTTTCGAGCAGGATGCGTTCGGTCACTTCGAGCACCAGCGTGAAGCCCGGCGGCAGCTGTCGGATCGAGTCTTCGACGACGGACACGAAGTGCGCGCGCTCGAGATCCTTCGGCGCGACGTTGATCGCGATGCGCAGCGGCATCGACGGCGTGAGTGCGGTCAGCTCCGACACGGCTGTCCGCAGCACGAATTCGGTCACCTTCGGCAGGATCGAACTCGATTCGATCTGCGGGACGAACACGGCCGGGCTGATGGCTCCCCATTTCGGGTGGTGCCAGCGCAGCAGCGCCTCGACGCCCACGGTCCGGCGCGTTTCGACGTCGACGATCGGCTGGTACACGACGTGGAACTCGCCGCGCTTCAGCGCATTGCGAACGGCCTTCAGCAACAGCCGGCGCGGCGCCATCGCAAGCAGGTACGCGGCCACGACGAGGCCGTTCATCAGCAGCGCGATCGTCACACAGATCAGCAGATAGTGCCGCTGCACCTGCGATACGTAGGATTCCGACGAGGTGACGGAAACCGTGAACGGCCAGGTGCCGGAAGCGAACGCGCTGCCCGCCGTCGGGGCCGCGCCGAATGGCGGCACGAACGTGCCATGCTGATCGATGCCGCCCGCACCCTTGATCGACAGCGTCGCCGTTTCCGCACCGAAGCGGGCACCGTGCGCGAGCATGTCCGCGACATAGTCGCCTTCGACCAGATAAAGGACGCCTGATTCGGATGCGGTCGCGCGAAATGCCGCCAGCACCGGCACGCGATGCTGAAACGGCGTCTGCCGAAGCAGCGTGATGGCCGTCATCCCCGGTTCGGGCGCGTGCAGGTACGCGTCGAGCGGGACATCGATCGGGCCCAGCGCCGACGAGCAGGTGACGCGCCCGTGGTTGGCCAGCGCGACGGCCCGAAGATAGCGCAGGTGAGTGCCTACTTCCGCGAGCGTCCTGAAGATCGTCGTGCAGGGCCGCCCGACCAGCGCGTTCAATTCCGCCGGGTGCCGCGAGCGGATTCCGTCGAGGATGCGGTCGACCGAGATCACGATGTCGCTTGCGACGACGCGTTCGTGCTGGGCAACCGATTCGCGCGCGAGGCGATCGGCAACGACGAACGCCAGCACGAGCACGAGCACGCAGATGGTCAGGGCAATCGAGAAGACAATGTGCGGCCACACGCCACTGCGCTGGAATGCGGGCTTCGGGCCCGGCGCGGGTGTGGACGTTCCTCGGGTCGCGCTTGTTGTTGTACGCATGGGAATGCAGATCGAACCGGTCGATGGATGGGCGCGAAGCATTCATCGTGCCTGGCCGGGGCACAACGGCGCGCGCCGATATCGGGACGCAAATCGATTCTACGCTTGCGCCACGCATGCCAAGGCATTGCGACGGGGGTACCGGCCTCGACGCGCATCGCTATGCATATAGACGCCACGCCCCGAAAAAAACCCGGCCGCATCAGTGTGCGGCCGGGACAGAAGACACCGTCTCTTGGCACGAGGATGGTGCGCGGCAAGTATAAGACGCGGCGCGCGATTACGAAACATGGATATTCAACAAACGGTGAAATCTTGCAATTGATGCTCAACAAGAAATATTTGCGTGGCACGTCACCTCTGGCGATTCAGGTGCCGGATCGTCATGAATGAGGCCACAACCCGCGTGGTGCGATTTCTTCAGCGCGAGCAGGCGGGGCCATCCGTGCTTCAGAAATCGTTTCGCATCTTGTGGAGCAGGTCGCGGGGCGATTGATGCGTGTCCACGGCGGTGAGGATGTCGGTCAGGAACCACGGCAGGTTCAATTGCGTGTCCGAATCGCCGACGCACACGCGGATCGGCGGGGCCTTCGACGCCGCACGGGCGCCGGGCGCCGTGCCGGTGGAGGCGGACGTGGAGGACGGTACGCAATTCCTCGCTTGCTGCGGAACCGGCGACGTGGTGCTGCCGGCGACCGCCGGCAAGCTGGCGGCGGCAAGCACGATCAGGATGGCGAAAGGGGCGGCGCGTTTCATGAGACTCTCCGGCGATGCACGTTCGACACCGCCGGCGAACCCGAGTTCGAGATCGTCGACGGCTGCCGGTGTTCCTGAGCCACGACGTGGACTGGACGCAGGTGCTCCTGATCGGCATGACGTTGGTGTTCCTGATCGCGATCATGATCGAGTTCGCGATCGCGACGAAGCGCGGCCAGCGCGCGCGGTTTCGCTGGAAGGAAAGCGGTCGAGCGGAACGGGGAGAAGGGCGACGCCGCGACCGACACGATCGAACGCGGTGCGTGACAAACCTCACGCGCCGGATCGATCGTTCAAACGTCAAGAATCGTTCGGATCGCCCGTGAGAGGCTTGCGATGTGGAATTCGCTCATTTATCGTGCCGCCACGACGGCGCCGACACGGCGCGTCGAGCCAGATCGCAAGGAGCATTCGTCATTACCGCATTCAATCGTCGCACGCATATTCGTGCCTTTCTCGTGGCATCGGTCGCCTGTCTCAACCTGTCACAGCCTGCGTCGGCTGCCTATACGGAATCGTGGATGAGCGATCACGACGTCAAGGCGTACGCGCAGCAGGTCAAGCATCCGCCCGTGGCGGCGAACCGTGCGACGACCGCGAAGCCGGGGCAGCATGCCGTTCGTTCGCCGTCGAAGGCGCCGGCCGCGGCGCATGCCGACGCGAAACCTGTGTCGAAGGCACACGCGGCGCCCGCGAAGGCCCGCAAGGTTCAACATGCGGCCGGCGCCGATCCGAAGGTGCACCCCGCAGCGAAACCGAAGGCCGTGCGGGCGGCACGCACGAGCGCGGCAATCCCGCATTGACGCGGCACGCCGTGGTGCGTCACCGATACCCGTAACAGTGCGTCAACCCCGCGTAGTCGTGGAAATGACTCGCCGGTGCGATCTTCCCGCCGTCGCATGCGGGCTGGAAATTCATCTCGCGTTCGTTGTACAGCATGCGAGCAGCAGGCAGACGAGGGCGGTGGCGGTGCGAGTAGGGCGTGTCATCGTGGCTTGAAGCGGGCGGGACGACGCAGGAAGGGCGTCGTTGCGTCCCCGGGGCGGGATCGGTCGAGCCCGGAGTGCTGCAAGCAGCATTGACGGCGGAATATCAGGATTCGGTCGGGTGATCGTCGGCATCGCGCCGGATCGCGACCGGCCGGCACATGCCGGCCCGTATGCAGATGCTCAGGTCAGTGCACGCCAGCCGATGCGATCGATCGCACCGTGTCGGTGATGCGCACGCAACGCGACAGGCCGAACGTCTCGGCTTCGCGACGTTCCGGTTCGCTGCTCGCGACGGCCACGGCGCGCTCGGGCGGCACGCCAAGCGCCTGCAGCGCAACGTCGAACGGATGCTGGTTTGCTACGGAGTCCTGCTGATGGGCGTCGGTCACGACGACCGAGAAGCGATCGAGGTTTGCACGGCCGAACTGGCCTTCGAACATGTCGCTGAGCCGGGCGGCCGGCAGCGTCGTGACGAGACCGAGTCGATATCCTTGCTCCGACGCACTGTCGAGCCACTGGATGATCGCATCGCGCTGGTTGCGCGATTCGTGCGAATCCGGTGTCGCTTCGATCTGCGCGAATGCGGCGTCGAGACGGGTGACGATGGCTTCGATGACCACGGTGATTCCTCTCCTGAGACGTGACGGTCCGTTCGCGGACGGGAATGCCCTACACCTTAGCGTCGATCCGGAATATGCGACCAATTAATATTTATATCCGACCCATACGATTCGACTAATTAATCGGGTGGCAAGCCATGGCTGGCGGGGAGATGCGCGATGCGATGTTTTCCACATGATCTGCATCGTGTCGATGGTCTTCAATGTGGTGCACCAAACGTGCGCACGCCATGAATGCACCGGACGTGTGCATCCGAAAAAAACGGCGTATCGGGCGATGCGCACCCGATACGCCGTCTTGCGATGCCGCGTGCGAACCGGCGATCAGTGCAGCTTGATCGACGGCTGGTTGCGGCTTTGCAGCCAGTGACTCAGCGACTGGAACAGCGCGCGCTTGAGGCCGTACACGCTGAACAGATGCTTGCGGTACAGGAACTTGTACAGCCCGATCGCGGCGAGCCCGTCGACGATCAGCGAGCGCGAACGCACGCCGAGGTCGGCCTGATACACGGCGCCGGCCCGGCCGAGCGACACGACGGTGCCCGCGTCGCGGAACGTGAAGCCCGCCACCGGCTTGTCGGCGAGGCGCCGCGCGAGCGCATCGCCCAGATACACGGCCTGCTGGTGCGCGACCTGCGCGCGCGGCGGCAGGAAGCGGCCCGCATCGGCCGACGGGCACGCGGCGCAGTCGCCGAACGCATACACGTGCGGATCGTCGGGCGTCTGCAGCGTATCGGTCACGATCACCTGGTTCGACCGGTTGAGCGCGATGTCGCCGAGTTCCCGCAGGATCGCGGGGCCCGCGACGCCGGCCGCCCAGATCGTGATGTCGCTCGCGAGCCGCTCGCCGGTCGCGGTCGTGATCGCGTCGGCGCCGACTTCAGCGACGCGCGTGTCCGTCAGCACGTCGACGTTCAGCGTGCGCAATTGCGCGTGCATCTTGGCCGACAGCCTTTCGTCGAGCGCCGGCAGGATGCGCGGGCCGCCTTCGATCAGCCGGATGTGCACGTCGCGTGCGGACACCAGCGCCTTGAAGCGATACGTCGTCAGCTGCTGGATCGCGTGGCGCAGCGCCGCGGCCAGTTCGACACCCGTCGCGCCCGCGCCGATCACGTTGATGCAGATCGGTGCCGCGCGCCGCGCCGGCTGCTGCTCGGCCAGGTGGTTCGCCTTCGTGCAGGCGGCGAGGAACTTGCGGCGGAAATCCTCGGCCTGGTCGAGGTTCTCGAGCGGCAACGCGTGGCGCGCGGCGCCCGGCACGTTGAAGAAGTTCGTCACGCTGCCGACCGCCAGCACGAGATCGTCGTAGCCGAGCTCGCGCTGCGGCAGGATCTCGGTGCCGTCCGCGTCCTGCACCGCGGCGATCGTCGCCGCGCGTGCCGCGCGATCGACCCGCTGCAGCGCGCCCTGCACGAAGCGGAAGCCGTGGCGCTTCGCCTGCGCCGCGTACTCGATCGTGTGCGAGGCCGGATCGCGATGGCCGGATGCGGCTTCGTGCAGGAGCGGCTTCCAGAAGTGCGTCGGGTAGCGGTCGACGAGCACCACTTCGGCTTGCCCGCGGCGGCCGACCGTGTCGCCGAGGCGCGTGGCGAGCTGCAGGCCGCCGGCGCCGCCGCCGACGATCACGATGCGCGGCACGCGCGGTGCGCGATCCGTTGCAAGGGTAGGCGTGATGTTGTCCATGTTGTGGCTCCCGCTGATGACGATTCGGATGACATTGCTCAGGAACCGACGATATAGTTTTGCACCTGCTCAAACAATTTAATGTTTATAAGCGACTCATATGTATTCACTTATAGGAAAGACCGCAACGTTCCGGCAGCTGAAGGCGCTGGACATGATTGCGCGGCTCGGCAGCGTGTCGCGCGCGGCCGAGGAGCTGAACCTGACGCAGCCGGCCGTGTCGCTGCAGGTTCGCCTGCTCGAGGAGGCGGTGGGCGCCGCGCTGCTGCAGCGGGTGGGGCGCGGCGTGCAGCTCACCGCGGCCGGTGAAATCGTGTCGCGCTATGCGCGCGAGATCCTGCATCTGTGGAGCGAGGCCGGCGACGAAGTGGCCGCGCTGACGGGCGATCTCGGCGGCACGCTGCGGATCGGCGCGATCACGACGGCCGAATACCTGATCCCGCCGCTGCTGGTGAAATTCACCGCGACGCGCCCGCACGTGAAGACGTATTTCAAGGTCGGCAATCGCGACGACATCATCCGCATGCTCGCGACGCATGAAATCGATCTCGCGGTGATGGGCAGCGCGCCGAAGGAACTGCGCACGCATGCGGTCGAGTTCGCGAAGCATCCGATGGTGTTCGTCGCGGCGCCCGGCCATCCGCTGATGCAGCGCAAGCGCGTCGCGCTGAAGGATCTCGAATCAGCGCACCTGCTCGTGCGCGAACGCGGCGCGGGCACGCGCTCGACGGTCGAGAGCCTGTTCAAGACGGCCGGCTACCGCTTCCATGTGGGCTCCGAACTGTCGAGCAACGAGGCGATCAAGCAGATGGCCGAAGCGGGGCTCGGCGTTGCGTTCCTGTCGTTGCACGCGTGTGCACTCGAGCTGCGCGCGGGGCTGCTCGGGCAACTGCCGTTTCCGGGCAATCCGATCGTGCGCGAGTGGTACGTGATCACGCTCGCCGATAGGCGGATCTCGCAGGTGACGGGGCTGTTTCGCGACTTCCTGATCAAGCAGGGCGCGCCGGTGATCGACGGCGCGACGGTCGCGCCGCACGAACGCCGGCGTAAGTAGGCGGATGAGGGCGGCATGTGCGTGCCGTGCGTTCGACGGTTAAACGATCCCGAAGTCGTCGTTGCTGTCGGGGATCGACGCGAGCAGCCGTTCGAGGCTGTACCAGCCGATCCTGCGCAGGCACCACGCGGCGACGGTGGTCCGGTCGGTGCGGTGAGTGGGGCGGGCAGGACGGCGGTCGGCGCGGGACGGTGAAGTGGGGGTGAACGCTGCACGTCGCGGGCAGTAATGGGGCATGACGGTCTCCGTAGGTGTCGGATGAGGCCATCGTAAGCGGCACGGTGCCCGGCGGCGCACACGCAAGGATGGGCCTGAGCAGAAACGGATGATCTTTTTCTGCCCGGCGCGGGCATGGCCGTGCAAGCCCGGCAAGCGGCCGGAAAAAGCGTCACAATGCGCGTTCGACACCTGATCTGGTGGAGGGAAACGATGAGCGATCCGATTCTCGCGGCGCCGACCGACAACGGCGTGCCCGTCAGCCTGCGCTCCAGCCGCGGGCTCGGCTGGCGCGGCTTCGGTGCGTCGCTGCTGGAGATTCGCGCGGGCACGTACCGGATCCCGGCCGCCGAGCATCACCGCATCGGCGTGCATATCGGCTCGCCCGTGCGTGCGGATTGCGTGTGCGACGGCGAACGCGTGTCGCGCATCCAGGCGCACGGTGACGTCGACGTGATTCCCGCCGGCCTGCCGGGGCAGTGGACCGACAGCGCCGACTGCCGGATTCTCCACATCGCGCTCAACGACGCGTTCGTGCGGCGCACGTTCGACCAGCTCGAGCTGAAGCCGGCGCAGGCGCAGATCCGCCGCCGGCTGCAGGTGCGCGATCCGCGGCTGCAGCACATCGCGTGGGCGATGGCCGCCGAACTCGAAGCGGAAGACGCGTCGGATCCGCTCTATGCGGAGAGCCTGTGCACGGCGCTCGTCGCGCGGCTGGTCGACAGCCAGCCGGCGTTCCGCGAGCGCCGGCGTATGTTGGCTCCGAAGGCGGCGGCGCGCGTGATCGACTATGTCGAGGCGAACCTCGAGCGCCGCATGACGCTGGCCGAACTCGCGGCGCTCGTGTCGATCAGCGTGCCGCATTTCAAGGTGCTGTTTCGCGAGACGCTCGGGATGCCGGTGCATCAGTACGTGGTGCGGCGCCGGGTCGAGCGCGCGAAGGCGTTGTTGCTCGAAGGGCGACTCAGCATCAGCCAGATTGCGCTTGAGGCGGGTTTCGCGCACCAGAGCCATATGGCGAACTGGATGAATCGCGTGCTGGGGGTGACGCCGACGGAGATCGCGCGGGCGCGCGCGCGGGGTGGGTTGAGGCTCGCTTCCGGCGGTGAGGACCGTTGATCGACCGTCACGCGAGACCGGTTCTCCGTGCAGGACGCCGAGACGAGTCTACTCCCCGTCAGGCGTAGGACTGCTCCAGCTTGGCCAGCAACACCAGGTTAGTCTCCGGTCCAGGACGGTTGTCCAGCGGCCTGTTGGAGAAGTGCCGGGTCCTGCCACGCAGCGGACATCGTCGACCATCTCCAAAGCCGTCATCCGTTCCTGTCCGGGGCATCCGTCCGTGCGCGCCACGTTGGCGGCGAGCGCCGACAATCGCTTCACCTTCATTCCCCAGGAGCGAATCGTGTTCGTGATTTTCGGAGCATCAGGCAACGTCGGCTTGTCGACCGTGACGACCCTGCGCTACGCAGGCCACCCCGTGCGCGCGGTGCTGCGCGACCCACGCCGGCGCGATCGCTTCGCGCAACTCGGCTGCGACGTCGCGATTGCCGACCTGACCGACGCACGCTCGGTCGCCGCGGCGATCGACGGCGCGCAAGCCGTGCAGATGCTGTGTCCGGTGCCCGTTGCCGACAGCGACCCGGCCGCGACGATGGAGCGGACGATCGACATCGTGACCGACGCGCTCGCCGCGAATCCGCCGCCGGTGCTGCTCGCGCTGTCGGACTACGGCGCGGAACGCGACGGCAACACAGGCATCACGCGGCTCTTTCATCGTCTTGAAGAAAGCCTGAAGGCGGTGCCGGCGCAGCTCACGCTATTGCGCTCGGCCGAGCATCTGCAGAACTGGACGCGCATCCTGCCGGTCGCGCTCGCAACCGGCACGCTGCCGAGTTTTCATCATCCGCTCGACAAGATGTTTCCGACGGTCTGGGCGCCCGATGTGGGTGTTGCGGCGGCGCGGTTGCTGCTCGATCGGACTGAATTCGGTAACGGACCGCGTATTGTCAGCATCGAAGGACCGCAGCGCGTGAGCGTGAGGGACATCGCGGAGATGCTCGGCGTGGCGGCTGATCGCCAGATCGTCGCGCGTGAACTGCCGCGCGATGCATGGACTGCGACGCTGTTACGCGCAGGGCTCAGCGAGCGTCATGCGCAACTGATCGTTGATTTGTACGACGTGCACAACGCGGGGCAGATCGATGTGGAGGACGGCGTGTCGGAGCGTGTGTATGGCGTGACGGCACCGGAGGAGGCGCTCGCTGTGCCGGTGCGCGAGCAGGCGGCGTCGGTGTGATGCGAGCAGCAGCTATCCGGGGTTGATGTTGATGGACCGGGTTGGCAAGTTACGAAACCCGGTCTGGACTTCAGGGCGCACTTTAACCGTGCCCCGAAGTCCTGCGTTTCAACCACATGCGCCCGGGCGGCTCGAAGTACGTACCGAATCGCACGAGTCCGGCCTTCTTCAGATGGCACGTCATTTCAAAACTCACCAGCACGCCAGGATCGTCGTTTTCGAGGATGTCGACGTCGATGGAGCGGATGCGCGGCTCATATTTCAGGAGCGTCGCCTCCATCTGCTGCTTGAGCATGTGGGCTGACGCGGGCAGCGCCTTGTAGATGTTCGTCAGATCCGGCAGACCATAGTCCGGCAGGTGTTTCAGCGCGCCGGCACGCGAGTTCAGGATGCGCTGCACATTTTGCTGGATGCTCATGCACTCGAGTGTCCGGTCGTCGTAAGTATCGAGCGGCTCACCACTGATCTGACCGAGCAGCGTGTCATGGAGAGAGGGGCGCGCCTGCATGATCCTGGCCTCCCGTTACGCGGTAGCGAGTGTCGGTTCCTTCGTGCCCACCGCGACGTTGCTCCGATCGACGAAATCGATCGTTAGGTTCCCCTCGGCCGAACTCGACAGCACGATCTTTTCGGGTGGGGCACCGGTGGCCATGCGCGCAAGCAGTTCGCGCGACACGCTCGGCAGGATTCGCTGATTGAGGAACGCATCGACGTTGCGCGCACCGGACTCGCGCGCGAGACAAAGCTCGGCCATCGCGTCGATCAACGACTCGTCGCACGCCAGCTCGACGTCGTGTTGCCGGCGCAGGCGATCGGCGACCTTCGACAGCTTGAGCCGCACGATCGACGCGAGTGCGGCGGCGTCGAGCGGCCGATAGACGAGCGACTGGAAGCGCGCGAGCAGGGCCGGCTGGAAGTGCGCCGCAAGCTGCGGGTGGATCGACTCGAGCAACGCCGCCTGAGCAATCTCCGGATCGTCGGCGGTCATCTCGTCAATCCGTGCGCTGCCGAGATTGGACGTCATCAGGATCACGCAATTGCGGAAGTCGATCTCGCGCCCTTCGCCGTCGCGCATCATGCCGCGGTCGAACACCTGATAGAACATGTCGAGCACGTCGCGGTGGGCCTTTTCGACTTCATCGAGCAGCACGACACCGTACGGCCGCTGCCGCACGGCTTCGGTCAGGATGCCTCCGCGGCCGTAGCCGACATAACCGGGCGGCGAACCTTTAAGTTGCGACACCGTGTGTGCTTCCTGATATTCCGACATGTTGATCGTCGTGAGCGCGGCCTCGCCGCCGAACAGCAGGTCGGCCAGGGCCAGCGCCGTTTCGGTCTTGCCGACACCCGATGGTCCTGCGAGCAGAAAGACACCGAGTGGCGCATGTTCATTCTTGAGGCCTGCCTTCGCGGTGCGCAGGCTCTCGGCGAGCGCAGCCAGCGCGTCGCCTTGTGCGACCACGCGCCGGGCCAGCTGCTGTTCGAGATTCAGCAGGCTCACCAGTTCGTCTTCGACGAGATTGCCGACCGGCACACCCGTCCATTCCGCAACGACACGTGCGATGGCTGCCGCATCGACATCGACAGAGATCAACGGCGCCTTGCCTTGCCGGTCGGCCAGTCGGCGTTTGATATCGTCGAGCGGGCCGTGGCTGGCCGCCGAGCGGTCTTCGGCGATTTCGGCGCGATACTGGTGAACGAGGCGGACCAGCTCGAGTTCGGTGACATGGTGCGCCTGCAAGCCCGTCAGGATGTTCCGCGCCTCGGACAGTGCGCTCTCCAGCGCCGCGCGCCGAGGCGCAGCGTCGTCGATACCGGCCTGCGCGTCCGCGTCGAGCGTCGCCTGTTCGAGTTCGAGAGCGGAGACCGCGGCGCGCGCGCGCTGCAGTTCCGCGGGCGGCGATTCGAGTCCCATTCGCACCCGCGCGGCAGCGGTATCGATCAGGTCGACTGCCTTGTCCGGCAGTTGCCGCGCGGGGATATAGCGTCGCGAGAGTTTCACCGCCGCGATGAGCGCGTCATCCCGAATGTGCACGTTGTGATATTCCGCATAGCGACTCTTCAGGCCTCGCAACATCAGGCACGCCGCATCGTCGTCGGGTTCGCCGACCTTGATGATCTGGAAGCGGCGCTCGAGCGCGGCGTCGCGCTCGAAGAATTCCTTGTACTCCGACCAGGTAGTTGCCGCGATCGTACGCAGTTCGCCACGTGCGAGCGCCGGCTTGAGCAGGTTGGCAGCATCGGCGCCGCCGGCGGCGTTGCCCGCTCCGATCAATATGTGCGCCTCGTCGATGAAGAGCAGGATCGGCTCGGGCGAAGACTGGACCTCGTCGATGACGTTCTTCAAGCGTTGCTCGAACTCCCCCTTCACGCCGGCGCCGGCCTGCAGCAGGCCCAAATCGAGTGTCAGGATGCGCACGTCACGAATCACGTTCGGGACGCTTTCCTCGGCGACGCGCAGCGCGAGGCCTTCGACGAGCGCGGTCTTGCCGACGCCCGGTTCGCCGACGAGAATCGGATTGTTCTTGCGCCGACGCGCGAGCACGTCGACCATCTGCTGGATTTCACGATCGCGGCCGAACACCGGATCGATGGTGCCGCGTCGAGCCTTGTCGGTCAGGTCGATCGTGAAGCGGGAAAGGGCGTCGCCGTCGATGGTTTGCCGGGGCGCGAGCGTTGCTGCCACGACGGGCGGGGCCGATGCTGGCGTCTGATCGGCTACGGGAGCGATCGGATGGTCACCCGCTCCGGCTTCGATATCCTCCGGACGCAAGCTTTCGCACGAACGATGGGCAAGGCGCGGCAGGACGCGCTGGATCTGCGTGCTGCTGACGGACAGCAGAGGCCAGGCGTTCTCTGCACGCAATACATGGGGACGATCGACGATCGCCTGCAGCAGATCGCCGGACCTGATGGCCGCGTCGTCGGTGTTGGACGCTGCACGGAGCCATGCGTCTTGCAGCATGGTTGCCAGTTGCGGAGAGAGGGCCGGCTTGCCCCGAAGGTTGCGCGGAAGATGCTCGATCGAGGCGAGCAGCGCATCCCAGACGGTGTCGATGTCGATACCGTAATGCCCCAGAATTGCAGGGATGTCTCCGTCACCGGCTTCGATCAGTTTCAGCAGCCAGTGCTCGACGGTGATCTCGTCCGCGAGACGCGTCTGGCATAAGCTCACGGCCGCTTCGAGCGCCTTCGCGCAGTGCGGATTGAGTCGACGGAGCAGGTGGGTCGTGTCGCGCGGAATCATGTCGAGGTCTGAAGAAGGAAGGGGCGAGGCACAGTCATGGACCGAACTCGGTCTCGAGGACAGGAAGGGCAGCCTGAACCGGCCAGGCTGTCAAAGGAACCGCGCGAGGAGCCGGCGGTTCGACCATCGATCGGTATCAGGACCGCTCGTTCCAGGTGTCCTTGTGGATAATGTTGCCGTCCTTGTACGACCAAGTGATCGTTTCGTAGCGAAGCTCCACGTTTTCGAGGTGGTTGTGCTTCTCGTAGTCCGGGTTCTTGATGTCATGCATGACCGGATTTACGGCGACGATCTTCACGTTGTCGAGCTTCGTGTTGAAGTACTCCTTCTCCTTGCCCGCGTCGTCGATCTTGTACCACTTGATCTCGACCGACTTGAGCGTCTGGCCGCTCGTCACGGCCTTGTACAGGTACGGCGTCGAGGCGTCGGTTTCCTTCGTCAACGTGATCGGCTTGTGGACGCGCGTGCCCGTCAGCTTGCCGGTGTTGCCGTCGGTCGGGATATGCACGCCGTGGTCGAACGCGACGAGTTCGACGCTGCCTTCGCGGTCCTGAACCGTCACCGAACCCTTGATGTCGGCGCCGCCGTCGTCCTTGAGCCACATATAAGCCGGAATTGCCATTGCCTTACTCCTTTTTATTTCACTGTACGCACTACTAAACTAGCCAGGAGCGCGCCCCTGAGCTTGAGAATCCCGAAGCGAGTTGCTTTGGGGGCTAAACCTGGATCGCTACTTTCCCGTGTCCGGTACCAGGGTAATTTCCACGCGACGGTTTCGTGCGCGACCGTCGGGTGTGTCGTTGCTCGAAAGCGGGCGCGTCATGCCGTAGCCTTGAATCGCGAACCGGGTCGCAGAAATGCCGGATGCGTCGACCAGCCAGTCGCGCACGGCTTCCGCGCGCGCGGTTGACAGCTTCAGATTGCTGTCCGGATTGCCCACGTTGTCGGTGTAGCCCGCGACGAGGATGCGTTTATCGGGATGCGCGTTGATCATGTCGAGTGCGCCGACCATGGCACGGTTCGACCCCGGCTTCAGCAGTGCCTTGCCGCTGTCGAACAGTGACATGCTGTCGAGCGAGACGACGGCAGGCGGGGGCGGAGGCGGCTCGTAAGATGCGATCGCGTTGTTCAGCACCGGCATCAGCTGCGCGCCCCGATACATGCCGAACGACAAGCGCAGCGGAACACCGGTGCGTGCGTAGCGGTCGAGTTGATCCCGATCGGCCACGAGGGCGTGTAGCGCGTCGCGCTTCGCGGCGTCGTGCTTTGCCGGGATCGTCGAATAGCGGCCGAGATCGGCGGCGATACGATCCAGCAGCGCTTCGTTGTTCCTGGCTGCGCCCCAGAAGGCAACGGCGGCGGCGCAGGCGAGCAGCGCGAATGCATGGCCCACAGAGGCCTGACGAGGAGACATCCAGTATCGCCGCGGCATCGCTTCGATCAGCGACTGCGGGAGCGGCCAAGGCGTCGGCGAGGCGGCGGAGACCGTACGTGCCACGCACGTCTGCATTTCGACATCGCGTTCCCACAGGTTTCCGGACGCACTTGCCGGACCGCAGTCGATCCAGCCGGCGCCGAACTGCGCCCACGGCGCCGCCAGCAGTCGTCGGTCCGTCAGTGCGCCGAGAACGACGCGCTGCGTCCAGCCGACGATGGAGGCCAGTGAGGCGGCGCGTGTTGCGGCGATGCGATCGCCGGCCGCGCGTTGAACCTCGTTTTCCGCTGCGCGGACCACGGATTCGAAACGTTCGCCACCCGCCAGGCGCGCGGCCGACGACACGCCGTACCACACCGGCGTCGAGAGGTCGACAGGGCCGGTGGTGAGCCGCTGGTAGACCGCGACGTAACCGGGTAGTCGCGTACCCAGCATGCGGGCGGCATCGGCGACGGCCTGCCGTACGGCACGCAAGTTCTGCGTCAGCGTGTCGGTTTCCGCGTGCAACGCAGGCGCGACGGACAGCACGACGCCGTCCGGCGCCCGCCCGTCGCGCCACTGCCTGACCGCAACGGCCAGGCGCGGCAGATCCTGTGGGCGATCGACGCGCAGCCAGATGCCGCCGTCGCCGAGGTGCACGTGCCGGGCCTCTCCCGCACGGTCGAACAGTGCGGGCAGACCATCGCCGGTCACCAGCACGAGCGGCATGCGCGTGCGCAGCTTGACCGGAATGTCAGCCGTCGCCGTGCCCAGCGCGGTCAGCACATGCGCGCTCTGGCTACGCGCGCGGCCAAGCCTGCACGTACACCACACCATTAGCGCGAGCGCGACAATCCCGGCGATGGCGGAAAGTGTCCAGGCGACGCCGGAACCGAGTGGAAGCACCAGCCAGATCACGGCGAGCACCAGCACAGTTGCGAATGCGACCATGAACCGGGATGGATACCCGAGCCCTTCGTGGCCACGATCGGGCGGCCGTTTCGATTCTGCAGAGAGAGCAGGCAGGTCGGATTTCACGGGCGAATGGCCTTTGTCGCCACAAGGTGTGCGAGCTGCCCGTCGAGTATGGTCGACCAGACGCCCCATACGATCGTGGCGGCGATGCACGCGAGTCCGGCGATCGCCCATGGAGACAGCCGGTGGAACCAGTCGGACACGCGCCGTTCGACGCGATCCGCGATGAATGGCCGATCCGGGGCAGGGCGCAGCGCTTCCAGTCTGGCGTTCAACGACGCGATCAGCGCAGCCCGCTTGGCTTCACCGTCACGGGCGTACCGGCCCACGAATCCCATCCCGAGGATGGCCGAGTAGCACTCGAGCAACGCGACGGGCGGCGCTGGTTCGCGCATGCGCGCGTCGATCCGCTCGAATACGCGTTCACCGGCTTCGTGCAGGTTGAACTGCTCCACCTGCAGCGGCTCGCGCTCCCATGCGGCCCGGGATTCGCCGGGCAGGTGCCGCAGCGCTGCCTCGTCGAGCAGCCCGCACTGCGCAATCAGTACCTCGTTGCGCACGTCGTCCGGAAAGCCCCGGTGCTGCAGGGCACTCGAGAACTGTTCGACAAGCTGCTTGCACCGGATCCGCAATGCGACCGCGTCCTGAGCCCGTCCGCCCGAGGCGAGCGTCGTCACAAGCAGCGCGGTGTCGCGCAGCAGATCGCGCATCCCGTCGCCGGGCGGGCTGATGGCGCCCGTCGCGTTCGGCATCAGCGCCGTGTCGTTTCGGTTGGAAGTCAGGGCATTCATGAATGCAACACGGCGTAAAGTTCGAGCGAGGCGTCGGGTACCGACGCGGGCAGGTAGATCTGGCAGGCTCGCGCGGCGAGCATCTTCGCGTGCACGGCACTGGACGCGTCCAGTGCGAAATACTGATTGTCCAGACGCACGGGGATCGCGCCCGGCACGCGCTGGACGGCCTTGAGCGGGACGCCCAGCAGAGCCGAATTGATGATGTGTTCGACGTCGTCGGGAGCGCCGATCTTGCAAAGCCGTGGAAACTGTTCGACCAGCTCGAACGCGGGCATCGGCGCGTTGACCGACAGATACCAGTCGGCGGCATCCGCGACGATCCGTTCGTCGAGGAACTGGCCGGTCCAGGTGGTCGGCCCCTTGCGGGTGAGGCCGATCGACACGACCCGCGACGGAATGATGGCGTCGAGCAGATTGCGGATCAGCGATTCCAGTCTCGCGAACACCTCGTCGGCTCGCGCATGGTCGTACGCTGGAATGTCGGTGAGCTGCGCTTCGGTCGAGAACGTCATCAGTGCGCTCGTCAACTGCGCGAGTGTCGTGTACAGATGCTCGGGAGGGCGACCCGGATGCGCGGCGAACAGTCGCAACTGCGGCCAGGCCGTGTGGATACAATGCAGCAGCCAGAAGAGTTGCACGTCGGCCACGCCGTATTCCGCGACCTCGGCGATGCGTTCGCTACGACGCGTACCGAGCGCGAGCGTCTTGGCGTGCAGGATGTCTGCCAGACGATTGATCCGCTCGATGTGCAGTGGATGGCCGCCGAGCGTGAGGCACGGCGGCACGAATTGTCGATCGACCTGGAACTGGCCGCCAGATCCGCGCGTCAGTCGCGCGATCGCACAGACCGTGTCGTCGGCGTGCGACTCGAAGTCGAAAACCAGCCGCACTGCACGCCGTTCGACGGCGATTTCGGCGTCGCCGGTTCCGTTCAGGTCCGCGACCTTGACGAATTCACGGTAAGCGCGCCGTGGGCGAGCGAGCGACGTCTCGTCGAAACGGCAGTTGCTGCCATTCGCATCCGGCAACGCGAGCGCGGCGAACACAACGACGCTCTGCATGTCCGCTGGCACGCCTTGCGTCAGATCGCGCGCAGACGGCAGCGTATCGGCGACGGTCGTATCGATCGGCGTGCCGTCCGGAAAACACAGCCTCAGGCGGGCGAGTTTCAGGCGCCCTGTCGACAGCGCCTCTTCGTCGATCTCTACTCCAAGCGTTCCCCACGGCTGCGCCATAGCCGCGCAGGCGTACTGACGTAGCGCAAATTCAGCCCATCTATCCTGTTGCTGAAAATGCTGCTGCGTCAGGATGAGGCCCTCGTGCCATAGCGGCTTCGCGATTCGCATGGTCTCTCGTGTGGTGTGTCTGTTCGTTATTCGGTCCAAGGGCGTAACCTATACATGACATTTTTTGCAATGTACAACCAATTTTGGAAAATCCAACTAGTTTGGTTTACTAATTTGAAATCCGGGAAATGTGAACAAATGAGACGCTTCGTCGGGCGATTATTTTTGGGATATATGGTTTTTGATGAATTTGCGTGTCGCTGGAAAGGGTGACGTGTGAATAGTGGGGAAGGCGACGGTGGCCCGCCTGATAGGGGATTGGGGCGAACGTGAATGAATTGAGGTGGCGTCTTTCGGGGCTGGCATGTCAATCATCTCGAAAATAATCGATGTCTTTCGAATTTGTTAATTGTTTCGGGATGTTTGCGATTTTTTGCATTTGGTGATTGTGGTTTTTGAGCGACGCGCTTTGACTGTCCAAGCGTTTGCCGTGTATAAGTCCCATGCGATTCAGTCATACGAGCGGAGGCCATGCGATGAAATATCGATCGAGACATCCTGCGCATTGAATCCCGTGCGTGATGTATCGACGAGGCCATCGTGTTGAATACGCCGTGCTCCTGCCCAACGCTTGACCACCACTAAATAAGGATTGCAAATGGATAGCTTCCAGAGGGAAATTCCAAAGAGCCGTGTCTCGATTACGCTGGATTTGCATACGGGCGGGGCCCAGAAGAAGGTCGAGTTGCCGTTGAAGCTGCTCGTCGCGGGCGACTTCAGCGCGGGCCGTGAACAGGCGCCGCTGGCCGAACGCAAGAAGGTCAATATCGACAAGAACAACTTCGATGCAGTCCTGGCCGACTACGCGCCGGATCTCAAGATTGCTGCGGAGAACACCCTGACCGGCGACGGCTCGGAACTGCCCGTCAATCTCTCGTTCCGCTCGATGAAGGATTTCGAGCCCGAGCAGGTTGCTCGCCAGATTCCCGAGCTGCAAGCGATGCTGGCGATGCGCAATCTGTTGCGCGACCTCAAGTCGAATCTGCTCGACAACGTCATGTTCCGCCGTGAGTTCGAGAAGATCCTGAAGGACCAGCGCCTCTCCGACAAGCTGCGTGGCGAACTGGGGCAAATCGCGACGGCCACCCTGCAACAGGAAGGCCGTGCGTGAGCGCGGCCGGCCCAAGACGGCCGTCACCGCCTCCCGCAACCAGGCAGCCATACCAAACGTGACTGAGAGACACATGAACCAGAATGAATCGCGCCAGGGCGCTACGGAAACGATGGTGCTCGAAAACGACAGCGTCTACGCCACGCTGTGCAACAAGATCAACCTGAAGCCGGTCGCCGAGGCGCGGCCGCTGGAAGCATTCCGCGACAACGACGCATTGTCGGAGGCATCGGCCGACGAACGGGTCGCGCGCGGCATGGACGCGCTGCTCAACCTGATCGCGAAGGAAAGCAAGCCGGTCGACCGGCTCGACAAGTCGCTGCTCGATTTTTACATCGGGCAGCTTGACCGGCAGATCGGCCGCCAGCTCGACGCGGTCATGCATGCTCCGGATTTCCAGGCGCTCGAAGGTCGCTGGCGAGGCCTGAAGATGCTCGTGTCGCGCACGGACTTCCGCAAGAACGCTCGAATCGAGGTGCTGGATGTATCGAAGGATGCGCTGCAGCGCGACTTCGAGGACTCGCCGGAGCTGATTCAGAGCGGCCTGTATCGTCTCACGTACATTGAGGAATACGACACGCCGGGCGGACAGCCCATCAGCGCGATGATCAGCGATTTCGAATTCGCGAACTCGCCGATGGATGTCGCGCTGCTGCGCAATATTTCGAAGGTTGCGGCGGCGGCGCACATGCCGTTCATCGGCTCGGTGGGCGCAGCGTTCTTCGGCAAGCATTCGATGGAGGAAGTCGCGTCCATCCAGGACATCGGCAACTACTTCGATCGTGCCGAGTACATCAAGTGGAAGAGTTTCCGAGACACCGACGATGCGCGCTATGTTGGCCTGACGATGCCACGCGTGCTCGGCCGCCTGCCGTACGGCAAGGATACGACGCCGGTGCGTGCGTTCAACTACGAAGAGGCGGTGAAGGGCCCGGACCACGACAAGTATCTGTGGGTCAACGCGTCGTTCGCGTTCGCGGCCAACATGGTGCGCAGCTTCGTCAGCAACGGCTGGTGCGTGCAGATTCGTGGCCCGCAGGCAGGCGGCAAGGTGGAAGACCTGCCGGTTCACCTGTATGACCTCGGTACCGGTGTGCAGCCGAAGATTCCGACCGAAGTGCTGATTCCGGAAACGCGCGAGTTCGAGTTCGCGAATCTCGGCTTCATTCCGCTGTCGTTCTACAAGAACCACGACTTCGCATGCTTCTTCTCGGCCAGCTCGACGCAAAAGCCGGCGTTGTACGAGACGAAGGAGGCGACGGCCAATAGCCGCATCAACGCGCGCTTGCCGTACATCTTCCTGCTGTCGCGCATCGCGCACTACCTGAAGCTGATTCAGCGCGAGAACATCGGCACGACCAAGGACCGGCGTCTGCTCGAACTCGAGCTGAACAACTGGATCAAGGGGCTTGTGACCGAGATGAAGGATCCGGGCGACGAGCTGCAGGCGTCGCACCCGCTGCGCGAGGCGAAGGTGACGGTCGAGGACATCGAGGACAACCCGGGCTTTTTCCGCATCAAGCTCTTCATCATCCCGCACTTCCAGGTCGAGGGCATGGACATCGGCTTGTCGCTCGTGTCGCAGATGCCGAAGGCCAAGGGCTGATCCGACGTTTCATGCATGACCCGCCGGGGCGCCGATGGCTGCTCCGGCGGCACCGTTGTGTTCGTGCACCTGAGAGAAAAACCATGTCGATGATCCTGCCGTCGCAGGCTTATGAATTGAAGCTGGCGCCGCACCCGGCGCCGACGTCCGTGCTGCGGTTTACGGGCCGGGACGCCGTGAGCGAGTTGTACCGCTACGACATCGAATTCACGAGCCCGATGGCGGGTATTCCAATGGATCAAGTGGTCGGCCGCCCCGCGAAATTCATCGTCGCACCGGTCGATCCGAACCTGGACTATCTGCGCAGAATGTTTGGCGAGAACGCCGGGCAATTCAGTACGATGTCGCCGGCATATACGATCCACGGCGTCATCACGCAGTTCGACGAGTTCGGCAGTTCGGCCGATCAGACCCACTATCGGGTGCGGCTCGAGCCGAAGCTCGCCAACCTGAACCGAGGCGCGACGAGCCGGCTGTTCCAGAAGCAGTCCGTCGAGGAGATCGTGACCGACACGCTGCGCCATTACGGCTACCGGGCCGGGGTCGACTTCCTGTTTCAGCTGCGCGGCGAATACAAGCGGCGCGAGTACATCACCCAGTATCACGAAACGACATTTGTCTTTATCCAGCGTATTTGTGCGGAGGAAGGGATCTGGTTCCGCTGGGAGCAGAAGAAGGATCACGCGGTGCTCGTGTTTGGCGACGATCTGGATGCCTACGCACGCAAGCAACGCACCGTGTCGTACCGGCGAGACGGCGGGCTCGAGAGTGCCGGCGCGGACGCAATCAAGACGCTCGAGAAGCGGACGCGGCGTGTACCTGAAGCCGTGCGTCTGCACGACTACAACCATCGGCAGGCCGGTGTGTCGCTGCTGGTCGAGGAAAACGCCGCGCGCGACGACACGACGACGAGCGGCATTGATTACTGTTGGGGCGAGCATTACGAGACGCCGGAAGAGGGTAAAGGTGTGGCCCGCCGGCGTCACCAGGAGCATCTCGCAGCGCAGATCGCGTTCAAGGGCACGGGCAATCCGTTCTGGCTCGAAGCGGGTGAAGTCATGCGGATCGAGCCGAACCTGGCCGACGCGAAGCATGGGATCTTCATCACCGCGGTGGAGTCGCAGGGCGGGCGCGATCAGTCGTATTGGATGACCTTTGAGGGGGTTCCGTCTGATCGTGTGTGGCGCACGCCGATCGATACCATCAAGCGACCGGCCATCGACGGCATTTTGCCCGCGCGCATTACATCCCCCGGTGATTACAAGTATGCGTATCTGACCGAGCAGGGCTGGTATGTGATCAAGCTGCCGTTCGATCTCGATGAATGGAGCCCGGGTGGGACAAGCCGGCCCGTGCGGTTCGCGAAGCCGTATAGCGGTGACAACTACGGGCATCACTTTCCGCTAATCGATGGGGCGGAGGTGGCCGTTGTTTTCACGCAAGGTCATCCGGATCGGCCTGTGATCATCGGGGCGATGCATGACAGCCTGCATCCTGATCTCGTCACCAGTCAGAACCATACCCGGAATCTGATCCGCACCGCCGCGCAGAACGAACTGCGGATGGAGGATAAGGAAGGTGTCGAGCACGTTCATCTGACGACGCCGTTTCAGACCAGTGAGCTCAATCTGGGGCACGTGGTTGACGGTGAATGCGAGGAACGTGGGCGTGGCGCGGAGCTCCGAACGGACGGCCACGTCGCCATTCGCGGTGCAAAAGGCGTTCTAGTCACGGCAGAGGCCCAACCGGCAGGCAATGGTCAACAGCTCGCGATGGAGCGTGCGCAGGGATTACTCGATCTGGCGCTTCAGCAAATGCGTGGGCTCGGAGAGGCCGCGCAAACCGCGCAGGCCGTGGCGGCCGACTACGACCGCCAGCGCGTGTTGCTTGACGAGACGTTGAAAGAACTCAAGAAGGCAGGGGTTCTCGTGAGCGCCCCGGACGGCATGGGCCTCACATCCGGAACGGATCTGCAACTCACCGCGAACGACAATTTGATTGCCACTACCGGCGGGAATGCCGATTTCGGCGTCATGAAGCGGTTTACCGTGTCAGCCGGTGACCTCGTATCGATCTTCGCGCAGAAATTTGGCTTGAAGCTCTTTGCCGCCAGGGGAAAAGTTGAGATCCAGGCACAAAGTGACGACATGCACCTGATGTCCGACAAGGACATGCGAATGACGAGCGCGAACGGGCGGGTCATGATCGAGGCGAAAGAGGAGTTGCTCCTCAAGTGTGGTGGATCGTACGTCCGCATCGCTCCGACGGGCATTGAGGACGGCACGCGTGGCAATCGCACGATCAAGTCGGCCGCGTTCAGTCGGCAGGGGCCGAGTTCGCTCGCCGAAACGATGAATACGTGGAAGCACGCGAAGTTTGACGATTCCTATGTCGTGCGAAACCCGTCCACCGGCGAGCCGCTGACCAATGTGCAGGCCGAGATCAAGCGGGACGACGGTAGTGTGCTCAAGGTGTTGACGGACGAGCTCGGTAAGACGCCGCAACAGAAGAGTCTCTTCACCGAGCATGTTCGCATTCGGCTGCTGGACTGAATTCACCGACCTATTTTTCGGAGCAACATCATGACAGATGCTACATCCGTTTTGCATCATAGCGTGGTCGACGAAAACGGAGACCAGTACAGCATCGCGACACTGACTTCCACGGAAGATCAGCGCGAAAAAATAGTGCTTGCCAAGCCTTACGTGATCCCGATTCTCTTTCTGCCCGGGATCATGGGAACGAACCTGCGCAAGACGGTTGGCAAGGCCAGCGTCTGGCGACCGCCCAACAAGGATCCGCGCGGCGCGGCCGATCTGATCGGACAGTTGTTCAGCTACCTGTTCAAGAGTACAAACGAACGTGCCGGCGATCTGGTGACCAACTCGGTAGAGATCGATCCCAGCGGGCCTATCGATGCTGGCGAGAGCGGCCTGCCGAAGAATGTGCTGGTCGCTCGTGGTTGGGGCGCCCTGATGCGCTCCAGCTATCACCCGTTCATGGCAAAGCTTCAACATCTACTGAACGATCTGTCTCGGTACGACTTTCAGCGTTGCGAGGCCGATCTCCGGAAATGGGCCGCTGAAGCTGGGCAGGACGCGCCGACCGAATGGGGCGCTAAAGAAGGCGATGCCCTTACGCGTGAAGAGATCCTGCATGCGGCCAACTATCAGTTCGATGTCTGGGCAGGAGGATACAACTGGCTGCAAAGCAACCGGGACTCCGGCGCTGCCATCAAGGAGCTCATTGAGCAAACCATCCTGCCGTTCTACAACGAAGGCAAGAGCGTCATCGTGAAGGACACGCCGGATGGCAAGGGCGGATCAAACTGTACCAACGAGCGCCCGGCCCCAAGCCGGCCCATGGCGGAGAAGGTGATCATCGTGACTCATTCGATGGGCGGGCTCGTCAGTCGCGCGCTTACCGAGCTGCATCAATGTGACAAGGTGCTGGGCGTCTCGCATGGCGTGCAGCCGGCGACTGGCGCGCCCGCTACTTATAAGCGCATGCGGTCCGGTTTTGAAGGCGCGGAGCAAGTGTTCCTCGGGCGCAATGCGGCCGATGTCGTGGCGATTCTTTCTCAATCACCGGGCGGGCTGGAACTGCTGCCTACAGCGGATTACAACGACGGTAAGCCTTGGCTTAAGGTGCGTGATAAGGAGACGGGTAAAGAGCTTCTTGCGCTGCCGCAGAATGGCGATCCTTATAACGAGATTTATTGCTCGCCTGCGTGGTATGGGTTGGTGCCGGAGGGGAATTTGGGGCTGGTGAATCCCATGGAGAAGAAGGCGCGGTCGCAATCGACGGGTAGTTCCAAGTCTGAGGACGAGACATTACGTAACGATTTGAATAAGGTCGTCGCGAAAGTCCGCAAATTTCATTCAGACATTCAAATTCGTTATAAATCTCCGACTTATGTGCATTATGGCGCACAGGGCAGACGCGAGAGAGAGAAGGATTCGGGTGGCCTCTTCGGCACCGGGATGTTAGCGAGCAATAACCGTTTCAGTTGGGGCGAGGTGTCATGGGAGGGGCGCGGTGTGGACGGTCTTGAAGCAGTCGGAGTGGCTATTGCGAGTGATGATGGAAATGGCACGCTCAAAACTACCTCGGGCATCAAGTTGACCATTGGCGAACCCGACTGCCCTGGAGACGGCACCGTGCCAGTGTATTCCGGCGAAGCGCCAGGCAAAGCAGGTATTGCGATGAGTTTTGCCCACGGACAGGGCTATCCAGGCAAGTCCAATGAGCATTTCGGTTACGACCATCAAGGCAGCTATGGCGATGAGCATGGGCGGCCGCTGTACGCCACCATGTATGCCATCGTCAAGATCGCCCAGCAAGCACACTGGCATAAGAAGGAGTCTTCATGAGGCAAGGTTGGAAAACACGAGCAATTGGGCGGCATCTTGTAGATGTACCCGATGAAGCGGCAGTTGTCGAAGCGTATAAATACAACAACGTGAAAATTGAGCTGTTGCCGAAGATAACAACGCAAGCGCGCTTTGACGATCAGATATCCCGAAAAGAGCGGGAGCTTCGCGAGGCCAAGCATATTTCGCGAGGAAATATGTTTGTCGAACGGGTGCCACACGCCAATGGCTCTGTTACTTTGATATCGTGGAGCGACCCGGACTTGGACTACGAGTACTATCGATTCGACACTTACTTTCGGGCAGGCTCAAATAGCCTATTGTATTCTGGAGAGGTGTCGCCGGACCGCGAAGCTACGGCGCTGGCGTTACGGCAGGAACTGTCACGCGAATGGCACGAAATTCCATCCGGCGAACTGCCGGAAGGTATCGGCTTTGTGGCAGGCGATACCATCTTGGTAGACAAGGACTTCAACCGCGAAAGCTGGGAATTGAACATTCGGCTGCCCAATAGACCCGATGTCTGGTTCCGACTAACCGCCTACGCGCAAAAGAGCGTTGGGCCCGGCCTGCGCACGCGAGCGGGCGGCATTTTGCCAGCATTGCTCGGGACAGTGGCGGGGGTTGGGCAACTGCGCAACCGAGCCCGGCCGGTTGGCCCGATAGAAGCCGACGAGATTCTGGTGGCCGGCACGCAGGACGGAAAGCGGACCTACGGCTTCAAATGGGAAGCGCCTGGCAAAGCGTATTCATTGGCCGAACCCAATCTGAACGCATCGCTGCGTGTCGGCGAGAGCGCATACCTCACGAACAAGGAATCGTTCGCCAACGACAGCGAGGCACTCGAGCTATGGGATGGCGTCGTGGACTCGATTCGGCTGCGTCCGGGGGCGGTATGAAAATGTTGTCTCGCCGCGAAGTTTTGATGGCGCTTCTTGTCACGCCGGTTGTCACGATGTTTCCTCGCGTCTCGGTGGGCGCACCTCGCATGATGACAGTGAACGAGGCGATGCGTTACTTGTGCGATGAGGTATTTCCGTCTCCGCGTCAGAAACAAAGCGAATCGCATTGCGCTTCCGAGCACCGACCCAAGACGGAAGTGGTATGAAACAAGACTGGAAAACGCGTGCTATCGGACGGCATCTGGTGGATGTACCTAATGAGGCGACAACCGTTGAGTCATACAAATACAACGAGGTAAAGATTGAGTTGCTGCCTGCGATCCAGACGTTGACGAGCTTTGACGACCTGATAGCCCGGAAAGAAAAGGTGCTTCGTATGACGAAGCATATTTCAAACGGCAGTTTGTTTGTTGATCGAGTACTGCACGCCAACGATTCAGTGACGTTGATCTCGTGGAATCGCCCGACGAACGACATACAGTACTTCTTTGACACCTACATTCGTGCAGACTCAAGAAGCTTGAAGTATTCGGGAACGGTGTCGCCGGACCGCAAAGCGACGGCGTTGGCGTTACGGCAGGAACTGTCACGCGAATGGCACGAAATTCCATCCGGTGAACTGCCGGAAGGTATCGGCTTTGTGGCAGGCGATACCATCTTGGTCGACAAGGATTTCAACCGCGAAAGCTGGGAATTGAATATTCGATTGCCTAATAGACCCGATGTCTGGTTCCGACTAACCGCCTATGCGCAAAAGAGTGTTGGGCCCAGCCTGCGCGCGCGCGCGGGTGGCATTTTGCCAGCATTGCTCGGGACAGTGGCGGGGGTTGGACAACTGCGCAACAGGGTTCGGCCGGTTGGTCCGATCGAAGCCGACGAGATTCTAGTGGCTGGCACGCAGGACGGAAAGCGGACCTACGGCTTCAAATGGGAAGCGCCTGGCAAAGCGTATTCATTGGCCGAACCCAATCTGAACGCATCGCTGCGTGTCGGCGAGAGCGCATACCTCACGAACAAGGAATCGTTCGCCAACGACAGCGAGGCACTCGAGCTATGGGATGGCGTCGTGGACTCGATTCGGCTGCGTCCGGGGGCGGTATGAAAATGTTGTCTCGCCGCGAAGTTTTGATGGCGCTTCTTGTCACGCCGGTTGTCACGATGTTTCCTCGCATCTCGGCGGGCGTACCTCGCATGATGACAGTGAACGAGGCGATGCGTTTTTTGTGCGATGAGGTGTTTCCGTCGCCGTGTCAGAAGCAAAGCGAATTGTATTGCGCTTCCGAGCGCCGACACAAGACAGGAGTGGTATGAAGCAAGACTGGAAAACATGCGCTATCGGACGGCATCTGGTGGATGTGCCTAATGAGGCGACAACCGTCGAGTCATACAAATACAACGGAGTAAGGATTGAGTTGCTGCCTTCGATTACGACGCAGGCAATGTTCAATAACATGGTTTCGCAAAGAGAGAAGGACCTTCGAGCTGCGAAGCACGTCACGCGCGGCAACCTGTTTGTCGAGCGAGTACCGCACGACACTGGCTCAGTGACGTTGATCTCATGGAGTCGCCCGACGGGAGAAATACTTTATCTCTTCGACACTTACTTTCAGGTAGGCTCAAAATACATGTTGTATTCAGGGGAGGTTTCGCCAGACCGCAAGACGGTCGCGTTGGCTACGGGCCAAAAACTTTCCGGCGAATGGCACGAAATCCCGTCCGGGGTGTTGCCGGAAGGGATGGGCTTCGTGGCGGGCGACGCTATCTTGGTAGCGAAACGCTTCAACCTTGAAAGCTGGGAGTTGAACATTCGACTGCCGGACAAGCCCGATGTTTGGTTCCGGTTGACGGCCTACGCGCAGGAACGAGTAGGCCTAGGCTTGCGTGCCCGGGCGGGCGGTGTTTTGCCCGCATTGCTCGGGACGGTGGCAGGTGTAGGCCAGTTGCGCAACCGAGTCCGGCCGGTCGGGCCGATCGAAGCCGACGAGATTCTGGTGGCCGGCACGCAGGACGGAAAGCGGACCTACGGCTTCAAATGGGAAGCGCCCGGCAAGGCGTATTCGCTGGCCGAACCCAATCTGAACGCATCGCTGCGTGTCGGCGAGAGCGCATACCTCACGAACAAGGAATCGTTCGCCAACGACGGCGAGGCGCTCGAGCTATGGGATGGCGTCGTGGACTCGATTCGGCTGCGTCCGGGGGCGGTATGAAAACGCTGTCTCGGCGGAAAGTTTTGACGACGCTTCTTGCCATACCGGTTGCGACGATGCTTCCTCGCATCTCGTTAGGCGCACCGCGCGTGCTGACGGTGAATGAGGCGATGCGTTACTTATGCGATGAGGTGTTTCCGTCGCCGCGTCAGAAGCAAAGCGAATTGCATTGTGCTTCCAATTGCTTGCACAAGAAGGGGGTGGTATGAAGCAAGACGTGAAAACGATGCGTCATCGGGCAGCATCTGGTTAACGTGCCCGTAGAAACGAAATCTATTCGTCTATGACCGTGAGGGCCAGTATTCGGCGTGTAATTAATCCCGCCAAGTAAACAGCGACGGTACGATTCATTTCCGGTCGGGTCGTGCGCCGGCAATCTATGCAAGATCTTGCGTAGCTTTCGAATGAGTTGAATATGAGGGTGTATGTAACCCGCTACCGTGCCGAATGTTCGCTCCCCGCGCAATTGCGCGGTTGGTAAGCAACGTCAAGGGCACGTCCATGGAATACATAGCATGTTGAAATCAGGCTGGTTGATCTGTGCATTATTGCTGGCGGCGTGCGGTGCTAAGAAATCGGCGCTCACGGAGCAAGAGAAGAAGGCGGTAATAGGAGCGACAACGGATATCAAGTCACGCTGTATTGGACGTTACCTGATTGATTTTCCAGCCAGCGCACAGCCGATCGGCGATGCTAAGTTTGATGACGTGAGGGTCAATGCGAAAGCTATGTCATTGGAGCAATTCAAGCACGACATGCTTGCACTCGAAGCAGAATTGAAAGCAACTCACAGCACGCTTGGATATCAATTTTTCTTCGATGCCGGCACGGTGGGCGGGATGGAACATACCAAGTATTTTATTTCACTTGGCGATCCTGGGGCATCCAACGATGCAAGGCGTGTGATCGAGGCCTACAGATGGGATCGAGGTTATCAGCTCAGCTTGAAGATTCAAGCCGTGGACTGGACCAATTCAAAATTCAAAGATGCATCAATTGTGAAGAGTGGCCCCGTTAAGACCAACGTACCTGAAAAAAAGCAGCTTGCTTTCGACCTGATAACGAAACTTCAGGGGCGTCCCGAAGACGAGATTCCGACGGAGCCTGGAACATGCTTCGTCGGGGGATTCATGCCGGGCAAGGCAATTTCAGAAAAAGAAGAGGTTTCGACTAGCTACGTACTCGCGGACAAGGCGGATGTGTCATTCACTTGGGACAGTTTCGCCGGTTTGCAGGCGACCAGCACATTGCTGCCTCGCATACGGAGTACGGACGTCCAGGATGCGTTGAAGACGGCCCAGGGACGTGTGATTCGATCCGGGAGTATCGAACTGCCCAGTGGCATGAAAGTGGACGAGGCGTTGATATCGTCACTTACGCAGGTGAATGTGCAGGGAAGTCATGGCTCGCTGGAAACGAATTACCAGGGTAGCCCGCAAGCGCCTTACATCGTTTTCGACATGCTAACCGCGAGTCCGAATTTTCTGGCACAGGCCGATACAGTCAAACGATCCTCACTCACGGAGGGGGAGGCCCTAGCCTTGTGGGATGCGGTGTCTCGTAGCCTTCGGCCTCGTCCCAATGCTTTTTGAGAAATGATCGATGCCTATTGACTTCGACAAACTGCCACCAGAGAAACCAGTACCGGACCGCCCTCCGTCGCGCCTCGTCTGGACGATTGTGTTTTTCGTCATCGTGCTTGCTGGCATATTCGCGGTGCTGCTTCTCTGGCCCAAAGGCGAATCGACGCAATCCCTCTGGTTCCGGATATGCATCACGGTGTATCCCGTTGGCGTTGCGACCTTCGTCGTGTTACGGCGCTATAGCGTTTTCGAGGGACGACGTTTGGACGCGATCGCATGGAACGAAGCTCGAGAGAAATACCTGAATCGCGTGTTCGAGGAGGCCAGCCATCCGCTTGCGCTGGTTGCCGCGGCATACCGATTCACGAGCGACGCGAAAGAAGACGCGTTCGACAAACTGCTGGGTGGTTCAATCAAACTCGAACCGCGAATCGCGCTGAAACACGATGCGCCGCCTGTGAATGCGCGCTGGTTTGATCAACCCGAAACGGACGAGGATGGCAATCGGTTCAATAGTGACGACGAGCGGCGGCGCCACGTGCGCGAGTGGGTATTCGGTGCGTTGATCAGTGATGTTGCCGATGCCATCCGCGCGTTGCCGTCGGAGTTGAAACTGGCGATTCAGTTGGTATTACCCGGCGTTGCGAACCTGGATGAGGCTTTAGCGTCGTGGGACAAGCAATGGGCGAAATCCAATCTCCAGCCATTGAAAGTCGAGGTCCTGCCCGATCCGCCCGACTTGATGGCCCTCGACGCGTGGCTGGATCGAATCAACCAGACGCGTGATCAGGAAGCGCGCCTGCTCGTCTTCGTGCGGTTGAATCCGGTTCTTCAAACGCTTCCGCCGGACGGTAGCGCGGAAGCCGGTGTCGCGCTACTCGTGGTGCCGGAACCAATGCAGCGTCGATTCAAGATTGACTCGATTGCAAGGCTGCATCGGCCAAATGACACCGACAACTGTCCGGCGGATGTTGCCCTTGCACGCGCATTGCGCTGGGGGCGTATGGAACCCTCTGCTTTGAGTCGTATTTGGCAGTGCGCCCTTGACCCAGCCGCGACAAACGCAGTGACAGCCGCAGCGGTCAAGGCGGGTATCGCCGCGAAGGTGGCAAACATCGACTACATGGTGGGGCACGCAGGTGAAGTCGCGTCCTGGCTTGGCGCAGCTTGCGCAGCCAAGGCGGTTGCTCGGGATGGCACGCCCCAGCTTCTGGCAACGACCGGGAAGACGGGGGTTTGCTTCTCTGTTTTGCGGAATGGCGATCCGCAATGACCGAGGCCCGAGCGGGTTTCTGTCTCTACATCCTCACATAGTCGCGCAATGCACAACTTATCTCTGAATTGGGGAACGCAGATCATGGTCAGGCGGTACGACATTCTGAAAGGCGACAAGACAACGTCGAATGGCATTGTCCTGGGCGGCGATTCGAACGACAGAATCGGGAATCGCGAACAGGCTTACGAGCGTGATGATGTCTGGTGTCCCGCATGTGATACGACGGGGCACATCGTATGCGACGGCCCTCGCTTCTCGATGAAGGGCCCTGACGGCAGAGAAGGTGCCCTGAGCGATGATCTGTGCGTATGCAAGTGCGATCCACTGCCGCGCTTGCTTCCCTCGCAATACGCCTCCTATGTCGATGTCTGAGCGTAAGCGTCCTAACCGATCGAACATTGGCCAGGACCACTGCCAACGAAATGCGGAGCGGCATTCATCCGGTCAATCTCGATTCAATTTCTATTCCAAATGCGCAAGTTCCGGATCGACACACTAAGCATCGTCATAGCGGTTATCCTGCCTGGATTGCTGGTCTGGTTCGCCGGCGATACCTGGGTGGGCCTGTACTCGGTCGGAAAGCGTGCCGGATGGATCGTCGTGCTTTGCATCGTATTCGTCGTGCTGTTCCTATGGAATAGCTTCGATTCGTCATCTCGCCCGGCGGTAGCAGCACGGCGTCTTCTGCATTGGGTCAAGAAACAGACAAGCTCGTCATCCGAGCGGCGCGATACGGGAACTCCTGATGGCGGCACACGCGTTGCGGCTTTACGTAGCCGTCTTCGCGACCGCCACGGTTGGCGCTGGCGCTATCGCGAACGATGGGTGCTCGTTGCCGGCGACGTACCGTTGGTGAAACGCCTGGCACCGGGTCTCGTCGACGCGGGATACCTGATCATCGGCGATACAGTCCTGCTGTACGCCAAGCAAACCCGCGACACGCTCGACACCGAATGGCTCGACCAGATCCGCCGCCTACGCCGCCGTCGCCCGGTCGATGCAATCGTCGCAGTCACACGCAACCGCAATTCTGTCGATGCCCCGTTCGACACCGACAATCTTTCCCAGCGACTCGCGCGCCACGCGCGCGCGCTGCGCTGGTCCGCGCCGGTCTATCTGCTCAATGCGACGGATTTCGGCAGCGAGGCGTCGAGTCCCGACGAGGCGATCGGCTTCACGTGGTCCAACGCGCGCGTCAGCGCCGAGGCGATCGACGCGTCGCTGCAAGCCCTCACCGACAACCTGGCGGATGCCGGTGTCGTGCGCCTGACGAAGGACGCAAACGACCGCTACCCCGCCGAACTGTCGCAGCATATTTCGAACATCGGAAGTGCACTGTCTGGCCTGGTGCTGCAAACCTCGCAGTCACGTATCCGGCGGCACGCAGTCCACGGCCTTCTGTTCGCACCGCTATTCAAGGAACGGGAACTGACGTCGCCGCAGGCACCCGCCGGCGCGAGCGACGACGAACCGCCGGTCGGCCCGCGACACCGCACGATATGGCAAACCGTCGCCGAACACAGTCGCAAGATCCACGGCCGCCGAGTGGGCTTCTCGTTGTCGACCGCGGCCGCGTGGTTCACAACCGGCCTGATCGGCTGCTGGATCGCCGGCACGATGCTTTCCGGTTTCGTCAACCGTGCAACGATCCGGAGCACCGCGGACACGATCGCGACTCTCTCCACCGTGCAGGACAGCACGCAGGCCTTGCAGGCCCTGAACACTCTGGATCGCCAGATCGACACGCTCGAAGTCCATCAGCGCGAAGGCGCGCCCTGGGCATCGCGATTCGGCCTGAATCGCGACGGCGTACTGCTCGACGCCTTGTGGCCGAGCTATGCCCTCGCGGCGAACCGCATCCTCGTCGCCCCCATTCGCCAGAAGCTCGAAGCGCGTCTGCAGCAGCTTGCATCCCTGTCCGACGCTCAGATTGCCGACGGCGGCAACGCACAGATCCAGGCCGCCTACGACACGCTCAAGGCCTACCTGATGCTCGCGAAGCCGGAGCGTGCCGTGGCTGCGTTTTTGACGCCGCAGCTTGCCGCGACGGCCGTACCCGCGCGTCCGTCCAATTCGTCCTTGTCGCCGGGCGCCTGGGAAGACCTGCGTCTGCACGCCATCGCGTTCTTCGCAAACCATCTCGGCCAGGCCCCCGCTTCAAATGCTGCCGCGTTCGCGATCACACCGGATGGCAACCTGATTGCGTCAGCCCGCCAAACGGTGATTGGTGTGCGGGGCATCCAGAACTCCAGGGATGCGCTCTACCAGCAGATCATCGATGAGGCGACCCCGAAGTATCCGCCGGTCTCTCTCGCGACGCTGCTCGGCGACACGACGAGTCGAGGCCTGTTCAATACGACCGCGACCGTTCCCGGCGTTTTCACGCGTGCGGCCTGGGAGGAGCGGATCTCGAAGGCGATCGAGGACGTCAGCGCACAGCGTGACGTGTCGGGCGACTGGGTGCTGCGCCCGGAAGGTAGTCCCCGTGGAGAATCCGACACCAACGCCGGCAACCCGCCCCCGTCGACATTGAAAGCCGAATTGCGTCAGCGCTACTTCGATGACTACGCGCGTACGTGGGCACTGTTCCTGAACAGCGTGCGCTGGCAATCCGCGCCAACGCTGTCAGCTACGGCCGACCAGCTGACGCTGCTGGGCGACTCGCAACGCTCGCCGCTCGTTGCGCTGATGAACGCGATCGTCTACCAGGCAGGCGCGGGTGCGAATGCGCAGTCGCTCTCCGCGAGTCTGATCAACAAGGCGCAACAACTGGTCGGCGCCGACGAGAAGGATCCGTCGAAGCAGGCTCAGCCGCAGCTTGCGCCGCTTGCGTCAGCCTTTGGCCCGATCCTGCGCCTGACCGGTAGCGACCTGGTGTCCGGCGCGCCGGCCAACGGCAAGGCCGCCGCTCAACTGGCCGCGACCGGCGACCTCAGTCTCGCACGCTATCTCGAGCGGGTCACGGCGATGCGTCTGAAGGCATCGCAGATCGTCTCCGGTGCCGATCCGGACGCGATCGCGCGGCTGGCCGCTCAGTCGGTTCTGCAGGGCAAGACGTCCGATATCTCGGATAGCCGCGACTACGCGAGCCGTGTGGCCGCGAGCCTGGGCGAACGGTGGGCAGGCTTCGGCGCGCTGTTTCGGGCACCGTTCGATCAGGCGTGGCAGGTCGTCGTGCAGCCTGCCGCGTCGAGCCTGAACGAAATCTGGCGGACGGCGATCCTGGCCGACTGGAACAAGTCGTTCGGCGGCCGATATCCGTTCTCGGACGCCGACAACGACGCGTCGCTGCCCGAGATGGCGCGCTTCATGCGGCCCGACAATGGCGTGATCGCCCAGTTCGTTGCAACGCAGCTCGCCGGCGTGATTGAGCGGCAGGGCGACCGGTGGGTCGTCGCGCAAGGGGCCGACCAAGGCGCGCTTACGATCGATCCGGTTTTCCTGAGCGGCCTGAACAAGCTCACGCGGCTCTCGACCGTGCTGTTCCCGTCCGGAGATGCGCGTGTGCGATACGAAATGCAGGCAGTGCCGACGCCGGGCGTCACTGACATGAAATTTGTGCTCTCCGGGCGCGAACTGCGCTATTTCAACCAAAAGCAGGAATGGGTGCCGTTCGAGTGGCCGGGCCAGGCGCTCGAGAACCTGTCGCATATCGAATGGCAGACGGAGAAGGGCGGGTTGCGCACGGCGCTCGACGCGCAGGGGCGCTTCGGCCTGATCCGGTTGCTGGAGCGTGCGAAGGTCGCGCAGCAGGACAACGCACGTTACTTGCTGACCTGGATGCCGGACACGAGCCAGGGCATTCCGCTGAAGGTGCAATTGCGCAGCGAGGCGGGCGCCGGGCCGCTCGACGTACTCCAGTTGCGCAACTTTGCGCTACCGGCGCGGATTTTCGTGACCGGGGCGGCGAGTACCGGGTCGAAGGTGTCGACGGCCAGTCCGCCGCCGTTGCCTGCTGCGGCAATCGCAGCGGCAAAGCATGCAGCGGTGCCGCTGCCGCCGGGGCTTCCGGGTGCGATGTCGTTGCAGGATGAGCCGCTGCCGGCGACGCCGGACCCGGCGCCTCGTCGAACCGCCGCGGTGGACTCGCCTCCGGCGGACGCGCAGCCGGCTACGTCCGGCATGAAGTCGCTCAGGGCCAATCCGGGGATGACAGTGTCGTCGCTGGCGACGACTTCGATGTCCGCCGACGCGTCCTCCCAACCGTTCGGACACGCCCTCCGGTTGCTGGGCGACGCATTTGCGTTTTGAGACCTGCGATGACACTTGCCAATTTCGTAAAGACACTCGTCGGCGGTCCACGCATCGATTCGCTGCAGGAAGCGCGCCGGAATACCTGGGCGGCATGGCTTGCCCCGATACCGGGGGAGCACGCGCATGGCCGCGATCCCGGCTACGAGGATGCATTCTTCGAACTGAAGGACGAAGCGACAAAGCTGTCCGGAATCGACGACGGACTGATCACCCGCGCATGCGAACAGCTTCTCAAGGAAACCGGCAAGGATCTGCGTCTGGTCGGTTACTACGCATTTGCGCGGCTGCGTCAGGAGGGTCCCGCCGGGTTCGCCGACGGCCTTGAACTGGCCGCTTCACTGGTCGACCGGTTCGGCGAGACCCTGCTGCCTGCCCGGGCCGAGGCAAAGCGGGCGGCGCTGGAAATGCTGTCGACCGCGCGAATGATCGAGACGCTGGACAGCCGCGGAGACTTCGCACCCTTGGATCTCGAGCGCGCGATGGCGGCGCTCGACGTGCTCGTCACCCGCACGGCTGCGTGGCCCGACGCCGCCCGTCCGAACCTGCATCCGCTTGCTTCCCGCTTCGGGAACAAGGATGAGCCGGTGCGCAACGTGAGCCCGGACATGGCGATGCCGCAGACGTCAGCTTCGACAAGTGCCTCGATCGGATCGATTGCATCGGCGCGCGACCTGCTCGATCAGGTCCGCGCGATGTCGACATGGCTTCGCGATCAGGAAAACGGCTATTTGCCGTCAGTGCGTATCGCACGCAGCGTTCGTTGGGACACCTTGCACGATGTGCCGCCGTCGGATGCCGCGTTGCACACGCGGCTGACACCGCCGCGCGCCGAGTTGCGCCAGCAGATGAAGCGGCTCGTGCTGCAGAAGCAGTGGCACGAACTGCTCGAGCGCGTCGAAGGTGCATTCATGGAAGGCGTGAATCATCTTTGGTTCGACCTGCAGTACTTCCAGCACGTCGCGCTCGATCACGTCGGAGCGCCCTACCACACGTGGGGCGAATTGCTGCGCGCGGACTTTGCGTGGTTTCTCGAGCGATTGCCGGGCATCGAGCGCCTCTCGTTCAGTGACGGCACGCCATTCTCCGACGACACGACGCTCGAGTGGATCGCCCGGCACGCCGTCGTGCGCGACCTCGAAGCGGGCGAGACCGTGGCGCCGCTGCCCGTGTCCGCGGATAGCGACGGCGATGCCGGCGACTGGCCGGAAATCGAGGCTCAGGCTCGCGAGCTGGTTGCGCGCGACGGCGTCGAGGCGGCGTTCGCATGGCTCGATGCGCTGCCCGGCATGAAGACCGAGCGTCACCGTTTCCTGCAGCGGCTCGTGATGGCGCGCCTGGCCGATCATGCCGGTCGACCCGATACGGCCCTCGCGCTGCTGGCCGAACTCGACACGTCGTCGCGCTCGCTGCCGGTGATGCGCTGGGAGCCCGCGCTGGCGTTCGAGGTCAAGCAGCAACTCGTGCGAGCGTTGAAGGCGACGAGCAACCGCAAGGATGCCGACAAACCGATGCTCGCGCGCCGCATCGGCGAACTGCAGGCGGAACTTACCGTGCTCGACCCGGCTCGAGCGCTGACTCTTTCGTAACGAGAATCCATGGCAAACGACGATCCCATCCTGCGCTACTACGAAGCGGAAATGCGCTATTTGCGCGAGTCCGGCAAGGAATTCGCGAAGGCGCATCCCGATCGCGCACGGCTGCTCAATCTCGACCGTGTCGGCGATCGCGATCCGTACGTCGAGCGACTGTTCGAGGGTTTCGCATTCCTGACCGGGCGCCTTCGGCAGAAGCTCGACGACGAGTTGCCGGAGCTGACGGAAGGGCTGGTCAGCCTGCTATGGCCACACTACTTGCGAATGATTCCCTCGTTGTCGGTCGTGGAACTCATCTCGCTGTCGGAAAAACTTCAGAAGACCGAAATCGTGCCGGCGGGCGTATCGATACGCTCCGCGCCGATCGTCGTACCGCCGCCCGCGGGCGCGGAAGGTTTGTCGCCGAAAACCGTGCAGTGCGTTTACCGGACCACGCAAGCGGTCGCGCTGCAACCGGTCACGGTGACGCATGCCGGGCCGGCCGTGCGTCACGATGGCCGCTCGGTGATCCGGCTCGGTTTCTCGCTTGGCGGGTCGGCGCGCCGGATGGAAACGGATCTGTCCCGGTTGCGCCTGCACCTGAACGCGGATTTGCCGACGGCGTTTGCGATGCACCTTGCCCTCACGCGCCAGGTCGACACGATCCACTTGCGCATTCCCGAGATCCGCGACGGCGAGGCGATGCCGCTCGCCGGTGTCACGATCGAGCCGGCCGGCTTCTCGACCGAGGAACGACTGTGGCCGAAGGCCGATGCGGCCTTCTCCGGCTATCAGTTGCTGCTCGAGTACTTCACGTTCCGCGAGAAATTCCTGTTTGTCGATCTTTGCGGACTGGACGTCACGAAGCTGCCCGAACGTACCACCCGGTTCGAGCTGGAGATTGTGCTGACGCAGACCTATCCGTCGGACCAGCGCTTCAGCGCGGAAAACGTGCGGCTATTCTGCACGCCCGTGATCAACCTGTTCGAACTGGACGCCGAGCCGATCGAGATCGATCACCACGAAACCGAATATCGTGTGGTGCCGGCTGGCCATCAAGGCGAGCATGTCGAAACGTATTCCGTCGACGCGATCGAGGCTTTCGACCACGAAACGGCCGAGCGATATGAATACGTGCCGTTTGCGACGTTCCGTCACCGCGGCGGCATGCTGCGCCACGAGGCGCCGGAGCGGTATTTCCATTCGCGCGTGCGCTCGGGTGCGGCCGGGTTGCACGAAACGTGGGTGGTGCTTGGTGGCCATGCATGGGAAACCATGGATGCACTGCCCGAGGAAAGCCTGTCGTTGCGCGTGACCGGCACGAACGGAATGCTGCCACGCAAGGGGCTACGGGAAGCCAGTCTCGACGAAATCGCGACCAGTTCGCAGAACATTGCCGGGGTGCGCAATCTCGTCTCGCCGACGCTGCCGCTGTATCCACCGACGGAAGACCGGTTCCAGTGGCGCGTACTGTCGCATCTGGCGCCGAATTTCCTGTCGATGATGGACGCGGAAGTGCTGCGCGGGGCGCTTGCGCTCTACGACTGGACGAATGACGAGCTGAACCGTCGACGGCTCGCCGGCATCCTGTGGGTGTCACAGGCACTGATCGAGGAGGTGTCGGGTGGTTCGGTCGAGCGGGGCGTGCTGATCGAGGTCACGATCGACAGCCATGCGTTCGCCGGGGACGGTGACGTGATGCTGTTCGGCGAGCTTCTGCATCGGTTCTTCGCGCTCTACGCGGACATCAACCTGTTCACGAAGCTCGCGATCGTCAGCATGCCGTCGCAGGCCCGGATCGAATGGCCACGCAGCAAGGCCGAGCGGGCGCCGCTATGAAGGCGCACGACTTCCCGAATCTCGATCCGCTGGTCGCCTCGCTTCTGGCGCGCGCACCGCGGATGAACTTCATGCAGCTTTGCCGGTTGCTCGAGGTGCGTTTTCCCGACCAGCCCGGCTTCGGCACACGGGATGCGCTCGATCATGAACCGGTGCGCTTCCGGCCGCGGCCGCGAATGGGCTTTCCGGCGAGTGAAATCGCGTCGGTCGAGTTTGACGATGGGTCGGACGCATTCGGGCCTGGATCGCCTCCGACCGTGCGCACGACTTTCATGGGGCTGTACGGCGTCGATGCGGCGATGCCTGCGCACATGATCGACGAAATCGTGCTGCGCGAGGAAGGGCACGAAGCCGTCGAGGCGTTCCTCGACCAGTTCAATCACCGGTATGCCACGTTGCTGTATCGCGCCTGGCGGAAGTATCGCTATCCCGAGCACTTCCGGCCTGGCGGCATCGACGCGCATTCGCGCAACCTGCTGTGTCTGGCAGGGTTCGGCTGGGGCGACAAGCCGAAGCGCGCCGGCCTGCCCGATTCGCGGATGCTGGCGCTGCTGGGACTGCTGATTCAGCGCACGCGCACGCCGGAAGGGCTCGCAGGTGTCGTTGCGCTGGCCATCCCGGGAGTTGAGGTCCGGGTCGACGAGTTCTGGCCGGTCGTGACGTCGACGGGGCGGCCGCGGCCGCTCACCGCGGCCGGGACTGCTGTCGGGAAAGCGGGAACCAGTCAACGTGGCGGGTTGGGCGGCGGTTACGTATTGGGAAAGCGGATGGCGTATCGAAGCCGGGCGGTACGGGTGACGTTGCGTCCCGCGGATGCTCGGCAGGCGCAGGACCTCTTGCCCGGTGCAGGGCTGCATCGCGATTTGATGGCCTTCGTGCAGCTATATGTCGGTGTCAAGGCGGACGTACACCTGCGTATGGAAGTGTCGTCGCGATACACGCCGGAGCCGGCGATTGGTCATGGAAACGCCGGGCCCGCGCCACGGCTCGGCTGGACCACCGTGCTGCCCGCTGACGAGGAACGTATCGTCAATATTGCGCTGGGCGTGTACGAGGCTTTTCCCGCGCCCGCGCCGAATCCCCACCTTACCGCATCGCATGCTTGACCAGGAATGACCCATGACCTTCAGATTTGTCGGTTCAGCCGTTGCATTCGTTTTGATGCTATCGGCTTGCGCTCTGCGTCGGGCCGACGACGCTTGACGCCAATACGCTCGTGACCGACACCATGTATTGCCGAGGAGTATCAATGTCCATTCGTTTCGCCATTTCAACCGTCTTGTCGGTCTTGCTGCTGTCTGCATGCGGCGCCTGGCAGTCCGTCTCGGACGCCTCGACGAGCGCGTATCGCTCGGTGTTCTTCAAGCAGGTCAAGGTGCTCAACGTCGATCTGTCTGCCCGGGAGGCGTTGAACCCCGACGACGCCGGCCGCGCGACATCGGTTGCGGTGCGCGTGTATCAGTTGAACGATCGAAAAATGTTCGACGGCGCGTCCTACGAGGACCTGCTGAAGAATGACCGGACGGTGCTTGCGCAGGACCTGCAGACGAACCTTGCCGCCGTGTTGAACCCGGGAGCGTCGGCGAGCCTTTCACAGCCGATGCAGGCCGATACGAAATACGTCGCGATCGTGGCGTTCTACCGCAATCCGGGCAACGGTGACGGGTGGAAGTATGTGATCGAAAAGAAGAAGCTCGACGCGGACAAGCCGTTGAAACTCGAGCTTGTCGATCAGCTTTTGCTGGTCAGCGGCGCTCGTCGCGACACATCGAGGTAGTGGCTGACTGGCCGGTCGTCGTGACGATCCTCGAAATGCAAAGGACATTATCTGACCTGATCCGCGCACTGGGTGAACCGAATCGAGAGATCCGACGATCCCGTGCCCGAGCCGGCATTGCATCGAGTGTTTGAGTGCGGCGGCACTGTGCGCCTGCTCAATCCCCCCGACGCCGCCGCACCCCGCTCAGCACCGCATACGCGACCGATCCGATCACGATCCCCCAGAACGCGGAGCCGAGCCCGAGCCAGGTCATCCCCGATGCGGTCGCGAGGAACGTGATCACCGATGCTTCGCGATGGTCCTCGTCCTCGAAGATCCCGTGCACGTTCGCACCGATCGCGCCGATCAGCGCGAGCCCCGCGAGGATCGCGACGAAGGCCTTCGGCAGCGAGAAGAACAGCGTGACGATGGTTCCCGCAAAGAGCCCGCCGATCAGGTAGATCACGCCGTTCGCGATGCCCGCGATGTAGCGTCGGTCGGAATCCTCGTGCGAGTCCTTGCCGGTGCAAAGCGCCGCGGTGATTGCCGCGACGACGATCGTGATCCCGCCGAAGCACGCGACGACGAGCGACATCACGCTGGTCGCGGTGATGATCGGCCGGGCGGGCGTGTGATAGCCCGACACGCGCAGGATCGTCATCCCCGGCAGGAACTGGCCGGTGAGACTGACGACGACGAGCGGCAGCGCGAGGCTGAGCGTGGTGCCGAGCGTCCATTCCGGCGCGATGAAGATCGGCCGCGCGACGCTTGGCGACACGTTGCCGAGATGCGTCATGCCGAGCAGCGTCGCGAGCGCGGCACCCGTCAGCAGCACGAGCACGATGCTGTAGCGCGGCAGCAGGCGCTTGAAGATCACGTACGCCGCGATCATCCCGAACCCGAGCACCGGCTGCGCGGTCGCGGCGGAGAACGCGTGCATGCCGAACGGCAGCAGGATGCCGGCCATCATCCCGCAGGCGATGCCGCGCGGAATGTGGCGCACGAGCCGGTCGAAGTAGCCGGTGATGCCGATCACGAGGATGATCAGCGCGGCCGTGATGTACGCGCCGACGGCCTGGTTCAGCGTCAGCTGCGGAAAGAGGCCGACGAGCAGCGCGGTGCCGGGCGCCGACCACGCGGTCACGATCGGCACCTTCAGCTTCCAGCTCGCGAATAGCCCCGAGATGCCCGCGCCGATCGAGATCGCCCAGACCCACGACGTCACCATCGCGTTGGACGCATGCGCGGCCTGCGATGCCTGGAAGAAGATCGCGAGCGGGCCGGCGTAGGAAATCAGCACCGCGAGAAAGCCCGCGGTGATCGCGGAGACGGACCAGTCGTTGCCGATCGAGCGGATCGCGCCGGGCGAGGTGTTCGGTTGCATCGTCGTAGCGGAGTGCGGCGCGCGGCCGGGAGGCAGGGCCGGGGCGAATGATTGTTGGAAGCCCCGGACGAGCCGTCATTCTGGGCATTGCCGACGGAATTGGCAATTCGTCGACGCAGATCGGTGTTGTCGGCTTTTCGTAAGGAATGCGTGCTGCGTCGGCTAGGCGCGTGCGTCGTGGGGAATCGGGCGGCTTCACGAGGAAGCGAGGTGCGATCGGGCGCTACGTACTGATCTGCAGATACCCGTCGACCGCAGCCACTTTCGCGCCGCTGCCGGTCGACAGCGACGCCGTACCCTGATCGAACGGATGCACGGGCGCATCGGTCGGCGTCCAGGCATGGCGCGTGAGCAGTTCGCGATATCCGCCGCGAATCACGAAGCCGCCGCATTTTTCCGCATACGCGTCGCGCCGCATCCGGTACGCGCGCGGCAGGTCGTACCACGGCAGCTTCGGCAGGTCGTGATGCACGAGGTGGTAGTTGTTGTTCAGGTACAGCAGCCGCATCGCGAAACCGGCTTCGTTGATCGCGATGCGCGCCTTCGGATGCCGTGCGGCACGATGCTCGAAGAGCGACCGGATCATCGCGAGCGACAGCGCCGGCCACGTGACCGCCAGCAGGTAGTACCACCACGGCACGCCGATCGCCCACTGCAGCCACGCGAGCACAGCGACCACGCAGGCCGCGTGCGTGATCCACATCCGCAGATAGCGGAAGTCGCCGCGCCGGAATGCGCCGAACGCGTTGGCGAACATCGCGGCGACGCTCGTCGGCGGCCCGACCACGAGACGTCCGACGAAGGTGGTGCGCGCAACCGTCAGCGCACGACGCCAGCTCGGCAACCGTGCCCACCGTTCGCGCGACACGTAGTTCGTTTCCGGGTCGACGCCGGGCACGGTCAGATCCTCGTCGCGGTGATGGTCGAGGTGCGTGTCGCGATAGAGCGTGTACGGATACCAGATCGTCAACGGCGGATAGCCGAGCAGGCGGTTCACGAACGCGGAACGCGTCGGATGGCCGTGCAGCAGTTCATGCTGCAGCGACATGTGCCACGCGCCGAGCAGGATCAGCGGCGGCGTCGCGGCCGCGAGCGGCAGGCGTCCGGCGCGCACGAGCAGCAGCACGGCGAGCCAGCCGCCGTAGATCGCGACGACCAGCAGCCAGGTCGGCCATTCGGTGCGGGCAATGAAGCGGGTGTCGAGCGCGGCGATCGCGCGTGCGTGGTCGACGTCGAAGTATTCGGCCATGGTGCTGGGGCGGGATGAAACGGGTGATGCGGGTAGCGGACGATCGCGCCGGTACGGGGCGCGATGCGATTGGCCGACATGCGTCGCGGCTTGCGGTCAGTCGCGAAAGCAGCATCCGACGAAATCGCGACACGGGAACGCTACCCGGGCCGCGTAGTCAGGCCAACCAAGCAATTCGCATTTGCTTATCGCTGCGCGGCCGATAAGCATCGACGTCCCCCGCCGCGCATCGGCTCCCACCGAAGCGCAAGCGAACGGGCTTTCTCGAAGGCACCGCCGATGCGTAGAATGCCCGCATGAGCCAATGGATCGCCGGACTGCCGATGTACAACGTGACGCCGCGCCACGCCGCACTGTGGCGTGCGTTGCTGCGTGACGCGCTCGATGCGTTCGCGCGCACCGGCGGGCCTGCCGGCGTCGTGCTGCTCGACGAGCCATTCGGCGATCTGCACGCGCTGTGGCGGCGTAACGACCTGCTGTTGTCGCAAACGTGCGGTTATCCGTACCGGATGCTCGGATTGCGCGATGCCGTGCACCTGATCGCGACGCCGGCCTTCGATGCGCCGGGCTGCGACGGCGCGCGCTACAGCAGCGTGCTCGCCGTATCGGCGCGCGTGCATGCGGGCGGCGCGACGACGCTGGCTGCCTGTCGCGGGCTGCGCGCCGCGTTCAATGGTGCGGATTCGCACAGCGGGATGAACGCGTTCCGGCATGCGGTCGCGCCGTATGCGCCTGACGGACGTTTCTTCGGATCGGCCGTGTCGTTCGGCTCGCACCTGAACGTGCTGCGCGCACTGGCGTGCGGCGACGCCGATTGCGCGGCGCTCGACTGCGTGACGTTCGCATACGTGCGCGATGCGCTGCCCGAGCTGTTGAACGAGATCCGGATCATCGGCATGACGGCGTCGGCGCCGGGGTTGCCGCTGATTGCGTCGAAGGCGCTGGAAGGCACGCGGGTGGAGGCGTTGCAGGATGCGCTCGATCACGCGGTCGCGCTCGATCCGGAACGGGCGGGTGTGCTGCGGCTGAAGGGATTCGAGCGCCTGCCGCCGGGCGCGTACGACACGATTGCCCGGTTTGCGGAGGACGCGGCCGCGCACGGGTATCCCGAGCTGGGGTAATGCGACGGCGCGGCTGCCGTGGCAGCCGCGCCGCTTGAGATCACTCCTCGTCCATCAACCGGACCTTGACCCGCTTACCCTTGATCTTCCCCGCATTGAGCTTGCGCAGCGCGTCTCGCGCAACACCGCGTTCGATCGCGACATAGGTCGAGAACTCGGTCACGTTGATCTTGCCGATCTGCTTGCCGTCGAATCCCGCATCGCCGGTCAGCGCGCCGAGCACGTCGCCCGGGCGGATCTTGTCCTTGCGCCCGCCGAGGATCTGCAGCGTTTCCATCGGCGGCGTCAGCACGCCGTCGTCGGCCGGCTTCAATTCTGCGAGCGGATGCCATTCGACCTCGCGCTTCTGCGCCTGCTCGATCCCGCCGACGCGGCCCATCTCGTCCATGCTGGCGAGGCTCAGCGCCCAGCCGTCCTGATCCGCGCGGCCCGTGCGGCCGATGCGGTGCACGTGCACCTCGGGGTCCGGCGTCACGTCGACGTTGATCACCGCTTCGAGCTGCGCGATGTCGAGCCCGCGCGCGGCGACGTCGGTTGCCACCAGCACGGAGCAGCTGCGGTTCGCGAACTGGATCAGCACCTGGTCGCGCTCGCGCTGGTCGAGCTCGCCGTGCAGCGCGAGCGCGTGGAAGCCCTGCGCGTGCAGCACGTCGAGCAGGTCGCGGCACTGCTGCTTCGTGTTGCAGAACGCGATCGTGCTTACCGGCCGGTAGTGGTTCAGCAACTGGCCCACCGCATGCAGCCGCTCGTTTTCCGTTACTTCGTAGAAGCGCTGGCGGATCTTGCTGTTATCGTGGCGCTCCTCGAGCTTCACTTCCTTCGGGTTGCGCAGGAACTGCTGGCTCAGCTTCGCGATGCCGTCCGGATAGGTTGCCGAGAACAGCAGCGTCTGGCGCGTCGTCGGGCACATCCGCGCGACCTTCGCGATGTCGTCGAAGAAGCCCATGTCGAGCATCCGGTCGGCTTCGTCGAGCACGAGCGTGTTCAGCGCGTCGAGCTTCAGGTTGCCACGGTCGAGGTGATCCATGATGCGGCCCGGCGTGCCGACGACGATATGCGCGCCGTGCTCGAGGCTCTGCGCCTGCGGGCGCATCGGCGTGCCGCCGCAGAGCGTCAGCACCTTCACGTTTTCCTCGGCGCGCGCGAGGCGGCGCACTTCCTGCGCGACCTGGTCGGCGAGCTCGCGGGTCGGGCACAGGACCATTGCCTGCACGTCGAAGCGGCGCGTATCGAGGCGCGAGAGCAGCGCGAGCGAGAACGCGGCGGTCTTGCCGCTGCCCGTCTTCGCCTGCGCGATCAGGTCGTGGCCGGCCAGCGCGATCGGCAGGCTCGCGGCCTGGATCGGCGTCATGTCGACGTAACCGAGCTGCGCGAGGTTCGCGAGCGCGGCGGGCGTCAGCTGCAGCGCGCTGAAGGGCGTGGCGGTCGGCTGGGTCATTCCAGGTCTCCGAGGTAAGGGCGGCCTTCCAACTGCTCGTAGACGACCGTGCCTTCGTCGTCTTCGAAGCGTTCGAGATAGTTGCGCGCGCCGCACAGCGGGCAGCGGAACAGCAGCCCCTGGCCTTCGTCCTTGATGACGACGTCGGACGTCTCCCACTGCGTGCCGCAGCTCTGGTTTCGGCAGGTAAACACGGTCTTTCTCCAGCTGAATTCGGTTGGTGGCGCGCCCGGCGGGCGCGGCAACGGCGTGCGGCGCTCGCGCGGCTCGGGCGCGGGCCGCACCGGCGGTCACGTGGACCGCGTCGATGCGGGTGGTGGATCGGATGGCGACGGCGTCGCGCGTGCCCGCAATTCTAGCGGATGCGGGCGGCAGCGGACGACCGGTAGCGGGCTATTGGCGGTGGGGCGGCCCGGCAAAGGCAACCGGCAAAGGCAACCGGCAGAGGCAACCGGCAGAGGCAACCCAGCGAAGGCAACCCGGCGAAGGCAACCCGGCGAAGGCAACCCAGCGAAGGCGCAGCCCGCCGGCGCTCGCGGCGCCGCCTGCATCGCCATGAAAAACGGCCGCCTCGGAGGGCGGCCGTGCGGTGCGGCGAAACGGGGCCGGACGCGTTACAGCGCCATGTCGGCCGATGCCTTCGCGGGGCGCGCCGGGGCAGCGCCGGTTGCCTGCGACGGCGCGTTCATGTCGATCTTCGGCGGCGGCGACAGCTGCAGCACGCCGCTCGTATAGGTCCATTCCTCGACGACCTTCACCGGGCTGTCGTTCAGCTTCGTGCCGTAGCTCGGCACGATCTGGCGGATCTTCTGCTGCCATTCGGGCGTCGCGACCTTATCCTTGAACACCTTCTGCATCAGGTTCAGCATGATCGGCGCGGCCGTCGATGCGCCCGGCGATGCGCCGAGCAGGCCCGCGATGCTGCCGTCCTGCGAGCTGACGATCTCGGTGCCGAGCTTCAGCACGCCACCCTTCTTCGGGTCGCGCTTGATGATCTGCACGCGCTGGCCGGCCTGCCACAGGCGCCAGTCTTCCTTCTTCGCGTCCGGGAAGTATTCCTTCAGCGCGTTGAAGCGGTCGTCGTCGGACAGCATCAGCTGGCCGGCCAGGTACTGGACGAGCGGAAATTCGTCGACGCCCACGCGCATCATCGGCGCGACGTTGTGCAGGTTGGTGCTCTTCGCGAGGTCGAAGTACGAGCCGTTCTTCAGGAACTTGGTCGAGAACGTCGCGAACGGCCCGAACAGGATGATCTTCTTGCCGTCGATGATTCGCGTGTCGAGGTGCGGCACCGACATCGGCGGCGAGCCGACCGACGCCTTGCCGTACGCCTTCGCGAGATGCCGCTTCACGACCTCGGGGTTGTCGGTCACGAGGAACGAGCCGCCGACCGGGAACGCGCCGTAGTCCTTCGCCTCGGGGATGCCCGACGCCTGCAGCAGGTGCAGCGCACCGCCGCCCGCGCCGATGAACACGAACTTCGCGTCGACGGCCTGCGGCGGCTCATCCGAGTGCAGCTTGACCCACGACACGTGCCACGTGCCGTCCGCGTTGCGCGAGATCTCGCGCACTTCGCTCGACAGCGACAGCGTGAAGTTCGGCTGCGTCTTCAGGTAGCCGACGAACTGGCGCGTGATCTCGCCGAAGTTCACGTCGGTGCCGATCGGCGTCCAGGTGGCGGCGACCTTCTGCGAACGGTCGCGGCCTTCCATCATCAGCGGCACCCACTGCCTGATCTGGTCGTAGTCTTCCGAATACTGCATCCCGCGGAACAGCGGGCTCGCCTGCAGCGCGTCATAGCGCTTCTTCAGGAAGCGGACGTTGTCGTCGCCCCATACGAAGCTCATGTGCGGCGTCGAGTTGATGAACGAATGCGGATTCTTCAGCACGCCCTGCTTGACCTGCCACGCCCAGAACTGGCGCGAGATCTGGAAGGACTCGTTGATCTCGATCGCCTTCGAGATGTCGATCTTGCCGTCGGCCTTTTCCGGCGTGTAGTTCAGCTCCGCGAGCGCCGAGTGACCGGTGCCCGCGTTGTTCCAGCCGTTCGAGCTTTCGAGCGCGACGCCGTCGAGGCGCTCGACCATCGTCATCGACCAGTCGGGCTGCAGCTCATGCAGCCACACGCCGAGCGTCGAGCTCATGATGCCGCCGCCCACCAGCAGGACGTCGACCTTCTTCGTATCGGCGGCATGCGCGGACGACGCGGCGATGCACAGCGCGAGCGCCGACAGTATTACCCGTAACGTTTTGATCACAGCAGATCCCTTTTTCAACTTGGATGCATCGGTTTGCCATGCCGCCCGGCGGATGCGGATTCGCAACCGGTTCGCGTATCCGGAGATCCGGACCGCGAATCCGGAATTCCGGATCGATCGCGTTCGCCGTTGCATTTGCGCACGCGAAACCGTTGCGAAGGACACCTTCGGATCGACTTCATGCACTCGGCAATCGCATGCTTTCCGGTCGTGCGACGGGCGCACAGGCCCTTGCCGCGAGCCTCGCCGGCTGGCGCTTCGGGCTGCGTCGCAAGAGGCCGCGGGCAATGCGTTTCGCGGGGTGGGGTGGCAAGGGGCGCGTAATATAACCGAACTCGGTCAACGTGTCGCACGCGCAAAATATCCTTGTTTTCGTGGGGTTTTTTGCGCGTCCGGGTTTCCGGAACGACGGTGCGAGGAACGGGAAAATGCGCAGGGACCGGAGCGGGCGATGCACGCGCTCGACATGCGTCGCACCGATGCGGAGCGACAAAACGAAGGAGCGCCGTGCCGTCCATGCGCCATTCAATGCGCGACGAGCGCGCGTAATGCGTCGCAGCGGTACTTCATCGTGATGTCGCGGCATGGCGCCGCGACCCGGTCATTTCGCCAGATTGTTCCGGCAGAACTGCTCGAACGCTTGCGCCGAATTCGCGAACCCCTTCTGTTTCGCGAGTTCCCACGGGCGTTCGCATTGTTGCGTCTGTTCGCACCATGTGTAGCCGGCCGAGCCGATGCAGCCGTGCGTATCGCGATCGCCGCCGACGACTGGCGGCGCGGCCTGCGCGGTCTGCGTATCTTGCGTGTGCTGCGTGGATTGTCCGGCGACATCGGCCGGCAGAGGGGTAGGCGGCTGCGTCGCGCACGCGCTCAATGCAAGCGTAGCGGCAATCGTGGCGGCAAGCGACGCGGAAGGAATGACCTGTTTCATCGGGTAGCGCTCCATGGGATGACGATCGACGGCGGATGCCCGTGCATGGGCGAAGGGGCGTTCACGCATCCGGCACCGGCACGCGCGACGAGAACTTGACCTCGCGCAGCGCGAGGCTCGACTGGATCGACGACACGCCGGCCTGCTTTCTCAGCACGCGTTCGACGAATTCCGCATACGCGTCGAGATCGGTGGCGACGACCTGCAGGATGTAGTCCGCCGCGCCGGTGATCTTGTGGCACGACGTCACTTCGTCGTGACGCCGCATCACGTCCTCGAAGTGATCCGAATCCTGGTCCGAATGCATGTTGAACGTGACCTGCACGAACGCGAACACGTTCATCCCGAGCGCGCGGCGGTCCAGGTTCGCCTGGTAGCCGGTGATCACGCCTTCGTCCTCGAGCCGCTTGCGCCGCCGCCAGCACGGCGTGACGCTCAGCGACAGCCGTTCGCCGAGCGTCGCGTTGGACAGCGCGCCGTCTTCCTGCAGCAGGCGGAGCATCGCGCGATCGACGCCGTCGAGTTCCACTGAAGCGCGATTTTTGCTCATTCCCGGGTCTCCGTAGACGGTTTTCTCAAAATTGTATGAAACGAAGAGGTGAAAAGCAAAGTTATTGCCGGCTGGCGTCAATAGACTGTTGCCATCCCTCACAGCCTTCACTGCAACGGTCAACCATGCTCACGGTCTACAGCAGCGATCATCATCTGCATCGCGGCGTCGAACTGAAGGACGGCGCGATCACCGATTCGTTCGAGAACCCCCTTCGCGCCGAGACGGTGCTCGCGCAGGTCCGCGCGGCCGGCCTCGGCGACGTGATCGCGCCGCGTGCGTTCGACCGCGCGTGCTATGCGGGCGCGCACAGTGCGCGCTATGTCGAGTTCCTCGCCGGCGCATGGGACGAATGGACCGCGACCGGCCGCACCTGCCAGGCGCTGCCGCTTGTGTGGCCGGTGCGCGCGATGCCGTCGTCGGCCGCGCTGCCCGACTTCATCGACGGCAAGCTCGGTTTCTTTGCAATGGACGCCGGCGCGCCGATCAACGCCGGCACGTGGGATGCCGTGAGCGCGAGCGCGAACTCGGCGCTCACCGGCGCCGATCTGCTGTCGAACGGCGGCGCGCGTGCGGCATTCGCGCTGTGCCGCCCGCCCGGCCACCATGCGGGCCGCGAGTACATGGGCGGCTACTGCTACCTGAACAACGCGGCGATCGCCGCGCAGCACGGCATCGCGAGCGGTGCGGCGCGCGTCGCGGTGCTCGACGTCGATTTCCACCACGGGAACGGCACGCAGGACATCTTCTACGACCGTTCGGACGTGCTGTTCGCGTCGCTGCACGGCGAGCCGGCGGTGTCGTATCCGTACTTCTCCGGCTATGCCGACGAGCGCGGCGCGGGCGCGGGCGAAGGCTTCAACCTGAACCTGCCGCTGCCGAAGGGCACGCAGTGGGACACCTACTCCGCGGCGCTCGGGCAGGCCACTGCCGCGATCGCGAAGCACGCGCCCGACCTGCTCGTCGTGTCGCTCGGCGTCGACACGTTCGAGCACGACCCGATCAGCCATTTCAAGCTGCGCTCGCCCGACTACCTGCGAATCGGCGAAGCGCTCGCACGCCTGCATCTGCCGACGCTGTTCGTGATGGAAGGCGGCTACATGGTCGAGGAAATCGGTATCAACGCGGTGAACGTGCTGCTCGGTTTCGAAGGGCGCGCGTGAGCGCATCGCTTTGCCTGCAATCAACGATGGTCCGGATCACGAACCCACAGCGACAAGGAAGGAGACGAACATGAATCGATATCGGAAGAAGACGGCATGCGCGACCGCGGCCGCGCTGGCATGCGCATTGTCCGCGCTGTCCGCGCATGCGGACGAAGTCGCGCGCATCGGGCACGTCGCGCCGCTGACCGGCGCGATCGCGCATCTCGGCAAGGACAGCGAGAACGGCGCACGGCTCGCGGTCGACGAGATCAACGCGAAGGGGCTCGTGATCGGCGGCAGGAAGGTCACGCTGCAGCTCGACGCTCAGGACGACGCGGGCGACCCGCGCACGGCGACGCAGGTCGCGCAGCGCCTCGTCGACGACAAGGTGGTCGGCGTCGTCGGCCACCACAACTCGGGCACGTCGATTCCGGCGTCGCGCGTCTATCGCGACGGCGGCGTCGTGCAGATCTCGCAGGCCGCGACCAATCCGATGTACACGCAGCAGGGCTTCAAGACGACTTATCGTGTCGTCGCGACCGATGCGCAGCAAGGGCCCGCGCTGGCGATGTATGCGGCGAAGAACATGGGTATCAGGACGGTGGCCGTGGTCGACGATTCGACCGCGTACGGGCAGGGCCTCGCGACCGAGTTCGAGAAGGCGGCGAAATCGGCCGGGATGAAGGTGATCTCGCGCGACGCGACCAACGACAAGGCGATCGACTTCCGCGCGATCCTCACGAAGATCAAGGGCGAGAACCCCGACGCGATCATGTACGGCGGGATGGACGCCACCGGCGGCCCGCTCGCGAAGCAGGCTCGCCAGCTCGGCATGCGCGCGAAGATCCTCGCCGGTGACGGCGTGTGCTCGACCGACCTGCCGAAGCTCGCGGGCCCGGCGTCGAACAACGTCGTGTGCTCGGAAGCCGGCATCGCGCTCGAGAAGATGCCGGGCGGCGCGGCGTTCGTGAAGCGCTACGAGGCGCGCTACCACCAGCCGATGCAGGTGTATGCGCCGTTCTCGTACGACGCGGTGTACATCATCGTCGACGCGATGAAGCGCGCGAATTCGACGGATCCGGCGAAGGTGCTGGCCGCGATGCCGGCGACCGACTATCGCGGCGTGATCGGCGAAACGAGCTTCACGCCGCAGGGCGACCTGAAGCACGGCGCGATCTCGGTGTTCACGTACAGGAGCGGCAAGAAGGCGTTGCTCGACATCGTCAGGATGTGACGCAGGCGGGGCGCACGCGCTGCGCGGCATGCGCGGGCGTGCGCCCCGACACGTTACGACGCTTGTACGCGGCGCGGGTCGGCCCGACGCTGCTGTTCGGCATCGTGCACGATGTGCAGCTCGCGCGTGCGGATCGGCAGCGCGCAGTCCGCGTCGTCGAGCGTCTTGCGGACCTGGCGCGCGAGGCGCCAGCGCATCGCCCAGAACGTGTCGGTATGCGTCCATACGCGCATGTTCGCGATGGCCGTGCTGTCGTCGAAGCGCATCACCATCACGTCCGGCGCGGGATCCTTCAGCACGTCGGGGTCGGCTTCGGCCAGCGCGCGCAGCGCGTCGAGCGCACGATCGATGTCGTCGTGCACGGACACTTCCACTTCGAGATCGAGACGGCGCGTCGGATTGCGCGTGTAGTTGCGGATCGAGCTGCCCCACAGCGCGCTGTTCGGCACGTATTCGCAGATGCCGTCCGGTTTCGTCAGTCGCGTCATGAAGAGCCCGACCTCGTCCACCGTCCCCGCGACGCCCGTGCCGCCGTCGATGTAGTCGCCGACCTTGAACGGCCGCAGCAGCAACAGCATGATGCCGGCCGCGATGTTCTGCATCGTGCCCTGCAGCGCGAGCCCGATCGCGAGGCCGGCCGCGCCGAGCACCGCGACGATGCTCGCGGTTTCGATACCGAGCTGCGACAGCGCGCCGACGATCGCGACGATGCGGATGCCCCACACGGCGACGTCGCAGAGGATCGGCCGCAGCGTGTCGTCGACGCGTTCCTTGTTCGCGAGCAGACGGTTCAGCCAGTTGCCGATGCGTTTCGACAGCCACCAGCCCGCGACGAGCAGCGCGAGGGCCGCGCAGAGCCTGAGCGAAAGCGTGGACAACGCGTTCCACAGGAACGTCCAGCGTTCCGGATGAAGATGATCGAGAAACATGACGGGATTCCGGTTTGAGGACAGAAGGCGCAACGGGCGGCGGCGTCCGCCGTGATCGGACGGGCATGCGCGCGTGCGTCGGCCGCCCTCGACTGTACACGGCATGAGGTGTTTCGCGCGAATGCACGGGGCTGGATTCCGCGCGTCTTCGCCGTGAAATTGCGCGTTGGTTCATGTACTAAGAGGTTCTAATAACAAATAGGACTTGTCCTATTCAGCCATGTTGGCCCTGCCGATACACTCGCTTCCAGGCTACCGGATCGCGATGAGCGTTTCTCCGCGGCAACCGGTTCTTTTCCCGTTTTTCATTGATAGCGAGTGACGACGCAATGCGGTTCGACCTGTGTTTACGTCTCGCACGCGAACAAGGTCGATCCGCGCAATGCGGCGCCATCCGCTTTCCGCTCCGCCGCGCGCTGGTGCGCGGTGTCGCTGTTGCGGCGTGGCTTGCCGGCATGCCGGGTGCGGTGGCGTGGGCATCTTCCGATGCCATGCCGTTCACGCCCGTGACGGCGCAAGCGGCCGACCTTGTCGACGTGCCTTTCTTCAGTTCCGCCCGGACCGTCTGGGGCGGCTTGCCGGCGTCGGCGGTGGTGCCGGGCATCGCGCCGGGTTCGCCCGCGGCCCGTGTGCATGCGGACGTCTATGCCGGCATGTTCGTCGTGCGCGCAGGCGCCTGTGCGCCGTACGTCGTCCTCTGCGACGCGGCACGCGATGCGATCGAGCGCAATTACGCGGCCCGTTTCCACTACGGTTTCGCCTCGCCGCTTCCGGCAATCGGTGTGCGGCCTGCATTCGAGCCGCGTCATGTCGATCTGGCGTCCGCCGAGCCGTTCGTGCTCGCGGAGCGGCAGAGCGGCACGCGTGTCGGCGCGATCACCGGCAGCCTGCGCGCGTCGCTCGCGCGTGCCGATCTGCCGGCCGGCGTCGCTGCGCAGGTCACGCGCATGATGGCCGGGCGGCTCGATGTGACGCAGCATGGCGCGGTCGGCGACACCTTCCGCGTCGCGTTCGAACCGGACGACAGTGCAGTCGTGCCGGGCGACGTGCGTGTGACGGCGCTCGATGTCCGCTTTCGCGGCCAGCACGTCGAGGCGGTGTGGTTCGCTGCGGAAGCGGGATCGTCGGGCGCTTACTACGACCTCGACGGCGTACCGCTCGCTGGTGCGCGGTTCGCGATGCCGGTTCGTGCGACGCGAACCAGTTCGCGTTTCGGTGCGCGCGTGCATCCGGTCACCGGCGCGCGTCACGTGCATTCGGGCGTCGATCTCGCCGCGCCGGCGGGCCGCGCGGTCCATGCATCGGAGCGCGGCGTCGTGTCGTTCATCGGCACCGAGCCGGGTGGCTACGGCAAGTACGTGGTGGTGCGCCATGAGGGCGGCTATGCGTCTTACTACGCGCATCTGTCGGCGTTCGAGCCGATGCTGCGCACGGGCATGCGCATCACCCGCGGCCAGCGCGTCGGTGCGGTCGGAAGCACGGGGACGGCGACCGGCCCGCATCTGCACTTCGAGATGCGGCGGCACAATCGTCCGGTCGATCCGGTCGCGCTGGTGCAGGCGACGAATGCGGCCGTGCTGAAGGGCCGGCAGCGCGTGGCGTTCGATCGTGTCGCGCATGACGCGCGTACGCGGCTCGCTTCCGCAGCGTGGTCGCAGCCGGTCGCGATGTCGAAACCGGCTGTGTCGCCCGCCGGCTGAGCGCGCGGCTTCGTCCTCGGTCGGCTGCATCGCCGTGCTCGCAGCGATATGCATGCCGGCGCCGGGTCGACCGGCCGTGGCGTGCATCGTCGCTGCCGATCGGTGGACCCGACCGCGTTGCCGCCGCGCGGCCGATGCAAGCGAAACGAGTGACTTTGTCGCCATCCTGGGCTACGCTCCCAACTCCGATACTCCGAGTCGCAATAACATGTCGTTCATCAGCACCGGCGTCGAGTATGGCCTGCATTGCCTGCTCTACCTCGCCGACACTTCCGCAGGCGTGCGTGACGCGAGCGTGCGTGATCTTGCCGAGATGCAGGGCATCTCCGTCGATTACGCGGCCAAGCTGTTCACGCGTCTTGCGAAGGCCGGGATCGTCGTCTCCAGCGAAGGCATACGTGGCGGATTTGCACTGGCGAAGCCGGCTCGGGACATTTCCGTGCAGGATGTCGTCGAGGCGATCGACGGCGACAAACGGCTCTTCGATTGCCGCGAGGTGCGCGGCCAGTGCGCTGTGTTCGAAGGCGATGCGCCCGCGTGGGCCACGCGCGGCACCTGTTCGATTCACGCGGTGATGCAGGCGGCCGAACAGGCGATGCGCGAGGAGTTGAAAAAGCAGTCGCTCGCCGATCTGGCCGAGCGGGCATGGTCGAAAGCGCCGGCCAGTTACGGCCCCAAGGTGGTTGGCTGGTTTGCCGATCGCGCGGCCAGTCGCGGCAGCGAGCGCTGATTCGCAGATTGGCGGATCAGCGCGGTACGGCAACACGCGGGGCGCATCGAGTGCCCCCCGCATATCGTCGGCGCAAACGCGCCGCTCAGGCCACGACGATCCGCAACGGATCCGCGGCCGCCAGCGCTTCCGCGCGATCCGCGCGCGGCGGATAGATCCACTCGGAATTGATCTGGTGCTTGAGCTTCTTTGCCTCCGCACCCGACAGTTTCACTTCGCGATCCCAACCTTCCGTATACACCGCGCCCCACGGGCCGAGGTCCAGGCACGTCACGTATTTCGGCTGGCTGTACGGAATCTGTTCCAGACCCAGCAGATCCGCCGCTACGTTGTGTCCCGCCGAACGGCCCAGGTTCATCGCGTGCTGGCACGACATCATCGTGTGGTTGCCGTCGTCGTCGGTTGCCGCATACGCGACGTCGCCCGTCGCATAGACGTCCGGCACGCCGTCGACCGCGAGGTTGCGATCGACATGCAGGCGGCCCGTCGCATCGCGGCGGCCCGGAATCTGTTCGGTCAGCGTGCTCGCGCGCAGGCCGGCCGTCCAGATCACCGTGCTCGACTCGATGCGCTCGCCGTCCGCCGTCGTGATGCCGCCAGCGTCGACCGACGCGACACCCGAGCCGAGCTTCCACGTCACGCCGAGCGTGCGCAGCGCTTCCTCGATGACGGGGCGCGGACCGGCACCCAGATCCGGGCCGATGGCGTCGTTGCGCTCGACGATCACGACCCGTACGTTCGTATCCTCGCCCAGCGCGGCTCGCAGGCGGGCCGGCATTTCCGCCGCCGTTTCGATGCCGGTGAACCCGCCGCCCGCGACCACGACCGTGTTGCGCGCCACCGAGGGCGGCTGCAGCGCGAGATCGCGAATATGCGCTTCGAGTTCGACGGCTTCGTCGGTCTGATCCACGCTGAGCGTATGCTCCGCGAGACCTGGAATCGCCGGACGGAACAGGCGGCTGCCGGTGGCCAGCACCAGGCGGTCGTAGTCGAGCGCAGACGCCTGGCCGTTCGTGCCGAGCACGTCGACGGTGCGGCGCGCCACGTCGATGCGCTCCACCGTGCCCTGGACGAACTTCACGCCGACTGCATCGAAGATTTCGCCGAGCGGTGCCCGGAAGTTCGCGGGGCCTTCTTCATAGAGGCGCGGACGCACATGCAGATGGGCGTCCGGCGCCACCACGGTAATTTCCACGTCTGTCTTGCCTTGCTCGTCGAGCAGGCGTGCCGCGCTCAGCGCGCTCCACATGCCGGCGAAGCCGGCTCCGATCACAAGAATTCGCTTTGCCACTGTTCAACTCCGATTGAGTGATGCCTGAGGTCGGTGGAACACCGACGTTACCTGGCGCATCGATGCGCTCGATAACTACGATTCTATGAGTCGTAGTTATCGAGCGCAAGTCCTGTGTTCGGGACGGGCTGTTGAAAAATCAGGGCGTGACCAGGAGAAAGCCGAGGCGAGAACAGGGGAATCGGGTTGATATGAGGGCGATCGATGCTCGGTCGCACAAGCAACGCAGCCTTGCTGCGGCGAACCGGATGCGCCGATTTGCCACGGCGGCGGGCCGTATTCGGAGAGACCGGTACGCCGTGCCAAAGCAAACCGCCACGCCGGGCGGCGTGGCGATGGTCTGCAGGATGCGCGTGCTTAGCCCAGCGGCCAGTTCAGGATCGCGATGCCGTCGTTGTAGTCGCCATCCGTGCCGTCTTCCGACCCGACGAGCCCGAAGTAGGTCTTCTTGAAGATGTCGACCTGACGCGAACCGATCTTCGACGGCTTGCCGTTCGCCGTCACGACCACGCGCACCTTCCCCTTGCCCGAGTTCACGATCTGCGTGTTCAGGTTCGCGTCCTGCGTGCCGGCGCCCTGGAACGTTGCGGCCGGCTTCGCGTTGTCGTCGACGTAGACTTCGATCGTCTGCTGCGCGGACGAATTGACCAGCGCCGTCACGCCGAATGCGATGTTCGGCGGCAGGTTGAAGATGCCGTCGCGTTCGCCGCCGCCGGTCGTCGTGGTATCCGGCTGCGTGGGCTGCGGTTGCGGCGTCGCCTTCGAGAAGTAGTTGACCACCGCACCGACGCCGAACTTCGCCGCGGCTCCGGGCAGCACGCCGGGCGCGCCGGCCCACGTCACCGTGCAGGCGAGCACCTGCCCGGCCGCATCGGCCTTCACCTTGTTCTGCCAGCTACCGACGTCGAAGCTGTACGGGATGGTCGCAATGTCGACGAACACATCGTATTGCGGCAGCTTTTCCACGAGCTGCGCGGTCATGAACTGGCGCATCCGGTCGAGCACCGCCTGGTCGCCGTTCGCCTGTACGGCGGTTGCATCGTTGCCGGCCAGTTGCAGCAGTGCGTACAGATCGTCATGGGTAAACGGTTGTGACATGTCGTCCTCGTCTCGATGAAAGGTCTCGCGTCGCGCGGCCGGCGAGTGGATCTCGCCGTTGTCGCGCACGGAGCACAGCGTGGAACTGCTGATGACTGCTCGAATGAATCGAACCGCAATGTGTGGTTGGCCTCGTCGCCATTGCAGGTTCGCAGCGGCGCGCATGCCATGCCGCGCCGCGCATCGCCGGGTTCAGCCCAGCGGCCAGTTCAGGAACACGATGCCGTCGTTGTAGTCGTCGTCGGCGCCGTCTTCCGACCCGACGATCCCGAAATACGACTTCTTGTAGAGATCGACCTGCCGCGAGCCGAGCCGCGATGGTTTGCCGTTTGCCATCACGATCACGCGCACGCGCCCCTTGCCGGAGTCGAGCACCTTCGTGCCGAGGTTCTCGTCCTGCATACCGGCGCCCTTGAACGTCGCGGCCGGTTTCGGGTTGTCGTCGATGTAGATGTCGATGGTCTGGTCGTGCGCCGCGTTGGTGAGCGCGGTCACGCCGAACTTGATGTTTGGCGGCAGGTTGAACGTGCCGTCGCGTTCGCCGGTGCCACCGACGTTGCCGCTACCGGCATTGCCGCCCGCACCGGTTTCGCCGCTTCCGCCGCCCTGCGACGACGATTGCGCGGCCGTTTCACCGATCGCGGAAATGCTCGCGTACGAATCGATATGCATCGCACTGCCGCGCACGCTTCTCCATTGGCCTTTCACGAACGTGACGCCGCTGCCGACGTCGATCGTCGCAACCAGCGTGAACGGCATGCGGCCCGTGGCTTCGGGCACCTTCGACGAGTAGGTGAAGCAGCCGTCCGCGACGACGCCCTTATCGGTCGCGATCGCAAAATAGATGCCGGGGAAGTTGTTGCCGGTCGCATAAGGCGTCGGCACGTTGAGGATGACCTGCAGTTTCCCGTCTCGAATCTCTGCTTTGGCGATGTCGATACGCAGGCCGGGGATATCGACGTAGGTCTCCGATGTCGCGACGGGCGCGCTGGTGATCGAAGCCGAAAGGAGCGGCATGGAAGTCTCCGGTGGTAAGGTGGTTTTCGATTGGGGTGTGGCGTGAGAGTCCGCTGAACGGGGGCGCAGACCCGCCGGCCGGCGCAGATGCGGCCAACCGGCGGGGGGCGGTCGCCGATCGTGTGTCAGGTCAGCCGATCGGCCACTGGAGCACGACGATGCCGTCGTTGTAGTCACTGTCGTGACCGTCTTCCGACACGACGATCCCGAAGTTGACCGTGAACGGCGAACCGTCCGATTTCTTGCCGTTGATCGGCGCGAGCCGTGCGTCGGTGGCCGACGTCTTGCCGTTCACCGTCACTTCGAAGCGGAGCTTGCCGTTGCCGGAATTCAGCGTGGCCTCGCGCGGGCCGTCGCGCGTGGTCAGCTTGTGATAAGCGGCCGGTTCCTTGCTGTCGCCGATGAACAGCTTGATATGCTGCTGCTCGGCGGCATTCGCGAAGAAAATCGCGCGGAAGTCGGTGTTTGGCGGGATCGAAAACTCGCCGGCGCGATTCGAGGACGTTTGAGAGTCGGCCATGCTTTCCTCCTGAAGATCGATGGATAAGGCGCTTCACCGTGTCGCGCAAACGTTTGCTGTTTTAAACACGGTTCGGCCAGCATGGCGAAAAATAAATAAAAAAATATTCGATCTGGAATGGAAATTGTTCAGAAAATCGAAAACTGAAACATTCAGATTTAATGGCGCTAATTCGATTGATTGTTATTCGATATATTCAAGAAATTATATCGATGCATGTGACGATTTTCTGAATAATGGATGGCCTGCAGGCGGGAAGGGCGGGGGAGGATCCGGCTGCGGAGCAGGCGCTCGACGTTCGCATATGGCAGCGTGTAGTTTCAACATCGTCTTTCTCTGTCGTGGCCGCGCCCACCGGCCACCACCGAACGCCCACGCCGAAGCCGGATCGCAACGGAGGGGTGTGCGGTGCCGGCGAAGCTCGATGACCGGCTCACTCCGAACTTGAACAGGGCACTCCTCCGGCACCGCACCCGGGAAGCATATCGACCGGCTGTCGCGGTGCCTATCGGACAAGGCTGATTTTTGCGTGCGATGTTGCGATGCGCTGGCCTGACACACCTGACAGGCGTTCAATTTCGAGATTTGCAGTATCGTGCAAGCGGCGCGCGCGCCCGACGTTCGGCGGCTTTTTTCATTTAACCGGCCCGTGTGCCGGGCTCTCACGAGGACAGTGCGATGACGAAACCCGATATTCTGAAAGGCGAAATCAAGGGGCAGGCGCAGGATGCAGACCGCCACAATCTGGCGCGGCCCGCGGTGAATGGCGCACTCTGGGCGCGCGGCTTGACGACGCAGCGCGTGGCCGATCTGTTCAGAACGCTGCCGGGCCTGCCGGGGCACTGGATGCAACTGCAGAACGAGGTCAACGCCGGGAATCGCTATTTCTATGGCGTCCAGAACGGTCACCAGACTACCGACGAAGGAAAGGAACTGATTCGCTGGATCGCCGATGCGGTGGTCAGTGCCGCGCAGAAGGCGGGATTCGATTTTCCGTTGCAGCAGCTTCGGTTTACGGCGGATACCGGGTGGCTGAAGCTGCAGCGGGTGTCGGGGCGGGTGATGGTGTTGTCGCGGCCTTGAGGTCGGAGATGCGTGCGGTGGCGCGCTGCGATGCTGCGACCGGCTCCGGCCGATGATCTTGGCGAGTGCCGCGCACAAGCCGGATTGCACGTAGTCGGGCTGGCGAACGCAGCGGGTGTTGTAGTCGATGACGAGCGTCTTTCCGATTCCACCGGCGAAAGACGCTCAGTTCGCGCGAGCCTGTGCGCAAGTCAGATCGATACCGTGATACCCGCCGGACGCGATTGTCCTACAGGCCGCACTACGATCTCCACATGCTGGCCAAACGATACGAGTGTCTGCATCAGCAGATCCAGCGAAACGTTCCGGATCCTGTCGCGCTGCTCCGGGGTGACAACCGGCCGCGCCATCTCGGCAAGCGCTGCGGCCTCGGCCTCGCTCAGGCCGCGCGACGCAATCAGCGCGTTGATCTTGAGCACGAGCGCGGACTTGGCCGACAGCGTGTCGGCATCGTCGAAATCGAGGTCTGTTGGCGCGTTGCCGGCGTATTGGTGTGAGTCGCTGTAATTCATTGCGCGTCCCCCGTGATCACCGAAAATTTCCGTCGCGGCGGTTCCATTGCGGGATCGACGTCGGGCGGCCCATCCTTCCCGAAATGCGCGCTGTTTTCTTCGTCGATCGGCGTAATCACCAGCCGCTTGTGCGTCACCTCGATCCGCAAACGCTGGTTGGGTTCGAAACCCGCTGCCTCGATCCATCGGCCGGACAGCTTCATCCACAGATAGAGGACAGGTGCCATGTCGGTGAGCCTGAGGTGCGGGACAATGCGACGAGTTTGACAAGACGTCTGAGCGTTGACGAAAAAATCTTGGAAACGAACCGGTGCGATATGATTCGCGTCAGCCATGGCTAACTCCTGGTTAGAGTTGGTGGTGGTCAGCGGCTCGCAGGTGTTAGTGGCACTTGCGGGCCGCGCTCGTTTACGCAGCGGATTCGGATCGTCATCTCGTCATATGCTTGGCATATCGAAATGAAGTGATCTTCCACGCGAAAACGTGCAACCACTCTAGCCGAGGTGGGGCACTTTCAGGTGCTGGTTAGGTGCGTTTTCATCGAAACGGATCATCAGCCGATGTCTTGCATGCCTGAAACCCAATGCTTTCGGGACGGACGCGTTGGCTGGCCAAATCGCTACTTCATTGCAGATGTGTCAGAAATCGTGTCGGTCGAATGCTTCGGCTCGTCAGCCGCACGTCGCATGAGGATGTCATTCGCGTCGTGCCGATAGCGTTCCCATTCACGCGCGAACGTCGCCGCATCGTCCGCCAGCGCAAGCGCTTCCATCGCCGTACAGAGGCCCGATATATCGGGCTCGCCGATCCCTGCTTCACGCGTAAGGCGCCGCCGTCAGGGGCCGAAGCGTGCATTCACCGTGTCCTTCAACCGCGCGGCGGTGATCTCGCCCATATGCGATTCGACGAGATTGCCTTTCGCGTCGAAGAAGAGCGTTGTCGGCAGCCCGCGCGAACCGTAGGCCTTCATCGTGTGCAGCGTGCGATCGAGCAGCACGTGATCGAACCGCAGCCCCTTGCGTTCGAGGAACGCGCGAACGGTCTGCGCATCTTCGCCCTGGTTGACCATCAGCACCGTCACGTCCGGATGATCCTGCTGCGCCTGTGCGAGGATCGGCATTTCGCGTTGGCACGGCGCGCACCAGGTGGCCCACAGATTGACGACGGCGGGTTTGCCGGAAAAACGCTGCGGCGCGACGGGCGTCGCGTCGAGCGCTTCGAGCTGCATCGCGGCAAGCGGCGGCGCACTGTGCTGCAACGACGCGAGCGTGCCTTGCGCGATGCCCCATGCGGCGAGCCCCGCCAGCATGCCGGCCATCACAGGGCGACGCAGCGCGGGCAGGCGGCGCAGTCGCCAGCCGGCGAATAGGAATGCCGCGGCGAGGCCGATGCGCCAGTCGAAGCCGCCGTCGCCAAGCGCGACGATCGAGCGCGGTGCGGCCGAATACTCGGACCACCATTGAGCGACATAACCGACGCGTGCGGCGATTAGACCCAGCAGCAGCGTGTCGAGGATCAGGCTGGACGCGGTCTTGTGCTGGCCGTCCGGCGGGCGGCGCTGCATGAAACGGGCGACGAGCCACGCCAGCAGCGCGGCGGCGGCTACGGCGACGACGCGGATCGAGAAGGGACCGATGCTCAACATAGGAAGGAAAGGAAGTGACGTGACCGGGGCAGGCGGGACGATTGTCGGCCGGAGACGGTGAAACCATCAACGGGCAGGCGGCGTTTCGACACGAGGTCGTGCATGCGGGTTCCCTTCGCGCTCGCGACCGGGTGTTCTACATCCGGCCGTTCCGGTCGCCACCGCGTGCGCATCGTCAGGAGCACGTCATTTTCATCCGCCTGCAGTGCGAATCAGACTGGGCTGATGAGCAGCGGACGGCCGTTCGTCAACAATGGGCCGGCCGGATCGGGGTGGTGTTACCGGCGCTGGCCCGATCGCTAGCCGCCGAGCCGATATGCGGTAAAGAATTCGTACCACGGCGAGCCTTGCGCCGTCGGTACTCCGAGCGCCGACGTTCGCCGCTTCAGTGCCGTGAACACGTCGTTGATGCGCGCGGTTTGCGCGGCATCGCCGAACGGATGCGGCTTCGCCCTGCCGGCCGCGAACGCGCCGTAGGCGATCGCGAGCAGGCGCACGCTGTCGTCGATCGAGAATATCGAGCCGTTGATCGCTTCGACGAAGCGCGGCCGGTCCTCTTCACGCGCTGCGGCGATGCACTGAAACACGATCGCCGACACTTCGTGAAGGTCGTTCGCGCGCAGCAATGCCGGCAGGCGCGCGGCGATCCGGTCAGCCGGCTCTTCATGCAGCGCGGCGCCGAAGTCGAGCACGGCAGTCATCGGATTGCGGTCCTGCTTCACGCGAGCGAGCGCCGACGCAGGCGAAGCGGCCGCCGCTTGCGCGTCATCGCCGGGCGAGGCCCGCAACGCGTCCGCCACCTGCTGCGTCCACTCGGGAAAGATCATCCGCACGTTGCCGAACTGCTCGCCGCCTTGCGCGGCCGGGTTCCATCGGTAGACGATCGTGCCGCCGTGAATGAACGGCGAATACAGGTGCTCGGGCGTTTGCGGCAGCGGCCGCCGGTTGATCGGCAGCCACGCGAGCGTCAGCCAGTCGTAGCGGCCGGTGGCGGGCACCGACGGGCTGGAACTCGCGACGACCTGCCAGGTGCCGCGGTTCGCATAGCGTCGGCGGGCATCGGGCACCGCGACGGTCTGCTGTTTCGCGGTATCGAAGTAGGTGGCGCCGGTCACGTTCGCGCCGCTGTCCGGGGCCGGCGTGAGGGTGGCGATGACCCACGACGCACCGTCGGCCGAACGATAGTCGGACGGCTGCAGCGTGGCGACATCGTGCACCATGCGCGTTTCGGCGGCGACGGGGCTCGGCGGGAGATGGGCGGGACCGGCGACGATACTCGGCATGGATTTCCTCGGAATCGGGTGCGTATCGGCGAACGCGAACCGAACGCAAACGATATGCGGCGGCGCAGGTTGTTTTCCGTAACTGTAGAACGTCGTGGCCGGAAACGGAAACCGGCCGCAGCGGCTACAGGTCGCGCAACCCGCTCACACGCTCTGCCGCTCGGGCTTGCCGTGCCGATCGGCGTCGACGCGCAGGGGCTCGCACCGCATCCGGACGACTGGCGCGATCGTCCGCCAAACCGGTTGTCCACGTTTCGTCATTTAGCTAATATTCAAAACGTCAAACGAGGCCGAACCCATGGACGACGTCACCCGCATCAGCGCACTGGCCAACGAAAGCCGTCTGGCCGTGATGCGCTGGCTCAAGCAGCCGCGCAAGCACTTCCCGCCGCAGCCGCACGGCGACTTCGACGAACTCGGCGTGTGCTGCACCTACATCACCGAGAAGCTCGGCATCGCGCCGGCGACGACTACCCGCCACATGCGCATCCTCGCGGATGCCGGGCTCGTGCAGGCGACGCGCGTCGGCAAGTTCACGTACTACAGGCGGATCGACGATGCGCTGCATCAGTTGGGCCGCGATCTCCTGCAACTTTGACCTTCACCGAGGCAATCGACATGGATGAACTCGCCCTGCTGGCCGACGCCGACCGGCGCGCGCACGCGTATCTCGCCGCGACGAACGACCGGCGCACGTATCCCGACGCGGCCGCGCTCGCCGGCCTCGCGGCCTTCGACGAGCCGCTGCCCGACACGGGCCGCCCGGCCGGCGACATGCTGCGCCTGCTCGACGAACGCGGCACGCCCGCGACCGTCGCATCGAACGGCCCGAACTACTTCGGCTTCGTGATCGGCGCGACGCTGCCGGCCGCGGCGGCGGCCGAGCGGCTGATGCTCGCATGGGATCAATGCGCGTCGTCGTTCGTGAATTCGCCGGTGGCCGCGACGATCGAGCGGCAGGCCGCGCGCTGGGTCGTCGATGTACTCGGGCTGCCCGAGGGCAGCGCGGTCGGCTTCGGGACGAGCGCGACGGCCTGCACGCTGGTCGCGCTGGTTGCCGCGCGGCGTGCGCTGCTCGCGCGCAAGGGCTGGGACGTCGACGAGGACGGCCTGATCGGCGCGCCCGAGGTCAAGGTCGTGGTCTCCGAGCTCGTGCACGTCACGGTGAAGAAGGCGCTGCGCGTGCTCGGCTTCGGGATGAAGCGCGTCATCGTCGCGCCGGTCGACACGCATGGCCGCATCGACCCCGCGGAACTGCCGCCGCTGGACGACATGACGATCCTCTGCCTGCAGGCCGGCGAAGTGAACACCGGCGAATTCGATCCGTTCGCGGCGCTGATTCCGCCTGCGAAGGCCGCCGGCGCGTGGGTGCACGTGGACGGTGCGTTCGGGCTGTGGGCGCGCGCGTCGTCGAAGCGCGTGCTGACCGAAGGCATCGACGGCGCGGACAGCTGGACGACCGACGGCCACAAGTGGCTCAACACGCCGTACGACGGCGCGATGGTGATCTGCCGCGACGCGGCCGCGCTCGCGAGCGCGATGAACAGCGATGCCGTCTACCTGAGCGGCGCGCAGGATGCGCAGAAGAACCTGAACCTCGAATTCTCGCGGCGGGCGCGCGGCATTCCGGTGTGGGCCGCGCTGCGCGCGCTCGGCCGCGCCGGCGTGGCGACGATGGTCGAGCGGCATTGCGTGCAGGCCGCGCGCGTCGCGGACGGCCTGCGTGCGGCCGGCTACGACGTGCTGAACCGTGTCGTGCTGAACCAGGTGCTCGTGCGCGCCGGCACCGACGACGAGACGATCGCGATCCTTCAGGCCGCGCAGGATTCGGGCGAGGTCTGGTTCGGGCAGACCGTGTGGCAGGGGCGGCCGGCGTTTCGGATCAGTGTGTCGTCGTGGCGCACCGAGGATGAACACATCGACCGCCTCGTCGCACTGCTGACGAAGCTGCGCGGCGTGCACGTGGGCTGAGCGGCAGCACTGCGCGCGCCCAGCGCGCGGCGCTTGTTGTGCGCTGCGTCGATTACGTGCCGTCGTCGTCCTTCCCCGGCACGCTCGCCGAGGCCGCCTTCAGGCATTCGATCAGATGCAGCGCGGCCGGCGTCAGCAACGCATGCCGCCGCATCACGATGGCGACGGTCAACGCCGGCAGCGGCTCGACGAGATCGAGCGCGACGATCCCGCGCGACTTGCGTTCGACGTCGGCGAGCGGCCGTGCGAACACGCCGAGCGCATCCGTCTGCGACACAAGCCCGAGCGTCGCGGCAAACGACGGGCAGTGAAGCACCCGCTTCGGTGGCTCGAGTCCGGACGGCGCGAAGATCGAGCGCACCAGATCGTCGCCGCCTTCCCCGTAACGCGGCACACACCATTGCGCATCGCCAAGCTCGCGCAGCGAGCGCGCACGCGCCAGACGATGCCGGCTTCGTGCGACGACCACGAACGCCGTGCGGAACAGCGCAATGCTCGCGAATTCGTCGGGGTCCGGCATCGCGTTCGACAGTTGATGGGTGACGATGAAATCGAGCGAACCGTCGCGCAGCCGCGCGAGGTCCGTCGCGGTCAGCGCATCGTCGACGTTTACGGTCGCGCCGGGCAGCTTGCGCGTGAACGCGTCGAACGCACGCGGCAGGATCGTCAGCGCGACGGTCGGGCTGACCGCGATCGATACCGATCCGGTCGTGCCGAGCCGCAACTGCTCGATTTCGTCGCGCGTGCGCTGGAGCTCCTCGACGATCAGCCGTGCGCGAATCGCGAATGCGCTGCCGTAGTCGGTCAGCGCGACGCCCTTCACGCTGCGCATTACGAGCGGCACGCCGAGCTCGCCTTCGAGTTCGCGCACGATGCTGCTGACGGCCGGCTGCGTGACGCCGAGCGCGCGGGCCGCGCCGCGAATGGTGCGGTGCTCGGCGACCGCGAGAAACGCGTTGAGCTGCTTGAGCTTCATAGGTGACAAGGAAAAGTTATCGTATGAAACGAAATCTTGGATTTTTCTTATCGGATCGAGTGTATATGCTCGGGGCTTTTCGGGAGTGACCGCGATGATTCTCGTGAACCAGCAACGGCTGTGGGATTCGCTGATGGAGATGGCGAAGATCGGCGCGACCGCGCACGGCGGCAGCTGCCGGCTCGCGCTGAGCGCCGACGAGGTGCTCGGCCGGCAACGCTTCATCCGCTGGTGCGAGGAGGCCGGCTGCGAAATCCGCATCGATCCGATCGGCAACGTGTTCGCGCGCCGGCCCGGCACACAGCCCGACGCGCCGGCCGTGATGTGCGGCAGCCATCTCGACACGCAGCCGCTCGGCGGCCGTTTCGACGGCGTCTATGGCGTGCTCGCGGGCCTCGAGGCGATTCGTGCGCTGAACGAGCACGGCATCGTCACCCGCCATCCGATCGACGTCGTCGCGTGGACCAACGAAGAGGGTTCGCGCTTCACGCCGGGCATGATGGGCTCGGCCGTCTACGCGGGCACGCTGGATCTCGACTACGCGCTGGCCCGGCCGTGCATGCAAACGGGCGTGCTGCTCGGCGACGAACTCGAGCGCACCGGCTTCGCCGGCCGCGAGCGCGAGCGGCAGATGCCGAAAGCCTATTTCGAAGCGCATATCGAGCAGGGCCCGGTGCTGGAGAACGCCGGCCTGCCGATTGGCGTCGTGACCGGCGTGCAGGGCATCTACGAACTCGACGTCACGGTGACCGGCTTCGAGTCGCATGCGGGCACGACGCCGATGAGCGTGCGCCGTGATGCAATGGGCGTGGCGGCCGCGATGATCGCCGCGATCGTCGACCATGGGCACGCGTTCGATGCCGATGCGCGCGTGACCGTCGGCCATGTCGCGTGCCAGCCGAACTCGCCGAGCACGATACCCGGCCTGGTCAAGTTCAGCGTCGACGTGCGCCATCCGTCGCTGCCGGCTCTGAAGCGGCTCGTCGCCGATATCGAGGCGATCTGCCGGGAGCGCATTCCGCTGCGCGGCACGCAGGTGCAGGTGCAGACCATCGCCGAATACGAGCCGGTGGTGTTCGACGCCGGGTGCGTCGCGCGCGTGCGGCAGGCGACGTCCGCCGCCGGCTATCCGTACATGGAGATGTGCAGCGGCGCGGGGCACGACGCGGTGAACCTGTCGTACGTCGCGCCGAGCGCGATGGTATTCGTCCCGTGCAAGGCCGGGCTGAGCCACAACGAGGCCGAGGATGCCGATCCGGTGCACCTCGCGCAAGGCGCGTCGGTGCTGGCGAACCTGCTGGCGGATTGCGCGCGGTAGCGGTGTGCGTCGGGTGTGCGCCGGCATGCGCGCACGCCTTTCTCGTCTGCGCGAAAATGTCGGACAATAGCGCGGCATGCGCGCCGCGCCGGCCCGGGCGGCCCGTTCAATCGCTGCATTCACGCTGACGAGATCCCCATGTCCACGACACCTCCCCGGGAACTGCTGAAAGCTGCCGACATCGCGAAGATGGAGCCGACGCGCGCGGTGCATTCGCTGAATCCCAATGCCGTTCGCCTCAAAAGGCAACTCAGCGACCTGACCGGCCTCACGCAAATCGGCGCTCACCTGCTCACGCTGATGCCCGGTCACGAATCGGCCGAGTATCACCGCCACCTTTACGAGGAAGAATGCGTGTACGTGCTGTCCGGCACCGGCATCGCCACGATCGGTGAGCGCACTTTCGACATCGGGCCCGGTGATTTTCTCGGCTTTCCGCGTGGCGGCGATGCGCACACGTTGCAGAACACCGGCGATGTGCCGCTGCAACTGTTCATCGCCGGCCAGCGCCTCGAACACGACGTGTGCGAATACCCGAGAATCGGCAAGCGGCTTTACATCGCCGGCGAACTCGAAGCATTCGTCGATCTGCCGAAACAGCCGTAACCGCCGCGCCTTCGCATCGGCAGGCGGTACCGGCCGCGGCCGCGAGGCCGCCCCGGTTTCGCCGATGCAATCCCTGCGGCGCTTGTCGCCGCGCTTATGATGCGGGAACGCCACTGACAGGATTTCACGCCATGGACGCGCCGCATCCGCCGATGAACGCCCCGATCTCCGACACGGAACCAGAAACCGAAACCGTCGCCGCGCCGCGCGCATCGCGCGTGCATCGGCCTGTCGCACTCGTCACCGGATCGACGTCGGGGATCGGCGCGGCCATCGCGCGACGCCTGTCGGCGGACGGTTACGCGGTGATCCTGCATTCGCGCAGCTCCGCCGAGACCGGCCGCGCGATGGCGCGCGAACTCGGCGCGGCCTACGTGCAGGCCGATCTCGCCGACGATGCGCAGCGCGTGCGGTTGATCCGCGACGCGCTCGCCGTGCACGGCCGGCTCGACGTGCTGGTCAACAATGCGGGCGTCAGCCGCGTGATTCCGCACGACGATCTCGCCGCCGCGACGCCCGACGTGTGGCGCGAGATGCACGAGATCAACGTGATCGCGCCGTTCCGGCTCGTTGCCGAAGCGCAGCCCGCGCTGCTCGAAGCGGCATCGAGCGGGCGGGCCGGTTGCGTCGTGAACGTCAGCTCGCATGCGGGCGTGCGGCCGAAGGGCGCGTCGATTCCGTACGCGGCGGCGAAGGCCGCGCTCAATCACACGACGCGCCTGCTTGCGCGCACGCTTGCGCCGGCAATTCGCGTCAACGCGGTGGCGCCGGGGCTCGTCGATACGCCGCTGACCGCCGACTGGACCGACGCGCAGCAGCTCTGGCGCGAGCGCGCGCCGATGCGGCGCGCGGCGACGCCGGACGACGTCGCGCAGACGGTCGCGATGCTCGTCGCATCCGACTACGTGACGGGCGAGATCGTGATGCTCGACGGGGGAATGAACCTGACGTGACGGGGCGCGGTCGACGCATGACGCGGCGCGCACCACCAGCGCCGGACGCCGCGTGCACGCATTCCCGCCTCATTGCCGCCCGGTGTCGGGAAACGCGTGCATCGAGAATTCGAAAGCGGCTTCCGCCAGCGTTTCGATATCCGATTGGCTGCCTTCCAGATGGCCATCGATCCATAGCACGGCGAAGCCGTGCACAAAACTGCGCACGCCGACGCTGAACGCGAGGATCTCCTGCTCGTCGAGCGTAGCGCCCACCATTCTCCGGATCGCCTCGGTCGTCACCACGCTGTTTTCGCGCCTGGCCTCGATGCGTTCGGCATGGTCCTTGTGCTGGGCCGCGAAACCGCCGTACCTGAGCCGGAACAACTCGGCGTGCGCATGCGCGCCGGCAAGCGCGAAGTGAAGGGTGCCGGCATCATGCGCCGGCACACGAAGCCGCCTGCCGGTTTCGCGGCTGGCTGGCCGGCCGCGCCGCTCAGCCCAGGCTCGACCGCAGCCGCGCCAGCGCCTGATCGTGCGTGCGTTCGAACTTCAGCGGCGTGACGGCGATATGGCCTTCGCCGAGCGCGACCGTTTCCGAATCCGCATCGTCGTCGCGCGGGGCGCGCGCCAGTTTCAGCCAGTGGTATTCGATGTCGCGCGGATCGCGCCCCGACACGATTTCGACGCCCTGCAGCGTGCCGGCGCCCTGGTTCGTCACCTTCAAGCCGCGCACGTCGTCGGCCGGCCGCGCCGGGAAATTCACGTTGAGACACGCGTCGCGATCCCAGCCGGCCGCGACGAGCCGGCGAATCACGTCCGGCGCGTGCGTGCGCGCCGTATTCCACGGCACCGCGTTGCGGTCGCTGAATGCCTGGCTCAGTGCGATCGCTGGCACGCCGACCAGCATGCTCGTCATCGCGGCGCCGACCGTGCCGGAGAACACCGTTTCGGTGCCGAGGTTCGCGCCGCGATTCACGCCGGACAGCACGACGTCGGGCCGCGCGTCCTTCATCAGGTGGCTGACCGCGATCGCGACGCAATCGCCCGGCGTGCCGCGCACGGCGAAGCGGCGCTCGCCCTTGCGATGCACGCGCAGCGGTTCGTGCAGGCTCAGCGAATGCGACGTGCCGCTCTGGTCTTCCGCCGGCGCGACGATCCAGACTTCGCGCGCCAGTTGCGTGGCGACCTGTTCGAGCACTTCAAGGCCGGGGGCGTCGAATCCGTCGTCGTTGGTGAGCAGGACGCGGTCGAACAGCGGGTGGGTTTCTTGCATCGGGACGATCCTCGCAGATAGGTAATGAGAGGGGAAACGCATCGCGGGTACACCCGCAAGGCTAGCATTGCATCGCGCTGCGTGTCGTGCCATGCGGTGCCGCGCCCGGTGCGCGCATGTGAAAACGGGCGCATGGCGCGCCCGTTTTGAGGTTCGATGTACCGCTCGCGCGGCGGGCAGGCGTTGCGCTATCCGAGCAGATACCGCAGCAGGCCGGCCGACGCGACACCGACGATGACGGTCGGCAGGATCGACAGGCGTGTCGCCGCGACCAGCGTGACGGCGAGCGCGAGCAGGTCGGCCGGGCGCGTCGATACGAAGGCCGGCGCGATCACCGAGATCAGCACGCAACCGGGCACGTTCTCCATCACCGATGCCATCCGCGGGCTCAGCGTGCGGTTGCGCAGTAGCACGTAGCCGAGCACGCGCGACAGATAGGTCGTCGACGCCATCAGCACGATGGTCGCCACCGTCGCGAAATCAGGCAGCATCGCGCGGCTCCCACAGCAGCGCGGCGATCAGCCCCGCGCACGCGCCGGCCGCGACGTACCACGCGCCGGGCACGGCCAGGTGGGTGGCGGCTGCGACGACGAGGCTCACGAACCACGGACGGCTCGCGCGCGCGCCCTTCCACATCCCGCGCAGCAGCACCAGAAACACGGCCGTAAACGCCATGTCGAAGCCGTACTGCTCGACGTTGCCGATCGTCGGGCCGACCGCCGCGCCGAGCGTCGTCATCGAGATCCACGTCAGGTAGAGCCCGGAACACACGCCGGCGTAATAGGGGACGCTGATATGCGTGGCCGAGCGCGAGCGCGCGTCGGCGAGCGACATTGCCCAGCTTTCGTCGCACATGAAGAACAGCGCGGCGAACGCGCGGCGGCGCGGCAGGCGCCGGATGGTCGGCTCGAACGCCGCACCCATCAGGATGTGGCGCGAATTCACGAGGAACGACATCGCGACGATCAGTGCGATGTGCGGCGGCGACGTCCACAGATGGATCGCGGCGAATTCCGAGCCGCCACCGAAATTCAGGCCCGTCATCATCGGGACCTCGAACAGGCTCAGCCCTTTTTGCGCGGCCTGCGCGCCGAGTACCAGCGCGAACGGCACGAAACCCAGCATGACGGGCAGCGCCGCGCGCAATCCGCGACCCATCTCGGCGACATAGGCGGGCTTGTCGCGAAGCCCGGACGACGTTGAAACGCTACTGCTCATTACTCCTCCTTGGGGAGGAGGATTGTCTGCTTTTTTGACTCGAATCGGGTTGCGTTATAGCCAGAACTTCATGAGAATTTGGCATTGAACGAACGATTTTTGATTTTTTTGGAATTCAATGCCAATGAAGCTTGACGCTATCGATCGGCGGATCCTGAGCGCGCTGCAGCGCGACGGACGCATGCAGAACGTGGAACTCGCGCACGAGGTCGGGCTGTCGCCGTCGCCGTGCCTGCGGCGCGTGCGGCTGCTCGAGGAAGCGGGCGTGATCGAGAAATACGTGGCCGTGCTGAATCCGGCGAAGGTCGGCAAGGGGCTGACGATCTTCACGCGCGTGTGGCTGAAGGGGCAGGACGCGGAATCCGTGAACCGCTTCGCCGAGGCCGTCCAGCAGATGCCGGAAGTGGTCGAGTGTCACCTGATGGCCGGCGACTGCGATTTCCTGCTGCGCGTGGTGGCCGCCGACATCGACGACTACCGGCGCTTCCAGATGGAATACCTGACGCGCATTCCGGGCGTGCTGAGCGTGAAGACCGACATTCCGATGCAGAAGGTCAAGCTCACATCGGCGCTGCCGACGTAACGCGGCACGAGTGCGCAACGCCGGTTCGGCGAGTCGTCACCGGCCGGTGACAATCGACCGATACACTGGCGGGACAAGCCGCTTCGCCGCGCACCGGCTGCATCACGGTGCGACTTCGATGCGCAAGCAACTAACGGTCAACCGCAAGGCGATCGGGCAGGCGCGCTGCGCGCGATGCGATCCGCCGGGCGGTGCCTTTTCTGGGGCGAGCCATTCATGCAGCCATTCAACACGCCGTGGAATTCGCTGGAAATCGTCAAGCTCGTGCTCGGCGTGCTGACGCCGTTGTCGGTCGCGTGTCTCGGCTGGCTCGTCGCGCGCCGGCTGAAGCGGCTCGAGCTCGTGCAGTGGACCAACCAGCGGCTGATCGAGAAGCGGCTCACGCTGTACGACACGGTCGCGCCGCAGCTCAATGCGCTGCTGTGCTTCTACACGTGGATCGGCTACTGGAAGGACATCTCGCCGGACGACGTGATCCGCGCGAAGCGCGAGCTGGACCGCACGTTTCACATCTACCGCTACCTGTTCGACGACGACGTGTACGACGCGTATCACACGTTCATCCACGCGCTGTTCGAGATGCATACGGGGCCGGGGCGCGACGCGCGGATCCGTTCGCTGATCCAGGCGCCGGACGGCGACCGCAGCGTGCACGGCACGTATGAATGGAAGGCGGCGTGGGCCGAGCGGTTCTCGACCGCGAACGTGACGGACAAGGCCGACGTGCTGCGGCACTACACGCGGCTGATGGAGCGGCTGCGCGTGGCGCTCGGCGCGAATCGCTGACGATTGCGCACGCACATTGCGCGCCGGTACCGGAATTCGTGACCGGGCGGCGCGCATCGATCCTCTGTCGCGCGAGCCCGCTAAGACACGATCGCCTCGGCGCTCATTCGCCGCAACTCGGGTACGCACGAGCCGCACTGCGTGCCGCACTTGAGTTGCGCCTGCAAGCCCGCGAACCGCTCCGCAGGCGTCGCGGCCGCGGGGCATGCCGACAGCGCCGCACGAATCTCGCTCTCGCTGACGCCCAGGCAATTGCAAACCGCGCGGCCGCGTGCGGGTGCCGCCTGCAACGGCACGCGTCCTGCGAACAACAGCATCCGGCCGATCGCGCCGACGCTGGTACCGCTGTCGACATAGTCGCGCAGCACGGCCGCACTGTCCTCGGTTGCGCCCGCCGCGCCCGACACGGAGAACGCGGTCAGCACGCCGTCGACCACGCGCACGCGGCGGGCGGTGCCGCGCCGTGCGTCGCCGTAGCTCATCACGTCGATCGCATGTTCGGGCAAGCCGAGCAGCGCCTCGATCTCGCGGTGCAGTGCGACGGGCACCGGCTCGTATGCCGCCGCGCGCCATGCGAGCCCGCCACCGGCGTCGGTGCCGAACGGCACGCAACTCGCATACGGGAATCGCGCGAACAGCGCACGCACCTCGCGCTGCCGCGCCAGCAGTTCGTCTGCGGCCAAGCGCGCGGCGATCAGCCAGCGCCACGGCAGGTCGGCCTTCAGCAGCTTGATCGCGGCGTGCTTCAGTTCCGGCTGGCGCGAGTGCGGGTCCAGCGCGGCCGAGGTCACCGTATTGACGCCGGCGCCGATGCGATTGCCAGCCACGCCGGACACGAACTCGTCGCCCCAGTGCATCGGCGTGAACGCCTGGCCGGGCGCGATCGCGTCGTCGGCGCGCGCGGGCAGCAGCATGCTGCCGCGGCGCGACGTCAGGTGCACGAAGTCGTGCGGGCCGATGCCCAGGCGCGCACAGTCCGCGGCGTTCAGGTCGACGCTCGGCGCCGGGGCGTGCGAGAACAGCTTCGGCACGCTGCCCGTGCGGCTGCAGCCGTGCCATTGGTCGCGCAGCCGGCCGGTGGTCAGCGCGAAGCGGAAGCGCGAATCGACCGGTTCCGCAACCGGCTGGTACGGCGTCGCGATGAAGCGGGCGCGGCCGTCGGCGGTCGGAAACCGTCCGTCGGCATACAGCCGGGCGGCGCCGTGCGTGGCGCCCGGCGGAAAGGGCCATTGCTGCGGGCCGGTGGCTTCAAGCTGCGGCCACGACAGGCCGCCGATGTCGCAATCGCGCCCGGCCGTCGTCGCGCGATGCTCGTTCCATACCGCTTCCGTATCCGCATACGGAAACAGCGTGGCGCGGCCCGGCGCGAGCCGTGCCTCGAGCCGTTGGCCGACCTCCGCGGCGATCCGCCAGTCCGCGCGCGCGTCGCCGTACGGTTCGACGGCTGCCCGCACGCGCGAGATGCGCCGCTCCGAGTTGGTGACGGTGCCGTCCTTCTCACCCCACGTCGCCGCGGGCAGCAGCACGTCGGCGTACGGCGCGGTGCCGGTATGCGCATACGCATCCTGCAGCACGACGAATTCCGCGCGGGCGAGCCCCGCGCGCACGGCCGCCTGGTTCGGCAGCGAGTGAGCCGGGTTCGTGCAGACGATCCATACGGCCTTGAGATCGCCTGCGGCGAGCCGGTCGAACATCTCGACCGCGGTCAGGCCGGGCTGCGCCGGCACGTCGTCGACGCCCCACAGCCGCGCGATTTCGGCACGATCGGCGGGGTTCGCGAGATCGCGATGCGCGGACGCGAGCGTCGCCATCCCGCCCACTTCGCGGCCGCCCATCGCGTTCGGCTGCCCGGTCAGCGAGAACGGCCCCGCGCCTGGCTTGCCGATCTGCCCGGTGGCCAGATGCAGGTTGATCAGCGCGACGTTCTTGTGCGAGCCGTCCGCCGACTGGTTCAGCCCCTGGCAGTACAGCGACAGCGACGGGCCGTCGGCGAACCAGCGCGCGGCTTTCACGATGTCGTCCGCGCGCAGCCCGCAGACCTGTGCCGCGACGGCCGGCGACCATTCGCGCACGCTGTCGCGTACCGCATCGAAGCCGTTCGTGTGCGCGTCGATGAATGCGCGGTCGAGCGAGCCGTCCCACACCAGCACGTGCAGCATCGCATTGAACAGCGCGACGTCGGTGCCGGGCTGCAGCGCGAGGTGCAGCGTCGCGTCGCTTGCGGAATCGGTTCGGCGCGGATCGGCGACGATCACCTTCATCGCCGGATTGCGCTCGCGCGCGGCTTCGAGCCGGCGGTACAGGATCGGGTGCGCGAACGCCGGGTTCGCGCCGGCGATCAGCACGGTGCCCGCGTGATCGAGATCGTCGTAGCTGCATGGCGGCGCGTCGGCGCCGAGCGATTTCTTGTAGCCGACCACGGCCGAGCTCATGCACAGCCGCGAATTCGAATCGATGTTGTTGGTGCCGATCAAGCCCTTCGCGAGCTTGTTGAAGACGTAGTAATCCTCGGTCAGCAGTTGGCCGGAAATGTAGAAGCCGACCGCATCGCGGCCGTGCTGCTCGACGATCCGCGCGAAGCGCGCGGCGACGTGATCGAGTGCGTCGTCCCACGACACGCGCGTGCGCGACGCGTCGCGCGCGTGCCGCAGTTCGGGATGCGTCGCACGGGTCTGCGCATAGCGTTCGGGCGCGGCGGTCAGGTGCAGCGTGCTGCCTTTCGAACACAGCCGGCCGAAATTCGCCGGATGGTCGGGGTCGCCACGCACGCCGACGATCTTGCGCCGTCCGTCGCCATCGCCGGTCGTCTGGATGATCACGCCGCAGCCGACGCCGCAGTAGCAGCAGGTCGAATGCGTTTCGCGCAGGTCGGCGTCTTGGTGAGCGTTGCGATCGAGTACTGCTGCCATTCCCGTCATGCAGCGTGCCCTGGTGCGACGCACGCGGGTGCGCCGGATGCGTCGTCGCCGATCGCGAGCGACGCGAGTTCGCTGCGCCGGAGCAGCACGGCGTCGCCGTCGCACGCGACGCTGAACACGGGCGTACAGCCGTCGTCGGGCGGCAGCGCGCAGCCGTTGCCGAACGCGACGTTGAAGCCGTGCAGCGGGCACGTCACCTGTTCGCCGTGCACGATGCCCTGCGACAGCGGGCCGCCGCGATGCGGACAGCGGTCGAGCAGCGCGAACACGCGGTCGCCCGCGGTGCGAAACAGCGCGACGGGCGCGCCTTCGGGCCGCTTGACGACGCGTGCGCCGAGCGGGGGAATGTCGTCGATCCGGCAGACCGCGATCCAGTCGGGTTCGAAAGTGGTCATCTTGAGGTTTCCTGGCGGTGGCAGTGGCGGCGTCAGCGGCCGGCCGTCTCGACGGCGATCGGGATGAACTGGCGCAGGTCGACCTGTGCGTCGTCGGTGTCGTGCCACGGATCGGGCTCGTCCTTCAGCGCGAACTGCAGGCGTTCCCACAGCGCCGAGCGGTTGTCGGCATCGTCGAGCACGCGCGCTTTCACGTAGTCGAGCCCGACGCGTTCGAGATAGTGCACGGTGCGCTCCAGATACCAGCCTTCCTCGCGATAGAGCTGCAGGAACGCGCCAGCATGCTCGAGCACTTCCTCGTGCGTCTTCACCTTGCAGAAGAACTGCGCAACCTCGGTCTTGATCCCGCCGTTGCCGCCGACGTAGATTTCCCAGCCGGAATCGACGCCGATCACGCCGACGTCCTTGATCCCCGATTCCGCGCAGTTGCGCGGGCAGCCCGACACAGCCAGCTTGACCTTGTGCGGCGCGTACATCCGCCACAGCGCGCGTTCGAGCTGCTGGCCCATCAGCGTCGAATCCTGCGTGCCGAAGCGGCACCATTCGGAGCCGACGCAGGTCTTCACGGTGCGCAGCGCCTTCGCATAAGCATGGCCGCTCGGCATCCCGAGGTCGTGCCATACGCCCGGCAGGTCCTCCTTCTTCACGCCGAGCAGGTCGATGCGCTGCCCGCCCGTGACCTTGACGGTCGGAATCGCATACTTGTCGACGACATCGGCGATGCGGCGCAGCTCGTCGGCGGTCGTCACGCCGCCCCACATGCGCGGCACGACCGAATAGGTGCCGTCCTTCTGGATGTTCGCGTGCGCGCGTTCGTTGATGAAGCGCGATTGCGGATCGTCCTTCGCCTCGTGCGGCCAGGTGCTGATGCAGTAGTAGTTCAGTGCAGGGCGACAGGTCGAGCAGCCGTTCGGCGTGCGCCATTCGAGGAAGTGCATCGCGGCCGGCACCGACAGCAGCTTGTGCTCGCGAATCGCCGAGCGCACTTCCGCATGCGTGCGGTCGGTGCAGCCGCAGACCGGCTTCGCCTTCGGCGACGCGGAATAGTCGCCGCCGAGCGTCGACATCAGGATCTGTTCGACGAGGCCCGTGCAGGAACCGCACGACGCGGATGCCTTCGTGTGCTTGCGCACGTCTTCGAGCGTGAAGAGCCCCTTCTCCTTGATCGCGCCGACGATCGTGCCTTTGCAGACGCCGTTGCAGCCGCATACCTCGGCGGTGTCGGCCATTGCCGCCGCGTGCGTGACGCCGCTGTGCCCGGTGTCGCCGAGGCTCGTCTCGCCGAACATCAGCGTGTCGCGGATGTCCGCGATGTTGCGGCCCTCGCGCAGCAGCTTGAAATACCACGCGCCGTCGGCGGTGTCGCCGTACAGGCACGCGCCGACGATCCGGTCTTCCTTGACGACGATCTTCTTGTAGACGCCCGCGAGCGGATCGGACAGCGTGATGTCTTCGGTGCCTTCGCCGCCGAGGAAGTCGCCCGCGGAATAGAGATCGATGCCGGTGACCTTCAGCTTCGTCGACGTGACCGAGCCGGCGTAGCGGCCGATGCCGAATTCCGCGAGATGGTTCGCCGCGACCTTGGCCTGCTCGAACAGCGGCGCGACGAGCCCGTACGCGATGCCGCGGTGGCTCGCGCATTCGCCGACCGCGTAGATGCGCGGGTCGTAGGTCTGCATCGTGTCGCTCACGACGACGCCGCGATTGCAGTAGAGCCCCGTGCTTTCCGCGAGTTCGGTGTTCGGCCGGATGCCGATCGCCATCACGACGAGATCGGCTTCGATCGAATCGCCGTCGGCGAAGCGGACCGCGCGCACCCGCTTGCCGTCCGGGCCGTTGGCCTCCAGCGCGGCAGTCTGCTTCGACATCAGGAATGCCAGGCCGCGCGCTTCCAGCGACTTGCGCAGCAATTCGCCCGCGGTCGCGTCGAGCTGCCGCTCGAGCAGCGTTGGCGCGAGGTGGACGACCGTCACGTCCATGCCGCGCAGCTTCAGGCCGTTCGCGGCCTCGAGGCCGAGCAGCCCGCCGCCGATTACGACCGCACGTCGATACTGCGACGATGCGTCGATCATCGCCTGCGTGTCGGCAATGTCGCGATAGCCGAGCACGCCGTCGAGCCCGATTCCGGGAATCGGCAGCATGAATGGATTCGAGCCGGTCGCGAGCAGCAGGCGGTCGTACGGTGCCTCGGTGCCGTCGTTGGCCACCACGACCCGGCGCACGCGGTCGATCTTCACGACCTTGCGGCCGGTCAGCAGCTTCACGCCGTGCCGTTCGTACCACGCGTAATCGTTCAGGACGATCTGTTCGAGCGTCTGCTCGCCGGCCAGCACCGGCGACAGCAGGATCCGGTTGTAGTTCGGATGCGGCTCCGCGCCGAACACCGTGACGTCGTACAGATCCGGGGCCAGCTTGAACAGTTCTTCGAGCGTGCGTACGCCCGCCATCCCGTTGCCGACCATCACCAGCTTCATCTTCCGCATTACGACGTCTCCTTGGCGTTCAGCGTGCAGGTCGCCCCGCTTGTCAAGGAGTCAAAAAGCAAACGGCGTGCCAATGCGCCGGGCCGCGTCCCGGTGCAATGTGCGCCGATGGGCGCGCACCGCGTGCATGCGCGGTACGGGCTACATTGGTGCATTGCAATGCAAGTCGGTGCACCGGAGCGGCAACGATCGATTCGTCAGTTGTTTGCCGTCACACGGCGTGCAGGCGCATGCAGCACGACCGCCCGTTCGACATGTCGCCGGCGGCATGGGCCGCGCCGGTCAAGCGGGCCGATGTGGCGGCCCGCTGGGGTGCTCACTCGGCAACATGCGTGATGCCGCTCGCCGGGATCGCCGGCAGGGCGGCCGCGCGTGCGTCGGCGGGCATGGCCCATTCGAGCCATTGCGCACGCAGCAGCACGAGTGCGCCGCATGCACCGGTGGCGAGGGCGCCGAACGTCATGAAGCCGAGCTGGTAGCTGCCGGTGCTTTCCTTCGCGATGCCCATCACGACGGGCAGATAGAAGCCGCCGATTCCGCCCGCGGCGCCGACGATGCCGGACAGCAGGCCCGTCTTGCCCTGCCAGCGGTGCGGCACGAGCTGGAAGGTCGCGCCGTTGCCGAGCCCGAAGGCGACGTACAGGCAGATCAGCAATGCGATGCCGCCCGCGAGCGGCGGCATCCACGCGGCGAACGCGAAATCGGCGGCGGCGATTGCCGCGAGCAGCACGATCAGTGTGCGCACGCCCGTGACGCGGTCCGCGATGAAGCCGCCGAGCGGCCGCACGATCGCGCCGAGGAACGCGAGCAGCGACATGAACAGGCCGGCGTCGATTTTAGGCATCTGATACAGCGACGTCAGCAGCAGCGTCACGTATGACGACATGCCGACGAAGCCGCCGAACGTGATGCTGTAGATCAGCATGATGACCCACGTATCGCGCTCGGCGAGCACCGCGCGGTAGCGCGCGGGCAGGATCGCGATCGCGAGCAGCGCGCCCATCACCGGCAGCAGCAGCACGCCCGTCTTGCCGGCACCGAACAGCCCGCCGTGCACGGCCAGGACCAGCGCGACGAGGCCGGCGAGCGTGATCGCGAACGCACCGAGCGCACGCGGCACGCTGCCGGATTTTTCGCCGCGGTCGTCGGCCCACGCGGCGATCGCGAAGCCGGCAATCGCGAGCAGCGGCAGCGCGGCGGCGGTCGACAGCTTCCAGCCGACGGCGGCCGCGATATGCGGAAACATGAAGCCGTCGAGTACCGCGCCGATGTTGCCAGCCGCGGCAAGGCCGAGCACGAGGCCCTGCACTTTCGGCGGATAGCTGCTGCCCGCCATTGGCAGCGCAACCGCGAAACTTGCGCCGCCCATCCCGAGGAATACGCCGAGCACGAGCAGCAGCGCGTACGACGGCGTGCCGGGCACGCACGGCAGGACGATTGCCGGCAGTGCGGACAACACGACGCCCATCAGCGCGATCGTGCGTCCATTCGTGGATTGGTACAGGTTGCCGAGCGTCACGCGCAGGATCGCCGCGGCGAGCACCGGTACCGCGACGAGAAAGCCTTGCTGCGCGGCGGACATCGCGATGTCCTTGCCGATGAACGGCGCGAGCGGGCCGTACAGCACCCAGACGGTGAAGCCGGTGTCGAAATACAGGAAGCACGCGAGCAGCGAGCGCCAGTTGCCGCTCTGCAAGGAGGTGCGCAAACGCGTCATGGTGATGACCTCTGCGGATTGCCGGTCGGACACCGGCTGGATCGGTCCGAACATCGCAAGACGCCGGCATGCGGCGTCAGGTCCTCGTTGGCAATATGCATGCCAGCCGCGGCAGATGTCGATGGATGGGGCGCTCAGCCTTGTCGGTAGCGGGAGAGGGGGATCCACGGCGTTTGATGCGACGCGGGGGGAGCGGCACTGTCAGCGTGCGCTCGGGCGCAGTGGCGGTGCGGCCATGCACCGGGAAGATTCGGGGTACTACCGTTGATCGAGCGAGGTTGCCGGATGGGACACGCCGTACGGTGACGTGGGCGACCAGGTTCGAGAGCGACGCGTGGCGGGTGGTGGGAGAGACGCGTGGCCGCGATACCGGGGGAGCGGGAGCCGCGAGGTTCGGAAGATGCGGAAATCGGCGGCGCCTACGATCGCCGGCGCGGCATGTTCAGGATTTTGAACAACAGTGGCGACTGCCGGTGGTTCAAACGATGAACGACTGAGGGTACGACGAATCAAGCGAACGAGATCACGAGTTTCTTGCTGCCTCGCGTCGGTTACTGCTGCCTGCAAGCCACCTGATAATCGATCACGGTATTCGCGGCCGGCGTGTCCGGCTCGCCGCCGACCGTCGTCACGCCGAGCACGCCGGCCGCATTCCGATATCGCAGCGCGCAATACCCCATGCCGGTGCCCGAGCACGCTTCGGCTTCGATGATCCCGTGCTTCGCGAGCGTCGCCGCGCCGTCCATCGCGTCCGGTTTCTCGTGCGGGCGCAGCGGCTGCCAGCCATGCGAGATCAGGATCTTGCGCGCCTTGTCGAGCGGTTTGCCGTACACGTTGGGCACGATCGCGCGGCCGTGACAGTACGTGCGTTCGGCGGCAACCGCGGTCAGCCGCAAGCCGCCATTCTCTTCGCGCAACTCGCCGACGGGCGCCGACGGACCATCACCGCCCCAGACCAGCAGCGCGCCGCTTTCCAGCGGCTCGACCGAGCCGAGCTGCCAGCCGGACGCGCGCGCCGTATAGCCGAGCGCGACGAGCGTCGTGCCGTCGAAGACGCCGATGTTTGCGTTGCGCGCGAAGCAGATCGCGCTGGTCCCCGACTTGAACCCGCTCGCGAACGTGACGACCGTGTAGCGGCCGAGCGGTGCTTCGGACGTCACGATCCAGCCGAGCTTCGCGACGTCGCGGCCGGCCGCGGTTGCAGTTTTCGCACGATATTGCGCGCAAAACGTGTCGAGCGCGCCGTTCTCCGGCGAGTGCGGCAGCGCGCCGAGCGGAACCAGCGACGCACCCGCGATATCGGAAGCCGTACGCAGCGTATCGGCCGACGCCGCGCCGCCGAGCATGATGCACGTGAGTGCCGCGAGCGATGCGACGCGGCGGGCAAACGGCCGGGCAGCGATGCGCCGCATGTGGACTCAGCCTTGCGCGATCACGTCGATCCGCAGTGCGTCGCCACCGTCGACGATCGCCAGCAGACGATCGACGTTCGGGTGTGCGCCCGGGCGGTTGCGTGCGTCGGCGGTATGTTCCGCGAATACCGCGAGGCCGTGTTCGGCGGCCTTCGCATCCAGCGTGCCGAATGCCTGCTTCAGGTAGTTGTACACCGCGAGCGAGCCTTGCTTGCCCGGCTGGTTCTCGATGCTGGCGACCACGTCGCCGTTCGCGCCGACGAGATCGATGCGCGCGATGCCGTCGATGGCCGGCAATTGCGCGAGGTTGTCCTTGAATACTTGGGTCGGTTGAATCACTGAAATACTCCGTCGGTTCGATCATGGGTCAATCGGCCCGTATCTTATCCGATCGTCGCCGCGGCCAGCCGCCGCGTACCCACCGGCGCACCCACCGGCGCACCAGCCGGTGCACGAGAGCCGGACGTGAGCAGGACGCGAGCAGCGGCACCGCGTACGCGAGGCGTTTGCGTGACGCGGGCCGCCCTGCGTTATCGCCGCGCCGTATCCATCGTCATGCCCGCTTCGCGCGAGCGCTCGATGTCGGGGCTGCGATATGCGCGCTCGGGAATGTCGGCGAGCCGCGACGCATGCGGCTGATGCGGTGCGAGGCCGTAGAACTTCTGAAAACTCATGATCGGTGGCGACCACTTGTCCGGATCGACGTGGTCCGGATGGCCATCCATCAGCAGGTCCGGGTGCCCGTGCACGCGCTGGATGCGCACTTCGAATACGCGAATGTAGCCGCGCACCACCATCGGCATCGCGCGCGCTTTTCCGCTACAGTGGGAAATCACCGGCCGCACCTGCCGCCCACGCCGGCACGCGGCGGCCACGTTCCGCCATTGCACACGAGGGCCCCGATGGACACTGAACAACGCTACACCGCCAATGCGCCGACGCGCGCGGAAGTCGACGCACTGGCCGGTGCCACCGTCATCGAATTCGGCGCGAACTGGTGCGGGATCTGCGCAGGTGCGCAGCCTGCGATCGTCGCGTCGTTTTCCGCGCATCCGGCCGTGCGGCACCTGAAGATCGAGGATGGTCCGGGCCGGCCGCTCGGCCGGTCGTTCGGCGTGAAGCTGTGGCCGACGCTGGTATTCCTGCGCGACGGGGTCGAAGTCGCGCGCGTCGTGCGCCCCGCCGACGCGAAGCAGATCGAAGCCGACGGCTTCGCCGCACTTGCCTGAGGGCGTCATCATGCAACAGGCCATCACGCACATCGGCGTCGACACGCGCGGGAGCGGCCTCGTCGAGTTCACGCCGCAGGTGCGCGCATTCGTCGACCAGCAGGCGATCCGCACCGGGCTGCTGACCGTGTTCTGCCGCCATACGTCCGCGTCGCTGCTGATCCAGGAGAACGCGGATCCGTCGGTGCAGCGCGATCTCGAGCGCTACTTCGCGACGCTCGCACCCGAGGACGACACGCGCTACGAGCACGACACCGAAGGGCCCGACGACATGCCCGCGCATCTGCGCACGGCGCTGACGCAGGTGCAGTTGTCGATCCCGGTCGAGCATGGGCGCATGGTGCTCGGCACCTGGCAGGGCATCTATCTGTTCGAGCACCGTCGCGCGGCGCATCGGCGCGACATCGTGCTGCATTTGATTGGCGAGTAGAAGCGGCAACGCGAACGGGCGAGCAGGCGGGCCCGCGCCGCATTTCGGCCGCGTTCAGCCGAGCAGCTTCTCGACGAGCGCGCCGAGTTCGCGCAGATGAACGGGCTTCGGCAGGAATTCGTCGAACACCCGCTGGTTCTCGCGCAGCGCGGCCGATTCGTACGCGCTGACGCCGAGAATCGACGGAAGCCGTCCGTCGTTGTCCGGTTGCGCGGCGATCCGGATGCGATGAGCGACTTCGAAGCCGCTCAGGTCCGGCAGCTCGAGGTCGAGCACGACGAGGTCGTAATGCGCTTCGCCGAAACGGGCGACGCCTTCTTGTCCGGTGCCGCACAGATCGGTGTCGAGGCCGAGCGCCGACAACATTGCGCCGAGCGTTTCGCGCGCGTTGTCGTTGTCGTCGACCACGAGCGCGCGGCGGTTGCGATGCGCGGCGGCAGCCGGCCATGCGGGCGCGTCGCCGGCCGTTTCGCCGGCATCCGGCACTTCGGCCGGCAGCGTCACGACGAACTCGCTGCCTTCGCCAACGGTGCTGCGCACGTCCACATGGCCGCGCAGCGTCGTCACGATCTCGCGCACGACGGCGAGCCCCATCCCGATCCCGTCCACATGCAGGCCGACCGCGTCGTTCGCGCGATAGAACGGCTCGAAGATCTTCGACAGATGCTGCTTCGCGATACCTGCGCCGGTGTCCCGCACGGCGAGTCTCAGCTGCCGGCCGGCCGGCGCGTCGACGAGCAGGATCGATACGTCGATCGATCCGTCGACGGTGTATTTCACCGAATTCTCGATCAGGTTCGACAGCACCTGCCGCAACAGCTTGCGATCGGAGCGGATCGCGAGATCATGCGGCTCGACCTGCTGCGAAACTGCAATCCGCTTGGCCGCGATCCTCTCGCGCAGCGGATCGATCACCTCGGCGAGCAGCGATGCCATGCCGACCGTCTCGGTTTCGGCGAGGCGCTTGGTCGAGCGCAGCTTGATGTAGTCGGTCAGGTCCTTGACCAGCGCTTCAAGCGACGACGCGGAATTTTGCAGCCGCCGGATCGTCTTCAGGTTCGCGTCGGACTGCGGCCGCGCGAGCAGGATCTCGATCGACCCGCAGATCGCCTGCAAGGGCGTACGCAGCTCATGACTGACCATCCCGAGGAACGCGTTCTTCGCCTCGATCATCTCGAACGCGCGATCGGATGCCTTGCGCTCCGCATCCAGCGCCGCGTCCTGGCGCTCGAGCAGGTCGTCGCGCGTACGCATCGTATAGAACAGCAGCAGGAACAGCGCGCCGAGGATCACGCCGAGGATGATGCCGAGCGACAGGATCGCCCGCTGCTTTTCCTTCAGCTGATGGAACGTGAAGTCGCGCTGCGCCATCTCGATCGCGCGGAAGTAGTTCGCGAGGCCGTTGACCTTCGGCCAGTACGCATTGACCTCGTCGATCACGCGCGGCGCATCGTTCGGTGCATGGTGCAAGCGCGGCACGTCCTGCTTCAGGCGCGCCATGAATTCGCCGAGCACCGCGATCTCCTTGCGCGCGCGCGGGATGCGCAGCCAGTATTCGGATACCTCCGACGGCCGCTGCAGGAACCCGAACGACACCGACAGGCTGTCGAGCTGCATCTGCACGTGGTCGTAGTCGTCGTCCACGTGCGTCGCGTAGAGGATCAGCTGGCGGTCGAAGCGCGTGTAGACGTTGCGGTATTGCGCGGCGGTCCAGAACACGCCTTCACGCGGCCCTTCGAGCACGCCCTCGTTGACCGACGTCGCGAGCAGGTCCCACAGCAGGAATGCCCACGCGGCGAATCCCAGGATCCACAGCGATCCCAGGACCAGGATGACTTTTCTGTTCTTCCACCGCCCGCGCTTCATGTCGCGCGCTTACTTCACGGTCAGGCCGATGATCTGCCACGCGAACTTGGCTTCGCCGAGCGGCGTCTTCAGCTCGTCGGGATACTGGTCGCGCGGATACATGATCCACAGCGGCCCGTAGTTGTCGTTGCCGAGCACCTTGCCGTTCATCGTGCGCGCGAGGATCACGCCGTACTTGTCGGCATCCGACACGGGGATCGTGAACGTGTACTCGTCGATGCAGCGGAACTCGATTTGCGTGCCTTGCGCGTCGACGGTCTTCAGCACGTCGGACAGGCGCGGGCCGGTGAAGGTCGCCTTCGGCGTCCAGCTCGTCGACGTGACGATCGTGTGCTGCGGCAGCGCCATCAGCGCCTGCTCGGAAAAGACGAAGGTCGTCTTGCCGGGCTGGTTGCTGCGGCCGATCTTGCCGTCGACGGTGAACGTAAACGACGCGGCGCAGCACGCGGCAGCCATGCCGAGCAGGCCGGCCGTGACCAGGCTCTTGATCCAGATCGTCGAAATTCGCATGTGTTTCCTCGTTCGTGTTCGTGTTCGTGTGATGGTCGGTCTTTGTTGTGGTCTCAGCTCGCGGCGGCGGCGGCGGCCGGGCCGGCCGGCAGCGCGATCTTCAGTTCGCGCGCGACTTCGGCGAACAGGATCGGCAGGCGCACCGGTTTTTCCTCGCAGCGCGCGTTGTAGTGCGACACGATGTGCGCGATCTCGTCCTCGCTCGCTTCGCCGGTGGAGATCTTGCCGGTCAGCAGGAAGATCGGCGCACCGCCGTTCTCGCTTGACCGGATGCCGCGCACGAGCTCGGCGGCCGTCTGGTCGCCAAGCATCCAGTCGAGGATGTAGCCGTCGAAATCCTCGACTTCCAGCGCCTTGCGGAACGACGCGCCGTCATAGTAAGGGACCGCGTTCACGCCTTTTTCGATGAAGTACTCGCACACCGTTTCGGCGACGTCCTGCGAATCGTCGACCACGGCGATCCGAGCCGCATAGACGGTCGGCTGGCTCGAGCGCAGTTCGATGACATCGACCGGATAGGTGCGGCCTTCGCGCGCGTGCTGGCGTTCGGTGACGATCCATTCGCCCTGCCACTGCAGCGCGACGAAATCCGTTTCGATCTGGCTGCTGGCCTTCGCCGAGATCGCCGCGCGGCAGCGAAAGCGGCGCGACTCGATCACGAGCGTCGCGTCGATCATCTCGGCGGCGGCCGGCTGCGTGCCCTTGTCGTCGAGCAGGATCGCGGGCGGCACGCCGAAGTGCGTCGCGATGTCCTGCAACTGCGACAGGTTCCACGGAATCAGCCCTTTCATCTTGCGCGTGACGACCGAGAAACTGAGGCCCAGCACGTTCGCGATCGTCGTGTTGTGGCTGCGCGGCGGAATGCCGTTGCGCGTCAGCAGATCGTGCACCTTGGTGGCGGTAATGAGATCGGCGTTGGCCTGCTCGCTGGTGGACATCTCGAAGGGGTCTCCTGGGTTTTCGCGACGAAGAGCATATTCAAAAGTGACGTGATACGCAAACTTTGAAATCACGAATCACCTTGACATGCCATATTTCTCCATTATTATTGCTCACCACGTCACTATTGTTTGTCGCGTCAGGTCTGGAGGCCGGTGTCGACCGCGGTCGGCCCAGCGAAAAGCGGCAGCAGCACGTGACAGAACGATTCGAAGAGAGAGCCTGAGAGAGCCTTGGACTGCGCGTCGGCGTTGGCGAATTGTATTCGCCTCGCCGTGCGCGAGCCGGGTGCGCACACGGCTACTGGTTTCGGGTTATCCGTACTACGGCGTCTGGCAGCAGACGTACTGGTACTACCGACCGGGCCTGAAGCAACGGGGGCAGCCGCGGGGAGACCACCATCGCGCGCCAGCCGGATGGCTTATCGAAGTTCGCACGAACCATAAGCCGAACAACGACGCTATCGATCGATAACGACACGAAGGCCATTCTTTCCCAACGTCTCACTCAAGCTGCGCTGGTTGCAGCGCTTTGCGCGTCCGTCGCCGGCTGCGGCGGAATGGTGACGAAGCCGGCCGGAACGCGGGTGTGACCGGGGCCGCGACGAACCGAACGTCAGCGACTTCATCGCGCAGGCCAACAGCGAAGGCGCGAAGGGCTATCGCGCGAAGGGCGGGCGAGTGTTCGGCAGCACGCTGTCGTGGATCTACGTGAAGGACCAGACGCAGTCGCCAATCTTCACGTACCCGTTGACCGGCGCGAGCTTCGTGCAGCAGGCGAACGATTACGGCGCGCAGGGCGCCGCTTACCTGAGCGATCTCGTGACTTCGGACAGCACGTCGTGTGCGATTTCGCCGCGAAGATTCGTTCGAGTTCAAAACAAGCATAAAAACAAATCGGACGTGTACTAAAAGGATAATGCACGACTGATTTTCACCGTGTCGTTTGGCATGATCGGGATATCGCTATCCCGAATGTATCCATCGTGACGCCCAGCCCGGCGGGGAATTTGCCGCATGTCCGCATCCCGGGCGCCGTCACGTCGAGTCATGCCATACAGCACGCTTCAGTCCATTCGCCGCTACCAGAGCATTTCGATGTTCGGGGGCGGCATCGTCGTCACGATCCTGATCCTGATCGCCTGCGGGCTCGGGATCACGTCGATCGTCTACGGCTATCTGGATGCCGAGCGGCGTAATTTCCTGAACGGCGTCGAGGAAGCCGTCGACGAGGTGCAGGTGGCCGAGACGTCGTTCCGCAACGGCGTCGCGAATACACAGTTGGTCTGGCATGAACTCGGCGCGGCGCCTCCCGACGTCGTGAACGCGTTTTTCGCCAACGGCCAGCAGTTCGCGATCAAGCCGTATCCGTCGCTCGTGGTCGGCGTGCCGGGGCAAACCGCGCAGCGCGACGAGGTGGCGCGCTATCTCGCGCTGTCGTTCCTGCTGTCGCGCATCGGCGCGGCGAGTTCGCTCAATCGCGGGCGCACGCTCGAGGGCTACCACTACAGTACGCGCACGGGGGTGTTCGGCTTCGTACCGCATCTGGCGCGCGACAATCCCGCACTCGCGACGGCCGAGGCGCGCGCGCGTGTCCTCGCGGCCCTGCACGTCAATTTCGACGGCCCGGCACCGACAGACGGTCGGCCGCACGTTCGCTGGCTGTCGCCCTACATCAATCCCGTGACGGGGCAGGCGCGCATCCGGATCGCCGCCGAAGCGCGCGCCGGCGGCCTGCCGTTCGCGGTACTCGTCACCGAATACGCCCCGGAATACCTGTTGTCGTGGCTGCCCGAACGCAACCCGGCCGGCGTGTTCTTCGTCGTGTCGGCGGACAACCGGCTGATCGCGATCGATCCCGGCGTCGAGCGGACCAATGCGCTGACCGAGCGCTTGCTGAACCTCGATGTCGCGCAGCGCGGCCAGGCAGCCGGCGAGCCGCTCTTTCGCGACGGCGCGATCGTGTTCCGCTCCCGCCTTGCGGCGACCGGCTGGACGATCGCCTATGTGCTGTCGTGGGCCGACGTGGCGGCCGGCATCGGCGTGCAGGCAGGCGCGCTCGCGGCGTCGACGCTCGTTGCGATCGTCGTGATGTGGCTGCTGCTCGTGCGATTCCACCGGCGCGTGCTCGTGCCGGTCTACGCGCGTTCGGCCCGCGTGTTCGAGAGCGAGGCGCTGTGTCGCAGCGTGATCGCGATGGCACCGGTCGGCATCGGTCTCGTGTCGCTGTCCGATCGTCGCGTGATGCTCGCGAGCGACGTGCTGGCGCAGATGCTCGTGCCGCACGGCGGCGATCACCATGCGCTGAGCGCGCAGGTGCTCGAGCAATACGACGCGTTCATCGCGCACGGCGGCGCGGGTCGGACGATGATGACCGAACTCGTGCTCGATGCACACGGCGCCGCGCCGCTGCATCTGGAGATCATCGCGCACAGCGCGCGTTATCAGGGCGAGGACGTGCTGATCGCGACTTTTGCCGACACGACCGCGCAGCGCCGGCTCGTGCATCAGCTCGAGGAGGCCGTGCGCGCGGCCGATTCGGCGAATGCGGCCAAGTCGTCGTTTCTTGCCGCGACGAGCCATGAGATCCGTACGCCGCTCAACGTGATCCTCGGCAACCTCGAACTGCTCGGGCGCACGGCGCTCGATGCGTCACAGCAGAGCCGCGTGCAGACGCTGCGTGCATCGGCCGAGGGCCTGCTCGCGATCGTCAGCGACATCCTCGATTTCTCGAAGATCGAGGCCGGTGCGATGTCGGTCGAGTCGATCGAGTTCGACGTGATCACGGTGATCGAGCGTGAACTGGCGGCGTTCGCGCCCGTCGCAAAAGCGAAAGGGTTGCCGCTGTTCGCCGATATCGATGCGAGCGACGCGCAGCGGATGCGCGGCGATCCGACCCGGCTCGGGCAGGTGCTCGGCAATCTGTTGAGCAACGCGATCAAGTTCACCGCCAGCGGGCATGTGCTCGTGCGCGTGTCGGTTGCGTTGGACGGATGCGGCGACGCCGCGCTGTCGATCGCCGTCGAGGACACCGGCATCGGCATTGCGGGCGCCGATCGGCACAAGCTGTTCAAGGCGTTCTCGCAGGTCGACGCGTCGATCACACGCCGCTACGGCGGCACCGGGCTCGGGCTCGCGCTGTGCGATCGTCTCGCGGCCGCGATGGGCGGACGGATCGACGTGGCGAGCGTGCCGGGCGCCGGCAGCCGCTTCACGTTGACGGTGCCGCTCGGGATGGCGGTCGTGCCGCTCGATACGCATCCGGCGCGCCGCGCGCGCACGCCGCTGATCGTCGTTGCGCGTACGGAATGGCAGCGCTTCGCGTTGCCGCATCTGCGTACATGGGGCTTCGACGTCGACGCATACGAGCGCCCGGCGCGGATTCCGGCCGACCGTCGTGCGCGGGCCGTCGCGATCGTCCTGTTCGGCGAATCGGATGCCTGGTCGCGCGCGGAGCTCGACAGCCTGGGCGGCGACAGCCTTGTCGTGTTCGCCACGCCGGACGGCCCGCCGCAAGCGTATCGGGCAGGCAGGACGATACGCGTGTCGAGTTATGCATTGGGTGGCTTCAAGGCCGCACTTGCGCAGGCGATGGCCGACACCGGCGGCGTTGCCGCGCAACGGTCGGCGAGCACGCATGTGGAAGCCGTTCGTCCGCGCGCGGTGCGTGTGGCGCTCGCCGGCATCGATTCCGTCGGCAGCACGCTCTTGCGGGAGCAACTCCACGTGCTGGGCTGCGAGGTGCAGACGGCGGGTACGGCCGAAGCGGCGCTCGACCTGCTGGCCACCGGCGCGTGGCACGTGCTGCTGGCGGATGCCAGTCTGCCGGACATGTCGGTCTGCACGCTGGCGAATGCCGTGCGCGATCTCGGCACGGGCTGCGACGTGATGGTCGTGGCGTCGCATGTCGCGCCTGTCGACAGGCAGCGGTATGCCGACGCAGGAGTCGGCTGCGTGTTGACCAAACCGGTGACCCTCGCGCATCTGCGCGGCGCATTGGCCGGCATCGCTCGGCGGCGTGGTGCGCCGGGGCATGGAGCGGGAATACAAGAACCGGACGTCGCGCGCTTCGCACACGGTGGCATGACATGAACGCGTGTCGATGGCCGTGGGCGGTGACGACGAGGTCCGAAGAATGGAAGGCAGCGCGACGCATCGGCAACGGTGGCGCAGATCAATCAGGTGAGAAAAGGGGAAGACCGTGCGCTACATGGTGAAAGTCTTCGTAATGTTGCTCGATTTCGCCACGCTTCCCGAGAAATCCAGAAGAGACTTTCTCGGCAGGATGAACGAATTCCTGATCATGTCGCCCGTGCAGAAGCGGCGCGCGATCAGCGAATGGAAGCAGGCAGTCGAGGAACGGGGCGAATCGGGCGAAGGTGCCCACAGACCATAACGACGATCCGGATGCGGGCAAGCGGTCGATGCGCGGCAGGCTCGCTGCTGCGCGAGTGGTTGCGGTGGCAGGGGATGGGGCGGGGCGACGCGCGATGCGGCGTTCAGGTCCGGGAAGCCGACCTATGTGTCGGCGTGTGTCCCGATCACCATGCGTGCTGCCGGCCCGGAAGTGCATGCCGATCGGTAACACCCGCTCATGTTCGGCCGGCGCGCCCATGCTGGGCATGCCACGGGGCGACGCGACATGCAGCCTGCTTCGACCTGTCGGCCAATGCTTACGGTTTTGCACTCGTTTTATCTTAAAATCGAGTCGCGCTTGCATTCTTCGATGTGTCGAATGCGACGGGTCGAATCGACGGCCTGTCGACTGGATGGCCCGCATCCTGCGGCTGTTGGCGGATGCGCGATCAAAAGCCTCGGGGAGAAATGGGACGATGGATGAATTCTTTGTGCGCGTGATGGTGGCCGACGACCACCCGTCATCCGCGATCGGGATGTCGCAGGCGCTCGCCGATAGCAGCACGATCCGGCTCGTCGACTCCGTGTCCAATTCGACCGATCTCGTGGCAGCGCTCGACGAGAAGCCGAGCGACGTGCTGGTGGTCGACTACGTGATGCCCGGCGGCAAATTCGGCGACGGGCTCGTGCTGCTGTCGTTTCTGCAGCGCCGCTATCCGGCGCTGAAGCTCGTGACGATCACGATGATCGACAACCCGAGCGTGCTGCATGCGATTCGCAAGCAGGGTGTCGGCTGCATCCTGAGCAAGTCGGATGCGATTTCGCATCTGGTCGGCGCGGTCCACGCGGCGTATGTCGGCGCCAACTACCTGTCGCCGCATATCAAGCAGTTGCTGGAGTCGACGGGCACGTCCGATACGGCCCGCCCGCTGACGACGCGCGAAATCGAAGTGGTGCGCCTGTTCGGTGCCGGTTATACGGTCGGCGAGATCGCCACGCAGCTTCATCGCAGCAAGCAGACGATCAGTTCGCAGAAAACCAGCGCGATGAAGAAGCTCGGCATTGTGCGCGACGCCGACCTGATCCGCTATGCGAGCGACGGCAACCTGGTCGACTCGGCGGCGCCCGATGCGCCGGCCACAAGCGAATAGCCGGCGCTGAACGTGACCGCGCCGAATGCATCGACGATCGCATCGCGCGACTGCGTGCGATTCGTCCGCTCGGCATGCACGTCGGGGCAAGCGGCGTGCGAAGTGCCCGACGCGCAGGGGTGTGCCTTCCTCGTTCCGCGCTAACGAAAACGATCCATGCCCGCAAAACTGAAACGACTTCTCGCGCATGCGGCCGCGGTGGGCCGCAAGCCGTTCGATCCCGGGCGCGTCCGGCGGCAGCAGCAGATGCTGCTGTACGGCGGCGGTTGTGCGGTCACTGCGTTCATTGCCGTCTGCGCGGCGCTGGTTATCCGGCTCGACATCCAGGACAGTCTGGCACGGGCACGCTCGACGTTTCTTCAGCGCGAAACGCAGTTCTACGCAAGCCTGCAAACTGCGGACCGCATGCTGATGATGCTCGGGACCCGCACGGAACTGCTGTGGCGCAAGGGCGCACAGCCTCCGCTGGATGCGCTCAGGGCATTCTCGGCGGAACACGGCCGGTTGGCCGCCGGCAACGCCGGCGGCGGGACGCCGTTTTTCGCGATGGCCGAGGTGGCGACGACCCGACCGGCCGAATCCTATGGCCGATATCTGGGTGCGGTACTTGGGCAAATCGACCGGGGCGCGCGCTACCCGTTGAATCCGCCGGACGCCGAGCCGATCGGGGGCTACCTGATCGGGCTCGATGGACCGTTTCTTGGTGTGTTGGGGGCGGGGGTCGTCGCGCGCGCGCGGGCACTGCCACCCGACACCGACCTGCGGGCGTTGATTGACAGCCTGATGCCCACCGGCGCAACGAAGCAGAAGCCGGACATGCAAGGCGCGACATTCATGCTCGATCGTCGCTACGACCCGATCGTCGGGCGCACCGTCGTACGGTTCGCACGGCGGCTCGACGACGCGGACGGTCGCCCGTTCGGATGGCTCGTCTTCAACGGCCGGTTCCGTCTCGACGACATCATGTCGCCGCAGTCCGACGACGAGGACGTCGCAGTCCTGGATGAGCGTGGCCGTGTCGTGTTCGGGCGGCTGCGCGATCCAGCACTGATCGAGCGAGCGATGGCCGATGCAGGTGCGCAGTCCGGTAAGCATGTCGTCGTACGCCGGATAGGCATGCGGTTTGCGATCATGGACAGCCTGCCCGATACCAGCCTGACCATAGCAACCACCTTCTCGTGGCGAAGCGTGGCGAGGGCGACTGCTGTCGGCGTGAGCGTGACGCTCGGGGCCGCGTTGCTTGCCGTCGTGACGCTGTGGATCACGATCGTGACGTTCGATCGTCGTGCGCTGCGCCCGGCACACCGGCGCGCGATCCGTCTGATCGAAAGCGAGGCGTTCAACCGGACGTTGATTCGCACCGCACCGGCCGGCCTGCTGCTGCTATCGGCGGCCGATGGAGAAACAATGGTGCGCAACGACGCCGCGCTCGCGTACGACGACGGCGCATCGGGGCTCCCGCTCGGCAAGCGTATCTGGCAGGCCTGCCGCGAGCGACAGCAGACAGGCACGGGCGAGCGGCGCTTCGTCATGCAGCAGGAACTGGCGGTCGAGCGCGCCGGTCACGACACGACGTATCTCGCGGCGCACGTCGTCCGCACCAAATTCCGCGGCGTCGACGTTCTGCTCTGCACGCTGACCGACGTCACCGCACGCAAGCTGACCGAAGACAAGCTGCGCGAAGCGCGTGTGGCCGCAGACTACGCCAACAAGGCGAAATCGACGTTCCTCGCGACAATGAGCCACGAGATCCGCACGCCGCTCAACGCGATCGTCGGCAACCTGGAGCTGATGGAGCGCGCCGACCTGCCTGCGGTCGAGCGGCAGCGCCTGAAGACGATCGTGTCGTCGTCGGACGCGCTGCTGCGCGTGATCAACGACGTGCTCGACCTGTCGAAGGCGGAATCGAACCAGATGGCGCTGGAGCACATGCCGTTCGACCTGCGGCGCGTGCTGAAGGAGGTCGCGGCGATCTTCCGGCCGCTCGCCGAAGCGAAGGGGCTGGCGCTCGAATGCCGTATCGCGCCCGAACTGGCCGACGGCTACCTGGGCGATCCGACGCGGTTGCGCCAGCTCGTGTCGAACCTCGTGGGCAATGCGATCAAGTTCACGGAGCGTGGCGGCATTGCGATCGACGCGCGGCTCGCGGGCGGTGGCACCGGTGCGGGCGGCGTCGAAATCGCAGTGCGCGATACGGGTGTCGGCATTCCCGAGGACGCATTGCCGACGTTGTTCGACGTCTATATGCAGGCCGATGCATCGATCTATCGTCGGTTCGGCGGCACCGGGCTCGGCTTGCCGCTGTGTCGCCGCATTGCGCGGCTGATGCAGGGGGAGCTTGCGGTCGAGAGCCGGGTGGGCGCGGGTTCGACGTTCGTGGCAAGACTGCCGCTGCCCGACGCGCCGGCCGGCTGGCGGGGCACTGAACCCGACACGGATGCGGCGTATGCCGCGCAAACGCCGGATCGGCACGATGACGCGGAGCCGCTGCGCGTGCTGGTGGCCGAGGATCACCCGGCCAGCCGTGTGCTGCTGCGGGATCAGCTCGACGCGCTCGGTCATGACGCGACGATCGTCGAGAACGGCGTCGAAGCGATGCGCGCGTACTTCGTGCATCCGTTCGACGTCGTGCTGACCGATCTCAGCATGCCGCAGCTCGACGGTTTCGCGCTGGCGAATTTCCTGCGCGAGCAGGGCGCAACGGTACCGGTGATCGCGATGACCGCGCATGCGACCGATGAAGATCGTCGCCGCTGCGCGCAGGTCGGGGTGGCGGAAGTCGTGCTCAAGCCGTTGTCGATCGATGTGCTTGACGCGGCATTGCAGCGGCATGGGGGACAACGCGGCGCGCGGGCGGAGCATGCTCAATCCGGAGCGTGTGAGCCGGCGCCGGTCGTAACCGATGAAATTCGCCACGCGTTGCGCGAAGCCACACTGCGCTCGCTGGGTGCGATCGAGGCGACACTGTCGAGCGGCAACACGAACGCGCTTGCGATAGAACTGCACTCGATGCGCGGCGGTTTCGCACTGGCCGGCGACAGTGTCGCGCGAGACGCGTGCGCTCAGATGGAAGCGACTGTGAACTCGGGTGGTGCCGCGGCGTTTGAATCGCACTGGGTCGCGTTCCGGGGCACGATCGAACACGCGCTGGAGCGGATCGGCCATCGAGGAGGCGCGGCGTTCGTCAAGGATTGATGCGTCTCCTGCCGGACAGGTCGACATGATGTCGGTCCGTGCGAGGAGGGAAATGACCCGAAGCCAATTCGGGCAGCGGCGCGTTCATTAAAAGAAAACAAACGCGTCGCACGGAGACGGGCGCGATCGCGTGGTCGCGCGGCGCAACGCCGGATTCGATCGTTCGACGGCCGGTCGTGCCACGGCCGTGGCGTCAATCTTTTAAATGGAGATCCATCGAGGAAACTCAGCAAACTCGTTCTGGCAAGGGGCGTCACCGCGGCACTGTCCGGCATGGCACACACGGCGCAGGCCGACCCGGTGTCGAAGAAGATCACGCTGACCGCGCAGATCAACGACGGCATCTTCGTGTCGGAGCCGGACGGCTCGACGTGGTACGGCACGGAAGAACTGCAGGCGACCGACTACACGCAACGCAAGTTCGAAAAGTCGCTGCCGGTTCGCATCTGGTCGACGAGCGCCGATGTCAACGTCTCACTTGCGCAATCGCTGAAGCTGACGAGCGGCAGGTACGAAATGGCGAACCCGATGGTGTCGCTGTCGCCCAACGGGGGGGGACAAGGAAATCAAGTTCGGCGGCGCCGAAAAGATCACGCAAGTGACGATTGGCCTCGGCGGCAAATATCCTTCGCGGACTGACTCAGGACTTATGGCAGCGCGTCAGCGCCTCTGGTGTGCGAACCGAATTCGACAGTGAACGGAACGCGAATACAGGTTCTCGAAGGCGATATCGTTTTAAAGCCGCCACGGGGTTGGCATACTGACTGACGGCTCTGATTATGCCGCCCGTCATCGATTTTCCAGCAGCCGCTCTTGAAATGAGCGGGTGCCGTCATGTAGAGCCCAACGAGCCCAACGAGCCCAACGCGTTCAACAGGCTATCGCCAGCTGACTGGGCCGTTGCGCCACTGCCCGCCGATCTTGCCGGTGTTCAAGCCGACCGTGGAATAAGGCTGGACCGGATAACAGATACCAGATGCAGACGACTGCTCAACGTCGACGCGCGGATCCTGTTGTCGTCTTCACGAAAGATGTCGGCGTTGCCGGCGGTGACGTTCCCGTTGGTGGGCAGCGCGAAGGCGGGCAGCGCGGTAAAGCCGAGCAGCGAGAGGGCGGTGGCGATGCGCTTGGCGCTGCCGGGTTTGGTACGTCGGCGCGCGGTCTCCCTGACGGCACTCCAGCATCCTTGGGCCTGATTCCAGGCTGTTGCGGAGGTCTTGTTCATCCTTCGGTCATCCTGGTTGACTTTTGGAAGTCCGGCCGACCTTGAAGGCCGATCGGCCGGCGGGTGGTTGCCGACGGCCTCGCGGCCGCCGGCGACGAGCGGTCAGGCCACTCGTAACAGGCGACGGAATCCGGCCTGCCGTTCAGGCGGCGCAGCCGGAACCGTCAGGGTTCACGCTCAGGGCTTCACCAGGCCGTAGTCCAGGCCGACCAGCGCGCCGTAAAACTGGTCGTAGCCAGCCTTTACGTCGACGCGGCTGGTGCTCGACGAGCCGTAGACGCGGCCGAAATTGCCGCCGACGAGGCCGCCGAGCCGCGCGTACCGGCCGCCGGATACGGTGCCGTTCGACGACGACGACGCGGTGATGGTGCCGCCGTTGTTGCCGACGAGGCCGCCGACGTAGCTGGCGTCGCCGCCCCTGGCGGAGCCCGTCGCGCGCGACTGGTCGATATTCCCGGTCAGGATGCCGACGAGGCCGCCGACATTGCTCTGCATGCCGGCTTCGACGTCGCCCGACGCCGTCGACCGTACGATGTCGCCTCTCTCGCTGCTGCCGACGAGGCCGCCGACCGACGAGAAGTCGCCCGCCCTCACCAAGCCAGTAGCACGGGAATCGGCGATCGTCCCGAAGTTGCGGCCGACGAGGCCGCCTGCACGGCTCGAAGACCCGGCCGACACGTTGCCCTTGGCGCTCGACGTGAGGATGCGGCCCGCGTTGTACCCGACGAGACCGCCTGCCGAGCTGTTGTCCAGCGCGGCGACATTGCCTGATGCGTTGGAGGAATCCAGCGTGCCGGCGTTGGTCCCGGCAAAGCCGCCGACCGTGCTGTTGTCGCCCGCCGCTACGTCGCCGGATGCGTCGGATGCCTCGATGCGACCGGCATTCACGCCGACAAAACCGCCGACCGTGGCGTTGTGGTCGCCGGCCACGTTGCCGCTGGCCAGGGACGTTTCGATGAAGCCGTCGTTCGAGCCCGCGAAGCCGCCGAGCGTCGATTTGCCGATGGCCCGGACATGGCCTTGCGCGTCGGACGCATGGATGCGGCCCGCCGTGCCGTTGCGGCCGACGAAGCCGCCGGCGAGGCTGTCGGCGCCGGTGACGACGTTGCCCGTCGCAGTCGACGCGTCGATGTCGCCGTCGTTGTAGCCGGCAAAGCCGCCGGCCACCGCCTTGCTGCCCGCCGTCACGTTGCCGTTGGCCTGCGACTTCCGGATCCGACCGCTGTTCGTGCCGACGAGGCCGCCGATCGTGCTCGATGCGGCCGCGAACACGTCGCCGTCGGCCGTGGACGAGTCGATGTCGCCGAGGTTCACGCCCGCGAGGCCGCCCGCGACGCTATGCTCGCCGACGCTCACCTTGCCGCCGGCGCGCGATTCCGAGATGGTGGCCAGGTTGAGGCCGACGAGCCCGCCTGCGATGGCGTTGTTGCGCGCAGTCACGATCGCGGACGACGACGACTGCTTGACGATGCCGTCGTTGATGCCGACGAGTCCGCCGACCTTCGCGTTGGCGGCCGTCGCGTTGATGGAGCCCGCACTCGACGAGCGCTCGATCATGCCCGTGTTGTGACCGACCAGGCCGCCGGTGGCGCCATCGTGCGCGGCGTCGATGCGGACGTCGGCATGGCTGTCGCGAATCGTTGCCGATACCGGCGGCTTGTTCAGCAGCGTCAGGTTCTCGCCCACGAGGCCGCCGATCGCGTACGCGTAGCGATCGCCTTCGATGCGGCCGGATACCTTGGCGTGTTCGATCGTGCCGCCATAGTTCGAGCCGACGAGACCGCCGATGATCGCCGGCCCCGTGGCCGAGACCGCGACATTCGTGGCCGTCACGTTCGAGATCGTGCCCGAGTTGCTGCCGGCGAGCGTGCCGACCGAAGTTTGCCAATACGGCAGACCCGATGCGGTCGTCACGATGTCGCTCAGGTTGAGGTTGGCGATGCGGCCGGCGTTGTGCGAGAACAGGCCGACGGCCGTCTGGCCCGGATTGGAAATCCGCAGGCGTGTCACCGTGTTGCCGAGGCCGTCGAACACGCCGTAGAACGCCTGGTCGCCGCCGATGCTGCGCAGGCTCGTGTTCGCGCCGTCGATCGTGTTGCCGATCACGTAGCGGCCACCGCGGTTCGCATCGACGTTACGCAGGTCGGCGATGGTATGGAGAACCTTGTAGTCCTCGCCGTTCGAGCGGAACGACGCGTTGTCGCCGGACAGCGTCACGGCAGCGCCGTTGTTCAGCGTATGGCCGTTCTTCGAATTGAGTTCGAGGTGCGCGTTGCGGCCGGTGAGCTTGACCGCATCGTTGATGCGGATCCTGTCGGCGGCGTTGACGTTCAGGCTCGCGTTCGCGCCGGCGGACGACACCGTTTGCTGCAGATCGACGTTCCCCTTCTGCGACGTGAGCGTGAGCGCGCGATCGCTGTCCCACGCGACCGGGCCGCCGACGGTGAGATCGCCTTGCGTGTTCGTCAGTGCGACGTTGGTGGTGCCGAGGTTGTCCGACAGCGTGTCGGCGTCGATCGATGCGCCGGCCGGATAGAGGCTGTCGGTCTTGTTGTTTGCGACGCCTGCATTGGCCGCTTCGATGGTCCAGGTGCCGGCGGTGTTGCCCGCACGCGTGTCGACCGTGGTGCCGCGTGCGACACGAACCTGTTCGCCGCGCGTGACGACGGCACCGGCCGGCGCATCGGCGTCGGCCGCGCTCGCGTCGAGTTTGCCGCCGACGAGGACGGTGCCGCCATCGAGCGTGATCTTGCCGGCGTGGCTGGCGAGCCCCTTCGCTTCGATCGTGCCGGTGTTGTTGACGACGGCGTTCAGCAGGTTGCCAGCGGCGCGTGCAGTCATCAGCACTTCGCCGCCGTCGGCCTTGAGCAGGCCGCCGTTGTTGGCCTGCGCATCGACCGCGCCGCCTTCGACCTGGAGGCTGAGCAGGTCGTTGCCGTCGAAGTTGACCTTGAAGGTGTTGCCCGCGCCGAGCGCAATGCGGCCCATCTTGGCCTGGATCACGCCGTTGTTGGACACGCGTGCGCCAAGCAGCGCGACGCTGCCGCCGTCGGCGGCGGTGATGTGGCCGTCGTTGACGATCGATGCGGTGGAGTTGCCCGAGAAGCGGTAGTTGCCGGCGAGGAAGTCGGCGTCGGCGATGTTCCGGGTGGATGCGACGAGGCCGCCGACGTTGATCTGCGCGCCGGCACCGAACAGCACGCCGTTCGGGTTGACGAGGAAGACCTTGCCGTTGGCGTCGAGCCGGCCGTGGATCTGGCTGCCGTTGTTGCCGACCACGCGGTTCAGGGCAATCGACGTGGTGCCGGGCTGATGGAACGACACGCGCTCGTTGCCGGCGATGTTGAAGTCGTTCCAGTTGGTGATGAGCTTGTCGGTGTGCTGGTTGATCGACATCGACTTGCCGTCGTTCTCGCGGATGATGTCGGCCTTGCCGGACGTGATGTTCTCGCCGGTGGGCAGCGCGAAGGCTGGCAGGGCGACGATGCCGAGCAGGGAGAGGGCGGCGGCGACGCGCCTGGCGCTGCCGGGTTTGGCGCGGCGGCGCGCGGTTTCCCCGACCGCACTCCAGCATCCCTGGGTCTGGTTCCAGACCAGTGCGTAGGTCTTGTTCATGTTTTTTCCTCTGGAAAAAGTACTGGGATATGGCTTCGTATTGGTACGTATACCTAACGAAGCGGTGAAGACGGAAATGCGTGACTTGCACGCTTCCGACGGTGCGGGCAGCTACGCCGCCCGCGCTACTTGCGGCCCTGCCATGCCTGGCGGGCCGCTCGTCGAATGCCGCTCAGAAATACTGGGCGGCCTGCAGCCAGACACTCGGTGAGCGCGTGGCCGACGCGACCGGATCGGCGTAACCGACCGGCAGCGCGGCGGTGACGCTGACTTGATGACGCGAGCCGAACCAGCTCGCGCCGATACCGAGCGACGACAGCTGCACGGTGTTGCGCTCGCGCGACCAGCGCTGCTTGCTGAGCTGGATGCGGCCCGTGTCGGCGAACGCGCTCAGTTGCCAGCCGGGTGCGGCGAGATAGCGCAGTTCGGCCGTGGCCTGCCACCCTTGGTCGCCGCTGCCGGCGCCGAGTGCGAACGCGCGCACGCCGTACGGGCCGCCGAGGCTGAATTTTTCCGACGCGTCGAGGTTGCGCGACGACAGTTGCGCACTGAATTGGGTGTAGAGCTGGAATCGCGGGCCGAGCGCCTGCAACCGCAGCGCATTGATGTTCAGCTTCGCGAACTGGCCCAGCGTATGGACGTAGTAGTCCATGTCGAGCGGATCGTTGCCGCCGAGGTGACCGATGCCGACGGTCGCGGAGAAGCCGGTGCGGCCGCCGCCGTCGAAACCATCCTGGTTGTTGCCGCTCACGCCGAACGACCACAGATCGACGGTCTTGTCGCCGACCACGTCGAACACGCCGTACACGTCGCGCAGGTGCTTGTTTTCGTAGGTAACCTGAGCATCGACACTCGTGCGCCGGCTGCGCAGCAGCGGCTGCGTGACGAATGCGGAGCGGACGTCCGCTCCGCCGTGGTAGCGAAGCGCTTTCAGGCTGCCGCCGATCCGGTAGTTCATGTCGGAATACGCGATGCCGACACGCGTGGACGCGGGGCCGACCGGTACCTGATACGACGCGCGGTAGTAGTGCTGATTCGTGTTGCTCGTCAGGCCGCGCAACGAGAAGCGATCGCCCACGCGCAGCGGCGCGTTGACGTCGATACTGCCGGTTGCGCGGTAGCGGCCGGTCAGCGGATCGCCGAAGTTGTCGAGCTCGATCGAGCCGGTGGCGAGCCTGGCCGGGTCGGCGTCGATCACGAGGTCGGTCGTGCCGGGCTCGGCGCCGGGCCGCAGCGTGCCCTTCGCATCGACGCCGGGCATCTCGTTCAGCAGCGTGAGGCTGCGTTCGAGACGGCCGCCGTGCGCGATTTCGCCGGGTTGCAGCGACGTCAGCGGCTGGCGCAGCGCGCGGTCCAGCACGCGCGTGCGGTTGTGCAGTTCGATCTGCCCGTAGCGGCCTTCGACGACGGCGATGCGCACGACGCCGCGTTCGATGTCCTGACGAGGCAGATAGGCACGGGCGAGGACGTAGCCGTGCTCGCGGTAGTAGGTCGTGATTTTGCCCGCGGCCTGCTGCAGATCGTTGAAACTCAGGTCGCGGCCGACGAGATCGGTGAGCAGCGCGTCGAGCTGCGCTGCCGGAATGGCCGCATTGCCGTCGATGACGAATGCGCTGACCGTGACGCGCGGGCCCGTTTCATCGCTCGCAGCGGGCTCGGGTTCGGCGGGCGCGACGTCGATCTTCGGGCCGGTGGCCGCAGGTAGTGACGGGCGCACGGTTTCGATGTCGCGCATCGATTGTCCCGCGCTGGGCATCTGCGAGAACGCGTAGCCGGGGAGCAGCAGCGTGGTGGCGACACAGCCGATCAGGCTGCGTCCCGTCATGACGCGCCATGCATGAGCACTGGTGCGTGCGGTGCAGCGGGAGAAGGTACCTGCGGTTGCGCGTGGCGCACTCGCGTGCGAGCCGGAGACGGTTGCCGATTTGCGCGCGAATGCGGGCACCTGAATGTGACGAACGATACGAATATCCCACCCCGGATAGGAAATCAGGACCGGTCTCGGACGTTGGAGCCGATCGGTTGGTATAGGCGGGGATATTACGAAACGGTTTCACGCGTGAATATTGAACAAGTACTAGCGCACGTGCGAAATCAGTCAGTTTTGCACGATTTTTTGTGCCGGCTGCGTTTGGCTTCGCAGATCGGCGTAGAACGGCGCGGCGCGATCGACCGCGCGCCGCGTCGATATCGGGGTGCGCGTCACCCGTTGCAGAAAATCTCGCTATACGCGCTCAACGCCGGCACGCCACCGAGATGCGCATACAGCACCTTCGATCCCGGTTCGAATTCCCCACGACGTACCTTGTCGATCATCCCGTGCATCGATTTTCCTTCGTAGACGGGATCGGTCAGCATGCCTTCCAGTCGTGCACACAGGCGAATCGCCTCCAGCGTGCCATCGTTCGGCAGTCCGTATTCCGGCCCGGCATAGCGCGTGTCGAGCACGACGTCTGCGTTCGTGATCGGCCGACCGAGATCGACCAGTTCGGCCGTATGCCGCGCGATGCGCGTGATCTGTTCATGGGTGCGCTCGGGTGTCGCCGACGCGTCGATGCCGATCACGCGGTCGGCACGCCCGTCGGCCGCGAAGCCGACGACCATTCCCGCCTGCGTGCTGCCCGTCACCGAGCAGACCACGACGTAATCGAACTTGAATCCGAGTTGTGCTTCCTGCGCACGCACTTCTTCCGCGAAGCCGACGAACCCGAGCCCGCCGAGCGGATGCTCGGAACAGCCGGCCGGAATCGGGTAAGGCTTGCCGCCCGCCTGCCGCACGCTCTCCATCGCGTCCTCCCAACTGCGGCGAATGCCGATGTCGAAGCCGTCCGACACGAGCCGCACGTCCGCGCCCATCATCCGCGACAGCTGGATGTTACCGACGCGGTCGTACACCGGGTCTTCATAGTTGACCCAGTGTTCCTGCACGAGCACGCATTTCATCCCGAGATGCGCGGCGACAGCCGCGACCTGGCGCGTCTGGTTCGACTGCACGCCGCCGATCGACACGAGTGTGTCGGCGCCTTGCGCGAGTGCGTCGGGGACGAGGTATTCGAGTTTGCGCGTCTTGTTGCCGCCGAACGCGAGGCCGCTGTTGCAGTCCTCGCGCTTCGCGTACAGCTCGACCTTGCCGCCGAGGTGCTCGCTCAGGCGCTTGAGCGGCTGGATCGGCGTCGGGCCGAACGTGAGCGGATAACGAGGGAAACGTTGCAGGTTCATTGGCGTGCTCCGGAAAGCGGTGGGCGGGAAATCGGATCGTTCGGACACAGCCGGCAAGGCATGTCCCGACGAGAAAAATGATAGGCAGAAGCGCGCGAAATGAGCTTGCGAAGTAAATAGAGATGGCCTACGTTATCGATGGTATGTGGGAGAGACAAACAATTTTGATTCGTCGATAAGGAAGATCGCGCAATGAAATTAGATCGAGGTAGCGCATCGCTGGCCGACGCCGCACCGGCGCTCGATCGCATCGATCGCGCGATCCTGCGGCAACTGCAGCAGGACGCGTCGATCTCCAACGTGAGCCTCGCGGCGAAGGTGAAGCTGAGCGCGCCGGCGTGCCTGCGGCGCGTCGAGCGGCTGAAGGAAATGGGGCTGATCCGCGGCATCGTCGCGTTGCTCGATCCGAAGCCGCTCGGTGCGGGGATGCTGGTCGTGATCGGCTTCGTGCTGGATCGCTCGACGCCCGAAGCGTTCGCCGCGTTCGAGAAGGCCGCTCAGAAAGTGTCGGGATGCGTCGAGTGCCATGTCGTGACCGGTGAATTCGACTACTTCATGCTGGTGCGCACGCGCGACAACGACAGCTTCAACCGGCTGCACGCCGAGCAACTGCTGTACCTGCCCGGGGTGCGGCAGGTACGTTCGTTCATGGTGCTCAAGGAGATTCTGTCGACGCATGCGCTGCCGTTGTAGACGCCTGCGACTGGCGAAGATGTGGCCGGCGGATGCGCCGGTGTCGGTAAGCGGACATGCGCTGCCGTTGTAGACGTGTGCGACCGGCGAAGATGTGGTCGACGGATGCGCCGGTGTCGGTAGGCGGACATGCGCTGCCGTTGTAGACGTGTGCGACCGGCGAAGATGTGGCAGGCGGATGCGCCGGTGTCGGTAAGCGGACATGCACCGCCGTTGTAGACGTGTGCGACCGGCGAAGATGTGGCCGACGGATGCGCCGATCGAGATAAGGCGACTTCAGCGGATGAGCGGCATGCGTCGAAGCACGCCGCGCGTGCGCGGTTCGTCCGCCGGCGATGCGGAAAGGGATGCCCGCCTGTCGGGCGGCAGCCGTGCGGCCGCCCGGCCGGGCCGAGCAAAGTCGAACGATGTACCGCTCAGCGCTGCCAGGGCGCCGCGCCAGGCTGCTGTTCGGTCTTGCCGAGCCGCTCGCGCGCATCGCGCACGATCTGCGCATCGATCTCGCCTTCGTCCGCAAGCGCCTTCAATGCAGCGAGCACGATGCTCGCCCGATCGACTTCGAAGAACGCGCGCAGCGCCTCGCGCGTATCGCTGCGGCCGAACCCGTCGGTGCCGAGCGTCACGTAGCGGCGCGGCACGTATGCGCGGATCAGCTCGGGCACCGCGCGCACGTAGTCGGTCGCCGCGATCACGGGGCCGCGCGTCGCGGCAAGCTGCTGCGTGACATAAGGTTCGATCGCCGCGTCGCCGAGCCGCGACAGCCGTTCGGCTTCCATCCCGTCGCGCTGCAGCTCACTGAAACTCGTGACGCTCCACACGGCCGCATCGATGCCCCAGTCGTCCTTCAGCATCCGCTGCGCGGCGAGCGCTTCGCCGAGGATCGCGCCCGCGCCGAGCAACTGCACGCGCGCGGTGGCGTTCGCGTCGGACGGCAGCCGGTGCATACCCTTCAGGATGCCTTCGCGTCGCGCGGCCGGATCGTCGTCGGGCATCGACGGCTGCCCGTAGTTCTCGTTCGTGACGGTCACGTAATAGAACACGTCGTGCTGCTGCTCGACCATCTCGCGCATCCCCGCATCGACGATCGTCGCGACTTCGTACGCGAACGCCGGATCGTACGCGCGGCAGTTCGGGATCGTGGACGCCGCGAGATGACTGCTGCCGTCCTGGTGCTGCAGCCCCTCGCCGCCGAGCGTCGTGCGGCCCGACGTCGCGCCGACGAGGAAGCCGCGCGAGCGCTGGTCGGCAGCGGCCCAGATCAGGTCGCCGATGCGCTGGAAGCCGAACATCGAGTAATAGATGTAGAACGGCAGCATCGGCAGGTCGTGCACGCTGTACGCGGTCGCGGCGGCGATCCACGACGACACCGCACCGGCTTCCGAAATCCCTTCCTCGAGAATCTGCCCGCGCGTGTCCTCGCGGTAGTACAGCATCGAGCCGAGATCCTCGGGTTCGTAGCGCTGCCCGAGCGGCGAATAGATGCCGACCTGCCGGAACAGGTTCGCCATGCCGAACGTGCGTGCTTCGTCCGCGACGATCGGCACGACGCGCGGGCCGAGCGCCGGGTCCTTCAGCAGCGCGGCCAGCATGCGCACGAGCGCCATCGTCGTCGACATCTCGCGGCCCGCCGCGTTCAGCGCGAACGCACCCCAGGCTGGTGTCGGCGGGACGGTGAGCCCCTCCGACGCCACCATCCGCCTTCTGGGCAGATAGCCGCCCAGGGCAGCCCGGCGAGCGTGCAGGTAGCGCATCTCGGGGCTGTCTTCGGCTGGTTTGTAGAACGTGAGCTGCTCGACGTCGAGATCCGACAGCGGCAGCCGGAAGCGGTCGCGGAACGCCTTCAGGTCGTCGACGTCGAGCTTTTTCTGCTGATGGGTCGTCATGCGCCCCTGGCCGGCTGCGCCCATGCCGTAGCCCTTCATCGTCTTCGCGAGGATCACGGTCGGCTGGCCGCGGTGGGCGAGCGCGCGCGCATACGCGGCGTGCAGCTTGCGCGCGTCGTGGCCGCCGCGGCGCAGGCGGTCGATTTCCGCGTCGGTGAGCTGCGCGGCGAGTGCGTCGAGTGCCGGATCGCGGCTGAAGAAGCGCGCGCGGTTGTATGCGCCGTCGTTCGCGGAGAAGGTCTGGAACTGGCCGTCGACGGTATCGGCGAATGCGCGGGCGAGCGCGCCCGCATGATCGCGCGCGAACAGCGGATCCCAGTCGGAACCCCACAACACCTTGATCACGTTCCAGCCGGCACCTGCGAACAGCGCCTCGAGCTCGTCGATCACGCGGCCGTTGCCGCGCACCGGGCCGTCGAGCCGCTGCAGATTGCAGTTGATCACGAACACGAGGTTGTCGAGCCCGTCGCGCGCGGCGAGCGACAGCGCGCCGAGCGATTCGGGCTCGTCCATCTCGCCGTCGCCGAAGAAGCCCCACACCGTGCGGCCTGCCGTGTTCGCAAGGCCGCGATGCTGCAGGTAGCGCATGAAGCGCGCCTGGTAGATCGCGTTGATCGGGCCGATGCCCATCGAGCCGGTCGGGAATTGCCAGAAGTCGGGCATCAACCACGGGTGCGGATACGAACACAGGCCGGGCCCCGCGATTTCGCGGCGGTAGTGCTTCAGGTGTTCGTCGTCGAGGAAGCCTTCGAGATACGCGCGTGCATAAACGCCGGGCGACGAATGCGGCTGGAAGTAGACGAGGTCGCCGCCCGTGCCGCGTTCAGCGTTTTCGCTGCGGGCTTCGGCCGTTGCCGCGCGGAAGAAGTGGTTGAAGCCGACCTCGAACAGGTCGGACGCCGATGCGTAGCTCGCGATATGGCCGCCGAGCTCGCCGTAGGCGCGGTTCGCGCGCACGACCATCGCGAGCGCGTTCCAGCGCAGCGCGGCCGACAGCCGCTCTTCAAGCTCGGCATCGCCCGGGTAGGGCGGCTGGTCGTGCGCGGCGATCGTGTTCACGTACGGCGTGACGGACCCGCGCGCCGCTGCCAGGCCGTTCGCGTGCGCGTGCGCGGCGAGCCGGTCGAGCAGGAACTGCGCGCGATCCTTGCCGACGTGCGCGACGACCGCGTCGAGCGCTTCCAGCCATTCGGTGGTTTCTTCGGGGTCGGCGTCGGCATGCGCGAGATTCGCGTGCCGCGTGGCGTCGATTCCGTTCGACAGGTCCGTCATCGCAGGTCTCCCGCGCACCGGTTCGGAGCGGCGCGCAATCAGTGGCAATCGGTCGAATCATGCTACCCGCCGATCCGCAAAATATGCGTCTGATTTCATTGGGATTTCTGGATTGAATAGTGTAAATATTCCGGTTATGGCCACTCTTTCGGAATATTTCGACCATGAGCGCAAACCCGCGGCGGCTCGACCGCATCGACATCGGCATCCTGAACCAGCTTCAGCAGAACGCGCGGATCACGAACGCGGAACTCGCGCGTGCGGTGAACCTGTCGGCTACGCCATGCTTCAACCGCGTGCGCGCACTGGAGAAGCTCGGGCTGTTCCGTCAGCAGGTCACGCTGCTCGACCCGGAGCCGCTCGGGTTGCGAATCAACGTGTTCATCCAGGTCAGCCTGGAAAAACAGGTCGAGGATGCGCTGCAGCGTTTCGAGGAAGCGATCTCGCAGCGGCCCGAGGTGATGGAGTGCTACCTGATGTCGGGCGACGCCGATTACCTGCTGCGCGTCGTGATGCCCGACATGCGGACGCTCGAGCGCTTCATCATCGAGCGGCTGACGACGATTCCCGGCGTGTCGAACATCCGGTCGAGCTTTGCGCTGAAGCAGGTGCGCTACAAGACCGCGCTGCCGCTGCCGGCGGCGGGGCTCACGCTCGTCGATCCGGACGAAGCCGCTTCGGACTGGAGCTGAACGCGCGTTAGCGGGGGACGCAGTCGGCTTGCCGACGGAACGGCGACCGTCTCCCGACACCGCCGAAAGAGACCGAACGAAATGCGCACACAAGCGCGTTGCACCTTCACGACGCCGCGCGGCGCGATCGCGTATGCTCGTCCCGTCAACGGCGAAGGCGGCGGCCGCCGGAGCCGGATCAATCGTGTGACGACCAATCGACGAGCGAGGGCATGATGGCAAGACAGACGATGGCGGAATATCTGGCGAAGACGCTGGCGGCAGCGGGCGTCGAGCGCATCTGGGGCGTGACGGGCGACAGCCTGAATGGGCTGTCGTTCAGCCTGAGCCAGATCGGCTCGATCCGCTGGATGCATACGCGGCACGAGGAAAGCGCCGCGTTCGCGGCCGGCGCGGATGCCGCATCGACCGGGCGGCTCGCCGTGTGCGCGGGCAGCTGCGGCCCCGGCAACCTGCACCTGATCAACGGACTGTACGACTGCCACCGCAACCACCAGCCGGTGCTTGCGATCGCCGCGCACATTCCGTCGACCGAGATCGGCCTCGGCTACTTCCAGGAAACCCATCCGCAGGAGTTGTTTCGCGAATGCAGCCATTTCGCGGAGCTCGTGACCAACGCGTCGCAGTTCCCGCGCGTGCTTGCGCGCGCGATGCGCACCGCGATCGAGGAGCGCGGCGTGGCCGTGATCGTGCTGCCGGGCGACATCGCGCTCGGCGATGGGCCGGAGGAGCTGCCTGCGTGGAGCGAATCGGCGCCGCCGTCCATCCTGCCGGCGGACGCCGATCTCGACCGGCTCGCGGCGCTGCTCAATGCGTCGGACGCGGTCACGCTGCTGTGCGGCAGCGGCACGCAGGGCGCGCACGACGAAGTGGTCGCGCTGGCCGACATGCTCGGCGCGCCGGTCGTGCATGCGCTGCGCGGCAAGCAGTTCGTCGAATGGGACAACCCGTTCGACGTCGGGATGACGGGGCTGATCGGCTTCAGCTCCGGCTATCACGCGATGGAATCGTGCGACACGCTGCTGATGCTCGGCACGGACTTCCCGTACCGGCCGTTCTATCCGACCGACGCGAAGGTTGCACAGATCGACTGGAAGGGCTCGCAGCTCGGCCATCGCGCACCGCTCGCGCTCGGGCTCGTCGGCACCGTGAAGGAAACGATCGCGGCGCTGCTGCCGCGCCTCACGCGCAAGACGCAGCGGCGCTTCCTCGAGAACGCGCTGAAGCACTACGCGACCGCGCGCAAGGGGCTCGACGATCTCGCGGTGGCCGAACCGCCGGGCCGCGCGATTCACCCGCAATACCTGACGAAGATCGTCGACGAAGTCGCGGCCGACGACGCGATTTTCACGGCCGACGTCGGCACGCCGACGCTGTGGGCCGCGCGCTACCTGACGATGAACGGCAAGCGCCAGCTGCATGGCTCGTTCAATCACGGTTCGATGGCGAACGCGATGCCGCAGGCGCTCGGCGCGCAGGGCGCGCATCCGGGGCGGCAGGTCGTGTCGCTGTCGGGCGACGGCGGGCTGTCGATGCTGCTCGGCGATCTGCTGAGCGCGCGCCAGCTTAACCTGCCGATCAAGATCGTCGTGTACAACAACAGCCTGCTCGGCTTCGTGTCGATGGAGCTGAAAGCGGCCGGCTATCTCGACACGAACGTCGACCTGAGCCCGACCGACTTCGCGGCGATCGCGAAGGGCGCGGGGATCTTCAGCGTGCGCGTCGAGCATTCGGAGAACGTCGAGCACGCGCTGCGCACCGCGTTCGCGCACGACGGGCCGGCGGTCGTGGACGTCGTCACGTCGAAGTACGAACTCGCGATGCCGCCGAAGATCGAGATCGCGCATGCGAAGGGGTTCAGCCTGTTCATGCTGCGCGCGATCCTGAGCGGGCGCGGCGACGAGATCGTCGAGCTGGCGCGGACCAACCTGCGGTGAGATTGCGGCGCGGCGCAGCGCGGGTAATGGGCTCGCGGCCGCGTCGGTCGGCGTGCATGCAGTCGGCACGTGATTCGGCCCGGCCGGTGTCGAAGGCCGACCGTCGCACATTCGCGTGGTGGCCGAGGCAGCGCTCAAGTGCCTGAAGGTCGATCGCATCGATCTGTTCTACCAGCATCGTGTCGATCCGAACGTGCCGATCGAGGACGTCGCGGGCACCGTGAGGGGCCTGATCGGCGAAGGCAAGGTCGCACATTTCGGGCTGCCGGTGGCCGGTGAGCAGACGATTCACGATCGTCGGCGAGCGTTGCCCCGCACAGCTTCATCAGCGCGTCGACCGCTGAGCGGGCGTTCGGCGGCGGCACGCATGCGTCGGCGACGCAATCAGGGACAATCTTCACGTCGCCTTAAGTTTGCATTTCCTAGAATCGATTGATCGTCGCTTTGCCGCGACGGACCCATTTGTTCAGGAGGATGCACGTGAAAGAGCCCCGTGTCGCCGTAGCCCTGTTCCCCGCAGTCATCGGCACGTCGAAGCTGAACGCGCAACCGCGCAAGGTGGGCCGATGACCTGGCCGAACGCATTGCGTGTCTCGGCACTGTTCGTGCGCGAGTGGGTCGGCCGTCCGGCCGCGGTGGGCGCGTTGTGCCCGAGTTCGCGGCATCTGGCGCGCGCGATGGCCGATGCGGTGCCGGACGGCGACGGGCTCGTCGTCGAGCTCGGCGGCGGAACCGGCGCGATTACCGCCGCGTTGCTGGAGCGCGGCGTCGCGCCGCGGCGCCTCGTCGTGGTCGAGCGGTCGCCGGCGTTCGTGCAGCACCTGCGACGGCGCTTTCCCGGTATCTCGATCGTGTCGGGCGATGCACGCCAGCTCGAACGGTTGCTACCGCCCGACACGCGGGTCGACGCGATCGTGTCGTGCCTGCCGCTGCGCACGCTGCCGCGCCAGGACGTGACGGCGATCGTCGATCAGTGCCAACTCGTGCTGTCGGTCGACGGGGTAATGATCCAGTTCACCTACGACCTGCGATCGCCCGACCGTCATCCGCTGGGCGATCCGGCATTTGTTGCCGATGCCAGCCGGATCGTGTGGGCAAATATTCCGCCCGCGCGCATCGTGACGATGCGCAAGGCCGCCATCGGACAGGTGGCGTGATGTCAGCGTAATACCAACGTAATACCGCGCTTCCTTTCATCGACCTTCCGGACGCTGCCGGATGCGGCTCATGTCGCGGTATCCGGCACGGGTGCCGCAGGTTGCGACGCGATGCGCCGGATGAAGCGGTCGAGCGGCGTTGCGTAGCCGCGCGCGATGACCGCGCTCAATCCGGCCGACAAGGCCAGATACGCGACGAGCAGCATGAGCTTGTCGTCGCCATGCGTGGCGGACGGTGGCCACACCGTGCGCAGTGTACCGAGCGCGATCAGGTGAAACAGGTACAGCTCGTAGCTGAGGCGGCCGCTCCAGCGCAGCGGCGCGAGCGCACGGCCCTGCGTGCGCTCGCCGCGGGCATGCGCGCCGATCAGCAGCACGGCGGTGCCGAGCGCCATCGCGGACACGCCGATTACATGGCCTTGCGCAATTGGCCATGCGAGATAGAGCACGGTCATCGCGATCGCGGCCAGCCATTGCACGGGCGCCGCGGCGAGCCTCTGCCAGCTCGCGCGCCCGGCCAGCAACGCCGTGCAGCAGCCGATCGCGATTCCGTCGAAGCACGCGAAATACGCATACAGAAAACCGCCTTCGTCGCCCGCATGCGTGAAGCGATATACGGGACCGGTCGCGGCGATCGCCAGCCAGAACGCGAACAGTCGCGCGTCGCGGCGCAGCGCGATGCACATCAGCGGAAACGACAGGTAGAACACCTCCTCGACCGACAGCGACCACAGCACGCCGAGCGCATAGTTGACCCATCCGTACGCGCCGATCAGCACGTTCATCCAGAACGTCAGCGACGCGAGATTGACGAGCCAGAACGACACGGCGACACCCTGCGGCGCGTGGTTTGCGAAGATCGGCACACCGGCTGCCGCCAGCCCGTTGACGAGTACGAGCAGCAGGAGCAGGCACGGGACAATGCGGGCGATGCGCGATACGTAGAACGCGCGCACGTTTATCGCGCCGAGACTGCCCCAGCGGCGGCGCGCATTCGACGTGATCAGGTAGCCGGAGATCACGAAGAACATCGTCACGCCGTAGTTGCCGTTGCGGACCACGGCATGCACGGCATCCCAGCCGAACACACGCGCGAAAGACGTGTCGCGCAGCGAATACGGGATGTTGAAGTGATGCAGCAGGACGAGCAGGATCGACACGCCGCGCAGCACGTCGATCCGCGCATTGCGCGGCCCGGTGCTCATTGCGGGCGGCCCGGTTCCGCACGCGCTGGCAGCGCGGCAAGGAACGCGTTGCTGGCACGCAGGCCGGCGTCGGGATGGGTGTCGGGCATCATGATGCGACAGGGAGGCAAGCGGGACTCCATCGGATCGGGACCGGGGCGGCCGCGCGCGATGCGGGCGAACTGCCCGGAGGCGACGAATCATACGCACAATGAAAGCAACGTCCGGCATCGCGGACGCCGAGCGTCGGGATGGCACACAGTGTATCGGCGCGGCGTGGGCCATTGTCCTGTCAGCGTTGACGGGGCGCACACGCGACTTGTGCTGGAATCACTTTGCCCGCGTCGCCGGTCGACGCGTCGTACTTCTCGAGCGACAGCACGTGCTGCGCGTCGACCGTGGACGCCGGCGTGATCTTGCGTGCTGACCGGTGACCCAGCCAACAGACGCGGAGGGGCATGCCCTTCATGCGACGTTACAGGTCTGGATCGAGACCGAAGTGCAAGAGCGTCTCCCGGCGACAGCGCGCTTCGGCGTCGGCCATCGAGATGACGCGCAGCGTGCTCTTCGATCGATCGATTCGCCCGACGTCGAACACTTTTACTTGAGATGGCACAGCCTGCGTGCCGGCCGGCTGTGTATCGTGTTCGACAGCCGACGTGAGTACGGCATGCGAATGATCGTGATGGCGTTCACGTGCGATGAGCTCGTCAATGAGCTGTCTGAATTGCGAGAAGCGAATGGGGGGACGCCCGTTCATTGTGCTAGGGCGCCTGTCCGCAGGCTTTGCGATCCGGAATCCGCTGATCGCACGGTGCTTTGGGGTCATCCGTATATCCCTTTTTCGATCAAGTATTGTTGCAGCGCCAGCACTGACTCGCCATGAGGTGCTATGTTGAATGTCATTGCGCGATGCGTCCCGGCGGCACGCCAGAAGTCGCGTCCGGATCGCGTCGCGTAAAGGGCACGCAGTGACCGAAGCGATCCGTCGGCCAACCCGACCGGATAACCCTGGAAATACTGGAACAGTGCGGCCTCGTCGCGTTGCGGGTCGGGAATGGGCGCATCGAAGCCGAACCTTGGCCATGCGTAGTACCCGTAGAGCCGAGGCCCGCCGGGTTCTGGCGGCGCTTTGCGGCCACCTATTGCGAACGTGGTGATCCAGTCGATCCCCAACCTATCACACGCCCTGACGATCCGCCACAGCATCGTCGCGCCGAGTCCCGCGACAGCGTTATCGACGAGATCGATGGTCCCGAGTTCGAGTGCGGACGTGTCCGGGGTTTGAAGGACGGACACGCGATTCGTCGATCGGATCAGTATCGGATGAGTGACGGCGAATGTCAGTCTGTTCGCGCTGTCGAGATAAGCTTGAATGTCCGACCCAGCGGGCGCGCCGCACAGCGAAACCAGCAATTCGTCGGAAACGTGACCGTCGACGCCAAGCAACGAGGAGATGTCCAGATCGTTTCGATCGATCGCGAGCCGATCGTCGAAGTACGTTGTCTCGTACGGCAGAACATGACTGAGATCGACACGCTGGACGGGCATGGTTACTGGCAAGGCATGGAAAGCTCCCAGCATATCGGCACGGAGCAGGCTCGCCGAGTCGACCGATCGGCCAGATCGCAGGGCTGAGCGCCAGTCTTTCGCCTGCGTTACGGTCTGCTACCCGGCGATCCGATCTCATTGATCGAAGCGATGGCCGACGAGCGGCGGCGGGCGTCGCTCGAGGCGTTCGCGTCGCGGAACTGCCGACGCGCGGGCGCGGCCGGCGGAAGTCGGGGGAGCGAGGAAGCCAGAAAGCCAGAAAGCCAGAAAGCCAGAAAGCCGTCGGACGGACTCGCCGCCGAACGGCCAACAGCGCGCATGCATGCCGGCATGCCGTTTTTGCATTGCAATGCCGTTTTTTTGCACGGTATTGATGCGGCGCCTTCTAAGCTCGGAATGTGTCCAACAGCCGGGACGCCCGCCGTCCTCGCCATGAGCTTCATCCATCCCGTCCCCGCATTTTGATGCCCAGCTGCGCGCCGGCCCTGCGGCACCACCATTCCGTTGCCACCGCCGCGAGCGCGCCTGCAACTGTCCGTCACGCTGACGGCCGACACCGGCGCGCTCGCGCACGCCCGGCTCGCAGCCCTGCTGCACTCCCCGCTCGGCGTGTATGTGGTCAGCGCGCACGCCGTGCGCGACGTGATCCGCGTGCAATTCGACATCGTGCCGGAGGATCTCGACTTCACGCTGCACATGCTGATCGCGCAGCAGACCGATGCCGTGATCGGCCCCGTCGCCCGCCGTTTGCACGTCGGCGCACCGGTTCGCCCGGCCGGGGAACGCTGATTGCTCCTTTGATTTGCCGCCGTTGCGCCGGTCGCCGTGCTGTCCGCCGGCCGGTCGCGGCGGACGTTTGTGCGCCGCGTCGTACGCGGCGCTGGCCCTCGACACGGAGGATCCATGTACTTCACGGAAGAAGTGCACACCGCACGTCCGGCAAGCGGCCGCGCGGGCGTGGTGACGCTGCCGTCGGGCCGGCAGCTCGCCCGGCAGTTGCTGGTGACGGTTCGCGTGGCGGATGTGCTGCTGCGCCAGGCGATCCGGGTGCCGGATCGCCATCAATGGTCGGTCGACATCGAACGCGTCGACGCGGCCGGCGGCCCGCTGGCCGCCTGGGATTCGCACGTGATGCTGCGAGTCGCGAAGGCGTTCGCGCCGTCGGTCGATGCGAACGCGCGCGCCGGCGATCCCGATCAGGTTGCAGTCGAAATCCGGCTGTTTCTTCCCGAGCAGGCATATCTGGGCGAACAGCGGGTCGGCATCTTCGGCCGGCGGAACGGCAAGCGGTTCGGCGCCACGCTGTCGGTGACGGCCGGCTCGCAATGGGGCGGCCGGCGCAACGAATGCGTTCCGCACAACGGGCGGCATGTGCACGGCGACACGCTGGAAGCGCTCGTCGACACGGTGGCGGCCATCGTCAACGCGGCGTTGCTCGCGGCTGGCCATCCGCGTCCGGACGGTTCGTGACGATGCAGCCGGCGCGCGCCTGACCGTGGTTCAGGCGTCGCCGGTCTGGCCGGTTTGCCGCTGCAGGTCTTCCATCAGTTGTTCCGCGAGAAAGTCGCACGGCGGGCGCTTCGATTTCGTGCTGCGCGCGAGGATCAGCTCCAGCGGCGGCAAATCGGGCAGCCCGTGCGAGCGGCCGAGCATCGACAGTTGCGCCGGAATCGCGCAGCGCGCGAGCGGCGCGACCGCGAGGCCGGCCTCGACCATGCTGAGCAGCCCGAGCAGGCTCGGGCTTTCATAGGAAGTCCGGAACGGCAGCTTCGCGCGTTCGAGGCTGCGGATCGCGTTCTCGCGTGCGACGCTGCCCGGCATGAACACCGCGATCGGCAGCGGCCGTTCTTCCCACACGCGCGGCCCGTTCGTCATCGCGGCCCACGCCATCGGCTCGTGGCGGATGAAGTCGCCGGACAGCCCCTTGATGCGCGTGCCGCACACGAGGTCGACGGTGCCGTCCTTCAACAGCGGTGCGAGCGCGCTGCTCGGCAGCCCGATCACCTGGATCTCGACCTTCGGATAGGTCGCGGAGAACTTCTTCAGCACTGACGGCAGCAGCGACGACGCATAGTCGTCCGGCACGCCGATGACCACCTTGCCGGTCACTTCCGGCCGCACCACGGCCGCCCACGCCTCGTCGCGCAGCGCCAGCATTCGTCTGGCAAATCCCAGCAACACCTCGCCTTCGCGCGTCAGCACGATGCTGCGCGGCTTGCGCACGAACAGCGGCCGGCCGATCGCATCCTCGAGGCTCTTGATCTGCATGCTCACGGCCGACTGCGAGCGGTTCACCGCTTCGGCGGCGCGGGTCATGTTGCCGGTTTCCGCGACGGCGACGACGGTGGCCAGCACGTCGTGATCGAGCATCTTCATCGGTATCAGGAAAACTGAACGTAACGATCAGCATTATGCGTTTTTATTGTCGCTGTGTGTCTGCCATAGTGGAATCAAGCCGGCCGTATCGTTCGATGCGGTGCGGCAATTACGCCGGCGTGCCCGGCATGCAGCGTTGAACAGGGAAGAGTGGTGTACCGATGATGGATCATCCGTTGCGCGCCGCACTGGCCGCGGAATTGCATGCCCGGCCGTTCCTGCGGCTCGCCGAAGCCGTGTCGCTCACGCACTACGCGATCTATGCGGACGGCCAGCCCGACATCCACGAAACACTGCTGCATGCGCTGTGCCGCGACACCGGCATTGCCGAGCCGCAAGACGGCGCGACCCACTACGCGGTGCAGTCGCCGTGCGGCTGGCATCTGAAGTGGGAACGCCACACGGAATTCTCGACCTTCACGTTCGTCGCGCCGCGCCGCGACACCGGCTATTTCGACGATCTCGCGATCGAGGGGATCCCGGCCGCCTGGTTCGCGCGGCTCGCGGGCATCCGCTTCGTCGCGGTGCGCATGGAGTTGCTGTCGGGCGACGCCGCGCGGCTCGTGTGCGGCGACCTGCGCCGCTGGATCGACGGGCCGGCGCTCGTCGGCAGCAATGTGCTCGGCGGCGGCAAGGTGTTTTGCGACTGGCACGTGCGCGACGACGGCTTCATGCGCTTTCTCGTCATCGACGAGGATTTCCGCGAGGAGCAGGGCGGCCGTCTGCTGCAGCGCCTCTACGAAATCGAGACGTACCGGATGATGGCGCTGCTCGCGTTGCCGGTCGCGCGGCGGATGAGCCGCGAGCTCGACGAGATCCACGCGGCGCTGCATGCGCTGATGCAGCGGATGGATGCGAGCGGCGCCGTCGGCGACGACGCGGCCCTGCTCGTGAAGCTCACGCATCTCGCGGTGCGGGTCGAAGCGCTGTCGGGCTCCGGCGGCCGCTTCAGTGCGTCGCGCGCGTACGAAAAGCTCGTGCTGGCACGCATCCAGGAATTGCGCGAGGAGCGCATCGAAGGGATGCCGACGATCGCGGAATTCATGGAGCGGCGCTTCGCGCCTGCAATGGAAACCTGCCGCAGCGTGTGGGCGCGTCACGAGCAGATCGCGGCGCGGATCGCGCGCGCGGTCGACCTGCTGCGCACGCGCGTGAATCTTGCGCAGGAAAAGGACGTGACGCGCTTGCTGGCCGGCATGGAGCGCACCGCGCGCAACCAGCTTCATCTGCAGCACGCCGTCGAAGGGCTGTCGGTGGCAGCCATTTCGTACTACGTGCTGTCGCTCGCAACGGCGGCATTCAAGGCGCTGCACGTGATGAACCTGCCGGTCGATCCCGAACTGGCGGAAGGCCTGCTGATCGCGCCGGTCGTGTTCGCGGTGATTCATATCACGCGACGCACGCGCGCGCAGCTCGCGCGCTCGGAGGCCGCGCATGACGGCACGTCCGTGCCAACCGTGCATGCGGCCGCGTTGAAACAGGCCAATTAGAACATCGACAACATATCAAAAGGAGTGGAGATGACTTTTACGCAAACGCAATCCGGGTTTTTCACGGGCCTCGACGCATTCGACCAGCCGGTCCGGGACGACACCGGCGCACCGGAAGAAGCGCACGTGACGTCGTATCAGGCCGTGCTGCAGGAGCCGATGGCGTCGCTCGTCGGCAGCACGATCGATCGGCCGGATGTCGCGGCGGTGGCGATTCTCGGGTACAACTGACGCGCGTTCGTATCGCATCGTTTCGATGTAGCGCAGGCGTTCCGGTCGATTCGCGGATCGGACGCCCGCGCGGGACATGTCGTGCCGCAAGCTCGGCACCGAGCACCTGACCGACCGCGAGATCTGCATCCTTGCGAGCAGAGATCGCAGAATGCGCGGCATCGACGGCTGTCGGTATCCCGACGCCGCCCACGCCGACCAGGAGGCATACCGTGACGACCCCACTCGATCAATACGCCAGGCAGTACGTGCGATTCGAAGACGAACGCACGCGCCCCGTCCGCGACTTGCTGGCCGCGGTGCCCGATACGCCGATCCGTACCGCGATCGACATCGGCTGCGGGCCCGGCAACTCCACCGAGGCGCTGATCGCGCGCGCGCCGGACGCGACGATCCGCGGCATCGACGCGTCGCCGGACATGATCGCGGCCGCGCGCAAGCGCCTGCCCGCGCTGCGTTTCGATCTCGCGGATGTCACCACGTGGGACGATCCGGGCGGCTACGACCTGATCCTGTCGAACGCGGTGCTGCAATGGGTGCCTGCGCACGACACGCTGTTTCCGTCACTCGTCGGCCGCCTCGCGCCGGGCGGCCATCTCGCGGTGCAGATGCCCGACAACCTCGACGAACCCGCTCACCGGCTGATGCGCGAAGTTGCCGTGGCCGGGCCGTGGGCGGACAAACTGAAGAACGCGGCGCGCACCGAGCGGTTCGACGCGCGGTACTACTACGCGCTGCTGTCGCCGTCGTGTTCGCGGGTCGATGTATGGCGCACGACTTACTACCACCCGTTGAGCGGCGGCGCCGATGCGGTTGTCGAATGGTTCAAGGGCAGCGCGCTGCGGCCGTTCCTCGCGGCGCTGGGCGACAGCGAGCGCGACGCGTTCGTCGCGCGCTATCGCGATGCGCTCGCCGGTCCGGACGGTTATCCGGTGTTTGACGACGGTACCGTGCTGCTGCCGTTTCCGCGACTATTCATCGTCGCGACGCGGAAGTAACGCAGAAGCAAGGCCGGCTGCGAGTCGGCAGGCTGTCGCGGGTCAGGGCAGCGGCCGCATCGATTCGGGATCGACCGTCCGGCTCTTCGCGGTCTGCCCGTCGCGCAGATCCTTGTACCAGAAGAGGGCGACTTCGCCGTCGTTCGCGCCGTCGGCGTACAGGAAGCGGTCGTGGCCGCCCACGACGAAGCCCGCGCGGGCATACGTGCAGCAGGCCGCGACGTTGTTCGCCTGCGTTTCCAGCCGCATGAAGCCGAACCCGCGGCTGCGCGCCCACGCTTCCGCGGCGGCCAGCAGGAACTGGCCGATCCCTTGCCGCCGGCAAGTGCGATCGACCGCGAGTTCCGCGATTTCGGCCATCCCGTTCCAGCTTTCGGTGATCGCGACGAATCCCGCGAGGCGCCCGCCCGCGGTCGCGCGGAACAGCGCGGTGCCGCCGGACGCCTCGCGCGCCCAGCCGGCCGGGTCGAAGCCGTAGTTCTTGCGCTGCACGGGAAGCGCGCGCAAATCGAGCAGATCCTGGTACGGCGCATTCAGCTCCCACGCGATCTCGAACGAAAAGTCGCATCCGTTCAATTCGTCGGCGGGCAGATCGACCGCCTGTTCGATGCTGATGTGCTCGGCTCGGTCCATGTGTCGGTGTCCTGTCTTCAGCGGGATTACCTGGTATTTCCCCGGGGCGAGGGCCCGCCGCTCCGAGGCGGCCGGGTCGCGCCCATTCCTGTCTTGAATTGCTGCGCTCGCACAATGCCTTCCCCCGCGGCGCCGTTCAACGCTCGATTATGCGGGATATCGGCGCGGACCCGGCCGAGCTTGGGCCGGCGGCACGGGATCGCAGATCCCGGCCAAGCCGATCAATCGCCGGAGCGTTGTTGCACAGCGAAGCGCCGTGCAGCCACACAATGCAACGGTGCAGAACGCGATATATTCGATTGTGCATATCGAAACGGCAATCGATTGCACTGGCCCACATTCACCGGCACGGGAGCACCATCTCGAACTCGACGCACCGGGAAGCCGTCGTCGAACAGGAGCCACGCATCGTACCGGCCCGACGCCAGCGCGGTATTGGTCGTCGGCGAGAACAGCAGCAAGCCCGTGCTCTTCGGCAGGGATGCCCACGACTTGTCGTTGCCCTTGGTCGGTTGCGCGCCGCGTGCATAGATACCGACCCAGTTCCTATGAGTAGCCGGCCGCACGGGCCGGACGGCGCCGCGCTTCAGGCGCCGCGCGTTGCATCGGCAGTCGCGCCGGGCATGGGCATGTGCCCGTCAGTGGCAAGCGATCGCGCAGTGCAGGACTGGTGCTGCGGCCGGGCCCGATGCCGATGCCGATGCGCGGTTCGCGGTTCGCGGCGAGGTTGCCGGCCGCGCCGGCATCCCCGTCGCCGCAACCGGCCAGCGTGCAGAACAGTGCGATCATGAAAGCGCACGCCAGCGCGGAAAGCGGCTTTCCGTGCCGGCCGGCGGAGCGAGGTGGTCACGATCCGATTCGAGTCGGATTCCTGAGCGATGGTGATGCGTCGTGCCTGTTCCTGATTTCAGGGTACCTCGTGGCATGAAATGGACGGCGGAGCATATCGTCCGAATCAGAACAACGTCATGACAGGCCATCCGCGCGTGCCGGCAACCTGTGACAGCCGTGCATCGGGATTGGTCGCGACCGGATGCGTGACGTAGTCCAGCAACGGCACGTCGTTGATCGAATCGCTGTAGAAGTAGGTCCGTTCGAAATCCGATGGCGCGTAGCCGAGCGAATCGAGCCATGCGGTCGTGCGCACGACCTTCCCTTCGCGAAAACTCGGCACGCCGATGCTGCGTCCGGTGAACTGTCCGCCCGGCGTGCCGTCGTCGGTATCGAGTTCGATACCGAGCAGATGCTCGACTCCAAACTCGGCGGCGATCGGCCCCGTCACGAACACGTTGGTCGCGGTGACGATGCAGCAGAGATCGCCGTTCTCGCGATGGCGATCGACCAGCGCACGCGCCTGCGGCGTGATGGCCGGCCGGATCACCTCGTCCATGAACTGCGCGTGCCAGCGTTCGAGCTGTTCCCGCGGGTAGCGGGTGAGGGGTGCCAGCGTCACCGCGAGATACGCGTCCATGTCGAGCGTGCCGGCCGCGTAGTGGCCATAGTGCTCGTCGATCAGTGCCGCATGCGTGTCGTCTTCCAGCGAACCAACCCGGGTGATGAAGCGGCCCCAGGCCTGGTCGCTGTCGAGCGGCAGCAGCGTGTGATCGAGGTCGAACAGCGCGAGATTCTTGTGCATGTAAAAGTCCTTGTATTGCTTGCCTGCGTGCTTACGCGCCGATGTGTTTCTCGATCGCGTCCTTCGCATTCTTCCCGTCGATGGTCGTGACGCCGTCGAGCCACTTCGACAGCACGCCCGGGTTCTTCTTCGCCCACTCCTTCGCGACCGCGACCGGATCCGCGTGATTCATGATCGGCACCATCAGCTGGTTCTCTTCGTCGGTCGTGAACTTCAGGTTGGTCAGCAGGCGGCCGACGTTCGGGCAGCGTTCGAGATAGCCGGGCGTGACGAGCGTATAGACCTTCGCGGACCCGTAGTTCGGGCCGAATACGCTGTCGCCGCCTTCGAGGTACGAGATCTTGTAGTTGATGTTCATCGGGTGCGGCTCCCACGCCAGGAATACGATCATCCGATGCTCCTGCACGGCTCGCGTCACCTGGACGAGCATCCCGGCCTCGCTCGACTCGACGAGCTTGAAGCCGCCGAGCCCGAATTCGTTCTTGTCGATCATCCGCTGGATCAGCGCGTTGCCGTTGTTGCCGGCGCCGATCCCGTAGATCTTGCCGTCGAGCTGATCGCGAAACTTCGCGATGTCGGCGAAGCTCTTCAGGCCCTTGTCCGACGCGTATTGCGGCACGGCCAGCGTATAGCGCGCGCCGACCAGGTTCGGCTGCGGCAGCAGATGCACGGCGCCGGCATCCACGAACGGCTTCACCGTCGGCGTCATGCTCGGATCCCAGTAGCCGAGGAACGCATCGATCTGCGCTTTCTTCACGCCGGCCAGCACGATCGGCGGCGACGCGATCGTCTTGCTGGCTTCGTAGCCGAGCCCGTCGAGCAGCATCATCGCGACGCCGGTCGTGGCCGCGATGTCGCTCCAGCCGACATCGCCGAGCGTCACCTTCTTGCAGACGTCGCCTTCGGATGCGTGAACGGGCGCCGTCGCGATCGACGCGAGCAGCGTTGCGGTCAGCATCCATGCCTTCTTCATCATCATCTTGGTCTCCTAAGCAAGTGTTCCGGATCGGGTTGCGTGAATGGTCCGACGATCGATCGTATTGATCGGATGAAACGAGCGAACTTGGGTCTAGCTGTGTGGTTTTTCGTAACGTATATTAGAACGCACAAATTCGCAAGTTCGCACAAAAATACAACTTGCGACGTGTGCGGTTCGTCAGGCATTCGAAAGCAGACGAAGTCGGGCGGCGGTCCGGGCGGACCGCGTGTCATCAAGTCGGTTAAAGGAAGGAGACCTCGCATGATCAGTCAGATGGAAATCATTTCCCGCCTGTTGCTGGCCGCATTGCTCGGCAGCATCATCGGCATCGAGCGCGAGCGGCTGTCGTGGGCGGCGGGGCTGCGCACGCACATGCTGGTGGCGGTCGGCGCGGCGCTCGTGATGGTCGTGTCCGCGTTCGGCTTCGCGGATATCCAGAACGCGAAGAACGTGTCGCTCGATCCGTCGCGGGTCGCCGCGCAGGTCGTGTCGGGCATCGGCTTTCTCGGTGCCGGGTCGATCATGCTGCGCGGCGAGATCATCCGCGGGCTGACGACGGCGGCGAGCCTGTGGGTCGTCGCGGCGGTCGGACTGGCGGTGGGCGGCGGCATGTACGTCGCCGCGATCGCCGCGACGGCGATCGTGCTGACGATCCTCGCCGGCCTCAAGCCGATCGAGAAACGCTTCTTCGCCGCGCGGCAGCGCTGGGGCGTGCGCATCCTCGCGAGCCGCGGCGCGGTGAAGCTGACGTCGCTGCAGGCGATGCCCGGGATCGACCAGGCGCGCATCGTCCAGTTCATCATCGAGCAGGACGACGCGACGCCGGACGACGACCGGATTCATGTGGTGTTCTCGAAGATGACGAGCCACGAATGCCAGGCGGTCCGTCAATCCCTGCAGACCCTCGTCGGCATCAAAAAGATGGAGGAAAGCGCCGCGTAGCTGCGGTTCGAATACCATTGGCGTTCATTTCCGAGGACATTTCATGTGGCAAGAAGAGCGATATCAGAGGATTCGGCTTCTGTTATCGAAGATGCAGCGCGTCTCCACCGACCGGATCATGGCCGACCTGAACGTATCGCGGGAAACCGTGCGCCGCGATCTCGTCGATCTCGAGGCGATGGGGGAACTGAAGCGCGTGCACGGCGGCGCGGTGCAGGTGGGCGACGAAGCGCCGATCGCCGAACGCGCGCAGACGCACGTGAAGGCGAAGCAGGCGATCGCGCGCGCCGCGGCGCGGCTCGTCACGGGCTCGCAAACGCTGTTCATCGACGCGGGCACGACCACCACGCTGCTGGCCGAGGAACTGGCGAAGCTGTCGGGCCTCACGGTCATCACGAACTCGATCGACGTCGCGCTGAAGCTGCGCTCGAGCGACCCCGGGCAGGCGAGGAACGAAACGATCCTGCTCGGCGGGATGATCGGCAGTCGCGCGGCCGCGACGGTCGGCGACGGGACGATCGCCGAGATCTTCCGCTATCGCGCCGATCTGGCGTTGCTGTCGCCGGTCGGCGTCGACCACGTGCGCGGCGCGACGAACTACGACCGGATGGAAACGGAAGTCGCGCGAGCGATGGTGGCCAACGCGGCGGACGTCGCGATCCTGGCCGACTTCAGCAAGCTGGGCACGAACAGCCGGATCGGCTTTTGCGAACCCGCGCGGATCGGCACGCTCGTGACGGACCAGAAGGCGGAATCGGTGGACAGCTACAAGAGCATCAGGAAGGTCATCAGGAACATCGTGCTGTCCTGACGCAAGGCGTCGAGCCGCGCGCGATCGGGTGCCGTGATCCCGCGCATGGCGTCTGCATTCCGTGTTGCGGACGTTTCCCAACGTAATATATGGACCGATACACCGGAGGCGGACGATGGAGATGACAGGCACGACAGCGCGCTCGGCGCATCAGGAGGAGACAGCGGGTTCGATCGCGCTCGCGGGCGCCTTCGAGCGGCCGACGACGCTGACGCTCGACGACCTGCGCCGCCACGCGTGCGTGAGCGCCGAGCCGTTCGACCTGCGCTGCTTCACGACGAACCGCTTCATCCGCGCGGTTCGACCGTATCGCGGCGCGCGGCTGAAGGATCTCATCGAGGCAGCCGGGCTGCGCAACGACATGCCGGGCGACTTCAAGCGGATGGTGTTCATCGCGTATGCGCACGACGGCTACGCGGTCACGTTCTCATGGCACGAACTGTTCAACACGCCCGTCGGCGAGCGCGTGATCGTCGCGTACGAATGCGGCGATGCACCGCTGTCGATCGACGATGGCGCACCGCTGCTGTTTTCCGGCGCGGACGTGCTGCCCGCGCCGCGTCACGTGAAGCGACTGGCGGGGATCGTCGCACGCGTGCTCGAGGTCTGAGCCGCCGCCGCCGCATGCTGGTTTTGCCGCGCCAGCCGTCGTGTATGCTTGCCCGCATCGTTTAACCGGCGGAAAAACATGAAGACTTCGGCACACCCCAAGCCAGAGGTGCGGTTCAGAATGCGCATCCAGCAGGCTGACACGATCGCGCTCGGGCCGGGCAAAGTCGCGCTGCTCGAGGCCGTGCGCGAGCACGGATCGATTTCGGCGGCGGCGCGCAGCCTCGAGATGTCATACCGGCGCGCGTGGCTGCTGATGGACGAGCTGAACCGGTCGCTGAAGTCCCCCGCGACGGTTTCCGAGCACGGTGGCCAGAGCGGTGGCGGCAGCGTGCTCACGCCGGTCGGCGAAGAAATCATCCGGCTCTATCGCGACATCGAGGCACGCGCTTATGCGGCTTGTGCGGGCGAGATCGCCGCGCTGACCAAAATGGTGCGCCGCTGAGGCTCGTGCTGTCGGGGCATTGCCGGCGTGCGGCCTAACCATGCCGCAGGCAGAAGCGCGATGCTTCGCCCGTCTGCGCATCCGGCGGCATGATCTCGCGCGCATGCGCATCGAGCCGCCCGATCAGTTCGACGAAACTGGCGACGCTCGCGGTCCGCAGCGGGTAGTACGCGATCTGCTGGCGTTCGCACTTGCGCTTGAGCAGGTTCACCGAATCGTGGTCGACGCAGTCGACCGGGAACACCACCATGTTCGCGCTCGGCAGGGCGACGGCCGGCAGGCCCTTGCCGTCGTGCAACGTCAGTTCGCCGCCCGCCGCCCGCCGCCCGCCGCTTGCCGTCTCGACGATCCGCCGGATCGCGCGGTTCGACCCGAGCCGGCCGCAGACGTAGACGCACGAAATGCCGGGGAAATACGCGCTTCGCGGCTCAGCAGAGGACGGCGGCTTCCGGGCGCGATGCGGGCATGTGACGTTCGATCACGTGTTCGACGCACAGTCCGACCAGCAGCACGTCGACGCGCTCCAGCGCGGCCACCGTGTCGCACATCGCGGCGGGGTCGTTGCTGAACGCGTCGGAGAACACGTCGTCGCGCGTGCGTTCGAGGTCGTGTGCCAGCCCGATCGCGCGTTCGAGGTCGGACAGCCGCGTGAAGCGGGCGGCTCGTGCGTCTCGCTCGAGCATCGCCAGCAGGTCGCGCAGGCTCAACGCAGGCAGCGTGTCGTCCGTCGCGGCAGAGAACACCCGGATGAAGCGCATGACGCTGCCGCGCAGGCGCCGGAACGCATCGACGACATCCGTGACCTGCTGCGCGCGACCGTCGCTCGGCAACGGTCGCAGCGTGCTGATCTTGCGCGTCAGTGTCGGCGTCGGGGCGCGTGCGGTGCACAGCGGGGCGCGGTCCGTCGGCGTGAGGGGCATGGCGTTTCTCCGGTGGTGCAGATGGCGATATATTCTATGGGATATAGCGATGACGCAGCGAACGCGTTTCGCGGATTTCGATCGATGTCGCTGATCGGCCCGTTGCCGTTGCGCGTTTTCGACCCGGAAAACGCGACCTTGGACATGCATCTGCCGCCTCCGCCGTTCGCCGGTTCCAGCGCCTATCATGTGTGAAGCCTGTCCTGTTCCGGCAGGCGCGGCCGCCATGCCGGCCGCCCAAGGACGAGCATGTCGAAAGCGTGCCGGCATGCGCTGGCGTGACCCGCAACGGATGCGCAAACGCGTCACTCGACGCTTGCAAGGGGGCGTGATGACCGATCGCGACAAGGTGTTCGCGGGCTCGATTCCGGCGTTCTACGACACGCTGATGGTTCCGCTGATCTTCGCGGCCTATGCGGCCGACCTGGCGGAGCGCGTCGCCGCCTTCTCGCCCCGCTCGGTGCTCGAAACGGCCGCCGGCAGCGGCGCGCTGACGCGGGCGCTCGCGGCGCGACTCGGCCCTGGTGTGCGCTACGCGGTGACCGACCTCAACCAGCCGATGCTCGACTATGCCGTCACCAGACAGGAGCCCGACAGCCGTATCGAATGGCGGCAGGCCGACGCACTCGACCTGCCGTTCGACGATGCGTCGTTCGACGTCGTCTGCTGTCAGTTCGGCGCGATGTTCTTTCCCGACCGGGTCGCCGGCTATGCCGAGGCGAGGCGTGTGCTGGGGCCAGGCGGGCGCTTCGTCTTCAGTGTCTGGGACCGCATCGAGGAAAACGTCTTTGCCGATGAAATCACCCACGCCGTCGCGGTGCTGTTTCCGCACGACCCGCCGCGATTTCTCGCCCGCACGCCGCACGGCTATCACGATATCGCGCTGATCCGCGAGGAACTGCGCCGCGCGGGTTTTGCCGACGTGGACATCGCGACGCGCGAGAAGACCAGTTGCGCGGCCTCGGCACGCGATGCCGCCACCGCTTATTGCGTGGGAACGCCGTTGTACGACGAAATCGTCGCGCGCGATGCCGGCGTGCTTCAACTGGCGGTGGACCGCGCGACCGAGGCCATTGCCGCCCGCCATGGCGACGGGCCGGTGGTCGGCAAGATTCAGGCGCATGTGATCGTGGCGGCAGGATAGCGGTACCGCGCATTGCTCATACCCAATCCACTCGACCCGATTGTTCGCGAACCCGGTGCGTGCCGTCCCGCGGTTCGACTATGCTGAATTGTCTGCGGCCGGATTTCCGCGCCGCAACGCGGCGAACCGGCGATGGCGGGAGGGCGCGATGAGCGAGCAAGGCAACGTGCAACTGGTGCAGCAAGCGTACGCGGCGTTCGGCAGGGGTGATATCGGCGGCGTCCTGCAGACGCTGTCCGAAAACATCGACTGGTTCATCCCGGGGCCGCCCGACGTCGTTCCGTTCGTCGGCAGGAGACAAGGGCCGCGGGAGGTCGCGGAATTCTTCGCGGCACTGGCGTCGACGCAGACCGCGGAACGGTTCGAGCCGCTCGAGTTCATCGCCAGCGGCAACCGGGTCGTCGTGCTCGGCACGCAGCGCTGGCAAGTCCTTTCGACCGGGCGCACGTACGAGGACGACTGGGTGCACCTGTTCACGATCGAAGGCGGGAAGATCGCGACGTTTGCCGAGTACCACGATACCGCGGCCGAGGCGGCCGCACATCGATACTGACGGCGCCGCGCGCGGCGGTCTCACATGAAGCCCGGATTCCGCGGGAGATAGCGCGTCCAGTCGCTGCAGTCGTGCGTGGACATCGACACCATCGGAAGCGTGAATCGCATGCACCGGCTGGCCGCGATTGCCAGTGCATCGCTCGTTCCGGGAACGAACGCGGAGACCTGCGTCGCGTCGCCCGCGACGGCCAGCGCCAGTGCCGCACGGAATGCATCGGGCATCGCATGTGCGTGCATGACCGCCAGCGGACCGATGTGGCCTGTGGCGGCAACATACGCGTAACCGACACGCTCGCCTCCGTCTTCGAGGAACACGCGTTGCATCGTCGGATCGGCCGCCAGGTACCGATGATGTTTCTCTCGCGAAACACCCAGCGTGGCGAGATCGATTCGCCGCAGCATGTCGAGATCGTCGCCGGTCATCCGGATCGGTGTCGTGCACAGCGCGGGACCGGGCGCGTGGCGCGCCAGCGCGTCGCGCGCGGCGCTGCACAAATGGATCGGCACCCGCGGAAGCAGGCCGTGACGCACATACAGCCCCTGGGAAACGACGTTGAACGCGAAGGTGATCAGGCTCTTTTCGGTCGCGCCGGCCGCGCTTGCATGCTGGAGGGTGCGCTCCAGCAATGCGTCGCCGATGCCCTGTCCCTGACGGCCGGGGGCGACGAACAGTTCGGCAAGGAACCAGAGCCGATCGCATACCCAGCTCAGGGCAAAGCCGACGATCTCGCCGCCGTCCTCGGCCAGCCACACGCCGCGCGGATCGTCTCGAAGGCAGAATGCCTGGAAATCCGGCGGTCGCGACGTCGCGACCGGTCCGAAACCGTGGCGGACGGTCAGGTCGTTGATGCTGTGTACGACCAGCGCTTCGGCGCACGCCAGTTTGTCGGCGCTTGCAGGTTGGATGACGAGCGGCATGGGCACCTCTCGCGGGGCAACGTCTTGATGTATAGCAGACGGTCGAGGCAGACCCAAGCGCGCGATGGCCGCACCGGCCCGCGTCGGTCGTGCGCGACGCCGCCCGACCGGGCACGGCGTCGCCAGCGGCCTGGCCGGCCGCACGGGTCAATCGATCGCGCGCATCGCGTGGCGCAGTTCCTGGTAGCTGCGCAGGCCCGTCACGCCGAGTTCGCGGCCGATCCCGCTGAGCCCGAAGCCACCCCAGCACACCTGCGGATAGATGAGCTGCGGCGCGTTGATCCACACGAGCCCGGCGCGCACGCGCGCCTGGAACTGCTTCGCGATTTGTGCATCGCGCGTCACGACGGTCGCGACGAGCCCGTAGCGCGTGTCGTTCGCGAGCGCGATCGCCTCGTCGTCGGTGCGGAACGACTTCACGCACGCGACCGGGCCGAACACTTCGTCGGTCCACAGCAGGTTGTCGGCGGCCGGTTCCGCGATCACGACGGGCGCCATGAAGAAGCCGTTGCCGCCGGCCTCGGCGACGCGCCCGCTGAACGCGACGCGCGCACCGGCCGCGATGCCTTGCTCCAGCATCGCGTCGACGCGTGCGCGCTGCTCGGCCGAGATCATCGGCCCCATCCCGACCTGCCCGGTGGCGGGCGGCGCGACGACGAGCGCGCGCACGGCCGTCTCGAATGCGGCCATGAAGCTGCGGTAGAGGCTGTCGTGCACGAGGATGCGTGCGGTGGCCGAGCACATCTGGCCGGCGTTCGTGAACGCGCCGGCGACGGCGAGCGACACCGCGACGTCGAGATCGGCATCGTCGCGCACGATCAGCGACGACTTGCCGCCGAGTTCGAGCGTCACGCGCTTCATGTCCTCGGCCGCGGCCTGCATGACCTTGCGCCCGGCAGCCGTGCTGCCGGTAAACGAGATCTTGTCGATCAGCGGATGCGCGGTCAGCGCCGCGCCGACTTCGGCACCGCCGTTCACGACGTTGACGACGCCGTCCGGCACGCCGGCTTCGGCGATCAGGTCGAGCAGCGCGTGTTCGGCCGGCGACGTCAGTTCGGACGGCTTGAGCACGACCGTACAGCCGGCCGCGAGCGCCGGCGCGAGCTTCCACGCGGTCGTGACCATCGGGAAGTTCCACGGCACGATCAGCGCGGCGACGCCGACCGCGTCGTAGAAGCGCTCGGCCGCGACGGCGTCGCTCGGCAGCGCGACCGGCTCGGGCGCGAACAGCGCCGGGTCGTCGCACAGCTGCGCGTAGTACGCGAACGTCGCGGCGACGTCGCCGACGTCGGCGTCGGCCTCGAACGGCGGCTTGCCGCTCACCCGCATCTGCAGCGCCGCGAGGCGCTCGCGGTTGGCTTCGACGCACTCGGCGATCTTCGCGAGCAGGCGGCCGCGCTCGGCGGGCGGCGTGCCGCGCCAGTTCGCGAGCGCGTCGCGCGCGGCGCGGACCGCGGCGTCGACGTGTGCGGCGCTCGCGAATTCCTGCCAGCCGATCGTCTCGCCGGTCGAGGCATTGAAGATCGGCGCGCCAGCTTCGTCGGAATGCGTGCGCACGGGCTGACCGGCAATGCGCGCGGCGGGCAGCACGAGCGTCGCGGCGGAAGGGGAAAGCTCAGCGGTGGACATGACGGTTTTCCTGTCGAACGGATTGGCGGATTATCGAATCAGCGGTAGGCGACGCCCGGCATCACGCAGAGCATCTCGAACGCGAGGTTCGCGCCGACGAGCGCGGTGGTGCCGGTCGGATCGTACGGCGGCGACACTTCGACGAGATCCGCACCGACGATGTTCAGCCCCTTCATCCCGCGAATGATCTCGAGACCCTGCTGCACCGACAGGCCGCCGATTTCCGGCGTGCCGGTGCCGGGCGCGAACGACGGGTCGAGGCCGTCGATGTCGAAGCTGAGATAGACCGGCGTGTCGCCGATGCGCTCGCGCACCTGCGCCATCAGCGGCGCGAGCGACCTGTTCCAGCATGCTTCCGCCTGCACGACGGTGAAACCCTGCTGGCGGCACCAGTCGAAATCCTCGGCCGCGTAGCCGGTGCCGCGCAGGCCGATCTGCGTGACCTTGTCGCATTGCAGCAGGCCGTCCTCCACCGCGCGGCGAAACGGCGTGCCGTGCGCGATCTTCTCGCCGAACATCGTGTCGTTCACGTCCGCGTGCGCGTCGACGTGCACCACGGCGACCTTGCCGTACTTCCGGTGCAGCGCGCGCAGGATCGGCCACGCGATCGTGTGGTCGCCGCCGAGCGTGATCGGCCGGCAGCCGTTCGCGACGATCTCGTCGTAGGCCTTTTCGATGCGGCGCACCGAATCCTTCAGGTCGTACGGGTTGGTCGCGACGTCGCCGATGTCGGCGACCTGCAGCGAATCGAACGGCGCGGCGCGCGTGGCCATGTTGTACGGGCGCAGCAGCACGGATTCGGTGCGGATCTGGCGCGGGCCGAAGCGCGAACCCGAGCGGTTGGACGTACCGAGGTCGAGCGGCACGCCGACGAAGCACACGTCGAGGCCGTCGGTCGTGTCGGCCTGCGGCAGGCGCATCATCGTGGCGATGCCGCCAAAGCGCGGCATCTCGTTGCCGCCCATCGGCTGGTTCAGTTCGCGGTGCATGGGGCCGTCTCCTCTTTCCGGTGAAAAACGATCGGCCGATGGTAGAGGAGAACGCGAGCGCGAAGATTTTGAAGTCGCAACGTTTACATCGACGGATCTCGATGCGAGTGGCGCCGCCGCATCGACGCGGCGCAACCATCAGCGCAGGCGTTCAGCCGGCGACGGCGGGCGGCGCGTCGTCGTCGTCGTCATGCGCCGTGGCGGCAGGAAACGCCGGCGCGGCCGAGCCCCATGCGGCGAGCTCGCGCTTCGTGCGCACGCCGAGCTTCGCGAACGCGCGCTTGACGTACGACTCGGCCGACGCGACGCGCACGCCCAGGATATCGGCGGTCTCCGGCACGGTCTTGCCGGAGATCAGGTGCTTGCAGGTTTCGTATTCGCGCTTCGACAGCTTCACGCCGTCGGCCGCGATCCGCGCATCGAACTGCGCGAGCGGATGCACTTCGGGCGTCGGATGCGCGATGCGCCGCGCGGCGGTGGTCGACGCATGCAGTTCGAGCAGGGGGAACAGCACGTCGCTGATGCTGCGAAAGCGGTTCATCTCGGCGAGCGTGAACGGCGGTCGGTCGCGGCCGCGTTCCAGCGCGATCGAATGCTGCGCATAGCGGGTGCCGCGCGCGAGCACGCATTCGTGGCCGATATGCACGTCGTCGAATATCCGCTGGCGGAATTCGCCGGGCGGGATCGCCGCGATGTCGCGCACGACGAGCATCGTGCCCGTCTTGCCGCGCAGCCCCGCGAACAGCGGGTCGCTGTCGAGAAAGCGCTCGTAGTAGAGCGTCATCACGTCGGAGATTTCGGCGGTCTCGGTGCCGATGCCGCTGCTGCCGATCCATTCGCAGCGATAGCCGGTGGGCATGGTGCCGTCGACGCGCGAGCGTTCGACGTGCGCAACGTCGAGCGGCACCACTTCGTTGAGCAGTTGCGTGAGGCGCGGCACGAAGTGCGGCGTGCCGACCGTCTCGATCAGCTCGCCCAGCGCCTTGAACGACACGTTGAAGTGGTCGGTGGCGCGATGGAAGGGGTTCACGTTGAGCAGCATGCGGTTCCCCGGTGAAAAGCGGGCCGGATTGTAGCGGTTGCAACGGCAAACGTCATTAAGGGGAAATACGGTACGGAGTCCTGCGACCTTGCGCGCCCCGGAAAACGCGCGTTGTCCCCCCCGAAGGGGGGCATACCGGGGCAGTGTAAATGAGTAACTTTGTCTCTGCTTTTTTCAATCGAGAGACGAAAGATTCAAATGACCAAACTGATCAAGGACATCCTGCCGCTGGGCGCAGGCATGGGCGAATTCACGAAGCTCGACTTCGGGATGGACGAAAGCGACTGGCGCGCGGCGGAAGGCAAGAGCGGCAATTACCTCGTCGGCTGGTGGGAAGGCAAGGTCGGCTCGGTGGAGTTCCCCGAAACCGCGGCGGACGAAGCGGTGTGGCTCGTCGAGGGCCGGATCGCGCTGACCGACGTGGAAGGCAACCGCAAGGAATTCGCGCCGGGCCAGGGCTATCTGCTGCCGGCCGGTTTCGCGGGCCGCTGGGAGACGATCGAGGACGCGAAGAAGTTCTACGTGCTGCTCGAGAAGTCGTGATGTGAGCCACCGCAGCCGTGGCGTCGTCGTCAGGTTGACGGCATGGCGGCGGCGGTTGCGTTTTCGATCGACCGCAAGCGACGTCCATCGCGTTTCTGCCGACCGGACGCATCGCGGCTTGCGGTGCATGCGCCGATCGTCGCCGTCGGCGGAACCGATGAAATCGATTGAATCGGCGAGTTCGGCCCGCCGTGCAGGCAACACATGCGCGGGCCGCGATCACGCGGGATGGCATGGGATCATGGAAATGGAAGTCAACGAAGCAACGCAAGCCGCACCGGCACACGCGCCGCGTCGCGCACCGGTTGCACTGAGCGCCGCCGAGGCGCTCGCGGATACGAAGCTGTTCCCGTACTGGCTGGACAACCCGGCCGCACCGGCTACCGAGCCGGCGCTCGTCGGCGACGTGACGGCCGACCTGCTGATCGTCGGCGGCGGCTTCACCGGGCTGTGGACGGCCGTGCAGGCGAAGGAGCAGATGCCGCACCTGAACGTGGTGCTGATCGAAGCCGGCAAGGTCGCGCACGGCGCATCGGGCCGCGCGGGCGGAATCATCTCGACGTCGGTGATGCACGGGCTGCCGAACGCGGTGCGCGTATTCCCGAACGACATCGCGCAACTCGAGGAATTCGGCCATCACAACCTCGACGGCTTCGAGGAGACGCTGAAGCGCTACGACATCGACGCCGACATCGAATGGAACGGCGAGATGACGGTGGCGGTCGATCCCGAGCACCTCGCGCACCTGAAGGGCGACTACGACCTGCATCGCGAGTACGGCCATGACGTCGTCCTGCTGAACCGCGAGGAAACGCTCGAGCAACTGAACTCGCCGCTGTTCGCGGGCGCGCTGTGGTCGCGCAACCGCAGCGGCATCGTGCATCCGGCGAAGCTCGCGTGGGGGCTCAAGCGCGCGGCGCTGTCGCTCGGCGTGAAGCTCTACGAGCACACGCCGCTCACGACCGTGACCGACGAAGGCAGCACGGTGGTCGTGAAGACGCCGAAAGGCAGCGTGCGCGCGCCGCGCGTCGTGTTCGGCAGCGGCACCGCGAAGGTCGGCATCCCCGACATCAACCGCCGCGTGATGCAGGTGCGCGACCACGTGCTCGCGACCGAGCCGCTCACCGACGAACAGCTTGCGCGGATCGGCTGGAAGAATCGCCAGGGCGTGTACGACACGCGCACGCAGCTCAACTATTTCCGGCTGACGAAGCACAACAACATCATCTTCGGCGGGCTGGTCAGCTATCACTTCGACGGCGATCCCGAACCGCACCAGGACGGCCAGCGCGAAACCTACTACCGGCTCGCGGAAGCGTTCTACCGGACGTTCCCGCAACTGAGCGACGTGCGCTTCTCGCACGCATGGGGCGGGCCGATCGACTACTGCTCGCGCGGCTCGGTGTTCGCGAAGCGCTATCTCGGCGACAAGGCGGTGTTCGTCGCCGGCTACACGGGCTTCGGCGTCGCGGCGAGCCGGTTCGGCGCGTTCATGGGGCTGAACATCCTGTTCGATCGCGACAGCCCGGAGCGCAAGCTCGACATCGCGAACCAGAGCCCGAGCTACATCCCGCCCGAGCCCATGCGCTGGGTCGCCGCGAAGATCACGTTCCATGCGTTCGACGGCGCGGATGCCGAAGGCGGCTGGAAGCGCGCGTGGATCAACGGGATCAAGGCGATGGGCTTCCCGATGTGAGCGACGCGCGATTTTCGGGAGCGACGAGTGTGGCGTGTGCGGTTGCCGATGACGGCGCGCGTCCGGCCAGGTTCATCGGCGCAGACGGCCGGCATCGCGCCGGCCCGACAACGCGCTCAGGCGCAGCGGCTTGAAGCATGTTTTCGAATACCACCGATCTCGATCTCCGGCTCATCCGGGTCTTTCTGGCCGTCGTCGACGCACGCGGCATCACGGCCGCCGAGGCATCGCTCGGTGTGCGGCAGTCGACGATCAGCACGCAGCTCTCCGCGCTGGAAGCGCGCGTCGGCTTCAAGCTGTGCGATCGCGGGCGCGGCGGCTTTCGCCTGACGTCGAAGGGCGAACGCTTCGCGGCCACCGCGCGCACGCTCGTCGCGGCGACGTCCGAGTTCGTCGCGCGCGTGCGCGACATCGACCGCAAGCTGGTCGGCACACTGTCGATCGGCCTGATCGGGCAGGCGCCGCTCGTCGAGAACGCGCGCCTCGCCGACGCGATCGGCGCGTTCCGCAAGCGCGACCAGGCCGTCACGTTCTCGATGAAGGTCGCGTCGCCGCAGGAACTCGAGGAAAGTCTCGTCAACAACCAGCTCGATCTCGCGATCGGGTATTTCTGGCATCGCGTGCCGGGGCTCGACTACACGCCGCTGTTCACCGAGGAACAGGTGGTGTACTGCGGGCGCGGGCATCCGCTCTTTCATGCGCCGCGGCCGGTGTCGGCCGATGACCTGCAGGCGCACGACTGGGTGTGGCGCACCTATCCGGTGCCGGAGGAGCAGTATCCGCTGCCGGAGCGGCGCGTGACCGCGAGCGCGGACAGTATCGAGGCCGCGACGATCCTGATCCTGTCGGGCGGGCATCTCGGCTACCTGCCCGCGCATTACGCGGAGCCGTTCGAGCAGCGCGGGCTCGTCAAGGCCGTCGGCCGCACGACGTTCAGCTTCGACGTGCCGCTGCATCTCGCGATGAAGCGCAGCACGAGCGAGAAGCCGATCGTCGCTGCGTTCTGCGAGGACCTGCTGCGTGCGTTCAACATCAAGGCGATCGCGTTGGCCGCGTAGCACGGCACCCGCTCATGCGTCGATGCGTTCGACCTTGCCGACCAGCAGCCCATACGACAGGCTGCCCGCGAGCGCCATCGCGGCGATGTAGGTGATCGCGCGCGAGAAGTCCGCGCCGTCGACGAGCAACCCGATCACGATCGGCGTCGCGATCGCGGACAGGTTGCCGATCAGGTTGAACACGCCGCCCGTGAGGCCGAGCAGCCGCGCGGGCGCGAGGCCCGACACGAGCGACCACGTGATCGACGCGAAGCCGTTGCCGAAGAATGCGATCGTCATGAATGCGATCACCCAGCCCGTCGACGTGACATAGTTCGCGCCGATGATGCAGGTCGAGATCAGCAGCCCCGAGATGATCGGCAGCTTGCGCGCGAAGCCCTGCGATGCGCCGCGCCGCATCAGCCAGTCCGACAGCACGCCCGAGCACAGCACGCCGACGAACGCGGCGAGAAACGGCAGCGACGCGAGAAAGCCGGACTTGATGAAGTCCATCCCGCGATACTTGACGAGGTAGGTCGGGAACCACGTGAGGAAGAACCACAGCGTCGAGTTCAGCGCGAACTGGCCGAGATAGATGCCCCACAACTTGCGCCGGCCGAGCACGATGCCGAGATCGCGCCACGTCGACGGCGTGCGTTCGGTGCGCGCGGCGATGCGGTCCTCGAGATCGACGAGGCCGCCGCCGTCGCGGATCAACGCGATCTCCGCCGCGTTGACGCCGCGAAACGCGCGCGGCTCGCGATACACCGCGTACCAGATCGCGGCCCACGCGATGCCGGCGAGCCCGGTCGCAACGAACACCATGTGCCAGCCGAGATGCACCTGCAGCCATGCGAGCACGGGCGTGAGGAACGCGAGGCCGACGAACTGCCCCGACGTGTAGCCGCCGATCGCGCTGGCACGCTCGCCGGTCGGGAACCACGTCGTGACCACGCGGTTGTTGATCGGATAGGCGGGTGCTTCGAGCGCGCCCACCGCGAGCCGCAGCACGATTAGCCCGACGAACGAGCCGGCAAAACCGAGCAGCAGCGTCGCGGCCGACCACAGCGCGAGCGCGCCCGCATACAGCACGCGCGGCGACACCTTGTCGACGAGCCAGCCGCCCGGGATCTGCATCAGCGCGTAGGTCCAGCCGAATGCGGAAAACACGAGGCCCGCGCGGACCGGGTCGATGTTCAACTCCTTGAACAACGCGGGCGCCGCGATCGACAGGTTGCTGCGGTCGAGATAGTTGATCACCACCGTGACGAACAGCAGCGCCAGGATGATCAGGCGCTTGCGGCTCGGCGGCGCGGTGAAGGCGGCGGTTGCGGACGCGGACGTGCGGGCTGCGGAATCGGGTACGGTGTCGGCGTGCGCTTGCGGCTGCGCCGACGGGTTGGCATGCGTGCGTGACGCGGAATGGGCCACGGTCGTCTCCTGTGTTCTGTGTCGGCCTGCACCCGCGGGCGGGCGGCCGAATCCAATGGCATTGGGCGAACGTTAGGGCCGTGGCGCGAAGCGCGTCAACATTTGGGCAGGTATCCCTATTAATGGGAAGCCGGGCGCTCAGTATGTGAGAAAGTGCGGCGAAAGTGCGGTGTGCCCGGTCGCCGCATCGTGGTTCAGCCGCCGGTTGCTTCCTTCGCGCTGACCCAACCCTGCGCGGTCCCGCCGCGTGGATTGCGATACAGCACCTTCAGCCACTGGAAGTCGGCGCTGGCATCGATCAGCTCGAGCGTATCGCCCGCGACCACATAGCGACGCGTCGGCGCATCGTTCATCGCGTCGTGCAGCGGCAGGCGCGCCGGGCGTACCTTGAACGTAACCTTGCCGCCGCCGTACGCGTCGGGGCGGCGCAATACGCGTTTGCCGTGTTCGTCGTAGGTCAGCAGCAACGACGAGGGACCCGAGTCGCCGTCGAGCAGGTCACGAAGATCGTCGGGAATCGCTTCGCTGGACTGATAGAGATACATCCGGCCGTTGCCGTCGAAGCGGTATGCGTCGGTATACCAGATCGGCCCGCCCCGGCACGAACTGTAGAGCGTGCGATCCTTCGGCTTCGCGTCGACGTTGATCAGGTCGTCGCAGTTGCCGTGCGGCATGTCGGCCGCGGGCAATTTCAGCGGCTCGAACTGCTGGCGTGCGGCGTCGTACGGAAAGATGCCGTAGCTCTCGTTGACCATCCCGAGCAGCGCGTGCGCGGCGAGATCGCGGTGGCCGTCGAAGTTGTAGTCGTCCGATGCGAGCTGGTAGTGGCCGTCCTCGTCGGATACGCCGACGTCGAGCGTTTGCGTTTTCCCGCTCGGCAGGAAGCGGATCGTGATGCGCGAGCCGTCGGCGTGTTCGACGCGCGCCGTGATGGCGTCGTCGACCTTGAACGTGAGCAGCGGTTTGGCCGCCTGCGCGGCAGCAACCGATGCGCAGCACGCGATCAGCAGCGCGCAGCGGCGAAGAAGCGGTTGGAATCGCGAAGGGCGTGTCATGAGCGGCGTTCGAACGCGTGGGGCGGCGTGTTGCGCAGAGCGGCTTACGCGCTTGCGCTGTCGTCGCGATACCCGCTCTTGCCGTCGAAGATTTCCGCCAGCGCGGCACGTAGCGCGACGGGATCGTGCTCGCCGGGCGCGAGATGGATCACGTAATGGGTATTGCCGTCGAGACGCGCGGCAGTGCGCTCGTCGAGCTCGACTTCGATCGTGTCGCTCGTCAGACGCACCGTCAGATCCTTCACGTGCGCAGTGAGCTGGTCGTGCACCATCACCTCGATCGACGATTCCTCGGGGAAGCGCAGCAGCGAGAAGCAGTAGTCTTGCTGCGCGTCGTGGCAATAGATGTTCGCGCAGCTTTCGTCGTCGTCGATGTCGGACGTGGCCGCGCCGACGGTGGCGTGTAGTTCCATGATGCTTTTCTCCGGGTGTGGGGTTATTGCGGCAGGCCGGCGTCGGCTTCGATCGCGTCGGGCGTCGCGCGGGCATCGCATTGCGCATCGCGCGCCTTCAGCCACAGCCCGAATTCACGCATGACCTCGACGACGGGCCGCAGCCGGTCGCCGTCCGCGGTCAGATCGTACTCGACGCGCACCGGCACTTCCGGATACACGGTGCGCCGCACGAAGCCGGCGTCCTCGAGCGCGCGCAGATCGAGCGTCAGCATCCGCTGCGAGATGCCCGGCATGTCGCGGCGCAGGTCGCTGAAGCGTTTCGGCCCGTCGAGCAGGTACGACACGAGCAGCAGCCGCCAGCGGCCGCCGAGCATGCGCATCGCTTCTTCCACGGAACATCCTGTCGCACTCGTTTTCATGCTGCTGGCTCTGGGTCGGTAACTTTTTTGTGACTACGGCACAAACGACTGCCGTCTTCCCGGCGCGGCGCCGATGCGAGATATTAGCGCCCGCGTCGCGGCGAATCGATATACGGATCATTCAAAGAAGGAAACGCATGAAGCTCTATCACGCTCCCGGCAGCTGTTCGCAGGCAATCCGCATCGTGCTGCACGAAGCGGGCATCGATGCGCAGATCGTCGCGGTCGATGCGCGCAAGCATCGAATCGACGACGGCCGCGATTACTACGACGTCACCGAGCTTGGCTACGTGCCGCTGCTCGAACTCGACGACGGTACGACGCTGCGCGAAGGACCGGTGATCGCGCAGTATCTCGCGGACCGGCGCCCGGAAGCGGGGCTCGCGCCCGCATACGGCACGCTCGCCCGCTACCGGCTGATGGAATGGCTGAACTTCCTCGGCACCGAGATTCACAAGGGCTTCATTCCGCTGCTGTACGCGGTGCAGGCGGGGAAATATGTCGACCCGGTGCGGCAGAAGCTCGACAGCCGCTTCGCATGGATCGACCGGCAGCTCGACGGCAATACGTATTTGACGGGCGACACGTTCACGATCGCCGATGCGTACTTGTTCGCGCTCACGGGCTGGGGCAAGGCCGAATGGATGCGCTCGGTGTACAACGCGGACATCGACCTGAGCCGGCATGCGAACCTGCGTGCGTGGTACGAGCGGGTGCGGGCGCGGCCGGCCGTGCAGCAGGTGCTGCAGGCCGACGCGCGGCCGAACGCGTCCTGATCGACGCGCGCGGGGAGCCCGGCGCGGTCGGCGCACTCAGCGCGTCAGTGTCACGAACAGGTAACCGACGTAACCGGCCCCATTCGCCAGCAGCGCCCAGATCGCGAGCCCGCGCGCACGGGCATTGACGCGCAGCCAGACCGCCGCCGCGAGCGTGATGACTACACCGGTCAGCACTTCGGGGCGCGGCTCCCACGGCGTCAGCATGATGCCGATCGCCGGCAGCAGCGTGCCCTGGAACACCATCGCGCCGGTGATGTTGCCGAATGCGAGCGTGTCCTTCTTGCGGCGGATCCACAGCACGCTGTTGACCTTCTCCGGTAGCTCCGTCGCAATCGGTACGATGATCAGCGACAGCAGCAGCGCGGAAATGCCGAGCAGGTGCGACACGCCCTCGACGCCATGAATGAAGCCCTTCGCACCGCCGACGAGCAGCGCGACGCCGAGCGCGAGTTGCAGCGCGATGGTCGCGAGGTTGGTCGGCAGCCCGACGCGCGACAGGAACATCGCGTGCGGCGCTTCGGTGCCGTGCCCGGCATCGACGAGCTGCATCGATGCGCGGAACGTCATTACCACGTACATCACGTAGATCCCGACCAGCATGACGGCGAGCAGCGCGCGGACGGCCCACACGTGATGCGGGATGAACATCGCGACGGTGGCGAGCGCGAACGCGGCGATGAAGTAGTTCAGGTCGCGCACGAAGCCGGTCCGCTCAGGCGCGATCGTGCCGGTCAGGCCGCGCGAGCGGATCACGGCGAGCGTCATCAGGAAAGTCGTCAGCGTCGCGAGCATCAGCGGCGCGCCGAGAATCGCGCCGACGCCGATTTCCTCGTTGACGGCCGCGTTCGACGTGCCGCCCGCGAGCGCGAGCAGCGGCACCATCGTTTCGGGCAGCGCGGTGCCGACGGCCGCGAACAGCGAACCGGTGACCCCCTCGGAAATCTTCAGCCGTTCGCCGAGATGTTCGAGCGCATTCGTGAAGAGTTCGGCGGCGACCAGGATGACGATCAGCATGAACGCCAGTTCGACGAGCATCGACGTCATGCGGCACCTCCGCAGGCAGGCATGCGGACGGTCGTGGAACTCACGAAATGTGAAGGGAAGGCAAGGAGGAACATGGGGACTCCGTGGTCGGACGTGGACGAACCATGACGCATCTGCCGACGTCCGACCAGGACCGACGCGATGCGTCGATGGTCTCGCCAGACCGATTCGGCCGAACGCGCCACGGCCGCAGGCCGAGTGTGTTGACGCGTTCGCTTTCCGGGGAAGGAAAGCAGGCTACTCCCCAAAGACGAAAGGCAGTCTAGCCGAGCCGGCCGCTTTCGGCAAGATTGGGCGGTCACACCCTTTCATTCGGGACGGTAAGTCGCATTACAGCGGATGCGCATGGCGTACGGCGAAGCAATCGGCGTGCGCGCGCGTCACGCTTGGGTCATGAAGCCCGGGCCGGGAAATACAGCGCGAACGTCGTGCGCCCGTCGCGGCTCGCGACCTCGACCTTGCCGCGGTGCAGTTCGACGATCGACTTGACGATTGCGAGCCCGAGCCCGGCGTTGCGCGCCGCGCCGTGCCGCGACGAATCGATCCGGTAGAAGCGCTCGAAGATCCGCTCGATCTGCTCGGGCGGAATCGCCGCGCCGCGGTTCGTGACTTCGACGACCGCGTACCCGGGCCGCGTCGATACGGCCAGCTCGACCGTCGACCCGGATTCCGCGTGTTCGAGCGCGTTCGACGCGAGGTTGCTGACGGCGCGCCGAAACAGCGTCGCGTCCGCGACGACCGGCGCTTCGCCCCGCACGTCGAGGTGCACGCCGGCTTCGTCCGCCAGCGCCTGGAAATACGACGCGAGCCGGCGCAGTTCGTTGCCCGCGTCGAGTTCGACAGTCTTCAGGTGCTGTCGCGCATTGTCCGTGCGCGCAAGAAACAGCATGTTCTCGATCATCCGCTGCAGCCGCTCGCATTCCTCGATGTTCGAATCGATCAGCGCTTCGTATTCCTCGGTGGTGCGGGCGCGCGACAGCGTGACCTGCGACGCGCTGATCACGTTCGCGAGCGGTGTGCGCATGTCGTGCGCGAGGTCGGACGAGAACTGCGACAGCCGCACGAACGCGCGCTCGAGCCGGTCGAGCATCCGGTTGACCGACGTGGCGAGCTCGCGCAGTTCGACCGGGCCGCCGCGTGCATCGAGGCGCGCGTTCAGGTTGTGCGCCTCGATGCGCGACGTCTGCCGGCCGAGGCTCTCGACCGGGCGCAGGCCGCGCGATGCGACCGCGTAGCCGAGCGCGCCGACCAGCAGCGCGCCGAGCGCGGCCGCGAGCCAGATGTCGACCCGGTAGCTTTCCAGCAGCGACTGGCGATCGGTCGCCGTACGCGCCAGCGCAACCTGGATGGTTTCGCCCGACGGCAGCGTGGCGCGCGCGCGCACGCAGCGCGACGCGCCGATGCCGGGCGGCGAGCAGGTGAACGGGCTGGCGGCCGCGCCTGCTTCCGCGGCCGGCTGCGGCCGCGCGATCACCGATGCGAGCGTGTTGCCGGCTTCGTCGGTGTGTTCGACGAGCGGGCGGTTCGCGCCGTCGTAGATGCCGAGGTAGACGCCCGGATGCGACAGCAGCACTTCGTGGAAGACGGCCGGATCGGCGCGCAATGCGGCCGTCGAGCCGCTCGCGTGCGCGAGCTGCAGGAACTGGTTGAGCTTGCCGGCGATCTCGATGTCGTCACGCCGGGTCAGCTCGGCGGACAGCGAGCGATACAGGTATGCGCCGGTCAGCGCGAATACGAGCGCGGCGACGGCGGCGAACGCGAGCGTCAGGCGCCGGAGCAGCGAATACGGTGCCGGGCCGCCGGTCACGCGCGATCCTCGAGCACGTAGCCCATCCCGCGTATCGTGTGGATCAGCTTCTTCTCGTACGCGTTGTCGATCTTCGCGCGCAGGCGCTTGATCGCCGCATCGACGACGTTCGTGTCACTGTCGAAATTCATGTCCCAGATCTGCGACGTGATGAAAGTGCGAGTGAGCACCTCGCCCTCGCGCTCCGCGAGCAGCTGCAGCAGCGCGAATTCCTGCGCGGTCAGGTCGATGCGGTTGTCGGCGCGCCGTACGCGGCGCTTGATCAGATCGACCTCGAGATCGGCGACGTGCAGGATGTCGCGCGCATTGCGCGGCGCGCGCCGCAGCAACGAACGGATGCGCGCGAGGAACTCCGCGTACGCGAACGGCTTGAGCAGGTAGTCGTCGGCGCCCAGTTCGAGCCCCGTGACCTTGTCCTCGATCGCCTCGCGGGCCGTGAGCAGCAGCACGGGCGTCTGCTTCTGCGCGCGCAGCCGCCGGAGCACCTCGAAGCCGTCCAGCTCCGGCAGCATCACGTCGAGCACGACGAGATCGAAATCCTCGTGCAGCGCGAGGAACAGCCCGTCCGTGCCGTTCTCGGCCACGTCGACCGTGTAGCTCGCCTCCGTCAGCCCCTTGCGGAGGTACGACGCCATCTTGGGTTCGTCTTCGACTATCAGTATCCGCATGGTGGAGCAGGCTGTCCGTGATTCATCCGTGGTTCCAGCCGGTCAGTGTAACGCGTGAGCTTACGGCGCTGCCCGTGCGGGAAAGATGACCGGTGGATGACGGAATTGTCATCGAGCATGCTTGCGATGCCGCGCCCGCGTTCGATGAAAATCCGGTCATGTTTCGGCCATGTCGTCGTCACGCCGACGGCGATAAGCTGCGGCCGTCTTGTGTCCGGAGCGCGCCGTCTCGGCGTTGCTCCCGTTCATCCGGTCGTAGCCTGCCTGATTCCACCTCCATGTCGTACTGGCGCAAATTCATCCTCGTCGTGTTGCTGGCGCTGAGCCTGCCGATCCAGTCGTTCGCGACCGTGTCGATGCAGTGCGCGGGCGTTGTCGTTGCGGCGCCGCATGCGGGGAACGGGGTGAGCGCTCATGACGCGGCCGCGTCGCACGCGATGTCCGGCGCGCACGGCGGCGGGCATGCACAGGATGACCGCGCACGGCATGCGTCTTCTTGTTCGGCGTGCGGGGCCTGCTGCTTCGGCACCGGCATGTCGGAGGTGCCGGCGGTGTCCGTTCCGACCGGCGTCGGTATCGCGGCCGCCTCGTCCCGGCCTTCGTCGATCGTCGTGTCGTTCCTCACCGGCGGCATCGACCGGCCGCCGCGCCGGAATCCCGTCTAGGGCCTGTTCACGCTAATAACGGGCTTGCGAACGTGCCTTTCCGCCCGCAAGGCAAGGAGAGAGGAGGCGCAATAGCCGTAGCTATTGCAACGACGAACGACGCCGCAATGCGGGCGGAAAGGCACGTTCCCCTGTTTGGAAAAATCATTCGTGGGGCTGGCCCCCAGAAGGGCCGATCGCCGCGTCATGCGCCTCGCGAATACGTCGAGTATTCGCTTCCCCGCATTCCTTGCGCTCGGCCCTTCTGGGGGCCAGCGCAAGCCCGTTATTAGCGTGAACAGGCCCTAGTCCCTGCCCGCGGCCGGCGGCCGCGATCCGCACACCGTGCCGACGACCCTTCGACGCCCGTCACACGACTCACGACTCACGACGAGAAACACCCATGCGATTGATCATTGCGGCGCTGCTTGGCGCGGCGGCACTCGTGCCGCCGCTCGCGCCTGCGCAAACCGTCTTGCCCGATCCGGCCGATGCCGCCGCGTCGGTGCCGGACGTCACCGCGACGTCCGCGTTCGACGGCTACGTGCCGTATCGGGACGATGCAGGCCCGGGCTGGAAGCAACTGAACCGTGACGTGATGGAGCGGCCCGCGAAAGGGCACGCGACCGGGCACGCAAAGCCCGGAAACGCGGTGGGCAGCGCAGCCCATTCGATGCACGGAGGGGCCGCGCAATGACGGGATTTGCGATTTCACCGCGCGTCGGCGCGACCGCGCTCGTGCTGGCCTTCCTCGCCGGCTGCACGACGTTCTCGAAGGACGGCGGCTTCGATGCCGTGTCGTCCACCGCATCCGAACGCATCGGGAAGGACGCCGTTATCGTCAGGACCGACGCCGACCGCGCAGCCGTCGACACACGGACGAAGGAATTGCTCGCGAAACCGCTGTCGATGGACGACGCGGTGCAGATCGCGCTGCTGAACAACCGCGGACTGCAAGCGTCGTATGCCGAACTCGGGCTGTCGGAGGCCGACCTCGTGCAGGCCGGCCGGCTGCCGAACCCGAGCTTCTCGTTCAGCCGCACGCGGGCCGGCGACGGTGAGCTGAGCCTCGGCCGCACGTTCTCGGCCAATGTATTCGCGCTGCTGACACTGCCGCTCGCGACGAACATCGAACGTCGCCGCTTCGAGCAGACGAAGCTCGAGACGGCCGACGCGATGCTGAAGGTCGCGGCCGACGCGCGCCGCGCGTATGTCGAAGCCGTCGCCGCCGAGCAGGCCGCGAACTATGCGCGGCAAGTACGCGACGCCGCGAGCGCCGCCGCCGAACTCGCGCTGCGGATGCGGCAGGCCGGCAACTTCAGCCGGCTCGACTACGCACGCGAACAGGCGTTCCATGCGGATGCGGTTGCCCAGCAGGCGAAGGCGGATCAACAGGCCGTGGCCGCGCGCGAGAAGCTCACGCGCGCGATGGGGCTGTGGGGCGAGCGCACGCGGTACGCGCTGCCCGAGCGCCTGCCCGACCTGCCGAAGGCGCGCCCCGATCTGCGCGACCTCGAACGCTACGCGATGCGCAACCGCCTCGACATCCAGGCCGCGAAGCTGCAGACGCAGGGCGTCGCGTCGTCGCTCGGACTCAGCAAGGCGACGCGCTTCGTCAACGCGGTCGATCTCGGCTACGTGAACAACTACGAGACCGACAAGGGCCACGAGCACGGCTACGAGATCAGCGTCGAGATTCCGCTGTTCGACTGGGGCGGCGCGAAGGTTGCGCGGGCCGAAGCCGTCTACATGCAGTCGGCGAACCGGCTCGCACAGACCGCGATCGACGCACGCTCGGCAGTGCGCGAGTCGTACGCGGCGTACACGACGAGCTACGACGTCGCGAAACACTATCGCGACGAAGTCGTGCCGTTGCGCAAGACGATCTCGGACGAGCTGCTGCTGCGCTACAACGGGATGCTTGCGAGCGTGTTCGAGCTGCTCGCCGACGCGCGCGAACAGGTCGGCGCGGTCAACGGCTACATCGATGCGCTGAAGGACTACTGGCTCGCCGAAACCGATCTGCAGGCGGCCGTCGGTGGCCGCCTGCCGACCGCGCAGCCAACGCAGCCGACGCAGCAGACGCAGCAGACGCAGCAGACGCAGCAGACGCAGCAGACGCAGCAGACGCAGCCGACGCAGCAGACGCAGCCAACGCAGCAGACGCAGCGCGCGGACGCTACCGCCGCATCCACGACCGACGCTGCGCCGCAGCCGGCTTCCTCACCCGCGGCGCAACCGGCGCCCGCAACGCATCCGGAAGGTCATTGACATGGTGTCCCGTCGACAATTTCTCAGCGGCTCGGGCGCTGCGCTGCTCGGTGCGGCGATGGTCAGCAAGGCCGGCGCGGCGTCGCTGCCCGAAGCGCCGACGATGGCGAAGGCCGGCACGCAGCCGCCGCTCGTGCCGCCCAACGGCCGCCCGTACACGCCCGTCGCGACGCTGAACGGCTGGACGCTGCCGTGGCGGATGAAGAACGGCTGGAAGGAGTTCCACCTGACGGCCGAGCCCGTCGTGCGCGAGATGGCGCCGGGGATGAACGCGAACCTGTGGGGCTACAACGGCCAGTCGCCGGGCCCGACGATCGAGGCCGTCGAAGGTGACAAGGTCCGCATCTTCGTGACGAACCGGCTGCCCGAGCACACGACGATCCACTGGCACGGGCTGCGGCTGCCCAACGGGATGGATGGCGTCGGCGGCCTCACGCAGCCGCATATCCCGCCCGGCAAGACCTTCGTCTACGAGTTCCAGCTGGAGGCGCACGGCACCTTCATGTATCACCCGCACGCCGACGAGATGGTGCAGATGGCGATGGGGATGATGGGCATGTTCATCGTGCACCCGAAGGATCGCGCGACGATGCCGGTCGATCGCGACTTCGTCTTTCTGCTCGCCACATACGACATCGATCCGGGCAGCTACACGCCGCGCGTGAACGAGATGACGGACTTCAACATGTGGACGTTCAACTCGCGCGTGTTCCCGGGTATCGACCCGCTGCCGGTGCGTGCGGGCGACCGCGTGCGGATTCGTTTCGGCAACCTGACGATGACGAACCATCCGATCCACCTGCACGGCTACAGCTTCGAGGTGGCCGGCACCGACGGCGGCTGGATTCCGCCGGCGGCGCGCTGGCCGGAGGTGACGGCCGACGTCGCGGTCGGCCAGATGCGCGCGATCGAGTTCACCGCCGATCGCCCCGGCGACTGGGCGTTCCATTGCCACAAGTCGCATCACACGATGAATGCGATGGGCCACCAGGTACCGAACCTGATCGGCGTCCCGCAGAAGGATCTCGCGACGCGTATCGGCAAGCTCGTGCCCGACTACATGGCGATGGGTAGCACCGGCGGCGCGATGGGCGGCATGGAGATGCCGCTGCCCGACAACACGCTGCCGATGATGACGGGCACCGGCCCATTCGGGCCGCTGGAGATGGGCGGCATGTTCACGGTCTGCAAGGTGCGGCAGGGGCTCGGCCGCAACGACTATCGCGACCCGGGCTGGTTCCGGCATCCGAAGGGCACCGTCGCCTACGAATACACCGGGGAATTGCCGGACGGCTGAGCGGCAGGCGGCACGCGGCGGCCGTGACGATGCGGCCGCCGATTTCATTTCACTCACTCTGGATGGAGCACGCACGATGAAGAAGAAACTGGTTTCAATTGCAACGGGTTGCGCGCTGATGTTTTCTGCCGCCTCACACGCGGCCGGCGACATGGCCGGCATGGACATGGGCGGCGACGCGAAGCAGGGCGCCGCCGCGACACGCGCGATGTCGCACGGCGAGATCCGCAAGGTCGACACGGCCGCGGGCAAGCTGACGATCAAGCACGGCCCGCTGGAGAACCTCGGGATGGAGGCGATGACGATGGTGTTCAAGGTCAAGGATCCGGCGATGCTGTCGCAGGTCCAGGCGGGCGACAAGATCGATTTCGTCGCCGAGGACGTGGGCGGCGCGTTGACCGTCGTCGAGCTGCGCAAGCCGTGATGCCGGGGCGGAACATGCACATGAAGATCACGATGCTCACGCGGTTCGTCCGCTTCGTCGCGGCCGGCGCGCTGATCGCCGCCGCGCCGGTGACCGCCTCGGCGCACGGCAAGCTGGAAAGCGCGACGCCCGCGACCGGCAGCACGGTCGACACCGCGCCCGACACGTTGCGGCTCGCGTTCAACGAAGACCTCGAACCGACGTTCAGTTCGGTGAAGGTGTCGGACGCGAACGGCAAGCCCGTCGCACACGACGGCGCGAAGGTCGATCCCGCCGCGCCGCGCGTGATGACCGTCGCGATGCCGAAGCTCGCGCCGGGCGCGTACACGGTGCAATGGGCGGCGATGACGGCCGACGCGCATCGCACCAAAGGCACCTATACGTTCAAGGTGAAAGGGTGAACGAAGGCTTCGTCGGCATGCTACGGCTGGCGGCGGTGGCGATCCAGAACGCCGGGTTCGCCGTCGTCGTCGGCACGCTGCTCGGCAGCCACTGGCTCGCACGGGGTGTGTCGGCGTGGCAGCGCGACATCGCGCGGCGGCTCGTCGCGACATTGCGCGCTGCGTCCGTCGTGTCACTGCTCGCGAGCATCACGGCGTTCTGGGCGCACTGCGCGTTGATGAGCGAAGTGCCGCTGCTCGACGCGGGGCCGGCCGTTCGCTCGATGCTGGCCGGCACCGGGTTCGGTCATGCGTGGCTGGCCGGCGCCGTGTTCATGACCGTCGTCGTGCTGCTGTCGTTCCTGCGGCGCGCGACCGATACGCGCTTTCCGTTCGCGATGTGGGCCGCGCTCGCGTGCGTCGCGCTGGCGCGCAGCAATGGTGGGCATCCGGTCGACGCGGGGCTGTTCAGCGTGCCGGTGTGGGTCGACTGGCTGCATCTGCTGGCGATCAGCGCGTGGGTCGGCCTCGTGCTCGTGACGGCGTTCGGCGTGATGTCGCGATTCGCCGGGATGCCCGCGAGCGAGCGCACGACCGGTGCGTCGTTCGTGCAGTCGCTTTCCGATGCGTCGACGGCCGCGCTCGCCATGCTGTTCGCGACCGGCGCATACAACGGGTGGCGCGGCGTCGATACGCCGAGCAACCTGTTCATGTCGACGTACGGACAGATCCTGCTGCTCAAGCTCGCACTCGTGCTGATCGCGGCGGCGCTCGGCGGACACAACCGGTTCTTCGGGATGCCGAAGCTGATGGCCGCGCTGAAGGATCCGGCGGCGGCGATCCCGGTCGACGCGTTGCGCCGGTTCGGCACGGTGCTGCGGATCGAGGCGGTCGTGCTCACCGGCGTGCTGATGGCGGCGGCGCTGCTCGTGTCGAGCGCGTTGCCGGGGACGGTTTAGTATCGCGGCCCGCGGGCGAAGCCGGTACCGAGACATCGCCGGAACAGGGGCGATTTTTGTCGGATGACTTTCCGGGGCCGGCCGCAAGTGCGCGGTCGATCGCCATGGCGGAGCGGCACCGAAAATTACATCCATCTGTCTTTTGGTTACTAAAAACTGTCATCGAGCGCCGCTAAGCTTTCGCCACCCTCACAACCGGGATTCCCCGCCATGCGCTCGACAATCCGCCTGTTTGCGCCACTATTGCTGCTGCCTGCGCTTGCCGCACCGGTCTTCGCCGCCTCCGTCAGCCCGAACTGCGGCGGCAGCACGACGCCGATCGCCGACATCCAGGGGCCGGGCGCGCCGTCGCCGCTCGCCGGCCAGAACGTGTCGATCGAAGCGGTCGTCACGGCCGACTTCGGCGGCACGGACGGCTTCGGCGGCTTCTTCGTCCAGCAGGCCGACGCGCAGCGCCGCAACCAGCCGGGCGTGTCGGAAGGCCTGTTCGTCTATGCGCCCAAAGTGCGCGCGAAGGCCGGCGATCTCGTGCACGTGACGGGCAAGGTCGAGGAGAAATACGGACAGACGCAGCTCACGCTGTCGGGCGCGATCGCGGTGTGCGCGAACGGCCAGGCGGTCACGCCGGCGACGCTCACGCTGCCGGTCGACAACCCCGGCACGTTCGCCGCATATGAAGGAATGCTGGTGCGCCTGCCGCAGACGCTCGCCGTCACCGACAACTACGAGCTCGGCCGCTACGGCAGCGTGATGCTGAGCAACGGCCGCCTGCGCACGCCGACGAGCGTGGTGCCGCCGTCGCAGGCGCAGACGCAGATCGATGCGAACGCACGCAACCGGCTGATCCTCGACGACGGCTCGAACAAGCAGAACCCGGCGACCGTGCCGTATCCGGCGCCGGATCTGTCGGCCGCGAACACGCTGCGCGCGGGCTATACCGTGCGCAACGTCGAAGGCGTGCTCGAGGTGCGCTACGGCGCATGGCGCGTGCAGCCGCTGCCCGGCGCGGCCGCACCGGCGTTCGACACGCGCTCGAACCCGCGCACCAACGCACCGGCACGCGATCCGAAATCGAACCTGCGCGTCGCGTCGTTCAACGTCCTCAACTACTTCAACGGCAACGGCGTGGGCGGCGGCTTCGACGATCCGAACAATCGCGGCGCGAAGAACTACCAGGAATTCCAGCGTCAGGAAGCGAAGATCGTCAGTGCGCTGAAGGCGCTCGACGCCGACGTGATCGGCCTGATGGAAATCCAGAACAACGGCTACGGCGAACTGAGCGCGGTGCGCCAGCTCGCGGCGAAGCTCGGCAGCAACTGGCGCGTCGTCGATCCGGGCACGTCGCGCCTCGGCGGCGACGCGATCGCGGTCGCGATGATCTACGACAGCCGCGCGGTCGAACCCGTCGGCCGAGCGTCGACGCTCGCGATCGACGACAAGAACCGCCAGCCGCTCGCGCAGTCGTTCCGCCGCATTGGCGGCAACAAGCAGGCGCTGACGATCGCGGTCAACCACCTGAAGTCGAAGAACTGCCCGGACGCGGCGAACGACGACCTCGACCAGGGCGACGGCCAGGGCTGCTGGAACCCGACGCGCACGCGTGCCGCGGCGAAGCTGGCCGACTGGCTCGCCGGCACGCCGACGGGCGTCGCAGGGCAGGGCACGCTGCTGATCGGCGACTTCAACAGCTACACGCATGAAGACCCGATTCGCCTGCTCGAATCGCGCGGCTACCGCAACCTCGTGTTGCGCTGGATCGGCGCCAACGCGTACAGCTACGTGTACAACGGCGAAGCCGGCTATCTCGATCACGCGCTCGCGTCGCTGCCGCTCGCATCGCACGTGAAGGCCGTGCACGAATGGCACATCAACGCGGACGAGCCGCTCGCGCTGCAGTACACGCTCGCGTACAAGTCGGCCGAGCAGCAGAAGACGTTCTACGCGCCGGATGCGTATCGCTCGTCGGATCACGATCCGGTGCTGGTCGATATCGCGCTGCCGGGCGGCGGGCGCTGATTGCCGCGGTGTCGAGCATTTGAAGTACGGCGTGCGGCGTCAGCCGCACGTCGGCACGTGAGCGGTGGCCCTGCCGCTCGTGCGTCTCTCCCTTCCCCTCGCATCACGCGCCCGATTCGCGATTGCCGCGATGCGATCCCGCATGCACGGCGCGAATGATCGTTTCTTCATTGCGAATACCCGCGTATTACCCATCAATGCGCGTGTCGCTCGGCATGCGATTCCATTACGATGCCGTGTAAATAATGCCGTCGAGTATCCGGTAAATCGCTGGAGTCGGTATTTTGTGGATGATGTCGGGTTTTATTCAGCGATTCGCACTAGTCGATTATCGATAATAAAAATGAAAGAAAAATCCTGTCGGTCTGAAGGTATTCGCCACGCGATACCCAATCCCGTAAATAACCGAGCCAAAGGCACGACGGCGACGCCATTCAATACGAAACGACTAGTACAGCACCAGAAGCGCGAGCGACCGGGTTTTCTTTCAAATTCCAGACACTAATCTTCGTTCGCATCATACGAGATTTTTTAATATCGGAATGATCTTTGACAACGCGGCGCAGCACCACCTATTTTTGTTGTGTCGTAAATTTCGATAATACATAAGTCGTCGAAACTGCAAGGGGGCGGCGTTCTCGCATCATTCTCCGCCAGCAGTTTGCTGTGTCTGTATCAAGTTCAGTCTCTCGAAGAAGTTCAATCCCCAACCGCCGTCTGCCGATCGTGCAACGCGAGTGGCGGGTATGCCTGCGCGTTTTTCGCCGGCGATGGCGGCCTGTGTGAAGCGGTATCAGACCCAACACAAAGGACAGAGATGAAACCAGACAGGAGCAGTACCGGCAGCCGCCGCGAACGTCGCGGCCGGCTGGCCGGGCTAGGCGCATTGACCGTGTTGACCGTGGTGCTCGCGAGCTGCGGCGGCGACGATTCGTCGTCGGTCGGCGCATCGAGCCTCGCGCAGGTCACCGCCAGCCAGCAGGCCGGCGCGCAACAGGCGGCCGGCAATCAGACGCCTGCGGCGAACCAGCCTTACGTCGACCCCGTCGCTTATTCGATGAACGCGACCGACGGCCTCGCGGCCGCGCAGGTGTCGGAGAAAGCCGCGGTGATGCATTACCCGTGGAAATCCGGCGGCTCGACGGTCAACTACACGACGACCACCGGCCACTTGACCGCGCAAGACGCGAACGGCAACGCGGAAGCGTCGATGTCCTATGTCGCGTACACCGCGCCGAGCACGAACGGCAAGCCGCGCCCCGTGACGTTCGTCTATAACGGCGGCCCGGGCTCGTCGTCGATCTGGCTGCGGCTCGGCTCGTTCGCGCCGACGCGCGTCGCGACGCCCGATCCGCTGTTCGGCAACAACTGGCCGAACTATCCGCTCGTCGACAACGCGGAAAGCCTGATCGACACGACCGACCTCGTGTTCATCGACCCGCCGGGAACCGGGCTGTCGGAAGCCGTGTTGCCGAACACCAACCAGAAGTACTGGGGTACCGATGCGGACGTCGACATCATGCGCGACTTCATCCAGCGCTACCTGAACGTCAACAGCCGTGGCACGTCGCCGATCTACCTGTACGGCGAGTCGTACGGCACGCCGCGTACCGACATGCTCGCGCTGGCGCTCGAATCGGCCGGCGTGCACCTGACCGGGATCGTGCTGCAATCGTCGATCCTGAACTACTTCGCGGATGCGGTGGAAGCGGTGGCGATCACGCAGTCGACCGAAGGGCTGCTGCTCGACACCGATACCGTGGCCGGCTACCTGCCCGGCTATGCGGCCGTCGCAGCGTATTTCAACCAGGTGTCGCCGGTGCCGATCAACCCGTATCTGTATGCACTGCAGACCGAACTGTTCACGACGTTGATCTACACCCAGCTGCAGCAGTACTCGCAATCGTGGGTGCTGAGCCAGCTCGGCATTCCGGATGCGCTGGGTACGCCGGTGTTCCCGAGCGACGCGACACTGAAGCTGTGGTCGATTCCGTCGAGCCTCACGCAGCAGGCGCTGCGCGGCTACTTCAACGCGAACCCGTTCGGCACGAGCCTGTTGCCCGGCACGACGATCGGCCGCTACGACGGACGCGTGTCGTTGCCGAACGCCGATCCGCGGCTGCAGACGGACGGCGACCCGTCGGACATCCTGATCTCGCAGCCGTTCACGAACGCGCTTGCGACGCAGATGCCCGACTACCTCGGCTACACCGCGCCGAACGCGACCTACCTGCCGCTGAACGACAACATCATCCAGGTGTGGGACTTCTCGCATGACGGCCAGCCGATGCCCGACACGATCCCCGATCTGCTCGGCGCGCTGCAGCTCAATCCGAAGCTTCACGTGCTCGCGGAAAACGGCCTTCACGATCTGGCAACGCCGTTCTTCAACACGGAGAAGCAGCTCGCGCGGCTGCAGACGGTGAAGGGCCTGAATCCGAAGCTGCAGGTGAACTTCTTCCAGGGCGGACACATGACGTATCTGGATGACGTGGCACGTCCGCAGATGAAACGCGACCTGACGATCTTCTATCAGGGCCGGCGGATTCCGACCGCGCTGACGCTGCGCACGCTGCCGCCGCCGTGGCCGGACGAGAATCCGGCCGGCACGCCGACCGGCAGCGTGCCGGGCGCGACGGCCGCGACGACGCTGGCAGCGGCACCGTAACCAACGGACTCCTCTTGAAGAGGAACCCTCTATTCATCCATTGAATGCGAGTGATCATGTCTCCAATCAATCTGATGCGGCGTATGTCTCCGTTGATCGTCCTCGGTGCCGTGATGAGCAGCGCCTACGCATTGCCGCCGCAGGCGGTGGCGCCGGTGAGGCTGCCGCACGGTGGGCACGGCGTCGACGGTCCGTTCTTTCCTTCGACTCGCGCGGCGCCGGTCCTGCCGTCGACCGGCGCGACGCTGCAGCAGCAGGCGCAGAAGCGCGTCGATGCCCGGCTCGGCGGCAATACGGTGCTGCGCAACGGCGCGGCCGTGACGAAAGCGCAGGCGCAAAGCAGCGGGCTCGGGTTCGTCGCGAAGCACTTCGACGAGATCGATGCGAAACACACCGGCCGCGTGACGATGAGCGACGTGCGGCAGTTCATCCAGCAGCGGCAGGTGCAGGCGCAGCAGGAACAGCAGGAGTGACAGTGCAGCGAGATCGTGCGTAGGCGGACGGTGCCGGTCGGGTGCCGTCCGTCCGCCTGTGGCGACCCGTTTTTCAACCTGCCGCGGCGCACGTTCGGCCGCGGCTTTCTTCAACGAAGCAGCGAAGTTCGGCACGCACGCCGATCACGCGCAGCCGTGCCTCACGCAACGTGGCACGATCGACGCTCAGGCTTCCCGGTGCGCGTAGCGCCTCGCCGTCGCCGACGGTAGCTCGCCGAACATCGCGCGATAGTCCTGCGCGAAACTGCTCAGATGCCAGAAGCCCCACTTCGTCGCAGCGGACGTAACCGACTCGCCGAGCCGCAGCTCGCGGCGCGCGTGATTCAACCGCACGGCGCGCAGGTACGCGATCGGATTCAGGTTGAGCGTGTCGTTGAACGCGTATTGCGCGGTACGCCGGCTGATGCCGAGCTGCACGCACAGTTCGGCGATCGACAGCGGGCACGTCGACGCATCCTGCAGCCGCTCCTGCACCGCGTTGACGAGCGACCAGTACTTCGTCGAGCGCGACGCGAATGCATCCGCGTCCGGTGCGGGCACCGTCATTGCTTCGGAAATCGCATACAGCACGGTCCGCTCGAGCAGTCCGATCCGGTCCTGCGTCGTCACGTCCTCGACCGGCGTGCTTTTCGCGGCCGCGGCCATCGTGTGGCGCAGCAGGTCGCGCAGGCGGTCCGCGACCTGGGCCGTCATCGGGATCAGCGGCGCGAAGGTGCGCGCCCGCAGCGATGCGGCGCGCCTGCGCATCGCTTCGGTCGACAGCTTGTCGGGCTCGATCTCGACGTTCACGAGCACGTGGCGGTCAGGTGAATAGAACTCGAACGCCGGCTGGCTCGAGAACACGTGCAGGCTGTCGCGGCTGCTCTTCTCGCCGCACATCCGCGCATGGCCTTCGAGTTCCAGCGGCACGGCCACCGCGATGCGGTCCGACGGCACCGCGCCCTGCTGCAGGATCACCTTGTCGAGATCCTCGACCAGCAGCCGGATGCCGCCGAGCGACACGATGGACGACGAACCGTGAAACAGGCCGCCCGAGATCTGCGTGTAGTTGAGATCCCAGCCGTCGAAGATCCGCGCCTGTTCCTCCACGTCGGTGAACGCGCAGAACGCCACCGTTCGTGCGAACAACGGGGCGCCGGACAAATCGCTCGGATCGGCAGACGGCGTCATCGGGTCGGGAGGGGGTGGGCCGGATCGATTCATTGTAGCCGCTCGACGAGCCGGTCAAAAAGCCCCGGCGGCCCGATTCCCCGTGGAAACCCTCGCTTGCCGAAATCCGATAGTGAAAAACCGGCCGGCGAAATACCTTTGTGACGAACACGACGCATCGCGCCGGCGCCGCGAGCCTTCCGCTTCGTTGCCGGCCGAACCGAACACGGCTGCCGGCGCGGGACGGCCGGCGCACTTCTGGAGAGACGTTGATGGCGCTTCCACGTGGCGGATTCTGGCGGAACTGGGTAGGCAATCAGTCGTGCGTGGCCGCGCACATGGCGTCGCCGACCAGCGAGGCGGAGATTGCCGAGCTGGTGCATGCCGCGACGAGCCAGGGCAAGAACGTCCGATGCGCGGGATCGGGACATTCGTTCACGCCGGTCGTCGCGACGAGCGGCCTGCTGCTGTCGTTGAAGGATTACCAGGGCATCGTCGCGGTCGACGAACGGCAGAAGCGCGTCACGGTGAAGGCCGGCACGCGGATCAACGCGGTGACGCGCCACCTGAAGGATATCGGCTTCTCGCTCGTCAACCAGGGCGACATCGATTCGCAGGCCATTGCCGGTGCGTTGGCGACGGGCACGCACGGCACGGGGACGACGCTCGGCAACCTGTCGTCGCAGGTCGTCGGGATGCGGATCGTTCGCCCCGACGGCTCGATCATGGAAGTGAGCGACACGCATGATCTCGACCTGCTGCACGCGACGCAGGTGAATATCGGCATGTTCGGCGTGGTCTCGGAACTGACGCTGCAGGTGACCGACGCGTTCTGGCTGCACGACCGCGTGTGGCGTGAGGACTTCGAAGCGTTGATGGAAAAATACGACGACCTCGCGGCGAAGCATCGGCATTTCGGTTTCTTCTGGTGCCCGACGTCCGAAAGCCGTCACCTGTACTGCCTGCCCGACACCACCCGGGTGTCGAATGCGAAGAAGGACTACGACGTGTGCGAAATCAAGGTGATGGACATCACCGACTCGCGCACGTTCCACGAAGGCGAGCACGAGAAGATCGCATACAGCGCCGAGGTCTATGCGATCGACTATGTCGCGAATTTCCACGAGCTCGAATACGCGGTGCCTGCCGAGCACGGCAAGGAAGCGCTGCGCCGCGTGCGCGACCTGATCCTCACGAAGCACCAGGACTGCATCTTCCCGGTCGAATACCGCTTCACGAAGGGCGATCCCGCGTGGATCAGCCCGTTCAACCATCAGGATAGCGTAACCATCTCGTGCTCGGGCGGTCCGAACGGCGTCGACTACTGGCCGTTCCTGAAGGACGTCGACGACATCCTGCGCGACTACGGTTCGCGTCCGCACTGGGGCAAGCTGCATTTCACGAACCGCGACGACGTGGACCGCTGGTTCCCGAAGGCCGAAGCGTTCCGCGAACTGCGCCGCAACGTGGACCCCGAAGGCCATTTCCTCAACGATCATCTTCGGACGCTGTTCAGCTGAGCGGTCCGAACGAACCAGACTGGAGAACGACGAATGAATGCCAAGATTGACGGCCGCCTGGCGGGCAAGGTCGCCATCGTGAGCGGCGGCGCGGGCGGGTGCGGCGCCGCCGCGTCCGAACTGTTCGCCGCGCAGGGCGCGAAGGTGGCGATCGTCGACCGCGACGGCGCCGCCGCCGAAACGCTCGCGTCGCGGCTGCGCGATGCCGGCTTGCAGGCGATCGGCCTCGGCGCCGACGTGTCGAAGCAGGCGGACGTGCAGCAGGCGGTCGACGCGGCGCGCAAGCACTACGGCAATGCCGACATCCTGTTCAATCATGCGGGCACGCTGATCGTCAAACCATTCCTCGACATCGAGGAGTCGGAATGGGACTGGCTGATGGGCGTGAACGTGAAGAGCATGTTCCTGATGACGAAGGCCGTGCTGCCGCAGATGCTCGAAAAGGGGCGCGGCAGCATCGTCTGTACGTCGTCGATCTCGGCCGTCTGCGCGACGCCGGGCGAAGTGCTATACGACGCGACCAAGGGCGCGTGCCACATGTTCGCGCGGGCGATCGCCGTCGAATACCGCGACCGCGGCATCCGCTGCAACGCGCTGGCGCCGGGTTTCATCCGCACGCCACACGGAATGCGCGAGCTGAAGGATCTGCAGGCGATGGGCGTCGATGCGACCGAAGCGGCTATTGCAGTGCAGCAAGGCCGGCTGTGCGAGCCGTCGGAAGTAGCCGCGGCCGCGCTGTTCCTCGCGTCTGACGAATCGAGCTTCGTGAGCGGCACCCATCTGTTCGTCGACAACTGTTTCTCCGCTGTTTAGGCCCCCATATTCGCAAGAAGCCGCGGGTCAGGCACGGCCTTTCCAGGAGCGGCAGATTCCGTCGAAGGTTCCGCAGCGATGCGGACCTTCGATTTTTTTTGCCCGGGCCGCTGCGCGATGTGTCCTAGCGGATTGTCGTAATCCTTCTATCTGAACGAATTTGCGTCTGCTGGAATGGCAATGACGAGTAACCGTTCAGCCGGCATCGCGGGGCGGCATGGTTGTCGACGTCATCGGGCGCCGTCCGGCGCTCGGCTTCGCGGGTCCGGGCAAGTCCGGCATACCAGGGTCAATCCATCACTCTCTTTCGATCAATCATCATGTTCAATCGCACTACCAGCACCGTCGCCAACGTCGATCCGGAACTCTGGACTGCCATTCAGGACGAGAACCGCCGCCAGGAAGATCACATCGAGCTGATTGCGTCGGAAAACTACACGAGCCCGGCCGTGATGGCCGCACAGGGCTCGCAGCTCACGAACAAGTACGCGGAAGGTTACCCGGGCAAGCGCTACTACGGCGGCTGTGAATACGTCGACGTGGTCGAGCAACTGGCGATCGACCGCGTGAAGCAGCTGTTCGGCGCGGAAGCCGCGAACGTGCAGCCGAACTCGGGTTCGCAGGCGAACCAGGGCGTGTTCTTCGCGATGCTCAAGCCGGGCGACACGATCATGGGGCTGAGCCTCGCGCACGGCGGTCACCTGACGCACGGCTCGCCGGTGAACATGTCGGGCAAGTGGTTCAACGTGGTGAGCTACGGTCTGAACGAAAACGAAGACATCGACTACGACGCAGCCGAGAAGCTGGCAAACGAACACAAGCCGAAGCTGATCGTCGCGGGTGCATCGGCATTCGCGCTGAAGATCGACTTCGAGCGTCTGGCGAAGATCGCGAAGTCGGTGGGTGCGTACCTGATGGTCGACATGGCGCACTACGCGGGCCTGATCGCCGCGGGCGTGTACCCGAACCCGGTGCCGCATGCTGATTTCGTGACGACGACGACGCACAAGAGCCTGCGCGGCCCGCGCGGCGGCGTGATCCTGATGAAGTCGGAATACGAGAAGCCGATCAATTCGGCGATCTTCCCGGGCATCCAGGGTGGCCCGCTGATGCACGTGATCGCGGCGAAGGCCGTGGCGTTCAAGGAAGCGCTGTCGCCGGAGTTCAAGGAGTATCAGCAGAAGGTGGTCGAGAACGCACGCGTGCTGGCTGAAACGCTGGTCAAGCGCGGCCTGCGCATCGTGTCGGGCCGCACCGAAAGCCACGTGATGCTGGTGGACCTGCGCGCGAAGAACATCACGGGCAAGGCAGCGGAAGCGGCGCTGGGTGCTGCGCACATCACGGTGAACAAGAACGCGATCCCGAACGATCCGGAAAAGCCGTTCGTGACGAGCGGCATCCGCCTGGGTTCGCCGGCGATGACGACGCGCGGCTTCGGCCCGGCGGAAGCCGAGAAGGTCGGCAACCTGATCGCCGACGTGCTGGAAGCGCCGGAAGATGCCGCGACGATCGAGCGCGTGCGCGGGCTCGTCGCAGAGCTGACGCAGCGTTTCCCGGTCTACGGCTAAGGTGATGTGATCGGGTTCAACTGCCGATGCGGTTGGACCTCGTGCAGTCCGAAGCGATGTAAAAAAATCTGGCTCGCAGTATATGCGAGCCGGATTTTTTTCGCTGTGTGCGAGCGGATGTCGCTTTACACGCTTCACACCGACGGATCGACGTTGGCCTCGAGTTCGCGAATGCGCTCGTCGTTGCGCGTGTCCTTGAGCACCGGCGGCCCCGCGAACGAATTGCGCACGCCGAAGCCGTACCAGATCACCATCAGCACGACCACGAACGCAACCAGCACGTAGAGCACTTTCTCGTTCGGTGGCTGGATGCCGACGTAGGCGAGCACGCAGGCGCCCACCAGCGCGAGCAACGCGCACGGCTTCGACCAGATGCCCAGCTGGAACGGGCCCTTTTCGGTCCACGTGCGCCCTTCGGCCAACATCCCCGAGCCGATCGGCATCGCATACGAGATGAACAGGAACACCGCGCTGCCCGCGCTCAGTACCGAGAACGCGTCGCCGTACAGCGTGACGACGATCGCGAGCACCGCGCAGGTCCAGATCGCGGGGCCGGGCGTCCGATGGTTGTGATTCACGCTGCGCAGCAGCTTCGACGCCGGCAGCCCGCCGTCGCGCGCGAATGCATACATCATTCGCGACGTCGACATGATCGCGGCGAGCCCGCACACGTAGTTGATGAAGAACATCGCGAGTTCGAGGCACACGCGCAAGGTCTTCGGGATCGGCGCGAGGATGGCCTCGAAGAAGCCGGTGCCCTGTTTCATCGCGGCGGTCAGGTCGGGCATGACCAGCACGAACGTGCACACCATCACGTAGCCGAACACCGCGGACCAGAACACCGAGCCGATGATGCCGCGCGGCACGTTTTTCGCCGCGTCGTGCGTCTCCTCCGACGTGTGCGCGGACGCGTCGAAGCCCGTGATCGTGTAGGTCACCAGCAGCAGGCCGGACAGGAACGCGAGCGGCGTGGCCTGTTTCGGCCAGGCGCCGCCGTCGACGCCCGTGAAGTTGGTGAAGGTGACGAGCCGGTGCAGGTCGAACGCGACCGGCGAGTAGACCAGCAGCGACACGACCAGCGCGATCGTCACGACGAAGATCAGGTAGCCGGACAGGTCGGTGATCTTGCTCGCAATCTTGATGCCGCGTGCGTTCAGGATTGCCTGCGAAATGGTGATGAACGCGATGAACGCAGTCTGGTGCCACCACGTCAGGCTGTCCGGACTGACGCCGAACATCGGGGCGATCAGCGTCTTGAAGAACGGATCGTAGGTGCCGAAGTTGATTGCCGCGATCACGAAGATCAGGCCGATCAGGTTGAGCCACGCCGTCATCCACCCCCATTTCTTCCCGCCGAGCATGGCGCCCCAGTGATAGAGGCCGCCGGCGGTCGGAAACGCGGACGCGATCTGAGACATCGATACCGCGACGATCAGCGCGAACAGCGAGCCGAGCGGCCAGCCGAGACCGATCGATGCGCCGCCGGCCGCGGAAAACGCGAGCTGAAACGCGGTGATGCCGCCTGACAGAATGCAGATCACCGAAAACGACACGGCGAAGTTCGAGAAGCCGTTCATGCGTCTCGAGAGCTCCTGCGCGTATCCCATCTTGTGGAGGAGGCTTACGTCACTGTCGGTGCCTGAATCAGGCTGGATTTTTGCATCCATATTTGCTCCGTCACGAATGTCCTGCATGGCAGGACCGTCATCGCCGCCCGGGCCCGGCGCTGGCGCCCGCTCCTGGAATTCGTCGGTGGCACGCGATGCCATGCAGGGATGACAGTCGCTTTCCGGTCCGATGCGGGAACGGTATGAAGCCAAATCTCGCGGCGCTATCGGATTTCGGCAAGGCAGTCGAAACGCCGGATGCATGCACCGTTCGGGGGCATTGCATGCCGGTTTGCGTTTTTGTAAGAAATCCGGAGGAGTCGGGGATGACTCGTGCTTGCCGAAATGCGATAGCTGGAGAAAGGGCGTGTGACCGCGAGCGTTGATCACCTGCTCGACGCGTTTGCTGCGGAGGAAAGTCTGCACGTGCCGCTGAAGGCGCTGGATGCGTACGGCGCGTGATGGTTGCGGAGGGTTTCGCTTGAGGGTGTCGCCGCCCGCGCGGTCACGCGTCGAAGTGTCGGCTTCGTGCGCGAACGCGGGTGGCGCTTCGTTACGTGCGTGTCGCGCTCAGGCCGTCGCGGTTCGCCGCGCCGTCAGCCGATTCCACAGCATCCCGGAGCGGCTCCCGCTTCGGCAATAGGCAAGCACGGGCTTCGGCAGCGCATCGACCAGTGCGCCGAACGCGTCGACTTCCGCATCGCCGATCCGATCGCGTTCGACCGGCAGATAGCGTGCGTCGAGGCCGAGTTCGCGCGCAGCCGCAGCGATCTCGTCGAATGCCGGTTGATCGGCGCCTTCGCCGTCCGGCCGGTTGCAGATCACCGCGCGAAAGCCCGCATTGCGGATCGCCTTCAGGTCTGCCGGCGTGATCTGTCGCGACGCGGTGAAGCCGGTCGCTGCCGCGGCCCGGCATTGCTCGAGCGCGCGGGCGAAACACGCGATCGCGAAATCGACGTCCTGCTCGGTCGTGAAGCGGCCGAAGCTGATGCGCACCGTGCGGCCCGCGGCTTGTTCATCGAGGCCGATCGCGGTCAGCACGTGGGACGGCGCGCCGCTGGTCGAGTTGCATGCGGACGTCGACGACACGGCGAGCGAATCGCCGAGCATGAACGGGAAGAAGCCCGGCGCGTTCACCGTGAGGCTCAACGTGTGCGGGATGCGGCGCGCCGCTGCCGCGTTATGCGTGATGTCGCCGAGCGCGAGCAGCGCGTCCTTCAGGCGCGCACTGAGGGCGGCGATCCGCACGGCTTCACGCTCGAGCTTGTCGGCCGCCAGTTCGCATGCGGTGCCCATCCCGACGATCTGATGCGTCGCGAGCGTGCCCGAGCGCAGGCCGCGCTCGTGTCCGCCGCCGTGAATCTGCGGCGCGATGCGATCGGCGATGTCGCGGCGCACGAACAGCGCGCCGATGCCTTTCGGACCATATACCTTGTGCGCGGACATCGACAGCAGGTCGATGCCGAGCGCGCGCACGTCGATCGGCGTCTTGCCGAGCGCCTGCGCGGCGTCGACGTGCAGCAGCGCGCCGGCCGCGTGCACGATGCGCGAGATCGCGCCGATGTCGGTCAGCGTGCCGAGTTCGTTGTTGACGAGCATCAGCGACACGAGGCCCGTATCGGGGCCGATCGCCGCGGCGACTGCGTCGACGGTGATTTCGCCGTCGGCGGTGGGCGTCAGGTAGGTTGCCGTCATCCCGCGCTTCGACAGGTTCGCCATCGTGTCGAGGATGGCCTTGTGTTCGAGGCGGCTCGTGATCAGGTGGCGCTTGTCGGTCGCGGTCTCCGCGTAGCCCTTCAGCGCGAGGTTGTTCGATTCGGTGGCGCCCGACGTCCAGACGATCTCGTCGGCATCCGCGCCGATCAGCGCGGCGACCTGCGCGCGCGCGTGCTCGACTTTTTCCTTCGCGAGCCGGCCGGCGGCGTGCGAACTCGATGCGGGATTGCCGAAGATGCCGTCGGCACCGAGGCAGGCCGTCATCGCTTCGATCACGCGGGGATCCGCCGGGGTGGTGGCTGCGTAGTCGAGGTAGTGCAGCGGGGTGGTATCGCTCATGTCCTTCTCTGGCTCTTTCTCTTCGGAATGGGAGAAATGATACGAGGGAGGGCGGGGAAAAAGGATCCAAAGTTGGCTGGCAATGCCGCTTGATGTGGAATCGTGTTTTGCATGAATGCGTCTATGGGGAATTTATTTCTGTTTGACGCCGGCCGGGCATGGTGGCGGCCCGGTCATGCGGATGCTCGCGTGACCGGCGTACGCACGCCGACGCAGCGTTCGGGGTTACGCGGCGGGATCGTGAATGCGGTCGTCGCGTATCGAGGAGACGAACGACATCGGCGGGTAGCGAGGTGGCGACTTGTCCGATCTGGCACGCACTGAACGCCAGTGAACGCCCCGAAGCACGAGCCGGTCAGGTCATCTTGTCCTGGTCCGGATGATTCGATAAACGATGTGCGTCCTGCACCCATGCGTGCAGCGCGTGCTCGTATTTCGCCGGGATCGTAATCGTGAGCGTGATGAGATGGGTGGCATTGCCGGGTAGCTGGAGATACCGTTGCCAGGCTTTTCGTACGAGTTGCGACATCGCGGAGCGCGTCATGCCGAGTTCGGCGGCCAGTGCCCGTTGTGGTCGTCCCTTCACGAAAATCTCGTGCAAGGCCCACTGGTTCAAGGGTTTGATCCGCGTATCCTGCATCCGCAGCAGACGAAATTGTTCGGCGGTCATGCGTCGTGTCTTCAGCATTCAAGGCCGCCCCGAAGTCGGAAGGGAAGAAATCAGCAGCGCGCCGCATGAAGTCTCGTGACCGTCGAACGCGGCCGCTTGGCCTTCGACGTTGAATGAAGCGTCACCTTTGGCAATCGTGCAGGTGCCGTGAACCGGACACGAACACACGTCGCCGATGCGGGCGACCGCGCGTCCCATGACCGTGCTTGTCGCGGCTCCGGATTCGACCCGGCCGCCGTGGGTATGTTTGTCGCCTACCCGGATAATTCCTCGCATATGTCGCATCCTTCTGAACGATTCGCGCGGTGGTCACGTTGGTACGCAACGCGCCACTGCGCGGGTTTGCATCACCATGAATAGCCCTGCATGCCGTAATCGGTATCGTGTCGACGGCCCCACCACGGCAGGTAGGCGTTGTTGCCGCCGCGTGCGCGGAACCAGTCTTTGGTTGGGTCGATCGGCGTGAGATTCGACGGCGGCATGACGACAACCGCGACGGGGTGGTCAGGGTCGGTCGTGCCGGCGACGAGTGCGTTGCCACCGAAGTGATTGATTCGGCCGATTGCGAGCGCGACGTCGGTCAGTGCGCTGCCGGTCCCCATGTCGCCGAGTAGGGCGGCCGTGTTGAAGGTCTGCTTCCGGTGGTCGTATTCGGGGAGGGTTTCGGTCAGGGTCTGTGCGAGCGCGACAAGACGTGATGACGCTGCATCGCTGCCGTTGCCGGCGTCGTGGACGATGTAACTCAGGTCGGTGACCGCGACGCCGGCGTTGCGTGCCGCTTGGTCGATGGTTGCTTTCCACGCCTGCACGGTGCGTGTCGTGCCGACCTTTGGCGAAAAATCGTGCGTGTTGCCCGTTGCGGCCTTGCCGATCCAGGCGAGCGGTTCGCGCTGCGTGTTGAAGTTCGGGCCGGCGAGGAACAGCACGACGAGGTTTTCGTTGATTTGTGCGTCGGTAGGCGGGAAGTTCGGTGCGTCCCAGTTCATCGCCCACACGGTCTTGTCGGGGTTTGCCTGCAAGTAGTCCAATGCGTTGTTCAGCGATGTAAAGCCGGCATTCGCGCCGCCTTGCGTGATCTGAACATCAGGGGGCGTGTCGCGGCTCCAAAGCGTCTTGGGCGACGGCGGACCGATCTCGAAGAAATTCATCATCCGATCGACCATGCGCGATTTGGCAAAGGCAGGATCAAGTCGAGGCGGAACAGCAATTTCTACGTGTATGCCGGCGAGTTCGCGCCAGTCACGCTGGCGATCGGGGCTCACTGTATAGAAATACATCGCGTTGCTGAAGTAGCGGGAGCGTAGCAGTAAGATGAATTTATCAATGTACTTGGCGTAGAAACCGTTGAAGGTTTCCGTTCCGCGATTGCCGTACACCAACGCACCAATCGACCGAAGCGCCGAATATTTCTCGGGCTTCGTACGCACCATGTCATCGTTCTTGTTCGGGGCGGCAAACCCTTGCGCCCACAACAACTGCCATTCAGTCGGATAGTCCATACGTTGCAACGGATTCAACCACATCAGACCAACGATCTGCGCGACGAACGGCTTCGCCGGCTCTTCGTTTGTTGGTGTTGCATTCTCTGCACGCTCAATGACAGGCGCGGCTTGTGCCGGATGCATCATGGCCGTGGTGAATAGAAACACCATGAGTGCAGTCAAGCCGGGTACGACAATGAATCGTTTCATCCAATCTCCTATTTCCAAATGGACCGGGTCGGGTTGCTCTACGTGAGCCGTCAGTGTGGCCATGAGCACGCTGATGATCAGCGATGCCGAAACGGGGATGGCGGCACATCTCGGTCATGTGACGATCGGTGCTTTCAAATTACATCGCCGACCTCGATCTGGCCTTGACTCTGCATGAGCCGTGCAGCGGGCTCGCTTGCATGCAACGTGCCACCGCACCGGCTTGCGTCACCACGAATAACCCTGCATGCCGTAATCGGTATCGTGTCGACGTCCCCACCACGGCAGGTAGGCGTTGTTGCCGCCGCGTGCGCGGAACCAGTCTTTGGTCGGATCGATCGGCGTGAGATTCGACGGCGGCATGACGACGACTGCGATGGGGTGGTCAGGGTCGGTCGTGCCGGCGACGAGTGCATTGCCACCGAAGTGATTGATTCGGCCGATTGCGAGCGCGACGTCGGTCAATGCGCTGCCGGTTCCCATGTCGCCGAGTAGGGCGGCCGTGTTGAAGGTCTGCTTCCGGTGGTCGTATTCGGGGAGGGTTTCGGTCAGGGTCTGTGCGAGCGCGACAAGACGTGATGACGCTGCATCGCTGCCGTTGCCTGCGTCGTGGACGATGTAACTCAGGTCAGTGACCGCGACACCGGCATTGCGTGCTGCTTGGTCGATGGTTTCCTTCCACGCCTGCACGGCACGCGTCGTGCCGACCTTCGGCGAAAAGTCGTGCGTGTTACCTGTTGCGGCTTTGCCGATCCAGGCGAGCGGCTCGCGCTCGGTGTTGAAGTTCGGGCCGGCGAGGAACAGCACGACAAGGTTTTCGTTGATCTGTGCGTCGGTAGGCGGGAAGTTCGGTGCGTCCCAGTTCATCGCCCACACGGTCTTGTCGGGGTTTGCCTGCAAGTAGTCCAATGCGTTGTTCAGCGATGTAAAGCCGGCATTCGCGCCTCCTTGCGTGATCTGAACATCAGGGGGCGTGTCGCGGCTCCACATCGATGTAAAGTATGGATTTCCTATAAAGAAAGTTTCTTGGATCGACTTTTTAAGATAGTCGTGGGCGATAATTGAGTCGAGGCGATCGGAAACGGCACTCTCAATGTGAATCCCGGCGAGTTCACGCCAATCCTGTGGACTATCTGGCTTTACAGAATAGAAGTACTTCGCATTTTTCGCGTAGCGACCACTCATCAGACGGGGGAACTTCTCGACGTACTTGTGATAAAAACCCTTGAAAGTTTCTTTCCCACGATTGCCATACACCAACGCTCCAATCGACTGAAGCGTCGCAAACGACTTCGGATCAGTGCGTACCATGTCGTCGTCTTTGTTTGGCACGGCAAGCCCCTGCGTCCACAATAATTGCCATTCGGTCGGGTAGTCCATCCGTTGTAGTGGGTTCAACCAAATCATGCCGACAACCTGAGCGACGAACGGCTTCGCCGGCTCTTCGGCTGTTGGCGCTGCATTCTCTGCACGCTCCAGAACAGGCGTGGCTTGTGCAGGACGTGTGATGGCCGTGGTGAACAGAAACACTATGAATGCAGCCAGGCCAGGAACGACAACGAATCGCTTCATCCAATCTCCCATTTCCAAATGCGCCAGGTCGGGTTGTTCTACGTGCGCCATCAGCGTGGCCATGAGTACAGTGACGATCAGCCATACCGAAATGGCGATGGAGACACGTCGCGGCCATGTAGATATCAGCGTCTTCATGCGACACCCCCGACCTTCAAATAGAGCTGACCTTCACGCTCATCCAATATCGCGGCCGGCATGTTGCCTTCGTTATTCTCGGCACGTACCCACTCCTGCATTGGCATACCGTCGATTGCACCGTCGGAAAAATACTTTCCATATTTCTTGTTTGGATGATCATCGGGAATCCCATCCCCCATCCTCCAATCCGCCTCAATGCGCAAGTCGTAGAGTTGTTCGGGCGTCAGGTAGCACAGGCCCACGGCGACGTCATACGCAAGCGCCTTCTCGGCATGCTCGGGGTTGGTCATCGTCGTCGAATGGTTGGTCGGGCTGTTGGTCGCGCCGCGATCGAGCCAATCGACAATCTGCTTGTCGCGCCATTCCTTGTAGCCATCCGGCATCGAGCTTTTACCGTCCTCGCCGATTACATGGCCGTCGCTATCGAGCCATTCCGTGTTCAGCGTTCGACGCGCCTCCATCCGCATCAGCGCGCGATCCTCATAACGCTGCCCGGCCTCGGTTTCCGCAGTACCTTGCGCTGCACTATCTGCGTTCTTTGCCTTGTACTGGTCGTAGGGATCGTCGGCCCGCTTATCTGCATCGGCCTTGCTCGCATCGCGCCATGCGGCTGGCGGGTCGTTACCTTCGTTGAAGTCGCTTACCGCGTCACCGTCCTTTGTTTCGACCGGCTTACCGAATCGCAACGATTTCGGCGGGAACGGATCATCAAGTGCCGGAGCATCCGCCACTACGGTCCAGCCCTTCGGCGGATCGGCGTTCACGCGGAGCATGTTCAGCGCCGAACTGATTCCGGTCACGACGAACATGAGCGGCGCAGTCACAAGCGTCGCCGCCATCCCGAGAACAGATTCATTCCCTTTGATCGCGCCAATGAGATTGAACTTGGCGGGCGGCGATGGCGGATACCAGAACCCCGGCTTCACTCCTTGCTTGCCGTGCCGCCAGTCATCTTCCCAATACCGATAGGGCTTCTGCACGCCGACCGGAAAACCTGATGCGAAGACCCGCTGCGTCAGGATGCCTGCCGCACCGATATCGTCGAGTTCGTGCTTGCTGATCCCGCGCCAGCCGATACCTTGAACCGTCACCGCCGAAATCACCTGATCGTGCGGACAGCAATACGCGGTAACGCGGCCATACGTCGACCCATTCAAGCCGTGCCGCTCGCGATCCTCTTGGGTCGCATAAGACCGGTTGCTCGTTGGAGATACCCGCTTGTTTTCCATGTCTTCATCGATCTTGTCGGCGGGCAGTTCGTGTGTTTTGCGAGCGCCGATGATCGATAAGAATTTGCCGAAGGTTTTCGTGCGCGCGGCATAGGTCTGCCGTCCGCGCTGGCCGCTCGCGTCTTTCGTCGCGCGTTGCGACCATGTGTCCATGAACGTGTCGGATTTGTACGGACCGTCCGCATTCGCCAGGCTATAAGGCGCATTCGCCAGCACGTAGGCGTCTGCCACGCAATGGCCGGTGCGTCCCCACGGATCTTCGACATCAGGGAAGGCGTCGCCGAAGAAAGCCGCTGTCAGGCCGACGATGTTGCCCTGGCTGTGACACACGACGGTAATGGGTACATCGGCCTGCATGCGGCGAATCGACTCGATCAGCCTGGCGAGGCGCAATGCGGCGAGCACGCCATATGCACGGGGCGGTGCGCGATACAGCGGCCGATTGGTCGGATTGATGCCCTGCACGGTCATCCATCCCATCGTTCGATCGTCCAGACCGCCGTGCCAGAGATCGGGCAGGCTTGCACAGCCGTTCGTAAACGGGCCGCCGCCCCAATAGTCCTTCTCGTTCAGAAAGATCTTGTCGCCGTATTCCTTCAGTTCGGCCGCCGTCGCTCGATAACCCCACCGGAAATGAATCACGGGCGAGAACGACGGGTCGGGCCTGACGTAGTTGTTCGCAAGCAGCTTCGGATTTAGGAACCCATCCGGCGTCACGCTTTCCGTGTACTTCGTGGGCGTCAACTGCCCGGCGTCTATGCCGTGATACATCATTTGATCGTTCAGACGCCCGAGCCGGCGATTCAGACCTTTGCACAGCCCATCCTCCGTCGCGTCGAACCACTCGCCTTCGGAGTTCACGCCATGAACGAAGATCACAATGCCGGGCAAGGGCATCTGCTTGAGGCAGATGAGTCGTACGCCTTTCGTGAACATCGTCACACCTTCGCCGCGGCCGACGATGATCGGCGGCGGTTCAGGGCGCGGCGCGGCCGCATCAGGTGATGTATCGGCTCTCGCGCCGGGTTCGTCGGTGGGCGCATCCGTTCCTGCTCGCGGATCGACAAATGAATCTGTCATCTAAACTCCTGCGTATTCCTATACGTTCTTCTTGATGAACTGCACCGCCAGCCTCTCGAACTGATCGGTATCGACGGCCGGCAGTTCGCCCGCCGCGTCGGCAGTCAAGTTCGACAGCGCACCGGAAGCCTTTTGAATCTGCCCGTCGAATCCTGGAGCCGCGTTGCCGTCCGAGGAGCGAATCAGCTTCGGCACGCGATCAAGTGCGTCCTGGCCGAACGACGGCATATCCACACTCATGCTGGCGGGACCATCCCAGGCATGACCGGCCGATTTCACCGTGAAAGTGCCGGGGCATCCCAGCTCGATATCGCCACCGTGCAGCTTGAGATATGCGCCGCCAGACGTAACGAGCACGACTTCATCACTCGCGGTGCCGACCAGCTTTCCCCCCGCCGCAGTCAATTGAATGTCTTTCGCCGACTCGACCTGCGTGTCGTCGTTCTGCGACTGGATCGAGACCTTCCCATGGTTCGCGATCGCCGACACGCCGTCGCCGTGCGCAAACATCGCGACGCCGCGGCCGGCATGCAGGTTGATGCGCTCGCCGCTGGTGACTTGCACGTGTTGCTGCGCGATCTGATCGATGTTCTCGCCCGCATACATGACGTGCGTTTTGGGGGTGACGTTGAGCGATCCGGACTGCGCGCCGAACGCCATCAACGCAGGCGCATCGTCGGCCGTGCCGGCTTGTGTACGACCGGGCGTCCAGTTGCGGAATGCACTGGCGACGTTGTCCTGACCGCCGGTGTCGGCAGACCGCCCGCCATGCTGTCCGGCATAGTCGCCAAGCGATTTGAAGAGTTCGGTGCACTGATCGAGCAGGCGAATCAGCTCATCGCGATCGAGCTGAGCCCCGGTGGCCCGTGTGCGCGCATAGGTCGACAGCAAGATGCCGCGGGCGGCGCGCAACGCCGCGGCGGCATCGGTGCGCAGCTCCGCGCCTTCGCCGCGACCCTCCCCACGTCCGTTTTCCCGCGGCTGGGTCAGATACCCGAGATTCAATTCGGTATGCGCATGTTCGCTCGTCAACTGCGCCGAGATTTGCGACGGCGTATCGTCCAGACGAAGCTGGTTATAACGCCTGCCGTTGATTTCCTTGGTCTTGATGCCGGAGAGGAACCGGTTGCCGGGAAGCGTGCCTTTATGGCTGAAGGTCGCGGGCGGATTCGCGCCGTTGCTCAAGACGCCGATGATGACCAACCGGTCCGGATCGCCCGACAGACATCCCAGCAGCACTTCCATACCGACGCGGGGCAGGAAGAGCGTGCCGAAGTTGCCGCCCGCGAGGCTGGCCCCGACGCGAATCGGCGCACTATCGCCAGCCCGCCCGTTCGTTCCGGCGCCTTGCGCGTGCGCATGGTCCTCGGGATCGAAGCCGTGGATTCGCACGCGTACGCGGCCGGCCTCGTCGCAAAACACTTCCTCTCCCTGCGTGCCGACGATCGTACCGGTCAGCAGGTGAGCCGGTGGCACATCGACGGTCGGATCGTAGGCAGGCTTGAGCGGCACGCCGCGCCGCACGCACGTGAATCGGTTCTCATAGCGCGTGTCCGTTTGTTCGGAGACGTCGGCAGGCATCGACGGAGCGGTGTCGCCCAGGTTCCGGCTCGCCGCGAACAACCCGTTCACGCGACCCGCCAGATGCTTCGGCAGGTTGTTCCAGATATCGTGTCGAACCGACGTGACGACAAACTGGCGTCGATCGACCGGCTTCATATCCAGTTCGGGGTCGCCCGTCAGCGTGAACCAGTGACCGACCGGCAAATCGCGCACGCTGCCGATGCCGTCGTAACGTTCGGCTTCGAACTGGTGAGCCAGTATCCGGTCGCGCGTGATGCGATTGTGATCGTTCCACGAATCGGCGACGTGCGGGATGTCGATCGCGACGTCGGTCAGCAGGCGCGCAAGATCGTTTCCCGACGCGCCCTGGTCGATACCGGTGACGGCCGTGGAATCGTCCATGCGGGCCGTCTTGTAATCCCAGGACGGACGGCGGACCTTGCCGGACGACAGGCTCTGGCGGTGCGCAAAGAGCGTGACCGTGTCGCGCTGCGCGGCCCCGGCGTCGCGAGGGTGAAGACGCAGGGCGCCGGCCGGTGCCTCCGTCAGGCGATGCGGGTCATCGCAAAATACGAGCGTATGAATCGGTTGCTCGTCGGCCGCGGCGCGCGTTGCTGCGACCGGCTCGGCCTTCGCGAAAACCGTGACGCCTTCCCGACGCAGCAGACGCCGGATGAAGCGTGCGTCCGACTCGTTGACCTGCCGCGTGAGTTCGCGCACCGGATAGCGATCGGCCTGCAATGCCGACAGGTCGAAATCGAATGCGCGTGCGAGTGCGGGGCTGCGCTGCTTCCACTCGTTCATCAGCGTCGCGAGAATCTCCGTCACGCTGCGCGATCGGAACACGCGGGCGTTCTTGCGGCGATCCATCAACGACAGGGCGTCGCACACGTGCAATTGATAGAGGGTCAGCTCGCCGTCGGATTGGCCGGTCCGCACTTCGCACACGATCGCATTGATCGCTCGCACGCTGCCCCGATCGGTCGTCAGCCGGACCGACACGGGCAGCCCGAGAAACAACGCGGGCGACAGATGATCGTGGGTGGACACACAGGTCAGCTGCCCGTCGATTCCGGACATCAGCCCTTCGTGGATATCGGCGTGATGGAGCGCCAGCAGATGGCCGACTGCGCGTTGCGCTCGCCCGAAATGGAGATCGACTGGCCGCGTGTTCCCTTCAATCAGACCAGACGCAAAATTACGGAACGTTTTTGCTATCGACATCACCCTAATCTCATTGATTCTGTTCTAAGTTCTGATTTGTCTGAAATTGAATCTCGGTGTGGTTATGGGCGGGAATCCGCTAAATTTCGCGGCGAAGATTAGCAAATTTATCTGGTGGGATAAATGTATTTTTATTTTGAGATTGTGTGATTTTCCTTTAAGAAACAGTATTTTGCTTTTGTTGTGATCGATTTGTTTTGAGAAAAATCTTATGTTTGGATGTGGAGGGTGTCGCCCGGACGATTATTCGGTGATTTGTCGGGCGGTGATGGTGGGTTTTTGTCCGGTTGAAAGAAGAGGGGATTTTTAAAAACCCGATTTGTCCTGCATGGAAACGGACGGCTGCGTGTTGCAGTATCGGAAAAAATGCGAACGGAATCGCACGCGTGTCTGCTCCGGGCACATCAAGGTGTCCCTGATTTTTCCTGTCGAAGGGAAGGAAGGGAAGGACTCGGCCCCGTTGCACCGTCGTGTGGTGCAGGGTGGCCGCGTGCATGAAGCGCCAGAACGGGGCCGTGCGCGAGAACGCATGATGTCTATGAGGGATTCCCCCGTGGCGCGCGAATGAGCGTCGCGTCGATCCCTTGGCCATTCGCCCGGCGCCTTCCCACCGACGCTTCGCGCCTGCCGCCGCCGATTATTTGCGTTTCGCGAATGGCGCGTTCGCCGGTTGTTCCATACCCGATCTGCATCCGTGCACCTATCGTTCGGGCGTCGGCTGATTGAATTCGACGCCTGCAACCGGAAAGGCGGCCGCCACTTCCTCGCGACTCGCGTCGCATCGCACACCAAGATAACGGACCTGGCTTCATGCACGGACGCTCCGGCGCGTGCAGACGGACCAATCCACGGAGACAGACATGAAAGCAAACGAGTGGGATACCTCCTATGAGTGGAAGGCGGTGACGCTGCTGGCGCTCGGTTTCGGGCTGGTCGGCCTCGACCGCTGGCTCATCGCGCCGCTGTTCCCTTCGATCATGAAGGACCTGCACCTGACCGCGCAGGACGTCGGCAACTGCATCGGCGTGCTCGGCCTGTCATGGGGCATCTTCGCGGCACTGATGGGCGGTATCTCCGACAAGGTCGGCCGCCGCAAGGTCCTGATCCCCGCCATCGTCGCGTTCTCGCTGCTGTCCGGCTTCTCGGGGCTCGCGGGCGGGCTGCTCGGCCTGATCGCGATCCGCGGGCTGATGGGCGTCGCCGAAGGCTCGTTCTGCCCGACCAGCTTCGCGGCGACCGCCGATGCGTCGCATCCGCGGCGGCGCGGCCTGAACCTCGGGCTGCAGCAAAGCGGCTTCGCGCTGTTCGGGCTGGCGCTGTCGCCGATCATCGCGACCCAGCTGCTCAACGTCGTGTCGTGGCGCTGGGTGTTCGCGCTCGTGGCCATTCCCGGGCTGATCCTCGGCGCGATCATGTTCTTCGTGATCCGCGAGCCGAAGCGCGCGACGGAGGTCGTGTCGGAACACGCGCCGGCTTCGCTCGGCCATGTGCTCAAGAGCCGCAACATCCTCGTCGCGATGGCTGCGCTCTGTTGCGCGATGACCGGCGTGTTCGTGCTCGGCGCGCTGCTGCCGCTGTACCTGACGGATTACCTGTCGCTCGGCACGCAGAAGATGGGCCTCGTCGTGTCGGCGATCGGCTTCGGCGGCTTTCTCGGGCAGTTCGGGCTGCCGGGTCTGTCCGACCTGGTAGGCCGCCGACTCGCGAGCATCGTGGGCTTCGCCGGCACGGCGGTGATGCTCTACATTTTCCGCGGTCTCGGCCCGCAGCCGGTCGTACTGTTCGTCGTCCTGTTCGTCGCGTCGTTCTTCACGCTCGGGCTGGTGTCGCTGCTGTCGGGCCCGGTGGCGACCGAAGCCGCGCCCGTCGGCCTCGTTTCGACGTCGATCGGCGTGGTGGTCGGTTGCGGCGAGATCTTCGGCGGCGGCATCGCGCCGGCAATGGGCGGCTACGTCGCCGCGCACTTCGGGATCCAGAACATTCTGTGGCTGCCGATGGGTGCGGTGCTGCTCGGCATCGTGGTCAGCATGCTGCTGCGCGAAACCGCGCCGGCCGTGCTGCAGCGTCGCGTGGGCGTGCAGCCGGAGTTGACGGTGGGCAAGCAGCCGTAACGAGCCGCACGGCCATGCCCGCGCCCGGCGGCTGCGAGATTGACACCTGGCGGGTGACAGTGTGACGCTTGGCGCTTGACCCAACCGGCCGGCAGGTGCGGTTAGACTGGCAGTTTCGCTTTCGGGAAAGGCGCGGTATGGACCGGTTTCTGAGCATCGAGGCATTCGTCAGGGTCGCGGAGGCGAGCAGTTTCGCGGAAGCAGCGCGACAGCTTGGGGTCACCAGTTCGGTCGTGACGAACCGGATCCAGCAACTGGAGAAGTTCGTCAACGCGCCGCTGTTCCATCGCAGCACGCGCCACGTGCGGCTGTCCGAAGTGGGCGAGACCTTCTACCGCGAGTGCGCCGAGGTGGTGGGGCGCGTCAACGAGCTGACCGACCAGATGCGCGAGCTGCGCGCGACACCGACCGGGCGGCTGCGCATCCAGATGCTGCCCGGTTTCGCGCTCGATCACTTCGGCGTGCCGCTCGCCGAATTCAATCGGCGCTACCCGGGCATCCAGTTCGACATCATCGTCAATGACCGTGTCGTGGACCCTGTCGAAGAAGGGTTCGACATCGCGTTCCAGATCTTCCCGCCGATTTCCGAGTCGCTGATCGAGCGGCGACTGTTCGTGGTCCGACGCCTCTTCTGCGCGTCGCCCGCCTACCTCGAAGCGCATGGTGCGCCACAGCATCCGCGCGAATTGCTGCAGCACACCACGGCGCTGTATTCGGGTTATCCATCGCGCAACCGCTGGACGATGACGCGCGGCGACGAGGTCGTCGAAATGGAGTTGCCCGGCATGATCCGCTCGAACTCCGTGCATCTGCTGCGCGAGTACGCACTGACGGGCGGCGGCGTCGTGTGCCTGCCCACGCTGGTCGCGAGCGATGCGCTCGTCGCGGGCCGGCTGGTGCCCATCCTCACCGACTTCCAGATCGCGCCGCTGAGCTTCGCCGCCGTCTATCCCGCAACGCAGCGACAGGCGTTGAAGGTGAAGGCGCTGGTCGAATTCCTCGCCGAATACATCGGCGACGAGTCGCCGTGGGACCGTCCGCTGCTGGAGCGCGGCTGGGTCCGCTGAGCCGGTCGATTATTCGCGAAACGCAAATGCCGTAGTCGCGGTCCGTTGCCTTGTTCAGGGGCGCCCTTGCCCCTAGAGTTGAATCCAACAAGCAGTTCAACTCAGGAGACAGCAATGACCGACACGGCCTTCCACACCGTCTTTGGCTCGCTCGACGGCTACACCAAGGGCGAGATCGAAATCACCAGCGGCAGCGCGCAGCACTACGCCTTCTCGAATGTGTTCGAGGTGGCATCGAAGTCGGCCCCTTATGAAAAGGTCGTCGCCGGCAAGAACCTCGAATACGTGATCGAAGTACTGCGAACCGACGGCCTGTCGCCGTGGTTTGCGTGCGCGCACGACGAGTTCGCGATCCAGATGGATGGCGAAGTCCGCATCGAATTCATCAAGCTCGACAACCCGCCGACCACCGGCCGCGGCACCGTGAGCGCCGGCACGCAGCCGGCGGGCCGCGAGATGGGCTACGTCGTCCTGCGCAAGGGGCACCAGGCATTGCTGCCGGCCGGCTGCGCGTATCGCTTCGCCGCCGGCAAGCCGGGCGTCGCGCTCGTGCAGACCGTGCTCGGCGAGCTGTCCGTCGAGAAGTGGGCCGACATCTGTCTGCACTGACCCATCCGACCGCCCCGATTCGACTATTCCAGGAGACACGATATGGCCACCCTCGAGACCCTCGACCTTTCCGCAGGCTTTGCCGCCGATCTGGTGCAAGCCACGCAAGCCGATGCCGTCACCGGCTACCGCCGCTTCCAGCTCGGCGCGTTCGCGTTCCAGCGCGACGAATACTTCGTGAAGATCAGCTGGCCGGCGAAAGGCCAGACGCGCACGCATGCGATGCCCGCGGACGCGTTCCTGCGCGCGATGATGCGCGACGTTGCGTGGGGCTTCTTCTACGGCTGGGTGAACTTCGATCACGTGTTCGGCACGCGCAATCACTACGGCAAGGTCGACGTCTATGCGGGCACGTTCAACGGAATCCTGAAGGAAGCCGGCGTCGACTACACCGAGACGTTCGAAACGCCGACGATCATGGCGACCTTCAAGGCGATGCTGCACGACTGGACCAACGAAGGCTTCGATCCGTTCGCGGCGCCCGAGGAAACCGGCACCGCATTCGGTCGCAAGCATGGCGAGAACGGCGCGGCGATCGAGCGCACGCGCATCGCGACGCGCCGCATGCCGGGCCTCGAAGGCGACTCGCCGCTGCGCGACGAGCTGCCGGTGAACCGCGCGTTCCTCGACGTCGGCCAGGACGAGCCGGAAGTGCATGTGAAGCCGGGTTTCGAAGGCGAGCTGCATGCGTTCAACCTGTTCAAGTACCTGTCGCGCTCGGACGTGACGTGGAATCCGTCGGTCACGTCCGTGTGCGGGCGCAGCCTGTTCTGCCCGACCACCGAGGAATTCATCCTGCCGGTGTTCCACGGCAACGACCGCGTCGAATGGTTCCTGCAACTGTCCGACGAAATCGTGTGGGACATCGGCGACAAGAACACCGGTGCGCCGCGTGCGCGCATCACGATGCGGGCCGGCGACATCTGCGCGATGCCCGCCGACATCCGGCACCAGGGCTACTCGACGAAGCGTTCGATGCTGCTCGTCTGGGAAAACGCGACGCCGGACCTTCCGCAACGCTACGAGAGCGGCGAGCTTGCGCCGTATCCGATCGAGTTCTAAGCAGCGCATGCGCACACAAGCACATCATCGAGGACGATTCATGCAAACCCAACTCTTCATCGACGGGCGCTTCGTTGACGCCGTCGACCGCGGCACGATCGACGTGCTCAATCCGCACGACGGCTCGCTGATCACGAAGATCGCCGCCGCCACCGCGGCGGACGTGGATCTGGCGGTCGAAGCCGCTACCCGTGCGTTCCCGAAGTGGTCGGCCATGCCGGCAGCCGAACGCGGCCGGCTGCTGCTGCGTCTGGCTGATGCGATCGAAGCCAACGCGGAGGAGCTCGCGCAACTCGAATCGCTGGACACCGGCCACCCGATCCGCGATTCGCGCGCGCTCGACGTGCCGCGCACGGCCGGCTGCTTCCGCTACTTCGGCGGGATGGCCGACAAGCTGCAGGGCTCGGTGATTCCCGTCGAAACGGGCTTCCTGAACTACGTGCAGCGCGCGCCGATCGGCGTCGTCGGGCAGATCGTGCCGTGGAATTTCCCGCTGATGTTCACGAGCTGGAAGATGGGCCCCGCGCTGGCCGCGGGCAACACGGTCGTGCTCAAGCCGTCGGAAATCACGCCGCTGTCGACGCTGCGTATCGTCGAACTGATGGCCGAGGTCGGGTTCCCGGCCGGTGTCGTCAATATCGTTCCCGGCTACGGGCATACGGCCGGCCAGCGGCTCGCCGAACATCCCGGTGTCGGCAAGATCGCGTTCACCGGTTCGACCGCGACGGGCCGCCGCATCGTCGAGGCATCGCAGGGCAACCTGAAGCGCGTGCAACTGGAACTGGGCGGCAAGGGCGCGAACATCGTGTTCGACGACGCGAACCTCGATGCCGCGATCAACGGCGCCGCCTGGGCGATTTTCCACAACCAGGGGCAGGCGTGCATCGCGGGTTCGCGTCTCGTGCTGCACGAACGCATCGCCGACGAATTCCTCGAGCGCTTCGTGTCGCTGGCCTCGTCGATCCGCGTCGGCAATCCGCTGGACCCGAACACCGAGATGGGGCCGCTCACATCGAAGCAGCACCTCGACCGCGTGCTGTCGTTCGTCGACGTCGCGCGCGACCAGGGCGGCCGTGTGCTGGCCGGCGGCAGCGCGCCGCAGGATGCGGCGCTTGCCAACGGCTACTACGTGCGCCCGACCGTGATCGAAGCCAGGAGCGCGACGGATCGCGTCGCCCAGGAGGAAGTGTTCGGCCCGTTCGTCACCGTGCTGCGCTTCGGCAGCGACGAGCAAGCACGGTCGATCGCCAACGCGACCGAATACGGGCTCGGCAGCGGCCTCTGGACCAACGATCTGTCCCGTGCACACAAGATGGCGTCGCAGATCGACGCGGGCATGTGCTGGATCAACTGCTACAAGCGCGTGAATCCGGGCAGCCCGTTCGGCGGCATCGGGAAGTCGGGCTATGGCCGCGAGATGGGCTTCGAGGCGATGCACGACTACACGGAAGCGCGCTCGGTATGGGTCAACGTCGACGGCAAGGTGCCGCCGCACTTCAAGCGCTGAGGCCGAGATGGAGCGCTTCGTCTATCAGGGAACGCCGTCGCGCGTCGTGTTCGAATGGGGCGCGCTCGAGCGGCTGCCGAACGAGCTGTCCGTGCTCGGTGCGCAGCGGGCGCTGATTCTGTCGACGCCCGAGCAGCAGCCGCTCGCCGAACGGGTCAGGGACGTGCTCGGCGAGCGTGCGGCCGGCGTATGCGCGCAGGCCGTGATGCACGTGCCGGTCGAAGTTGCGCGCGCCGCGCGCGAGATGGCGGCCGAGCTGGGTGCGGACTGCTGCATCGCGATCGGCGGCGGCTCGACGATCGGGCTCGGCAAGGCGATCGCGCTCGAATCGTCGCTGCCGATCCTCGCCGTGCCGACGACCTACGCGGGCTCGGAGATGACGCCGATCTTCGGGCTCACGGAAGGCCGGCTGAAGCGTACCGGGCGCGATATGCGCGTGCTGCCGCGGACGGTGCTCTACGACCCGTCGCTGACGTTGTCGCTGCCGCCGGGGATTTCCGCGGCTTCCGGTGTCAATGCGATGGCGCATGCGGTCGAAGCGCTCTATGCGGAAGATGCGAACCCGGTGATCAGCTTGATGGCGGAGGAGTCGATCCGGGCGCTCGGCGAGGCGCTGCCCGCGATCGTGCGTGCGCCGGACGACCGCGAGATGCGCAGCCGCGCGTTGTACGGCGCATGGCTTGCCGGCACGTGTCTCGGCGCGGTCGGCATGGCGTTGCACCACAAGCTCTGTCATACGCTCGGCGGCACGTTCAACCTGCCGCACGCGCAGACGCACGCCGCGATGTTGCCGCATACCGCGCACTACAACCACGCCGCGGCCCCCGACGCGCTGCGCCGTGTCGCGCGGGCGCTGGGCGGCACCGACGCAGCCGACGCCGGCCCGTTGTTGTTCGAATTGAATCGGCGGCTCGGCCTGTCGGCGGCGCTTGCCGACATCGGGATGCCGGAAGCGGGCCTCGACGAAGCCGCCGACCTCGCATGCCGCAATCCCTACGCGAATCCGCGGCCGATCGAACGCGCACCGATTCGTGAATTGCTTCAGCATGCGTGGGAAGGGCACGAGCCGCAGTGAGCGGCCGGCCGCATCCAAGGAGACGAACGTGACGAATGATCATCATGACGGCGACACCCGGCTGACCGAGCAGGTCGTCGCCAGCTTCGACGGTACGCCGAATCCGCGCTTGCGCATGCTGATGCAGAGCCTCGTGCGGCATCTGCATGCGTTTGTCCGCGAAACGGAGTTGACCGAGGCCGAGTGGATGGCCGCGATCCGCTTCCTGACCGAAACCGGGCAGATGTGCGACGACGTCGTGCGCCAGGAGTTCATCCTGTTGTCGGACACGCTGGGCGTGTCGATGCTGGTCGATGCGATCAACCATCGCTTCGCCACAGGCGCGACGGAAACGACCGTGTTCGGGCCGTTCTACATCGAGGGCATGCCCGACCGCGCGTATGGCGAGAACATGGCGTTCACGCCCGGCACGCCGGTCGTCGTGCATGGCCGCGTGCTCGCCACCGACGACACGCCGGTGCGGGGCGCCGTGCTCGACGTGTGGCAGACCGCGGACAACGGCATGTATTCCGGTCAGGACAAGGAACAGCCGCACGGCAATCTGCGCGGCCGCTACCGGACCGATGCCGAAGGCCGGTATGCGATCACGACGATTCTGCCGGTCAGCTATCCGATTCCGACCGACGGCCCGGTCGGGAAGATGCTCGATGCCACCGGACGCCATCCGTGGCGGCCCGCGCACCTGCACTTCATGATCGACGCGCCGGGCTACCGCAAGCTCGTCACGCATCTGTTCGACGAGGAGGACGCGTACCTGAAGTCGGATGCCGTCTTCGGCGTGAAGCCGTCGTTGATGGTCGCGTATCAGCCGCGTGCGGCCGATGATGAACTTGCGCGCCGGTTCGGCTTGAGCGGCGCGTACCGCGAAGCGACGTATGACTTCGTGCTCGACCGGAGCTGATCGACATGGCGCGATTCTTTGCGGTGTTTGCGACGGACCAGCCCGGGATGCGCGAGGTGCGCGACCGCATGCGATCCACGCATCGGACCTACCTGCGTTCCGCCGCGCAGCACGGCGTGTATGTGCGGCTCGGCGGGCCGACGCTCGATCCGCAGGGCGATGCGATGAACGGCACGCTGCTCGTCGTCGAGGCGGACGACATCGATGCGGTGATGCAGTTCGTCGGCAACGATCCGTATGTGAAGGAAGGGCTGTTCTCGCGGGTCGAGGTTCGTCCGTGGGACTGGAGCCTTGGAAACCCCGAGCGGAGAGTGTGAGTCATGGGGGGCGCGCAACTCTGTCGCTTCTCCGATGTGCCCGACGGCGGGGCACGGGTCGTCGATGAAGCGTGTATCGGGCGTCCCGTCGTCGTCGTTCGACGCGGGGAGCAGGTGTGGGCGTACGTGAACCGGTGCCCGCATTTCTCGGTTCCGCTCGATTTCGTGCCGGGCAACGTTTCCTGCTATCGGTCTCAGGTGCTGATGTGTGCGCATCACAGCGCGCTGTTCCGGTTCGACGATGGCGTGTGTATCGACGGTCCGTGTTCGGGCGCCGGACTGGAAGCCGTGGCCGTCGAGGTCGATTCGGCGGCGTGGGTGATCTGTCGGGGCGCGTGAGCCGGAAAGCGGGATTGCCCAAAGGCATTCGAGTAATCGGGCAATCGCTTCGGGTTGGATGAAATTGGGAATATTCTGGATTTCATCCATTCCATTCAATCAGTAAAGCTAAATGAAATTTTTCCGACCCGGATGAAGGCGAAGCCGGGCTGGGGAAGTCGTTGTTTCACGAAGCAGCGGTCGAGTACCTGCGAGACAGTGGGCGGCCGGTTCGCATTGACAGAAAAAAGACGGAGACACAATGAAACTGAGGTTTGGAGCAATCGCGATGCTTGCCATCGCACAGGGCGCATACGCGCAGAGCAGCGTGACCCTGTTCGGTCTGATCGACAGCGGCATCTCGTATGTCAGCAACGAAGGCGGAGGAAAGAACGTCAAGTTCGACGACGGCATCTTCACGCCGAACCTGTTCGGTTTGCGCGGCACGGAGGATCTCGGCGGCGGATATCGCGCGACGTTCGCGCTCGTGAACCAGTTTTCGATGGCGAACGGCAGCATCGTCGGCACCGGGATTTTCGGCCGCAATGCATACGTGGGTATCGAGAGCGACCGCTTCGGCAACATCACGCTCGGGAACCAGTACGACTTCATGGTCGATTCCCTGTTTGCGAAGGGGAATGCGATTTCGATGGATATTACCGGGCTGTACGGGTTCAGGAACGGCCCGTTCCAGCGTCTTGCGCTGCCGAATAATCCGACCGGCGCATTCGACTGGGATCGAACGGCGGGCAGCAAGCCCGTGGCGAATTCGGTCAAATACACTTCGCCGACGATTGCGGGCTTCTCCGGGGGCGTGATGTATGCGTTCGGCGGCGTGGCCGGTTCGGTCGGCGCGGACAATACCGTGAGCGCCGGATTGAACTACGACGCCGGGGCGTTCGGTATCGGCGCGGCCTATACGAACGAGAAGTATGGCCCGGCGCCCGGTACACCGTCGACCAGTGTGCGCAACTGGGGCGTCGGGATGCACTATGACTTCGGTGCGGTGACGGCAAAGGCGTTGCTGACCACCGTGCGCAATTCGTTCAACGACGCCAGCGTGTGGATGGCCGAAGCCGGCGGCGTGTGGCGCATCAGGCCGGACGTCTTTCTCGGCGCGAAGTACATGTACATGAAGGGCAACGAAGCCGTGAACGACAACCATGCGCATCAGGTCAGCGTCGCACTTCAATACCTGTTGACGAAGCGGACGATGGTTTATGTGTCCGCGGATTATCAACGCGCGAACAGCGGCGCGAACGCGCAGATCAACGGTGTGCTCGACCCGAACGGGGCGTCGAGTTCAGCGAGCCAGGCGATCGCGCGGATCGGGTTGCATACGATGTTTTGAAGGCGGACGGCTGGCGGGTTTGCCGGCGTCCGGGCGGAACGTGCATCAAGGTCCGCCCGGCACCGGACTATCTCGCCGCTGCGGCTGCCTCCTTGGCTTTGTCCTGTTCCGCCGCCAGCGCCGCATCTGCGGCCTGTGCGCGCTGGATGGCCGGTCGGGCGAGGATGCGATCGATGTAGGCGCGAATGCGCGGCGTCTCGGGCACCAGCTTGAACATCGTGGTCCAGTTCAGCGCCGAGCCCCACAGCACATCGACCGCCGTAAAGCGCTCGCCCAGCAGGTACGGGCCCTTGGCCAGTTGCGCTTCGATCGCGTTGATGACGGTATCGAAGTCGCCGTAGGGCGACGTCGAGTAGGCCGCGGGCGGGCGATTCATCGACCGGTCGACGATGGCAGGCTCGAAGCACGAACCGTAGAACGCCATCCAGCGCAGATACGGTCCGCGCAGCGAATCACCCGGCGCCGGCGACAGGCCGGCTTCCGGATACAGTTCGGCCGCGTACAGGTAGACGGCAGCCTGCTCGGTGACGATCGCATCGTCGTGGCGCAGTGCGGGAACCTTGCCCATCGGATTGATGGCCAGGTAATCGGGGTCGTGGTGTTTGCCGGTGGAGAGATCGAACGCGTGCAGTTCATAGTCGGCGCCCAGTTCCTCGAGCAGCATGCGGGCGCCGGCCGAGCGGCTGCGCGGGGAGTGGAACAGGGTCAGGTGACGGTCTTGCGGCATCGCGGGCTCCGGTGTGGGTTCGGGACAAGGATTCCAATGTAGGTCGGTTGCGTGCCGCCGTCTTGGAAAAATCCGCTGCGGCAGTGCATCATCACGCAATCCCCCGAACGGTTCGTCACCATGGCCGACTTGCGTAACGTGACCGACACGCCCAAGGGTGTCGTCGGCCCGAAAGCATTCAACCAGCGCTTCCGCCTGAATCGCTACTACCCGCGTGCCGAACTGGCCGGGGTGCTGGATCACCACTGGATCGTCGAATGGGATCTGCGCGACCAGCCGCCGTACGTGCAGCGCACACTGCCGTATCCGTGCGTGAATCTGGTGTTCGATCGGCGGCAGACGGGGATCTTCGGTGTGGTGTCGGGGGCGTTCGAGACGACGCTGGCCGGAGCGGGGAGGGTGATCGGTTTGCGCTTTCGGCCGGGGGCGTTTCGCGCGTTCTTCGGCAAGCCCGTGCATTTGCTGACCGACAAGGTGCTGCCGGTGTCCACGCTGCTCGACTGTGGCGACGCGGAAGCCGAAAATGCCGTGCTCGGCGCCGAGGATGATGCCGGGATGGTGGCGGCCGCCGAGGCGCTGCTGTTGCGCGTGCTGCCGCCGCCCGATCCGCAAGTCGAGCGCATTCACGCCATTTTGCAGATGCTGCAGCAGGACCTCGCGCTCACGCAGGTGCGGGATCTGGCCGAGCGTGCGGGGTTGAGCGAGCGCACGCTTCAGCAGCTCTTCTCCAGCCATGTGGGTGTGACGCCGAAGTGGGTGATCTGTCGATACCGATTGCATGAGGCCGCCGACAAGCTCGCCGGCGGCGAGCCGGTCGATCTCGCGGAGCTGGCTCATGCGCTCGGGTATTTCGATCAGGCGCATTTCACGCGCGATTTCCGCACGCTGGTGGGGAAGGCGCCGGCGGAATACAGGCGGGAGGATCGGCAGGAATGAGGTTGCGGTTGCGGTTTCGCGACGGGCAACGGAATGTCATTGCCCCCGCCCGTCGCGCCGCTGCTCGCTTGTCGTGGATTGTTGTAGTCTGGGCAATACGATAGTGTGGCGCGCCGGCCTGCCGCCGAGCTGACAATGAACCTATGATGTGTCGCGCAAGCGATCGGTGAACTCGAACGGTTGGCACGTTGCCGATCATTGGATCCTGCCGATCTCATGGCCGACCGATCCGCCAGAAAATCAGGAGTTTGCCGTGTTTCACCGGAAATCCATGTTGGGCCGTTTGAATGTCGCGTGCGTCGTCGCCGTGGCGATCATGCTGGCCCCAGTCGCGACGCGCGCAGCGGCCGACAAAGTCAACGAAACGGCGAGCGTCGCGCCTGCCGTTTCGGCCAACAGGTCGCTCACGCGGCCGATTGTCGGCGACGATCCGGTTGCGATTCGGGAAGCACTGGAGAAGCTGCACGTCAAAAGCGCGTCCCCGTCCCTGAGCGATCGCGTCCGCCGCCTGATCCCCGGCGTGGCCGACAAGCATGGCCAGAACGCCGACCTGGCTGCGGTCAACCTGGATCGTGAGGTCACTTTCCTGGTGCCGCTGTCGTACGGGCTGCGATATCAGTCGCAGAAGCATCTGTTGAAGGTGAACGTCGACCTGGTCGACGCCGACGGCGAAGGCCGGACAGGCATCCTGCTCAGAAAGGTCATCACCGGGCCGCGAGGGCGAGGGCTCGTGATCGCAGCCGAGGCGAAGGCAAAAGGCTATATCCAGCAGATCGACATCATCGAACTCGATCCCGGAAAAGGCAGGAAGTCCACCGTGCGCGGCCGCGTGAGGCTGTCACCCGCTGCGTACGCGCAAACGCATGGCGAGTTCGCGTTCGCGCTTTCCGGGCGTCTGGTGCGGCCATACCTGACCGAACACATCGAGCACGCCGAACCGAGCAACGACGAGCCGACCGACATCACGACGAGGACTTCGAGGTTGTACCTGGATGTCGAATCCATTTCGCTCGTGAGTCCGGCGAGTGGTGCGGTGCTGTTGAAGAAGCTGAGTTTTTCGAAGTAGGGGGCTGCTTGGGCGGGGCTTTGGCCGGTCAAGAGGCTCCGCAAGCGAACATGTCGAGCGTGCGGGGTTGAGGGAGCGCATGCTGCAGCAACCCTTTTCCAGCTATGTGGGCGTGACGCCGAAGGGTTGATCTGTCGACATAGCCTGCATGAGACCCCCGATAAGCGCGCCGGCGGCGAGCCGGTCGATCTCGCGGAACTGGCTCATGCGCTCGGGTATTGCGATCCGGTGCATCTCACGCGCGATAACTGCAAGCTGGCCGAGGAAGGCGCCTGTGGGGTATCGGCGGCAGGATGGTCACGGGTGACGTCGCGGCACAGGGTGGCACTGCGGCGTCAGGCCGGATTGTGTTCATGCGGGAACAGGGAGATGTCAGCTTGAACATGGGTCGGCTGTAGTTGTGAACGCATACATCATGTTCCCCGCGTTTCGGTGCGTCCTTCGTGAGTCGCCCGCTCTTCACGTAACTGATAACTTGCGATCCAGTTATACAACTGTTCGACTTCCGGTCGGATCGGACGCAGACTATTTCGCATAAGAAAATACCCGCGGCCTGGGCGCACGCTGAGCGTAGACAGAGGCGCCAGCCTTCCGCTGCGAATCTCGCTGTCGAGCAGGTATCGCGTGCCAAGCGTAACGCCGCGCCCGCGAATGGCGGCATCCACTAGAACGATGTAATTGTTCCCGTACTCGGTTGCCTTTACGCGCTTGGGCTCGACCCCGAGCGAAGCAAACCATGCAGACCAGTTGATCCAGTTCGGTTCGAGTCGTTCGTATTCGAGAAGAACCTGGGATAGCAGTGCCTCGGGCCCGTCACCGCTCAGTGGATGACGATCGACGTAAGCGGGGCTCGCCACGGGAAATATTTCCTCTTCGAACAGCATTTGTCCCGTCCAGTCGATTCGATGGCCAGCGTCATACACGACGGCGAGGTCAACGCTGTCGTGAAAGAGATCGGCGGTGTGATCCGACGTAATCGTCCGGATGCTTGCCGCGAAGGTCGGGTTGCAATCCCGGAAATCTTTCATGACCTCGCTCAGCCAGAAGTGCGAAATCGCCGTGTTGCTGGCCAGCGTCACGACTGAGCCGATTCGCTTGTCACTCAACTCGTCCACCGCATCAGCGAGGTAATTGAAGGCCGCGCTGACCTTGTCGTGAAGCTGCGCTCCGCGAGGAGACAGGTAAACCCGGCGCCCCACCCGCTCGAAAAGCGAAACCCCCAATCCCTCTTCCAACTGCCGGATCTGCTTGCTGACCGCCGCCTGCGAGACGTGCAGTTCCTCTGCGGCGCGTGTGAAGTTCAGCGTTCGTGCCGCGGCCTCGAAAAACATCAGGCTGCTCAGCGGTGGAAGGCGATGACGCAGACTCTTCATAACTATTGGTTATCAACGTGGATGAGATTTCATCTATGTACAGCGAAATTCTCGACTCGTAAAGTCCTCCACAACTGACATGGCAACAAAAAATGCCTGCCGGCGCGAATGTATTTTCATAACCCACAGTGATCTGTTCCTCAGAGGAAAGCCTCCATGACAACGCTGGACTGGCATCGCGAACGCACGGACCTCTCGGATGTCCACGCGCTTGATCAATCGTCGACGGGCGTCGACATCGACCTCCGGGCAGTGCGCGCGTACCGCCTCGGACGCGTGCGGGCCGAGATGCGAAAGCGCGACATTGCCGCGTTGATCGTCAGCGATCCGGTCAACATCCGGTACGCGACTGGCGCTCGCAATATGCAGATCTTCTGCGCACGCAATACGCCGTCGCGGTATCTCGTCGTGACGGAGCGACGAACGATTCTGTTTGAATTCACGGGTTGCGAGCACCTGGCCGCCGGACTGGAAACCATCGATGAAGTGCGGCCGTCGTCGACGGCGAGCTTCGTCGCGGCCGGCCCCGCGATCGCGCAGCGCGAACACGCATGGGCAGCCGAGATGGCCGCAACGCTGATCGAACTGGTCGGGCCCAATCCCACCATCGGCATCGAGCGCATGAACGCCGGGACGGCTATCGCGCTCGCCGCCCGCGGCATGCGTCTGGTCGATGCGCAGGAACCGATCGAGATGGCGCGCGCGATCAAGTCGACCGAAGAGCTCAAATGCGTGGTGGCGTCGCTGCGCGCGACCGAGACGGCCGTCGGCAAGTTGCGCGATGCAATCCGGCCGGGCATGACGGAAAACGAATTGTGGTCGGTTCTGCATCAGTCGGTGATCGCGCAGGACGGCGACTACGTGGAAACGCGCCTTCTGAGCGCAGGCCGTCGCACCAACCCGTGGTTCCAGGAAACGTCGAGTCACATCATTGGCGCGAACCAGCTGATCGCATTGGACACCGATGTCGTCGGGTGTCACGGCTACTACTCCGACTTCTCGCGCACCTTCCATGCCGGACCGGACGCACCGACCGAGAACCAACGCACGCTTTACAAGCTGGCTCACGAGCAGGTGCACCACAACATCGAGGTCATTCGGCCGGGCATGACGCTCAAGGAGTACAGCGACAAGGCCTGGAACATTCCCGCCCGGTATCACGCGAACCGCTATTACCTGTCGGCGCATGGCTGCGGCATGACCGGCGAATACCCGTATCTCTACCACCATGCCGACTTCGGTGCTTCGGGCTACGACGGTGAAATTCAGCCGGGGATGACGTTGTGTGTCGAAAGCTACATCGGCGAAGAAGGGGGGCAGGAAGGCGTGAAGCTGGAGCAGCAGCTTCTCGTCACGGAGACGGGCACGCAACTGCTTTCCCTGTTCCCGTTCGAGGACGCGCTGCTGAAGTAGTCGTGTCGCACTGCGCCGCTTCGACACGGGATGCCGTGAACTACAAGAAGTGAATTTCGATGACTTGTGAGGAGAAAACGTCAATGAAAAAGAAGCTGTTGGTGCTGGCGATATGTGCACCGATTGGATCGGCGGTCTACGCCCAGTCGACCGTGACGCTTTACGGCATCGTCGATGAAGGTTTCAACTACACGACGAATGTCGCAGGAAGCAAGTCGTACGAGTTGCAGAGCGGTTATGCGCAAGGCAGCCGGTGGGGATTGAAGGGATCGGAGGATCTCGGCGGCGGACTCAAGGCCGTGTTTACGCTCGAGAACGGGTTCGATGTGAACAATGGTCGGCTGGGCCAGGGCGGTCTCATGTTCGGTCGGCAAGCCTATGTTGGACTGTCGAGTCCGACGTATGGTGCCGTCACGTTAGGCCGGCAATATGACGCGCTCGTCGACTTTCTTGCACAGACGACAGCCAACGGAAACTGGGCGGGTTATCTCTTCTCGCATCCGTACGACAACGACAACACCGACAATTCGTTTCGCGTCAACAACACAGTCAAGTACACCAGTCCTGCGTTCGGCGGTTTTCAGTTTGGCGGCACCTACAGCTTTTCGAACAACACGAGCTTTGCGAATAACCGGCAGTACAGCGTGGGCGCGCAATATGCGAACGGCGGACTGCTTGTCGCCGCAGCGTACTTGCAGGCCAACAACCCATCGGCGAATGCCGGCGGGGCTATCAGCACTGGCGACCAGAACTTCATCGGTTCGCGCGTGAGAGTTTTCGGCGCCGGTGTGAACTACACGTTCTCTGCCGCGACCGTTGGCTTTGCCTATACCAACAGCGACGTAGCGAATCCGGTCAGTTCGGTGTACGTGGGAGCGATTACGCCGGCTGGCGCCTCTGCCTCGAATCTTCGTTTTCAAAACTTCGAGGTGAACGCAAAGTACCAGTTCACGACGGGCTTGTATGCCGGTGCGATGTACACCTACACGCGCGCCACGCTGAGTCAGGCGACCGGCAAGCGTCACCCGAACTACCAGTCGGTCGGGCTCATGGCCGACTACAGCCTGTCGAAACGCACCGACTTTTATCTGCAAGGTGCCTATCAACATGCCGGCGGCGACGCGACCGGATCCGTGCTCGATGTCGCGTATGTGCCGGGCGCGAGCAATGTGTCATCGAACGGCAATCAACTCGTCGTGCGGGCTGCCATCCGACATAGGTTCTGACGCGGCGACCTTGCATGACCGGCCTGCATCGACGTGTTCGATGCGGCCGTCGTCTCAACCCTGAAATGGAACTGCAGAAAATGACCAGGATTCTTCGATTTCTCAAGTTTCTCGTGCCCATGGTCCTGCTGATCGCGGGCGCATCGGCCCGTGCGGATGACAAGTCGATCACCATCGGCGTGAACAACTGGGCGGAAAACATCGCTGTCGCCAACATGTGGAAGCTGCTCCTTGCGGAGAAGGGGTATCAGGTTCGATTGCAGAACGCCGACAAGGCACTTTTGTACAACAGTGTCGCGCAAGGGAAAATCGACCTGACGTTTGAGGTCTGGCTCCCTGCGGGAGACAAACCCGCATTCGACAGGGTCAAAGACCACGTGGTGAAGATCGGCCCGTGGTTCAAGGAAGCCAATCTGGGCCTCGTCGTGCCGGACTACGTTCCGGTCGATCGCATCGATCAACTGAACCAGAACAAGAACCTCTTCGCGACGGGAGGTGGACCGAAGATCGTCGGGATCGACTCGGGCAGCAGTCTCATGCAGTTGACCGAGAAAGCAAAGACGACCTATGGGCTCGACTTCGGTATTCAATCCTCGTCCGAGTCCGCGATGGTCCTCTCGCTCGAGCGTGCGATTCAGCGCAAGGAACCGATCGTCGTGACGTTGTGGAAACCGCACTGGATCTGGTCGAAGTACAAACTCAAGTACCTGAAGGACCCGAAAGGTACTTTCGGCGCAAGCGATTCCATCTACGGCATCGAGACGCAGGTATTCGCCAAGCAGCACCCCGATGTCGAGAAATGGCTGCAGCAATGGAAGATGGACGACAACTCGCTCGGCAGCCTGATGTCCGAAATCATCAAGGAGGGCGCCTCGACGCCCGAGAAGGGAGCGAAAGTCTGGATCGACGCCAATCGTCAGCTCGTACAGCAGTGGATGCACTGATATCGCGAGGATGGCAACGCGGTAGCCGCTGGAGCAGCCATCGCATTCAGGAACGTGTCGACCCGGTCGAACTTCGCAATGGGGTTCGTCGGGTCGAAGCGACCTGCAAGACATGACAAGACATTGGAGACAGGAGATGCATCCTTTCGATCTGAAGCAACTGGGCCTCGACGTCGAATATCCGTATCACGAGCAGTACGAGAATTACATCGGGGGGCGATGGGTGCCACCGATAAATGGCGAGTATTTCGACAACGTATCGCCGATCAACGGCAACGCATTTTGTCGCGTACCGCGTTCAAGCGGCGCGGATGTGGAATTCGCGATTGACGCCGCACACGAGGCGCGCCGCAAATGGGCGAAGACGTCGGTCACCGAGCGCGCGAACTTGCTGCTCGCCGCCGCCGACCGGATGGAAAAGAACCTGAAGCTGCTCGCGGTGGCCGAGACGATCGACAACGGCAAGCCGCTGCGCGAGACGATGGCGGCCGACCTGCCGCTCGCAATCGACCACTTCCGCTATTTCGCGGGCTGCATCCGCGCGCAGGAAGGCGGCATTTCCGAGATCGACGGCAACACCGTCGCGTATCACTTCCACGAGCCGCTCGGCGTCGTCGGCCAGATCATCCCGTGGAACTTCCCGCTGCTGATGGCGGCGTGGAAGCTTGCGCCGGCGCTCGCGGCCGGCTGCTGCGTCGTGATGAAGCCTGCCGAGCAGACGCCTGCATCGGTGCTGGTGCTGATGGAGCTGATCGGCGACCTGTTCCCGGCCGGCACGATCAACATCGTGAACGGCTTCGGCAAGGAAGCGGGCGAATGGCTCGCGACCAGCAAGCGGATCGCGAAGATCGCGTTCACCGGTTCCACGCCGGTCGGGAAACGCATTCTGCATGCTGCTGCCGACAACCTGATTCCGTCGACGGTCGAACTGGGCGGCAAGAGCCCGAACATCTTCTTCGCGGACGTGCTCGACCAGGACGACGCGTTCCTCGACAAGGCGCTCGAAGGCCTCGCGATGTTCGCGCTGAACCAGGGCGAGGTGTGCACGTGCCCGTCGCGGATCCTGATCCAGGAATCGATCTACGACCGCTTCATCGAGAAGGCCGTCGCGCGCGTCGAGCGCATCAAGGCCGGCCACCCGCTCGACCTGCAGACGATGATCGGCGCGCAGGCGTCGCAGCAGCAGCTCGACAAGATCCTGTCGTACATCGATATCGGCCGCGACGAAGGCGCGCAATGCCTGACGGGCGGCGAGCGCACGGCACCGGCGGCCGACCTCGGCACGGGCTATTACGTGAAGCCGACGATGCTGCTCGGCAACAACAAGATGCGTGTGTTCCAGGAAGAGATCTTCGGGCCGGTCGCGTCGGTGATGACGTTCAAGGACGAGCAGGAAGCGATCGAACTCGCGAACGACACGTTCTACGGGCTCGGCGCGGGCGTGTGGACGCGCAACGGCACGCGTGCGTACCAGATGGGCCGCGAGGTCGAGGCCGGCCGCGTGTGGACCAACTGCTACCACCTGTATCCGGCGCACGCGGCGTTCGGCGGCTACAAGCAGTCGGGCATCGGTCGCGAGACGCACAAGATGGCGCTGTCGAACTATCAGCAGACGAAGTGCCTGCTGGTCAGCTATCAGGCCGAGGCGCTCGGGTTCTTCTGATCGCTTCGACTTTCGACAAGCGGGAAGCCGGGCGCTGTGGCGAGAGCCGCGCCCCGGCGACCGTCGAGCATCCTTTTCCTGGAACTTGATTTCCAAAGTCAAGTAGCCGGCAGGCGGAAAACCGAATCCGGGAATGACACGCGACTACGACGCAGCTTCGGCCCGTCGAGCCGAAAGAAGCAATTGGGTTTGAAGAAACTCGGCAATCGAATCCAGCCCGGGCTTCTTCTCGGGTGCGATGGCTAGCCGGATCATGAGCTGGTCGTTGATCGGGGTGACCTTGAGCTTGCTCGACGTGAGCGACGATGGGCTGAGCGAGCTCTGCGGAAGCAACGCCGCGCAGAAGCCGTTTTCGACTGCCGCTGTAATGCTATATAGCGCGTTGGAGCGAAACGCGATCCGGTGAAAGGGGGCCTGTTGGGCTGCAAGGCGCAACGTCATGTCGCGCAATACGCAATCGACGTCGAGCAGACCGACTGCCGTGTAGCTGTCCGCACGCCTCTCGCTTCCCACCGGCTCGGCCCAGACCAGTTTCTCTTCCCACAGGGGCAGGCCGGAATCGATATCCACATCCTGCGTGAGAATCGCCAGGTCCAGTTCATTGCTCTCGATCTTCCGTCGCAGCTTCCTGCTCAGGTCGCATTCCACCGAAGGGACCACCGCGGGGAAGTTGTCGTGCAGATAGGGCAGCGCGGATGACAGAAGGGCGGGAGCATAGTCGGCCGGCACGCCGATGCGGATCTCGCCGGCAATCGGCTCACGCAGGAATTCATTCAGTGCCGCGCTTTCGAGACGAAGCATGGCGCGGGCATGGGCCAGCATCTTCTCGCCCGCCGGTGTCACACGAAGACTCTGGTTGTTCCTCTCGAGCAGCCGCTGTTGCACGCACTCTTCAAGGCGTTTGATCTGCATGCTGACCGCAGACTGCGTGAGGTACAGGTGCTCGGCCGCGCTCTTGAGGCTGCCGGAGAGACAGACCGTGGCGAATGTCTCAAGTACATTAAGGTCCAGCTTTCCTCGTCGCATTACCTGACTCCGCTCGCCGCACGTCCATGTCGTTGCATGATTATCCGGTCGGCGATGTGAGGATGCAAATTCCGGGTGCCCATGCGATTTGCTGCGGTAATCAGTGCGGCAATCACGCCGCTGGCGAGTGCCTGTCGCCAGCGGCGTACCGAACGCCTTGCCGACGCTTACTGCATCCACTGCTGCACGAGGGAGCGATGGGCATCGATCCAGATCCTGGTGCCCTTCTCAGGCGTGGTCGCACCTTGCTTGTTGATTTCGGACATCAGGCTGCCAAGCGAGTTGTCGTCCATCTTCCATTTCTGGAGCCACCGCTCGACGTCCGGATGTTGCTTCTTGAATGCCAGGGTTTCGATGCCGTAGATGGAATCGGTCGAACCGAACTCGCCTTTCGGGTCCTTGAGGTACTTCAACTTGTACTTCGACCAGATCCAGTGTGGCTTCCACAGCGTGACGACGATCGGTTCCTTGCGGCTCTCGGCGCGTTCCAGCGACAGGATCATCGCCGACTCGGACGACGGCTGCACATCCCAATCCAGCTTGTAGCTGTTCTTCGCAGTCTCGGTTTCGCGCATCAGGCTGCTGCCGGAATCGATGCCGACAATCTTCGGGCGGCCGTTCGACGCGAACAGGGTTTTGTTCGCGTTGAGCTGCTCGATACTGTCGACGTTGACATAGTCGGGAACGGCCAGGCCCAGGTTGGCTTCCTTGAACCACGGACCGACGAGGGCAACGCGTTCCTTGACCTTGTCGTAGGCCGGCTTGTCGAGCGTCGGGAGCCAGACCTCGAAGGTCATATCGATTTGCCCGTTGGCGACGCCGTTATAGAGCAGGGCCTTGTCGGCGCTCTGCAGCTTGACGTTGTAGCCTTTCTCGTCGAGGAGAATCTTCCACATGTTCGCGACGGCGATGTTCTCGGCCCAGTTGTTGACGCCGATCGTGATTGCCTTGTCGTCGGCATATGCATTACCCGCCGCAGAGAGGAAGACAGCGGCCGGCAAGAGGAATTTCAGTAATCTGGACATCTTCATGGTGTTTCCCTGTTGGAAGGTTTCGGGGCCAAGCTTTGCGTGGGTTGTCGCGCGGCCAATCGGGCCGCGGCGCGCTTCAGGTCATGCAACAAACTTCAGGGAATCACCCCGCAGCACCGGCTTTCCGAGCACGATGTCACTCGCGCGCTCTGCCAGCATGATCGTGGCGGCATTGATGTTTGCACTGGGCACCGAGGGCATGACCGACGCATCGATGACGCGAAGCCGTTCGACGCCATGAACCTTCAGGTCTGTTCCGCTGACTGCCAGCCGGTCTTTCTTCGGGCCGATCTTGCAGGTGCCGCACGGGTGGTACGCGCTGGACGCGTCCATCCGGATGAACTCGTCCAGCGCCTCGGTGGCGCTGACGTCGATACCGGGCATGTCCTCGCGGAAGTGATACCGGCTGAAGGCGGGCTGCTTCGAGAACAGCAGGCCCAGGCGCATTGCCTCGCGCATGACGCGCCAGTCCTCTTCGGTATCCATGTAGTTGGGGTCGATGGAGAGGGCCTCTTCCGCCACGTTCGACTTCAGTCTCACCTGGCCGCGGCTGGTCGGCCGCATCGGACCGACGCCGATTCGATAGCCGTTGGTCTGCCGAGTCGGAATCCAGTTCTTGTCGAAGAACACCGGGAAGAAGTGGAACTGGATGTCCGGATGCGTGATGTAGTCGGCGCTCTTCAGGAAGGCACCAACATGGCATTGATTGACAGAAGCGATGCCGGACTTGAAACCGAACCATTGCACGCCGGCGAGCAGCATCCGGTGCAGTCGAAGCTCGCGATTCAACGAGACGGGCTCCTTGGTCTCGATCTGAATGTGGCATTCGAGGTGGTCTTGCAGGTTCTGGCCAACGCCGGGCAAATCAACTCGTACGTCGATGCCTTTCTCCTTCAGATGTGCGCCCGGTCCGATGCCGGAAAGCATCAGCAGTTGAGGAGAACCGAACACCCCGCTGCAGAGCAGCGTCTCCTTGCGAGCGAGTACGTCGACGATCGAACCTTCATGCAACACCTGGAAACCCGTCGCCCGGTTCCCGATCATGTTGATTTTTCGCAGCGTGCTTCGCGTCCAGATGGTGAGGTTGCCATCGTCCTGACGCGAGTGCAGATAGCCATACGAAGCACTATTGCGGATCCCATGGTCGACGCTCATCTCGAAGCGCGAGACGCCTTCCTGCTGGTAGCCGTTGACATCGCCTGTCAGCGGGAATCCGGCTTCGACGCCGGCGTCGAGAAACGCCTGGTTCAGCGGGGAGAGGCTTTCCTGACGTTGAGCATGGATGAATCCGTCGGTGCCGCGGTAGGCACTCCTGACGTCGCTGCGCTCGATCTTCCGGAAGTACGGCAGGCAGTTTTGCCAGTCCCAGCCGGTCGCGCCTTCCTGCGCCCAGCGGTCGTAGTCGAGCGGGTGACCGCGCAGCCAAGTCATGCCGTTGATCGAGGAGGAGCCTCCGAGGACACGGCCGCGCGGCTGTTGAATGCGCCGATTGCCGAGGTTGCGCTGCGGCTCCGTCTCGAACCAGTAGTTGTACTTCGAGGAAGGCTTGAAAATCGAACGAAGGCCGGCAGGCATACGGATGACCCACGCGTTGTCTTTGGGACCGGCCTCTATCAGCAGGACTCGATTGCCTGCGTCAGCGAGACGTCGTGCAAGAACGCAGCCTGCCGAACCGGCTCCGCCAATCACATAGTCAAATTCCAATGCCTGGCTCATGATCACGCTCCCGCAGCGCCACCGCTCTCGTGGTACGCGTACCGCGTCTCGATGGGCGAGGAGATGACCCATTCGGCTTCGGCGCCTTCGCCAATGGTCACGAGGTCCCCTTGAGCGATGTCGAGCTCGAGCCCGTGCTTGAAGGTCAGTTTCGCCTGACCGCGAACGACGAGGAAGGTGGCGCCAGGAACGTATCGATGCGCAAACGTACTGTCGGTGCATTGCCAGGAATCCCAGCCCGCAATTTTCTGTTCGATGTCGCTCGGCGCCGGTTGCTTGGAAACGGAAGGGATGAGGTGAGATGAGGTCATGTCGGACGTATCGGATTCAATGGGGTATGGACGCGAACGGCAGGATTCGTTTGCTCGCAGACGCACAGGCGTGCAGGCCTTTCTCGTGCGGAGCTGCGGCAGGGGTATGTCGTATCGCGAAATCACAGTACCCAGCCGATATGGTCAAAGCAAACGAAACTATCTGATGCGGTGCTTCAAATATTTTGATAAACCGACTCAAGAAGATTCGTTTGCCTGGACTCGATGTCGTCTACCAGAATTGAGCCGGTACACGGGATTCGAGCCGCTCGACGGACGATGCGGGACGCCGTTGGCGCAGGTGCTTCCCCTGTCACGCGGTTCGACCATCGAGGTTCGAACTCCGTTTGCGAAGACGATGAGTGGCGAGGTTCCAGGCTGTGGAGACAATTGACTACACGAAAGTTTACGCGCGACGCCTCGAGCGGACGCGCGAGATGCTGAAGGCCGAAGGCATCGATGCGGCGGTGCTGTTCGACCCGCTAAATTTGAGATATGCGACGAACTGCCGGAACATGCAAGTGTGGTCCTCGCATCATATGGTGCGGTACGCGTTCGTGCCCGTCACGGGCAATGTCGTGATGTTCGACTATGGCGGCGCGCTTCACCTGTCTGAGGGCAACGCGCTGATCGACGAAGCCCGGCCCGCCAAATCCTGGGACTACTTTGGGTCGGGTTCGCGTGCCGAGGAGCATGCCAACATGTGGGCGGAGGAAATCGCCGACTTGCTCACTGAGGTGTGCGGGAAAGGTGCGGTGCTGGGGCTGGACCGTATCGATCTGTTGCCGCTGCGCGCGCTCGACAGGCTTCACGTTCGAACAGTCGATGCGAAGGGGCCGCTCGAGCGTGCGAAGTCGGTCAAGAGTCCGGACGAAGTCCGGATCATTCGCGACTCGATGCGGGTCTGCACCGATGCCATCGCCTACATGCGCGAGCACGTCCGTCCGGGCGTCAGCGAGAACTACCTGCTGTCGCTGCTGAACCAGTACAACATCGAGCACGGTGGCGAGTATCAGGAGACGAGGGGGCTCGCGTCCGGTCACCACACGAACCCGTGGTTTGTCGAAGCATCCGAAAAGATCGTCGAGGCCGGCGAGATGCTGGTGTTCGACAGCGACCTGATCGGCCCGCACGGCGTTTTCGCGGACCAGACGCGATCCTTCGTGATCGGCGATGGGCGGCCGAACAACGAGCAGCGAACGAACTACGCCCTCGCGTACGAGCAACTGCAGCACAACATGTCGTTGCTGCGACTGGGGCTTTCGTTCCACGACTTCATCGACAGCACCTGGAAGATGCCGGAAGTGTACGTACCGAACCGCTACGCCGAAATCGTGCACGGTCTCGGGTTCGGCGTCGAGTACCCGCTCGTGTATTTCCCGCCCGATGCACCCGCTTACCAGTACCCGGGGGTCTTCGAAGAGGGGATGACGGTATGCGTGGAGAGCTATGTCGGCGTGCCCGGCGGTGTGGACGGCGTGAAGCTCGAGCAGCCGGTGCAGATCACTCGGGACGGACCGGTTTCGCTGTCGGAATGCCCGTTCGAGCTGGACTACCTGTAGGCGACCCCCTGTCGAGCGCGCTGAGGGAAGCATGCCGAAGCGAAGCGCGTGCGTCCCGGCGTGTTCGTTCCGGTGCCGCCACGGTATCGGCGAAAGAGGACGTGGAACGTGGCGCCAGCATGCTAGAAGCCAATACCTATGAGGGTATGGGCCTCGGTGCTCTGTTCGATGGTGGTAGGGCGCTGGAGAAGCAGCTCAAGAGCATTGAGGCGATGAAAGAGGCTGGGCTTGCGACAGCTGGACCGGAGGCATGGAAGCCTTATACGACCCACTATCGGCAGCAGGCTATCGTCGACTTTCGGCAAGCGATGGCGAAGGCGATGAAGTTGGAGCAAACGAGCACGCTTGTGCCACTGTCGCAAGACCATCAGGCATGGCTGTCCAGTTCCGCATTTTTGAATGTTTTCGAGTCGGATTACGAGCCGGGAAGCTGGCGATGCGGGCTGAGCTACACAAACACGTTTACACGATGCATCGAAGGCTCGGCTGACCGCAAGGATGTCGTTGATGTGCTCGTCAAATGGGCTAAGGGCAGCGTATCCGATACCCGCAATCCGTTGTTGAGGGCGTTCGTTCTGAATAGTCCAGTGTTGGCCGAGAAGGTCAAAGAAGTCTCCAGTTATCCATATATGGAGCTGAGGGAGTTTGTGGCGAAGCTCATCGAGTCATACAGCAAGATAGAGCAGGTGGAGGAGTCGAAGGATAAGGGTATCAAGGTTGCTGTTGCGAAGGCGTTAGCGTGGCTTCTCCATGAGACAGGTGGGCCCGTGGCCGAAGCTATTTGGAGCCACGGGGCTAACGGCATGAGACCGGGGTCGATGCCCCGAACCCCCGCTTGATGGAATCATTTCGGTGAAACTTTTTCGGAATTTCCCCTCTGAAGTGGGTAATTTTTCGTTGCAGGATTAGAAGCGTTTACGTAACAAAAACAAGTGTTTGGAGACAAAAACTGGCTCCGGACGGATTAGAAACGTTGACGTGTAAACGCTTCTAATCCAGATTGCCACATCGTGGTCTACGACGAATGCCCCTCACTCCACCGTCACCGACTTCGCCAGATTCCTCGGCTTATCAATATCCGTCCCCCGTGCCAACGCAGCGTGATAAGCCAGCAGTTGCATCGGCACCGTATGCAGAATCGGCGACAGCGGCCCATAGTACTCATTGAGCCGAATCACCTCGATCCCTTCGCTCGGCACCAACCCGCAGTCCACGTCCGCGAACACAAAGAGCCTGCCATTCCGCGCACTGACTTCATGCATGTTCGACCGGAGTTTTTCCAGAAGCACATCATTCGGCGCCACCGCGATAACCGGCATTTCATTGCTGACCAACGCCAGCGGCCCGTGCTTCAACTCCCCGGCGGGATAAGCCTCCGCGTGGATATACGAAATCTCCTTCATCTTCAGCGCGCCTTCCAGCGCGATCGGATAATGCATCCCGCGCCCGAGAAACAGCATGTTGTCGCGTCGCGCGAGCAGCTCCGACCAGCCCATGATCTGCGGCTCCAGCGCGAGCACCTTCGACATCGCATCGGGCAGATGCCGCAGCGCACGCAAATGCGCTTTCTCCTCGTCGTCGCTCAACCGCCCACGCACCTGCGCAAGCGCCAGCGTGAGCAGAAACAGCGCAACGAGCTGCGTCGTGAAAGCCTTCGTCGACGCGACCCCGATCTCGATCCCCGCACGCGTGACGAACTGCAGCGCGCATTCGCGCATCAGCGCGCTCGTCGCGACGTTGCAGATCGCGAGCGTATGCATCATCCCGCGCTGCTTCGCGACATGCACGGCGCCGAGCACGTCGGCCGTCTCGCCGCTCTGCGACACCGCGACGACGAGCGTGCGCGGATTCGGCACGCTGTCGCGATAACGGAACTCGCTCGCAATCTCCACGCTCGCCGGCAGCTTCGCGATGCTCTCGATCCAGTACTTCGCGGTCAGCGCCGCGTGATAGCTGCCGCCGCACGCGAGCAGCAGCACCGAATCGACGTCGTTGAACACGCGCCACGCGCCGTCGCCGAACAGCTCCGGCATGATAGACGCGACGTCGAGCAGCGTATCGGCCACCGCCTGCGGTTGCTCGAAGATTTCCTTCTGCATGTAGTAGCGATACGACCCGAGGTCGGCCGCGCCGCTGTGAGCCGCCACCCGCTGCACCGCGCGCTCGACGCGCTGGCCGTTCGCATCGACGATCCAGTAGCGATGCAGTTGAATGTCGGCGACGTCACCGTTCTCCAGATACGCGATGCGATCGGTGATGCCCGACAACGCGATCGCATCCGACGCGAGGAAATTCTCGCCATCGCCGACACCGACGACGAGCGGCATCCCGTCGCGCGCCCCGACGATCCGGTGCGGCTCGTCGCGGCACATCACCGCGATCGCGTAGCTGCCGCGCAGTCGCGCGACCGCGCGGCGCACCGCGTCGAACAGGTCGCCGTCGTACAGGTGGTCGATCAGGTGCGCGATCGCCTCGCTGTCGGTCTGGCTCGCAAACACATAACCATGCGCCTGCAGTTCCGCGCGCAGTTGAGCGCAGTTCTCGATGATCCCGTTGTGCGACAGCGCGATGCGCGCGTTGTCGTCGCTCGGCGAGAAGTGCGGGTGCGCATTGAGCGTGACGGGCGCGCCGTGCGTGGCCCAGCGCGTATGCGCGATGCCGGTGTAGCCCGACAGCGCATGCGCGGCGATCTCGCGCTGCAGGTTGGCGACGCGCTCGACGCTGCGCGCGCGTGCCAGCGCACGGTCGCGATAGACCACGATGCCGCACGAGTCGTAGCCGCGGTATTCGAGCCGCTTCAGCCCGTCGACGAGGTTCGGCAGGATGTCCCGCTGGGCAACCGCCCCGACAATTCCACACATATCGCGCTCCGTAAATGTCCGGTCTGGATCCGTGACAGCGATGGTAGAAGCGGTTGAATGAAATTAAATTTCAAAATAAGTCAATAAATGAAGCAAACGGGCGATACGTTATGATATTGAAATTAAATTTCACATCCTGACCGGAAGGAGCCGACGATGGCCGGCATCACGCTCGACGATCTCGATCTGCGCATTCTCGCGATCCTGCAGGACGACGCATCGGTGTCGAACCTGCAACTGGCCGAGCGCGCGCTGTCGTCGCCGCCGACCTGCATGCGCCGTGTGCGGCGGCTGACGGAAGCGGGCGTGATCCGCCGCCAGGTCGCGGTGCTCGATCCGGTCGCGATCGGCACGGCCGTCACGGCGCTGATCGAGATCAGCCTCGACCGGCAGACGGCCGAAGACTACGACGCGTTCGAAGCGTACGTCTGCGCGGAGCCGGCGGTTACGCAGTGCTACCGCGTGTCGCCGGGGCCCGACTTCGTGGTGGTGGCCGATCTGGCCGATGTCGCCGAATACGACGCGTTCGCGCGGCGGCTGTTCACCGGCGCATCGAACGTGCGCAACGTGCGGACGTTCTTCTCGACGCATCGCGCGAAGTTCGAGGCGAACGCGCGGGTCGCGCATGCGATGCGCAAGCGCAGCGACGACTAGGCCGCACCACGCACGCCGAACGGTAAATTCGCGACGTCAGAACGCGAGCGACTGCTGCACCGGGTGACGCTCGCCGCGCGCGAACCCGGCGCCTTCGAGCGACAACAACGCGCGCTTCCGTTCAATCCCGCCTGCATAACCGGTGAGGCTGCCTGACGCGCCGATCACGCGATGGCACGGCACCATGATCGACACCGGGTTGCGGCCGACCGCGCCGCCGACGGCGCGCGCCGCACTCATCGGCAGCCCCACGCGCTCGGTGATGTCGCCGTACGACACGAGTTCGCCGAATGGAATCGCGAGCAGTTCCTTCCACACGCTGCGCTGGAACGCGGTGCCGCGCAGGTGAATCGGCACCGAGAAGGTTTCGCGCGTGCCGGTGAAATATTCGGCGATTTCTTCTGCAACCTGGCGCGCGAGCGGCGATGCGGCGCGTGCGTCCGCGTTCGCGTCCGCAACGATTGCCAGCGACGGATAGTATTTCTGGCCGACGAAGAAAAGGCCCGTCAGCGCATCGTCTTCGATACGAATGGCGATGTCGCCCAGCGGGCTCGGAATCAGATGAGCGGGAATCATCGCGAAGCTTCTCCATGAAGGCGCCACACATGCAGTGCGGCATACGCGCGCCACGGCGCCCAGTGTGCCGCATGCGGCGCGGATGATGCGATGCGCGGGCGTTCGGCGGCGATGCGCGGCGCGAGCCACGCGTCGTCGGCGGGGAACGCGTTCGGCCAGGCCATCGCCCGCATCGCGACGTATTGCACCGCGCGTTCGTCGAAGCCGGGCAGTGCGCGCAACGCGGCGAGCGTCGCATCGAGCGGCGCCATCGGTTCGAGCGCGAGCGTGCCGTCGGCCACTGCGCGTGCGAGCGACACGATCGCCCGTGCGGCATCGCGCGTCACGCCGATTGCTTCGAGCGCAGCCGGCGGCAAGACCGCCAGCGTGGCAGCCGAAGGCAACGCATGCGTGAGCCCGGGCGGCGCGTTGTCGACCGGCGTACCGAAGCGTTCGGCAACGCGCGTCAGCACGGCACTCGCCTGCGTTGCCGCCAGGTGTTCACCCGCGATCGCACGGATCGCGATCTCGAGTCCGTCGAATGCGCCGGGCACGCGCAGGCCGGGCGTGCCTTCCGCGAGTTCGCCCAGATGCGCGTCGATCACGTCGGGGCGGCTGTCGAGATCGAACAGCCGCCGCACGCGCGCGAGCACGGCCGGCACGACGGGCGTCAGCGTGGGCGACACGGTGACCGCGAGTGCGAACCGCTGCGGCGCGTGCGCGACGGACAGCCAGCCCGTCACGTGACCGTTGCCGTTCGGCAGCGCGACAACGCGCGCATAGCCGTGTGCGTCGACCCGCTCGACGCCGTCGATCTGCCGCTGCGCGAGAAAGCGCATCAGCTCGGGCCACGCGAACGGCGGCCTGTAAGGTAGCGGGAACGTCATGTCGCTGCCGGTGGCTGCGCCGGCACCTTTGCGCAAGCGCAGCGGATTGAGGCCGTAGCGTTGCCGGAACAGGTCGTTGAAGCGCCGCACGCTGCCGAACCCGGCGGTCGACGCGACGACGGCCACCGGCAGCGCGGTATCGGTCAGCAGGCGCTTGGCCATCAGCAGCCGGTGCGTCTGCGCGAACTCGACCGGCGACACGCCGAACTGCGCGGCGAAGATCCGGCGCAGATGGCGCTCGGTCACGCCGACCCGCTGCGCGAGCGCGTCGACGGAGTGTTCGTTCAGGAAACCGTCCTCGATCAGTATGGCGGCCGCATCGGCGAGGTTGCCGGACAGGTCGAGCAGCCCATGGCCGGGCGCGAGTTCGGGCCGGCAGCGCATGCACGGCCGAAAGCCGGCCTTCTCCGCGGCGGCGGCGGTCGGGTAATAGCTGCAGTTCTGCGCCTTCGGCGGTTTCACCGGGCAGACGGGGCGGCAATACACGCCCGTCGTCGATACGCCGACGAAGAACCAGCCGTCGAAGCGGCGGTTCCGCGAAAGCAGGGCGTCGTAGCAGGTGTCGGGATCGAGGCGCATGCGACGACTGTAAACCATCCTCGCCGCCGATTCTGGCTGGAATCGGACATGTGTATCGGCGCACCGGTTTGCGTCATGGCCCCATTTTGCGCGCAGGAAAATGCCGGAAAAACGGTTAATGCCAATCTGCAAAACAGTCATCTCTTTTTGTGCGGCCAGATTTGAGATGACTCATCGAAATCCCCGACTGACACGGCACCGGGCCGCGCCCTATCCTTTGAAAAACGTTTTCCAGAACTCGACAGGCAATCGGCCGCACCACGAAAAGGTGGCCCGATTGCCCGCCCCGGCGCCCGTCGCCGGTCACGGACAGCAACATCCAGCGGCGCGACGGGCGCGGCCGCGTATCGGAGACACTCATGCAATCTGCCGTCGTCGGCGCGGTGCGCGCCGCCGCCAGCCGCTATCGCTGGACCGTCTGTGCGCTGTTGTTCTTCGCGACCGTCATCAACTACATGGATCGCCAGATCCTCGGCCTGCTCGCGCCGATGCTCCAGCACGACATCGGCTGGAGCCAGGTGCAGTACGGCCGCATCGTGATGGCGTTTTCCGCGTTCTACGCGATCGGCCTGCTCGGTTTCGGGCGCATCGTCGACTGGCTCGGCACGCGCATCTCGTATGCGGTCGCGATGCTGGTGTGGAGCATCGCCGCGATGCTGCATGCGATGGTCGGCTCGGTGATGGGCTTCGCGGCCGTGCGCGCGCTGCTCGGGATCGGCGAGGGCGGCAACTTCCCGGCCGCGATCAAGACCACGGCCGAATGGTTTCCGCGCCGCGAACGCGCGCTCGCAACCGGCATCTTCAACTCGGGCGCGAACATCGGCGCGGTGTTCGCACCGGCGATCATTCCCGCGATCGCGGTGGCCTACGGGTGGCGCGCGGCGTTCGTGATCATCGGCGCGATCGGCATCGTGTGGCTCGCGGTGTGGCTGGTGCTCTATCGCACGGCCGACACGCGCGCGCTCGCCGCGGAATACGACGAGCCGCGCGACGAAGCCGAAGCGCTCGACGCGGCGAACGCGGACGCCGGCGCGCCGCGCTGGGGCGAGCTGATCCGCAAGCGCGAGACGTGGGCGTTCCTGATCGGCAAGTTCCTGACCGACCCGGTGTGGTGGTTCTACCTGTTCTGGCTGCCGAAGTGGCTCAACGAATCGCGCGGGATGGATATGCAGCATATCGGTCTGCCGCTCGTGTGCATCTATGCGCTGACGACGGTCGGCAGCATCGGCGGCGGCTGGCTGTCGTCGGTGCTGCTGCGCGCGGGCTGGAGCGTGAACGGCGCGCGCAAGACGGCGATGCTGATCTGCGCATGCTGCGTGCTGCCGATCGCGTTCGTGTCGCAGGTGCAGAGCCTGTGGATCGCGGTGCTGATCGTCGGCCTCGCCGCCGCCGCGCACCAGGGCTGGTCGGCGAACCTGTTCACGACGGCGTCCGACCTGTTCCCGCGCCGCGCGGTCGCGTCGGTGGTCGGCATCGGCGGGATGGCCGGCTCGATCGGCGGCGTGCTGTTCTCGGAAGTGATCGGCCAGGTGCTGCAGCGTACGGGCCACTACTGGGTGCTGTTCGCGATCGGCGCGCTGGCTTACCTGCTCGCGCTGGCGATCATGCACGTGCTTACGCCGAAGATGAAGCCCGCGAAGCTCGACGCGTAATCGCGTGCCGGCACACGAACGCGCCGCCCGGAGGCGGCGCGTTTCTCATGTGTGATGCGCGGAAGCGATGAAGGCAGGACGTGGCGCGCGCTTCAACCGGCCGCGGCCGTCGACGCGCGCATGATCAGCCGCGGCTCGAACGTCGAATAGCTCGCATCGGTGCGCCCGGCGAGCGCGTCGATCAGCTTCTGCATCGCGAGCTCGCCCATGTTCTCGCTCTGGATGTCGATGGTGGTCAGCGCGGGCGCCGCATATTCGCCGTACGGCACGTTGTCGATGCCGGCGACGGACACGTCCTGCGGCAGCCGGAACCCGAGCGATGCGGCTTCCTTCATGAAGCCGAGCGCGATCAGGTCGTTGTAGCAGATCACGGCCTGCGGGCGCTGCGGCCCGAGCATCACGCGCGAGCACGCGCGCTCGCCGGCTTCGGCGGTCGGCGCATGCGCATCGTGCACGTCGAGCGTGAGCCCCGCTTCCGCGAGACAGTCGCGCGCGCCCTGGATCCGTTCGTCGTTCACGCGCGCGGTGCCGAAGCCGAGGTACGCGATGCGCGTATGGCCGAGATTGAGCAGGTGACGCGCGAGCATGTAGGTGGCGAGCCGGTTGTCGATGCCGACGCTCGGGATCGGCAGGCCGGGGCTGCGCCGCAGCAGCACGAGCGGCTTGTGCAGGTCGAGCATCCAGCCGGCTTCGTCGTCGGGCATCCGCGTGCTGACGATCAGCCCGTCGACGCGCTGCGCGAGCGCCTCGATCAGCGAGCGTTCGCGCGCCTGGTTCTCTTCGGTATCGACGAGCAGCAGCGTGTAGTCGTGCTCGAGCGCGACGCGGTTCGCGCCTTTGACGACGTTCGTGAAGTACGGGTTGCTGATGTCGAGGATCACGAGGCCGATGGTGCGCGTGCGTCCGGTGATCATCGAGCGCGCGAGCGGATTCGAACGGTAGCCGAGCCGCTCGATCGCTTCCTTGAGGCGCGCCTCGACGGCCGGCGAAAAGCGCTGCGTGCCGTTCACGTACTTGGATACCGTCGCGACCGACACGCCGGCTTCCGCCGCCACGTCGCGGATCGTCGGGGAAACTTTTTTCATTGGAAGGGTAACGTTTTCGTCAGCTTATGCCGGATTGTGGCAGAAAAAGCCCGCGTCCGGCCACCGGCCGATATCGGGAAAGTGTGGATAGCTGCGAACAGGTTCGGCCATTGACGTTCGGCTTTTGTCACGCGTATAGTTGGAAAACGTTTTCCGATTTCAGCCGATTCCATCGATTTCGGGCAACTTCCCGGACACCCTCAGGACAGATTCAAGGAGACTCGATGAACGCCTCATCCACCGGCGCACGCAAGCCGTTCGGGCGCCTGCTGCTGACCGGCGCGGCCGGCAACCTCGGCCGCCAGGTGCGCGGCGCGCTGGCGAACTGGGCCGACGTCGTGCGCGTGAGCGACATCGCCGCGCTGGACGACGCGGCCGCGCACGAAGAAACCCGTGTCGTCGATCTGGCCGACCGGCCGGCGGTGATGGACCTCGTCGACGGCGTCGACGCGATCGTCCACCTCGGCGGCATTTCGGTCGATGCGCCGTTCGACGATCTCGTGGGTGCGAACATCACCGGCACGTACAACCTGTATGAAGCCGCGCGCAAGCACGGCGTGAAGCGGATCGTGTTCGCGAGCTCGAACCATGCGATCGGTTTCCATCCGGTCACGGAAGTGCTCGATGCCGATTCGCCGCTGCGTCCGGACAGTCTCTATGGCGTGACGAAGTGCTTCGGCGAGTCGCTGTCGCGCTACTACTTCGACCGCTTCGGGATCGAAACGGTGTGCCTGAGGATCGGTTCGTCGTTCGAGGCGCCGAAGAATCCGCGCATGCTCGTCACGTTCCTCAGCTATCGCGACTTCATCGAGCTCGTGCGCTGCTCGCTGCTGACGAACCGCGTCGGGCACGCGATCGTCTACGGCGTGTCGGACAACCCGGTGAAGTGGTGGGACAACACGAAGGCCGGCTTCCTCGGCTTCCGGCCGCAGGACAGCTCGGCGCAGTTCGCGGGGCTGTTCCCGCCGACGGCGCCGACCGCCGAGTACGACGATCCCGCGCAGCGCTACCAGGGCGGCGGTTTCGTCGTCGGCGAGCCGATGGAGCGCAACGCGAAGTAAGCGTCGCATGCGATGCATGTGTCGCATGCGTCGTGGTTCAGCGCAGGATGTCCGTCGCCTTGTGCGACTCGTCGACGCCGTCGATCAGGATCAACGGGCCGCTCGCGTGCCGAGCGCGTAGCGGCTGGATCTGCCGGTACGCATCCGATTCGTACCAGGCGCGCGCCGCGGCGAGATCGGGAAAGGCGATCGCGATCAGGTCGCCGTGCCACACGCCTTCGCGCACGTCGGGCCGCGCGCCGTGAATGACGAAACGGCCGTCGAATGGCGCGAGCGTGCCGTCGATGCGTTCGAGGTATTCGACGATGTCGTCGCACATTTGAACGTCGTGCAGGTGGGCGATGGCGTAGGCGGTCATGGCGGGCTCCGGGGTGTCGATGCGATGCGTCGATCGATGCAGCCATGATCGGCGCGCGGGCGATGCGCGTCGATTACCTGCGACGTAAGCAAATCCATGTGGCCATGCACCGCGGACAGCCGGCGCCATGCGTGTACACGCGTGCTCACGCGCGCTTGCGTGCCGGCCTCGGGTGCGACACCGGCGCAGGCGCCGCTGCGGCCTCGGCCTCTTCCTTGCACAGCTTGTCGAGCATGCGTTGCGCGGCGCCCGCGCAATCCTCGCCGGCGGGCTTGTTCGCGATCTCGTCGATCAGCGCCTGCAGGCTGCGGCGGTTCTGCGCGAGCCGCTGCTCCAGCAGCGCGATTTCGTCGACCTTGTGCCGCAATGTCTGGAGCAGCTCGTCGCGCGGCCACGCGCCGAGATCGGGCGGCAGCACCGCGCGGATTTCATCGAGCGCGAAACCCGCGCGCTGCGCGCGATCGATGATCGCGAGCCGCGTCAGCGCTTCCGGCCCGTATTCCCGATAGCCGTTCGCCTGCCGACGTGCCGGTTCGAGCAGGCCGCTCGCTTCGTAGAACCGGATACGCGACGCCGCGATGCCGCTGGTGCGCGCCAGTTCGCCGATTTTCATGGTGTGCTCCTGAGGGGCTTGACCTTGAAGCTGACTTTAAAGTTAAGGTTGGGCATCGTCAATCGAGGATGCCCACCATGAACCTGTTTGCCCCCCTCACACTGCCCAATGGCGCGGTGATTCCGAACCGGCTGGCCAAGGCCGCGATGGAGGAGAACATGGCCGACGCGGATCACGCGCCGTCCGATGCGTTGCTGCGCCTGTACCAGGCATGGGCCGACGGCCGGGCCGGCCTGATCCTGACCGGCAACGTGATGGTGGACGGCCGCGCGATGACGGGGCCGAACGGCGTCGTGCTCGACAGCGACGCGCATCTCGACCGCTTCCGCCGGTGGGCGCAGGTCGCACGCTCCGGCGGCGCGCATGTCTGGATGCAGATCAACCATCCGGGGCGCCAGATGCAGGCGGCGCTCGGCCAGACGACGCTCGCGCCGTCGGCCGTGCCGCTCGCGCTCGGCGCGCTGTCGAAGCAGTTCCCGGTGCCGAAGGAGATGACGGAAGCCGACATCGCCGACGTGCAGCAGCGCTTCGTGCGCGCCGCGCAGCTTGCCGAGCAAAGCGGCTTCACCGGCGTGCAGATCCACGCGGCGCACGGTTACCTGCTGAGCCAGTTCCTGTCGCCGCTGACGAACCGCCGGCAGGACGCGTGGGGCGGCAGCATCGAGCACCGCGCGCGGCTGCTGCTCGACATCGTCCGCGCCGTGCGTGCGACGGTGTCGCCCGCGTTCGTCGTGTCGGTCAAGCTGAATTCGGCCGACTTCCAGCGCGGCGGCTTCAGCGCGGACGATGCGAAGCGCGTCGTGGAACTGCTGAATCCGCTCGGCGTCGATCTCGTCGAGCTGTCGGGCGGCAGCTATGAAGTGCCGGCGATGCAGGGCGAGGCGCGCGACGGACGCACGTTGGCCCGGGAAGCGTATTTCCTCGAATTCGCGCGGGACATCACGGCGGTCGCACGCATGCCGCTGATGGTCACGGGCGGGATCCGGCGCCGCGCGGTGGCCGAGCAGGTGGTCGCCAGCGGCGTGGCGATGGTCGGCATCGCGACCGCGCTGTCGATCGATCCGAACCTGCCGCGCGCCTGGCAGGCCGGCAAGGACAGCGCGCCGGCGCTGCAGCCGATCCGGTGGAAGAACAAGGCGCTGGGCGCGCTGGCGAACATGGCCGTCGTGAAGTTCCAGCTCGCGCGGTTGAGCGCGGGGCGACGCACGCATCCGGGCGTGTCGCCGCTGCGCGCGCTGGTGTCGCAGCAGATGGCCGCGCAGTGCCAGACGCGGCGTTACCGCAAGTGGATGGCGGGGCGGGTTGCGCGCTAGCCGTAGGGGCGGTGCGTTGTGCGGCCCGGTGCCCGCTCAGACCGGATACGCGTCGTCGACCTTCAGGTTCGCGAGCCGGAACAGCGTGCGCAGCGTCTGCGGGTGAATGTCGCGGCGTGCGGCGAGCGACGTCAGCATGAAGTCGAGGACCTTCGCGTAGCGCAGCAGCACGAGGCAGCGCGCGAGATCCGCGTTGCCGCCGCGCATGCCTTCGGCGAAGTGGACCATCTGGGTCGACAGCGCACGCGCCATCTCGAGTTCCATCTGCTGCTTTTCGGTCCATTCGGGCTGCGGCTGTTCGAGCAGTTTCGCGAGAAAGAGCTGGAACGACGTATCGGATGAGTTGGGCAGCGCATCCATGAGGAACCTCGTTGCTTGCGTGGATCGTTCGGGCGTATCCGGTGGACGGGTCCCGATCCGGGTTCATGTCCGCACCAACCGGCGGCGCGGTTGTCACTGCACTGCGAATGCAGGTTCCGTACCAGCGCCGCGATCCGGTGGTCGAGCACGGTTGCCGCGAGTCGCGGCAGCGGCCAGCGTGTCCCGCCGCTACTGGCTTGCACGGAAAATCGACGCGGGTGTCCGTACGCTGCCCTCGGTCGCGCTCGGCCGCACGAGAGGGCCCGGACGGATGAAATGCTTCAGCGATGTAACGTAATGTCGGGTTGAAACCAACTGTGCGTTTCAGCCGACGCATCGCCGGAAGGTCGCGACGCTGGTGTGTCGGGCGTCCCGGCGGCCTCGGGCCGGTTGTGTGCCGCGCGCCGCAACGAGGTCCGCCGCACGATCGAATGCCGCGCCACCTGCGCCGGATGTTTCAGATTCGAGACGTTTTGCGCGCGGCGATCCGGATGCGAGCGCAACGTCGTCGCCCGCGCCACCCAACTGGCCCAGCGAATAACCGGACAACTGTCCATGGGCAGCCGCGCCGTGTTTGCGAACAATCCGGGGATCATCCTCGCGAGGTTCGACATGAGCGTCCACGCCTTCTTCTCGGCCAACCTGCTGCTGGCCTACACGGCTTATTTCGTCGGCACGGCCAGCCCCGGCCCGAGCAATCTCGCGATCATGTCGGTCGCCGCGAACCATGGCCGCAAGGCGGCGCTCGCGTTCGCGCTCGGCGTCATCTCGGGATCGATGTTCTGGGCGACGGTGGCCGCGCTGGGCGTATCGGCGGCGCTGCTCGCGTGGTCGAAGCTGCTGGTCGCGATCAAGCTGTTCGGCGGCGTGTACCTGCTGTGGCTCGCGTTCAAGTCGGGGCGCACCGCGTGGTCGGCCAAGGCTGCCGCCACGCTGAAGGCGGCGCCCGATCAGACGCTGTCGCGCTTCTACGCACGCGGCGCGATGCTGCACCTGACGAATCCGAAAGCCATCCTGGTGTGGGTGTCGATCGTCGCGCTGTCGTCGAACGGCGCGGGCGCGTCGCACGGCGCCGTCGTGCCGGGCTGCATCGCGATCGGGTGCCTGGTGTTCGGCGGCTATGCGCTGGTGTTCTCGACGGACGGCGCGCGCCGGCTCTACGTGCGCGGCCGGCGCGCGATGGAAGCGTGTCTCGCGGTGGTGTTCGGTGTGGCGGGCATCAGGTTGCTGGCGTCGAACGTATGAACGTACGACCCGCACGCATATGAACGGATGATCCGCCGCGCGAACGCGCGGCGGATCATCCATCGCATCGAACCCGCTTCAGTGCTTCAGAAAATGAAGCCCGTGTTGATGAACTTCGAGTGGTGGTCCGACACGATCGAATCGAGCAGTTGCTTGCTGCCGTCGGTCTGCTTGGCCGCGACCATCGAACGGATCGAGAACGCGCGCAGCGCATCGGTCACCGACAGCGTGCCTTCCGCCGAATCCTTGCGTCCCGCGAACGGGAACACGTCGGGCCCGCGCTGGCACTGGCAGTTGATGTTCACGCGGCACACCTGGTTCACGAGCGGATCGACGAGCGCGCCGATCTGCGCCGGATCGGAACCGAAGATGCTGACCTGCTGGCCGTGCTCCGACGTCGTCACGTAGTCGAGCGCGGTTTCCACGTCGTCGAACGGCGCGACCGGAATGATCGGCCCGAACTGCTCCTCGCGATACAGCTTCATGCCTTCGGACACCGGATACACGACGGCCGGGTAGAACAGCGTCTTGCTGAACTCGCCGCCCGAGTGGTTGACGACCTGCGCGCCCTTCGCCTTCGCGTCGTCGATCGCATCGGTCATGTAGGTGGTGCGATGCATGCCCGGCAGCGGCGTGATGCTGACGCCTTTCTCCCACGGCATGCCGATCTTCAGCTGTTCGAGCGCGGCGGTGAAGCGCTTCAGGAATTCGTCGACGATCGACCGGTGCACGAGCAGCATCTTCAGCGCGGTACAGCGCTGGCCGTTGAACGACAGCGCGCCGAGCAGGCACTCCTTCACGGTGAGGTCGAGATCGGCGTCGGGCAGCACGATCGCTGCGTTCTTCGCGTCGAGGCCGAGGATCGCGCGCAGCCGGTGCGACTTCGGATGCTGCTTCTTCAGGTGATCGGCGACCTTGCTCGATCCGATCAGCGCGAGCACGTTGATCTTGCCCGACGCGAGCATGTGCGGCACGACTACCGCGCCCGGCGCGTAGATCGTGTTGATCACGCCTTTCGGGAACGCGTCGCGGAACGCCTCGAGCAGCGGCTCGAACAGCAGCGTGCCGTACTGAGGCGGCTTGAAGACCACGGTGTTGCCCATCAGCAGCGCGGGGATCAGCGTCGCGAAGGTCTCGTTCAGCGGATAGTTGTACGGCCCCATGCACAGCACCACGCCGAGCGGCGTGCGGCGGATCTGGCCGATCGTGCCTTCCGCGATCACGAAGCGCGAGTTCGCGTTGTCGAGCTCCTTCAGCGCGTCGATCGTCTGCGTCATGTACGTGACGGTGCGGTCGAACTCCTTCTGCGAATCGGCGAGGCTCTTGCCGATCTCCCACATGATCAGGTTCACGACCAGCTCGCGCTGCGCGACCATCCGCTTGATGAAGTCCTGCATGCACGCGATGCGCTGCTCGACCTTCATCGTGGGCCACTCGCCGCGGCCCGAGTCGTACGCGCGCACCGCGGCGTCGAGCGCCGCGTCGCTTTCCGTCTCGCCCATCACCGGATAGCTGCCGATCTCCATCTGCGCGACGCTGCCGTCCGGCTGGCGCACGCACACGGGCGACAGCACGGTCTTGGTCGTGCCGTCCCACGGGCGCAGCGCGCCGTCGACCAGCGACACGCGCTGGTGGATCGGTGCGGCGAGCCGGAACTCGGCGGGGATGTCTTGATAGGCGGGAAACAACTGCTGCAGGGAGGCGGAATCGGGCATGACGGTCTCGTTTGACGGGTGTCCGGGAAGGACGGGCGATGCGGAATCCTGAACTGAATGATCCTCGATCCTGAATCGGCATCATGACGCGCGAACGTCGAGGCGTCACGCGACGGCGTGGCCGAAACGCGGAATGGAACCAGTTCCATTAGAAAGGAACGCCGAGCCGATTGCAAGATTTGCCGAGCGAGATCGTTTGGTTCGTAAGCGTTTTGAAGGATTGTTTCCGAATGCCGGGAATAAGTTGCCCGGCGCAAGCGCAAACGTTTCACTTCGACCGGTTTGGGCGGATAATGGCCGGGCGCGGTGAAGTAAAAAATGCCCCCGAACCTGAGAGAAAACATACGCAGTGAAGAAATGAGAGAAGGTCCGCCGCGCTGCCGAAGCGAGGTCGGCTGCCCGGAGCGCCGGGTCGGGGTTGCCCGCCCGGCGCGCACCGGACCACTCGCGTCTCCCGGCATCCTCGTCGTCCCGTTTTTTCCCTGTTCCGACATTGCCGGCATTACCGACATTGGCGCGTCAGCGCGGTGCTCAAGCAGGGCGCCCGTCCGTACGACAAGACGGCGAAGCACGCTACATCGCGATGCCGCGCGTTATTCGACATCCTCGTCGTCTTCGCCATCCGCCACGTCGTTTTCCTCCCGCCCCGGCGCCGCATACGCGCTCGCCTGTTCCAGCAACCACGCACGAAACGACTCCAGCGGCTTGCTGTGGCTGAACTCGGTCGGATACACGAGGTAGTACGCCGAATCGCCGACCGTCGCCGCGTCGCACGGCACGACGAGGCCGAGCTGCTGCAGCTGTTCCTCGACGAAGAACTTCGGCACCAGCGCGATCCCGAGCCCGGCCGCGGCCGCGCTGATCAGCATCGTGTGGAGTTCGTAGCGCACGCCCTGCATCGTGCGGATGTCCTCGACGCCGTGCGTCTCGAACCATTGCGCCCACGCGCCGGGACGCGTGGTCGAGTGCAGCAGCGGATACGCGAGCAGGTCCTCCACGCGTTCGACCGGCCCGTCGAGCAGCGCGGGCGAGCAGATCGGTACGACTTCCTCGCCGAACAGGTAGTCGGACGAGGTGCCCGGCCAGGTCGGCTTGCCGTAGTGGATCGCGGCTTCGAAGTGCGTGTCCTCGAACGAGAACAGGTCGGTGCGGCTGCCCATGTTCACGCGCACGTCCGGCGTGCGGTCGTAGAAGCTCTTGATGCGCGGGATCAGCCAGTGCGATGCGAAGGTCGGCAGCACGGCGAGCTCCAGGTAGCCGCCGCCGCTGCCGTGCGCGATGATCGACAGCGTGTCGCGATCGAGCGCCTCGAGCGCGCGCCGCACCTGCGTGCCGTACAGCTTGCCGGCGCGCGTCAGCACGACGCGCTGCTTCACGCGCGCGAACAGCCGCACGCCGAGGCTCGCTTCAAGCGTCGCGATCTGCCGCGATACCGCGCTTTCGGTCAGGAACAGCTCCTTCGCCGCGTGCGTGAAGCTCTCGTGGCGCGCCGCGGCTTCGAAAGCCACGAGCGCACCCATGTTGGGGATCTTGAATTTGCGCATGATGCTCGTTTTGTCTGACAAACGGACCCGCCCACGGCGGGCCGGCGGACGAGTGCGGAGGCCGCGAATAATTCCAAAAACTCATCACGTGTCAATTTAATCTCGCTTTACGCCCCGCTGCAACCCTTTGAATAATGCATCCCACGCAAGGCAAGGCGCCCGTTGGGCGGCCGGCCACCCGAGTTGCCGGCACGTTTGCCGGCGGTCCCCCGAGACGAGAATCCTGATGCGCAATCCGAATATCGAGAGCTTGCTGACGAAGCTGCTGGGACAGGCGAAGACCGACGCCCTGTTCGCGACCCTGAACATGCCGGCCATCCTCGACGAATGGGAAACCGACGTCGTCACGCGTGCGGAAATCGCCCAGGCGATGAACATGGCGCTGTTCGAAGGGCTGCTCGAACGTTCGGCGAACGGCCGCGCGTACACGGCCGATGCCATCGAGAACGGCGGCTCGGTCTACTTCGACCACGGCGCGCTGCGCACGGTGCGCTGGCCGCACACGGGCGCGCTGCCGCCGGGCGAAGCCGCGTTCACGCGCATCCTGCGTCCGCTCGGCTTTCGCCTGAACGGCCGCTACCCGCTCGACAAGCTCGGCATGACCGGCCGCGCATACGCGCATGAAGACGCGCCGGACGAGATCGCGCAGTTCTTCGTCAGCGAACTGCATCCGGAACGTTTCTCGAAAGAATTCCAGCAGGCCGTGACGAACGTCGTGAGCTCGTCGCGCGATCCGCTGTCGCCGGCGGCCGTCGCGCTGTTGTGGGAGATCGAGCGCGAAGGCTGGCTGTCGCTCGACGCCGCGCACGCACTGCTGCCCGAGATCGTCGGCGCGTTCGCTCGCCAGCACGACCTGCCGAACGAACTCGACTACGAGACGCTGCTGCTCGAATCGGCCGAGATGGCATGGATCGCGACCGAAGGCAACGCGTTCAACCATGCGACCGATCGCGTGACCGACGTGTTCAAGCTGTCCGACGACGAGAAGGCGAAGGGCCGGCCGATGAAGCCGGAAGTCGAGCGCTCGCGTTCGGGCCGCGTGTTCCAGACCGCGTATCGCGCGGACATCGTCGAGCGCGAGTTCCGCACGCGCGACGGCGGCACGGTGAAGCGCAACGTGCCGGGCTCGTTCTATGAATTCATCACCCGCCGCCGCACGTTCGACCAGACGGCGCGCCGCTGGGTCACGGACCTGCGTTTCGATGCGGGCAATGCGCAGGGCATCTTCAAGATGACGGCGAACGCGGCGAAGTAAGCGCGACGCACCAAGGCAAACGGGCCGGCGGCTGATGACAGCCTCCGGCCCGTTTGCGTTGCATGGGCGCCGCGAGCGTCAGAACAGGTGCGTGACGAGGTAGAACAGCACCAGCACGCCGACCGGCACGCCGAGCAGCCATGCGATCAGATATTTGCCCATGTCGTTGTCCTTCGCGTTGCCGCGACGCGGGACGCATCGCGGCGGGGTGAGACGGCCGGCGCGTTACAGCTTGCGATCGAATTCCTTCAGTTGCTTCTCGGCTTCGTCGCGCGCGATCCCGTAACGCTCCTGGATCTTGCCGACCAGATAGTCGCGGTTGCCTTCGGCGGCGGTCAGATCGTCGTCGGTCAGCTTGCCCCACTTGGCCTTCAGCTTGCCGGTGAGCTGCTTCCACTGGCCCTTGATCTTGTCTTCGTTCATCGTTCGCTCCTGGAGTAAGGGGAGAAAAGTGCGGCGCTCGGCCGCGTGACAACTCAGGCCTGAGCCTTCAGGCCGGATGCGTGGACGTGCTTCACGCCCTTGATCGAGCGCGTCACGGCGACGGCCTTCTTCACCGCGATCTTCGACGGCAGCACGCCCGTCAGCGTGACGACACCGTCGACCGTCTTCACGCTGACGTGAGTGCTCTTCAGGCCTTCGGTGGTCGCGAGTTCGCTCTTCACCTTGGTCGTGATCCATGTGTCGGTGACGGGCTGGTTCGATTCGGTCGTCATGCCGTTGCCGGCCGGCGACGACGCCTGTGCCTGCGCGCTCGTGAGCGGTGCGGCGGCGAGCAGGAAGGCCGCGCTGACGGCGAGCAGTGTCGAAAGGTGCGAGATCTTGTTCATTGATGTTCTCCTGCGATTGGCGTGAGTGGATGAATGCCGATCGCGCCGTGTGCTACCGCGCGATCGGCGTGTCGTAGCCGGGCTCGCGCGGCGGCATGTCCGGGCGCGGCACGTCGGGCGGCAGCGGCACCGGCGGATCGGTGCCGGGCGACGGTTCGGGCGGATGGTCCGGGGCCGGTTCGGGCCGCGTCGGATCGGGTGTCTGATGCAGCTTCATCAGGTGGTCCTCCTCTGCGGTAGGGCAGCGCGTACGCGCCGATGCAGTACCAGCGTACCGGCGCGAACGCACGCGGACATCGCGCAAATTCACCGGATCGGCTAGTGCGTTTGCACGGGGACGGAACGAAGGAGCGGGAACGAGGCATGCGCCATGACGGGGGCAACGCGGGACGGCAGGCGCGGATGCCGCGCCGCGCGCCGCTCGGCGGGGTAGCGCACGCAGGCGGCGCGGCATGCGAATGTACTATTGCGCGTGGCGCATCTGCACCTGCCCGTCGTATCGGCGGCACGCGATCATCGCGGCACGCGCCATCCGGCGCATGTCGGCGCGGAGGCGACCGGCCCGGCAACCATGTCGACCATGTGGACCACCAATCAATGGACGAACGCGTAAACGAACAGGTGCTCAAGTCGCATACCGACCGGCGCCAGTTGCATCAGATCATCGCGGGGCTCACCGAGGGCGTGATCCTCATCGAACCCGACCAGCGGATCGTGTGGGCGAACGAGGCCGCACTCGCGATGCACGGCGTGACCGAGCTCGATGCGCTCGGCGCGGACGTGACCGAGTATCGCGAGCGCTTCCGGCTGCGCTACCGGAACAATCATCCGGTGCGCGACGGTCACTATCCGATGGACCGCGTGATCGCGGGCGAGGAGTTCAGCGACGTGACGGTCGAAGTCGAATCGGCCGCCGACGAGAACGTGAGCTGGGTCCACCGGATCCGCAGCCTCGTGCTGACGAATGCGGCCGGCGAGCCCGACTGTCTCGCGCTCGTGCTGCACGACGCGACCGAATGGGCGAGCGCCGAGGAGCGCTTCGAGCGCACGTTCAACGCGAATCCGGCGCCGGCCGTGATCTGCCGGCTCGACGACCTGCGCTACGTGAAGGTCAATCAAGGCTTCCTCGACATGACGGGCCACGCGCGCGACGACGTGCTCGGCCGCTCCGTCTATGAACTCGATGTGCTCGAACAGGCCGAGCGGCGCGAACTCGCGATCGAGCGGCTCGGCGAGGGCGCGACGATCCCGCAGATGGAGGCCGTATTGAAGTGCGCGGACGGCGGCACGAAGGCGGTCGTCGTCGCCGGGCAGCCGATCGACATGAACGGCGAAGCATGCATGCTGTTCACGTTCATGGATCTCGAGCCGCGCAAGCAGGCGGAGTTCGCGTTGCGGCAGAGCGAGGAGCGTTTCGCGAAGGCGTTCCGGATGGCGCCGGTCGCGACCGCGATCGTCACGGCCGACCGCTTCGAGCTGCTCGACGTGAACGATGCATTCGTCGCGATGGCCGGCCATGCGCGCGACGACCTGCTCGGCAAGTCCGCGGACGAGATCGGGCTGTGGGCCGAGCGCGGCGCGCGCCAGCGGATCGACAGCCAGCTCGCGCGCGACGGCAACGTGCGCAACGCGGACGTGCAGATCCGCACGCGCGATGGCGACGTGCGCGATTGCGTGGTATCGGCCGACCCGGTCGCGATTCACGGCCAGGATTGCCTGCTGATCGCGTTGCTCGACATCAGCGATCGCAAGCGTACCGAGATGGAACTCGTCTACGCGATCGAGACCGCGATGCAGGACGCGTCGTGGTTCAGCCGCACGCTGATCGAAAAACTGGCGAACGTGCGGCGCGCGAATGCGCCGGACGCGGGCGCGCAGCTGTCGGACCTCACCGCACGCGAGCGCGACGTGTTCGACCTGCTGTGTCACGGTCTCGCCGACAAGGAGATCGCCGGCCGCCTCGGGCTCGCGCCGAACACGGTCCGCAATCACGTCGCGACGATCTACGCGAAGCTCGACGTGCATAGCCGCGGCGAGGCGATCGTGTGGGCGCGCGAGCGGGGGATCGTCGGCGCGGCCGACGCGAACGGCGCGCGCGGCGAGAAGGGCGCCGAGAAGGCCGCCGACAAGGGCGGCGCGACCGGCAAGGGCTGACGCCGGCCGCTGCCCCATCGGTGCGAATGCACCATGCGGGCTGGTGCATCCGCATCTGCCGCGTGCGGCGCGCGGCTGCGATCCTGTCCACTCGGCGGTGCGGCGCAGGCTGCCTTGCCGTCGGCTCTCTCCCCAACTCATCGCAGGAGACGACCATGGACAGGAATCGCATCGAAGGCAAGCTCAAACAAGTGAAGGGTTCGGTCAAGGAAGCGCTCGGCAAGGTGACGGGCGACCGCGAGACGGAAGCGCAGGGCGTCGCGGAGCAGCAGGCCGGCAAGCTGCAGGAGAAGGCCGGCGAGGCAGCCGATGCGGTGCGCAAGCATATGGGCACCGATACGCACATCGATCGGCACTGAGCGTCCGCGACCGAATCGTGCGATGCGCGACGTGTCACGTCACGGGCGGCGGCCTGACACAGCGATTGATTCTCCATCGGCATTACCCGGCGCCGCCTTGATGCAACGGCATCTGCGCGCATCGCTTGAAGTTTCCCCTTCCGGGCCCGCCGTCGAGCGGGCCGCGCACCGTCGGTAGCGACGGTACTTGATGACAATTCCTCACAACATAGTTCCGATATTTCGTTTGCTGCACGCGTATTGGCTACCCACAATCGGTTCACCTCTTTCGCGCTGACAGGTTCCCCGGAGACGGAACCGCGGTGATCGACCGGCAGGCGATGCGCCATTGGCGACGCCCCGGCGACAGAAAAAATCACCGGCACGCGAGAGGTCGCCGGCGCGCGATGGTCGCGCGCCGCATCCCGACCCATACAAGAAGGATTGGCCGATGACGTTCCGCATTCGCTCGCTTTCCGGCATCGCACTGACCGCCGCGATTTTCGCGTTCCAGACGGGCGCGGCCCACGCGCAGGAGACGGTCGTCAAGGTCGGCGTGGCCGTGCCGCTGACCGGCGGCGGCGCCGCCTACGGCAAGGACATCGAGAACGGCGTGCGCATGGCCGTCGACGAGGCGAACGCCGCGCACACGACGATCGGCGGCAAGCCGGTGAAGTTCGTCGTCGCATCGCAAGACGACCAGAGCGACCCGCGCATCGGCGTGCAGGCCGCGCAGCAGCTGACCGACGCACAGGTGGCCGTCGTGATCGGCCACTTCAATTCGGGCACGACGCTGCCCGCGTCGAAGATCTACGCGAAGGCTGGCATTCCGATGATCACGCCGTCGGCGACCAATCCCGACATCACGCGCGCCGGGCTCGGCACCGTGTACCGCGTGATCGCAACCGACACGCAGAACGCCGGCAACGCCGGCGCGTATGCGGCGAGCGTGACCAAGGCGAAGCGCATCGCGATCATCGACGACCGCACCGCGTTCGGCCAGGGCGAAGCCGACGAGTTCGAAAAGGCCGCGAAGGCGAACGGCGGCACGATCGTCGCGCGCGAATTCACGAACGACAAGGCCGTCGACTTCAGCGCGCAGCTCACGAAGATCAAGAGCACGAATGCCGACCTGGTGTTCTTCGGCGGCCTCGACGCGCAGTCCGCGATGCTGGTCAAGCGCATGCGCCAGCTCGGCATCCGCGCGCAGTTCCTGGCAGGCGGCGGCGTGATGAACGCGAACTTCATCAAGCTCGCGGGCAATGCGGCCGAAGGCGCGTCCGTGTGGGAATACGGGCAGCCGCTGTCGCGTCTCGCGAAGGGCAAGCAGTTCGAAACGAAATTCAAGCAGAAGTATGGCGTCGACATGCTCGCGTATGCGCCGTTCGCGTACGACGCGACGTGGGTCGCGATCAACGCGATGCAGAAGGCGAACTCGGCGAAGCCGGCCGATTTCAACGGCGCGCTGAAGGGCACGCGCTACGACGGCATCACCGGCACGATCGCGTTCACGAATACCGGCGACCTGAAGAACCCGAGCTCGACGCTGTATGAAGTGAAGAACGCCGCGTGGCAGCCCGTCACCACGCAAACGTCGGACTGAATACCCGACGCGTGCGGGCTTTCGCGGCGACGCCGGACGTGCTGAAATACCCGAAGCGATCGGATCCGATCGCGGTGCATGTCGAGGCGATTCGCCGGGCGGTCCACACGCACGGCGCCGCGCGCGACGCGGCACGAACAACCTTCGGGCGCGGCCGGCTGGCCGCGCCTTTCACGTGCAACTGGAGTCAGTCGTGAGTTCTCAAGTCGTCATCGTCGGCGGTGGTGTGATCGGCAGCTCGATCGCGTATTTCCTGCGTGCTACCGATCCGACGGTGTCCGTGACCGTCATCGAACGCGATCCCACCTATGCGAAGTCGTCGTCGGCGCTGTCGGCCGCGTCGATTCGCCAGCAGTTCTCGACGCCGCTGTCGATCGAGATGTCGCTGTTCGGAATCGATTTCCTGCGCACGATCGGCGAACGGCTCGAGGTCGACGGCAGCCGGCCGTCGATCGATCTGCATGAGGGCGGTTACCTGTTTCTCGCGACGCCGGCAGGCGATGCGACGCTGCGCGAGAACCATGCGCTGCAAACGAAGCTCGGTGCCGATATCCGCTTGATGGATCGCGATGCGCTGCGCGCGAAGTTCCCGTGGCTGAACGTCGACGATCTCGTGTCGGGCGCGTATGGCGTCAGCGGCGAAGGGTGGTTCGACGGCTACGGGCTCGTGCAGGCGCTGCGCAAGAAGGCACAGGCGCTGGGCGCGCGCTACGTGCCGTCGGACGTGACCGGCGTCGTTCGCGATGGTCGCAAGGTAACGCATGTGATGACGAGCGACGGCGAGCGCTACGCGTGCGACACGCTCGTCAACGCGGCTGGTGCGTGGACGCGCACGCTGTCGTCGATGATGGGCATCGACATTCCCGTGTATGCGCGGCGTCGCAGCATCTTCAACGTGTCGTCGCCGGCGAAGCTCACCGATTGCCCGCTGCTGATCGATCCGACGGGCGTGTATTTCCGGCCGGAAGGGCGCACGTATATCTGCGGGACGTCGCCGAGCCCCGATCGCGATCCCGACGATCTGCCGCTCGACGAGGTCGATCACGACCTGTTCGACGAGGTGATCTGGCCGACGCTTGCGAATCGCGTGCCGGAGTTCGAAGCGCTGCGCGTGGAGAACTGCTGGTCCGGATACTACGAGTACAACGTGTTCGATCACAACGCGATCATCGGGTATCACCCCGAGCTCGACAACGTCGTGTTCGCGAACGGATATAGCGGGCACGGGCTGCAGCAGGGGCCTGCGACCGGGCGTGGGGTGAGTGAACTGATTCTGGGCGGGCAGTATGAATCGCTCGACCTGTCGTCGCTCGGCTGGGAGCGTGTGCTCGAAAACCGGCCGATCGTCGAAAAGAACGTCGTGTAGTGCGGTAGTGCGGCGTGACCGCCCGGTGTGGGGTGGGCGGGATTCTCCTTGTGTCTCGATCTGATTGGCCCGGCTTTGCCGGGCCTTTTTTGTTGGGGTGAGTTTACGTCTGAGCGCCTTGTCAGCGAGCAGCGTCCTGAATCGAGTACGTCGATTCCCAGCCGCCACCGAGTGCCTTGCAAAGCGTGACGAGGTTGGTGTCGGCGGTTGCCTTGCTTTGCTCGAGATTGCTCTGTGCCGCCACCAACTGTTTCTGCACGTTCAGTACATCGAGGTAATCGACCGCTCCCGCCTTGTACCGTTGCCGCGCGATCGCGAGCGCGCGCTGGTTCAGCGTCACCACGGATACGAGCCGATCGCGCCGGCGCTGTTCGGCAGTGTAGACGACCAGCGCGTCGTCCACTTCCCGCCATGCCTCGAGTACGGTACGTTGGTAGTTGATCGCGGCCTCCTGTTGTTGCGCTTCCCGCAGGTGGAGCATTCCCTTGAGACGGCCACCCTCGAAGATCGGAAGCGTAATCGACGGCCCGACGACGAACTGGCCGGATGCCCAGTTGGCGAGGCTCGACAGTTGCAGGCTCTGGAAACCCGCGCTGCCGTTCAACGAAATGCGCGGATAAAAGTCGGCCTTCGCCATTCCGATCGACGCCGTTGCTGCATGCAGCTGCGCCTCCGCTCTCCTGACATCCGGTCTGCGCAGCATGAGTTCGGACGGAAAGCCGATCGGCACGTGTTCAGGGAGCGGCGGAACGTCGCGAGACTCGCCGAGCACATCCCGCAGCGCCCCCGGATTCTGTGCGAGCAACACGCCAATCGCATTGATCGTCGTCTCGCATTTCGCTTCGAGCGTCGGGATCAGACTTTCAATCGACTCGGCCTGTGCAGAGGCATTGGCGACGTCGAGCTCCGTCGTTACCCCTTCGCGCACGCGAACTTGCGTGAGGTTGACTGCATCCCGGGCAATCTCGAGGTTCTGCCGTGCGATACGAAGCTGAGACTGCGTATCGCGCAACTCGATATAGTCCCGCGCGAGCTCGGCCCGGACCGACAGCAGCACGGCATTGCGATCCTCGTAAGACGCGTCGGTCAATGCGGTTGCAGCTTCGACGCCGCGTCGAACCCGGCCCCAGATGTCGATCTCCCACGATACATCGAAACCCGACTGATACAAATTGTAGGCCGGCGAACCTTTGGATCCCGGCAACGCCGCCACGCCGACCGGCGCGTTTCCCGATGCCGATTGCGGTTGAGTCTGTGTCGGCGTGACGCCAAGCAACGACAATATGCCGTTCTCGCTTCCACGCTCGCGGTCATACGATGCAGCGCCGACGATGGTGGGAAGTTCCGCGGCACCCGCAACGCGCCGTTGCGCACGGCTCTGTCGCAGGCGTGCCGAGGCCGCTGCCACGTCCAGATTCGCGTCGGCGAGCTGTTTTTCCAGCGAGTCGAGTATCGGATCGCCGAAGAGCGTCCACCAATCCGGATTGAATGGCGATTCGACGGGTTTGCTCGAAGCTTGCGCCGCTTCGGTGCGGCTGAAGACATCGGGTGTCGGGCTTTTCGGACGTTCGAAGTCAGGACCCAACGTGCATCCCGCCATCACGAGACATGCGAGTATCGCCAGTACCGTCTCGCGTACGGAGAATTCGCTCGTTTTCATTTCCCGTTCCCTCCCGCCACCGGCACATCGCGATGCTCGCCAACGGCCACTTCCGCTTCGACGGAAAGCCCCACACTCAGTGCAGACGCTGCCTGCTGCCCGCGGTCGATCGTGATCTTGACGGGCACACGCTGTACGACCTTCGTGAAATTGCCTGTCGCGTTGTCGGGCGCGATGGGCGCGAAGCTCACGCCGGTCGCGGGCGCGAGACCGTCCACATGGCCGCGAATCACGACGCCCGGAAAGCTGTCGACCTTGATGCGTACGCCGGCACCTCGTCGCATGTTGGTGATCTGGTTTTCCTGAAAGTTGGCCACGACATAGGCGTCGCGGAGCGGAACGATCGCGAGAATCGCTGTCCCGGGCGTCACGAACGCACCCACCCGCGCGGAACGTCGTCCAATCTTTCCGTCAACCGGCGCGCGGATTTCCGTATAGGACAGATTGAGCGTGGCCTGTTCCAGCGCCGCCTCGGCACGCGCCAGCGCGCCCGCCGCCTTGTCGCGTCCGGCGCGCAGGACGTCGAGGTTCTGCTCGGTCGCCGTCAACACGGCCTGATCGCGCGCTTGCTGGGCGAGCTGCTCGGCGAGCGTCGTCGAAGCGTGCTGCTGCTCCTGTGCCGTGCCTGCACCGGCTTCCGAGAGATTCTGGTAACGCGATGCATTCGCCCGCGCAAACGCGATACTGGCCTCGTCGGACCGAAGCGTCGCTCGCGCCTGCCCGACGAGCGATGGCTGTCGTGCAATCTCGGCTTCGAAATTGGCCACGGACGCCTTGGCCGCAATCACATCCGCCTGGGCACTCAGCAATGCCGCGCGGAAGTCGCGATCGTCGATGCGTACCAGCAACTGGCCGGCTTTCACCGACTCGTTGTCGTCCACCAGGACGTCGGAAATCTGACCGGCGACGCGCGGTGCAACGAGCGTGAAGTCGGCCTGTACGTAGGCGTCGTTCGTTGACTCGGTAGCCGGTGCGGAAACGAGCCGTGCGCAGCCCCATACGGCCATGCCTGCCGCGACCAAGGATGCGGCAACGTAAGCGGTCTTGAACGGGAAACGGGTGGCGGTTGACATGATTTTGTCCATCAACGGGAAGGAGGCGGCGTCATGGTCCACGGCGGATAGATCCGCACGGGCAACACCGGAACGAGGAGAAGAAGCGCAATCGCGACGCCCGCCATCACGCGATAGAGATCGGCCGACGTCAGCACGAACGCTTGCTCGTGGACTCGGTGTGCAAGCTCGCTAAGACCGCGAAGGGTGTCGATGCTCTGGTCCGTCGCCGCCATGTGGTTGCCCAGGCGGTCCACCAGCACGTTCGAATGAAAGCGTTCGCGAGCGGTACCGACTCTTTCGATCAGCGCAGTCGCGGCTACGGCGGAGAACGTCTTCAGCGAATTGAACATGGCCGACGCAAACGGGCCCTCGGTCGGCGGCAAACCCGTCGTGACGCCCATCAGGATCGACAGGATTACCATCGGCTGGGCCGCGATCTGTAACGACTGAAGCAGATAGAAATTGTCGCGAATCCACTCGGACGTCATCACGCTACCCATCGCACATGTCGTTGCCATGAGGGCAAGTCCGATACCGAGCACCCAGCGGCGATCGATCTGCCGAAGGTTCAGCACGGCGGCCGTCAGGGGCAGCGCAATCAGTAGCGGGAGGGCGACCAGCAGCGACAGCGGAGCCGTCTGCAGCGCTCTGTAGGCGTGAACCTTCGCGAGATACTGCCCCGGTATCGCGGCGACGCCGACCAGCAGCACCACGGCGCCCGTGAGCGTGAGGAGGCCGTGCGCGAAGTTGCGGCGGCCGAGCATCTGCAGCTTGAAAAAGGGCAGCGGGTGAAACCATTCGTTGACGAGGAACACCGCAAGCAGGAACGCCCCGCCGGAAAACATCGCGCAGATGAAGGCGGAATGCAGCCAGTCGAGGCGATCGCCTTGCAGAAGGCCGATCACGAGCATTGCCACGCCGGGAAAGCCGGTGAGGAATCCGATCCAGTTGAACGAACCGAACCGTTCGAGTTTCAGCGGATCGGCCGGGATGCCGAACCGAATCGCCAGACAGCTCGCGATCCCGAGCGGCACGATCTGAAGAAAGGCCATGCGCCAACTGACATACTCCGTCCACAATGCAGCCAGCGGCGTGCCGAGCGCGGGCCCGAACGTTGCGGTCAGCGCGTATCCGGCGAGCCCGTACAACTTTATCTTGGGCGGCAGATAGCGCAGCGCGACGATGATCAGCATCGGCGGCAGGCAACCGCCCGCCACGCCCTGCAGCACGCGCAGCACGTAAAGTGCGGGCAGGGTCGGCGCGAGCGGACAAAGCATGCCGAAGATCAACGTGGCGACGACGGCGCCGATCGTGAATCGCTTCAGCGTGAAGGTCATACCGAACCATGGGGCGAACACCATCGTCGCAACGTTGGCGGCTTCGAACAGCGCGGTCAGCCAGGTCCCGTCGTCATGTCCGATCGACAGTGCGCCTTGAATGTCGGCCATCGCCGATGCGGTGACCTGTTCGTTGAGTATCGCCAGCAACGACGCGAACAGCATTCCGACCAGGCCGATAGCGACACGAGGCGACAATGCAGCGTGGCCGGAGCCCGGCTGCACCGGCGTCTGCGTGTTCCGCAACGGCGCGTGCGCCGGTGCGGGTACGCCGAGCGGCTCGCTCGTTCCGGTCGTCGAAGGGGGGGCGGAACTCATAGGATCCCTTATCTACCGAGATTGGAGAAATGACGGCATCGGCAAGATGCCGTCAGCGTGTGGCCGGTTCATGGCGACGCGCTTCGTCGAAGTGCTGCGGCGCTTCCCTGCGATCGAACATGCCGTACTCCCGCACGATGCGGATATGCCGAACGCGCGTATCGGAGCGCAGGTTCGCTCCGCGTTCGAACGCGGCGGCGGCAGCCTGATCGCGCCAGGTCGCGACGACGATCACGTCGCCGGGCGTCAACAGCGCGTCGAACGCGTCCCATGCAACGAGGCCGTGCGCCTGCGTGTCGAGCCCCACCCATTCGGCAACCGCTTGCGCGCCTGCCTGCCTGGGCCAGTCCGGTGCGCACGTCGCATCCAGCAGCATGACGGCCGTGCCTGCGCCGACCTCGGTCACGTCGAGGCGCTGTTCCTGCAGGACCTGACCTGCTGGAATGCACGTATCGGCGACGACCTGGCCGATGCGCAGGTGGTAGTCGGAAAATATGCGATCGCGCGCGACCTGCTGAATGGTGTGGTGCTTCGTCGAGGTTCGCCAGCGCACCAGCGACTTCTCGTCGCGCCAGCTCGACAGCGACAGAAGCCATCCGTCCCGGGTCAGGCTTCCATAGCGCGTGTTATCGACGAACCCGTCGATCTTCTCGAGTTCGGGCCGAAGCATCTTCGCCATGCCGAGATAGGCATCGAACTGTTCCGGTATCGGCTTGACTTCAAGCATTGCAGAAAACATGGCGGACTCTCTCATTCGGTTAGCAATACGACGCAATGTGCAAGACGCACGGCGCCCGGCGATGCGGGCCGGTATTGTCGTGCTGTCGCGGCCACGCGGTGATGGCATTCATTGTCAGAGATGGAGCGGCTTTCCCATAGCGCGAGCAGCTTCGGTTTTGGGCCAATGAGCGAGCGAAATGTGCCACGGCCGTAGTGGACGTCTTCATTACCGGCACGAACGGAAAGACTCTGTTTACGTCGGGCCGGAATGACCGGCATCGGCGAACCGCGAGTGGCACGATCGGCATGCTTCATGCCGAACGGAAATGGATCGATTGCGGCCATCCTGCCGCGTTTTTGGGTCACCCGAACGTGCGAAAGCTCGACCGGCAGGATCGCGCGCATACAATCGCGACGTATGGATTCAATCGACCGGGTCGGGAGGCGGAGTGGACAAGTTGCGCGAGATGGAAGTCTTTGTGGCCGTCGTCGACCGCGGCAGCTTCACCGCCGCATCGGAGAAGCTCGGCTTGTCGACGGCGGCGGTTTCGCGGGCGGTCCATTCGCTCGAAACCAGAATCGGCACGCAACTGCTGGCGCGCACGACGCGCTCGGTGCGGGCAACGGACGCGGGTACGACCTACGCCGATGCGTGCCGCAAGGTGCTGGACGTCATCGCGGACGCGGAGGTGAATATTGCCGCGGATCATGAGAACCCCGTGGGCACGCTGACCGTTTCGGCCCCGGTGCTGTTCGGCCAGCGCTTCATCGCGCCGTTGGTGAATGCATTCGTATTGCGTTATCCCGATGTCGACGTCAACGCGGTGTATGTCGACCGGACCACGCGGCTGCTCGAGGAGGGCGTCGATATTGCCATCCGGATCGGCCACCTGGGCGACTCGTCGATATTCGCGCTTCCGTTGGGTGTCGTTCGGCGACGAACGTACGCAGCGCCTGCCTATCTCGCCGCGCATGGAGAACCCGCGCATCCGCGCGACCTGATCCGTCATGACTGCGTGTCATGCACCGGTGTGTCGCTTCCGCTCGAGTGGGTGTTTTACGACAACGGTTTGCGGGTGCCCGTTCGACTTCGACCGCGGATGATCGTCGACCTGGTTCCGGCCGCCGTTCTGGCTGCCGTCGATTCCGTGGGCATGACGCAGCTTCTGTCGTATCAGGCCGCCCAGGAGGTGCGCGACGGCAGGCTTCGGCCCGTCCTGACGGCGTTCGAGCCCGAGCCGATTCCGGTAAGCCTGCTCCATGTCGAGCGGCGAGGCGCGAGCGGAAAGGTCCGGGCCTTCGTGGATTTCGTTACCGACACGCTGCGCAACAACGCAGAACTTCAAGGCACGGACGCGATCGCGACACGGAGTTCACGGTAGGCGGCTACCAGTGAATCGAGGTCGAACGCGCGGTTCAGGCCGCTCGGATTCGGCAGCACCCATGCAAGTGCACCGCCGAACGTATCGGGTTGCGTGCCCCACTGGATGTCGCGCTTGCCGGACATCGCGGCAAGTGCGGCCTTGCCGAGAAACGCGACGTACCGCGGCGCATGATGTTCGATCTTCCGCTTAAATCCGGATGCGGCCGCTTCCAGCTCTGATCGCGACAACTCGTCGGCACGCGCCGTCGCACGCGAAACTGCCGTGGTGAGCCCGCAACCATATCGAAGAAGCGTGCGATCGTCTTCGGGACGAATCCGTTCGGGAGAAAAGCCGGCCAGGTGAACGACGCGCCAGAATCGGTTGCTTGCGTTCGAGAAGTGATGGCCCGTCGACGCCGAACCGAGCCCCGGGTTGATTCCGCAGAAGATCACCGACAACCCGGGCTCGAGAATGTCCGGCAGCGGCTGAACCGAATCGGCGCGACTCACGGATGCAATGGCTCTTGCGAACCGGCTGGGTCGCCCGCACCGGCCTGCGCGTGCCGATTCGAATCCGCCGTGCTCCTGAACCGTTGCCGGTACTGTTGCGGCGTGACGTTGAGCCGCCGCGCGAACGTCGAGCGCATATGCGTCGCGCTGTGAAAGCCGCATCTGAACGCGACGGTCTTGAGCGGTGCGTCGGACTTTTCGAGCAATGTCCTCGCGGTGTCGACGCGAATCTGTTCGACGAACGCGGACGGCGTCACCTTTGCATGCTTGGCAAACAGCCGCGAGAAGGTCCGGCGGCTCACCGACACGGCGCTCGCGAGCTGCTCGATCGACAGCGTATCGGTGATGTGGTCGGTCACGTACTGGTGAACCTTGCCGATGATCGGATCCTCGTCCTTGCCGGCCGAGACGAACGGACTGTACTGCGACTGCCCGCCTTCGCGCTGAATATAGACGACCAGTTGCTTCGCGATGCGGACGGCCATCTCGTGTCCCCAGTCTTCCGACACGAACGACAGACAAAGATCGATGCCTGCCGTCACGCCGGCGGACGTAAACAGTCGCCCGTCCCGGATGAATATGCTGTCGGGTTTTACGCTTGCCAATGGAAACTCGTTTGCGAGACGCTCTGCAACCGCCCAGTGCGTCGTCACGGCCTTGCCGTCGATCAGGCCCGCATGGCCGAGCAGAAACGTGCCGTTGCACACGGAGCCGAACCGTGTCGCGCCCCGTGCCTGCGACTGCAGCCAGGCAAGGACGTCGCCGGACGGTCGGGCGTCCGGCAACTGCGGACCACCCGCGACCAGTATCAGGTCATATTGCGCGTCGATATCCGCAAAGCCGAACGGGACGGACAACTGCATTCCGTTCGAACAGGTCACGGTGCCGGCCCGGCTTCCCACGAGGGAAACCTCATACCTTTGATGAACAGGAAGATATGTGTTGGCTTCCGCAAATACGTCCAGTGGGCCTGCGACATCCAACGCCTGCACACCATCGAAGATGACAATGGCGACTTTCATTCCTGACCTTCAGCAAGTAAGAGCCCGCTCGCGCAGAGGCATCACGCGCCGCGGCTGCGGCATCGCGTTTCGAGCCGGCGCGGGGACGTGGTGACGAGCGTTGCGCCAGATTACCGCAACGGAGGGACTGCGTGGACACACGGTCCGGTAATTGACTTTTGCGTCGTGGGAACAAGGCTGAATGTCAGCCAGGCCGGCGTGCTTCGACGTTTGCAGCGTTGCAGCCGCTCGTCGGGAGCCGAAGCCGGCGACGCGACGTGGCCGAAATCTCGCCGCGATTGGCCGCGCAAGATTGCATGTTCGGGTTTCGGCTTTCGCGTCGTCTGACTAGACTGGGTTCCGACAACGTGCGGGGCAAGAACGGCGCCGGAAATGGATCGGGTAAGCCGAATTGTCGTATCGACCGAAGCGCGTCACGCGTTGCCGTTGTTCGAAGGAATTGCATGCCATGTCGGGGGCCCGTGCCGGCTTTGCCCGGTCGGCCGGAGGCGTTCCCGCCGGCATGGCCTGCCACTGCGGTGCGGCGACAAAGTCAGCGATTCGCCCGAGTACGTCTGCGGAGTAATGCACTATGGATGTCGCAATCATGCTGTACGCCGGGTTTCGGCTTCTCGAAGCAAGCGGTCCGATGGATGTGTTTCAGGAAGCGAATCGACAGTGTGGCCGGATAGTCTACGAACAGCACCTCGTCGGGCCGGCGCCCGGGCCGGTCGTTTGCTCGAACGGAACCGCGGTAGGCACGACAGCTAGCCTGGCGGACGCGCCCGCGTCGTTCGACATCGTCGTCATACCCGGCTCCCGGTTCGCCGGTCCGGAGCGAGCGCATCGGGAACTCGTCGATTGGCTTCGCGAAACCGGTTATCACGCGCGGAAGCTCGCGACCGTGTCCAACGGTGCGTTTTTGCTCGCCCGTGCCGGCCTTGCCGATCGTCGTTGGCTGGTCACGCATCCCGGCGACGCACAACGCCTTGCCAACGAGCATTCCCGAGTCAACGTCCTCGCGGGTCAGCATTGCGTGAAAGACGGGAACGTCTATTCGGCGGACGGGGTGAACGCCGGCATCCGCCTGGCCCTGGCCCTGGTCAGCGAGGATCTCGGTCAACGCGTCGTCGAGCGCATCGCCAAAGCGTTGTTGGCGTAACCGCACCGAAGCGGCGCGCGAGCCAACCCCATCGGTCGCACGCGTTTGCCCCGGGACATCGGGACGCTGATCAGGACGATGGCGTCGAGCCCGCCGTGGCCCGGATAACGATCACTTTGGCCCGTACGCGTGGTTCATCCGCGCACCGGCGGCTTCGATCGTTGGCAGAATGATTTCAACTCCTTCGCAATTCTTCCAGGCGCGCAAGCACCAACGTGCGCGATGGGCAGGGCCCGATACACCGAGCCCGTTGGAACGATCGTCCACGAACTGGTTTGGAACATACGCTGTTCTCGAGTTGGAAGGGAAATCATCCCTTGTCATCGGTCGCCGACGTAATCGGTGTCCCTTTCCCTGCGAGTCATCCATGACCCAGAATCCGAATGTTGCGTCGCAACGCCTTCATCCGCCGGCTCACGCCGGCGAGCTGATGTCCGGCACAGACATCATCCTGCGAGTGCTCGCCGAACAGGGCGTCGATACGCTGTTCGGCTATAGCGGCGGCGCAATCCTGCCGACGTACGACGCGGTGTTTCGTTTCAACGAACGACACAAGGCAAGCCCCGAGCGTCAGATCCGGTTCGTCGTTCCTGCCAACGAGCAGGCTGCAGGCTTCATGGCCGCCGGCTACGCTCGTGCCAGCGGAAAAGTGGGCGTGTTCATGGTGACATCCGGCCCAGGTGCAACGAATGCGGTGACGCCGATCGCCGACTGCAACGGGGATTCGGTTCCCGTCGTCCTGATTTGCGGACAAGTGCCTCGCGCAATGGTCGGCACCGATGCGTTTCAGGAAGCACCTGTCTTCAACATCATGTCGGCGTGCGCAAAACAGGTATTTCTTGTCACCGATCCGTCGAAGCTGGAGCAGACGTTGCGAAGCGCGTTCGACATCGCTCGCACCGGCCGTCCGGGACCCGTGGTCGTCGATGTGCCGAAGGACGTTCAGAACTGGATGGGACCTTATCTCGGGCACGGTACATTGCAGTTGCGCGGATACTCGGATCGCCTTCGAATGGTGGCGCAGGGCGTCCATCTGGACGACGACAAGCGTGCGGCATTCTTCGACCTGCTGGCGCAGAGCCGGCGCCCGCTGCTTTATGCGGGCGGCGGCGTTGTCGCGGCAGAAGCGGCGGACGAGCTGCTGCGGTTTTCCGAGCGCTACAGGATTCCCGTCGTGACCACGCTCATGGGCATCGGTGCGATACCCGCACGATATGAGCTGGGGCTCGGCATGCTCGGCATGCATGGCGCCGCCTGCGCGAACTATGCGGTCGAAGACTGCGACTTCCTGATCGCAGTGGGTGCTCGGTTCGACGATCGGGTCGTGGGTGGCCGCCCTGACCGATTCGCGCCGGGCGCGCGGCATGTGGCTCACATCGATATCGACGAAGCGGAAATCAACAAGGTCAAGCGGGTGCAGTGGAGCCACGTCGGCAATGCGAAGGACGCGTTGCAGTCGTTGATGGCGCATGACCGTATTGTGCAAAGCTCTGCGGACTGGCTCGATCGGGTGGGGGAACTCAAGCGTCGCCACGGCATGAATTTCGACCGGAACAACACGGCGATTCAGCCACAGTATGTGATCGAGAAACTCAGCGAGATGACAGGCGGGCGCGCGATCGTCACGACTGGAGTAGGCCAGCATCAGATGTGGGCTGCTCAGTATTTCGATTTCGTCGAGCCGCGCAGCTTCCTCACATCGGGCAGCATGGGCACAATGGGCTTCGGGCTACCGGCTGCGATCGGTGCGCAGTTGGCGAGGCCGGATGCCCTCGTCATCGATATCGACGGTGACGGCAGCATCCGGATGAATGTCGGCGAACTCGAAACGGCGAGTACGTATGGTGTGCCCGTGAAGGTGCTGCTTCTCAACAACTGCGGCGACGGGATGATCCGGCAGTGGCAGCGGCTCTTCTTTGATGGACGGATGTTCGTGAGCGACAAGGCGCTTCATCGAAAGGACTTCGTGATGGCGGCTCGGGCCGATGGATTCGAATTCGCTTGCCGCGTCGATACGGTCAATGAATTGGAGGCCAAGCTCAGGGCGTTCATTGAATTCGAGGGGCCAGCCTTCCTCGACGTAAGGATCGACCCGGACGCCGATGTGTTCCCAATGGTCGGGCCGGGCCAAAGCTATTCGACGATGGTCACGGGGCCCTTTATCGAGGCTCGAGCGGGCATTGAGCGTGGCGCGCACCACGAAGGCCACCCGAACCGGACCGACATGTTCTGATGCTGCCGCACTCTGGCGCTGCGGCAGCTAACGTGTGCACGACGTGAAGCAGAACGGTCGGGGCGACGCATATCGTATGCCAGCCCCGCCTTGCCTCATATCGCCAACTTCCATCCCGATCCTGGTCGAACATCATGATTGACGAAAATCTGATTCATAAGGCGCTCGCGAACCCCTTGAGGCGCGAAATTCTGGCGTGGCTGAAAACGCCGGATCGAGGATTCGAGAGAGGCGTCGTCGACTTCCGTCACGGCGTGCCGTCGAATGCGATCCATGCTCGTAGCGGTCTGTCGCAGTCTACGGTGTCTGCACATATCGCGACGTTGATTGACGCCGGGCTTCTCGTTTCAAACCGAGTGGGTCAGTGGATTTTTGTCTCTCGTAATGAAGAGGTAATACGCGCGTTCGGCAAGCATCTCTACTTGCATCTTTGACAAGATCGTTGGCGCATCGCGGACAGACGAGTGTCTAACGTCGGCGGCCTTTATACATCTGCTTGCGGATTTTTCAGGCGAGTACGCTGAAGGTGCGCTCCGGGTCGGCAAGCGATGTCCGCGGAAATCCACGAAGCCCCCTTCTTTGTTGACGCGCGCCCGACTCACGCCAGCAGGCACGCGATCAGATCGTGGGTCGTACGGACTTCGTACTTTCTCAGCAGGCTCGCGCGATGGATGTCGACGGTGCGCGGGCTGATGTTCAGCTCCTTGCCGATTTCCTTGCTGGTGAGGCCGTGCACCAGGAAGGCCGCGACGTCGCGCTCGCGATCGGTCAACGTGTTGGCGACGTCCGGATGCTTGGCGTTGCCCGACAGGTCGGTGAAGGTCCAGATGGCCAGCTCGAAGGGGCGCTTCGGGTTGTATCCGAAGCCGCATACGGTCACCCAGAAATGGCTGCCGTCGACACGGCGCATGATGCGGTCGTCGCTGAATCCCGCATGTTTCGCGAGCAGCGGCGCGAGGCGGCGGCCGGTCGTCGCGAAGTCCTTCTGCTGCGGATACAGCTTCGCGAACGACTGGTCGACGATGTCGTCGCGGCTCGCCCTGAACAGTTGCAGCGCCTGCTCGTTGCAGTCGATCATGATGCGCTCCCTGGCCACGATCGCCGCGACAGGCAGATGCCTGAAGAGATCTTCGTAGTCGAGGCTGGGCATCGTGTCGGTCATGTTCGGCATCTTGTCGACTGGGCCGAACCGGGTTCGGACCCATGCTATCGGGTGGGGCGCTCCTGTCGGATTGTAGCGGTAGCGCGTGCAAGGCACTCATCCGACGTGAAAGACACGGCAATCGTGCCCCTCGCTCACGCCCTGGACTTCAGCCGAACCGCATGGCACGAGCGTATCTGTCGTGCGGTTCAACCGTTCCAGACTTCGCCGAATACCCGCAGCCAGTTTTCGCCCATCACCTTCTTGATGCGCGACTCGCTCCAGCCGGCGCGCTGCATCGCGGCCGTGAGGTTCGGGAATTCGCCGATCGTGCGGATGCCTTCCGGATTGACGACCTTGCCGAAGTCCGTCAGACGACGATAGCGGCCCTTGTCGTGCGTGATCCAGTCGAAGAACTCGGTGCTGTAGCCCTGCGTGAAGTCCGTGCCGATGCCGACCTTGTCCTCGCCGATTACGTCGATCACGTATTCGATCGCTTCGAGATAGTCGTCGATCGTCGCGTCGGCGCCGCGTCGCAGGAACGGCATGAACATCGTGACGCCCACGAAGCCGTTTGCTTCGGCGATCTCGCGCAGTTGATCGTCCGTCTTGTTGCGCGGATGCTCTTTCAAACCGGACGGGCAGCAGTGCGAGTAGGTGACCGGTTTCTTCGAACAGGCGATCGCATCGGATGATGTTTTCGCACCGACGTGCGAGAGATCCACCATGATGCCGACGCGGTTCATCTCCTGAATCACTTCGCGGCCGTATCCGGACAATCCGCCGTCGGGTTCATAAGAACCCGTGCCGACGAGGTTCTGCGTGTTGTAGCAGAGCTGCACCACGTTCACGCCGAGTTCCTTGAACACTTCGATGTAGCCGAGATTGTCCTCGAACGCGTACGCGTTCTGGAAGCCGAGGATGATGCCCGTCTTGTTCTCCTGCTTCGCGCGCAGGATGTCGTCCGTCGTGCGTACCAGCGTGAGGATTTCGCTGTATTCGCGGATCTGCTGCTTCATTTCCGCGATGTTGTCGATCGTCTTCTGGAAGTCTTCCCACACGGAGACCGTGCAATTGACGGCCGTGACACCGCCTTTGCGCATGTCTTCGAACACCGAGCGCTCGAATCTGGAAATGTTCAGGCCGTCGATGATGATGCTGGCGTCGTGAAGGTTGGTCATGATGCCTCTCCGTGTGTTGATCTTCTTGCGTGACGGGTTGCTCAAACGGCGCGTTCGACGCCGCGCTTGGCGGTTCTCGCGGTTGCCGGACCGGCTTCCTCGAGTGCCGTCTTCGACGTTTCCGGCAGCGCCAGGCCACCGATCATCGCGAAGATCGACACGGCGATCAGGTAGTACGCAGGCGACAGGTTCGTTCCGGTCGCGGAGATCAGCCACGTGGCGACGAGCGGGGCGGTGCCGCCGAAGATCGTGTAGGCGAGGTTGTAGGTGATCGCGGATGCCGTATAGCGGGTTTTCGTCGCGAACACTTCCGACATCAGCGGTGCCGTCACCACGCCCGAGAACACCGCGCCGATCGCGAGCAGCGCGACGCCGATCAGCGATTGCGACAACACGCCCGAGCCGCCCAGCGAGAATGCCGGATAAACCGACACGATGATGAAGAGGCAGGTCGTGGCGATCGTCGCGCGGCGGCCGACGAGGTCGGAGAAGAGGCCGGCGACCGGGCACAACGCCGCTGCGAAGAGGAGGGCGAGCACCGTCACGAGAAGCGACGTGCCGCGGGACAGGTGTCCGGCCACTTGCAGGTAAGTCGCGAAATACGTGGTGAACGTGTAGAACGACAGCGCCGTCACGGACACGAACGCACCGAGCTTCAGGATATTCAACGACTGCGAATGCAGCGTTTCCATCAGCGGGGCATGCGCGACGTCGTGCTTGCCTTCGAGCGCCTGGAACGCGGGCGTTTCATTCAGGTTGACACGCAGGTAGACGCCGATGAGGCCGACCGGTGCCGCGATCAGGAACGGCACGCGCCAGCCCCAGTCGATCATCGCCTGCGACGACAGCGACGACTCGAGCAGATAGGCCACCACCGCCGCGCAAGCGAACGACGAGAAGGTCGATACCGGCACGAAGCTGCCGAAGAAGGCGCGGCGGCGGCGCGGTGCGTGTTCCATCACGTAAGCGCATGCACCGGCATATTCGCCGCCGGCGGAAAAGCCCTGCACGCAGCGAATCATTGTGAGCAGCAACGGCGCCCAGTATCCGATGCTCGCGTAGGTCGGCAGCAGGCCGATCAACGTCGTCGAGCCGGCCATCATCAGGATCGTCAGCGCAAGCGTGCGCTTGCGGCCGATCCGGTCGCCGATGACGCCGAAGATGAGGCCACCCAGCGGGCGGAATGCGAAGGCCACCGCGAAGACGGCGAAGGTCTTCAGGAGCCCGATGGTGGGGTCGCCGCTCGGGAAGAATTCGCGCGTCAGGATGGTGGCGAGAAAGCCGTATGCGGCGAAATCGAACCATTCGACGAAATTGCCGATGGACGCTGCGGCGATCACGCGCCGCAGGGTGCTGGTGTCGACGTCCTGGGTGGTCATGGTCGTGTCCTCTTGGTGTGGGGCGCTTTGGGTCGCGTCGGAAACCATGGTAGGGAGGACAATTACCTAGGTCGATAGGTGTCAATTACCTAGGTAATCGGGGCGGGGTGGGGCTGCCATGCGTCTTTGGCCGGTGGTCGCTGTTTGTGCGCGGTGCTGCCGGCCAGTGAAGTGGCAGTCGATTGTTGAGTCGATCAAACAAGGGTCTAGTAGCCCGTGGGCTACAGAAATTGCCGTATCGTTGATCTTGGTGTCCCGAGGGCTACACGTAGCAATACATTGAGATGGCGGAGAGATGCGGAAAGGTGTGCAGCAGCAATTTGCCAGAGAGAGCTTGCTGCCACACCGTGAAGCTCCAACGTGTCTGTCGAGGCCGTCGAATAGGTTCGATTCCAGCCGACAGCAAGCATCCCCCGCTCCACCCAATTAATGACCAAACCGCAAGACCTAGTGCATAGATATCGTTTGCCGCAGCGTTAATGACTATCGACAATCGTGGCTCGAATTCCCGCCTTGGGCGCCAGAAGCGCCCTGGCGGGCGGCACCTGTCGGCTATCCCGGCCGTCCGTGCCATCCAGCTCACGACGACATGTACGCGTTTACGCCCTCATTCCAGAATCCAGCCGGTTCGCCGATCCGCGAGCTGTTCAAGTACCTCTCCGAGCCGGGGATGATTTCCTTCGCGGGCGGCTATCCGGCCAGCGACCTGTTCGACGTCGACGGCCTGAACGCCGCCGCCGAACGCGCGTACGCGCAGCCGGTCCGCTGCCTGCAATACGGCCCGACCGACGGCCTCGCCGAACTGAAGCAGCAACTGATCGCCTTGATGGCGCGCCGCAACGTGACCTGCACGCCGGCCGAACTGCTCGTCACGACCGGCTCGCAGCAGGGCCTCGACCTGCTGCTGCGCGTGATGGTCGCCCCGGGCGACGTCGTGCTGACCGAACAACCGGCTTATCCGGCGACGCTGTCGGCGATGCGTCTGCAACAGGCGCGCATCGTGACGATCCCCGTCGACGGTGAAGGCCTCGACGTCGACCGCCTCGCATCTCAACTCGCATCCGGCACGATCGCGCAGCCGAAGCTGCTCTACACGGTCCCGACCTTCGCGAACCCGACCGGCGCGACGCTCACGCGCGAACGCCGGCTGAAGCTGCTGCGTCTCGCGGTGCAATACCGTTTCCTGATCGTCGAGGACGATCCCTATGGCGATCTGCGTTTCGCGGGCGAACCGGTGCCGTCGATGCTCGCGCTCGCGAACGAAGTCGAAGGCGCGCGCGACTGGATCGTGCACTTCGCGAGCCTGTCGAAAATCGTCGCACCGGGGCTGCGCGTGGGCTGGACGATCGCGCCGACCGAGATCGCGCGACGCTGCGTGATCGCGAAGCAGACTGTCGACCTGTGCAGCGCACCGTGGACGCAAGCCACCGCCGCCGAGTATCTCGCCGACGGCGCGCTCGAACGCCACCTGCCGCGCATCACGGCGGCCTACAAGCGCAAATGCGATGCGATGTGCGACGCGCTGCGCGACGGATTCGGCGATGCGATCACGTTCCATCGTCCCGAAGGCGGGATGTTCGTGTGGGCGCGGATCGGCGCGGTGTCGTCGGACGTGCTGCTGCAACAGGCGATCGCGAACAAGGTCGTCTTCGTGCCGGGCAAGGCGTTCTTCGCGGACAACGTCGACGCCGCATCGCTGCGTCTGTCGTTCGCCGCACCCGACGTCGACGCGATCCGGGAAGGCGTGGCGCGCCTGGTGCGCGCGTATGGTGCGGCGCTGGCCGCGTGAGGAGACACACATGAGCATTGTCATCAACGACGCCGCATGGAGGGATGAAGCGCCGGGCATGGCCGCTATCCGTCCCGTCGAACACAAGTCGTCGCAGATCAGCGCGGGGCCGCAGTACGTCGCGGACGTGCTCGGCCGCTTTGGCGCGGATTCGAGCGACACGAGTGACGCCGCACCGGTCGTCCTCGGCTATAACTGAACCACGCGGCGGCGGGTTTGCAACGGCAGCCGCGGGGGGGCCACGAACCCCGCCGCGGAAACGGTTAAGCTAGCGCGACCGAATCCCGCAAGATCGCCGCGCCGTCATGTCCGATCCCGCTTCCGAATCGCTCTCGCAAACCTGCGATCGTCTCTGGTCCTGCCTCGAGTCGGGCGTCAACGCACAGCGCTCGCCGTTCACGATGGTGCAGGCCGCGACGCTCGGGCTCGACGGCGCGCCGAAGGTGCGCACGATTGTGTTGCGGCAAGTGAGCCGCGCCGATCGTCTGCTGGCGTTCCATACCGATGCGCGTTCGGAGAAGGTTGCGGAGCTGCGCCGCGATCCGCGCATCGCCATCGTCGCGACCGATCTCGACGCGCTCGTGCAGATTCGCGCGGAAGGCGTCGCATCGATCTGCGACGACGAAGCGCAACGTCGCGCGATCTGGCAGTCGAGCCGTCCGCATACGCTGCTGTTGTATCGCGCACCGTTGCGGCCGGGCACGCCGATCGAGTCGCCTGAAGAAGCGCATGTCACGGCGAGCGCAAGCCCAGGCACATCGCCCATCGACGACGGTTATCGGAACTTCTGCGTGCTCCATGTCACGGTGACGCGCATCGACTGGCTCGATCTCGCCCGCAGCGGTCATCGCCGCGCGGTGTTCGACCTGAACGACGACGGCTACGAAGGCCGCTGGGTCGCGCCCTGATGTGACGGCGACGGTCGCATCTCCGCTACAAACGCGTACAAATCAGACAAATCCCGGATACATCAGACCTTTCAAATGGGCAAAGCCGCGTGACCGGCGCGCGCCCGATTGAAAGCGAAGGCGCGCTCGGGCGCGCGGCATGTTCACTTTCCACTTCACGAAAGGAGATGCCGAACGATGTCTTCCACACCGTTTTCCCCGATGCGTCGCCACCTGCTGGCCACTTCCGTGGCCGCCGGTGTATCCGCGATGCTGCCCACCGCGCTCCATGCGGCAACCGGCGGCAACGGCATACGCCCGTTCACCGCACACATTCCCGATGAAGCGCTGGCCGATCTGCGCCGCCGCATCGCCGCGACGCGCTGGCCGGGACGCGAGACCGTCGCCGACGAATCGCAGGGCGTGCGGCTCGCGCGCATGCAGGCGCTGCTGCAGTACTGGGGCACCGACTACGACTGGCGTAAGGGCGAGGCGCGCCTGAACGGTTTCCCGATGTTCATCACCGAAATCGACGGGCTCGACATTCACTTCATCCACGTGCGGTCGCGGCACGCGAACGCGATGCCGATGATCATGACGCACGGCTGGCCGGGGTCGGTCTTCGAACTGCTGAAGGCGATCGGCCCGCTGACCGACCCGACCGCACACGGTGCCAGTGCCGACGATGCGTTCCACGTCGTCGTGCCGTCGCTGCCGGGCTTCGGTTTCTCGGGCCGTCCGACCAAGACGGGCTGGGGCTCCGACCACATCGCGCGGGCCTGGGGTGAACTGATGGCGCGCCTCGGCTATACGCGCTTCGTGTCGCAGGGCGGCGACTGCGGCTCGGTGATCTCGCACCGGATGGCGATGCAGCGCGTGCAGGGTCTGGCCGGGATCCACGTGAACATGCCGGCGACGGTGCCGCCGGACATCGCGACGCTGCTCCAGACCGACGCGCCGGCGCCGGCATCGCTGTCGCCGAAGGAGAAGGCCGCGTACGAGAAGCTCGCGACGTTCTATCGCGACAACTGCGGTTACTCGGCGATGATGGTCACGCGTCCGCAGACGGTCGGCTACGCACTCGCCGACTCGCCGTCGGGGCAGGCCGCGTGGATGTACGACAAGATCTCGCAGTGGACCTATAGCGGCGGCGTGCCCGAACGCTCGATTCCGCGCGACGAGATTCTCGACGACATTTCGTTGTACTGGCTGACCAACTCGGCGACGTCCGCCGCGCAGATCTACTGGGAGGATCACTCGAACAACTTCAATGCGGTGGACATCTCGCTGCCGGCGGCGATCACGGTGTTCCCCGGCGAGATCTACCAGGCGCCGCGCAGCTGGGCAGAGCGCAGCTATCACAACCTGATCTACTTCAACGAAGTCGACAAGGGCGGCCATTTCGCGGCATGGGAAGAACCGGAACTGTTTGCCCGCGAAGTGCGTGCCGGGTTCCGGCCGTTGCGTCGCGCGTAAGCGTGGTCTGACGGGAGCGCGCGGGCCGGCTGCAATGCCGCCCCGCGTTCCTTGCTACTTCAGCGCCTGCAGCGCCTGCGCAAACCGCTTGTCGGCCAGATACGCGACATTGAACCGGCAATAGGCGGACGGTTGATCGGCCTGCGGCGAGAACACCGCGCCCGGCGCGAGGATCACGCCGCGCGCCAGCATCGCCTGCGCGAGTTCCATCGAATCGGACCATCCGGGCAACGCGGCCCACAGATACAGGCTTTGCTCGCTCGGCCGATAGACCTGCGCGCCGAGCCGATCGAGCGCGTCGAGCGCAGTGGCGGTCGCGCGCCGCAGCTTCTCCTGCAGATGATTCGTGTGCCGCAGGAAATGCCCGTCGCTGACGATCGCATCGAGCGTACGCTCGCAGTATTCGGAGCTGCTGACGTGGGTCAGCATCTTCACGTCGGCGAGGTCGCTCGCGAGTGCCGCGTTGCACGCGAGGAAGCCCACGCGCAGCGCCGCCGATACCGACTTCGAGAAACTGCCGATATAGATCGTCCGGCGCAGCTGATCGAGCGTCGAAATGCGCGTGAGCGAGCGCGGCCGCAGATCGGCCAGCGCATCGTCCTCGACGATGATCAGGTCGTGCGCGTCGGCGAGCTGCAGGATCCGGTGTGCCTTGGCCGCGCTCGTGTCGGTCGCGGTCGGGTTGTGCCCGACCGATTGCGTGAAGAACAGCTTCGGCCGATACGCGGCGATATGCTCGGCCAGCTTCGCGACATCCGGGCCGTCGATCTCGCGCGGCACACCGACGATGTTCGCGCCGCTCAGCTTGAGCTTGCCGAACAGCGGGTAGTAGCCGGGATCGTCGACGAGCACGGTGTCGCCGGGGCGCACGAAGTAGCGCAGCACGAGGTCCATCGCCTGGTTCGCGCCGTGGGTGAGCACGATCTGCGCGGGCGGCGCCTCGATCTCGTAGCCGGCGAGCTTCTGCTGCAGCGACTGGCGCAGCGGCAGGTAGCCGAACCGGCTGCCGTAGCGGAACAGCGAAGCGGACCCGGTACGCACGATGCGCTGCTGGTACTGGTTCAGCCGCGTTTCCTCGAGCCATTCGATCGGCGGGAAGCCTTCGCCGAGATTGAGCACGTCGGGTTTCTCGTGAAGCTGCTCGCGCATCAGCCACACGATGTCCATCGCGCGGTCGAGCGAGCTCGGCTCGTCGAGGTCGGGCGCGGCCGCCGCGCGCCGCGTGACGAAGAAGCCGGCACCGCGGCGCGGCTCGATCAGGCCGTCGGCGGCGAGCATCTCGAACGCGCTGATCACGGTGTTCTTCGAACACCCGGACGCCTCAGCGTATTCCCTGATGGAAGGCAGCTTCGCGCCGGCCGGCAACACGCCTTCCTCGATCTGTCTGGCGAGATTGTCCGCCATGGCGCCAGACAGGCTGGCTCTTGCACGCTGTTTCATCGCAATGTTCCGTCGGGCAGGTTCACTGTCATGGGTACGGAGGGTCGACTGTCTGGTCCGTCTGTACCTTTTAAATGGGTACAGTGTGACTATTATTCGGCTATCCGCAGCCCGCCGCAACCGCGGCAGGCAACAGCGCCACCCCGAAACAGAACGACATCATGCCCATCGATTCCGCGTTGCCGAACTTTCGTGCGCTCACGCCCGCACAGCGCCTGTCCCACCTCGCCCGTACTGTCGGGCTCGACGATGCCGAGCACGCGCTGCTCGCCGAACCCGGTGCGCTGTCGCTCGACACCGCGAACGGGATGATCGAGAACGTGATCGGCACGTTCGAGTTGCCGATGGCGGTTGCCGGCTACTTCCGGATCAACGACCGTGACGTGATCGTGCCGATGGCCGTCGAGGAGCCGTCGATCGTTGCGGCCGCCTCGTATATGGCGAAGCTGTCCCGCGCGGCCGGCGGTTTCCGCACGTCGAGCAGCGGGCCGCTGATGCGCGCGCAGGTGCAGGTGATCGGCGTCGGCGACCCGTACGGCGCGCGGCTCGCGATCCTGCGGCACGCGGCCGAACTGATCGCGCTCGCGAACAGCCGCGACAAGGTGCTGGTCGGCCTGGGCGGCGGCTGCCGCGACATCGAGGTGCATGTGTTCCCCGACACGCCGCGCGGCGCGATGGTGATTGCGCACCTGATCGTCGACGTGCGCGACGCGATGGGCGCGAACACGGTCAACACGATGGCCGAAGCCGTCGCGACCCGTATCGAAGCGATCACCGGCGGGCAGGTACGGTTGCGGATACTGTCCAATCTCGCGGATCTTCGGCTGGCGCGTGCAGAGGTACGGTACTCGGCGCAGACGCTCGCGACCGTCGATTATCCGGGCGAGGCGGTCATCGATCGCGTGATCGATGCGTACGTGTTCGCGGCGACCGACCCGTACCGTGCCGCGACACACAACAAGGGGATCATGAACGGCATCGATCCGGTGGTGGTCGCGACCGGCAACGACTGGCGCGCGGTCGAGGCCGGCGCGCATGCGTATGCGAGCCGCAGCGGCCGCTACACGTCGCTGACGACGTGGGAGAAGGCCGACAACGGCGACCTCGTCGGCACGATCGAGATGCCGATGCCGGTCGGGCTCGTCGGCGGCGCGACCAAGACGCATCCGCTCGCGCGTCTCGCGCTGAAGATCATGGACGTGACGTCCGCGCAGGAACTCGGCGAGATTGCGGTCGCGGTCGGCCTTGCGCAGAATCTCGGAGCGCTGCGCGCGCTCGCGACCGAAGGGATCCAGCGCGGCCACATGGCGCTGCATGCGCGCAACATTGCCGTCGCGGCCGGTGCAACGGGCGCGGACATCGACCGGATCGCGCAGCGGATGGTCGCGGCGAAAGACGTGCGCGCGGATTTCGCGGTCGCGCTGCTGACGGAGCGCAGCGCCGGCTGACGCGCGGCGTTCGGCATGCCGTGTGCCGCATGCCGTGCCGGTATGGCCGGCGACAGATCAATCAAGGAGGAGACAGATGGAACAGACCGGTTCAAGCGCGGTATCGGCGGCGTCGCATCGCGTGCAGCCGTTCGCGCAGGCTGATGCGTCCGCCGACACGCTCGTCGAGGTGTGGGGCGACACGGTCGCCACGAAGCACCTGGCGTGGTCGGTCCTGCTCGGCATCGCGATCAGCCTCGGCGCCTTTGAGGCCGGCCGGATCGCGCTCGCGTCGTTCGTGCGCGACGCGGCCATCGCGCGGGCATACGCGATGCTGATCGGCCTCGGCGGCTGCCTGCTGGCCGGCGCGCTGTGCGCGTTGCTGTTCAAGCCGAAGCGTACGGTGATCGAGCACGCGGCCGGTGGCCCCGAGCGCGACGAAGCGCTCCGGCAGCTCGCCGAAGCATCGGGCGGGCTCGGCGCGGTGAGCGACCTGTCGCCGAGTGCGCGCGCCGAGATGGAAGAGCTCGGTCTGCTCGACCTGTTCGCTTCGTACGAAGCGTCGAGCGCGCGGGCGCGCACCGGAGGTCGCTGATGGACGCGCTCCTGCATGCGTTGCCGGCCGCGCTGGCGATGGGGCTGCTCGGCGCGATCGTGTTCTCGGGCATCGGTCTGATCTCCGGCACCGACGAAACGACGACGATCGCGCCGCTCACGTTGCTCGTCGCGCTGCTCGGCGTGCCGCCCGCCGGCGTGTTCACGTTCTTCCTCGCGGGCGCGGTGGCCAAGCACATCACGCATTCGATCCCGACCGCGCTGCTCGGCATTCCCGGCGATACGATGGCCGCGCCGCTGCTGCAGCAGGCGACGCTGCTGCGCGCGCTCGGCGTGCCGCACATCGCGCTGCGCAAGATGATCTCCGGCGCGATCGTCGCCGCGTTCGTCGCGCTGCCGCTCGCGGTGCTGTTCGCGTCGCTGCTCGCGCCGTTCGGCACGGTGATCGCCAAAGCCGCGCCATGGGTGTTTCTCGCGGCCGCGGTCGGCATTGCATATTTTTCCGCGGGACGCTGGGCGTCGGTGCTGCTGCTCGTGCCGTTCGTGATGCTGGTGGTCGGGCTGCAGGCGCTGACCGGTCATTACGGCGTGAAGCTGAGCGTCAGCTACTTCCTCGGGATCGCGATCGGGCCGCTGGTCGCCGACCTGTTCTCGATCCTGTCGCCGGCCGAGCGGCGGCGCATGCGCCGCGACGGGCCGTCGACGTTCGTGCTCGCGCCGGACGTGAAGGGCTGGCGCGGCTACTTCCCGAATCCGCTGAAGGTGCTCGACCGCGAGCAGGTGGGCTGGACGGTCGGGACGGCTGCGGTGTCGAGCGCGACCTTCGTGTTCAGCCCGGTCGCGATGACGGTGCTGATGGGCGAGATCGTCGGCGCGCGCGTGCGTCATGCGTATCAGCGCCTGACGACCGTGATCGCCGCGCGCAACGGCGTGACCGAGGCGACCTACATCGCCGAGGCACTGATTCCGCTGATCGCGTTCGGGCTGCCGCTGAGCCCGGTGGCGGCCGGCCCGGCCGCGCCGCTGTTCAATGCGCCGCCGCGCTTCACGGTCGACGCGGCGAGCGGGCAGATCCACAACCTGCATACGCTGATGAGCTGGCCCGAGTTCCTCGGCTACGGGCTGCTGTCGATCCTGCTGGCCGCGCTGATCGCGTATCCGCTTGCAATGCATCACGCGCACCGCGCGGCGTCGTTCGTCTCGCGCAAGCTGAGCCACGAGGCGATCATCGCGACCTTCGCCGGGCTGATCGTCGTGATCGGCGTGTGGGAAGGGCAACTGCTGGGGCTGGCGGTGATCGTCACGGTCGGCCTGTTCGGCGGGATGCTGTCGCGCCTGTTCGCGTTCAATACCGGCGTGCAGTTCATGGGCTACTACGTCGCCGTGCTCAGCGTGCCGGCGATCGTCAAGCTGCTCTGACGCCTCGGCGCACGGCGGCCGCGTGTGCCGCGCGGCTGCCGAAACGCGCCGTTTCGCGTGCGATTTTGAATCGCTGTGTGTCGTCCTCGAACACAGATACGTTGGGATACAAAGCATCCGGATGGTTCGGATATAAAACCGGTGAAGCGATTCACACGGCGGCGCGGTGCCATGCGCCGCCGCCCTGAACGGTGATACCGGAGCGCCCGCATGTGCCGCGGGCCCCTTCCTTAGCGATCGACAATGGAGAACGCGTCATGCCTGATACCGTGAACACCCGCCGCCGCCTGATTCTGGGTACGACACTCGCCAGCCTGAGCCTGGCCGACCTCGGGTTCGGCTCGCTGGCTCGCGCGCAGTCGGCGCCCGATGCGTCGACGCCGAAGCGCGCGGCCGGCGCGGCGTCGCTCGGCAAGATCCACCAGATCGACGCCGGCGTGCTCAACGTCGGGTATGCGGACCTCGGGCCGAAGAACGGCCCCGTCGTGTTCCTGCTGCACGGCTGGCCGTACGACATCTACAGCTACGCGGAAGTCGCGCCGCTGCTCACGGCGGCCGGTTATCGCGTGATCGTGCCGTACCTGCGCGGCTACGGATCGACGACGTTCCGCTCGGCCGACACGGTGCGCAACGGCCAGCAGGCGGTGACGGCCGTCGACATCGTCGCGCTGATGGATGCGCTGAAGATCGACCGCGCGGTGTTCGGCGGCTACGACTGGGGCGCGCGCACGGCCGACATCATCGCGGCGCTGTGGCCGCAGCGCGTGAAGGCGCTGGTGTCGGTGAGCGGCTACCTGATCGGCGGCCAGCAGGCGAACAGCAAGCCGCTGCCGCCGCAGGCCGAATTCCAGTGGTGGTATCAGTTCTACTTCTCGACCGAGCGCGGCGCGCTCGGCTACGCGGAGAACCGCGATGCGTTCAACAAGCTGATCTGGCAGCTCGCGTCGCCGAAGTGGCAGTTCTCCGACGAGACCTATGCGCGCAGCGCCGCGTCGTTCCGGAACCCCGACCACGTGGCCGTCGTGATCCACAACTATCGCTGGCGCCTCGGGCTCGCGAAGGGCGAGGCGCAATACGACGACATCGAGCGGCGGCTCGCGGCCGGCCCGGCCATCACCGTGCCGACGATCACGATGGAAGGCGACGCGAACGGCGCACCGCATCCGGAACCGGCCGCGTATGCGAAGAAGTTCACCGGCAAGTACCAGCACCGGACGATCACCGGCGGCATCGGCCACAACCTGCCGCAGGAAGCGCCGCAGGCGTTCGCGGATGCGATCCTGCAAGTGGAGCATCTGTGATGCGGGCAGGTTCGGGTGTCGTGCGTCGCGGCGCGCGCCGTGCGCTGGTTGCGGGTGTGCTGCTGGCCGGCGCGTTGTCGGCGAGCGGCCCGGCCGCGTTCGCGGAGCAGCCGCAGCCGGCCGCGGCCGCGTCGCCGATCTATGGCGTGACGATCCCGCCCGGCTACCGGAAGTGGGAAATGGTCGCGCCGGCGGAGGAAGCCGCGCCGCTCGACGAATTGCGCGTGGTGCTCGGCAACCCCGTCGCGATCCGTGCGCTCGAGCAATCGACGCTGCCGTTTCCGGACGGCACGATCCTCGTGAAGCTTGCGTACAAGCGCAAGCAGTCGGACGAGTTCGCGCCGGCAACGGTGCCCGGCCAGGCGACGACCGTGCAGGTGATGGTGAAGGATTCGCGTCGCTATGCGTCGACGGGCGGGTGGGGTTTCGGGCGCTTCATCAACGGCGTGCCGGCCGATATCGGTCAGCACCAGACGTGCTTTGCGTGCCACCAGGCGCGCGTGAAGAATCACGACTTCGTGTTCACGCGGCTGGCGCCTTGATGGTGTGTGTGCGGAGGCCACCGAGCGTGTGTTGCGGGGCACGCTGTTCACTGGCGTTCTATCGTCGGTGGGAGGGTGCGTGGGACTTCGCTCGGCCGGGATGAGTCGTCGTGCTTTGGCCATTTCGTTCGATGACACGGCGGCGGCAACCCGGTCGCTCGGACTGCGCCGCCGTGTCGCTTACATCACCACGAATAGCCCTGCATGCCGTAATCGGTATCGTATCGACGCCCCCACCACGGCAGGTAGGCGTTGTTGCCGCCGCGTGCGCGGAACCAGTCTTTGGTTGGGTCGATCGGTGTGAGCGTCGATGGCGGCATGACGACGACTGCGACGGGATGTTCAGCGTCGGTCGTGCCGGCGACGAGTGCATTGCCGCCGAAGTGGTTGATTCGGCCGATTGCGAGCGCGACGTCGGTCAGTGCGCTACCGGTTCCCATGTCGCCGAGTAGGGCAGCGGTATTGAACGTCTGCTTCCGGTGGTCGTATTCGGGGAGGGTTTCGGTCAGGGTCTGCGCGAGCGCGACAAGACGCGATGATGCTGCATCGCTGCCGTTGCCGGCGTCGTGGACGATGTAACTCAGGTCGGTGACCGCGACGCCGGCGTTGCGTGCCGCTTCGGCGATAGTTTCCTTCCACGCCTGCACGGCACGCGTCGTGCCGACCTTCGGCGAAAAGTCGTGCGTGTTACCTGTTGCGGCTTTGCCGATCCAGGCAAGCGGCTCGCGCTCGGTGTTGAAGTTCGGGCCGGCGAGGAACAGTACGACAAGGTTCTCGTTGATCTGTGCGTCGGTAGGCGGGAAGTTCGGTGCGTCCCAGTTCATCGCCCACACGGTCTTGTCGGGGTTTGCCTGCAGGTAGTCCAATGCCTTGTTCAGCGACGTAAAGCCGGTATTCGCGCCGCCTTGCGTGATCTGAACATCAGGGGGCGTATCGCGGCTCCAAAGCGTCTTGGGCGACGGTGGGCCGATCTCGAAGCATTCGACAAATTCATTGGTCAAGTACGTCTTCGCCTCGATAGGATCGAGCCTCGGAGGTAACGCGAGCTCGATATGAATTCCGGCAAGCTCGCGCCAATCTTTGGCGTTCTCGGATTTCACGGTGTAGAAATAGCGCGCGTTCGCGAAGTAGCGAGAACGCATCAACACGAAAAACTTGTTCACGTACTTGTGATAGAAGCCCTTGAATGTTTCCTCGCCATCGTTCCCGTAAACCAATGCTCCAATGGACCGAAGCGACGAATATTTCTCGGGCTTCGTACGCACCATGTCATCATTCTTGTTCGGTGAAGCGAGCCGTTGCGCCCACAACAACTGCCATTCGATCGGGTAGTCCATGCGTTGTAATGGATTCAACCACATCAGGCCGACAACCTGGGCTACGAATGGCTTGACCGGTTCTTCGACTGCCGACGCTGCATTCCCTTCAAGCTCGCGGGGGGAGGCAGCTTGTGCTGGACGCATGATGGCGGTGGTGAACAGAAACACCACAAGTGCAGTCAAACCGGGTACCAAAACGAATCGTTTCATCCAATCTCCTATTTCCAAATGTGCCGGGTCGGGTTGTTCTACGTGCGCCATCAGCGTGGCCATGAGCACGGTGGTGATCAACCATGTCGAAACAGCGATGGCGACGCGTCGCGGCAACGTGGCGATCAGTGCCTTCATACGAAACCCCCGGCCTTCAGATAGAACTCGTCTTCACGTTTGTCCGTGATCGCCTCGGGAATATTTCCTTCGCTATTCTTGGCATGTACCCATTCGTGCATCGACATTCGATCAAACGTTCCATATTTAAAGTACTTGGCGTAGTTCTTGTTCGGGTTGGTATCTGGAATGCCGTCCCCCATCCGCCAATCCGCCTCGACGCGTAGGGCTTTGATCTGCTTCTCCGTCAGGTAGCACAGGCCCACAGCAACGTCATACGCAAGCGCCTTCTCGGCGTGCTCAGGATTGGTCATCGTCGTGGAATGGTTGGTCGGACTATTGGTCGAACCACGGTCGAGCCAATCGACAATCTGCTTGTCGCGCCATTCCTTGTAGCCTTCCGGCATCGCGCTTTTTCCGTCCTCGCCGAGTACGTGGCCGTCGCTATCGAGCCATTCCGTGTTCAGCGTTCGACGCGCCTCCATCCGCATCAGCGCGCGATCCTCATAACGCTGCCCGGCCTCGGTTTCCGCAGTACCTTGCGCTGCACTATCTGCGTTCTTTGCCTTGTACTGGTCGTAGGGATCGTCGGCCCGCTTATCTGCATCGGCCTTGCTCGCATCGCGCCATGCGGCTGGCGGGTCGTTACCTTCGTTGAAGTCGCTTACCGCGTCACCGTCCTTTGTTTCGACCGGCTTACCGAATCGCAACGACTTCGGCGGGAACGGATCATCAAGTGCCGGAGCATCCGCCACCACGGTCCAGCCCTTCGGCGGATCGGCGTTCACGCGGAGCATGTTCAGCGCCGAACTGATTCCGGTCACGACGAACATGAGCGGCGCAGTCACAAGCGTCGCCGCCATCCCGAGAACAGATTCATTCCCTTTGATCGCGCCAATGAGATTGAACTTGGCGGGCGGCGATGGCGGATACCAGAAGCCCGGTTTCGTTCCTTGCTTGCCATGCCGCCAGTCGTCTTCCCAATACCGGTAGGGCTTCTGCACGCCGACTGGAAAGCCGGATGCGAACACCCGCTGTGTCAGGATGCCTGCCGCACCGATATCGTCGAGTTCATGCTTGCTGATCCCTCTCCAGCCGATGCCTTGAACGGTGACAGCTGAGATCACCTGATCGTGCGGACAGCAATACGCAGTGACACGGCCATACGTCGACCCATTCAAGCCGTGCCGAGCGCGATCCTCTTGCGTTGCATAAGACCGATTGCTGGTCGGCGATACCCGCTTGTTTTCCATGTCTTCATCGATCTTGTCGGCGGGCAGTTCGTATGCTTTGCGAGCGCCGATGATCGATAGAAACTTGCCGAAGGTCTTCGTGCGTGCGGCGTAGGTCTGCCTTCCGCGCTGACCGCTCGCGTCCTTCGTCGCGCGTTGCGACCATGTATCCATGAACGTGTCGGATTTGTACGGGCCGTCCGCATTCGCCAGGCTATAAGGCGCATTCGCCAGAACGTAGGCGTCTGCCACGCAATGGCCGGTGCTCCCCCACGGATCTTCGACATCAGGGAAGGCGTCGCCGAAGAAAGCCGCTGTCAGGCCGACGATGTTGCCTTGGCTGTGACACACAACAGTAATGGGTACACCGGCCTGCATGCGGCGAATCGACTCGATCAGCCTGGCCAGTCGCAATGCGGCGAGCACGCCATAGGCACGGGGCGGTGCGCGGTACAGCGGCCGATTGGTCGGATTGATGCCCTGCACGGTCATCCATCCCATCGTTCGATCGTCCAGACCGCCGTGCCAGAGATCGGGCAGGCTTGCACAACCGTTCGTGAACGGGCCGCCGCCCCAATAGTCCTTCTCGTTCAGGGAGATCTTGTCGCCGTATTCCTTCAGTTCGGCCGCCGTTGCCCGATAGCCCCACCGGAAATGAATCACGGGCGAGAACGACGGATCGGGCTTGATGTAATTGTCAGCCAGCAAATCGGGATTCAGGAACCCATCCGGCGTCACGCTTTCCGTGTACTTCGCGGGCGTCAACTGCCCGGCGTCGATGCCGTGATACATCATTTGATCGTTCAGACGCCCGAGCCGGCGATTCAGACCTTTGCACAGCCCGTCCTCCGTCGCGTCGAACCATTCGCCTTCGGAGTTCACGCCATGTACGAAGATCACAATGCCGGGCAAGGGCATCTGCTTGAGGCAGATGAGTCGTACGCCTTTCGTGAACATCGTCACACCTTCGCCCCGACCGACGATGATCGGCGGCGGTTCAGGGCGCGGTGCAGCCGCATCAGGTGATGTATCGACTTTCGCACCGGGGCCGTCGGCGCGAGCATCCGCAACCGGTTGCGAATCGACAAATGAATCAGTCATCCAAACTCCTGAACATCCAAGACACGTTCCCCCGGTATCGGACGATCACGAAGAAAATCGATAAGTATCCGAATCAATGGAGAACAGACGCAAGGCGGCAAGCATATCGAACGAGCGCGCGTGGCAAGCGCCTATGTCGGGAAAATGCGCGCCGAGCGCGATGGCGACGAACGCAAATTGTCAGAATGTGTTTCAAGGCGAACATCCGTCGCGTTGCTTCATCGCTCAAAAAGCGATGCGGAAGCACGCTGTCTCCCAAGCCATCGCGGCGCTCGGCCCGTCATCCGGCGATGTAGCCGTCTGACGCGCTGCATACGACATTGCGTCTGTATCTGTCCACGATTAATTCGCTATCGTCCGTACCTACGTAGCGCGACCGACGAGTTTGTATCGCACTGTATCTATCGCCGCTTCGGAAACATCGGATTGCACTGAAGCCAGGATTCGGAAACATGCCGGATACGTGAGCGGGTTCTACTGTCGACATGCAGGAAACGTTCGATGCCAGCCATCTGGATCGAATGCCGAATGATCGACAGACCCACTTCCTTCAAGGAGAACACTCATGAAAGCCGCTCGAATCCTCGCCGTTGCCGTCCTCGCCGCCATCCCCGCATTGTCGTTCGCCGATACCGGCCACGGCCTCACGCGTGCCGAAGTGCGTGCCGACCTCATCCGGCTCGAGAAGGCCGGCTACAGCCCGGCGAGCAGCGAAGCGCATTACCCGGACGATATCGCCGCCGCGCAGAACGCCGTCGCCGCCGCACAGCAGGTCGCGCGTTCCGACCAGAACGGCCCGTCGAAGTCGCAGGGCGACAACGTCGCCGCCACATCGGCACCGGCTGCCCGCGTCACCGCCGCCGACACGCACGCTGCACGGAACGAACGAAACGCACAAAGCGCACAAAACGCGCGCACGGACGCCGACGATCTGTACGCGCATTCGTGATCCGTTGCCGCGCCTGCTGCAGGCTGGCGCGACCGCATCACACACACCTCACATGAACAACACGATGGAAAGGAGCATGACGATGGTCGGTTCGACGAAACGGGTTCTGGTGTCCGCGGCGGTGCTCGGCGGGCTGTTCGGTGCGGTCGCGGCGCAGGCGGCGACGAAGGACGACCTGAAGGGAACGAACGTCGTGCTGGTGCACGGTGCGTTTGCCGACGGGTCGAGCTGGAATCGCGTCATTCCGCTGCTCGAGGCGCGCGGCCTGCATGTCGTATCGGTGCAGAACCCGCTGAGCTCGCTCGCCGACGATACGGCCGCGACGAAGCGCGCGATCGACGCGCAGAAGGGGCCTGTCGTGCTGGTCGGTCATTCGTGGGCCGGTGTCGTGATCAGCGATGCGGGCAACGACGACAAGGTGAAGTCGCTCGTCTACGTCGCCGCGTTCGCACCGGACAACGGCCAGTCGATCGCCGACGTCACACAGGGGCTGCCGGCGCCGGCGTGGGCCGGCGAGCTGCGCAAGGACGCAGGCGGTTTCGCGACGCTGTCGGACAAGGCGATCGCGCAGGATTTCGCGCCGGACCTGCCGCCCGCGCAGCAGCGCGTCGTCGCGGCGATACAAGGGCCGTGGTACGGTGGCTGCATTTCGGAGAAGGTCGCGCAGGCCGCGTGGCATGCGAAGCCGTCGTCGTTCGTCGTCGCGACGCAGGACCGGATGATTGATCCGAAGCTGCAGGAGGCGATGGCGAAGCGGATCGGCGCGACGGTCACGCACGTGAACGGCAGCCATGTCGCGATGCTGAGCCAGCCGAAAGCCGTGGCCGACGCGATCATCGCGGCCGCGGAACGTGCGAAGCAGGATGCGCAGTGAGTGAAGCGACGGCGATCCGCTCGTTTGATGGGGTGACAGGCGTGATGCGTCGGCACCGCGCCGCGCCCGCCGGCCATGGTTCATCGATTCATCGAACCATCGAACCATCAACGCGCGCCATTCGACCCGGCGCGCGATTCCATTCCGGATTCCATGACACCGTGCAGCACCACGCGTGCCGCACCGTTCTTGAGTTCGCTGCCCCCTGATTCTTTCAGAAAACCTTCGATGCGTGACATCGAACGGCCACCTGCTCACATCCCCGGCAAGAATCCGCACCGATAGCGCACGCCTCTGCTATTGCATTTCGCGCGCCGCTGATTAGGAAATGAATTTTTATTGGTTCTGCTTCCCCGACCGCGCTCGCATAGTGGGGCTGACGGCTATAGACAGCACGCAAGCTGCACCGGCCGCATTCCCGGCGTTGTTGATCATACGAATCTGCGAGAACAAGGAAGCGTGATGACGTTTGCATTGGAAGAAGAAACGGCCGCCCGGCAGGCGCTCGAAGGCGCCCGCGCGGCGGCCGCATCGGCGGGTACGCCTTACGCGGGCGGCGTGGCACCGGAAACCGCATGGGCGCTGTTCTCAGCCGGCGACGCGTTGCTGGTCGACGTGCGCACGGCGGAAGAACGGAAATTCGTCGGCCACGTGCCGGAGTCGCTGCATGTGCCGTGGGCGACCGGCACGAGCCTGACGCGCAACCCGCGCTTCGTGCGCGAACTGGAAGCGAGGACCGGCAAGGACGCGGTGGTGCTGTTGCTCTGCCGCAGCGGCAATCGCTCCGCGCAGGCGGCCGAGGCCGCGACCAAAGGCGGCTTCACGCAGGTATTCAACGTGCTCGAAGGATTCGAGGGCGACCTCGACGAGCAGCAGCATCGCGGCAGCCGGAACGGCTGGCGCCATCGCGGCCTGCCGTGGGCGCAGGACTGAGTCACGGCCGTTACGGGGAGAAGTCAGCATGGCCGCATTCGACATCGACGACATTGTTCAGTCGCTACAGACCGTGCGCCGCGCGTGGCGCGAGAAGCAGCGGCGCTCGCTCGAACCGGGCGGGCGCGACCTGCCGGCGCGCGAGGCGCTCGCACAGATCATCGGCGCGCTGAAGGGCGTGCTGTTCCCGATGCGGCTCGGGCCGCCCGACCTGCGACAGGAGAGCGAGAACTTCTATGTGGCCCATGCGCTCGACGCGGCGCTGAACGCGCTGCTTGCGCAGGTGACGCTCGAACTGCGCTACGCGGCGCGGCAACGCAACGCCGACGCGCAGATCGACGAAGTGGCCTCCACTGCCGTGCAGGCGTTCGCCACACGCCTGCCCGACATTCGCCGGCTGCTCGACAGCGACGTGCTGGCCGCATTCCATGGCGATCCGGCGGCCGGCAGCGTAGACGAAGTGCTGCTCTGCTATCCCGGCATCCTCGCGATGATCCACCACCGGCTCGCGCACGAGTTGTACCGGCTCGGGTTGCCGCTGCTCGCGCGGATCATCGCCGAGCAGGCGCACGCGGAAACCGGCATCGACATTCATCCGGGCGCGCGCATCGGCGGCGGCTTCTTCATCGACCACGGCACGGGTGTCGTGATCGGCGAGACGGCGATCATCGGCGAGCGCGTGCGCGTGTACCAGGCCGTCACGCTCGGCGCGAAGCGCTTCCCGCGCGATGCGGCCGGCCATCTGGAGAAGGGGCTCGCACGTCATCCTATCGTCGAGGACGACGTCGTGATCTATGCAGGCGCGACGATCCTCGGCCGCGTGACGATCGGCCGCGGCGCAGTGATCGGCGGCAACGTGTGGCTCACGCAGGACGTGCCGGCTGGCGCGAACGTCACGCAGGCCGTGCTGCGCAGCGAGGCGAATACCGTGCCGCGCACGCGGAGCGAGCCGGCCGAACCGGTGCCCGACACACAGGTGACCACATGAGCGACCTGATCCAGCACTTCGGCGCCAACGTGCGCAAGCTGCGCGAAGCGCGCACGTGGTCGCAGGAGCAGCTCGCCGAACACGCGGGTCTGAATCGCTCGTATGTCGGCGAGATCGAGCGCGGCGAGGCGATCGCGTCGATCGTCACCGCCGACAAGATCGCGCGCGCGTTCGACGTGTCGATCTCGATGCTGTTGCCCGGCGTATACGTGACCTGACGTATCCCGCCTCTTTTCCCGTTCGGTTGTGCCGTGTGACGGCTATAGCATGTTGAGCCGGCAGGTGCGTGCTTCCGATAATCACCAAGCGTCATAAGCAATCCCGTTTTTCATCTTAAGAACCCGGAGCCACACATGTCGACCGTTGCAAGCGGCACGGCCGCGCTGAGCGATCACGCCGCCCGCCAACTAGCGAACGCTACCAAGACCGTCCCGCAGCTTTCCACGATTACGCCGCGCTGGCTGACCCATCTGCTGCAGTGGGTGCCGGTCGAGGCCGGCATCTATCGCCTGAACCAGGTGAAGAATCCGGAAGCCGTGCGCGCCGCGTGCACGCAGCTCGAGGACGAAAGCGTGCTGCCGCAGACCTTCGTGCCGTACGAGGAACAGCCGCGCGAGTATTTCCTGAACGCGGTGAGCACGGTGCTCGACGTGCATACGCGGATCTCCGATCTCTACAGCAGTCCTCATGACCAGATCAAGGAACAGCTGCGCCTGACGATCGAGACGATCAAGGAGCTGCAGGAAAGCCAGCTGATCAACAACCCGGACTACGGGCTGCTCGCGAACGTGACCGACGAACAGCGGATCTTCCCGCTGACCGGCGCGCCGACGCCTGACGATCTCGACGAGCTGCTGACCAAGGTGTGGAAGGAACCCGCGTTCTTCCTCGCGCACCCGCTCGCGATCGCCGCGTTCGGCCGCGAATGCACGCGACGCGGCGTGCCGCCGCCGACGGTCAGCCTGTTCGGCTCGCAGTTCCTCACGTGGCGCGGCATTCCGCTGATCCCGTCGGACAAGGTGCCCGTCGCGGACGGCAAGACCAAGATCCTGCTGCTGCGCGTCGGCGACAAGCGCCAGGGCGTCGTCGGCCTCTATCAGCCGGGCGTCGCGGGTGAGCAGGGCCCGGGCCTATCGGTGCGCTTCATGGGGATCAACAACCAGGCGATCGCGTCGTACCTGATCTCGCTGTATTGCTCGCTCGCGGTCCACTCGCCGGATGCGCTGGCTGTCCTCGATGACGTCGAAATCGCCAAGTACCATGACTATCCCGACACCTACCGTTAATCCCGGCTCGACCAGCAGCGACGCGCTCGCGTTGCCGCACGCGCCGCTGCCGGCCGGCTTGCCGGATCCGGCGGCGCTCGCGCGGCTAGCGTCCGAGTTCTTCGCGACACCCCCCGGGCAGGCCACCGCGCCCGGCCTGTCGGCAGGCAGCGGGGCGGCCGGCGGCGTGCCGTCGGCGTTGCCGGCTGCGGCACCGATCCTCGCGTCGGTGAGCAATCCGGCGCCGGCCGGCTCGCCGCTCGCCGGGCCGGGCGGCACGGGCACCGGCGTGCCGGGCCTTGCGCTGCCGCAAGGCAAGGCGCCTGGTGCGAACCTCGCGCCGTCCGCGCCGACGCACGTGCTGTCGCTGGGAAACCGCGTGCCCGCGCTCGCGCCGCATGCGGCCGCGCAGAACGGGCTGCCCGACAACGCGGTGTCGATCGCGCCCGCGTTCGAGCCGCGCGTCGGCGGCGCGGCGCTCGGCGTGCCGCAGGCGAATGCGGCGGTGTCGGAGCGTGCGGTGAAGGCCGCGCCGGCCGCATCGCCGTATTACTTCACCGACGGTTCGCTGCAGGGCTGGCAGGCGACGCCGCAGGACATCGTCGTGCCGTCGAACGGCCTCGCGTCGCCGGAAGCGTTCGGGTTGCCGGGCGACGATGCGTTGCGCGACCTGCTTGCCGTGCATCGCGACGTGCCGGTGTCGCGTGCATCGGGCGCGGACGTGCCGCGTTACTTCATCGACGATGCGCATGCCGCGGAGCCGCAGGGCAACCTGCCTCGCGGCGCGCATCCACCGTTCGATGTGAACGCGATCCGTCGCGACTTCCCGATCCTGCAGGAGCGCGTAAACGGCAAGCAACTCGTCTGGTTCGACAACGCGGCGACGACGCACAAGCCGCAGGCCGTGATCGATCGTCTCGCGTATTTCTATGCGCACGAGAACTCGAACATTCACCGCGCGGCGCATGCGCTGGCAGGCCGCGCGACGGATGCTTACGAGCATGCGCGCGACACCGTGCGACGCTTCATCGGCGCCTCTTCGCCGGACGAGATCGTGTTCGTGCGCGGCACGACCGAGGCGATCAACCTGATCGCGAAGACGTGGGGCGTGCAGAACGTCGGCGAAGGCGACGAGATCGTCGTGTCGCATCTCGAGCATCACGCGAACATCGTGCCGTGGCAGCAGCTCGCGGCGCTCAAGGGCGCGAAGCTGCGCGTGATTCCGGTCGACGATTCGGGGCAGGTGCTGCTTGACGAATACCGGAAGCTGCTCAACGATCGCACGAAGATCGTGTCCGTCACGCAGGTGTCGAATGCGCTCGGCACCGTCGTGCCGGTGAAGGAGATCGTCGAGCTCGCGCATCGTGCGGGGGCGAAGGCGCTCGTCGACGGCGCGCAGTCGATCTCGCACATGCGCGTGGACGTGCAGGCGCTCGATGCGGACTTCTTCGTGTTCTCCGGGCACAAGATCTATGGGCCGACCGGGATCGGCGTCGTGTACGGCAAGCGCGCGATCCTCGACGACATGCCGCCCTGGCAGGGCGGCGGCAACATGATCGCGGACGTGACGTTCGAGCGCACGGTATTCCAGCCGCCGCCGAACCGCTTCGAGGCCGGTACCGGCAACATCGCGGATGCGGTGGGGCTGGGCGCCGCGCTCGACTACGTGAGCCGGGTCGGCATCGAGAACATCGCGCGCTACGAACACGATCTGCTCGCGTATGCGACGCGCGTGCTCGCGCCGGTGCCGGGCGTGCGACTCGTCGGCACCGCGCGCGACAAGGCGAGCGTGCTGTCGTTCGTGCTGAAGGGCTATGAGACGGAAGAGGTCGGACAGGCGCTGAACGAAGAGGGTATCGCGGTGCGCTCGGGGCATCACTGCGCGCAGCCGATCCTGCGGCGCTTCGGGCTCGAGGCGACAGTGCGGCCGTCGCTGGCGTTCTACAACACGTGCGATGAAGTCGATGCGCTCGTGAGCGTCGTGAGAAGGCTGGCCGCGCGGCGCTGAGGCATGCAGTCTGCGAGAAGGCCGCTTGTGACTCCCGGCAACGGGAAGTCGCAAGCGGCCTTTTTCGTGTGGCGATGCGGGAACGTGGCGCCGCTCAACGTCCCGCGAGCATCCGTCCGCCGAGCCCCATCAACAAGAGCCCGGCCGTCGTATCGAGTACGGCCTTGCGCCGGATCAGCAACCGGCGCACCGACGGGTGCGACGCGAGCAGCGCCATCGCGCAGTACCACGCGCCCGAGATCCCGATCGACAATGCGACGACCGTCAGATCGAACCATGCCGGTGCGTGAGCCGGCACCATCAGCGCGAAGATACTGCCGTAGAACGCGACGGCTTTCGGGTTCGTCATGCTGACCACATAGCCTTTCTTCGCGGCGTGCCAGCCGCAGGACGCGGCCGGCGCGGAAACGCTCAGCGGCTTGCGCGCGGTCAGCAGCATTTTCAGGCCGAGCCAGATCAGGTAGGTGGCGCCCGCCAGCCGCAGTGCGGTGTGTACCCAGGCGACGTGGGTCACGAGCAGGCTCAGTCCGGCAATCGCGATCGCGGCCCAGGTGCCCGATGCGGCGGCGAGGCCGAGCCCGGTCATCACGCCGGCGCGGCGCTGCGCGACCGCGGTCGACGTGACGATCACGAAGTTCGGGCCCGGGCTGGCCACGCTGAGCAGCAGGACGCCGGCGAGGGGCAGCAACGTGTTGATGGTGGTCGACATGGCGGCGGGCGGCGAAGCGGGAGGGCTTTCATCTTACCCGAGCGCGATGCGCGGCCGCAGCACGGCCGCGACCGCGATTGTTGACGATGCTGGAAAGGTCCAATCCAGAAGCGGCAATAGGTGCCGCGAATATGGCCGATTATTCTCCCGGTCGCAGTAACGGCATCCGCCAGCGAATGCTGTCGGACTGCTTACAAAATCAATCGCTCAGGGAGGCCTTTCATGACACGTATCGTCGTCACCGGTGGTATCGGCGCCGTTCTCGCCGTTGCAGCATCGTCCGCGTTCGCGCAGAGCTCCGTTACGCTGTACGGCCTCGTCGATACGGCGATCCGTTATCAGACGAACGCCGGTCCCGACGGCAAGGATCTGATCGGGATGACGGTCGGACCGGAAACGCACAGCCGCTGGGGCTTGCGCGGCAGCGAGGATCTCGGCGGGGGGCTGTCGGCGATCTTCCGTCTCGAAAACGGTTTCGAGCTCGGCGACGGCAAGCTGCACGTCGCGAACACGCTGTTCAGCCGGCAGGCATACGTTGGCCTGTCGAGCAACCGGTACGGCACGCTGACGTTCGGCAACCAGTACGCGCCGCTGTACGACACGATGGGCGACGTGTTCGATCCGATGACCGTCGGCGACTACTGGCAGGATAGCTGGGCGTACAACGGCATCGGCAACTACCTGACGGTGCCGAACTCCGTGAAGTACAACTTCTCGTACAACGGGTTCAGCGTCGATGCGATCTACGGGTTCGGCAATCATGCCGGTGCGATGGGCCTCGACAGTACGTACGGCGTGGAGCTGACCTACGCGCGAGGGCCCGCATCGATCAACGCAGGCTTCCAGCAGACCTCGGTGTCGTCCGTGAACGGCAGTGCGGTCAACGGCGCGAAGGTGAGCTTCCTGCATGTAAGCGGGGCATATCGGGTCACGCCGTCCGTCCGCCTGCTCGCCGGCTGGCTGCACGGCCAGGACAAGACGGGCACGACGGATTTCAACATGCAGCAGGCCGGCGCGCCGACGCTGGTCGGCGGCAGCCCGAATCGCATCGACGATACGTTCTACGTCGGTGCGAACTGGCAGGCCACCACGCCGTTGCTGATCACGGTGGCCGGCTATTACGGCCACGCGCGCAACGCGCAGCGGCTCGATGGCACGCTCGGCTCCGGGATCAACTACTCGGCGACCGTACTGGCCGAATACGCGCTGTCGAAGCATACCGAGGTATATGGCACGGTGGATTTCGCACGCGGCAACGGGGCGTTCGCCGCCGACTATCCGGGTGCCACCAACCCGCTCACGGGCAAGGTCGACCAGATCGGCCGGACCAACAACGTCGGGGCCGCGATCGGCCTGCGCCAGATGTTCTGATGGCGGCGCGCTTGGCGGTCGCGAACAAAAAACGCGTGGCGACTGGTGCCGCCACGCGTCGTGGGTACAGCATGCGGTCGCCCGGCTCGGGCGGGCCACATTGACTGGCGTCAGAAATCGAACCCTGGCCCGCCTGCACCCGGGCCGCCCTGCACCGTGGCTGGCGCCGCATCCTTCGGCGCTTCGAACACGGTCGCATCGGTCGTCAGCAATAGCCCCGCGACCGACGCCGCGTTCTGCAGCGCGGTGCGCGTGACCTTGGTCGGATCGAGCACGCCCGATTCGACGAGGTCGCCGTATTCACCGGTCTGCGCGTTGTAGCCGAAGTTGCCCACGCCTTCCGCGACCTTCGCGACGACCACGCTCGCTTCCTCGCCCGCATTGGTGACGATCTGGCGCAGCGGTTCCTCGAGTGCGCGCAGCACGATCTTGATGCCCGCGTCCTGGTCGGCGTTTGCGCCCTTCAGTTCGCGGATCGCCTGCCGCACGCGGATCAACGCGACGCCGCCGCCAGGCACGATGCCTTCCTCGACAGCCGCGCGCGTCGCGTGCAGCGCGTCGTCGACGCGGTCCTTCTTCTCCTTCACTTCGATTTCGGTCGCGCCGCCGACCTTGATCACCGCGACGCCGCCCGCAAGCTTGGCCACGCGCTCCTGCAGCTTTTCGCGATCGTAGTCGGAGGTGGCTTCTTCGATCTGCACGCGGATCTGCTTCACGCGCGCCTCGATGTTCTTCGCGTCGCCCGCGCCGTCGATCACAGTCGTGTTTTCCTTGCCGACCTCGATGCGCTTCGCCTGGCCGAGTTCGGCGAGCGTTGCCTTCTCGAGCGTGAGGCCTGTTTCCTCGGCGACGACCTGCCCGCCGGTCAGGATCGCGATGTCCTCGAGCAGCGCCTTGCGGCGATCGCCGAAGCCCGGCGCCTTCACCGCGACCGTCTTCAGGATGCCGCGAATGTTGTTCACGACCAGCGTCGCAAGTGCTTCGCCTTCGACGTCCTCCGCGATGATCAGGAGCGGCCGGCCCGACTTCGCGACCTGTTCGAGCACCGGCAGCAGGTCGCGGATGTTCGAGATCTTCTTGTCGTGCAGCAGGATGTACGGGTTCTCAATCTCGGCGATCTGCTTGTCCGCGTTGTTGATGAAATACGGCGACAGGTAGCCGCGATCGAACTGCAGCCCTTCGACGACGTCGAGCTCGTCGGCGAGCGACTTACCGTCCTCGACGGTGATCACGCCTTCCTTGCCGACGCGGTCGATCGCCTCGGCGATGCGCTGGCCGATCGACTCTTCGCCGTTCGCCGAGATCGTCGCGACCTGTGCGATTTCCTTGCTGGTGGTGGTCGGCTTGCTGATCTTCTTCAGCGCGTCGACGGCCGACGCGACGGCCTTGTCGATCCCGCGCTTCAGGTCGAGCGGATTGAGCCCGGCCGCGACGTATTTCTGGCCTTCGCGCACGATCGCCTGAGCGAGCACGGTGGCTGTCGTCGTGCCGTCGCCGGCGGCGTCGCTGGTGCGCGATGCGACTTCCTTCACGAGCTGCGCGCCGACGTTCTGCAGCTTGTCCGCGAGTTCGATTTCCTTCGCGACCGACACGCCGTCCTTCGTGACGACGGGCGCGCCGAAGCTGCGTTCGAGCACGACGTTGCGGCCCTTCGGCCCGAGCGTGACCTTCACCGCGTTCGCGAGAATGTTGACGCCTTCGGTCAGCTTCGCACGCGCGACGTCGCTGAAAATGATTTCCTTCGCTGCCATGATTGCACTCCGTTATTGATTGACGACCGCGACGATGTCTTCCTCACGCAGCACGAGGAATTCGTTGCCGTCCACCTTGACGGCCTGGCCTGCATACTTGCCGAACAACACGCGTTCGCCGACCCGCAGGTCGGGCACGATGCGCTGGCCGTCCGCGTCCTTGCGGCCGGGGCCGACGGCGATCACTTCGCCCTGGTCGGGTTTTTCAGCGGCGCTGTCGGGGATCACGATGCCCGAGGCGGTGGTGGTTTCCTGGTCGAGTCGCTTCACGATGACCCGGTCGTGCAAGGGGCGTAGGCTCATCTTTCCGTCCTGTTCTGTTGCGTCGAAATTGGCTGGCACGCTTCATCAGAGAGTGCTGACGAGTATAAAAACGCGCGGCGACGCGATCCAATAACGGATTCGGAAAAGCATTTGCGCGAATGCGCTATGGATGGGGAACGAGGCGGGGCTGTTGCAGGCCTTCGGCACGATAGGCCTCACGCTGTTTCTGCCGCTGCTGGTGAAGAGCCTGTCGGGGCAATCGAGCTTCGCGGTCGGCAGCCTGTCCGCACTGCCGTTCCTGATCGCGTGCATCGCGATGTATCTGAATGGCCGGCATTCGGACCTCGGCGGCGAACGCGCGCTGCATCTCGGCGTGCCGATGCTGCTGGCCGGCGCGTTGCTGACCGGTGCGATCTATACGCCCGCGCTGCCCGTTGCATACGCATTGCTCGTGTTCGCGGTCGGGTTCAACTGGGCCGCGACGCCGGTGTTCTGGGCCGTGACGACCGAATACGTGTCGGGCCTCACGGCCGCCGCGTCGATCGCGCTGATCAACGCGGTCGCGAACATCGCGGGGCTGGCGCTGCCGCCGGTGATGGGACACATCAAGGACGTGACGCATTCGTACGATCTCGCGCTGCTGCTGGTCGCCGTGGCGCTGCTCGTCGGCGGCGTCCTCGGGTTGCGGATTGCCTCGCGGCGGGCGATGCCGCTGGCCGCGCGGCGTGCCGGATGAGCACGCCAGCTGCGCGGTTGCGCACGGCTCGCCGTGCCGACTAGGTCAAGCATGCTTGGCCGCCTTCGCCATCGTTCGATGCAGCAGCACGAGCTCGATGAGTTCAACCTGATAGACGTAGCGCGACTGGACCACCTTCAACGCCATCGAGCCGACGGACAGCCCGAAGACCAATGCAATGCCCCATACGATGGCGGTATTCAGGAAATTTCCGGAAACGAATCCGCTTGTCAGCGTACTCTGCAACCACGGCAAGCCACCGGCGTCCTTGATGTTCGAGAGCGTCACGGCAAGCAGCGCATAGGCGGCCGTTCCGCCGCCGAAGAACGACACGGCGCGCGCGTCGAGGCGCTTCACCTTGAGTTGCAGGACGTGCCGCGCATACTCGAGCGTGCTGTCGTCGTAGCCGGCCAGCAGCAGTGCATGCTTCTCGTCGGTCTCCACCTCGCGCGTGATGGTGTTCAGCGTTTCCGATTTCCAGCGAAACATCTGGACGATGCCGGCGACGGGTTCGACGGTGAGGGAGAGCAGGCTGAACAAGACCGTCAGTACGTAGAACACGATGGCGACGTGCTGCTGCCACGGTGCCGGGGCCGCCTTGTGCCAGAGCGCCAATGCGCCGAGCAGCACGAAGCAGACGCCGCCTCCCGCGAGCAGAAGTCGCGCCGCTTTGCGTGCCCGCTCCATCGACAGGCCTTTTGCGGGGCGGTAGGGTTCGCAGGTCGATAGCACTTTCAGTACGTCGGTGATTTTTGACATCGGGTCTCCAGAGGGCATTGGGTGATCGGGATGCTTCCGCTCGCCGTGTTTGCGACGCGCATCATGCGAGGTGCGGTTCGAGCGCGATACGGTTGCTCGCTTTCGTCGCGGCGTGCGACGGGATTATGCGTCGCGGCTTCCGTCATTCATCTCGAAATTGGGGCGGCCCGATGCAGAGGGACGCCATCGAGCCCGCGCGCATATTCCCGCACCCCGTTAGCATGTGACGAATCCGACTTTGGGCGCCGCGCGGGCGCCGCTAAGATCGTCGATCCCGTAGATCGAGCGATCCACAACAATGAAAAAGTCCGCTTCGCCGTTGCTTGCCTTCCGTTTCCGTGTAGTGTGCGCCGCGATCGCCGGTGCGATGTCGCTGGCATCGTGCGGCGGCGTTGACAGCGATCCGCCGCCGCAGGCCGGTACGACGCCCGAAGTCAGGCATCCGAACATCCTGTACATCATGGCCGACGATCTCGGCTACTCCGATATCCATGCGTTCGGTGGCGAGATCCACACGCCGAACCTCGACGCGCTCGTCGCATCGGGCCGCATCCTGTCGAACCACCACACCGGCACCGTGTGCGCGATCACCCGCGCGATGCTGATTTCCGGCACCGATCATCACCTGGTCGGCGAGGGCACGATGGGGGTGCCGACCGACGAGCGGCGCGGGCTGCCGGGCTACGAGGGCTATCTGAACGACCGCGCGCTGTCGTTCGCACAACTTCTGAAGGACGCCGGCTATCACACGTACATCGCGGGCAAGTGGCACATCGGCTCGGGGATCGTCGGCAGCACGACGGGCAGCGGGCAGACGCCGGATCAATGGGGCTTCGAGCACAGCTACGTGCTGCTCGGCGGCGCGGCGACGAACCACTTCGCGCACGAGCCGGCCGGCTCGTCGAACTACACGGAAGACGGTCGCTACGTGCAGCCAGGCCAGCCCGGACAGCCGGGCGGTACGGGCGGCAACCCGGCCGTGTTCTATTCGACGGATTTCTACACGCAGAAGCTGATCTCGTACATCGATTCGAACAAGCAGGATGGCAAACCGTTCTTTGCCTACGCGGCATACACGTCGCCGCACTGGCCGCTGCAGGTGCCGGACCCGTGGCTGCATAAATACGCGGGCGTGTACGACGCCGGCTACGACGCGATCCGCAACGCACGGATCGCGCGGCAGAAGGCGCTCGGCCTGATTCCCGCCGATTTCAAGCCGTTCGACGGCCTGCCCGAAACGACGACGGCGTCGCCGGCGATGGCGAATGACGGCACCGCGAGCGCGAAGTACGTCAGTGCCGTGCATTCGGCCGCCGACGGCTACAGCGACTACGGCGCCGGCAAGGTCGACAAGCTATGGGCGAGCCTGAGCCCGGCCGAGCGCAAGGCACAGGCGCGCTACATGGAGATCTATGCGGGGATGGTCGAGAACCTCGACTACAACATCGGCCTGCTGATCCAGCACCTGAAGGACATCGGCGAATACGACAACACGTTCATCATGTTCCAGTCGGACAACGGCGCGGAAGGCTGGCCGATCGACTCGGGCGCGAATCCGACGGCGACCGACACCGCGAACGCACAGGAGCCGATCTATTCCGCGCTCGGCACCGACAACGGCAAGCAGAACGCGCAGCGGCTGCAATACGGGCTGCGCTGGGCCGAGGTGAGCGCGACGCCGTTCCGGCTCACGAAGGGCTATTCGGCCGAAGGCGGCGTGTCGACGCCGACGATCGTTCGGTTGGCCGGCCAGACGCAGCAGTTGCCGACGCTGCGCGCGTTCACGCACGTGACGGACAACACGGCGACCTTCCTCGCGGTTGCGGGCGTCACGCCGCCGTCGCAGCCGGCGCCGCCGCTCGTGAACACGCTGACGGGTGTCGACCAGAACAAGGGCAAGGTCGTCTACAACAACCGCTACGTATATCCGGTGACGGGCCAGTCGCTGCTGCCGGTGCTCACCGGCTCGGCGACGGGCGAAGTGCATACGGCGCCGTTCGGTGACGAAGCGTATGGCCGCGCGTACCTGCGCAGCGCCGACGGTCGTTGGAAGGCGTTGTGGACCGAGCCGCCGCTCGGGCCGCTCGATGGCCACTGGCAACTGTACGACCTCGCGGCGGATCGCGGCGAGACGACCGACGTGTCCGCGCAGAACCCGTCGGTGATCAGCACGTTGGTCGACCAGTGGAAGGCCTACATGAGCAACGTCGGCGGCGTGGAACCGCTGCGTCCGCGCGGCTACTACTGAGGACGGCACGATGCGGTTCCGCTTCTGGACGCTCGGCGCGGCGCTCGCGGCCACGCTGTTCGCCGCCGCGTTTGCCGCCGGCTATGCGAGCCCGTCGGCGTCGCCCGCCGGGGCCTTCGACGACGCGAATCGCGGCCGCACGCTCGCGCCGCTCGGCACGGAGCGGCAGTGCGAGCGCTACTCGGGCCTGCCCGCGCAGTGGCGCGACGACCCGAAGGCCGGGATGGTGCACCTGAGCGGCGGCGCATTCGTGTTCGGCAGCACGCGCGGCTATGCGGACGAGCGTCCGGTCGGCGACGGCAAGACGCGCGTCGGCGGCTTCTGGATCGACCAGACCGACGTGACGATCGCGCAGTTCGCCGCGTTCGTGCAGGCGACCGGCTATGTGACCGAGGCCGAGCAGCAGGGCGGCGCGGCGGTGTTTCATGTGCCGACGCGCGACGAGCTGAATGCACGCGACCTTGCATGGTGGACGTGGGTGAAAGGCGCGTCCTGGCGCACGCCGCGCGGCCCCGGCAGCAACGTCGACGGGCTCGGCAACCTGCCCGTGACGCTCGTCACGCAGCGCGATGCGCTCGCATACGCCCACTGGCTCGGCCGCGACCTGCCGACCGAAGCCGAATGGGAATACGCGGGCAAGGCCGGCCGCGACGACGCGTCGCTCGATGCGGCGCCGCGCGACGCGAACGGCAAGCCGGCCGCGAACTACTGGCAGGGCGCGTTTCCGGTGCTCGACACGGCCGAGGACGGCCATGCGGGACTGGCGCCGGTCGGCTGCTACGCGGCGAACGGCTTTCGCCTCTACGACATGATCGGCAACGCATGGGAATGGACGAAGGATGCCTACACGGGGCCGCACCAGTCGCATACGAACGGCGATACGGCGGCCGTCGCACCGCCGACGCGCCGGCACGACACGCCAATGGTGATCAAGGGCGGCTCGTTCCTGTGCTCGCGCGATTACTGCGTACGCTATCGCGCGTCGTCGCGCGAACAGCAGGAAGCCGATCTCGGCGCGTCGCATATCGGGTTTCGCACGATTCTGAGGGATGCGTCATGAAGCGCGCGGGGCGGATCGTTGCCGCAGGGTTGATCATTGCGTGCGGCGTCATGCATCCGGCGTGGGCCGCGGCCGCGGAATTCGCCGCGCCAGCTGCGCCCGCCGCGCCGGCGGTGCGCGTCGGCGTGACGCGCGGCGTGCATGCGGCAATCCTCGACGAGGTGAAACGCGTCGCTGCCGCGCGCGGGCTGGCTGTCGACGTCGTCGAATTCGACGACGCATCGCGCATCGATACCGCGCTCGCCGATGGCAGCATCGACGCGGCGAGCTTCGAGGATGCCCAGCGCCTGAGCGCCACGCGCGCGGCGAAAGGCTATGCGCTGAGCGCCGTCGCGCCGACCGTCACGCTGCCGATGGCGCTTTATTCGCGCAAGCTGAAGAACCTGAACGAACTGCAGCCCGGCGCGACGGTCGCGATCCCGTCCGATCCGCGCGGGATGGCGCGCGCGCTCGTGCTGCTGCAGAACGACACGCTGGTGACGCTGCGCGAACAGGCCGGCCTGCATGCGACGCTGCACGACGTGACCGGCAACCGGCTCGCGCTGAAATTCGTTGCGCTGCGCCGCGACCGGCTTCGTGCGGCGCTCGACTCGACCGCGTTCGTCGCGATCGACAGTGACGACGCCACGCGCATGGGCCTTCAACCGGCGCGCGACAGCATCAATCTCGAGGACGCACGCTCGCCGTATGCGAGCGTGCTGACCGTGCGCGACGCCGACCGTGCGAAGCCGTGGGTCGCGCAACTCGTCGCCGCATATCACTCGGACGACGTCGCGCATTTCATCCTGACGCGCTACCAGGACTCGGTGCGACGGCCGTGGTAGACGACTACCGCCTCGCGTGCAATGCATGCGGCCGCTGCTGTAACAGCGCGCCGACGCTGTCGTTGCGCGAACTGTTCCGGCATCGGAACCGCTTCGTCGGCGCGCTGACGATCCATCGCGTGCCGAAGCGGCGCATCGGTGAACGAACGCGCATGGCCGGACACGAGCAGGCGCTCGACGCGAACGACGTCGCGGCCGCCGATGCGCTGGCCGACCGACTGTTCCATCGCAGCGTCGTGAATGACGAATGGCTCGCACTGACGCTGCAAGGCTACGACTATCCGTCGCTGGGCCGGTGCGCGGCGTTGGCGGACGACGGCCGTTGCGGCGTGCATGCGGACAAGCCGTCGATCTGCGGCGCGGTGCCGCTCGATCCGATGCTGCCGGACCGGTTGCAATCTCGTGTACTCGCCGGGCGGCGCGCGGAGACGGCGTGGCTGGGTGCGAATTGCATCGTCGGCGCGGACGACGTTACGGCTTCGGTCGAGACGACGCCGGCGATACCGCTGGTCACGGCAGGGCAGGTCGCCGACCGCGCGGCGCTCGACACGTTTCGCGAGGCGCTCGTGTTCGAGCGCGCGGTGTGGCGCGATGCGGTGTTCGCATCGCTGATCGACGGCGGCCCGCACGTACGCGCCGCATTGGCGCGACTTGCGCCCGGCGGCTACCTGACGATGTCGATCGTGCCGGTGTTATTTGCGGTCGCGTCGATCTCCGCTCGGTGCCGCATGCTGTGCGTCGACTTCATCGACGCGCAGCGCGCGTTGATCGACGCACGCATCGAAGCGGCACTCGCGCGCCGGCGTCTCGACGACCGGCCGGCGACACGCGAGTTGCGCGGTTTCGCGGAGGCACTCGAACGCGCGCGACACGCGCTTGCCGCGATGCCGGCAACCATGGCAACTGCGACAAACACGCAGGCCGACGCCCCATCCATCGACGCGTGGCTCGCCGATCGACCCGACCCCGTCGAGAGCACCGCGTGACGACAGCGACCCGCCACGCGTGCCTTACACTTGGCGCTCTTTCATTCGTCTCCGACGGAGCGCGCATGTACGCATCGACCTTCATTTTTCGCGCCGGGCAATACGACGACGAATTCCACCGCCTCGACCGGCAGATCGCCGACATGGCGCGCGCGACGCCCGGCTACCTCGGTGAGGAGACGTGGGAGAACGCCGAGGCCGGGCTGATCCAGAACGTCTACTACTGGGAATCGGAGGCGGCGCTGCAGCAGTTGATCCAGCATCCCGCGCATCTGGAAGCGAAGGCGAAGCAGGCGCGCTGGCTGGACGGTTATCGCGTGGTGATCTCGCAGGTGCTGCGCGAGTATGGCGACGGCAAGCTCGGTCAGCCGCATGCGGGGCTGCACGCGTAAGACGATCGCCGAATCGGCGCTTCACGCGCCGTGGGTGAACTGCCCGGCAGCCGCGTACCGCATCAAAGTGCCTCGACCAGCAGCCGGTTGCTCTTCTCGCAATACTCGTGACACGCGACGCGCGCGGCGATCGACGCGCCGTGCACGAACTTCGGCGCGTCGGCCCGGCGCGACATCGACACGACGATCGACGGCGGCGACGGCTGCAGCGGCAGCTCGACGACCTCGCCGCTCGCGATCAGCGCATCGACGAACAACACCGGAATCGCAGCGACGCCGAAGCCGTCGCGCACGAGCTGCACGATCACCGAGATCGACGGCGAGCCGGTGATGCGCGTTTCCGACAGCGGCACGCCGTGCGCGTGCGCGAGCGTGCGCACGATGTCCTCGAGCGCACGGTGCGGCGCGGTACCGCGCCCGTAGGTCAGGATCGGCTGGCGCAGCACCTGCCGCGCGAGGCCCGTGCGCGTGGTCGGCAGCAGCCCGGCGCGCGCGATCCAGCGCACCGGATAGTTCGCGAGCGCGTCGCAGACGACCGACGCTTCGTCGCTGCCTTCCACCCGAATGATCAGGTCGAGCTCGCCGGCCATCAGCCGGCGCTGCAGCACGACGCTTACGTCGACGGTCAGGTCGATCTCCAGTTGCGGATAGTCGGCGGCGAGGCGGCGCAGGTAATGCGGCAGCCAGCTGTGCACGACCGTCTCGATCACGCCGAGCCGCAGCTTGCCGCGCAGCGCGCTTTCGCCGGCCGCGGCGGCCTGCAACTCGTGCGTCGCCTCGACGACGGCCTTCGCATAGCCGAGCAGGTACTCGCCGTTCGGCGTGAGCCGGAACTCGCGGCTGTCGCGATCGACCAGCACGGTCTGCAATTCATCTTCGAGCGCCTTCAGGCGCTGCGAGATCGCGGCCGGCGTCGCGTGCAGCGCGGCGGCCGTCGTGCGGAAGTTGCGCAGCTTCGCGAGCGTGACGAAGGTTTCGAGAAAACGCGTGTTCATGGCGATCGGACGGACGTTGGACGCGCAGCTTGCCGGTGAAGAAAAGTGAACGGGACCGGGGAAAACCCCGAGATCCGTTAAGAAATTCTATACACCAGACGCAAAAAAACTCGTTGGCGACAAAATTTTTTCTTTTCTATTCTTCGCCGTATCCGCTGACGCAACCCCGTCATCCCGACGACATCCCGATCTGCCATCGAACATCATGACGCCTTCCGAATTCCGCCAGTCCGTACGCAACGGCACGTTCCGCAGCCCGACGGCCGGCCAGTGCGGCCCGTTCGCGCAAGCGAATCTCGCGATCCTGCCGAACGCGTACGCGCACGATTTCCTGCGCTTCTGCCAGGCGAACCCGAAGGCGTGCCCGCTGCTGGGCGTCGGCGAACCGGGCGCGTTCCGGCTCGACGTGCTCGGCGAGGATCTCGACATCCGTACCGACGTGCCGAGCTACAACGTATACCGCGACGGCCACCTGACCGAGCGGGTCGAATCGCTCGAGGCGCTGTGGCGCGACGATTTCGTGGTGTTCGCGATCGGCTGCTCGTTCTCGTTCGAGGACATGCTGGCACGTGAAGGAATCGGGTTGCGCCACATCGAGGAGGGGCGCAACGTGCCGATGTACCGCACGTCGATTCCGAACCGCCGCGCGGGGATTTTCGGCGGCCAGCTGGTCGTGTCGATGCGGCCGCTGCGCGGCGCCGACGCGATCCGCGCGGTGCAGATCACGAGCCGGTTCCCGGGCGTGCACGGCGCGCCGGTCCATATCGGCCATCCTGAAGCACTGGGCATCGCCGATCTCGGCGCGCCCGATTTCGGCGACGCGGTGACCGTGCGTGACGGCGAGCTGCCGGTGTTCTGGGCGTGCGGCGTGACGCCGCAAACCGCGCTGATGGAAGCGAAGCTGCCGCTCGCGATCGCGCATACGCCCGGCTACATGCTGATGACCGACATCACGAACGCGTCGCTGGCCGTGTTCTGACCCGACCGATGCCGGCGGCCTGCACGGCCGCCGGTCCGGCCCCGACGCGGCGGTACGCCGCGCCGCAGAGGATCCGCCCGGCCGGAGGGCGGCGCGCAGCCGCGGCGTAATGATCGCGACGCACGCTCGACACGCACGACACGCACGACACGCACGACACGGACGACACGCACGACCCGCACCGCAGGTACGACGAACACGGTTTCGACCGAACATTTCGACAGGAGCTTCACCATGGAAAGCAAGACTCTCGCGGCGCCCGCCGCCGATCCCGCGGGCCCCGCACGCAGCGGCCTGTTCGGGTGGTATGCGGACGCGCAGCCGCGCGAACGCCGCGCGTTCTGGAGCTGCAAGGTCGGCTACATGCTCGACGGGATGGACACGCAGATGCTGTCGTTCGTGATCCCGACGCTCGTCGCGACCTGGGGCATCTCGCTCGCGGACGCCGGCTTTATCGGCACGATGACGCTGCTCGCGTCGGCGCTTGGCGGCTGGATCGCGGGCATCCTGTCCGACCGGATCGGGCGCGTGCGCACGCTGCAGCTGACCGTGCTGTGGTTCGCGGTGTTCACCGCATTGTGCGGGCTCGCGCAGAGCTACCACCAGCTGCTCGCGGCGCGCGCGCTGATGGGCTTCGGCTTCGGCGGTGAATGGACGGCCGGCGCGGTGCTGATCGGCGAGGTGATCCGCGCACGCGATCGCGGCAAGGCGGTCGGCCTCGTGCAGTCGGGCTGGGCGATCGGCTGGGGGCTGTCGGCGCTGCTGTATGCCCTGCTGTTCTCGGTGCTGCCGGCCGAACAGGCATGGCGCGCGCTGTTTCTCGTCGGCCTCGCGCCGGCGCTGCTGGTGGTCGTGATCCGCCGCTACGTGAAGGAACCTGACGTCTACGAGAAGGAGAAGGCCACGCAGGCCAACGTGGCCGACGCGCCGCGCTTCACCGAAATCTTCGCGCCGAAGCTGCTGTCGACGACGCTGCGCGCGGCGCTGCTGACGACCGGTGCGCAGGGCGGCTACTACGCAATCACGACCTGGCTGCCGACGTTCCTCAAGACCGAGCGGCACCTGACCGTGATGGGCACGGGCGGCTACCTCGCGACGATCATCGTCGGCTCGTGGGTTGGCTACCTGACGAGCGCGTACTTGACCGACCGCCTTGGCCGCAAGCCGAACTTCATCCTGTTCGCGCTCGGCTCGATGGTGATCGCGTTCGCCTATACGTCGCCGGCGCTGAACCTCACGAACGCGTCGATGCTGTGGCTCGGCTTTCCGCTCGGGTTCTTCGCATCGGGCATCTTCTCCGGGATGGGCGCGTTCCTCACCGAGCTGTTCCCGACGCGAGTGCGCGGCTCGGGGCAGGGCTTCTGCTACAACGTGGGCCGCGCGGTCGGCGCCCTGTTTCCGTTCCTGATCGGCGCGCTGTCGAAGCACTACGGGCTCGGCGCGAGCATCGGGATCTTCGCGGTCGCCGCCTACGGCGTGATGATCGTCGCCGCGCTGACGCTGCCCGAGACGCGCGGCCGCGAACTCGACGCCGCGTAAGCGGGCACCCGCCCGCCGCCTGACCTCTCCCTTTTGATCGAAGCCCTCACGCGGCGCGCGACGCGCGCCGTGCGGCGGCGCTCGTCCTTCGTTTCATCTTCGCTTCAACGACGCATCGAGTTCATCGCCATGACTGACCGACACACTTTCCCCGTTTCCTCCGACGCCGCGCGCTGGCAATTCTGGATCGACCGCGGCGGCACCTTCACCGACATCGTCGCGCGCCGGCCCGATGGCGCGCTCGTCACGCACAAGCTGCTGTCGGAGAACCCCGAGCAGTATCGCGACGCAGCCGTCGCCGGGATCCGCCACCTGCTCGGCCTGGCCGACGGCGAGCCGATCACGCCCGAACGCGTCGACATGGTGAAGATGGGCACGACGGTCGCGACCAACGCGCTGCTCGAGCGCAAGGGCGAGCGCACCGCGCTCGCGACGACGCGCGGTTTTCGCGACGTGCTGCGCATCGCGTACCAGAACCGGCCGCGCCTGTTCGATCTCGACATCGTGCTGCCCGATGCGCTGTACGAGACCGTCGTCGAGATCGACGAGCGGATCGGCGCGCACGGCGACGTCGTCGTGCCGCTCGACCTGCAACGCGCGGAAACGGCATTGCGCCGCGTGTTCGACACCGGCGTGCAGGCGTTGGCCATCGTGCTGATCCACGGCTATCGCTACACGGCGCACGAGCGTGCGCTGGCGGACCTCGCGCGCCGGATCGGCTTCACGCAGGTGTCCGTGTCGCACGAGGTGTCGCCGTTGATGAAGATGGTGTCGCGCGGCGATACGACCGTGGTCGACGCCTACCTGTCGCCGATCCTGCGCCGCTACGTCGAGCAGGTCGCGCGCGAGATGCCCGGCGTGAACCTGCAGTTCATGCAGAGCAGCGGCGGCCTGACGCGCGCCGATGCGTTCCAGGGCAAGGACGCGATCCTGTCCGGCCCGGCCGGCGGCATCGTCGGGATGGTGCGCGCCGCGCGCGCAGCCGGCTTCGACAGCGTGATCGGCTTCGACATGGGCGGCACGTCGACCGACGTGTCGCACTACAACGGCGAATTCGAGCGCGTGTTCGAGACGCAGGTGGCCGGCGTGCGGATGCGCGCGCCGATGATGAGCATCCACACGGTTGCTGCCGGCGGCGGCTCGGTGCTCGGCTTCGACGGCGCGCGGCTGCGTGTCGGGCCCGAATCGGCCGGCGCGAACCCGGGGCCGGCCGCGTACCGGCGCGGCGGCCCGCTGACCGTGACCGACTGCAACGTGATGCTCGGCAAGATCCAGCCCGATCACTTTCCGCGCGTGTTCGGCCCGCATGCGGACGAACCGCTCGACCGCGACGGCGTGGCCGCGAAATTCGCGGCGCTTGCCGACGAGATCCATGCGGCAACCGGGCGGCGCGACACGCCCGAGGCGCTGGCCGAAGGGTTCCTGGAGATCGCGATCGGCAGCATGGCGAACGCGATCAAGAAGATCTCGGTGCAGCGCGGCCACGACGTGTCGCGCTACGTGCTGACGACCTTCGGCGGCGCGGGCGGCCAGCACGCATGCGGCGTGGCCGACGCGCTCGGGATGACACAGGTGTTCGCGCATCCGCTCGCGGGCGTGCTGTCCGCCTACGGGATGGGCCTGGCCGACCAGACCGCGATGCGTGAGCGCGCGGTGGAGGCCGTGCTGTCCGACGCGTCGTTGCCCGCGCTGAACGCGACGCTCGACCGGCTGGCCGACGACGCGGTCGGCGCGCTGCTCGAACAGGGCGTGCCGCCGGAACGCATCGCGACCGAGCGGCGCGTGCACCTGCGCTACCAGGGCACCGATTCCGCGCTCGACGTGCCGGCCGGCAGTGTCGTCGCGATGCAGCAGGCGTTCGAAGCCGCTTACCGGCAGCGCTACGCGTTCCTGATGCCCGGCACGCCGCTGGTCGCCGAGCTGGCGTCGGTCGAGGCGATCGGCCGCTCCGATGCGCCGGTCGAAATCGCGCCGCTCGTGCCGCGCGACGACGGCGCGGCGCCGCGGGCCCACAGCACCGTGCGTTTCCATTCCGGCGGCCAATGGCACGACGCGGCGCTGTACGTGCGCGACACGCTGCTCGCCGGCGACGCGATCGACGGCCCGGCGATCGTCGCCGAGAAGAACGGCACGACCGTCGTCGAGCCCGGCTGGCGCGCGCGGATGACGGCCCAGGGCAACCTCGTGCTGACGCGCACGACGCCGCTGCCGACGCGCCGCTCGCTTGGCACCGACGCCGATCCGGTGCGGCTCGAGATCTTCAACAACCTGTTCATGTCGATCGCCGAGCAGATGGGGCTGCGGCTGCAGAACACCGCGTATTCGGTGAACATCAAGGAGCGGCTCGACTTCTCGTGCGCGATCTTCGACGGCGACGGCAACCTGATCGCGAACGCGCCGCACATGCCCGTGCACCTGGGCTCGATGGGCGAGAGCATCCGCACGGTGATCGAGCGCAACCGCGGCCGCATGCGCGACGGCGACGTATTCATGCTCAACGACCCGTATCACGGCGGCACGCACCTGCCGGACGTCACCGTCATCACGCCGGTGTTCGCGGACGGCTCGGATGCGCCGCTGTTCTACGTCGGCTCGCGCGGCCACCACGCGGACATCGGCGGCACGACGCCGGGCTCGATGCCGCCCGATTCGACGCACATCGACGAAGAAGGCGTGCTGATCGACAACTGGCAGCTTGTGTCGGCCGGCGTGCTGCGTGATGCCGACACGCGCGCGCTGCTCGCATCGGGCCGTTATCCGGCGCGCAACGTCGAGCAGAACATGGCCGATCTGCGCGCGCAGATCGCCGCGAACCAGAAGGGTGTCGACGAGTTGCGGCGGATGGTCGGGCAGTTCGGCCGCGACGTCGTGCTCGCGTTCATGGGGCACGTGCAGGACAACGCGGAAGAAGCGGTGCGGCGCGTGATCGGCGCGCTGCAGGACGGCGTGTACCGCTATCCGCTCGACAACGGCGCCGAGATTCGCGTCGCGATCCGCGTGGACCGCGCGGCGCGCCGTGCGGAGATCGACTTCACCGGCACGTCCGCGCAGCTCGACAACAACTTCAACGCGCCGAAGGCCGTCTGCATGGCCGCGGTGTTGTACGTGTTCCGTACGCTGGTCGGCGACGACATCCCGCTGAACGCCGGCTGCCTGAAGCCGCTGACGGTGATCGTCCCCGCCCGCTCGATGCTGAACCCCGAGTATCCGGCGGCGGTCGTGTCGGGCAACGTCGAGACGTCGTCGGCAATTACCAACGCGCTGTACGGCGCGCTCGGCTGCGTCGCATCGAGCCAGGGAACGATGAACAACTTCACTTTCGGCAACGAGAGAGTCCAGTACTACGAGACCATCGCCGGCGGCAGCGGCGCGGGCGACGGCTTCGCGGGCGTCGGCGCGGTGCAGACGCACATGACGAACTCGCGCCTGACCGACCCGGAGGTGCTCGAATGGCGCTACCCGGTGCGCCTCGACTCGCATCGGCTGCGCGCGGGTTCCGGCGGCGGCGGGCGCTGGCGCGGCGGCGACGGCGCGGTGCGGCGGATCCGCTTCCTCGAGCCGATGACCGCGTCGATCCTGTCGAACAACCGGATCCATGCGCCGTTCGGCGCGGCGGGCGGCGAGGCCGGCGCGCTCGGTCGCAACACGATCGAGCGCGCGGACGGCACGGTCGAGACGCTCGAGCATATCGGCCGCGCGCAGATGGCGCCGGGCGACGTGTTCGTCGTCGAGACGCCGGGCGGCGGCGGTTACGGCGCGGCGGGCTGAGCGGCGCCGCGCAACGCGCGGAAGCGGTGCGGCGGCGTGCCCGCCGGACGGTTTTCGCGCGTCGCGGCGGGGCGATCGCACCGGTTCCATTCATGGCGCCGCAATGCCGGTGCGACCCGGCGATATATCCGCTCACATCGATTGACGCGATATTGCAACGCGTATGGGAATAAAGACGTGCATTCCCGCATAAGCGGACATGGAAAATTCCCGATTCCGCGATCGGCGCCATGCGATCCGACCCCGGCAGAATGCCGCGGGGGCGGATCGCTACAAGGTTAGTGCGATTCCCGCAAACGCCCGTCCGGCAAGGCGCTCAGCTGACCTCGCCGGCCCGCTTCAGGCCCGGCGCCCGCCGACTCGCATCACGCCAACCACGAAAAATCCCCCCTGCCAATCGAGTTCCGATTCCTTGACACTCTGTTCCAAATGTGAGTGCCATTCCTCATCGTCATTTGATAAGATGGGTTACACATTCGCTTGGAAAACCTTACGCGCGACATGCGCGAACGCCGGGTCGCATTAGTCGTTGGAAACACATTCGGAACGAGGACCGTTGTCACGGCCATCAAGACTGTTCTTCCGGGTACGCGCGTTGCGCGCCCGACCGCGGGCGGTCAACTTGCATCCGTCTACACTGTGCGTTTTTTCTGGATCGGGGCGTGTCCATGGATGACGAAAACGAAAGCGCCGTGCTCGAAGCGCATCTCGGTACGCGCAGCCCATGCTGGCGCCTCGGCAGCGACAGCAATGCACTCGAACTGGCCGCCGTTCGCGGCCTGACCAATGTCGCGGTTGCGCTGACCGGCGAGCAGGCCGCGCGGATTCGCGCGCTCACCGGCGTCACGTCGCACCTCGTGCTCGAACTCGCGCTGTTCGGCGATCCGGTCAGTCTCCATCTGGTCGGCAGAAAGATCGACACCGCCAATTGGGCCGGCACGGCCTCCGCCTATTCCGATACCGCGTCCGTCGCCAGCGATCTCGCACACGGGCTCGCGTTCGCCGAGCAGGTCGTGTCGGAAGTGAATTCGCTCGTCGTGATCCTCGACCGCAACGGCATGGTGCAGCGCTTCAACCGCCTGTGCGAGGAAGTGACGGGCAAGCGCGAGGTCGACGTGATCGGCCGCAGCGCGTTCGAGCTGTTCATGAGCCCCGAGCAGGGCGCGCAGTCGCGCACCAACATCACCGGCTTTTTCGCGAGCAACCGGTCGTTCGCGGTCGAGCGCTACATCAACACGGTCAACGGCCCGCGCCTGTTCCAGTTCCGCAACAAGTTCGTGCAGAGCGGCAGCGGCGCCGACGAGCAGTTCCTGATCTGCTCGGGCATCGACGTCACCGAGGAGCGCAACGCGCAGCAGCGGCTCAGCGAACTCGCGAATACCGACGTGCTGACCGGCCTGCCGAACCGTCATGCGATCAGCGAGCGCATCCGCGTCGCGCTGGCCGCGGACCGCACCGACCTGCGCGGCCAGGTCGGCATCCTGTTCCTCGATCTCGACAACTTCAAGCGCGTCAACGATCACTACGGGCACATCACCGGCGACCGCCTGCTGCAGGACGTGTCCGCGGTCATCGGCGGCTGCCTGCCGTCCGGCGCGACGCTCGCGCGGCTCGGCGGCGACGAATTCCTGGTGCTGTTCGAGCACGGCACGCGGCCGCTGCTCGAGGCGACCGCACAGATCATCCTCGAGCGGCTGCGCACGCCGATCCACCTCGGGCTGGTGGAGGTCTACACGAGCTGCTCGATCGGCATCGCGATGTATCCGCAGCATGGCGATTCGCTCGAAACGCTGATCCGCAGCGCCGATACCGCGATGTACGTCGCGAAGGAAGAAGGCAAGCATACGTACCGCGTGTTCTCGCTCGAGATGAACCAGAAGGTCGCGAAGTACATGTGGCTCGACACGAACCTGCGCAAGGCGCTCGAGGAAGAGCAGTTCGTGCTGCATTACCAGCCCGTCGTCGACATCGCGACCGGCGACGTGCACGGCGTCGAGGCGCTGATCCGCTGGCAATCGCCCGATCGCGGGCTTGTCGCGCCGATCGAATTCATCCGCTTCGCGGAGGAGTCGGGGCTGATCGCACCGCTCGGCCGCTGGGTGATGCGCACCGCTGCCGCGCAGGCCGCCGCATGGAATGCGATGGGGCTCGGCGTGCGGATCGCGGTGAACGTGTCCGCGCGGCAGTTGCAGGACATGAACATCGTCGATCAGTTCGCGTCGATTCTCGACGCCGCGGGGCTGAAGCCGAGCCTCGTCGACATCGAGCTCACCGAAAGCAGCTTCATCGACGACGAAGAAGCGGCGCACGAGCTGATGAAGCAATTCCGCCAGCTCGGTGCGGAGATTCACCTCGACGATTTCGGCACCGGCTATTCGTCGCTGTCGCAGCTGTCGCGGCTGCCGCTCGATTCGATCAAGCTCGACCGCAGCTTCATCACGGGCATCGACCGCAACCCGCGCTCGCAAGCGCTGGTGCGCTCGGTCGTGTCGCTCGCGAGGGCGCTGAGTTTCTCGGTGGTCGCCGAAGGCGTCGAGACGCACGCGGAAGCCGAATTCCTGAAGCAGATCAACGTCGACTACGCGCAGGGATACTACTTCGCGCGGCCGATGCCGGCCCAGGCCTTCGAGGCCTGGCTCGCGGAGACGAGGAAGCTCAGGCTGATCGCCTGAGCCTCCCCGCATGACGGAGCGCGCCGCCCGCCATGCGCGGCGCTTCGCTCACATCACACCGTGCGCAGCTTCGACACGCGCCGGTTCTGCAGCATTACCAGACGTTCCATGTACGCGAGATCCTTCGGCTCGATCGTGAACGCCGCGTGAACCCATTGCTCGGTGATGTCCATCAGCTCGGAACGCGTGAGATGGAACACGCGTTCGCGCGCGCGCAGCATCGCGCGGATGCCGTTCAGCTTCGGCTTCATCACGTCGATGAAGGTGCGCGTCGCGAGATACGCGTCGCCCGCGTCGAACGTCTGGTCGATCAGCCCGCGATCCTCGTACCACTCGGCCGCATGTGCCTCGCCGGACGAGATCAGCGATTCCGCGAGCCCGCGGTCCGCCTTGCGCGCGACCAGCGAATAGCCGCCCATGCCCGGGAACAGGTTGAACGCGATCTCGGGAAAACCGAGCTTCACGCCCTTCTGCGCGAGCATGTAGTGGTGCGCGAGGGCGGCTTCGAAGCCGCCGCCCAGCGCGCTGCCCTCGATCATCGCGATCGAGATCGCACCGGTGCCGAAGCCCGTGTAGATCTCGTAGACGCCGTCGATGCACGAGCGCGCGTAGGCCATCAGCTGGTCACGCCGGCCGCTGCGGATCGCGTCGACGAAGAAGCTCAGGTCGCCGCCGACGTTGAACAGCTCGGGGACGAGCGAGCCCGTCACCCAGAAGTCGAACGGCAGGCCCGAGTCGCGTGCGACGCGCGCGAGATGGATGATGTCGGTGACGAGTTGCTGGTTGAAGCACGGCCGCGGCTCCGATCGCAGCATCATCCACATGATGTTGCGGCCTTCTTCGTAGAACGCGGTCAGCTGCGTGAGTTCTCCTGCTTCGTAAAACGGACGGCACGCCGGATGAGATTGGAGTTGCATGGTATGTCCTCGTGAGATGTGGTTTTTCAAAGACCGTCGCGACCGGCGTCGTGGAAACCCGCCCCCGCACGGCGCCGGCCGCGAGGCACCGCCATTGTTGCGCGCACACTAATGTCGAAATGCGGGGAACAACGCACGATCGGGCGCGAGCGCATCGCGTCCGGCGCGAACCGTGCGAACCATGCGAATGACGCGCTCGAGGTGATCGCTCGCCGGGAGAACGGCGGGAGAGCGGCGAGGGGAGCAGGCCCGGGATCGGGCAGTGGCAGCCGGAGTAGCGGGCGCGGTGCGTGCGGCCGGTGTGACGATGCGGCGCCGATCGACGCGGCCAGCCGGCGGCACGGGCGGGCACGGCGGGCACAGGTGCACTGCCCCCGGCGCGGTGCAGCGTGCTGGTCGCTTACGCGCTGAAAGCGACGCCGCGCCGTCGGTCGCGTCTCATGGAATGTGCGGACTGGTGCCGCGGCGGGGCAGATGGTGCTGTTGCCGATGAACGTCGGCTAGCCGGGCGGCGAACGAAGCGGCTGCCTCCCGTTGGCGTTGTCGCAAGACAAGTCGCACCATTCCGGGGGCGTACGCTTGAATACATCACAACGTGATATAAAATAAGAGCAGGCCCTCGCGTCATCCGGCCTCTACGCCGCAAACGAACCCGGCCGCGCGATGCGCGCATCGTGCCGGGCGAACGTCCGGTTCAGAAGAACGGGGCGGCGACCGGGCGCAGCAGGATGGCCGCAGGCCTCGCCGCGGCCGGCGGCGGCTGGCGCCGCACGGTCCCGCGGCGACGACAAGGGGGAAAGGACGATGATGGTTACGTTTCGGTCATCCGCCGCACCGGACATCGTGATGTTGCGCGATCTGGCGCAGTACCTGCTGGGGCTCGTCGGCAAGGGGCTCGACGTGCGCGGGGTGATTTCCACCGACGAATTGCCGGGTGCGATCGCGCGGCTCGAGCAGGCGATCAGGGATGACGTGGTGCGGGAAAACGCGCACGAGCGTTCGACGCAGGCGCTGCGCACCGAACTGTCGCCGCATGCGGGCGGGCTCGCGCAACGCGCGTGGCCGCTGCTGGACATGATGCGTGCGGCCCACGAACAGGGCCGGCACGTGATGTGGGGTGTGTAGGCGCGCGACGCGCCGGCTGCCCGAAGACTGAACCTCCGCTGCAAGGCCGACGGTCTGGCGTCGCACGACGCCGTGCCGCCGGCCGATTTTTTTGTGCGGCGCGATTACGGGTGACGGTGCGTATGCGAGCGTGACGAGCGCCGCGACGAGCGGTGCAGCAGCCGGTCGCGCGTGCGGTCGCGGCTGCGTTGAGCCGCGAAGAACAGCACCGCGAATACGAGAACCGCGAGCAGTACGAGGGTCTGGACGATACCGTTTTCCATGTCGCCTCCGGCAGGTTGGGGGACGAGGTGCGCGGTGGCCGGGCGTCAGCTAGCCGGCTTGACGGTGCCGGCCACCTTCGTATCGATGAAGCGCTTGGCCAGGGCGATCGAGACCTTGATCGCGTCCGCGTCGTTGCGGAACACGTGGTGCTTCGGGTCGAGCAGGTGCGCCTCGTGGCGGCCGCCGGCATCGCACCAGTACACGACCGCGAGCGGCTGGTACAGCGCGCCGAGTTCGAGACCCTCGCCGGCCACCGGGTCGACCCAGGCGCCCGCGTGGATCTCATATTGACGATAGGTCACGCAGCGCGATGGTTCCATGATGATTTCCTTCGGGGTGCCGTTCGTTTCGACCCCGCGCCGCACGCCGGGCCGCGTTCACGTCAGCAGCGGCATCGCTTCGATCAGCGCGATCCCGAGCAGCGCGCCGATTGCGGCGCCGATCAGCTTCGGATGCCACCGCTCGAGATGCAGCGCGGTGAGCAGCGCACCGATCAGGATCACGCCCAGCAGCGCGAACGCGATCACGAGATATCCGATTTCGAAATCGTTGTTGATCAGCATGATGTCTCCTTCCCCATGTCGGCGCGTCGAATTCACCGGATCGTCATTCGTTTCGGTGACATCGCACGCACGCCTTACCTGTCTGAATTATATATCACAACATGATATAAAAAGCGATCGCACGCGGCGTAGTTCGTGAAAGTGCGACAGCCCGCCGGCGTGGCGCGTGCGGCGTGTCGTCGTCCGCCTGGCGCGTGACGGCACGGCCGGCCGCGTCGCGGCTTGACGCTCGCGGGCACGTCACCCACACTGGGCTGAACGACGGCGCGCGGCACGCGCGGATGCGCGCCCGTCGCGTCCGGACATGAACACGAACGCGCAGAGAGCTACGACGTGGTGCGTTTTCCGTTCCGATCGACCGGTAGCCTGCCGGGATGTGCCGCTGCGCTCGCGGTGGCCGTCGCCGCTGCCGCGCTCGCGCGTCCCGCGTGCGCCGACCCGGGCGACGAAGCGCCGGTCACGCTCGTCAGCGATGTCCACGTATTCGTGATCCAGCACGACGGCGCGCTGGACGAGGAGGACGATTCGACACTGCGCGCGAACGATGCAAACGGGATCGACGCGATCGCGCAGCGCTACGTGTGGTTCGACAAGAACCTGGAGAAGGTCGACCTGGTCGCGGCCGAGACGATCGATCGCGACGGCGTCGCGCATCCGGTCGGGCCCGACGGCATCCGCGACGTCCAGGAGCCGCGTTCGGCCGGCGCGCCGACCTTCCAGGACGGGCTGCTGCGCACCGTCGTGTTTCCCGGCGTCGAGGCCGGATCGAGCACGCGCATCGCGTTCCGCAAGTCGCGCACGAGGCCCGTCAATGCCGGCTACTTCGGCTACTACGTCGAACCGTCGCGCGAGCCGGTGGAGAACCAGCGGCTGATCTTCGACGTGCCGGCCGACATGCCGCTGCATGCGGACGCGCGCGGCTACGTCGCGCTGCCGCCGGTAACGGCGAACGGCCGCACGCGCTACGAGTTCGCCTACCGGCACGGCCCGTACGACCGGATCGAGAGCGGCTCGGTCGGCTATCCGACCTACGGCGACCGGCTGGTGGTATCCACGCTGCCCGACTATGCGGCGTTCGCCGCGCGCTACCGCAACGCGGCCGTCGATACGAGCGCGAACGATCCGGCCGTCGTCCAGCTGGCGCGCGCGCTCACCGCCGACGCCGCCGATCCGCACGACAAGGCGCGCATCCTGTACGACTGGGTGCAGGCGAACGTGCGTTACGTCGCGCTCTTTCTCGGCGAGACGGCCGCTGCGCCGCATCGCGTGACGGACATCCTGCGCAACCGCTATGGCGACTGCAAGGACCACGTCGCGCTGTTCGGCGCGTTGCTCGCGGCGGTCGGCATCCGCAGCGAACCGGTGCTGATCAATCTCGGCTCCGTGTACACGCTGCCGTCCGTGCCCGGCTATGGCGGCGGTGCGATCAATCACGCGATCACGTGGCTGCCCGATCTCGGCCTCTACGCGGACACCACGACGGGCGGCATCGCATTCGGCTACCTGCCGCCGATCGTGATGGACCGGCCGGCGCTGCTCGTCGACACCGGCGTGGTGTCGCGCACGCCGGCCACGCAGCCGAAGCGCCGTACCGCGCGCGTGGAGATCGATGCGGCGCAGCCGGGCGCTGCGCGGTTTCACGCGCTCGTCGAGGACGATGGCTGGACTGCGGAGCTCGAACGCACGCTGTTTCGCCGCGCGCCGCCCGAGCGCATCCGGCAACTCGCGAACGAACGCCTGCGGCTGAGCGGGCTGCGGGGCCGCGCACAGATCTCCACCAGCGATCGCCGCGCGACGGACGGGCCGTTCGACGTGACGTATGCGGGCACGCTCGATCACTTCGTGTGGCCGGACGGCACGACCGCCGTGCCCGCGCTGTCGAGCGTCACGGGCGGCATCGCGACGCAGGTCGAGGGCTGGCTCGCCGAACCGGTGCGCACACAGCCGTGGGCGTGTCTTGGCGGCACGTTCGACGAGACCGGCCAGATCGCGTTGCCGGCGGGTGTCATGGTGACCGACCTGCCGACCGATACGGCCGTGCACGACCGCTTCGTCGACTTCACGTCGCATTACGTATTCGATGCGGCCGCGCACGTCGTGCAGGTCACGCGCCGGATGACGGCAGCGTTCGGCCGGCAGGTCTGCACGCCGGACGAGTTTACGGCGTTGCGCACCTCGCTCGAACGCATCGAACGCGACACGCAGGCGCAGATCGTCGTGCGGGCAACGCAACGTTGAACGTCGGGCGCGGCGCATGCGGCGCCCGGCACGATCGGACGCGCGGCCGGACCCGGCCGACGCGTGGGAGAGGAACATGACGAAGCGGGAATGCGAGATCGCCGACCTGTCGAAGGAATTGCTGGGCCGGATCGTGCAGGGCGCGATGATGAACGGCGCGCCGGTGGATGCGCAGCAGTGCGCAGCGCTGGCGGTGCAGTGCGCGACGGCGCTGGTCGATCGGCTCGACGCACGCGGCGACTAAGCGGAATCGTTACGGGCGGCGACCGACCGGGCGAAAACGGAGCGGTTCTACAGGTGCTCGCTTCGCTCCGCGTAACGCGTAACGCGTAACGCGTGATGCGTTACACGTCGGCGTGCGCGTCGCCTTCCGCGCGCACCGCCCCTGGCGGCCGCCCGACCACGCGCTTGAACGCGCGGCTGAACGCGGCGAGCGACCCGTAGCCAAGCCGGTACGCGACCGCTTCGATCGTCTCGCGGTCGCGTGCGATCCACTGCGCGGCGAGCCGCATCCGCAACTCGGTCAGGTAGCGCACCGGCGTCATCCCGGTGGCCGCGAGAAAGCGTTCCGCGAACACCGAGCGCGACACGCCGGCTTCGGCGGCCAGTTCCGCAACGCTCCAGTTGCGCCCCGGATCGCGATGCAGCGCGACGATCGCGCGGCCGAGCTTCGGTTCGCGCAGTGCCTGCACCCAGCCCGTCGCGTCGCCGCACCCGCACTCGACCCAGCCGCGCACGATGAATGCGGCGACCACGTCCGCGAGCCGCGCGAGGATGCCCGCGAAGCCCGCGCGTTCGGAGCATGATTCGCGCTCCATCGCGTCAAGCATCGGACGGATTTCCGGGTAGCGCGCGAGCAGCGTGCCGACGTGCATGAACTCCGGCATCGTCCCGACGAGCGGCTGCATGCCGCCGAGATCGAGCTCCATGCATGCGCTGAAGATCAGCGCGTCGCCGGCAGCCGGCTCCGTCGCGGCGCACGATGTCGCACCCACCGACGCAACCGTGCCGCAGATCTTCGCGACCTCGAACCCGCCGATCTCGCGGCACGGCGCATCCGGATCCGACACCAGCGCATGCGTGCGGCCGTGCGGCAGCAGGATCGCGTCGCCGGCCTCGAGCTGCACCGTCGTGCCGGCCGCGTCGCGCAGCAGCACGGGCCCGCGCCCGACGAAATGGAACTGCGCGCGGCCCGGCGCGTGCCCGAAGCTCAGCCCGAACGGCCGCGGTACCTGGATCCGGCGGTACTGCACGCCGCTCAGGCGCATGCCGAGCAGCAGTTCGCTGACGAGGTCGTGCACGTCGGACACGGGAGGAAGCAGAGGCTCGGACATATCGAGATTCGGACGATCGATCAACAAGAGCGGATTGTATGTCATAGACCGTCCTGTCGCCGTTCCTTACGATACGTCGTCATCGGTATTTTCCCTATACGACTCGGAACCGCGCATGAATCCCGGAATCTCCTCCGCCGCCACCACGGCGGCTCCCCGCGAACCGGCCTGGGGCGCCGTTTTCGCGATGACGCTCGGCGTGTTCGGCCTCGTCACCGCCGAATTCCTGCCCGCGAGCCTGCTCACGCCGATGGCCGACAGCCTCGGCGTGACCGAAGGCGTGGCCGGCCAGACCGTCACGGCCACCGCGACGGTCGCGCTCGTCACGAGCCTCCTGATCTCGGCGCTGACGCGCACGATCGACCGGCGCCGCGTGCTGCTCGCGTTCTCGGTGCTGCTCGTCGCGTCGAATCTCGCGGTCGCGTTCGCGCCCAACCTGGCGACGCTGCTGATCGGGCGTGTCGTGCTCGGCGTCGCGCTCGGCGGTTTCTGGACGATGGCGACGGCCACCGCGATGCGGCTCGTGCCGACCGCGATGGTGCCGCGCGCGCTGTCGATCATCTTCAGCGGCGTGGCGGTCGCGACGATCGCGTCCGCGCCGATGGGCAGCTACTTCGGGCACCTGATCGGCTGGCGCAACGTGTTCCTGATCGCGGCCGGCCTCGGCGGCGTCGCGTTCGCGTCGCAGGTCATGACGCTGCCGTCGATGCCGCCGAGCGGCACGACGCGGCTGCGCACGCTCGTCGACGTGCTGCGCCGGCCGACCGTCGGCCTCGGGATGTTCGCGACGATCCTCGTGTTCACCGGGCATTTCGCGTTCTTCACGTATCTGCGGCCGTTCCTCGAACAGGTTGCCGGCGTCGGCGTGAACGGGCTGTCGGCGATCCTGCTCGGCTACGGGATCGCGAACTTCGTCGGCACGTCGCTCGCGGGCCGCGTGCTCGAACACCGGCTGCGGCCGATGCTGATCGGGATGCCGGCGCTGATGGTCGTGCTCGGCATCGCGCTCGTCGCGCTCGGCCGCGCGCCGATGATCGACGCGGTGCTCGTCGCGTTGTGGGGGATGGCGTTCGGCGGCGTGCCGGTGGCGTGGTCGACGTGGGTCACGCGCACCGTGCCCGATGAAGCCGAGAGCGCGGGCGGGCTGATCGTCGCGGCGATCCAGCTCGCGATCGCGACGGGCGCGGCGGCAGGCGGCGTCGTGTTCGACGCGAACGGCGCGGGCGGCGTGTTCCTGGGCGCGGCCGCGGTGCTGGCCGTCGCGGTCGCGACGATCGTGACCGGCGTGCCGAAGCGGGTCGGCGTCGCGACGGTGCTGGCCGAGTGACGGATCGCGGCGAGCCGGCGCGCGATCGCGCATCGGCTCGCTGCTCAGTGCGTCGGCGCGTGCGCGTCGAGCAACTGCCGGTGACGCGTTTCGGTGGCGTCGTCCGCGGGAAACATGCACTCCATGCGCAGTTCCTGTGCGGCGGCGCTGTACGGCGCACCGACGGTCGTGATCAGCGAGAAATAGCGCAGCACGACGCCTTCGTGGACGAAGCCGACCGGAATGACGGGCATCGACGGTGCGGCGGCCGGTGCCTGCGGCGTTTTCCAGTCATGCGGGGCATCCGGACTGGCGAGCAGTTCGTCGAGCAGCCGCTGCGTGTCGTCGTCGACCACGCGGCCGACCGATTCGCGATACACGCGCTGCAGGAGGCTGCGCGACACGCTGTCCCAGTCGGCCACGAACGGCTGCATGCCGGACGGATCGAACATCAGGCGCAGCAGGTTGCGCGGGCCTTCGCGTGCGGCCATGTCGATGAAGCAGCCAAAAAAACGCGGCGCCGCATCGTTGGTCATCAGCACGTTCCAGTGCCGGTCCATGACGATCGCAGGGAACGGATCGTGCTGGCGAACGACCCGTTCGAGCGCGCGGGTCACGCCATTCATCTCCTGCGCATCCCACGGCGCTTCCGAATACACGGGCGCGTACCCGGCGGCGAGCAGCAACGCGTTGCGCTCGCGCAGCGGCACGTCGAGCGTCTGCGCGAGGGTCAGCAGCGTGTCGCGGCCGGGCACGCTGCGCCCGCTTTCGATGAAGCTGATCTGGCGCTGCGAGATGCCGGCGTCGAGCGACAGGCCGAGCTGGCTCACGCCGCGCAGATCGCGCCAGTAGCGCAACAGCCGGCCCAGTTCATGCGGCGGCGCCTTCGGATCGTTGCCGCTGGCATTCATCGCGTTGTCCTGATCGTTTGGTGACCGATGCCGACGACTATATCGAACTCACGCCGCGCCCGCATGCCACGCGAACGCGTCGAACGGCGCTTCGAGTGCGGGTCGCGTCACGCTGCCGACGTAGTTGGTGATCGTCGATGCGGCGACCACCGCGATCACCTCGAGCAACTGTTCGTCGCTGAACCCGGCATCGAGGAAGCGCCGCCGGTCGGCATCCGCGATGTGGCCGCGGGTCTCGATCAGCGTGCGAGCCAGTGTCGACAGCGCGGCCAGTTGCGCATCATCGGGCAGGCCGCCGCGGCGGAGCGCATCGACGTCGGCAGCGCGCACGCCCTGTTTCAATGCGAGCGCGGTGTGGAATGCGACCGGCCATTCGCTGGCGTTCGTGACCGCGTTGGTGAGCAGCAGCGTCTGGATCTGCGGCTCGGTGAGGCTGCTTGCGTGCACGCGCTCGAACAGGCCGATGAAGCCGTTGATCAGCACTGGCGACGCAGCCATGGCCGCCGCGATGTTCGGGATCGTGCCGAAGGTTTTCCGGAGCTGCTCGAGGACGGGCTTCGACTCGGCAGGGGCCGAGTCGATCGTATGAAGCGGATAGCGGGACATGACGCCTCCTGGGCGATGAGCGCCGCCGGAATGGCGGCGCGACACCCGAAGCGTAGGGACGGCCGCGCCGCGCGCCAATTACATCGGATGTAATCGTCCGCTATCCGTCCCGGGCAGTGGCTAGCCGCCTTGCTTCACCACTGCCGCGAGCGCCTTCATCGCCTGCAGGTAGGGGTACGGCCCGTGACTGATGCGTGCCACGCCGTATTGCGCGAGTTCGGCGAGCGTCGGCGTTTCGGCGATGCGCATGATGTTCACCGGCAGCGGCGACGCGGCCGTCAGCGCGCGAATCAGCGCGGGCGCGCGCAGGCCCGGCACGAACAGGCCGTCGGCGCCCGCCGCCGCGTAAGCGCGTGCGCGGGTCAGTACGTCGTCCGGAAGCCGCTCGTCGTGCGTATCGGCCGCGGCCTTGAAGAACACGTCGGTGCGCGCGTTGATGAAGTAGCCGATATCCGCGCGATCGGCCGCCTGCCGGGCCGCCGCGACACGCGCAGCCGCATCGTCGACGGTGCGCAGCTCGCCCGTCGCCGGAAAACTGTCCTCGAGGTTGCAGCCGATCGCGCCGGCCTCGATGCTGCGCGCGATCGTGTCGGCGATCTCCGCCGGCCGCTCGCCGTATCCGCTTTCGAGATCGACGGTGACGGGCAGGTCGGTTGCCTGCGCGATCCGCGCGAGCACTTCCATCACGAGCGCTTTCGGCATCTGCTCGCCGTCGACGAAACCGTTGGCGGCCGCGACCGACCAGCTGCCGGTTGCCAGCGCGACGCCGCCCGCGTCGGCCACCGTGCGCGCGCTGCCGGCGTCCCACACGTTGAACAGCGCGAGCGGCTGGCCCGCGCGGTGAAGCGAACGGAAATACGCGGCTTTCTCCTTGCTATTGCGGCTCATGCTCATCCCTCCGTGTGAAATTCGAATCGATAGTCGTACCGAACGATACGCCGACCGTGTCGAGCGCCGCGAGGAAATCGCGCGCGTCGAACAGTTCGCCGAGGCTGCGCACGCCGCCCGACGTCAGTGTCCTGCCGCTCAGCAGGCGGACCGTCGCCTCGACGATGATCGGTGCGCTGACTGCATAGATGTCGCGTCCCGATGCGGTCGCGCGATGCGTGATGCCGTTCTGCACAACGACGGCGTCCAGCGCGAATTGCTGCGCCGAGCGGCCGAGCGCGTCGACCGGTTGCGGCGGCGGCGTGCCGGCATCGCGCACGTCGCGCAGCGCGAGCGTCGCGAGCCAGGACTCGATCGTATCGATGCGCAGATGACGCGCGAGTGTCATGACTTCCGAGAACGGCAGCAGCGTCACGTCGACGTCGCCGAGCGGCGACGGGAACGGCCACCGGCGTTCGCGCGCCGTCGATGGCACAGCGGCGGGCTTGCCGTCCTTCTGAATCAGCCGGATCGCGCGATTGCGCTCGCCGGTCACGCGCGTGCCGCGCGTCGGATGCCAGCTGTCGAGGCCGGTCGCGACGTCGACGCGCTCGATCGGCTGGCGCGGGTCGACGACGGCCGTGACGAGCAGGTCGGCCAGGCCGCCGTAGAACGCGGCGGCCGGCACGAGCGTCACGCCGGCGGCGCGTGCGCTGGCGTCGCGCCGGTCGGCCAGCGCCTGGACCGACGGCTGCTCGGCCGTCAGGTCGAGATACGGGATGCCGGCCCGCAACGCCGCATCGGCGAGCGGCAGCGCGGTATCGAGGTACGGGCCCGCGCAGTTGATCACCGCGTGCGCGCCGTGCAATGCTGCATCGAGCGCGGCCGGATCGTCGACCGCTGCGACGCGCGATGGCGTCGCGTCGTTGCCGCCTTGCGCGAGCCGCGCGGCATCGCGCCCGACGCGGATCGCGCCGAGCTCGCGCCGTTCCAGTTCGGCGACGACAAACCGCCCGGTGTGACCCGTGGCGCCATACACCGCAACCGTCATTTGACCGTCCATGATCCACTCCGATACAGAACGGTCTGTTTTATAGTACAGACCTGTAGCGTCGTCAACCTTCGAGTGCTATCATCGGATCCACTTTTGCGGGACGGGCGGCCCTCGGCGGCCGGGCTTGGATGAAAAAGGGAACGGACACGAACGGGGGCGCGCCCGATACGCGCGAGCGCATTCTGCAGACGGCCAGCGCGCTGTTCTATCGGGAAGGGACGCGTGCGGTCGGCGTGGACCTGATCGTCGCGCAGGCGGGCGTCGCGAAGACGAGCCTGTACCGGCACTTCGCGACGAAGGACGACCTGATCGAGGCGTTCCTGCTGCGCGAGGATGCGGAGTTCTGGGCGCACTGGGACGCGGTGGCCGCGCAGTACCGACGCACGCCGCGCGAGGAACTGGATGCGCAGCTGCAGTGGATCGGCGAGCGCATCGAGCGCCCCGGTTATCGCGGCTGTCCGCAAATCAACATCGCAGCCGAGTACGCGGACGGCAGTCATCCGGCGCGCCAGGTCGCCGTCGCGCACAAGCAGGAATTGCGGCGCCGGCTGACGGAGCTGGCAAGCGCGATGGGGATCGACGAACCGCAGACCTACGCATTGCGGCTCGCGACCGTCATCGACGGTGCGCTCAGCAGCGGGCAGGCGCTGCACGCGCACGGCCCCGTGCGTTTCCTGCAGGAGTTCGCGCAACTGCTGATGCCGAAGAAGGGCAGGAAGTGAATCGCACGGCACGCCGCTTCAGCCGCGCGTAGCCGGATCCTCCGACAGCGCGCGCAACTGGCCGCGCAATACATCGACTTCCCCTGCCGCGAACGGCCGTTCGATCTCGGCATGCGTCTGCTGCCAAAGCGGAAACGCTTCGGCGAGCAGCTGCTCACCAGCCGGCGTGAGTTTGAGCAGGCGGCTGCGCTTGTCGTCCGGATCCTGCGTGATGGTGACCAGCCCGCGCCGCTCGAGCGGTTTCAATGCAGCGGTCAGCGTCGTGCGGTCCATCGCGAGCAGCGACGCGACCGATTTCATCGTGGCCGGCTGGGGCCGGTTCAACGACATCAATAGCGAAAACTGGCCGTTGGTGAGATCCAGCGGGCGCAGCACATCGTCGAAGATGCGCGCGAGATTGCGCGCCGCGCGCTGCATGTGCAGGCACAGGCAGCAATCGCGCACCATCAGCGTCGTTTCGAAAGGGAGCTTTTCTTTGCGTGCCATGTTGCAATTGTGTTGATATCAACCTATCGTGTCAAGGGCGGGGAGCGGCAGCCCGCCGTTCCCGCCATCGGACGGAGGAAGCATGAGTGCGCAACAGCAGTTGTATCTCGCGGTATTCCTCGGCAGCAAGGAGAGCGCGGGCATGAAGGCATGGATGGCGCTACCGGAGGAGGAGCGGCGCACGCGGGAACGGGAAGGGATCGCCGCGTGGCATGCGTGGGTCGACCGGCATCGCGACGCGATCGTCGAACTCGGCGGGCCGCTCGGCAAGACCAAGACCATCGGCAAGGGCGGCGTCACGGACACCGCCAATGCGATGAGCGGCTTTACCGTCGTGCGCGCCGCATCGCACGACGCGGCGGCCGCGCTGTTCGAAGGCCACCCGCATTTCACGCTGTTCCCGGGTGACGCGATCGACGTGATGCCGGTGCTCGCGGTGCCCGGCATGCGAATGGCGACGGGCGCTGCGCGCGGTCGTCGAGGCCGATGGGCCATCGCCTGCGCGCGGAGATCTTCCCCGACATTTTCAACGGAGACATTGCGATGAAGCTTTACGGATTTGCCGGTACGCGCTCGCAACGCGCGCTCTGGGGGCTCAAGGAACTGGATGCGGATTTCGAGTTCGTGTCGGTCAACCTGCTGGCGGGCGAGCACAAGCGGCCCGAATTTCTGCAGATCAATCCGGCGGGCAAGGTGCCCGTGCTGGTGGACGGCGATCTCGTGATTCCGGAGTCGGCCGCGATCGTGCTGTATCTCGCGGACAAGTATCCGGAGAAGGCGCTGCTGCCCACCGATCCGGCGCTGCGGGCGCAGGCGTATCGGTGGGTGATGTTCGCGGTGACGGAGCTCGAGCAGCCGCTGTGGCGCATTACGCGGCATACGTTCATCTATCCGCCGGAGAAGCGGCTGCCGGCCGATATCGAACTCGCGCGCGAGGATTTCAAGGCGATGGCCGCGATCCTCGACAAGCATCTCGAGGGGCGTGAATTCATCGTCGGCGACACGCTGACGGTGGCCGATTGCGTGACGGCTTACCTGATCGACTGGGCAAGCGAGTGCCATCTGATCGAACCGTTCCCGCAACTGCAGTCGTATCTCGAGCGGCTTTATGCGCGGCCGAAGGCGCCGCAACGGATCGCGGAGGCGAGGAAGGCAGCGTGAAGACGGCGGTCGGTTATGCCGACGGGCGTGATCGGCTTCGCTTGCGTGATTTCACGGGCCTGCGGTTACACCCCCTCGACGGGGCCGCCGAGCGCGCGACACAGCATCGACAGGTCGCGAACGGTCAGATGCGGGGACGGAGCACGATGCGCGGCGTGCTCCGCTTCCCGACCTTCGCCGCGCACGACCCAGGCCGCCTGAAGCCCCGCGTTCAACGCGCCGACGATATCGAGCTGAAAATCGTCGCCGACGTGCAGCAGTTCGGCCGCGGGCACGCCGAGCGTCGCGGCGGCCGTGTGGAAGATCGCCGGCTCGGGTTTCGCGAACCCGCACGCACGCGCGCTGAGCGTTTCGCGGAAGAACTCGCCGCCGCCCGTCAGCCGAAGGTCAGCATTGCCGTTCGTCACCGCGATCAGCGGAAAGCGCGCGCTCAACCACGCGAGCGCCGGCAATGCGTCGTCGAAGAATTCGACCTGGTTCCGCGCGGAATAGAACACGTCATACGCGTGATCGGTCAGCGCGATGTCTTCGTTCGCGCGTTCCAGCGCGAGTCGGATCGAGCCGATGCGCAACGCACGATAGTCGCCGACGAGGTCCGGCCGCGCGCGTTCGTATTCGTCGCGCAACTGGCTCAGTGTCTGCGACGCAGGCAGCACGCTCGCGGTATTGGGCGCGTGCGTGATGAGCCACGCATGCAATGACGCCTCGGCCCGTTCGACGGACGGTCCGAACGGCCACAGCGTGTCGTCGAGATCGAACGAGATGGCGGAAACGTGGGGCAGGTGCATGGCGACGGAAGATACCACGCAGTTGCCGTTCACCACGGCCACGGGACGGAGCGTCCCGCGCCGTTTTCGACGGCCTGCCGATACAGCAAGCGCGCAACGGTCAGGTCCTGGAGCGCGAGTCCGGTCATGTCGAATACCGTGATTTCGTTCGGGGCGCGATTAACCGATGCAACTTCCGCAAGGATGTCGCCGATTTCAGTGTGCGGCAAATCCGGCGCCCACTGACACTCGCCGATGCTGCGCGCCTGCTCGTGATCGTCGACGAAAACGCGCGCACGTTCCAATACGCCTTCCGGAAGTTCGCGCTTGCCTGCGGTATCCGCGCCCACGCAGGTCAGATGGGTGCCCGGCTGAACCGCATCCGCATCGAACAGCGGGCCGCCGCCCGGTGTCGCGGTGATGACCACGTCGCTGCCGGCCACCGCATCGTTCCGGCCCCGTGCGACGCGGATGTCGCAGCGTTCGCGGAATGCCGATTCGAACAGCGGGTCCGATTTGCCGCTGACGTTCACGTATTGCACCGTGCACCGCTGCGGCAGCAGCCTGATCGCGTAGTCGAGCTGGACGTGCGCCTGCACGCCGGTGCCGAACACGCAGATGCGCGTGCTGTCGCGGCGGGCGAGCGCCTGTAGCCCGATGCCGCCTGCTGCACCGGTCCGGGCCGTGGTGATCGCGTTGCCGTCCATGATGCAGAGCGGGCGGCCCGTGGCCGGATCGAACAGCGCGATCGTCGCCTGATGCGGTTCGCCGCCGCGGCTCCGATTGCCGGGCCAGAACCCGGCCGCCTTGAAACCGAGCAGATCCTGGCGCGCGACGTCGCCCGACTTGATGCCGAATACACCGCCGGTATGCAGCTTCTCGCGTACGACCGGGAACACGCGCCCGGCGCGTTGGCTGTGCAGCACGAAGGCTTCGCGGACCGCCGCCATCACGTGGTCGGCCTGAAGGGCGGGTTCCACGACATCCCGGTCGAGAAGGAGGAGTTGGGCGTCTGACGGCATGGTGGGCGAGCCTGTGAAGGTGCAATGCGAATCGCGATATTTATAGTTTGTACAAATGTAGACAAACTATCAATTTTCTTCAAATGAGGGAGCGATGGCCGATTTCGCCGGGCATCGGATCGCCGCACCGGCTACCGTGCGCGTGACCCTCACCACCCGTAGAAGCGCGGCCAGGTCTGTACCGTGCCATCGCCGCTCAGCGCGTGATATTCCGGATGTTGCGCACCGGTCGCGCACGCGTGGTTCGGCAGGATCCGCAAACGGGTACCGATCGGAAACCGGTGCGCGATGCCCGTGTCGGGCGTATCGATGCGAGACACGATGCCGTGCTCCTGATTGGCCGCGCTCATCACGTATTCGCCGAGCACGTCGCCGTCTTCGGTACACACTTGCCCGTAGCCGAAATCCCGCGCCTGCCGCTGTGTGCCACGATCGCGGCTCATCGCCATCCAGCCTGCATCGACGATGGCCCAACCTTTTTCTTCCTGGTGTCCGATGACGGTGGTCAGCACCGACAGCGCGATGTCGGACAGCGCGCATACGCCGATGTTGTGCATCACGAGGTCGAACAGCACGTAGACGCCTGCGCGAACTTCCGTCACCCCGTCGAGGTTCTCGGCGGACAGCGCGGTCGGCGTCGAGCCGATGCTCACGACCGGGCACGGCAAGCCGGCCGCCCTGAGGCGCTCGGCGGCGCGCACGGTGCGGCTGCGCTCCTGTTCGGCGATCGCGACCCGTGCGTCACGCGTGTCGCATTCATAGCTGGAGCCGGCATGAGCGAGCACGCCGCCGAGCGTCATCCCGCCGTCGACCAGCGCGCGGCCGACGTCGATCAGCAGGCCGTCGTCGGGCCGAATCCCCGAACGGTGGCCGTCGACGTCGACCTCGATCCACACGTTGAAGCGCTCGCCGTGCGCGCGCCCGAATTCGGCGATGGCGTTCGCGGTCTGCAGGCTGTCGGCGACGATCTTCAGGTCGCAGCCCTGCCGGCGCAGCGCGAGTGCCTGGCCGAGCCTCGCGGGAATCATCCCGACCGCGTAGACGATGTCGCGCACGCCGCCCGCGAAGAACTGTTCGGCTTCCTTGAGTGTCGATACCGTGATGCCCTGCGCGCCGGCCGCGATCTGCGCGTCGACGACGTGCCGGCACTTGGTGGTCTTCACGTGCGGCCGGAACCTGACGCCCAGCGCGTCGAGATGCGCCTGCATGCGCGCGATGTTCTCGCGCATGCGATCGACGTCGATCAAGGCGGCGGGGGTGTTGACGGGTGGGATGCCCATGATGCGTTGCCTCGGTGGGTTGCCGACAGCGAACACTGTAGGGTGTTTGGCAAGCGGCGTGTTTAACGCATGCCAAATCGATCATTAAGCGATATTTAATCCAGGAAAGCCGCTCATGCCTTGCCGCGCCATGGCGGCGGATCGAGAAATTGCTTCGCGGCATCGAGAAAAACCCGTTGCCGCGCGGAGCGGCCGGTGCGCGACGGCAGCAGCGCGGTCACCGGCGCGGGCGGCAGATGCCAGTCGGGCAGCAGCCTGACCAGCTTGCCGTTCGCCAGCAGCGGCGCGACGTCCCATTCCGAGCGCTCCACGATGCCGAGCCCGGCCAGTGCCCAGTCGGTGATGACAGTGCCGTCGTTCGACGAAAGCGCGCCCGTTACGCGAATCACCGCGGATCGCCTGGGTTCGCCCTTGTTGTGGCCGGTTTGCGAGAAGTGCCAGCGCGGGATGTCCTCGTCGTTCTCGCGCAGGCACAGGCAGTCATACCGGGCCAGGTCCGACGGATGATTCAGTTCGCCGATGCGACGCGCGTAACCGGGGCTCGCGCACAGGAAGCGCTCGTTGGGGGCGAGCGGATAGCCGATCCACGACGACGACTTCAGGCTGCCGACGTGCACGACCACGTCGGCGCCCGACGCGCTGCTCAACGGGCTTTCCGACAGGTGCAGCGAGATCTCGAGCTTCCGATGCGCGCGTTGCACGTCACGCACGATCCGCGCGACGTACTTGCGTCCGAAGCCGAACGGCGCGACGACGCGCAGCGTGCCCTGCACGTCGCCGTGATCGCCGGAGAGGTTGACCGGCAGCGCCTCGACGCGCTCGAGAATCTCGACGGCTTCCTGATACAGCCGCTGACCTTCGTCGGTCAATGCGATCCCTTTCGGCTGTCGCACGGCAAGGCGGACGTCCAGCCGCGCCTCCATCCGCTGCAGGCGGATCGTGACCGCGGGCGGGGTGAGGTCGAGCAGTCGAGCGGCGGATGCCAATGAGCGCGATGCGCCGATCGCGCGCACGAGGCGAAGGTCTTCGAGGTCTAGCATTTCGTGTCTCTTAATGCTGGCGTTGCCGAGCATTAAACATTACATCGCTGGGTGAATCCAACGATGCGACCATGGATATCGACAAGCGCGCGCGTGGATCGACGTGAGCGAGGCCTCGAGGAAGGGGCGATGCCGCGTCACGCAGCACGCGGCTTCACCTGCCTCACGCCGCGAGTCCGAAAATCAGCGAACGATGCGCGCCCACGGCGGCCGCGACGCCCGACGCCCGACGCCCGACGCCCGACGCCCGACGCCCGACGCCGACGCGAACGTCGCATTCGTCATCAGGCTCGACGCATCGCCGGCCGCGAACACGCCGGAAACGCTCGTCTGCTTCCATGTATCGACGCGAATCGCCATGCCGAGCGGCCCTTCGTCGAACGCGCAGCCGAGCTGTTGCGCGAGATCGCTCGCCATTTCCGTACGCGCGCCGACGAACAGCGCATCGATCGGCACGACCTGCCCGTCGGCGAGCCGCAGCGCTTCGATACGCGGTGCATCGCCGAGGATGTCGACGACCGGCGACCGCTCGATACGCACGCCACGTGTGCGGAGCAGCGCCGCTTCCGCTTCGAACAGACGGTCAATGCGCATCTGTCGGCCACGCTGAAAGAGGCGGAAGCGGTGCTGCTCGCGCGCTTCGGCGAGGTCACGCTGGGCATGCTGTCGCGCGATTTCGAAGCGAAGGCGGCGCGCCGCCGCAAGCCGCGCTGACGCGCCGCAACATCGCGGCCGATCGCAGATAGCCGGTAGTCCGACGTAATCCGGCGCGGCGCGAAATCGTCGCGCCATCGTGTTCTGTCCCCCAACTTCTGCCCGGTTTGCCCGTCACAGGGCAAAATACGGGTTTTCCGCACCCGAGAGGGTGCGTCCGAATCACGCGCCGGGCGGCGGCAGTGCGCAATCGCACGCCGTTGCAGGGCGCCCAGGCAAGATGCTCGCCGCGTCGCGAGCCCACAGGAGTCCAGACCCCATGCCCGAATCCAACCTGTCCTTCTTCGGCCGGCTATCGCTGGCCGTCGGCACGTTCTTCTCCGTGCTCGGCAACCGCGAGTTCGCGGCCGGCGTGCTGCGCGTGCGCGACGGCGCCCCGGCCCCGGTTGCGCCGGCGCCCGCCGCAGCGCCGGCTCCGGCACCCGCGCCCGTGAAGGCCCCCGAGCTGCGCGAAGCCAGCCCGCAAGCCGCGCTGCAACTGCTCGGCCTGCTGCAGCGCGATGCGCGCTTCATCGACTTCGTCGAGGAAGACATCGCCGGCTACGCGGACGCCGACATTGGCGCCGCCGCCCGCCTCGTGCACGACGGTTGCCGCGCCGCACTGCGCGAACACTTCACGATCGTGCCGGTGCGTGACGAAGCCGAAGGCAGCCGTGTGACGCTGCCGGCCGGTTTCGACGCGACGGCCGTGCGCGTGACGGGCAACGTGGTCGGCTCGGCACCGTTCTCGGGCACGGTCAGCCATCGCGGCTGGCGCGTGGCCGACGTGCGCCTGCCGAAGCTGACGGGCAGCCACGACGCATCGGTCGTCGCACCGGCGGAGGTGGAACTGTGAGCGATCCGCGCTATTCGATCGGTATCGACCTTGGTACCACCCACTGCGCGCTGTCGTACGTCGACAGCGCCGCGAGCGACGGCGAAACCATCACGCAGCAGGTGCTGCCGATCGCGCAGCTCACCGCGCCCGGCGCGCTGGAGTCGCGCGACCTGCTGCCGTCGTTCCTCTATCTTCCGCATGAAAGCGAACTCACGCAGGGCGACCTGACGCTGCCGTGGACGGCCTCGCGCGGCTTCGCGGTCGGCGAAATGGCACGCACGCGCGGCGCGGGCACGCCGATCCGCCTCGTGTCGAGCGCGAAAAGCTGGCTGTGCCACCCGGGCGTCGATCGCCGCGCGGCGATCCTGCCGAGCGATGCGCCGCCCGAAGTGTCGCGCGTGTCGCCGCTGGAAAGCTCGATCCGCTACCTGACGCACCTGCGCGAGGCGTGGGACCACACGCATCCCGACGCGCCGTTCGTCGACCAGGACGTGACGGTGACGATCCCCGCGTCGTTCGACCCGGCCGCGCGCGAACTGACGGCGGAAGCCGCGCGTGCCGCCGGCTACGCGCGGATGACGCTGCTCGAGGAGCCGCAGGCGGCGCTCTACAGCTGGATCCAGAAGAGCGAAGGCGGCTGGCGCAAGCAGGTGCAGGTCGGCGACCTGATCCTGTGCGTGGACGTCGGCGGCGGCACGACCGACCTGTCGCTGATCGCGGTGGTCGAGCGCGACGGCAACCTGGAACTGCATCGCGTGGCGGTCGGCGAGCACATCCTGCTCGGCGGCGACAACATGGATCTCGCGCTCGCGCACGTGGTCGCGCGCAAGCTCGCGCAGCAGGGCACGCAGGCCGATCCGTGGCAACTGCGCGCGCTGACCTACGCGTGCCGCGCCGCGAAGGAAACGCTGCTGTCCGACCCGACGACCGACGCGGTGCCGCTCGTCGTGCCGAGCCGCGGCTCGAAGCTGATCGGCGGGTCGATCCGCACGGAGCTCACGCGCGCGGAACTCACGCAGACGATCCTCGAAGGCTTCTTCCCGCAAGTCGACGCAGCCGCGCGCCCGGTGAGCCGCGCGCGCGTCGGCCTGACGCAACTCGGCCTGCCGTATGCGCAGGACGCGGGCATCACGCGCCATCTTGCCGCGTTCCTCGGCCGTCAGGTCGCAGCACTCGATGCGCTCGAAGGCGTGCAGCGCACGCTGCCGCAGGGCGCGACGTTCCTGCATCCGACCGCCGTGCTGTTCAACGGCGGCGTGTTCAAGTCGACGCTGCTCACGCAGCGCGTGCTCGATACGCTCAACAGCTGGCTCGCAGCCGAAGGCGCGCCGGCCGCGCGCCTGCTCGAAGGCGCGGACCTCGATCTCGCGGTCGCGCGTGGCGCGGCGTACTACGGCTATGTGAAGCGCGGCCGTGGCGTGCGCATTCGCGGCGGCACGGCGCGTGCGTACTACGTCGCGATCGAGTCGGCGATGCCCGCGGTGCCGGGGCTGGAGCCGCCGGTGCAGGCGCTGTGCGTCGCGCCGTTCGGGATGGAGGAAGGCTCGGATGCGGCGCTGCCGCCGCAGGAGTTCGGGCTCGTCGTCGGCGAACCGGTGCAGTTCCGCTTCTTCGGGTCGTCGGTGCGCCGCCAGGACCAGGTCGGCACGCTGCTCGACTACTGGTCGCCGGAAGAGCTGCAGGAACTCGAGGAAATCCAGGCCACGCTGCCCGCCGAAGGACGCACGGTCGGCGAGATCGTGCCGGTGAAGCTGCATGCGCGCGTGACCGAAGCCGGCACGCTCGAACTCGAGGCGATCCCGAGTGGCACGAACGAGCGCTGGAAGGTCGAGTTCGACGTGCGCGGCGCCGCCTGAGCGCGATGAAGCGCTATACGGTCGGCATCGACCTCGGCACGAGCAACACGGTCGTCGCATACGTCGAGGCCGGCTCCGACGCGATCCGCGTGTTCGACGTCGAGCAGCTGGTCGGCCCCGGCGCGGTGGCCGCGCAGCCGCTGCTGCCGTCGGTGCGCTATCACCCGGCGGCGGGCGAACTCGCGGCGGAGGCGCTGCGGCTGCCGTGGCAGATGTCCGGCGCGCGCGACGCGGCCGCCCGTTCGGGCGGCGGCCGTGCTGGCGGCCCGGGTGATCGTGACGATGGAAACGGCAGCGCCGGCGCGCTGCCGCCGGTGATCGGCCGCTATGCGCGCACGCTCGGCGCACAGGTGCCGGGCCGGCTCGTCACCAGCGCGAAGAGCTGGCTGTCGCACGCGTCGGTCGACCGGCTCGCGGCGATCCTGCCGTGGGGCGCGGCCGAAGGCGTCGACAAGGTGTCGCCGGTCGACGCGAGCGCGAGCTATCTCGCGCACGTGCGCGCCGCGTGGGATGCGCACTTTCCCGATGCGCCGCTCGCGAAGCAGGACGTCATCCTGACGGTGCCTGCGTCGTTCGACGACGGCGCGCGCGCGTTGACGGTCGAGGCCGCCCGGCGCGCGAAACTGCCGGCGCTGCGGTTGCTGGAAGAGCCGCAGGCCGCGTTCTACGACTGGTTGTACGGCCAGCGCGCGACGTTGCGCGACACGTTCGCCGCACCGCGCCGCGTGCTGATCTGCGACGTCGGCGGCGGCACGACCGATCTCACGCTGGTCGACGTCGCGCCCGGCGACGACGGCGAACCGGCCTTCACGCGCGTTGGCGTCGGCAATCACCTGATGCTCGGCGGCGACAACATGGACCTCGCGCTCGCGCGCCTGGTCGAGACACGGCTGACCGAGCCCGGCACGCGGCTGTCCGCCGCGAGCCTGTCGCAGCTCGTCGAACGCTGCCGTACCGCGAAGGAGCGGCTGCTCGGCGACGACGCGCCGGCGTCCGTCACCGTGACCCTGCTCGGCGCGGGCAGCAAGCTCGTCGGCGGCGCGCGCTCGGCCGAGCTGGCGCGGCAGGAAGTCGAGCAGATCGTCGTCGACGGTTTCTTTCCGCAGGTCGAGGCCGGCGAGCTGCCGCGCCGTGCGCGGACCGCGATCGTCGAATTCGGCTTGCCGTATGCGAGCGACCCGGCCGTTACGCGCCACGTCGCCGCGTTCCTGAATCGTCATGCGCAAGGCCCGCTGCCCGACACGCTGCTGCTCAACGGTGGCGTGTTCCGCGCGGGCGCACTCGCCGGCCGTCTCGCGCAGACGCTCGGCGCATGGCGCGGCGCGCCGCTCGATGTGTTGCACAACGCGCATCCGGACGTGGCGGTCGCGCGCGGCGCGGTGGCCTATGGCCTCGCGCGGGCCGGGCATGCACCGCGCATCGGCGGCGGCTCCGCGCGCAGCTATTTCCTCGTGCTCGACGATGGTGACGGGGGCGCGGCACCGCGCGGCGTCTGCCTGCTGCCGCGCGGCACCGAGGAAGGCCGCGAGATCCGGCTCGACGAGCGCACGTTCGCGCTGCAACTCGGGCAGCCGGTGCGTTTCCACCTCGTGTCGACGGTGGCCGAGGCCGCATACCGGCCCGGCGATCTCGTCGAGCTGGAAGGCGGCGATTTCGTGCGGCTGCCGCCGATCGCGACGGTCGTCGATCGGCAGGCCGGCGGCGACGCACGCGAAACGCCGGTGAAACTCACCGCGTCGCTGACCGAGGTCGGCACGCTCGAAATGCATTGCATCGCGACCGATGATGCCGCGCGGCGCTGGCGGCTCGAGTTCCAGTTGCGCGGCGATGCGCCCACGCAGGGTGACGACGCCGCGCTCGCGCGCCATCCGCGTCTCGACCACGCGATCGAGCTGATCGACCGCTCGTTCGGCGGCAAGTCCGCGGACGTCACGCCGAAGGATACGCGACGGTTGCGCGCGCAACTTGAACAGGTGCTCGGCCCGCGCGACGAGTGGGACGTCGCGCTCGCCCGCGAACTGTTCGATGCGTTGCTCGCACGAGCGCGCAGGCGGCGGCGCTCGGCCGATCACGAACGCGCATGGCTGAACCTCGCCGGCTATTGCCTGCGTCCGGGCTTCGGTCATCCGCTCGATGCATGGCGTATCGAGCAGCTGTGGCCGCTGTTCGACGACGGGATTCAGTACGTGAACGACGCGCAGGTGTGGTCGGAGTGGTGGACGCTGTGGCGGCGCGTGGCCGGCGGTCTCGACGACGACGCGCAAACGCAGGTGCGCGACGCGATCGCATTCCTCGAACCATCCGACGACAAGCGCCGCAAGCTGCCGTTCGACCCGGCCAAGGTCGGCCCGGCCGACATGACGCGCTTGTCCGCGTCGCTCGAGCGATTGCCCGTCGAGCGCAAGGTGGAGCTGGCCGAGCGATTGATCGTGCAGTTGCAGAAGCCGGCCGAGCGCACGTTGTGCGCGTGGGCGCTCGGGCGGATCGGCGCGCGGCGGCCGTTCTACGGCAGCGCGCACAGCGTCGTGCCGGCCGAGATGGCGAATCGCTGGCTCGACGCGCTGTTCGCGCTGGACTGGAAGCAGGTCGAACCCGCTGCATTCGCGGTTGCGCAAATCGCGCGGATGACGGGCGACCGCGAACGCGATTTGCCGGACGACACGCGTGAAGCGGTGATCAAGCGTCTGTCGGCCGCGAATGCATCGGCCGCATGGATCGACATGGTGCGCGAAGCGATTGCGTTCGACGAAGCCGATACGGCGCGCGTGTTCGGCGAAACGCTGCCGGCCGGGTTGAAGCTGCTGGGCGGTTGAGCGGTGTCGTGCGCATGCACGAATATCGTCAGTATGACGATGCATGTCGAGGTGACGCGCCGGTGTGCGTACATCGCCGGCGCGCCACCTTCCGTTCGACATCGGGATAGCGGTTGCCGGCGCCACGCATCGGTAGCCGATCGCTGTTTTCAGTGCTGAAGCGCCGGCTCGTGCTGCCGCGTGACTGACGCAACTTCCGTCACGCTGTCCGCTGCCGAGCGCCGCGCGAGATGAATCCCCGCCAACATGCAACGCACCGACCCGCCGGCCAGTTCGATCGTCGGCACGTCGAGCGGCAGCAGCCGCGCGGAGCGCTCGATCGTCGCGCGCTGGTCGCCGGTGAGACAGTCGAACGCACGCCGCGACAGCGCGAGCACGCGCCCGTCCTTGCCCGACAGTTCCAGCGTATTGCCCGCGAAATTCGCGATCTGCGCGTGATCGAGCGCGATCACCGTGCGCCCCGTTTCGGCGAGGCGTTGCGCGATCTCGTCACGGCGCCGGCGGTCGGCGATCAGGTCGAGGCCGACCATCGCGAATTCGGTGGCGACGCTCATCATCACGTTCGTGTGATAGATCGGGCGGCCGTTCGCATCGGCCGTGTCGAAGCAGATCGGTTCGAAGTTGAAGTTCGTGCAGAAGCGCTCGAGCGCGACCGGATCGGCGCGGCGCGAACGTGCGGCGTACGCGATCCGCGCGACGTGATCGAGCACCATCGCGCCGGTGCCTTCCAGGAACACGTCGTCGTATTCGAGCCCCGAGTAGTCGATCACGTCCTGCACGCGGTACTCGGCCTTCAGCATTTCGATGATGTCGGCGCGCCGCTCGCGGCGGCGGTTCGGGCTATACATCGGATACAGCGCGACGTGTCCGCCCGGATGCGTGGAGAACCAGTTGTTCGGGAACACGGAGTCGGGCGTGTCGCGCTCGCCGTGGTCGTCGAACACGTGTACGCGCACACCTGCATCGGCGAGCGTTTGCGCGGCGGCCGTGACTTCGTCGCGCGCGGCGGCCGACACCGACGACGTGTCGTTCGCGCCGCCGGCCGCCATGCGCTGGAACGCGTTGTCGGCCGCGGTCTGCGGGTTCGGCACGAAGCGGTGCGGCCGGATCATCACGACGGCGGCGGGCGCCTGGATCGATACGAGATTCATGAACGGTAGAGGCGAGAGGCGGTGAGGCGGGCGGCGCGCACGCCGCCCGACGATGACGATCAGCGCGCGAACGCAGCGACGGCTTCGGTCACGAACGCCGCGTGACCCTGCGCGATCGCGGCCGGATCGTCGATCAGCGCGAACAGGTTCTTCGGATCGACGGCCGGCGGAATCAGCGCGATCTCGACGCCCGCGTTGTGCTGCTGCGCCAGTGCGTACAGGTAGCGCAGCGCCGAGTAGTCCTCGAGCGCGAAGCCGACCGAGTCGAATACCGTGACTTCGTCCGCGCGTTCGCGGCCGGTCGTCTCGCCCTGCAGCACACGCCACAGTTCGGTCACCGGGAAGTCGGCCGGCATCTGCTGGATCTCGCCCTCGATGCGCGACTGCGGCTCGAACTCGACGAACACGCGGCCCGCGGTCAGCACGCCGGCTTCGAGTTCGGTCTTGCCGGGACAATCGCCGCCGACCGCGTTCAGGTGCATGCCGGGCTCGATCATGTCGGCCGTGACGATCGTCGCGTAGGCCTTGTCGGCGGTGACGGTCGTCACGATATCGGCGCCGCGCACCGCGTCGGCGGTCGATGCGGCGCGCACGACGCGCAGGGCCGGATAGGCGGCGAGGTTCTGCACCAGCTTGTCGGTCGCGTGCGGATCGACATCGAACACGCGGATCTCTTCGATGCCGAGCAGCGTGTGGAACGCGATCGCCTGGAATTCGCTCTGCGCGCCGTTGCCGATCAGCGCCATCGTGCGCGAGTCGGGGCGGGCGAGTGCCTGCGCGGCCAGCACCGAGGTCGCGGCCGTGCGCAGCGCGGTGGTCAGCGTGAGTTCGGCGAGCAGCAGCGGGTAGCCGGTGTCGACTTCGGCGAGCGCGCCGAAGGCCATCACCGTGTGCATGCCGCGTGCGGCGTTGACGGGGTGGCCGTTCACGTACTTGAACGCGAACAGCGACGCGTTCGCGACGGGCATCAGCTCGATCACGCCGTCGCGCGAATGGCAGGCGACGCGCGGCGACTTGTCGAAGTCGGCCCAGTGCAGGTAATCGGCGCGCAGCGTGTCGACGAGCTCACGCAGGAACGGCGTGACGCCGGTCTTGGCGATCAGTCGGGCGGTGGCGGGAACGTCGAGGAAGCGAGTCATCGGTCTGTCTCCATTTTTTTGCCGGTACGGGTGTCCAGGCGTCCTGGTTGACCGGGGCGGGCGCTTCGGCCCGGGCCCCGGCTCCATCAAAAGCGTTGTCCGGCGTGTGCAGCCGGTCGATGGAGTCATTATTTCCGGGAGTCGAGCCAACAAAAAGACGGCAAAAGTGGCAAATTTATCGATAGACTTGGCAAATTGCTGGCCAGATATGGCAGTTTGTTCAAATTGCACTAGTCGAAATGCACACCGTCCGGCACGCTGGCGGCCGGCTCATGCTCAACAGGAAGATCCGTTCATGATTACGCTCGACGACGTCGACCGGCAGCTCATCGCGCTGCTGCGCGACAACGCGCGAATGCCCGTCGTCGCCCTCGCGAAGGCGTTGCGCGTCGCGCGTGCGACCGTGCAGAACCGGCTGACGCGGCTGGAGAAGAACGGCGTGATCGTCGGCTATACGGTGCGGCTCAAGCCGGCGGCCGAGCGGCATCGGATCCGCGCGCTGATGTCGATCGCGGTGCAGGGCAATCGCGGTGCCGAAGTGGTGAAGGTGCTGCGCGGGCATCCGAACGTCGCGTCGATCCACAGTACCAACGGGCGCTGGGATCTGGTCGCCGAGCTGCACGCCGATTCGCTCGAGCATTTCGATCGCGTGCTTGGCGCGATTCGGTTGATCGACGGGATCGCGAATACCGAGACGAGTATTTTGTTGTCGACGCACAAGGCGTGACGCATGGCGGCGCACGTGACAGGCCGCTTGCGTCGCGCATGATCAGGTTAAACACACCCGAGCACCGTCGCAGGGCTTCGGGCAGAGGCACGAACGGCAAGTCATAGTCGGACGTTTTCGCATGTGGGTGATCCGCACTACGTGCTGCAGACGAGGCGTGTCGTGTGTCGCGCTTCATGGTCCCGCGAGAACGCCTCTTGATGAGAGCGTGTGCGCGATGCGTATCCGGGTGGGCAGGCGGTGGCGGCGTCGGTGGCGCGAGAAGAGGCCCAGCGGTACGCCAGCGGCCGTCGCTTCATGCGTTGCGGGCGCGCGTCCCCGTTGCCCGCGGAAAGGTCAGCACCACCGCGAACCCGCCCGCATCGGGAAACGCGAACCCCACGCGCCCGCCGTGCGCCTTCATCACTTCCTGCACGATCGCGAGCCCGAGCCCCGACCCCGTGCGGCGCTCGGTGCCGTCCGGCGCGATCCGCACGAACGGCTGCAACGCCGCATCCCAATGTTCGCGCGGAATCCCGCGACCGTTGTCGGTGACGGTCAGCGTGACTGCATCATCCACGTTGCCCGCGGTCGCTACCGACACGACGATATCGTCCGCATGCCCATGCAGCAGCGCGTTGTGCAGCACGTTCGACAACGCCTCCTGCAAGCTGATCGCATCGCCGTCGATCCACGCATGCGGCGCATCGCTCGCGAACGCGACAGCCACGTCGCGCGCGTCCGCGAGCGGAATCGTGCGGCCCAGTACATCCTTCGCGAGCGCGACGAGATCGACGGGTTGCAGCGGCACGACCTCGGTGCGATGGATCACCATCGCATGATTGAGCAACTGCCCGGTAAGGCGCCCGACATCCGAACAGGTCGCGCGCAGCGCATCGAGCCGCGCCGCATGACGCGCGGGATCGGCCTCGCCGTCGAGCAGTTCGATCTGCGCGTCGAGCCGTGCGAGCGGCGTGCGCATCTGGTGCGCGGCGTCGGCGATGAAGCGCTGCATCGCGTTGATCCGCTCGGCCAGCCGGCGCATCAGCCCGTTGATCGACCCGATGATCGCGTCGATCTCGCTCGGCGTATCGACGGCCACCGGCCGCAGGTCGGCCGGGTCGCGCGCGGCGATGATCGTGCCGATCTGCGCGAGCGGGCGCAATCCTCGCCGGATCGCGAGGCCGCTCGCGCCGATCGCGAGTACGCTCATCAGCAGGATCAGCGTCCATACCTTGATGCTCATGTCGTTCGTGAGCTGCTGTCGTGCATTGGTTGTCTGCGCAACGGTAACGAGTGCCCAGCCCGGCGTGCTTTCCTCGGGCATGTAGCGTGCGATGGTCGCGGTGCGGATCCTGTGCCCCTGGTAGACGGCGTTCGCGAACGCCGGGCCCTGTTTCGCGGCGGCGAGCGTCGCGGGGCTCGCGAGATCGTTGTAGCCGGCCACGACGACGCCGCGCGAATCGACGACCTTGTAGTAGACGAGGTCGTAGCGCGACAGCGTCGACAGCGCGGCGACCGGCGGATTCAGCGCGAGCACGCCACCCTGCACGTACAGGTTCTCCGCGACCTGGATCGATGCGCCCGCAAGCAACTGGTCGTATGCGCGCTCGGCCGCGACGCCCGCGTAGTAGCGTGCGATCACCGCGAGGGCGAGCGCGCCGGTCGCGACGACGAGCGCGATGAACAGCAGCGTGCGCCCGAACAGCGTCTTCGGGAACCAGTCAATGCGCGGCAATCTGATATCCCATCCCGCGCGCGGTGCGGATCTCGACCGAGCTGCCCTGCAGCTTCTTGCGCACGCGCGTCACGTATTGCTCGACCGCGTTCGCGGTCGGCTCGTTGCCGAAGCTGAACAGCTGGTTCAGCAGCTCGTCCTTCGAGAAGATCCGCTGCGGTCGGCTCGCGAGAATCTCGAGCAGCGCGAACTCCTGGCGCGACAGCGACAGCGGCTGGCCGTCGAGTTCCGCGAGACGGCTGCTGCGGTCGATCACGAGGCCGCCGAGCGTCAGGACGTCGTTCGCATGGCCGCTGTTGCGGCGCAGCAGCGCCTGCACGCGCGCATCGAGCTCGCGGTAGTCGAACGGTTTCACGAGGTAGTCGTCGGCGCCGAGGCCGAGGCCGCTCACGCGATCGTCGATCGCCGAGCGCGCGGTGACGAGCAGCACCGGCGTCGTGCTGCCCGACGCGCGCAGGTTGCGCAGCACCGCGAAGCCGTCGAGGCCGGGCAGGTTCGCATCGAGCACGACGAGGTCGAAGCGCTCGACGCGCAGCAGGCTGTTCGCGGTCGAGCCGTCGGTTTCGAGATCGACGGCATGGCCGAGCCGCGCGAGGCGGCTGCGGATCGCCGCGCCGATTTCGGCATCGTCCTCCACGACGAGAATGCGCATGGTGCCGTTTGCAGGTAGAGGGTTACGGGTTTTCCCGGGGTCGGGATGTCAGCATTTTCTCAGACTCGCTCGATAACCTGTATTCAGCCGGAACAAGCGAAGACGGCCATTAATACCAGAACCACAGGAGACGGCAACATGCAGCAGGAAGCGGAAGCGACGAACGCGCGGCACAGCGCGCCGCCGCCCGGCGCTCGCCGGTGCGGCGAAGCTGGCCGCAGCCGCATGGCGGCCGATGCGATGGCGTGCGCCGGCCGTGCCGTGTGTGCCGGGAAGGCGGGCGCATGACGACGTCGCCGCGCCGCCGCGCGTTGCTCGCCGCCGGCCTCGGCGCGCTCGCCGCGCCGTCGCTGGTGCGCTCGAAGCCGCGCACGGTACGGATCTCGAAAGGCTATGGCGTGCTGTACCTGCCGCTGCTCGTAATGGAAAAGCAGCGGTTGTTCGAGCGGCACGCGGCGCGGCACGGGCTGCGCGACGTCGCGGTCGACTGGGTGCTGCTCGACGGCGGCAATTCGGTCAACGACGCGATGATGGCCGGCACGCTCGACTTCGCCGGGGCCGGCGCGCCGGGCTTCATCGAGCTGTGGGCGCGGGCGCGCGGGATTCCGAACGTCGAGGTGATCGGCATCAGCGGATTGTCGACGACGTCGCTGTCGCTCAATGCGAACCGTCCGGGCCTCGCGACGCTGCGCGACTTCACGCCGGCCGACCGGATCGCGGTGCCGGGCATCCGCACGTCGCTGTCGGCGGTCGTGCTGCAGATGGTCGCGAGCCGGCAGCTCGGCGCGAAGCATTTCGCGCAGCTCGATTCGATCACCGTGAACCTGCCGCATCCGCAGGCGATGCAGGCGCTGATCCGCCGCGAGAACGGCGTCACCGCGCACTTCACGTCGCCGCCGTTCTCGACGCTCGAATTGCGGCAGCCCGGCATTCATCGCATCGTGAATTCGGTCGACGTGCTCGGCCCGATGACGCTCGACGTCGTGTTCGCGCCGAAGCGGCTCGTGGACACGGAGCCTGCACTGGCCGCGGCGTTTCTCGGCGCGCTCGACGAAGCGAACCGCCTGATCGCGCAGGATCCGCGCGCGGCGGCCGCGCTGTATGCGTCGTCGTCGGGTGTCGGCGTGTCGCACGACGACGTGATGCAGATGCTCGCCGCGCCGGACACGCGCTTCTCGGTGCGGCCGAACCAGCTGATGGACTACGTGGAATTCCTTTATCTCGCCGGCACGATCAAGGCGAAGCCGCGCGCGTGGCACGAGATGTTCGCGCCGATGCTCGACGACTACCGGACAGGCTGAGCGCCGCCGTCCGCCGCCGGACCCCATTTCATCGAATACCCTGCGCCCGCGCGTTCGTCGCGCGCGGCGCCGATTCAACCGACAAGCAACCGATTCCCGGAGGAGCCCGCAGTGAATGCCACCGAAACCCTGGACCCCGCGTCCGCCGAAGAGCAGCGCATCATGTCGAAGATGGCGCGGCGCCTGCTGCCCATCCTCGTCGTGATGTTCCTGATCGCGTTCATCGACCGGCAGAACGTCGGCTTCGCGAAACTGCAGATGGTGCACAGCCTCGGGATGACCGAGGCCGCGTTCGGTCTCGCGTCGTCGCTGTTCTTCATCGGCTACCTGCTGTTCGAGGTGCCGAGCACGCTCGCGCTGCACCGCTACGGCGCCCGCGTGTGGCTCGCGCGGATCATGCTGACGTGGGGCCTCATCACCGTGCTGATGGGCTTCACGACGTCGATGCCCGCGTTCTGTTCGCTGCGCTTCCTGCTCGGGATCGCGGAGGCCGGCTTCTATCCGGGCGTGATCTATTACCTGACGCTGTGGTTTCCGCAGAGCTACCGCGCGAAGGTGCTCGGCATCTTCACGCTCGGCAGCGCGCTCGCGAACATGCTCGGCTCGCTGGTCGGCGGCGTGCTGCTGAGCCTGAACGGCGTGTGGGGGCTGGCGGGCTGGCAGTGGGTGTTCGTGGCGACGGGCATCCCGGCCGTGCTCGTCGCGGTCGTCGTGTTCCGCGTGCTGCCGGCGTCGTTCCGCGATGCGCCGTTCCTCGACGAACGCGAGAAGCAGATCGTCGCGGCCGCGCTCGAACGCGAGAAGCCCGCGCAAGCCGAGCATGCTCAGCCGTGGAAGGCGCTGCTCGATCCGCGCGTGATGCTGTTCGCGGCGACCTACATGCTGATGTCGACGTCGCTGTACGGCGTCACGTACTGGCTGCCGACGATCGTGAAATCGTTCGGCGTGTCGAGCGGCACGAACGGCTTGCTGAGCATGCTGCCGTGGGCGCTCGCGGTGCTGCTGCTGCTGTGGCTGCCGTCGAAGCTGCGCCGCGCGAAGAGCATCCTGCGCACGATCGCGATCGTCGCGGCGCTCGGCGCGCTGGGCTTCCTGCTGAGCCTCGTGCTGCCGTCGACGCCACTGCGTTTCATCGCGCTCGTGCTCGGCGGTGCGTGCATCCCGCTGCTGTATCCGTGTTTCTGGTCGATGCCGCCGCGTTACTTCACCGGCGCGCGTGCGGCGGCGAGCGTCGCGGCGATCAACTCGATCGGCAACCTCGGCGGCTTCTTCAGCCAGAACCTGATGCCGTTCGCGGGCAAGGTGACGGGCACGGCGTTCGGGCCGATGATCGTGCCGATCGTGTGTCTCGCGTTGCTCGGGATCGGTGCGCTGGTCGCGTGGACGCGCTCGGAGCGGGGGATGGTGGCGGCGCGGGCGTGAGCGTTCGGCCAGGGGCTGCGGTTCCGCGCGGTTCCTGCTCCCGATGTTACCCCTCCGTCCGCGACGTCCCCCGTCCGTCATGCGCAAGCGCCACATGCGACGACGACACCGGAATATCCACCTCCACCGTCGTTCCTTCGCCGAGCGTCGTATCGATCCGCAGCGTGCCGCCGACCAGATACGCGCGCTCGCGCAGCCCGACCAGCCCGAACGATCCCGACTTGCGCGGCGCCGCGGGATCGAAGCCCGCACCGTCGTCGCGAATCGTCAGTCCGATCATTTCGTCGTGGTACACGAGCGTCACGGTCGCGTTCGATGCCGCCGCGTGCCGCGCGACGTTCGCGAGCGCTTCCTGCGCGATGCGGAACACGGCCGTCGCGTACGGTTCGTCGAGCTGCAGTTCGCCCGGCTCGACATGCAGCGCGCACGCCATGCCGTGACGGTGCTGGAAGTCCTCCACGAGCCACTGCATCGCAGCCGCGAACCCGAGATCGTCGAGCATCAGCGGACGCAGGTCCGACGCGATGCGCCGCGTCGCCGTCACCGCGCCGCGCGCGAGCGCATGCATCGCCGCGATCTTGCGCGCGAGTAGCGCGTCGTCCTGCGGCACGTGGTCGAGCAGCCATTCGAGATCGTTCTTCAGCGTCGCGAGCGTCTGCGCGAGTTCGTCGTGCAGTTCGCGTGCGATGCGGCGCTGTTCGGCCTCGCGTGCGGTCGCGCTGATCGCCGAGATCTCGCGCAGCTCCTCGCGCGACGCCTGCAGCGCACGCTCCGCGCGCACGCGCTCCTCGACTTCGCGCCGCAGGTCGCGGTTCGACGCGCTCAACTGCGCGGTGCGCGCCGCGACACGCTGCTCGAGCCGTTCGTTCGCTTCGTTGAGCTGCGCGCTCTTCTGCACGACGAGCAGGTGCTGATAGCGTGCGCCGGCCAGCGCACGCACCGTCTGCGCATGCAGCCGGCCGTTCTCGAACAGCAGCGCGAACAGCACGACGGCGGATGCGACGAGCCCGTAGGTCCGCCCGGCGTAGAAGCCCAGGTCGAAGCGTCCATGGTTCAGCATCGACGCCAATGCGATGTCGAACAGCCACCCGACGAGCACGATCATCACCCACAGGTCGAGCACGGAATGGCGGTGCCGCTGCCGCCACATCAGCACGAGCGCGGCCAGGTTGAGTATCCAGACGACCGCGATCGCGTAGGTCATCGTCGGGGCCATCCGGTTGCCCTGCATGATGCGCGGCAGCAGGTCGTGGCCGGCGGTCGCGAGCAGTGCGAGCGCGCCGGTCGCGCCGGCCGTCAGGACGATGCAAAGCAGCAGCGGAACCGCCGCGCGCCGCCGCTCGAGCGACGGCGCGCGGGCGCGCGGCGCCGTGCGCAGCAGCACGTACGCGGCGACCGCCAGCGGAAAGCCGCCGTGCCAGAACAGGTACAGCCACGCGGTGGTCTGTTCGCCCGCGCCGAGCAGGCCCGTCGGCGTGAAGAGCCCCGGGAAGGTCAGCATGTGCGTGCCGGCCATGAAGCCCGTGAACAGGTAGCCGGCCGCGAGCGCGAGCAGCGATTTCTCGCGCAGGATCGCGTACTGGCCGAGCAGCAGGCCGGCCGTCACCATGTCGTTGACGACGATCGCCGACTGGTAGACGGGAATGAAGCCCCACACGCGAGCAAGCGGCATGCCCGCGAACGGCGCGAGGGCGGCGAAGATCACGGCCGACACGATCACCGTTGCGATCGCGAGCCGACGCTCGCGCCGGCCGGGCGGCAGCGACGACATGAACAGGCGCGCCGGATCCGGCGCGTCGTCGTCGTCTTCGGGGGCCGCGGAGCGGAAGCGGAACGCGGACATCATGCGTCGTCGACGCCGAGGTCGAGATCGTGGCGCACCGCGTAGCGCACCAGCGCGGCTTCGTGCGGCAGCTCCATCTTCTCGAGAATGCGCGTCTTGTAGGTGCTGACCGTCTTCGCGCTCAGCGTGAGTTCGGACGCGATCCGCGTGACCGTCTGCCCCGCGACGATGCGGCGCATCACGTCGAGTTCGCGCGCGGACAACCGTTCGTGCGGCAGCATCTCGGCCGGCGCGCGCAGCGTGCGCGCGAGGCTCTCGGCAGCCGACGAACTCACGTACACGCCGCCCGCTGCGACCTTGGTGACGGCCGCGACGAGCTCGGCGGTCGCGCTGTCCTTCGTCAGGTAGCCGGTCGCGCCGGCCTTGAACGCGCGCGCGGCGTACTGCGTTTCCGCATGCATCGTCAGCACCAGCATGCGCAGCGACGGCGCATGCGTCTTGACCAGCCGGATCAGCTCGATACCGGTCGGCGCGGGCATCGACAGGTCGAGCAGCAGCACGTCGGCGGCGCGATGCTCGGCCAGTGCGAGCGTGGCCGTACCGTCGCTCGCCTCGCCGACGATTTCGAAACCACCGGCCGTTTCCAGGATGTGACGCAGTCCGTCCCGCATGACTGCGTGATCGTCAGCCAGAATTACCCTGATCATCTAGCGGTCCTCTTCGGGATGACGCCGCGGGCTGCTCTGCCGGTTGTCGCCGCGGCCGTTCTTCTGACCAATATATTCCGCCGGAGCCGGAAAAGGTGCCCCTTCGGGAAATTTTTGAGACATCCGGATGTGGAATTTGCCCTGCAACGAAATAATCAGCGTGAAATGGTACAGGCGATAGGGTCAGACGGGGTGGGTATTCCCGAGGAATCGCCGCAGTGCGGCGGGCGCGGCGCCTCGCGGATCGCCCTGATTCAGAGATAAACTGGTGCCCGATTGCACCGTCCCGACCCGAGGAGCTCCACGATGATCGATCTCGCCGACATCCTGCCGTCCGCACTGCCCGACGCCGTTGCATGGGCCGACGCGCAGGCGGCGCACGGGCTCGCGCAGGGCGTGCCGCTGACACCCGCGCAGGCCGACGACGCGCGTGCCGTGGGTGTCGCGCAACCGGAGCGGATCCGCGTCGTGGTCGCCGACCGGCTGCCGTTTCCCGACACGCCGGCGCTGGGCGGGATCGCGCGCGATACCGGGCTGCTGTCGCCGGGGACGATCGGCCTCACGCTCGGCCATGCGGTGTTCGTGCTGCGCGGCCACGATACGCGGCGCCTGCTCACGCATGAGTTCCGCCACGTGCATCAGTACGAGGAGGCCGGTTCGATCGGCGCGTTTCTCGCGCGCTACCTGCACGAGATCGCGACGGTCGGCTACCACGACGCGCCGCTCGAGGCCGATGCGCGGCAACACGAGTTCGACTGACCCCGCCGGCCGGCGCGAACGCGCACACGCACACACTCCGATGAACCTTTCCCACGCCACCGCCGGCCCGGTGCAGGCTCGCTGCGCCGCCACACCGCGCGGCCCGCGATGAGCGCCACGATCCACGCGTGGCTGGGCGCGATCGGCGCGCATCCGGCGCTGGTGCTCGCGGTCGTGTTCGCCACCGCCTGCGCCGAGGCGATCGCGCTGATCGGCACGGTCGTGCCGGCCGGCGCCGTGATGTTCGCGGCCGGCACGCTGATCGGCGCGGGCGCGCTCGACGGCTGGACGACGATCGGCGTCGCAGCCGCCGGTGCGATCGTCGGCGACGGGATCAGCTACGAGCTCGGACGCCTCTACCGCGGTGCGATCCGCAACGGCTGGACGCGTCTCGGCTACGCGGATGCCTACGCACGCGGCGAGGAGTTCGTGCTGCGCCACGGAATGAAGAGCATCGTGCTCGCGCGCTTCCTGGCGCCGGTGCGCGCGGTCGTGCCGGTCGTGGTCGGCTGCGCGACGCTGCCGCGCCGGTCGTTCTACCCGGTCAACATCGTGTCGGCGCTGATCTGGGCGCCCGTGCACGTCGCGCCGGGCGTCCTGTTCGGCGCGTCGGCGGTGCTGGCCGCGGCGATCAGCGTGCGGGTCGCCGCGATCCTGCTGGTGCTTGCCGCGCTGGTCGCGCTCGTGTGGTTCGGTGTGCGCCTCGCGCTGCGGCGCGGCTGGCCGTTGCTGTGCCGGGCGGCCGGCGCGGCCGTGCACGCATGCACGCACCGCTGGCCACGCTTTGCCGCCCGGCTGCACGACGGGCTCGGGAAGCTGCGCCGCCTGCCGGGTGTGGTGCCCGTGTTCGCGCTGCTGTTCGTCGGCTGCGTGTGGCTGTTCGCGGGCATCGTGCAGGACATCGTCGCGAACGATCCGCTGATGCACACCGACATCGCGCTGTATGCGTTCCTGCAGAACCTGCGCACGCCGCCCGTGGATGCCGCGATGCGCGCGCTCGCGGTATTGCACGGACACGATACGGGGCTGATCGTCGCGGCCGCGTTTCTCGTCTGGCTGATGATCCATCGCTGCTGGGTGACGTCCGCATGGTGGCTCGCGACGATCGGCATCGCGGTCGTGCTTGTGCCGGCGTTCGGCGCCGGCATGCCCGGCTCGACGCCCGCGAGCCTGCCGCCCGGCGCGTTGCACGTGCCGCTGCCCGATGCCGATGCGGCGTTCGCGATACTCGCGAGCAGCGGGATCGGCTGGGTGCTGACGCGCGACCGCCCCGCGCCGTGGCGCGTTCCGGTCGTGACGGCGGTCGTGCTGTGGATCGTGCTCGGCGGCTTCGCGCGGCTGTATGTCGGCGATACGTGGCTGTCGGGCCTGCTCGGCGGCTGGAGCCTCGGGTTCGCGTGGTTCGCGGTGCTGGCGGGCGCCTATGCGTACTGGCAGGTGCGCGAGCACGTGCAGCCGCGCGGTGCGCTCGTTGCGGTGCTCGTCGTGCTCGCGACGGCCGGCGTGTGGACCGTGCCCGTGCAGTGGCAGCTCGATCGTGCGGCGCGTCCGCATGTGGGCGACGTCGTCGCGATGACCGTCGATCAGTGGATGCGCGGCGGGTGGCAGCGCGTGCCGACGCGGCGCACCGAGATCGGCGGCGATCGCGAGGAATATCTGCCGCTGCAATGGTGCGCGACGTCGGACACGCTCGATCGCCATCTGTCGCTGGCCGGCTGGCAGCGCGCGACGCCGTGGTCGCCCGCCACCGCGCTGCGCTGGCTGCTGCCGCAGGCGTCGGCCGATGCGTTGCCCGTGCTGCCGCGCTACACCCACGGCGAGAGCACGCGCCGCGTGTTCGTGCGGGTCGATCCGGCCGATCCGGACAGCCGTCTCGTGCTGCGGCTGTGGCGTTATCCGTACGTGCTGCAGGATGCGCTCGGCATGCGGCCGCTGTGGTACGGCGCGCTGTACCGCGAGACGCTGCATCGGCCCGCGCGGTTGATGACGACCGTGCACACGACGACGGTCGACGATGCGGCGACGATCGCGCGAGCACTGAAGGTCGAGCCGACGATCGAGCAGCCGCCGGCGGGGATGAGCGTGGCGCCGGCCGCGATGGTGCTCGTGTGGATGGTGCAGCCTTGAAGCGCGGGGGCCGCGTTACGCATGCGCCGGTTGCGCGGGGACGACGGACAGGCGCAGGCCGACCGTCTTGAGCACCGCGAGCAGGGTTTTCAGCGTCGGGTTGCCGTTGGGCGACAGTGTGCGATACAGCGATTCGCGGCTGATCCCGGCTTCCGCCGCGACCGCGCCGAGCCCGCCGTATGCTTCCGCGACGGTGCGCAGCGCGAGCAGCGCGGCCGCGCGGTTGTCGGGATCGTCGAGCGATTCCATCGCGACGCGCAGATAGGCCACCGCGAGTTCGCGGTCGGCGCCGAGTTCGGCGACTTCCGCATCGTGGTGCGATACCGCGCCTTTGAGCTTGTTCATGTTTGCCTCCGTTTCCAGTTGAACCCCTGTTCCTTCGCATGCCTGATGTCGTCGGGTTGACTGCGCTTGTCGCCGCAGGACAACAGCAGCACCAGCGCACTGCCGTACCGGCCGAAGTACACGCGATAGCCGGCACCGACGTGGATGCGCAGTTCGATCACGCCTTCGCCGACAGGCTCGCAATCGCCGAAATTGCCGGTCTGCACGCGTCGCAGGCGTTCGCGAATCCGTGCCTGGATGACCTTGTCGCGCACGGCGTTCAGCCATTCGGTGAAGGGCTCGCGACCGTCGTCGCGTTGATAGCGAAGCAGTTCGAACTTGGAGAGAGTTGTAACTTATAAGCTACATCATGGGTCAAGGTATCCACGTGATTGCATCGTCAGTCGGATGAGGCGGACGAAGTGACGCGTACGCGGGCCGACTGCCGAATCGAGACGAAGCATCATGCAAAGGCGCTGCGCAGGAATGCCTGCGGTGCCGTCGTGGCTCGGGGTTTCGGGGAAGGTGGGTGAGGCTGGCTTCCCGAACGACGCTCATTCTTTCATTCGGGGCGTGCGATGACGATTCGGCCGAACGGCCGATCTCATCGGCGCGTTCGGGATACGCGCCGTGTGGGGGAAACGGCTTGAACGGCTGACCCAGCGCGCCGCCGCACGACGCGACGGGCGACGCCGGCAGGCCCAACCGCGTTACTGCTTCGCGGGTGCGGCCGTCGCGGCATCGCGCCGAGGCTTGCGGCGATCATGCCGGCCACGCGTGCCGGAAAAAATAAGCGACAGGTTTGGGCAAGAGGGTGTCGCACGGTTGCAAGCGGGACGATCGAGGCAGCCGCGTGCCGCTGCCTCGACACCGGCATCGCCGGCATCACTGCGCCGTCGCCGCCACCCGCTGCGCAGCAAACCCCGCCAGCGTCCGCAGCGCGTCTCGCGCCGAGCGCAGATAGAACGCCTGCAGATGAAACACATGCCAGCGCGCGGCATGAATCTCCAGCCGGCATGGCACGCCGCACGCGAGCGCATGCGCCGCGAGCCGCTGCGCATCCGACAGCAGCACTTCCTGGTCGCCGGCCTGCATCAGGATCGGCGGCAGGCCGCGCAAGTCGGTGTCGAGCGGGCCGCGCGCCGCCACCGAGCCTGCGCCGTGATACCAGCGCAGCCCCTGTTCGAGCCAGCCGCGACGGATCATCGGATCGTCGCGGCGGCGCGATGCGAGCGTGTCGCCGCTGAGTGCCGGGTCGGTCACGGGCGAGATCAGCAGCAGCGCGGCCGCGGCCGGCTCGCCACGCTCGCGCAGCGCGATGGCGAGTGCCAGCGCGAGCGCGCCGCCGGCCGAATCGCCGGCAAGCACGATCCGGTGCGGCGCACAGCCTTGCGCGCGCAACGCATCGTATGCGGCCAGCGCGTCGTCGAGCGCCGCCGGGCTCGGATGCTCGGGCGCGAGCCGATAGTCGGGCACCCACACCGGCAGGCCGGATTCGGTCGCGAGCCGCGTCGTCACGCCGCGATGCGTGTGCGGGCCGCCGAGGCAGAACGCGCCGCCGTGCAGGTAGAGGATCGCGCCGCCCGTGTCGCCGCGCTTCGGCGCGATCACCTCGACCGGCACGCTGGCGGCGGACGTCCGGTAGCGCAGCGTGCCGCACGTGCCCGGCATCAGCGGCGACAGCAGCGCGACGACTCGGCGCTGCATGCGCGCGCCGAACGGCGGCCCGATCAACGGCCGGAATGCCACCCGCAGAAAGCCGCGCAGCGATGCGGCGGCGAGTGCTTCCGTGCGGCCGGCGGGCGGCGCGACGACGGCTCCTTGCGTCGGTGTGGCCGTGCCGGGCAGCGGCTGCGTGAAGCGATACGCGGACAGCCCCGTGAAGCGCGTGATCCATCGATAGGTCAGCGTGAAGCCGGGCCAGTTCGTGCTGTTGTGGCCCGACGCATCGACGTACCAGCTCTTGCAGCCGCTCCATACCGAGCCTTCGAGCCGCTGCTGCACATGCGTGTTGTAGCGCCGGTAGCGACGCGGGTCGACGTCGATCGCACGCGCGCCGTCGCGCCGCATCGCGCGCACGCAGCGCATCACGTGCGCGATCTGGCTTTCGAGCATGTAGACGATCGAGTTGTGGCCGAGGTTGGTGTTCGGGCCGTACAGCATGAAGAAGTTCGGAAAGCCCGGCACGGTGAGCCCGAGATACGCCTGCGCGCCGCGCCGCCACGCGTCGTTCAGGTCGAGCCCGTCGCGGCCGGTGATGCGCATCGGCGACAGGAACGCGGTCGCCGCGAAGCCGGTGCCGTAGACGATCGCGTCGACCGGATGATGCACGCCGTCGTCGGTCTCGATGCCGGTTTCAGTCACGCGCCGGATGCGCTGCGTGACGAGCTCGACGTTGTCGCGGCCGATCGCGGCGAGGTAGTCGCTCGACAGCAGGAGCCGCTTGCAGCCGATCGGATAGTCGGGCGTGAGCTGTTCGCGCAGCACGGGATCGCGCACGTCGCGTGCGAGCAGCTTGCGGAACGGCCGGCCGATCGCGACATCCATCAGTCCGTGCAGCCGCGTGAATGCGATCGCACGTGATTCGTAGCGCACGTAGATCGCCGCGCGATGCAGCTTCATCGCCCACGGCAGCCGACGGAACAGCGCCCGCTCCCACGGACGATACGCGCGGTCCGGGCGCGGGATCACATAGGCGGGCGAACGCTGGAACACGAAGAGGCGCTCGACGTCGCCGGCGATCGCCGGGACGAACTGGATCGCCGACGCGCCGGTACCGACCACGGCCACACGCGTGCCGGCGAGCGGATAGTCATGATCCCAGTGTGCGGAGTGGAAGGCGCGGCCGCGAAACGTGTCGATGCCGGGCAGGTCGGGCATCGCCGGGCGGCTCAGTTGACCGGTGCCGCTGACGAGCATGGCGGCACTGAGCGTCGTGCCGTCGACGAGCGTGACATCCCACAGCGCACGGGCTTCGTCGTATTGCGCGCGCTCGACCTCGGCACCGAAACGCAGATGGCGTGCGAGGCCATACTTGCGCGCGCAATGCTGCAGGTACGCGTAAATTTCGGGCTGCGGCGCGAACACGCGCGACCAGTTCGGGTTGGGCTCGAACGAGAACGAGTACAGATGCGAGGGCACGTCGCACGCGGCACCCGGGTAGCGATTGTCGCGCCACACGCCGCCGACGTCGTGCGAGCGCTCGACGATCACGAAGTCGTGAATGCCGGCGCGTTGCAGCGCGACGGCCATGCCGATGCCGGCAAAGCCGGCGCCGATGATGATCGCCGACAGCGGCGCGGCGGTTTCGGCAGGACGGGAAGCTTCAGGCGACGACATGGCGGGTTTCCTCGAGCTGGATTGCATCGTGCGACGCGCACGACGCAGGGACGGTATCGCGGTGTGTCGGCACGGTGGCCGGTTCGCATTCGGTATCGGCAGGCGAACGTGCCGGTGCACGCCGCACGCCGCGGATCAGGTCGACGGCCTTCTCGGCGATCATGATCGTCGGCGCGTTGGTGTTGCCGCCGATCAGCGTCGGCATGATCGACGCATCGACGATGCGCAGCCCCTGCAGGCCGTGCACGCGCAATTGCGGATCGACGACCGCGAGCGCATCGCGCCCCATCCGGCAGGTGCCGACCGGGTGATACACGGTGTCGGTGCGCCGGCGCAGCACGTCGCGAATTTCGTCGTCGGTGGTCACGTTCGCGGTGAACAGGTCGCGCGTGATCCATTCGGCGAGTGCCGGCGCTTCCATCAGCCGGCGCGTGATGCGGAAGCCGGCGACCATGTCGTCGAGATCGCGCGGATCGTCGAAGAACGCGGGATCGATGCGCGGCGCGGCGAGCGGATCGGCGCTGTGCAGCGTGACCGAGCCGCGGCTGCGCGGCCGCAGCAGGCACACATGGCACGACAGCCCGTGGCCGGCGTGCAGCCGGCGCGCATGATCGTCGACGAGCGCGACGACGAAGTGCAACTGGATGTCGGGCGCATCGAGGTCCGCACGCGTCTTGAGGAAGCCGCCGCCTTCCGCGAAATTCGACGTCAGCATCCCGCGCCGTTCGCGACGAAAGCGCGCGAACTCGCGCAGCATGCGCAGGCCGCCGCGCGCGGACACGCCCATCGTGTCGACGCTGCGCGTGCGGTAGCCGAGGATGAAGTCGGGATGATCCTGCAGGTTGCGGCCGACGCCGGGCAGCTCGGCGCGCACCGGAATGCCGAGCCGCTGCAGTTCGCCGGCCGGACCGACGCCCGACAGCATCAGCAGTTGAGGCGTCTGCAGCGCGCCGGCCGCGAGCACGACTTCGCGCCGTGCGCGCAGCGTGCGAACCTTGCCGTGCTGCCGCACCTCGACGCCCGTCGCACGCGTGCCGTCGAACAGGATGCGCAACACCTGCGCATGCGTCTCGACCGTCAGGTTGTCGCGACGGCCGACATGCGGCAGCAAATACGCGCGCGCCGCGCTCCACCGCTCGCCGTGCTTCTGCGTGACCTGGTAGATGCCGACGCCTTCCTGCTGCGCGCCGTTGAAGTCGTCGGTGAGCGGCAGGCCGGCCTGCCGCGCCGCTTCCAGGTAGCGTGCATGGAACGGGTTGCCGGTGCGCAGGTCGCTGACCCACAGCGGGCCGTCGCGGCCGTGAAACGCGTCGTCGAAGCGCTCGTTGTGCTCGCTCAGGCGGAAGTACGGCAGCACGTCGTCGTAGGACCAGCCTTCGTTGCCGAGCGCGGCCCAGCCGTCGTAATCGACGCGATGGCCACGAATGTAGACCATCGCGTTGATCGCGGACGAACCGCCGAGCGCCTTGCCGCGCGGCTGATAGCCGATGCGCCCGCCGAGCCCCGGCTGCGGCACCGTGTCGAACGCCCAGTTGTTCACGCGGGTCGGCATCATCGCGACCGCGCCGGTCGGCACGTTGACGACCGCGCTGTCGCCGCGGCCGCCGGCCTCCAGCACGCAGACGGTGACGGCCGGGTCCTCGGTCAGGCGTCCGGCGACGACGCACCCGCCCGAACCGCCGCCGACAACGATGTAGTCGAAAGTCTTGCTCAAGAAATCGTCTCCCGATGGTCGATGGATCACGCGATGCGCGTCAGCACGCGCAGCAGCAGCTCGAAGGTCTTGCCGTACGGCGGATGGAACAGCGCGGTGCCGCTGCGGCGCGCCTGGTGGAACACGGGCTTGTGATGGCTGAACGTGTCGAACCCCCATTTGCCGTGATACGCGCCGATGCCGCTCGGGCCGACGCCACCGAACGGCTGATGCTCCTGTACGAGATGCCACAGGCAGTCGTTGACCGTGACGCCGCCCGACACCGTTTCGCGCAGCACGCGATCGCGGCGCGCGGCGTCGCGGCCGAACCAGTACAGCGCGAGCGGGCGCGGGCCGCGATTCACGCGGTCGATCGCGTCGTCGAGGTCCGCATATTCGACGATCGGCAGCACGGGGCCGAAGATCTCCTCGCGCATCACCCGCATCGTGTCGCGCGCGCCGAGCACGAGCGTCGGCGCGAACTTGAGCGAGCCCGCGGCGAAGCGTTCGCCGGCCGGATTGACTTCGAGCACGCGTGCGCCGCCATCGCGCGCGTCGTCGACCAGCGCCGCGAGGCGGTCGCGATGCCGCGCGCCGATGATCGCCGTGTAGTCGGGGTTGCCGGCGAGCGTCGGGTAGCGGCGTGCGATCGCGTCCGACAGCCGCGCGGCGACGGTCTCGGCGGTGCCGGCCGGCACCAGCAGATAGTCGGGCGCGATGCAGGTCTGGCCGGCATTGAGCAGCTTGCCGAACGCGATGCGCCCGGCCGCCTGCGCGACGTCGCACGACGGGTCGAGGATCGCGGGCGACTTGCCGCCGAGTTCCAGCGTGACGGGCGTCAGGTTCGCGGCCGCGGCTTGCGCGACGTCGCGCCCGACCGCGGTCGAGCCGGTGAAGAACAGATGGTCGAACGGCAAGCGCGCGAACGCTTTCGCGATGTCGACGTCGCCCGTCACGATGCCCAGCTCGTCGGCGTCGAACGCGTCGGCGACGATCGTGTCGAGCAGGGCCGACAGCCGCGGCGTCAGTTCCGATGGCTTGATCAGCACGCGGTTGCCGGCGGCGAGCGCCGCGACGGCGGGGCCGATCGCGAGCTGAAGCGGATAGTTCCACGGAGCCATCACGCCGACGACGCCGCGCGGCTGCGGCGCAAGCCGGTTGTAGCCGGGCCGGAAGTGCGCGGCGGTCGGCACGCGGCGTTCGCGCATCCAGTGCCGCAGGTGTGCGCGGGCATGGCGCAGGCCGCTTCGAACCACGAAGAGTTCGGCGAGACGCGTTTCGTGCGCGGAGCGTCCGCCGAAATCGGCGTCGATCGCGCGCACGATCGACGCTTCATGCGTATCGAGCAGCGCGCGCAGCCGATCGAGCCGCGACAGGCGGATCGCAAGCGGCGGGGCGGGGTCGCGGGCGAATGCTTCGCGCTGGCGTTCGAAGCGGGTCGCGAGGTCGGGCGGGCGACTGGGTCGCATGGTGTCTCCTCCGGGGCGTTGACGTCGTTCAGGCGACGACTGATGACGCCGATGGTGCGGGCCGCATGGGAAAACACCAATGCTGCTTCGGGACAATTGTTTTAGTATTTGGGCCAAATCGGCGCTTCGAGGGTTTCTCCGCATGAGCTTCTGGGACTTCACCCGGAGTCCGGCCAGCGCGCGGCTGCTGGTCGATTTCGGCGACGAACGCGGTGTGTCGCGCACGAAGCTGCTGGCCGGCACGGGCCTCGCGGACGCGCAGCTCGACGATCCGAACGTCGAGGTGACGGCCGCGCAGGAACTGCGGCTGACCGGCAACCTGCTGCGCGCGCTCGGCCGCGCGCCGGGCCTCGGGTTCGAGGTCGGGCAGCGCTATCACTTCTCCGCGTACGGCGTGTGGGGCTACGGGCTGATCGCGAGCGCGACCACGCGCGACGCGCTGGCGCTCGCGATGCGCTTCCTGCCGCTCACGTATGCGTTCACGGTGATCACGTATCGCGAGGAGCCGCAGACGTGCGTGCTCAATTTCGGCGCGCCGGAGCTCGATGCCGACCTGAGCCGGTTCCTCGTCGAGCGCGACATGGCGGCCGCGGCCGTGCTGCTGCAGGAAATCGGCGGCGGCGATTTCGCGTTGTCGCGCTTCACGATGCAGGCCGCGAGCGCGGCGAGCGCATCCACGTCCACACGCGCATCCGCACCGCGCATCGCCGGCGTCGAACCCGCGTTCGGCGCGCGCGCGAACAGCCTCGCGTTCGACCGTGCGTTTCTCGACCGGCCGCTGCCGCATGCGAATCCGCTGACGGTCTCGATGTGCGAGCAGATGTGCGGCCAGCTGGTCGAAGCGCGGCGCGCGCGGGTCGGTACGTCGGAGATGGTGCGGCAATACCTGACGGCGACGCCCGGCAACGTGCCGTTCTCGCTCGAGGACATGGCGCGGCTGATGAACACGAGCCCGCGCACGCTGAAGCGCCGGCTGCAGGAAGAAGGCACGACGTTCCGCACGCTGCTCGCGCAGGCGCGCGGCGCGATGGCCGAGACGCTGCTCGGCGATGCACATCTGTCGTTGACGGAAGTCGCCGAGCGGCTCGGCTTCAGCGACCTGTCGAGTTTCTCGCAGGCATTCAAGCGCTGGTATGGCGTGCCGCCGGGCACCTATCGCAGCGGCCTGCTGCACGACGGCGCCCGCAGCGACGCGGCGTAGCACCGCGCGCATCCTCCCACTCCTTCACGAGAAAATCCGCATGATCACGCTTCGCCCGATGACCGAAGACGACTTCCCCCGCTTCTGGCCCACATACCACGCGATCGTCGCCGCGCAGGAGACCTATGCATTCGATCCGGCGCAGACGCGCGAAGCCGCTCGCGCGCTGTGGCTCGACGCGCCGCTGTGCACGTGGGTCGCCGAGGAGGACGGCGTGCTGCTCGGCTCGTACTACCTGAAGGCGAACGCGGCCGGGCCCGGCAATCACGTGTGCAACTGCGGCTACATGGTCGGCGAGGCCGCGCGCGGCAAGGGCGTCGCGCGCCTGATGTGCGAGCACTCGCAGCAGGTGGCGCGCGAACGCGGCTTCCTCGCGATGCAGTTCAACTCGGTGGTCGCGACGAACGAAGTGGCGGTCGCGTTGTGGCAGAAGCTCGGCTTCGAGATCGTCGGCCGGCTGCCGCGCGCATATCGTCACGCGCGGCTCGGCTTCGTCGACTGCTTCGTGATGTTCAAGTGGCTCGGCGACGCGGCGGCCGCCGAAGCCTGATTCTCGAGTCAGACGGCGAACGTGCCGTCGAACACGATCCGCTCGTCGAACGCGAGCGTGCCGCGCGCGAAGATCAGGTCGAGGTGGTGGCTGCCGTTCGCGCCGCCGCCAAGGCCGAGATGCAGGCCCGGATGGCGTTCCTCGAATCCGGCGTTGCGGCCGTACAGCCCGCGGATGCCCAGGTTCGTGCCGATGCCGAATTCCTCGATGCGCCGGTGATTGTCATGCCGGTCGAGATATGACGCGAAGTCGCGCCGGAAGCCCGCGTCGTCGCTGTCGAAATCGACGATCACGCTGTCTTCGACATGCAGCGTCGCGAGCCGCTCGACCACGCGGTACTTGATCGCGAACGGCACGGTGCCGAGAAACGTGCCGCTGAACACGATCGAGCCGTGCAGATCGGTGACGTGTGTCGCGATCTCGCCGGGCACGACGTCGAGATTGCCCATCCCGTCCACGCTCGTCCATTTCTGGTCCGGGGAAAGCGAGCCGGCCAGCGTGTTGCCGGCTTCGTCGATGAAGCGGATCTGCGACGCGCGCGCGGCCGCTTCGATCAGCCGGCCGTTGCGCGCGGCGATGTCGTCCAGCGATTCGGCGAACGCCTCGTCGAGATGCGGGCCGTAATCCTTGAACAGCACCGACTTGCTCCAGTGCCCGACGATCGCGGGACGGATCGCGGCCAGGAACGGCGGGCCGCTCGGCGACGGTGTCGGCAGGCACGACGGGTCGTACAGCAGCACGAACAGGTCGGCGTGCGCGAGCGCGGCGGTGAGGTCCGCGGGCGGGGTGCTTTCGAGGCAGAGGATCGTCGCATCGAGCGAGTCGGGCAGGGCGGAAAACGCGCGCAACGCGGTGTCGCGATTGCGGGTGTCGTAGCCGACCAGCAGTTTGCCCGTCTCGCCGCGTGCGAGCTTGTCGCGCAGCGCCGGATGACAACCCAGCGCGCGATGCAGGTTCAGCATGCGTGTCTCCGGAGGCGGCGGAAGGGCCGCGGCCCTTCCGCGGGAACGGGCTGGCCGCTCAGACCGGCCAGAGCGCGGTGCCGAACGGCACCACGGCATCCTCGACCATCATGTCGACGGCCTCGGGATGCGTGTCTTCCTGCATCCAGTCAAGCAATTCGATCTGCCGGGTTTCCTGCATGTCAATTCTCCTGTGGTGAACAGCGATTCAACATGAAAGCGCGGTAAAGGGATTACCGCCGCTCATCCGGCATTTTTTGAATACCGGACGAGTGGCGTCGATATTAGTCTGACGATTTCGCGAATGCAATGCGTTGCAAGGTTTTTAGCCGAAACGTGCTAAACAAGCGGGTTCGTTCGACGTCGTGCGATGAAGGCGAATAAATCGAATCTTATGAAGCGCATCGATTTTTTATCGAATATCGGGGCCGTGACCGATTAATCGATTCATATGGCTTTTTTAAACCCTGAATCCAATCGTATCGATCGTTTCGATTTCCACCATTCACGAACGCCGCGTGCGCGACGATCGTGCCCGCGAATCGGCGGCCGGCTGCGGGCGAGCCGGCTCCGGCGGCAGCGCCGATTTTCTGGCACCATCTGACGACTTCACGCGCGGGCAGCAACCACGCGCGCACCGCCGTCCCGGCGGCACGATTCGAACCACGATGGAGACACCGCGATGCGCGCAGCGCCGCAGCCCGAGCACGCCGGCCGAGCACGGCCGGATGCCGGCGCCACCGAACCCGACCACATGGCCGCATGGCGGCTTGCGATCGGCCTGTCGCTCGGCAGCGCGATCGCGCTCGGTCTCGCGCGCTTCTCGTATGCGCTGCTGCTGCCGCCGATGAAGGCCGATCTCGGCTGGACCTTCGCGCAGGCCGGCGCGCTGAACACGGCCAACGCGGCCGGCTACCTGATCGGCGCGCTCACGTTCCCGTTCCTGTCGCGGCGCTGGCGCACCGGCACGCTGCTCGCGGCCGGCTGCGCGCTGACCGCGGTGCTGATGGCCGCATGCGGGCTCTCGTCGAGCATGCATGCGCTGCTCGTCGAGCGGCTCGCGACGGGCGTCGGCAGCGCGCTGATCTTCATCAGCGGCGGCGTGCTGGCCGCGCGGCTCGCGTCCGCGTCGCCGCGCGATGCGGGGCTGCTGCTCGGGCTCTATTACGGCGGCACGGGGTGGGGCATCGTCGCGTCGTCGCTGCTCGTGCCGGCGACGCTCGTGCCTGGCGCGCAGCACGCGCACGGCTGGCAGCCCGCGTGGTTCGCGCTCGCCGCCGCATGCGTGCTGTTCTCGATGCTGGCCGTGTCGGCCGCGCATCGCATCGAGCGCATGCATGCGGCACCGTCCGCGCCGCGCGACGGCGCCGCGCCGGCCGCGACCGCGAGCCCCGCGCGCTTCGCACTCGCGCTCGCGGGCTACGGCCTCTTCGGTGTCGGGTATATCGGCTACATGACGTTCATCGTCGCGCTGCTGCGCGGCGCGGGAATGAGCGGCACGATCGTATCCGCGTTCTACGTGGTGCTCGGCGTCGCGACCGTCGTGTCGGCACGGCTGTGGTCGGGGTTGCTCGACCGGATGCGCGGCGGCCAGGCGCTGGCCGTGCTCAACGCGCTGCTCGGCGTCGCGACGCTGATGCCGGCGCTGTTCGTGCATCCGGCGGCCGCGTTCGCGTCGGGCGTGCTGTTCGGCGCGACGTTCCTGTCGGCGGTCGCGGCGACCACCGCGTTCGTGCGCCACAACCTGCCGCCGCAAGGCTGGGCGAAAGGCATCAGCGCGTTCACGACGGTTTTCGCGTTCGGGCAGATCGCCGGGCCCGTCGCGATCGGCTGGGTGTCGGACAGCGCGGGGCTCGCGCGCGGGCTCGTGTATTCGGCGCTGACGCTGTTCGCGGGCGCGGCGCTCGCGGCCGGCCAGCGCGCGTTGCGGGCGGCGGCGTAGCCCTGCGTGAGCGCGCGTCCGGCGAGCGCGGCACCGTTTCGTTGCCCTGACCGTTACCGCACGCAGGCGGTGCGCGACACGCGATGGAACGCGCGGCTGAAGTAGATGAGGCTGTCGCCGTCGTTGCGCACGCGGATCGACGTCGCCTCGATGAACATCACCGAATGCGAGCCGACTTCCTTCATCTCGGCGATCGTGCCCTGCAGGCTCGCAAGCGCATCGCGCAGCACGGGCACGTCCTGCTCGCCGCGATCCCACACCGGCAGCTCGAAGCGGCGCTCCATCGGCAACTCGGTGAGCCCTGCGAAATGCCGCGCGAGCAGCTCGTGCTCGGCCGGCAGCACGTTGATGCACACGTGCCGATTGCGTTCGAAGATCGCGTGCATCGCGCTCGAACGGTTCAGGCACACGAGCAGCGTCGGCGGCGCGTCGGTGACGGAACAGACGGCGCTTGCGGTGATCCCGCAGCGGCCGTGCGGCCCCGCGCTCGTGATCACGTTGACGGCCGCACCGAGGTGGGCCATCGCTTGCCGGAAGGCCTTTTGCGCGTCGGTCGGTTCGGCGCGTGCCGGTTGCGGGGTATCGGTCGTTGCGGACATGGGCGCTCCTGGGTGAATGAGGGCGGCGATCGTGCCTGCCGTCGATGCGGCATCGGATCGTCGACGTTTGACTCAAGCGTACGTCGCGAAAATGCGGGCGAACATTCGCACGATTGATGCCGAAGCTGGCGTTCCCGCCAACGCGTCTAAAGGTTCTACCTAGATGCGCGGCACGGCGCGCGAAAAAATGTGCGATCGGGCGTTCGTGCGGGACGTAAAGGGGTATTCAGCGCATTTTCGGCTCGCTATGATGTGCCGCATACCCCCGACGAACGACGCTTGCATCACCTGCGGCGCGTGCGGCACCGATACCGATATCTTGCGAGACACCCCGATGACGTCACCCGCTCCGATCGTATACATCGTCGACGACGACAGCGGCATGCGGACGTCGCTCGCCTGGCTGCTCGAATCGGTCGGCATCGCATCCGAAGGCTTCGCGAACGCGGCCGATTTCCTCGCGCGCTTCGACGTGAACCTGCCCGCGTGCCTGGTGCTCGACGTGCGGATGCCGGAGAAAAGCGGGTTCGACGTGCAGGCGGAACTGAACGCGCGCGGCGCGACGCTGCCGGTGATCTTCGTCAGCGGTCACGGCGATATTCCGATGTCCGTGCGCGCACTGCAGAACGGCGCGATCGATTTCGTCGAGAAGCCGTACAACTCGCAGCAGATGCTCGAGCGCGTGCAACGCGCGCTGCGGCTCGCGCAGCAGCGGCACGCGGTCGGCCAGCGGCACCGCGTGCTGCGCCAGCGGCTCGACGCGTTGACCGCACGCGAGAAGGAGGTGCTGCGCGGCGTCGTCGACGGCAAGGGCAGCAAGCAGATCGCGTCGGACCTGTCGATCAGCGTGAAGACCGTCGACGTGCATCGCGCGAGCATCAAGGAGAAGCTCGGTGCGACGTCGATCGCCGCGCTGGTGCGCGACGTGATGGTCGTGTGGGGCGACGACGGCGACACGCCGCGCTAGACGGATTCGCACGCGTCGAAGCGCGCGTCGTGGTCGACAAGCACGACAAGCACGACAAGCACGACAAGCACGACAAGCACGACAAGCACGACAAGCACGACAAGCACGACAAGCACGACACGCGCGGCCACGCAACGCGCTCAACGCATGTACAACCCGCCGTTGATGTCCCAGCACGCGCCGTTCGCGAAATGCGCGTCGCCCGACGCGAGCAGCACCGCCGCATCCGCGACGAAACCGGCCGACCCGAGCTTGCCGCCCGGCAGGCTCGCGAGCACCTGCCGCAGCTTTTCCGGCGCGACGCTTTCATGGACGATCGGCAGATCGAGCGGGCCCGGCGAGATCGCGTTGACGGTCACGCCCTGCGCGGCGAGGTCGCGCGCGAACACCTTGGTCAGCGTCAGCGTGCCGCCTTTCGCGGCCGCATAGTGCGCGCCCGTCGCCGAGCCGCCGTTCTGCCCGGCGAGCGACGCGATGTTGACGATGCGGCCCGCGCCGCGCGTCGCGAAGTACTGGCCGAACACCTGGCAGCCGAACAGCACGCTGCGCAGGTTCACGTCGATCACCTGGTCGAACTGCTCGGCCGTGATCTCCATCGCGGGCACGACCTTCGATGCGCCGGCATTGTTCACGAGCACGTCGATCGCGCCCCAGCGCGCGACGAGCGCATCGCGCGCGGCTTCGAAATCGCGTTTCGACGTGACGTCGAGCGGCAGCGCGATCGCGCGTTCGCCGCTCGGGTCGAGTTCGCGTGCGTGCGCATGAATGGCGTCGGCGGCGATGTCGGCCAGCGCGACGCGATAGCCGGCCGCGTGGAAGCGTTCGGCGATGACGGCGCCGAGCCCGCGCGCGGCGCCGGTGACGAGGACGACTCGGTCTGACATGGTGCGTGATTCCCTGGTTCGCGGGCGCGTGGCCGAAGCGGCGCCCGCATCGTGGTTCATGCGGCAAGTGCCGCTTCGAAGTGTGCTGCAATCGCGCACACCAGTTCGTCCGCGCCCTTGCGTCCGACGATCTGCAACCCGGCCTTCAGCGGCGTTCCGGCGAGCGGCAGCGGCAGGCTGAGCGCCGGATGGCCGCTCAGGTTGAATGGCCGGATCAGCGACGACATCGCGATGACCGATACGCCGTCGCGTGCCTGCGCAAGCGTGATCGGCAGCGCGGGCAGCGTCGGCAGCACCAGCACGTCCGCGCGGTCGAGCGCGGCATCGACCTGCGCGGTGAAGCGCGCGCGTACGGCTTCGGCTTGCGCGAGTGCGGCCGGCGTCGTCTGCGCGGCCGTGCGCAGCCGCGCATCGAGATCCGCGCCGAGCTTGCCGGTTGCGACGAGGTGCCCGAATGCGCGCGACGTTTCCGCGTTGATGACGGCGAGCCCCGCCGTGAACGCGGCAGGCAGTTCGTCGAGCACGACATCGTGCGTGCGCAGGCCCGCTGCGCGTACCGCCGCGTCGAGCGCGGCGGCGATCGCCGGATCGGTATCGGCGAGCACGTGCGCGACCGTGCAGCCGGCAACGGGCGCTGCCGCACGCGCCGGATCGAAGTCCGGTGCGATGGCGGCCATCACGGCCGCGAGCGTGCGGACGTCGCGCGCGAACGGCCCGACGCAATCGAGCGTGGTGTCGGCAGGCGCGACGCCGCTCCGCGATACGCGGCCGAACGTCGGCTTCAGCCCGACCACGCCGCAGCAGGCGGCCGGCCCGCGAATCGAGCCGCCGGTGTCGGTGCCGAGCGCGGCGTCGACGACGCCGAGCCCGACGAGCGACGCCGACCCGCTCGACGAGCCGCCCGGAATGCGCGTCGGGTCCTGCGGATTGACCGGCGTACCGGTGGTGTCGTTGATGCCGGTCATGCCGAACGCGAGCTCGTGCATGTTCGCCTTGCCGGCGATCTGCCAGCCGGCGTCGAGCAGCAGGCGGACCACGTCCGCGTGCTGCGCGGCGGGCGGCGCGTCGGCGAGCGCGCGGCTGGCCGCGCGGGTCGGATGGCCGGCGATGTCGATCGTGTCCTTGATCGCGATCGTCGGGCCCGGGCCGCCCAGCGTGAAGGTATCGATGAAGCCTGTCATGGTGCGATGGCGTGCGAGCGGAGTGAAAGGGTTCAGGATTGCGGCGCGGCGGCGAGCGGCCACGGGCCGTCGAGCACGCGCTCGGTGCGGAAATGACGGATCAGCCAGGTCGTGCCGTCGTCGGCTGGCGCGAAGTCGACGGTCAGCCGCGCGGCGATCAGCTCGGCCGCGCCGTCCGCGTAGCGCGATGCTTGCAGCATGATCCAGCGGCCGCATGCGCTCGCATGATCGGCGCCGACGTCGATCGACTCCGACGTCAGGAAATGCAGGTTCGCCGCGAAATGCGGATCGGGCGGCAGATAGCGGCGCAGCATCGCGACGATCGCCTCCGTGCCCTCGAGGCGGCCGAACTTGCGCGCGTACTGCGGGCCGATGCCTTCCCACACCGCGTCGGCCGTGAACAGCGCAGCGAGCGCCGGGCCGTCGCCGGCATCCTCGGGCACGTCGCACAGCGCCATGTAGCGCGTGATCGTCGCGCGCACCGCGCGTTCGGCGTCGAGCGTCGCCACGCGCCGCTCAAGCGCTTCGAGCGCCGTGATCAAGCGCGAAGAATCGGGGCCGGTCATCGCGCGCCTCACGCTGCGGGCTTCGCGGCCGGCGGCACGGTCAGCGCGCGGCCGACCCGCGCCTCGATCTTGCCGTAGCGCCACAGGTTGTATTCGCCGACGGGCGTCGTGCGGTACAGATTGCAGACCGCGACCGTCGTGTCGAAGTCGGCGACGTCGGCCATGATGTAGAACGTCCACGGCGCGCCGTCGGCCTGGCCGACGACGAGGCGGTCGTCATCCATCACGCCGAGCACGCGCACGCCGGGCATCGCCTCGACGGCGGCGAGCATCGCGCCGTACGCTTGCCACACTTCGCCGATCTTCTCGCGCGGCAGGTCGAAGAAGTTTTGCGACACGCCGCAGCAGAACAGCACGCGCAGCGGCAGCGGATTCGAATCGGACATGACAGGTTCTCCTGAAGAATGCGTTGAGCGGCGTCGAAGCGAATCGACGCGGATTACAGATAGCCGGGAAACGGCGTGACGCCGGTAAACACCGCGCCCGCGCCGTCGAAGTTGCCTTCGCCGAGAAACGCGTGCTGCGTGACGACCATCGCGTCGCGCAAGAGGCGCTGCAGCGGATGCGTGCGATAGATCGCGGCCGTGCCGCCGAGGCGGTACGCGCGCTCGACGACGCTCGCGCCTTCGCGCGCGATATGCGTGGCGGCGAGCCTCAGCAGGCTGACCTGCTCGGGCGTCACGGGGTTCCCGGCGAGGATCGATTGCCAGACCGAGTCGGTCGCGTCGTAGAAGAACGCGCGCGCCGAGCGCAGCTGCGCCTCGGCCTTCGCGAGCTCGATGCGGAAATACGCGCGATCGGCGAGGCGCGGTGCGCCGGTAGTCGTCTGGCGGCCGCCCGACATCCGGTTCGCGGCGTCGAGCGCCGCGCGGGCCAGCCCGAGGTTGACCACGGCGAGCACCTGCGCCGCATACGCGACGGTCGGATAGCGGTACAGCGGCTCGTCGACGGTCGCCTCGCCGCCGCGCACGAAGGTCCACGCCTCGGGCACGAAGCGGTCGTCGACGCGCAGGTCGTGGCTGCCCGTGCCCTGCATGCCGACCACGCTCCAGTTCTCGACGATCTCGACGTCAGCGGCACGGAACACGGCCGTGCGCGGCTTGTTCGGCGCGGCATCCTGCGCGCCGGGCACCGCGATGCCGACGCCGAGCCAGTCGGCGCCCTTGCAGCCGCTCGCGAACTTCCACGTGCCGGTCACGCGCCAGCCGCCGGGTGCCGCCTGCGCCGGCTGCACGGGGAACAGCCCGCCCGCGAACACCTGGTCGGGGCCGCTCGCGTACAGTTCGGCCTGCGTGGCGAGCGGCAGCGCGGCGAGATAGGCGTTGGCCGAGCCGAAGCTCGCGACCCACGCGGCCGACCCGTCGGCGGTCGCGATCCGCTCGATCATGTCGAGGAACGCAGTCGGCGCGAGCGCATCGCCGCCGAACCGGCGCGGCGTGCCCGCGCGATAGATGCCGGCTTCCTTGAACAGCGCGATCACGTCGCGCGGCACGTGCGACAGGCGGTCGAATTCGTCGCGGCGCGCGGCGACGGTCTCGATCACCGCGTCGAGGGGCGACACCCGCGCGGCCACGTCGCGGACCGCATGCGGCGAGGGGGGCGCGGCGTCGATGGCGAGGGCGGCGTTGGGCATGGCTGTCTCCTGGGGATGGGGTTCGATTGCGGGAATGGACACTGCATGGACCTAGTCTAGAAACGCCGAAAACACGCAGCAATTGGTGCGTAGGGCCGTGCGACTGGTGACGTTCCGTGCCGGACTAAAGAAATCTTCAGATGCGGGCGGCGCGCGCCGGTGCTATGTTGGGTTTCCGGCCGCGCGATGCCGCGCGACCTTATCCGAAGACGATCATGAGTTTTCCCGACGAAGACGATTTCCACCGGCTGCTCGACGCGTTGACCACCTGCGTGCTGCTGCACGACGCGCATACCAAGGCGATCGTGTGGGCGAACCGCGCCGCGTGCATCGCGCTCGGCTTTTCCGTCGAGGAGCTGCTGCCGCTGAAGGCGCCGGACATGACGCGTCCCGAACCGAAATACCGCCGCGAAATCGCGGTGAGCGCGTGGGATCGCGCGCTCGTCGACGGGCCGCAGGTGTACGAGTGGTGCTACCGCTCGCGCACGGGCGTCGACATGCTGTCGGAGGCGACCGCCACCTATGTGCCGCTGCGCGGGCGCGACGTCGTGATGGTGCAGTTCCGCGACATCAGCGCGGAAGAGGCGGTGCGCCAGCAACTGCGCCGCTACGAGGCACGGCTGCGCGAGTTCATGCAGGATCTCGACGAAGGGATCGCGGTCGTGACGCCGCACGGCGGCGTGCAGTTCATCAGCGAGTCGGGCCGTCGCGTGCTCGGGCTCGCGCCGGACGAAGCGCTCGGCGAGGTGCTCGACTATTGCAGCGCGGCCGACCGCGACCGGCTCGTCGCGCAACTGCGCGATGCGCCGTCCGCGTGCCCGTCCGAGCCGCAGCGTTACCGGATCGTGCGGCGCGACGGTTCGACGTGCTGGCTGCGCATCCTGTGCCGGCAGGTCGAGATCGAAGGTGATCTCGACGGGCTGCTCGTGCAGTTTCGCGACGTGAGCGACGAAGTCGCGATCGAGGATGCGCGACAAGCGCAGGCGCGGATGCTCGAATACGCGGGCCGCTACAACGCGATGGGCGAGATGGCGAGCGTGATCGCGCACGAGTTGAGCCAGCCGCTCGCGGCCGTGCGCAACTTCATCGAGGGCGCGGTGCAGCGGTTGAATGGGCGCGGCGCCGTCGACGATGCGATCTGGGGGCTGCGCAGCGCGGACCGGCAGGCCGAGCATGCGGCGCTGATCATCAAGAGCGTGCGCGAGTTCATCGTGAAGCGCGAGCCGGTCGTCGCGCTCGCCGACCTGCGCGAGATCCTCGCCGACGTCGCATATTTCATCGAGCTGCGCGCGAAGGAGGCGGGCGTGACGGTCGCGATCGTGCAGGCCGATGCGCCGCTGCCGATCCGCTGCGAGCGCGTGCTGATCGGGCAGGTGATGCTCAACCTCGCCTTCAACGCGATCGAGGCATTCGCCGGCTGCGAGCGCGCGCCATGCACGCTGACGCTCGGCACCGCGAATGTCGACGGGCACGCGGAACTGCGCGCGATCGACAACGGCCCCGGTATCGCCGAAGGTGCGCATGACCGGCTGTTCGACGGCTTTTCGTCGTCGAAGGCGGGCGGCAACGGGATCGGGCTGTCGCTGTGCAAGAGCATCGTCACGCGCCACGGCGGCCGTATCGGCGCGAGCCCGGCCGAAGGCGGCGGGCTCGACTGCCGCGTGACGCTGCCGCTCGCCGGCGCAGCGCACGCATAGCCGCTGCGTTGCGTCGCGGCCGCCAGGGGCATCACTGACATCACGGCAGGGCGGCGGCGCACGATGGAGCGACGCCCGGCCCATGATCAGCGCCCCAGCGCCCGCGCGGTCTGGCCGCCGATCCCGAAATCGGTGTTCGGGATGTCCTTGATGATCACGCGCGTCGCCTGCAACGGCGCATCGAGCACGGTCGCGGCGGCGTCGGAAAGTGCCGCGATCAACGCGCGCTTCTGCTCGTCGGTGCGGCCGGCGATCAGGATCGCGACGATCACCGGCAGCGACGGCGGTGCACCATCGGCCGCCGTGCGGCCGCCGAGACCGATATGCGTCGCCGGCAATTCGGTGAGCAGCACGCGCACCGATTCGATCGGCGCGCCGATCGCGTCGACGGTCGCGTGGCTGAGCCGTGCGATCAGTTCGGCCTTGCGTGCGGCGTCATGGCCGGCCGGCAGGAAAACTTCGAGTGTGGGCATGGTCGTCGGGAAAGGTGAAGGTGACCGGCTCACCGTTGCGCCGGCGACGGTGAACCGGTGACTGCTTACAGGTGAAGGTGACCGGCTCACCGTTGCGCCGGCGACGGCGAACCGGTGGCCGCTTACAGGTGAAGGTGACTGGTTCACCGTTCCGCTGGCGGCGGCGAACCGGCGATCGCTTACAGCAGGAAGCCGATCGCGCTGAGCGCTTCGGTCGAGTCGATCAGGCGCACGACCTTCTCGGCGATCCGCATCTCGCCTTCGGCATCGACGTGCAGCTTGTGCGTGACGTCGGCCGCGAACAGCGTCGCGACGCCGCGTTTGTATGCGACGACGACCTGCGCGGATTTCAGCTCGACGGTGCCGGCACTGCCGCTTTCCAGCGTGAAGCGCGACACGGTGCGCACCGTGCGCGCCGCGTCGGTCGCCGACGCCGAGTAGCCGGACACCATCCGCTGCACGCGCTTCTCGCGCATGTCCCGATCGTCGAACACGTAGTTCAGCGTCGCGGCGAAATCGGTCGCATCGGGATCGATCGGCACCACGTAGTGACCGGCCGGTTCCCACAGGTCGAGCCACCCGCGATAGTCGCGGCGGTCGAGCATCTCGGCTTCGCGCCACACGAATTCGACCGCGCGGGCGAAGGTCTGCTCGGAAAAAAGGGCGTTGCGGTCGTCCATCACTGTTGCTCCATCACTTTTCGCCATTGCTGGTAGGCCTCGCGCATGCCCGTCTCGTCGGTCGCATGCGCGGTCTTTTCGCCGTTCGCGGCGGTCGTCTCGCGGTTCAGCCCGCGATTCACGAGGATCGGCACGTCGGGGCCCGCATGCGCGCCGCGCTGCACGCGCTCCCATGCTTCCGCGTCGTCGGGGCTGCCGAAGCCGAACGGGCCCTGGAAGTGCTCGTGGATGCGCAGCCGCTCGCGATTCGCTTCGTCCGGGCCGCCGTCCATCGCGAGCGCGACGTGGCGAATCTCGGTTTCGTTCGCGGAGATCGGCCGCAGCACGCGGAAGAACGCCATCGACAGCGCGAGGTTCGGGAACAGGTTCAGGTTGAAGCCGACACCCATCAGCGAACGCACGATGCGGCGCACTTCTTCCGGCGTGTGGCGCTCGGCGAGCTTCGCCGCGAGCGGCGCGAAGCGCTCGGGCAGCGGCGCGCCGTCGTCTTCATCGAGATCGATCAGTTCGGGCATCAGCACCGCGAGGCTGTGGCCGTTGCCGAGCCCGCGGCAGAACGCGTCCTCGCTCGTCATGAAGCTCGTGATCGCGGCGGCCGTCTCGTCGTCGATCGACTTCATCCACGACTTGTGCACGACCGGGAAGTGATAGAGGTCGGTCGTGTTCTCGAGCTGGATCTTCCAGTTGCCCTTGAACTTGAACTTGTGCTCGCCGTTCGCCTTGATCGGGTAGCCGGCGCCCTGTTTCATGAACAGGTCGATCCACGGCTTCGCGCCGCCGAGGAAATCCTCGAGCGGTTCGATGGCGTCGTTGAAGCTTGCGAAGATCAGCCCCTGGTACACGCCGACGCGCAGCTTCACGAGCGGCAGGTCGCCTTTCTCGCACACGCCTTCGTAGCCGTCGCCGTACGGCAGCGCGCGCAGCGTGCCGTCGAGCGCGTACGACCAGCTGTGATACGGGCACGTGAAGCCCTTCGCGTTGCCCTTGTGCGATTCGCACACGGTCGCGCCACGATGGCGGCAGCGGTTCTGCAGCACGTTGATCTCGCCGGTCTTGTCGCGCACGACGATCACCGGCTGGCGGCCGATCGTCGTCGTGATGAAGTCGCCCGGGTTCGGCAGCTCGCTTTCGTGCGCGACCCAGATCCAGGTGCGGTAGAAGATGCGGTCGAGCTCGGCCTCGAACAGCGCGGGGTCGTGATACATCGCGGGCGCGATGCGGTCGGGCTGCGCGAAGCCGTGCAACGCGCGGGTGTCGATCGTCTGGTAGGGAATGTCGCTCATCGTCGTCGTGGGGAAAGAGTCGCGAAATCGGGCCGCGCCGTGCGCAGCGTCGGAAGACCAGTCTCGTCTTTCGCTACATATTCGTCAAATTGATCTAAAATTGATGGTCAAATAAATATGGCAAATGATGGAGGTCACGATGACATCGGTCGATCATCTCGATCTGAACCTGTTGCGCGTATTCCAGGCGATCGTCGAGGAACGCAGCCTGACGAAGGCCGGCGAGCGGCTCGCGCTGTCGCAGCCGGCCGTCAGCTATTCGCTCGGGCGGCTGCGCACGCTGTTCGACGATCCGCTGTTCGTGCGCACGCGCGCGGGCATGCAGCCGACGCCGGTCGCGCTCGAACTCGCGGGCATCGTCGGCAAGGCGCTCGACATGGTGCGCGTGGCGCTGCGTTACGCGGAGCGCTTCGATCCGGCCACCAGCACGCGCACGTTCCGGTTGTCGCTGTCGGATGCGGGCGAGATGGCGTACTTGCCGGCGATCTGCCAGGCGCTGCGCGAGCGTGCACCGCGCGTGACGCTGAGCGTGCAGCCGCTGCCGGTGGAGGAGATCGAGGAAGCGTTGCGCGCGAGCCGGCTGGATTTCGCGATCGGCAACCTGCCCGAGCTGATGCCGCGCACGCGCCACCAGGTGCTGTTCGAGGAAACCTACGTGTGCATGACGGGCCGCCGGCGCGGGCTGCCGAGCGGCGCCGCGCTGAGCCTCGACCAGTTCGTGCGCGCCGCGCACGTCAACGTGAAATCGGTCGAGCACAGTCACCACGCGCTCGACGATGCGTTGCGCGCGCAGGGCGTTGGCCGCAACATCGCGCTCGAAGTGCCGCACTTCGTCGCGCTGCCGAGCGTGCTGTCGGTCACCGATCTCTATGCGACGCTGCCGAAGCGGCTCGCGCAGATTCTGAACCGCGATAACGGGTTCCGGCTTTACGACCTGCCCGTCACGCTGCCGCCCGCGCCGGTGACGATGCACTGGCACGAGCATTTCCACGAAGACGAGGGCAACGCGTGGATGCGCGCGCTGCTCGCCGAGATCGTCGAGCGGTTCGACGCGTGACGGCTGCGCGGTGCGCGGCGCGTGGCGGGCGGCGGGCGCGTGGCGGGCGCGCGTGCCGGAATGTCAGTACATCGATGCATCCGGCGTATCGACGCATCGGCGTATCGACACATCGACACATCGACACATCGACACATCGACACATCGACACATTGACACATCCGACACATCCGACACATCCGACACATCCGACACATCCGACACATCAAAGATCGAGGACGAGCACCGCCGAGCGCGCACGCGACACGCAGCAGCAGATCACCGTGTTGCTCGCACGCTCGGCTTTGCTGAGGCAGTGATCGCGATGATCGGGCTCGCCGTCGAGCACCGGCACCATGCAGGTGCCGCACACGCCTTCGCCGCATGACGTATCGACCTCGATGCCGATTTGCGCGAGCGCATCGACGATCGACGTGTCGGGCGCGACGCGCACCGATTGGCCGCTGCGCTGCAGGCGCACTTCGAAGCCTTCCGCCGGGGCGGCATCCGCGGCGGCGTCGGCCGCGGCCGGTTCCGCCGCGAAGCGTTCGAGATGAATCGCGTCCTCGGGAATCCGAGTTGCCGCCGCGGCGACGACGGCATCCATGAACGGACCGGGGCCGCACGTATAGACGTGCGCTTTCGAGTCGATCGCCTCGACGCAGCGGCCGAGTTCGGCCGCAAGCGCATCGGGGTCGATCCCGTAATGAAACGTCACGTGCGACGCGAACGGTTCTGCAGACAGCTCGTCGACGAAGGCCGCATGTTCACGGCTGCGCGCGAAGTAGTGCAACCGATAGCGCGCGCCGCGCTGCTCGAGCGCATACGCCATCGACAGCAGCGGCGTGATGCCGATCCCGGCTGCGACCAGCACATGCTCGCTCGCCTCATCCGTCAGACGAAACAGGTTGCGCGGCGCGCCGATCGACAGCTCGGCGCCGACGCGCACGTCGTCGTGCAGCGAGCGCGAGCCGCCGCGCGACTGCGCTTCCTTCTTCACCGCGAACAGATAGCTGCCGCGCTCGTCGGGGCGGCCGCACAGCGAGTATTGCCGCGTGACGCCGGATGGCGCGGTGACGTCGATATGGGCGCCCGGTTCGTACGCATCGAACGGCTGGCCGTCGACGCGCGAGACCCGGAAACAGCGGATGTCCTGCGCCGCGTCGATCAGCGCGTCGATCCGGACCTGGTGGCGGTTCGCTTGCATGGGGTGTTCCGTGGGGTAGGGAGAAAACCGGCGCGGCTGATGCCGCGCCGTCATGCAACCGAGAATAGGGATGGGCATCGCATAAATCAAATCGATTAAAAAGCGATGCTTGAATCAGTGGGATGGATGATGGTCGAGCGACCGATTACGCTCGATGTTCAGCGGACGGCGATCGCGTTGCCTGCCTCGGCCGCCTGCGGCGCGGCTACCGACGCATGGCCACGTTCGCGATCGAGGCTGTAGCGATAGTGCCGGCATCCGACCGCCAGCAGCAGCGCGGCGAGCGTGGCTGCCGCGACGTTGACGATCGACATCGAATGACCGACCGCCGCCGGCACGCCGAACACGCGATCGGTAAGCAGCGCGACGACGGTCGTGCCGATGCCGAGCGCGATGAGGTTCGACACGAGCAGGAACAGCGCGGAGATCTGCGCGCGCATCTGGTTCGGCGCGAGCGTCTGCATCGCGGCGGTCGACGTCGGCATCGGGAACGACGCGAAGAACATCGCGACGACGAGCATCGCGAGCGACGCCGGCAGGCTGTCGAGCTGCGTGAACAGCGTCGCGGGAATCACCATGCACGCGGCGCCGATCGCGCCGGCACGCATCGGCGCATCGGTGCGGCCGCGGCGCAGCAGCCAGTCGTTGAGCCAGCCGCCGCAGAACACGCCGGCCGTATTCGCGACGAGCAGCACGATGCCAAGCGTGTAGCCGGCTTCGACGGCGGTCATCCCGAAGCGGCGGATATAGAACGCGGGCGTCCAGCTCAGCAGGCAGTACAGCGTCATCGCATAGAACGAGAAGCCGAGGTAGTGGCACGCGAAGGTCGCGCGATGCGTGCCGACGAAGCGCAACGAGTCGCGCATCGACACGCGCCGCACGGTGCCCGAGCGATCCTGCGCGAGCCCCTTGCGCTGCGGGTCGCGCACGGTCGCCGCGAACAGCAGCGCGACGAGAATCCCCGGCAGCCCGACGATCAGGAACGTGACCTGCCAGGCGTGCACCTGCCCGACGACCGGCAGCGTGAATGCGCTCGCATGCTTGAGCAGCGCGATCACGTAGCCGCCGATCAGGAACGCGACACCGCCGCCGATGAACGAGCCGAGCGAATACACGGCAATCGCGCGGCCGAGCTTCTCCTTCGGGAAGTAGTCGGCGAGCATCGAATACGCGCCGGGCGACAGCGCGGCCTCGCCGACGCCGACGCCCATCCGCGCGATGAACATCTGCACGAACTGCTGGCTGAGCCCGCACGCGGCGGTCGCGACGCTCCACAGCGCGATGCCGAGCGAGATGATGCGCGGGCGGGCGTAGCGGTCGGCGAGATACGCGACGGGCAGCCCCATCACCGCGTAGAACAGCGAGAACGCGAAGCCGTTGAGCAGGCTGAACTGCGTGTCGGTGAGATGCAGGTCGCGCTTGATCGGTTCGATCATCAGGACGAGCACCTGGCGATCGACGAACGAAAAGACATACGCGAGCATGCAGATGACGACGACATACCATTCGTACGTATAGCGCTTGCCGTCGGCAGCGCGGGCCGTGGGTGCGGACATGCGGATTCTCCAGGAGCGGGCGGTGAAAAAGCGCGGCGTGGGCCTCGCGGGCCGGGCGCCGTCGCGGCGCGAAAGCGTGCGGGTGACACGATCGGAGATGCAGCGTAGTCGGCCAAATTCGGCCGCCATAGCCGGAGTGACAGCCGCGCCACACGGACATTTACCGACCCGGATAAAGAAAACACCGAGGCCGTGCGCACGGGCCGCCGCGCAACGTGCGTGCGGCGGGGCGCGCGCGCATCATGCGGCACATCTATAAGCGTTATAGAGCGGATTGCGTCGACGTCCGAAATTGTCGTTCCTAGACTCGGCCAGTTTTTGATCGGCAGCGTTCGCACGGGATGGCGAACGCGCTTCACATCAAGCGGCGCGATGCCGACAGGCGCCGCAATCTCTACGGGACGACCAAGATGAACCATCCGAACGGGCGGGCCGACCGGCTTGCCGCACCGCTTGCCACGCTGGCTGCCGCGGTTCTTGCGTGCGCATCGCTGCCGGCTGCCGCGCAATCGAGCGTGACGCTCTACGGCCGCGTCGATACCGCGATCGAGTACGCGAACGCCGGGCCGAACCATGTGACGCGCATGGGCAGCGGCAACCTGTGGGCATCGCAGTGGGGGTTGAAGGGCGTCGAGGATCTCGGCGGCGGCTACGCGACGATCTTCAAGCTCGAGGACGGCTTCAACGCGGCGAGCGGCGCGCTGTCGAACAGCAGCGCGCTGTTCGGCCGCGAGGCGTGGGTCGGCATCACCGGGCCATTCGGCGGCGTGCAGTTCGGCGAGCTCTACACGATCGTGCACACCACGCTCGTCACGTACAGCCTGCCGGGCCTCGGCGCGGGCCTCGCATGGGGCAACGCGACGAACAACTTCGTCGGGCCCGCGTTCCTGCGCGTGCGCAACTCGATGCGCTACACGTCGCCGCGTTATGCGGGCTTCATGCTGCGTGCGATGGCCGCGCGCGGCACCAACGGCGCGGCCGGCCAGCCGGCGACGCTCGGCGACACGTATGGCGCGGGGCTCAACTATGTACGCGGCGGGTTGTCGGTCGACGTCGACTACATGCAGCAGAAGTTCAGCCCGGTCGCCGCGTCCGCGCTCGGCGACACGAGCCCGGCCGCGAACGGCAACTACACGGTCGGCGCGATCTCGTACGACTTCAACGTCGTGAAGGTCGCCGCGCTGTACATGCGGCATCGCGGCGGCCCGGACGTCGCGGCGGCGATCGACAGCCAGAGCGCGTATCCGCACAGCGACACGATGGAACTCAGCGCGACGGTGCCGATCGGACGCGCATCGCTGCTGCTGAGCATCGGCCATTACCGGAAGGTCGCCGACAGCGACGGCAACGCCGATTCGTACGGCATCCGCTTCGACTATCCGCTGTCGAAACGCACGGTGCTGTACACGGGCGCCGCGATGGTGCGCAACGGCGCGCATGCGCGCTTCGTCGTCAACGGCGCGGCGGGTGGCGGCGTCGCGGTCGCCAAACCCGGCGCGACCGCCAGCTCGATCGTCGCGGGCATCCTCACGTCGTTCTGATCGCCGACGGTTGCCCCTGTCCGCCCGCGCCGCTACGCGCAGGCGGGCGGTTGTGGCGCGAGCCATGCGTCGAACGGCGCCTGCCGGCCGATATCGAACAACTCCAGCAGCAGCGCACGCAACCACCGGTGGCCCGGGTCCGCATCGAAGCGCCGGTGCCAGTACGCATTGACCGCCCATTCGCCGGCACCGGCGATCTCGTACAGTGCACACGGCTGCCGCGCGGCGAACGTGATCGCGATCGTTTCCGGCAGGATCAGCGCGTAATCGCCTTGTTCGAGCAAGGCCGGCACCACCATGAAGTCGGGCAGCGCCGCACGCACGCGCGGCATCAGCCCGTGCCGCGCCAGCAATTGCATCGACTGCGGATGCGCCGTCACCGCAACGAAGCGCAACGTGTCCGGCGCGTCGCTGTCGAGCACGAAATCGTCGGGCAGCGCGATGCGCTGCGCGGTGCGGCGCGGCATCAGCAGCACGCAGCGCTCGTGCAGCAGCGCGGTGCGCTGGAAATGGCTCGACGCGTCCGCGAAATGCCCGAGCGCGAAATCGATGCGGCCCGATTCGAGCGCGACGTTGAGCTGGCATTCGTCGACGTGCAGCGTCTCGATCACCGCGCCCGGTGCGCGCCGGTCGAATGCCGCGAGCAACGTCGGCAGGAACGCGCTCGCCGCGAAGTCGCTCATGTGCAGCCGGAACACGCGCTGCGTGCTGTCCGGCGCGAACCGCGAGCCTTCGTCGAGCACGTCCTGCAGGATCGCGAGGGCCTTGTCGACCGACACGGCGAGCCGCTGCGCGCGCGGCGTCGGCTCGACGCCGGTGCCGGTGCGCACGAACAGCGCGTCGCGGAACATCAGCCGCAATCGGCCGAGCGCGTAGCTGACCGACGGCTGCGTGACACCGAGCCGCAACGCCGCTCGGCCGACATGCCGTTCCGTATAGACCGCGCGAAACGTCTTCAACAGGTTCAGGTCGAGGTCCTGCACGCGCAGGCCGTCGGGTGCGTCCGCGTCGTGCGGCGCGGCTTCGTTGCGGGCCGGCGGCCGGCCGGTGGCGGAGTGCGTCATCGTGCTTGCCTCGCGGTGACGGAAGGCGCGTGGCCGTAACGCCGCGCGTAGGCCTTCGCGAAATGGCCGAAGCCGTGAATGCCGTGCGCGATCAGCACGTCGGTCACGCTGCGTGCGTCGCCGCGTTGCAGCGCGGCGTGCACCGCGGCCAGCCGGCGCTCGCGCACGTAGGCGGCCGGCGTGGTGTTCAGGAACGCGCGAAACGCGTGCTGCAGCGTGCGCGGCGCGACGCCCGCGACGGCCGCCAGCGCGGCGAGCGCGAGCGGGTCACCCAGATGCGCGTCGACGTGGTCGCATGCACGGCGCACGTGCGCCGGCAGCGGTGGCGTGCCGCGCGCGAGCGCATCGCTGTACGAATGCGGCAGGTGCGTGAGCAGCAGCGACATCAGCCATGCCGTGAGATCGGCGCCGAACGTCGTCGCCGACGCGCCGATGTGCGGCTGCGCGCCGAGCCGGCACAGGTATTCGAAGGTCGGCTGCACGAGCGCGGTGCCCGCGCCGTTGCCGCCGGCGGCGAGATCGAAGTGCAGCGGCCGCGTGAGCGTCGCGTGCAGCATGTCCTGCAGCTTGCGTTCGAGTGCGCCGCGTTCGAGCCGCAGCACCAGGTTGCGGCAATCGGGACTCGTGCTCAGGCGGCTCGCGAGCGCCGGCGACGATACGGTCAGTTCCCCGGGGCCCGCACGCGCGACCCCATGGCCGGCCCGCAGCTCGCACGCACCCGACAGCGTCAGCCGGAACAGGAAATGATCGGCATCGTCGCCGAAATCGATGCGCGTTTCGCGGCCGTAGCAGAGCTCGAGCAGCGCGCCGCGATGCAGCGGCACCTCGTACAGCTCCGCGTGAAACGGATCGCGGCCGCGCGCGGCCATCCGGTGCGGCCCGAGCCGGTGCGCGACCGCGCGTTCGACTTCGTCGGGCGCATGCAGCGTGCCGAGCCGGTTCGGCGCATGTCGGGAGAGCGCGATATCCATGGGGTGGCCTCGTGTCGGATGCGTGGGCGCGGCGCGATGCGTGTCGCCGCGATTGCGTTGCGCGAACGGGCGTGCCGTTGCGCGTTTCGAAGCGACGCGATGCGCGCCGCCCCGTAATCTCGGAACCACTCACTCACCAGGAGACAACGATGAAGGTATGTGTACTGGGCGGCGGCCACGGCTGCCATGCGGCCGCGATCGACCTGTTCGAGAAGGGCCACGACGTGACGTGGTGGCGGCGCGACCGCGAACCGCATGCGCGGCTGCGCGAGCTCGGCGCGTTGGACGTGACCGACTATCGCGGCAAGCGCACGGTGCCGCTCGGCGACGCGCCCGGCGCGGTCCGCCTGACCGACGATCTCGCGGCCGCGCTGCGCGGCGCGCGGCTCGTCGTGGTGCCGCTGCCGGCCGTTTCGCACGACGCGCTCGCCGCGCAGGTCGCGCCGCTGCTCGAGGACGGCCAGGTCGTGTTCCTGCCGCCCGGCACGTTCGGCAGCTTCGTGTTCGCGCGCGCGGCGGCCGACGCCGGCAACCGTGCGCGCGTCGCGTACGCCGAGACGGGCACGCTGCCGTACCTGGTGCGCAAGCATGGCGAGAACGCGGTCGTGATCAGCGCGTATGCGACGCGTCTGCCGACCGGTGTGTTTCCCGCGAACGCTGCCGGCTGGGCGTTCGACGTGCTGCGCGCGGGCTATCCGTCGGTCGAGCCAGTCGAGGACGCACTGTCCGGCGCGCTGATGAATGCGGGCCCGGTGATCCACCCGCCGCTGATCCTGATGAACGCCGGGCCGCTCGAACACTTCGACGCGTGGGACATCCACAACGAGGGCACGCAACCGTCGATCCGCCGCGTGACGAACGCGCTCGACGCCGAACGCATCGCCGTGCGCGAAGCGCTCGGCTACCGCGCGCCGCATTTTCCGCTCGCGGACCACTACGCGACCGACGGCGACGAATGGATGTACGGGCGCGGCGCACACGGCAAGCTGACCGACAGCGGCGACTGGCGCGAGAAGATCGATTTGCGCACGCATCGCTACATGCTCGAGGACACCCGGCTCGGGCTGTCGTTCATCGTGTCGTGCGGACGTTGGGCGAACGTGCCGACGCCCGTTGCGCAGGGGCTGCTGAGCGTTGCGTCGGCGGTGACCGGCCGTGATCTGTATGCGCAAGGGCGCACGCTGGACGGGCTCGGCCTTGCCGCCTTGTCGCGCGAGGCGATGCGCACGCTGCTCGATGCGGGGTACGCAGCATGACGTCCGCCATCGACGTGACGCGCGTGCACGTGCTCGGCGCAGGACGCATGGGGCAGGGGATCGCGCTCGTCTTTGCATTCGCGGGCCTCGACGTGACGCTGATCGACTTCAAGCCGCGCGACGCACAAGGATGGCGTGCGTTCGAGGATCGCACGCGCGGAGAGATCCTGCGGCCGCTGCATGCGCAGGTCGCGCTCGGGCGTATCGACGGCGCGCAGGCCGAGGCCGTCGTCGCGCGTATCGCGCTGGTCGCGCGCGACGGTGCGGCGGACGCCGTGCGCGACGCCGGCATCGTGTTCGAAGCGCTGCCCGAAGTGCTCGATGCGAAGGCCGACGCGTTGCGCTGGCTGGGCGCGCATGTAGATGCGTGCGCAACTATCTCGTCGACGACATCGACGTTTGTCATTACCGAGCTGCAGCGCCACGTCGCGCATCCTGAACGGATGCTGAACGCGCACTGGCTGAACCCGGCGCTGCTGATGCCGCTCGTCGAGATCAGCCGCAGCGATGCGACCGATCAGCGGGTCGTCGATGCACTGGCCGCGCTGCTCGAACGCGTCGGCAAGAAGCCGGTGATCTGCGGGCCCGCGCCCGGCTACATCGTGCCGCGCATCCAGGCGCTCGCGATGAACGAGGCCGCGCGCATGGTGGAAGAGGGCGTCGCGAGCGCCGAGGATATCGACACCGCGATCCGCACCGGCTTTGGCCCGCGCTTCGCGGTGCTCGGGCTGCTCGAGTTCATCGACTGGGGCGGTTGCGACATCCTGTACTACGCGTCGACGTATCTCGCCGGCGAGATCGGCCCGCGCTTTGCGCCCGCCGACAGCGTCGTGCGCAACATGGAGGCCGGGCGCGACGGCGTGCGCACGGGGGCCGGCTTCCACGACTATGCGGATGTCGACGTCGCCGCGTACATGCGGCAGCGGCTCGGCGAGTTCGGGCGCCTGCTCGATCATCTGGGGCTGGCGCCGGTATTCGACGGCGCGCGGGAGCGGGCATCGGGTATGTAGCCGTCGCGGCAGGGCCGCGCGGGCGCCGGCCGGTGCGGGCAGGGTGAGGATGCCCGCGCCGCACGGCGCGCTGCTGCATCGGCCACAGCAGGCGGGCGGACGTGGCCCGACCTGCGTGCGGGCGCGCCGCACGCTCACGCCCCGTCGCCGTGCGAATCGCCAGCCCGCACGATGCGCGTTTCGCGCATCGCGCATAGCGTCGCGACCGTCACGAGGCCGAGCGCAACGAGGAACAGCGACACTGGCCACGACGCGTTGTAGTGCGCGAGCAGCGCGGTCGCGATCAGCGGCGACATCCCGCCCGCGAAGATCGACGCGACTTCATGACCGAGCGCGACGCCCGAATAGCGCACCTCGGTGCTGAACAGCTCGCCGACCAGCGCGGGCAGCGTGCCGATCATCGCGCCGTGGCTCACCGCGGTGCCGACCGTCAGCGCGAGCCACACGAGCGGCGTCGCGCGCGTGTCGAGCAGCCAGAAGAACGGGAATGCACACGCGACGAGGCTCAGCGCGCCGATCAGGTACACGGGCTTGCGGCCGATCCGGTCGGACAGCCGGCCCCACGCGAGCATCGCACCCATTTCGACGATCATCGCGATCATCACGCCGGTCAGCATCACGCCGTTCGGGATGCCGACGTATTTGCCGTAGACGAGCGAGAACGCGAGGAAGATGTAGGCGCCGCCGTTTTCGGCGACGCGCAGCCCCATCGCGAGCAGGATCTCTTTCGGATGGCGGCGGATGCATTCGACGATCGGCAGATGCGTATGCGCACCGCGCTTGCCGGCCTGCTCGAAGTCGCGGCTTTCCGGCAGATGGCGACGGATATAGATGCCGATCGCGAAGATGAGGATGCTCGCGAGGAACGGCAGCCGCCAGCCCCAGGTGCGGAACGCGTCGTCCGGCAGCGCCTGCGCGGCGAGAAACGCGGCCGACGACAGCACGAAGCCGCCGCCCACACCAAGCTGGCTCCACGCCGCGTAGTAGCCGCGCTGCTCCGGCGGCGCGTTCTCGCTGATCATCAGCACGCCGCCGCCCCATTCGCCGCCGGACGCGATGCCCTGCAGCAGCCGCAGCACGACGAGCGCCGCCGGTGCCCACAGGCCGACCTGCGCGTAGGTCGGCAGCAGGCCGATCGCGAACGTCGACGCACCCATGATCAGCAGTGTCCACACGAGCGACGCCTTGCGCCCGTAGCGGTCGCCGACATGGCCGAACACGATCCCGCCGAGCGGCCGCGCGACGAAGCCGAGTGCGAACGCCGCGAACGCGGCGAGACTGCCCGCGAGCGGCGATGCGCCGGGCGGGAAGAACACGTGGCCGAACACGAGCGCGGCGGCCGTGCCGTACACGAAGAAGTCGTACCACTCCATCGCGTTGCCGGCGACGGAGGCGATGACGATCCGGCGAAGCTGCCGGTCGGCGAGCGGCCGGGCGGCGCTCGGGGATTGCACGGTGTCGGTCGGGTACATGGCGGACTCTGAAGGGGGGGCGGGCGCGTGCCGTCTTCGTCGCTACGCATGCGGCACTGCGGGCTAGTGTTGTCGGTGCAGCCGGCCCCGGTCAAATCCGCAGAAAAAGGGGAGTGTCATCACTCCCGTTGATGATGGGTGCGTACCCGCCTCACGATCAAGATCGGAAAAATCGTATTCATCCCATAGGCGACGCTGCATTTCCGCGTTATCAATCTCGTTCCACGTGAGATGCGAGATCACTGATGAAGAATGGACAAGGCCATGAAATGGTCCGCCTGGGGGACCAAACCGACCACGACGGCGAAGTCATCGAATGCGCGAACGACCTGAAACATCTTGGAATCGGCGTGGCGCTGGACGGCCATGGCGTTCGTTATCCGAAATGTGGTGGCGTTTTTCCGCTGTTGGCGAGCGGTCCAAGCACGCACCGTGGCCGCCTGGTCGGATATCGCGGCGACAAAACCGGCTGCGGTGCAATCGTCATTGGCCAGCGAACGGCGAGGGCAGAGTAAATGGAGATTTTTACCCAGGCCCGAACGCTGTCCATCTCCGGCGCGGCGTTACCCACCTACGGCATGGATGCGCTGTCGGTCTTTGTTCCAGTTCGGTTGCAAGGCATCGAAACCATTGGCCGTCTCGATGCATGCCGTTACCTCGTCACGTTGCGCACCGACGACGCCTATGCGTTCTCGCCGAGTCGCACGGCCGATCTCGATCTGGACAAGATGGTCGGCACGGAAGTGACGGTGTCGATCCAGCTAGAAGGCAAAGGGCGGTTCATTTCGGGGCTGGCCGGCGCCGCCGGACTTGGCAACATCGGCGCGGGCACGCGCGAGATCACCGGGCTGGTCGAAGCGGCCCGGATCGCCGGTCAGGATCGCGACTCGATTCTGTACGAACTGGAACTGCGGCCGTGGCTCTATCGCGCGACACTGACGCAGGACTGTCGCCTGTTTCAGGACATGACCGTCGTTGAAATCACCGACGCGGTGCTCTCGAAATATCCCTATCCCGTCGATCAGCGTCTCGGTGCATTTCGGGGTGTGTACCCGAAACGCGACGTGCAGCGGCAGGCGTTTGAATCGGACTGGGCGTTCCTGCAACGCCTTTGGGAAGAATGGGGAATCTGGTGGTGGTTCGAGCACGACGGTGGCCATCATCGTCTGGTTCTGTGCGACACGATGGGTGGCCATCATCCGCACGGTGCGGCGTACGAGACGCTGCGCTATCTGCCGCCCGATGGTCAGCATATCGACGAGGAACACATTCACACGCTGTCCGTGACCAGCCGCCTGACGCCCGGACGCGTGACCGTGACGGATTACGACTACACGCGCCCGCGCGCCGATCTGGCGACCACGGCGGAAAACCCTCGCCCGACCGCCAGCGCCGACGGCGAGCTATACGGTTGGGGCGATTACAGTCAGCCGCTCGCGGGTGCGCAAGGGCTCACGGGCCAGCCGAACGATACGGCTCGTGAATCGCACCACTTCGCAAACGTTCAACTTGAGGCGCAGCGTTGCTCGGGGCGGCGCGCGAACGGGAAAGGGAATCTGCGTGGCCTGACGGTCGGATACACCTTTACGTTGACCGGCTATCCGCAGCAGGCGGCAAACCGTGAATACCTCGTTGTTTCGTGTGCGCTCGATATCGAGGAAGTCGCGGGGCGGACCGGCGGCGCGCAGACGTATCGCGTCGATGCGCAGTTCGAACTGTTGCCGACGAACGAACCGTTCCGACTGGTACGCAGCGTCCGCAAGCCCGTCCTGAGCGGGCCTGAGAAAGCAACGGTCGTCGGCCCCGCCGGGCAGGAAATCTGGACCGACCAATACGGTCGCGTGAAGGTGCAGTTCGAATGGGATCGGCAGGGCCGGCACGACGAGCATTCGGGTATCTGGCTGCGCGTGCTGTCGCCGTGCCAAGGCGTGGACATGGGCGCGACGTTCCTGCCGCGTATCGGCCATGAAGTGGCCGTGTCGCATTACTACGGCGACCCGGATTTGCCGGTGATTATCGGCAGTGCCGTCAACGCGTTCCGCCAGCCCGTGCTGGACCTGCCGCACAATCATGCGCTGTCGGTGCTGCGCGGCAAGGAGCTTCACGGCACTGCATCCGGCCATCTCGCGATCGACGATACGCGGGAACAAATCCAGACGCAGATTGCGAGCGATGCCGGTACGTCGCAACTCAGTCTCGGCAACATCCGGCGCATTACGCGAAAAAAGGGGCGTGCGGATGCACGCGGCAAAGGCTTCGACCTTCGCACCGACGATTGGGGCGTGGTGCGAGCGTTGAAGGGTTTGCTTGTGTCGACGGACGGTCAACCGGGCGGTCCTGGCCACGCGAAGGACGCCAAAGAGGCCGTCGGCCGGCTGACGCAGGCGCGCGAACTGCAGGAAAGCCTGACGAATTTGGCGCAACAGCACGACGCACAACAACGTGATGCGGACCAGAGCGACGTCACCCGTGCGATCAAGGCGCGTAACGATGCGATTCGGGGAACACCGTCCGGCGGCGCGGATGACTTCCCGGAGCTGACGGAACCGGACATTGTGATGGCCGGGCCGGCGGGGATCAGTTTCGCGGCCGAGCGTAGCGCCCATATCGCGAGCGGAGAGGATGTGGCGGTCACGAGCGGCCGGCATGTCGGGATCGCCGTGGGGCGTTCGCTGTTCGCGAGCGTGTCGAATGCGTTCTCGCTGTTTGTGCACAAGGCAGGCATGGCACTCGTTGCCGCCGCGGGGAAAGTACGGATCGAGGCGCAGACCGATGGTATGGACGTGACCGCCAAGAGGGCAATCCATATCACAAGCATGACTGACAGTATCCACCTGCATGCGGCAGAGGAAATCGTGCTGCACGCCGGCAGTACGGAGGTTCGCATCAGCGATCAGGGTTACGTGGTGCGGACGGCCGGCGAACATACGATCTTTGCAGGCAGTCACCAGACAGACGAAGCGCAGGTGCGACCGATGCGCCTGCCGGTCACGCCCGACAATCCGGGGCAGTATGCGGCGCACTTCGTGCTGTTGGAGCATGACAGCGGGTTTGCACTGCCGAACCAGCCGTACCGGATCACGCTCGACAACGGACGCGTGATAGAGGGCGTGAGCAACGAGCTGGGCGAAACGGATGTGGTGACGAGCCATGACATCGCGTTCGGCACGGTGGAGCTGCTGGCGGCGAGCGATCCGGACAAGGTGATTGCGGTGAACCGGGCCGCCATCGTGCGCGATAACACGACGCCATACACCGCCAGGGCGCCGAACGCCGACAAACGCACCACAACGATCAAGGGCAAGAAGGTCAGCACGCCGGAACAGGGGGCGACGTCCGCGAGTCAGCCGGCCGCGTTCGCGAGCTGCGACCCGCTCAACTTCGGATTGCGCTTCCATCACTTCATCGACGGGGCTAAACACGGCGATACGCCTCCGGACATGCCGGTGCGCCGGGATGTCGAGTATCCGGTGACAAAGGCCTATGCGGCGGCGATTAAGAAGGCACTCACTGGGATCGAGTGGGGCAAGTTCAATACGTTGAGCGGCGAGATATCGGACGAGGCAAAAGAGAGTATCGCTCTCGCGGTTGGCAATGTATTGAATACCGCCCTTGCGGCGGGGCCGTTTGGATTGCCACGAGGTTCTTCAGGTGACCGGATGAGATCAAATGCTGCGACTCCCACGATCGATATTGTTAATGCAACGGAAGGCGCAGCCAGATACAACATGCGCCCGGATGTCAGTGCGTCATTTGTTGGCAGATACTGGGTAATAGCTATCCAGGAGAGAGAAGTCGCGAAAATCGTTACATCATCGAATAATGCGACTGCCTTGGACGGCACCCTGAAGGCCTTCGCGGACCTGCTTTATCACGAAGCGCGACATTGCCAGCAAACATTCTGGATGATGGCCTTGCTTCAACAACATCCGAGCGACTATGTAATCTTCTCTCAGGCAATAAAAGTATATAAGGCTGACTCTCCAAAGGAGATTTTTGAGGTCTCAGAGAAGGCGAAAATTCCCGATGATGTACGGGTTGCCGCCGGACTTCATCGTATGTTGGTTTTCCATTATTACTGGATGATTTCGTACATGCAAAATCAGACGGGCGGAGCCTATGTGAAACCCGATGTGCCAATTGCACAGGCCGAGGTGTGCAAGCTGTTGAGAGTGTCGCCAGAAATGGCGACCAAGATGGTGAATTTCGAAGATGGATACCGGAGCCAGTTACATGAAGAAGATGCTTATGCGTGTGCGGAAGTGGTGCAAGCCTATTGGGACCGTCCTGATCGTGCTTTCGTGCGCAACCCCGGTACATGCACAGGAGGATACGATGCTTCACTTCAAGCCATTGGGGGAGGGATTTGAAATGCAGACGACCGACGAAGAGCAGCGTATCATGCTGCGCACCATCCTTAAAACAGCAATGGCGATCCTGCGCGATGATGCACCATACGATCCTGAGCATATTGTCTTCGGAACAAATTACACAACATGGACGCACCATCCGGCAAAAGGGTTTCTTTATAAATACAAAAATCGTGCGCTGCGCGGGACGAAGATTGAATTTTCCACTGGCGACGATCCAGAGGACTACAGTGATGATCGCGATAAGGTGAAAATTGTTCCGGCTGGGGTAAGAATTGTCGTTGACACAAGGGTTGCCAATCTACCTGACACGGAAATCAAGTCGCTTCTCCAGTTAGAGGACTATTGGGTTGACTCTCGAGGGAATCGCGAATATGGAAATGAAATGAGGGGGCGCACCCCCAGTGCTCCCAATTTGCAGTCCTTTCGCTATCGCTCGAAAGACGTTCCAGGGAGTAAGTTTCCAATCGATGTCGATCTTGGTTACATAAATCCGGTGGATGGATCACTTCCGCAGCAATTGTGGATAGTCGAGATAAGCCGCATATACAAGATTTTGACACCGGAGGAACGCGAACAGCGCCGTTTGGAAGAGCAACAAGCGAAGCGCCACAAATACGGGCTGATGAATCTGTGTACGGGCATGCTGTGCCCTGAAACGGGGATCTGGCAGGGATACACCAGGACTTCCAGTTCGGATGTTCATATGATCCGGAAGGGACATGAATTCCCCGATGTCCGCACGCTGACCCCTCGCGAGCAAGCGGAGCGAAACCAGTACACGAACTTGTTTGAGCCGGGTCAGTGGATGTGGGTGAAGGAATACGTGGAGCCGGAGTGGATGAAGGAAGGCTGACCTGGAAATTGCGGCATGGGCGGCGGGGCTTCCGACAACGATCTCGCGTTGCCGGACGTCCCCGCCCACCCTCCTTTCTTTGCGCAAATCGACATTTCACCGAAAATTCCGGCGGGTTGAAGTGTACAAGGGCAACACGCAGGAAGATGTCTTCAATGCGGCCCAAAATACCGTCATCCCAGACGAGGCGCGAGTGACTGCGGGACTGCACCGCATGTTGATATTTCACTATTCCTGGATGATTTCGTACATACAAAATCAACCGGGCGGAGCCTATATGAAACCCGATGTGCCAATTGCACAGACCGAGGTGTGCAAGCTGTTGAGAGTGTCGCCAGAAATGGCGACCAAGATGGTGAATTTCGAAGAAGGTTACCGGAGCCAGTTACATGAGGAAGATGCTTATGCGTGTGCGGAGGTGGTGCAAGCCTATTGGGACTGCCCTGATCGTGCTTTCGTGCGTAATCCCGGCACATGCACAGGAGAATACGATGCTTCACTTAACGCCATTGGGGGAGGGATTTGAAATGCAGACGACCGACGAAGAGCAGCGCGTCATGCTGCGCACCATCCTTAGAACAGCAATGGCGATCTTGCGCGATGACGCGCCATACGATCCTGAAAATATTGTCTTTGGAAAAAATTACACAACTTGGACGCATCCTCCCGCAAAAGGGTATCTTTATAAATACAAAAATCGTGCGCTGCGCGGGACGAAGATTGAATTTTCCACTGGCGACGATCCGGAGGACTACAGTGATGATCGCGATAAGGTGAAAATTGTTCCGGCTGGGGTAAGAATTGTCGTTGACACACGGGTTGCCAATCTACCCGACACGGAAATCAAGTCGCTTCTCCAGTTAGAGGACTATTGGGTTGACTCTCGAGGGAATCGTCGATATGGGAATGAAATAAGGACGCGCACCCCCGATGCTCCCAACTTGCAGTCCTTTCGCTATCGCTCAAAAGACGTTCCAGGGAGTAAGTTTCCAATCGATGTCGATCTTGGTTACATAAATCCGGTGGATGGATCACTTCCGCAGCAATTGTGGATAGTCGAGATAAGCCGCATATACAAGATTTTGACACCGGAGGAACGCGAACAGCGCCGCTTGGAAGAGCAACAAGCGAAGCGCCACAAATACGGGCTGATGAATCTGTGTACGGGCATGTTGTGCCCTGAAACGGGGATCTGGCAGGGATACACCAGGACTTCCAGTTCGGATGTTCATATGATCCGGAAGGGACATGAATTCCCCGATGTCCGCACGCTGACCCCTCGCGAGCAAGCGGAGCGAAACCAGTACACGAACTTGTTTGAGCCGGGTCAGTGGATGTGGGTGAAGGAATACGTGGAGCCGGAGTGGACGAAGGAAGGCTGACCTGGAAATTGCAGCATGGCCAGCCCGGCCGTATGCCCACGCGAGCGCTCGGCCGCGGATCACGCGTGTAGTCGTGTTCGCTGGACGGGTCATGGATGTTCGACCTGAAGCCGAGCGCGATCTCAACGCATCCCGGTGTATTGCTTCTGGCTTTCACGCAATGTGGCAGCGCGCTCAGCGACACGTCGCTCAACGCCCTGCCACGTGGCGACGCAAACCGGAGGTGCCTTTGCGGTGCTGGCGCGGCCGCCGAGAGCGATAAAGGAGCCTAGTTCGACCTCGTTGCTGCCGTCCGCGTCTGCCACGCCGCCCGTACGCCGTCTCCCGTCACCGCTCGATCTGCCGGTTCCAGCGCGTATCCCACTGCGCGCGCCGCGCGTTGATTGCCGTCCAGTCGACTACCGTCACCTTGCGCACGAGATCGTCGATGTTGCCGAGGCTTTGCTGCATCGCGGCGGGCATCTTCGCGAGGCGGTTAGTCGGGATCTGCTTGCCGGCGTCAGCCGCCTTCGTCTGCGCGGGCGCAGACAGCAGGAACTGCGCGAGCTTCTGCGCCAGCTGCGGATCCGGGTTGTTCGCCACCACGCACAGATCGACGAGCAACAGTACCGGGCCTTCCTTCGGGTTCGCATACGCGACCGGAATGCCCTTGTCCTGCAGGTCGCCGACACCGGTCGGCGTCAGCGGGAACAGGCCGGCTTCGCCCGTCTGCACCATCTCGGAGATCTTCGCCGAGTTCGGAATGTACTCGACGACGTTCGGCCCCACCGTGCTCGCCCACTTGCTGAAGCCGGGCTCGACGTTCTGTTCGTTGCCGCCGAGCAGCCGGTTGATCGCGAGGAAGCCGTGCAGCCCGAACGTGCTGCTCGACGCGGATTGGAACACGACCTTTCCCTTGTATTTCGGATCGGCGAAATCCATCCACGACGTCGGCGGCGCCCAGCCCTTGTCCGCGAACAGCTTCTTGTTGTACGCGATGCCGGTCATCCCGAGCTGCACGCCCGCGCCGACGTCGTCCTTCATCCGCGCGAACGGATACAGCTCCTTCAGGACCGGCGAATCGTCGAGCTTCTGGCACACGCCGAGGCTGACCGCACGCGCCATCACGCCGTCGTCGAGAAACGCGACGTGGATCTGCGGCTTGTTGCGGTTCGCGAGCAGCTTCGCGAGCACGTCCGACGACGTGCCGGGCACGACGACGACCTTCACGTTGTTCGCCTTCTCGAAGTCGGGCAGCACCTGGCTCGTATAGGCCTTCTCCATCGGCCCGCCGTTCATGCCGACGTAGATCGTCTTCGTTTGCGCAAATGCGGGCGCGCCGGCGCCTGCGATGCAGAGGGCGGCAGCCGCCGCGATCGTTCCGAGCAGTTTCATCGTTGGGTCTCCTCTTGACGGAAAGGGGCGGTCGGCGTGGCTCGCGGTGCGAAGCGGCCGATCGAGAATGCATCGAGTGGCGTGGCGGTTGCGCCGGCCGTGACGAGGTCGGCGAGCACCTCGCCGACGCCCGGCGCGAGCAGGAAGCCGCCGCCGGAAAAACCGAACGCATGCAGCAGGTTCGGCGTGGTGCGGCTCGCACCGATGATCGGGTTGTGGTCGGGCGTGCAGCCTTCGACGCCGCTCCACGTGCGGATCAGCAGCGCGTCGCGCAAGGCGGGCAGCAGCGCGCATGCATCGCGCATCACCGCGCGCGTCGTGTCGACCGACGGCTGGCCGAACTCGCCGTCGCCGCGTCCGCGCCCGCCGCCGATCACGCAGTTGCCGCGCGCGACCTGCCGCGCGTACACGCCGCCGCCGTAGACGCCGAGGTTGTGCGTGATGAACGGCGGCAGCGGTTCGGTCACCCACATGTTCGGGTAGATCGGCTCCATCGGCACGGCTTCGCCGAAGCGTTCGGCGATCGTGTTCGCCCATGCGCCGGCCGAGTTGATCAGCCACGTCGCGGTGCATGCGCGGCCGCTTGCAAGGATGTGAAAGCACGTGCCGTCGTGATGGACGTCGTCGACCGGCGTGTGTTCGAAGACGTCGGCGCCTGCCGCGCGCGCTGCACGCGCGAACGCGGGCGACACGATGCGCGGGTTCGCGTGTCCGTCGGTCGCGCACAGCGAGCCGCCGAGTGCCGCGCGGCCGAGCCACGGATAGCGGCGGCGGAATGCGTCGCCGCGCATCACCTGCAGCGGCAGGCCGTGCTCGCCGGCGAGCGTCGCGTACGCATCGAGCGCATCGAGATCGGCTTCGCTGCGTGCGAGCCGCAGATGGCCCGACACGACGAACTCGCCGTCGATGCCGATCAGCTCGGGCAGGCGATCCCAGATGCGCCGCGCGCGCAGCGCGAGCGGCAACTGTTCGGCGGTGCGGCCCTGGCAGCGCACGCCGCCGTAGTTCACGCCGCTCGCCTGCGCACCGCAGTCGCGGCGCTCGAACAGTGCGACGCGCAACCCGTGCCGCGTCAACGCCAGCGCGGCCGACGCGCCGACGAGGCCGCCGCCGACGATCGCGACATCGTAGTGACGGATCTCACTCATCGCGCGCCTCGTCGGGAATCGCCGCGACGTCGTCGCCCGCGAGCGCGGCGGAGATCGGGAACGGCTTCACAGGTGGTTGCGCGCGCAACCTGCCGACGTCCGCCAGCGGGCGACCGGTTTCGGCGGCGAGTACGAGCGCGGTCGCGTCGCCGCACATGCGGCCCTGGCAGCGGCCCATCCCGGCGCGCGTCAGCGCCTTCAGCCGGTTCATTTCGGTGGCCTCGCCGCCGCGGATGCAGCGCCGCAGCGTGCCCGCGTCGATCTCCTCGCAGCGGCACACGATCGTGTCGTCCGGGCAGCCTGCGACGAGCTCGGACGGCGGCGCGAACGCCGCTTCGAGGCCCGCGCGGAATGCGCCGAGCCGGGCAAGCGTGCGTTCCAGCGCCGCCGCATCGGGTTTGCCGGCCGACGATGGCGATCGCGTCACGACGCCTGCGTCGTCGAGCAGCGCGAGCGCCGCGCGCCGGCCCGATGCTTCGGCCGCGTCGGCACCCGCGATGCCGGCGCCGTCGCCCGCAACGTAGATGCCGCGCGCCGACGTGCGGCCGGCCGCGTCGCGTTCCGGCAGCCATGCATGATTGAGCGGATCGAATCGGAACCGGCAACCGGCGAGATCGGCAAGCTGCGTTTCGGAACGCAGCCCGAAGCCGAGGCCAAGCGCATCGCAGTCGATCATCCGCGGCGGCGCGTCGCCGCCGCCCGCATGCCACGCGAGCCCCGTGACGTGCCGCTCGCCGAGCACGCGTTCGAGCGTGACGCCAGTTTCGATCGCGACGCCGTGCGCGCGCAGCCAGCCGATATAGTAGAGCCCCTTCGCGAACGTGGACGGCATGCGCAGCAGCGCGGGAGCGGCCGCCGCCTGCCGGCGCAGCGGGCTCGTGTCGAGCACGGCCGCGACCCGCGCGCCAGCCTTCGCGTACTGATACGCGACGAGATACAGCAACGGTCCCGTGCCCGCGAACACGATGCGGCTGCCGATCGCGCAGCCCTGCGACTTCAGCGCGACCTGCGCGCCGCCGAGCGTATAGACGCCTGCAAGCGTCCAGCCCGGCACCGGCAGCATGCGATCGGTCGCGCCGCTTGCGACGATCAGGTGCGAGAACGGCACGGTCGTTTCGCGGCCGTCCTGCAGTGTGTCGACGCGGCCCGCGCCGCATGCCCACGCGAGCGTATTCGGCCGGTAGTCGACATGCGGCAGCAGCGCGGCCATCGTCCGGTGCACGGCGTCCGCCTTCGCGGCTTCGAACCCGTACAGCACGCGTTTGCCGCGGGCGAACGCGCCGTCGGCCGGCGGCTGCCGGTAGATCTGCCCGCCCCAGCGCGCGTTCTCGTCGATCACGACGGGGCGCAGCCCCGCGTCGACCAGCGCCTCGGCCGCGCGCACGCCGGCCGGCCCGGCGCCGACGATGACCGGTTGCAGTGCGACGTTCGTCATCGCGTGTCTCCCGTCGCCGCCTGCGGCACGCCCGTGAGAATCCGCATGCCTTCGGTGATCGGCGTCGAGCATGCGCGCACGCGTGCGCCGGCCTCGGTGCGCACCCAGCAATCCTGGCACGCGCCGATCAGGCAGAAGCCCGCGCGCGGCGCGCCGCTGAATTCGCTCACGCGCACGCGGCGTTGCGCGACGAGGATCGCGGTGAGCACGGTGTCGCCGGCGAGCGCCTGCGCGGGTCGGCCGTCGAGCGTGAACGCGACGGCGGCGCGCTCGCGTTCGGCGACGCGCACGAACTGCGCGCCGTCGTCCGCGGTATCGATTGAAGGTGAAGTCGACATCAGTGTTGGCCGATCAGGATGCGGTTCAGGCCGTACACGCGATCGAGCAGCAGCATCGCGCCGGCGGTGATGAAGATGACGAGCGCCGATACCGACGCCATCATCGGATCGATCGATTCGGTCGCGTACATGTACATGCGCACCGGCAGCGTGACCGTCTGCGGCGACGTGACGAAGATCGACATCGTCAGCTCGTCGAAGCTGTTGATGAACGCGAGCAGCCAGCCGCCGGTGATGCCGGGCACGATCATCGGCAGCGTGATGCGGCGGAACGTCGTCCACGGATCGGCGCCGAGCGAGCACGCCGCTTGCTCGACGCTGCGGTCGAGGCCGGCGACGGAGGCGAGCACGAGCCGCATCACGAACGGCGTGATGACGATCATGTGCGCGAGCACCAGCCACGCGAACGAGCCGGTCGCGCCGATCAGCGCGAAGAAGCGCAGCAGCGCGATACCGAGCACGAGGCCGGGAATCACGAGCGGCGACAGCAGCAGGCCGTTCAGGAACGCGCGGCCGGGAAATGTCGCGCGGCCGATCGCGAGCCCGGCCGGCAAGGCGATCGCAAGCGACAGCGTCGCCGACGCGAACGCGAGCTTCACGCTGTTGGCGAACGCGGTGACGAAGTCGGGATAGTCGAGGATCGCGCGGAACCAGCGCAGCGACAGCCCGTGCGTCGGCAGCGTCAGCGTTTCGTCGGGCGTGAACGCGACGAGCACGACGATCACGAGCGGCGCGAGCACGAACAGGATCACGAGCGTATGGAACGCAAGGGCGAAGGGGCCGTTCTTTCTCATCGGGAAGCGCCTCCGAGGCTGCGCGCGTAGCGGCGTTCGAGCACGCGGTAGTAGGTGAGCATCACGACGAGGTTCGCGACCAGCAGCAGCACCGCGATCGTCGCGCCGAGCGGCCAGTTCAGCGAGCCGAGGAATTCGTCGTAGACGGCGGTCGCCGCGACCTTCAACCGGCGTCCGCCGAGCAGGCCCGGAATCGCGAACGCGCTCGCCGACAGCCCGAACACCATCAGGCTGCCCGACAGCACGCCCGGCATCAGCTGCGGCACCACGATGCGGCGCAGCGTCGTGAACGGCGATGCGCCGAGCGACAGCGCCGCGTGTTCGGTCTGCGGATCGAGCCGCTGCAGCGCGGTCCACACGGGAATCACCATGAACGGCAGCATCACGTGCACCAGCGCGATCACGATCGCGAACGTCGTGTATTCGAGCTTGTACGGCCCGAGGCCGACGAGGCCGAGCGCCTGGTTCACGAGCCCGCTCGTGTTCAGCAGCATGCTCCAGCCGAACGCGCGCACGACGACCGACACGAGCAGCGGCGCGAGGATCGCGAGCAGGAACAGCGAGCGCCACGGGTCGCGCATTTTCGACAGCACGTACGCTTCGGGCGTGCCGATCGCGACGCAGATCGCGGTGGTCAGCGCGGCGATGCCGAACGTGCGCGCGAAGATCGTATGGAAGTACGACGAGCCGAGCACTTCCGCGTAGTTGCCCAGCTGGAACGCGGCGATCGGGCCGGTGGCCGGGTCGAAGCGATAGAACGTGAGCGCGAAGGTCATCGCGAGCGGCACGAGCACGAGCGCGGCGAACAGCGCGAACGCGGGCGCGCACATCAGCCACAGCGGCGCATGCGCACGCCACGTTGCACGCAGCGCGCGACCACTGGTGGCGCGGGGCGGCGCGGTATCGACCGAGGCCGTGGCCGAAGCGGCGGCTCCGGCCGATTGCGCGAGCGTGGCAGGCGCGCCGTCGGTCGAGAGCGGGCGGGTAGGCTGTCCCATTCAGGCCTCCCGGCGCATCACGCGCACGGCGTCGCTGTGCCAGTCGACGCCGACCGGCGCGCCTTCCGCGAGCGGCTCCGCGCCTTCGTTCTGGCAACACACGAGCACTTCGCCGAGCGCGCTGTCGACGCGGTACAGCCACTGGCTGCCGAGGAAGAAGCGGCTCGTGACGGTCGCGGCGAAGCGGCCGGCGCCCGGCGCGCACAGCCGCAGCTTCTCGGGGCGGATGCAGATCGACACGGCGTCGCCGATACGCACGTCGCGCTCGCGCGCCGGCAGGTGAGCGGTGCGGCCAGTCTCCTTGAGATCGTGGCCGAGGTCGATGCGGATCGCGTCGCCGTCGTGCGCGACGATCGTGCCGGGCAGCAGGTTCGCCTTGCCGATGAACTGCGACACGAAGTGGTTCTCGGGACGTTCGTACGCGCGGTATGGCGTATCGGTCTGCGTGATGCGGCCGGCTTCCATCACGACCACGCGATCGCTGATCGACAGCGCTTCCGACTGGTCGTGCGTGACCATGATCGTCGTCGTGCCGATCTTGCGCTGGATCGCGCGCAGTTCGAACTGCATTTCCTCGCGCAGCTTCGCGTCGAGATTCGACATCGGCTCGTCGAGCAGCAGCACCGGCGGTTCGATCACGACCGCGCGCGCGATCGCGACGCGCTGCCGCTGGCCGCCCGACAGTTCGCGCGGAAAGCGGTGCGCGAGCGCATCGAGCCGCACGAGCGCGAGCGCCGCGCGGATGCGCTCGGCGCGCTCGGCCTTGTCGACGCCGCGCATGTCGAGGCCGAAGCCGACGTTCTCCGCGACGCTCATGTGCGGAAACAGCGCATAGCTCTGGAACACGATGCCGAGCCCGCGGCGGTTCGGCTTCATGTGCGTGATGTCCTGCCCGTCGAGCGCGATGCGCCCGCGCGTGACGTCGACGAAGCCGGCGATCATCTGCAGCGTCGTGGTCTTGCCGCAGCCCGACGGCCCGAGCAGCGACACGAATTCGCCTTGTTCGACCGACAGGTTGACGTCGGCGACGGCGGTGAGCTCGCCGAACGATTTCGTCAGATTCGTAAGCGTGAGAAACGACATGGGGAGCTCCGGGTTCGCGCACCGGATGGCCGATGCGTCATTGACGCGGACTCTAGCCAGCCATATTTCGGAGCGTCAATTTGGAATTCTGCTCAACGAGAGGAATTTTCGAAAAATTTCGATGAGCGGAATTGATTGGCAAACCAAAGGCAAATCGTTCCGCTGGATGAAGGGCGGTCGGGTTGTGAAAAGCCCGCGTCAATCCCGTGCACACCCGATGTCCGAAGCCTTTCGGCGGGACGACAATGGCGGCTGCCCTATTCCGTTCAATGAAATTTTCGAGGAGAGTCGGCATGCAGGAACCCCGATCGCCCGGAACATCGCCAGCCGCGCGCGTGCCGCACCCGGACGAAGAGGCTGCCGACCCGGCCGGCGCGCCGGGCACCGGCATGCTGCAGCGTGCGTTCGCGATCCTGCGCGCGTTGGCCGGCATGCAGCAGGATGGCGTGCGCGTCACGCACCTTGCGAAAGCCGTCGGCCTCACGCAGGGCACCGCGCACCGGATCCTGCAATCGCTGATTGCCGAAGGGATGGTCGAGCAGGACGAACAGTCGAAGCTGTACCGGCTGAGCGTCGACTTCTTCGCACTCGCCGCGCTGGCCGGCAATCCGAGCAGCATGCGCACGCTGTGCCGGCCCGCGCTGCTGCGGCTCTGTGCGAGTCTCGGCGAGACGATCTTCCTGCTGGTGAAGAGCGGCTTCGACGCGGTATGCCTCGACCTGTGCGAAGGGCCGTTCCCGATCCGCTCGTTTACCGGCGACATCGGTGGGCGCATCGCGCTCGGCGTCGGGCAGGGCAGCCTCGCGATCCTCGCGTTCCTGCCGGAGGCCGAGCGCGAGGAAGTGATCCGCTTCAACGTGCCGCGCATTCGCGGGTACGGCGTGCTCGACGAGGTGTACCTGCGCACCGAGATCGAACGCGTGCGCCAGCTCGGCTACGCGGGCCGCAACAGCGGCGTGCTCGACGGGATGGCGGGCGTCGCGGTGCCGATCCTCGACCGCACCGGTTATCCGGTCGGCGCGTTGAGCGTTGGCACGCTGGCATCGCGCCTGGGCGACGACCGGATGCCGATGGTCGTCGAACTGCTCAGGCGCCAGGCCGACGCGATCGGCCCGCGCACGAACCCGTTCGACGCCGCGTTGCGGCGGCCGATGCACGGTCTATCCGGGAAAACCGCATAGACGCCGCGCGCGTCGCCATTTCGTCAGCTTGCTTGCGCGAGCCTTTCACGTCAGATCAAAGCGCGCGTTGTCCGGCGGACTCGCGCGCTTTCGTTTTTCTTGCAACGGCACACGCGGCCGACTCGTTTCCTCTCCATTCGATTTTCAACTGCCGGCCAGTTGAACATTTCATTTCTTGATGCAATTGCGGCTGGATACCATCCAGCGACTGTCTATACAACCCGATCGGGCGCATGGGCAGCATCGACAAAACACAACATCGACAAGCAGGTTTGGAGAGGAGATGACGGAGATGGTGCGAATGATGGGCAGGAAGACGGGCGTCGCGTGCATGAGCGCGGCCATTGCGATGGCGTGCGCCGGCGCCGCGCACGCGCAGTCGACGGTGACGCTGTACGGGATCGTCGACGCCGGCGTGACCTACACGAACAACGCGAAGGGCCATGCGCTGTGGCAGTTCACGGGCGGCAACGAATCGGGCCCGCGCTGGGGCTTGATCGGCTCCGAGGATCTCGGCGGCGGCCTGAAGGCGAACTTCCGGCTCGAGAACGGCTTCAACGTCGCGAACGGCGCGCTCGGACAGGGCGGCCGGATGTTCGGCCGTTCCGCATGGGTCGGCCTGAGCGGCGCGAACTGGGGCGCGGTGACGCTCGGCCGCCAGTACAACTCGACGCAGGACATCCTCGGCTCGCTGCAGATGAGCAGCTTCCTCGCGCAGTACTCGACGCACCCGCTCGACAACGACGACATCAACAACACGTTCCGCACCAACAACGCGGTGAAATACGTGTCGCCGACGATCGCGGGCCTGCAGGCGAACCTCGTTTACGGCTTCTCCAACTCGACCGGCTTCGCGAACGACAACAGCTGGAGCGCGGGCGTCACGTATGCGAACGGGCCGCTGAACGCCGGTGCCGCCTATGCGCGCGTGAATCATCCGGCAGTCAGCACGAGCGGCGCGGTTGCTTCGGATAACTACTATCCGGCGTCGGCATCGGTGTTCGGTGCGAGCCTCGGGAACGCGATCCGCCAGCAGATCTGGGGCGCGGGCGGCAGCTACGCGATCGGGCCGGCGACGCTCGGGCTGCTGTACACGGGCTCGAACTTCGGCCAGGCGACGGGCGGTGCGCTGCGCTTCAGCAACTACGAAGGCAGCCTGCGCTACATGATCACGCCCGCGCTGATGGCCGCGGCCGGCTACACGTATACGAAGGTCGCGCGCGACGGCGACGGCGGTCACTACCAGCAGGTGTCGGCCGGCGCGCAGTACCTGCTGTCGAAGCGCACCGACGTGTACGTGAACGGCTTCTACCAGAAGGCGTCGTCGGGCGTCGGTCACGCGTGGATCGACGGTACCGACGGCCCGTCGTCGACGACGTCGCAGGTCGCGGTGGTGGTCGGCATTCGCGAGAAGTTCTGATGTTCCGACGCGTTCGCGCGTCTTCCGGAGGAGACGAGATGAAATTCAAACTGTTGCTGGCGGCGTTGCCGTTCGTCGGGATGTACACCGGCGGCTCGATCGCCGAGGTGCGGCCGCTGCTGTTCGGCCTGCCGTTCCTGCTCGTATGGAACCTGATCTGGATGGCGGCGACCGCCGCGATCCTCGCGATCCTGTTCCACCTCGACGAGCGCGACGCCGCCCGCGACGGCCGCACGGGAGACGCGCGATGAACGCATCGATCATCATCATCGCGGCGTTCGCCGTGTTCGCGCTTGCAATCGGCGTGATGGCGCGGCGCGGCCGCAAGCTCACGCTCGAGCAGTGGGCGGTCGGCGGGCGCGGCTTCGGCTCGCTGCTCACGTTCCTGCTGATGGCCGGCGAGGCGTTCTCGACGTTCTCGTTCCTCGGCGCGAGCGGCTGGACCTACAGCAAGGGCGTGCCCGCGTTCTACATCCTGTCGTACGGCTGCCTCGCGTTCGTGATCGGCTACTGGATGCTGCCCGCGGTGTGGCGCTATGCCAAGGAACGCGGGCTCGTGTCGTTCGCCGACTACTTCGCGTCGAAGTACGACAGCCGCGCGATCGGCGTGCTGGTGTCGGTCGTCGCGGTGTTCGCGATGGTGTCGCTGCTGATGATCCAGTTGCGCGGGCTCGGCGTGATCGTGTCGGAGATGTCGTATGGGCTGATTCCGCAGGCCGCCGCGATCTGGATCGCCGCGACGCTGATGGCAGTCTACATGGTCGTGTCGGGCATCCACGGCTCGGCGAACATCGCGATCGTCAAGGACGTGCTGATCCTCGGCATCGCGATCTTCCTCGGCCTCTACCTGCCGATCCACTACTACGGCGGCCTCGGCGCGATGTTCGCGAAGATCGACGCCGTGCATCCGGAACTGCTTCGCATGCCGGAGCATGGCTTCAACCTGAGCTGGTACAACTCGACGATCCTGCTGACGTCGCTCGGCTATTACCTGTATCCGCACGGCTTCACCGCGATCTATGTCGCGAAGGACGAACGCGCGCTGCGCCGCAACGTGATCCTGATGCCGCTGTACCAGGTGCTGATCGCGTTCCTGTTCCTCGTCGGCTTCGCTGCCGTGATGACCGTGCACGGGCTCGAAGGCGCGCAGACCGATCTCGCGCTGCTGCGCCTCGTGAAGCAGACGTTCCCGGCGTGGTTCGTCGGCGTCGTCGGCGGCACGGGCCTCTTGACCGCGCTGGTGCCGGGGTCGCTGATCATGCTGAACGCCTCGACGACGATCGCGCGCAACATCTATCGCGAAGGCTTCGCGCCGAACGCGACCGACCGCCAGGTGACGCGCGTCGCGCGGATCGCACTGCCGATCTTCACGCTGGTCGTCGTGTACTTCGTGCTGCGCGGCGGTGCGACCTTCGTCACGCTCGCGATCTTCTCGTCGAGCCTGCTCACGCAGCTCGTGCCGATGCTCGCGTCGAGCTTCCTGAAGCGGCCGTTCGGCACGCGGGAAGGCGCATTCGCGGGGATCGTCGCCGGTGCGATCGTGATCGCGATGACGAACTACTACGGCGTGACGCTCGCCTCGCTGTTCCCCGGCGCATCGAGCACGCTCACGTCGATCAACCCGGGGCTGGTCGCACTTGCCGTGAACGCGGTGGTGTTCATCGCGATCAGCGCGGTGCAGCGCAAGCTGAAGGCGCGGGTGGCGGCGCCGGTCGGCTCCGCGTAACGGCCCATTCGTGTTGCCGCCGTCGAGCCGCCGGGCTGCTGCCCGGCGGTTTTTCCGTTCGGTGGCACCCGAACCATTTCGCATGACAACAGGACACCAATCGATGACTACCGAGGACAGAGCCGACGACCGGCGTGAAGCAATCGATACGCTGATCGCCAACGGCTGCGTGATCACGATGGACCCGCAGCGCCGCGTGATCGAGAACGGGGCGGTCGCCGTGAAGGGCGATCGCATCGTCGCCGTCGGCGATACCGCCGAGCTGCACGCGCGTTATCGTGCTGCGCGCACGATCGACGCACGCCGCAAGGCCGTGCTGCCGGGCCTGATCGATGCGCATGCGCACGCGGGCCATGCGATGCTGCGCACGATCGGCGGCGCGGATGGCGATGCGTGGTCGGCCGCGGCCGAGACGATCTACACGCGCGCGTCCGACGAGGCGTTCTGGGAAACCGAATCGCACCTCGCGGCGCTCGAGCGGCTGAAGGCCGGCGTGACGACGGGCGTGTCGCTGCTCGGCGGCGGTAACTCGATCATGCGCGTCGACGATCCCGTCTACGCGCGGCGCCATTGCGACGCGGTCGTGCGCACCGGCACGCGCTCGATCGTGGCCGTCGGCCCGTCACGGCCGCCCGCGCCGCGCGCCTACACGCGCCACACGCCGGACGGCAGCGAGACGCGCGACATCGATTTCGACACGATGTACGACGTGTGCGGGCGCATCGTCGACGAATGCCACGGCGATGCCGACGGCCGGATCCGGATCGCGCTCACGCTGCCCGTGTATGGCCCCGAGCATGATCCGGAACTCGCACAGTACGAGCGCGCGTTCCGCGACCAGGCGGCGCGCTACGGCGCGCTGGCGCGCGAGCGCGGCCTCACGTTCACGCAGGACGGCCATCGCGCCGGCACGCTTGCGTTCGCTCATCGCGAACTCGGGCTGCTCGGCCCGACGTCGTTCATGTCGCACAGCATCGACCTGACCGACGACGACATCGCCGCGTGCGTGGAAACCGGCACCGCGATCGTCCACAACCCGAGCGCGATCATGTCGATCATCGGCCGCTGCCCGGTGCCCGAGCTGATCGATGCGGGCGTGACCGTCGCGATCGCATCGGACGGCGCGGCGCCCGATCGCGGCTACGACATGTTCCGTCACATGTGGCAGTGCATGCACTACCATCGCCGCCACTTCCGCGACCCGGAGGTGCTGCCGCACGGCAAGGTGCTGGAGATGGTGACGATCGATGCGGCGAAGGCGCTGTCGCTCGATCGCGAGCTCGGTTCGCTCGAAGCCGGCAAGCTCGCCGACGTCATCCTCGTCGACCTGTTCCGCCCGCACATGATGCCGATGAACATGCCCGTGTATCGCGTGACGTGTTTCGCGAATGCGGCCGACGTCTGCATGACGATGGTCGGCGGGCGGGTGCTGATGGAGGATCGTCGCGTGCTGTCGGTCGACGAGCACGAGATCCTCGAGCGTGTAATGACCGTCGCGCAGACGATGATCGAGCGCAGCGGGTTGCGTCGCCTGCTCGACGAGCCGAAGACGCTCTGGGGCCGCAGCCGCTATTGAGCGACGGGTTTACCGCGTGCGGCCGGCCGATGGGCCGGCCGCCATCACGCCACGGCCGCTTCACCAACCCGGAATTGCGCGACGGCATCGCTGAGCCGCGTGCTCTGATCCTCGAGCGACAGCGCCGCGGCAGCCGCTTCCTCGACCAGCGCGGCGTTGCGCTGCATCGTCTGCTCCATCTGGATCACGGCGGCATTCACCTGCTCGATGCCGGAGGTCTGCTCGTCAAATGCGATGCTGGTCTCGTTCATGATTGCATTCACGCGTTCGACCGCGGTGACGAGTTCGGTCATCGCGGAACCGGCGAGCGCGACGAGACCGCTGCCGTCTTCGACGCGCTGCGTCGAGTTGCCGATGAGCTCGCGGATTTCCTTCGCCGCCGATGCGCAGCGCTGCGCGAGCCCGCGCACCTCGGTCGCGACCACCGCGAAGCCGCGCCCCTGTTCGCCCGCGCGCGCGGCTTCGACCGCGGCGTTCAACGCGAGGATGTTGGTCTGAAACGCGATGCTCTCGATCACGCCGACGATGCCGGAGATCCGTGCGGAGCTGTGCGAAATCGCCGACATCGTTTCGACGACGCGCTGCATCGCATCGCCGCCTCTCGATGCGATACCGGCCGCACCTTCCGCGTAGGTGCGTGCATCGCGCGCGTTGTCCGCGTTCTGGCGGACGGTTGCCGTCAACTGCTCCACGCTGGCCGCGGCCTGCTGCAGCGACACGGCCTGCTGTTCCGTGCGCGCGGACAGGTCGACGTTGCCGCTCGCGATCGTGCGGACGTCGCCGACGATCGTCTCCGTGCTGGTGCGCACCTGGGTCACGGTTTCGACGAGGCCGTCCTGCATCTGCTTCAGCGCGTTCAGCAGGTACGCCATCTCGTTCTTGCCGGGAATGACGACCGTGCCGGTCAGGTCGCCTTTCGAAATCCTGTCGAAGTGGTCGACGGCGAGATGGATCGGCTCGATGATCGCCTTCGCGAGCACGCGCTGCGCGAGGAACCCGACGATCAGCGCGAACAGGGCGACTGCCGCCATCGCCCACACGATCCGTTGGAAGCGTGCGCCGGCCGCGTCGTAGCGCGCCTTCTGGCGCGCGACCTGGAACGATTCGAGCGCGTCGATCGCGTCCTGGTAAGCCGTGAACAGAGCCGGCGGCGCGGTGCGGTGCGTGTCGAGGAAGTCGAATGCGTTGTCGTGATCGAGTTGCGACATCGCTTTCAGGAACACCTGGTCGAGCAGCGTGCGGCGGCGGTTTTGCAGCGTGTCGAACAGGGCCTGCTCGTCCGCGTCGCGCGCGTGCAGGCGCGTGTATGCGTCGAGTTCGTCGTTGCTCTGCTTGAGGAGCGTGTGGAGCTGCGCGATTTCCGCCTTCGCGGGCTGGCCGGCGCTGATGATCTGCGCGACGTCGCTCACGCGCTCGCGCAGCACGAGCATGCGCTCCGAGCTGGTTTTCAGATGAAGCAGCGACGCGGTGTCGTCGCGGTACATCGCTTCGAGCGAACTGTTGCCGGCATAGAGCGCGGCGATGCACGCGCCGACGACCAGTACGAGTAGCGCCGTATAGCCGGCGATGGTCGCGACGAGTCCGCCGCGGATGGTGAGTTTTCGCATGACGTTTCCTTGCCGGCGGCCCGAAGGGCGGACGACGGCGGATAGGGATTCCGGATCACGAACGACGACGGGCACCGCGGCGCAATGCGGGGTGCCGGGATTGCGAACGGGTTAACGGCAGGATTGGCGGCGTACTTTTATCCGCATGCGACGTAAATCAGGCAGATTCCGACAGGACGGGCCGGGAAAACGGATGCGTCGCCGCGGGAAACGGCGCGTCGATCGGGATTCACCCGAATCGTCCGCGCAGCCGGCTATCCGCTATTCGCCTTTCGCCAGTCGCGACCGGATCTCGTCGACCGACAGGTCGCTCTGATGCGTGGCGATTTGCCAGGTATTTCCCCACGGATCCCTGACCATCGCCCGCCTGTCGCCGTACGGCAAGTCGGCCGGGATTTCGAGCGAAGTCGCGTGCGCGGCGATCGCGCGCCGGTAGGTCGAATCGGTATCGTCGACATAGACATAGAGGAACGCCGGCATCGGATCGCGCAACCCGTCGTCGCCGCTCACCATCACGACGGAATCGCCGATCCGGATTTCGGCAGGCAGCCCTGAGCGGAATTCGCCCTGCGCGAGAAACACCGTCTTGATGAAGCCAACGAGATCTTTCGGATCGCTTGCGATGATGCGGGGCGTGACGGTATGCCATCCATCGGGCTGAAACTTGACCATGTCGAACGACCTCCGGGAGCGACTGGCGCGGGCAGGGTATTGTCCTCCGGGACCGGACGATGCGCATCCGCGGAATCAAGGGCCACGAACGATTGGCTCCCGATCCGGTCTGATGCTGGCGTCGCCGGACATATCGGGTCCGGTCAGTCAGGAGCAACATGATGCTGATCGTTTTCTTTCTGGTTGCGCTTTTCGCGATCGTTGTGACCATGTCCCGCGGCGTGGCCCGCCGGGCAGACGCGAAACTTCGCGCGCGATTCGACGCGGAAGGCCCGCGCGGCGAGGTGTCGCGCCAGTTGATGCGCGATGCGGGATACGGCGTCTGAGTGGCTGCATCCGTTGCAAGCTGCCTGATTGCAAGGCCGTCGCAAGCCTGGGACGGTGCAGATCGACGAAGGTGCATTCCGCCGTGCGCGATGCGCCTTTCCTTGCGTTGACGGGTGGCTGCAACGTGCGTTATCCGCCGGGCACCACGGATATCGAACGCGCGCGTTCACGCGCATGCGGGTCCGCCGTGCCGTCGCGTGCCGGCCCGAAGCCGCGGCACCGTCGATGCCGATGGTTGATCGCCGGTGTACATGCTAGGATTTCCATCAAACAACTTCGGAGACTGCCATGCCGTTCATCTGCGAAAACGTTGAATGCCGTGCCGTGCTGGCTCGAGGGCAGGTCAGGTCCCGTCAGGAAGACGCGGGCTGGTGCTTCTACTGTCCAGACTGCAACGCCAGGAACGAATTGAAGGATATCGGCGGCGCGGGCGGCCCTGTCGAGCTGGTTCAGCCTGAACGATCCGGTCTTCCGCACAAGGTCGTCGCGACGGCCCGGCCACTGGAAGACGGCAGATATGCGGCGCAGTTGCGCGTTCAGCGTGCGCTCGCGGTGAAAGGAACGTACGCGGCCGAAGAGCACTGGGAAGAGCTCGGCGTCTTCCCCGACGCGCAAGAGGCCGTCGCGCATGCGAAGTCCTTCGCGACGGACTTGCTGCAGCGAGCGGCGTAATCACCGATACGATCGATGGTGCAGCCGTGCCGCGGGCAATGCCACTGCATTTGCCTGCCGGCCGGCGCGCTTGTCGATCCTGTTCCGGCGCAATGAATGCGCGCCCCTGTAGCGCCGCACGTTCGTGCGGCTCGAGGGCGTTGCCACGGTTGCCTGAAACGAAGAAGCGGCGTCGCGCACGACGCCCCTTTGCATGGCCCGCCCGCGTCCGTCAGTTGTAAATATCGAACGAGAAGTACTTCTTCGCGATTCGCTGATACGTGCCGTCCTGAATCAGGCTCGCGAGCGCCTGGTTGATCTGCGTGCGCAGTGCGTCGTCATCCTTGCGCACGCCGATCGCGGAGCCGACGCCAAGCGTCTTCGGATCATGCAGCGGCGGCCCCGCGAACTCGAAGTTCGCGCCCTTCGCGGTCTTCAGGAAGCCGAGATCGGCCTGCACCGACGACTGCAGTGATGCGTCGAGGCGGCCGGAAATCAGGTCCTGATAGACGAGGTCCTGTGTCTGGTACGTGCGCACGATTACACCCTTCGGTTCCCAGTACGTGCGCGCATAGGTCTCCTGCGTCGACCCCTGCTCGACGCCGACGCTCTTGCCGGCCAGCGACTCGGCCGTCGGCTGCAGGGTCGAGCCGCGCCGCGCGACGAGGCGCGGCGGCACATTGTTGATCTTGTCGGTGAACGCGATCTGCGCGAGGCGCTTCTCGGTCACGCTCATCGACGACAGCACGCCGTCGAACTTGCGCGCCTTCAGCGCCGGAATCATCCCGTCGAACGCATTCTCGACCCACACGCAGCGCACCTTCATGCGTTCGCAGATCGCGTTGCCGAGATCGATGTCGAAGCCGACGAGCTTGCCGTCCGGCGCGAGCGATTCGAATGGTGCATAGCTGGGATCGACGCCGAGGCGCAGGACGGCCGGGTCTTTCGCGGCGGCGGCGCCTGCCGTCAGCGCGAGCGCGACGGCAATGACGAGCTTTTTCATGACTGTCTCCATGATTGATGTCGTGGGTGGTGAAGCGAATGTGCGGCCGGCAGGCGTGACGGCCCGCGCCCGGCCATGCGCGGGCGGCGTGGACGATCGCCGGAAGATGCCGGCGGGCGTTCCGATCAGGGAATCGGGCGAGTCAGCGCGCGGCGCCGGTGATGCGCGCCATGCTGCGCCGGTAGCCGGCGGGCGAGAACGCGGCGTTCAACGCGGCCATCGACGCGATCACGCCGATATGCATCCACCACGCGATCGCGAAGCCGCCACCCGCGTCGCGCAGCCAGCCGATCAGCCAGGGGCTTGCGGCGACGGTCAGGAAGCCGACGCCCTGCACGAACGCGGCGAGCGCGCCCGCGAGTCGCGCGTCGGGCAGATGGTCGAGCGTGACGATCAGGCTCATCGAGAAGAAGCCGCCGAGCCCGAGGCCGACGGTCGCGACCCACAGCCACGGCGCGAGCGCGGGCATCGTCGCGAAGCCGACGAAGCCGGCCGCCTGCAACGCGAGCGTGAGCCACAGCACCGGGCGGCGATCGTGCGACCGTTTCGCGAGCATCGGCATCGCGAGCGCACCGGCTGCCTGGAACAGCGCCATCCACGCGAGCAGGTTGCCGCTCGCCTGCGGGCTCATGCCGACGCTGCGATAGAACGCGGGCAGCCAGGCGACGAGGCTCGCGTAGCCGCTGTTGCTGAGGCCGAAGAACAGCGCGAGCAGCCATGCGCGGGCGACCCGCGCGAACGCGGTGACGGGCGCCGATGCCGCCGCCGCATGCACCGCGTCGCGCGGTGCCTTCGCGCGCCACAGCGCGAGCGTGACGAGTGCGGGCACGGCCCATACCGACAGCGACAGATGCCAGCCGCCGTGCGCGGCGAGCCACGGGCTCGCGACCGCGCCGAACGCGCCGCCGCCGACCAGCGCGGCCGAATACAGGCCCATCGCGAGCGGCAGGCGGTCGACGAACCAGCGCTTTGCGAGGCCCGGCGCGAGCGACTGGACCACCGCGACGCCCGCGCCCGCGACGATCGCGGTGACGACCAGCCCGGTGCTGCTGCCGGCCCACAGGCGCGCTGTGCAACCCGCGGCGATGAGCGCCAGCGCGGCGATCAGTGCGCGCTGCTCGCCCACACGCCGCGCGAGCCCGACGCCGATGCCGGCGACGACGCCCATCAGCACGAACGGCAGCGTGGTCAGCAGCGCGGCCGCGCGGAAACCGAGGCCGGTGTCGGCGCGCACGAGATCGAGCACGGGGCCGAACGCGGTCAGGAACGGACGCAGGTTGAGGCCGGCCAGCACCAGCAGCGCGAGCGCGCCATAGGACACGGAAGCCGCATGCGGGCGGGGAACGGCTTGTGCGGTGCCGGGGTCGGTCATCGGAATGCTCCAGGGGGGGCCGGTGGCCCTGTGATGCGATGCCGAAAGGGTAAAGGCCCGCCTGCCCGGGGGAAAATTAAATATTCGACTGGGTATCAGTGCGGAATGCGATGGCGCGGTGTTCCGCCGTTGACGGTCGGCGCACCCGTCGCGCCAATGCTCAGACGGTCACGACGATCTTGCCGACCTGCGCACCGGCTTCCATGTACCGATGGGCTTCGGCGATGTCGTCGAACGCGAACGTGCGATCGATCGACGGCTTCAGCGCGCCGGCCGCGAGCACGTCGACGATGAAGCGCTTCGCGCGTTCGAGCCGCTGCGCGTCGCCGCGCTCGAGCCCGCCGAGCTCGATCAGCGCGCCCCATGCGGTGACGAACATCATCCACGTGGCCGCGGCTTCCTCGAACGACAGGTTCGCCGGATGCCGGACGAGCGCATGCGCGCGCCCGCCGTCCTTCAATCGACCGGATGCAGATCCTGCAGCAATGTCGGCACGAGCTCCGACACGGTCGGGTGGATATGCATCGCACGACTGATCGTCGTGTACGGCGCGCCGGCGGCCATCACGTCGAGCAGCCCGTGCACGACCTCGTCGCCGGTCACGCCGAGGATCGACGCACCGAGAATCGCATGGCTGTCCGCATCGATGATCACCTTCATGAAACCCTGGCTCTCGCCTTTCTCCACCGCGCGTCCGACGCGCGTCATCGGCCGCGTGCCGACCAGCAGCCGGCGACCGGTCTGCTTCGCTTCCGCGAGCGTCATGCCGACGCGGCCGAGCGGTGGATCGATGTACATCGCATAGGCGGTGATGCGGTCGGACACCTTGCGCGGATCGTCGTCGAGCAGGTTCGCCGCGACGATCTCGTAGTCGTTGTACGCAGTGTGCGTGAACGCGCCGCGCCCGTTGCAGTCGCCGAGCGCCCAGATGCCGGGCACGTTGGTGCGCAACTGGTCGTCGACCGTGATGTAGCCGCGCGAGTCGGTCGCGACACCGGCCTGTTCGAGCCCGAGATCGTCGGTGTTCGGCACGCGGCCGACCGCGAGCAGCAGGTGCGACCCCGCGACCTCGCGGCCGCCGCCCGCGCAGTCGAGGCCGACCACGATACCGTCGCCGTCGCGCCGCGCATTCAGGCAGTTCGCATCGAGCTGCACGTCGATGCCTTCGTTCGCGAGAATCTCGCGCACGGCCTGCGACACGTCCTCGTCCTCGCGATGGATCAGGCGCGAACCTTTCTCGACGATCGTGACCTTCGAGCCGAAACGACGGTACATCTGGCCGAATTCGAGCCCGACGTAGCTGCCGCCGATGATCACCAGATGCTCGGGCAGGAAGTCGACGTCCATCATCGTCGAGTTGGTCAGGTACGGCACCGAATCGAGGCCGGGCATCTTCGGGATCTGCGCGCGGCCGCCGACGTTGATGAAGATACGGTCGGCCTCGAGCAGGTCGTCGCCCACGCGCACCGCGTCGGGGCGCTCGAATCGGGCATGACCCTGAAACACGGTCGTGTTGTCGAGCCCGCGCACCCATTGTTCGACGCCCTGGTTCGAGCGGCCGGAGATCCGGTCCTTGCGCGCCTTCACGGCCTTCATGTCGACGCTGACGGGGCCGACCGACACGCCGTATTCTTGCGCGCGCCGCGCGAGCTGCGCGGCGTATGCGCTTGCGATCAGCGTCTTGGTCGGAATGCAGCCGGTGTTCACGCAGGTGCCGCCGAAGCGGCCGCGTTCGACGATCGCGACTTTCAGGCCGGTGCCTGCGAGCCGCGCGGCGAGCGGCGGCCCGGCTTGGCCCGTGCCGATGACGATCGCGTCGAAGTGTTGCGTCATGACGTCCTCCTGCGCTGGTTCAACGTGGGAAGGGGGACGCGCAAGCCGCATGCCGCGCCGGCGCGCGCCCCGAACAGCGACGAGCGTTTATGGTAGACCGGTTGGCGGGGGCGTGGGAGTCGCATGGATGCGCGAGAGGCGGAACCTCGTGCATTCACGGTCGGGAGGGTCGCTGCCCGCCGCGGGACAATGCGGTCCCCTTGATGTGTCCCTGCATCGAGTGCCCGCGACAGGAAGGGCCGAGGGCCGGCGGCGCATCAGCGCTTCGACCGCCCGGCGCGCTTGCGCTCCGGTGCCGCCTTGCCGACGTCGACGGGCACAAACGGCGCTTCGAAGTGCTTGACGAGAAAGTCGATGAACGCGCGGGCACGCGTCGATTCGTTGCGTTGCCCGGGGTAGTACACGAACAGGTCGGCGGACGGCAGGACGACGTCGGGCAGCACGAGACGCAGTCTGCCGCTCTGGATGTATTTGGCGAGATCCCACTCCGAGCGGATCAGGATGCCATGACCGTCGAGCGCCCAGCGCAGCACGATGTCGCCGTCGTTGCTGGATAGCGAGCCGCTCACCTTCAGCGCCTCGAGATGATCCTCCTGCATGAAGCGCCACACGCCGAACGCATCGTCGTTCTGCGTGTGGATGATGCAGCGGTGATGTGCGAGATCCTCCTTGCACTGCGGCACACCGTTGCGCTCCAGATACTTCGGCGACGCACACAGGAACCGGCGATTGCTCATCAGGCGGCGCGCCCTCAAGCGCTGGTCCGGCAACTCGCCGAAGCGGATGGCCATGTCGAATGCGCCTTCGACCAGGTCGACCGGGCGATCGGTGACCACGAACTGGACATCGACGTTCGGATAGCGCTTCGCGAATTCCGACACCAGCGGCGCGATGGTCGTTCGCCCGAAACCGAGCGTCGCATTGATGCGCAGCCGCCCGTGCGGGTCCGCGGGCGTGCCCGCGATCGCGTCCTCCATCTCGCGCACCTGGTCGAGAATCTGCGTGGCGTACCGCGCATACATCTCGCCTTCCGGCGTCAGGCTGACGCTGCGGGTGGTCCGGTTGACCAGCCGCTTGCCGAAGCGGTCTTCGAGAATGCCGAGCCGCTTGGTTGCCGCGGGAGGCGTGATCCCGAGCGAGCGGGCCGCGCCCGACAGGCTTTTCAGTTTGGCGAGCTGGACGAAGAACTCGAAATCGGAGGTCGAATCAGTTCTCACTTTTGGTAAAAAATGAAATGAATTGAGGTGAATTATAGGGCGCACTCCGCAGACTATGCTCCGTCTCGTTGCAGCAACGTGCATGCAATCGAAATAGCCCGCAAACGTGTCAGTCCAGGAGACGCCGCCATGAGAATCGTCGAGATTCGCGAACAAACCGTACCGATCAGCTCCCCGATCCGCAACGCCTATATCGACTTCAGCAAGATGACGTTGAGCCTCGTCGCCGTGATCACCGACGTGATCCGCGACGGCAAGCCGGTCGTCGGCTACGGCTTCAATTCGAACGGCCGCTACGGCCAGGGCAAGCTCATGCGCGAGCGCTTCATCCCGCGCATTCTCGAAGCCGACCCCGATTCGCTCGTCAACGATGCCGGCGACAATCTCGACCCGCACAAGATCTGGGCGACGATGTTCACCAACGAGAAGCCGGGCGGCCATGGCGAGCGCTCGGTCGCGATCGGCACGATCGACATGGCGGTGTGGGATGCGGTGGCCAAGATCGAGGGCAAGCCCCTGTTCCAGCTGCTGGCGGACCGCTACGGAGAAGGCCGGCCGAATCGCAGGATCTTCGTCTATGCGGCGGGCGGCTACTACTACCCGGGCCAGGATCACGAGAAGCTGAAGGACGAGATGCGCAGCTACATCGACCGCGGTTACACGGTCGTGAAGAAGAAGATCGGCGGCGCATCGCTCGACGAAGACCTGCGCCGCATCGACGCGATCCTCAGCGTGCTCGGCGATGGCCAGAAACTCGCCGTCGACGCCAACGGCCGCTTCGATCTCGACACCGCGATCCGGTATGCGAAGGCGCTCTCGCAATACGACCTGTTCTGGTACGAGGAGCCGGGCGATCCGCTCGACTTCGAGCTGCAGGCGACGCTGCGCAATTACTACGACAAGCCGATGGCGACCGGCGAGGACCTGTTCTCGATGCAGGACGCCCGCAATCTGATCCGCTACGGCGGCATGCGCGCCGACCGCGACTGGCTGCAGTTCGACTGTGCGTTGAGCTACGGTCTCGTCGAGTATCTGCGCACGCTCGACATGCTGCGCCAGCACGGCTGGTCGCCAAGCCGCTGCATTCCGCACGGCGGTCACCAGATGTCGCTCAATATCGCGGCCGGCCTCGGCCTCGGCGGCAACGAGTCGTACCCGGACCTGTTCCAGCCGTACGGCGGCTTCCCCGACGGCGTGAAGGTCGACAACGGCTACATCACGATGCCGGACCTGCCGGGCATCGGCTTCGAAGGCAAGGCCGACCTGTACGCGGAAATGCGCAAGCTGTCCGCATAAGCGGTGCAGGCACGGTGCGCCGGCCGCTCGACGGCGCACCGCATCACATCACACAACAATCAGTCGGGCAGGCGGAACCGGTGTTTGCGTTCGGGGCGATGGGCTGCATCGCCGGCACGCGGGCGCTTTCCGAAAACAGGACGTCATGCACAGGAGACAAACATGCTGGCATCACGCATTCGCAGAACGCTTTCCAAACTCTACGTCCAGGTGTTGATCGGCATCGTCGCCGGCATCCTCGTCGGACACTTCTACCCGGATATCGGCGCCCAGCTCAAGCCGCTCGGCGACCTGTTCATCAAGCTGATCCGGATGCTGCTCGCGCCGATCATCTTTGCGTCGGTCGTGGTCGGCATCGCGCGCATGACCGATCTTCATGAGGCCGGCCGGGTCGGCGTCAAGGCCGTGCTGTATTTCGAAGCCGCGTCCACCGTCGCGCTCGTGGTCGGGATGGTGGTCGTGAACCTGATCCGGCCGGGCAGCGGGATGAACGCCGATCCGGCGAAGATCGACAGTGCCGCGATCGCCAGCTACACGCATGCGGCGCAGCATCACGGCACGCTCGATTTCCTGATGAGCATCGTGCCGGGCAGTGTCGTCGGGGCTTTTGCGAACGGCGAGATACTTCCCATCATCTTCTTCTCGGTCATCTTCGCGATCGCGCTCGCCAAGCTCGGCCCGAGGACCGCGCCGCTCGTGGACATGCTGGACATGTTCCTGCAGGGGATGTTCGGGGTCGTGCGCATTGTGATGGTTGTCGCGCCCGCCGGCGCATTCGGCGGGATGGCGTTCACCATCGCCAAGTACGGCATCGGCACGCTCGCGCAGTTCGGACAACTGATGCTATGCCTGTACCTCACGTCGATCCTGTTCGTCGCCGTGGCGCTCGGCCTCGTCATGCGCATGTGCGGGTTGTCGCTGTGGAAATACCTGCGTTATATCCGGGACGAGATCCTGATTACGCTCGGCACGGCGTCGACGGAAGCCGTGCTCCCGCAGATGCTGCTCAAGATGGAGCGCATGGGCTGCTCGCGTCCGGTCGTCGGGATGGTGCTGCCCACCGGCTATACCTTCAATGCCGACGGCACCGCGATCTACCTGACGATGGCGTCGCTGTTCATCGCGCAGGCATTCAATATCCATCTGTCGATCTGGGATCAGCTCCTGCTGCTCGGCGTGCTGCTGCTGACGTCGAAGGGCTCGGCGGGCGTCGCGGGCGCGGGTTTCGTCGCGCTCGCGGCAACCTTGTCGACCATGCATCAGGTGCCCGTATCGGGCCTCGTCCTGCTGCTCGGCGTCGATCGCTTCCTGAACGAAGCGCGCGCCGTGACCAACCTGATCGGCAACGGCGTGGCAACGGTGGTGGTGGCTCGCTGGGAAGGGGCGCTGGACATGGACAGGGCACGCGCCGTGCTCGACCGTCGCGCCGGCCTGGAGTCGATCGTCGCGGACGAACACGACGCGGGCCCGCCGGCGCCGGAGCGACACGCGCAGGCGAGCGCGCCGGGCATGCAATCGAATTTGCGCTAGTCGCGGCGTGTCAGGAACACGGACACGCGCATGACGAAACCTGCGCATGCTTGCCGTGCGCGGGTTTCATTCCTTGCGTTTCCACCGGCTCAACGAAACCGGCTTGCGCGGATCGGCCCGCACCGCGCTGACGACATCGGGCTTGTCGGGATCGAGCGGAAACGATTCGGTGTAGATCCGGCTGGAAAACACCCAACCCTGCGTGCGCGGGTCGTAGCGGAACGTGACGTAGTCGCTCCAGTGCTGTCCGCATGCGACGTCGTTCTGCACCGTGAAATAGCGTCCCTTCACCGCGATCCCGCCGTCGGCGGCATCTTGCGGATCGAACGGATCGCACTGCAGCGCATCGTTCGCACGCAGCACGACGCCGTCGTTGCGCGCGGCGAGCCGATAGGTATGGTCGGCCTGTTCCTCGTAGACGAGGAGCGGCCGCGGCGACGGCTGTTCGCGCGTATCGGTCGCGCGATGCACGACGACGAGCAGGCTGTGCAGCCCGTTGCCGAGTGGCGGGCCTGGCTGCGCGACGAACGGCCGATAGCCGGCCGGCAACTGCGCGGCGATCGATGGCGGCAGCAGCGGCGCCGCCTGCGCGTGGCAGCACCACGCGGCGAACAGCGGAACGAGGGCACGACAAACCGCCCCGGCCGGCGTGCGCATCGCGCCGATCACAGATCGCGCCCGAGAAACTCGGTACCGGGCACCGGGTTGAACGTTACCGGCGGCGCGGGTGTGAAGCCGAGCGAACCATACAGTTGCCTTGCGGCGACGAATTCGGGCAGCACGTCGAGACACATCCGCGCATAGCCGGCCGCCTGCGCATCGCGCAGCAGCCGTTCGACGAGCTGGCGGCCGACGTTCAGCCCGCGCGCTTCGGGACGCACGTACACGCGCTTCATCTCGCACGTCGCCGCGTCGATTTCGCGAAACGCCGCGCAGCCGACCGCGCGCTCGCCGTGCCACGCGAGCAGCAATTGCCCGCGCGGTGCCGCGTACTTGCCCGGCAGTGCGGCGAGTTCGGGCTCGTAGTCCTGGAACGCGAGGCTGACGGTGGGGCTCGCGATGTACTTGCGGAAGATCGCTTCGACGACGGCGGCATCGTCGGGATAGCGGGCGGCGCGGATCTCGATCATGGCGGGTGGCGCGGGAGGGCGGGAACGGCAGCCAGCATAGCAGCGCGCGGGTGCTTTCGGCGGCCCGCGAAGCGTGCCAGAATCATCGCCTTCACCGTCGGAATTCGACACAAGACGACACGCAGGACACGCAGGCGCCGGCGCTTCGGCGTCGCTGACCAAGGAGACTTCGATGACTGCATCGGCTGCCGTACTCGCCATTCTGGCCGCGCTGTGGCTCGGCGCGATGATTCCGGGCCCGAGTTTCGTGCTGGTCGCCCGCAATTCGATCGGCCTGTCGCGCCGCGACGGACTCGCGACCGCGCTCGGCATGGGCGTTGGCGGGATCGCGTTCGGCGGCGTCGCGCTCGCCGGGCTCTATACGCTGTTGCAGGCGGTCGAATGGCTGTATGTGGGGCTCAAGCTGGCGGGCGGCGCGTACCTGATCTACATGGCGTCGAAGATCTGGCGCGGCGCCGACCGGCCGATCGCGATGGACGACCCGCAGGGCGTCGCCGCCGGCAGCGCGCGCAAGTCGTTCTGGACGGGCCTCACGACCCAGCTGAGCAACCCGAAGACGGCGATCTGGTACGGCAGCATCTTCGCGGCGCTGTTACCGCAGCATCCGCCGCTGTGGTGCTACCTGGCGCTGCCGCCGCTCGTGTTCGGCGTCGAATTCGGCTGGTACACGATCGTCGCGCTGTGTTTCTCGACCCGCCGGCCGCGCGAACTCTACCTGCGCGGAAAGAAGTGGGTCGACCGCGTCGCGGCCGGCGCGATCACGCTGCTCGGGCTGCGGCTGATCCTGAACGCGCCGAAGGCGGGGATCTGACGACGGGCGGTGTCGCCGGGGCGCACCGCCGTGTCATGCCTGGCGGGCATGCGGCCACGGCTGGTCATTCCGGCGGGTGACGGCCCAGCCCGATCCACCCGACCCATCCGACCCACCCGACCCACCCGACCCACCCGACCCACCCGACCCACCCGACCCACCCGACCCACCCGACCCACCCGACCCGCGTCCTGCAACCCCCGACCCGCGCCAAGCGCGCGTCACACCGCCGGAAACCGTTCGATCAGCGCCGCGAACCGCGCTTCATCCGGAAACGCCGTCACTTCATACCGCACCGGCCGGTGCGCGGTGGCCGTCATCAGGTCGCCGCATGCGTCCCGCAGCACGGCCATCGGCACGTGCGCCGACTGTCGCGTCGCTTCACGGTACAGCACGACGATGTCCGTCTCGGGCAGCAGCGTCGGCACGCCGTCGCTCCATACGCCGACGCTGAACAGCTCGCCGTTCTGCCGCCGGTACACGGTGTACGTTGCCACGAAGATGTCGGTGCCGTCCCGCTTGTGCAGGCCGTCCAGCAGCGTCCGCTGATCCTGGTAATCACCGGCGAGTTCGTCCACGCGCAGCGCGTGCAGCTTCGCCTCCAGCCCCGCCGGGATGAAATTCCGCCACGCGGCGCCGTCCCAGCGCAGCATCAGCGGCGGCAGCGGACGCGGTTGCGCGCGCGCCTGTTCGGCGAGTTCGACCATCGTCGCGAGCCCGGCCGCGTTGCGCTCGCCGGTGAGCAGCAGCACGGCGCGGTTCGGCGTCATCACGACCGGTGCGCCGGAGATCGGCTGGCGGTGCAGCAGGTCGGTCAGCAGCAGCCGCGCCGCGTCGTAGTAGTCGCCGAACTGCGACAGGAACACGCCGTCGCGCAACGCGGCCCATGGCGCCGACGACGCGCCGCGCAGGTTGTCGATCGCGATGTCGCACGCGTCGTCGAAGCTGACGCCCCATTCGGCGAGCCGTGCGCTCGTCAACCGCGCGACGCTGAATTCGCCGTCGTACGCGATGCCGATCTCGAGGTTCTCGCACAGCGGCCGGAACGCCACCTCCGACGCGCCGGGCTGTCCGGCCAACTGCAGCGCGACCGCGCCGCGCTCGGTCGCGCTGCGGATCACGGGGCGCAGCCGCGCGCGGACGTCCGCGAAGTTCGCCGGAATCTCGTGCTGCATCATCGCGTTCGCCTGGCGCTTCAGCGTCGCTTCGCGCTCGGCCGGTGTCGCGGCCGCGTAGTCGCGGAACAGGTTGTGCAGGTTGATGATGTTCGACGGGACATCGGCTTGCACGAGACGGCCCTTGTCGTCCTCGTGAAGCCACTCGCGCGTGTCGCCGGTCGCGCGCAGCGCGGCGATCAGGCGTTCGGCGAAGTCCTGCCGCGTGGGTGGCTTGCTGAAGCGCTCGCGCAGGCGCGCGACGAAGTCTGAAAGCATCGTGTGCGGTCGGGCGGGCCCGCCTGTCATTGGTCTGTCGTTGTCATGGGCGGCGGCACCCGTTTCCCGGGGCGCCGCCTGCGGCCCGCGGATATCGGCCGGATATCCGTTGCGCGTCCGGCGGCCCGCGCGCCGGCTGCGTGGCGGCGCGGGTCCGCATCGGGTGCGAATCGCGTGGCGGGTGTCGCGATGGTACCGCACGTCCGTGACGGCGTCGTACGCGGGCGACCGTGGCCGGCTGGTGCGGGTCGGAGCGGGGCGGCGTCGGCCGGGGCGCCCCTGGAGCGACCCTGGAGTGACCTCGGAGCGACCTCGGAGCGACCTCGGAGCGACCTCGGAGCGACCCCGGAGCGACCCCGGAGCGACCCCGGAGCGACCCCGGAGCGACCCCGGAGCGACCCCGGAGCGACCCCGGAGCGACCCCGGAGCGACCTCGGAGCGACCTCGGAGCGATCCCGGAGCGACCCCGGAGCGACCTCGGAGCGACCCCGGAGCGACCCCGGAGCGACCCCGGAGCGACCCCGGAGCGACCCCGGAGCGACCCCGAGGCGCCCCCGAGGCAGCACCAGGCAGCCCCAAGGCAGCCCGGGCAGGCGGCCGGGCGCATCGCCGGGGCCGCGCGGGCGCTGTCCGCGATCCCGGCGATCGGCCCGCGAGCCTTGTGCGGCGGGCGTTCGCGCCGGTTGCGCGGCGTGCCGGGGTGGGCCGCTAGCCCGATTCTGGCGGTCGACCTCCCGACGACGTGTAAACTGCTGCCTTTTTTGACGGTTTGCAGCATGGTGCAAGCTCCCCCGCGCCCGACACTGAGCGGCCCGACGCTCGTCCGGCTGCTCGCGCGCCTGACCGATGCCGACGTCGCGGAATCCCGGCAGACGCTGTCGGACCGCCTGAGCCAGTGGCTCGGCTGGACCGACGCGATCACGTTGTCGTCCGCGCTGAATGCGAACCCGCCCGGCGTCGCGGCCGGCGTGCGCGGTTACGACGCCGAGCGCGACTGCGCGCGCGTGCGCCACGACCTCGCGCAGGCGATCACGGCCGCCCACCGCCCACCCACGCGGCGGCGCCCCGGCGAGATGCCGCCGCCGCCCGCCGACACGGCCGATTTCGCGGACTTCCGCCAGAGCTGCCTGTCCCTGCAGCAGGAGATGGAGACCGCGATCGGCCAGTTGCGCGGCCGCCTGCGGGTCGCGCTCGCCGCGCGCTCGTCCGGCATGGCGCGGCTCGCGACGCTCGACGCGATCATGGAGCGCGTGCTCGGCGCGCGCGAGCGCAGCCTGCTGTCCGCCGTGCCCGCGCTGCTCGCCACGCGCTTCGAGCGGCTGCGCGACACGGAACGGCAGGCGCTGGCCGACGCGCAAGCGGCGGCCGATGCCGGTGCCGAGGGCGATGCGCCGTCCGCCGCGGCGATCGTGCCCGGCACGTGGCTCGACACGTTCCGCGACGAGATGCGAAGCATCCTGCTCGCGGAACTCGAAGTCCGGTTTCAAACGGTAGACGGGCTGCTTGCGGCCCTTCGTACCTGCTAATCGATACGCTATGTCCAGAATTCGTCTTGATCTCGTTGTCTTCATCGCCGGTCTGCTCGCAGTGTGCTGGATCGGTGTCGGCTATGTCGCGTCGAACCCGCTCGCGACGGCCGTCACGTTGCTGATCGGCGCGTGCTACGTCGCCGGTGCATGGGAACTGCTGCGCTACCGGCAGGCGACCGCCACGCTGTCGCGCGCGGTGGCTGGCTTGACCGAGCCGCCAGCGAAGCTCGACACGTGGCTCGATACGCTGCCCCCGGGCCTGCGCGCCGCCGTGCGTGCGCGTGTCGACGGTGCGCGCGTTGCACTGCCGGGCCCGGCGCTCACGCCGTATCTCGTCGGCCTGCTCGTGCTGCTCGGCATGCTCGGCACGCTGCTGGGGATGGTCGTGACGCTGAAGGGCACGGGCGCCGCGCTCGAAAGCGCGACCGACCTCGACGCGATCCGCGCATCGCTGATCGCACCGGTGAAGGGCCTCGGCTTCGCGTTCGGCACGTCGATCGCGGGCGTCGCGACGTCGGCGATGCTCGGCCTCCTGTCCGCGCTCGTGCGCCGCGAACGGATCGACGCAGGCCAGCAGCTCGACGCGAAGATCGCGACGACGCTGCGCGTGCACTCGTCCGCGCACCAGCGCGACGAATCGTTCCGGCTGCTGCAGCGCCAGGCCGATGTGATGCCGGCGCTGGTCGACCGGCTGCAGACGATGATGACGACGCTCGAGGCGCGCAGCGTCGCGCTGCACGATCGCCAGATCGAGAGCCAGCAGGCGTTCTTCGATCGAACCGAGCGCGCGTATGCGGGCCTGGCATCGAACGTCGGCGACGCGCTGAAGGAGAGTGCCGTCGAGAGCGCGCGTGTGGCCGGTGCCGCGCTGCAGCCGGTCGTCGCGGCGACGATGACGGGGCTCGCGCAGGAGATGGCCGCGCTGCGCGACACCGTGACGGGGGCCGTGCAGCGTCAGCTCGACGGGCTGACGGACGGCTTCGAGAAGACCACCGGAGACGTGACGGCCGTATGGAACCGCGCGCTCGACGAGCAGCGCCGCGCGGGCGACGCCGTCGCGCAGCAGTTGCAGACGACGCTCGGCCAGTTCACCGACACCTTCGCGCAGCGTTCGACGGACCTGCTCGACGGCGTCGCGACGCGCCTCGAATCGACCGAAAGCCGCCTGTCCGACGCATGGCGCGACGCACTCGCGCGCCAGGAACAGGTCGGCGAGACGCTGGCCGGCCAGCATGCGCAGGCGCTCGGCGAGGCCGCCGCGACGTTCGAGCGGCATTCGGGCGCGGCGCTTGCCGCGATGCGCGAGTCGCATACGGGGCTGCAGACGCAGCTGGCTGCGCGCGACGAGGAACGCCTGTCGGCGTGGAATGCTTCGCTCGCCGCGATGGCCACGAAGCTCGGCGATGAATGGCAGCGTGCGGGTGCGCACAGCGCGGGCCGTCAGCAGGAAATCTGCGACGCACTCGCGCAGACGACGCGCGACCTGACCGCGCAAGCGTCCACGTTCGAACAACGCTCGAACGACCTGCTGTCGACGATCCGCGATTCGCACGCGGGGCTGCAGACGCAGCTGGCTGCGCGCGACGAGGAACGCCTGTCGGCGTGGAATGCTTCGCTCGCCGCGATGGCCACGAAGCTCGGCGACGAATGGCAGCGTGCGGGCGTGCATAGCGCGGGCCGTCAGCAGGAAATCTGCGACGCACTCGCACAGACGACGCGCGACCTGACCGCGCAAGCGTCCACATTCGAACAACGCTCGAATGATCTGCTGTCGACGATCCGCGATTCGCATACGGGCCTGCAGACGCAACTGGCCGCACGCGACGAAGAACGCCTGTCCGCGTGGAACGACTCGCTCGCCACGATGGCGACGAAGCTCGGCGACGAATGGCAACGTGCAGGCGTGCACAGCGCGGGCCGTCAGCAGGAAATCTGCGACGCACTCGCACAGACGACGCGCGACCTGACCGCACAGGCGTCCACGTTCGGACAACGTTCGAACGACCTGCTGTCGACGATCCGCGATTCGCACGCGGGGCTGCAGACGCAACTGGCCGCACGCGACGAAGAACGCCTGTCCGCGTGGAACGACTCGCTCGCCACGATGGCCACGAAGCTCGGCGACGAATGGCAACGCGCAGGCGTGCATAGCGCGGGCCGTCAGCAGGAAATCTGCGACGCACTCGCACAGACGACGCGCGATCTGACCGCACAGGCGTCCACGTTCGAACAACGTTCGAACGACCTGCTGTCGACGATCCGCGATTCGCATGCGGGCTTGCAGACGCAACTGGCCGCGCGCGATGAAGAGCGCCTGTCCGCATGGAACGACTCGCTTGCCGCAATGGCTGCCGCGCTACGCGACGAATGGGCGCAGACGAGCGCACAGGCCGCGACGCGCCAGCAGGACATCTGCGACACGCTGGCCCGCACCGCGAACGACATCACCGCACAGGCGCAGGTGCACGCAAGCGACACGATCAACGAAATCTCGCGCCTCGTGCAGGCTGCATCGGAAGCGCCGAAGGCCGCGGCCGACGTCGTCGCCGAGCTGCGCCAGCGCCTGTCCGACAGCATGGTGCGCGACACCGCGATGCTCGAGGAGCGCAGCCGCCTGCTCGCGACGCTCGAGACGCTGCTCGGCGCGGTCAACCACGCATCGACCGAACAGCGCACCGCGATCGACGCGCTCGTCAGCACGTCGGCCGACCTGCTCGATCGTGTCGGCGCACGCTTCAACGACACCGTCGATGCCGAAACGCGCAAGCTCGATTCGGTGGCCGCGCAAGTCACGGCGGGCGCCGTCGAGGTCGCGAGCCTCGGCGATGCATTCGGTGCGGCCGTGCAGGTATTCGGCGAATCGAACGACAAGCTGCTGAACCATCTGCAACGCATCGAGGCCGCGCTGGAGAAATCGCTCGCGCGCAGCGACGAGCAGCTCGAGTACTACGTCGCGCAGGCGCGCGAGGTGATCGACCTGAGCATGATGTCGCAGAAGCAGATCGTCGAAGACCTGCAGCAGATCGCCGGACGGCGGGCATCGGTCGGAGCGTGACGCATGCATGACGAAATCGACGACGGCGCGCCGGCCGCGCCGGTGTGGCCCGCGTTCGCCGACCTGATGTCGGTGCTGCTCGGCGCGTTCGTGCTGATTCTCGTCGGCGTGATCGGCATGCAGTTGCAGCTCACGTCGAAGCTCGAGGAAGCGGTGCGCGCGCGCCAGCAGGAAGCGCAACAGCGCAAGTCGCTCGAGGAGGCGCTCGCCGGGCCGCTCGCGGCCGGCCGCGTGACGCTCGTGAACGGCCGGATCGGCATCAGCGGCAACGTGCTGTTCGCACTGAACTCCGATCAGCTGCAGCCCGAGGGCCGCGATCTGCTGAGGACGCTGGCCGGGCCGCTGGCCGCCTACCTGAAGACGCGCGACGAGATCCTGATGATCAGCGGCTTTGCCGACGACCAGCAGGTGCGCGCGGGCAACCGCCTGTTCACGGACAACTGGGAACTGTCGGCCAAGCGCGCGCTGACGGTTACGCGTGCGCTGATCGACGCCGGCGTGCCGGCGCCGTCGGTGTTCGCGGCCGCGTTCGGCTCCGAGCAGCCGGTCAGTTCGAATGCGGACGACGAAGGTCGCGCGAAGAACCGTCGCGTGGAGATCGCGCCGGTGCCGCGCAAGACCGCATCGAGCGGAGGGAAGGCGAAGTGACCGGTGACGCGACGCATGTGCGCGCGACGCTCGACGCGTGGCGCGAGCAGGGCGCCGACCGGCTCGACCCGGTGCGCTTTCATCGGCTCGACGCGCTCGAGAAGCGCGCGGCCGCGCTCGACGGCGACGCGCGCGCGTTGCTCGATGCGCGGCTCGCGACGCTGCTGGAAGGTTTTGCTCGGATCGTCGCGCGAGCCGGCGAAGCGGTTGCCGCGAGCGCGCCCGACGCGCCGGCTCGCAGCCTGCTCGGCGGGCTCGTCGCGCAGCTCGCGCGCGATGCGCAGGCCGACCGGCGCGGCGTCGATCCCGAGCTGATCGACTATTTCCGCACGATGTGGTCGAAGGTCCGCACGGAGCAGCAGTACCGGCAGTCGCTCGACCAGGTGCCGCGCAACGCGGGGCCGCTCAATTCGAACAGCCTCGTGCATCGGTCGCTCGCGACGATGCGCGAACTGTCGCCGGAATACCTGCAGCAATTCATGTCGTACATCGATGCGCTGGCGTGGCTCGAGGATCTGGCCGGCGGCGGCGCGCAGCCGGAGAAGGAAGCGCCGCGCGCGAAGGCCGCGAAACTGGCGAAGCCGGCGAAGAAGACCACGCGCACCAAGGCGCGATAACGCATGCTTTCAGCCGCGCCGGTCGTCGTCTAGCGGTTCGGCGCCTGCGCGTCGATCGCCCCGCGCAGCGCGAGCAACGCATCGGTCAGCGCCGTTGCGAATGGCGGATGCGCGGCGATGCCCGCCGCATCGAGCTGGCTGCCGAGGATCGGCAGCGTGATCGACGCGCGCTCGACGATGCACGCCGACATCACCGACAGCGTTTCCCGCAGCGCCGCGTCCGCATGCGTTGCGCGCGGCGACGCGTTCAATACCGCGACCGGCTTGTACACCACGGCTTCGCATCCCACGACCCAGTCCAGCGCGTTCTTCATCACGCCCGTCACGCCGTGTGCGTATTCCGGGCTCGCGATCAGCACGCCGTCCGCCGCGTTCAGCCGCTCGATCAGGTCGCGCACCGCGGCCGGCGACGGATATTCGGCGTCGGGATTGAACAGCGGAAATTCACCGAGACGATCGAAGCGCGTGATGCGCATTGCGCGCGGCGCGACGCGTGCCGCCGCATCCAGCAGCGCCGCGTTGTACGACTGCGCACGCAGGCTACCGCACAGCGCGACGATGTCGATGCGGCGTTCGGAATCGGTTTGGGGTTCGGTAGCCATCGAGGAGCGTGTCGGCAAGGGGCTTGCGCGGCGGCGTCGCGCGGATCCGATGGATTATCGCATCGGGCATCGGGCATCGGGTGCCGGGTGCCGGGCCGGCGTCGCGCACATCGTGCACGGCCGGCCGACCGTCGCTGCCTCACCCCGCCTGCCGCGCCCCGAACGCCTGCTTGATCCGCGCGAACAGCCCGTGCTGCGCGATCCATTCCGCATATGCGCGATAGTCCGGATCGCGCATCAGATGCCGTTCTTCCGTCTTCGCCCGCGTGTAGTAGATCAGGTTGACCGCGACGAGCCCCGCGCAGTGCATGAGCCCGACCTGCCAGCCGAGCGGCTCGACGAACGGCACCGACACCATCCAGTACGACAGGTTCTTCGTGATGTACGCCGGATGCTTCGTAAAACGATACGGGCCCGACGTAATGATCCCGCGATTCGTGAGGTTCGAGAAACGCAGTCCGAACGAGATCGTCGACAGCGCGTAGGTCATCAGCAGCAGGATGATCACCGCGCCCCAGATCACGCGCAGCGTCGGCGCGGACAACAGCCAGTTGTCCCAGAACAGCGAGCCTTCGTAACGGATGTAGTTGTTCGAGAACAGCGACCAGAACGGCTGGTAGCACATCAGCGCGGCGACCCAGCCGAGCGTGGTCGGCTCGACGGTGCGCACATGGCTGTCGAGGATGCGGAACGTGCACAGGTAGCCGACGGTGCCGAACATCAGGTCCATCGTGAACGACAGGTCGTACAGGAACACGAAGGTCGCGATCGTCATCGGCGCGTTCATCGCGTGCGTGAGCGACGCGCTCAGGTGATCGGCGTCCTTCGACAGGTAGACCGTCATCAGCGGCAGGAAGAACGCCTTCACGCCCCAGCCGGCGAGCATCTCGCGCACGGGCTGCCAGCTCGCGGGCTGCTCGCGACGGAACAGGAAGCGGCCCCACAGCAGGTACGCGTCGTCGGTCTCGCGCTGGTGGCGATCCATCCACGCGAAGTAGAACGGCGCGGCGACGATCACGTACGGCGCGAGCGAGCGCAGCAGCGACCAGAACGGCAGGTAGAACGCGCCGTGATATTCGGGCAGCAGCCAGTAGATCATGCCGATGCCGGCGTAGATCGACGTCAGCGCGCCGAGCCGCGTCGCGACGCGAGCAAGCCCGAGCGGGCGCACGGCCTGCCGCGACAGGCCCGCGCTCGGGCGCAGGTAGACGCGCGAGATGAAGATTTCGTGCAGCGCGATCGTGCCGATGATCGCGAGGCTGGCGACGACCGCGCGCGTGGCGGCGTCGAGGGTCGGCTGGTCGCGCGTGATCCACAGCGCGAAGAGACCGGCCGCGATGCCGAGCAGGCCGGCGCGGAATGGCGTGGCGGAACGAGGCGGGCGGGCCTGGACCGCGGCGATGCCGTCGAGTGTGGAATTCATGATCGGATCCTCGTCGGGATGAGGGCCGGCGCCCCCGCTTGGCGGGTGGCGCCGGCCGTCGGCCGGGCTTTGGATTGGTATGTGCCCGGCCATTGGCCTGTGGTTCTGATAGGTGAAGCGTTACTTCTTCGGGGTGGCGCCGAGCAGGCCGCCGAGCAGGTTCGTCACCGGCGCGAGCAGGTTGTTTGTGCTGCCCGCCGCACCGGTCGAGCTGCCGGTCAGGCCGGCCGTGACGGTACCGCTGCCGGACGGCGTCGTCACCGTGCCGGCCGCGCCGCTCGGGCTGGCCGTGCCGACCGCGCCGAGCGTGCCGGCCGCCGACGTCAGCGAGCCCGTCAGCGTGCCGACCGGGCCGTTCGTCAGCGCGCCGCCGAGGTTGCCGGTCAGGCTGCCGCCCGGCGTCGTGACCGTGCCGGTGAGGCTTGTGCCGAGCGGCGTCAGCGAGTTGACGAGACCGGTGACCGGTGCGAGCAGGCCGCCGACGCCCGAGCCGCTGGTGCCACTCGTACCGCTCGTACCGAGGCCGCCGAGCGCACCCGTCACCGTGCCGAGCAGGCCCGTGACCGGCGCGAGCGGGCCGCCGCTGGTGCCACTGGTACCGCTGGTGCCGCCCGTGCCGCTCGAACTGCTGCCGCCGCCGAGGCCGCCCGTCAGCGTGCCGAGCAGGCCGGTAATCGGGGCGAGCGGGTTGGTGCCGCTGCTGGAACTGCCGCTGGACAGCAGGCCGCCGCCCGACGCCACCGTGTTGCCGAGCTGGGACACGCTGCCGCCGGCGCTCGTGCCGACCGGGTTGCCGGTCGTGCTGCCGACCTGCGAACCGGCGAGGCCGAGGCCGCTGCCGAGCGTGCTCAGCAGGCCGCTGAGCGGGGCGCCGAGCATGGTTGCGCCGCCGAGCGTCTGCGTGGCGCCAGGCGTCGTGACACCGCCGGTCAGCGTGTTCGTGATCGGATTGATCACGCTGCCGAGCTGCGTCTCGATCTGCTGCACCGGCGCGCTGTTCAGCGCCGTGTTCAGCGCCGATGCGGTCGAATTGACCGCGGTGCCGGCCGTATTGACGAGACTGCCGACCAGGGTCGTCGCCGGCGCGAGCGGCGACAGCGGACCGGTGCCGAGGCTCGTCACTGCATCGCCGAGGTTGTTGACCGCGCCGCCGGCGCCGGTCAGCAGGCCGGTGGTCGACGTGAGCGTCGGGCCGAGCGGGTTCGGCGACACGCCGATCGAGCCGAGGCCGGCCGCGACGCCGCTGCCGAGCGACTGCACGCCGCTGCCGAGGCTCGTGACCGCGTTGCCGATGCTGGTGGCCGTCGTCGGGTTAGTGCCGGGGACCTGCACGCTGCCGACCTGCGTACCGCCGTTCACGACCGTCGTGCCCAGTCCCGTGACGAGCGTGCCGGTTTGCTGCAGGACGTTGCCGAGCGGGGTGACGCCGGTGCCGGAAGTGCCCGACGTACCGGAGGTGCCTGACGTACCGGAGGTGCCTGACGTACCGGAGGTGCCTGACGTACCGGAGGTGCCTGACGTACCGGAGGTGCCTGACGTACCGGAGGTGCCTGACGTACCGGAGGTGCCTGACGTACCGGAGGTGCCTGACGTACCGGAGGTGCCTGACGTACCGGAGGTGCCTGACGTACCGGAGGTGCCTGACGTACCGGAGGTGCCTGACGTACCGGAGGTGCCTGACGTACCGGAGGTGCCTGACGTACCGGAGGTGCCTGACGTACCGGAGGTGCCTGACGTACCGGAGGTGCCTGACGTACCGGAGGTGCCTGACGTACCGGAGGTGCCTGACGTGCCGGAGGTGCCTGACGTACCGGAAGTACCCGACGTGCCGGAAGTACCCGACGTGCCGGAGGTGCCTGACGTACCGGAAGTGCCCGACGTACCGGAGGTGCCTGACGTGCCGGAGGTGCCTGACGTACCGGAAGTACCCGACGTGCCGGAGGTGCCTGACGTACCGGAAGTGCCCGACGTACCGGAGGTGCCTGACGTGCCGGAAGTGCCTGACGTGCCCGACGTACCGGAAGTGCCCGACGTACCGGAAGTGCCCGACGTACCGGAAGTGCCCGACGTACCGGAAGTGCCCGACGTACCGGAGGTGCCTGACGTACCTGACGTACCGGAAGTACCCGACGTACCGGAAGTGCCGGAAGTACCGGAAGTGCCAGAGGTACCCGACGTACCGGAACTGCCCGACGAACCCGAAGTCCCCGAACTACCGCCGCCTGACGTACCCGACGAGCCGCCGCCCGACGTCCCGGAAGTCCCCGAAGTGCCGGACGTTCCCGACGTGCTCGGCTTGATCGACGGGGTGACCGGTCCGTCGACCGAGCCGCAACCGTACAGTGTGACGAGCGACAGGACGGCCAGCGATACCGTCGTTTTCTTGAAGTAATGATGCATGGTGGCCTCGACATTGGAAATGTGTCCCGGCCACATCTGCAAATTCCGCGCCATGACATTTCCCGCGCAACGCCCCCGCGTTTTGTTGCGGGAATCGGGAATATCGGCGCGATTTAAACGGAGGAATGGCGGTTTCGCGAGACGGGCGTGCCAGGTGGGCTCGGTGCGACCGCTGCGATGTTCCCGTAAGGTGCCGTAACGCGCGGCCGGATGTTACGTAGCGTTCGACTCGGCGTCACGCCGATGGCGGCAAACCGAGCGCCGCATCTTTGACGAAAGGTCCGGACGCGCTGAACATGACGCGAACCCACCTGGCCGCGGGCGACGCCGAAGCGGCCACGACTTCAGACAGGACACGGACATGAGCGAACAGGACAGGGAACAGGGCAAGGCACGACGCACCGACGTGATGGGCGAGGCGTTCGTCGAGCGCGCGATGCGCGACCTCGACGGCTTTTCGCGTCCGCTGCAGAACTGGCTGAACGAACACGCGTGGGGCAGCACCTGGCGGCGCGACGGAATCGACCTGAAGACGCGCAGCCTCTGCACCTGCGCGATGCTGGCGGCGCTCGGCCGCAGCACGGAGCTGAAGGGCCACGTGCGGGGCGCGCTCAACAACGGCGCGAGTCTCGTCGAGATCCGCGAGGTGCTGCTGCACAGCGCGCTGTATGCTGGCGCGCCGGCCGCGGTGGAGGCATTCCGCAGCGCGCGCGAGGTGATCGCGGAACTCGGGCTGTCGCTGCCCGACGACGAAGCCTGACCGGCGCACCGTGATCGGCGGCCGTACCGCGACCCCGGGGCGCCGCTATCCTCAGCGCGGCCGCCCCGTCCACCCGACGACGATCAGTGCTCGACGTGCGCACCCTGCGCCGGCGCATCGACCGGCGCGGCGGCGACGTCGAGCAACCAGTCCGCCGTCGCGTCCGGAATCGTGACCGGCAGCATGTGCCCGCCTTCGACGACTGTCAGCCGCACGCGCGCCGACTTCTTCGCCAGCGCCTCGCCGTGCGCGCGCCAGTTCAGGATCGGATCGGCGCGGCCGTACAGCACGTCGACCGGCAGCGACAGGTCCGCATAGCGGCGCTCCATCGCGGGCAGGTCGACGGGCGCCGACAGCAGGTCCGTCGCCGTCGCGTAGAACACGTGCGGGCGCAGCACGAGCAATCCGCCGCCCTTTACCGCGAAGTCGCGCGGCACGGCTTCCGGCGCGAACACCTGGCTGACGGCCTTGCGGCCGGTCAGGATCGTCAGCGGGACCGCGAAGGTCCACGATACGAAGCGGCGTACCAGCGGCGACGGCAGCATCAGCGGCCTGAACGGCGCCGGCGGCTCGGTCTGCTCGTGCGACAGCGGCGCGATCAGCGCGAGCCGGCTCACGCGCTCCGGATGGTTGAGGCCGACCGCGAGCGCGATCGCGCCGCCGAGCGAGTGGCCGACGAGCACCGGGCGCTCAAGCTTCAGCGCGTCGATGAACGCGGCGATCGTGCGGGCCTGCGCGAACACGTTCGCCTGCGAACTGGCGCCGCGCAGCGAGCGGCCGGCGCCGGGCCGGTCGACGAGGATCACCCGATGATGCTGCGCGAGCCGGGTGAGCGGCAGGTACGCGAAGTTGCGCCACTGCCCGGCGAGCCCGTGTACGAACACGAGCGGCGGCCCGCTGCCGTACTCGACGTAGTGGATGCGATCGCCGCCGATGTCGACGAAGCGGCCTTCGGGCGGAAACGCGCGCGTGACGCGGCGCGCGATGTAGCCGGAAAACAGCGCGAGCGCGGCGAGCACCGCGACGACGCCGAGCAGCACGTTCTGGATCAGGTGAAGCGTATGGCTCATGTCGGCCTCAACGGGTTTCGAGTACGGGTTCGGCGACCGGCGCGGCGGCCGGGCCGGCTTGCGCGCGGCGTTCGAACCGCATCGCCGAATCGGCGAGCCCGCTGAACTTCAGCGACGCGAGATCGAGCACGTAGTTCTGGTGGAATTTCCAGGGCTTGCGGTGCCCCTGCCTCGGCAGGATGCCGGTCGCGCGCTGGATGTAGCCCGAGCTCAGGTTCACCGCCGGCACGTCGCCGAGATCGCCGGCGCCGAGCCGCGGCACGCAGGTGTCGTAGCCGTTCGCGCGCATGTGGTTGAGCAGCCGGCACACGTAGCGCGCGATCAGCTCGGCCTTCAGCGTCCACGACGCGTTCGTGTAACCGAACGACGACGCGAGATTCGGCACGTCGCTGTACATCATTCCTTTATAGGACACGGTCTGCGGCAGGTCGACCGCGCGGCCGTCCACCGTGACGCGCGCGCCGCCGAGCATCTTCACCTTCAGCCCGGTCGCGGTGACGATCACGTCCGCGTCGAGCTGCTGGCCGCTCTTCAGCCGCAGGCCGGTCGGCGTGAAACGCTCGATCTCGTCGGTGACGATCGACGCGCGGCCCGCGCGGATCGACTTGAACAGGTCGCCGTTCGGCACGAGGCACACGCGCTGATCCCACGGCATGTAGCGCGGGGTCAGATGCTTCGCGACGTCGAAGCCGGGGCCGAGCTGCCGGCCGGCCGCGCGGATGATGAACTGCTTCGTCCGCTCGGGCTTGCGGCGCGACACGTTGTACAGGTACATCGTCAGCAGCACGTTCTTCACGCGCACGAGCCGGTGCGCGAGCCGCGACGGCAGCACGCGGCGCAACGCGTTCGCGATCCGGTCGCGCGCGGGCAGCGACACGATGTAGGTCGGCGAGCGCTGCAGCATCGTCACGTGCTGCGCATCGGTCGCCATCGACGGCACCAGCGTGACGGCCGTCGCGCCGCTGCCGATCACGACGACGCGCCGGTTTGCGTACGACAGGTCCTTCGGCCATTGCTGCGGATGCACGACGCGGCCTTCGAACGATTCCATGCCGGCCCAGTCGGGCAGGTAGCCGCCATCGTAGTCGTAATAGCCGCTGCACATATAGAGGAAGCGGCACGTGTAGACGAGCGTGTCGAGCGCGCCGTCCCGCGTGCGCTCGATGCGCACCGTCCAGCGCGCGCGGTTCGAATCCCAGTCGGCCGCGACCACCTTCTGGCCGTAGCGGATCGTCTTGTCGATGCCGTACGCGCGTGCGGTATCGCGGATGTAGTCGAGGATCGTCTGGCCATCCGAGATTGCCTTGTCGCTGTGCCACGGGCGGAAGCTGTAGCCGAGCGTGAACATGTCGGAATCCGAACGGATGCCGGGATAGCGGAACAGGTCCCAGGTACCGCCGATCGCATCGCGCGCCTCGACGATCGCGACGCTCGCATGCGGGCAGCGCTTCTTCAGGTGGTACGCGGCGCCGATGCCGGACAGGCCGGCGCCGACGATCAGCACGTCGAGGTCGCGGCTGTCGCCGCAGGCGGACGGCGCGTCGCGCCGGTCGGTCGTCGTCGAGGTCATGCGGGATCCTTGGTCGGCGTGGTCGGGAGCGCGGCCGCAGGGTGCGCGCGTTCTCCCGCGGGGACGTCCTTCGTGCGGAGATTGCGGGCGCGTGCGCGGCGCACGTGCCGCAGGATCAGCCGCTGGTAGCCGGCGCCGAGCAGGCGCGCGATCTTGTCGAGGCGGCGCGCATCGGTGCCGACCAGCACACGGCGCGCATTGCGCTCGACGCCGGCGAGAATCTGCCGCGCGGCATCGTCGGCCGTCGTCGCGTTGATCAGGCGGTTCGCCTGGCGGCGGTGGGTCGCTTCGTCCTGGCCGGTGAGCGCGCGGATGCTGGTGTCGACGCGGCTCGCGTCGACGATGTTGGTCGCGACGCCGCCCGGATGCACGCAGGTCGCACTGACCGGCGCGCCGTCGAGTTCGAGTTCCATCCGCAGTGCCTCGGTGAAGCCGCGCACCGCGAACTTGGTCGCGTTGTATGCGCTTTGCGTCGGCATCGCGATGAGCCCGAACAGGCTCGACGTGTTGATCACGTGCCCGTCGCCCGACGCGCGCAAATGCGGCAGGAACGCCTGCGTGCCGTGCACGACGCCCCAGAAGTTGATGCCGACGATCCATTCGAGATCGGCGAGACGCGCGGTCTCGGCGCTCGCGGCCAGCGACACGCCCGCGTTGTTGAAGACCAGGTTGACCTTGCCGTGTTCGGCGCGCACGAAATCGGCCCATGCGAACACCGCGTCGCGGTCGGCGACGTCGAGCCGCCGCGTGCTCGTGCGCACGCCGTGCTGCGCGCACGCGGCCGCCGTGTCGGCGAGCCCGACATCGTTGACGTCGGCGAGCGCGACCTCGCAGCCGCGCCGCGCGAGCTCGACCGCGAGGCTGCGGCCCATGCCCGAACCGGCGCCCGTGATCGCGGCGACCTTGCCGGAAAAACCCTTCATCGTCGTTCCTCCCGTTCCGCTTGCGCTGCGCCGACGGCGCGCTTATTGTGGTGTTGTTCGTCACCACTTTAGTTTTCGGGTGTCCTGATGTCAAATAGCGAAATGGAGAAAGCACTCGAAACGGAAAAACGGGGGCGGGCGTACGGCGGTGTCGCGCCCGAGGTACGGGCCGCCGAGCGGCGCGACGCGCTGATCCGCGCGGCGACGCGCGTATTCGGCACGGTCGGCTTCCGCAAGGCGACCGTGCGGTCGATCTGCCAGGAGGCGAGGCTCAACGACCGCTATTTCTATGCGGCGTTCGACAGTACCGAGGAACTGCTGCGCTGCACCTACCTGCATCACGCGCAGCAACTGCACGACGCGGTCGCGCGGGCGGTGGCCGAGCGCGGTGGCGACCTGCGAGAGCGCATCGACATGGGGCTCGCGGCGTTCTTCGGCTTCCTGCGCGACCCGTGCGCGGCGCGCGTGCTGTTGCTCGAGGTGATGGGCGTGAGCGCGGATACCGACATGACGTACCAGCGGATGCTGATCGACTTCGGCAAGCTGATCATGGCGCTCGGCGCGGCGCGCGAGGCCGTGACACCCGCGGAGCGGACCGAGCAGCGGCTCGTCGGGCTCGCGCTGGTCGGTGCGATGACGAACGTCGGCGCGGCGTGGCTGCTCACCGGGTATCGCGATCCGGAGGCGCAGATGGTCGCGAGTTGCAGGAAGGTGCTGCTGGGAACGTTGCGGGAAGAGGGATAACTCAGGGATACGCGGATGGCGGGAGCCGGAATGAAGGGTCCGAAGCCGGCCGGGCGCATATCGCGATGTTGATTCGAGTCTCGCCTTGGCGAATTCTCGCGCAATCCGTATTGGTAATTATCGGGTATGGATCGGTATTAACAAGGCGCAGAATTTCACGAAACTTTCATTATGGATATTTCTGTGGGATTGCTGGATTGTAAATATCGTCGATCGGAATTTTAAATTAAAAATGAAGACGCAACGTCAATGAAAATTGACGTTGCGCCATGATTGCGCGCGGAACGTGTCGCGCTGGCGGGACGCGAGATTACGAGCCCGTGTATCCGCCTCGGGTCCAGCCTTCGCCATCCCAGCACCACTCGGTCGTCGAACCTCCGCTGGTTGCGTACACGCGGATGTGGACCGCGCTTCCGACCAGCCAGCACGTTGCCGACACGTTGTCGCCGGCCTGGTTGAATGCACCGGTGTACCAGTTCGAACCGTCGTAGCAGCGCTCGGTGATCTTGTTGCCGTTGGCCGTGTAGACGCGGATCGACGGCGTGCTTCCCCATGAAATTGCTGCGGTTTGCATGTTCAAACTCCTTGATTGTAATAAAGCGGAGAATTGAAGCGCTTCGGTAAACGCAATTCGGCGTATTACCGGGAATAAGGTTAGTGGAAAATCTCGAAAATCAATATGAGATTTTTTGTGAATAAATGGTGCAATTGATTCGGCATGAGAAAAGCCGGTGAGGCCGGCTTTGAAGCGCGTCACGACATCACGCACCGGATCCGCGTCCGGCGTGTTCCGCGATCGGGGGTTCAGCGCGCCGCTGCCGCCGGCCCCGTTTCCCCGATCCTCGCCTTCATCGCATCGATGAACGCGCGCACCTTCGGCGACGGCAGCCGCGTCGACGGATACACCGCGTGAATCCCGGCCCGCGCCGAGCGCCAGGCGGGCAGCAGCCGCACGAGCCGGCCGGCCGCGACGTCCTCCGCGATCGAGAAATCCGTCAGGAGCCCGAAGCCGCCGCCCGCGAGCGCGATCGCGCGGCATGCCGTCGCGGTGTTCGACACGACCGGCGCGACGCAACGCACCGACGCGTGGCCGCCGCGCGCATCGTCGAGTTCGAGCGAATGCGGGCGTGAGAGCGTCGACAGCATCACGAACGGCAGCGCGGCGAGCCCGTCAGGATCGCGCGGCAGGCCGTGCCGCGCGACGAACGCAGGGCTCGCGACCAGCCACTTCTCGTATTCGCCGAGCTGCACCGCGCGATAGTTCGAATCCGCGAGGCGGCCGATGCGGATCGCGACGTCGAGATTGTCCGCGACGAGATCGACGATGCGGTCGTTCGCGACCAGTTCGACGTCGAGCCCGGGATGCGCGTCGCGCAGCGCGACGATGGCCGGCGCGACGACCAGCGCACCGTAGTCGATCGGCACGCTCACGCGCAGCGTGCCGCGCAGCGGCCCGGCGTCGGACGACACCGCGTCGAGCGCGGTCTCGGTCGCGCGCACGATGTCGCGGCACGCGTCGTAGAACGCGCGCCCCGCATCGGTCACGCTCAGCCGGCGCGTGGTGCGCACCAGCAGGTTCGCGCCGATCTCGGATTCGAGGCGCTGCATGTGCGTGCTGACGACCGTCTTCGCGAGGCCGAGCCGTTCGGCCGCGGCCGTCAGCGAGCCGGCATCGACCACCGCGACGAAGATCGCCAGCCGGTTCAGGTTCACGTCGCGCAGATCGGCCATCGTCGATTGTCCTATGAGGGCGGATAATGTTTCAGCGATTATCCGTCTTCTGGATGCGAACCGCGAGCGCTACGCTGGGGGCTGGTCGTCGCCGATTCCCGGCGGCGCGAGATCCAGGAGCCTTTTCATGCCAGCCGCCAGCAAGCCCGTCCGTCCGGTTCGTGTCTATTCGTTCCCGCTGTCCGGGCACGCGCATCGCGTCCGGCTGTTCCTGTCGCTGCTCGGGCTGCCGTTCGACGTCGTCGACGTCGACCTCGCTGCCGGCGCGCAGCGCGAGCCCGCGTTCCTCGCGCTCAATCCGCTCGGCCAGGTGCCCGTGATCGACGACGACGGCACCGTGCTCGCCGATTCGAACGCGATCCTCGCCTATCTCGCGAAGCGCTACGGCGACGCGCACTGGCTGCCCGACGATGCGGCAGGCGCGGCGACCGTGCAGCGCTGGCTGTCGTACGCGGCCGGGCCGATTGCATCGGGGCCGGCGGCCGCGCGGCTCGTCACCGTGTTCGGCGCACCGCTCGATCACGACGCGGCCAAGCGCACGGCCGCGAAGGTGCTCGCCGCGATCGACGGCGAACTCGCCGGCAAGCCGTTCGCCGCGGGCGCGCAGCCGACGATCGCCGATATCGCCGCCTACACGTACATCGCGCATGCGCCGGAAGGCGGCGTGTCGCTCGAACCGTATCCGCACGTGCGTGCGTGGCTCGCGCGCGTCGAGGCGCTGCCCGGCTTCGTCGGCATGCAGTCGACCCGTGCCGGCCTGCTTGCTACCTGACGCTGCGCGGCCAGGACACGCCTTTACCGGGAGAACACGATGACCGCGCCGACCGCCACCGTACCGGGCTGGGAACTCGACGTTGCACCGTTTCATGCGGGCGAGCTCGCCGTGCAGCGGCGCGTGGGCGTGACCGAGGCCGCGGGCGCGGCCGGCCGGCGCGGGATCCGTCGCTTCATGCCGGACCAGCACCGGACGTTTTTTGCGCAACTGCCGTTTTTCGTGCTCGGCGGCGTCGACGTGCACGGCCAGCCGTGGGCGACGCTGCGGGTCGGGATGCCTGGCTTCGTGACGGCGCCGGACGCGCGCACGCTGCGCATCGACGGCGATGCGCTGCCCGGCGATCCGCTGGCTGGTGCGTGGCAGCCGGGTGCGCCGCTCGGCGGGCTCGGCATCGAGTTCGACACGCGCCGGCGCAATCGTGTGAACGGCGTCGTGCGTGCGGTCGATGGCGACGCGCTGACGATCGCGGTCGCGCAGAGCTTCGGCAACTGCGCGAAGTACATCCAGGGCCGCAAGCCCACGTTCGTGCCGCGTGAAGGCGATGCGTCCGACGAGGCCGAGGTGTCGGACCGGTTGAGCGATGCGGACCGCGCGCTGCTCGCGCAGGCCGATACGTTCTTCGTCGCGAGCGCGAACACGTCGACTGGTGCGGGTGCCGCGCGCGGCGCCGACGTGTCGCATCGCGGCGGCATGCCGGGCTTCGTGCGCGTCGACGACGCGCGCACGCTGACGACGCCGGATTTCAGCGGCAACCGCTTCTTCAACACGCTCGGCAACCTGCAGCACGATCCGCGCGCCGGGCTGCTGTTCGTCGATTTCGACAGCGGCGACCTGCTGTATGTCGCCGCGGATGCGGAGATCGTGTGGGACGGGCCGCTCGTCGCGTCGTTCGACGGCGCGCAGCGGGTCGTGCGGTTTCATGTGCGCGAAGTGCGGCGCACGCGGGGCGTGCTGCCGTTCCGGTGGTCGACGGTCGAGCGGGCGCCGCAGTTTGCGGCGATGGCGGTGGATTCGGCTGTCGCGGCTGTGCCGGCGGCATCTGCATCCACATCGACATCGCCCGCCATCTGGCGCCCGCTGCGCATCGCGAAGATCGTCGACGAAGCGCGCGCGATCCGCTCGTTTCATTTCGAACCGGCGGACGGCGGCGCGTTGCCGGCCTACGAAGCCGGACAGCATCTGACGCTGCGCGTCGCGCTGCCGGACAGCGATGCGCCGGCGATCCGCAGCTACACGCTGTCCGATGCGCCCGGCGCGTCGCATTACCGCATCACCGTGAAGCGCGAAGGACGTGTATCGGCCTGGCTGCACGACCACGCGCGTGCCGGGATGGCGCTCGATGCGCAGATGCCGCGCGGCCGCTTCATGTTCGACGTTGCGAGCCCGCGTCCGGCCGTGCTGGTGTCGGCCGGCATCGGCATCACGCCGATGTTCGCGATGCTGCGCCGCGCGCTGGCCGATGACGCACCGTCGCGCCGCGTGGTGTTCGTGCACGGCGCGCGCGACACGGTTGACCGACCGTTTGCGGCGGAACTGACGCGCATCGCGGACGCCGACGCACGCGTATCGCTGCACTGGTTCGACAGCCGGCCGCAACGCGACGGCGCGGCGCGACCGGGCCGCATCGACGTCGCGCAACTGAAGCGCATCCTGCCGTTCGACGACTACGATTTCTACCTGTGCGGGCCGTCCGCGTTCATGCGCGATTTGTACGACGGATTGCGCGCGTTGAACGTGCCGGACGAGCGTATCCGCTTCGAGGCGTTCGGACCGTCGAGTGTCGTGCGCAGTGCGACCCGCGCGAGCAGAGCACCGTCGGCTGCAAGCGTACCCGTCGTATTCCGCCGCACGGGGCGCGAGGTTGCATGGACGCCCGCCGACGGCACGCTGCTCGAATTTGCAGAAGGCCAGGGCGTGGCGGTGCCGTCCGAATGCCGGTCCGGGTCGTGCGGCACGTGCGCGACGCGCGTGCTGTCCGGCGCGGTTGACTACATGCAGGCGTACGACGCAGCGGTCGAACCCGGCTGCGCGCTACTGTGCGTCGCGCGGCCCGCAGACGGTACAGCGGAGCCGCTCGTGCTCGACCGCTGACGCGCGTGCGACAACCGTGCGACATGCCGTCGCACAACGCGTGCTGCGCAAAAACCGCACGCAACTGCTTCTTTTTCCGGAGGCCTGTCGGATCGACGATAGCGTCAACCGATAGAGAAAAGGAGCAACACCATGAAACTGTTCAGCATGATCCGCCTGGTTCTGTGGAGTTTCTTCGGCGTACGTAACAGCAAGGCGCACGCATCCGATCTCGCGAACGTCAACTTCACGCTGCTGCCGTTCGTCGCGATCGTGCTCGCGGTGCTGGTCGGTGCGGTGATCTACGGCGTCGTTCATCTGGTCGTCGATCCGACGGTGACGATGCAGGGGTTCTGAGCATCCGCTGAACCGTGCGGGTCGTCATGCCCGCTTTCCGTCTCCCGCCTTCCGCGTCCCGTTTCGGCCGATCCCTCGGCTGCCAGCCCCGCCCGGGGTAAAATGCGCGCCACGCCGCGCTGTCGCGCGCGACGGGCATTCCGCCATTCCGACGAACGGCGCACGCAGATGCCCGGCGCCCGCGCCGCGGCGTTCGAAGCGTCCCCCGCATGACAAGACCACGCGAGGCCGCCGGCCGCCCGACACGCACCCGATCCACGGATCGGCGGCCGCGTCGGCGCCCGGTGCGTCACCGGCATCCGATGTCCCATCCTGCGCTTTCCCGATCGATCGGCCCGCTTGCGGCCCGATCGTCTGATTCGTTTGATGAATGTCGTGTCGACCTAAGTGCTCGGCAGTTCGCCGAGCCCGTCGCGGGTCCGTGCGCGAGGTCGCGCTTCGCAGCTGCGTAACGCGTAACGCGTTTCCAGCGTTTCCAGCGTTTCCAGCGTTTCGAGGGTTTCGAGGGTTTCGAGGGTTTCGAGGGTTTCGACAGGGTCGAGTGGCGAGTTTTTCCATCCAGAACAATGACGGTAAATAGAACAACAGCGTCGCCTGCACGGCGGCGGCGCGCGAAGGTCGGGCTTGGCGTCGGTCTCGGCATCACGCTTTTCGCGGCGCAGGCCGCCGCGGCACCGGGCGACGCACCGGCGTCGGACGCCGATGCGGCCGGCAGCGCGACGCTGCCGGCGATCACGGTCAGCGGCGAGCGCGGCGGCGCGTTTCGCGCGCGCGAAGCGTCGGTCGCGGGGCTCGACGACGCACCGCTGCGCGACACGCCGGCCTCCGTCAGCGTCGTCACGCGCGCGCAGATCGACGATCAGCAGGCAAAGCGCCTGAGCGACGTGGTGCGCAACGACGCATCGGTCGTCAACGACTATGCGCCCGTCGGCTATTTCGAAGGCTTCGCGATCCGCGGCTTTCCGGTCGATCTCGCGAGCGCGATCCGGATCGACGGGTTGACGGTGTCCGGCGAGCAGAACGTGCCGCTCGAGAACAAGGAGCGTGTCGAGATCCTGAAGGGGCTGGCCGGCATCGACAGCGGCGTGGTCGCGCCGGGCGGCGTGATCAACTTCGTGACGAAGCGCTCGGCGAACGTCGCGAGCGTGACGACCGGCGTCGACAGCCGCGGCTCGACGTCGGCGGCCGTCGATCTAGGCCGCCGCTTCGGCCCCGACAATCAGTTCGGCTTCCGGATCAATGCCGCGAAGGAGAACATGCACTCTTACATCGACGGCACGAACGGACGGCGCACGTTCGGCTCGATCGCCGCCGACTGGGACATCAGCCCGCGCACGAGCCTGCAGCTCAATGCGGAATTCCAGCAGTGGATCCAGCGCTCCGCGCCCGGCTACCAGCTGCTCGGCGGCACCGTCGTGCCGTCCGTCAACACGACGTCGAAGGCGCTCGGCACGCAGCCGTGGGCGAAGCCGGTGACGACCGACGCGCTGAACCTGAACGCGCGCTTCGACTACCAGTTCAACGACGACTGGAAGGCCTACATCGCCGCGGGCCGCAGCCGCACGATGATCGACGACAACAGCGCGTTCGCGTACGGCTGCTATTACGCGGCGAGCTGCGCGGCGGGCACGACGTCGCCGTTCTTCTTCGGCGCGAACGGCGACTACGACGTGTACGATTTCCGTAGCCCCGGCGAATACCGCCGCAACGACGATCTGCGCGCGGTGACGACGGGCAAGTTTGCAACAGGCCCGCTGCGCCACGAGCTGACGCTCGGCGTGAGCGTGCAGCGCCGCGCCGTGCACATGGCGAACGCCGTATACGACTACGTCGGCAGCGAGAACATCTACGGGCCCGACGTCGCGTTCGCGCCGTCGCCGAACACGGCCGGGCCGTCGTATCCGCAGCTCGATTCATGGCAGTACGGCGTGTTCGGGCTCGACCGCGTCAGCATCGGCGAGCACTGGCAGGTGCTCGCGGGCGGCAAGGAAGTGCTGCTGCGCCAGCGTAGCTGGAGCAGCCTCGACGTCGACGCGACGCATACCGACCGCTCGGTGTTCCTGCCACAGGTTGCGCTCGTCTACAAGCCGGTGAACGTGCTGTCGCTGTATGCGTCGTACAGCAAGGCGCTGTCGCTCGGCGACCAGGCGCCGGTGCGCGCGACCAACGCGTATGCGTTCCTGCCGCCGGTCGAATCGCATCAGTTCGAGCTCGGCGCGAAATACGACTGGCTCGATCGGCTGAGCCTCACGGCCGCCGTGTTCTCGATCAGCAAGCCGTTCCAGTTCGCCGACCCGGACGCATCGGGCACGAGTTACACGTTCGTGCAGCGCGGCACGCAGCGCCATCAGGGGATCGAGCTCGGTGCGGCCGGACGCGTGACCGAGCGGCTCGGGCTGACGGCCAGCGTCGCGGCGATTCGCGCCCGTGCGTACGATTCGGGTTCGCCGGCATACGAAGGACACCAGATCATCAACGTGCCGGCGCTGCGCGCGTCGCTGTACGCGGATTACGCGGTGCCGGGCGTCGCGGGCCTGAACATGCTCGGCGGCGTCGAGTACAGCGCGGGCCGCAACGCGAACGAAGAGGGCACCGCGCGCGTGCCGTCGTGGTTCGTGTTCAATCTCGGCGCGCGCTATACGACGAAGATCGCGGGCCATCGCACGGTGCTGCGCGTGTCGGTGGACAACTTGTTCAACAAGTTCTACTGGCGTGACGCGGGCGAGCAGCAGGGCGACGCGTACCTGTTCCCGGGCGCGCCGCGCACCGCGCGCGTGTCGTTGACCTATGATTTCTGATCGTCCGGACCCGGCCGCATGATGCGCGGCCCCGGCAGCCAACCAGGAGAGTACAGACGATGTCCCCACTCGAAATCGCCGGCGTGACCGTCAGCGCCCTCGCGATCTGGCTGACCGCGAAGCGGCGCATGCTGTGCTGGCCGGTCGGGCTTGCGTCGGTCGCGCTGTACGGCTGGATCTTCTTCGACGCGAAGCTGTATTCCGACATGCTGCTGCAGGGCGCGTTCGCGGTGCTGCAGGTGTACGGCTGGCGCCGCTGGATCGCGCAGCGTACGCTCGAGGCGAGCGGCGGCGCGGCACCGCAAGGCGACGTCGCACCCGTCACCGGCGTGCGGCCGCGCCAGATGCTGCCTGACCTGATCGCGGCAGTTATCGGCAGCGCGCTGCTCGGCGGGATGATGGCGCGCTGGACCGATGCGGCGCTGCCGTTCGTCGATGCGTCGCTGACCGCGTTCAGCCTCGTCGCGCAATACTGGACCGCACGGCGCTACATCGCGTCGTGGGGGCTGTGGATCGTCGTGAACGTCGTGTACGTCGGGATGTTCGTGTTCAAGGAACTGTATCTGACGGCCGGACTCTATGCGCTGTTCATCGCGCTCGCCGTCGTCGGCTGGCGCGACTGGAGCCGGACCGCCGACGCGCTGCGCGCGAGCGCGAGCCCGGCGGGCTGATTCGCGGCCGATTCAACTACGGAGCTACGTCGTTCATGTCATTTCCACTCGAGCCGGATGCGCCGGCATCGCGTGACGCCGCGCAGGCGCGCGAGGTCGCGCCGCCGCAGTTCAGCGTCGACGGCGAACAGGCCGAACGCGACTGGCCGCTGATGACGCGCGACGAGGTCGCGGCCGTGCTCGCGCGGATCGACGGCGCCGGCGCGCCCGCGCGCCTCACGTGGCACAGCCCGCGGCCGTTCTCGGCGGCCGTGCTGGCGCGCACGACCGACGAGCGCGCGCTGTTCGTCAAGCGTCATCACGTGAGCCTGCGCGACGTCGCCGGGCTCGAGGAAGAGCATCGCTTCATCGCGCATCTGCGCGCGCACGGCGTGCCGGTGGCGGACGTGCTCGCCGGTCGCGACGGCGCAACCGCGTTCGCATCCGGCGACTGGACGTATGAAGTGCACGTGGTCGCGCCGGGTGTCGACGTGTATCGCGGCGTGATGTCGTGGAAGCCGTTCACGCATCCTTCGCATGCGTATGCGGCCGGCCGCGCGCTGGCCGAGCTGCATCGCGCGTCGGCCGGCTACGATGCGCCGGCGCGGCCGGTGCGCCCGCTGCTGTCGAGTTTTCGCGTGCTGTCGTCGAGCGATCTAGCCGGTGCGCTCGAACGCTGGGTCACGGCGCAACCGTTGCTCGTCAAGGCGCTCGGTGCGCGCGACTGGCGCGGCGACGTCGCGAACGTCATCGGCCCGCATCACGCGCGCCTCGTGCCGCTGTTGCCTGCGTTGCCGCCGCTGTGGACGCATGGCGACTGGCATGCGTCGAACCTGCTGTGGACCGACGCCGGGCCCGGTGCGCAGGTGCGGACCGTGCTCGACTTCGGTTTGTCGGATCGTACCTGCGCGGTGATGGATCTCGCACTCGCGATCGAGCGCAACACGGTCGACTGGATGGCGCCGGCCGCTGCGCGCCGTGTCGAGTACGAACAGATCGCGGCGCTGCTCGACGGCTACGAGTCGCTCGAACCGCTGAGCGACGATGCGTATGCGGCGCTGGTCGCGATGCTGCCGATCGCGCATACGGAGTTCGCGCTGTCGGAGGTCGCGTATTTCGGTTGTATCGTCAACGCGCCCGATATCGTCGACGTGGCGTACGACGGTTATCTGATCGGGCATGCGCAATGGTTCGGCGAACGCGACGGGCGGCAACTGCTCGACTGGCTCGAGTTGCGCATGCGGACCAAGCGCGGGACCAGTTGAGCCGCGAATCGCTTCATTGTATGAATGACCCGTAGCGACGCGATGCCGCTACGGGGCAGCGTTATCGGATTGCGTTCGAAGTAGGCATAACGCGAGGATCGTTGCAGAGGTATCCGCATCCCCGTTCGCAAAGCGGGACTAGCTGGATTGCAATCTGGTGCAGGTCCAGATCGCCGTTACCATTGCGTGCCATGTCCTCAGTGAACGTCAGCTTGTTGATCCAGATGGCATTCTCGTCGATACCTAACTGCTTCAAATAGCTTTTAACATCGTTCGCACGTGCGTCTATGAGACGATCGCGATTTCGCTCTCCGATGTAGGCTCCGGCAACGACATCCGCTCCGATCGTCGCGCCAGGCCACTTTCTTGCTTCGATCATCATATCTGCGACACGCAGCCGGTCCTGGTTTGAAAGTTCAGTCGCGTTGAACGGAAGTGATGTTTCCATAAACTGCATGACGGTACACGCGACCGATAGCGGCGAAATCATCATAAGTATAAGCGGAACAGCAAATCGAGCGACTGTGCCCTGCGAATGAATTGTCGAATTCACCATAATTTTCTGTCGAAATGGGCTACGTAAGCAGCCAGACTGTCAGCGTTCCGGATAGCGAATTCCGGATGACTTCTGACCCAGTATTGCAGACCGGTTCCTTGTCCGTACATCAAATCGTCAGAGTCGAACACGTCGGTGTAATGCGTGCATTCGTGAATGATCGTCTTGAGCTTGCATGCTGTCCATAAGTCCGCATCAGGAAGCGTGCAGAAATGCGGATAGATGGTGATGATTCGTCTTGCGGAATCGGGCTTGCAGACAGCAGCATCGGTGTTGCCATCGTCAGGGAATACCGTGCAGGTTATATTTCTGCCGGTCTGTTCGTCCCAGCGAATCACGTTTTCGGGTTTCAACTCGCGAGTGGCGGTCAAGAGCCTTGGAAGACCGGTTTCCAGCGCTCCACGGACATTTTGATCTGCTCGACCGAACCACGTTGCCACGCGTTCTCTTTCGTTTCTGTCCCACCGTGACAATCCCTCAATGCGGTCTAGAATCAATTGCGCCGCAGCGTCCCTCAACCGAACAAATAGCGCCCTGAATTCCTTGTTCGACATAATTGGGCAGATGCGGGCAAGGTCAAGTTCGACTTCGTGTATGGATCCCGGAATCGTGTTCGTTCGCCCGGTTGTTACAAGGATCCATTCGTCTTCGTCGATATGATCGTTCATTGAATGTTTGATATTTAAAAAGGAATGCATAACGATCATGTTTTTGTTGAGTGAAGTCTATTAGACATGTTCGAAAATTTCATCATGAACAATTCATGACCGACACTCGATCGTGAGAGGCGCCGTGCGGCGATGGGTGTCGTGAAGACGCATCATGTCGATGCGCCGGTAGATGACGGAATTGTCATATTCGCCTCATGTTCACACTGCGCCCGATCCGTAGCATCGGTTGCGATCCGTTATCGCAGAACCGAACATGCTCAAGCTCACCCTCGCCGTGGCCGTCGTCTTCGCGACGGCCGCGACGGCCCATGCGCAGTCGCCGCAGGTCGCGACGCCTGCTGCGTCCGGTGGCGCGGCGCCGCGCGTTGCACCGCCATCCGACGTCCCATCGTTCCCGTCGCTGACGCTGTCCGACGCACTCGCGGCCGCCGCCCGCAACAACCCGGCGCTGCGCGGTGCACGCGCTGACCTCGACGCATCGGCCGGCGCGCTGATGCAGGCCGGCGCGCGTCCCAATCCTGAAGTGTCGTTCCTGCAGGAAGGCTTCAGCCGCGCGGAGCGCACGTCGACCGCGCTGATCAACCAGACCATCGAACTCGGCGGCAAGCGCCGCGCGCGGCTCGACGTCGCGTCGTACGGCCGCGAGGCCGCGAACGCGTCGCTCGACGAGCAGGGCGCCGCCGTGCGCGCGGACGTGATCGCCGCGTTCTACGGACTGCTCGCCGCGCAACGCCAGCTCCAGGTCACCGAGGAATCGGCCGCGATCGCCGCGCGCTCCGCGGATCTCGCGGGTCGCCGCGCGCAGGCCGGCAAGGTGTCGCCGGTCGAGGCGACCAAGGCGCAGGTCGCGGCGGCCGGCGTGCAGATCGAGGTGATGACTGCGCGCGGCCGGGCCGACGTCGCGCGCGAAAAGCTGAACGCAGCGATGGGCGAAGCGGGCAGCGGCCGGCGCGTCGCGCTCGGCGATCTGGAAACGGTGCCCGCGGTCGAGCCGCTGTCCACGCTCGCCGCGCAGCTCGACGACGCACCGCTCGCCCGCGCCGCGCGTGCGGAGATGCTGCGCGCGAACGCGGCCGTGTCGCTCGAACGCGCGCGGCGCATCCCCGACGTGACGGTCGGCGCGGGCGTGAAGCGGGTGACGACCGGCGGCGTGCCGGACAACCAGGCGGTGGTCGGCGTGTCGATCCCGATCCCGCTGTTCGACACCAACAAGGGCGCGCTGCTCGAAGCGGCGCACAAGGCCGAGCGCGCGAACGCCGATCTCGAGCGCGAGCGTACGCGGTTGCGGCTCGCGCTCACGCAGGCGTATGCGGATTTCGACGCGGCCGCGCAGGAAGCGCGGCGGCTGAAGACCGACATCCTGCCCGGCGCGCGGCTCGCGCTCGACGCGATGTCGCGCGGCTACGAGCTCGGCAAGTTCAGTTTCCTCGATGTGCTCGATGCGCAGCGCACGCTGTTCCAGGGGCAATCGCAATACGTGCGCGCGCTCGCCGACGCGCATGCGGCACGCGCCGACATCGGCCGGCTCGTCGGCACGCCGCTCGCGGCCGTCGCGCAATAGCCGCGCTTCTCACCTGAAGGATCGTCATGTCACGCAGCAGAATCTTCATCATTGCGGCGGCCGTGCTCGGCGGCGCCGGGATCGTGCTCGGCGCGCTCGCCGTCACGCGAGGCGGCCCGTCCGTGCCCGCGGCCGGAGAAGCCGAACGATCGGCCGACGGCGGCGGCACCGGCTCGCATGGCGGCGTCGTGCTCACGCGCGGCAAGCTGTCCGTCGAAATCGTGATGACGGAAAAGCCCGGCGATGCGCGGCTCGTCGTCTATCCGTTCGTCGACGGCAAGCCGGCCGACAAGGGCGTCGCCGTGTCCGGCACGCTGGTGCGGTACGACCGCTCGCATGAACCCTTGCGTTTCGACGCGGCCGGTCAGAAGTTCGTGTCCGCGCAGTCGATCGCCAAACCCCACGTGTTCGATGCGACGATCGACGTGAAGGCGGCCAATGAAGCCGTGTCGTTCCCGTTCGCCCGCGCGGACGGTGCGATCGCGCTGACCGACGCGCAGTTGCAGACGTCGAAGATCGCGCTCGCGAAGGCCGGCCCCGCGCAGATCGCGACGCCGTTCCAGCTGCCGGGCGAGATCAGGTTCAACGAGGATCGCACCGCGCACGTCGTGCCGCGCGTGGCCGGCATCGTCGAGCAGGTGTCGGTGTCGCTCGGGCAGAACGTCGCGAAGGGGCAGGTGCTGGCCGTGATCGCGAGCACCGATCTCGCGGACCGGCGCAGCGAACTGCTGACGGCCGAACGCCGGCTGTCGGGTGCGCGCGCAACCTACGAACGCGAACGCACGCTGTGGCAGGAGCGCATCTCGGCGGAACAGGACTACCAGCAAGCGCAGGTGCAGCTGCGCGAGGCCGAGATCGCCGTGCAGAACGCGCGGCAGAAGCTGGCTGCGCTGAACGCGCCGGCCGGCGCGGGCGCGCTGAACCGCTACGAGCTGCGCGCGCCGTTCGCCGGAACGATCGTCGAGAAGCATGCGACGCCTGGCGAAGCGATCGCCGCCGACGCGAGCCTGTTCGTGATCTCCGACCTGTCGACGGTGTGGGCCGAGATGGCCGTACCCGCGCAGCGGCTGAACGGCGTGCGCGTCGGCCGCGATGCGACCGTCAGCGCGACCGCGTTCGAATCGCGCTCGAGCGGCCCGATCGCGTATGTCGGCTCTCTGCTCGGCGAACAGACGCGCACCGCGCCCGCCCGCGTCGTGCTGCCGAACCCCGACGGCGTGTGGCGGCCCGGGATGTTCGTGAACGTGTCGGTCGACGCGGGCAGGCAGGCCGTGCCGCTGGCGGTCGCGAGCGACGCGTTGCAGGAGGTTGACGGCGCGCCGTCGGTGTTCGTGCGCTCGCCGAAGGGTTTCGTTGCGCAGGCCGTCGAGACGGGGCGGCGCGACGAGCGCGCGACCGAAGTGCTGAAGGGGCTCAGGCCGGGCCAGGAATACGCGGCATCGAACAGCTTCGTGTTGAAGGCCGAGCTCGGCAAGGGGAGTGCGGAACATGAATGAGCATGACGTGTGCGCCGTTGCGCGATTTGCAGCCCGGTTCCCGGTCCGACCCGCAACGCGCCCGGCCGCCCGGTTTCCGGCCCGCCGCATCGTCGGCCAGGCTGCCCGTCCGGTGCGGTCGACCGTTCCCCGCTTCAAGGAATCCCGCCATGTTTGAGCGCCTGATCCGCTTTGCGATTGCGCACCGCTGGCTCGTGATGCTGGCGATCGCGGCCGTGGCCGCGCTGGGCGTGTTCAGCTACCAGAGGCTACCGATCGACGCGGTGCCCGACATCACGAACGTGCAGGTCCAGATCAACACGGCCGCGCCCGGCTATTCGCCGCTGGAGGCCGAGCAGCGCATCACCTATCCGGTCGAGACCGTGATGGCCGGGTTGCCCGGCCTCGAGCAGACGCGCTCGATTTCGCGCTACGGGCTGTCGCAGGTCACGGTGATCTTCAAGGACGGCACCGACATCTACTTCGCGCGGCAGCTCGTCAACGAGCGCATCCAGGAAGCGAAGGACAAGCTGCCGGCCGGCATCGCGCCGGCGATGGGCCCGACGTCGACAGGCCTCGGCGAGATCTACCTGTGGACCGTCGAGGCCGACGCGGCCGCGCGCAAGCCCGACGGCACGCGCTATACGGCGGCCGACCTGCGCGAACTGCAGGACTGGGTCGTGCGGCCGCAACTGAGAAACGTGCGCGGCGTGACCGAGGTGAACTCGATCGGCGGCTACGTGAAGGAATACCGCGTCGCGCCGAATCCGGCGAAGCTGATGTCGTACGGCTTGACGCTCGCCGACGTCGTGCGTGCGCTCGAACGCAACAATGACAACGTTGGCGCGGGCTACATCGAGAAGCGCGGCGAGCAGTACCTGGTGCGCGTGCCGGGCCAGGCACGCACCGTCGACGACATCGCGAACATCGTGCTGACCAACGTCGGCGGCGTGCCGGTGCGGATGAAGGAGGTCGGGCAGGTCGACATCGGCCGCGAGCTGCGCACTGGCGCCGCGACGTCGAACGGCGAGGAGGTCGTGCTCGGCACGGTGTTCATGCTGATGGGCGAGAACAGCCGCTCGGTCGCGAAGGCCGTCGCCGCGAAGATGGCCGACGTGAACCGCACGCTGCCGGCCGGCGTGAAGGCGATTCCCGTCTACGACCGCACCGTGCTCGTCGAGAAGGCCGTCGCGACGGTGAAGAAGAACCTGCTCGAAGGCGCGATCCTCGTGATCGCCGTGCTGTTCCTGTTCCTCGGCAACATCCGCGCGGCGCTGATCACCGCGCTCGTGATCCCGCTGTCGATGCTGATGACGTTCACCGGCATGGTCAACGCGAAGGTCAGCGCGAACCTGATGAGCCTCGGCGCGCTCGACTTCGGGATCATCGTCGACGGTGCGGTCGTGATCGTCGAGAACTGCGTGCGGCGGCTCGCGCATGCGCAGGCCGTCGCCGGCCGGCCGCTGACGCGCGACGAGCGCTTTGCGGAAGTGTTCGGCGCGTCGCAGGAGGCGCGCCGCGCGCTGATCTTCGGGCAACTGATCATCATGGTCGTGTACCTGCCGATCTTCGCGCTCACCGGCGTCGAAGGGAAGATGTTCCATCCGATGGCCGTGACCGTCGTGATGGCGCTCGCGGCCGCGATGGTGTTGACAGTCACGTTCATCCCGGCCGCGGTCGCGCTGTTCATCGGCGAGCGCGTCGAGGAGAAGGAAAACCGGCTGATGGGCTGGGCGCGGCGCGCGTACGAGCCGGTGCTCGCCACGTTCATGACGCGCCCCGCGCGCGTGATGCTTGGCGCCGGCGCGATCGTGCTGGTCACGCTCGGCCTCGCGACGCGGCTCGGCAGCGAGTTCATCCCGAGCCTGAACGAGGGCGATCTCGCGGTCGCCGCGCTGCGGATTCCGGGCACGAGCCTGTCGCAGTCGGTCGAGATGCAGAAGTCGATCGAGAAGACGCTGAAGGCGCGCTTCCCGGAAATCGAGCGTGTGTTCGCGCGCACCGGCACGGCCGAGATCGCGGCCGACCCGATGCCGCCGAACCTGTCGGACGGCTACATCATGCTGAAGCCGTCCGACCAGTGGCCCGACCCGAACAAGCCGCGCGACGAGCTCGTGCGCGAGATCGAGGCGGCGCTCGCGGAACTGCCGGGCAACGCGTACGAGTTCTCGCAGCCGATCCAGCTGCGCTTCAACGAGTTGATCTCGGGCGTGCGCAGCGATGTCGCGGTGAAGATCTTCGGCGACGACATGGCCGTGCTGAACCAGACCGGCGAGCAGATCGCGGCCGCGCTGCAGAAGGTGCCGGGCGCATCCGAAGTGAAGGTCGAGCAGACCACCGGCCTGCCGGTGCTGGCCGTCAACCTCGACCGCGACAAGCTCGCGCGCTACGGCGTGACGGTCGCCGACCTGCAGGACACGGTGGCCGCGGCCGTCGGCGGTCAGAAGGCCGGCACGCTGTTCCAGGGCGACCGCCGCTTCGACATCGTCGTGCGGTTGCCGGACGAGCTGCGCTCGGACATCGAGGCGATCAAGCGGCTGCCGATCGCGCTGCCCGCGCCGGCCGCCGGCGCCAGCGCGCCGCTCGCGCAGGCGCCGTACGTGCCGCTCGCGGAGCTCGCGACGATCGACGTCGCGCCGGGTCCGAACCAGATCAGCCGCGAGGACGGCAAGCGGCGCGTCGTCGTCAGCGCGAACGTGCGCGGCCGCGACGTCGGCTCGTTCGTCGCCGACGCACGCGAGCAGCTGCAGCAGGACGTGCGCGTGCCGGCCGGCTACTGGGTGTCGTGGGGCGGCCAGTTCGAGCAGCTGCAGAGCGCGAGCGAGCGTCTGAAGCTTGTCGTGCCGCTCGCGCTGTTCATGGTGTTCGTGCTGTTGTTCGTGATGTTCAACAACGTGAAGGACGGCTTGCTGGTCTTCACCGGCATTCCGTTCGCGCTGAGCGGCGGCGTGGTGTCGCTGTGGCTGCGCGGGATTCCGCTGTCGATCACCGCGGCGGTCGGCTTCATCGCGCTGTCCGGCGTGGCCGTGCTCAACGGGCTCGTGATGATCTCGTTCATCCGCAACCTGCGCGACGACGGGATGCCGCTCGACGCGGCGGTGCGCGAAGGCGCGCTCACGCGGCTGCGGCCCGTGCTGATGACCGCGCTCGTCGCGTCGCTGGGCTTCCTGCCGATGGCGTTCGCGACCGGCACCGGCGCCGAGGTGCAGCGCCCGCTCGCGACGGTCGTGATCGGCGGTATCCTGTCGTCCACGGCGCTGACGCTGCTGGTGCTGCCGGTGCTGTACCGCGTGAGCCACTCGGTGTCGTGGCGCGCGGTGTTGCGCGGCGGGGGCGGCGCGAGTGTGTTGCGCCGGCTGGGTTTCTTCAAGGGTAATGCGTGATGCGAATTCTGATTGTCGAGGATGAACCGAAAACGGGCGCGTATCTGCGCAAGGGCTTGACCGAGGCCGGCTATGTCGTCGACTGGGTGGAGGACGGCATCACGGGGCAGCACCAGGCCGAGACCGAGGAGTACGACCTGCTCGTGCTCGACGTGATGCTGCCGGGGCAGGACGGCTGGACGCTGTTGCAGAACCTGCGGCGCAGCAAGTCGACACCCGTGCTGTTTCTCACCGCGCGCGACGACGTCGGCGATCGCGTGAAGGGGCTGGAGCTCGGCGCCGACGACTATCTTGCGAAGCCGTTCGATTTCGTCGAGCTGACCGCGCGCATCAAGTCGATCCTGCGGCGCGGCCAGCCGCGCGATTCGAACACGCTGCGCGTGGCCGATCTCGAACTCGACCTCACGCGGCGCAAGGCCACGCGGCAGCGCGACACGATCCTGTTGACCGCGAAGGAGTTCGCGCTGCTGTGGCTGCTGATGCGTCGCGAGGGCGAGATCCTGCCGCGCGCGACGATCGCGTCGCAGGTGTGGGACATGAACTTCAACAGCGACACGAACGTCGTCGATTCAGCGATCCGGAGGCTGCGCTCGAAGATCGACGACGCGTACGAACCGAAGCTGATCCACACCGTGCGCGGGATGGGCTACGTACTCGAAGCGCGCGACGGCGCGGCGAAGTGATCGCGCACCTGCTGCCGCGCACGCTGCGCGGACGCCTGACCGCGCTGATCGTCCTGTCGACGTCGGTGATCCTCGCATCGAGCGGCGTCGCGCTGTACGAGGCGCTGAGCAATCGCATCCGGACGACGGCGGCCGAGCAGATGGCCGGCATTTCCGCCGCGCTGGGTACGCACCTGTCCGAAGCGCGTTCGACGGCCGACGTCGCGCGCAACACCGATATCTGGATCGACCAGTTGCATGGGCATCCGAACATGGATCTCGCGATCTACGATGCGACCGGCACGCGCATCGTCGGCACGCCGGGGTTTCGCACCTATGCGCCGCTGCTGTCGACGGACGCCGGCCGCATTCCGGTGTTTGTCGCGCCGCCACGTGCGCGGCATCAGTATCGGGTGATGACCGTGCCGCTTGCCGGCGCAGGTGCGCCCGTCGTGCGCGTCGCGGTGCAGTACGACCGCAGCGCCGATGTGCTGCTGCTGCGCACGCATGCGTACACGATCGTCGTGATCGAGGTGTTCGGCGTCGTGCTCGCGGCCGTGATCGCATACGGCATCGCGGCGCTCGGGCTGAGCCCGCTGCGGCGTTTCGCGGCGCGGGCCGAGCAGATGTCGACGAGCCGGCTTGCCCATCCGCTGCCGGAACTCGATACGTCCGGCGAGCTGAAGGAGCTGGAGCACGCGTTCAACGGGATGCTCGCACGCCTGAACGAATCGTTTACGCGGCTGAGCCAGTTCTCGTCGAATCTCGCACACGACATGCGCACGCCGCTCACGAACCTGCAGGCGGCCGCGCAGGTCGTGCTGTCGCAGCCGCGCAGCGCGGATGAATACCGGTACGTGATCGAGTCGAGCATCGACGAGTATCAGCGCTTGTCGCGGATGATCGAGGACATGCTGTTTCTCGCGCGCTCGGAGCAGGCCGGCACGTCGATCGACGTGCGGCGTCTCGATGCGGCCGAGCAAGCGTCGCGTGTCGCCGGCTACTACGAGCCCCTTGCCGAGGATGCGGGCGTGTCCGTGAAGGTCGACGGCTATGCGTGGGTCGATGCGGACCTCATGCTGTACCAGCGCGCGTTGAGCAACCTGCTGTCCAATGCGCTGGCTTACGCACCGCGCGGCAGCGTCGTGACGATCGACTGTTCGGAGCAGGGCGGCGTGACGACGATCGCCGTATCGGATACGGGGCCGGGCATTGATGCACAGCATGTCGAGCGGATTTTCGAGCGCTTCTATCGCGTCGATCCGTCGCGGCACAATTCGGCATCGGGGACGGGGCTCGGCCTCGCGATCGTCCGGTCGATCATGGACAACCACGGCGGCGAATGCGGCGTCGACAGCGACCCTGGCCGGCGCACGACATTCTGGCTGCGCTTTCCGTCGCGTCCGCCGGGCGCGCCGAAGGCCGTGCCGGCAGCCCATGCGTGAGATCGCAGCAATCAGACACGGCGGCACGTTCGCTGCGGCAAGGCGGCGCGCGGCATGCTGCCCGCGATCGCGGGGCAGCGCACGCGCGTGACCGGCATCAGCGGGCCGCGAGGCTGTCGTGATTGTCGGCCTGCGGCGCCTTCTCGCCGGCATGCACCGACATCCCGTGAAGCGCCTTGTTGCGCGCGACGATGTCGCCGGTCGGCGGATACTGCGTCTTGCTCGTCGGCACCACGCCGTCGTGCTGCGCCTGCTTCAGTTCGTTGATGACTTCGGTGCGGGTCTTGCCCGGCGTTTGCGCGAAGGCGGCTTGCGCGGCGATGCCGAACGACAGCGTGGCGGTGACGAACAGGGCTGCGAGTTTTGCGGTTTTCATGGTGCTCTCCTTGTTGAGGCCGCCGGGTGGCGATCCATGGACCCAGTATGCGAAAACAGCCCGGCGTGACCGTGATCGGCAGATGACAAGTGCGTCAGATTGCGCGGCGACGCGCGTGACGCAATCGTCATGTTCGGGTCATGCATGCGACGGAGCCAGAACGGAACATGCAGTCAACCCGCAGCGGATGTGTCGGCCGTCATGCCGCTGATATCCGAGCCGGCTGCTGGCTTGTGCATCGTTCGCCGCGAGCGTCTCGACAGCGGACCGTCCCATCACGACTCTTTCATTCGTTCTCCAAGTGAATCGCCTGTCTGTTCGCTCGTCGCTCGTCGTCATGCTGTTCGTCCCGCTCGTTGCAGGCTGCGCGTCCATGCCCCCGGGCTGCGGACCGGTCGCATGGACCGATGCGGCGCAAGCACAGCCCGTTGCCGCCGCATTGATTCCCGGCGAGCAAATCGACTACGCTGGGCATCGCTGCGGCAATCCGAACCTGTACGTGAAGGCACATCCGTGCCTGTTCCCGCGGCGCAACGTCGCGCGCTGAATGCCGTGGGCGCAAAAAAAGGCCCGGCACTTCACGTGTCCGGGCCTAACGCGTGTTCGTGCCGTGCGGCAACGAATCGCTTGCGTGGGTGGTAACGGGCATTGCCCGTCACGTTGTCGATCGTATCGAAGTGACCCGTCGCGCAGCTGATTGAAACATGAAACTTTTGTCATGCAGCGGCGGGCCGGTCGCGAACGGTGTTTTGGGCACTTCGCGCGCTTCGATGCCGCCGGTGAAGTGCCGGATGACGCTCGAGGCTTTCGGGCCCGGCGCGCGTCAGCGCGGGTTGTCGGTCGAACCGGCCGTGCGATACAGCCTCGGCCATTGATCCTGGAACAGCCCGTTGCAGGCGCCGTGCATCGCGACGTCGTTCAGCACGAAGCGCCGGCCGTCGAACACCCACGACGCGCTCGACCCGCAATCGCCGGCGCCGCGCACGCGGTCGAGGCTCGACAGCATCGCATGCGCGGGATCGTAGCTTGCCTCGGTCAGCTGGTTCGCGAACGATGCCGGATCGAGCCCCGCGCTCGCGTGCTCGCCGAAATTCAGCGGCGTCGGCGCGTACGGCGCGGTGCGATGCACGCGATACCAGAGATCCGTATGGTTGTATGCGCTGCTCGTCTGGCACGGGATCGACACGATCGCGTCGGTGGCCGAGATCGCGATGGCCGACGCCGTCTTGCGGCGATCGTGTGCCGACATTTCGTCACCGGCATCGGCCGCGCAACGCTTCACGTTTCCTTCGAATCTGTCGAACACCGCGCCGACGAGCGGACGTTGTTCGGCGGGCGTGAGGTCGGCCACACGCGGTGCGGGAACGGGCGCGGGCGGCAACGCCGGCGCGGCGGGCACCGACGACGCGGGCCGCGTGCCCTTGCGCAGCAGCGCGGTGACCGTGCCGATGCGGCCCTGCGTATCGTCGATCAGCAGCAGCGCGGCATTGAGGCCCGACAACGAGACGCGCGGTGTCTGCGCGGCGGCCGGGTCGCCGAAGCTGACCATCCGCGCGTTGTGCGACAGGGTCAGCCACGTATCGACGGTCGTCGGGTCGGTGGTGCGGATGCGGAATGGATAGACGTCGTCGTCTTCGTCGCCGGCCCCGGCGACGGCGTGCCACTCGGCCGGCACCGCGTCGAACGGCTGGCCGTCCGCGCGCGCGGTGCGCAGGTCGAGCGGTGCCGATGCGAAGATTTCCAGCGACGGCCGCGCATCGGGGCCCGCGTCGCGCGTGAGCCGCACGATCATGCTGGTGCGCGTGTCGTCGATGTCGTCGTTGCCGCCTTCGGCGACGCAGCGGTTCGCGTTGTCGCAAACGACCGACCAGTTCTTGAAGTCGCGCGCGACCGAATGCTGCGCGGGATCGCGAGCGGCGGCGGAGAGCGACGTGGTGAGCAGGGTGAGGGCGACAGCAAGCGGGAGATGACGAAACATGACGGTTCGTATCGGCAATGACGGGGCGAAGGGCGGATGTCCGGCTGCAAGCGCATCGTAAGCGCGCGATGCGGATCGCGCGGCCGGACGGCATCGAGTATACCGCCGCTGCGGTGACGATTCGTGTGACGATGGTCGAATGCAGGGGACGTGTCAGGAATTTCGTGTGCTGAGGTCGGTTAAAAAATCTCAGCTGATGGCGGCAGTGAATCGCTCGCCGAACAGAATGGCGAACTGATTGACTGCTTGCCGCCAAGTGATAGGCGGCATCTTCCAATCCTTTTCGATGTTGCGCAAGGCGAGAAACAGCAGTTTGCTGGCGGCTTCGTCGCTCGGGAAGTGGCCGCGATTCTTCACGATCTTGCGCAACTGCATGTGCATGCTCTCGATGGCGTTGGTCGTATATACGATTCGACGCACCTCGGGCGGATAGGCGAAGAAGGGAATCACCTGCTCCCATTGGCGCTGCCACATGGCCGCGACGGTAGGGAATTTGCGGCCCCACTCGCTCTGCGCAAAGGCATCCAGTGCCGCTGCTGCCGCCTCGGCCGTGGCGGCCTGGTAGATCGGCTTGATTGCGGCAGCCAGCGGCTTGCGGTCCTTCCAACTCGCCAGATTCAGCGAATTTCGGATCAGATGCACGATGCAGGTCTGAATTTGGGCCGCCGGATAGACCGCCTCGATCGCCTCGGGGAAACCGCGCAAGCCGTCGACCACCGCGATCAGAATGTCGTGCAAGCCGCGATTCTTCAGCTCGTTGAAGACCTTCAGCCAGAACTTGGCGCCTTCGGTTTGCTCGATCCACAGACCCAGCACTTCCTTGCGGCCGTCGGCGCGAATACCCAGCGCCAGATAGACCGCCTTGTTCTTGACCGTGCCTTCGTCGCGAATCTTTAGCCGCAGCGCGTCGAAGTACACGATCGGATACATGGCCTCGAGCGGGCGTTGCTGCCACTGCTCGACGTCGGCCAGCACCTCGTCGGTGACCGTCGAAATCAGATCGGGCGACACCTGCAGTCCGTACATTTCCAGCAGATGGCCCTGAATCTCGCGAACGCTCATGCCGCGCGCATACATGCTGATGACATGATCGTCGAAGCCGGGCAGCCGGCGTTGATACTTGCCGACCAATTGCGGCTCGAACGTCGCCTGCCGATCGCGCGGAATATCCAGCTTCAGTTCGCCGTTGGGTGTCAGGACCGTCTTGGGGCTCGTGCCGTTGCGGTGATTGCCGGCCTTGCCTTGCTCGGTCTCGGCTTCCAGATGGTGGCTCAACTCGGCCGCGAGCATGCGCTCGGCCAGCTGCTTCTTGAGCTGGCCGGCCAAACCCGATTCGCCGAGGATCGACTCGGCATCCTTGCCCTGCACCTGGGCAAGCAACTGATCGATCAGCTCATCGGGAAACAGCTTCGGCGCCTTCGGGTTCTTGCTCTTCTTGGTCACGGTTGCATCGGTCATAGGACGTTATTTCCGTTATCGTCTCATGACCTCGGCACACTAAAAATCTGACAGGCTCAATGCAGGCCGATACGGAAACGACGCGATGCATGAGGGCATCGCGCCGTTGGCGTGTCGGCGGGTATCGATGATTCGACTGCGTGACGCCCGCTATCCTTTCACGCACACCACCTGACGCAGCGTGTGAACCACTTCGACGAGGCTGCGCTGTGCCGCCATCACCGCATCGATGTCCTTGTAGGCCATCGGGATTTCATCGACGACGCCCGCGTCCTTCCGGCATTCGATGCCGCGCGTCGCGCTCACCTGGTCGTCGACCGTGAAGCGGCGCTTCGCCTCGGTCCGGCTCATCGAGCGGCCGGCGCCGTGGCTGCACGAGCAGAAGCTCTCCGGATTGCCGAGCCCGCGCACGATGAAGCTCTTCGCGCCCATCGAGCCCGGAATGATCCCGAGCTGCCCCTTCTGCGCGGACACCGCGCCCTTGCGAGTCACGAGCACGTCCTCGCCGAAGTGGCGTTCGCGCTGCACGTAGTTGTGGTGGCAGTTCACCGCGTGCTCGTCGACCGAAAACGGCTTCGCGATCACGCCGCGCGCCGCGCCGATCACCGCGTCCATCATGGCCTGCCGGTTGCGGCGCGCGTAGTCCTGCGCCCAGCCGACCGCTTCGACGTAATCGTCGAAGTGCCGGCTGCCCTCGGTGAAGTACGCCAGGTTGCGATCCGGCAGGTTCGCGATGTGCTGCCGCATGTCGGCCTGCGCGAGTTCGATGAACAGGCTGCCGATCGCATTGCCGACGCCGCGCGAGCCGCTGTGCAGCATGAACCACACGTGGCCCGCTTCGTCGATGCACACCTCGATGAAGTGGTTGCCCGTGCCGAGCGTGCCCAGATGCGCGTAGTGGTTCGTCTTTTCCAGCTTCGGATACTTGTCGACGATTCGCTGAAAACCCGGCAGCAGCGACTTCCACGACTCGGTCACGGCGGCCGGCGCGCGATCGCCCCATGCGCCCGGATCGCGGCGGCCCGGCACGCGGCCGTGCGGCACCGCGCGTTCGATCGCGCCGCGCAGCCCGCCGAGCGAGTCCGGCAGGTCCGCTGCCGTGAGCGTCGTGCGCGCGGCCATCATCCCGCAGCCGATGTCGACGCCGACCGCGGCCGGGATGATCGCGCCCTTCGTCGGGATCACGCTGCCGATCGTCGAGCCCTTGCCGAGGTGGACGTCCGGCATCACCGCGACGTGCCTGAAGATGAACGGCATCTGCGCGGTGTTGCGCAACTGCGTGCGCGCGTCGTCCTCGACCGCGACGCCCTGGGTCCACATCTTCACCGGCTTGCCGTTCGCCAGTTCCATTACCTGAAAATCATCGTTGCTCATTTGCTTCACCATTCGTTCATTCGTCCGGCGCGGCACGCGTGCGCCGCGCCGGGTCATGTCATGCATGCATCAGGCGCCCTTGATGCTGACGAGTCCGTTCAGCACCGGGTCGAGGCCGCCGAACACCGAGATGCGGTCGATCCGTTCCGCGACGCGCCCGAATCAGCCGCGCGTGTTCGTTCTTTTTCACCACATGACGCTTCCACATATTCTTGTCCTTTTCTTCAAGGACCGCCGGGCGGCGAGGGTACGTCGGGCGGATGCGTCGACGCGGTGTTCGGTACGCGGGCGGCGGACCTCGACCTGTTCGACCGCGCGCAGCTCGAGCGCGTGCTCGACGTGTGCCGCGTGTCGGCGAGTGTGTCGGAGGCCGGCCGCACGCTGTTCGAGGTATCGCGGCAGAACAAGAAGCAGCCGAACGATGCGGACCGGCTACGCAAGTATCTGGCGCGCTTCGGGCTCGATTGGGAGGGGGCGGCAGGCGCTGCGGCGCGAGGTAGTCGCGCGGCACGGCATTCAACCGCTCACGCGCGGCGGATCGCGATGATCTCGGCACTGAATGCGTCGTCGAACGGCGCGACTCGCCGGTCGACGTACCAGTCGACCGACGGGAAACCGGCCGCCGCCACGCGCGCGTGCGGGTCGGCATGGAGGATTTTTCCGGCTGGCGCGGCGCCGGACGTCATGCGAAACGCGCGCGTCAGCGCTGTTGCACCGCGACGCGCAGCCCGAGCGCGATGAAGATCGAGCCGATGATCTTCCCCTGCCAGCGCGTGAGCCATGCAAGCCGCTTCACGAGGCGGCCGAGCGGGCGGATCGAGCATGCGATCAGCGTCGTGTAGAGCGAGCTGAGCACGACGAAGATCAGCCCGAGCACCGCGAACTGCACGAATGTCGAGCCGCGTTCCGGATGCACGAACTGCGGCATGAACGCGAGGAAGAACAGCGCGGTCTTCGGGTTCAGCACTTCGGCGGGAATCGCCTGCAGGTACGCCTTCAGCGGCGTGACGGCCGACACCTTCGGCAGCGACGGATCGGACGGCCTGTCGAGCAGCGCGCGCACGCCAAGGTAGATCAGATAGGCGGCGCCGACCAGCTTCACGACGTTGAACGCGAGCGCCGACGTCATCAGCAGCGCCGACAGCCCGACTGCTGCGAACAGCGTATGCACGAAATCGCCGCTCGCGACGCCGAGCCCGGTCAGGATGCCGGTCTTGCGACCGCCCTGCACGGTGCGGCTCAGCACGAGGAGCACGGCGGGGCCGGGGATCAGGAACAGGCCTAGAACGACGGCGGTGAAGGTGGTCAGCGTGGTCAGGTCGAACATGGCGGCTCCGGCAAGATTGGCGCGGCGGCGGGGGATCGACGCATTGTATTCGGTTCGGCGCGCGGCCGCCGACGCCGGCCGGGATCCGCGCAGCCGCGCCGGGGCCGTTCTGGTATAAGCACGAAAGGCCGCACGGGCACGCCGTCCGGCCCGTGGTACGGGAGAAAATGCAAATATTCTGGCGTTCTTTGCGAAAAATCGCCGAAATATTGGCATTGTGCCGATCGGCCGATTCAGTGCCGGACGCGGTTTGCACGGGACGCGCCGTGTCACTTCGCCCTGCAGTACGCATTGGGGCTCATCCGCCCACACCGCGTCACCCGCCCAGTTCCCCCGCCAGAAAATCCACGAACGCACGTATGCGCGCGGACATCTGATGCCGCTGCGCATACACCGCGTAGATATCCGCGCTCGGCGTCTCGTAGTCGGGCAGCACGACGACGAGGCGCCCGTCGGCCAGGTAGTCGCGGATATCCCACTCGGCACGCATCAGGATCCCGTGCCCGTCGAGCGCCCACTTCACCGCGATCTCGCCGTCGTTCGTCGTGAGATTGCCGTTGATCCGCACGGCTTCCGTGTTGCGCGTCGCGCCGCGTCCGCTCGTCAGCCGCCAGATCCCGTAGCCTTCGTCGCCCTGGCGAATGCCGATGCAGTTGTGCCGCGTCAGCTCGTGCGGCGTGCCGGGCGTCCCGTGCCGCGCGAGATAGGCGGGCGCCGCGCACAGCAGCCGGCGGTTCGCTGCGAGCCGCCGCGCGACCACGCGCGTGTCGGGCGGCTCGCCGAAGCGGACGCACACGTCGAACGCGTCGTCGGTGAGCGGCGGCGGCATCACCGACAGCTGCAACTGCACCGACACCTCCGGATAGCGCGCGACAAAGCGCGAGATCGCCGGGCCGACGTGGCTGCGCCCGAAGCCGAGCGTCGCGTTCACGCGCAGCAGTCCCTTCGGCCGCTGCTTCGCGCTGCCGAGCAGTTCGCCCAGCTCGTCCATCTGATCGAGGATCCGGCGCGCGTAGTCGAGATACACGTCGCCCTCGGGTGTCAGCATCATGCGCCGCGTCGTGCGGTTGACGAGCGTCACGCCCGCGCGGCGCTCCATCTGCGTGAGCCGCTTGCTGACGGCCGCCGCGGTCAGCCCGAGTTCGCGCGCGGCCGCGCTCAGGCTGCCGGATGCGGCCAGCGTCGAGAAGAAGCCGAGATCGGCCGGCTGGACGGGATCCGCCATGACGAGATTCATGAACTGAAGTTAAAGATGCTTTGAGTCTAGCACCGGTTCCCGCACTTCTGGTTCGGTAAAGTGCCTGCACGCTTACGATCAATCGAGGATGTGCGCATGAAGACCTACCGTATCGCAACGATTCCCGGCGACGGGATCGGCAAGGAAGTGGTGCCTGCGGCCAAGCAGGTGCTGGAAGCGCTGGCCCGCGGCAGCGACCGCTTCGCGTTCGAGTTCGAGGATTTCGACTGGGGCGCCGATTACTACCGCCGGCACGGTGCGATGATGCCGGCCGACGGCCTCGACGCGCTGCGCGGCAAGGACGCGATCCTGTTCGGCTCGGCGGGCGACCCCGACGTGCCCGACCACGTGACGCTGTGGGGCCTGCGCCTGAAGATCTGCCAGGGCTTCGACCAGTACGCTAACGTGCGCCCGACGCGCATCCTGCCCGGCATCGACGCGCCGCTGAAGCGCTGCGGGCCGGACGACCTGAACTGGGTGATCGTGCGCGAGAACTCGGAGGGCGAATACGCGGGCGTCGGCGGCCGCGTGCACCAGGGTCATCCGATCGAGGCCGCGACCGACGTGTCGATCCTCACGCGTGCCGGCGTCGAACGTATCATGCGCTTCGCGTTCCGGCTCGCGCAGTCGCGTCCGCGCAAGCTGCTGACCGTCATCACGAAGAGCAACGCGCAGCGTCACGCGATGGTGATGTGGGACGAGATCGCGAAGCAGGTCGCGCAGGAATTCCCCGACGTCACCTGGGACAAGGAACTCGTCGATGCCGCGACCGCGCGCATGGTGAACCGCCCGGCGTCGCTCGACACGATCGTCGCGACCAACCTGCATGCGGACATCCTCAGCGATCTCGCCGCCGCGCTCGCCGGCAGCCTCGGCATCGCGCCGACCGGCAACATCGATCCCGAGCGCCGCTATCCGTCGATGTTCGAGCCGATCCACGGCTCCGCGTTCGACATCATGGGCAAGGGCCTCGCGAATCCGGTCGGCACGTTCTGGTCGGTCGTGATGCTGCTCGAGCATCTCGGCGAGACGGACGCCGCCGCACGCGTGATGCAGGCGATCGAGGCCGTCACGGCCGACCCGTCGCTGCATACGCGCGACCTCGGCGGCAGCGCGACGACCGCGCAGGTGACGGCCGCCGTCTGCGAACGCGTCGCGAACGCGGCGGTCGCGGCCTGACGGCAACGAGGGCGGTGACGGCCGCGCGCGTGCGCAGTCGTTCACCGTCGATATACCGCACCTCGGCATTTCCCGCCCGCGACTCGCGCGTTCGACGCGAGCCGGGCGCCGGCACGCACGTTTCGTCGTGATGCCGGCCGACACCCACCGGGCACGCGCGGACAGCGCACGGCTCGACCTCGAAGGAGGAGACACATGCAAGTGGATCTGGAAACCCGCGTCGCGCGGAAACTGATGTGGCGCATCATTCCGTTTGTGATGCTGCTTTACTTCGTCAGCTTTCTCGATCGCGTCAACGTCGGCTTCGCGGCGATGACGATGAACAAGGCGATCGGCCTGTCGCCGACCGCGTTCGGGTTCGGCGGCGGCCTGTTCTTCATCGGCTACTTTCTGTTCGAAGTGCCGAGCAACCTGATTCTCCATCGTGTCGGCGCCCGCATCTGGATCGCGCGCGTGATGATCACGTGGGGCATCGTGTCGGCGGCGTCCGCGTTCGCGGCCGGGCCGACGAGCTTCTACGTGCTGCGCTTCCTGCTCGGCATGGCGGAAGCCGGATTCTTCCCCGGCATCATCCTGTACCTGAGCCTGTGGTTTCCCGCGAAGCAGCGCGCGGTGGCCGCCGCGTGGTTCATGGCCGCCGCGCCGATCTCGACGGCGATCGGCTCGCCGCTGTCGGGCGCGATCATGCAGATGCCGCCGATGTTCGGGCTTGCCGACTGGCAGATGCTGTATATCGTCGAGGCGCTGCCCGCGGTCCTGCTCGGCTTCGTCGTGCTGAAGTGCCTGACCGATGCGCCGTCGAAGGCCGCGTGGCTGAAGGCGGACGAGCGCGACTGGCTGATCGCGAAGCTGAAGTCCGAGGCCGACGCGCGGCACACGCATGCGGGGCATACGGCGGGCGCGTGGCAGGCGCTGCGCGACCCGCGCGTGCTGGCGCTCGCGCTGATCTACTTCGGCACGTCGGCAGGGCTCTATACGCTCGGCCTGTGGGCGCCGCTGATGGTCAGGCAGTTCGGCTTCAGCGCGCTGCAGACGGGCCTGCTGACCGGCATCCCGAGCATCGCCGCGGTCGTCGCGATGATCGTCTGGGCGCGGCATTCGGATCGCATCGGCGAGCGCACGTGGCACGTCGTGATTCCGTGCGTGCTGGCCTGCATCGGCTTCGTGTTCGCGGGGCAGGCGAGCACCGCGCTCCTGACCGTGCTCGCGCTGGTCGTCGTCAACATCGGGATCAGTGCCGCGAAGGCGCCGCTATGGGCGATGCCGAGCGCATTCCTGTCGGGCGCCGGCGCGGCCGCGGGGATCGCGATGATCAATTCGATCGGCAACCTCGGCGGTTTCGTCGGGCCGTTCGCGATCGGCTGGCTCAAGCATGCGACGGGCGGGTATGCGGCCGGGCTGTACGTGGTGGCGGGCACGCTCGCGGTATCGGCGATCGTCACGCTGATGCTGAGCCGCAAGGGGGCGCGCGAGCAGGTCGTGTCGGGGGTGCGGCAGCATCATTGAAGGCGGCGCGCGGCCAAGGCCGCGGTGTCAACGTGAGGGAAGCGCCGCGCGGCGTACGATTTCCGCCGCGCACGCATCGGCCGACGCCTTCGACGTATCGACGAAGCAATCGCTGAACGCGCGCGCCGCATACCCTTCCCGGTACATCTCGGCGACACGTTGCCGCTCCCAGTCCGTCAGCGCGCGCGTGCCGCGATCCGACGCCGCGACCGCTTCGGGCGGCGCGAGCGTTGCGACGAACAGCCGCGCGTCGCGCGCATCGCAGGCCGCGCGCAGCCGGTCGAATTCCGCTGCGCCGATCGGATAGGCGATCACCAGATAACGCTCGCGCGCGTTCGCGATCTGCCTGACGAGGCGCTCCAGCGCGATCGTCCATTGCACGTCGAACGGGGCGTCTTCGGGCGCGTCGTGATCGTCGCCGTCGATGAAGCGGGCATCGGGCAGCACGCGGGCGAGTGCGTGACCGATCGTCGTCTTGCCGCTGTTGATCGGGCCGTTCACGTGAATGACGGTGACGGAAGTCATGAGCCGGGTCGGACGTCGAGCGACTCGCAGCTTGCCATGATTGCCGCAGCGTTGCAGCGCCGTTTGCGCGCGACGCGGCGTGATGCGATAGCGGGGGAAAGCAGGAAGGGGGAAGCGGAGGGGGAACGGCAGGCCGTGCACGCAACGTCGCATACACGGCCTGCCCGGCCGGGGCGCGTATCGGCTACGCGCCCCGGCTCGAACGAAACGGCTTACTGCTCGCCGTCGCCCTTGATCTGCGGCAGCGCCGACGCTTCACCCGGCGTCAGCAGGCCGACTTGCGAATACACGCGCAGCTTGTCGCGCGTATCGGTGATGTCGAGGTTGCGCATCGTCAGCTGGCCGATCCGGTCGCGCGGCGAGAACGTCGAAGCCACCTTCTCCATCGACAGGCGTTCCGGCTGGTACGTGAGGTTCGGCGACTTCGTGCTCAGGATCGAGTAGTCGTTGCCGCGGCGCAGTTCGATCTTCACTTCGCCGGTGATCGCGCGTGCGACCCAGCGCTGCGCCGTTTCGCGCAGCATGATCGCCTGCGGGTCGAACCAGCGGCCCTGGTACAGCAGGCGGCCGAGACGGCGGCCGTTCTCGCGGTATTGCTCGATCGTGTCTTCGTTGTGGATGCCGGTGACGAGACGCTCGTACGCGATGTACAGCAGCGCGAGGCCCGGGGCTTCATAGATGCCGCGGCTCTTCGCCTCGATGATGCGGTTCTCGATCTGGTCGCTCATGCCGAGGCCGTGGCGGCCGCCGATGCGGTTCGCTTCGAGCAGCAATTCGACCGGGTCCTTGAACTCGACGCCGTTCAGCGCGACCGGCTGGCCGGCTTCGAAGCGCACCGTCACTTCCTCGGCGGCGATCTTCACGTCGTCGCGCCAGAACGCGACGCCCATGATCGGGTTCACGATCTTGATGCCGCTTTCGAGGCTTTCGAGATCCTTTGCTTCGTGCGTCGCGCCGAGCAGGTTCGAGTCGGTCGAATACGCCTTCTCGGCCGACATCTTGTACGCGAAACCGGCCTGGTTCATGAATTCCGACATTTCGGCACGGCCGCCGAGTTCGTCGATGAACGTCTGGTCGAGCCACGGCTTGTAGATCTTCAGATCCGGGTTCACGAGCAGGCCGTAGCGGTAGAAACGCTCGATGTCGTTGCCCTTGTACGTGCTGCCGTCGCCCCAGATGTTGACGCCGTCTTCCTTCATCGCGGCGACGAGCATCGTGCCCGTCACGGCGCGGCCGATCGGCGTCGTGTTGAAGTACGTGACGCCGGCCGTCGTGATGTGGAACGCGCCGCTTTGCAGCGCGGCGATGCCTTCGGCGACGAGCTGCGCGCGGCAGTCGATCAGGCGGGCGCCGGCTGCGCCGTATTCGATCGCGCGTTTCGGGATCGCGTCGTAATCGTCTTCGTCGGGCTGGCCGAGGTTCGCCGTGTATGCGTACGGGACGGCGCCCTTCAGTTTCATCCAGTGCAGCGCGGCGCTGGTGTCCAGGCCGCCGGAGAAGGCGATACCGACCTTCTGGCCGGTCGGGAGGCTTTCGAGAATCGTGCTCATAGGAAGAATTACCGTGGATTGAAGCCGGTGAGATCGTATTTCGCGGAATATGCGAGTATCGGCTGTCCGGGAAGTTGGGGCAAGACCTGATTTTCGTGCCAATGCGTCGTCGGGCCTGTCGCGGCGGGCCTGGCGGGCGGTTAACCGGCCGGAGAATCCGCCGCGAACCGGCCCCGAAAGGCGGTCGAAACCGGCGGGAACGCGCCGGCAAGCCACCCCTGTTTCCAGGGCCGGATCGGCCGCGAGGCGCGGCCGACCTCGTCAGAATGCCGGCTGGCCTATTCGAAAGGAATATGAAATATTTCCCGGCCTCTTCCGGAATCGCAGACTTTCAGATATTCCACGCCTGCGCGGTATCGAGCAGTTTCTCGCGCAACTGATCCACTTCGCCGGCCAGCTTGGCTGTGATCGACACGTAGCCCGACCACTGCGGCGGCGCGTCGTGCGGCGGCTCGGCCGGCCGGCGGCGCGGCGCGAGCCGGCTCGGCGTGCCGAACTTGAGCGCGCGGCTCGCACCGACGAGCGTGTCGCGGATGCGACGGTTCACGGCCTTCATCCCGGTTCGCATGTATTCGCGGGCGGCGAGGTCGTCACGGGCGGGCACCGTGCTCGACAGGATCTCCAGGTAGCCGATGCACAGGCGCAGGCTGCGCTGGATCGCCTCGAGATGGGTGACCGAGATCTCGCATTCCTTCGACACCGACGGCATCAGCGAACGCAGCTGCACCAGCAGCGCGCTTAGCGCGGCCATTTCCTTCAGGTGCGCGTCGTCGCTCACGTGGCGGTCGCCCGCGAGCCGCGCGTGCACGGCCGCGCACGCGCGCAGCGCGTCGGCGAGCTTGTAGCGCCACGAGTAGGTCGCATAGAGCGGCAGCGCGAACGAGAACGCCAGCGCGATCGCAATCCCGGTCAGCACGTTCACCGCGCGCCACAGGCCATCGACGATCTCGTTGTCGCCGTGTCCGGCGACGATCACCATCGTGATCGCCGACAGCAGCGCGATGTAGCCGGCCTTGCCGATCGCGTGATACGCGCAGAACCCGCACGCGACTGCCATCAGCAGATAGATCGCGAGCGGCGCGTGCAGGACGGAATACAGCAGGATCAGCCCGAGCCCCGCGAGCGCGCCGATCGACGTGCCGAGCGCGCGCTCGGCCGCCTTCTTGCGGATGTTGCCGTGGTGCTGCAGCCCGCCGACGACGATCAGCACGGTGATCGTCGACCATTCGCCGTGCGGCACGCGCAGGCCGGTGGACAAGCCGATCGACACGAGGATCGCGAGCGCGACGCGCGCCGCATGGATCAGCTTCGCGTGCCGGTAGCGGCGGTACGGGTCCAGCAGTGGACGGAGCGCGTGGCGCAGGAGCGGTGGCAGTCGGGCAGGGAGCTGGGCGGTCATGACGAAGCGGGGATGGCCGGAATTCGCGCGGGCGGCCTGCGCGGGCCGGCGCCGCGCCGCACGCGCAGCTGACGTAACGCTAGCCGAACGCGCGCGGGCTGTCCACGCCGAGGCGAGGCGAGGCGAGGCGGCGCGGCCGCCTGCCGCCGCGTCACGCGTCGGCCGGGCTCGCCTCGGCGTTCGACACGCGATTGCGGCCGCCCGACTTCGCGCGGTACAGCGCCTCGTCGGCCAGCCGCAGCAGCGTCGCGGCGTTCACGCGCCCGCCGGCGGCGGTCGCGGTGCCGATGCTCGCCGTCACGTGCCCGTACGGGCTGCGGTCGTGCGCGATGGCGAGCCCGGCGATCGCGCGGCGGATCGCTTCGGCGACAGTCGCCGCACCGCGCGCATCGGTATCGGGCAGCGTGACGACGAATTCCTCGCCGCCGTAGCGCGCGACGTGGTCGCTGTCGCGGCGCAGGCAGCGCGACGCGGCTTGCGCGACGCGGCGCAGCACGTCGTCGCCGGCGAGGTGGCCGTAGTAGTCGTTGAACGCCTTGAAATGATCGACGTCGACGAACAGCACCGACAGCGGGCGGCCGCTGCGCGACGCGCGCTGCGCTTCCTTCGCGAGCACCGCGTCGAACGTACCGCGGTTGTCGAGGCCGGTCAGCGAATCGGTGTACGCGAGCTGGTACAGCTTCGACTCGGCGACTTGCCGGCGCTTGAGTTCGCGCGACAGCGCGAGCGACCCTCCGGCGACGAATGCGGTAAACAGGCCCATCAGCACGACGGTCCAGATCGTGCGATTGCGCCACGACGCGTAGATGTCGATCTCGGCGGGTGCGACGTCGACGACGAGCGGCAGATTCGCGAGATGCTTGTAAACATAGATGCGGCGCACGCCGTCGATCGCGCCGACGCCCGTCAGCACGCCTTCGCTGCGGCGCTGCGCCTCGATGAAGAGCGGGGCGTCGTGAAGGTCGAGGCCGACCACGCGCGCATCGTACGGCAGGCGGGACACGAGCGTGCCGTTGTCCTCGACGACCGCCGCGCTGCCGTGCTTGCCGACCGCGAGGCCGTCGAGCAGCGCGCGGAAGTAGTCGATGCTGAGCGTCCCCACGACGATTCCGCCGAAGCGGCCGTCGGCCAGCGTGATCCGGCGGCTGAGCGCGATCGTCAGGGCACCGCCGCGCAGCCGGGACGCATAGGGCCGGCTGATATAGAGACCCTGCACGAGCCGGTTGCGATGCACGGTGAAATACTCGCGATCGGCGAAATTGCCTTGCCGCGGTGGCGATTCGGCCGAATCGATCACGATATTGCCGTGCGGATCCATCACGAAAATGGCGCCGAGATACGCGCCGGTCGCGGCGCGGTCGAACAGCAGCCGGTGACGCTGGCGCGGCGGCAATGCCATCAGTTCAGGATCGGCGAGACCGTCGACGACGTTTTGCAGCGACAGATCATACAGTTCGATATTGCGGGAAATATCGCGCTCGATCAGCAGCATCAGGTTGCGCGCATTTTCGACCGCGTGGTCATGCGCGTCGTGGCGTGCCTCGATCAAAAGCGACGTGGAGAGCCCCCAACTGAACAGAAGCAGCACGATACCCGCGACGAGCACGCCGCGGGGCGACAGAATGCGTGCCACGGCCGATGCCGTATGGCGGCGCAACGCAGCGAGCAGCGGGTGTGGCTTCATCCTCGGGGGTGGCGGGGCGGCGGATATTCGCGTCGTCGGCGGTTCCGACGCGCTGATTATTTCGAATTAATCGGCATTATCTCGCGAATTCCCGAATTTGGCCGCGAGATGCAAAACATGCATGCACACGTGGCGATTCGGAACGATTACGCCTCGTTACCATATATGTTCGATTTGATTTGAATCAATTATGGGGCTGCTTTTGTCTGATCATTACCGTATATGGCGATCGATCTGTGGTTTTAATGCGGCATTGCCGGAACGATTGCGTATCGGCTGACCGGGTATCGCGGAATAACCGTGCTGCGTTCATGTCTTTTTGACGCGGTGCCCGGCTGTGCCGGCATGTCGCTGCCCCATGCCGCATCCAACTCGTTGATTCTGCGGGGTCCGTCCGCGTTGGCGCGGGCGTTCGGACCGGCGCTGCCCCCATGGCGAATCAGGTAGAATCCGCGCTTCGCCGCTGGCGCCCGGCGCGCAACGCGTATCGGGGCCGCATCGAATGCATCGCAGGTGGCGCACCGCGCCCCGATTCCGCATGCGCCGGCTCCGGATGCCGGCCCGCTCAACGTTCGTCTCGTTTATGTCCGCAATTCCGAATTCCGACCCACCCGGTTCGTCCGCGAACCCACCCAAGCTTCATCGCGCGCTCAAGGCGCGCCACCTGACGATGATCGCCATCGGCGGCTCGATCGGCACGGGCCTGTTCGTCGCGTCCGGCGCGTCGATTTCCCAGGCCGGCCCCGGCGGCGCGATGGTCGCGTACATGCTGATCGGCCTGATGGTCTACTTCCTGATGACGAGCCTCGGCGAAATGGCCGCGTTCATGCCGGTATCGGGCTCGTTCGCGACCTACGGCGCGAAATACGTCGACGAAGGCTTCGGCTTCGCGCTCGGCTGGAACTACTGGTACAACTGGGCCGTGACGATCGCGGTCGAGCTCGTCGCCGCGCAGCTCGTGATGCACTACTGGTTCCCGAACGTGCCGGGCGTGTGGTGGAGCGCCGCGTTCCTCGGCGTGATGTTCCTGCTCAACGCGCTGACCGTGCGCGGCTTTGGCGAGGCCGAATACTGGTTCGCGCTGATCAAGGTCGTTACCGTGCTCGCATTCATCGGCGTTGGCCTGCTGATGATCTTCGGCATTCTGAAGGGCGCGCCGGGCAACGGCTGGGGCAACCTGACGATCGGCGACGCGCCGTTCGCGGGCGGCCTGCCGGCGCTGATGGGCGTCGCGATGATCGCGGGCTTCTCGTTCCAGGGCACCGAGCTGATCGGCGTCGCGGCCGGCGAGTCGGAGAACCCGCGCACGACGATCCCGCGCGCGGTGCGTCAGGTGTTCTGGCGCATTCTGCTGTTCTACGTGCTGGCGATCTTCGTGATCGGCGTGCTGATTCCCTATACCGACCCGAGCCTGTTGAAGAGCGATGTGACCGACATCGGCATGAGCCCGTTTACGCTCGTGTTCCGCCACGCGGGCCTCGCGTTCGCGGCCGGCGTGATGAACGCGGTGATCCTGACGGCCGTGCTGTCGGCCGGCAATTCGGGCATGTACGCGTCGACACGGATGCTCTACAACCTCGCGACGGAAGGCCGCGCGCCGAAGCTGTTCGCGAAGCTCTCGCCGGGCGGCGTGCCGCGCAACGCGCTGTACGCGACGACGGCTGTCGGCGCGCTGTGCTTCTTCACGTCGCTGTATGGCGACAAGACGGTGTACCTGTGGCTGCTGAACACGTCGGGCATGACCGGCTTCATCGCGTGGCTCGGCATCGCGATCAGCCACTACCGGTTCCGCAAGGGCTACGTGACGCAGGGCTACGCGATCGACCAGTTGCCGTACCAGTCGAAGTGGTTCCCGTTCGGCCCGATCTTCGCGTTCGTGCTGTGCCTCGTGATCGCGCTGGGGCAGGACTATCAGGCGTTCCTCGCGAACCGGATCGACTGGGCGGGCGTGGCCGCGACCTACGTCGGCATTCCGCTGTTCCTCGTCGTGTGGCTCGGCTACCGGTTCCTGAACAAGAGCCGCTTCGTGCGCTACGAGGACATGGAAATCAAGCCGTGGGTCGCCGCGAACCGCGGCGCGCAGACGCAGATGCAGCGCGTGGCGAACCGCGAAACCGCCGGCTGATGCCGTGCGGCCGGCCGCCGCGTGATGCGCAGCGAAAACGGGAAGCCCGCGGGCTTCCCGTTTTTTTTGTCGGCTTTGCCCTGCACGGGGTCAAAGCCGGTTATATTTCCCGACCCTACCGGGCCACGGCCCGGCCGGCGCGACGAGCGCGGCGCGGATCGGGCATCCGGCGCGCGCCTGTTGCGGCGGCCGGCGGCGCCCGGCGTTTCCATCGTTCCGCCGCGGCCGGCACGGCCCGCGGCGCGCGCAACCCAGAGGAATCCATGAGCGCATCACCCGCCGAGCGGAAGGCCGGACCCGTTTCCATCGTGCGAATCGAAGCCGCGATCAACGCGTGGCGCGAAGTGTATCCGCCGGCGCCGGACGGCGAGGACGGCTATGCGCTCGACGCCGGCAGCAACTGCCTGGCCGAGCTGTACGGCACGATGATCTGCTATCGGCTGCCGGACGTGCCGCTCGATTCGCTGAGCGACGCGCAGCGCGATGCGCTGTACGCAACCGAGGCATGACGCGCGGTCGAGGCGATGCCGCGATGCGGCGTCGATGAAGAAACGGGAAGCCTGTCGGCTTCCCGTTTTGCTTTGCGCGGTACCGGACGCGGACCCGGACGCGCGACGCTGCTCGCGCCGGTATCGGCGCCGGCTGAGGTATCGTCATGGGAGCGGGGCAGGCGATCACGGGGCGACCACAGCGTGGGCGACCGGCGCGGGACGTGTCCGCGCAGGGCCGAATGAACGTCCGCTGCCTGTCCGGGAGGGTTCGAAAATGGAGTTGAGACACCTCCGCTACTTCGTCGCGGTTGCCGAGGAGCGGAATTTCACGCGCGCGGCCGAGCGCCTGCACATTGCGCAGCCGCCGCTCAGCCGGCAGATCCAGCAGCTTGAGGAGGCGCTCGGCGTGCCGCTGTTCGAGCGCAACGCGCGGCCGTTGAAGCTGACCGACGCGGGGCGGTTCTTCTATTCGCACGCGGTGCAGTTGCTCGCGCAGACGACCGAGCTCGAATCGATGACGAAGCGGGTCGGCAAGATCGAGCGCAGCATGTCGGTCGGTTTCGTCGGCTCGACGCTGTACGGGATGCTGCCGAAGATCATCCGGCGCTTTCGCAGCGAGTATCCGGCTGTCGAGCTGAGCCTGCACGAGATGTCGACGATGGACCAGATCAAGGCGCTGAAGGAAGGGCGCATCGACGTCGGGTTCGGGCGCATCCGTCACGAGGATCCGAGCGTGCGGCGCGTCGTGCTGCGCGAGGAACGGATGATCGTCGCGCTGCCGGTCGGTCATGTGCTCGACGGCGCGAAGCCCGTGCTGTCGTTGCACGATCTCGTCAACGATACGCTGATCATCTTCCCGAAGGCGCCGCGGCCGAGCTATGCGGACCAGGTGCTCGCGGCATTCCACGACCGCGCGCTGCAGCCGCGACGCATCTACGAGACGCGCGAGTTGCAGATCGCGCTCGGGCTCGTCGCGATGGGCGAGGGTGTGTCGGTCGTGCCGCACAGCGTGTACGGCCTGAAGCGCGATGACATCAGCTACAAGCCGCTCGACGACCCGAACCTCGTGTCGCCGATCATCATGAGCATGCGGATGCTCGACGAATCGGAGGACATCCGTGCGATGCAGGCGCTGATCTACCGGCTCTACGACGAGTCGCAGATGGAGTATCTGCCGCCACAGCCCGAATGAATGCGAGGGCGGTGGGGGCTTGCTTGACGCCGTGCGCGTCGCCGGGCCACCATCGTCGGCATTCGATGCGGCATGCCCCCGTGCGGCCGCCTTCATGCAGACGACGACACACACATGACTGAAATCGTGACCGAGGAGACCTGGGTCGAGACGCCGCAAGGGCGTCTCTTCGCGACGCGCTGGCGCGGTGCGCCGGCACTGCAAACGGCCGTGCCTGAGCCGACCGCGCCTGAGCTGGCCGCGCCTGAGCCGGCCGCGCCCATCGTGCTGCTGCACGATTCGCTCGGCTGCGTCGAACTATGGCGCGACTTCCCCGCGCAACTCGCGCGCACCACCCGACGCGACGTGATCGCGTACGACCGGCTGGGCTTCGGCCGCTCCGATCGCCATCCGGGGCACCTCGCCACGACGTTCGTGCGCGACGAGGCCGATCACGGATTTCATGCGCTGCTCGAACGGTTCGGCATCGATGCATTCGTCGCGTTCGGGCACAGCGTCGGCGGCGGCATGGCGGTCGGATGCGCGGCCGCGTATCCGGCGCGTTGCCGCGCGCTGGTGACGGTCGCCGCGCAGGCGTTCGTCGAGGATCGCACGCGCGATGGCATTCGCGACGCGGCGCAGCAGTTCGATGCACCCGGCCAGCTCGACCGGCTCGCACGCTATCACGGTGACAAAGCCGAATGGGTGCTGCGTGCGTGGGTCGATACGTGGCTGTCGCCGGCGTTTCGCGACTGGAGCCTCGACGACGAACTGCCGCGCGTGCGCTGCGCGACGCTTGCGATTCACGGCGAGCAGGACGAATACGGGTCGGACGTGCATCCGAAGCGGATCGCCGCGCGTGTCGCGGGGCCGTCGTCGTTCCTGCTGCTCGATGGATGCGGGCACATGCCGCATCGCGAGCGGACCAACGACGTACTCGGGGCCGTCGCGACGTTGCTGCGCGACGCGCTCGCCTGAGCGCCCGAACTTGATGCGACCGGCGGGCCGAGCCCGCCGGCGCTCGGAACCTCAGAACGACAGCTGGATCGCGAGATCGATCGCGAGCAGCGCGATCGAGCAGCCGATGCCGAGGACCACGTTCGGCAGGCGGTGCTCGAAATCGCGATGGTCGCGGCGCATCGCGGCGCCGAGCAGGAAGATCGCCTCGACGACGATCTGCAGCCCGACGAACAGCAGCATCAGCAGATACTCGTAACCCATCTGCTTGAACGCGGCGAATTGCATCCCGTGATCGCGGATCCATTGGCCGACGCGCAGCAGTTCGTAAACGAACAGCAAGGCGGGAAACAGGTAGCTGATGAAATACGTCGGCGCGGTGGCGTGCCGTAGTTCGAGGTGGAAGTGCTGATGCGTGGTAGCCATCACGAAGCCCTCCTTGCAACGCATGATTGCGGTCGCGACGGCGGCGCAACGACGTGCGGACTAGGGGATTGCCCGATGCATCGTGCGCGGCCGTACGACACCAGCATACTGCTGCGCAGGAAATTTGGCATCCCGTCCGTGCGTGCGTTGTAAAAATCCCGTGCATCGCGCGACGCAATCGGCGGTCCGCGCGCGCCACGCGATGCGTCGGCAGGCCGCGTGTCGCCCGTCGTGCCGGGCGGCAGCCATTCCAGATGGCGTTCCAGATCGCCGGCCAGCGCGCGCAGCGCGCTATGAATTGCGTCAGCGCACGGGGCACGTTCGATGCGGACGCACCTTCGTGCCCGAGCGTCGCCTGCGCGGCCGTGAACGCCTGCCGCGCGGCAGCCAGCGTGCCGCGCGCATGCGGCGCGAGTTCGGTATCGAGTGGCGCGAACAGTGCGGCGGTGTTCGCGAGCGCCGCGTTTGCGCGCATGCCCGCGCGATCGAGCGGCGATCGGAGCGTATTGCGGCGATGTCGGCAATTTGTACGCGAAGCACGTCGAGCGTAGCGGGCACGGTCGGCCGAGCGATCGGTCATCGCTCGGGCGGCTCCGAGTACCTGACGGGCCGCAGTGGCCGCTCACGGCTTTGCCTGCGCGCCTTCGACGAACAGCTTCGCGACTGCTTGGAATTCCCGCTTCAGCGACAACCCCGGCACGCTCAGCCAGCGCAGCATCGCCGCGAGATACAGGTGATGAAACCAGGTCGCGAGCTGATCGGCGGCCAGCGCCGGATTCAGTTCGCCCGCCTGCTGGCCGGCCGCGATCAACTGCTGCCACACGAGTGCGACGTCGCCGCCGTTCTCCTTTCCGCTTTCCGTTTGCGCCGCACCGATGCTGAGGAGTCGATGTCGCAGGTACGCGAGCAGGTACACCGGATGCTGTTCGCACCATGCGGCCGACGCATCGAGCACGCAGGCGATTCGCGATGCGAAGGTTTTCCGTCTCGCGACGTCGCGCTGCAGATGTGCGAGGTCGCGCGCGAGTTCGCGTTCGAGCCAGTGCGCGAGCACGGCTTCCTTCGTCGGGAAGTGGTTGTACAGCGTGCGTTTCGCGACGTCGGCCTGCGCGGCGATTTGCTCCATCGTGACGGCGTCGTAGCCGTGCGCATCGAACAGGTGTGCGCCGGTGTCGGCGAGATGCGCGAGCATCTGGATGCGCTTGCGTGCGCGGCGGCCCGGATCGTCGGTCGTTGTCGGCATGGCTCGGGGATTGACGGAAAGTGCACGAATTACATTAGTATACGACGTGCACTTTTATGAATCCACTCGTTTGCAGCGTGCACGAGGAGTCATGCATGAAGCTCGTCATAGCCACTTACGGCACCGAAGGCGACACGCGCCCGCTCGCTGCGCTCGGCCGCGCGCTGCTGGATGCCGGTCACGAAGTCCGGCTGCTGGCCGATGTCGCGACGCTCGGTTCGGCCGCCGCGCTCGGCGTGCCGTCCGAGCCGTTGTCCGGCGATATCCGCGCGGCGATCGCGCCGGATGGCCCATTGTCCGATGCGGTGCGCGGGCGCGGTGGCTTCAACGACACGTCGAGAGCGCTCGCGGCGATCGCGAATGCGAACACCGCTGCATGGATGCGCGAAGTCGCGCGCGCATCGGCCGGTTGCGATGCGATCCTCGTGTTGGGGCTGGCGTCGTTCGTCGGGCTGTCGGTCGCCGAGTATCGCGGCGTGCCGGCGATCGGCACGGGGATGATCCCGATCACGCCGACCGCGGCGTTCGCGTCGCCGTTCCTGCCGCCCGGCAAGGTGCCGCGCTGGCTCAATCGCGCCAGCCACCGGTTCGTGAATGCGCTGCTGTGGCAGGCGTTCAGGAAGGCGACCAATGCGGCGCGCGCCGGCGTGTGCGGCCTGCGGCCGCGTCGGCGCGTGTGGACCGATCATCCGATGCTGTACGGCGTGTCTCCCGTGCTGCTGTCCGAGCCGGCCGACTGGCCGTCGAACGCGCTGGCATGCGGTCAGTGGCGCATCGATGCGCGGGCGTGGACGCCGCCGCCCGCGCTCTCGGCCTTTATCGAAGCGGGCGATCCGCCCGTGTATATCGGTTTCGGCAGCATGGCCGGATTCGACCGGGCCGCGATGGCCGACGCGCTGGCGCGGGCGCTCGACGGCCGGCGCGCGTTGTTCCAGCCGGGCTGGAGCGGCATCGATGCGTCGATGCTGCCGGCGCATGTGCACGCGATCGGCGAGACGCCGCACGACTGGTTGTTTCCGCGTGTATCGATGGCGATCCACCACGGCGGATCGGGCACCACGCATTCGGCCGCGCGGGCGGGTATTCCGTCGGTCGTCGTGCCGTTCGCGGGCGACCAGTTCTTCTGGGCGAACCGGCTGCAGCGGCTCGGCGTCGCGGATGCGCGGGTGGCGGGACGGCGGATGGATGCCGCCGCGCTCGCCGGCGCGATGGCATTCGCGGCGCGTGCCGACACGAAAGCGCGTGCCGCCGAACTCGGTGCGCGGATCGCGCGGGAGGACGGGTTGCGTGTCGCAGTCGATGCGATCGAGCGTTGGGGCCGGCCCGGCGCGCGCTGATCGTGCCGCGGGCCGGTGTCGGCGTCAGAAATGCCCGGTGAACCGGTAGCGGCTGCCCGGGTGCCACAGATTCGCGACCGACGCGACCATCCCCTGCGACCACGTACGCCGATGCAGCAGCAGGCAGGGCTCGCGTTCATCCATCGACAGGTGGCGGCGCGTTTGCGCATCGGGCATCGCGGCCTCGATCCGGTATTCGACCCGCTGCAGCGGCGCGACGCGCGTCAGGTACTGGTTCGGCGTCGTCGTCGTGAAGTCCTGCAGCGCGTATTCGGGCGCGCAGGCCGGATTGACCCAGCGTTCCTCGAGCTGCACGGGCGTGTCGTTCTCGAAGTGCAGCACGCGCGAATGGAAGATCGGGCTGCCCGTGTCGAGCTGCAGCTCGTCGGCGAGCTTCGCGTCGGCGATCGCCGCGCCGACCTCCAGCACCTGCGCACGGTATCCATGGCCGCGCGCGGCGACTTCATCCGAGATGCTGCGGATCGCGACCAGCGTCGATTCGTATTTCGGCGAAGCGACGTAGGTGCCGGAGCCGCGCGTGCGCGTGAGCACCTGCTCGGCCGTCAGCTCGCGCAGCGCGCGGTTGACGGTCATTCGCGCGACGTTGAATTCACGCGCGAGCTCGTTCTCCGACGGCACCTGGTCGCCTTCCGCCCACTCGCCCGCATGGATGCGCGCGAGGATGAAGTCCTTGATTTCCTGATAGATCGGTGTGGTCATTGCGTTGCTGTTCAAGAGGCAGCGGCCGCGTGCCGTCGCAGACCGGCCTTGGTGCGGTGTCCCGGCGCAGTGTACCGGGTTCGACGCCGCGCGGGCCCGACCGGGGGCCGTTGATTGGGGTTATTCCGGCGTGCGTACGGCCGAAGGGGCGCGGGCTCGCATGGCCGGATCGGCGGCGGCCGTCGCGCCGGAGAGGGCGGCAAGCGAAAAAGTATAGACAAATAATGGTGCGCCGGCGGTGCGCTGAACTCCCGATGAAAGCAATACTTTATCTGCATGTAATGTGTAGCGAATTGAAATATAAGGGAAATTCGCTCATGGAAACAATCCGCCGACAATTAGAGATAAACACGGATTGCCGACGGTGGCATGGAAAAGGCAAAGTTGTATGTACAACTTGGAGCGTCGTCGGACGGACGGCTTCCGGGTTGGAAGGGTTCGCGGCGGCGTCGCCCGACGGGACCCGTGCCAGTTCGCCTATTACAGGAACGCCATGAAGAAACTCGCGCTCAGTATTGCCCTTGCCTGCATCGCGGTCGGTGCCCACGCCAAGGATTGGACGACGATCCGGTTCGGCGTCGACGCCAGCTATCCGCCGTTCGAATCGAAGGACACAAGCGGCAAGGTCGTCGGCTTCGACGTCGATCTCGGCAACGAGATCTGCGCCCGCCTGAAGGCGAAATGCGTGTGGATCGAGAACGACTTCGACGGGATGATCCCGGCCCTGAAGGCGAAGAAGTTCGACGGCGTGCTGTCGTCGATGTCGATGACGCCGGCGCGCGCCGAGCAGATCGCGTTCTCCGACAAGCTGTTCAACACGCCGACGCGCCTCGTCGCGAAGAAGGGTTCGAACCTGCTGCCGACGGCCGAATCGCTGAAGGGCAAGTCGGTCGGCGTCGAGCAGGGCACGATCCAGGAAACCTACGCGAAGACCTACTGGGCGCCGAAGGGCGTGCAGGTCGTGCCGTACCAGAACCAGGACGGCGTGTACCAGGACCTGATGTCCGGCCGCCTCGACGCCGCGCTGCAGGATGCGGTGCAGGCCGATATCGGCTTCCTGAAGACGCCGCGCGGCGCGAACTTCGACTTCGCCGGCAAGGATATCGACGATCCGAAGACGCTCGGCAACGGCGCCGGCATCGGGCTGCGCAAGGACGATGCCGACCTGAAGGCGAAGATCGACCACGCGATCGCCGACATCATCAAGGACGGCACGTACAAGAAGATCGAGAAGAAGTACTTCGCGTTCGACGTCTACGGCGGCTGACCCTCCATGCGGCGCGCATCGGCTGTGGCGCGCGCCGCGTCCGTTATGGGTGCAACCCGCTGCGCGTGATGCGTTCGACTTGATGAGCAGGTTGCATCAGGTAGTGCGCAGATATCGTTTGATGCGCGGCTAATGGCTATTGACAATCCAGCCACCTCGTTCTGGATCCCTCATATGATCTTCCAAGGATTTGGCCCGCTGTTGTGGGCCGGCACGGTCGAGACCGTGAAGCTTGCGGTGCTGTCGCTCGCCGCGTCGCTCATACTGGGCCTCGCGGGCGCGGCCGCGAAACTGTCGACCAACCGCGTGCTCAAGTCGATCGGCACGTTCTATACGACGCTGATCCGCGCGGTGCCCGATCTCGTGCTGATGCTGCTGCTGTTCTACGGGATCCAGATCCTGCTGAACAACGTGACCGACATGCTCGGCTGGGACCAGATCGACATCGACCCGTTCGTGGCCGGCGTGATCACGCTCGGCTTCATCTACGGCGCGTATTTCACCGAGACGTTCCGCGGCGCGTTCCTCGCGGTGCCGCGTGGCCAGCTCGAAGCAGGCTTCGCGTACGGGATGAGCGGCTGGCGCGTGTTCCACCGGATCCTGTTCCCGCAGATGATGCGTTTCGCGCTGCCGGGCATCGGCAACAACTGGCAGGTGCTCGTGAAGGCCACCGCGCTCGTGTCGATCATCGGCCTCGCCGATGTCGTGAAGGCGTCGCAGGACGCCGGCAAGAGCACGCTCGATTTCTTCTTCTTCACGCTCGCGGCAGGCGCGATCTACCTCGCGATCACGACGGTGTCGAACGTCGTGCTGCACCACCTCGAGAAGCGTTATTCCGTCGGCGTCCGGAGGCTTGCACTGTGATCGAACTCGTCAGCCAGTACTGGCAAAGCTATCTCTACACCGACGGCTACCGTTTCAGCGGCCTCGCGATCACGCTCTGGCTGCTGGTCGTGTCGATCGCGCTCGGCTTCGCGCTGGCCGTGCCGCTCGCGATCGCGCGCGCATCGTCGAACCGCTGGATCTCCGGCCCGGTGTGGCTCTATACGTACGTGTTCCGCGGCACGCCGCTCTACGTGCAGCTGCTGATGTGCTACACCGGCATCTACAGCCTGCAGGTCGTGCACAACCACGTGCTGCTCGACACGTTCTTCCGCAACGCGATGAACTGCACGCTGCTCGCGTTCGTGCTGAACGAATGCGCGTATGCGACCGAGATCTTCGCGGGCGCGATCAAGGCGACGTCGGCCGGCGAGATCGAGGCCGGCATGGCGTACGGGATGTCGCGCTTCAAGCTCTATACGCGCATCATCCTGCCGTCCGCGCTGCGTCGTTCGCTGCCGAGCTACAGCAACGAAGTGATCCTGATGCTGCACGCGACGACGCTCGCGTTCACGGCAACCGTGCCCGACATCCTGAAGGTCACGCGCGACGTCAATTCCGCGACGTACATGTCGTTCCAGGCCTACGGCATCGCGGCCGCGCTGTACGCCATCGTCGTGTTCACGCTCATCTGGGCGTTCCGCAAGCTCGAGACGCGCTGGCTCGCGTATCTCGCACCGCGCGGCCATTAATGCATTCGCAACGAAGGACCAAGCATGTACAAGCTCACCGTTGAAAATCTCCACAAGAAGTTCGGCGACAACGAGGTGTTGAAGGGCGTGTCGATGAAGGCGAAGGCCGGCGACGTGATCAGCATCATCGGCTCGAGCGGCTCCGGCAAGAGCACGTTCCTGCGCTGCATCAACTTCCTCGAGCAGCCGTGCTCGGGGCAGATCACGATCGGCAGCGAGCCGATCCAGACCACACGCGATCGCAACGGCGCGCTGCGCGTGGCCGACCAGAAGCAGCTGCAGCGGATGCGCACGAAGCTGTCGATGGTGTTCCAGCACTTCAACCTGTGGGCGCACATGACGGTGCTCGAGAACGTGATCGAGGCGCCGATGGCCGTGCTCGGGATCGGCAAGGAAGAGGCCGTCGCGCGGGCGCGCAAGTATCTGGAGAAAGTCGGCCTCGCGCCGCGTGTCGAAGGCATGTACCCGTCGCACCTGTCGGGCGGCCAGCAGCAGCGCGTCGCGATCGCGCGTGCGCTCGCGATGGAACCCGAGGTGATGCTGTTCGACGAGCCGACGTCGGCGCTCGACCCGGAACTCGTCGGTGAAGTGCTGAAGGTGATGCAGAAGCTCGCCGAGGAAGGCCGCACGATGGTCGTCGTCACGCACGAGATGGGCTTCGCGCGCAACGTGTCGAATCACGTGATCTTCCTGCATCAGGGGAAGATCGAGGAAGAAGGCGATCCGCAGGAGATTCTCGTCAATCCGAAGAGCGAGCGGCTCGGGCAATTCCTGTCGGGGCGATTGAAGTAAGTCGCAAGACCGCGTGCGGCGAACGGGCGGTCTCGATGCGCACGTCCGGCACGCGGTGGCTCGTCCGGTTCTTCCTGGTTGTCTCCCGGCGCGATCGGTCATCGCGCCGTTTCTCTTCCTGATCTCTCCTCGCGCGCGTTCGCCCGTGCCGGCGACGCCGCTTCATTCGAATTCCAGACTGTTGCGTTGCTGAAAGCATCGCAAGCATCTGCGTGTGCAACCGTCAGCTTCGCCGCCGTTGCGCGGGGCTTGCCGTCTGCATGGGAACCCGGATGCGGACAGGATCAGGGGCTCGTCCTGGCCGGCTCGACCGCGGGCGGTTTGGTCGTCCTGTTGATGATGAGTTCGCGCGTGAGGTTGTCCGACACATAGTGCGGGCCATCGAACAGATAGACTGGATAGCCCCGATAAGTCGCCAGCTGCTTGCCCAGTTCCTCGGCGCTGGCCGCACGAAATCCACCATGCTCGGCAGGCCGGAAGGCTTCGGCGATCATCCGCACACGTCGTTTTCCGAGGCGCGCGGCCAGCTCGTCGAGGTAGGTGCGCGCGACGTAGGGCTCGCGCGCATAGACGCCGCAGCCATCCTGGAAGAACACACCGACGTCCGCGGGCAGCCACGATGCGAGCCAGTCGGCCAGTGCCTTTCCGCCGATATTGGTCTGATCGTAGACGCTGACCCAAAGCGGATGCGGCAAGCGCTTCAGAATCTCGGCAAGTTTCGGCGCATCCTGCCAGGTCGGATCGATTTCGACCGGGAAGTAGTAACCGGTCACGTGCAGCGGGACGTGCACGCGCGCCACCTCCGCGGACTGGTCCGCAAGCGTCGACAGATGGCTGCGTGCGCGCCTTTCGTCCTGGTAGCCGGCCAGGCCCAGGATGACGTTCCTGGCCCACGGCTCGCGACCGATGCGCTCCCAGTCGGGAAGGTGTGCCGCGGAACGGATGCTGGTGTTCGGCACGTACGCGGTATCGTCGACGACGCTCCACTGGATCAGCAGATCGTGCACGCCGAGCATCTGCCAGTTTCCGACGGGATTCGTCGTCGTGTTGTCCACCTGCCAGACGATTCCGTCGGCATGCACGTCGTGCGCCGTCCAGCTACACGCGGCCATGATGAGCGATGCGCCGATGGCCGCGAGCGTCGTCGCGCGGGACGAGCGCGGCGGCGCCTGCGCGTGCCGGCGTAGCCGACCTGCGAGCCGAAGCCAGCCCATACGCCGTCGAATTCCGCGCAAGGCCAGGATGGCGTACGTGATCATCGCTGCCTCCCCGGAAGCACTCATGCGCATCATCGTAGCCGATCGGATGCAGGCGTGCGACCCGCCTTGCTGCTGCGGGTCGCACGAGGCTTTCTCCGGCGCATGTCACTTGGCGGTCGTGCCGTCCGCCCACGTATAGCCGAGGTTCGTAATGGCGGTCACGAGACTCTGGAAGTCCTTGAACGCCGGCAATTTGAGGTCGGGTTCGAGCCAGTACGGATGGAAGAAGAACGACGCGAAGCCATCCCGTACCGCCAGGCCATACTGCGCATTGGTGACGAGTTGCTGCCACGTGTACGCGATGCACGAGAACGGGTCGATATTGCAGATGTTGTACTGGATGCTGCCCAGGTTCTCCGGAATGATCCGCTCACCGTAGTAATCGGAGTTGATGATGTACGGGAAGAACTGCCCGGCCGAAAAGTCCTGGTTGGCCGCGCCCGTTCCGATTTGCGGATTGGTCGACGTGTAGTAGACGGCCCGCTGGAACGTGGTCGGGAACGTCAGCGCCGTGGCCGCCGCTGCGTTCGGCGACATCTGGTACTGCGGCGCGGCCCAGCCGACGACCTTGTAGCCGTTGTTCGTGAACTCGAGGAGGCCATTGGCCATTCTGCCTTCCGCCCATTGAACGGAGTCCTCATCGACAGGACGATTCTGCACCGCGAACCAGAACTCGTAGTCGCTGCCGCTGACCGCGTTCTGCAGGTTAGGTGTCGAGTCGTACTGGTGCGTATAGCCGTGCATGATGATCGAGCCGCCGCGCGCGATCGCATAGTTCAGCGCACTCTTGAGGCCCGTCGCCTGCGCGAGGTGGATCGTTTCCGGGACGCCGCCGTTGTAATACCCGTTCGGATCGGTATACAGCGGGATGGTCGCCATCGTGAACTTGATCTTCTTCGTGGACAGGTAATCCGTCAGCTGTTTCATCGAGCTCGTCGTCGTGTATGCGTCGAGATCCTCGAGACGAACGAGCGCGCGGTGATTCACCGGTGCATTGGTCTGCAGGATGTCGTGCAGGATGTCGCAGATCACCAGGTAGCGATCCGTCGGGCCGATGTACGAGAACGGCATGTCCGCGAAATACCAGAACTTGCCCGAGCGAACGATGTACGGCGTGGTGGCGCCGCTCTTGCTGTTCTTCATGGTGACGAGCACTTGCGCCTTGGTGGTGTCGACGACCTGGGTCAGTCCGACATCGGGGTCCGCATTGATGACGCCCGTCGATGCGTCATACGCGTAGTACTTGACCATCGACAGGTTCTTGTACGTGACCGTGTCGTAGAAGCCGGGATTCGGATTGCTCGACGAAGGCGGCGCGTTCATCCCGGCAAGGCCCAGGAAGTTGATCCCGTAGGTCTGGTTGAACGTGTAGGCCGTGTTCCATGCGAGCTGCCACAGGTTGTACTTGAACCAGACCACGGTCTTCGTGGCGGTCATCACGTCGCTCATGAACGCCGTCGGAATCGGATTGTTGTAGTAGTCGCCGACATAGAACGTGGCGTCGTGGCTGCCGATCATGCCCGCCGTGTAGTTCTGTATCGGTACCAGATCGACGGTCGTATTGAAGTGACCGAGCAGGTTCCTCAGCATGATGCTGTACATGAGGCCGAGCTTCGAATACGGGTCGTTGGCCGGGTTGTCGTACAGCACGAGCGTGTGTGCGGTGGTGGCCTGCGCGTGCGCCGTGCCCGGCAATGTCATTTGCGCGAGTCCGGCAAGCAGGGCTATGACGATCAAGATCTTTTTCATGGCCGTTTCTCCCTAGTCACGTTCCACGTTGCCGCCGTTTCTCTTGACGAGGCTCCTGTTGAACTTGGGGCGCCCCGTCTCCTTGTATGCCTTGTCCCAATCCTCTTCGGACATGCCGGGTTTCACGTTAGCGTGGGCCGAGCCGTTCGGTAATGGAGGGGGCTTGATCTTGCCGGGAGGCGCCATGTTCGTCTGCTGCGCACTCGCCTCCGGGGCCGTGCCGACGACGAGTGCAGGGATCAATGCGACGAGTAGCCCGACGGCGCTCAACCCGTTTCGAAAAGATTGATTGCGATGCGAAGGCATGATTTTCATCCTTTGATATGCAAATTGAGTTCATCTCGTTCACGAAACGAGCATGGCGAAGTGCCATTCAGTATTCAGAATCGGGGCGTTATGTCGTGTTTTTTCCGCTCTTGATACCGGATAAAAAACGCAGCCGGATAGTCGTGTTTTCAAGCTAGATCCGTACCATCGGCCGCAAATGAGCACCGGGCCGACACGCCGAAATCGGCACGTCACGGCGGTCTGAAATTTGTTTCGATAAACGTTTCACGCATGCAACGCAGCCGTTTTTTTCGCGAATTCACTCCGAAAAACGCGTCACGCTTGTTCGGACGATTCAGGGGAAACCGGTTGCGCGCTGTGCGCCGCAGCAATCGATCCGGTTGGCTTGAACATGCAATATCGATTCGGACACCAGATTTTTTGCGTTCGAAATTGATCCTTCCCGCCACTGGGAGCCGAGCCACGTAACGCCGCCCCGATCGCGGCAACCGGGGTGCGCCGGCCGACCGGTGTCAAGCCGCTTTCGGCGGATCGATCGACCGTGTTTCAGCGCTGAAACATTTGGACTGAATTTGATTCGGAAATTACGCGACGCCCGCGCCGGGGCGCCGAAGGCCAAAGGGTGGCGCGACGATGGCGCACGACTTGCTAGAAGAGCTGTGCGTGGAGAAGACGGTGCACGGGGCGCACTGCGCGGCGCCGGATCGGAAACGGCTGCAAGCGTTGGCGAATGCAGGGGCGAAGGCAAGCAAGCGGGGGAAACCGGCTGTCAAAAGTCATCCACTGAACACGTTGCATTCCTGGTGATGTTACGTGGTCGTATCAATAGCGCTCGATGTGTCACCGAGTCTTTTGAGAGCGACAGATGCCGATGCGGCGCTGGCAACGGAGTGGACGTGACGGGGTCGACGGGGACGGGAAGGGTTTCGTCTTACGTTGGTGCGCGGGAGAAGAAGCCGAACAACAGAAGAAAGCGGAAAAAGTGATGGATAATATGATATGGAGTGCATATTTATATGCGCTCAACATTGTCGCCATTGTGACCGCCATCGTCATCCTGGTCAGTACGCTGGATGACCTCACGCTGGACGCCTGTTACTGGTCATTCGAACTCGGGCGAATCTTGCGTCGCGAGAAATCGCAGACCGTCGATATCGGCATGCTGCGCGCGCTGGACGAGCGCCATCTGGCACTCATGGTGCCGGCGTGGAAAGAGTATGACGTGATCGCCAAGATGATCGAAAACACCCTGGCGACCCTAGAGTACGAGCGCTATGTCATCTTCGTTGGCACCTATCACAACGACGCCGAAACCACGGCGGAAGTCGAACGGATGGTCCGCCGGTATCCCGGCAGGGTGACGCGCGCAACGGTCATGAACGACGGGCCGACCTGCAAGGCCGACTGCCTGAACTGGATCATCGAAGCCATTCTTCGCTACGAAGAAGTCCATCATATCCAGTTTGCAGGCGTCGTCATGCACGACTGTGAAGACGTCATTCATCCGGTCGAACTCAAGTACCTCAATTATGCGGTAGCGGATAGCGACCTGGTCCAGCTCCCGGTTCTGTCATTGCCGCGAAAATGGAACGAGTTCGTCGCCGGCTGCTATCTCGACGATTTCAGCGAGACGCACCAGAAGGACGTACCGGTGCGAGCCCGCCTGACCGGCGTCGTGCCGGGCGCGGGCGTTGCATCGTGCTACAGCCGGCGTTCGATCGAGGCGGCGATGAAGGAGCGCGACGGCAGCCCGTTCAACACGAGTTCACTGACCGAAGATTATGACTTCAGCTTCCGGCTGAGAGACCTCGGCATGAAGGAAGTGTTTGCCCGCTTTCCGCTTTCGGACGTCGCGTGCGATGGCGGCGGGGAGCACGCGGAAGCTGGCGCCGACAATCGAAACCTGCTGGCCACGCGCGAATATTTTCCGAAGACGTTTCGCACCGCCTACCGGCAGCGCGCGCGCTGGATCCTCGGCATTGCCTTCCAGGGCTGGGAACAGCTTGGCTGGAAGGGCGACCTCCTCACCCGCTACATGTTCTTCCACGATCGCAAGGGCATCGTGACGTCGCTGTTTTCGGTGGTGGCCTATGCCGTGCTGCTCAACTTCGTGTTGCTTGCCGTCCTTCAGAAAACCGGCCACGTCATCCCCGCCGGCGCTCAGATCATGATGGCCAGTGCATGGGTGACGCCGCTGCTTTGGGTGAACACCGTCATGCTGTTTGCCCGCGCCGGACAGCGCTTCCACTTCGTCAGCAGGCTGAACGGCCCGCTCCAGGGGGTGCTGTCGATCCCCAGGATGTTCGTGAACAACATGATCAATTTCTGCGCGGTGAGTCGCGCGTGGCGAATCTATGTCGGCCACCTCGTGAGCGGCAGGCCGATCGCGTGGGACAAGACCAGTCACACCTATCTGTCGAACGAAGAACTCGGGAAGGCGCGGCTCAAGATCGGCGAGATCCTGGTCGGCTGGGGCGTGCTCTCTCTGGAACAGTTGCAGGCCGGGCTCGAGAAACAACTGACATGCGGCAGGCGGCTGGGCGAACTGTTGCTCGAATGCAGCGCGCTGTCCACCGAATCGCTGGCCGACGCGATCGCCGAGCAGGCGGAGCTCCCGCGCGTGAGCCTGGGCAACGTCGCGGTAGGCCACTTCGCGGATTCGCTGGCCTTCGAGCTGCAGTATGCGTATCGCGCCGTCCCGTTTTCGACCGCGGACGACGGGACGCTCAATATCGCGGTCGGGCGCCCGCTCTCGCAGGACGAACAGGACGTCGTGCGGCGCGGCGCCAGATCGAACGTCGCTTATTTCATCGCCTGCGATGCCGAGATTGCCGCCGAACTGGCGCGGCACTCGCGCTTCGTCGACATCGCCCGGCTGCGCGACGGCGATGACGCGACGCCGCAGGCATCTCCGGCAAAAAGGCCGTCGGGAGAACAGGCATGAAACGCTCGACACGTCCGATCGCGGCCGGCCTCACGCGCTGCGCACGGTTGAGCGCCCTGGCCATCGCCATGTCGCTCGTCTGGCAGGCGCCGGCATCCGCCGCCCAGCAGCTTTCAGCCAAGGCCTATCGGCTCGCCGACGGCGCATACAAGGCGATCAATGCCGGCGACCTGCCGCGCGCGGAAGTATACGCGTCGCGTGCCGTCAAGATGCAGCCGGGGAGCGAGCAGCTCGGGCTGCTGCTCGCGGATGTGTACCGGCGCGAAGGGAAGGTCGACGAAGCGGACGCGATGCTGGAATCGCTGAGCGTTCGTTTTCCGAAGAGCGCGGCGGTGCTGGCGCAGCATGGCTACCTGGCGCAGCGGCAGATGCGCTACGACGTTGCGTGCCGCGATTTCTCGGCCGCCGTCGCCACCGGAAAATGGAGCAACGAGCAGCAGCGCAACCTGCGTCTCGCATGGTCGGACAGCGCGCTCGCGGCGAATCTCCCGCATGAAGCCGGCATTGCACTGGCGCCGCTGGCCGATGAAAAGTCGGCCGTGGTCCAGGTGCGTATCGCGCAACTGAGCCTGCAGGCCGGTGATCGCGAAAGCGCCATCCGCATGGCGGATCTGGCGGTGAGCGACGCATCGACGGATGCGGAGCGCAACATGGCTGCGTCGATCGCGGCGCAGGCACGGCAAGTCGACCCGCCGCCGCAGACGCCGGTCGACGACAGCGCGCAGCAAAAGCTGCAGCAAGCCTATGACCTCTTGCGCGAACACAAGGATCGCGAGGCGCTCGACGCATTTCAGGAGGGTTTCGCCGGTGGCGCCGGCAACGCGATGAACTACGCGGATGCCGGCTATACCGCCAAGCGGATCGGATTGAACGAGGAGTCCGTCCAGATGTTCGAACACAGTCTCGACGCCGATGAAAACGAACATGCATTCGACACGCAGCGCAAGTTCGGCTATCGACGGGAAGTCGAACAGCTGGAGCGTACCTGGGGTTTCGTGCTGAGTGCGCCATACCAGTCGGCCGCATTCGGCCCGCAAGGCACCATCAGCGTGCTCCAGCCGGGTATCGAGGCGTACTGGCAGCCCCCGAAGATCGGCTATCAGAACGGCCGTATTCTCCAGTTCTTCGTGCGCGGATATGGCACGGCCTACGATGGCAACGGCAACGTGACCGGCATGCCGACGGTACAAGGGTCGGTGGGCATGCGCTACAAGCCGATACCCGATCAGAACGTAGTGGTGACCGCCGAGCGGCTGTTTCATGTCGGCAGCCTGTCGATGACGGACTGGCTGATGCGCCTGGGCTATTCGTCGGAGGCAGGCACCGATCTGCGGGTTACCGAACCGAGCTGGCGGAGCTGGCAGGCTTATGTCGAGGGTGCGTATTTCATCAAGGCGGGCCGCTACATCATCTATTCGGAGCTGCGCTACGGGCACACGTGGCGTTTGCCGATGCTGAGCAACCGGCTGACCGTCTACCCGCACGTCGCGGTGGCAGGCGATCACGATAATCGTCAGCCGAACAGGACGGCAATCGGTGCGGGGCCTGGCGTTCAGTTCAGATACTGGTTTCGCGAAGGCAGGTATACCGCGCCGGCAAGCTATCTCGACGTGACGGTGCAGTACCGTTTTCCATTGACGTCAGCGGCACGCGCACGTGGTCTCGTGGTACGCGCGACATTGTGGTTCTGAGTGACTACGCTGACGCTGGAACGACTCGCGGATGGGGCCCGATCAGTTGGGCGACTTCAGCGGGATGATGGTTTGACGCAACAACTGGAAGTAGGAGCTCGTCGAATACGGGAGCATCTGTTCGGCGTAGTTCCACCAGAAGAATCCGCCGATGAAACGCGGATCGTTCATGCTGTTGACCATCGGGTAATAGGTTTTGATCAGGTTCTGCTGTACCGACGTCGGCGCGGAGAGTTCCGACGTGCCGATTTCGCCGAAGCCGACCTTCGCGTTCGGGAAGATGCTTTCGAGCGCCGCGAAGTCGCTATTCCACGACGGATTCAGTCCCGGGCAATCCTGATACGGGTAGTAGCTGAACAACGCGTAGTCGGCCTGCTGGCGCACCGTTGCCGGCAGGAACGCCGTCGGCCAGGTCTTCCAGTAATCCTGCGGCTTCTCCCAGCAGTTGTTGCCCTTGCTGTCGTCGTTGTAGTACAGCGTGATCGCGGTCTTGCCGCCGTTCGATTTGACGATCGTGTTGGCCGCGGCGACCATCTGGCCGATCTGCTGCTCTTGCGAGTTGACCACGGTGTTCGTGCCGTTCGGATTGGGACGCAACCATTCGCCGTTGATTTCGTTGGCGATTTCCCACACGTCGACCGTGTTCTTCAGCTGCGACACGAGTTCCTGCGTTCGCGCCTTGTAGGTCGTGAGATTCGTCGGGAAATAGTAAGAATCGTAGACCTCGCCCATCACGTACGCGACGGCGTGCAGGCGCAGCAGCGGCGCGTAGTAGTCGGCGGCGGACGTGTCCGGATCGAACACGACACGCACGGTCGGTCGGTAAGGCAGGTTCTGCAGCGACGCGATGATCGCATCCAGCTTCGTCAGGTCGTCGAGCGTGACGCCGTAGACCGGATTCTTCAGCGGTTCGACCTGGGCACTGGCGGATTGGGACAGGGGCATCAGCCCGGCATAGGCAACGCATGCGGCAATTGCCGTTCGTGAGATAGATTTCGTCAGTTTAATCAAAACTTCATTCCATCCTAAGGTAAGAAGAAGCGCGATTTTAGACGAAAATAAAAGGTAATTATCGGATGATATTGAAAGTAAAGGGGCCGGATAACGCGCTGGGGGAAGTTGCGCCGGCAGGCGGCGGCAAGATAAAGACAGCATCCCGAAACAAATGCCGGTGACATCGGTCAGGCTGGCAGGCCGACCGAACGAGCAGGGAAAACCCTGTCGCCGCGCTGTTTTGCTTCCCGCGCATCGTCGTGCTGTCGGTCGGGTGGCGCGCGGTTGCGGATGCATCGCATGGCATCCTCCGGCGATGCGCGTTCGGCCGCAAACGTTTCACTTTGATTTTCGCTGAAAGCGAGTGTGAATTCCCTAAAGGATGCCGGTGCCGATGACGTTATACGGGTACGGGGATGACTGTCGATCGCATGCATGCGACATGCGACGCGCAGTCCGCAACAACCAGCGCAGCAGGGGAACCAACTTGAATCGTCAGCAATCGTGGACGCGTACGGCCGCGCCCGGCGAGATCATCTACTCGGAGGGCTTCGCCGGCGAGCCCGTCATCTTTCTGATCGCCGACGGCAAGGTCGAGCTGTCGACGCGCTGCGAAGACAAGCGCGTCGTCGTCGCGACGCTCGGGCGCGGCGAGTTTTTCGGCGAGTCGGCGCTGCTCGCGTCCGAGCCGCGCGCGCATACGGCGAAGGCGCTGTCGTTTTGTCAGCTCACGGTCGTGCCGGCCACGCTGCTCGACGAGGAAATCGAGCATGTGTCCGCTCTGCTTCGGCATATCGTGCGCACGATGATCCGGCGCGTAAAGCGCAAGGACGACCAGCTCGCGACCTATACGCACGCGGATTTCATGCCGGGCGTGCTGTCGTATGCGCATGTGCTGTCGCTGATGGCGGGCGCCGACACGCGCGGCGCGGACGACGCGTGGTCGCGCCGGCCAATGCAGGCACACGCGGCGGAGGTGTCGGTGCCGCTCGCGGACGTGATTCGCCGCTGCCGCGCGATCGCCGGCCATTCGCGCCCGCACGTGCTCGCGATGCTGCGCCGCATGGAGAAGCTCAATCTCGTCACGATCGAAGCCGCACCGGCCGACCATGCCGGCGGCACGGCCGATTACGCGGTTTCGTCGGATGCGCGCCAGGTCGTCACCTTCGACGCCGCGCGCGTGATCGATCGCGCGCAGCAGGTCGCCGATCATGATCTCGACCTGTCGATCAACAGCGAGCTGGAACTGATCGAGCTGGCCGATCTCGAGGCGCTGATCGGCGTCGACCGGACGCTGCTGCTCAACAAGCTGTCGCACGGCGAGATCGCCGACGAGGTGTTCGCGTTCCGCAAGTCGAAGGTGCTGGGCTACGTCGAGCAGAAAGGCGTCGCGTATTTCTCGCGGCGCAACCCGCGCGCCGGCGGTGCTGTGCATGCGCTCGAGGACATCGTGTGGATCGACCAGCGCACGCTGTTCGACGTGATCAGCGCATTCGATACGTACGATCTCGCGAAGTTGATCGGGAGCCTCGACGATCGCGCGGTGGCCGACAAGCTGTTTTCCGTGATGACGGAAGCGCGGCGCAACGAGGTGTCGTGGGTGATGCGCCGCGAGCTGAAGCTCGATCCGATCGAGATCGAGGAGATCGGGCGGCGCATGCTCGATGCCATTCGCGTTGCCAAGGCGCCGGCGGCATCCGCGCCGTTGACTTCATCCGACGCTTAACGCGCGACCCGACGGAGACGCATATGGACCTGTTGACCCTGGCCGGCGTGGTGCTCGGCGGCGCGGCCATCGTGTTCGGCTTCGCACTGGAAGGCGGACATTTCCCGATGCTGTTCCAGTTCGAGGCGCTCGTCATCGTGCTCGGCGGTACGCTCGGCGCGGTGATGATCCAGAACACGTGGGCGCGGTTCTTCGATGCGGTGAAGCAGTTGCGGCTCGCGTTCGTGCGGGCGCAGGAAGTCGACCGCAAGCACCTGACCGACCTGCTCGAGTGGGGCGATCGCGCGAAGCTCGACGGGTTGCTCGCGTTCGAATCGATGGACGTGAGCGGCATTCATCCGTTCGCGCGGCGCGGGCTGGAACTGCTCGCCAACGGCGTGTCGACCGCCGTGCTCGAGGACGCGCTGCAGCGCGAGCTCGACGCATACGAGCGCAGCCGGCTCGCGGCCGCGCGCGTGTGGCAGCAGGCCGGCGGCTATGCGCCGACGTTCGGCATTCTCGGCTCGGTGCTCGGGCTGGTCCAGGTGACGAGCCATATTCTCGAACCGGCGCAACTCGGGCCAGGCATCGCGGTCGCGTTCATTGCGACGCTCTACGGCCTCGCGTTCGCGAATCTCGTGTTTCTGCCGCTCTATGGCAAGCTGCGCGCGCAGATCGACAGCGAACTGCGCTTTCGTAAGCTGTATCTCGACGGCCTGCTCGCGATCTCGCGCAAGGAATCGCCGCATACGATCGAAACGCGGCTGACCGGCGACGTGCGCGGCCGCGCGGCGGAGTCGCTCGCATGACGCACCGGGAGTGTCGACATGACGGCTCGAACTGACGGCGCGCGGGCGGGCTCGGCCGCAGCCGGGCGCGACGACGATGAAGCCGAAGGCACGCAGTCCGGGCGCTGGCTGATTTCCTATGCGGATCTCATCACGACGCTGATGGTGCTGTTTCTCGCGCTGTACGTGCTGCAGCTCGCGAAATACAACGCGCTCGATGCCCGCTACCAGACGCTCGCGCGGCACGACGGCGGCGCGGCGAGCGCGACCGATTCCGCGACGCCCGCGCGCGCGCCGGCATGGCTGGCATCGCTCGATGCGCTGAAGACGAACGGCCGCATCTCGCTGGTGCGGGCGCCGCACGGCATCGAGATCGGCATCGACGCGAAGATCCTGTTCAACGTCGGCGATGCGCGCCTGCTGCCCGACGCGGCGCCGGTGCTGAGCCAGATCGCGCGGGCGCTGAGCGAGCATGCGACCGGGGACATTCTCGTCGAAGGGCATACCGACAGCGTGCCGATCGCGAACGCGAAATACGAATCGAACTGGGAGCTGTCGTCGGCGCGGGCGGGCAGCGTCGTGCGCTATCTGGCCGATCGCGGCGTCGCGCCGCACCGGCTCGCGGCGATCGGGCGGGCCGATACGCAGCCGCTCGTCGCGGGCGACGATGTGGCCGCGCGGGCGCGCAACCGGCGGGTGACGATCTTCGTCGCGTATTGAGCGTGCGTTCGTTCGCAGGCGAGCAAGCCGGGTTCGTCGTCGATATATCGGATCCGGTATGACTGGCATGTGAACTCGGCGATGCGATTCCGCGCGCGCCTGCCGATAACCCGAACTGGCTCGGGTCGAGCGGTTATCGGGGGTTTCCCATGCATTTCTGGCGCAAGCTGTCCATTCAGAACAAGCTGATTTTCAGCATGACGAGTTGCCTGCTCGTGTTCGTCGCGATTTCGAGCGGGTTGAGCATTCGTCTGATCGGCGACGCCGTGCGCGATCGCGTCGTCCGCGACGAGCTGCCGACCGCCGTGAACGGCATCCGCGCCGACGTGCAGCGGCAGATGGCCGGGCCGATCGCAGCCTCCCGCCTCCTCGCGCGCGATGCGTTCCTGCTGCAATGGGAAGCCGACGGCGAGCCCGACGCCGGCACGCGCAATTGGGTCCAGCTAGCGAAGAGCGTGAAGGACGAGCAGAAGGCTGCGTCCGTGCAGTGGGTGTCGGTGAAGAGCGGCAACTACTACAACGAAGCCGGCCTGCAGCGAAAAGTCGGCGACAAGGATCAGTGGCTGACGAACTTCCTCGCGTCGGGCAAGACCTACGACGTGAACATGGATCGCGAGGTCACGCTCGGCGGCTACATGATGTTCATCAACAGCCGCGTGGAGCTCGACGGCACGCCGATCGGCGCGGCCGGCATGAGCCTGTCCGTCGATGCGCTCGCGAAGGGGATCGCCGCGTACCGGATCGGCGAGACCGGGTTCGCGTATCTCGTGCGGCCGGACGGCGCGATCATGATGCATCGCGATACGTCGCTGATCGACGGCAAGCATTTCCTGAAGGACGAGCCGGGCCTGCCGGACGACGCATCGTCGACGCTGCTCGCCGGCAAGCCGTATGCGTACCTGAGCTACAACGGCGACGGCGGTGCGCGCTTCATCGCGACGTCGTTCATTCCGGAGCTGAATGCGTACGTGGTCGTCGAAGTGCCGCAGGCCGAACTGCTCGGCCCGGTGACGCGCGCGATTCGCAGCGCGGCGCTGGTCGCCGCGGTGGCGGGCCTCGGCGTCGCGCTGGTCGTGATCTGGCTGGTCGGGCGCGCGATTGCCGCGCCGATCCGCCGCGCGGCGACGCTCTTGTCGGAGATCGCGAGCGGCCAGGGCGACCTGACGCGCCGGATGACGGTCGAGGGCCAGGACGAGATCGGTCAATTGTCGGACGCGTTCAATCGCTTCGTGTCGTCGTTGTCGACGCTCGTGCACCGGATCCGCGCGGCGTCCGCGTCGATCGCGACCGGGTCCGCGCAGATCGCGTCGGGCAATGCGGATCTCAGCGAGCGCACCGAAGGGCAGTCGAGCAACCTCGAGCGGACGGCTTCGTCGATGGAGGAAATCACGGCGGTCGTGCGCAACAACACCGAAACCGCGACGACGGCCGCGAAGCTGATCACCGGCGCATCCGATACCGCGACGCGCGGCGGGCAGGTCGTCGGCGAAGTCGTGACCACGATGGAGCAGATCAGCGACGCGTCGCAACGGATCTCCGAGATCATCGTGATGATCGACAGCATCTCGTTCCAGACCAACATCCTCGCGCTGAATGCCGCGGTCGAAGCGGCACGGGCCGGCGAGCAGGGGCGCGGGTTTGCGGTCGTCGCGTCGGAGGTACGGAACCTCGCGCAGCGCAGCGCGCAGGCGGCGAAGGAGATCAAGGCGCTGATCGAGCACAGCGCGGGCACGGTGAACACCGGGTCGCGACTCGTCAGCGAGGCCGGGAAGGTGATGCGCGATGTCGTGTCGCAGGTGCAGGGCGTCAGCGCGATGATGAGCGAGATCGCCGAGGCGAGCCTGGAGCAGAGCGCGGGCATCGACCAGATCGGCGACGCGGTGCAGTCGCTGGACCAGATGACGCAGCAGAATGCGGCGCTGGTCGAGGAAAGCGCGGCGGCCGCGGAAAGCCTCAAGCAGCAGGCGGCGGAACTGACGCTATTGGTATCGGCGTTCAAGGTAGACGAATGAAGCGCGCGCGACGTTAAAATGACGCGTTTCTGAGGGACGGCTGCCGCGGGTGACGGCAGCCGTTTTCGCTGTCGGCGCGGGATTCGGTAACGTCATAAAAATGAAGCGCATATCAAGACTGAAGGTCGGGGTGGGGGCAGTGGTGGTCGCGGCGGTGCTCGTCGCGGTCGGGGCAAAGGTGATCGCATCGCCGGCGGATTCGTATCTGGCCTATCGGAAGAAGGCCGCGGCAGCCGTCGCGGCGGCGCGGACGGAGGATCAGGCGGGCGTCGACAAGCAGTACACGGCCGACGTGAATGCCCGGCTCGTGAAGCTGATCGGCACGGTCCGGGCGAGAGGGTTTGTCGCGAAGGCGGAGGGCACCGTGCAGAGCGTCGGCCCCGTCGACGGGATGCCGCCGGGGCCGGACGGGTTGGCCTTCAAGTCGGTCGACGGGAAGATGAACCTCGTCGTGACGACGGTTCCGCTGCTGAAGGCCTGGGCGAGTACGGCGGATGCGGGTATCAAGCCGACCGACGACGTCGCCGCGATGTTCGACAACGAAACGCTTTATACGAACGTATTCAGCGATGACGCCGCGGCGTTTCGCTTCGCCGAGTTGCCCGTCAAGCGGCAGCCGGCCGACGGCGTCGTGAAGGCGTTGCTGCTGGGCGAAAGCCAGGACGGCGTGCCGGACGGGCCGAATACGCTGGCCGTGTCGGTCCGGCAGGGCGAACGGGTTTATATCCTGTGGAAAAGCGTGACACTGCGCCCGATCGCGGCGTGCGGCGCGCCGCGCGTGCCCGAGGATGCGCGGCAGGCGTGTTTCGCCAAACAGGTGGTGTCCCAGCGGATCTACCCGCGGCTGATCGCGCAGGCGCAATCGATGGCAGATGCCGTGGTCCGGTAGCGGACGGGTAGTGGATGGCGGCGGGCGTCGATCGCACGGCGCGATTCGACGGTGATGGATGGCGGTTCGCGTCGGACGAATGACGGACGGCGACATCGCGCGTCGCCGTCCGTCGGGATGCCGTCAGACGATAGTCTTCAAGGCGAACGCAACGCCTGCAATCCCAGCGTGAGCGCATTGCACGGTATCTCCGCGGCGCCCAGCGAAAAGCTCGTCATGTTTGCGCTCGCGCCTGGCGTGTGCATCAGTGCGTGAACGATCCGCTCGCTTGCATGGCCGTCGCCATATGGATTGCTCGCGCGCGACATTTCGTCATACGCGCTGTCGCTCTCGAACAGCCGCGACGCCTCCCAGACGATCCGCTCCGGGTCCGTGCCGACGAGCCGCGCGGTGCCGGCCTGGATCGCCTCGGGCCGCTCGGTCGTCTCGCGCGTGACGAGCACCGGCTTGCCGAGCGCCGGCCCTTCTTCCTGGATGCCACCCGAGTCGGTGATGATGAAGTGCGCGCGCGACATCAGGAATACGAACGAAAGATATTCCTGGGGCTCGATCAGGTAGATGTTCGGCACGCTGCCGAGCAGCGCGCGCGCCGGCTCGCGCACGTTCGGATTCAGGTGCAGCGGATAGACGAACTGCACATCGCGATAGCGGTTCGCGAGCGTGCAGAGCGCCTCGCAGAAGTGGCGGAACGGCTCGCCGAAGCTCTCGCGACGATGGCCCGTGATCAGCACCACGCGGCGCGACGGATCGAGAAACGGAAAGTGCGCGGCGACCTTGTCGTTGAGCGCGGTATCGTGATCGAGCATCCGTTTGACGTCGTGCAGCGCATCGATCACGGTGTTGCCCGTCATCACGACTGCGCCCACCGGCACGCCTTCGCTGAACAGGTTGTCGCGCGCCTGGCCGGTCGGCGCGAAATGCCATGACGACACCGCGTCGGTCACGCGGCGATTCAATTCCTCGGGCCACGGCGACCAGATGTCGCCGCTGCGCAGGCCCGCTTCCACGTGCCCGACCGGCAGATAGCGATAGAACGCCGCGAGACTGACGGCCAGCGTCGTCGTCGTGTCACCGTGCACCAGGACAACATCCGGATGCAAATCTTCGAAGACTATCCCGATCGCCTGAAGAATGCCGGTTGTCACGTCGGTCAGCGTCTGGCTCTGGCGCATCAGATTGAGATCGTAGTCGGGCTTGATGTCGAACAGCGTGAGGACCTGATCCAGCATTTCCCGATGCTGGGCGGTGACACATACCCGGGCGTCGACATCCCTGCGCGCCTTCAGCGCGCGGACGAGCGGCGCCATCTTGATGGCTTCCGGCCGAGTCCCAAACACAAGCAAGATCTTTTTCATCGTTGTCCTCGTTGAGCTTCTTCGCGCCGGAAAGCCCGGCACCTGGCGCCAACCATGGTTGCAGGCGACACGTCCCGCCCCTGCATGCGGGTCGTGCCGGCCGGCGCCGGCCGCGCGACATGCAGCGGTGTTGCGGGGCGGGCGCACCGTTTTTGTCCGCGCGGTCTCCGCCACGCAATCGTCGGACTACGGACGTAGCCTCGAATCTCGTCAATCACGTCATGAGCGTTCCTCGTTGTGTCGATCGCCACGTCGGTCGGGTTGCATACGTCACCGCCTCGCGACGCACCCGCACTTGTTCCTGCTACCGGTAGAGCAATATTCAAACCAGCGGCCCTGTGAGCGGGCCCGAGTGCCGGCCCGGGTCGCTTCGCACATGCGGATTGCCGAGGAACGTTTCACAATTGCTACGAGCACGAGATCGGCGCTCTGCCGCGACGCGGATAAACATCTGACCGTTCGCGCCGTCGATCCGGTCACGTCATTCGAAGCACGGCGACTTGCATCGCGCGCCGGCTATCGATCGAATTGCATGAGCCGTTCCGGCCACTTTGAATCGTTTCGGCATGCGAATTTTGTATGGACAATGCGCGGGACATCGTCGATTTTCCTGCACTGCTTCGACACGAATGATTGTCCTGATGCATCGCGTCGCGCGCAGCGTCCGGATCGGCCGGTGCGAAACGTTGCGCATCTGTAACGCAAGCCTGGAATGGACCGTCCATATCCGCACGACCGCTGGTCGACGTGCGCCGCGAAGCGCACAGGTATGTGCCGAACCGGGGGCCATGCAGCGACTTTCCGCAGCGATTGGCTTTCCGAAATGATGTTGCGCGGGTGTTGCGCGAGGTCCTCGTATTTTGTAGGCAGAAGATCCCCGCTGGAGGGCGAACGCTGATTCGCCGGTGAATCAAAAAACGCGATCCGTGTGTGGAGTGTGTCGATCGGGTACTCACCGGCCCTTGCACCACGGGGCGGGGCGATCCATGGCTCACCCCTTGCTTGTTTCCGGAGGGACACGCGTGTCTCCACGCGTTTGAGCGACGACGGAAGGACGGGAGTACCAATCCAGGCGAATCCGGAAGGCGACGCGAAACGTGCCGGTCTGGCTGGTGCGCAGACCGTGCCTGATTGCATGTCGCGGCCGGTTGCCGACGCTGTGCAGTGTGTTGGTCATGACGCCGATGTCGATCCGCTCGGGGTCGCCAAATGCGGGTTCACGATGGCGGAGATCGCGGTGACCGGATCGCGCCGACACGACGGCGCCGGTCCATGAATGGAAAAAGGGAGGGAGACGTGTCATGTGTGGCATCGTCGGCGCGGCCGCACAACAGGACATCGTTCCGATTCCGACTCCGGTTCACCCGAACCAAGGTGAACCGAGCCACACCGTCGATACGTTCGCCGGGCGCGACGCGGCCAACGCCGCGTCCGGCGATGATTGCGCAGGACTGCCGCGCAGGAGCCCCCGATCATGAAACGGCCCGCGCTTTTCCCGGCCGCACGCGCGTGCGTGGCGGCTACCGTCAGGCGGTGCCACGCGTGGCGCGTTGCCTGTTGCGTCGCCGCGTGTTGCTCCGTGCTGCACGCGGGCGCCGCCGAACTCCAGCTAAACGGGCTGTATCAACGCACGGACGGCGCGATCACCGTGCGCCTGAACGGTGTCGGCATCGATCCTTATTTCGCCGCGAAGGCCCTGCTGGCTGCCGCCGACACGCAGATGGACGCCCGTCAGGCGGCACTCGCGTGGGTCGCATGGATGTTGCCGCGCCAGCGTCCGGACGGCGGCTTCAACCGCTACTGCGTAAAGGCCGGAATGATCAGCCCGTGCGCGGAAGCCGACGCGGACGACGCGATGATGGCGACCTGGATCGAGCTGCTGTCGCGCTTCGCGCCGCCCGACGGAATGCCAGCCGCGTGGGAACTCAGCCTGAGACGCGCAGGCGAGCGCCTGGATTCGCTGCTCGACAAGGCGACCGGCGTCTACCAGATTTCGTCGTCGCTGCATGTCGCGCTGCTGATGGACAACGTCGAGGTACATAGCGCGTTCCAGGCGCTCGCCGCGTATTACGTACGTCGCGCCGAATACGCGCGCGCGGCTCCGTGGAGCCAGCGCGCCGACCGGCTCTCGGCGGCGATCCTCAAGGTGTTCTGGCGCGGCGCGCAATCGGGTTTTCGTGCCAGCACGCAACGGATCAGCGATGCGAGCTTCTATCCGGCGAAAGTCGCGCAGATCTTCCCGATCCTGTCCGGCATCCAGGTGCCCGACCAGTCGAACGAGACGATCTACGCGCAGTGGATGCAGAAGTACGGCAAGACCTGGATGCAGCTCGCCGGCTCCGATTTTCCATGGGGGCTGATCGCGCTGGTCGCATTCAAGATGAACGACTGGAGCACCGTCGCCTGCTGGTATGCACGATCGGGCCCGTATCGACACGGCACGCACTGGAACGTAATGGAGGAGGCGCTTTACCTGGCATTTGAAAGCCGGACGGTCGATCCGCTCGCACCCGCCAAATGCGGGTTCACGACGGCGTCGGCAACGGTGACCGGATCGCGCTGACGCAACGGCGCACGGTTCATGATTCAACAAAGGGAAGGAGACGTGTCATGTGTGGCATCGTCGGCGCAGTCGCGCAACGGAACATCGTTCCGATTCTGATTGAAGGTTTGCGTCGCCTCGAATATCGCGGCTACGATTCATGCGGCGTGGCGACCGTCGTCGACGGCCAGGCGCGCCGCGAACGCAGTGTGTCGCGCGTCGCCGATCTCGACGCGCACGTGCGCAGCGCCGGGTTGTCCGGCAGCACCGGCATCGCGCATACCCGCTGGGCGACGCATGGCGCGCCCGCAACCTGCAACGCCCATCCGATCTTCTCGCGCGACGAAATCGCGCTCGTGCACAACGGCATCATCGAGAATCACGAAACGTTGCGCAAGCAACTGTCTGACGAACACTACGAATTCGACGGGCAGACCGACACCGAGGTCGTCGCTCACCTCATCCACAGCAAGTATCGCGGCGACCTGCTCGCCGCCGTGCGTGATGCGACGTCGCAACTGCACGGCGCGTACGCGATCGCGGTGTTCAGCAAGCACGAGCCGCAGCGGCTGATCGGCGCGCGCGCCGGCTCGCCGCTGGTGGTCGGTCTGAAGGACGACGAGTGCTTTCTTGCGTCCGACGCGCTCGCCCTGGCCGGCATCACCGACCGCTTCATCTTTCTCGAGGAAGGCGACATCGTCGAACTGACGCCGGGCGGCGTGCGGGTCCTCACGCGCGGCGGCACGCCGGTCGACCGCCCGATCCAGACCGTTGCATCGACGCAAGGTGTGGTCGAACTCGGGCCGTACCGGCATTTCATGCAGAAGGAAATCTTCGAGCAACCGCAGGCCGTGGCCGCGACCATCCCCGATGCGGGGCTGTTCGATCCGGCTGCATTCGGACCGGATGCGGCGCGGGCGTTCGAGCAGATCGACAACGTGCTGATCCTCGCCTGCGGCACGAGCCACTATTCCGGCCTGACTGCCCGCCGCTGGCTCGAGACGATCGCGCGCCTGCCCGCGCAGGTCGAGATCGCGAGCGAATACCGTTACAGCGACGCGCTCGCGCTGCCGAATACGCTGGTGGTCAGCGTGTCGCAATCCGGCGAGACCGCCGACACGCTCGCCGCGCTCAAGTACGCGCAGGCGCTCGGTCATATCGACACGCTCGCAATCTGCAACGTGCCGACCAGCGCGATGATGCGTCAGGCCGGCCTGCGGTTCCTGACGCGCGCCGGCCCGGAAATCGGTGTCGCGTCGACCAAGGCATTCACGACGCAGCTCGTCGCGCTGTTCATACTCGCGGTGACGCTTGGCCGGCTGCGCGGCTACGTCGACGACGCGCAACTCGCGCGTTATACGACGCAGCTGCGGCGGCTGCCCAGCGCGCTCGAGGACGTGCTTGCGCTGGAGCCGCAGATCGAGGGCTGGGCCGCGGAGTTCTCGCAGCACGAGAATGCGCTGTTTCTCGGGCGCGGGCTGCATTACCCGATCGCGCTTGAAGGCGCGCTGAAGCTGAAGGAGATCTCGTATATCCACGCGGAAGCGTATCCGGCCGGCGAGCTGAAGCACGGCCCGCTCGCGCTCGTCACGCATGCGATGCCGGTCGCGACGATCGCGCCGAACGACGCGCTGCTCGAGAAGCTCAAGTCGAACATGCAGGAAGTGCGGGCGCGCGGCGGGCAGCTTTACGTGTTCGCCGATGCCGATACGCGGATCGACAACGGCGAAGGTGTGTCGGTGCTGCGGATGCCGGATTACTACGGGCTGTTGTCGCCGATCCTGCACGTCGTGCCGCTGCAGTTGCTCGCCTATCACGCGGCATGCCTGCGCGGTGCGGATATCGACAAGCCGAGGAACCTGGCGAAATCGGTGACGGTGGAATGACGGGAAGGGGGCGGGGGCCGGTCGGCGGTTGCCGGCCGGCCCCCGCAAGCGATCAACGCAACGCCGCCCGGGCCTTCACGATTTTTCCTCGCTGCAACACGTACGCGACGCTTTCGCCGTTCCCCGCGACGACGCCGATATCGTCGAGCGGGTTCCCGTCGAGCACGACGACGTCCGCGATCGCACCCGCGGCGATCACGCCCAATTGCCCCGGCATGTTGACGATCTCGGCCGCCACCGTCGTCGCCGACCTGAGCGCCGCGAGATTGCCCAGCACGTCGGCCCGGATACGGAACTCTCCGCACTGAAACGCGTGCATTTCGCCGAGCAGGTCGGAGCCGAAGCCCATCTTCACGCCGGCGTTCGCATAGATCTCGAGCGACTCGCGCCCCTTCTGCTGCACGGAAGCCACCTTGGCCACCGAATCCGCCGGCATCCCGAACTGCGCACCGTGTTGGGCAAGCGCGTCGTACGTGACGAGCGTGGGCACGACAAACGCGCCGCGCTCGTGCATGAGCTTTGCGGCCGCCTCGTCGACGAGATTGCCGTGCTCGATCGTCCGCACGCCGCACCGCACCGCGCGCGCAATCGCTCGCCCCGTGTACGCATGTGCCATCACGTAAGTATTGGCGGCGTCGGCTTCATCGACGATCGCGCGAATCTCGTCTTCCGAATACTGCGTGTTCGCGATCGGGTCGGTCGGCGAGGCCACCCCGCCCGACGCCATGATCTTGATCTGCGTCGCGCCTTTCTGGATCTCTTCGCGCACGGCGAGCCGCACGCCGTCGACGCCATCGACGACCCGCGCGATCGCCCCCGTGCGAAAGCAGCACGAACACGGCTCCAGCACGTCCCCGCGCGGCCGGAAATCGCCGTGCCCGCCGGTTTGCGACAGCGCCTTGCCGGACGGAAAGATGCGCGGCCCCGAAACCAGCCCGGTCTCGACCGCCTGCATCAGGCTCCAGTCCGCGCCGCCCGCGTCCCGCACGCTGGTAAATCCGCGCGCCAGCATCGCATCGAGAATCGGCAGCGACCGAATTGCCGCGAGAATGTTCGGCTGCGTCGCGTTGGCGCCCAGGTTCGCATTGGAGGCGAGCACATGCACGTGGCAATCGATGAACCCGGGCATCACGGTCTTGCCGCGCACGTCGATCACGCGCGCATTCGGAAAATCCACGGGTCGATCGGTGACTTCGACGATGCGCTCGCCGTCGATCACGACGTGGTGATGGTCGAGGAGCACGCCCCGTTCGAGGTCGAGCACGTTGCCGCCGTGAAGCACGGTGATGGTCATTGGGGAGGTATCCTTATCGAGTCGTTGACGCATTGCGCCGCGCGTCCTTCACGAAGCGCGTGCCGACGAGGCTGACCGCCGCCGCGACGGTCACGTAGAGCGCGGGCGCCATGTTGCTGCCCGTGCGGGCGATGAGCCACGTAATGAGGAACGGTGCGAACCCGCCGAAGATCGTGACCGCGAAGTTGTACGCGACCGATAACCCGGTCGACAGCACCTTGGTCGGGAACAGTTCGGCAAACGCCGCGAGAATCGGCCCCGTATAGGTGGCGATCAGCACGCCGAACACGGCCTGGAACACGATCAGCGAAGCGAAGCCGGGCGCATGGTTGATCCACGCGAACATCGGCCACGCGAGTACCAGAATTGCGAGCGCCGAGCCTGAGAGGAACACGCGCCGGCCCCACGCGTCGGCGAGCTTGCCGACGATCGGCGAGCAGCACATGATCATCAGGCCACCGGCCATGCCGGCCGCGAAGCCGGTCGACTGCGGCAGGTGCAGCGTGCGCACCGAATAGGTCGGCATGTAGAACAGCAGCACGTACGTGCAGACCGTCCACAGAATCACCATCGAGAAGCTGGCGAACGTCTCGCGCGGGTAGGTCGACAGCACTTCCTTCAGCGGCGAGCTTTCCTTCACCTGCGCTTCGACGGCGCTGAACGCGGGCGTTTCGTCGAGATGGCTGCGGATGAAGTAGCCGACCGGCCCGACGACGATCCCGAGCAGGAACGGCAGCCGCCAGCCCCAGCTGTGCAGTGCCTGCGCATCGAGGGACGTCGTGACGAACGTGCCGGTCGCGGCGCCGAGCAGTACCGCGAAGCCGATGCTCGACTGGATCCAGCTCGAGTAGTACGCGCGCTTCTCCGGCGGCGCGTATTCGGTGAGGAAGGCGGTGGCGCCGCCCATCTCGCCGCCGGCCGAGAAGCCTTGCAGCAGCCGCGCGACGACGATCAGCAGCGGCGCGGCGATGCCGGCCTGCTCGTAGGTCGGCGCGAGCCCGATCAGCGCGGTGCCGAACGCCATCAGCAGGATCGTCAGCGACAGCGCGGCCTTGCGACCGACCTTGTCCGCATAGAAGCCGAGCACGATGCCGCCTACCGGCCGCATGAAGAAGCCGACGCCGAACGTCGCGACGGTGAGCAGCACCGACGTCAGTTCGTTGCCGGTCGGGAAGAACAGCTTCGCGATGATCACCGCGAAGAAGCTGTACACGGTGAAGTCGAACCATTCGAGGCCGTTGCCGATCACGGTCGCGACGATGGCGCGGCGGCGCTGCTGCGCGGCCGCATCGACGGAATGCGCGGCGCGCGGGGAAAGCGTTCCTTGCATGGTCTCTTCCTTTGTCGGATGACGGGACGGGTGCCCCGCGTGAAGCCCATGTTAAGGACAGCCGGATTTTTTTATGAAACGAAAGATTTGCATGCACGCATGCGCACAGCGCATGCATCGCATTCACTGCGCGGTCTGCCGGTCCGCCTGCTCGAACAGCCAGCGCGAGAACAGTCGTGCCGCCTGGTTCTGCGCGCGGTCGTTCGGCGAGATCACGTAGTAGCCGCCGCCGTGGCTCGCGGATGCCTCCGTCACGCGCACGAGCAGGCCGGCCTCGAGGCACGCGTCGATCATGTAGCGCCAGCCGAGCGACACGCCCTGGCCGAGGATGGTCATCTGTACGATCTGCGGATACGAGTTGATCGTGATGTCCTGGGGCTGCGCCTTCTGCCGGTCGATGTCATTCATGTCGAACCATTCGGACCACGACATCCACTGGCGCTGGCCGTCCTCGAGGCGCAGCAGCGTCTCGTTCGCGAGGTCGGCCGCGCACAGCGTGCGGCCGGCCAGGTAACCCGGCGCGCAGACCGGGAAGACTTCCTCGTCGAACAGGCGGCGCGCGGTATATTCGGCCGGCGCTTGCTGGCGCACGTAGTAGACGCCGACGTCGAATTCCGCGGGCGACATCGACGCCAGGCCGTCGCGCACGATCACGCGCAGCTTGATGTTCGGATATGCGGCGCGGAACGCCGGCAGGCGCGGCGTGAGCCACAGCAGTGCGACGCCGGACGAGCAGGCGATCGTCAGTTCGAGATCGCCGTACGGCTTCATCACGTCGTGCGTGGCTTCCGCGCATAGCGTGAGCAGATGATGGACCTGCGCCGCATATTGCTCGCCGGCGATCGTCAGCCGCAGCGAGCGGTGTTCGCGGACGAACAGCGAGCGGCCGAGGAATTCCTCGAGCTGCTGGATCTGGCGGCTGATCGCACTTTGCGTCAGGTGCAGTTCGACGGCGGCCTTCGTGAAGCTCGCATGCCGCACGGCGGCTTCGAACGCGACGAGGCACTGAAGGGGCGGCAGGGGCGTGATGCGCATGGCGGGCGTGAGGGTCGAGGTCGCTGCCGACATGATACGGGCGCACGAGCCGGAAATCGCATGCCGGAACGATGCTGCCGGGCCTTATTCGTGCGAAGATTGAGCGACTTCCACCTGCATTCCATCGAGGCCGTCGTGATCCGATCGAACCCCGAGGGCAACCCGCAAGCCGGCCATCCGCCGTGGATGCCCGTCGCGCTGGACGAGCTGGGCATCCGCCGCTTCCCGCCCGGCAGCATCAATCCGCGCATCGTCGAATACAACAACCACACGAATCTCGTCGGCTACGACGACAAGATTTCGTGGTGCTCGTCGTTCGTCAACTGGTGCATGACGCATGCCGGCATCCGCGGCACGGGGTCGGCGCTCGCGCGCTCATGGCTCGAATGGGGACGCCCGCTGGAGCGTCCGGAGTACGGCTGTATCGCGATCCTGACGCGCGACGACCCCGCAAGCTGGAAGGGGCACGTCGGGTTCTATCTGCGTCACGACGACGACCATGTGCACCTGTTCGGCGGCAATCAGCTGGAAGAGGTGCGCGAACTTGCGTACCCGGTGAGCGAGGTGATCGGATACCGCTGGCCCGACGCCGGCTGATCGCGCCGCACGCGGGCGCCCTGTACACACGGACAATGGAGCCGGCGTCGAATGGCGGCCGCAGTCAGTCCTTCGCGGCAGCGACGGCCACGGCCTCCGTCTCATCCGACGCCGCGTTCCTGCTCCACCCACCCCCGAGCGACCGATACAACGCGACCGCCGCCAGCGCATGCTCGCGCTTGACCTGGTTGAGCGCATCCGAGTCCCGCAGATACACCTCCTGCGCCGACAGCACGTCGAGAAAATCCGTCGCACCGCCCTTGTAGAGCTGGTTTGCCAGCCCGAGCGCCTTGTCCGATGCCGCGAGCGCGCTGTCGAGCCGTCGCGTCGCTTCATCGCTGCTGACGAGGTTCGCACGCGCATCCTCGACTTCCCGCAGTGCTTGCAGCATGGTCTGCCGCAACCCGAGTTCCGACTCGCGCATCCGGCTTTCGCTTTGCGTGATGTCGGCCGTGATCCGCCCGGCATTGAAGATCGGGCTCGTCGCGCTCAACGCCGCGCTGAACAGGTTGTCGGTCAGCGTCGGCAAGCCGAGGTACGACGCGGCAAGAATCCCGTCCGTCAGGTTCAGCGAGAACTTCGGATAACGCTCGGCCTTCGCGACACCCACCTGCGCCGCGCGCCGTTCGACCTGCGCGTAAGCGGTGAGCACATCGGGCCGCCGCAGCAGCGCCTGCGAAGGCAGCGTGGCGGGCGACCCGGCCGGCGGTGCCGGAATCGCGCCGGCCTGCGCGAGCACGAGCCGATCGATCGACTCGGGCGTGCGGCCCGAATACACGGCGATCAGGTTGAGCTGATGCGCGATCTGCGCCTGCGTCGGCGGAATCCGCGCTTCGAGCGCGTCGAGCTGGTTCTGCGCGCGCGTGACGTCGAGTTCCGTCGACAGCCCGAATGCCTGCCGCTTGCGCGTGAGTTCGAGCGCACGTCGACGAATTGCCGCGTTATCCTGAAGGATCTTCAGTTCCTGCTGCGCCCAGCGCAGGTCGACGTACGCGGAGGCCGCATCGGCCGCGAGCGCGAGCCGCATCGCGTCTTCCGCGTGCTGTTGCCCGACCAGCCCGGCCTGCGCGGCCAGCAGGTCGAGCCGTTGCCCGCCGAACACGTCCGGCGACCAGCTCAGCGCGAGCCCGGCGCCGGCCTGCCGCACGTAGCCGAGCGGCGGTGGCGTGTTCTGGCGTGCGTCGGCGGCATGCGCGGTCGCGTCGAGTTCGGGCAGCAGCACCGCCCGCTTCTGCACGGTCAGCGCCTGCGCCTGCTTCACGCGTTCGGCGGCGGCCTGCAGATCGAGGTTGCCGTCGAGCACGGTCGCGATCAGCCGGTCGAGCACGGGATCGTGGAACTGTGCCCACCACGCGGCGGCGTCGATGTCCGCGCGCGGCACGTCGGTGTCCCATGCGGCGGGTGCGAGCGCTTGAACGGAATCGTGCAGCGCGGGATGCTGTGCGGGCTGCACCGCGCAGCCGGCGGCGAATGCGCTGACGGCCAGCGCGGCGAGTAGCTTTTTCATGACGAGTGTCTCGGCTTCAGTGCGCGTCCGGCGGCGGCGCGTTCAGGGTGATGGGGCGGGAAAACGCGACGGCGATCAGCGCCACCACGAAGCACAGCGACAGCGCGTAGTACGCATCCGCATAGGTGAGCGTCAGCGCTTCGCGATAGATCAGGCGGTGCAGGTTCGCGAGGCCGGCCTGCGCGGTATCCAGCGTGTTGCCGGCCACCGAGGTCCAGTACGCGGCCTGGCGATCGAGCAGCGACGCGACCTGAGGCTCGCCGGCGCTCACGTGCTCGTTCAGGCGCAGGTAGTGGAAGTTCAGCCGGTCGTTGAGCATCGTCGCGCTCACCGCGATGCCGATCGCGCCGCCGAGGTTGCGCATCAGGTTGAACAGGCCGCTCGCCGATTTCAGCCGCGACTGCGGCAGCGAACCGAGTGCCATCGTCACGATCGGCGGCACGCTGAACTGCTGGCCGATGCCGCGCAGCGCCTGCGGCAGCAGCAGTTCGCGCCAGCCCCAGTCGTGCGTGATCGGCGTGTACAGGTAGCAGCCGAGGCCGAAGCAGACGAGCCCGAACACGAGCAGTGCGCGCATGCTGAAGTGGCGCGCGGCGAACGCATACGCGCAGAGCGCGAGCAGCTGGAACGCACCGACCGACAGCAATGCGATGCCGATCTGCAGCGAGCTGAATGCACGCACCTGCGACAGGAACAGCGGTGTGAGGAACACCGTCACGAAGATCCCGATGCCCGTCACGAACGACAGCAGGCTGCCGATCCCGAAGTTGCGCACGGCGAGCGCGCGCAGGTCGACGACCGGATCATCCGCGGTCAGCGCATGCACGATGAACAGGAAGCCGCAGATACCGGAGATCCACGCGCAGACGACGATCGCGTCGTCGCCGAACCAGTTCTTGCGCGGGCCTTCCTCGAGCACGTACTCGAGGCAGCCGAGGAAGCCCGACATCAGCGCGATGCCGAGGTAGTCGCCGCGCTTGACGAGGCTCGGGTCCGGCGTGTCGATGTGCACGTAGCGCGGCACCAGCACGGCCACGACGATGCCCGGCACGAGGTTCAGGTAGAACAGCCAGTGCCACGACCATTGATCGGTGATCCAGCCGCCGATCACAGGCCCGATCGCTGGCGCGAGCGATGCGAGCGCGCCGATCGTCGTCGACGCGATCAGCCGCTGCTTGCCCGGGAACAGCACGAACGCGGTGGTGAACACGGTCGGGATCATCGCGGCGCCGAGCGCGCCCTGCAGCCCGCGAAACAGGATCATCGAGTTGATGTCCCACGCGAGCCCGCACAGCATGCTCGTGATCGTGAAGCCGACGGCCGATGCGACGAACAGCCAGCGCGTCGACATCACCTTCGACAGCCAGCCCGACATCGGGATCACGATGATCTCGGCGATCAGGTAGGCGGTCTGCACCCACGACAGCTCGTCCTGGCTGGCGGACAGGCCGCCGCCGATGTCGCGCAGCGACGATGCGACGATCTGGATGTCGAGCGTCGCCATGAAGAAGCCGACGCACATCAGCGCAAACGCGAACACGCGCTGCTTCGTCGGTTGCGACGCGGGGTCGCCGGAAAACGCGGTGGTCATCGTCGGCTCCCGTTCAGTTCGCGCGGCCGGTGTGCACGGTTACGACCGCGGACAGGCCGGGGCGCAGCACGTGCTCGATGCCCGGCTGCGGATCGAGATGCACGCGCACCGGCACGCGCTGGACGATCTTCGTGAAGTTGCCGGTCGCGTTCTCGGGCGGCAGCACGCTGAAGGTCGCGCCGGTCGCCGGCGCGAGACTGTCGACGCGGCCGTGGAGGCGCGTGCTCGACGCATCGAGCGACACGTCGACGCGATCGCCCGCGTGCATCTTGCGAAGCTGGTCCTCCTTGAAGTTCGCATCGATCCATAGCCCCGACGCGGGCACGACCGTCAGCAGCGGCACGCCGACGTTCGCGAGCATCCCGACGCGGCCCGTGCGGTTGCCGACGTAGCCGTCGACCGGCGAGCGGATCGTCGTGTATTCGACGTTCAGCGCCGCGACGCGTTGCGCGGCGAGTGCCGTGTTCACGCGGGCCCGCGCATCGGCGAGCTGCGCGCCGAGCACGTCGAGCTGCCGCTTCGATGCGAGCAGCGCGGCGTCGCTGCGTGCGACGGCGGCATCCGCTTTCGAATAGTCGGCATCCGCACGTTCGACGATCTGGTTCGACACCGCATCGGATTTGACGAGCTCGCGGTAGCGCACGCGGTCGGATGACGCGCGCGTGAGCTCGGCCGACGATGCATTCCTGTCCGCGGCATGCTGACCGATCACCGCGTACTGCAGTTGCTGCTTCGCTTCGAGTTCGGACACCGCGGAGCGCGCGCTGTCGACTTCCGCGGCGGCTTGCGCGAGCTTCGCATCGTAGTCGCGCGCGTCGAGCTGCACGAGCACGTCGCCGGCCTTCACGCGCTGGTTGTCGGTCACGAGGATCTTGTCGACGAAGCCGTTCACCTTGGGCGCGAGCACCGTGACGTCGCCGCCGACATACGCGTCGTCGGTGCTTTCCTGGAAGCGCAGCACGAACAGCCAGTCGAGCGCGGCAGCGGCCACCACGACGATCACCGCGCCCACCGCGATGCGCATCCACGGCACGCGGCGCTGCCTGGCCGGCCGGTCGATTGTGGCTGCCTCGCGGGAGGCAGCGGCTGGGGTCGTTTCCATCGATTCACCTATGTATATGCACTAACTGAGGCGACCGACGATGCGTCGCCGATCGGGGAAGGGGTTAGCGTTCCGGCAGGTTGTGCGTGATCCGGAACAATTCGTCTCTGAGGCGGGCCGCCCGGGCCGGCCCGAATTGCTGCTCGAACGCCTCCTGCGCGGCGAGCCAGTGCACATGCGCGTCGGCGATCTTCGTTTCGCCGTGTGCGGTTAGCGCGAACGTCCGGCGGCGGCAACGCGGCTCGATCCGGCCCGTCACGAGCGCCGCGCCGACCAGCGGCTTGAGTGCGCGCAAGAGCGCCGTGCGCTCGATCACCAGCACCGCCGATAGCGTCGCCATCGTCAGGCCCGGGCGCTCGCGCAGCAGCGCGAGAATGCTGTACTGCGACGGCGTGACGCCCGCCCGCGACAGGTAGCGCTCGTAGAACTGCGAGATTCGCCGGGCGGCTTGCCGAACCGCGAAGCAATCGTCATCGGTAAGCATGGTCGTGTGCATGTGCACATGTTAGGCGGCAATGCGGGGCGAAGCGAGCGGCGGGGCAGGATCAGATTGGTGTCGTGGCTGTACCAATCGGCGGCAGAACGGCGCGTTCCGTGCCGGATCAGGCCGCGGCCGGAACGATCCAGCCTTCGCGGTCGCAATACGCGGCCGTGTAGTCGATGAACGCCTTGACCTTCGCGGGCAGCAGCGCGCGGTTCGCGTAGGCGAGCTTGATCTCCACGAACGCGTCGACGAGATCGGCGCCTTCGAGCAACTGCACGAGCGCGCCCGACGCGAGTTCGGCCTCGACGAGCGTTCTCGGCACGACGCCGATGCCGAAGTCGTGCATCACCATTTCACGGTTGAAGACGGGGCTGTTCGACGAGATGTCGAAGCTCAGCGGCACGGTCAGCAGGTCGCCGTCGACGCGGAACGACAGCGCGGGCCGGCGCAGCGACGGCGACATCGGTACGAATGCATGATCGGCGAGGGCGGCCGGCGTGTCGGGGCGCGCGTGCGCGCGCAGGTACGCCGGGGTCGCGACGATCACCACGGGAATGCGTTCGACCAGCCGCACGACGGTCGTCTCGCTCGTCAGCATGTACGGCACGACGATGCCGATGTCGTAGCCTTCGCCGACGAGGTCGACCGGGCGCTCGGTCAGCGTGACGTCGAGGCGCACCTTCGGATGCGCGGCCTTGAAGCCGGCGATCAGCGGCACGAGCCGGTTCAGCGCGGCCGTCGTATGCGCGACGAGGCGCAGCAGCCCTTCGGGCTCGCGCGTGTGCGACTGTGCCTGCGCTTCCAGCGAGTCGAGTTCGTCGAGCACGGCCGCGCAGCGTTCGTAGATGCGTTCGGCGGTTTCGGTCAGCGAGACCTGGCGCGTGGTCCGGTGCAGCAGACGGCTCCCGAAGCGCGCCTCCAGATCCGCGACCGCCCGCGACACGACCGGCCGCGCGAGGCCGTGCATGTCGGCGGCGCGCGTGAAGCTGCGCGTTTCCACCACCGACCGGAAGATCCGCAGCTTGTCGATGTAGTCCATGTCCGTCTCCTCGGGGCGATGGCGGGGCGCCCGATGCACGCGACCGGCCCGGCCATGTTACGGCGCAGTGTACATTGACTTTATGCATATGCACATATAAATTGCCGATCATGAACGATATCCAGATGGCCCAGGCCTGCAATTGCCTCGCGCTGCGTCAGGCGGCGCGCTTCGTCACGCAACTCTACGAGCGGCATCTGGCCCCGGTTGGCGTCACGCCCGCGCAGTTCTCGATCATGGCGAACCTGTCGCGCCGGCCCGGCCTGGTGATGAGCGAACTTGCCGATAGACTGGTGATGGATCGCACGACGCTGTTGCGCGCGCTGAAGCCGCTGCAGCGCGACGGATTCGTCGCCGCGGCCGCGTCCGAGCATGACGCGCGCGCGCATGCGCTCAGCCTGACGAAGCTCGGCGAGCGTACCTACGCGCAGGCGAAAGTCGCGTGGCAGGCCGCGCAGGACGAGTTCGAGACGCAATTCGGCCGCAGCCGGGCCAAGGCGCTGCGCGACGAACTCTTCAGCCTGACGGCGCAGCGATAGGCGCAATGCGCGCGGTAGTATGACGAAAGCGATCCGGATCCACCGGACGAGACACGAGGAGCACCCCCATGCTGCAGTTGAGCGAGCGTGACGACGCGATGTTGCGCGGCGCATTCGGCGACGGCGTCGCGCGCGCGATGCGGATCGTCGCGCGCACGGCCGAGGTCATGTCGGCGCCGCACTTGATCGACATCACGTCCGCGCATATCGACGGTTGTCTTTACCACGGCCGGACGAGCCTCGACTTCGTCGAGTATTTCGTCGATACCGGCGCGCAAGTCGCGGTGCCGACCACCCTGAACGTCGGGTCGCTCGACCTGATCCATCCCGAGCTGTATCACGGCGACCGCACGATCCAGCGCGACGCGCAGCGCCTGATGGATGCGCACCTGCAACTCGGCTGCGAATCGAGCTTCACGTGCGCGCCGTATCAGCTGAAGCATCGTCCGCGCGTCGGCGAGCAGATCGCGTGGGCCGAATCCAATGCGATCGTGTTCGCGAATTCGGTGCTCGGTGCGCGCACCAGCCGCTACGGCGACTTTCTCGACCTGGCCGCCGCGATTACCGGACGCGCGCCGTATGCGGGCCTGCACGTCGAATCGAATCGCGCGGCGCGGATCGTGTTCAACGCGCCGGACTTCGGCAACCGGTCGTCGCGCGACATCTATTTCGCGGCGCTCGGGTTGCTGATCGGCAGGATCGCGGGCGCGATCGTGCCGGCGATCGTCGGATTGCCCGTCGACACCACCGAAGACGAACTCAAGGCGCTCGGCGCGGCCGCCGCATCGAGCGGGGCCGTCGCGCTGTTTCATGCGGTGGGCGTCACGCCCGAGGCGCCGACGCTCGATGCCGCATTGCACGGGCAGGCGGCGCAGCGAACGGTCGAGGTCGCGATGGCCGATCTCGACGAGATCCGCCGCACGCTGAATCATGGCGCGGCCGGCGATGCGCTCGTCGCGGTCGCACTCGGCACGCCGCATTTCTCGCTGGCCGAATTCCGCACGCTCGACGCGCTGCTCGATCAGTTCGACGGCAAGCCGACGTGCGATTTCTACGTGAACACGAGCCGCTTCATTCTGTGGGAGCTGGGCGAGCTCGGGCTCGCGGACAAGTTCGACGCGCGCGGCATCCAGATCGTCGTCGACACCTGCACGTACATCACGCCGGTGATGAAACAGCTGTCGGGCCTGGTGATGACGAACTCGGGGAAGTGGGCGTCGTATGCGCCCGCGAACATTGGCGTCACGGTGGCGTACGGCAGCATGCGCGAGTGCGTGCGCTCCGCGTTCGAAGGAAGGGTGCGATTCGATGACTGAAGCAACGATCGGGAAACTGACGGGCGACACGCTCGTGCAGGGCAGCGTGTGCGCGAACACGATCGTGCTCGACAAGCCGCTCAGCTTCTGGGGCGGCTACGACTCGGGCGCGGGGCGGATCGTCGATCGCGGGCATCCGCAGGCCGGCGCGAGCCTGGCCGGCCGGATCATGGTGATGCCGCACGCGAAGGGTTCGAGCTCGAGCAGCAGCGTGCTCGCGGAAGCAGTGCGCAACGGCACGGGGCCGATCGGGATCGTGCTGAAGGAGCGGGACCTGATCATCTCGATCGGTGCGATCGTGGCTGCCGAACTGTATGGGATTGCGGTGCCGGTGGTGTGCGTGACGGACGACGTGTATGACGCGATCGTCGCCGCGACCGGCGAGGTGCGGATCGAGGCGGGCGGCGGGGACGGTGGCGCGCGGATTGACGTCGGCGGCTGAAGCGTCTCGCCCATGCCGGCTCAGATGAAGCGGATGCGCGGCGTATCCTCCGGCGCGAGCGAGAGCGCGTTCCTGGCGGCATTCATCTCGCGTTTGCCGCCCGGTTGCTTGAGCCGTCGAATTTCGGGCCACACGATCAGACCGAACACCGAGCGCAGGATCGTACTCGCCACGAAGAAGCCGATCACGGCTGCACCGAACCACGCAAATATGTCGAGCATGCCGTCGGTACTGCGTTGCACGGCGGACAGGATGCCGGTGACGAGCGTCAGGCAGATCAGCGCGCCGATCGTCACGGCTACATCGGTTCGGGCGCCGGCGACCCGCGCGGGGCGAACGAGATACACCGAGCCGTCGGTGACGTTGCGGATTCCGTAGATTGCCAGGCTATCGAGGCCTTCGGCATAGGCGACATTCAGCTGATCGCCCGCGACGAGGAAGAGGTTGCGCGTCCCGCTTGTCCTGAGCGTAAGCGGCGCGTCGAACGCGTCGAGCCGAAGAGCGATCTCCTCGATGCTTTGCGTGGTCCAGCCGAGGTTATTGCTCCAGACCTTCGTATTGATCGTTTTCTGGCTGACCGACATGACGCTGCCGGACGCAATCCGCATGGAGCGATCGGTCATGCGTTGCTCCGTTCGATCGTGAAACGGGACGGCTGGCATTGCCACTGTTCCCTGGCTTCGCGCCGCTGCGGCCGGAACACCCATTCGGACAGGCCGGCAATCGCGAGCAGCGTGCCCAGCATGCTGATGATGCTCGCGAACACGGTCAGTGCGAGGACGAGCGCCCAGCCCGATTTGAACGCGGCGCCGCCGATCAACAGGCTCAGGATGAACACGCACGACGCCCAGGTGAGCAGCGACAGGTTGCGGTCTTTCTGGGCGAATGCATCGTAGGGCGCGATCGCCAGATCGTGGCTTCTGATCCATGCGATCCGGCGACGGCCGCGGTCGTCGAAGACGCATGCGCGTACGGCCATGCCGGGCTTCAACCGATCCACCTGCTTGAACGCTTCGGCGTCGACGTCGCCGGCCGCGATGAAGTAGCAAACATCCTGCATCGTCAGGCGATAAAGCGGCACCTGCTTGATGTCGGTCTTGACGCGGATGAGGTTCGTATCGATACGGTCGATCCTCGCGTCGATCAGCGTGGTGTGATTGCGCATGATTGGAAGAGGGCGTCAGCCGACATCGCGTTGGTGTGGCATTCATCATACCGATGAATGCGCGGGCGAGCGCATCTCCCGCGTTTCCGCATCATTCGCGCGCCGTTCCCGCCGCTGCTTCCCGATACGCACTCGGCGTTTGCCCGGCCCAGCGCCGGAACGCCCGCGTGAAATTCGCCGGGTCGGTGAATTGCAGCCGCTCGGCGATCGTCTTCAGGTCGAGGTCCGATGCAGCGAGCAACTGCTTCGCGTCGCGAAACCGCGCTTCGTCGAGCAGTTGCCGATAGCTCGACCCGGCGTCCTCGAGCCGGCGCCGCAACGTGCGCGTCGACACGAGCAGTGCGTCGGCGAGCGCCTCCGGGCTCGAATAGTCGCCGGCCGTGCGCGCCAGTTCGGCACGCACGCGCTCGACGAGATCGCCTTCCTCCTGGCGCACCTGCGCATACTCGCGCTCGACCTGCACGAGCGCCTGCCGATGCGCGACTTCGTCGGCGAGCGGCAGCGGCCAGTCGAGCACGTCGCGTGCGATCCACAGCGCATTCGCCGGGCAGCCGAATTCGACCGGCGGCAACTGGTCGCGGTAACGCGCGAAATAATCGGGCTCCGGCCACGTGAAGCGCAGCGCAATCGGCGGCGACGCGCGTCCGGACCATTGCGAGACGTTCTGCGCGAGCCCGGTCAACACGAACTCGAACATCACGTGATGCTGCAGCACGGCGCTTGCCTGCACGCCGTGCAGTTCGAGCGTCGCGCCACGTTCGTCCTCCGCGTAGATCAGCCGATATTGACGGTTGCGCATCCGGAAGTAGCGCTGCGTGACGACCAGCGCGTCGCGGATGTCCCGCGCGGTCAGCGTCGCATAGCCGAGGAAGCCGTGCACGGTCGGCTTCAGCAGCAGGCCGAACGCGAGGCCGATGCCCGGGTCGCCGCCGATCTCGATCGCGTTGAGCACGAGCCGGCCCCATTGCGACGGCGCGACGCGCGCGTCCGGTTCGGCCAACACCGCGTCGCGCAGCCCGGTGCCCGCGCGCACCGCGGCCAGATCGACGCCGCGTGCGGCCAGCGCCTGCAGCAGCAGGCGCGTATAGGCGACCGGAATCGTCGGCCGGCGTAGCCCGAGGCGGTCCTTGCGTGGCGGGGAGGTCATGTCGTTTTGGCCGGAAATGACAAGCATTATGGCTGTTTGCCCCCTCACGTTCAAGGCGGCGCGCGGCCTACGATGGCATTCATCGCTCAACCGCGGAACGATCATGACGACCCCCTTTCCCCACCTGCTCGCACCGCTCGACCTCGGCTTCACCACGCTGAAGAATCGCGTGCTGATGGGTTCGATGCACACGGGCCTCGAAGACAGCCGCAAGACGCTGCCGCGGCTCGCCGACTATTTCGCCGAACGCGCGCGCGGCGGCGTCGGCCTGATCGTGACCGGCGGCTTCGCGCCGAACGTGGCCGGCTGGACCAAGCCGTTCGGCGGCACGCTGATGACGTCGGCCGGCGCGCGGCGGCATCGCGTGGTCACCGACGCCGTGCATGCGGACGATGGCAAGATCGCGCTGCAGATCCTGCATACCGGCCGCTACGGCTACCACCCGTTCGCGGTCGCGCCGTCGAAGATCAAGTCGCCCATTTCTCCGTTCGCGCCGCATGAACTCGGCGCGCGCGGCGTCGAGCGTCAGATCCGCGCGTTCGTCCGCTGCGCGCAGCTCGCGCGCGAGGCCGGCTACGACGGCGTCGAGATCATGGGCTCCGAGGGCTACCTGATCAACCAGTTCATCTCGATGCATACGAACAAGCGCACCGACCAGTGGGGCGGTTCATACGAGAACCGGATCCGCCTGCCGATCGAGATCGTCGAGCGCACGCGCGACGCGGTCGGGCGCGATTTCATCCTGATCTACCGGCTGTCGATGCTCGACCTGATTCCGGACGGCAGCGACTGGAGCGAGACCGTGCAGCTCGCGAAGGCCGTCGAGCGCGCGGGCGCAACCATCATCAACACGGGGATCGGCTGGCACGAGGCGCGCGTGCCGACGATCGCGACGTCGGTGCCGCGCGGCGCGTTCGCGTGGGTGACGAAGAAAATGAAGGGCGAGGTCGGTATCCCGCTCGTGACGACCAACCGGATCAACCGGCCCGAAGTGGCCGAGCAGATTCTCGCGGACGGCTGCGCGGACATGGTGTCGATGGCGCGCCCGCTGCTCGCGGATGCCGAGTTCGTCGTCAAGGCCGCACAGGGCCGCGCCGACGAGATCAACACCTGCATCGGCTGCAACCAGGCGTGCCTCGACCACGCGTTCAAGAACCAGATCGCGTCGTGCCTGCTGAACCCGCGTGCCTGCCACGAGACGGAGCTGGTCTACACGCGCGTGCAGCAGCCGAAGCGCATCGCGGTCGTGGGTGCGGGCCCGGCCGGGCTCGCGTGCTCGACCGTGCTCGCGCAGCGCGGCCACCACGTCGACCTGTTCGACGCGGCGCCGGAGATCGGCGGCCAGTTCAACATGGCGAAGCGGATTCCGGGCAAGGAGGAGTTCGACGAAGCGCTGCGTTACTTCGGCCGCCAGGTCGAGCTGACCGGCGTGAACCTGCACCTGAACCGCCGCGTCGACGCGAGCGACCTGATCGCGGGCGGCTACGACGAGATCGTGCTCGCGACCGGCGTGGCGCCGCGCGACCCGAAGATTCCCGGGCAGGACGGGCCGAACGTGCTCAGCTATATCGACGTGCTCGCCGGCAGGCAGCCGGTTGGCCGGCGTGTCGCGGTGGTCGGCGCGGGCGGCATCGGCTTCGATGTCGCCGAGTATCTGGTGCAGGACGGCGAGTCGCCGACGCTCGATCTGGAAGAATGGAAAGCGGAGTGGGGCGTGACCGATCCGGCCGCGACGCGCGGCGGCGTGACGCGCGCGCGGGTCGCGGCGCCGGTGCGCGAAGTGACGCTGCTGCAGCGCAAGGCCGCGCCGCTCGGCAAGGGGCTCGGCAAGACGACCGGCTGGATTCACCGCGCGACGCTGAAGATGAAGCAGGTGAAGATGATCGGCGGCGTGAACTACGAATCGATCGACGCGCGCGGGTTGCACGTGTCGTACGGCGAGCAGCGTACCGATCACGAACTGATCGAAGCCGACACGATCGTGCTGTGCACGGGGCAGGAACCGCAGCGCGCGCTGCTTGCGCCGCTTCAGGCGGCCGGACGCTCGGTGCATCTGATCGGCGGCGCGGAACTGGCGGCCGAACTCGATGCGAAGCGTGCGATCGATCAGGGCTCGCGGCTTGCCGCTCGGCTGTAACGGGCAGGCGTTCCGGGTTTCGAGACGGCGTGCGTCGCGCGGCAGCGCGCTGCGTGCGCGACGGCTCCCGACTTTCCGGCCGATGTGTTGCGGCATCCCGCAACACGCCGGTTGCGTGGACCGGATGTACCGCGGCGCCATGCAACATGGCGACGCGATTCCGGCAGACCGCCATCTGCCACCGGCACGCGTGCCTTAGGCCGCTTCGGCCCGCTCTTCCTCTTCCGCTTCCAGCATTGCCTTGACGATCAGGTAGACGGCCGGCAGGTCGTCGTCGTCGCGGCGCCAGTCGACCGGCTCCTCGACGTCCGCGGCGACCAGCCGGCTGTCGCGCAGGCGGATGAACGCGTCGACGACCGTCGGATCGTTGCGGCTCAGGAAACCGGTATTCGAGAACGCGAGTTCCTCGACGTTCAGCAGCGCCTGCCAGCTCATCGTGCGGACGGCGGCCGGATGAGTGCGGCGCCGCAGGCCGAGCGCGCGTTGCGCAGGGCCGCCGACGACACGCTGAAGATCGACGACCGCCCGCTGCGCGGCACGCTCGAAGTGGACGGGGTTGAAGCCGGGTTGCTCGGGATCGAATGCGGATGACTGGAACATGGTCGCCTCACAGAAGTCCGTCCGTCATGGGTGACGGAATTCGGGTCAAATGGTGCAAAAGCACTGTAAATATATACAGTGTTCGAGGCGGTTTCAAGTGCTGAATGCACGTGTGTTCGTCGCAACCGGTTCGAGCGCGGCGGTGAGGGTGGTCGAAGCGTGCGTCGAGTCGTTCCCGCGCGCGGCTTACACCGACGCGGCGATCGTCTCCCGCAGCCATCGATGCGCCGGATCGCGATGCACGCGTTCGTGCCACAGCATCGACATCTCGTAGCCGGGGACCTCGACGGGCGCCTCCACGACGCGCAACGCGGGCGTATTGCGCACCAGCCGCTCGGGCAGCATTGCCACGAGGTCGGTGGCGGCGACGGCCGACATCACGAACAGGAAATGCGGAACCGACAGCACGACACGCCGCGCGGCGCCCGCTTTCGCGAGCGCTTCGTCCGTCACGCCGAAGAAGCCGCCGCCGTCGGGCGACACGATCACGTGTTCCAGCGCGCCGAACTGCGCGAGCGTAGGGCGTCGCTTCAGTTTCGGATGACCGGCGCGGCCGACGAGCACGTATCGCTCGACGAACAGCGGCAGGCGCCGCATTCCTTCCGGCGAGCCGTCGGTCGTATGGAAAGCCAGGTCGATGCCGTTTCGCTCCGCATCCTGCTCGATGCGCGGCGGCGCGAGTTCGACGACGGCGAGCCGCGTAGCGGGGGCGGCCGAACGCAGCGCGTTCAGTGCAGGCAGGACGATCGTCGATTCGCCATAGTCGGTCGCGGCCACGCGCCATGTGTTCGTCGCGGTTGCCGGATCGAACGGCGTGGCCGTCAGCACCGCGCGTTCGATCGCATCGAGCGCGTCCCGCAGCGGCTCGCGCAGCGTTTCCGCGCGCGCGGTCGGCCGCATCCCGCGCGGCCCCGGCAGCAGCAGCGGATCGCCGAACAGCTCGCGCAATTTCTGCAATTGCACGCTGACCGACGGCTGCGACATGTTCAGCTTTTCAGCCGCCCGCGTGACGTTGTGCTCGGCGAGCAGCACGTCCAGCGTGACCAGCAGGTTCAGGTCCAGCCGTCTGAGATTGTTCATGACTATACCTGGGATATCTAGAATTCATTTCCAATATACCTTTGGCGACGGCATCCTGCAGTCATTCAATCAACGGAGCAATGAACATGAACGTGCTGATCGTCTATGCCCATCCCGAGCCGCGCTCGTTGAACGGCGCGTTGCGGGACTTCGCGGTCGAGCATCTCGAAGCGGCCGGCCACGCCGTGCAGGTGACCGATCTGTATGCGATGAACTGGAAGGCCGCGTTCGACGCGCACGACGTGACGGACGGTGCGCCCGACGCACGCTTCGATCCCGCGCTCGATTCGAAGCGTGCATTCGAGACGGGCACGCAGCGCGACGACATCGTGCGCGAACAGGCCAAGCTGAAGTGGGCCGATGCAGTGATCCTGCAGTTCCCGCTGTGGTGGTTCTCGATGCCGGCGATCATGAAGGGCTGGGTCGAGCGCGTGTATGCGTACGGTTTCGCGTACGGCGTGGGCGAGCATTCCGACCAGCATTGGGGCGACCGTTACGGCGAAGGCTCGCTTGCGGGCAAGCGTGCGATGGTGATCGTCACGACCGGCGGCTGGGAGTCGCACTACAGTGCGCGCGGCATCAACGGGCCGATAGACGACGTGCTGTTCCCGATCCAGCACGGGATCCTGTATTACCCGGGGTTCGACGTGCTGCCGCCGTTCGTGATCTACCGGACGGGGCGGATGAACGACGTGCGTTTCGACGAAACGCGTGCGGCACTCGGCAAGCGTCTCGACGAACTGTGGACCGCTCAACCGATTCCGTTCCGGCGGCAGAATGCGGGAGACTACGAGATTCCGGCGCTGACGTTGAAGGCGGGAATCGCGCCCGAGAAGGTGGGGTTTGCGGCGCATCTGGCGCACGGGCAGTGACGGTGTGCGATCACGACCAGTCGATGCGACGTTCGACGCGCAGGCGCCCCGGCGGTTCGAAGTAGGTGCCGAAGCGCACAAGCCCGGCGTTCTTCAGGTGGCATGTCATCTCGAAGCTGACCAGGATTCCGGGATCGCGGTTGTCGACGATTCCGATGTCGATCGAACGAATGCGCGGCTCGTATTTCAGCAGCGTGGCTTCCATCTGCTGCTTGAGCAAATGCGCCGACGCGGGCAATGCCTTGTAGATGTTCGTGAGGTCGGGCAACCCGTATCCGCCGACGGAAGATCGTTTCCAGTGGCGCGTGCTGTCGCATCTCGCGCCGAATTTCCTGTCGATGATGAACGCAGAGGTGTTGCGTGGCGCTTTGGCGCTGTACGACTGGACGAACGAGGAACTGAACCGGAGGCGGCTTGCCGGCATCCTGCATGTATCGCAGGAATTGATCGAGGAAGTGTCGGGCGGGGCGGTCGAGCGTGGCGTGCTGATCGAGGTCACGCTCGATGCGCATGCGTTCTCGGGCGAGGGCGACGTGATGCTGTTCGGCGAGCTGCTGCATCGGTTCTTCGGCGCATATGCGGAGATCAATCTGTTCACGAAGCTGGCGATCGTCAGCCTGCCGTCCCGGTCGCGGACGGCGTGGCCGCGCAGCAAGGCACAGCGGGCACCGTTATGAGCGCGTCGATGGGTCGGATGAGTGCTGAAGCAGGCGAGTCGAAGGAGTTGCCGACCGTGGCGGTGAGGCTGTTCGAGCGGGCGCCGAAGATGACTTTCATGCAGTTCTGTCGTCTTCTGGAGGCGTGCATGCCTGAACGTCCCGGGTTTGGCACGCGCGACACGCTGGAACACGAGCCGGTGCGGTTCCGGCCGCGTCCGCGGTTGGGGTTTCCGGCCGGTGAGGTGGCCGCAGTCGAATTCGACGACGAGCATATCGATGTGCCGCCGACCGTGCGCACGACCTTCATGGGTCTCTATGGCGTCGATGCAGCCATGCCGTCGCACCTGATCGACGAGATCGTGTTGCGAGAGGAAGGGCATGAGGCGGTCGAGGCGTTTCTCGATCCGTTCAACCACCGGGCGGCGACGCTGCTGTATCGCGCATGGAAGAAGTACCGCTATCCGGAGCGCTTTCGGGCCGGCGGCGTCGACGATTATTCGCAGAGCCTGTTGTGTCTGGCGGGATTTGGATGGGGCGACAAGCCTTTGCGGGCGGGCTTGCCGGATTCGCGGATGCTCGCGTTGCTAGGGCTGCTGATTCAGCGTACGCGCACGTCGGAAGGGCTGGCCGGCGTGGTGGCACTCGCCGCGCCGGGGGCCGATGTTCGTGTCGACGAGTTCTGGGCGGTGACGACGAGTAGCGGTCGACCGAAACCGTTGACGTCGGCGAAGCCGGATGAGGATGTGCTGTCGGACGGGAAGCGCAAAGGGCTCGGTGGCGGGTATGTGCTCGGCAGGCGTCTTGCGTATCGCAGCCGGGCGGTGCGTTTGACGTTGCGACCTGCCGATGCGAAGCAGGCCCAGGATCTGTTACCGGGCGGATGGTTGCATCGAGAGGTGATGGCATTTATCCAGCTGTATGTCGGCATCAAGGCCGACGTGCATTTGCGGATGAACGTGTCGACACGGTTCGTGCCACCCCCGACCGTCGGCGTTGAACGTGCGGCTCCCGCGCCGCGTCTCGGCTGGACGACGGTGTTGCCGTCAGTCGATGAACGCCTGATCGACATCGCGCTCGGTGTGTACGAGGCGTTTCCCATGGCGCAACCCAACCCGCAATTCGCGCCGCGCACAATCTGATTCCGGAGTCTTCATGTTCTATCGAATGAGTGCGGCGACTGCTGCCGCCGTATTGCTGCTGTCGGGGTGTGGTGCTTGGCAGTCGGTATCGGATGCGTCGTCGAATGCATACCGCGCAGTGTTCTTCAAGCAGGTCAAGGTGCTTGATGTCGACCTGACCGCACGCGCGGCGCTGAACCCGGACGACGCGGGACGATCGGCGTCGGTTGTCGTTCGCGTCTACCAGTTGAAGGATCGCAAGATGTTCGATGCGGCATCGTACGACGATCTGTTGAAGAGCGATCGGACTGTGCTGGCCCAGGATATGCAAGCCGACATGTCGACGGTTGTGAACCCCGGGGCTTCTTCCAGCTTGTCGCAACCGCTGCAGCGCGAGACGGAGTATGTGGCGGTCGTTGCGTTGTATCGCGTTCCCGGCGTCGCCGGAGACTGGAAAAGAGTCGTCGAGAAAAAGAAGCTCGATCCGGATAAGCCGCTACGTATTGGATTGATGTCGAATGGACTTCAGATGACGGGAGACATCCCCAAGTGAGTGCGGCCACGTCAGCTTCTCGCGAAAGCCGAGGCGGGAAATGGCGGGAAATGGCGGGGAAGCGGCGACCCATGCGCCGGATAACCGGCAGCACGGGTCGCACGGAAATCACCGATCGTCGTCCCGAATGGAAGAAGGATGCCGACACAGCGCCCGCACCTCCATCTCCATATACGGAAACAACGGCAGCTGACTCAACAGGTCATGCAGCTGCTGCACGCTTTCGACATCGAAGATACTGACGTTCGCATACTGCCCCGCGATCCGCCACAGATGTCGCCAGACGCCTTCGTTCATCAGCCGCTGGCACATCGCCTTTTCTTCGGCCTTCAGCGTGGCCGCCTTGACCGGATCCATGTCCGCCGGCAGACGGACGGTCATCTCCACATGAAACAGCATTCTGCACTCCTTGCGTTGTCGATTCGTCGAACGGGACGGCCGCTCAGGCCCGCGCACGCGCCCGCTCGACTTCGCTCGCCGGCACGTCCTGCTTGTCCTCGAGCAGCGAGAAATCGAAGTCGATCAGCGCGAACTGCCCGTCGACGCCATACGGCTTGCCTTCCGCGCCCTCGGCCTGCTTGACCTTCGGGATCAGCCCTTCGCGGGTCGCGAATGCGAAGTCGTCCCAGATGTGCGGATCGCCTTCGATGTTGATCTGCGTCGTCAGCTTACGATATCCGTCCGCCGAAACGAAGAAGTGGATGTGCGCCGGACGATGGCCGTGGCGGCCGAGCTGGTCGAGCAACTGCTCGGTCTTGCTGCCCGGCGGCACGCTGTAGCCGACCGGCAGCACGCTGCGAAAGCTGTAGCGGCCCTCGGCATCGGTGCGGATCGAGCGGCGCAGGTTGAACGCGGGTTGCGACTGATCGAAGTACGAGTAGCAGCCGAGATGGTTCGCGTGCCATACCTCGACGAGCGCATTCGCGATCGGCGCGCCGTCCTGGCCGAGCACCTGGCCGCGCATGATCAGCGTCTGGCCCGGATCGGTGCCGTCGTCGAGACGCGCATGGCCGACCGATTCCGGTGCGCCCGCGACATACAGCGGCCCTTCGATCGTGCGCGGCGTGCCGCCCTGGAAGCCGGCCTTCTCCTCGGCCTCGTCCATCCGCACGTCGAGGAAGCGCTCGAGGCCGAGGCCTGCGGCGATCAGCCCGAATTCGCGGCCGGCTTCGTTCAGGTAGTTGAGCGCGGTCCAGAACTCGCTCGGCTGCACGTCGAAATCCTCGATCGTGTAGCAGAGGTCCTTCACGATCCGGTTGACGATCGCGCGCACGCGCGGGTTGCCGGGCTTTTCCGCGGCGTCGTCGAAGGTCTTCAGCAGGGCGTCGATGGCTTGCTTGTTCATCTGTGTCTCCGGTTTCGGTTGTCGTGTCGTGTGGGTCAGCGGGCGTCGCGTCGCATCCGTTCGATGCGGGCCCAGTCGAAGGTGATGCCGAGGCCGGGCGCAGCCGGCAGGTGCAGCTTGAAATCCTGGTAACGCAGCGGCTCGACGAGAATCTCCTCGGTGAGCAGCAGCGGGCCGAACAGCTCGGTGCCCCATTTCAGCGAGCCGAACGTGCTGAACAGCTGCGCGGACGCCATCGTGCCGGCCGCGCCTTCGAGCATCGTGCCGCCGTACAGGTCGATGCCGGCAGCCGATGCGATCGATGCGACGCTCGCCGCGCCGAGCAGGCCGCCCGATTGCGCGATCTTCACCGCGAACACGTCGGCCGCGCGGTCCTGCGCGAGGGCGAACGCATCGACGGGGCCGTTCAGCGCTTCGTCGGCCATGATCGGAATCCGCGCGAGCTGCGTGAGGCGTTTCAGCCCCGCGCGATTGGTCGCCGCGATCGGTTGTTCGACGAGGCTCACGCCGGCGTCCGCGAGTCGTGCGCCGGCCCGGATCGCATCGGTTTCGGTCCATGCCTGGTTCACGTCGACGCGCACGTCGCCGCGCTCGCCGAGCGCGCGCTTGATCGCGATCACGTGCGCGACGTCGTCGTCGACGGCGTTCGATCCGATCTTCAGCTTGAAGGCGCGATGGCGACGCGCTTCCAGCATCGCCTCGGCTTCCGCGATGTCGCGCTGCGTGTCGCCGCTCGCGAGCGTCCATGCAACGTCGACCGCATCGGTCGTTCGGCCGCCGAACAGCTCGGACAGCGGCACGCCGAGGCGGCGCGCCTGCGCGTCGAACAGCGCGGTTTCGATCGCGCACTTCGCGAACCGGTTGCCCTGGAACAGCTTGCGGGCACGTGCCATCGCGGCGCCCGGACGCGTCGCATCCATGCCTTGCAGCAGCGGCGCGAAGTAGGTGTCGATGTTGACCTTGATGCTCTCGGGGCTCTCCTCGCCATACGCGAGACCGCCGATCGTGGACGCTTCGCCGACCCCTTCAATACCGTCCGTGCATCGAACACGGACCAGCACGAGGGTCTGGCAATTCATCGTGGCGACCGACAGTTTGTGGGGCCTGATCGTCGGCACGTCGACGAGCAGCGTCTCGATGCGTTCGATGGTGGCGGCAGTTGCTATCATGCGATTCCTCCTGTTGGTGCACATGGTAGGAATTCCCGCCCGGCGTCGTCCAACACTCTTTCCGACTACTTCCATACCTTTGAGGCATGAAATGGAATTGCGCCAGCTCCGGTACTTCATCGCCGTCGCGGAAGAAATGAACATCACGCGAGCGGCGGAGCGGCTGCACATGACGCAGCCGCCGCTGAGCCGCCAGCTCCAGGCGGTCGAGGACGAGGTCGGGTTGGCGCTGTTCGAGCGCGGCGCGCGGCCGTTGAAGCTGACCGACGCGGGCCGCGTGTTCTATGCGCAGGCGAAGCGCGTCGTCGACCAGGCCGACGAGCTCGGCCCGCTGACGCGGCGGCTCGCGCAACTGTCGAAGCGGATCGTGATCGGCTTCGTGCCGTCGACGCTCTATGGCGCGCTGCCGGACGTGATCCGCGCGTTTCGCGAGGCGCAGCCGGACGTCGAGCTGTCGCTGATCGAAATGTTCACGCTCGAACAGCTCGGTGCGCTCAAGGGCGGGCGGATCGACGTAGGATTCGGCCGCCTGCGTTTCGACGACGACCAGCTCGTGCGCGAGGCGCTGATCGAGGAAAAGCTGATCGCGGCGCTGCCGGTCGGGCATCCGCTCGCGGATCCGGACCGGCCGCTGACGCTCGCGGACATCGCGAACGAGACGCTGATCGTCTATCCGAGCACGCCGCGGCCGAGCTTCGCGGACCAGCAGCTGTCCGCACTGCGCGACGGCGCGCTCGTGCCGGCGGCCGTGCACGAGGTGCGGGAATTGCAGACGGCGCTCGGGCTCGTTGCCGCGCAGGTGGGCGTGTCGCTGGTGCCGGAAAGCGTGGAGGGCGTGCGCGTGAAGGGCGTCGTCTACCGGCGGCTGCCGGAACCCACGGCGACATCGCCGATCATCATGAGTCGCCGGCTGCACGGCGAAAGCGCCGCGACGACCGCGTTCTGTGCGATCGCGCGGGAGATGATCGTGCCGGCGGTGTAAGGGCGGGATCGTTTGCGTATCAATTGCAACTAACGGTCAGTTTTGGCGCATCAAGCCGAATCAGCCCGCCGGCCCCCGCCTACCGCTTGCCGTCGAGCGTCTCCGACGGTGATTCGCCGAACTTTTCCCGATACGCGATCGCGAAGCGCCCGAGGTGCGTGAACCCGCAATCGAGTGCGATATCGGCGATCCGTCGCTCGGACACCGACCCGCGCAGCAACTCCCGCGCATGTTCGAGCCGCGTCGCGCGCAGGTATTGCATCGGGCTCATCCCGCGGAACTGCAGGAAGGCGTCGCGCAGCGTCCGCTCCGGCACGTTGGCGGCCTGGACGATATCGGCGAGCTGCAGCGGCTGCGCGTAGTGTGCGTTGACGAACTCCTGCGCGCGCCGCACGAAGCCGGGCGCCGGATCGTGGCGTGTGCTCAGTACCGACGGCGGGTGGCCTTCGATCAGCAGGTCGATCAGCAGGTGCTCGAGCTGCGACGCGACGCGCGGGTTGGCGTTCGCGCGTTCGAGCAGCTCGGGCGAGCGGGCGACGAGCATCAACTGCTGGCGCCACGCGGCGAGCGCGGCGTCGCTGATGTGCAGCACAGGGTCGAGCGTCGCGCGCGGGTCGCCGGTCAGCGAGCCGACGGTGGCCGCGTCGATGCGCAGCACGAACTGCTCGCAGTCGGCGGACAGCACCGCGTCGAAGCGCTCGCCGGGCGCGCACAGCACGCCCGTCTGCCCGTCGACGCCGAGCCGGCGTCCCATCGCGTGGACTTCTGCCTGCCCGGACAGGCAGAACATCAGCAGGTAATACCCGTCGACGGCGTCGACCTGCACGCGCATCGCGTCGCCGAATGCAATGGTGCCGATGCCGAGCCCGCCGAGCCGCACGAAATCCATGTGCGATGCGCCTTGCACGCGGCCGCTCGGCAGCAGCGCGTGCGGCTGCATCACGCGCGAGATTCGCTCGCGCGTCTCGTCGAGATCGCGGGATTCGAACAGCCGGTGCGCGCGCAGCGCATGCGGCTCGAACGACGTTGGGGACATGGGCATCGGCCTTGGTGTGGACGCGCGCTTCGATCCGACGAATGGGTCGCGATCGTGCGCGGGGTCGCGTGTGTCGCCATGCTAGCGCAGAAATCCGCCGAAAGTGGATATTGCGCCGCCGCAATCGCACTTTCCGGATAGACGCCGAATATTAGCTTTTCAAAAATCATCTCCATGCAATCAACGAAATGGAACCACAAGGAGTCCGACATGGAGCAGACAGAATCGCCCGTCGTATTCGCCACGCGTGACGACGCGTCAGATGTGCGTTTTCCGCACGACGACGGCTCGCGCGTACCGTACAAGGTGTTCAGTTCGCGCGCGGTCTACGATCGCGAGCAGGAACGCATTTTCCGCGGGCCGACATGGAACTTCGTCGCGCTGGAAGCGGAAATCCCGAACGCCGGCGACTTCAAGAGCACGTTCGTCGGCGACACGCCGGTGGTCGTCACGCGCACCGAGGACGGCACGCTGTCCGCGTGGGTGAACCGCTGCGCGCACCGCGGCGCACAAGTCTGCCGCAAGTCGCGCGGCAACGCGAGTTCGCACACGTGCGTGTACCACCAGTGGAGCTTCGACAACGAGGGCAACCTGCTCGGCGTGCCGTTCCGGCGCGGCCAGAAGGGGATGACCGGGATGCCGGCCGACTTCGACCCGAAGCAGCACGGGCTGCGCAAGCTGCGCGTCGACAGTTATCGCGGGCTCGTGTTCGCCACCTTCAGCGATGAAGTGATGCCGCTGCCGGATTATCTCGGCGAGCAGATGCGGCCGTGGATCGACCGGATCTTCCACAAGCCGATCGAGTATCTCGGCTGCACGCGCCAGTATTCGAAGTCGAACTGGAAGCTGTACATGGAGAACGTGAAGGATCCGTATCACGCGAGCATGCTGCACCTGTTCCATACGACCTTCAACATCTTCCGCGTCGGGATGAAGGCGCGCTCGATTCCGGATGCGAACCACGGGCTGCACAGCATCATCACGGTGACGAAGACGGGTGACGACACGTCGGCTGCGTACAAGCAGCAGAACATCCGCTCGTTCGACGAGGGCTTCCATCTGGAAGACGAGTCGATCCTCGATCTCGTGTCGGAATACGACGAGGACTGCACGAACCATATCCAGCCGATCTTCCCGCAGCTCGTGATCCAGCAGATCCACAACACGCTGGTCGCGCGGCAGATCCTGCCGAAGGGCCCGGACAACTTCGAGCTGATCTTCCACTTCTTCGGCTACGCGGACGACACGCCCGAACTGCGCGCGCTGCGCATCAAGCAGGCGAACCTGGTCGGGCCGGCCGGCTACATCTCGATGGAAGACACCGAGGCGACCGAACTCGTGCAGCGCGGCACGGTGCGCGACGCCGATGCGACGTCGGTGATCGAGATGTCGCGCGGCAATCCGGACCAGCAGGACACGGTGATCACCGAAAGCCTGATCCGCAAGTTCTGGGTCGGCTACCAGAAGCTGATGGGCTATTGAAGCGGGAGCGCGGAATGATGGAAAACCTGACGGAAGACATGAAGACGTGGTTCGAGATTTACATGCTCCAGAACCGCTACATCGGCCACCTCGACAACGACCGGCTCGAACACTGGCCGGAGATGTTCACCGAGGACTGCACGTACGAGATCGTGCCGAAGGAGAACGCGGATCTCGGGCTGCCGGTCGGAATCGTCCACTGCACGAACCAGCGGATGCTGCGCGACCGCGTGGTATCGCTGCGGCACGCGAACATCTTCGAAGAGCACACGTACCGGCACATGACGTCGGGTCTCACGATCGTCGCGCAGCGCGACGGCGAGATCGACACCGAGAGCAACTACGTGGTCGTGCAGACGCGCAGCAACGGCGAATCGAACGTGTACCAGGCCGGCAAGTACTACGACACGGTCGTGCGCACGCCGGAGGGGCTGCGCTACAAGACCAAGCGCGTGATCTACGACACGTCGCGCGTGCAGACGCTGCTCGCGACGCCGATCTGATACGGAAGCAAGGAACCGACATGACCGAAGCAACGCTGGCCGAGTGGCATCCGCTCGGCGCATTCGACGAATTCTCCGAAGACGAACCGGTGGCGCGCGTCGCCGGCCAGAAGCCGATCGCGGTGTTCCGGATCGGCGACGAACTGTTCGCGATGCACGACCTCTGTTCGCATGGCCACGCACGCCTGTCCGAAGGCTATGTGGAAGACGGCTGCGTCGAGTGCCCGCTGCATCAGGGGTTGATCGACATTCGCACGGGTGCGCCGAAGTGCGCGCCGATTACCGAGCCGGTGCGGACTTATCCGATCCGGATCGTCGACGGGCAGGTGGAAGTCAATGTCGACTGACCCGTTCGTGATCGTCGGCGCCGGCCACGCAGCGCGGCGCACGGCCGAGGCGTTGCGCGCGGGTAACGCCGATGCGCGCATCGTGATGATCGGCGCGGAGCGCGAGCTGCCGTACGACCGGCCCGCGCTGTCGAAGGACGCGCTGCTGAGCGACGGCGGTGAGCAGCGCGCGTTCGTGCGCGATGCCGCATGGTACGACGCGCAGCGCATCGAGCTGCGGCTCGGCACGCGGGTCGATGCGATCGAACGCGATGCGCAGCGTGTGCGGCTCGACGACGGCGCGACATTGCCGTACGCACGGCTCGTGCTCGCGACGGGGTCGCGGGTGCGTGCATTCGGCGGTCCGGTCGACGAAGGCGTGGTTCCGCACTACGTGCGCACCGTGGCCGATGCGCGAGCGTTGCGGGCGCGGCTCGCGCCGGGGCGTCGCGTGGCGGTGCTCGGCGGCGGCTTCATCGGTCTGGAAGTGGCGGCTGCGGCGCGCCAGGTCGGCTGCGACGTGACGGTGATCGACCCGGCGGCGCGTTTGCTGCAGCGTGCGCTGCCGGAAGTCGTCGGCGCCCATGCGCGGCAACTGCATGACGCGCGCGGCGTGAACTTTCAGATGACGACGCTGCCGCGCGCGATTCGCCGTGCTCCGGGCGGTGGCGCGATCGTCGAGACCGATCGCGGCGACGTGCCGGCCGATATCGTCGTGGTCGGGATCGGCGTCGTACCCAACGTCGAACTCGCGCAGGCAGCCGGCCTCGAGGTCGACAACGGGATCCGTGTCGATGCGGGTTGCCGCACGGCCGATCGCGCGATCTTCGCGGCGGGCGAGGTGACGATGCACTTCAATCCGCTGCTCGGGCGTCACGTGCGGATCGAGTCGTGGCAGGTCGCGGAAAACCAGCCGGCCGTCGCGGCCGCGAACCTGCTCGGCGCGGACGAAACCTATGCCGAACTGCCGTGGCTGTGGTCCGATCAGTACGACTGCAACCTGCAGATGCTCGGGCTGTTCGGCAGCGAGCGGGCGACCGTCGTGCGCGGCGATCCGGCGGGCGGGCCGTTCACGGTGTTCGGGCTGGACGACGACGGGAAGATCGTGGCGGTGGCCGCGGTGAACCTCGGGCGCGACATCGGTGCGTCGCGGCGGCTGATCGCGGCGGGGGCTGTACCCGATCCGGTGAAACTCGCCGATCCGGCGGTGAACCTGAAGACGTTCCTCTGACGCAGCGCGCGAACGCGGCCCGCGTGGCCGTGTTCGCGCCGGCGCCTGGCGGCGAATGGCCGGAAGTGGAAGCAACCCCGTGCCGCGCGACATTCCCGGCTCGCGCAATGCGTGCGGGTTTGTCGCGGGCAGGCGTTCGGTGCATATTAGCGGCATTGCCGTTTCACCGGTCGCCCATGACGCCAGACAAAGCCCTCGAACTGAAGCGCAGCAAGCGCCGCGCGCTATGGCTGCTGCTGGCCGCCGTCGCGGTGTTCGTCACGACGATCCTGCTGCCGCGCGGCCCGTGGGTCGATGGTTTCAAGGCGGTGGCCGAGGCCGCGATGGTCGGCGCGCTTGCCGACTGGTTCGCGGTCGTCGCGCTGTTCCGACGCGTGCCGATTTCGTTCGTGTCGCGCCATACCGAGATCATCCCGAAGAGCAAGGACAAGATCGCCGACAACCTCGCGGTGTTCGTGCGCGAGAAATTCCTCGGCCCCGACGCGCTCGCCGCGCAGATTCGCCAGCACGACCCTGCGCAGAAGCTCGGTGCATGGCTCGGCGAACCGGCGAACACCGACGCGCTCGGCGGCTACGTGACGAAGCTGATGAGCTTCGCGCTCGACATGACCGACGATGCGCGGATCCAGTCGTTCGTCCACGATGCGTTCCGCGCGGTGATCGACCGGATCGACCTGTCGCAATCGGCCGGCGCGATCCTCGACACGCTGACGAAGGACGGCCGGCACCAGACGCTGCTCGACGATGCGATCGAGCAGGTGGTCGACGTGCTCGACAAGGAGGAGAACCGCGAGGTGATCGCCGGCTTCATCGTCGAATGGCTGAAGACGCAATATCCGAAGGTCGAGAAGATCATGCCGACGCAGTGGTTCGGCGAGAACGGTGCGCGCATGCTGGCGAGCGCGGTGAGCCGCGTGCTCGAGGGCGTGGCGGCCGATCCCGAACACGAGCTGCGGCAGCGCTTCGACCGCACGGTCGTGCGGCTGACCGAACGATTGAAGCATGATCCGGCATTCATCGCGAAGGGCGACGAGATCAAGCGCTACATCCGCGACGGCGACGCGTTCAACGACTATGTGCGCGATCTGTGGGGCCAGTTGCGTGCGTGGCTGAAGGCCGATCTCGCGCGCCCGGATTCGGCGCTGCACCGGCAGGCCGCGACGCTCGGCGGCTGGCTTGGCGCGCGGCTCTCGGAAAGCCCGGCACTGCGCGCGTCGCTGAACGAGCATATCGAGAGGGCCGTGCACGAGATGGCGCCGGATTTCGCGGATTTCCTGATGCGTCACATTCGCGACACGGTGCGCAACTGGGATGCGCGCGACATGTCGCGGCAGATCGAGCTGAACATCGGCAAGGACCTGCAGTACATCCGCATCAACGGCACGCTGGTCGGCGGGCTGATCGGGCTCGGGCTGTATCTGGTGTCGCTGGTGCCGCGCTGGGCGGGCGGATGGCTGCATTGACGCGGCCGCGGCCCTCGCGCGGATGGCGGGTGCGCCGCCGCGCGCCGCCGAATTACGCGTGCGCCTTCGCGCCGTGCAGTTGCAGGCCGAGCGCCTTGATCACTTTCAGGATCGTGGCGAAGCTCGGATTGCCGTCGTGCGACAACGCCTTGTACAGCCCTTCGCGCGACAGGCCCGCGTCGCGCGCGACCTGCGACATGCCGCGCGCGCGGGCGATCATCCCGAGCGCATGTGCGATGAAGGTCGGGTCGTCGCCGGCTTCCTGCAGACAGGCCTCGAAGTAGTCGGCCATGTCGTCGTCGGTTTTCAGGTGTTCGGCCGAATCCCATGGCCGGGTCTTGATCTTGTCCATCGGTCACTCCAGGTCGAGCCGCTCGAGCATCGCGTGCGCGGCGCGGATGTCCGCCTGTTGCGTCGACTTGTCGCCGCCGCAGAGCAGGATCACCCATATCGTTGCGCGCCTGACGTAATAGACGCGATAGCCGGGCCCGTGGTCGATACGCATTTCGACGACGGGGGAGCCGGCGGATTTCCAGTCGCCCGGATTGCCCATCGACAGGCGGTCGATGCGCGCCTGGATGCGCCGCCGGGCGACGCGATCCGGCAGGCCGGCAAACCACGCGTCGAAGACGTCGGTGGTCCGGATACTGTACGTAGGCGCACTGTAGGGCACGGATTGCAGTATGTCAACCATGGTTCACAGATTCGATGAGTGGCATTCGGTAGCCGCCACAGTAGGGCCGCGCGCGCCGTTTGACGTTGAATTGGCCGTCAGGCCGATCCTGTCGCGAGGCCGGGCCCGGCCATTCGGTCGAACTCGGGATCGCGCGAATCCGTCTACAATCAAAAACGTCCTTGCCGTCCGCGCGCGCTTGCCGCGCGTGGGCGGATCCGTTTGTCCTCCTGCATCAGGGGGCACCGCCACGCATCGCGTGGCGGGCAGTGCCGTGGTCAGTGTCCAGTAGGTAAAGCGTCCGCGTGCCGTAGGCCGGCGCGCGTTCTGAACGTCGCGCGCTCGTAAGCCGGGCAGGCGGCATCAACCGAGAGTCCCCATGAAAGCATCGGATCTGTTCGTGAAGGCGCTGGAAGCCGAAGGCGTCGAGTATGTGTTCGGCATTCCCGGCGAGGAAAACCTCGATCTGCTCGAATCGCTGCGGCGATCGAAGATCAAGCTCGTGCTGACCCGGCATGAGCAGGCGGCCGGGTTCATGGCCGCCACCTACGGCCGCCTGACGGGCCGAACCGGCGTGTGTCTCGCGACGCTCGGGCCGGGCGCGACCAACTTCGTGACGGCCGCCGCGTATGCGCAGCTCGGCGGCATGCCGATGCTGATGATCACCGGGCAGAAGCCGATCAAGTCCAGCAAGCAGGGCCACTTCCAGATCGTCGACGTCGTCGACATGATGCAGCCGCTCACGAAGTTCACGCGGCAGATCGTGTCGATCGGCAACATCCCGTCGGCGGTGCGCGAGGCGTTTCGCCGCGCGGAAGAAGAGCGCCCGGGCGCCGCGCACCTCGAGTTGCCGGAGGACATCGCGCACGAGGAGGGCGACGGCAAGCCGATCCCGCGCAGCTACAGCCGGCGGCCGGTGGCCGAGGAGAAGGCGGTCGCGCATGCGATCGACGCGATCCAGGCCGCGCGTCATCCGCTGCTGATGATCGGTGCGGGTGGCAACCGCAAGACGACCTGCAAGATGCTGCTCGAATTCGTCGACAAGACGGGCATCCCGTTCTTCACGACGCAGATGGGCAAGGGCGTGATCGACGAGACGCATCCGCTGTGGCTCGGCAACGCGACGCTGTCCGACGGCGACTTCGTGCACCGTGCGATCGAGCATGCCGACTGCATCATCAACGTCGGGCACGACGTGATCGAGAAGCCGCCGTTCTTCATGCGCGCGGACGACAAGACCGTGATCCACGTGAACTTCCTCGGCGCGCAGGTCGATCCCGTCTATTTCCCTCAGATCGAGGTGGTCGGCGACATCGCGAACGCGGTGTGGCAGATGAAGGAAGCGGTGACGCCGCAGCCGCACTGGGATTTCGAGCGCTTCGCGATGATCAAGGAGCATTTCGACGCGCATCTGCAGAAGGGCCAGCACGACCCGCGCTTCCCGATGTATCCGGTGCGGATCGTGAACGACCTGTACAACGCGCTGCCGGTCGACGGGATCGTCTGTCTCGACAACGGGATGTACAAGATCTGGTTCGCGCGCTACTGGCGTGCCCACGAACCGAACTCGCTGCTGCTCGACAACGCGCTCGCGTCGATGGGCGCGGGCCTGCCGTCGGCGATCGCGACGAAGATCGTGCATCCGCAGCGCAAGGTGATCGCCGTGTGCGGCGACGGCGGCTTCATGATGAATTCTCAGGAACTCGAAACGGCGGTGCGGCTGAAGCTCGACATCGTCGTGATGATCCTGCGCGACGATGCGTTCGGGATGATCCGCTGGAAGCAGGAGAACATGAATTTCCCCGATTTCGCGATGACGCTGAAGAATCCCGATTTCGTGTCGTATGCGCAGAGCTACGGTGCGCACGGGCATCGCGTCGAATCGGCCGACGATCTCGAGCCGCTGCTGCGCGACTGCTTCGCGACGCCGGGCGTGCACGTGATCGACGTGCCGATCGACTATTCGGACAACGAGCGCGTGCTCAACCGCGAAATCAAGCGCCTGTCGGCGCAACTCTGAATCCGCAGTTCCCCGGAAGGAGCGTTCCATGTTGAAGGATACCTATCCGTACTACCTGGCCAACGAAGCCGTCTACGCGAACACCGATCTCGACGTGACCGACAAGTTCACCGGCAAGGTCGCCACGCGCGTCGCGCTCGCCGACGCGAAGGCGATCGATGCGGCCATCGGCGCGGCGGTCGACGCGGCGAAGCCGATGCGCGAGTTGCCGGCCTACAAGCGGCAGGCGGTGCTCGACCACTGCGTCGCGCGCTTTCGCGAGCGTTTCGACGAGCTGGCCGAGGCGCTGTGCATCGAGGCCGGCAAACCGATCAACGATTCGAAGGGCGAAGTGACGCGGTTGATCGATACGTTCCGCGTCGCGTCCGAGGAGTCGGTGCGCATCGACGGCGAAGTGATCAACCTCGAGATCTCGGCGCGCGCGCAAGGCTATACCGGCTATACGCGGCGCGTGCCGATAGGCCCGTGCTCGTTCATCTCGCCGTTCAACTTCCCGCTGAACCTCGCCGCGCACAAGGTCGCGCCCGCGCTGGCCGCGGGCTGTCCGTTCGTGCTGAAGCCCGCGAGCCGCACGCCGATCGGCGCGCTGATCATCGGCGAGGTGCTCGCGGAAACCGACCTGCCGAAGGGCGCGTTCTCGGTGCTGCCCGCGCATCGCGACGGCGCCGATCTGTTCACGACCGACGAGCGCTTCAAGCTGCTGTCGTTCACGGGCTCGCCAGCCGTGGGCTGGGCGCTGAAGGAGAAGGCCGGCAAGAAGAAGGTCGTGCTGGAGCTCGGCGGCAACGCGGCGGCGATCGTCGACGCGGATCAGCGCGACCAGCTCGACTACGTGGTCGATCGTCTCGCGTTCGGCGCGTATTACCAGTCCGGCCAGAGCTGTATCGGCGTGCAGCGGATCCTCGTGCATGCGGATCTGTACGACGCGCTGCGCGACAAGCTGATCGCGAAGACGCGGTCGCTGAAGATGGGTGATCCGAAGGATCCGTCGACATTCGTCGGCCCGATGATCTCCGAATCCGAATCGCGCCGGTTGTCCGGCTGGATGGATGCGGCCGTCGCGGCGGGCGCGAAGATCGTTGCGGGCGGCAAGGTCGACGGCGCGATGTTCGAGGCGACGCTGCTGGAAAACGTCGGCCGCGAGCAGGACCTGTACCGCAAGGAGGCATTCGGCCCGGTCGCGATCCTCGAGAAGTTCGACCGCTTCGACGACGCGCTCGCGCGCGTGAACGACAGCGACTTCGGGCTGCAGGCCGGCGTGTTCACCGATTCGCTCGCGCATGCGCAGCGTGCGTGGGACGAGCTGGAGGTGGGCGGCGTTGTGATCAACGACGTGCCGTCGTTCCGCGTCGACAACATGCCGTACGGCGGCGTGAAGGATTCGGGGCTCGGCCGCGAAGGGATCCGCTACGCGATCGAGGACATGACCGAGCCGCGGCTGATGGTCGTGCGGCGCCGCTAGCGCGATCTCAGGCGGCATGATGGCACGCGGGCGGGCGATCGCGCCGGCCCGCGTGCCGTTTTCGTTTCGGCGCACGCCGACGGGCACGGCGACTTCCCGCCGTGCGCGATCGAGGCGAAACCGTGCGCCGCGCCTGCCGAACGCGCTCGACTGCAAGCGTCGCATCGTGATGTAATCGCGCGAAATGGCCAACCGGGGTACGACACCGGTTGGCGTGCGCATTCATTCTTCACGAGGTCGATTCATGTCCCCCGTCTCGGCATTCAAGCTGGTTCTGTTGTCATTCCTCGCGATCGTCGCGCTCGAATGCATCGCCAAGCGGTTGCGGTTGCCGCCCGCGGCCGCGCTGCTGATCGGCGGCATCGGCATCGCGTTCATTCCCGGCCTGCCGCCGATCAACCTCGATCCGGAACTCGTGCTGCTCGTGTTCCTGCCGCCGCCGCTGATGGACGGCGCGTATTTCTCCGTGTGGGAGGAGTTCAAGCACAACGTCGGCGGCATCCTGATGCTCGCGATCGGCGCGGTGGTGTTTACGACGTTCGCGGTCGGCTTCGCCGTGCACTGGGTCGTGCCGTCGCTGCCGTGGGCCGCATGCTTCGCGCTCGGCGCGATCGTGTCGCCGCCCGACGCGGTGGCCGCGAAGGCGGTGCTCGAACGCGTCGCGCTGCCGCGTCGGCTGATGGTGCTGCTCGAAGGGGAAAGCCTGCTGAACGACGCGGCCGGCCTGGTGCTGTTTCGCTTCGCGGTCGCCGCCGCGCTGACGGGCGCGTTCAGCCTCGAGCACGCGGTCGTGCGCTTCGCGGAACTCGGGCTCGGCGGCGTCGTGGTCGGTTTCCTGGTCGGCAAGCTCGTCGTGTGGTTCCTGAAACTGCTCGACGACGACTATCTGGTGATTACCGTCGCGGTGATCGCAGGCTGGATCGCGTACATCGCGGGCGAGATGGTCGAGGTGTCGGGCGTGATCTCGACGGTGACGGCCGGCATGATCGTCGGCTGGCATCAGCACGAGGTGTTTTCGGCGGCCGTGCGCACGCGTGGCACCGCGTTCTGGCAGGTCATCGTGTTCCTGCTCGAGGCGATGGTGTTCGTGCTGATCGGGCTGTCGCTGCGCGGCGCGATACACCGGCTCGGCGGCTTCGAGCAGGTGCTCGCCACGATGGTGCCGCCGGTACTCGCGGTGCTGGCGGCGGTGATCGTGTCGCGTTTCGTGTGGGTCTATGCGGTCGAGGTGCTGAAGGTGCCGGTGCGCGGGATCGTCGGGCGCGGTATTCCGCCCGACTGGAAGGCCGCGACGATCATGAGCTGGGCCGGGATGCGCGGGGTCGTGACGCTGGCGATCGCGCTGTCGTTGCCGGAGGCGATGCCGGGCCGCGACGTGATCCTGGTCGCGTCGTTCGCGGTGATCCTCGTCACCGTGCTGCTGCAGGGCACGACCATCGGGCCGCTGATCCGGCTGCTGCGCCTGCCGCAGCAGGAGGAGCGCGCCGCGAATCACCTGACCGAGCCGATGGCGTGGGCGCATATCGAGGCGGCGCAGCTCGCGGCGATCCAGCCGCTGGTGCGCGACGAGCGCGGCAACGTGATTCACCCGCGCCTGCTGGAGCAATACACGTATCGCGCGGAGCTGACCGAGCGGGCGAAGAACGCGCCTGCGTATCCGGCGGAGGTCCGCACCGCGCACTACGACGTCGTGCTGGCCGCGATCAAGGCAGGACGTGTGGAATTGTTGCGCCTGCATCGTTCGGGTCGCATCCACGACGAGATGCTGCATATGCTCGAGCGCGATCTCGACCTGCAGGAAGTGTCCGCGCAGCACGCACGCGGATAACCGGCCGCGCGGGCCGGCCTGCGCGCACGGCCGTCGCTGCCGTGCTTGCCGGTTCCGGCCGGCTGCATCCCGTGCATTCGCGTCGCGGCCGATTCGGTCGCGGCGCGCTATTTCCCCCCTCCGTCCCTCCGATTCCACCGCGTCGGAATCCGGCCCCGATACGTTCGACGCGCGAGACTTGCAGCGCATGCAAACCTCGCGGCGCCGACTTCGCAAACGTTCTCGTCTTTCGCTTCCGGAAATGATCAGATTTATCTGAATCCCGCTCTTTCACCCTATTTGGCAAAACTAAACCGGAAGGAGATAGATGCTGTGTTCTAATTTAATTTAGAATCAGCCAGTTATCTTTATTGAGAGAAAGCACGCGGAGGTAATGCGACCGTCGTCGGGGAAAATCGACGCTCGGATCCCCGTGAGGCAATGCTGATAGGCCAGATCGGCAACAATAGGCGGATTTCTCAACCGCTAAATTAAGATAGCGTCCAAGTCGGATAAACAACTCCCATGAAAGAATCAATTGGAGATTTGGCGTTTGAAACGGTATTTATGAAAGAATCGAGCGGTGAAAATGCGCCGGATTGTCTCGAGTCGGGGCTATCGGTTCTGCTCGTTGACGATCAGCCGTTCGTCGGCGAGGTGATCCGCCGCGCGCTGCGCGGCGAGCACGATATCGATCTGCATGTGTGCACCGACGCACACCGGGCGATGGCGGTCGCGCGCGACGTGAAGCCGACGGTCATCCTGCAGGATCTCGTGATGCCGGACATCGACGGCCTCGACCTCGTCCGCGCGTGGCGCGCCCACGCCGATACCGCACGCGTGCCGATCATCGTGCTGTCGGCGAAGGAGGAGCCGATCGTCAAGCGCGAGGCGTTCATCGCCGGCGCGAACGACTATCTCGTGAAGCTCCCGGACGCGATGGAGCTGACCGCGCGCATCCGCTATCACTCGAATTCGTACCTGATGTCGCGGCAGCGCGACGAAGCGCTGGATTTCCTGTCGCACGACATGCGCTCGCCGCAGACGTCGATTCTCGCGCTGCTCGAGGTCTACCGGAGCGAGCACGGCGACATGCCGCCGATCATGGAGCGCATTGCCGGCCACGCCCGGCGCGCGCTCGCGCTCGCCGACGGCTTCATCCACCTGACTCGCGCACGCTCGGAGCGCCGCGCGCACGAGGTCCTGAGTCTCAACGAGATCGTGCTCGACGCCGTCGATCAGCTGTGGGAGAAGGCGGCTGGATTCGGCAGCCGGGTCGTGGCCCACGTGCCCGACGCCGAGTGCGTGACGATGGGCGACCGCTTGATGCTCACGCGCGCGGTCGTGAACCTGATCGACAACGCGCTGAAATACGGTCCGCCCGGCACGGACGTGCACTGCACGCTGAGCGACGACGGCGGTGCGTGGCTGATCGGCGTCGAGGATGCCGGCAATGGCATCGCGCCCGAGCAGCGCACGGCCGCGACCGAGTCGTTCGTGCGGCTCGAATCCGCGCACGGCGCGGCACGCAGCGGCTTCGGCCTCGGGCTTGCGTTCGTCCGTGCGACGGCCGCGCGGCATCGCGGCCAGATCCTGATGCGCAATACGGCGCGCGGCTTCATGGTTGCGCTTGTGCTGCCGGCACAGGCGGAGCGATGATTTCGCGGCGCGGCCCGCCGGTGCCGTGCCGCCCGCAGACTCCGATGCGCTCGTGGCGCGCCGTGCGGCGCGCAGGCGGGCGCGGTTTTTTTTCAACGCTGACTTTAGAAAGCCCATAACGAACATGGCCACCGTGACGCCCCGCGCGACCAATGAAAGCCTGCATCCGACGATCGGCGCTGGCCGGCTGACGCTCGGCAACCGCATCCTGCTCAGCTTCGGTGTGTTGTTCGTGCTGATGCTGGTGACCGCCGGCGTGTCCTACCAGCGTTTGCGTGCGATCAACGCCGAAGCGGTCAGCATCGAACGCGACTCGCTGCCCGGCGTCTATCTCGCGGCGTCGCTGCGCGGGGCGATCAACGAATCGTTCACGCAGCTGCAGCAGGCGACCTTCGTCGATACCGATCCCGAGCTCGTGCAGCGCGATTTCGCGAAGATCGCCGAGGCGCTCAAGGAAGTCGAGTCGTTGTCGCTCGACTACCAGAACACGACGTTCCGCGATGACGATCGCCAGCGCTTCGCGACGTTCCGCGGCTCCTTCGACCGCTACCTGCCGCTGCTGAACGAGGCGGTGCAGAAGAGCCACGTGTCGCGCGAAGAGGCCATCGCCGCTTATGCGAAGCTGCAGCCGTCGTGGGCCGAGGTCGTGCGCAACGCGAATATCCTGGTGCAGGAGAACCGCAAGTTCGCCGACCAATCCGCGAAGCTGATCCGCGAATCCGTGCAGGACACCGAGGTCGTCCTCGCAACTGCGCTGGCGATCGTGCTGCTGTCCGCGCTCGGGCTGGGCTACGGGCTGTACCGTTCCGTTACCGTGCCGATGGCGCGGCTCGTGGAAGTGCACGACGTGATGCGCACCGGCAACCTGACGCGCCGCCTCGACCTGCGTCGCCGCGACGAATTCGGCACGCTCGAAACGGGCTTCAACCGGATGGCCGACGAACTGACCGAGCTCGTCTCGCGCGCGCAGCAGTCGTCGCTGCAGGTGACGACGTCGGTGGCCGAAATCGCGGCGACGTCGCGCGAGCAGCAGGCGACCGCCAACGAAACCGCGGCGACGACGACCGAGATCGGTGCGACGTCGCGCGAGATCTTCGCGACGTCGCGCGACCTGCTGCGCACGATGAACGAGGTGGCCGGCGTGGCCGAGCAGTCGGCGACGCTCGCGGGCGTGAGCCAGGGCGGGCTCACGCGGATGGGCGAGACGATGCGCAGCGTGATGGACGCGGCCGGCTCGGTGAACGCGAAGCTCGCGATCCTCAACGAGAAGGCGCTGAACATCAACCAGGTCGTCGCGACGATCACCAAGGTGGCCGACCAGACCAACCTGCTGTCGCTGAATGCGGCGATCGAGGCCGAGAAGGCCGGCGAGTACGGCCGCGGCTTCGCGGTCGTCGCGACCGAGATCCGCCGCCTCGCCGACCAGACGGCGGTCGCGACCTACGACATCGAGCAGACGGTGAAGGAGATCCAGTCGGCCGTGTCGGCGGGCGTGATGGGGATGGACAAGTTCTCCGAGGAAGTGCGCCGCGGGATGCTCGACGTGCAGCAGGTCGGCGGCCAGCTGTCGCAGATCATCGCCGAGGTGCAGACGCTCGCGCCGCGCTTCCAGATGGTCAACGAAGGGATGCAGACGCAGGCGAACGGTGCCGAGCAGATCACGCAGGCGCTGTCGCAGCTGTCGGAAGCCGCGCAGCAGACGGCCGAATCGCTGCGCCAGTCGTCGCAGGCGATCGACGACCTGACGCTCGTCGCGAACCAGTTGCGCACCAGCGTGTCGCGCTTCAAGGTCGACGCGTGACGCGCGCCGAATCGCACGGCTGCGCGCATGCGCTGTTCCTGATGTTCGAGCTCGACGGCGAGCGCTATGCGCTCGACGCGGCCGACATCGACGAGGTGTTGCCGCTCGCGACCGCCAAGGCCGTGCCCGGTGCGCCCGAATGGATCGCCGGGCTGCTGATGCGCGGCGGTCAGCCGGTGCCCGTGATCGACGTGCCGATGCTGGCGCTCGGGCGGCGCGCGCATGCGCTGCGTTCGACGCGGCTCGTGATGGTTCGCTACCGCGTCGAGCAGCTCGACCGCGAGCGTGTGATCGGCCTGATCGTCGAGCGCGCGACGCAGACGCTGCGGATCGATCGCACGGCGTTCCATGCCAGCGGCGTGTCGACCGCGCGCACGCGCTGGCTCGGGCGCGTCGCGAACACGCCCGACGGGATCGTGCAGCAGGTCTCGGTATCGGACCTGATCGACGACGTTGCGCGCCTGTATCTGTTCGACGGCCAGCCGGGCCACGGAGGGGAGTCCGCATGAAAGCGTCCGATTCGCGATTTCGCGGCTGGCTGCTGCGCGAGACCGGCATCGACCCCGATTCGCTCGGCAACGATTTCCTGAGCCGCGCGCTGACGGAGCGCGTGCATGCGCTGCACGGCGACGGCGAGCGGCTGCCGTCGGCGGCGCGGCCGCCCGTCACGCCGGAAGCGCTCGACGCATACTGGCAGCAGCTCAACGCGTCGGCCGACGAACGGCGCGCGCTGATCGAACTGTTCGTCGTGCCGGAGACGTGGTTCTTCCGCGATCGCGAGGCCTTCGCGACGCTCGCGCGGCTCGCGGCCGAGCGGCTGGCCGCGACGCCCGGGCGCGTGATCCGCGTGCTGAGCGCACCGTGCTCGACCGGCGAGGAGCCGTATTCGGCGGCGATGGCGCTGCTCGACGCCGGGCTCGATCCGGCCAGCTTCACGATCGATGCGATCGACCTGAGCGTACGCGCGATCGAGCACGCGCGGCTCGGCTGCTACGGGCGCAACGCATTTCGCGGCACGGCGACCGAGTTCCGCACCCGCTACTTCACGCCGGCCGCCGACGGCTGGCTGCTCGACGAGCGCGTGCGCGAATGCGTGCAGTTTCGCCAGGCGAACCTGGTCGAACCGGGCGCCGCTACGGGCATCCGCTACGATTTCGTGTTCTGCCGCAACGTGCTGATCTATTTCGGCCGCGACGCGCAGGATCGCGTGATCGGCACGCTCGAAAGCTGGCTCGCCGACGACGGGATGCTGTTCGTCGGTCCGGCCGAAACGGGTGTCGCGATGCGGCACGGGATGCGCTCGGCGCGCGTGCCGCTGGCGTTTGCGTTTCATCGCATGCATGGCGGTGCGGCGGTGGACGCGGCGATGAACGGTTACGCGGCGCGGCATGCGGCGCCGATGCCCGCGGCCGCGCCGTACCGGCGCGCGGAGCGCTTCACGGTGGCACCGCCGGCCGCGGCGCGCCCGCTGGTGGCCGTCGCGCCGTCGACATGGGGCGGTACCGCGTCTTCGCCGGCGCCGCTCGCGCCGGACGAGCGCCCGACGGCGTTCGAGCCGACGGCCGACATGCGCGCAGACTCGCTGGCCAATGCGACCCAAGCAGCCCAAGCAGCCCAAGCAGCCCAAGCAGCCCACGCGACCCACGCGACCCACGCGACGCAGGCACCGCTCGCCGCCGCCGACGCGCCGACGCTCGAGGAAGCGCAGGCGCTGGCCAACGCTGGTGCATTCGACGAGGCCGAGCGCGTGCTCGCGCAGTTCTCCGCGCACGCCGGGCCGCACGCGGACGCGTTCTACCTGAACGGACTGATCGCGGATGCGCGCGGGCGGGTCGCGGAAGCGGGCGATTTCTACCGCAAGGCGCTGTATCTGCGGCCGACGCACCACGAGGCGCTGACGCATCTCGCAACCTTGCTCGACGTCGGCGGCGATGGTGCCGGCGCGCAATGGCTGCTCGAGCGTGCGCGGCGCTCGGCCGGATAATGAGAGTACGGGTTGGGAGCCGACATCGGGATGACCGAGGAACGAATGAACCGCGACGCCGTTGTCGCTGACGACACGACGATCGGCGTCGACGATTGCTGGAACCGGATCGGCACGCGCGGCGACCGCTCGTGCGAGCGGCTGGCCGACTGCCTGCGCTGCCTGAATTGCCCGGTCTATGCGTATCACGCGGCAAAACTGCTCGAACGCCCGCTCGGCGTCGCCGAGATGGCCGACGCCACGCAGCGGATCAGCGCGTTCGACGCGACCCGCGCGCACGGCGGCGACGATACGCGTCAGGCGGCGCTGGCGTTTCGCGTCGCCGACGAATGGCTCGCGCTGCCGATCGGCGTGCTGCGTGAGATCGCCGGCACGCGTCCGATCCATTCGCTACCGCATCGCCGCCATTCGGCCGTGCGCGGCGTGGTCAACATTCGCGGCACGCTGCGCATCGCGATCTCGATCGGCGCGCTGCTCGGACTCGAAGCGGGCAACGTCGGCCATGCCGGCGCGGACGGCCGGTTCACGCGGCTGCTGGTTGCCGCGCACCAGGGCGATCCGGTGGTGTTCCCGGTCGACGAAGTCGAGGGCGTGCTGCGCTTCGGCGCATCCGAATGGGTACCCGTGCCGGCGACGGTCGGGCGTGCAAGCGCCGGCGTGTCGCGCGGCGTGCTGTCGTGGCGCGGCAAGTCGGTGGGGCTGCTCGACGACGATCGGCTGTTCGACGCCGTCACACGGAGCATGCGATGAGCGGCGATGACGATCTGAGCCACCTGTCGCTGCTCGAGCTGTATCGCGAGGAGACGCGCACGCAGACCCAGTCGCTGTCCGAATGCCTGCTCGCGCTCGAATCGGGCGAACCCGACTCCGTCGCGCTCGAGGCATGCATGCGCGCCGCGCATTCGCTGAAGGGTGCCGCACGCATCGTCGGCGTGCCGCTCGGCGTCGACATCGCGGGGCGGATGGAAGAATGCTTCGTCGCGGCGCAGGCCGGCACGATCGCGCTGACGGCTACGCATGTCGACGTGCTGCTTGCCGGCGTCGACCTGCTGGTGCGCGTCGCCGATCCGCAGGCGCCGCCCGTGTCGTCGGCGGAGATCGACGCGTTTGCGCTGGCGCTGACGGGGGCCGACGGCATGCCCGCGATGCCGGCACCGGCCTTCGCGCCGCCGCCGGCGCTGCCGTCCGTCGCGCCGTTTCGCGAACACGACGGTGCCGCGAACGAGCCCGTAGGGGCCAGTGCCGCAGTGCCGCCGCTCGCCGTGTCGGCGGCCGTGCCCGATCCGGTCCCGGCTGGCCGCGCGGCTGGCGCGGGTGCGATGCGCCGCGTGCGGGCCGATACGCTGAACCGGCTGCTGAGCCTGTCCGGCGAGTCGCTCGTCGAATCGCGCTGGCTCAAGCCGTTCGCGGAATCGATGCTGCGCGTGAAGCGCGCGCAGCGCGACGCGGCCCGCTCGCTCGATCTGTTATACGAACGGTTCGCCGACGATCTCGATGCGGGCGTGCTCGCGTCGATGAACGAAGTGCGGCACATGCTCAACGACCTGCAGCGTTCGCTCGCCGAGCGCATGGACGAGTTCGACCGTTTCGAGCGCCGCAGCACGCATATCGCGGAGCAGCTGTACGACGAGGCACTGCAGTGCCGGATGCGGCCGTTCGGCGACGCGACGCGTGCGTATCCGCGCATCGTCCGCGATCTCGCGCGCTCGCTCGGCAAGCAGGTGCGCTTCTCGATCGTCGGCGAAGGCACGCAGGTCGACCGCGACATCCTCGACCTGCTCGACGCGCCGCTCGGCCATCTGCTGCGCAACGCGATCGATCACGGCGTCGAATCGCCCGACGCGCGCCGCGCGCGCGGCAAGCCGGACGAGGCGAGCGTGACGCTGGAGGCGCGTCACAGCGCCGGCTCGCTGCTCGTCAGCGTGATCGACGACGGGCCGGGCGTCGACATGGACGCGCTGCGCGCGGCGGTCGTGCGCCAGCGCCTGACCGACGACGAGACGGCCGCGCGGCTGTCCGATCCCGAGCTGCTCGAATTCCTGCTGCTGCCGGGCTTCTCGATGCGCGACGCCGTGACCGACGTGTCGGGGCGCGGCGTCGGCCTCGACGCGGTGCAGGAGATGGTGCGCGGCGTGCGCGGCGCGGTGCGCATCTTCAACGAGCCCGGTGCGGGCATGCGCTTCGTGCTGCAACTGCCGCTCACGCTGTCGGTGATCCGCAGCCTGCTGGTCGAGGTCGGCGGCGAGCCGTACGCGTTCCCGCTCGCGCACGTGCGCCGCACGCTCGAACTCTCGCATGACGACATCGACGTGCTCGAAGGCCAGCCGCATTTTCCGTTCGACGGCCGGCGTGCGGGCCTCGTCGCCGCGCATCAGCTGCTCGATGCCGGCGAGCCCGACGCCGCGCGCACGAGCACGGCGGTCGTGGTCGTCGGCGGCGAGCCCGAGCTGTACGGCGTCGCCGTCGACCGCTTCCTCGGCGAGCGGATGCTCGTCGTGCAGCCGCTCGACAGCCGCCTGAACAAGATCCAGAACATCGCGGCCGGTGCGTTGCTCGAGAACGGCGACCCGGTGCTGATCGTCGATGTAGAGGACCTGATCCGCTCCGTCGACAAGCTCGTGCGCGGCGGCCAGCTCGCGAAGCTCACGCGCGATCCGCAGCTCGCGCGTGCCGACCGGCGCCGCCGCGTGCTCGTCGTCGACGATTCGCTGACGGTGCGCGAGCTCGAACGCAAGTTGCTGGAAAAGCGCGGCTACGACGTGACCGTCGCTGTCGACGGGATGGACGGCTGGAACGCGGTGCGCAGCGACGCGTTCGACCTGGTCGTCACCGACGTCGACATGCCGCGCATGGACGGGATCGAACTCGTCACGCTGATCAAGAACGATCCGATGCTCAGGCGCTTGCCGGTGATGATCGTGTCGTACAAGGATCGCGACGAGGATCGCCGGCGCGGGCTCGATGCCGGCGCCGACTACTACCTCGCGAAGAGCAGTTTCCACGACGAAGCGCTGCTCGATGCGGTGCATGACTTGATCGGGGATGCGCGCGGATGAACATCGGCATCGTCAACGATCTGCCGCTTGCCGTCGAGGCGCTGCGCCGCGTGATCGCGCTGCGTACCGATCACCGCGTGCTGTGGGTGGCGACCGACGGCGACGAGGCCGTGGATTTCTGCGTCGCGCATCCGCCCGACCTCGTGCTGATGGATCTCGTGATGCCGAAGCTCGACGGCGTGGCCGCGACGCGGCAGATCATGGCGCGTGCCCCGTGCGCGATCCTGATCGTGACCGCGAGCGTCAGCGCGAACACGTCGTCGGTCTACGAGGCGATGGGCGCCGGCGCGCTCGACGCGGTCGACACGCCGTCGCTCGCGCTCGGCCTGCCGTCGGATGCGGCACCGCAGCCGCTGCTCGCGAAGATCGACCAGATCGGCCGGCTGCTCGAAAGCCGGACCGCGACGCTCGTGCCGTCCGCGCCGGCGCTCGCGCGCGGCCAGCCGACGCTGATCGCGATCGGCGCGTCCGCGGGCGGGCCGACCGCGCTCACCGCGCTGCTGCGCGCGCTGCCGGCCGATTTTCCGGCCGCGCTCGTGATCGTGCAGCACGTGGACCAGGCGTTCGCGCTCGGCATGGCGGATTGGCTCGACGGCTATACGCGGCTGCCCGTGCGCGTCGCGCGGCAGGGCAGCGTGCCGCAGGCGGGCGAGGTGCTGCTCGCGGCGACCAACGATCACCTGTGCCTGTCGCCGCGCGGCGTGCTCGGCTATACGCGGCATCCGGCCGAGACGCCGTACCGGCCGTCGATCGACGTGTTCTTCAACAGCGTCGCCGACGGCTGGGAGGGCGATGCGCTTGGCGTGCTGCTGACCGGGATGGGGCGCGACGGCGCGCTCGGGCTGAAGGCGATGCGCGCGAAGGGTTGCTACACGATCGCGCAGGACGAGGCGACGAGCGCCGTCTACGGGATGCCGAAGGCGGCCGCGGCGATCGGCGCGGCGTCCGCGATCCTGCCGCTCGAGCGGATCGCGCCCCAGCTGATCTCGCGCGTGAAGCGCATGCCGCTCGACTGACGGTGCGCGGCGGGCCGGCCGGCCCGCCGGCCCGCATTGCGTGCGACGCGCGGCGTCGCGTACAATTGCCGCCTGCGGAGATGGCATGCCTCCCTGCGGCCGAGCCCGGCGCGTTGCGCGGTTTGGCCCTCAACCGCCGGTTTGCCCGGCTGATGATGCCTGCGTGTTCCTGGGTTGTCAGGAGGTCGCAGGCCGTCCATGCGGTATTCTGCCGCCCAGGTTTTGATGTCCTGTCGAAACTGGAAATCATGTTTTTCTCGACTTCTGCCGATTTTTTCGCGACCGTGCGCTACGTGTGCCGCTGGCTCGCACTCTCGGCCTTGCTCGGCGCGCTGGCCGGCACGGCTTCCGCGCTGTTCCTGATCGCGCTCGACTGGGCGACCGGCACGCGCGTCGCGCATCCGTGGCTGCTGTGGGGGCTGCCGGCCGCCGGCTTCGCGACCGGCTGGGTCTACCACCGGTTCGGCCAGTCGGTCGCGCGCGGCAACAACCTGCTGATCGACGAGATTCACGACCCGAAGGCGCTCGTGCCGAAGCGCATGGCGCCGCTCGTGCTCGTCGCGACCGTCGTCACGCACCTGTTCGGCGGGTCGGCTGGCCGCGAGGGGACGGCCGTGCAGATGGGCGGCGCGCTCGCCGATCGCGTCACGCACCTGTTCCGGCTCGATCGCGAGCATCGGCGCGTGCTGCTGATGGGCGGCATCGCAGCCGGGTTCTCGTCGGTGTTCGGCACGCCGCTCGCGGGCGCCGTGTTCGGGCTCGAAGTGCTCGCGATCGGCCGCGTACGCTACGACGCGCTGCTGACCTGCGTCGCGTCGGCGATCGTCGCGGATGTCGTGTGCCGTGCGTGGGGCGTGCATCACACCGTTTATGCGATTCCGTTCGTGCCGGCCGTCTCGGCGACGGGGCTGGCCGCGACGGTCGCCGCGGGCATCGCGTTCGGCGTCGTCGGCCGGCTGTTCGCGTTCGCGACGCACGCGCTGACCGCGTGGTTCCGCCGCGTCGTCCGCTACGCGCCGCTGCAGCCGGTGCTCGGCGGTGCGATGGTGGCCGTGGCGGCCACCGTGCTGAACGTGCCGCAGTATCTCGGTCTCGGGATTCCGACGATCGAGGCCGCATTTCACGGGCCGCTGCCGGTTTACGATTTCGCGGGCAAGTTCGCGTTTACGGTCGTCACGCTCGCGTCGGGATTCAAGGGCGGCGAAGTGACGCCGCTGTTCTACATCGGCGCGACGCTCGGCAATGCGCTCGGCCAGGTGCTTGCGCTGCCGGTGCCGGTGCTCGCGGGGCTCGGCTTCGTCGCGGTGTTCGCGGGTGCGGCCAATACGCCGATCGCGTCGACGATCATGGCGATCGAACTGTTCGGCGCGGATGTCGGCGTGTATGCGATCGTGGCTTGCGTGGTCGCGTATCTGTTTTCCGGACACGCAGGGATTTACCGGTCGCAGCGGGTGGCGGTGGGGAAGGGCGTACAGGTGGAGCCGGAGTGACGTCGGCGTACGGGGCGGCCGGCCCGGGCGGGTCGACCGAAACCGATGCCCGGTGATCCCGCCGATCACCGGGAACAGGGTGTCCGTTACTGCTTCGGCAGCCGCGCGACGTTTCGCGCGAGCAGTTCCTCGATGTCGATGCCCTTCTCGGCGAGCAACGTCGTGACGACGCCCGTCAATTCCCCGAGCGTTTCCTTGACCGATTCCCGGATCGTATCCACGACGACCTGGGTGCTGCGCTCGATCTCGATATTGACCTTGTCGTTGACGCCCTTCGCATCGAAGGTGGTGGCGCGGCGCGTTTCGGGGATCAGCCAGACTTCGAACCAGCCTTCGTCGCGATTGACGTCCGACACGGTGAGGCTGCAGCCGTTGATCGCGATATAGCCCTTCGCGAACACATAGCGCTTGAAATCGGCCGGCACGCCGATGCGGATCATCCGGTTGTGTTCGGACGATGCGATGTGCAGGATGGTCCCCATGAAGTCGACGTGACCGGACAGCGGATGTCCGCCGATCTCCGCGCCGTCCTTCGCAGCCCGTTCCACGTTGACGCGGGCGCCGGTCGTCAGGTCGGCCAGCGTGGTGATTCTCAGGCTCGGCAACATCACGTCGAAGTCGATCAGCACCGGGGAGTGGATGGTTGTCACCGTCAGGCAGACGCCGTCGACCGACACGCTCGCGCCGATCTCGATGTCGGCGGTAAATCCGTCGGGGAATTCGATGCTGAACGTTCTCAGCTCGCCGTGATCCTTGATCGCCGCGATGACGCCAACACCCTGAACAATGCCTGTAAACATGATCTGCCTTTCGTCGCAAATTGCCTGGCCCGTATGATAAGTGATCCCGGCGGGCGGCGTTGCGGGCGGGGCTTCGGGGCGCAAGCGACGGCCGTGGCACCGTGTTCGAACGTCGCCGGTGTTCCCCGCGGCTCCGCCATTTCGTGACAGGAAAGGCCGTGCATCGGCACGGCCTCGATCCGAGCCCGAACACCGGCCAGGCCTGGCCCGGCGCGTGCAACCGTCTCGCCGGGCCACGTCGCGTCAGGTCCGCATCACACCGCAGCCGGCTCTCCCAGCGGCCCGGCATCACCGTCCGCCATGCGCCGCGGCGAATCGATCAAGCCCTTCGCCAGCTCCAGCGCCTGCCGCTCGAACAGCCGGCGATACATCCCGCCGTCGATGCGGATCAGCGCGTCGTGGCTGCCTTCCTCGATCACCTTGCCGCGATCGAGCACGAGCAGGCGGTCGAGCGCGCGCACCGTCGACAGCCGGTGCGCGACGACGAGCGTCGTGCGGCCGACCATCAGCCGCTCCATCGCCTGCTGGATCAGCACCTCGCTTTCGCTGTCGAGGCTCGACGTTGCTTCGTCGAGAATCAGGATCGGCGCGTCCGCGAGGAACGCGCGCGCGATCGCGACGCGCTGGCGTTCGCCGCCCGACAGCTTGATCCCGCGCTCGCCGACGAGCGTGTCATAGCCGTCCGGCAGCGCGACGATGAAGTCGTGCGCGCTGGCCAGACGCGCGGCGCGCTCGATCTCCGCGCGGCTCGCATCGGGACGGGCATACGCGATGTTCTCCGCAAGCGTGCGGTGGAACAGCACGGGCTCCTGCTGGACGATCGCGATCTGGCTGCGCAGCGAATCCTGCCGCACCTGCGCGATGTCCTGGCCGTCGATCGTGATGCGGCCGCCCGACACGTCGTACAGGCGCTGGATCAGCTTGATGAACGTCGTCTTGCCCGAACCGGAATGGCCGACGAGGCCCACGCGTTCGCCGGGCGCGATGCGCATCGAGAAGTCGTCGTACAGCGGTACCGGATGATTGCCGTAGCGGAACGTCACGTGCTCGAAGCGGATCTCGCCTTGCCCGATCCGGATCGTCTGCGCGCCGGGACGATCGTCGATGCCGAGCGGCTGGCGCTCGAGCGCGACGAGCTCTTCCATGTCGTTGACCGAACGCTGCAGGTTGCGGATGTGCATGCCGACGTCGCGCAGGTAGCCCTGCAGCATGAAGAACATCGTCAGCGAGAACGCGATGTCGCCGACGCTCGCTTCGTCGTTCGCCCACAGCCGCAGCGCGACGCCGATCATCGCCGCCTGCATCGCAACGAGCATCGCACCCTGCAGCCCGCCGTTGAACGTGCCGCGCACCCACGTGCGGCGCGTGCGCTGACGCCACTTGCCGATCACGCGCGCGAGCCGCGCTTCCTCGCGCGTTTCCGCGCCGAATGCCTTGACGACCGCATTGCAGCTCACTGCGTCCGCGAGTGCGCCGCCCATGCGCGTGTCCCACATGTTGCCGAGCCGCGCGGCCGGCGCGACGATGCCGAGCGACACGGCGACCGTCACCGAGATGTACAGCAGCGAACCCGCGCCGACCACGAGCCCCATCACCGGCCAGTGCGTGCCGAGCAGCACGGTTGCGCCGACGAGCATGGTGATCGACGGCAGCAGCGCGATCAGCACCGTGTCGTTCAGCAGGTCGAGCGCCCAGATGCCGCGCGTGATCTTGCGCACGGTCGACCCCGCGAAGCTGTTCGCATGCCAGTCGGTCGAGAAGCGCTGCACGCGATGGAACGATGCGGCGGCGATTTCGCTCATCATCTTCAGCGTGAGCGTGATGATGTTCAGGTAGACGCCTTGCCGCAGCAACGTCGCGCCGATGCCGAGCGCGGCCAGCGCGCCGAATGCGGTGACGGCCGAATGCCACGCGGCGTCGCGGTTCGTCAGGCCGGCCGACAGCGCATCGACGAGGCGCCCGGCGAACAGCGGCGTGAGCACGTCGGCCAGCGCGCCGAGCAGCGCCAGTGCCGCGATCGCCGCGATGCGCACCGGCTGCTTGCGCCAGTAGCGGAACGTGAAGCCGAAGACGGCCTGGAATGCCTGGCCGCCCAGATGGGTGGTTTTTCTGGTCATGTATCGTTGCCCGGCGCATCGCGCGACGGGACTTTCCGGTTCGGAGAACGTCGAAAACGCAACAGCCGGGCCGCACGGACGACGCGGGCGAAACGAAACGGGCTGTCGGGAAGATGCGCGGGCCGGCGGGTCAGTGAAGCACTCGGGAGCCGGCGCGGACGACGGGCTGGATCAGCCGCGTCGTGGGACCACGTTCGGGAAGGTTGCTGGCATTCGGAACATCTGCACCTCCTCGAAGTGAACGGTTGAAAGGACGCCGAAAAGACGTGAAGGGATTTTATCAGCAGTGCCGGACGCGCCGCAATGTCTGACGAATGCGGCGTTGCAGCGTCGATACGGTTAGTATTCCGGGTTTCGGCCCTTTTTCGTGTGCGTTCCGCGATGTGGCGGCGCACGGGTTAGCGGGCCCCATCGATTACACTTTGCGGTTGCGTGCCGGCCGCTGCGGCCCCGCAGATTCACCACGATACATTTCTGAGGAAACGATGAGCGACGTTCAGCAAGGCATCCTGGCTCCGATCGACACGGCGGCCCGATACCTCACTTTCACGATTTCGAACAACGGCAATGTCGCGGCGGCGCTGACGGCGTTGCGCGAGCTCGTCGACGGGCGCGACACGGTCGCGGGCTTCGGACATGCGCTGGCCGCGCACCTCGGGCACCCGGTGCCGGGCCTCACCGAATACCCGGCGTTCGCGGTGAACGACCGCACGCTGCCGATTACGCCGGCCGACGTATGGGTCTGGCTGCGCGGCGACGATCGCGGCGAACTCGTGCTGCGCGCGCGGGCGATCGAGCGGGCGCTCGCGCCGGCATTCGCGCTGCAGGACGCGGTCGACGGGTTCCGCTATTCGAACGATCGCGACCTGTCGGGTTACGAGGACGGCACCGAGAACCCGAGCGGCGACGATGCGCTGGCCGCGGCGATCGTCACGGGCCAGGGTGCGGGACTCGACGGGTCGAGCTTCGTCGCGGTTCAGCAATGGCTGCACGACTTCGACCAGATGGAGCGCATTGCGTCGGGGGACATGGATAACATCATCGGCCGCCGCCGCTCGGACAACGAGGAACTCGACGATGCGCCGGAGTTCGCGCACGTGAAGCGCACCGCGCAGGAGAGCTTCGAGCCGGAGGCGTTCATGCTGCGCCGTTCGTCGCCGTGGTCCGATGCGCGCCGCGCGGGGCTCTACTTCGTCGCGTTCGGTTGTTCGTTCCGCGCGTTCGACGTGCAGATGCGCCGGATGAGCGGCGCGGACGACGGCATCGTCGACGGCCTGTTCCGCTTCACGCGGCCGCTGACGGGCGCGTATTTCTGGTGCCCGCCGGTGAAGGACGGCAAGCTGGATCTTTCCGCGCTCGGACTCTAGGCCCCTGCGGCATAGGCAAACGGGCGGGCCGCGCATCGTGCGCGGTCCGCCCGTTTTGCTTGTTGCGCGTCGATCGTGTGCGGAGCAGTGCGGTGCGACGCTCGCCGGGCGTCACACACCCGGCACGTAGCGCGTCAGTTCAGCGTCGTTTCGATGCGCGTGCCGCGCTTGATGAACAGCGTCACCGGCGTTTTCTCGCAGATTTCCGCGAGACGCTGGCGCTGCGCGTCGTCGAGCGGGCCGTCGAGCGTCACGACGCGGCGCACGTACTGCTGACCTTCGCGATCGGCATGCAGTTCGGCGTGCACGTCGATGCGCACGGCCGGCCACGTCTTGCGCTGCATATACATGCGCAGTGTCGCGGCCGTGCACTGTGCGAGGCCGGCCAGCACGAACTCGAACGGCGCCGGCCCGAGGCCCTGGCCGCCTTCGCGCGGCGCTTCGTCGCCGGTCAGCGCATGCGTGCCGGCCTGCAGCTGGACGACGTAGTCGGGCGCGTCGGCGGCGAGGGTGGCGGCGGCGTGGATGAGCGGCATGGCAAGTCTCCGGTAAGCGGGAAAGAGGGGCCGCGATGATGCGCGGCGTGCGAGCCGTCAGCATACCGTCCTGGCTGAAACCGCGGGCGCAGTGAGCGTCGACGAGCGTCGATGGGATCAGCCGGCGACGCCGGCAGTCCTGCGTACGAGCGTGGCGACGCGTTCGCGCACCCACTGGTGCGCGCGGTCGGTCTCGCGCGATTCGTGCCAGTACGCGAGTAGCGGAAACGGCTTGAGCCGCAGCGGCAGCGGCTGCACGGCGATCGGCAGCAACGCCGCCATGCGCAGCGCATACGTGCGCGGCAGCGTCAGCAGCAGGTCGCCCGCCGCCGCGATCTGGCAGGCGGCGAAGTAATGCTGGCACACGAGCTGGATGTGCCGGAAGCGTCCGTCGTTGCCGAGCAGCACGTCGAGCGATTGCGGTTCGCCGAGCGACGACACCGCGATATGCCGCGCGGCGAAATAGTCGCTGCGTCGCAGCGGGTCGCTCATCAGCGGATGATCGTGTCGCATCGCGACGACGAGCGAATCGTCGAGCAGGTGTTCGGTCGAGATGCGCGGGCCGGTTTGCACGCGCCGATCGACGGCGAGATCGAGATTGCCCGACGCGAGTTCGCGTTCGATGTCGTGCACCGCGATGCGGCGGCTCACGAATCGCAGGCCGGGCGCTTCGTCGGCGAACGCGGCGGCGATCTGCGGCAGCGCGATCGATTCGAGCACGTCGCGAATGCCGACCGCGATGCTCAGGTCGAGCGTCGCCGGGTCGAATGCAGCCGGGTCGCGCGCGGTGCGCTGCAGTCCGGCGAGATGAAGCTGCACGTCCGCGATGATCGCGCGCGTGCGTTCGGTCGGCACGACGCGGTTGCCCTGGCGGACGAACAGCGGATCGTCGAAATGCGCGCGCAGCCGGTTGAGCGCATGCGTGACGGCCGGCTGCGTCAGGTGCAGCGCGCGGGCGGCTGCACCGATGCCGCCGTGCACGTAGACGGCGTCGAGCACGCGGAACAGGTTCAGGTCGAGACGATGATCGGCGGGCACGGACGAAGTCGGCGTGGTGGACGGTGGAGCGATTCTAATGGATGCGCGGACAACGGAACGCCAGGGCGCGCGTGCGTTCGTTTGCATCGGCGTTGCCGCGAACATCGCCCATATCGGGAATGCCGCGCACGTCGCGCGTCCGCACGTCGCACGCGTATTTCGGCGCGGGATGCGATCGGCCGGCGAAAGCCTGTAGAAATCCGCCATCATGCTGTCACTGTCGGCCATTTCGCGCCAAGGACAGCGCCCGACAGCACCCGTTCGGCTAAGATGCCGTCGCTTCATATTTCGAGATAGCCGTCCTGTCGCACCTGTTCAAACCCAATATAAGCCTGACAGTTCGACGGTATTAGAAGAAGTCGAAACAGTCCGGGGGCTTGGCCAGTGGAAGCAGCAGATCAGAGATGGGTCGTTGTCTATTTGAGTTCGGGGTTTTCCTTGGCCCAGGCCGCGCGTCTCGGCGAGGCCTTCAACCTGGCGAATCGCCTGCACGCGTTCAGTGCGGGTTACCAACTGAAGTACGTATCCGAAAGCGGGGGATTGCTGCAGTCGTCGTCCGGCGTGAAGATCGCCGCCGATGCGCTCGGCGACGAGCACGGCCATCGCGCGCTCGCGTTCTTTCATCTTCACGGTGAGCGCGCGTCGGTCAACTGGAGCGATGCATTGCGGCGGCGCCTGACCGACATTCGCCGGCATGCGCGATGGATTGTCGATGCGACGGACCTGTCGACGCTCGCGGCGTCGCAGCGGCAGGCGGATGCCGGTCACCCGCGAACGGATCGCGCCCGCCGTGCGGCGGCAACGATCGAACTGCAGGGCGGGGAGGCCGACGTGTTCGCGGCCGTGCTCGACATGTTTCGTGCCGATCTCGGCGACAGCGCCGCGCAGGAGATCGCCGGCAACCTGATGCAGCCGGTCGAGCAACGCTACGCGCAGTCGATGTGGGCGTTTCGCGAACTGAGCGCGAGCCCGTCGATCCGGATGTCGGCGCAGCAACTGCGCGCGCAGAGCGCGAACCGCATCTCGATCGCGGAAGTCGCGCGGACGGCCGCGATGAGCGAGCGCAATTTCCTGCGGCGCTTCAAGAAGGAAATCGGCGTGACACCGACCGAGTTCGTGCAGCACGTGCGGCTCGAGCGCGCCTGCCACATGCTGATCCACACGACACTGCCGGCCGACAAGGTCGCGCGGCGCACGGGCTTCGGCAGCGGCGAGCGTCTGGCGAAGCTGTTTCGCCAGCGTCTCCAGGTGTCGCCGACCGAATTTCGCATCGCCGAGCGAGAGCGGATCCTGACGAACGGCGCCGGGGCGCCCGACCCGCAGCCGGCGCCGCAGCAGCCTGCGAAAGCCGATGGCGACCAGGCGAGCCTGGGCATGTGCACCGATACACGGGAGAAAGTAGGGCGGATGACCGTAAAATCATCGTGTCGCGATCACGATCCCCGGTTTCCATGCCCTTGCTTCCCACTACCGCCACCGCCCCCTTCTGCCCGTCGGAAGTAAAGGGCAGCATCACGATCGACGCCGGCGCGTCGCGCTGGATGAAGCTCAAGCGCTTCTTCGGCCCGGGTCTGCTGGTCGCGATCGGCTATATGGATCCCGGCAACTGGGCCACCGACATCCAGGCCGGCTCGCAATTCGGCTATTCACTGCTGTGGGTCGTCGCGTTCTCGAGCCTCGCCGCGATCTTCCTGCAGATGCTCGCCGCGCGGCTCGGCCTCGTCGCGGGCAAGGATCTCGCGCAGGCCAGCTACGACCGTTACGGCCCCTTTGGCCGCGTCGTGCAGTGGGTGACCGCCGAGGTGTCGATCATCGCGTGCGACATCGCCGAAGTGCTCGGCTGCGCGCTCGCGTTCAAGCTGCTGCTCGGCGTGCCGCTCGCGTGGGGGATCGTGCTGACCGCGCTCGACACGGTGATCGTCCTTGGGCTGCAGGGCAAGGGCGTCCGGCAGATCGAGGCGATCGTGCTCGGGCTGATCGCGACGATGGCGTTCTGCTTCGTCGCGCAGGTCGCGATCACGCCCCCCGACTGGCATGCGGTCGCGAAGGGGCTCGTGCCGGGCAACCCCGGCCACGACAGCAAGGACGCGATCGTACTCGCGCTCGGCATCGTCGGCGCGACGATCATGCCGCACAACCTGTATCTGCATTCGTCGGTCGTACAGACGCGCCATGTCGTCGGCGGCGCGCGCGGCCTGGTTCGCGACACGCTCGCGCTGGTGCGGATCGATACCTGCGTATCGCTGTTCGTCGCCATGCTCGTCAACGCGGCGATCCTGGTCGTCGCGGGCGCGGCGTTCCATGCGACCGGCCAGCACAACGTCACCGACATCGAACAGGCGTACCGGCTGATCACGCCGATCGCGGGCGGCGCTGCCGCGCTGCTGTTCGGCATCGCGCTGCTCGCGTCCGGGCAGAGCTCGACGCTGACCGGCACGATCGCCGGCCAGGTGATCATGGACGGCTTCCTGCATACGAAGATCCCGTGCTACCAGCGCCGGCTGATCACGCGCGGGCTCGCGCTCGTGCCCGCGCTGATCGGCGTGCTGTGGCTCGGCGAAAATTCCGTCGGGCAACTGCTCGTCTGGAGCCAGGTGCTGCTGAGCCTGCAACTGCCGTTCGCGATGTGGCCGCTGATCAGGTCGGTCAGCGATCGCAACACGATGGGCGAGCATGCGATCGGCCGCAAGATGCAGGTCGCCGCATGGGCGCTGTTCGGCGTCATCACCGGCACGAACCTGCTGCTGATTACGGGTGTCGCGGGCTGATACAGCCTGTCACAGGCTGATACAGGCACGTCGCACGCTTGCGTTAAACTGCGACCTTTTGCTAGCCGTTCGACGTCCGTTATGTGGAGTGAAATCAGCAACATCGGCGACGCCGCATTGACCCTGCCGGTCGCGCTAACCTGCGCGGCCTGGCTCGCGATGTCCAACTGGCGGCTCGCGGTGCGCTGGATCGTGCTGCTCGCGGCCGGCATGAGCCTCGTCGGGGCGACCAAGATCCTCTATGCGGGCTGCGGTGTCGAGATTCCGCAGTTCGATTTCCGCGTGATCAGCGGCCATACGATGCTGTCGACGTCCGTGTGGACCGTCGCGTTGTCGATGCTGTGGCAGGCGTTTCGTCCGGGCAATGCGCCGGGCGTGGCGGCCGGCCTCGCCGTCGGCGCGGCGACGGCCGTCGCGCGCGTGTTCGACCATTCGCATACGATTCCCGAAGTCGTGGTCGGCTGGCTGCTCGGCGCGCTGGTCGCGCTGGTGTTCCTGCGCACCTACGCCAAGGTGCACAAGCGTTCGTTCTCGCCGCGCATCGCGGCCGTCTGCCTGCTTCTCGTGTCCGGCATCGCGTACGGGCATCGCGCGCCGTTCCAGCAGATGATCGACACGCATTCCCCGCAAGTCTGCGCGTTCATGCGCGCGTCCGGCGACGGGTTCTGACGGCGGTTTGTTCCGGGGCATCGGTGCCCCGGTGTCGAATGCGGTCGTCGCGCGACGGCTGCTCCCGTGTCTCGCTCCATTCGTTCCCGATCATTGGCAAAAGCCGGCATCCGGCGTTCGTCGAACCGGTATCCGCGGTAATCGGCCGCGCCGCGCCGCGCCGTTCCATTCCGCCGGCCGCGGATGCGAAGGTCATCAGGTGTGTCTATGACCGGGCATTACGAATATTCATTTCATCGATTGGCGGCAATCGCGTACGCTGGCGTTCGTTCGATCGGGGCCGGCAGCGGCAGCCTGCCCGATTTGTCCGACGCGGCACGGCCGGCTCGCTATACTCGCGCAAACTGCGCGGCCGTCGGCCGGCGCGCGGCAACCGCCGTCACGGCACCGGTCCGCCACGACGATTCACGATAGGAGCAGGTTCCATGACAGTCGTTTCCTCGCGCCTCGCAGGCAAGTGCGCGTACATCACGGGCGCCGCCGGCGGCCTCGGCCGCGCGATCGCGCGCCGGATGGTCGAGCAGGGCGCGCGCGTGTTCCTGACCGACATCGCCGACGCGGCCGTGCTCGATGCGTTCGCGCATGAGCTCAACGCAGGGCACGCGGCGCCGGTCGCGTTCGCGGCCACGCAGGACGTGCGCGACGAGGCGCGCTGGCAGGCGCTGCTCGTGCAGGCGGTCGACGCGATGGGCGGGCTGTCGGTGCTCGTCAACAACGCAGGTGTCGGGTCGATCGGCTCGCCCGCGCAGATCGAGCTCGACGAATGGCGGCGCGTGATGGCGATCAACGTCGAGAGCATCGTGCTCGGCTGCAAGCATGCGCTGTCGTATCTGGCCGAGAGCAGTCCCGCTTCGATCATCAACATCTCGTCGGTAGCCGCGTTCAAGGTCGAGCCGGATTTCACCGCGTACAACGCGTCGAAGGCCGCGGTCGCGTCGCTGACGAAGTCGGTCGCGATCGATTGCGCGCGCCGCGAGCTCGACGTGCGCTGCAACTCGATTCATCCGGCGTTCATTCGCACGGGGATCGTCGAGCCGCTGTTCCAGTCGCTCGGCGAACGCGATGCGACGCGCAAGCTCGCGCGCGGCATTCCGCTGCGCCGGCTTGGCGAGCCGGACGACGTCGCGCATGCGGCCGTCTATCTGGCGTCCGACGAGAGCCGTTTCGTGACCGCCGCCGAACTCGTGATCGACGGCGGCATGTGCGCGGTCTGACGCGCATCGACGACAACAACCGGAGGAGAACACCGTGTCGACACTCGTGAACCGCCAACTGCTGCTGAAGACGCGCCCGGAAGGGCGGGTTGGCCGCGAACATTTTTCGCTCGTCGAAACACCCGTGCCGGCGCTTGCCGACGGCGAAGTGCTCGTGCGTGTGCTGTATCTGTCGATGGACCCGACCAACCGCGTGTGGATGAGCGACGTGCCGCAATACCTGCCGCCCGTCGCGATCGGCGAAGTGATGCGCGCGCTCGGCATCGGGCGCGTGGTCGCGTCGCGCCATGCGGGTTTTGCGCAAGGCGATCTCGTGCAGGGGCTCGTCGGCTGGCAGGACTATGCGGTTCTCGCGGCCGACCAGGCTGCGCAGCTCGTGAAGCTGCCCGCGCAGTCGGGCCTGCCGCTGCCGACGCTGCTCGGCGCGTGCGGGATGAGCGGCCTGACCGCGTATTACGGGCTGACCGACATCGCACCGGTGCAGCCGGGCGAGACGCTCGTCGTGTCGGCGGCGGCCGGGTCGGTCGGCTCGATCGCCGGCCAGATCGGCAAGATCCACGGCGCACGGGTGGTCGGTATCGCGGGCGGCGCGGACAAGTGCCGCTACCTGACCGAGACGCTCGGCTTCGACGTGGCCGTCGACTACAAAGCCGACGATTTTCGCGAGCAGCTGAAGGCGGCGACGCCGGACGGCGTGCACGTGAACTTCGAGAACGTCGGCGGCGAAGTGATGCGTGCGGTGCTGTCGCGGATGGTGATCGGCGGGCGCGTCGCGCTGTGCGGCGTGATCTCGAACTACAACAGCGGCCGCGCGGCGGATGACGTCGGCGTGCTGATCTCGAAGCGAATCACGATGCGCGGTTTCCTGATCCTCGACTACCGCAAGAGCCGCGAAGCGGTGCAGACGCTTGCCGGATGGCTGCGCGACGGCCGCCTCAAGGCCGAGGAAACCGTGGCCGACGGGCTCGAAAACGCGCCCGACGTGCTGAACCGCCTGTTCGACGGCGATCATCGCGGCAAGCTCGTGCTGCGCGTCGATCCCGACGCATGAGCCGCAGCGCTCGCACGCGCTGAGTTCGAACAGACGGACATCGATTTAGGACGTGTCCCATATATTGTTTCGGTCGCTCTCTTTAAAGTAACCGCAAGCAAACGGCGGCGTGACATGCGCGTCACGCCGCCGTTTTTATTTGAGCGGCGAGAAGGGGGGAACATGCGAACGAAGGCAACGCAGGCGGCATCGGCGGTGGTGCGCGATCGAACGATGCGGCGCGTGTGCGACAGGCTGCGGATCGTCGCAGCGGGTGTCGGCATCGCGTGCGCGATGTCGGGTGCCGGCACGACCGGGCATGCGAACGCGAACGCGGACGGCATCGTGCGATTCACCGGTGCGCTCGTCGATCTGTACGACGTGACATTCGATGCGCCGCCGATCGAAGCGGCAAACAGCGCGATGGCCGCGACGCTCCGGTTCGATGCACACGGCCGGCGCTTGGCCGGAGCGCAGGTGGCGCTGGTCGGGCCGGACGGCCGGCCGCCTGCGCAGTCCGCGGGGGCGGACGTTCGCGCAACATGGCGCGATGCGCGCGACGATCGAAGCGTGCCGCTGGTATCGGGCCGCGCGCATCGTATCGGTCCGTATGGCGGCGTGATGGCGGTGGCAGGACCGGAAATGACGACGGGCGCCGTGGCGCCCGTCGTGATCAGGATCCGTCATCCGTGACGCGCAGCGTCATTCCCCCTGTTCGGAGCGTGCGTAGATGTCCCAGCTCGCCATGAACAGCGCGGCGACGAGCGGCCCGATCACGAAGCCGTTGATCCCGAACAGTGCCATTCCGCCGAGCGTCGAGATCAGCACGACCCAGTCGGGCATCTTCGTGTCCTTGCCGACGAGGATCGGGCGCAGCAGGTTGTCGACGAGGCCGATCACGCCGACGCAGAACGCGACGAGGATCACGCATTTCCAGATATCGCCGATCGCGAGGAAGTAGAGCGCGGCGGGCACCCATACGAGGCTCGCGCCGATCGCCGGCAGCAGCGACAGGAACGCCATCAGCGCGCCCCACAGCACGACGCCCTCGATCCCGAGGATCCAGAAGATCAGGCCGCCGAGCGCGCCCTGCACGAGCGCGACCGCGATGTTGCCTTTCACGGTTGCGCGCACGACCGTCGTGAACTTCGCGAGCAGCAGGTTCTTGTGCTCTTCGTCGAGCGGCAGCGCGCGGCGCACGCGGCGGCCGATCTCGCCGCCGTCGCGCAGCAGGAAGAACACCATGTACAGCATCACGCCGAAGCTGACGACGAACTGGAACGTGTTCTGGCCGATGCTGAGCGCCTGGGTGGCCGCGAACTGGCTGATCTGCGCGGCGCCGTCGGTCAGCTTCTTCTGGATGCCGGGGATGTTGGTCAGCCCGTATTTCTGCAGCAGGTTCTGGATCGACGTCGGCAGCGCGTGAATGATGTCATGGAAGTACTGCGAATAATTCGGCTGCGCGCTCTTCAGTTCCTGGTACACGTATGCGATTTCCTGCACGAGCGTCGCCGTGACGAACACGAGCGGCAGGATCACGATCAGGATGATCAGCGACATCGTCACGAGCGCGGCGAGGTTGCGCCGCTTGCCGAAGCGCGCGGCAAGCCAGCGTTGCACCGGCTGGAACAGGATCGCGAGAATGGTGCCCCAGAAGACGGCGCCGGAGAACGGCGCGAGTATCCAGCATAGTCCGACGGTGACCGCGAACAGCAGGAAATAGAAGAATTTTTGGTGATCGTGTCCGCTATCCATGGATGGTTCGCGCAGATTGATGCCTGGTTTGATTGAATCTCGTTGCCTCGGGCGCGATCGGCGCGCGAACGTCAAGGGTTCGTGGCGAAGCGCGCAGCAGGGCGGCCCGATCGGCAGTATGCCCGCAAAGGTGTCGCCATCATAGCCGCTGCGCGCGGCGCACGCGAAAACGCCGCGGCCGGGGCCGCGGCGTTGCGGGGGAGGCCGACGTGACGGTGCCGCGCCGGATCGTCAGATGTGCAGCCTGGTGACCTTGGTGCCGTTCACCGACAGGTCGCCCATCAGGCCCGCGTTGGTCAGCACCAGTACCTCGACCGGTGCGGTGGCCGTGTTGGAGTCGACCGCGCCGTTCGCACCGACCTTCACGACCGCGACGGAGGCGTCGGCACCGGCCGACCAGCCTTCGGACTTGCGGAACGAGTCGAGCGCATCCTGCGTCATGAACAGGAACACGATCGCCTTCGATTGCGCACCGGCCTGCAGGCCGACCGACAGCGACGACGTGTTGTAGTAGCCGACGGTGCTGCCGCCGACGCGCAGTGCGCCGTTGCCGGACTGGCCGCCGACGATGAAGCCGGCCTGCAGCACGTTCGGGAACACCAGCACGCCGCGCGACTTCGCGACGAGTTCACGCGAGCCCGGCACCGTCGAATAGAGGCGCGACAGCGTCGCGTTCACGCTCGCGTCGATCGACTCGCGTTTGGACGCGCTGGTTGATGCGTTCTCGGGTTTGTCAGGCGTGGTGGTGCAACCGGCAAGTGCGAGACTGCCGAGCATGACGGCGGCGGCGGCTTTCAGGGCGAGGGACTTCTGCATGGCGATTCTCCTTCGTTGTCGGGTTGAGGACGGACGGTGCCGGCAGCGGGGCGGCCGGCACCGTTCAACGGCGGGAAAGGAGCAGGCCGGCGACGAACGCGAGGCCCGCGACGACGCCCGCGGTCTGCCACGGGTTGTCGTGCACGGCTTGCGACACGCGTTCGGCCGAATCGCGCAGCCGGGCGGCCGCGGTGCCCGACGCGTAGTCGAGCGTGCTGCGTGCTTCGTCGAGCCGCGCTTGCACGCGCTTGCGCAGCGCGGCGATATCGCCGTCGCCATCGTTCTTCAGCAGGTCTTCCAGTTCATCGACCAGCCCGCGCAGATCGTCGGACACGTCCGCATGCAGGTCGCGGACGGCCGAGCGCGTCGTGCGTCCCACGCGCCGGCCGGTGCGACGGATGTCGGACAGGCCGCGGTCCAGCTTGTGTTCGATCGAGTCGGTGAGCGCCATGGTGTTTATCCTCCTTCGATTTGATTTGCAGGCCAATTTGAAGATAAGACGAATCCCAGCAACCAGTGTGATTCACATCAGCCAATTGAGTTTCGAGACAAATTTTCAATTCGTCGGCAAGCTTCCCGGGAAGCCCCGCGCGACGGGGCAGGGCGGCGGTTGAAAAAATTTCGCGCTTCGAGCGAAGCAACATGAACGGGCCGTTGCACGACGAGAAAGCCCGGTAAATATGGCGTCGCCCGGTGCGTCAGGTAAATAGTGCCGTTGCACGCGTTGTGCTGATGCAATTGCACTAATTGCCATTTTTTTGTCGAGCAGGGTTTGTGCCCGCGACGGCTCAGGTGGCGTCTCCCTCCAGCGCAAGGTCGATGACGACGGGATCGTGGTCCGACGAACGGTACGCATCGGGCGCGTAATAGGCAGCCTGTTGTGCCGGGGTTTTGTAATCGGGCACGGATTGCAGTGCAATCGGTTCATCGGCGTTGATGTGCCACGCATGTACGGCCCTCACGCGGGCAGCGAGCGGCGACGTGGCGAGTGCGTGATCGAGGTTGCCCGCTTCGCCGCGAAATACATAGCTGTAGCCGGCATGGCCGACGAAGCGGGCGACGAGGTTCGCGTAGCCGCGCGATTCGAGCGCGCGCAGCGGATCCTCCTTCGCGTAGCTGTTCAGGTCGCCGATCAGCAGCACGCCGTCGGCCGCGGCGCCGGTCGGCGACGTGGCGAGCCACGCCGCGACGCGCTCGGCCGCCCGCGTGCGCGTCGCATTCCAGCAGCCCTGACCGTCCGACTGGTCGAGATCCGGGCCGGCGGCGTGCGGGCAGTTCTTTGACTTGAGGTGGTTGACCGCGACCGTGAACGCGCGGGTGCCGCCCTTGCGGCGGAATGTCTGCGCGAGCGGCGGGCGATTCCGGCCGCTGAGCGCGACGGTCGCGGCCCGCCCGACGGGTTCGATCGTCCGGCTGTCATACAGCAGCGCGACCGCGATCGCATCGCGGCCAAGCCGGGCTGTGCCGGGGTCGACCGCGCGCCAGCTGTCGCCGAGCCGCGTCGCGAGCCGTTGCACGGCGCTCGCGGAGCCGTGGCCGTTGTTCGCGATTTCCATCAGGCCGATCACGTCGGCGCGCAGCGCACGCAGCGCGGCCACGATCTTTGCCTCCTGCCGCGCGAAGGCGGCGGGCGACTTCGCGCCGCGATTGGCCGGATCGTCGAAGCCGCCGCCCGTGCCGTCGCCGTTGAAGTAGTTGAATACGTTGAACGACGCGACCCGCACGTCGGCTTGCGGATGCCGTGCCGGCGCATCGGTACGCGGATTCGAAGCGGCGTCGAAGACCGGCGCCGCGGACGGTACGGGCTGCAGTCGCCACGTGCCGTAGCGCTTCTCGAGCACGCCTTCGATGCCGCGCACCGTGTAGCCGGCGCGCAGCGTATTGGCGGCGCTCAACGCAGGCGGCGGATAGCGGATAGTTGCGGGGTTCACGCGGCGCGAACCGTCGTCGAGCACGATGCGATTGCGGGCGTTGGCTGCCGCCTGCGCAGCGGCTTCGGCCGGCGCCACCACGTGAGTCGGCATGTACAGGCGGCCGTGGCTGAGTACGATGCTGCCGTAGCGGCCGAGCTCGTAGGTATCGCTGACCGTCAGCGTTTGCGGGAAGCGCACCCGCATGCCCTCATGTGCGGCGAATACGGACTCGTTGTCGACCGGTAGCGCGAGCGTTGCCGGCGTGACGGTCTGCCCGCGCGCGCACACCGTCACGTGGCCCGACAGCGCGAGTTGCGTCCGGCCGTATTTCTGCTCGATCCTGCCGGTGATGTGCACGCGCTCGCCAGGCAGGACACGCGCATTCGGCGCATGGATGAACAGGCCTTCCGGGACGCCCGGCCGGTGCCGTCGCTGCGCGTCCGCCTGCTGGACGAAGAAGCCGCCGAAGCCGTCGGTGCCGGCGAATGCCGCGGTGACGACCGCTTCGATCGACGTGGTGCCCCCGGCCAGTGGCGACCGGCCGCCGGGATGCCGGATGTCGGCGATTGCCGTGGTGGCGCCGCCGCAGCCCGCACTGACCGGCTGCGCGGCGGCGGGCGCAGCGGAAAAGACGAGCGACGCGGCAAGCGCGAGCGGCGGTAGCAGGCGTGACATGGAGCGGTTCACAGGAAGAAAATTCGAAGGTTCGGGAAAGCATCTTGACGGCAAAATCGCGTGCTGCGATCGAATTGGCCATCAGGCCAGTGCCGAACGGCCAACGATGACGGCAGGGCCATCCGGGACTGTTACGCTTTGCACCTGACGTGTCATTCCGGCCTGCGTTCAGAACGCTTGAGCGCACGCCCCCCACAGGAGAGTTCCATGGCCTACATGCTGTTGATTGTCGAACCGACCGGCCAGCGCGCCGAACGCACGCTCGAAGACGGGCAGGCGCTTTACGCGCGGATGGTCGATTTCGCCGAGACGCTGAAAGCGCGCGGCGTGCTGCGCGGCGTCGAGTCGCTGGAGCGCTCGGAACGCGCGACGCGCGTGCAGGTGCGCAACGGGGAGACGCGCCTCGTCGACGGCCCGTTCGCCGAGGCGAAGGAAATGGTCGGCGGCTTCTTCATCGTCGACGTCGCCACCCGCGACGAAGCGATCGAGATCGCGCGCCAGTGTCCGGCCGCGCAATGGTGCACGGTCGAAGTGCGTGCGGTTGGCCCGTGCTTCCTGTGACGGCTAAATCTCGGTGTTTACCCTGATTCGTCGCGTGGAAGGTCGATCCGTCAGCCTGCCGCCCGTCGTCAGGGTAAGGCGCCGATGAACGGACGCCCCTTTCCACCGACGACAGGGAGTGAACGATGCGATTCATGATCATGATCCGGGCGAACGCCGTCAGCGAATCCGACGCATTGCCGGACAACCGGCTGGTCGAGGCGATGACGGTCTATCACGAGGAACTGGCCAGGGCCGGCGTGCTGCTCGATGCGAACGGCCTGCGGCCGAGCGCGCGCGGCTGGCGCGTGCGGTACACCGGCGGCAAGGGCACGGTGGTCGACGGCCCGTTCGCGGAGACGAAGGAACTGATTGCCGGCTATACGCTGATCCAGGTGCGTTCACGCGACGAGGCGCTCGAATGGACGCGCCGGTTCCCCGCGCCGTTCGGCGCGGAGATGGACTGCGAGATCGAGGTGCGCCCGTTGTTCGAACTCGACGACCTCACGCCCAGCGACGCCGTCGAGCGGTTCCGCGAACTCCATGTCGGCCGCACCGGCGCCTGAATGTCCACCTGAACCCAACCTCGCCGGGAGCACCCGACATGCACAAGATGGTCTTCATCAACCTGCCCGTGGTCGACCTGCCGCGCTCGAAGGCGTTCTACCAGGCGCTCGGCTTCGAGGTCGTGCCTGCCTATACCAACGATCAGGCCGCCTGCCTGAAGATCAGCGACACGATCTTCGCGATGCTGCTCGTGCGGCCGTTCTTCCAGACCTTCACCGACAAGACGATTGTCGATCCGGCGACGCACGTGCAGGTGTTGTCGTGCCTGTCGTGCGAAAGCCCCGCCGAAGTCGACGAAGTCGTCGCGAAGGCACGTGCGGCCGGTGGCACCACGCCGCGTCCGCCGATGGAATACCCGGGCATGTACGGCCACAGCTTCGCCGATCCGGACGGCCACGCATGGGAGCTGATGTACGTGGCGCAGGACGCGGGGCAGGGGCCTGCGTCGTGACGCGCGAGGCGACCCATCGTGCGATCGAGGCCGTCTGGCGAATCGAGGCGCCGAAGATCATTGCGCGCGCCGCGCGCGTGGTGCGCGATGTCGGCGTGGCCGAGGAACTCGCGCAGGACACGCTCGTTGCGGCGCTCGAGCACTGGCCCGTCGACGGCGTGCCCGACAACCCGGCCGCTTGGCTGATGACGGCCGTGAAGCGGCGCGCGCTCGACCGGGTGCGGCAGGAGTCGCTGCATGCCGCGAAGCGCGACCAGCTCGGGCACGAAATGGACGCGCTCGAAGCGCATGTCGTGCCCGACATCGCGGACGCGCTCGCCGATGCGCGCGACGACGATATCGGCGACGACCTGCTGCGGCTGATCTTCACGTCGTGCCATCCGGTGCTGTCGACCGATGCGCGCGTCGCGTTGACGTTGCGGCTGCTCGGCGGGCTGACCACGAGCGAGATCGCGCGCGCGTTCCTGTCGCCCGAGCCGACGATCGCGCAGCGCATCGTGCGCGCGAAACGCACGCTTGCGGCGGCGCGCGTGCCGTTCGAGGTGCCGTCCGCCGACGCGCGGCCCGCGCGGCTCGCGTCGGTGCTCGAAGTGATCTACCTGGTGTTCAACGAAGGCCATGCGGCGACCGCCGGCGACGACTGGACACGCCCGGCGTTGTGCGACGAGGCGCTGCGTCTCGGTCGCGTGCTGGCCGGGCTCGTGCCGGACGAAAGCGAAGTGCTCGGGCTCGTCGCGCTGATGGAACTGCAGGCGTCGCGCATGCATGCGCGGACCGATGCGCAGGGGCGACCCGTGCTGCTGCTCGACCAGGACCGCAGCCGCTGGGATCCGCTGCTGATCCGGCGCGGCCTCGCGGCCCTCGATCGGGCGACGAAGCTCGGCGGCGTGCGCGGCCCGTATGCGCTGCAGGCCGCGCTGGCGGCGTGCCATGCACGCGCGCGGCAGGCGTCGGAAACGGACTGGGCGCAGATCGTCGCGCTGTACGACGCGCTCGCCGAAGTCGCGCCGTCACCGGTCGTCGAGCTGAACCGCGCGGTGGCGGTGGGGATGGCGTTCGGGCCCGCCGCGGCGCTGGAAATCGTCGACGTGCTGCGCGACGATCCGGCGCTTGCGCGCTATCACTGGCTGCCGAGCGTGCGTGGCGACCTGCTCGTGAAACTCGGCCGCGCCGACGAGGCGAAGGCCGAGTTCCGCCGCGCGGCGGAATTGACCCGCAACGAGCGCGAAAGGGAATTGCTGCTGAAGCGTGCGACGGATGCGTGACGCATGACGGGCGACGACGGTGTGCGCACGCCGGGCGTCGCGTCGCACGCTGAGCCCCAAGCCCCAAGCCCCAAGCCCCAAGCCCCAAGCCCCAGCCGAAACGTTCAACCGTCATCCCCTCCACCCAGCCATCCAGCGAATCCGCGTCCACGAACCGTCCCCAAATCTGTTCCCCGGCTATCGCGCGGATTAAAAAAGCCTATTGGGGGATGCGAACGTCAGCGCCTAGATTAAAAGGCACGACGCGCGCGCCCGGCGCACGCATCGTTCCCCACATACATCATCGGCCCGGCTTCGCACGCGGCCGCGCCGACTCGAACGGAGGCGCAAATGGCTCAACTCAAGGGCAGCAAGACCGAAGAGAATCTGAAGTTCGCATTCGCGGGCGAATCGCAAGCGAACCGGCGCTATCTGTATTTCGCTTCGAAGGCCGATGTCGAAGGCCAGAACGACGTCGCCGCGCTGTTCCGCTCGACTGCCGAAGGCGAAACGGGCCATGCGCACGGTCACCTCGAATACCTCGAAGCAGTCGGCGATCCGGCGACGGGTTTGCCGTTTGGCTCGTCGCGGCTGAACCTCGAATCGGCGATCGCCGGCGAGACGCACGAATACACCGACATGTATCCGGGCATGGCGAAGACGGCGCGCGACGAAGGCTTCGACGAAATCGCGAACTGGTTCGAGACGCTCGCGAAGGCCGAACGCAGCCACGCTAACCGCTATACGAAGGCGCTGGACGCACTCGTCGACTGACGCGGGCCCGTCAAGGCCGCACGGCCCGGCCGGGCATTGCCCGCGGCCGGCCGTGCGTTGATCGCCGCCCGCACTGCGCGGGCGGCGCGTCCGCGCGCATGCGCGCCACGCTGGAGCGCCCCATGCCCCACAAGGAAGGCAGTCTCGAAGCCCCGACCCGGCATCCGCTCGACTGGCAGTCCGAAGCGTTTTACGACCAGACCGCGATCGACGCGGAAATGACGCGCGTGTTCGACATCTGCGCCGGGTGCCGCCGCTGCGTATCGCTGTGCGGCGCGTTTCCGACGCTGTTCGATCTCGTCGACGACACGCCGATGGGTGACATCGAGGAAGTGCCGAAGGACGCATTCGGCAAGGTCGTCGACCAGTGCTACCTGTGCGACCTTTGCTACATGACGAAATGTCCGTACGTGCCGCCGCACGCATGGAACGTCGATTTCCCTCACCTGATGCTGCGCGCGAAGGCCGCGCGCTACCAGCGCGGCGAAGCGCCGCTGCGCGACAAGGTGTTGTCGAACACCGATGCGCTTGGCCATTTCGCGGGGATTCCGATCGTCACGCAGACGGTGAACGCGGTGAACCGCACGCCGCCTGCGCGCCACGCGCTCGAGGCGGCGCTCGGCGTCGATCGCAACGCATGGCTGCCGGAGTTCGCGCCGCGCAAGTTCCGGCGTGCCGCGAAGCGCTCGGACGGCCCGCCGGTACGCGACGGCGAACGCACGCCAGGGAAGGTCGCGATCTACGCGACGTGCTACGTGAACTTCAACGAGCCGGGCATCGGCCACGACCTGCTCGCGATCCTCGCGCACAACGAGATCCCGTACGAGCTCGTCACGCGCGAAGCCTGCTGCGGGATGCCGCTGCTCGAGCAGGGCAATCTCGCGGGCGTCGCCGCGAAGAAGGCTGTGAACATACCGGTGCTGGAGCGCTATGCGCGCGAAGGCTATGCGCTGATCGGTGCGATCCCGAGCTGCGTGCTGATGTACAAGAGCGAACTGCCGCTGATGTTCCCCGGCGACGAAGCCGTGCGCGCGGTGGCCGACGCATTCTGGGATCCGTTCGAATACGTGATCGCGCGGCATCGCGACGGTTTGCTGAAGACCGATTTCAAGCAGGGCCTCGGCACCGTGTCGTATCACGTGCCGTGCCACGCGCGCGTGCAGAACATTGGCCGCAAGACGGCCGACACGTTGTCGCTCGTACCCGATACGCGCGTGAACGTCGTCGAGCGCTGTTCGGGGCACGCGGGCACGTTCGGCGTGAAGAAGGCCTTCCATGCGGACGCGATGCGGATCGGCGCACCCGTGTTCAAGGCGATGGCCGAGCCGAAGCCGGATTTCGTGTCGTCGGACTGCGCGCTCGCCGGCCATCACATCGTGCAGGGCATCGACGAGAAGGGGCTGCCTGCCGCGCCGCTCGCGCATCCGCTGACGCTGCTGCGCCGCGCGTACGGGATCTGACGCGGCTGCCCGGCAAAGACATCGACGACATTCGAGGACATCCCATGACGCTCACCCGCGACTCGCTGCTGACGCTCGAAGCGTACGCGAAGATCCGCAAGACCGAACACGCACGGCTCGTCGCGTACAAGCGCCGGCGCGCGGTGGCGCTTGGCAACCATCTGCGCTTGCTGTTCGAGGACGAGACCACGATTCGCTACCAGATCCAGGAGATGCTGCACATCGAGAAGATCTTCGACGAGGCGGGCATCGACGGCGAACTGGAAGCCTATCTGCCGCTCGTGCCCGACGGCACCAACCTGAAGGCGACGCTACAGATCGAATATGAGCACGAGGCCGAACGGCGGGCGGCACTCGCGCGACTGATCGGCGTCGAGGATCGTGTGTACCTGCAGGTCGACGGGCATCCCGATGTGTATGCGATCGCCGACGAGGATCTCGATCGCGACAACGCGGAGAAGACCTCGGCCGTGCATTTCGTGCGCTTCGAATTGAACGGGGCGGTGCGTGCGGCGCTCAAGGATGGCGCGACGCTGTCGATCGGCTGCGACCACCCGGCCTATACGGTGGCGCCGCAACGCGTGGATGCGGACGTGGCCGCGTCGCTGGCCGGCGATCTGCGCTGACGCACGGTCGCGCGTGGGTCGCGCGTGGCCGTGTGCATCGCCCGTTTGGCACGTCGTTCCGACCCGAATCGCCCTCTTGCGGCCTGCTTGATCGTGCGATCGGCCGCCCATCTCCCGAGGATGTAACAAACCTGTCTGCGCTTGCATGTCGGGAAACAATGTGCATTGCACGCCGGATCGCTTTCATCACTCGCAGAGAAACAATAAAAAGATTGTGCACGGAGATAATTAGGTTCAGCGGAATTTGAACGATTTACCGATCCGTGAATATCTTGTTACGAAATTTTCCCTGATTTACCGATTTTGGACGGCAATTCACGCGATTGTTGCCGGCAAGGGTCGGAACGCGTCGGCGCGCCTGCGGACGGGCCTTGGCCGCACCCCGCGGAGCCCCGCCGGACGGGGCTTCCCAGCAACGCGCATAACGATCGCTTAAAAAAATTCAAGCGTAAATGGATTGCGCATCCATGGCAGGTTGTTTCAGTGCGTAACATTAAGTCATTGTCATATTGAGACAAACCCTGAGGATGGTATGCTTCGTGCACAAAAATTCCCACATTGGAGTGAGACCGTGATTTGTGCGCCATTGCCGGGAATGGCGGCACCGTGAAAGTGCGGTGCCGCGCCGGCATGCACAACAATCGGATAACCATAATGTGCAACCGGGGCGCCCCGTGACGCGATGCGTGACGGTGGCGCCGACAATCGCAGCCCCGGCCTGGCTGCGTGGAGAGATCTACTATGTTCTTCGATGAGCTTAACGATGAAGAGTGGTTTCGTCTTTCAACGCTGATCGCCGATGAACCCATCCGGCTGAACCGTCGAGGTCGTCCGCGTGCCGAACCGCGCGTTGTCGCCAACGCGGTTCTCTGGATCCTGACGACCGGTGAAGCGTGGTCCAAACTGCCCGGGCGCTATCCGTCCGGGCCGACGTGCCGCCGCCGCTACGAGGAGTGGCTCGCGAACGGCACGCTGCTGCAGATGATCGACGTGCTGACCCAGTTCAGCGGGCGCACGTTCGCGTACGTGCCGCCGCCGCCCGTGCCGGTCGCGCCGGCGTGCCGTGCGGAACCCGTGCCCGACAACGACCGTCTGCGCGGCGTGTTCTGGCAGAACCCCGAGTCGTGGCAACTGCCGGTCGCGCAGGCAAACGTTTGGGAGGGCGAGGGCGCGACGCTGGCTGCGATGTCGAGCGACGACGCGGACGAACCGTCCGGCGTGTCGTTCGCGGTACCCGGCGCGCAGCCCGCTGGGCTGCGCCATGGGCGTCCGTCCGCCGCGAGCTTTGCCTCGGCCGAACCGCAAGTCGACGAGTATCGCGGCTACACGGTCTACGGCAGCGCGCAGCCGGTGCAGAACCTGATGTACCGCGCGTGGGCCGAGATCACGCAGGACGACCGGCGCGTCGAGCGCTCGGGCCTGATCGGCCCGCGCTTCACCGACGCGGAAGAGGCGGAGCAGTACGCGCTCGACTGGGCGCGCCAGTGGATCGATCGTCATGGTGCGAGCGACGAGCCGGCGCGTGCGCCGCAAAGCGAAGTGCTGGCCGGCCTGTCCGCGCTGGCGCGTGCCGAGTCGGACATCAAGCGTTTCATCGCCGAGCGTCGCGCGGGTGCGCTGTCCGAGGGCCGCAACGACCCGGTGCAGTCGGATCGCCGCGAGTATGCGTACCGCGTAGGTTGATCGTCAGCCATACGAAAACGCGCGGGTTGTCGTGTGTCACGGCACCCGCGCGTTATTTTTTGTTTCTCGCATGCCCGTGATGCCGGGCGCACCGTCGAGACGGCGCGCTCGGCATGCACTGCGTCACTGGCGTCCGTAGGTATCGTCGTAGCGGACGATGTCGTCCTCGCCGAGATACGCGCCCGACTGCACTTCGATCAGCTCGAGCGGCATCTTGCCCGGGTTCTCGAGGCGGTGCGACACACCGAGCGGGATGTACGTCGATTCGTTCTCGGACAGCAGGAACGTTTCGTCGCCGCGCGTGATGCGCGCGGTGCCGCGCACGACGATCCAGTGCTCGGCGCGGTGGTGGTGCATCTGCAGCGACAGTCGCGCGCCCGGCTTCACGACGATGCGCTTTACCTGGAAGCGCTCGCCCATGTCGACCGAGTCGTAGTGGCCCCACGGGCGGTGGACCTTGCGGTGATCGGTCGCTTCCGCGCCGCGTTCGGCCTTGATGCGTCCGACGATCTTCTTCACGTCCTGCACGCGGGACTTGTCGGCGACGAGCACGGCATCGGGCGTTTCGACCACGACGAGATTCTGCGTGCCGACGCACGCGATGAGCCGGCTTTCCGAATGCGCGAAGGTCGATTCGGCGTTTTCGAACAGCACGCGGCCGCGGCCGACGTTCTCGGCATCGTCCTTCGGCAGGATCTGCCAGATCGCGTCCCACGAGCCGACGTCCGACCAGCCCGCGTCGAGCGGCACGACGACGCTTTCGCACAGCTGCGGCAGGTTCGCGAGCGGCTCCATCACCGCGTAGTCGATCGAGTTCGACGGCGACGCGGCAAACGCGTCGCGATCGACGCGGAAGAAGTCGCCGTCTTCCTTGCCGCGTGCGACGGCCTGTTCGCAGGCTGCGTAGATTTCGGGTTCGAGCTGGCGGATCGCGTTCAGCCACACTGACGCGCGCACGATGAAGATCCCGCTGTTCCACCAGTATTCGCCCGACGCGACGTACTGCTGCGCGAGCTCGAGATGCGGCTTCTCGACGAAGCGGTCGAGGCGGCGCACGTCGAGGCTGCCGGTGGCGGCGTCGCCGAGCGGCGCGCCAACGCGGATGTAGCCGTAGCCCGTTTCGGCCCGGCCCGGCACGATGCCCATCGTCGCGATCTTGCCCTGGGCCGCGCAGTGCACGCCGGCCGCGACGGCCGCATGAAAGCGCGGCTGGTCGGCCACTGCGTGGTCGGCCGGCATCACGGTCATCACGGCATCGCCGCCGCGCGCGACGATCCGCAGCGCGGCGAGCGTCAGCGCGGGCGCGGTGTCGCGGCCGAGCGGCTCGAGCATGATCGATGCACGCTTGCCGGTCAGGCGCAGTTGTTCGGCGGTCGTGAAGCGGTGATCCTCGCCGCACACGATCAGCACGTCGTCGTTCAGCGGATGGCCGGTCGCGAGGCCGTCGAGTCGCAACGCGGTGGATTGCAGCAGCGAATGATCGCCGAGCAGGCCGATCAGCTGCTTTGGATAGTGTTCGCGCGACATCGGCCACAGACGTGTGCCCGAACCGCCGGCAAGGATCACCGGCTGCACCGCGACGCGCGTACCGGCGTCGGTTGCGGCGGAAGAAGAAGGGCGCGTATCGGCTGCCACGGCCGGAGCATTCATGATGACACTCTCCTCGATTGAAGTCAGTGCCTGTTTGTAGCATGAAGTAAATCGACAATAAAACCGGGCTCTTTGCGAGATATTCGTCGAGCATTCCGTCACGCGCGTATCCGGGAAATTTTTACGCGCTAGCATCGGATGCAAATAAAAAAATAAAAAATAATTCCGCCAATCAGGCTGATGTCCCGTCCTGCAAGGGGTTGGCGGCAGTCGTAAAGTTTTCGAAAAAATCCCGATTCGCGCTCGATTCGGGAAAACGTGCCGATTTAATTCAAGAATGTCGCGGCAAGAATTTCCGATTATTTTTCGAAATACTTGTGCGCTTGAGGAGAGATTTTCTTACCGCTTCAATAGCGTCATGCAACGTTTGAATCGAATGTGCGGCACGGGCTGCGCAAGGAGCTGTTCGGCAAACGCCTGTTCAAAGAGGAAGCAGACATGTTGAGCGTGCTGGCGAGAGTCATCGATATCGCGATGGTCGTGTTGGGGGCGTTGATCGCCGCCACGCTGCACGGCGGCAGCATCTGGCTCAACGACCTGCAGCGCACGACGGTGTTGTTCGACTGCCTGCTGGTCGTCGTGCTCTTTCCGGCGGTCGGCATCTATCAGTCGTGGCGCGGCAAGCGTCTCGTCGGGCTGGTAGGGCGCGTTGCGTTCGCGTGGCTGGTGGTCGAGCTCGCGGGCATCCTGATGAGCTTCAGCTTTCACCAGTCGGGCGACCTGTCGCGGCTGTGGCTGGGTTGCTGGGCGCTCGCGACGATGGCGCTGCTCGCCGGCTCGAAGGCCTGCGTTCACGTCGTGCTGCGACAGCTGCGGCGCGGCGGCTACAACCTGAAGGCGGTCGCGATCGTCGGCGGTACGCCGGCCGCGCGGCGGCTGATCGCGCAGATGCGGGCGCGTCCGGAAGCAGGCTTCAACCCGGTATGCGTCTACGACGAAAGCGAAGTGCCGGGCGAAGTCGCGCTCGACGACGTGCGCATCGAGCGGCAGTTCGAATCGCTGGTGTGGCTGGTGCGCAGCCGCGCGATCAGCGAGCTGTGGCTCACGCTGCCGATCACGGAGGAGCGCCGGATTCACCAGATCGTGACGGTGTTCCGCCACGACTTCGTGAATATCCGTTTCATTCCGGACGTGCGCACGCTGTCGTTCTTCAACCAGGAAGTGGTCGAGGTGCTCGGCGTGCCGGCGATCAACCTCGCGGCATCGCCGATCACCGACGTGCGGATCCTGCCGAAGTTCGTGTTCGACCGGCTGTTCGCGCTGGCGGCGCTGACGGCTCTCGCGCCCGTGATGGTGCTGATCGCCTGCCTGATCAAGTTCACGTCGCGCGGGCCGGTGTTCTTCCGCCAGAAGCGCAAGGGGATCGACGGGCACGAGTTCGAGATCTACAAATTTCGCTCGATGAAGGTGCATCAGGAAGTCGCGGGGCAGGTCACGCAGGCGACGAAGAACGATATGCGCGTGACGCCGGTCGGCCGCTTCCTGCGCCGCACGAGCCTCGACGAACTGCCGCAGTTCATCAACGTGCTGAAGGGCGAGATGTCGGTCGTCGGCCCGCGGCCCCATGCGCTCGCGCACGACGACATCTACAAGGATCTGGTGAAGGGCTACATGTTCCGCTACCGGATCAAGCCGGGCATCACCGGGTGGGCGCAGATCAACGGCTTTCGCGGCGAAACCGATCAGATCGAGAAGATGATGGGACGCGTGAAGCTCGATCTGTACTACATGCAGAACTGGTCGTTCTGGCTCGACATCAAGATCGTCGTGCTGACACTCTGGAAAGGCTTCACCGGCAGCAACGCTTACTAGGCGCTCCTGAACCTGTCGCTGCGCGCCAGGCTCCCCGAGGGGGGACTTCCTGCGGGGCGGAGAACTTGGGGTGGCCCGGCGTTCTCTCGAGACGCGGCCCCGCGCAGAGACTTCCGTTTTACGAATTTCGAATCATTGGTCACGAGGTCCGACACATCATGAATCTGACTATCATCGGCAGCGGTTACGTAGGACTTGTCACCGGCGCGTGTCTCGCCGACATCGGGCACGACGTGTTCTGCCTCGACGTCGATCAGGCGAAGATCGACGTCCTGAACAACGGCGGCGTGCCGATCCACGAGCCGGGCCTCAAGGAAGTCATCGCGCGCAACCGCGCGGCCGGCCGCCTGCGCTTCTCGACCGATATCGAGGCTGCGGTCGCGCATGGCGACGTGCAGTTCATCGCGGTCGGCACGCCGCCCGACGAGGACGGCTCGGCCGACCTGCAGTACGTGCTCGCGGCGGCGCGCAACATCGGCCGCACCATGAAGGGCTTCAAGGTGATCGTCGACAAGTCGACGGTGCCGGTCGGCACGGCCGAGCGCGTGCGCGCGGCGGTGGCCGAGGAACTCGCGAAGCGCGGCGACGACGACCAGATGTTCTCGGTCGTGTCGAATCCGGAATTCCTGAAGGAAGGCGCGGCGGTCGACGATTTCACGCGGCCGGACCGCATCGTGATCGGCTGCGACGACGACGTGCCGGGCGAGCGCGCGCGCGAGCTGATGAAGAAGCTCTATGCGCCGTTCAACCGCAACCACGAACGCACGCTGTATATGGACGTGCGCTCGGCCGAATTCACGAAATACGCGGCGAACGCGATGCTCGCGACGCGCATTTCGTTCATGAACGAACTCGCGAACCTGGCCGACCGCTTCGGCGCGGACATCGAAGCGGTGCGCCGCGGGATCGGTTCCGATCCGCGCATCGGCTATCACTTCCTGTACGCGGGTTGCGGCTACGGCGGCTCGTGCTTCCCGAAGGACGTCGAGGCGCTGATCCGCACGGCCGACGAGCATGGCCAGTCGCTGCAGATCCTGAAGGCCGTGTCGTCGGTCAACGCGACGCAAAAGCGCGTGCTTGCCGACAAGATCGTCGCGCGCTTCGGCGAGGACCTGACCGGCCGCACGTTCGCGATCTGGGGCCTGGCATTCAAGCCGAACACCGACGACATGCGCGAAGCGCCCAGCCGCGAGCTGATCGCCGAGCTGCTGTCGCGCGGCGCGCGCATCGCCGCGTACGATCCGGTCGCGCAGCAGGAAGCGCGCCGCGTGCTCGCACTCGATCTCGCCGATCACCCGAGCTGGCTCGAACGCCTCACCTTCGTCGACGACGAGGCGCAGGCCGCGCGCGATGCCGATGCGCTCGTGATCGTCACCGAATGGAAGGCGTTCAAGAGCCCGGATTTCGTCGCGCTCGGTCGGCAGTGGAAGTCGCCGGTGATCTTCGACGGCCGCAACCTGTACGAGCCGGAGATGATGAGCGAGCAGGGCATCGAATATCACCCGATCGGCCGCCCCGGCTCGCGGCAGGCCGTCGCCGCCCGCGTGCCGGGCGCCGCCCGCGCGAACGCGTAAGCCGCGCGTCACCGCTCCCCGTTACCCGATTCGAGACGCCATGTTCCGGAACATCCTGATTGTCTGTCACGCGAACGTCTGCCGCAGCCCGGCGGCGGAAATGCTGTTCAAGTCGCACGCCGCGTCGCGCGGCGGCCCGCGCGTGACGTTCCACTCGGCCGGCGTGCGTGCGAACGACGGCGACGGCATCGATCCGGTGATGCGGCAACTGCTGGCCGAGCGCGGCGTCGACGCAACGACGCACCGCTCGCGGCGGCTGTCGCGCCGGATCGTGCGCGACGCCGACCTGATTCTCGTCAGCGAGCGCGAACAGATCAAGGCCGTCGAATCGGTCGATCCGTTCGCGCGCGGCAAGGTCCACCTGCTGGGCAAGTGGGAGGACGCCGAGATCGCGGATCCGCATGGCGGCCCCGAGGCCGACTATCGCGAGAGCTACTCATTGATCGAACGTCTGGTTCAAGGATGGCTGCAAAAACTATGCTGAAACGTCCCATGCGCCCGCTGGCGCTTGCCGTCGCAATGACGACATTCCTGTCGGCCTGCGCGACCGCGCCCGGCAACTATCTCGACTCGTCGAACCTGAAGGACGAAGGCCGGCAAGGCCAGGCCGAAACCTATCCGGTTCATTACATCGACGCGAAGCTGGTGATGGATCAGCTGCAGAAGCAGCAGGTCGAGCACCCGCTGCCGCCGGGTCGCTACACCGATCCGTCTCAGTACGTGTACCGAGTCGGCCCGCAGGACATCCTCGGCGTCACGGTGTGGGATCACCCCGAGCTGACGACGCCGCAGGGCCAGTCGTTCTCGAGCGGCGGCAACACGACGCAGTCGGTCGCGGGTGCGTTGCAGCAGCCGTATACGACCGCGCTGCCGGGCCAGGCCGATCCGTACGGCCAGACCGTGGCCGCCGACGGCACGATCTTCTTCCCGTTCGTCGGCCGCATCAAGGTGGCGGGCAAGACGGTCGCGCAGATCCGCGAGCAGATGGCCACCACGCTGGCACGCTACGTGAAGAATCCGCAGCTCGACGTGCGCGTGTTGTCGTTCCGAAGCCAGAAGGTGCAGGTGACGGGCGAGGTGAAGCAGCCGGGCCCGCTCGCGGTGAGCGACGTGCCGCTGACGCTCGTCGACGCGATCTCGCGCTCGGGCGGCTCGACCAACGAGGCCGACCTGCAGCGCGTGCGCCTGACGCGCGACGGCAAGCTCTACACGCTCGACGCGAACGGCGTGCTCGATCGCGGCGAAGTGAAGCAGAACGTGATGCTGCAGCCGGGCGACATCATCAACGTGCCGGACCGCAGCGACAGCCGCGTGTTCATCATGGGCGAGGTCAAGACGCCGGTCACCGTGCCGATGCTCAAGGGCAAGCTGACCCTCGCCGATGCGCTGACGTCCGGCGGCGGCATCCTCGACACCGATGCGAACCCGCGCAAGATCTACGTGATGCGCGGGATGCATGACAACCCGACGAAGCCGGAAGTGTTCCGTCTCGACATGACGCAGCCGGACGCGCTGATGCTGTCGAGCCGCTTCCCGCTCCAGCCGCTCGACGTCGTCTACGTCAGCACGGCCAGCTCGGTGCAGTTCAACCGTGTGCTGCAGCAGGTGTTGCCGACGATCCAGACGATCTTCTTCATGCGGCAAATCACGCGCTGATAGCCCGCCGGGGCGGCGCCTGCCCCCCGGCACCACTCAAGCGGGAACGAATGGTGAACACGCAAGCGAAACACTCCTACGCGGATCTGACCGCGAAAACCGAGGAAGAAGACGTCGTCCTCGGCCAGCTGCTCCAGGTGCTCATGGACGACATCTGGCTGCTGATCGGCATCGCGGTGACCGTCATCGCGCTCGCCGGCCTCTACTGCTATGTCGCGAAGCCGGTGTATCAGGCCGACGTGCACGTGCGGGTCGAGGGCAACGACAACACGTCGCAGGCGCTCACCCAGACGCAGACGGGCGCGATGATCAACAGCGGTCCGCAGCAGGCGCCGACCGATGCGGAAATCGAGATCATCAAGAGCCGCGGCGTCGTCGCGCCGGTCGTCGAGCAGTTCAAGCTGAACTTCTCGGTCGCGCCGAAGACGATGCCGCTGATCGGCAGCCTGGCCGCGCGCGTCGCGACGCCGGGCGAGCCGTCGCGCGCCTGGTTCGGCCTGAGGTCGTACGCATGGGGGGGTGAAGTCGCCAACGTCGATACGATCAACGTCGTGCCCGCGCTCGAGGGCAAGAAGATGACGCTGACGGCCGGCCCGGACGGCACCTACACGCTGGTCGACCAGAACGGCCGCCGCCTGCTGTCGGGCCGTGTCGGCGAATCGGAGCAGGGCGGCGGCGTCACGCTGCTCGTGCAGAAGCTCGTCGCGCGTCCGGGCACGCAGTTCACCGTGGTCCGCTACAACGATCTCGACGCGATCACCGGCTTCCAGTCGGGCATCCAGGTGAGCGAGCAGGGCAAGCAGACGGGCGTCGTGCAGATTTCGCTCCAAGGCAAGGATCCGGACCAGACCGCCGCGATCGCGAACGCGCTCGCGCAGTCGTACCTGAACCAGCACGTGATCGCGAAGCAGGCCGAAGCGACCAAGATGCTCGACTTCCTGAAGGGCGAGGAACCGCGCCTGAAGGCCGACCTCGAGCGTGCGGAAGCCGCGCTGACGCAGTACCAGCGCACGTCCGGCTCGATCAACGCGAGCGACGAGGCGAAGGTCTACCTCGAGGGCAGCGTGCAGTACGAGCAGCAGATCGCCGCACAGCGCCTGCAGCTCGCGTCGCTCGCGCAGCGCTTCACCGACTCGCACCCGATGGTGATCGCCGCGAAGCAGCAGCTCGCGGAACTGCAGGGCGAGAAGGACAAGTTCAGCAATCGCTTCCGCAGCCTGCCGGCGACCGAAGTGAAGGCCGTCCAGCTCCAGCGCGACGCGAAGGTCGCCGAGGACATCTACGTGCTGCTGCTGAACCGCGTGCAGGAACTCTCGGTGCAGAAGGCCGGCACGGGCGGCAACATCCACCTCATCGATTCGGCGCTGCGCCCGGGCGATCCGGTCAAGCCGAAGAAGGTGCTGATCCTGTCGGCCGCCGTGTTCCTGGGCCTGATCCTCGGCACCGGCGTCGTGTTCCTGCGCCGCAACTTGTTCCAGGGCATCGAGGATCCGGACCGCATCGAGCGCACGTTCAACCTGCCGCTGTACGGGCTGGTGCCGCAAAGCGCCGAGCAGGTGAAGCTCGATGCGATGGCCGAGAAGGGCGGCGGCCGCGCGCGGCCGATCCTTGCGAGCCTGCGGCCGAAGGACCTGAGCGTCGAAAGCATGCGCAGCCTGCGCACCGCGATGCAGTTCGCGATGATGGACGCGAAGAACCGCGTGGTCGTGCTGACCGGCCCGACCCCGGGCATCGGCAAGAGCTTCCTGACCGTCAACCTCGCGGTGCTGCTCGCGCATTCGGGCAAGCGCGTGCTGCTGATCGACGCCGACATGCGCCGCGGGATGCTCGACCGCTACTTCGGTCTCACCGCGCAGCCCGGCCTGTCCGAGCTGCTGAGCGACCAGTCTTCGCTTGAAGGCGCGATCCGCGAGACGCCGGTGCAGGGCCTGTCGTTCATCTCGGGCGGCACGCGTCCGCCGAACCCGTCGGAACTGCTGATGTCGACGCGTCTGCCGCAATACCTCGAAGGGCTCGGCAAGCGCTACGACGTCGTGCTGATCGACTCGCCGCCGGTGCTGGCGGTGACCGACGCGACCATCATCGGCCGCATGGCCGGCGCGACCTTCCTGGTGCTGCGCTCGGGCATGCATACCGAGGGCGAGATCGCCGACGCGATCAAGCGCCTGCGCACCGCGGGCGTCGATCTGGAGGGCGGGATCTTCAACGGCGTGCCGCCGAAGGCGCGCGGCTACGGCCGCGGCTATGCGGCCGTCCACGAATACCTGAGCGCCTGACCGCATTGCACGAAACCGGGTCGGCGTGCGCAGCACCGGCCCGGCCGACTGGAGAACCCTCAATGAAAATTTCCGTGCTCGTTCCGACTTACCGGCGTCCCGCCGACCTCGCGCGCTGCCTGCTGGCGCTGCAGCGCCAGCAGCGGCTGCCCGACGAGGTGATCGTCGTCGCGCGCCCGGAGGACGATGCCACGCACGAGCGCCTCGCCGATCCGTCGGTGGGCGGCGCGCTGCCGCTGCGGATCGTGCCGGTCGACGTGCCGGGGCAGGTCGCGGCGCTGAACAAGGGGCTCGACTCGGCGAGCGGTGACATCGTCGCGATCACCGACGACGATGCGGCACCGCGCGCCGACTGGCTCGCGCGCGTCGAAGCCGCGTTCCTGGACGATCCGCGCGTCGGTGCGGTCGGCGGCCGCGACTGGGTGCACGAGAAGGGCCGCGTGCTCGACGAGTCGCGCGAACTCGTCGGCCAGCTCACGCTGTCCGGCAAGATCATCGGCAACCATCACCTGGGCGTCGGCGGCGCACGCGAAGTCGACATGCTGAAAGGCGCGAACATGAGCTACCGCCGCGCCGCGATCGAGCGGCTGCGCTTCGACACGCGGCTGCGCGGCGCCGGTGCGCAGGTGCACAACGACATGGCGTTCAGCATGCACGTGCAGCGCGAAGGCTGGAAGCTCGTCTACGACCCGGCGATCGCGGTCGATCATTTTCCGGCCGAGCGTTTCGACGACGACCGGCGCGATGCCGCATCGCTGAATGCGATCAGCAACGGCGCATACAACCTGCACCTGATCCTGCGCGAGCATCTGCCGCTGGTGCGGCGCGAGATCGCGTGGTGGTGGTGGACGCTGGTCGGCACGCGCGTCTATCCGGGCCTCGCGCACGTGCTGCTGTCGCTGCATGGCGCGCAGCGCGACCGCGTGCGCGAGCACTGGCGCGCGGTGCGCCGCGGTGCCCGCGATGCGCGCCGCGCGAACCTTGCCCCCCACCGTGCGGCGATGCCGCCGGTGACGTCTTGAACGGGCCGCGCGCATCGCGCACGGCTATCCCCGGAGGGCTTGCATGACTACGACGAAAGTTCACGTCCACCTGTTTTACGGCGCCGATCCGCGTACCTACCGGAAAGGCGAGAACATCGGCTGCCTGTACGGCTATCACCACGCCGAATCCGACGAATTCCGGCTGACCTATTCGCAGGACCGGCGCGAGAACCGCGTCGCGAGCCTCGCGCGCCGTGCGCTGAAGGCGGCGCTCGGCTTCGACGTCGTGCACGCCTGGCGCAATCGCGCCGCGCTGCTGGGCACCGATGTGATCTGGACGCATACCGAGCAGGAGCACCTCGCCGCCGCGCTGATCCTGAAACTCGCCGGCGCGCAGGGTAAGCGTCCGCTGCTGCTCGCGCAGAGCGTGTGGCTGTTCGACAAGTGGAACACGTTCGGCGGCGCGCGCCGCTGGCTGTATCGCAAGCTGCTCGCGCGCGCCGACGCGCTGACGACGCTCGCCCGCGACAACGCCGAGCTGTGCCGCCGCTTTCTCGGGCGCGACGCGGAGTTCGTGTACTACGGGCTGAACACGCAGGACTTTCCGCCGGCCGAGCCGCAGCAGTGGCAGCCGAACCGGCCGCTGCGGATCGCCGCGATCGGCAACGACCGCGACCGCGACTGGCGCACGTTCCTTGCCGCGTTCGGCGGCGACGAGCGCTACGACGTGCGGCTCGCGACGCGGCGCCGCGTGCCGCGCGAGTGGCATGCGCCGAACGTGAAGATCGGCTCGGCATCGGGCCTCGCGAAGCAGCACGAGCTGTACGCGTGGGCCGACGTGATCGTCGTGCCGCTGCGGCCGAACTTCCACGCGTCGGGTATCACGGTGATGCTCGAGGCGGCAGCCGTCGGCAAGCCGATGATCGTGTCCGACGTCGGCGGGCTCAGCGACTACTTCCCGCACGATACGGCTGCCTATGTGCCGGCATTCGACGCGCAGGCGATGCGTCAGGCCGCCGATCGCTTCGTGGCCGATCCGGTCGCCGCGCTGGATTGCGCGCGGGCCGCCGCCGCGTGCCTGCGCGAGCGCGACCTGACCACGCAGGCGTTCGCCGAGCAGCACGTGCGGATCACGCGCGACATGCTGCGCGGGCGTCGCACGCCGGCGGCCGCCGGTCTCGCGATGCCGCTCGCGGATTCGCGTCCGTCGTCGCGGTGAGAGCGGATCGATGAGTACGATTGCCGCCGAACGCGCACCGTCGCGCAACCGCAGCTGGCTACCCGAGCCGAAGCACTGGGTCGGGCAGGCCGGGCTGTGGACGTTTACCGCCGCGCTGATCGCCATTCACCAGGGCAAGGTGCTGACGCTCGCGTTTCCGGTGCTGGCCATCGCGGTCGGCATCTGGCTGTATTTCAAGAGCCCGGCGCGCTACGTCGGCTTCATGTGGTGGGTGTGGTTCCTGAGCCCCGAGGTGCGGCGTCTGGCCGACTGGTCGAAGGGCGCGTTCACGCCGACGAGCCTGATCCAGGTCGCGCCGCTCGCCGTGACGATGATCGCCGGGTTCGGGCTGCTCAGGCATTACCGCGTGCTCGCCCAGCGGCGCGGGATTCCCGTGCTGCTGATGCTGTTCGGGCTGGCATACGCGTATCTGGTCGGGATCATGTCGAGCGGCGTGATGGCCGCGACCTACGATCTCGCGAACTGGGTGTACCCGGTGCTGATCGGCTTTCACATCATGGTGAACGCGCGCGACTATCCCGAGTACCGCGACGTGCTGTTGTCCACGTTCATGTGGGGCATGCTCGTGATGGGCGTGTACGGCGTCGTGCAGTATTTCGTGATGCCGCAGTGGGACGTGCTGTGGATGATCGGCTCGGACATGGGTTCGCAGGGCGAGCCGGTGCCGTACGGCGTGCGGGTATTCAGCACGATGAACTCGTCGGGGCCGTTCGCGTTCGCGATCATGGGCGCGCTGGTGTTCGTGTTCGCGGCACCGCAGAAGGTCCGCTGGTTCGCGGGCGCCGCGGGCTTCGTGTCGTTCGCGCTGTGTCTCGTGCGCTCGACCTGGGGTGGCTGGGTGATCGCGCTCGCGATCCAGCTCGTGCAGTCGAGCAACCGCGTGCGGATGCGGATCCTGATCAGTGGCGTCGTGCTGGTCGGGCTCTGCGTGCCGCTCCTGACCGTCGGGCCGGTGGCCGACCGGCTGGGCCAGCGTCTCCAGTCGATCACGAACCTGAAGGACGACCGCAGCTACGACGACCGCAACAAGTTCTACGCGACCTTCGCGCAAACGGCGTTCACCGACGTCGCCGGCGAAGGGATGGGCGCGACCGGCGCGTCCACCAAGTTGTCGAGCGACAGCGGCGAGCTCGGCAAGTACGGCAGCTTCGACAGCGGCGTGATGAACGTGCCGTTCGTGCTCGGCTGGCCTGGCACGCTGCTGTACCTGTCGGGCGTCGTCATGCTGCTCGCCCGCACGCTGCGCGCGGCGTTCAAGCTGCGCAAGGACAAGTTCGTCGGCGCATGCCTGAGCCTGTGCCTGTCGGTGTTCGCGATGCTCGTGTTCACGAACTCGCTGATCGGCACGGGCGGCCTGCTGCTGTTCACGGCCATTTTTTCAATACTATCCGCGGCGCACTGGCAGAAGGCGCAGCGCCTGCTGGCCGCCGCGCGTTCACGGGGAGGCGACCATTGAGAATCGCGATCGTCACGCACGTCGTGCGACATAACGACGGGCAGGGCCGCGTCAATTACGAAATCGCGCGCGCGGCGCTGGCCGAAAACTACGAGGTCACACTGGTCGCGTCGCACGTCGCGCCTGAACTGCTGGCCGACCCGCGCGTGCGCTGGGTGCCGGTGAAGGTCGGACGCTTCTGGCCGTCGAATCTCGTCAAGCAGCAGGTGTTCGCGCTGAAGAGCGCATGGTGGCTGCGCGCGCATCGCAGCGAATACGACGTGCTGCACGTCAACGGCTTCATCTCGTGGATCCGCGCCGACGTGAATACCGCGCACTTCGTGCACGGCGGCTGGTTCAAGAGCCCGTACTACCCGTTCGGTCTGACGAAGGGGCTGTGGTCGGCCTATCAGTACGTCTATACGCGCGTGAATACCGCGCTGGAACGCTGGGCGTACCGGCGTTCGCGCGCGATCACGGCCGTGTCGCAGAAGGTGGCCGACGAGATCGCCGGGCTCGGCATCGACAGCCGTAAGATCAGCGTGATCTACAACGGCGTCGACGGCAGCGCGTTCGCGGGCGCACAGGCCGATCGCGCGGCGTTCAAGCTGCCGGACGACGCGTTCCTGTTGTTGTTCGTCGGCGACCTGCGCACGCCGCGCAAGAACCTCGGCACCGTGCTGAAGGCGCTGACGAAGCTGCCGGCAAACGTTCATCTCGCGGTGGCCGGCTATCTGCCCGGCAGCCCGTATCCGGACGAGGCGCGCGCGCTCGGCATCGCATCGCGTGTGCATTTCCTCGGGCTCGTGAAGAACATGCCGACGCTGATGCGCTCGGTCGACGCCTACGTGTTTCCGTCGCGCTACGAAGCGATGAGCCTGTCGCTGCTGGAAGCGATGGCGGCCGGGCTGCCGGTCGTCACCGCGCGCACCGCCGGCGGCGCGGAAATCATCACGCGCGACTGCGGGATCGTGCTGGAGGATCCGGACGATCCGGCCGCGCTCGCGCAGGCGATCGGCTCGCTCGCGGCGTCGCGCGACACCTGTCGCGCGATGGGCGACGCGGCCCGCGAACTGATGACCCGTTTCGGCTGGGCCCACATGGGCGCCCAGTACGTCGCGCTCTACCGGCGCATCGGCCAACCCACGCAGCCGTCCGCCTTCGAGCGGGTCGAGCATGCGGTCACGCAGGAGCAATCGTGATGTCCCAATCTTCCCGGCCGATCAAATCGTTGCAGATCGGCATGCACTGGTTCCCCGAACGCGCGGGCGGCCTCGACCGGATGTACTACTCGCTCGTCGGCGCGCTGCCCGGTGCGGGCGTCGAGGTGCGCGGGCTCGTCGCGGGCTCGCCGAAGGTCGCCGACGATACGGGTGGCGCGATCCAGGGCTTCGGGCCCGCGTCGCAGCCGCTCGCGCGCCGGATGCTTGCCGCGCGTCGGGCACTGCGCGACGAGATTCGCAGCGAGCGGCCGGACGTGATTTCGTCGCACTTCGCGCTGTACACGTTCCCGGGACTCGACGTGACGCGCGGGATTCCGCAGGTGTCGCACTTCCAGGGGCCGTGGGCCGACGAAAGCCAGGTCGAGGGCGCCGCGTCGCTCGGGCAGCGCGCGAAGCGCTATCTCGAACAGGCCGTCTATACGCGCTCGTCGCGGCTGATCGTGCTGTCGCAGGCGTTCGGCCAGATCCTGACGAACCGCTACGGGATCGATCCGTCGCGCGTGCGCGTGATTCCGGGCTGCGTCGACACCGCGCAGTTCGATACGCCGCTCACGCCGGCCGAGGCACGGCACAAGCTGCAACTGCCGCAGGACCGGCCGATCGTGCTGGCCGTGCGCCGGCTCGTGCGGCGCATGGGGCTGGAGGACCTGGTCGACGCGATCGGTCTCGTCAAGCACCGTCACCCGGACGTGCTGCTGCTGATCGCCGGCAAGGGAAAGATCGGTGAAGAGCTGCAGCAGCGCATCGACGCGGCCGGACTGCAGGACAACGTGAAACTGCTCGGCTTCGTGCCGGACAACCATCTCGCGGCGCTGTACCGCGCGGCAACGGTCAGCGTCGTGCCGACGGTCGCGCTTGAGGGTTTCGGGCTGATCACCGTCGAATCGCTTGCGTCCGGCACGCCGGTGCTGGTTACGCCGGTCGGCGGGCTGCCCGAGGCGGTCGCCGGGCTGTCCAACGATCTCGTGCTGCCGTCGACCGGCGCGGATGCGATCGCGGAAGGGCTCGGCGCGGCACTGTCCGGCGCGATCAAGCTGCCGGACGAAGCCGCGTGCAAGCGCTATGCACGTGATCACTTCGACAACGCGGTGATCGCGCGACGCGTCGCCGGCGTGTACGAAGAGGCGATCCGGGCGGCGGGGTAAGCGAACGCCGCACACCGCCGCGACATTCGAGCCGGCGCGCGTGCGTGCGTCCGGTTCGCAGGCCGGTCGCCCGCGCCGGTCGCCCGATTCGGGCGAGCCGGCTTTTTGTCGTTCTCAGCCGGACCCGTCGTGATTCGCTTGCCGTTTTCGGCATGCGTCATGCACGCCCGAGCGTCACGGCCCGCACGCGGCGAGCCGCATTCGGTGCTGGTCGAACGCAAGACGGGCCGCGCGATCCGCAAGCTCGCGCTGCGGCACGACGACGGCCGGCCGCTGAAGGCGGCGGAGACGGTCGTGCGGAAAGTGGGTGACGACGAGGGCGGGACACGGAGGTGAGTGCCGGATCGTCGCGCGATACAAGGGCTGCGTCGGCTCCGTTGCGCGGTTTCGCCTGCTCGGTCGCGTGCCCGGTAGCGGCCGACCGCGGTGGTCAATCGGCTGCGGGCATTGCCGGGCGCGCCCCGGACGCGCTGCGATGAGCATCCGGCCTGACGAGCATCGCGAGCAACGCAGCCGCGACCAGCAGCCCGACCGACACGCCTGTCTCGACATGCAGGCCCTCGACGATCTGCCATGCGGCACCTCCACCCGCGAGCGCACCGAACGCGGCCACGCCCATCGCGCCGCCAGCCTGTCGTGCGGTGTTCAGCACGGCCGACGCGATACCCGCGCGCTCGTGCTCGACCGACGCAAGCAAGGCCGTCGTCATGGCCGGCACCGCGAATCCCATGCCCGACGGAATCAGCAGGAACGGCACGAGCAGCAGCGGCAGCGGCGTCGATGCATCGACAAAATGCAGCGATCCGTAGCCGAGCGCGGCGACCAGTGCGCCCGCGAGCATCGGCGTGCGCGGGCCGTACCGCGCGACCGCGCGTCCGCTTGCGAGGTTCGACAGCAGGAACCCGCCTGTCAGCGGCAGGAACGCGAGCCCCGCCTGTAACGCGGATTCGCCGCGCACGCGCTGCAGGTAGAGCGCGAGCACGAAGACGGTGCCGTAGTACGTGAGGTTCACGCAGATCCCGAACAGGATAGCCGCGCTGAACGTGCGGCGGCGGAACAGCGACAGCGGCAGCATCGGCGTCGCAGTGCGCGATTCGACCGCGACGAGTGCGAGCGCGGCCAGCGCCGCGAGCGCGAAGCCGCCGGCGACGACCGGGTGCGCGAAGCCGAGCGGCCGCCATTCGATCACGGCGGCGGTCAGCGCGGTCAGCATCGCGATCGCGATGAACTGTCCGCGCAGGTCGAGCGAGCGGATCGAATGCGTTGGCGCGGCCGGCTCAGCTTGCTCGCGGCGCGCGGGCACCCACGCGAACGTGACCGCCAGCCCCGCCGCACACAGCGGCAGGTTCACGAGAAAGATGCCGCGCCAGCCCCACGCGGCGATCAGCAGGCCGCCCACGACCGGGCCGGCCGCGATCGAGACCGAGCCCGCCGCTGTCCACCAGCCGACGGCTCGTGCGCGCAGGCGTGGATCGTGCCGGCACGCGTCGTCGAGCAGCGCAAGCGAATTCGGCAGCATTGCCGCGGCACCGACGCCTTGCAGCGCGCGGGCCGCGATCAGCATCGCCGGCGCGACGGCGCCGCCGCATGCAAGTGACGCGAGCGCGAACAGCACGAGGCCGGCGACGTACATGCGGCGCGCGCCGAAGCGATCGCCCAGTGCGCCGCCCGACAGCATCAGCACCGCGAACGCGAGCGTATACGCATCGACGACCCACTGCAGGCCGGCGACGGCCAGATGAAGATCGCCGGCCAGGTGCGCGAGCGCGATGTTCACGATCGTCACGTCGAGCTGCGTGACGACGAAGCCGATACTGACGGTCGCGACGATGCGCGCGAGCGCGGGCGGAAAGGCGGGGGAGGAAGTGCTCGTGTCCATGTCCGCATCGTAGGGCGCGACGGACGGGCGATGTTTCAGTCAGGCGTGAAGCGTCGATACCACCGCGATGCCGGAACGGATCGGGCGAGCGGCGGACTCACCGAATCATTGCGCTGCTTTCCGACGGGCTGGCCGGGTGTGCCGGAAGCGCTCAGTGCCGTTCGCCGCGCCAGCGCCCCGGCGCGACGCCGAAGCGCTTCGTGAACGCATGCGTGAAGGTGCTCTGGTCGGCGAAGCCGACCATGCCGGCGATGTCGACGAGCGGATGGCGGCCGTCGGCGAGCAGCACGACGGCGGCATCGAGCCGCAGCCGCTGCAGATAGCGATGCGGGGTTTCGCCGAACGCGTCGACGAACAGTTGATGAAACCGGCGCATCCCGTAGCCGCAGTGCGCGGCGAGATCGGCGATGCGCAGCGGCTCCGCGAGCCGCGCGCGCAGCCAGCGGTCGATGCGTGCGAAATCGAGGCCCGCCGCGGGCGCGGTGAGGGCGAGACCGGTGTCGCCGAGCAGCGCGTCGCACAGACGCGCGGCGGCCTGCCACTGGAAGCGGTGCGCTTGCCGCGCGTCGCCGGCCGGCCCGTCGAGTTGCGCGGCCGCCGCCGCGACCTGCGCGACGAACGACGTCAGCGACGGATCGATCGATACGGCACGTGCGCTGTCGAACAGCCGCTGCGGCACCGCGAGCGACGCGGCAGGCAGGTCGAGCACGAGCTGGCGATTGTCGCCGAGGCCCGCGTAATCATGGCGCGCGCCGGCCGGAATCAGCCAGGCCGCGTGCCGGTCGATGCGCTGGCCGACGCCGTCCACCGCCATCACCATCGCGCCGTCGACGCCGAGCACGACCTGGTGAAAGTCGTGCACGTCGGACGCTTCGCACGTGTCGTAACGGCGCAGTGCGATGGCGGGAGACGGGATGCGTTCCATCGGAGGGCGTCGGCCGGCGGCGTCGTCAGACGGCGAGCAGTTCGACTTCGAACACGAGCGTCGCGTTCGGCGGGATCACGCCGCCTGCACCGCGCGGGCCGTAGCCGAGTTGCGGCGGGATCGTCAGGCGACGCACGCCGCCGACCTTCATGCCCTGCACGCCTTCGTCCCAGCCCTTGATGACCATGCCGCCGCCGAGCACGAACGCGAACGGGTCGTTGCGGTCCTTGCTCGAGTCGAACTTTTGACCGTCGGTCAGCCAGCCCGTGTAGTGGACGCTGACGGTCTGGCCGGCTTGCGCTTCCGCGCCGGTGCCTTCGGTCAGATCTTCGATTTTGAGGCCCGATGCGGTCGTGGTGACAGACATGACTTCTCCTGAAAAGGGGTTGGGTAAAACCGGTATTGTAGGCGAGCGCGCCAGGGGCCGCCGCACGCGGCGAAGGCCCGGCTGTACGTCGATCCGGCGTCGATCGCGACGGCGCTCACGCACCTCGCCCGAAACCCGAATGGAACGCGCGTTTGAATTTTTCGCGAGCGGGACCGACGAGGTGGCGCCACGCGAACGGGGTGTGCGTATGAATTGGTGCTACCCGGGGTGATCGGCGTCGCGTGGAAGGCTGCCGCGCAATCCCGTGAAACGCCCGCCGCACGGTGCTTTCACGCCGGTTGCGGTGCACGCGTTCGGCGCCCGCCCGCCGGGCGCGCGCCGGTGTGCGCGTTCGAATCGCGACACGCGTGGACCTCGTTCCGGCATCGTTTTTTCCGCACTGCCGACCGTGCCCTGTTTGGAAGCGCGCGTCTACCGGGCGACTTGCGCGCGGCGCTGCCCCGAGCCTATCTTTACAGCTATCGATGTCAAGGTTTCGGCGTGGCGCGATGCGCCGCCCGGGCCCGCGCCGGCAAGACCGCAACGGCTGCCGGGCTGCCCGAAAACAAGGAGAACGACAAGCATGAAGTCAGCCGCTTCCGCCACCGCAGCCGAGGTGATGCCGGTGCGCCGCGACCTGCGCTTCGACCTGCCGGTCGAACGCGCGAAGGACTGGCACGGGCTCGGCCCGCACGTGACCCACTTCTTCAACGCGCTGTCGCTGCTGTTTCCGGCCGGCGAGCGCTTTTTCATGGATTCGGTGCGCAACTATCGCGACCGGATCGACGATCCCGTGCTGAAGCGCCAGGTGCTCGGCTTCATCGGCCAGGAGGCGATGCATACGCGCGAGCACGTCGAATACAACGAGCTGATGCAGGCGAACCGGCTGCCCGCGCATAAGCTCGACAAGCGCGTGTGGGCGGTGCTCGGCTTCATGAAGCGCAAGCTGCCGCATTCGGTGCAGCTCGCGCACACGGTGGCGGCGGAGCACTACACGGCGATGCTCGCGGACTGGATCCTGCGCGATCCGACGCGTCTCGATGGCTCGGTCGAAGGCTACCGGCAGATGTGGGTATGGCATGCGCTCGAGGAAACCGAGCACAAGGCCGTGTCCTACGACGTGTGGAACGCCGTGATGAAGCCGGGCCTGCGCCGCTATCTGATCCGTGTCGGCGTGTACCTGCTGACGACGCTGACGTTCTGGCCGAGCGTGTTCCTGATGCACGTGACGCTGCTGTGGCGCGATCGCGGCGCCGGGCATCACGTGCGCGGGATGCTGCGCATGCTCGCGTTCCTGTACGGACCGCGGCGCGGACTGTTTCCGCGCATCGCCGGCGAATGGCTGAGCTTCCTGCGGCCGGGCTTCCATCCGTGGGACCACGACAACCGTCACCACCTCGCGCGCGTCGACGCACTCGTCGCCGCGTACGGTGGACACGACGACGCGGCGGCCGGACGCGGCCGCGCCAACGCGCTCGCACCGCTCGCATCCGGGCGCTGACGCAGCCGCCGTGCCATGCGGCGGGTGTTGCGTTCGTGCATCAACCGCGCTTCGTCTGACGATTGACCGGCGTCAAGCCGGAAACGGTTGCGCGCGCGGGCGCCGGGACGGCCGCCAGGCCGCGCCCGCGCCGGCGCGGTTTCGCGCGTTCGCTTCCCGTACGGCCTTGTTTCGCGCCCGCCGCGCCACCGGGATAACACCCATCTAGCCGCGCGTCGGCGGCATCGATATACCGTTCATGAAAGGACTCGCCCGGCGCACGATTATTGCCGGGGGGATTTTATTCGGACGGAAATGCGGCCAATATGTCGGTTCAATCGAGGTCCGTCAGACGCGGCGGCGAGCCGGCGCACGATACCAACGCCAAGCGGGGAACAACGATGGTTGCAAGGTCACCCGACGCAAACGCGACGGCGGCACCCGAGATGCCGCTCGTATCCGTTACCGCACCCGAGGCCGGACGCAAGCTGTTCGTGATCATGCGTTCGCCGGATGAGCCGTTGCTGGCGCAATTGCGCGAGCTCGGCTGGGAAATCTCGGTCGCGAAGACGGCCGGCGCAGCGCAGAACATGACGTCCGGCGTGAACGTCGCCGCCGGGCTCGTCGATTTCTCGGGCTTCACGTCGCGCGACTACCCCGCGCTGAAGGCGTGCCTGAGCCAGCCGGCGATCGGCTGGATTTCCGTCGCGCAGGCCGGCATCACGATCGGCCCGGCCGTGCGCGAACTGATCCGCAGCTACTGTTTCGATTACGTAACGCTGCCGTTGCCGTACGAGTGGATTTCGCACGTGCTCGGCCATGCACGCGGGATGGCCGCGCTCGATCGCGTCGACGGCGCGGCATACGCGGCGTCGATCGGCGAGCACGGGATGATCGGCAACTGCGAAGCGATGCAGCAGCTGTTCAGCACGATTCGCAAGGTCGCGAAAACCGACGCCAGCGTGTTCGTTTCCGGCGAGTCGGGCACCGGCAAGGAGCTGACGGCGCTCGCGATCCACGAGCGCTCGGTGCGCGGCAAGGGCCCGTTCGTCGCGATCAACTGTGGCGCGATTCCGCATCACCTGCTGCAGTCGGAACTGTTCGGCTACGAGCGCGGCGCATTCACCGGGGCGAACCAGCGGCGCGCGGGGCGGATCGAATCCGCGAACGGCGGCACGCTGTTTCTCGACGAAATCGGCGACATGCCGGTCGAAAGCCAGGCGAGCCTGCTGCGCTTCCTGCAGGAAGGGAAGATCGAGCGGCTCGGCGGCCAGGAATCGATTCCGGTCGACGTGCGGATCATCTCGGCGACGCACGTGGATCTCGACGGCGCGGTCGAGGCCGGACGCTTCCGCGCGGACCTCTATCACCGGCTCTGCGTGCTGCGCATTCACGAGCCGCCGCTGCGCGCACGCGGCAAGGACATCGACATCCTCGCGCATTACGTGCTGCAGAAATACAAGGCCGACAGCGGCCGCAAGATCAGCGGCTTCACGTCGGCCGCGCTCGACGCGATGCGCCGCTACGAGTGGCCCGGCAACGTGCGCGAGTTGATCAACCGGGTGCGCCGCGCGATCGTGATGGCCGAGAGCCGGCTCTTGACGCCGCACGATCTCGGGCTCGAGACGCCGGGCGAAACGGAGCCCGTGACGCTCGAGCAGGCACGTTCGCTTGCCGAGCGCACCGCGATCGAGAACGCGCTGCTGCGCAACGATCACCGGATCAACAAGGCCGCCGCCGAACTCGGCATCTCGCGCGTGACGCTCTACCGGATGATGATCGAGCACGGGCTCAACGACCACGACAACAACGGCGACAACGGCGGAAAGGACGGCTCGCCGGCCGGCGACGAGGACCACCAGCGAGTCGGCTGAACGGCGGCAGGGACGCGTCCGCACCGGTCCGCGCGCCGCGATCGGCGGCATGTAAAGGGCGTGAAACGTTTCCTGTCGGCGGCCGCGCAAGTAGACCCGGCAAACGCGGGCGGCGGCGTGCCGCCCGCACCGGGAAAATTTTCCGTATCGTCCGTGCGCCTTGTCCGGTAAGGCGTCGCCGCTGCGCAGCCGAGGCCGCCCGCGCGCGGCATGTTTCAGTTTCGCAACGTCCTGCATGTCCCGCCCGATCGTGCCGCGGGCTTGTCCGATGAAAGCCTTGTGCAGCCGGCCTCGTACGAAGCTGGCTCGCTCCTTGCGCAGGTTGAGGTGCGAGAGTCGACGACGTGGCGTCCGGCCGGTTCGGCAGCGAACCCTGCAAGGGCCGGCAAGGACGCAGTCCGCGGGGATGATCGGCGGGACGGGCGGCACAGCCCCGTTCCGGCCGGCACGGGCCGTCGTCGTCGGATCGTCGGGGCGCCGGCGATGTCCGGCTGCTGGTACAAGCAACGGCTCGAATACGGGGTAGAAAAATGATGAACGATCGCCACACGCCGCGGCCGGCAGGCCGCGATCGCAGTGATTCGACCCATCGCCGGTCGGCCGCGCATCTTGCTGCCGGCCGGCATGCGTCGACAGGCCATCTCTCCGCGCCCGGTGCGAGGCGGATCCGGCTGATACCCGGTCATCCGCGCCGGGCCGGCGCTTTCCTGCTTGCCAACCCGATCCGCATGGGGATGTGCACTCGGGCACCGGTGCCCCGGCGCCCGGTCTTCGCTTATTGACGTCGAGCGCCTGCGGTCGCCAGCGCAGGCGATCCGTCTGCAATGCGCATGATTTGCGGCATCCGGATGAGCGACACGGACGATGCAACCGGCACGACGGCGAACGTCAGGGAGGCGTCGCCGTCCGGCGAGCAGGGGAGGGGCGGTCGGACGCGCGCGACGGGCATCGCACCCGTACGCGCGCGACGCCGCTTCAGCTTCAGCCGCCGTAGATGTCGAAGTCGAAGTACTTCGACGCGAGCCGCTTGTAGGTGCCGTCCTTGACCATGTCGAGGATCGCGCGGTCGATCTTCGCCTTCAGGTCGGTGTCTTCCTTGCGCAGCCCGATGCCGGCGCCGACGCCGAGCACCTTCTCGTCGACGAGCTCCGGCCCGACGAACTGGTAGCCCGCGCCGCGCGGCGACTTCAGGAACCCGATCGCGGCCTGCACCTCGTCCTGCAGCGCGGCATCGAGACGGCCCGATGTGAGGTCCGCATACACGCCGTCCTGGTTCTGGTACGACACGACGTTCGCGCCTTGCTTCGCCCAGTACGCCTTCGCATACGCTTCCTGCGTCGTGCCCTGCTCGACGCCGATCGACTTGCCCTTCAGCGATTCGGCCGTCGGCAGCAGCGGCGACCCCTTCTTCACGACGAGGCGCGTCGGCTGGTTGTAGATCTTCGTCGTGAAGCCGATCTGTTCCGCGCGTTGCGACGTGATCGACATCGACGACAGCACCGCGTCGAACTTCTTCGCCTTCAGCGCGGGAATCATCCCGTCGAAATCGTTCTCGAGCCACACGCATTTGGCCTTCAACCGCGCGCAGATCTCGTTGCCGAGGTCGATGTCGAAGCCGACGAGCTTGCCGTCGGGCGCCTTCGATTCAAATGGTGCGTAGCTGGCGTCGGTGCCGAAGCGCAGCGTGGTCCAGTCCTTTGCGACGGCAGGGCCTGCCGATACCGCGAGCAGGGCGATCGAAACGGCGGCAATCAGTCTCTTCATGATGGTTCCTTGGCGTGGGTCTATCCGGTTCTGGGCGACACGGTTGCTGCAGGCGCACCGCGTTCCGATGCGCTGTCCGCACGGTCATTAACGCAGAAAATAAAATATGAGTCCAGAATGGACAAAAAATATCGATCCATCGGGCGGGATGCCGACGTCGCGGGGGGCGACCCTTGCAAAAATACGGAAATGGACTAATCTTGTTAGTAAATTCGTTTTGAGACTAACGATCATGTCACAGCCCGCCTTCGATCCGCATTCCGCCCCGCGGCAGGCCTCGGTCGCGCAGATGTCGGCGGCCGGCCTGCGTGCGTTCTTCAACATCGCGCGCGACTGGGAGCTGACGATCGACGAACAGATCGTGCTGCTCGGGTCGCCCGGCCGCTCGACGTTCTTCAAGTGGAAGGCAGCGCCCGAATCGGCGCGCCTGCCGCGCGATACGCTCGAGCGGCTATCGCTGCTGCTCGGCATCTACAAGGCGCTGCAGATCCTGCTGCCGCAACCGGCCGCGGCCGACACCTGGGTCAAGCGGCCCAACGACGCGGTGCCGTTCGGCGGCAAGCGCGCGCTCGACCGGATGCTCGCCGGCAATGTCGGCGACCTGGTCGCCGTCCGGCAATATCTCGACGCGATGCGGGGTGGCTGGGCGTGACGATGCCGACCGAAACGCAACACTGGCCCACGACCGTCGTCGACTGGGCACCTGCCTATCGCGTGATTCCCACCCGTTTTCCGGCCATCAACCTGTTCGATCGCGTCGCGTCCGCCGAGGATTTCGACGCGCTGTATGCGCTCGAATCGCTGACCAACGATCGCATCCGCCACGAAGTCGGCACGCTCGAACTCGTGCCGCCGGCCGAGCGTCGCTACGGCCAGGGCTGGGGGCCGATCATGGCCGCATTCACGCACCTGAATCCGCAAGGCAGCCGCTTTTCCGACGGCAGCTACGGCGTGTTCTACTGCGGGCGGTCGCGCGATACGGCGATCGCCGAAACCCGCTATCACAGCGGGCTGTTCCTGGCCGCGACGAAGGAGCCGCCGATGCGCCAGCAGATGCGGCTCTACACGGTGGTCGTGCAGGGCGACGTCGCCGACGTGCGCACGTGGCCGCAACGCAGCCCGGCGCTGCTCGATCCGCTCGATTACAGCGCAGGGCAGGCGCTCGGCCGCGCGGTGCGCAATGCGGGCGGCGCGGGGATCGTCTATCCGTCGGTGCGCGACCCGAGCGGCGAGTGTCTCGCGGCATTCCGCACGCCACTGCTGCGCGACTGTCATCACGCGGCGTATCTCGAATACAACTGGAACGGTTCCGCGATCGATGCGGTGTTCGAGCTGAACCAGGTCGGCTAGCGGGGGCATGAGCGCCCCCACGCGCGTGCGTGGGGGCGCTATCAGCGTTGCAGCGCTCAGGGCAGCGGCAAATCGCCCGCATGACGTGCGCGTGCGTCGGCTTGAGTGAGCGACCACGTATCGCCGGTGCGTGGTTCGACGATCGTCAGCCGCCCCGACGGTGCGAACGCGCCGGTATCGATGAACCATTGCGCGCCGATGCGTTGCGGCGCGCGCACGGGCGTATGACCGGTGCAGGTCAGCGACAGGCCGGCCTGCCGGGCCGGGTCGACAAGCCCCTGGACGAGGTCGCGCCCCCAGATCAGCCGCTCGCGCACGTCGGGCGAATAGTTGCCGGTATCGAGTTCGGTATCCGGACCGAAAAATTCCGCATGCAGCACGTTGAAGCGCGCGGCACCGTCACTGATCACGCGCACGAGCGGCAGCGCGTCGACGCGCGCCGCATGCGCGTGCAGCCGTTCCGGCGGGAGATCGGCGCCCCAGTCGCCGCCGATTCCGCGCCACGCATCGGGCGACAGCTTGCCGCGCGACACGAGGCTCAGCACTTCTTCGTGATTGCCGCGCACGACATGGCACCACGGGCGGTCTAGCAGCTCGAGCGCGGTTTCGGACGCGGGGCCGCGGTCGACGAGGTCGCCGACCGAGAACAGCCGGTCGCGAGCCGGGTCGAAGCCGATGTCGTGCAGCAGCGCGCGCAGCACATCCACGCAACCATGCAGATCGCCGACGACGAAGTCGCGGCCGGCCGCGTTCGCGGGATGGTGGCAGAGGGCAGGAGTCATGCCGATATCTTAGGCGCTCACGCCCATCGCAACGTCATGCAGGAATGGCGATAATCGGGGCGGTACCCGCCGGCACGGCGCAGCGGGGCGTTTGCGCGCCGGCCGAACCCTTTCCATCCGCTTTCGGAATCGCACGATGACGTTCTATCCGCAGGTATTACGCAACCGGCCGCGCATGGTCGCGGCCTTCGTCGCCGGCGTGTCGTGTGCGGTGCTGCTGCCGCTCCAGTTGAGGCTGACCGCGCGCGTGCTGATCGGCTGGGATTGCGCGGTCTGGCTGTATCTCGTGCTGATGTGGGTGCGCATGGTCACCGCGCATCATCACAAGGTGCGCGAAGTCGCGATCCGCGAGGACGAGAACGCGACGACCGTGCTGACCGTCGTGTGCCTCGCGACGGTCGCGAGCGTCGCCGCGATCGCGATCGAGCTCGCCACTGCGAAGAGCGTCGGCTTTCGCGCGGGGCTCGGCCATTACGCGGTCACCGGTGCGACGCTGTTCGGCGCCTGGTTCCTGATCCCGACGATCTTCACGCTGCACTACGCGCGGCTCTATTACGGCTCGCCGAGCGGCGATCGCGCGCTTCGCTTTCCTGACAGCAAGCTCGAGCCCGACTACTGGGATTTCCTGTATTTCGCGTTCACGCTCGCGGTCGCGTCGCAGACGGCCGACGTGTCGCTCGCGAATCGTTCCGCGCGCCGCTCGGTGCTCGCGCAGTCGATCCTGTCGTTCTACTTCAACATGGCCGTGCTCGGGCTGTCGATCAACGTCGCGGCGGGGCTGCTGGGCTGACACCGCTGACACAGAGCACGCGAGCGGTTCGTTCGTGCCGCCGCGCTCGAGCGCGCACCGTCACACGCCGCGCCGCACCGCGATCCACGCGCCCCAGAACAGGCTCGAGAAAAAGCGCAGCGGTGCATCGAAACCCGCGTCGTGCAGCAGCCGGAACACGACTTCCTCGGAAGCCGGCGGATCGGCGCCTTGCAGGATCTTCGCCAACTGCGCACGCACGGCGTCGGGCGTCGCGCCCTTCATGCGCCAGCGCTGCTGCCACGCGTCGAGCAGGCGAGGGTGGTCCGCATAGCGGCGATGGTTACCCGCGATCACGAGCGGTGCGCCGGGTTTCAGACGGCGCGCAATCGCATCCAGCAGCGCGGCCTTCGCGGTGTCGCCGGGGACGTGATGCAGCACGCCGATCAGCGTCGCACCGTCGAAGGCGGGCGCCTCGGGCAGCGCATCGACACCGGCCTCGATGAAGTGCGTGCGCGCGGCGAAACCCGCCGCTTCGACGTTGGCACGCGCGAGCGCGAGCATCGGCGCGGACGGATCGACCGCCGTGAACTGCCAGCCCGGTTCGAGCGCGGCGGGCACGCAGATTTCCTGCCCCGTGCCGCCGGCACCCACGACGAGGATCCGTGCATCGGCCACGCCGATCGACGACGCGAGCATGCACGCGGCGAGTTCGTGGCATGCGTCGTAGCCGGCGAGCGCGATGCGGGACTGTTCGGCGTATTCGTGCGCGCGTGCCGGATCGAACTTCGCGGCGCTGGCGGGGAGCGACATGGCGGATTCCTCGGGTTCGGGCGCGGACGGGTGTCCACGCATCGCACCGAGCGTAAGCGCGGGTCGGCGGCACAACAAGGCGAGCGACCATTCCGGTATGCGGACTACCTGACTCGGCGCGCAACGCGCGCCAACGTTGGCGGGGTCGATTCGCATTTAAAAATGTGAGGATTCGATGCGTTGCAATCGTGAAACCGGCGCATACTTTTGTTCCCCCCTGCCTGGCCGTCGCATGCCGGGCCCCGATGCGCCGCGCCGATCGCGCGGCCATGCCGCTCGGCACGCACGAGGAGCGCATGATGTCAGATTGTCCGCACGATCCGTATGCGCAGCACTACATTCACTGCCTGCCGTCCGGCGCGCAGCCCTGCGGCGCGCTCGGTACGACGCCGCGAACGCATTTCCGCGTATGGGCGCCGGGCAGCACGCACGTTCAGCTCGAACTCGATACCGGTTACGGCCCGACGCTCGTCCCGATGACGGCGGCCGGTCCGAACTGGTTCGAAGCGTTCGTCGAATGCGGTGCGGGTGCACGTTACCGTTACCGGCTCGACGATGTCGTGTCGATTCCCGATCCCGCATCGCGTTCGCAACCCGACGGGCTCAACGGCCCGAGCGAGGTCGTCGATCCGCGCGCGTTCACGTGGCGCAATACGTTCTGGCGCGGCCGTCCGTGGGAAGACATCGCGCTGTACGCGATTCGTCCTCACGCGGTGGGCGGCTTCGACGGCGTGCGCCGCCGGCTGCCGCAGCTTGCGCGTCTCGGCGTGACCGCGCTGGAGTTGCTTGCGTCGCCGCACGACAGCCTGCCGTTCGCGCCGCTCGCGGTGGAAGGTGGGCCCGACGCGCTGAAGGCGCTGATCGACGACGCGCACGGCTACGGTCTCGCGGTGCTGCTGGAGCTCGATTACGCACGCTTCGGCAGCGGCACCGACGCGCTGCGCCATTACGCGGTGCCGTTCTTTCATACGCGCGACGATCCGCTGCAGGCGCCGCCGCTCGCGCTCGACCATCCGGAAGTCTGCGATTTCTTCTGCGACAACGCGCTGTACTGGATCGACGAATACCGTTGCGACGGGCTGCGGCTGCGCGAGGCCGACCGGATCGGCACGTCGTGGCTGCGCGAGATCGCCGACCGCGTGCGCGCGGCCGTGCCGGCCGACCGGCTGATCCACCTCGTGCTCGGCAGCGAGCGTCATCCGGTGCATCTGGCCGATACGCATTTCGATGCGCAGTGGAACGGTTGCGGCGAACGCGCGCTGCACCGGTTGATGGACCGCGACGCGGCCGCTCACGAGGGGATATCGGCGCACCAGTCGATCCATACGCTGGCCCGCGCGTTGACCGCGGCCGGCGCGGCATTCCAGCCGGCCACGTCGGGTGATGGCCCGTGCGCCGAAGGGTTGTCGCTGACGTCGCTGGTGCTGTCCGATGGCGCATGCCGCGAGAGCGAGCATGGCGACCATGAGCATGCGCCCGGCCTCGCGGCGCTCGCGCTGTCGCTGCTGACGCCGCAGATCCCGCTGATCTTCGACGAAACCGCGCGCGATATCGATCGTGTGCATTTCGTGCAGTCGGCGCTCGCGGTGCGCGCGAAGCTGATTGCGCCTCGGCTGTCCGATTGCCGGCCGCAGGACGCGCATACGCTGAAGGCGGATGGTGACGGCGATGCCGATGCGCTGCTCGCATCATGGCGGCTCGCCGATGACGAGACGCTGACCATCGCACTGAACCTGTCGCCCGACGCGGTGCCGTTCGATGCGCCGAGAGGGCGGGTCGTGTTCGAGACGCCGGCACGCGCCCGCGACCGGGTTGACGAAGGGGAGTTGCCGCCGTATTCGCTCGTCGCGTGGCTGACGGGTGACGTCAACCAGTATGCGCTCACGCACGACGTACGCCGGATCGACGATGGCGCATGGCGCGCAAGGCGCCCCGATCTGAACGCGTGATGCCGGGAAGGCCGGGCGCCGACGCGCCTGGCCGCATTTACCAGAAGCTGCGAATGCCCGCGACGCCGTACGCGCCGTGGCGGCGCGCGTCGTCGAGATGCGCGCGCGTCATGCCGCCGAGCGCATAAACCGGCATCGCCGCCTGCGCGGCCAATGCCGCGAACTGCGTCCAGCCGAGCGTCGGCGCGCCGGGATGGCTGAGCGTCGGCAGCACGGGCGACAGCGTGACGAAATCCGCGCCTGCGCGCGCGGCCAGCACGAGATCGTCGGCTGCATGGCATGCAGCCGATACGCGACGCGCGGGCGGCAGCGGCCGTTGCGCGACGGCGCGCAGCGCGGCGCCGTCGAGGTGCCAGCCGGCACCGTCGAGCTGCATCACGCCGGCCGCGTCGATCGGGCCGTTGAGCATCAGTTGCGCGCCGGCGGCGTCGCAGCGCGCGAGCGCCTCGGCGGCCAGCTGCGCGAACGCGGCCGCGTCGAACGACTTGACGCGCAGCTGCACGAGCATCTCGCCGCGCGCGAGCACGGCCGACAGCCGGTCGAGGAAGGCTTGGCGATCGGCGGCCGACGCGGATGCCAGCTCCGGCGTGATCACGCAGCAGCGCGGCAGCGTCGCGCTCATCGCGGGCGGCGAGCGGCGACCGTCATTCGTCGGCCTCCTTCGCGATCTTCGGATACACGCGCACCAGCACGATGCGTGGCCCGTTCATCTTCTTCACGACGACGTCGAAGCGATCGAACGACACGCGCTGCCCTTCGGTCGGCAAATCGCTCAGCGCCTGGATCACGAGGCCGCCGACCGATTCCGCGCGCCCTTCGTCGATGTCGATGCCGAGCGCCTGCTCGAGCGACACGACGGGCAGGCTGCCCTTGCCCATCAGCGTGCCGTCGTCGAGGCGGGTCCAGTCCGCGTCGCCCTGGCGGAACTCGTCGTGGATCTGGCCGACCAGCGCGCCGAGCAGGTTGTCGAGCGTCAGGAAGCCGATCGGCTTCGCGCCCTTGTTGCCGACCAGCGCGAAGTGCGGCGCCCCCTTGCGGAAGCGGCGGAACAGCTCCAGCGCCGGCGTGTCGGGCTTTACGTACTGCACCGGACGGACGTAATCGGACAGGTCCTCGAGCGCTGCACCCGCGTGACGCGCGAGCAGCAGGTCCTTCAGGTGGATCAGCCCGCTCACCTGTTCGCGCGCCGCATCCTCGAACAGCGGATAGCGGCTGAAGCGGTGGCGCGCGACGATTTCCATGTTGTCGGGCAGCGGCAGGTCGCGACGCAGGCCGATCATTTCATGCGCCGGCCGCATCAGGTCCGACACCGTCATCGATGAGAAATCGAGCGAATGCGCGAGCGTGTTCCACTCGTCGTTGGTGTACGCGCCGCGCGCCGGCTGGGCCGTGTTGCCGGCCGTGCTGCGGCGGCTGCGCAGGATTAGTTTCAGCTCGTCGGTCGAGTAGTGCGCATCGCCGCCGTGGTCGGCCGACAGCCCCGCGAGCTTCAGCACCGCGTTCGCACTGGTGTTGAGCACCCAGATCGCCGGGTACATCGCCCAGTAGAACGCATACAGCGGCAGCGCGACCCACAGGCCGACCTTCTCCGACTGGCGGATCGCCATCGATTTCGGCGCGAGTTCGCCGACCACGATGTGCAGGAACGAGATCAGCGAGAACGCGAACACGAGCGAGATCAGGTGCACGATGCGTTCGGACTGCACGCCGATCAGGTCGAGCAGCGGGCCGATCAGTTCCGCGAACGCCGGTTCGCCGACCCAGCCGAGGCCGAGCGACGCGAGCGTGATGCCGAGCTGGCACGCGGACAGATACGCGTCGAGCCGGCCGTGCACGATGGCGAGGATGCGCCCGCGCAGGCCGTGCTTGCGGGCAAGTGTCTTGACGCGCGTCGCGCGCAGTTTGACGAGGCCGAATTCGGCTGCAACGAAAAACCCGTTCAGGGCCACCAGGAACAACGCGCCGATGAGCGCGAAGATCTGTAACAAAGAATCGCTCCAGTCATGACAGGCCCAACAGTATAGGGCCGGAAAGGGAAATGTAATGTGTCAGGCGCGGCCGATTGCTTACACCGGCGCCTCGCAGGGGACGGAGAGCGAGAGGGTGACGGCGGCGCCGTCGGCGAACGGGGCGTGCGTGAAGGTGCCGGCGTGCGCGAGCGCGACACGCTGGCACAGCGCGAGCGTCCAGGCGACGCGCTTCGCGTCGTGCGGGCGCAGCATCTCGCGGCGTGCGAACGATTCGAACGCGTGCGGCAGCGCCGGATCGGCGAGCGCATCGGCGCTGACGGCGCACGTGACATGCGCGACGCACCGCGCGCCGTCGTGCGTGCACGCGAACGTCACGAGGCTGCCGGCGGCGCTGGCTTCGACGGCCGTCGTCAGCATCGTCCAAAGCGCCTGCGCGACGCGTTCGCGATCGGCGGTCAGTGATGGCTCGCCGTCGGGCAGCGTCGCATCGATGCTCACCTGCCGCGCGTCGGCGAGCGCGAAGCGCACCAGGGCGAGCGTATCGTCGAGCAGCGGGCGCAGCGCGAACGGCTGCGCGCTGATCGCGAGCGTGCGCGTTTCCGCACGCGGCGCATCGAGTACGTCGTCGATCAGCGCGACCTGCTGGTCGATCCCGGTGCGGATGCCCGCGAGTGCGCGTTGCAGGTTCGGGTCGGCGCTGGCGAGCTGGCGCTCGAGCACGTACGCCCAGCTGTGCATTGCGTTCAGCGGGCTGCGCAGGTCGTGCGATGCGGTGGAAAGCGCCTGGTCGCGCAGGAACAGCGCGGCCTCGGCGGCATAGTGCGCTGCGCGTTCGCGCAGCAGGTCGGCGGCGGGATCGACGGAAAGGGACGTCACGGAGCTGGCCTGTCGGAAGCGGTTGGCATGAAAAACACGCGAACCCCCATTATAGGGATCGCGCGCGTCACGCCGGCAGCGCGTCCTCGTCCTTTTTCCGGGCGTCGCCGTTCGGCAGCAACTGGCAGGCGAGCAGGCCGGCCAGCATCAGTGCGCAGCCGACCAGCGCGCGCAGCGTCAGCGTCTCGCCGAGCGCGGCCCAGCCGGCGATTGCCGCGAACACACCTTCCATGCTGAAGATCACGGCCGCGTGTGCGGGCGCCGCATCGCGCTGCGCGACGACCTGCAGCGTGTAGCCGACACCGACCGACAGCAGCCCGCCGTACAGCAGCGTCGGCAGCGCGCTCTTCAGCGTCGCGACGCTGACCGGCTCGATCACGAGGCCTGCTGCGAGACACAGCGCGCCGCACGTGACGAACTGCAGGAATGCGAGCACGAGCGGATCGTGCCGCTTCGCGAAATGGCCGACGGCCATCACGTGCGCGGCGATGACGACCGCGCCCGCGAGCTGGAACCAGTCGCCGTAGAGCACCGAGAAATGTTCGTCGATGCTGAGGAAGTACAGGCCGATCGCCGCGAGCAGCGCACCGAACCACGTGCCGGCGCCGATCCGGTGGCGGACGAACACGCCCATCAGCGGCACGATCACGACGTACAGCGAGCTGATGAAGCCCGCGTTCGCGACCCGCGTGTATTGCAGGCCGAACTGCTGCAGCGAGATCGACACGGCGAGCAGCCCGCCGAGCGCAAGGCCCGGCGCCAGCAATGCCGGTTCGCGGCGAATCGCCGCCAACTGCGCGCGCGACGCCGCGTTGAACGTCAGCAGCGGAATCAGCACCAGTGCGCCGAGCAGGAAGCGCAGCCCCGTAAACAGGAACGGGCCGATCACGTCGAGGCTCAGCCGTTGCGCGACGAACGCCGAGCCCCAGATCGCTGCGGCGGCGAGCATCAGCAAGTTGGCGCGGAGGTGCTGGCGGGCTTCGGGCTTCATCGGAATTCTTCAGGAGATTGCGGACGGCGAAACCGTGTAGTTTACGCCGAGATTGCAATGCTGTCGGAAAACCTGCGCAGCGCGGCGGCCGCGCGGGCGTCGCGCACGCGTGAATACAGCACGACCTGCGAGTGCGGCAGCGGCGGCAAGCCGAATTTCACGCCGACGTCGACCAGCGTGCGCGGCGCGACGCGCCGGGCCAGCGGGCAGACCGCAAGCCCGGCCGCGGCGGCCGCCGTGACCGCCGCGACGCCGCCGCCCGTAAAGCGCTCGCGCCACGGCCGCCCCGCATGCTCGAGCGCGCGCAATGCGGCGGCCCGCACGCCGCACGGCCCGGCCAGCACCGCGAGCGGTAGCGGTTCGCCGGCTCGTGGCGCCCAATCGGGCGAGGCGAGCCATGCGAGCGGCTCGGTAAACAACACCGTGCCGTCGTCGCGCGGCGGATCCTCGCCAGGTTCGTGCCGCACGATTGCCGCGTCGAGCCGGCGTTCGTCGTATTGCACGAGCAGGTTCGCCGACATCCCCAGATGCATTTCCAGCGACAGCCCGGGATCCTGCCGGTGCAGGCTCGTCAGCACGGCCGGGAGGTCGGGTACCGCGACGTGTTCGCTGACGCCGAGCGACAGGCGGTGCGTGCCGGCCGAAATCGCGCCGAGCGCGTGGTCGTGCGCGTCGAGCAGCGCGCGGGCGGCCGGCAGGAAGTTTTCGCCGTCCGCCGCCAGCTTGACGACGCGCGGCGTGCGCGCGAGCAGCGGCTTGCCGAGGTGCGCTTCGAGCCGCTTCAGCTTCAGGCTGACGGCCGACTGCGTGGTGCCGAGCGCATCGGCCGCGCGCGTGAAGCTCGCGAGATCGGCCACCAGCACGAACGCGCGCACCGCATCGAGGTCGAGGACTTTCATTTTCAACGTAAATGAATGAAATATCGATAGATGACTGTTCATTATAGTAATGCGCGCCTAACCTGACGTGGCGTTCCCGTTTTTCAACGTCATCGAAAGGAGCAGGACCATGCCATTCACCCGGATCGCAGTGCGCGAAGGCAAACCGGCCGCCTACCGCGCGGCGCTCGTCGACGGCGTGCATCGCGCGCTGATGCACACGTTCAACGTGCCCGAGGACGACATCTTCATGGTCGTGACCGAGCACTCGGCGGAGAACTTCGTCTTCGGCCGACACTACCTCGACATCGAACGCAGCGACGATCTCGTGATGATCCAGATCACCGCGAACAACACGCGCACGCTCGAGCAGAAACAGGCGCTGTACCGGACCATCGCCGAGAACCTCGCGCGGCAGCCCGGCGTGCGCCAGCAGGACGTATTCATCAGCCTTGTCGAAGTGCTGAAGGAGGACTGGTCGTTCGGCAACGGCATCGCGCAATACGTCGTCTGATGCGTCGTTTGATGCGCGACAGCGCGGCAGGGCCGGATCGTCGCCCATGCGCTTTTACGCCGTGTACTATGGAAGCTGCTTCACGGGCGGCGCCGGCGCGAAGGATGCGCCGGCGATTCTTCATGTGCGGGAGCCTCCATGTCGCGTGTGCTGGAAATCGTGTTGTCCCTGTCGCTGGAAGGTTGGCCGGTCAAGACGGGAAGCCGGGTTCGTGGCGAGCAGCGCGACTTCGGCGCCGAACTCGTCCGCGCGTGGCGGATCTGTTCGCAGGTGAGGATGCGGCGCGGCCACGAGCGCGTGACGATCGAGCCTTGCCAGGTCGAGGAGGCCGAGCCTAACCCCGGCGAGTGCTGGTGGACGTGGATCGAGTCGAACGCGCAGGGGCGGCGTGTCGTCGCATCGCGTACGAGGGCATTCGCGCCCGGCGTCGTGGAGCGGGAACTGTTCGACGCCGAGCATGCCGGCATCGACGTGGCCGTGCCGGCGGCCGCGACGCAAGCGGATGCGGAATCGGCAGAGGCGCCGGGAGAGGGCGTCACGCCCGGTCCCGTCGACGAAGCGGCGCTCGCCGCATCGTCCGAGCCGGCGCCGCTGCGGCTCGTGAGCGAGCGGCGGCGCGGGCGCTGGGCGGACGACAGCGGCGTGGTGGTCGAGATGACGCTCGACGATGCCACGCTGTACGGCGGGACCGAACCGCCGCGCCGCCATGTCGAGCTGCGCCTCGCGGCACCCGACTGGGAAACCGTCGCCGCGCGCTCGGCCGCGCTGCGCGCGCTGTTCGCCGCCGCACGCGAACTCAGCGGCGCATGGCCCGCGTTCGTGCAGCTGGGCAGTGTGATCGATTGCGCGTGCGCGGGCGAGCCTGCCGTCGCCGGGCCGGTCAAGGCGCAACTCGTCGACCTGACCGGCATCCGCACGCAGCGGGCCGCGCTGTTCGCGCTGTCGGGCGACATCGCCGCGCAATGGCTCGGCAACGAGAGCGGTGTGCTGGATCGCGACGATCCCGAATTCGTGCACCAGATGCGCGTCGCGCTGCGCCGGCTGCGCACGCTGATGCGCTTCTTTCCGCGCTTTGCCGATGATCGATGGAAAGATGCCTTCGGCGCCGACCTGCGCTGGCTCGCCGCGCTGCTCGGCACGGTGCGCGACTGGGACGTGTTCTCGACCGAAAGCCTGCCCGCGCTGATCGCGGCCGACGGTGGCAGCGCCGACTGGAACGGCACGCTCGACGCGGCACGCGCGCAGGCCATGGCGGCACGCATCGAACTGCGCCAGGCGCTGCATTCGGCGCGTTATGCGCGACTGACGCTCGGCTGGCTCGAATGGCTGAGCACGCTCGCGCTGCCGCCGGATGCCGGCGACGACGACACGCCGTCGCTGCGGCGTCACGCGACCAAGCGCGTGCGCCGGCTGTTCGGTCATCTGTATGCATTGCCGTCGCTCACGTCGCTGGATACCGCCGCGCGGCATCAGGTGCGGATCGACGCGAAGCGGTTGCGCTACGCGCTCGAATTCTTCGCGTCGCTGGCCTCGCGCCGCACGCGCAACGAAACGGTCAAGACGCTCGCGCGCGTGCAGAGCGTGCTCGGCGAGGCGAACGACACGATGGTCGCGCTGCATCGTCTCGAGCAACTGGCGGCGCCTGCGTACCAGCTCGGTTTCGTGCGCGGCTACGGTGCGGCGCTCGAGCAACGCGCGGCGAGCGACGCCGAGGCGCTGCTCGCGAGCCTGCGCCCGCCGAAGCTCGACGGCAAGCCGCGTTGAGCGGCGCGCGCTCACTATAATGGCCGTCCGTTTTCTTCAGACACACCGATGAGCGACGCGTCGCCTCCTTCCTCCTCAGCCGGATCGCTCGAATTGGGCGGCGAACTGTGGCTGCGCGCAGGCGAGCAGACGCTCGGCGGCGCCACCCGCATCGCGCTGCTCGCGGCGATCGGCGAAACCGGCTCGATCACGCGCGCGGCGAAGGCCGTCGGCCTCAGCTACAAGGCCGCGTGGGATGCAATCGATACGATGAACAACCTGGCCGGCGAGCCGCTCGTGACACGTTCGACGGGCGGCAAGGGCGGCGGCGGCACGACGCTGACGCCGCGTGCGACGTCGCTGATCGCTGCGTTCCGCACGATCGAGCGCGAGCATCGCCGCTTCATCGACGCCGCGAGTGCGGCGGTGTCCGGCTTTGACGTCGACTGGGCACTGATCGGCCGGATCGGGATGAAGACGAGTGCGCGCAACCAGTTGTTCGGCAAGGTCGAGTCGATCGTGCGCGGCACGGTGAACGACGAGGTGACGCTCGTGCTGCCCGGCGGGCAGGTGATCGTCGCGGTGCTCACGCACGAAAGCGCCGACGCGCTCGGCCTGCAGCCGGGCGCGGATGCGTGTGCGCTCGTGAAGGCGTCGTGGGTCGTGCTGGCGGTCGACGATGAAGCCGAAGACGAATCGACGCTGAAGGTGTCCGCGCGCAACCAGTTGCACGGGACGGTCGAAACCGTCGCGGCAGGCGCGGTGAACAGCGAGGTGACGCTGGCGCTCGACGGCGGCGGGACGCTCACGGCCGTCGTTACAAACGACAGTATCGGCGCGCTGCAACTCGACGCTGGCCGGCGTGCGATCGCGCTGTTCAAGGCATCGAGCGTGATTCTCGCGGTGACGGGCTGATCGCGCGCGACGGCGGTGCGCGCCGCTTCTGCCGCCGACCGTGGATGGACGAGGCGAAGCCGGCGTCGCCCAACGTGCGCGAGGTGCCGGCTTCGATCCCGTTTCCAGCTTGTTCCAGCTTATGCCGCCGGTGCGGCTTCTCTCAGGCTCCAACGTGGCCGCCAGGGCCACAGCCGTTGCGCGTTCAGGCGACGCGCGTCGGCCACTCGGCGTGCGGCGCTGCGGCCTGCACGCGTCCTTCGTTCAATTGCACGACCTGATCGCCGAATGCGGCGACGTCGTCGGGATCGTGCGAGATGAGCACCATCGGGATATCGAGCCGCGCCTGCAGTTCGGCGAGCTCGTGGCGCATGCGCTGGCGCATTGCGCCGTCGAGCGCCGCGAACGGCTCGTCGAGCAGCAGGACGTGCGGCTGCGCGACCAGCGCGCGGGCAAGCGCGACGCGCTGCTTCTGTCCGCCCGACAACTGTGACGGGAATTGACCGGCGAGCGCGTCGAGCTCGAACGCCTGCAGCCAGTATGCGACTTCGGGCAGCACCGCTTTCGCACGCGGGTTGCGCAGGCCGGGCGTGAGCCCGAACGCGATATTCTGGCGCACGTTCAGGTGCGGGAACAGCGCGTAGTCCTGGAACAGGTATGCGACGCGGCGCGCACGGGTCGGCACGTCGATGCCGCGCGCGGAATCGAACAGCGGCTCGCCGTTCAGCGTGATCGTACCTTCGTCGGGCGACAGCAAGCCGGCGATCGCCTGCAGCGTCATGCTCTTGCCCGCACCGGATGGCCCGAACAGCACGACGCGCTGCGTGGTCGCCGTGAACGACACGTCGAGCGTAAAGCGGCGCTCGGCGTTCGCGTAGGTCTTGCGGATATCGACGGCGACGCTCATGCGGGCCTCCGTCGTGCTGCGCCGCACGTGCGGAAAACCGTACGTGCGGCGGGAAGGCGTTTCGCCGCGACCGGGGCGGCGCAACGATACGAATGCGAGCGGCGCGTCATGTCAGCTGGCTCCGCCCGGCGCGCGACGGCACGAGCCAGCCGGCCGCGAGCAGCACGAGCACGCAGGTGATCGACGTCACCAGCACGAGGAAGTTGGCCGTGTTGTCGTCGCCGGCCTGCACTGCCGCATAGATCGCGACCGACAGCGTCTGCGTGCGGCCGGGCAGGTTGCCGGCGATCATCAGCGTCGCGCCGAATTCGCCGAGCGCGCGCGCGAATGCCAGCAGCGCGCCGGCCAGGATGCCGCGCGCGGCGAGCGGTAGCGTCACACGGAAGAACACCGCGGCTTCGCCGAGCCCGAGCGTGCGTGCCGCGCGTTCGAGATGCGGATCGACGCTTTCGAACGCGGTGCGTGCCGATTTCAGGATCAGCGGGAACGCGACGACCATCGATGCAATGACCGCGCCCTGCCACGTGAAGACGAGCTCGATGCCGAGCTTGTCGAGCCACGTGCCGAACACGCCGCGCCGGCCGAGCAGCACGAGCAGGTAATAGCCGAGCACCGTCGGCGGCAGCACGAGCGGCAGCGTCAGCAGCGAATCGACCACATCGCGCATCGGCGAGCGCCAGCGCGCGAGCGCGAAGGCGGCGGCGACGCCGAGCACGATGTCGAGCGCGGTCGCCCAGCCGGCGACCTTCAGCGACAACAGCAGCGGTACCCAGGCGTCCTGCATCATGCTGTGCTCACTTGCCCGCGGGCTTGAAGCCGAACGTCGACAGCACGGCCTGGCCCTGCGGCGACGCGACGAAGTCGATGAACGACTGCGCCTGCGCGGCATGGCGGCTGTCCTTGACCACCGCGATCGGATAGGTGATGGCCGTCTGCGTCGGCACGGTCAGCGCGACCTTCACGCGGCCCGGCATGATCGCCGCGTCGGTGCCGAACACGAAGCCCGCGTCGACTTCGCCGCGCGCGACGTAGTCGAGGCTCTGGCGCACGTTGGCGGCCAGCACGCCCTTGGCGCTGACGGCGTCCCACACGCCTGCCGCGCGCAGCGCGCCTTCGGTATAGCGGCCGACCGGCACCGATGCCGGGTCGCCGTACGCGATGCGCTTCACGCCGGGCGCCGTCAGGTCGTTCAGCGACGCCGGCGCGGCAGCATGACTGTCCGCCGGCACGATCAGCACGAGCGAATTCGCCGCAAAGTCGCGACGCGTGCCGGGCACGATGACCTTTTCGCTGACAGCACGATCCATCGCCTTCTGGTCGGCCGATGCGAACACGTCGGCCGGCGCGCCCTTGGCGATCTGCTGCATCAGCACATCCGACGCGCCGAAGTTGAACAGCACCTTGGTGTCCGGATGCTGCTTCTGGTAAGCGTCGCCGACGGCCTTGAACGCGTTCGTCAGGCTCGCGGCCGCCGACACGACCAGTTCGCCCGCGGCGGAAGCCGGCGCACTGAACGCGATGCCCGCGGCAAGCGTGGCGAGCGGCAACAGACGGAGCAGGGTGCGGCGAAGCGGGCGGACGGTCGAGCGCATGGTCTGGTCGTTTGAATGGTTGAAAACTGTAATCGTAATATAGGGCGGGTTATAACGCTCGACATACCGTTCATGCGATGGTGCGCATGAAACCTTCAGACTTGAAAGGCGGCGGGAATGACGCTCGTGCGGCCGGTCACGCGTGCAGCAACGGCAGCGACGATCCGGTGCGATGCAGCGACGACGGCTGCGACGCGGGCCGGTAGTTCGGGTTGGTTTTCCAGCGCGCGCGGACGAACGGCCGCTCGTGCCCCGACAGTTCCAGCGCGACCTTGGTGACCCACCGGTGCGACGGCACCGTGATGCCGTGCAGCGCGACGGTGACGAGCGCGAGGCTCGCGACGACCGCCGGCACCGACCAGCGGTGCGGCACCGCATGCCACGAGCCGGCGATGAACGCCAGCGCGGCGATCGCGCCGACGATGCAGCCGGTGATCGATTCGGACGGCGAATGCGCGTCGAGCGCGACGCGTGACACGCCGACCGCAATGCCGGCCGCCAGCCCGAGCGCGATGCCGGCGATCCGCACCGGCGTGCGTGTGCGGATCAGCGCGAGGAAGATCGCCACGGGGTAGACCGACGTCGACAGCATCGCGTGGCCGCTGAACCCGGTGAAGTCCCACGAGCGGATGCCGATGCCCCAGCCGAGGAATGCGATCTTGGTGAGCGCGACGACCCCGATCGCGGCCGCGAGCACGCCGAGCCACGCGGCCGCGCGCTGCCACGAGTAGCCGAGCGCAAGCCATACGGCGATCGTGATCGCGAGCGGCAAGGTCAGGCCGGCGCCACCGAACGCGGTGATCGTGATCCATAGGTGAGACGACAGGTCGAACATCGGGAAGGGAACGAACGGAGGCGGGACGAATGCTTGAATCAACGCGCGAGCCGGAAAGAACGACTACAACGGATACGAGCGGCCAAGCCCCAGTATAGCGCCGCGTGTGATCGAGGCCCGTTTTTGCGCCGCGGGGAACTATCCGCGTGCAGGAAAAATCCCAGAAACAATGTTATGGTGCATTGCACAAAGTCGAACGATGCATCCGGCATCGTGTCCTTATTTTTCCTGATTGCGAGCCCGATCGATGACCAAAAGTCTGACGAAGGTATGGCTGGGCGGCATGAAACGCATGCTGTCCCCGGCGACCAAACACGCGGCGCTCGAGGCTGCGGCGTCGAGCGCCGCAACCGATCCGTCGCCGCCGCGCGAGTCGCGCGTGCGGCCGCGCGCAGCTGCATGGGCAGGCGGCGAGTGGACGCGCGGCGAGCATCCGATGGCGCCCGCGCTTGGCCGCCTCGTCCAGCAGCTTGCATACGGGCTTTATGTACCGTCTGGCCGCCGGCGCGGCGCGATGCCGCTCGTCGTGATGCTGCACGGCTGCCAGCAATCGGCCGACGCGTTCGCGCAGGGCACCCGGATGAACCTGCTGGCTGACAAGCACGGCTTCGCGGTGCTGTATCCGGAGCAGTCGCAGCGCGCGCACGCGCACGGCTGCTGGCACTGGTATGAGGATACCGACCGCGCGGGCCGCGGCGAAGCGGATGCGGTCGCGTCGCTCGTCGACGCGCTCGTCGACGAGCACGGCTTCGACGCATCGCGCGTCTACGTCGCCGGGCTGTCGGCCGGCGCGGGTCTGGCCACGCTGCTTGCGTTGCACCATCCGGACCGTTTCGCGGCGGTTGCGCTGCACTCGGGCCCCGCGCTCGGCGAGGCGAATTCCGGCATCAGCGCGATGGACGTGATGCGGCGCGGGCTGCGGCAGAACCCGGCGGCGGCCGTCGATGCGCTGGTCGATGCCAGCGCATATCCGGGCATGCCCGCGCTGATCGTGCAGGGCGACGGCGATCATGTCGTCGCGCCGAAGAATGCGGACCAGCTGACGGTGCAGTTCATGCGCCTGAACGGGCTCGCGGACAGCCGCGGCGCACTGCGCGGTGGCGAGCGCGTGGAGACGCGCGAGGCAGGTGCGCGGATCACCGACGTCCGCCGCGACGGCGAGTCGGTGGTGCGGCTCTGTCACGTCAAAGGGCTCGATCATGCATGGGCGGGCGGCGACGAGGCGGTGCCGTTTCATGCGGCGGTCGGCCCCGATGCGAGCGCGATGATCTGGTCCTTTTTCGAACAGAATCGTCGCACTGTGGCGACCGAACGACGCACCGTCTGATCGATGCTAGCCAAGATCTAGGGTTTTCCCTATAATTCGGGAAAACCCTAGTCAAAGAACCTTAGATAGCGAGATCGAACATGTACCTGCTGAGCCACCTCTTCCTGATGCTGACCAAGAACGCCGAGAAGGCCGCGAAAGAGCGCGCCGATGCGTACCTGTCCGAAGCAACCGACATCTACGATCTCGAATTCCGTATGCGCAAGATCGACCGCGAAGCGGCGATGAACCGTTCGTTCTCGTTCGGCGCGCGTTAAGCAGCGCAGCGCGGGCCGGCTTGTCAGCCGGTCCGGCGAATCACGCAAAAGGGCGTGTGCGGCAAGCAGCCGCACACGCCCTTTTTGCATTCGGCGCCGCGCGGGCGCCGCGCGGCGCGTCAAACGACCGTCAGGCGCACCGGCACGTTGTTGCGGGTCGCGTTCGAGTACGGGCACACGTGGTGCGCCTTGTCGACCAGTGCCTGCGCATCGGCCTTGTCGAGCCCCGGCAGCGATACGCGCAGTTCGATGTCGAGCCCGAAGCCGCCTGCGTCGTTCGGGCCGATGCCCACTTCCGCGGTGACTTGCGTGTCGGCCGGCAGCGTTTGCTTGTTCTGGCCGGCGACGAATTTCATCGCACTCAGGAAACAGGCCGAGTAACCTGCGGCAAACAGCTGCTCCGGGTTCGTGCCTTCCGCGCCCGTGCCACCGAGCTCACGCGGCGCGGCCAGCTTCACTTCCAGCTTGTGGTCGGCGGATACCGCGCGGCCGTCGCGGCCGCCGGTGCTCGTGGCGCTGGTCTTGTACAGAATGTTCATCGTGCAGCTCCTGTCGGAAGAAAGGGAGGAAAGCGGTCCGGTCGGATGGAGTATCGCCGGCCACGAACGAAATATAGAACACAAATAATTTGTGTGCAAATGAAATTTTGAAGAAAAAGCCCGACACTACCGCGCCCGTTTGCGATCGAGCGGCGCTTCAGTCTTCGTTGGCGGTCGACAGTGCGCCGCGCAACTGGTGGAGATCCGCGCGCAGCCTGACCAGGAATTCGGGCGTTTGCTGCATCGCGCAAAAGAGATCGGCGGGCACCGAGCGAGCCTTGTCCTTCAGTGTGCGGCCTTCCGCCGTCACGCGCACGTTCACGACGCGCTCGTCGGTCGCGCTGCGCACGCGCTCGACGTAGCCGAGCGCCTCAAGCCGCTTCAGTAGTGGCGTGACGGTGGCCGGGTCGAGGTCGAGGCGGGCGGCGATGTCCTTCACCGCGATATCGTCGCGCTCCCACAGCACGAGCATCGCGAGATATTGGGGATAGGTCAGCGACAGCTTGTCGAGCAACGGCTTGTACGCCTTCGTCATCGCATGCGAAGTGGCGTAGAGCGCAAAGCACAGTTGCTCGTCGAGCGTCTGGGGCAGCGGGGGCAGGCGGTCCATGATTCGGGCGGCGCGGCGGACGCGCTAACGATTTGCACACAAATTATTTTGCGCGCAAAAGGTTCGATTGAACAGGGCCGGGCGGCGGGGAGCCGGGCGTGAGCGGGGGCCGCGAGACTGGCGCCGAGTCGGCCGGGAGGAGGATGGACGGCCGGCGGCGTGCGCCGGCCGAGCGGCGTCAGCGGCCGGACGTGGGCGTCGCGGCGCCCGGTTCCTGCACGCCGAAGCAGCCGCGATAAGTCGCGTAGAACGAGCAGTACATCATCGTGACGATGATAATCGTCACCGGCATCATGATCGTCAGCACATAGGCACCGGCGCCGAGCGCCTGCAGCAGCAGCGACAGGCCGAACGACGCGCCGAGCGCGACACCGAACCACAGCAGGCCGTACACGACGAATGCGCCGCGATTGCGCCAGCAGCTGACGATGCTGAAGAACAGCGCCTTGGCGGGCGGGATGTCGTGCCACGCGGTGAGCACCGGCGCGAACCAGAACAGCATCGCGACCGGCGCGTAGAGCAGCGTCGCCAGCAGCAGCGCGCCGAGCGTGCCCTGCGCGGCAAGCGCTTCGGGCGCCGGGCTTGCGTCGCTCGTCGCGCCCAGCATCATCTGGAGCAGCCCGCCGCCGTCCACGAGCGACGATGCGGCAAACACCAGCACCATCAGCGCGACATAGACCACGCCGAGGACGAGCAGCCGCTGCGTCGTCGCGGTGCCGTACGAGCGGAACCCGTCGATCAGGATCGTCGGCATCACCGGCTTGCCGGCGACCGTGTCGCGGCACGCGGCCATGAAGCCGACGGCGATGCCGGGGATGAACAGCAGCGGCAGCGCCGCGCCGATCACCGGCACCATCGACACCAGCGTGATCGCCAGTAGATACGTGAAAAACAGCGTGATGAACGCGAGCGGGTTCCGGCGGAACAGCCAGATGCCTTGACGGAACCAGACATAGCCCGCTTTCGCGGGCACTTCGATCAGTTGCATGCGGTATGGGTCTCGGGAAGCGCGGGCGTGTGGGCGATACGCTCACGCAGGATGCGTTCGAAATGACCGGGGTCGTGCGGTTTGAGCATTTCGGCCGCGCGCGGCAGGTAGAAGTCGTACAGGCGCGACACCCAGAAGCGGTACGCGCCCGCGCGCAGCATGTCGCTCCAGTGGCGGCGCTCCTCGGCCGTGAACGGCCGCACCGTCTGGTACGCACGCAGCAGCGCGTCCGCACGCGCGACGTCGAGCACGCCCGTCGCGAGGTCGACGCACCAGTCGTTGACGGTCACCGCGACGTCGAACAGCCATTTGTCGCAGCCCGCGAAATAGAAATCGAAGAAGCCGCCGAGCCGTACGTCATGACCGGTGCCGGGCGCCGCGTGCGCGAACAGCACGTTGTCGCGGAACAGGTCGCAGTGGCACGGCCCGCTCGGAAGCGCCGCGTAGTCGTCGGACGCGAAGAACGCGGCCTGGTGCGCGAGTTCGCCCTCGAGCAGCGTGCGCTGCTCGTCGGTAATGAACGGAACGATCGCCGGCACGTTCTCCTGCCACCACGGCAGGCTGCGCAGGTTCGGCTGGTGGCGCGCGTAGTCACGGCCCGCGAGGTGCAGGCGCGCGAGCATCTGCCCGACCTCGATGCAGTGTGCGACCCCCGGCGCGAGTTCGGCCGCGCCGTCGAGCTTCGTGACGATCGCCGCCGGCTTGTCATGCAACTCGCCGAATAGCGCGCCGTCGTCGCGCGGGACCGGATCCGGCACCGGCACGCCGTGGCTCGCCAGATGGCGCATCAGGTCGAGGTAGAACGGCAGCTGTTCCGCCGTCAGCTTCTCGAAGATCGTCAGGACGTATTCGCCGCGCGTCGTCGTCAGGAAGAAGTTGCTGTTTTCGATACCGGACGGAATGCCGCGGAACGCCAGCACGTCGCCCAGTTCATAGTGGCGCATCCATTGCGCGAGATCGGAGTCGGAAACAGCAGTGAAAACGGCCATGCGAGATGCGTCTGGTCAGTTGTCGGCACGCGCGCGGCGTGCAGCGCGACAGGAGGTGAAGGGGAAGCCGGCGCGCCGCGTCGGGGCCGACGCGGCGCGGCAGGAAATCAGTAGCGCAGGTTGACCGACGGCAGGCGCGTGATCGGGACGCCCGCGTCGTGCGGCTTCGGCGACGTGTCGAGCGTCGAGCTCATCTGGTAGCGCGTGCCGAAGTTCGACTTCACGTCGATCTCGACCGGCTTGCCGCGATCGCGGTATTCGGTGACTTCGGTGCCGTTCTTGCTTTTTTCATGGAAGCTCGGCGTGCGGCGAATGTCGGCGAAGTCGACTTTCGACGTGACTTCGGCGCCGGGCCGGTTGATCTTGCGGAGATCGGGCAGGCCGGCGGCCTCGTTGGCCTCGGCCCGGGCCCGCGCGTCGGCGTCGGGCGTGCCGCCGGCGGCGTAAGCGGCGCCGGCAGCGGCAAACGTGCCAGCAAACACGGCGGCAGCGGCGACGAGAATGAGCGGCTTCATGATGAGTCTCCAGTGAACCTTCCGATTTTAGCAAATACTGCGCTCGGCCCGGCCCTCTCGTGCAAGCGGCATGCAAGCAGGCAGCCATGAGCGTGACCGGGTTCCGTGGTAATGTCGTTCGACCAGATGAGGTGATGAAAATGAAGAACGATTTGAGCCGCCGGCATCGGGTGCTGACGCCCGAGAGCCCGCCCGTCGAAGCATTCGACGATTCCGTTGCCGCCGTCGCGCGGCTGTCGGCCATCTACGACATCAATACGGGCTTCCTGCGCGACGCGTTCGCGCGTTATCGCCGCCACGAACCGATCACCGAGCACGTGCGCGCGTGCTATCCGTTCGTGCGGATTCGTACCGATGTCAACACGCACGTCGATTCGCGCCGCTCGTACGGCTTCGTCGCGGGCCCCGGCGTATTCGAGACGACGGTCACGCGTCCCGACCTGTTCGCGAACTACTACCGCGAGCAACTGCGCCTGCTGTCGAAGAACCACCATGTGAAGATCGAGATCGGCGTGTCGTCGCAGCCGATTCCGATTCACTTCGCGTTCCCCGAAGGTATCCACCTCGAAGGCGAACTCGACCGCGACCGCCTGCTCGCGATGCGCGACATCTTCGACACGCCCGATCTCTCGTACCTCGACGACCGGATCGTCAACGGCACGTTCGAGCCGGCACCGGGCGAGCCGCATCCGCTCGCGCTGTTCACGGCCGCGCGCGTCGACTTCTCGCTGCACCGGCTGCGCCACTACACGGCCACGTCGCCGACGCATTTCCAGAACTACGTGCTCTATACGAACTACCAGTTTTACATCGACGAGTTCGTGAAGCTGGGCCGCACGGTGATGACGGAGAGCGACGATCCCGAGGTGCGTGCGTACCGCAGCCAGTACAGCGCGTTTGTCGAGCCGGGAGATGTCGTGACCTACAACGCGAACCTCGGCAGCGAGCCGGCCGAGGGCGCCGCGCCGCCGCGCCTGCCGCAGATGCCCGCGTATCACCTGAAGCGCGCGGACGGTAGCGGGATCACGATGGTCAACATCGGCGTCGGTCCGTCGAACGCGAAGACGATCACCGACCACATCGCGGTGCTGCGTCCGCATGCGTGGGTGATGCTCGGTCACTGCGCGGGCCTGCGCAACACGCAGCGCCTCGGTGACTACGTGCTCGCGCACGGTTACGTGCGCGAGGATCACGTGCTGGATGCCGACCTGCCGCTGTGGGTGCCGATCCCGGCGCTTGCCGAAGTGCAGCTCGCGCTCGAGCGCGGGGTGGCCGAGGTCACCCGGCTCGAAGGCGCCGAACTGAAGCGCGTGATGCGCACGGGGACGGTCGCGAGCGTCGACAACCGCAACTGGGAGTTGCGCGATCACCGCGAGCCCGTGCAGCGGCTGTCGCAGAGTCGCGCGATCGCGCTCGACATGGAGAGCGCGACGATCGCCGCGAACGGGTTCCGCTTCCGCGTGCCGTACGGCACGCTGCTGTGCGTGTCGGACAAGCCGCTGCACGGCGAGCTGAAGCTGCCGGGCATGGCCGATACGTTCTATCGCGGGCAGGTCGACCAGCATCTGCAGATCGGCGTGAAGGCGATGGAGATCCTGCGCACGAACGGGCTTGACAAGCTGCATAGTCGCAAGCTGCGGAGCTTTGCGGAAGTGGCGTTCCAGTAACGCCACTGCGCAGCCGCACCGCCAACGAAAAAGGCCGCACGCGAACCTTCGTTCGCATGCGGCCTTGTTCCTTGCGCTTCAGTGCGCGGGCCGGAAGGCCCGCCGCTCGGATGCTCAGCATTCGCCTTTCTTTGCGTGTCCCGGCGGGCAGTGATAGCCGCGGCGCCCTTCGTGACCACGATAGCGCTGGTGGTCTTCCCACTCGCGGCGCTCCCAGTAGCGGCGGCCGTCCCAGTAGCGGTCGCCGTGCCAGCCGACCACCACCACGGGCGCAGGCGCGACGACGACCGGCGCGGGCGTGCCGATGTTGACGTCGACGTTGACGGCGTGGGCGAGGCCGGACAGCGAAAGACCGAGGCCGGTGAAGGCGAGGGCGATCAGCGAGCGTTTCATGTTGTTTTCCGTGATGTCGTTGTCAAAAAGCCGGCGCGACGCGATGGACGCGAGGGGGGATCGTTCCACCGGGGGGACGCCGCGCCGACGAGATGCAGTGTGCGGGCACTGCGCGGAAAAGGCGACGCGTATTTGTTACGGCGGATTCTCGTGCAGCGGGCCAGCCGGACCGATGGCAGGCCGCATGATTTGACAATGACGGGCGCAGGCGCGGAACAGGGCAGCCGCGTTGCGCGGCACCGGCTCCCCGGATTTGACATTCGGCGGCGCGCGGCCGCGCAGCGCGATTAATGCGGCGTTACAAAATGACGCGCGGCAGATGGCGGACCCGCCACGCCTGCCGCGCGTGATGCGGGATGCCGGCCGCGAGGCCGGTCATCGACATCGATCGAATTACAGATAGAACATGCGGTCTTCTTCGGGGCGCGGCGGCTGGCCGTCCCCGTCCGGGCCTTCTTCCTCGCCGCTGTCCTCGTAGAACGCGAGCACGGCGTCGAGCACCTGGTCGGGATCGTCGATCACCTGCATCAGGTTCATGTCTTCCGGATTGATGAGGCCGTTCGGGATCAGTTGGTCGCGGAACCATTGCAGCAGCCCCTGCCAGAACGTGCTGCCGACGAGAATGATCGGCACGAGGCGCGATTTCTTCGTCTGGATCAGCGTGAGCACTTCGGACAGTTCGTCGAGCGTGCCGAAGCCGCCCGGCATCACGATCACCGCATCCGAATTCTTCACGAACGTGACCTTGCGCGTGAAGAAGTGGCGGAAGCGCAGCGAGATGTCCTGGTAGTGGTTGCCGGCCTGCTCGTGCGGCAGCTCGATGTTCAGGCCGACCGACGGCGCCTTGCCGGCGTGCGCGCCCTTGTTCGCGGCTTCCATGATGCCGGGGCCGCCGCCGGAGATCACCGCGAAGCCGGCGTCGGACAGCTTGCGCGCGATCTGCACCGCAAGCTTGTAGTGCGGCGTGTCGGGTTTGAGACGGGCAGAACCGTAGATGCTGACAGCCGGGCGGATCTCCGACAGGTACTCGGTCGCCTCGATAAACTCTGCCATAATCGTGAACATCTGCCACGATGCGCGCGCCTTCTTGGCCGTCGCGCGTTCTTGATCTGCGAGCGAACGCAGACTCGGAATCACTTTTCTCTTGTTCATAATGCCTGAAGAACGAAATCTGGAAGGTAAGACCCTGCTATTGGTTGACGGTTCGAGCTATCTGTATCGGGCTTACCATGCGATGCCTGATTTGCGTGGCCCTGGCGGGGAGCCGACCGGAGCGCTCTACGGAATCATCAACATGCTGCGCCGTATGCGCAAGGAAGTCAGTGCAGAGTATAGCGCTTGCGTGTTCGATGCAAAGGGCAAGACGTTCCGCGACGACCTTTATGCCGACTATAAGGCAAACCGTCCATCGATGCCGCCCGATCTCGCATTGCAGGTCGAGCCGATCCACGGCGCGGTGCGCGCGCTCGGCTGGCCGCTGCTGATGGTCGAGGGCGTCGAAGCCGACGACGTGATCGGCACGCTCGCGCGCGAAGCCGAGCGGCACGGAATGGACGTGATCGTGTCGACCGGCGACAAGGACCTCGCGCAGCTCGTCACCGATCGCGTCACGCTCGTCAACACGATGACCAACGAGACGCTCGATCGCGACGGCGTGATCTCGAAGTTCGGCGTGCCGCCCGAGCGGATCATCGACTACCTCGCGCTGATCGGCGACACCGTCGACAACGTGCCGGGCGTCGAGAAGTGCGGCCCGAAGACGGCGGTGAAGTGGCTGTCGCAATACGACAGCCTCGACGGCGTGATCGAACACGCGGGCGAGATCAAGGGCGTGGTCGGCGACAACCTGCGCCGCGCGCTCGATTTCCTGCCGCTCGGCCGCACGCTCGTGACCGTCGAGACGGCCTGCGATCTCGCGCCGCATCTCGAATCGATCGAGGCGTCGCTGAAGACGGACGGCGAGGCCCGCGACCTGCTGCGCGACATCTTCGCGCGCTACGGTTTCAAGACATGGCTGCGCGAAGTCGAGAGCGCGCCCGCCGAAGGCGGCGGCGCCGATGCGCCGGAAGGCGAGCCGGCGCAAGTGATCGCCGCGGACATCGTCCGCGAATACGACACGATCCAGACCTGGGCGCAATTCGACGCGTGGTTCGCGAAGATCGATGCGGCCGCACTGACCGCGTTCGACACCGAAACCACCTCGCTCGACCCGATGACCGCACGGCTCGTCGGCCTGTCGTTCTCGATCGAGCCGGGCAAGGCCGCCTATCTTCCGGTCGCGCACCGTGGCCCGGACCTGCCCGAGCAACTGCCGATCGACGACGTGCTCGCGCGCCTGAAGCCGTGGCTCGAATCGGCCGATCGCAAGAAGGTCGGCCAGCATCTGAAGTACGACGCGCAGGTGCTCGCGAACTACGACATCGCGCTGAACGGCATCGAGCACGACACGCTGCTCGAGTCGTACGTGCTGGAGTCGCACCGCACGCACGACATGGACAGCCTCGCGCTGCGTCATCTGGGCGTCAAGACGATCAAGTACGAAGACGTGGCAGGCAAGGGCGCGAAGCAGATCGGTTTCGACGAGGTCGCGCTCGAGCAGGCGGCCGCGTACGCGGCCGAAGATGCGGACATCACGTTGCAACTGCATCACGCGCTGTACCCGCAGATCGTGCGCGAAGCGGGCCTCGAGCGCGTGTATCGCGAGATCGAGATGCCGGTATCGCTCGTGCTGCGCAAGATGGAGCGCACCGGCGTGCTGATCGACGACGCGCGTCTGCAGGCGCAAAGCAACGAGATCGCGGTGCGGCTCATCGAGCTCGAAGGACAGGCGTACGAACTGGCCGGTGGCGAGTTCAACCTCGGCTCGCCGAAGCAGATCGGGCAGATCTTCTTCGAGAAGCTGCAGTTGCCGGTTGTGAAGAAAACGCCGAGCGGCGCACCGTCGACCGACGAAGAAGTGCTGCAGAAACTGGCCGAGGATTACCCGCTGCCGAAGCTGCTGCTCGAGCATCGCGGGCTGTCGAAGCTGAAGTCGACGTACACCGACAAGCTGCCGCGCATGGTGAATCCGGAAACGGGCCGCGTGCACACGAACTATGCACAGGCTGTCGCGGTCACGGGCCGGCTCGCATCGAACGATCCCAATCTTCAGAACATTCCGGTGCGCACGGCCGAAGGCCGGCGGATCCGCGAAGCGTTCATCGCTTCGCCCGGTCACCGGATCGTGTCGGCCGACTATTCGCAGATCGAACTGCGGATCATGGCGCACATCTCCGGCGACGCGTCGCTGCTGCGCGCGTTCTCGCAAGGCGAGGACATCCACCGCGCAACCGCAGCCGAAGTGTTCGGCGTGACGCCGCTGGAGGTCAACTCGGACCAGCGCCGGATCGCGAAGGTGATCAACTTCGGGCTCATCTATGGGATGAGCGCGTTCGGTCTCGCGTCGAACCTCGGCATCACGCGCGATGCGGCGAAGCTCTATATCGACCGCTACTTCGCGCGCTACCCGGGCGTCGCGCGGTACATGGAAGACACGCGTGCCGTGGCGAAGGAGAAGGGCTACGTTGAAACCGTTTTCGGCCGCCGCCTGTGGCTGCCGGAGATCAACGGCGGCAACGGCCCGCGCCGTCAGGCCGCCGAGCGCGCGGCCATCAATGCACCGATGCAGGGCACGGCGGCCGACCTGATCAAGCTGTCGATGATCGCAGTGGATGACTGGCTCACGCGCGACCGGCTCGCGTCGCGCATGATCATGCAGGTGCACGATGAACTGGTGCTCGAGGTGCCCGACGACGAACTGTCGCTCGTGCGCGAGAAACTGCCGGAAATGATGTGCGGTGTGGCGAAGCTGAAGGTGCCGCTGGTCGCCGAAGTGGGCGCCGGCGCGAACTGGGAAGAGGCACACTGACGCACCCCGTGCGATTCCTGTTTCCCGCGGCATATTGTTGCAGGGATGCTGAATATCGAGATGGTTTGCTTGTGGTCAACGCGCAAGCTCCCGGACAATGCAGGTGACACGTCATTGTCGTTGGGGCGGCGTGCCCGCGTTCCGGGATCGGACGCGTCGAGGTGCTTCGAACTGCACATCGATGATGTCCGAACCGGTTAATCCAACGGGCGGCGCGAATGCATGCGTCTGCATCGTCCGGCGGCAGCAGTTTCGAATCGCAAAGGGGGGAATCAGATGCATCGGATCATCATCGTAGGCGGAGGCGCGGGCGGCCTGGAACTGGCGACGCGGCTCGGCGACCGTTACGGCGCGCGCGGCAATCGTCCCGCGCGTGCGCTCGTCACGCTCGTCGACCGCAATCCGACTCACATCTGGAAGCCATTGCTGCACGAGGTCGCAGCCGGCAGCATGGACCCATTCACGCAGGAACTCGAATACGCGGCACAGGCGCGCTGGCATGGCTTCGAGTTTCAGCAGGGCGAACTGACCGCCCTCGACCGCGCGGCCAAGCGCATCACGCTGTCGCCCGTCAACGACAGCGACGGCGAGGAACTGCTGCCCGCGCGTGACCTGGAATACGACACGCTGGTGATCGCGATCGGCAGCACGACGCACTTCTTCGGTGTGCAGGGCGCGGCCGAAAACGCGATCGCGCTCGATACGGTCGGCGAGGCCGAGCGTTTCCGCAAGCGCCTGATCGCGGCGTGCATGCGCGCCGAGCACCAGGCACCGGCCGAGCCCGCGCCGGGCGCGGCGGCCGAGCCGCGCATCCAGGTCGTGATCGTCGGCGGTGGCGCGACGGGCGTCGAGTTGTCCGCCGAGCTGCGCAATACCGCGCAGGTGCTGTCCGTGTACGGGCTGCACAAGCTCGACCCGCGGCACGACGTCGGCATCGTGCTGATCGAATCGGGGCCGCGGATTCTGCCGGCGCTCCAGGAGCGCGTGTCGGCCGCAACGGCCGAACTGCTCGAAAAGCTCGGCGTGCGATTGATGCTTTCCGAACGCGTGACCGAGGTCGCGCCGGGATTCGTGCACACCGCGAGCGGCAAGGCGGTGCGCGCGGACCTCACGGTCTGGGCAGCCGGCATCAAGGCACCGGCCGTGCTGTCGCATCTCGACGGCCTGCAGGTCAACAAGCTCGGCCAGCTCGACGTGCGCCGCACGCTGCAGACCTTCACCGACGACAACGTCTTCGCGCTCGGCGACTGCGCGGCATGCGTGTGGCCCGGCAACGAACGCAACGTGCCGCCGCGCGCGCAGGCCGCGCATCAGCAGGCGAGCTTTCTGCTGACGGCGATCGGATGCCGGCTCGACGGGCGTGCGCTGCCCGAGTTCACGTATCGCGATTTCGGTTCGCTGGTGTCGCTCGGTCACTTCAGCGCGGTCGGCAACCTGATGGGCGGGCTGATTGGCGGCAGCATGCTGATCGAGGGGCTCTTCGCACGCTTCATGTACATGTCGCTGTACCGGCTGCATATCGCGGCGCTGCACGGCTATCCGCGCATGATGCTCGATACGTTTGCGCACTGGCTGCGCCGCACGACGCTGCCGCGCGTGAAGCTGCACTGAGCGCACGTTCATGCACCGGGCGGGCAGGGAATGCGCATCGAGCGCGTTTCCTGCCCGTTGTCTTTTCGGGCGCAGGATGACTGCGCAGGCGCGTGCCAGACGACCCGTGCACCGCGCGTTTTCTCGTTTCGATCCGAAAGCATTCGATCGCGCAACGACACTCGCTGCGTGCGTGCGGCACATGGATCGGAGCGCCGGTCGGCAGCCATCGACACCACGATCGATGCCACCGGATTACACCGTCGTAATCGAGTCTTACACATCTGACAGTTGACGCGACAACGGATTATTGGGCATCTTGTCCGGGTTTCCGATTGCGGCGGGGTGCCAACCGCCGCGACATCCGCGCCGTCCGCCGGCGCGATGCCCCGTCAGGTCGAATCCGTGGCCATGACGGCGGCGCCCAATCGAGGAGTGCATTCATGTTGAAACCCGAAGTCGACAGCCTGGTTCCCCACGTTCCGTTCTCGCGCCGCAAGTTCATGCAGGCCGCGCTGGGCGGCACCTTTGCGGCCGCCGTGCTGCCCGTGTCGGCGCAGACGGTCACGACCGACAGCGTCGGGCTGGACGTCGACACCATCGAGATCCGCTCGGGCGACGCGAGCATCCCCGCGTATCGCGCGCAGCCGGTCAACAAGACGAACCTGCCGGTCGTCATCGTGATCCACGAGATCTTCGGCGTGCATGCGCATATCGCCGACGTCTGCCGCCGTTTCGCGAAGCTCGGCTATCTGGCGATCGCGCCCGATCTGTTCGCACGGCAGGGCAACGCGTCGAAGTATCCGACGATGAAGGAGCTGTACGACAACATCATCAGCAAGGTGCCCGACCGCCAGGTTACCGAGGATCTCGATGCGACCGTCGCGTGGGCCGGCAAGAACGGCGGCGATCCGTCTCGTCTCGGCGTGACGGGGTTCTGCTGGGGTGGCCGCCAGGCGTGGCTGTATGCGGAGCACAATCCGCACGTGCGTGCGGCTGTTGCGTGGTACGGATTCGTCGAGGGCAAGACCGACGAGATGACGCCGTTCAATCCGGTCGATCATGCGTCGTTGCTGAAGGTGCCGGTGCTCGGCCTTTATGGCGAGAAGGACACGAACATCACGCAGGCGTCGCTTGCGGACATGCGCAAGGCAATCCAGACGAGCGATTCGAAGCTCGCGCGCGAGTCGGAGATCGTCGTGTATCCGGATGCCGGTCACGCGTTCTTCGCCGATTACCGGCCCAGTTACGTGAAGGGCGACGCCGAAGACGGCTGGAAGCGCGCGATCGAGTGGTTCCACAAGTACGGCGTGATGTAAACGACAAGCGGCGGCAGATGCCGCCGCTTGATCGTCGCGCCGTGCCGGTGCTTACGGCGTCGGGCCGGTCGCGATCGGCCGCGACGGATCGGCGCTCCATTCGCTCCACGATCCCGGATACAGCGACGCGCCATGCAGTCCCGCGATTTCGAGTGCGAGCGCGTTGTGGCATGCGGTCACGCCGGACCCGCACTGCAGGATCACGCTGTTCGGCTCGGTGCCGGCCAGCAGCGTGGTGAACGTCTCGCGCAGTTCATGGCCGGTCTTGAAGCGGCCGTCGGCGGCCAGGTTGTCCTTGAAGAACCGGTTGCGTGCGCCGGGAATGTGGCCGCCGACACGATCGATCGTTTCGTTTTCGCCGCGATAGCGGTCGGGCGCGCGCGCATCGATCACGACGCGCTTGGCTGACGTCACGTTCGCGAGCACCGCTGCCGCGTCGACCGTCGATTCGAGCGGAGTGGCTGCGCGGAAGTCGCCGGCGGCCGGGTGCGGCACGTCGGCGGTCACCGGCTGGCCGGCCGCTTCCCATGCCTGCAGCCCGCCGTCGAGCAGCGCGACGGAATCGTGCCCGAGCCAGCGCAGCAGCCACCACAGGCGCGCCGCATAGGCGCCGCCTTGTGCGTCATAGGCGACAACCTGCTGGCCCTGCTTGACGCCGCGGCTGGCGATCAGCGTGGCGAGTGCGTCGCGGGTCGGCAGCGGATGGCGGCCGTTGGTGCCGGTCTTGCGGCCGGACAGGTCGCGATCGAGATGAAGATACTGGGCGCCCGGGATGTGTCCGGCCGCATAGGCGGCTTCGCCTGCGGCCGGATCGACGAGATCGAAGCGGCAGTCGAACACGACGACGCTGCCTGGCGCCGCGGCCAGGCGCTCGGCGAGATTGGCTGCGGAGATGAGCGTGGTGTAGTGGGTGTGTGGCATGACGGCTCCCTGGAGTGCAAACGGCCTGATATTCCAAGTCTAAACAAAAAAAGACGGGCCGAAACCCGTCTTTTCATATGCCGAATGCCGTGCGGCGCTGGAGCGCCGCGCGCGGTCAGAGATCGCCGAGGTGGCGGCGCAGGAATTCGTGGAAGTGTTGCATGCCGTCTTCCATCGGGCTCTGGTACGGGCCGACCTGCGATTCGCCGCGCGCCATCAGTGCACGGCGGCCTGCGTCCATCCGCATCGCGATTTCGTCGTCCTCGACGGCCGTCTCCATATAGGCGGCGCGCTCGGCTTCGACGAACTCGCGCTCGAACAGCGCGATTTCCTCGGGGTAGTAGAACTCGACGATGTTGGTCGTCTTCTGCGGGCCGCGCGGAATCAGCCACGACACGACGAGCACGTGCGGATACCACTCGATCATCAGGCCCGGGTAGTAGACCATCCAGATTGCGCCGAACTCCGGCGGCACGCCGTTGCGGAACTTGAGCACCTGCTCGTGCCACTTCTGGTAGGTTGCGCTGCCCGGCTTCGCGAGGGCGTTGTGCACGCCGACCGTCTGCACGCTGTACCAGTCGCCGAACTCCCACTTGAGATCGTCGCACGACACGAAGCTGCCGAGGCCAGGGTGGAACGGGACGACGTGGTAATCCTCGAGGTAGACCTCGATGAACGTTTTCCAGTTGTAATCGCACTCGTGCACTTCGACGTGATCGAACTGGTACTCGGAGAAGTCGAAGTGATGTTTCGTGCCGAGGTTCGCGAGATCGCGCGCGACGTTGCGGCCTTCGGCCTCGAACAGCAGCCCCTGCCAGTTCTGCAGCGGGCTCTTGCCGAGGTTCAGGCACGGCTTGTCGGGGAAGTGCGGTGCGCCGAGCAACTGGCCTTCCAGATCGTACGTCCAGCGGTGCAGCGGACATACGATGTTCTGCGTGTGGCCGCGCCCGTTGAGCATGATCGCCTGCCGGTGACGGCACACGTTCGACAGCAGTTCGATCTGGTTCGCCGGGTTGCGGACCAGCACGCGGCCTTCCTTCTCGGACGGCAGCGCAAAATAGTCCCCCGCCTCCGGCACCATCAACTCGTGCCCGACGTAACGAGGTCCTTTCTTGAAGAGGGTTTCGATCTCGCGCTCTAGCAGCGCCTCATCGAAGTATGCAGTGACTGGAAGCTGGCTGTGAGCCGACTTCAACTGAAGCGCATCGCTCAGATTGGACATTCCCACTCCCGGTGATAGCGTGAAAGCAGTGAACAACCCAACCATCGAAAAATCGATTTAGGGAAACGGGGAATTATACCCGGTTCGCCTCGCAAGGCTAGGATTAAGTGCCTGATTTGTGTCAATTTTTTGTCGGGCGACGATCGGGTGGCGCACAATGTGTGTCGAAGAAGGGGCCCGAATGCGTGCCCGGGTGCCCAAGTCGGCAGGTCGGAAAATTCTCTTTTGCCGTAGAATGTCCGACTTGTTTTGAAATTTGACACCCTCGTCCATGGCGAAAACCGCATCCCCAGGCGCCACCCCGCCCGACAACGGCACCGAACCGTTGCCGGACAATTACGAAACGGCGCTCGCGGAACTCGAGACGCTGGTTGCCCGGATGGAAGGCGGCACGTTGAGCCTCGAGGATTCGCTCGCTGCGTATCGCCGCGGTGCGACCCTCGTTGCGTTTTGCCAACAGCAGCTTGAGAAAGTGGAACAGCAGGTTCGCGTGCTCGACGGCGCGACGCTGAAGCCGCTTTCGTCCGGAACGGCCGCCACGGACGGCGAAGACGACGATCTATGACATTCGAACAATGGATGCGGTCCGTGCTCGACCGTGTCGAGGACGCACTCGGCCACTATTTGCCGGCTGACAACGTGGTGCCCACGCAACTCCACGAAGCGATGCGCTACGCGGTCCTCGGCGGCGGCAAACGCGTTCGCCCGCTGCTGTGCCATGCGGCAGGCGAACTGACCGGCGCGACCGAAGCGGCGCGCAACGCGGCGGCGGCGGCTCTGGAGATGATCCACGTCTACTCGCTCGTGCATGACGACATGCCGTGCATGGACGACGACGCGCTGCGACGCGGCAAGCCGACCGTGCACGTGCAGTACGACGAGCCGACGGCGCTGCTGGTCGGCGATGCACTGCAGTCGCAGGCCTTCGTCGCGCTGACCGACGCCGCGGCGCTGTCGCCGGTGCAGCAGGCCGCGCTCGTGCGCGAACTGGCGCTGGCGAGCGGCTCGATCGGCATGGCCGGCGGGCAGGCGATCGACCTGGCGAGCGTCGGCGTGAAGCTGACGCGCGCGCAGCTCGAGACGATGCACCGGATGAAGACGGGCGCGCTGCTGCGCGCGGCCGTGCGGATGGGCGCGCTGGCCGGCGACACGCCGTCGGCGGAAGCGCTGGCCGCGCTCGATGTTTACGCGGGGGCTGTGGGCTTGGCCTTCCAGGTCGTCGACGACATTCTCGACGTCACGACCGATTCGGCGACGCTCGGCAAGACGGCCGGCAAGGATGCGGCGAACGACAAGCCGACCTACGTATCGATCCTCGGCCTCGACGCGTCGCGCGAGCTCGCAGCCCAGCTGCGTGCCGAAGCGCACGATGCGCTGAAACCGTTCGGCGCACGCGCACAGCGTCTCGCCGAACTTGCCGACCTGGTGGTGAACCGGGTCAGCTGACGCGAAGCCCGCCGCTGCGCACACGCTACGCTACGGTGCGTGCAATAGAATGCGGGCGCGTTTGATTTCCTACAATGGAACGACGATGTACGACTTGCTGAAAACCATCGACGACCCGGCGGATTTGCGCCGCCTCGATCGTCGCCAACTCCAACCGCTCGCGGATGAACTGCGCGCGTTCGTGCTCGACAGCGTGTCGAAGACGGGCGGCCATCTGTCGTCCAACCTCGGGACGGTCGAGCTGACGATCGCGTTGCACTACGTGTTCAACACGCCGAACGACCGGATCGTCTGGGACGTGGGTCACCAGACCTACCCGCACAAGATCCTGACGGGTCGCCGCGACCAGATGCATACGCTGCGCCAGTACGATGGCATCTCGGGTTTCCCGCGCCGCAGCGAGTCGGAATACGACACGTTCGGCACCGCGCACTCGAGCACGTCGATTTCGGCTGCGCTCGGCATGGCGATCGGCAGCCAGCTGAACGGCGACGACCGCTTCTCGATCGCGGTGATCGGCGATGGCGCGATGACGGCCGGCATGGCGTTCGAGGCGATGAACAACGCGGGCGTGTCGGAGGATGCGAAGCTGCTCGTGATCCTCAACGACAACGACATGTCGATTTCGCCGCCGGTCGGCGCGCTGAACCGCCATCTCGCGCGCCTGATGTCGGGCCGCTTCTATGCGGCCGCGCGTGCGGGCGTCGAACGCGTGCTGAGCGTGGCGCCGCCGGTGCTCGAACTCGCGCGCAAGCTCGAGGAGCACGCGAAGGGCATGGTCGTGCCGGCCACGCTGTTCGAAGAGTTCGGCTTCAACTATATCGGCCCGATCGACGGTCACGATCTCGATTCGCTGATCCCGACGCTGCAGAACATCCGCGAACTGCGCGGCCCGCAATTCCTGCACGTGGTGACGAAGAAAGGCCAGGGCTACAAGCTCGCCGAAGCGGATCCCGTGCTCTATCACGGCCCCGGCAAGTTCAACCCGGCGGAAGGCATCAAGCCGTCGACCACGCCCGCGAAGAAGACGTACACGCAGGTGTTCGGCGAATGGCTCTGCGATGAAGCCGAGCGCGATTCGCGCGTCGTCGGCATCACGCCCGCGATGCGCGAAGGCTCGGGCATGGTCGAGTTCGAGAAGCGTTTCAAGGATCGCTACTACGACGTCGGCATCGCCGAGCAGCACGCGGTGACGTTCGCGGGCGGCCTTGCGACCGAAGGGCTGAAGCCCGTTGTCGCGATCTACTCGACGTTCCTGCAGCGTGCGTACGACCAGCTGATCCACGACGTCGCGCTGCAGAACCTGCCGGTCGTGTTCGCAATCGACCGCGCGGGCCTCGTCGGCGCCGACGGGGCGACGCATGCGGGCGCATACGATCTCGCGTTCATGCGCTGCATCCCGAACATGACGATCATGGCCGCGTCCGACGAGAACGAGTGCCGCCAGATGCTGCACACGGCGCTTCAGCAGCCGAACCCGACCGCGGTGCGCTATCCGCGCGGCGCGGGCACGGGTGTGGCGACGGTGAAGGAACTCACCGGGATCCCGCTCGGCAAGGGCGAAGTGCGTCGCCGTACGTCGCAGCCGGAAGGCAAGCGCGTCGCGATCCTCGCGTTCGGCACGATGGTCGCGCCGTCGCTCGCGGCGGGCGAGGAGCTCGACGCAACGGTCGCGAACATGCGCTTCGTGAAGCCGGTCGATGCGGCACTCGTGCGTGAACTTGCCGAGACGCACGACTACCTCGTCACGGTCGAGGAAGGCTGCGTGATGGGCGGTGCGGGTTCGGCCTGCGTCGAAGCCCTGATGGAGAGTGGGGTTATCCGACCCGTAATACAATTGGGCCTCCCTGACCAGTTCATCGATCACGGCGATCCCGCGAAGCTGCTGTCGCAATGCGGCCTCGACGGCGCGGGCATCGCGAAATCGATTCGCGAACGCTTCCTGAGCCCGGCGGCCGATGTCGCCAGCCAGGCGAAGCGCGTCGCGTAAGCTGGCGCCGCCCGCGGGCGGCGTCGGTGCGACTGGCGCAACCGGTCTACATTGATGCGGAAAACATGGGCCTGCGGGCCCATGTTGCTTTTCCGGCTGCCGCGTGACGCGGCGTGCGCGTCGTCGAACGCGCGGCTTACAAGGATTGAACAAGATGAACCAGATGAATCCCGCCTTCGTGATGCCCGACGTGCAGAGCACGGTGGATACCCGCCAGATTCCGATTCAGCGCGTGGGCGTGAAGGCGGTCCGGCATCCGTTGACGGTGTGTACCGAAAGCGGCGACGTGCAGCCGACCGTCGGTGTCTGGAACCTCGACGTGCGCCTGCCCGCCGATCAGAAGGGCACGCACATGTCGCGCTTCGTCGCGCTGCTCGAAGAGAACCGAGCGCCGCTGACGGTCGAGCGCTTCCGCACGATGCTCGCGTCGATGCTCGTGAAGCTGGAGGCGGAAGCCGGCCGCATCGAGGTCACGTTCCCGTACTTCGTGAACAAGACGGCGCCGGTGTCGGGTGTGCAGAGTCTGCTCGACTATGAAGTGACGCTCGCCGGCGAAAGCCGCAACGGCGAAGCGCGCCTGTTTCTGAAGGTGCTCGTGCCGGTGACGAGCCTGTGCCCGTGCTCGAAGAAGATCTCGCAGTACGGTGCGCACAACCAGCGCTCGCACGTGACGATCGACGCCGAGCTCGCGGCCGACCTGCCGGTCGAGGCGCTGATCCGCATCGCGGAAGAAGAGGCATCGTGCGAGCTGTGGGGTTTGCTGAAGCGTCCCGACGAGAAGTTCGTCACGGAGCGCGCGTACGAAAACCCGAAGTTCGTCGAGGATCTGGTGCGCGACGTCGCGCAGCGTCTCGATGCGGACGAGCGCGTGGTCGCCTACGTGCTCGAAGCCGAGAACTTCGAGTCGATCCACAATCACAGCGCGTATGCGCTGATCGAGCGCGACAAGCGACACGCCGCGTAACGCCGCGTTATTTTGCCGCTGCAACGAAAAATGGCCGCTCGATCGAGCGGCCATTTGTTTGTCGACGTGTGTCGGCGCGTGCGATGTCGCGTCGTACGAATCAGCGTGCGAGCGACGCGAGATCCCAGCGCGGCTTCACCGTGAACGCGTAGTCGGCATTCGCCTGCTCGGGCCAGCGGCCGAGCCGCAACGCGCCGGCGAGCGCGATCATCGCGCCGTTGTCGGTGCAAAGCGCGAGATCGGGATAGTGCACGTCGAAGCCGCGCTTGGCCGCGGCGGCCGACAATGCCGCGCGCAACTGCCGGTTCGCGCCAACGCCGCCCGCGACCACGAGGCGCTTGAGCTTCGTCTTCTTGAGCGCGGCCAGCGATTTCGCGACGAGCACATCGACGGCCGCGTCGACGAAGCCGCGCGCGAGGTCGGCTTTCGCGCGCTCGAGCGCCTCGCCCTCCAGCTTCGCCGCCTCGAACTTCTTCATCTGCGTGAGCACGGCCGTCTTCAGGCCGCTGAAGCTGAAGTCGAGATCGCCCGAATGCAGCATCGGGCGCGGCAGCACGACCGCGCCCGGCGTGCCCGTTTCCGCGAGCTTCGACACTTCCGGGCCGCCCGGATAGCCGAGGCCGATCAGCTTCGCCGTCTTGTCGAACGCTTCGCCGGCCGCGTCGTCGAGCGTTTCGCCGAGCGTCTCGTACACACCGACGTCGGTTACGCGCATCAGTTGCGTATGGCCGCCCGACACCAGCAGCGCGATGAACGGGAACGGCGGCGGCTCGTCGACGAGCAGCGGCGACAGCAGGTGGCCTTCGAGGTGATGGATGCCGACGGTCGGCTTGTTCCATGCCAGCGCGAGCGCATTCGCGATGCTCGCACCGACCAGCAGCGCGCCGGCGAGGCCGGGGCCTTGCGTGAACGCGATCGCGTCGATGTCGTCGCGGTGCGTGCCGCTTTGCGCCATCACTTCCTCGAGCAGCGGCAGCGCGCGACGGATGTGGTCGCGCGACGCGAGCTCGGGCACGACGCCGCCATATTCGCGATGCATCGCGATCTGCGAATGGAGCGCGTGCGCGAGCAGGCCGCGCTGCGTGTCGTAGAGCGCGAGGCCGGTTTCGTCGCAGGAGCTTTCGATGCCGAGAACGAGCATAGGTAAGGGCGGGGCGCGCCGTATCGAGCGCGCCGCAGGAAGGTCAACGTAACCGGAAATTATAGCAGGCGGGGGCTCGCTGCCGCTGCGGGCGGCCCGGGCCGAAGGCCGGGCAGGTACAATCCGCGCCATGGAAACTTATGACATCGCCGTGATCGGCGCGGGCGCCGCCGGGATGATGAGCGCCGCGGTCGCCGGGCAGCTCGGGCGGCGCGTGGTGCTGATCGACCACGCGCCGCGGCTGGCCGAGAAAATCCGCATCTCGGGCGGCGGCCGCTGCAACTTCACGAACCTCTACGCGGGCCCCGACAACTACCTGTCGTCGAATCCGCATTTCGCCCGCTCGGCGCTCGCGCGCTACACACCGCGCGACTTCCTCGGGCTGCTCAAGCGCCATCACGTTACCTGGCACGAAAAGCACAAGGGGCAGCTCTTTTGCGATCACGGCAGCGACGCGGTCATCGACGTGCTGAAGCGCGAATGCGACGCGGGCGGCATCGCGTGGCGCCGGCCGGTGGTCGTCGACGCGGTGCGCCACGCGCCTACCGACGGTTTCACGCTCGACACGCAGCAGGCGGGGCCGATCCGCGCGCGCGCGTTGATCGTCGCGACGGGCGGCCTGTCGATCCCGAAGATCGGCGCGACCGACTTCGGCTACCGACTCGCAAAGCAGTTCGGCCACAAACTCGTCGATACGCGCCCCGCGCTCGTGCCGCTCACGTTTGCACAGCAGGACTGGGCGCCGTTCGCGGCGCTGTCCGGCGTGTCGCTCGAAGTACGCGTGTCGACCGGCGACAAGAAGCGCGGCGGTGAATTCGTCGAAGACCTGCTGCTGACCCATCGCGGCCTGTCCGGCCCCGGCATCCTGCAGATCTCCAGCTACTGGCGGTCCGGCGACCCGATCCGTATCGACTTGCTGCCGCAGCGCGACGCGGTGGCCGACCTGCTCGACGCGAAGCGCACGTCGAAGCGCCAGATCGGCTCGCTGCTCGCGGACTGGGTGCCGTCGCGCCTCGCGCACGCGTGGCTCGACACGCACCGCGTCGCGGCCGATGCGCGGCTTGCGGACCTGCCCGACAAGACGCTGCGCCAGATCGGCGATGCGCTGTCCGGCTGGACGCTGACGCCGAACGGCACCGAGGGCTACAAGAAGGCCGAGGTGACGAAGGGCGGTGTCGATACGCGCGAACTGTCGTCGGCGACGATGATGAGCGCGCGGGTGCCCGGGTTGTTCTTCATCGGCGAGGCGGTGGACGTGACCGGCTGGCTCGGCGGCTACAACTTCCAGTGGGCGTGGGCGTCCGGCACGGCGGCCGGGCAGGCGGCGGCGGAGTTTTCGCACGGCGCCTGACGCGCCCGCGCAGGGCCGCCGTTCACGGGGCCCGGCCCTTAGTCTTTGCTCGACGCTCTGCTATACTCGTAAATCTTCCTTGCAAACCTTTATTCGTGTCGGATCATGACGATCATTCGCGTTAAAGAAAACGAGCCGTTCGAAGTCGCCATGCGTCGCTTCAAGCGCACGATTGAGAAGAACGGTCTGCTGACCGAACTTCGTGCGCGGGAGTTTTACGAGAAGCCGACCGCCGAGCGCAAGCGCAAGAAGGCTGCTGCGGTGAAGCGTCACTACAAGCGGATCCGCAGCCAGACACTGCCGAAGAAGCTGTACTGAACGATTGAGCGCCGCGCGATTCACTGAGCGGCGCACCGGCGAACTCCGCACGATCGGTCTCGATCAGGGGCCGCGAGTCGCCGATGCCGGATTCGAGCAACCCGCTTGAGACATAGTCCCAAGCGGGTTTTTGTGTTGACGTCCGTTCGCGGGCGTCGAAGTCACGTTTCCATCCCGGGTGCAAGATGAGTTTGAAAGAGCAGATCAGCGAAGACATGAAGGCCGCGATGCGCGCGAAGGAAAGCGAGCGTCTGGCGACGATTCGCCTGCTGCTGGCCGCGATCAAGCAGCGCGAGGTCGACGATCGGGTGACCCTTGACGACGCGGGCATCACCGCCGTGATCGACAAGATGATCAAGCAGCGCAAGGACTCGATCAGCCAGTTCCAGGCTGCCGGCCGCGACGATCTCGTCGCGAAGGAGCAGGCTGAACTGACCGTGCTGGGCGCCTATATGCCCGCGCAGCTGTCGGACGCCGAAGTGGCCGCCGAAGTCCAGGCCGCGGTCGCGGCAACCGGCGCAGCCGGCCCGCAGGACATGGGCAAGGTGATGGGCGTGCTGAAGGGCAAGCTCGCCGGCCGCGCCGACATGACGGCCGTTTCCGCGCAGGTCAAGGCCGCACTGTCGAAGTAAAACCCGCTTCCCGGCGCGTCGCATGCGCGTGCGCCGGGGCGTCGTATTGTCTTTTTTTCGTTCGATCCCACGGTGATTCCGCATTCGTTCCTGCAGGATTTGCTGAACCGCGTCGATATCGTCGACGTGGTGGGCCGGTATGTGCAGCTCAAGAAGGGCGGCGCCAACTTCATGGGGTTGTGCCCGTTCCATAACGAGAAGAGCCCGTCGTTTACGGTCAGCCCGACCAAGCAGTTCTATCACTGCTTCGGCTGCGGCGCGCATGGCACGGCGATTGGCTTCCTCATGGAGCATGCGGGGCTCACGTTCCCGGAAGCCGTGCAGGAACTCGCGCAGTCGGTCGGGCTGACGGTGCCGCACGAGCCGTCGATGCGCGGCGGCGGCGGGGGCGGCGGCGATTATCCTGCGCCCGTGTCGAAATCGGTTGCGACCGCGCTGTCCGACGTGATGTCGGCCGCATGCGACTACTACCGCAAGCAATTGCGCGGCGCGACCGTCGCGATCCAGTACCTGAAAAACCGGGGCCTGACCGGCGAGATCGCCGCGCGCTTCGGGCTCGGCTATGCGCCGGACGGCTGGCAGAACCTCGAAACCGCGTTCCCGGACTACCGCGAAGAGTCGCTTGTCGAATCGGGGCTCGTAATTGTCAGCGAGAAGACCGACGCGCAAGGCGTCGCGCGACGCTACGACCGGTTCCGCGAGCGGATCATGTTCCCGATCCGCAATGTGAAGGGGCAGGTGATCGGATTCGGCGGCCGCGTGCTCGGCAGCGGCGAGCCGAAGTACCTGAACTCGCCCGAAACGCCGCTGTTCAACAAGGGCAGCGAACTGTACGGGCTGTTCGAGGCGCGCCTCGCGATCCGCGAGCGCAAGTACGTGCTGGTCGTCGAAGGCTATATGGACGTCGTCGCGCTCGCGCAGCTCGGGTTTCCGAACGCGGTCGCGACGCTCGGCACGGCATGCACGCCGATCCACGTGCAGAAGCTGCTGCGCCAGACCGATACGGTCATTTTCAGCTTCGACGGCGACTCGGCCGGCCGGCGTGCGGCGCGCCGCGCGCTCGAAGCGTGCCTGCCGCATGCGGCGGACAACCGGACGATCCGATTCCTTTTCCTGCCGGCCGAACATGATCCGGACAGTTACGTACGCGAATTTGGCGCGGACGCGTTCTCCGAGCAGGTCGAGCGCGCGATGCCGCTGTCGCAATTTCTGTTGAACGAAGCAATTGCCGGCAAGGCGCTCGATCAGCCGGAAGGTCGCGCGAAGGCGTTGTTCGACGCGAAGCCGCTGCTGCAGGCGCTGCCCGCGAACGCGTTGCGTGCGCAAATCATGCACATGTTTGCCGACCGTCTCGATATCCCGTTCGAGGAAGTCGCGGGGCTGTCGGACGTCGACGCGCGCATCGCCGCGCCGGCGCGCCAGGCGCCCGCACGCAGCGAGCGGCGGCGCGTGACGGACAGCGAAAAGCGGGCGTTGCGCACGCTCGTGATGCATCCGCGGATCGCGTCGCAGCTCGACGACGAACAGCTTGCGACCCTGCGCGCGCTGCCGCGCATCGGCGAGCTGTTCGCCGAAGTCGTCGAGCATGCGCGCGCGCTGGGCGATGGCGCGGAGTTCCGGTTGCTGTCGGACGTTCTGCGGACGTCCTCGAACGGAGCGACTTACGAGGAAATCTTCCGCGAAATTCTGGACTATGATGAAAACGTCCGTGACTTGCTGTTACAGAATCCGGAAGACGAGACGGTGCCCGAGCGGCAGCGTGAACAGGAACGGATCGCGGGGGAGGAACTGCAGGCGGCGGTGCTCAAGATGCGCTATGACGCTTGCTGCGACCGGCTCGATCGGCTGGCGCGGCAATCCACCTTCACACCCGAGGAGTTGGCCGAATTGACGGAATTGAACCAGCAGCGAACCGACATGAAACGTCGGCTCGGGCTGTAGGCGGCCGGGGTGCCCGGAGAGGGGTTCCCCAGCGTGCTATAATATAAGGTTTCCAGCGGTTTGTTTTCTAAGCAGAGGCGAGATTCGCAATGGCAAAGACGACAGGCGGAAAGAAAGCAACGGGCAAGGGCTCGACGGAGCCGACCACCAAGGTCACAGCGGCCAAGTATGCTTCTTCCACCAGGACAACGTCTTCAGCCGCGTCAGCCCCTGCAGGAAAAAAAACCGCGGCCGGCACTGCTCAGGCTGCGCCGGCGCCGGTAGCCAGAACACGGGCTGCCGCCAGACCCGACTCCGGGCCGGCCAAGCCGGCGGCGAAGCGGGCAAGTGCGAAAAGCGCAAGGGACACGACTGCCGCCGCGGACGAAACGGCAGTACGTACTACTCATGCACCCACGGTTCAACCGGCTGTCGTCCAGCAGCCGCGAGTCGATATAGCCGGTACGGCGAACTCCATGACCAAAAAGCTGAACGAAGTATCCGTCGATGACGACGCAAATCAGAGCGACGGGCAGCCCGCAGCCGCGGCTGCCCCGGGCAAATCCAAGGTGCGCGATCGTCGCGCCAAGGAAAAGGCGCTGCTGAAGGAAGCGTTCGCGACGAGCACGCCCGGCACGGCCGAGGAGATCGAAGAGCGCCGCGTGAAACTGCGCGCGCTGATCAAGCTCGGCAAGGAGCGCGGCTTCCTCACGTATGCCGAAATCAACGACCACCTGCCGGACAACTTCACCGAGACGGAAGCCCTCGAAGGCATCATCGGCACGTTCAACGACATGGGCGTGGCTGTATACGAGCAGGCACCGGACGCGGAAACGCTGCTCCTGAACGACAACGCGCCGGCCGCGTCGTCGGACGATGAAGTTGAAGAAGAAGCGGAAGTCGCGCTGTCGACCGTCGATTCGGAATTCGGCCGCACGACCGATCCGGTCCGGATGTACATGCGCGAAATGGGTACGGTCGAGCTGCTCACGCGCGAAGGCGAAATCGAGATCGCGAAGCGGATCGAGGACGGCCTGCGCCACATGGTGATGGCGATTTCCGCGTGCCCGACGACGATCGCCGACATCCTCGCGATGGCCGAGCGCGTCGCGAACGAAGAGATCCGCGTCGACGAACTGGTCGACGGCCTGCTCGATCCGAATGCTTCGGACTCCGCCGACACGGACGGTTTCTCCGCGAAGGAAGCGGAAGCGATCGAGAACGAGGACGAGGAAGCCGAAGAGGAAGAGGAAGAAGAGGAAGAGGAGGAGGATGACGGTGCCGCGCAGGCGTCGGCCAACGCCGCCCAGCTCGAAGCCCTCAAGCGTGCATCGCTCGACAAGTTCTCGCAGATCAGCGAGTGGTTCGACAAGATGCGCCGCGCGTTCGAGAAGGAAGGCTACAAGTCGAAGTCCTACCTGAAGGCGCAGGAAACGATCCAGACCGAGCTGATGACGATCCGCTTCACCGCGCGTACCGTCGAGCGTTTGTGCGACACGCTGCGTGCGCAAGTGGATGAAGTGCGTCAGGTCGAGCGTCAGATCCTGCACATCGTCGTCGACAAGTGCGGCATGCCGCGTTCGGAATTCATCGCGCGCTTCCCGGGCAGCGAGACGGATCTCGACTGGGCAGAGAAGATCACGGCCGAGGGCCATGGGTACAGCGCGGTCCTGTCGCGTAACGTTCCGGCGATCCGCGAACAGCAGCAGCGTCTGATCGACCTGCAGGCGCGCGTCGTGCTGCCGCTGAAGGACCTGAAGGAAACCAACCGCCAGATGGCGGCCGGCGAACTGAAGGCGCGTCAGGCGAAGCGTGAAATGACCGAGGCGAACCTGCGTCTCGTGATCTCGATCGCGAAGAAGTACACGAACCGCGGCCTGCAGTTCCTCGACCTGATCCAGGAAGGCAACATCGGCCTGATGAAGGCGGTGGACAAGTTCGAATACCGTCGCGGCTACAAGTTCTCGACCTACGCGACGTGGTGGATCCGTCAGGCCATCACGCGCTCGATCGCGGACCAGGCGCGCACGATCCGTATTCCGGTTCACATGATCGAGACGATCAACAAGATGAACCGCATCTCGCGGCAGATCCTGCAGGAAACCGGTCTCGAGCCGGATCCGGCAACGCTCGCCGAGAAGATGGAGATGCCGGAAGACAAGATCCGCAAGATCATGAAGATCGCGAAGGAGCCGATCTCGATGGAAACGCCGATCGGTGACGACGACGATTCCCATCTTGGCGACTTCATCGAGGACAACAACACGGTCGCGCCGGCGGACGCCGCGCTGCATGCAAGCATGCGCGACGTCGTGAAGGACGTGCTCGATTCGCTGACGCCGCGCGAGGCGAAGGTGCTGCGGATGCGCTTCGGTATCGAGATGAGCACCGATCACACGCTCGAGGAAGTCGGCAAGCAGTTCGACGTCACCCGCGAGCGGATCCGTCAGATCGAGGCCAAGGCGCTGCGCAAGCTGCGTCACCCGAGCCGTTCCGACAAGCTGAAGTCGTTCCTCGAAGGGAACTGATTTCCAGCGTCTCACTTGCGAACGCCGCCGGTATCCACGTGATGCCGGTGGCGTTTGTCCTCTCTGCCGTCTTTGTTGTTACAATGCCGGCCCGGCTTCGTTGCCGGAGCGGCGTGTAGCACGCCTTGCTTCTCATCTGGGCCCCTAGCTCATGCTTGGTTAGAGCAGCGAACTCATAATTCGTTGGTGCCGGGTTCGACTCCCGGGGGGCCCACCAGATTCTCTTCCGGGATCATCCGCGGAATGTGTGCCGTTAAGCATAAGTTGTCCACATGGACACGTTATGCCTTATTTCCCGATCGGCCACGTTTTGCTTTATCGGGAATCGGCTGTACGTTTGAAGGTTTGGTTCGCGGTGGCAATTGACCGCGATTCGACGCGAAAAAGCCGACCCGGTGGGTCGGCTTTTTCGTTTCTGATGTGCCGCTGCCTAGCTCAGTCCGAGCGCCTCCTAACCGCTCTGACGTCTGTCTATGACGCCTCGGATGCCGGTCACGACCTCATGGGGGCATCCGGGCGAAACGACTGCGCAGACGACTGATCGACCGGCCCCCAGCTCTCGCTCGGCGATGGCTGTCTGCGCGTCGGCTCTCGGCGGGCGGTAACCCCGGCATCGTCTGTGCTCAAACAGGTGCGCGCCTGTCCATAACGGAGTCGCGATATACACGAGCGAGGAGGGGCCGGTTCTGTCGACGGTGCGTCCCTGAGCGGCTTCCTCAAGACAATGAAGAACCTCGAGCGCATGATTACCGCAGGCATCGCGGTCTCGCCTCGCGAACTCGAGTTCCGTCTTCAGCCCGGTTCTAGCAAATTGAGCGCAAAGCCAATCGAACGTAAAGGCAGCGTCGGATGACCGGCTCGTTGCGCACGGCGGGACTGCGATCCTGTCGAAAACGCCGGAAATCTACGGCGCGGAGCACCTGCTGACGCGCCGCGTGGTGTCCCCGGCCGTCGGCGCGAAGTTGCTCGAACGGGTCCGCTGGTGGGAGGCCTACTGCACGCAGATGAACGCGAGCATGGACAACAATCCGTCCGCGGGCAACAAGGCGGGCGGGCTGACGACGATCCTCGAGAAATCGCTGGGCGCGGTTGCGACGGGCGGCACCGCGAACAGGTCAGGGTGAACGTCAACATCCGGGGGGGCGCCGCTTGTTGCGGCCGCCTACGAGCGACCGCAACAGCATCAATGATGCGCGCAGCGGTGCAATTCTGCGATGCTCACCGGCGTCAGTCCGCCACTTCCTTCAGAAGTGCCGCGGCGGCCAGTTTGCCGATGTTATTGGACGCGAGCGGGCTATCGCCCGTGATGAGTTTGCGGTCCTGGTGGCACCGGCCCGTCATGTCCTTGTTCAGCACCTTGACCCCGAGTTTCTCGAGGCTCTCGGCGACGAGCCAGGGAAGCGGGCCCGGCATGTAACCGATATCGAGATTGGGTCCCTTGTCGAGCGCATCCGGAAACACGCAAACTTCGTAGTCCTTGAACGGATAGTTCTCCGGCTTTTCGTCTACGGCCGAAGCCAGCAAGCATGAAGGGCCATGACATAACGTGATGATGTGCCTGTCGTTGTCGAGGGCCCACTTGAGCGCCCGCTTGACCTCCGTGCTGTGTGGAATGCCGGCCAGCACGCCGTGGCCACCGGGAATGAATACCGCGATGTAAGGCGAATCCGTTCCCAAGTCCTTTTCCAGCACATCGGACAATTTGAGCGGGACTTTAAGTTTCGGCAGGTATTTCCGGTACGTACTCTGCACCGCTTCGTCATCACCCGGCATCGCCCATAGTTCCAGCTTGGCTGGATTGCCCGAAAGCGTGGCGATGTCGATTTCGAAGCCAGCCTTGTCCATGTGATGCATCGGCAGCAGCATCTCGACCGGATGATTGCCGGTCGAGAACATCTTGCCGTTCGTCATCAGCACGTAGCGCTCGTCAGTCGCGATCATCAGCACTTTCCACTTACCACCCTTATAAGGGTTCGGGTAATGTGCGCCGTCGAAGTCGGTCTTCGAAGACGTGTACTGCGATAACGAGTACGGAGACGGAAAGTAAGCGTTGTTCTCAGCGGGATCGGGGGAGGGCATCTTGTCCGTTTGCTGCGGTTCGGTGGTCATGACTACTCCTTTCACTGGACTGGATACAGGAATCGGCTGGGACTCGATAATCGATCGTGCTCGACCGACGGATGCCTTTGAATCTGCTCAAATGAATCGCTTTGCACTTCGAAGCGCAGACGAAGATTCCTCTGGGCCGCACGAGCGCGGCCAGCAAATCTTACAATAGGGTCCGCGATTCAACGCCCCCCCGATCAGGTGGGTTGCGTTCGACGCGTGAGCGTCACGTGCGTGATGGCTCGTCTTGTCGCCAATGCACTCCAGCGCGCTGGCTTGTCCCCCCGAATGTGGGGGTGTTCGGTGAATGCCGGTACTGTATCTTGAATGTCATCACGGCCGACGTGAACCAGCGTCAAAGACGGCTGCTCCGTCGCATGTAGCCTTTCATCGCGCCACGCCGGCCGCTCACGGAGACATTCATGAACCCTTCGTATCCCCGCTCTCGGGATGAGCCGTTGCCGTCCGCCTACACCTATCCGCTTCTGATCAAGCAATTGCTTCACACGCCGCTGGCGACACGGCCGGAGCAGGAGATCGTCTACAGCGACCAGGTGCGACACAACTATTGGACTTTTCGCCATCGCCTGGGCCAACTCGCAAGTGGATTGTCGTCGATCGGAGTCGAGGCCGGAGATACGGTTGCCGTGATGGACTGGGACAGTCATCGCTATCTCGAGTGTTACTTTGCGATTCCGATGATGGGTGCGGTGCTGATGACCGCCAACGTTCGATTGTCTCCCGATCAGCTTCTGTACAGTCTCAATCATTCCGGCGCGCAGGTTGCGCTGGTGCATCGCGACTTCCTGCCGATGCTCGCCGGCATCCGTGACCGGCTGGAGACGGTGAAGCGCTTCGTGCTGATCGCCGATGGCGCGGAGATCGACGTTCCGCAGGGGTTTGCCGACGAGTACGAGCATTTGGTTGACGCCAGCCCGCCGGATTTTGTGTTTCCCGATTTCGACGAGCACACGCGGGCGACGACGTTCTACACGACGGGTACGACCGGCCTGCCGAAGGGCGTTGCGTTCACTCATCGACAACTGGTTTTGCACACGCTCGCCGGAATGGCCGCATTGTCGAGTGCGCGCGAGCATGGGCGCATACATCGGGACGACGTCTACATGCCGATCACCCCGATGTTTCACGTGCACGCGTGGGGCATGCCTTACATTGCGACCGCGCTTGGGCTGAAGCAGGTTTACCCGGGCCGCTATACCGCGGAGGGGCTGCTTGCGCTGATAGGGCGCGAATCCGTAACGTTCTCGCATTGTGTGCCAACTTTGCTGGGGATGATTCTCGATAGCCCGTCGTCGGCGGCCGTCGACCTGTCCTCGTGGAAAGTCATTGTCGGAGGGGCGCCGCTACCCGAGGGGCTCGCTCGTGCGGCGATCAAGCGTGGCATCGACGTCTATACCGGTTACGGGATGTCCGAGACTTGCCCGTTAATGACGATCGCGCAAGTCGATTCAGTGCAGCCAGGCATTGATGGAACGCCTGACGACAACGTTGCGCGCAGGACGCGAACGGGTTTGCCGCTACCGCTCGTCGATTTGCGCATCGTCGACGAGAATCTGCGCGATGTACCGCACGATGGTCGCTCGGCGGGCGAAGTCGTTGTACGGATGCCGTGGGCGACACAAGGTTACCTCGGCGACGTGCCGGCATCGGAAGCGCTGTGGGCTGGCGGTTATCTTCATACCAATGATATCGGCGTAATCGACAAGGACGGTCGGTTGCAAATCACGGATCGAATCAAGGACGTGATCAAGACGGGCGGAGAATGGGTGTCGTCGCTGGAACTCGAGGACATTCTGTCTCGGCATCCCGCCGTACGCGAATCCGCCGTCATTGGCATCAAGGATGCCAAATGGGGCGAGCGGCCGCTCGCGCTCGTCGTGCTGACCGACGAATACGTCGGACGAGTCGACTCCGCAGAATTGCAGGCGCACATCAAGCAGGTGGCCGATCGCGGATTGATCTCGAGATACGCCGTGCCAGACACGCTGCTCATCGTCGATGCAATCGAAAAGACGAGCGTCGGGAAAATCAACAAGCGCGTACTACGCGAGCGCTATCAGGCAGCCTGACCAACGCCGATACCGGCTGCGCGATGAGCGACCGGTATCGGAATCGAGTCATCCGAGCGTCGTTTTACCGAGGTCTTCGAAGAGCTTGACGTTGTCCCAATAGGCGGCAAGCCGTGTGATGCGGGCTTCGGCATCAAATTCGAACAGAAATGCATGTCTGACCGAAAACGATTTCCCGCGATTCACGATGCCGAGGAAATTCTGTGCCTGAGTGCCGCGAATCGTGACCTCTACGGTTGCGTGACGCCCGGAACTGTCGGCATGAATTGCCTCGACCTCATTGGTCAAATCGGGAAAAGCGCTAACGAGCGCTGTCCATATCGCCGAGCCCTGGACGGCCGCAGCGCCTGTCGCGGCGATCGGCACGTAGTCGACGGTGGCGCCCGACACAAACAGGGCAAGCATTCCTTCGATGTCGTGCTGTCGATAGCGATCGAAAAATGCTTCCGCAATGTCTCGGCAATTCATGGCAACTCCCGGGCGATAACCGCGGTTGACGGTTTTGGGCGACCGGCCGCCTATCGGTCGCGCAGGGGGGCGGGCAAGTGGTTGGCGCCGACTGGCGGCACCGTCGAGCTAGCATGGAGCGAGTCGCCGGATTGAGGTAGCCCCCCAAATGGGGGGCTGAACATTGGATGTCGGATCGAGAACAATGCGAATCCCTCGCACTCGACCGGTACCGGCTGCGATTCCGGTACTGATCAGTCCGGAGATCACCTAGTGTTGATGGTGGATATCACGTGGTTATGCTGTATTTGCCGCGCATCGAACCTGACGCGCGTCGGGCAGGTCGGCCGAGAACCTTTTATCCACGCGGGCGGACAGTACCGGGAGAACAGGAAATAAATGACGTCCACAGACAGCAGAAAGTCGGCCATGCCTGCGGACGCCGATGCGATCGAGGTACTGGTACGTACCAAGCTGATGCCTGCATCGGCGCGGGAGATCGTGCCGCGCATGGCCAGGATCGGCCGCCTTGCACGCGCGCTTGATCGCCGAATAACCCTCGTGTGCGCACCGGCCGGTTACGGGAAGACGACGCTGCTTTCGGAATGGCGAAAGGAACTCGTCGCGACGAATGCCAAGGTCGGGTGGGTGAGTCTTGACCGGGACGACGACAATGCGTCGATCTTTTCGTCATATGTCGTCGCGGCCGTCGTCGAAGCTACCGGCGGTATCGGCAGTCGTGCCCAGCGATTGCTGCGCGACCGCGCGCTCATTCCGCTGAAGGTCGTGTTCGACGAGCTGCTCAACGAACTCGCGGATGCGGGCGTTGAAATATTCTTGATGCTCGACGATTTTGACCGTCTCGCCTCGCCGATCATTCACGACGCGATGTTTGAGTTGTTGCGTTACGCGCCGCCGAACTTCCACGTCGTCCTGGCATGTCGATCCACACCGGCGTTGCCGTTCAGCTATTTCGAATCGCGTGACGAACTGGTGCGAGTCGATGCGGATGATCTCTGCTTCGACGAGGCGGAAACGCGATCGTTCTTCGACCGAGTCGCAGGCAAGCACCTCAGCACGGAGAGCATCGAGCGTCTGCGTGCCGCAACTGAAGGCTGGGTGTCGGGTCTGCAACTGGCCGCGCTCGCACTGCGCGACGACAGCGATGCGGCGCATGTGGCCGAACAGGTGAGCCATGCGAGGGCTGGGATCGCCACCTATCTCAACGAGAATGTCATGTCCCGCGTGCCGGAAGCCGTTCATCACTTCCTGTTGTGCACGGCCGTACTGGAGCAGATGACCCCCTCGTTGTGCAACAGGCTGACGGGTCGCGATGACGCGGCAGACTGCCTTGAATGGCTGAGTACCCATAACCTCTTCATCAAGTCGGTCGATGGAGGGCGTCAGAACTATCGCTATCACGCGCTCTTTTCGCAGTATTTACGCGAGGAACTGGCGCTGCGCAGGCCCGGCGAGATCACGATTCTCCATCGTCGCGCGAGCGAATGGTATGCCGGCGAACGACAATGGCCGGATGCCGTTCGGCATGCGCTTGCCGCCGGCGATTTCGACACGGCCGCCGGCTGGGTCGAGACCTGCGCGATGAGGCTCATCGCTTCCAGTGACGTGCGAACCGTGCTCGACTGGGTTTCGCGTCTTCCGCAGCGTGCCGTGGCGGAACGCTTGCGGCTGAGGATCGCCCATACATGGGCGCTCGCGTTGTCGATGAGTATCGTCGATGCGCGCCGCTCGTTGGAGTCGATCGAGGCAGACGTGAATGCGCGCCGCCTTGATATGGATGGTGTCATTGCCACCGAATTGCTCGCGGTTCGCTCGTTGATCGCGGGCTTGTCGGACAGGAGTGCCGAATCGTTGATTCTGGGTGAGCGTGTACTGGCCGCGGGCCCGAAGCCGGGATCGTGGATAGAACAGATCGGGCAAACCACGATGATCTTCGGGCTCGGTTATGCGGGGCGGATCGGCGACGTGCTCGCACTCAGAACGCGAGCGGAAACTTCCTTGTCCGGGGACGAGCCGCTCTATGCGAACGTCTACCGACAGAACATGTCCGGTCTCGCGGAATTCGTCTCCGGTCGCCTGCACGATGCATCGACGACATTCGAGGCTGCCCTGCGGTTTGCCGAGCAATCCGCCGGACGCCTGTCGGCGGCGACTGCGCTGTCGGCTGGCTATCTGTCGGCCATCTATTACGAATGGAACGACTGGGCGAAGGTCAGCGAGGTTCAGCGCGATCGCTTCGAGGTCGCGATGCAGGCATGCTCGCTCGGGCCTTTGCTGCGCTTCATGCAGACAGCAGCACTGATCGAGTTCCAGTCCGGCCGCGAGGCGCGTGCACACGAAATCATAGACGCCGCCGATCACATCGCATGCAGCCGGCAATGGCTGAGACTGCGTGTGGCATGCATGGCGACCAGCATCCGGATCTGTGTAAGTGTCGGAAAATTGTCGCAGGCCAATCGTGTCGGAAAGGCGCTCGCGGCACTCGTGCCGGCAGCACTGCCCGAGGTGGCGTCGAGTTACATTGAAACGTGGCAGATGGCGCAATCCGCGCGAGTCAGGCTGATGCTGGCGGACGGGAGCGCGGGCGACGCCGAACGGGCGATCGCGATCGTGCACGAGGCGCTTCTCTCGCATGGATTCGACTGGTTCGCCGCGCAGGCTGCCACGTTACGTGCGGTGGTACTTGAACAGGCCGGCCGGGAAGACGAAGCGCTCGATGTACTCGGTCAAGCGCTCGAATACGGTCAGGTCAACGGGCTGGTGCGCACGTTCATCGACGAAGGCGCAATCGTGGAGCGCATGGTTGGGCGTGCGCTAAAGCACGCCGGGCGCTTGCCGGCCGTCAATGCGTGGTACTTGCGAGAACTTGTGCGCGCATTCGACGCACAGCGGGCATCGAACGCGACGCAGGCCGCGCGGCCGAGTGCGACCGGCAACCTGAGCGCGCGAGAAGCCGAGATCCTTGATTATGTGGCGCAAGGACTGTCGAACAAGGAAATCGCACGTGCGCTCCGCGTTGCGCCTGAAACAATCAAATGGCATCTGAAAAATATCTTCGAAAAGCTCAATGTCACGTCGCGCATCCAGGCCGTACGCAGCGGGCTGGCGCGTGAGCCGTCGGGCACAAAGCGCGACGATGAATGACCCGTCGCGGCGATGCCGCCTTGCGTTATCCATGCGCGGCGAATGATGACACGATCTCGTCGATCGCCGCGCGGATGCGCGCGGTGTGGTGCAGGTCACGGTGCGTGACCAGCCAGACCTCGTACGGCGACTGCCTGACCCGCTCCGGCCAGAGGCGTGCGAGCCCGTCGCGCTCGCCCATGTGAACGGGAATCTCGCCGATGCCGAGGCCCGAGCGCAGCGCGGCGCGCATCATCAGGTTCGTGCTTGTGCGCGTCACGATGCGACCCCCGGTAATCGGTTCGCCGGCGAGCGTCGGCTTGCGGCTGGAGTCGATGTACGGTTGGTAGACGACGAGGTCGTGGCCCGTGAACGCATGGCCGCGCTCCGGCTCGCCGTGCCGGCGCAGATAGTCGTGCGACGCGAACAGGCCCATGTCCCAGCATGCGAGGCGGCGCGCGACGAGATCGGGGTTCTCGGGCCGAACCGTGCGGATTGCAATGTCGGCTTCGCGCTTCGCGAGATTCAGAATCTGTGTCGACGTATTTAGCGCGACGGAGACGTCGGGATGCTTCGCATGTAGTCGTGCGATCGACGGCATCACGAATTCGATCGCAAGTGCATCGGTCGTCGTGATCTTCACCTCGCCGGCAAGCCGTCGGTCGACACCGTGCGTCAGTCGCACCAGTTCGTGTGCGCTCTGCTCCATCGCCTCCGCGGCGCGTAGCGCCAGCTCGCCGACCGGTGTCGGCAGATAGCCTTTTGATGAACGGAGAAACAATGTCGCGCCGAGCATGTGCTCGAGCGTTGCAAGCCTCCGTCCGACGGTCGCCTGATCGACCCCGAGCGTCTCCGCCGCTCGACGCAGCGTGCGCTCGCGATGGATTGCGAGGAATACGCGCGCGTCGTCCCAGTTCATCGCTTGTCCAGACTGATGCATTTTTGCATTCCTCGACAGGTAATTCGCTGCGTGCCCTCAACGGGCATTGGCCATAAACTTTTCTCACTTACATCGGTTGCGACGCCGCGATTGGGGATGGCCCGCGAATCGGCCGAGCATCGAAGAACGTTGAGGATCATATCGTGATGGGTGACAAACAAAACCTTCCAGTTGAAATGACCGCGATTGAAATCGTACATCCTGGCGGCCCAGAAGTGCTTGTGCCTGCCAAGCGCCCGGTGCCGTCGCCAGGTCACGACGAAGTACTGATTCAGGTTCATGCTGCGGGCGTGAACGGTCCTGACGTTTTCCAGCGCAAGGGGCTGTACGATCCGCCGCCCGGCGCGTCCGACATTCCCGGCCTCGAGGTCGCAGGGGAAGTCGTCGCGATCGGGCGTGACGTCACGCGGTTCGCGATCGGAGATCGTGTCTGCGCGCTGATTCCGGGCGGCGGATACGCGGAATACGCGGTCGCGAACGAGAGCAATACACTTGCGATCCCGGACGGCCTCGACATGACGGAGGCGGCGGCGATGCCGGAAACCTTTATGACTGTCTGGTTGAATCTGTTTCAGCGTGGCCGTTTTGCAGCCGGCGACAGTGTGCTGATTCACGGTGGGGCATCGGGTATCGGCACGACGGCGACGATGCTGGCGAAGGCGTTCGGCGCGTCGAAGATCATCACGACGATTGGCTCGGATCCACAGCGCGACGCGAGCTTGCGCCTCGGCGCGGATCTTGCGATCGACTACCGGAACGAGGATTTCGTCGACGAAGTTCGGCGCTTCACGGATGGCAAGGGTGTCGACGTGATCGTCGACATCATCGCCGGCGACTACGTCGCACGCAATTACGCGGCGGCAGCGATGAACGGTCGCATTGTCCAGATCGGCGTGATCAATGGGCCGGCCAGGGAACTCGACCTGTTCCCGATGTTGACGAAACGTTTGACGCATATCGGCTCGACCCTGCGCTCGCGTACCTACGCGGAGAAGGCACAGATCATTCACGAGCTGGAAGAGGCCGTGTGGCCGTTGATCCGGCAGGGTGTCGTCAAGCCGCAGGTCTATCGGCTGTTCGATCTGCGCGATGCGCGCGCGGCACATGAATTGATGGATTCCGGCCGCCATATCGGCAAGATCGTGCTTCGTACGCACGGGCAGTGAACAACCGGGCGTTACCGCTCGTTTGTTGAATTCATTTAGCTTCGCACACGAACGATCGATGGAGTAACCCCCCGTGCGGGGGGTGATCGTTTGGTGGCGAATGTTCGAGAATTCTCGCTATCGAGTTGAGCGTGGCGGCGGGTGAAATGGGATGTTCCGTCCACTGCGCTCGCGTCGTCCATCCAGGTCGAAAACTCCAGACGGTTATGTCGGGCGTCACTTCTACAGTGTGCAGAAGCAGGCTTTCGGATTGCCCGTTCCGTGCGTAGACAGTGAAGGGCGGTGGACAAAAATGGATATGCTCGAAAACATGCGGACATTCGTGCGTGTCGTTCAGGCCGGCAGCTTTACCGCAGTGGCGAAACAGACGGACGTGGCGATTGCGCAGGTATCGCGAGCAGTAGCTGGCCTCGAAGAATATGCTCAGACTCGCTTGTTGAATCGAACGACTCGGAGAATTTCGCTGACCGACAGCGGGCGGCGCTATTTCGAACGCCTGTTATCCATTCTTGGCGATGTCGATCAGGCGAATGCCGAGGCCAGAAACGCGCTGATTCGACCGTACGGTCGATTGCGTGTACATACCATGCCCGGGTTGGGGCAGAGCCATGTTACCGAGGCGGTGGTTGCTTATCAGGCGGCTTTCCCCGAGGTCGCCGTCGACATCACGTACTCGCAGCGGATGCCGAATCTGGTGGAAGACGGCTACGACATTTCGGTGGTCACGGCATCGAGTCTTCCGGATTCGGGGTACATCGCACACACCTACGGACGCTGCTACAGCGTCCTGGTCGCGTCGAAAGCGTATCTCGATCAACATGGCACGCCATCGAAGCCGGCAGATCTTGCCGACCATACGTGTCTGCGTCTCGATACGCCAGCCGAGTCGAGCGACGAATGGTTGCTTCATGGCGCGAGCGGTGAAGTGGCATCACATTCTGTTCTCTCCGCGTTGTTTCAGGCGAATGCACCGGAGGCGCTGGCAATTGCATTGCGTGCTGGAATGGGCATCGGGTCGCTGGCCACCTATTCGGTTATTGACGATTTGCGAACCGGGAGGCTGGTAAGGGTGTTGCCGGACTACCGCCTAACGATGCTGGACATTTATGCGATGTACATATCCAGGCAGTTCATGGACGCGAAGATACGGACATTTCTCGACCATCTGCGCGTGACGCTTTCGCCGGCGCTGGAAGCCGACGAAAGTGCATTGAATTCGATTACTGCATAAGGCCGTACCACACGGCAATCGGCCGTTGCGGGAGGCATGCAAGCGCAATACCGGGTGCCCGATTCGGGCATCTGCCAATCCGTAGTTGTCCGTTTGTTTTTGTTGAGGAGAGGATGATGAAGTCACGTTTTATGATCGTTGTTGCCGGTATCGTCGCGTTGACGTCCGTCACGTGTTACGCGCAATCCAGTGCCCCCGACGCGCAAACGGCCAAGAGCGCGACCACGTCGCCGCGTTCGGCAAAGAAGGCCGAACGCGTGGAAAATCGCGCGTTTGCGAAGAAGGTCCGCCAGGCGATCGTCAAGGCGCCTGGCATCGGCAATGCGCAGGTCACTGTGTTTGCGAAGGCAAAGACTGGTGAAGTGACGCTGGCCGGGATGATAACGGACGAGGCACAGGATAAGGCTGCAGTGGAGGCGGCTCGCAAGGTGCCAGGCGTCACGTCGGTGACAAGCAAGCTCGAGTTGCGAATGGAGGGCGGACAGTGATGCGCGGGATTGGGCGCGGCTGAGCGATACCAGGCCCTCCGGACGTCAGCGTCCGGAGGAATTCGCAGAATGAATGACCGGGCATTCGACAAATGAGCGCGGAACGTTCGGCGAGCCGCTGAATCGGCGCGGCTCGATCGGCGAACGGATCGCGCGCTCGCGCATCGAGATCGACCAGGCCGGCCTGCTGGTGCTGACGGCTCGCCCGGCTCGGTGCTCGTTGCGCACGAGACCTAGAAGAGATGACGAATCCCGACCACGGTGCCGAACGTTGATCCCGAGACGCCGTAAAGCGCGCCATTGGTGGACAGGCCAGTGTTCATCCTGCCATGGTTGTTGACGAACCCGAGTTGGCCATAAATCAGCGTCGCCTTCGACAGGCTGTAGGTCAAGCCCGTTGCGGCCAGAATGGAATGGTTGCCGGTATCGTTCCCGTCGCTCGTATACCAGACGCCCGCGTCCGCGTGGATCGTCGGCGTGAATCGGTAGCTCAGGCCTCCTCCGTAGACGCGGCTGTCGAACGAACCCGCGACCTTGTAATTGACGAATACCGCGTTTACGGTCAGGTCGTTGAATTCATAACGTGCACCGATCGTGCGGCCCGAGAACGCGACCGTGCTCGGCACGGGCGTCGTCGCGGCGGTGCCGCCGGCGTTGCCGCTATACATCGCCGCGCTGACGAGCATCGGGCCGTACGTGTAGTTCAGGCTGGCCGAATACTGACGGCCCGCCTGGAAATCGCCGGCGACACCGCCGAACGCGAGCATCGCGTTGCCCTGAAAGCCTGCGATCGTCGGGCTCGCATATGAAATGGCATTCGCGTTGAAGATGCCGGTGACGAGTACGTTGCCCACGTAGATCGGCACCTGACTGCCGAAAAACGAGACGGAGCGCGGGTCGGTCGAGATCAGCGAGAGCACGAACGGGGAAAACTGCAGGCCGGCCTTGATCGTACCCACACCGCTCTCGATGCCGATCCATGCATGGCGGCCGAAGAAGTTTCCGTTTGAATCGGTGAAACCGCCTTTCGAGATATCGATGCCGCTCTCCAGCGTGAAGATCGCCTTCATGCCGCCGCCGAGATCCTCGCTGCCTTTCAGGCCGAACAGCGACGGCGTCATCCCGCCGCTGATCAGCGAAAACTGATGGCCGGCGTTTTGCCCGCTCGCTGGATCGGCTGTCTTGCTCGTGTACAGGAAGCCGCTGTCGACGATGCCGTAGAGCGTCACATTGCTCTGCGCATGTACCTGCGATACCGCGCCTCCCATGATGACTGCCGCCAGTGCGATCGAACGAATTCGGGAACGAAATGACATCGTTGATTATCTCCATGGTAATTGTGATTTTTAATGATTGGTGTTATTTTGAGATTAAAAAAATGAATCAGGAAAATTCCACTGCGGGATTTCCGTTTCATTGCGATCGCATGTTAGATCACGTTTTGGCTATATTGAAATACGGTAGTAGTACTAGATATGTGCGAGATTGATTGGGGTGAATGAAAACAATTCATTTGCCTCGAAATTTCTGCCCGCCTACGCTCTCAACCATTAAAAATCGACAACCCCGGCGATATGGGCGGACGTTTTCCGCGCATGCACTCGACGGGGGAGATTGGATCGGTGGACTTGAAAAGGAGACAAGGCATGGAGTCGAAGAACGTTCCGGAGATGGCTGAACTGTTGCGTGATGCACCGAAGAACTGGGGCAAGTGGGGGCCGGACGATGAAGTCGGTTCGCTTAACTACCTGACCGAGACGGAGGTGCTGCGCGGCGTCGCGGCCGTGCGCTCCGGCAAGACCTTCACGCTGCAGATCCAGATGGGAAATCCGAAGGGCGATCCTGTCTGGCCGGGTCGCTCCCAGGCATGCCGCATGAATGTGATGGACAAGGGGCACTACATGTGCGGCAAGGGGCCGCTGTTCCCCGGGCTTCTCGAGTATGCGGACGACATGATGATCATGTATCTGCAGGGTTCCACGCAGTACGACGCCCTCGGACACGTTTGGTACGGCGACCAGATCTGGAATGGCTACGATGCGAAATCGACCATCGGCGGCCTCGCGAAGGCCAGCGTATTGCCGATCGCGGAGCGCGGCGTCGTCGGGCGCGGCGTGCTGATCGACATTGCCCGGCATCGCGGCAAGGCCGTGCTCGATCCGGGCGAGACCTTCACGCATCGCGATCTGCTCGAGGCTGCCGAAGCGCAGCGCGTGACGATCGAAAAGCGTGACGTCCTCGTGATCCGCACCGGCTGGATCGGCTCGTTCTACGAGCGTGACAAGAGCGAGTTCTACAAGAATTTCATCGAGCCGGGCCTGACCTACAGCCCGGAACTCGTCGAGTGGTTCCAGCGGATGGAGATCCCGAATCTCGTCACGGATACGATCGCGAACGAAGTGACCATCGATCCGGAATCGGGTGTGGCGCTGCCGCTGCACAACGCGTTGATGCGCAACCTCGGTGTCACGCTGACCGAGATCGCGCAGCTCGATCCGCTTGCTGCCGACTGCGCGGACGACGGGCAATGGTCGTTCCTCTATACCGCGGCACCGCTCAAGGTCGTCAGCGGTAGCGGCGCGCCGGTCAACCCGGTGGTCATCAAGTAAGGCCGTTTCCAACTCCGGTCCGACCATGCCCGGCGCTTGCACGCGCCGGGCGCACAGTGCAATTTCGGTGACGCGCGCACGTGATGCCGCGCGCCCAATCCTGGAGTTCCCATGACGCCCCATGACAAGAAGCCCTGGCTCGCGAACTATGCGGCCGGCCATCCGGCGATGATCTCGCCGGTATTTACCGATGTGCTCGGCATGTTCAGGGCAGCCGTCGCGCGCGCACCGGAGCGTGCCGCGATATTGTATTTCGACGGCGTGCTGACCTATGCCGAGCTCGATGCGCAATCGGACGCCCTTGCCAGCGCGTGGCGCGAGCGCGGCTGCGTAGCCGGCGATCGCGTTGCGCTTTATCTGCAGAACGTGCCGCAGTTCGTGATCGCGCTGGTCGCCGCGTGGAAGCTCGGGATGATCGCGGTGTCGATCAATCCGATGAACCGCTCACGCGAGCTGCGTGTATTGCTCGCCGATTCGGGCGCGCGAATGCTGATCTGCCACGAGTCGCTCTATGCGGACGTGGTACGCCCGTTCCTCGAGGAGGAGGCCCAGGCCGCCGCGCAGGGTGAGCCGGCGGTGCAGCCGGCCGTGATGACCACATGCGAACTCGAGTACCAGAGCCGAAACGATGCACGGCTCTTTGCCGGTACGCGACGGCAGCCGGCGGAAGGCGTGGAGGACCTGTCGACGACGATTGCCGCTTATCGCGGCCACCGGCCCCCACCTGTCACGCTCGCGCCGACGGATGTCGCGATGCTCGTATACACGTCAGGCACCACCGGCGTGCCGAAGGGGGCGATGAACACGCACGGCAACATTGCATTCAACGCGCAGGTGTACCGTGACTGGATCGAGCTGCGGGAAGGCGGTCCGATCCTGGGCGTCGCGCCGTTGTTTCACATTACGGGGCTGGTTGGACATATCGGCGCGGCATTGATCTGCGCGGCGCCGCTGATCCTTGCGTGCCGTTTCGAGCCGGGCGTCGTCCTCGATGCGATTCGCGAGCATCGCGCGGAATTCACGATCGGCTCGATCACGGCGTTCATCGCGCTGATGAACCATCCGCATGCGACCCGCGAGCATCTGGTGTCGATGCGACGCATCTACTCCGGCGGTGCCCCGATTCCGCCGAGCGTCATCGATGCGTTCCGCGAGCGCTTCGGCCACTACATTTACAACGGCTACGGCTTGACCGAGACGAGCTCGCCGACGCACTGCGTGCCGCTCGATCGTGACGCACCGGTCGATCCGTCAACCGGCACGCTCGCTGTCGGCGTGCCGGTATTCAACGTGGAGTCGTACATCGGCGATGAAGCCGGCTTGCCACTGTCGCCGGGTGAGATCGGCGAGATCATTTCACGTGGACCGATGGTCGTGCCGGGCTACTGGAACAAGCCGGACGAGAGTGCGAAGGCGATCGTCGACGGCTACTTCCGCACCGGCGACGTCGGCTTCATGGACGAGCAAGGCTGGTTCTATCTCGTCGATCGCAAGAAGGACATGATCAACGCGGGCGGCTACAAGGTTTGGCCGCGTGAGGTCGAGGACGTCCTGTATTCGCATCCGGCGGTACGCGAGGCAGCGGTCGTCGGCGTAGCGGACAGTTACCGGGGAGAAACGGTCAAGGCCGTCGTGAGCCTGAAACCGCATGCCGAAATCTCGCCCGACGCGCTGATCGCTTACTGCAAGCAACGGATGGCGGCGTACAAGTATCCGCGCATCGTCGAGATCATCGACGAATTGCCGAAGACCATGACGGGGAAGATCCTGAGGCGCGAGCTGCGCGGGTAAGCGAGCGGCGTCGGCCGACGCGGCAGGCGAGGCACCGCATTACGGGTGGTTCGCCGTGTCCGCGCGAACGGACTCGAATACTTCGCCAAGTTGCCGACGCAGCCAACTATTCGCGGGATCGGCATCGGAATTCGTGTGCCAGTAGAGATAGGTATCGATCGATGCATCGAATGGGCATTCGAGCATCCGGGTGCCGCACATCTCGTTGAGCAGCCGTGCGTACCGCTCCGGCATGGTCAGCAGCAGGTCGGTCTGGTCGACGACGCGGCATGCGGCGAAGTAGCGGACGCATCGCAGGCGGATGCGGCGTTCGGCGCCGAGCTTGACGAGTGCGGCATCTTCGACGCCGCCGCCGCGTTGCCGGCTCGTCACGAGCACGTGCTCTTCGGCGAGGTAGGCGTCGAGGTCGAGGCGTTGACCGACGCGCGGGTGATCGCGACGGCACAGAACGATGTACCGGTCGGTAGAGAGTTTTGTACTGCGAATGGATTGCGGGTGAGGAAGAAGAACGTCGATCACTGCATCGAGCGAGCCGGTGAGCAGGTCCGCTTCTATCGCGCGACGATCGTGTTGCACCGCGGCGATGTCGATCGACGGCGCGTGCTTGGCGACGTAATGCGCGATGGGCGGCAATACCACCGGTTCCTGTGCATTGAGAATGCCGATCGTGAAGCGTCTGACCGTCGATTCGACATCGAACCGGCTGGCTTCGTGCAGCGTGCATTCGAGCGTATGCAGGGCATTGCGCACGCGCGCAATGATTGCTCTCGTAAATGGGGTGGGCATCATTGCATTGCCGTGACGCTCGAACAGCGGGTCGCCGAGCAGTTCGCGCAACCGGTTCAGCGCATGACTGACTGCCGATTGACTGAGATTGAGCTGCTGCGCCGCGCGCGTGATGCTCTGCTGCGCGTAGATGCGCTCGAGCACCACGAGCAGATTCAGGTCGGTCCGGAAAATGTTCATGACATCGGGAATGAAGGGAGGGCGCGGTGGCAGCGTCGATTCGCCAGAAATACCGCGTGACGACGCGTTTTTGCCACCCCCCGGACGGGGGGCAGGGCGCATCGCGATGCCGGTTCCGAAAGCGCATGCGCGCGCCAGCCCCGAGCTCCGGGCGTCACCGGGAGCAGTCGGTGTTTCCCCGGAGAACACGTGAATGCGCTGCTGCCCCCCACCTGAGGGGGCTGCTATTCGCCAATGGCGGAAATAAGCTCGGTCGTCTCGGTGCTCACGCGGGGCATGTCGACCCGGTAAGGGAGCGGATGAAATTTTATGGATGCCGAATCTATTGGTGAGGTGACGGATTCGCAAGGTGATACCGATTTTCCAGATTGGTGACGGAGGAGACATATGACGTTGAATGAAAGCGCAGTTTCGCGCATCCGGGAGCACGTGAAGTTTCGTGAGCTGGTCGACGAACGCACACGCCTGGGCCGGGTGTCGATGATCATCGTGCTGGGTGCGTATTTCGGGCTGATCGCGCTGGTCGCGTTGCGGCCTGATCTGTTGCGCAGCGCCGCGTGGGCGGGAAGTGTCACGACGGTCGGCGTGATATTCGCGATTGCCGTGATCGTCGCGGGATGGGGGCTCACGTGGCTCTATGTCCGGGTCGCGAATGATCGGTTCGAAAGGCTGACCAACGAATTGCTTGGCGAGGTGGGGCAATGAAATCGATCGTACGCGTTTCGACCGCGGTACTCGCGCTTGCCGCCACGCCGGGCGGCCTTGCCTGGGCCGGCCCGGTCGTGGAGGCGGGGCAGCGGCAGCCGCTCAATCTTGCCGCCATCGCAATGTTCATGGTGTTCGTCTGCATGACGCTGGGCATCACGTACTGGGCGGCGCGCCGCACCAGGACGGTGAACGACTTCCTCACCGCCGGAGGCGGAATCAGCGGGCTTCAGAACGGCCTTGCGGTCGCCGGCGACTACATGTCCGCCGCGACGCTGCTCGGCGTCGTGAGCCTCGTCTACGCGAAAGGCTACGATGGCCTGCTCTATGTCGTCGGCTTCTTCGTGGGATGGCCGGTGATGCTGTTCCTCATGGCCGAGCGCCTGCGCAATCTCGGCAGGTTCACGTTCGTCGACATCATCGCCTACCGGCTCGATCCGGTCAGCACGCGCTGGATGGGCGTGGTCAGTTCGTTGACGGTCGTGTTCTTCTATCTCATCGTCCAGATGGTCGGCGCGGGAGAACTCGTTCAGCTGCTGTTCGGCATCGACTACAACTATGCGGTCGTCGGCGTCGGGTGCCTCATGATCGTCTACGTGACTTTCGGCGGGATGATCGCGACGACGTGGGTCCAGATCATCAAGGCCGTCCTGCTGATGTTCGGCGGCACGTTGCTGGCGCTATTGGCGCTCGGTCACTTCGGCTTCAGTTTTGAACGGCTTGCGCAGTCTGCGATCTCGGTGCACAAGGCAGGGAAATCGCTGATGGAACCGGGCCGTCTGTTCTCGGATCCCGTTTCGGCCATCTCGATGTCGCTGGCGACGGTGTTCGGGCTCTCCGGGCTGCCGCACGTCCTGATGCGCTTCTTTACCGTTCCGAATGCACGGGAAGCCAGAAAGAGCGTATTCGTTGCAAGCACGTGCATCGGCTTCATGTTCATTGCGATGTTCGTCATCGGCCTCGCGAGCGTCGTGATCGTCGGCACCGACCCGCAGTTCTTCGAGGGTGGACGCGTGGGCGGCGTGCTGCGCGGCGGGAACAATATGGTGGCGATGCATCTCGCCAACGCGACGGGCGGCAGCCTGTTCCTCGGCTTCCTCGCGGCGGTGACGTTCGCCACCATCCTGGCCGTGGTGTCGGGCCTGGTGCTAGCGGGAGCGTCGGCCGTATCGCACGACCTCTATGCGAGCGTGCTGTGCAAGGGGCGAGCCAGCGGGGCATCGGAGATTCGCGTCACGCGGTGGACGACGCTGGCGATCGGTGCCGTGGCCGTCGTGCTTGGCCTCCTGTTCAAGGGGCAGAATCTCGCCTTTCTCGTCGCACTGGCGTTCAACGTTGCCGCGTCGGCAAACTTCCCGCCGCTCGTGCTTTCGATGTACTGGAAGGGATTGACGAGTCGCGGCGCCGTCTGCGGTGGCATCGTCGGACTCGTCTCGTCGGTCTCGCTGGTCATTCTGTCGCCGGCGGTATGGAAGTCGGTGCTCGGGCATCCGGCTGCCGTGTTCCCGTACGATCATCCGGCGTTGTTTACGATGCCGCTGGCGTTCCTGGCGAGCTACGTGATGTCGACACTCGATCGCAGTTCGAAGGCCAGCGCGGAACGGCGTGCGTTCGACGCGCAGTTCGTACGCGCCCAGACCGGACTCGGTGCGGAACGGGCGGTCGAGCATTGACCTGAACGAGCAGCCCTCCCCGACGCGCGCTGGGTGAACCAGTCAGTGTGTGCGGCCTGGTGCCGACGCGTCGTCATTGGGCGCCGGCGCGGGTAGCGGCGAGTCGGGTGCCGCGAGCGCGCTGTGAACGAAATGCAGACTACCGAGCGCCGTTTGAAGGTAGGGTGTCGCCGGGCGAGACGCATCGGCGGTCTGCATCGTCCGTTGCAGTGTGGCGATGGCAATCTGTACCGCATGCGTGGCAGCGGCGCTGGCCTTCGGTGTCGGCGTCTCGAACAGACGCTGAATCGCGCGGCAGGCGAACGCGCAATCGTCGAGCCACGCCGGTGCGGCGTCCGGTGCGATCCGTGCCGCCTCGCTGGTCATTGCGCTGCGCAGGTCCACGACGGCCGAGCCGATCTCGAGGACGGACAGGAACCATTCGACGGACTCGCCGTTCGCCACCGGGTCGTCACGCGATATCGACCGAACCTGATACATGAGGTCGCGCGTGCGGCTTTCGAATCGCGCGCGCAGCGTCGCGGCGGAGTCGGTGCAGGCGAACACGACCTGCCTGCGCAGGTCGGTCAGCAGGTGCTTGCGCAACCCGAGCATCGTCGGCGGCAGGAACAGTTCGAACGCGACTGATGCCATCAGCATGGACAGGACCAGCGCGATTGCGTCGTTCATGAAGGATGTCGGATCGTAGGCGACGACATTGTCGGGGCCTGTCAGAAAACAGAAATAGATGCAGTATCCGATGCCGTACCCGGCCAGCGACGGGCGCGTCGTCATCCAGCATCCTAATGCGAGCGGTGGAGCCAGTACCACGCAGAGCAGCGGGAAGCCGTCGATGACCGGGTAGATGACGAACATGACGATCAAGCCGAGGGCGGATGCGAGCGCCGTGCCGATCGCCATCTGGAACGCCGTGCGAGACGGGCGCGCAGAGGACGCGACCAGTGCGCAGATTGCGCCGCCGTTCAGCACGAGCAAGGCGCCCGACGGCCATGCGGTTGCGATCCAGAACGCGCTCAGCACGAGTGTCAGCAGCATCGCGCGGATGCCGGCGACGGCCGCGATGACCGGATTGGTTCGCGGTTCGTATGGCGCCACCCACTGCTCGCGATCGTGCGCGGCGGCGCTCAGCGACAGATAAGTGCTCGCATAGGCGATATAGCTGTCCAGGAACCGGTCGAGCAGGTCGACCGCCGTGTCGAAGTCGAGCGCGGTCGCGCCGCTGCCGAGCCGGTTTCGCGCCAGCTGCGCGCGGCCGGGCAGCGACGTGCGGCAGCGCTCCAGGGTGGCGGCCAGCGACGTGGCGAGTGCGTCGATATCGTCGGCGTGCGCCGCATCGTGGCGTTCGAGTCGAAGCGGTGCCGCGATACTTGCCATCAGTGCCTCGATCTCTGTCAGCACGACATCGGCTCGCGCGACACGCAGCCGGGCGATCAGCTGACTCAATGCGTGCAGGCGCGTCGACGCCGCCATGCGCTCCGCATTGAGACGAGTCAGGCGGCCGTTTCGCAAGCGTGTGTCGGGGCTTTCGAAAACCGCGGCGCTGCGTGCGGCTTCCGAGCTGACGGTCTCGTCGACGACGCGCACGTTTAACGCCTCAAGAAATGCTCGGTCGGTTTGGCCGGACAGAATCGACAGCACGTCGTCCGCAAACTCGATGAACCGCGTTCGGTTGACGCGGCTGATCTGTTCGCTGACATGCTGCGGAAAGACGAGCGCGCTGACCGCGCCCGAACTCAGGATGCCGATCGTCACCTCCGTCACACGCGTCATCGCCGAAAGAAAGGCCGCGTCCGGATGCTGCCATGACGGGATGCCGATGAGCGCGGCAGTGTAGCCGGCGAGCACGAAGCCATAGGTCCGGAAGTTGCGGTTTCGCGCGGCACCTGCCGTGCAAATGCCGATCCAGAGTGCGGTTGCGCCGAGGAAGAGTTCCGGAGCCTGCCCGAACAGACTGATCAACACCAGCATGGCGAGCAGGCCCACGATCGTGCCGCAGATCCGGTACAGGCTTTTTGCGAGCACCATGCCGCTTTGCGGCTGCATCAGCACGAAGACCGTTGTCATAGCCGTTCGCGGCATCGGGAGTTCGAGCTTCATCGCCACGCCGAGCGCCAGAAGTGCGGCGAGAATGGTCTTGAAGACGTACAGCCAGGTGACGCCGCTCGTGCTGGCCCAGTTTCGGGCGGTATCGGCGGCGGCGGCACCTGATTTGGTATCCGAAATATATGATGTGAATCTGAAGAGCGGCGAAGACATGATGTGTGTAGCGCGTGATGCAGGCGTGCGGCGACAGGACGAACGTGATTGTATTTTCCGCAGGCGCGCCCGAGTATTGCGTGTGGTGTTAAACGCTTTTTCCGGATCAGGATCGATGTCATCGCGCGACGACCCTCGGTGGGCTGACGATCGCGCTCCCGCGCGTTTCGTTCTTGCGCGAGACCGGCGGTGAACAGGGCGTCCGCCGCCGGTGCGGAGCTCGCTCCGTGGTCAGGCGCGCGTCAGCATGTTCAACAGCGCCTGGGCGGCCGGTTCGGACGACGCCGGATTCTGGCCGGTGATCAACAAGCCGTCGACAACCACGTACGGTTGCCAGTCATCGGTCTTCGAATAGCGGCCGCCCTTCGACTTGAGCTCGTCCTCGACGAGAAACGGCACGACGTTCGTCAATCCGACGGCATCCTCTTCCGAATTCGAGAAGCCGGTGACGGCCTTGCCGGCGACGAGCGGCTCGCCGTCCGGCCCCTTGGTATGGCGCAGCACAGCCGGTGCATGGCAGACGGCCGCGACCGGCTTGCCCAGTGCGATGGCCTGCTCGATCAGCGAGATCGACCGTGCGTCTTCTGCGAGATCCCAGAGCGGGCCGTGGCCGCCCGGATAGAACACTGCGTCGAACGCGTCGACGGCAACCTCGGACAGCTTTTGCGTGGCCGCGAGCGCGGCCCGCGCGTCCGGATCCGCTTCGAAGCGGCGCGTGGCGTCGGTCTGGAATGCGGGATCCGCGCTTTTCGGATCGAGCGGCGGCTGGTCGCCGGCCGGCGACGCGAGCGTGATGTCGGCGCCCGCGTCTTTCAGCGTGAAGTAGGGCGCAGCGAATTCCTCGAGCCAGAAGCCGGTTTTCTCGCCGGTCGAACCGAGGGTGTCGTGGGATGTCAGGACGAACAGAAGTTTCATGATGACTATGGATGAAGATGGATGATGGATGTGCGAATCCGCTTTACGCAGCGGTTTCGGCGACGCGCACGACTACCTTGCCGAAGTTCCTTCCCGCGAGCAGACCGATGAGCGCGTCCGGCGCGTTTTCCAGGCCGTCGGTGACGTCCTCGCGTGGCGTGATCTCGCCGGCCTTGACCCATCCGCCCATTTCGGCCAGGAACGCCTGATAGCCGGTCGCATAGTGATCGAGGATGATGAAGCCCTCCATGCGGATCCGTTTCTTCAGGAGCGTGTCGGTCAGGAGCGGCAGCCGGTCAGGGCCGGGCGCCGGTTCGCTATCGTTGTATTGCGAGATCAGGCCGCAGAGCGGCACGCGCGCGCCGACGTTGAGGAGCGGCAGCACGGCGTCGAAAATCGCACCGCCGACATTCTCGAAGTAGACGTCGATGCCGTCGGGGCAGGCTTGCGCGAGCTGCCGTGCAAGATCGGGCGCACGCCGATCGAGGCACACGTCGAAGCCGAGCGTCTCGGTGACGTACCGGCATTTCTCCGCGTCTCCTGCAATGCCGACGACGCGGCAGCCTTTCAGTTTTGCGATCTGGCCGACGACGGCACCTACCGCACCGCTCGCCGCCGCGACGACGACCGTTTCGCCCGGCTTCGGTTGCCCGATCCGCAGCAGGCCCGTGTAGGCGGTGAAGCCGGGCATGCCAAGCACGCCAAGCGCATGGGACGGGTGGTCGAGATCCGTGCCGAGCGGCATGAGATCCACGCCGTCGGAGAGCGCGTAGTCCTGCCAGCCGCTGTCGCCAAGCACCAGGTCGCCGACTGCAAAGGCGGGATGCTTCGAGGCGACGACGCGGCTGACGGTGCCGCCCACCATCGCATCGCCGAGCGCAACCGGCGGTGCGTAGGACGGCGCGTCGCTCATGCGCCACCGCATGTAGGGATCGAGCGACAGGTACAGCGTCTGCAGCAGGACTTCGCCTTCGGCGGGCGTCGGCACTGCCGTGGTTTCAAGTCGGAAGTTGTGCGCTGCCGGCGCGCCGACGGGGCGGCTGGCCAGGACGATCCGTCGATTGACGGATTGGGATTGCGGCATGGGTGACCTCTGTGTGACGGTTGCGCCGCCCGGATCGGGCCGGTTGGCGACGGGTTTTTCGTGTGACGGTCGCGATGCGCTTGCAACATGCCGGAGCACGTTGCAAGCGAAAGTAGACCAGTCGTCTAGTGTTTGTGCGCTTGCGGGGCTACGTCGCAGGGCTTGACCTGCGGGGGTGCGCCGGGTTGTGCCATGCATCGCATGAATGCGAGGGCCGATCACCCGGTCGAACCGTGATGCGGATCATACGATCGAGTAGACCAGTCGTCTAGTGAGCATGTGGCGCGATTTCGCGCTCCACGATCTGTCCCGTTTGCGGTTGACGAGGGACGCACGGCAACGGCGAACAGAGCATCCGCTCGCCGCAATGGCCGTGTCGTAAGGCGCGCGCCGAAATCGGGCGTTCCGGCAAATGACGGCGTGCGATCGCTTCCGAACCGCGTCGGCGATGCGGCCCGCCTCCCCATTCGGGGGGGCGCGTTGGCTGCGCGAAACGCCGTAAGGTAGTTGGCAAGGTCGCCGTCCGAGTCGGTCCGGTCGGCGCAATCATCGTGTACCGAGCGGGAGGGGGCATGACCAGAACGGTGCTGATAACCGGTGCGGGGTCCGGATTCGGGCGAGGTGTTGCGTTCGCGCTTGCCGAACGCGGGCATCGCGTGATCGCGGGTGGCCAGATCTGGCCGCAGGTCTGGGCGCTGCGGCAGGAGGCCAAGGCACGCGGGGTGGACATGCAGGTCATCAAGTTCGATGTGACGAACGAAATCGATCGTGCGCATGCATTGACCCACGACGTCGATGTCCTGCTGAACAACGCGGCCATCATGGAATCCGGCCCGCTTGTGGAGATTCCGATATCCGTGTTTCGCTCGGTGTTCGAAACGAATGTCTTTGCGGCGCTCGAAGTCGCGCAGGGGTTCGCGCGCAGGATGGTCGTGCGCGGGCATGGCCGGATCGTCTGGATGTCGTCGGTCGCGGGACTCGTCAAGGTGCCGTTCGACGGCGCCTACGCCGCGTCGAAGCATGCCGTCGAAGGCATCTGCTCCGCGATGGAGGAAGAGTTGAAGCCATACGGCGTCGAAGTCGTGACGATCAATCCTGGCGCCTATCGTACGGGCTTCAACGATACCGGCATGGAAAGCATGGATCAATGGTGGAACCACGGCGAACGCGTCGTGGCCCACTGGCCGACGCGCGAACTGAACCGGCAGCACGATCCCGCGGAAATGATCGACGCCATCGTCACGGTGATCGAGGCGGAGGCGCCGCCGTATCGGACCGTCAAGCCCGAAGCCGCCGAACAACTCGTGCGCGATGAACAGGCCGCCGCATGGCAGCGGATCGTAGGCGGCAAGCAGTGAGCGGCGCGAACGAGCCCGACACGCGGTCAGCCTGTCCGGCACGCACGCGACACGAGCTGCCGGCAGCCGCAAGGTGGCGCCTCCGCCTCTAGACGAAATGGAGCAGCGCGATCGTCAACGTCAGCGTCACCGCTGACAGGATGCTCGACGCGACCAGCGTCGCACCCGCGGTCGGATCGTCGATGTCGTAGCCGAGCCCGAACAGGATGCCGAACGAACCGCACGGTATGGCCGCAAGCAGCACGAGCTGACCGGCCATCGGCGGCGGCACGGAGAAGAGCCGGACGCAGAACCATGCGAGCAGCGGCTGCACGATGTGGCCGAGCAACAGCGCAACACATACCTCCGCGTTCAGTCGGATCGGCAGGGCGGCAAGGATGAGGCCGGTGGAAAACAATGCGAGACCGGCCGTCGTTCCACCGATGATGCCCAGCGATTGGGCGATCAGCGTCGGCAGGTGCCATCCGAGAATGGAGAAGGCGATGCCGCCGAGCGGTGCCAGAACGACCGGCTTCAGGAAGGTATTGAGCAGCGCGCCGGCGAGTGGTGGCGCATTCGATCGACTTGGGTGTTCGGTGCTGCGGGCGCGCTCGAGCAGGATCAGGCACGCCGGGGACATCACGACTGACGCGATGGTGATGGCGAACGCGACCGTCAATGTACTCGACTCGCCGTACACGGCGACGAGAAGAGGCAGGCCGACGGCCGCAAAGTTCGGCATGCCAACCGTTACGGCGCGCACGGCGGCATGACTCGGGTCGACATGAAAGACATGTTTCGACAGGACGAGCGACGCGAAATACGGTACGAGCATGAAGATCACGATGACGGCGACGGGAACCAGATGGTTCATCAGTTCCGCGCGCGGCATCTTCGCGGTATAGACGAACAGCGCGAACGGCAGCGCATAGTCGACCAGCATCTTGTTGATCGACACGATCGGCATGTTTCCGGCATGGGTTTTCCCGGCGAAATAGCCCATCGCGATCGAAAAGAAAAACGGCACCAGCGCGGATGATATTTGTGCGGTCATGGATGCTCCAGAGCGGGTCGCCAGGCACGGTGCCGGTATCCGGCGCGATCGCCCGCATGCTGACTGGGCGATCTCGACGCGGCGAAACAAGCCGGCCCGCGAGTCGTAGCGTTGCTGCCAACATGAACGTCTTGCGGGTTTTTTTGACCCCCCCGTAGTGGGGGTAGAGCGCTCGGCTCGACAGCGCTATCGTTGGCGCATCGTGGCAACCGGTCGACGCGACGCAGGCTGGCCGGTTCGTATCGAGCAGGTGCCGTTGCGTGGTTCGCTTTTGAAGCGAGTCGTCTTTCCACGCGAACCGGCAGCAGGGCAGCGCGCATGCGCGTGCATGCCTACCCGGAATGTCCGGCACGGGATCGATGCCGGCAGCGTGTCAATTGCACTGCGCGACTGTTCGCGTCGCGCGGAGAAACCCGTCATGATTTTTGAGATTGCCCAGATCGACATACAGGAAAACGGCGAGCCGGGGTTTGAACGTGCGGTCGCCGACGCGAGGTCGTTCATCGAACGCGCGCCCGGTTGCCATGGCTTGCATCTGTATCGCGGTATCGAGCAACCGTCGCGCTATCGTCTGATGGTGCAATGGGAAAGCGTCGAGCGGCACGACGCCTTTCGTCAGACAGCCGATTTTCAGCGTTGGCGCGAACTGGCCGGACCCTTCTTCGTGGGTCCGCCTTCAGTCGAGCACGTGCGCGAAGTCTGATCAGCGTGCGGCACGGTGTGCCGCCGCGTCCTTGCGGCGTGCACGATCCGCATCGCTGGCGCTATGGTTTTTTGCAAGATGCTGGTCAGGATCGCGTGACCGATTGAACACGAGCGGTCGACCGGGCACCGGGTTCGATCGCGCCGGCTTGCGAGTGGGACATGCCTGATGCGACTTCACGACTGGACGACGGGCCGCGCGTGGGTTCCGCCCGCGAGTTCGCGGGTGCCCAGGTGACGGTGCTGGAATGCGACGGAAGCGTGCTGGTGGTGCGTTGGGTCGAGCCCGGTGTCCGGCATTTCGGTGAGCAGCGCTGGCGGCGCGCCATCGCTTCCCGCCGCGGCATCTGCGTGCTGTCGCATTTGCCTATCTTCCCCGGAGACGCGGTGTTTCGTCCGGCGGAGCGGCCGAGACCGACCAATGCCGCCGCGATGATCCTCGCGAGCGATGTGCTGGGCATGCAGCCTGCCTGAACGCGTGCCGGCGCGCGCAGCGCCGGCACGACCGGATCACGATTGCGCGACGGTATTCCTGAGTACGCCGATCCCTTCGATCTCGACCTCGCACACGTCGCCTGCGCGCATCCAGAGCGGCGGATTGCGCGCCATGCCGATGCCCGACGGCGTGCCGGTCGCGATGACGTCGCCGGGCTCGAGCGTCATGACTTCGCTGATGGTGACGATCAGCGTGGCGATGTCGAAGATCATGTCGTTCGTATTGGCTTCCTGCACGACGACACCGTTGAGCCGGGTCTGCAGCTTGAGGCCGGCCGCGCCCGCCGGTAGTTCGTCGACGGTCACCAGTTCGGGGCCCAGTGCGCCCGTTTCGTCGAAATTCTTTCCGACCGTCCATTGCGGCGTCTTGAACTGATAGTCCCGCAGGGTCGCGTCGTTGAAGACCGTATAGCCGGCCACATGGTTCAACGCATCGCTTCGCCCGATGCGTCGGCCGCCGCGGCCGATGATCACCGCCAGCTCGCCTTCGTAATCGAGCTGATCCGATTCTGTCGGCTTGCGTATCGCAGCACCGTGCGCGGTCAGGCTGCTGCGAAAGCGCGCGAACAGCGTCGGATACGACGGAACCTCGTATCCCGCTTCTTGCGAGTGTTCGGCATAGTTGAGCCCGACGCAGATGATCTTCGTCGGCCGCGTCACGGGCGGGAGCAGGGTGCAGTCGGCCAGGTCGAGCGGCCGGCCGGCCAACTGCAGGCGTTGGCTCGCTTGCGCCAGCGCGGAAGGACCGCCGGAGACGAGGGTGTCGAGATCGCCGGGATAGTCGGGATCGGTACGCGTCAGTCCGAGATAACGGCCGTCGCCGGACCGGATGGCGAGGCCGGTGGTACCGTCGCGTACGAAGCTGATGAATCGCATGATGGTTTTCCGATAATCAAGTCAAACAAGCCGGAAGGCGTGCGGTCGCGCCGCGCAGCCCTTCGATCGTGTGCGGGATGGTGGGTCCCGCGTGATGCGGGCGGCGGCCCGATGTCATTTGCCGGTCGAACCGGGCGCGCCGTCGTCAGTCACTTCGTTTGCGATGGCAGCCCGGATCCGCTTCAATTGCGCCGGATCGACCTGCCGCCGGACTTTCGCGACGTCGGATGCGCTCACCTTGCCGGCACGATTGCCCCAGCTGTCGCGTACGAACGTCGCGAGTTCGGCGATCTGCAGGTCCGATAGCCGCCAGCCGAATGCGGGCATGGCCAACGGCGCCGGATCGGATCGGGTCGACGGCATCCGCGAGCCGGTCAGAATCACGTGAATGACCGACGACGGATCGTCGGACGCGACCACCGCATTGCCGGCCAGCGCGGGAAACGCCTTCATCGCGCCGCTGCCGTCCGAGCGATGGCATGCATTGCAGTTGTTGAGGTACAGCAACGCGCCGCCTGTCGGTGTCACGCCCGAGCGCAACGCCGCGATCGCATCCGACTTGACGGGCAGGGCTGCCGACGTCTGCGGTGCGCGACCGGGGCCGAGGCTGCCGAGGTAATCGGCAACCGCGCCCAGGTCGGCGTCGCTGAAATACTGCGTGCTGTTCTCCACGACTTCGGACATGCCGCCGAACGTGGCGCTGCCGTGTGATCGTCCGGTTCGCAGAAGCTGAACGATGCTGTCACGTGTGAGCTTGCCCGCGCCGTTTCCGCTTCCGCTTCCGTATCCGGGGCGCAGCTCGGGGGCGTGCCAGCCCGCGAGCGTGTAACCGCTCAGGTACAGGTCCGTTCCGCGCGCGTCGAACGCTTTCTCCTGGCCCATCGGGCCGTGAGGCGTATGACATGCGCCGCAGTGCGCGAGCCCTTGAACGAGATAGGCGCCGCGATTCCACGCCGCGCTTTGTGCGGGATCGTCGCGATACGTGCCACTGGGGCGAAACAGAAGATTCCATCCCGTGAGCAGCACGCGCAGGTTGAACGGAAAGTGGAGCCGCGTCTGCGGATTCGGCTGGCCGATCGGGCGGACGCCATGCATGAAGTACGCATAGAGGGCACGGGTATCGGTGTCGCTGACCTTCGAGAAGGACGGGTACGGCATGGCGGGGTAGAGCAGGTGTCCGTCCTTCGCGACGCCTTTGCGCAGCGCGGCCGCGAAGTCGTCGTAGCTGTAGCTGCCGATCCCGTGCTTGATATCTGGCGTGATGTTCGTCGAATAGATCGTGCCGAACGGCGTTTCCATCGGCAGTCCGCCGGCGAACGGCTGGTCGCGGCGCGATGTATGGCATGCCACGCAATCACCGACGCGCGCCAGATAGGCGCCGCGCGCGATCTGGTCGGCATCCTGCGCGTTCGCGGCGGCCGGTTGCAACCATGCGGCCAGCGTGGCGCAGGCAAATAGCAGGCCGAATGAGATCGCGGCCGGTTTCGTGCGTTGCTCACCCATTGCAATTCCTATGCCGGTAGCAGTGGACCAGGATTCTTCAGGTATTGCTCGCGGATCGCGCGCGCCGCGAAATACGCTTGCGCGCCGACCATGCCGGTCGGGTTGTAGGCCCAGTTTTGCGGAAACGCGCATGCGCCCGTCACGAATACGTTGTGCACGTCCCACGATTGCAGGTACTTGTTGACGACGCTCGTGTCCGGGCGATCCCCGCAGACCGCGCCGCCGGTCGTATGCGTGGTCTGGTACGGCCGCATGTCGAAGTGATCGCCGATCTTTCCGGCATGGACCGACATTGATTTCGGCTTCATCACGCGCGCGACTTGCTCGGCCTTGTCGGTGACGAAACGCGTCATGCGCATCTCGTTGTCGTGCCAGTCGAATGTCATGCGCAGCAAAGGGAGGCCGTATGCGTCGCGATAGGTCGGATCAAGATCCAGGTAGTTCGTGCGGTATGACATGACCGAGCCTGCCGTACCGATGGAAAACGAATGCAGGTAGTTGTCCTTGAGCGCTTTCTTCCAGGCAGCCCCCCATTTGGGGGTGCCTTCCGGCAGCAGGGTCTGACCGATCGGGCGGCCGCCGGTGACCATCGCGCTGATATAGGCGCCGCCGACGAACCCCGCCGCGGAATGATCGAAGTGATCCGCATTGAAGTCGTCGAATGCCTGGCCCCCGGAGCCGGCGCCGATGAATGGATCGATGTGGACGTCTTTGTCGAAGAACAGCGAGACCGCGCTGTTTTTCTGGTAGGCGAAGTTTCTGCCGACGGTTCCCGTTCCCGTCACCGGATCGTACGGCGTTCCGATCCTGGACAGCAGCAGCAAGCGCACGTTGTGCATCTGGAATGCGCAAAGCACGACGATGCGCGCCGGTTGAAACACTTCCTGGCCCTGTGCATCGAGATAGGTCACGCCGGTGGCGCGCTTGCCGGACGAATCGAGTGCCACACGCGTCACATGCGATCGGTCGCGCAACTCGAAATTGGGTTTGGCTAGTAACGCGGGCAAGATGCAGGCTTGCGGCGATGCCTTCGCATACATGTAGCAGCCGAAGCCTTCGCAATAGCCGCAGAAGTTGCACGGGCCGAGCTGCAGCCCGTATGGATTCTGATAGGCGATCGACGCATTGGACGCGGGAATCGGAAATGGATGGAAACCGGCTTCGCTCGCCGCATGCCTGAACAGTGTCGCCGGATAATTGTCGGCGAGCGGCGGACACGGATAGTCACGCCGGCGCATGGCCTCGAAGGGATTGCCGCCGTCGACAATCTGGCCGTGCAGATTGCCTGCCTTGCCCGACGTGCCCATCACGGCCTCGATACGCTCGAAGTACGGTTCGAGTTCGTCCAGCGTATAAGGCCAGTCCTGGATCGTCATGTCGCCGGGAATGAACCCGGCGCCATATCGCTGCACGTAGTGCGAGCGGATCTTGAGGTCGGCAGCATTGGCGCGCCAGGTCGTGCCGTTCCAGTGCACGCCCGCGCCGCCCACTCCGGTACCCAGCAGGAACGCGCCGAGCTGCCGGTAGGGCAATGCGTCCTCGTTCGGCGCATGCCGGATCGTGACCGTCTCGCGCGCAAGATTCTGCATCAGCTTGCGCCGCTGAATGTAAGCGAGCTCGTCGGCGATGGCAGGGTACGCGAACTCGGGGCTCGTATCGCGGTTTTCGCCGCGCTCCAGGCCAACTACGGTCAGGCCGGCCTCGGCCAGCTCCATACCCATGATCGCACCTGTCCAACCCATCCCGACGAGGACGGCGTCCACTTCCGGCTTCGTAATATGCGGCATATGTATCTCAACCCTGCTGACCTTCGATGCTGACCGGGCCGTACGGGTAGCGCTTGCCGGTCCCGACCCAGTCGAGGAAGTCCGCCCTGGCTCCCGGAAAGCCGATCATCTTCCAGCTGCCCATCTCCTTGTTGCCTCCGTGGATCGGGTCCGACAGATAGCCTTCACGGGTGTTCTCCAGCAGAAACGCGAAGAAATCCGTCGCGGAGATATCGTCGAATGCCATCGCGCCTGACTCCAGGCGTGCGAGCACGTCGGTCTGTTCCGCGACGGCGAGTTCGGCAAAACGCTTGCCTGCGAAGTCGCGCATGCATCGTGCGTTCGTTGCCTGGATGCCGGCCCGGTACAACTCGCGCGGCGTCAGCCGCGACTGATAGCCGAACAGCGGTGAGGCGGCACGAAACGGACCTTGCATGTACCAGTGCGCCGCGTAGCCGTAACCGGTTTCCAGTTGCCTGTCGATGAAGACGGGTACGTTCAGGTCCAGCGCGCCGGGCCCTTCATCGTCGTGCGGGATCAGGCGGTCCACTGCCGCGAGCACGAAATGCCATTCTTCGAGCGTGAAGAACACCGGACGATAGTTGTCGAGCCGGACGCCGCTGTCGGCGTTTTGCATTGCCGTCGGTGATGGCGATGCGTCGTCTCCGGGATGGCACGCCCCCATCGCGACGGCGGCAGGAACGATGGCGACGCGTTTGAGGAATACGCGCCGGCCGGACGCCGGCTTCGGCGGCTTGTCTCCGCGTGACTGGGCTTTGCTCATAGACGGGTTTTCAGGCCATTTCGAGGTGTCGTCACATGCGCGCGGGCGCTGCCGCTACAGTCCGCTGACGATGCGGCGAGCGCGCGCCGGTACGCATTTCAATAGGCCTGAGTGGTGCGAATGCTCGTGAATGAGAGCGTGTGTCAGGCCATGCGTCGAAGGGTGTCGGTAGCAACAGTACCCACAGCCCCGTGCGATGACAGCCCCCTGTTTGGGGAGGGGGCGCAGGATGGACGACCCGGGCAGTTATGCGGCCAGCAATCGGCCGCGAGAAGCCGTATCGCCGCGTTGCTGCATGGTCGACCGGATGGTGAAATTGTCGGGTATGCGTGACCTGCGTCGCTGCAGCGCATGCGCAAGACGATGCGCGCCGGAAGCGCAAGGTAGATCCGGATGCCCCCCACTTGGGGAGGATCCTTGCAAATGTCCCGACGGTCCGAGGATCATTGCGTTAGCGAGGTTTGCTTCTCAATGCTGACGAATTCCTCTCGACGCAGCCGAAATTGCTTGCGTAGTCGCTGTCATCCGCAGTACAGGGGGAAGACGCGGCGCCAGCGGATTGCAATCGCGATACTCGACTTCGCCGCGAATGGCGAGCCGAGCGTGGCTTTGCCGAGGCGAGATGAAACCAACCAAGGAGCCTGCCATGTCGACCTTCTCGAGACGTTCGTTCGTCCAGTCAATCGGTGCCGCAACATTTGCGCCAGGCGTGTTGCTCGCGTCGGAGGATGGGGTGGCTGCGCCCGGAAAGTCCGCGCCACCGCAGGGCGGCGGCGCGAACTATGCCGATTACAAGCATATCCGGGTCGCCCAGGACAGCGGGGTTGCCACGGTGACGTTGAACTACCCGCCGCTCAACCTGCTCGACGAGGTGTTGTCGGAGGAGTTCGATTCGCTGACCCGACAACTTGAACAGGATGCGAACGTACGTGTCGTTGTGCTGCAGAGCGCCGTGCCGAAGTTCTTCATTGCGCACTCGGGCCTGCATCGTGTCGGCTCCGCGCCGAAAACGACTTCGAACACACGCACGTTCCGCCTGACACAGATGCTCGGCGAGCGCCTGCGCAACATGCCCAAGGCAGTGATCGCCAAGGTCGAAGGCATCGCTCGCGGCGGTGGCTGCGAGATCGCGCTGGCCGCGGACATGTGTTTCGCCGCGATCGGCGAAGCCGTGTTCGGCCAACCGGAGGTTGTTTGCGGGCTTGTTCCGGGTGGTGGCAACACGCAGCGCCTGCCGAGGCGGATGGGGCGCGCCCGCGCCCTCGAGGTGCTGCTGGCCGGAGAGGATTTCTCGGCGGAACTGGCCGACCATTACGGCTATATCAATCGCGCGCTGCCGGCCAAGGAACTGGGTCCGTTCGTGGACAAACTCGCACGCCGCATCGCGACCTTTCCGCCCACCACGATCGCCCACCTGAAAAGGTCCGTGGACATGGGGTCAGACGTCTCTTTCTCCGAAGGCTTGTTGGTGGAGGCGCACGAGGCCGATCTTTGCGTCGCCAATGAAGCGATACAGGCGCGCGTGAAAGCGATACTCGCGGCCGGTGCCGAGACCTACGAAGGTGAACTTCGCTTTCCCGACCTTTCCGCGAACCTGCCTCCTGCCGATTGAGTGGTTTTCTTGCCTCCGGAAGAGGGACTCGCAAGTACGGCCGCGTTATCGCGAGCGAGCTGGCCTGTGACTGAAGGGAAATCCCGAGGCGCGTATCGCCCTCGGGATTTCATGTTGACTATCGCTCCACGCTGCGCGTGCGCGCGAACGACCCGAACGACCCGAACGACCCGAACGGCCCGAACGGCCCGAACGGCCCGAACGGCCCGAACGGGTCGAAGGTCGAGTGGTCGGGCACGTTCACGCCGCACGGCGCGACCGACGACGATACCGTGCAGCTGTTCCGCGGGATCTACCAAGACGGCCTCGCGGAACTGGCGAAGCGGTTCGCGGCGGTCTGATGGCAGCGCTTCGCATCGTGTGTGACGGAGCCGGGTTGTCCGGCTCCCGCTGCGGATTCGCCGCGGGTTTCGGCCTGCCGCGAAGGCGTTGGCGTGTCCGCCCGGCTTATACCGTTGCGTCCGGCGCGCGGCCGCCGTCGGCATGCAGTTCGTCGATCAGTTGCCGCGCGCCGGGCGAGATCGGCGCGCCCTTGCGCGTGACGAGCTCGTAAGGCTCGCTGCGCGAACCGATCCGGAGCGGCAGGATGCGTGTCATGTCGTGCCGCGCGAAGAACTCGGCGACATCGATCGACACGAGCGCGACGAACGACGGATTGCCTTGCAGCAGCGCGAGCGTCGCGAACGCCGACGTCGTTTCGAGCAGATGCGGCGGAAAGCGGATGCCGGCTTCGAGGAATTCGCGTTCGAGCAGCAGACGCATCGGCATGTTCGCGCGATACACGACCCATCGGTACTCGGCGAGGTCGCGCAGCGCGAGCTTCTTCGCGGCCTTCAGCGGATGACGCACGTTCGCGACCACGGCAAGCGTCTCGTCCTGCAGCTTCACGCTGTCGTAGAGCTGTGGCGTGCGGCTGATGGTCGTGCGGCAGATCGCGAGGTCGAGCCGACCCGCGTCGATCTCGCTCAGCAGTGCCTCGCTGGTGTCCTCGACGATCTCGACGGACATTTCCGGATGGCGCGCAACGAGCGTCGAGATCGCGTCGGTCAGCCGCGGCACCGCGCCCATGATCACGCCAACGCTCACGCGACCGCCATGCCCGCGCAGGATGCCGACGATTTCCTCGCGCAGATGCGCGAGATCGGTGTGAATCAGCCGGGCGTAGCGGATCACGCAATCGCCGACCTCGGTTGGTTCGAGCCCACGATTGGTGCGATTGAACAGCGGCGTGCCGAAGGTCGTCTCGATCTCCTGCAGCGCCTTGCTCGCGCCCGGCTGCGTGAGTGCAACCTGTTGCGCGGCCTTCAGCAGCGAGCCCTGGTCGGCGAGCGCGATCAACAGGCGCAACTGTTTCAGGTGAAGACGCGAAATGATCGAATGAAGCGGTGGCGTCATGGGAATGACAAAAAGTTATACCGGTATCACATCCGGTCAATTGCCGCGACGGGCGCGTCTCTTTATGCTGGCGCGTCGAACCTTGTTTTACGCACATTTTCGGGAGTGTGACCCGATGTGTCGCCGGAGCGCGGCGGAGCGGGTCGCACGCACTATAACTTGAACTTATTGTCGTGTCGATTGCGGTCGCGCCGGAACGGCACGCACCGGATGCCTGGAGCGAAGCAGAATGGATCTGAACATCGAAGGCCGCTGGGCGCTGGTCTGCGCGGCCAGCAAGGGACTGGGCAAGGGTTGCGCGCAGGCGCTCGTCGCCGAGGGCGTGAACGTCGTGATCACCGCGCGCGGCAGCGAAGCACTGGAGGCGACCGCACGCGAATTGCGCGCACTCAATCCGGCCGTCACGGTGGCGGCGGCGGCCGGTGACATCACGACCGGCGCGGGCCGTGCGGCGGCGCTCGCGGCCGCGCCGCACATCGACATCCTCGTGAACAACGCGGGCGGCCCGCCGCCGGGCGATTTCCGCGAGTGGACGCGCGACGACTGGATCGCCGCGATCGACGCGAACATGCTGACGGCGATCGAGCTGATCAAGGCGACCGTCGACGGGATGACCGAGCGTGGTTTCGGGCGCATCGTCAACATCACGTCGAGCGCCGTGAAAGCGCCGATCGACGTGCTCGGCCTGTCGAACGGCGCGCGTACGGGCCTGACTGGCTTCGTCGCGGGTATCGCGCGGCAGAAGCGCATCGCGGCGCGCAACGTGACGATCAACAATTTGCTGCCGGGGCTGTTCGACACCGACCGTCTGAAGAAGGCGACCGAAGCATCGGCGCAAGCAGAAGGGACGGACTACGAAGCGACGCGTGAAGCGAAGCGCCGGAACGTGCCGGCCGGGCGTTTCGGCACGGCCGACGAGTTCGGCGCAGCGTGTGCATTCCTGTGCAGCGCGCATGCGGCCTATCTGACGGGGCAGAACGTGTTGCTCGACGGCGGCGCGTATCCGGGAACCTTCTGACGGCCTGAGCGGCTGCAGTCGAATGCCCGGGCCGCGCGACGCGCCCGGGCATGGCCTTGCTCGCGTTACTTGATCACGAGCGGATTGACCGGCGCACCGGTGCCGCCGACGATTTTCAGCGGCGCGGCCGTGTACAGGAATTGCCACTGGCCGTCGCGCGCGCAATCTTCCGCGAGCGCGTCGAGCAGCACGACCTCGGTGAACACGACACCGAGGTTGCGCATCAACGCGTTGTGCAGCGGGATCATCACGCCCGATGCGGGATCGACCGTGACTTCGTTGCCCATCGTGTCGGTGACGAGGTTCGGGATCTCCATCTCGCGGAACCATTCGACGAGCTCGCGGCTGAACGTGAGGCCCGGCTCGATGTAGTCGCGATAGAACTCGGCCTCGTCGCGCTCGTAGAACGACCCGATCCAGCCGGTGCGGATCATCAGGATGTCGCGCGGCTCGATCGTCACGTTCTGCGCGCGCGCCGCATCGAGCAGATCGTGGTGATCGAACGTCTCGCCCTTGTCGAGCACGCGCTTGTCGCGATGTCGCGCGATGTCGATCAGCACCGCGCGGCCGACGATGCCGCGCTTGGCGATCGGCAGGATGCTCGCACGATCGAGGCCGCCGACCGTGCTCAGCGCGTCATAGCCGTTCCACAGCGTGTCGTCGTACCACACGTGGCCGAGCGCATCGCACTGCGTCGAGCCCTGCACGTGCATGAAGATCACGTCGTCCGCGTATTCGACGTTGCCGTCGAAGTGCGCCTTGCCCGCGAGAAAGTGGCCCTTGTCGAGCACGTTCATCCGCATCGACGGGCGCCGCCCAGGAAACAGCGGTTCGCCTTTTGCATGGCCGATATCCACCTGCAGCGTGAAGGTCCGGCCCTGGCGCACGGCGCCGATGCCGCGCATCACCTGCTCGGCCTGCAGATAGTTCAACGCGCCGACTTCATCGTCGGGCCCCCACTTGCCCCAGTTGGTCGGCAGGCCGTCGAGCAGGCGCTTGACGTCCGGGCCGTCGGCCGGTTTCTGCACACACATGTTCGTCTCCATCGTTATGGTCGACGCGAGCCCGGGACGGTTTGTCCTTCGGGCATTCGACGTCGGACGGGCGCGCCGGGTATGGCGCGACGCAGGGCCAGTATGAAGAGCGCGCCGCGCATCCGGTATTGAGAGCGACTCATAGCGTTATAAAAATCTGTCATGCGCGAAGTGTTGACGCGGACCGGGCGGTTTTGAAACCATCGTGGTCACTCGCGTCGACGCCGCATGGGCATCGACGCCAACGCATTCATACGCATGCCGGAATATTGCGTGTGCAGTCGATTGACCCACACAGGAAACGGAAATGAATATCGCAGGCAACTTGCTGATCGGTCAGCACGCACGACGCGGCACTCACGGCGTCACGTACGCGATCGACGCGGCGAGCGGTGAACGCATGGAGCCGGCTTTCGGCGGTGCGACCGTCGTCGATCTCGATGAAGCGTGCGCGCTGGCCTGGGCGGCCTTCGACGCATATCGAGAAACCTCGCCCGAAGCGCGCGCGCGGTTTCTCGAAGCGATTGCGGCGAACATCCTCGCGCTCGGCGATGCGCTCGTCGAGCGCTGCGTTGCCGAATCGGGCCTGCCGCGTGCGCGCGTCGAAGGTGAACGCGGGCGCACGGTCGGCCAGTTGCGCATGTTCGCCGGCGTGGTGCGCGCGGGTGACTACGTCGAGGCTCGCATCGATCCGGCGCAACCGGAGCGCCAGCCTGCGCCGCGCCCCGATCTGCGCCTGCGCCATATCGGCATCGGGCCCGTCGCGGTATTCGGCGCGAGCAACTTCCCGCTCGCGTTCTCGGTCGCGGGCGGCGATACGGCATCGGCGCTCGCGGCCGGCTGCCCGGTGATCGTGAAGGCGCACTCGGCGCACCCCGGCACGTCGGAACTCGTCGGGATGGCCGTGCAGCAGGCCGTGAAGGACTGCGGGATGCCCGAAGGCACGTTCTCGCTGCTGTTCGGCAGCGGCCGCGAAATCGGCCAGGGCCTCGTGCGCGACCGCCGCGTCAAGGCAGTCGGTTTCACCGGCTCGCGCCATGCGGGAACCGAGCTGATCGCGATCGCCAATGCGCGGCCCGAACCGATCCCCGTCTATGCGGAGATGAGCAGCCTCAATCCGGTACTGCTGTTCCCGCATGCGCTGGAACGGCGCGGCGATGCGATCGCGCACGCGTTCGTGCAGTCGCTGACGCTCGGCGCCGGGCAGTTCTGCACGAACCCGGGGCTGATCTTCGCAGTGGAAGGGCCGGCGCTCGATCGCTTCATCGCGGCGGCGGCCGAGCGGCTCGCGCAGGCACCTGCTGCGACGATGCTCACGCCGGGCATTCATCAGGCATTCGAGCGCGCGGTGACTGCGTTCGCGCAGCATCCGCAGGTGCGGACCGTCGCACGTGCCAATGCGCCGACCGGTGCGAACCAGGGGCAGGGCGCGCTGTTTTCGACGAGCGCCGACGCGTTTCGCGAATCGAAGGCACTGCACGAGGAGATTTTCGGCGCAGCGTCGTTGATCGTCCGGTGTCCCGACCTGAAGACGATGCTCGCGCTGGTCGAGTCGCTGGAAGGGCAACTGACGACGGCGATCCATATCGACGAAGCCGATTACGCGGACGTGCGCCTGTTCCTGCCGGCGCTGGAGCGGCGCGCGGGCCGCGTGCTGGTCAACGGTTTCGGTACAGGCGTCGAGGTAGCGCATGCGATGGTGCACGGCGGCCCGTTTCCGTCCACCGCGGACGGGCGCTCGACGTCGGTCGGCAGTCTCGCGATCCGCCGATTCCTGCGGCCGGTCAGCTATCAAGACATGCCGGATGCGCTGCTGCCCGAAGCATTGCGAACGAGCAATCCGTGGGCGATCAATCGCCTGCTCGACGGGACGATGACGCTCGCGAACTAAGGCTCGCGCAGTAAGCAAGCGGGGCGCCGTGAAGCAACGGTGCCCCGCGTTTTCGCGGACATGTTCCTCTTCCCCGACATCGACGCGCGACTACGGCGAAATGAGCGGGATCTTCGCGCACGGCCGCTCGACGTGGCCGATGCGCCGCTGTCGATCGATCGTTGAGCCGCTGAAAACCGCTGACGATGCAACAAGGCCCGCTTGCGCGGGCCTCGTCGTGCCGGTGAAGGGGAGGGTCGGTCGCGTGGGCGGTCAGCCGTGCGTGCGCGGCCGGTAGTCGATCATGCTGGAGAACACCGCGATCAGTACGGCCATCGCGACGAAGAACAGCAGCGCGAGGAAGTACGATCCCGACCACTGGACGATCAGGCCGATCAAGATCGGTACCACGACGCCGACCATGCTGCCGCAGAAGTTCATCGTGCCGCCGAGCACGCCGGCGCGCTCCGGGCCGCCGACGATTGCCGGCAGGCTCCAGTACATTCCGCAGAAGCGGATGAAGAACATCGCGATACTCAGCAGCAGCACGACTGCGTTGGCGTTGGCGATATAGGCCGCCGCGAGGATACACGCGGCCGCGATCAGTGACGAGCCGCCGAACATTGTGCGCATCACGAGGTTCGGCGATGCCCCAGACGCTTTCCAGCGATCGCCGATGGTGCCGCCGATCAGTTCGCCGACGAAGCCCGACATGAAGATGACGAAGGTCGCGCCGCCCGTCGTCGCGATGTTGAAGCCGTAGGTCTTGTGCAGGTAGCTTGGCATCCACGTCAGCAGCCCGTAGAACACCGCGAGGATGCAGCTGTAGCCGGCGAACATCGCGAGCACCGAGCGGTCCTTCACGAGTTCGCGCAGCGGCACGCGTTCGCCCGAAGCTTTCGCCGGCGAGTGCTCGCGCGTGATGTGTTCGAGCTCGGCCGCATTCACGCCCGGGTGCTCGGACGGATGATTGCGGATGTAGCGCCACACCAGCACGCCCACTAGCATCGTGCCGACACCCGCGATCACGAACGCGATGCGCCACGACCCGAACCACGCGATCAGCCCGGAGATCAGGATTGCGCCGAGCGCGCTGCCGAGCGGCGCGCCGCCGTCGACAAGCACTGCGCCGCGGCCGCGTTCATGCGGCGTCAGCCACGAGCCGATCAGCTTCGCGCCGGCCGGGAACACCGGCGATTCGGCGAAGCCGAGGCCCATGCGCGTGAGCATCAGCAGAATCCAGCTGTGCGACGCGGCGCCGAGCGCCTGGAACGCGCCCCACGCGAGCGTCGCGGTCGCGATGATGCCGCGCGTGTGATAGCGGTCGAGCATCACGCCGACCGGAATCTGCATCAGCGCATACGACCAGAAGAACGCGCTCAGCATTAGGCCTTCGAGTGCCGGCGACATGTTGAATTCCGGCGCGATCAGCGGCATCGCGACCGACAGTGACGCGCGATCGATGTAGTTGATCGCGACCAGCAGCAGCATGAGCAGGAAGATGCGCCAGCGGACGCTGGTCGGCCGTGCCGCCGCGTCGAGCGAGGCCGGCGATGCCGTCGGGACGGCGGGGGAATTCGAGGGGGGCATGCGTGTCTCCGTCGTTATGGTTGCGGGGCGATGGCATCGTCCCGTGCAGCGACTGTAGGGGTACGGCCGCGTCTTGCCTAATGACGCTTCGTGATCGCGTGATAACCAAACGGCGCGGCGTGCGCGGGGAATAAGCGGGCGTTATCGGGCGATCCGGTTTTTTCATTACCGGCGGCGATCGGCCGCTTGTAGTGTTTGGTGCGGAGACTTCACACGGAGAAAGCATCATGAACCCATTCCAATATTTCTTTCCCACCACGCTGAAATTCGGCAACGGCCTCGCGCGCCAGGCCGGCGAACTGCTGAAGCCGCTGTTCAGCGGCAAGCTGCTGGTCGTGACCGACGAAGGCCTGATCAAGAGCGGCGTGCTCGAAGGGTTTTTCGCATCGCTGCGCGACGCGGACGTTGCATACGAGATCTTTTCGGGCGTCGAGGCGAACCCGAGCACGGCCGTGCTCGACAGCGCGCTGACGTTCCTGAAGGAACACCGCTGCACCGCCGTGATCGGCGTCGGCGGCGGCAGCAGCATCGATACCGCGAAGGGCGTGGCCGCGATGGCCACCAACGGCGGCACGATTCTCGATTACGAGGGCTACAACAAGATTCCGGACGAACCGCTGCCGATCTTCGCGATTCCGACCACGTCGGGCACCGGCAGCGAATGCACGGCATCGACGGTGTTCACGAACAAGGAAACGCTGTTCAAGACCGTGATCGTCAGCCACAAGCTGTTCCCGAAGCTCGCGATCCTCGATGCGGAACTCACGCTGAAGCTGCCGGCCGCGATCACCGCGGCCACCGGCATGGATGCGCTCACGCATGCGATCGAGTCGTACGTGTCGAAGCAGGCGAACCCGGTGAGCCAGTCGCTCGCGCTGGGCGCGATCCGCCTGATCGGGCGCAGCCTGTGCAACGCGTTCTACGTCGGCTCCGATCTTGCGGCACGCGAGGACATGCTGCTCGGCTCGTTCCTGGCCGGCGTCGCGTTTTCGCAGTCGAAGCTCGGCAACGTGCATGCGATCTCGCACACGATGGGCGGCGTGTTCAACATCGCGCACGGCATCGCGAACGCGGCGCTGCTGCCGTACGTGATCGACTTCAACCGGCCCGCATGCCCGGAGCTGTACCGCGATATCGCCCAGGCACTCGGCGGCGACGTGACCCACGGCGATGCGGAAACGGCCGCGCGTGCGCTGGTCGAGCAGATCGTCGAACTCAATCGCGCGCTCGAGATTCCGTCGAACATCCGCGAACTCGGCGTCGACCTCGCACACCTGCCGCAGATGGTGACCGACTCGATGCGCAGCGGCAACGTGCTCGTCAACCCGCGCCTGACCACTGCGCGCGACGTCGAAGGCATCATCCGCGCCGCGTACGCCGGCGAACTTTGATCGCGCGCAAGTACCGATTACCCGATTCGATTCAACCAGGAGCAGTCATGTATTACGAAATGCGGACCTACACGGTCCAGATCGGCAAGATGAACGAATACCTGCGGCACTTCGAGAAGGAAGGCCTGCCGGTGATCTCCCGCTATGCGACGCTTGTCGGCTGGTGGTACACGGAAATCGGCGAACTGAACCAGGTCGTCCATATCTGGGCGTACGAAAGCCTGGACGATCGCATCAAGCGCCGCACCGCGCTGTACGAGGATCCGGACTGGCTCGAGAAATTCGTGCCGAAGGCATTCCCGATGCTCGAGAAGATGGAATCGAAGTTGCTGCGTCCGGCCGCGTTCTCGCCGATCAAGTAAGCGGGGAACCCTGTAGCGTTTCGACGAGCAGGCGCGCACCTGGCGACAGGTGCGCGAAGGTACGTGCGACGACGCCGTACGGCTCGTCGAGCGCCGGAATCGCGACGGGCAGGCAGGCAACGAGGCCAAACCGCTCGCCGAACTCGGCGACCTCACGCGGGATCACGGCCACCAGTTCCGGGTTCGCCTGCAGCAGCGTGAGCGTCGCGAACGTCGACGCCGTTTCGATCGGATAGCGCGGCACGTCGATACCCGCATCGGCCAGCGCGCGTTCGAGCGCGAGTCGCATCGGCGTGTTGACAGGATACGCGACCCATTCAGCCTCGGTGAGGTCGCGCAGCGTCAGTGCCGAGCGCCCGGCCAACGCGTGCGTGCGTGCCGTCACGACCGCCAGCGGCTCGGCGTTCAGCGGCACGTAGTCGTACGCCTCCGGGCGCCGGCTGCCGCCGTTGCGGCAGATCGCAAGATCGATGCGGCCATCGTCGATCAGCGTGAGCAGGCTCGCGCTGGTGCCTTCGACGATCTCGACCGACAGGTGCGGCTGGCGGCGGCGCAGGTCGGTCAGCGCACGCGTGAGCAACGGCACTGCACCCATGATCACACCGACCGCAAGATGGCCGCCGTGGCCTTGCGTGAGCGCGAGGACTTCGGTATGCAGATGTTCGAGGTCGCTGTAGATGAGGCGCGCGTAGCGCGTGACGCAGCGGCCGAGGTCGTTTGCGACGAGGCCTTTCGGTTGCCGCTCGAACAGCGGCATGCCGAGGATGTCCTCGATCTCGCGCAGCACCTTGGTGGCGCCGGGCTGCGAGATTGCCATCTCTTCCGACGCCTTGTGCAGCGAGCCGTGGTTTTCCAGCGCGATCAGCAGCTTAAGTTGCTTCAGGCGAAGGCGTGACGCGATATTGGCAAGTGAGGGGACTGCCAGCGGCTTCATGATAAAGCGACCAAATTGGATTCTCGAATTGTAGCGCTGCCTTACATCCCGGCGAAAGCAGATTGGGCTTACGTCGGAACCTCTCGCCGAGCATCTGCAGCAGCTCGCGAATCTGCTCGAGCGCATCGGTCAACTCCGAAGCCGGAACCGCTTCCGAGCAGCGGTAGCAGGAAGCGATCGTATAGGCGCAATGCGAGCCATTGATTGCAATATCGGTACGGAGCAAGCGTGGAAACAGAACTGTCGCGTTGATCGTTGACGCCGGGGACTCGCGGTGCTAGCGGCTGACGGCAGAGACCGCATACATTGACTTGCGTGCATCGAGTGATTCGGCTACGCGTTACCGGCAGGTGGGTGGTGGCACGAGCGGCCTGCTCGGCAAGCGCACTGACCTGCACTCGATGGTGGGGCTACACGCATGCGAGCGGCTCGGACGGGCGGGGCAATGGCCAGCCGACCCTGGACCACAAAACTGTCCCACCTGGAAGTGGAAAATGCCGGCATGACGTTGTCGTCAAGACCAGGAGGTCATGCCGTGACGATTAGATCCTAAAAATTAATACTATTTCAGGCCCGCTCTTAAGGACGGGTGATATTGAGCACGATACGATCAATGCGCATCACTCAGCTTTCCTTGTGAAGTTCACCGTAGATTTGAGGGGGCCATATGAAGTCAAGACTTCTATCATTTTTTGCTGCCATCATTATCGGGGCTCCGTCCGTTGCGCTCGCATCGGAGGCATATTCTCCCGCAAAACCGAACTCATCGGCAGTTGCCAGAAAGCATGGTGATCCTGTCGTTTCCGCCGCGCGCAAGCAAGCGCGAGCGACCGATCGTGCTCTTGCAAAGCGTGTGCGGAAGAGTATTGCAAAGGACCACGCCCTGGATCAGGCGCGCATCGTGGTATTTGCCAAAGGCGGCGCCGTGACGTTGACCGGCGAGGTAGCCGATGAGCCGCAAATCGCACTCGCGGAAAAACGTACGAGCGCTGTCCCTGGGGTGACATCGGTCAATAACCGGCTGACGCTTTCCGAAGGCGGTAGTTGAGTATTGCCCAATGACTGATCCCGGTGAGATTGCAGAATCTCACCGATTTGATGAGACACCCGGATCGATAACCGATCCAGAACGCATGGTCGGATGGATTGGCCGCAAGCCGAGTGTGCGGTGCATTGAGCATTCCGGTTTTTGATTAAGGATTGTTTCAGGCGAATTCAGGGGATTCCACATTGAATTTCGTATCCCGTCCATATCTACCTCGATCCTGAAAACGCGCGGTTTGAAGTTGTGAATGGAACCGGCACATGATGGATTGGATCAGCTGAACAAGGAAAATTGTCGATGGGAAGGACAGTGTCGATACCGAGCACGACGACAAGTTCGCCATGGCCGGCTACGTCGCTCGTGATAAACGGACAGCGGACAGAACTTCGCGTCCCCCCCGATATGCCGCTTCTGTGGGTATTGCGCGAGGTCGTAGGGTTGTGCGGCACGAAATTTGGCTGCGGCATTGGGCAGTGCGGGGCCTGTACGGTGCATCTGGATGGCAATCCGGTGCGTTCGTGCCTTCTTCCAGTGTCGGCGGTCAACGGGCCCATCACGACGATTGAAGCGATCGGCAACACCGATGTTGGCAAGCAGGTGCAGGCCGCTTGGCTCAAGCTCGAGGTGGTGCAGTGCGGTTACTGCCAGTCCGGGCAAATCATGTCGGCGACGGCTCTCCTGGCACGCAATCCACATCCCGACGATGCAGCCATCGATGCAGCAATGGCTGGAAATTTGTGTCGGTGCTGTACGTACCCGCGCATTCGCGCGGCAATCAAGGCCGCTATATGAAAACGTACGGACCCGTCGATGAGACGACGCTAGCGGATACCGCGCGTCGTCGCTTCCTGACCACCGGCGCGTTGCTGGTCGGATTTGCACTCGCAAAGCCCGCGCGCGCGTTTATGAAAGAGCCTGATCTTGCCGCGATCGGCGCTTTGGATGCGGCAGGCACGGGCTTCGACGGCTTCGTCCCGAGCGGCTTTATTCGCATAGGTGCGGACGGGCGTATCGTACTCGTGGTGCCGAGTGTCGAAATGGGGCAGGGTATTGCTACCGGCGAAGCGATGATGCTGGCCGAGGAGATGGAGGTTGGGCTCGACCAGGTAGAGGTCGCGATGGCACCCCCCGATACTCAAGCCTATACGCAGTCGATCCTGAAGGCGCAGGCCACGGGCGGCTCGACGTCCGTCCGTGCCTATTTCACGCCGCTACGGAATGCCGGCGCCGCGGCGCGAATGATGCTCGTCAGTGCCGCCGCCGAGCGGTGGCATGTTCCTGTGACCGAATGTTCGGTGGCGCGGGCGATCATCACACACGATCGGACGGGGCGTACGCTGTCTTTCGGTGCCGTTGCGTCGGCTGCTCGTCGACAGCCGATGCCGACACACGTCACGCTAAAGCCATCTTCGCATTTCCGGCTGATCGGCAAGCCGATCCAGCGTGTGGATACGCCAGCCAAGATCAACGGAACCGCGACGTTCGGCATCGACGTGAACGTCAAGGACATGCGCGTGGCGGCTCTCGCGATGTGTCCGACCATTGGCGGCAAGGTCCGTCGTGTCGACGACCGGGCCGCGCGCGCCATGCCTGGCGTGATCGACGTGTTGCGCATTGACGATGCCGTTGCCGTGGTGGGTGAAAATTACTGGTTCGCGCGTCGCGCGTTGAGTCAATTGCAGGTCGAATGGGACGCGGGCCCCAACGCCACGTTGACGTCCGATGAACTGGCCGGCCGGCTTCGCGACGCGCGAGGTACACCCATTCTCGGCAAGCAGACAGGTGACCCGGAGCGCAGGCTGAGCGACGTCGGCGATCGTCGAATCGACGCCGTTTATACGTTGCCCTACCTGGCGCACGCGGCGCTCGAGCCGATCAACACGACGGTCCATGTGCGGCCTGATGGATGCGACATCTGGGTCGGCACACAGGTGCCTCAGATCGCGCGCATCGTTGCTGCCCGGCTTACCGGCCTTTCGCCTGACCAAGTGATAGTGCGTAACCACCTGATCGGTGGAGGCTTTGGACGCCGGCTGGCGGTCGACACGATCGAACAAGCCGTGCGGTTCGCGTGCCAGGTGAACTACCCGCTGAAAATGATCTGGACGCGGGAGCAGGACATCCAGCACGATCGCTTTCGTCCCGCGTATCACGATACTGTCGCGGCGGCGCTTGGGGCCGACGGTTCGCCAGTGGCATGGATGCACCGTACGAGATGCTCGACCGTACGCACATACTACGATCGCAAACCCTGGCCGGAGGGTCAGCTCGATCACGACGCAGTGGCCGGCGCAGCAGACCTGCCCTATGAAATTCCCGCAATGCGTTCGGATTGGGTGCGGCAGGATGGGCCGGTAGCGCTGAACTGGTGGCGGGGGGTAGGCGAGACCCATAACGTATTCGTCGTCGAATCTTTTATCGACGAGCTTGCGCACACAGCAAAACGCGATCCGGTCGAATACCGCCGGGCTCTCCTGCGTCAAAACCCTCGCTCGCTGGCCGTGCTCGATCGTGCCGCACAGGCTGCCGGTTGGGGGAAGTCGTTGCCGCCGCGTTGTGGCCGCGGTGTCTCGCTGCATGACAGCTTCGGCTCGCACGCCGCGCTCATTCTCGAAATTGAAGTGGATCAGCAGGGTGAAATCCGGTTGCGCCGCGCTACGGCGGCGATCGACTGCGGGATTGCCGTCAATCCTGACAGCGTCGTGGCGCAGATCCAGGGGGGCGTCTTGTTCGGGCTCTCAGCTGCACTTTATAACGCGATCACAATAGAGAAGGGCGTTGTGCAGCAGAGCAACTTCCACGATTATCGACAGATCCGCATCAACGAAGTGCCGCCGTTCGAGGTAGTTGTCATGTCCAGCGAAGCATCGCCGGGCGGGCTCGGCGAAGTCGGCACGGTCTCGGCGGCACCCGCACTTGCCAACGCCATTTTCGCAGCAACCGGAGTGCGCCTGCGTGATCTGCCGATCGACAGGCAGGCATTGGCTGTCAAGGGGCAAGGCCACCGTCCGCCTTTGATATCGACGTTTGGCGGGAGGGGCGCATGATGCTCCGTGCAAAAAAATGGATAGCCGCAATTGCGGTGGGTGGTGCGTTGCTGATTGGAGCGGTGTCGGTATTCTTCTGGCCGCACCGACTGGAAAAGGTGGTCGCGTCGAGCGGGGCTCTGCCGCAGGGCGATGCGTTGATTGCGCGCGGTCGTTACCTTGTCACCGCCGCAGACTGCGCTGCGTGTCATACAGTGCCGGGCGGTCGGCCGTTCGCGGGCGGTGTCGGTTTCAAGCTTCCATTCGGTACGATCTTTGCACCCAATATCACGCCTGATCGGGATAACGGTATTGGCGCGTGGAGCAACGACGAATTCGTGCGGGCATTGCGCGAAGGGGTGGGGCGGCATGGCGAAGACCTCTATCCAGCGTTCCCGTATACGTCATATGCGAAGCTGTCCAACGATGACGTGTTGGCGATCCGGGCGTTTCTCGCAACAGTCGAACCGATTCATGCATCGACACCCTCGAACGATCTTGCATTTCCGTTCGACCAACGTCGATTGATGCGTGGCTGGAAGCTGCTTTTTTTCGACGGCAAGACGTTCGCTCCCGATCCTGCGCGCAGCGCTTCGTGGAATCGCGGCAACTATCTCGTCAATGGTCTCGCCCATTGCGGTGAATGCCACACGCCACGGAATTTTCTGTTCGCGTCGAAGACCACGGAGATGTTGTCGGGTGGTGTCGTCGATGGTTGGAAAGCCTGGAACATCACGCCGGACGCGGAAACCGGAATCGGTAGATGGAGCAATTCGGATCTCGTCGATTACCTGGCGAACGGGCATGCCGCGGGTCACGGCGCCGCGTCCGGCAGTATGCGAGAGGCGGTCGAATTGAGTCTTGGCCATCTGCCGCGGCGTGATATTGAGGATATCGTGACATATCTGCGCACCGTTCCGTCTCGGCATGCCGATGCTGCCGCGGCCGTTTCGGTAACGTCATCATCGCTGTCGCAGTCAGCGCGTTGGACGCCAGGGCCGGGCGGTGATGGCATTGGCAAACGTGTATTCGAAGCAGCGTGCGCCAGCTGTCACGGATACGATGGAATCGGACAGCAATCCGAGCGTGCGAGCCTTGTTGGCGCCCACATGCTCAGCGACCCGGCAGGCGACAACCTCGTTCGTTTGCTGCTTGATGGATCACATAGCCGTGGTGATGTTCCTGCAACTGCAATGCCGGCATTCGGCGCTGCATACAGCGACGTCGAGATTGCCGCGGTTGCAAATTACGCAATTGCGCAATTTGGCGGAAAGTCAGGACAGGTTACGCCGGAGCGAGTGGCGGCTTCGCGACATTGAACCGCAACGTCTTCGGTTCCCGTCAATCGCGCGCGATTGCCAGCGGGCTTGCTCCTCGTCGATGTGATGTCGGGCGTCCGACTGACGCGGAGCTATCTGAAACGCATGATGGCGCGAGGCTGGGCGTGTGCAAGGCATTGCCAATGCGGTCACCTGGATCCCATGATGCGTGAGCCCAGTGAAATACCGAGCGTCGATAGCGACGCGTTGATCTTCTGCTGATCGAGTTCCCAACGCGACAGTGCGGCGTCGAACGCCGTGCCTTGCGCGAAAGCCTGCATCGCTTCGGCGAGTCCGACCGCGTTGTCGGCCGCCTTTGCTACGCCGGCGGCGGTATGCGGACGAACGAGGCAAGCCGCGTCGCCAAGCAGTACCGTGCGGCCGAACACCATTCGCTCGACGACAAGATCCTGAATCGCCTGTGCGAACGGCGCGTGCGTCGCGTCGACGAGTGCGGCGAGCGTCGGCGCGAGCAGGTTGCGGCTCGCGTCGACGAGTTCCGATCGATTGTCGTCGCGCATCGCACCGGGAGGCAGCGATCCGTCTCGCTGTGTGCCGTCCCGGGAAAGAAACAGTTCAGGCAGCTTGTCGTGCGAGTGACGCCGGTACCACACCCAGTTCACGCGTCGTTTGCCGGGCTCGACGGTGCCGTCGCGGCCAGGTACCAGGTAGGTCAGGAACAGATGTGCGTCACCCTGCTGAAACGTAAAGCGGTTATGCAGCACGCGAAGCACCTGATCGGGCAGGTCGTGCTCGTCGACGAGCCCGCGCCACGCGACATAACCCGCATAGGTGGGATGCGTATCGGGTAGCAGTTGCGCGCGCACGCCAGAGCGCCCGCCATCCGCGCCGACGAGCAGATCGCCGTGCTCTACCCGCCCGCTCGCGAAATGCGCGGTCACGCGAGCGCCATCGGAATCGAGCCGCTCGAACGCCTCGCCTGTGTGGACGACGTCCACTGGCAGTGCGCGCTTCAGCGCGGTGTAGATCACATTCCATGCAGTCTGGGTTTGCGGCATGTGCTGGTGCTGCACGATCCGGTCGCTCGCGTCGAGATAGATCCGGTCGATCGAATCCACGCCGGTATCGCGCGGCACCGGTACCCCGCCGAATGCGAACGCGCGGACGATCGGCGGTTGCAGGACGATGCCACCGCCGCGGCTGTCGAGCTCGCTTGGCGACTGTTCGAACACGCTGACGCGCCATCCCGCCGCGCGCAGTGCAGTCGCCGTGAAGAGGCCGCCCACCGATCCGCCGATTATGAGCGCTCGCGGCCTCGATACGTTATTCATGATGTGCTCCTGTTGGCCAGCGATCGCGCGCGTCGTGGCGTTCAATTTCCGGCATCCGCGATGCCGGAGCGCTGCGGATTCAACCTTCCCAGCTCTTCAGGAAATCGAGCAGCAGCGTGTTGACGCGTTCCGGCTGTTCTTCCTGCGGAAGGTGGCCGCATTGCGCGATGGGCTCGGCACGAAGATGTGTCGCCATGCTTTCCCAGACGGATTTCATGTCGAACATCTTGCCGACCGCGTAGAAATCCTCACCCCAGATCGCCATGGTTGGGCATGCGATCTTCACATCGGCGTCGGCGAGATCCTGTTTGACGTCTTCCGCGTTCGCGCGGTAGTCGGAGAGTGCGCCGCGTACGGCGCCGGGACGACGATAGGCCCGGACATACGTGTCGAACGCTTCGCCGGAAATGGCGTGCGGGTTGTAGCACCAGTCGGAGAAGAAGTGGCTTAGCCACTCGGCTTCCTTGCCCGCGATCAGTGCTTCGGGCAGGTCCGCTACCTGATGGAACAGGAAGAACCAGTACGCGCGTGCCGTCTGGGCCGTCATGTTCTGCGCGACGATGCGAGTCGGCACGTTGTCCATCACGACGAGGCGCTCGAGGCGCTCGGGGAAGTCCTTCGCGAAGCGTGTCGCGACGCGTGCGCCGCGATCGTGCCCGACCAGCGCGATGCGGCCGATGCCGAGCGTGTCGAGCAGTGCGACGAGGTCGCGCGCCATGTTGCGTTTGTCATAGCCGGTGGCCGGCTTGTCGGTTTCGCCGTAGCCGCGCAGGTCGGGCACGATCACGCGGTAGCGCTGTGCCAGGACGGGAATCTGGAAGCGCCATGCGAAGCTGGTTTCCGGAAACCCGTGCAGCAGGACCACGACGGGCCCGCTGCCCGCGTCGATGAAATGTTGTCGAATTCCGTTCGCAGTGACGGTGTGGTGAACGATCGAAGGCGTGGTGGTGGACATGTGTCGGTTCCCATTGCGGTTCGGACGACGCGCCATCGGAGCGAAGTGCGCGCGAGTGCTGTTCGAGCATAGGCGAAGCACCATGGACTGTCGCATGAATTGTTCTGAATCATCTTTCGGGTAGATGCGTTCCGGCAGGCGCGGGCCGCTTCATAACGATTAAGTTGTTCCTGGGATGGTGGCGACCTCTAATGCCCGATGTGAGCAGTGCGGCGAGTGGCGTCGGTGACGGATGTAGCGAAGGGTGGCGGCCGACCTGACCGGAAGCCGTTCGGCTCGGCGAGGACGTTGACGAAGCAACTGGCGTCCGCGCGGACGTCAGACAAGGAGCGTGCGATGCGTTTTGCAGCCTATGAAATCGATGGACGTCGCGGCCTGGCGGTCGAACGGAACGGAAGCTGGCACGGATTGATGGCTTGCGATGCCGGCTATCCGGGTGATCTGGACGCGTTGCTCGCGAGGGGCGCATCCTTTGCCGAGGTGGCCGACGGGCTCGCGCGCGGCAGCGCGGTCGATCTCGACGCCGCTCGCCTGTTGCCGCCGTTCGGGCGACCGAACAAGATCGTCTGCGTTGGGTTGAACTATCTCGACCATTCGGCCGAAACCGGCTTCGAGAAGCAGACCTATCCGACCGTATTCGCGCGCTTTGCGTCGAGCCTGATCGGTCATGGCGAAGCGATCGTGATGCCGCCGCAGTCGTCGCAACTCGATTACGAAGGTGAGCTGGCTGCGGTGATCGGCACGGGCGGCCGGAATATCCCGCGCGAGCGTGCGCTCGATCACGTGGCGGGCTACGCGCTATTCAACGACGCGACGCTGCGCGACTACCAGTTCCGTACGCCGCAATGGACGATGGGCAAGAATTTCGATGGAACCGGCGCATTCGGGCCGTGGTTCGTTACGGCCGACGCGTTGCCCCGAGGCTGCAAAGGGCGGTGCATCCAGACGCGCCTGAACGGCAAGGTCGTACAGGAGGCGTCGACTTCGGACATGATCTTCGACGTCGAGACGCTGATCGTACTGTTGAGCGAGGTGATGACGCTGCAGGCAGGCGACGTGATCGTCACGGGCACGCCGGCCGGCGTCGGCATGGCGCGCGAGCCTCAACTCTGGATGAAGCCGGGCGATGTCTGCGAAGTCGAGATCGAAGGGCTTGGCGTGCTGCGCAATCCGATCGCGAAGGCGGTCTGACCGGGCGGCCCCTGCGCTGCGGTCGACGTCGTGCAGGGCATGGCCAAGTCTCTATACGCTTGCGGCGCCCGCCATGGGCATCGGCCGCAAGCTGCTTCAGCGCTGCGGGCGTGCCATGTCGGGAATGGTTGTCGCGCGCCTGCTCTTGTCAGCCGGACAGGGTCGTGAGCGACGTGACGAAGTCGATGAATGCCGTCACGCGCTTCGAACCGCGCTGGTTCGGCAGGTAGAGCGCGGTGACGACAGAGCGCGCCGCGTCGGGCGTGACGTCGTAATGCTCGAACAGTTTCCGCAGGCGGCCCGCCTGGACGTCCTCATCGACGAGCCAGTCGGGTAGCAACGCAATGCCTGCGCCGTCAAGCACCGCGCCCCGCAGCACTTCGCTGTGGTTCGACTTCAGGCGTCCGGTGACGATGACTTTCATCGTGTCGCGCGCATCGGTGAACGTCCACACCTGTTGATCGCTGCCGAAATGAAAACGCAGGCACGCGTGATCGACCAGTTCGCCGGGCGTCGTCGGCGTGCCGTGTGCATCCAGATAGTCGTGACTTGCGACGACGTAGCGCCGGAACGTGGCGAGTGGCTTCGCGACGACGTCGGCCGACGGCGCCGCTTCGCCTAGCCGGATCGCGACGTCGATCCGGCCGTGCACGAGGTCGACACGCTCGTCGGTCAGTTGCAGATCGAGGTCGAGCTTTGGATAGCGAGCGAGAAAGGCCGATACGTGAGGCGCGATCCGACGCATGCCGTAGACAACCGGGACCGACACACGCAAGGGCCCGGACGGCTCGTCGCCGCGATCCGAAACGAGCGCGTCGGCATCGGCCAGATCCTCGAGCAGCCGCTTGGCGCGTGCGTAGTAGAGAGACCCTGCGTCCGATAGCGTCACTTGCCGGGTCGTGCGGTTCAGGAGGACCGCGCCGAGCGATGCTTCGAGCGCATCGACGGCACGGACCACGGACGAGGCCGCAAGACCGAGACGCCGCCCCGCGCTCGAGAAGCCGCCGGCTTCCGCCACTTCGACGAATGCACGCAGCGTGGAAAATCTGTCCATGGGGTCGCCTTTGTTCGAGTCGCAATATAGCTTTGCGTGCCGGTCGCATTCTGGCGTCGGGCCGCAGGCGCTATCTTGTCATATGAACATGCACAGGAGGTTGCGATGAATACGCTCGATGTGACGGTGATCTACGATCTCGTCTGCCCGTGGTGCTGGATTGCCGAGCGCAGGCTGGCCGAGGTCGTTGCCGAAGCGGATCAGGCCGATGCGATCAATGTCCGCTTCGTTCCTTTCGAACTGAATCCGACGATGCCGGTTGCCGGCATGGACCGCAAGGCCTACCGAAGCGCGAAATTCGGTAGCTGGGCACGTTCTCAGGCACTCGATGCGCAGGTCGCGGAAGCCGGTCGCGCCGCCGGCCTGACGTTCAACCATGCGAAGATCGCGCGCACGCCGAACACGCGGCTCGCGCATCGACTCGTGTGGTTCGCGCAGCAGCGGGGCAGTGCGGTTGCGCTTGTCGATGCGCTGTTCGCTGCGTATTTTCACGACGGGCGCGATATCGGAGACGCGGAGGTGCTTGTCGACGTTGCCGCCGGTACCGGCCTGGATGCCGAGGCGATTCGCGCGTTCCTCGTGTCGGACGCGGGCCTTGAGGCCGTGCTGGAACTTGAGGCGGATGCGGTTCGCAGCGGTGTCGCGTCGGTACCGGCGACCCGGATCGGTGCGATGTCTATCAGCGGAGCACAGCCGGCATCGGTATTTCGCGATGCGCTTGCCGCTGCGCAAGGATGATCGATCGGGTTGCGTGATCGGCAATGTCGTGAGAGATCCGGGCATTCAGAACGATTCATGTCCGGATCAGGACATTCGGGTTGCCCGCAAGCTACGCTCGTTGCCGTGCTGAAGCGTCGCTGCGCAAGGGCGAACCGCTTCGTCGACGGTAGCGCGTGCTGCTGCACCGAAGTGGTGACGCGTGCCGGATCCCATCTTCAAAGGAAACATGACATGCCAAACCAGAATTGGCGAACCATCGCGATACGTGCGTGCAGCGTCGTGCTTGTTGCATGGTCCATTGGCGTCACGCCGATCGGTGCATTTGCCGCCGGTCTTGGCGACGGCGCGCAAGCACCGGGCTTCTATCGCGAGAAGGTTGGCGCGTTCAAGGTGATAGCGCTGTCCGACGGGACGCACCCGTTTCCGATCGATACCGTGATCCGCGGCATCTCGACGGATGAGATCAAGCGCGACCTCGATCGCGAGTTCCTCGATCCGCCGGTACAAGGGTCGATCAACGCATTTCTGGTCGATACCGGAGCGAAGAGAATCCTGATCGACGCGGGGGCAGGCGTGCTGTACGGCGACTGCTGCGGCAAGCTGGTCGACAACCTGATCGCGGCTGGCTATGCACCGGAGAAGATCGATGAAGTGTGGCTCACGCACCTGCACAAGGATCATGTCGGCGGAATCGTTTCGCACGGGAAGATGACGTTCCCGAATGCCATCGTCAGGGTGAATGAGACCGAGGCTCGCTACTGGCTCGAGCCGGACAACAAGTCGAGCGCGCCCGCGTTTCTCGGTTCGTTCTTCGATGCGGCTGCCGCGTCGGTCGCCCCGTACATCGCGGCGGGCCGCTTCAAGACGTTCGCCGCGGACGCGACGCTTGCTCCCGGCATTCGAGCTGTGCCGACACCCGGCCATACGCCCGGGCATACGTCCTATCTGATCGAGAGCAATGGCTCGACGCTGCTTGTATGGGGCGATATCGTGCACGTCGCCGCGCTCCAGTTGACGCATCCGGACGTGTCCGTCGAATACGACAGCGATCCGGCTATCGCGCAACAGACGCGCCGCGATATGCTGAAGCGCGTGGCGAGTCAGCGCTATCTGGTCGGCGCGGCGCACATCGCGTTTCCAGGGCTTGGCCACTTGCGCCAGGATGGTGCGCGGTATGACTGGGTACCGGTCAATTACGACTCGACGCCGGTGCATTGATGCGGTGTGCGCCCGGTCGTTCGCGAGAATACGCGAATGAAATAGCCGCGCGGCAAGCCGCATTCGTTGACCGCATCCGCTATCGACACGCCCAGGTTACCCTTTTCCATCCAGCGTTCTTTTGCGCGCGCGACCTTCGCCGGCGAAAGTACCCCCTTTCGCCACGGATCGCGCACGCATTTGCGAAAGAGTGTCAGGCCGCTCGCACTCCCTTCGGTATCCTTGATGAGCATGCCCGGCGCGCATCCGAGTGTGTCTTTCAACGGCGGTGCGGGCGGAGCGAGGCGTGATTGAGACACGACGCGAGTCCCTCGACAGCACATGAGTCGAAAAAAATTTCGACAAGCTTATACGCGGCATGTGATGCTCCCAGGCTAATTTGGACGAATTTCCACACATTACGTGAGTGCGTTCATTCCGACCGGCCGTTCGCCGAATCACCTGTCAGGTGTGGTCCCAGTCGTTCGAGAGGCGTTTTCTGTCGTGCGAAATGGATTCCCGCTTTGAGTGTCTGATGGGCATCGAGGGCATTTTCTCTCAAGACGCGCGTTTATGCGCTGTCTACACTCCGCCTGAATCTTGAGATTTCGTGTCCGGCAGGCACTTGGCCGGGCACTGGCTTTAAGCCATGTGAACGACTGCGCTCACTTGGCAGTCGTCAAGGTGCACCTGGGGGCAGCCATGATCCAGATCGGTAGTTTGTCGGTGGACTTCGATCAACGGGATATTCGCCGCGATGGCCTGTCGCTGTGCGTCGGGGCACGGGCACTCGACATTCTCGAGGTGCTGCATCGCGCGAGCGGCTCCATCGTATCGAAGGACGACATCATGGATGCCGTCTGGCCCGGGTCGATTGTCGGGGAGAACCGGATCCAGGTGCATATCGCTACGTTGCGCAAGGCACTCGGCGTGCATCGGGACCTGATCAAGACGGTTTCGGGCCGCGGCTACGTGCTGATCGGTGACATGCATGCTGGCGGTCATCTATCCGAGTCGGCGGATGCGTCGACTGCCGTCGGTGGGCAGCGTTCGCAGGTGCCGCCGCTGATCGGCCGTGAGACCGAAATCGGCGGGGTCGTCGACATGCTCGACAGGACGCCGGTGGTCACGCTTGTCGATGCCGGCGGGATCGGCAAGACCACGCTTGCTCTCCGGATCGCCCACGATCTCATGCACCAGACCGGAGAACAGGCGCATGTGGTCGAACTCGCTCAGGCAACGACACGCGATGATGTGCTGGGCACGCTCGCCGACGCGCTGGCGCTGCAAACGGATGACATGCCGTCGATCGACGAGATCGCCCGCGCCGTCACCGGAACGCGGTGCCTGCTGGTGCTCGATAATGCCGAACACGTGATCGACCTGATATTTACCCACGCAAACGCGAGGTACAGGTTATCCGAATCGACTCGCGCGTATGCGCTGGAAAAGCTGCACAACGAGGGTGAGTTCGAGTATGTCGTCGCGCGTCACATGCGCTACGAGCAAGAACAGACGAATGCGAGGACGACCACTGCCGCAGTCGAATAGATGGCGAATCGAGTGTCGCCGGAGATCGATTCGAAAAGATGCCCGGTCGCTGCGAAACTCGCGATGCAGGTGTCGTGCGCGAGGGCCGTTTGCGCGCGAATTGCGCGACCCGTTGTGCGGACGTACTCGGCCGGATCGATTCCGAACTGCGCCGGCTGAATTTCTGCGGACGGGCGCCTGGCTCCCGTCGGGACGATGCCTGGAGGCCAGGATTTGGCATGTCGCGTTTCATCTTGCCGGCCGGCAATGAATGATGCGCGGTAGGGCCCAGGACCGGTCGGGCGCCTAACCGCTAACCTAAATAGTCGATACTCAGGCGACTTCGTGACGACCGTAATCGACGTAGCCGCTGCGGTCGCCGCCATACCAGCCGATGGTTTGCGGCGTCGCCAACGGAGCATTGGCTGCGATACGCTCGACGAGATCGGGGTTGGCAATATACGCGCGTGCGAATGCGACGAGATCCGCATCGCCGGCCGCGATCAGTTGGTCTGCGGCATCGGGAGAAATGCCGCCGTTGACGATCAGCGTGCCGCGGAATGCTTCGCGTGCTTGCCTGATGATCCGGGGCAGATCTGGCTCGCCGCTCCAGCCGTTGGTGTCGGCTGCGTGCAGATAGGCGACGCCGGCTTCGTCCAGCATGCGGCCGACGTAGCCGTAGGTCGTGTCGGGGTTGGCATCCCGGACGTTGTTGTATTTCGCGTAGGGCGAGATGCGCACGCCGACTCGACTCAAGGGCATCACGGTACCGACAGCGGCGACGACTTCCTCAAGGAAGCGCGCACGGTTGGCGACGGAGCCGCCATAGCGATCGTCGCGACGATTCAGCGTCGAAGAAAGAAACTGATGTGGCAGGTAGCCGTTGGCCGCATGAATTTCGACACCGTCGAACCCGGCCGCGACCGCATGGGCGGCCGCGCGACGGAATTCGTCGACGGCTTCGACGACTTCGGCGGTCGTCATTGCGCGAGACGGCGTTGCATGGATCTTGGTGTAGTACCCGTTCTGCAGCTGGGCCCAGACCTGAAGTTGCTCCAGGTCGTCGTTCACACCCGACGGCGACAGCGGCGCCTGGCCTCCAAGCAGCGTCATCGAGCTGACCCGCCCGCCGTGCCAGAGTTGCGCGAAGATGCGGCCGCCATTTGCGTGGACGGCGTCCGTGACTTTCCGCCAGCCTGCGGCCTGCGCGTCGGTGATGAGACCCGGCGTGAGTTCGAATGAGGCGGAGGCCGGGCTGACGTTGGTCGCTTCTGTCACGATCAATCCGGCTGACGCTCGTTGCGCGTAGTACTCGGCCATGAGATCGGTGGGCAGGCCATGTTGAGGCGCGCGGGAGCGGGTCATTGGCCCCATTACGATGCGGTTTGAGAGCGAGAGGCCACGAAGATCGTAGTCGTTGAGCAAGGCGGACATGATGGCGATCCTTTCAGGTTAGGTAGACGCATGCGGCGATCCCCTGGACGTCATGCGACGGGGGTCGTAAGTTCCGCGAGACGGTGCAAGGGCGGTGCCGGCATGCTTCGCACGAAGTGATGCCGGCTCGGGGTCAGGCCTGCGCGTGACGCTCCGCGTGCGGCCGTCCGATTGCGAGGTAGTGGACGAGCGCGACGATCGGGAATACCGCTGCGACCGCGGCGACGAGCGGCCAGTGGCCACGTTCGTACAATGGGCTCGCGAGCGCCGAGCCGATCGCACCGCCAACGAAGATGCTCGTCATGTAGAGCGCATTGAGCCGGTTGCGGCTCGCTGCGTGAAGCGCGTAGATTTCGCGCTGACCGAGCACCATGCTCATCTGCACTGCGAAATCGAGCACGATGCCGGTGATGACGAGACCGTACAGACCCGCGCCATGAATCAACCCCGTCGCATACGAGAGCGAGCCGGCGACAAGTGCGATCAGCGTCGCACGGACGGTATGGCCCGCGTCTGCGAGACGGCCGGCCACGGGGGCCGACGTCGCGCCGATCGCGCCGACGAGCGCGAACAGCCCGATAGCGGATTGCGAGAGTCCGAAGTGGCGCGTCAACTCGACGGGGACGGCGGTCCAGAACAGGCTGAACGACGCGAACATCAGGCCTTGATAGAGCGCGCGATGACGCAGCACCGGCATCGTGCGAACCAGATGCAGCAGCGAACCGATCAGTTCGAAATAGGTTGCTCGGTGCTCCGGCTGGCGGGACGGGATCGTCAGTGCGAGTACGGCCGTCACGAGCGCCATCAGCACGGCGGCGCCGGCAAATACGAATCGCCAGCCGAATGCGTCGGCAACTACGCTGGAGATCGGACGTGCCAGCAGGATACCCAGCAGCAATCCGCTCATGATCGTGCCGACCACGCGGCCACGAGAACGATCCGGTGCCAGATGGGCGGCGAGCGGGATCAGGATCTGGACGGCGACCGAACTGAAGCCGATCAGCAGCGAAATCGCCAGGAACAGGCCCGGCGTCTGCACGAACGCTGCCGCCGCAAGGCTCGCAATCGAGACGATTGCCGTCGCGATCATCAGTTTGCGGTTCTCGAGCAAGTCGCCGAGCGGCACGATGAAGAACAGGCCGAATGCGTAGCCGATTTGCGTGAGCGAGACGATGAGACTCGCCGTTTCGCTGGACATGTGCAGGCGCGGGGCGATCAGTTCCGTGATCGGTTGCGCGTAATACAGGTTAGCGACGATCGCGCCGCAACTGAATGCGAAGAGCAGGATCAGCCCTTGCGTGAGTTTCGCGGTGTGCCCGCTAGCCGGGAGCGTCGTTGAATCTGCTGACATGGTCGACTCCTTAAGTGATAGATGCCGAAGCGCCCGGACCTCGGTCGCATCGGCCGTTTCGATTGCTTTGCGGAGGACGTTGCTTCACATGCCCACCGCGTTGCCGACAATCTTATTGATCGGTCGATGGCATCGGAATACCAGCACCGCGCAATCGAGCATTGCGCGTCATGCAAAAGGGGGGAGCACTACAACGTCGTATGTGGTGCAACGTGAAGGAAACGCGGACGTTTGACTCGACGATTCGATGCCGCGAACGCGGTGCCTGATGCATTCCAGTCTGTCTGGTGGCGGCTGAAATTTCCTACGCGAGGTCTTAATTCCTGTTATTTGCGAACTCGCGTTGCCCGAGAAGCCGGCGACAACGCGGTTCAGAACGATTCAGCGATGATTCAGCATGAGGGTTGATGTGATCGACTACGCTTTCGTCTGGCAAAGAACCAAATTTGATTCATCCACCGGGAGTTGATCATGAAGAGAAGAACACCTATTTTGACGGCGATGCTGACCGTCCTGGCGCTGGGCGGGGTCCCGCTGCACGCGGCTGCACAGATTGCAGGCGCGCAACCGATAGGCGTAAGCGTCTCGGAAGCCGAACTGATCGTTCGCGGGTGGAGCGTGAAGAAGTCGTTTCTCGGTAAGCCTGTCGTCAACGACCACGGCCAGACGATCGGTGTCGTGCATGACATCATCATCGCGCCGGATGAGTCGGCGTCGTTCGTGATCGTCGCGGCACATCAATTCGCCGGGATTTCGCAGCACGACGTCGCCGTGCCGGTCAATCAGCTTGATTTTGTCGACGGGAAACTGACGCTCGCGGGCGGCACGCGCGAGGCAATCAAGGCCATGCCGGCATTCCAGTATGCGCACGTGCGGACCGTGCCTGTCGCGCGGTCGGCCTACTCGCACCACTAAGTGGCACATAAACGGTGCGGTCGGGTCGCAATTGAGCGACGGCTGGCCGTACCGCTTCGGCAGTTCAAACAGCGCTTGCCCCGCAGTGTGGGAATTTGTGAGTCATCGGGATTGGCTTCAAGAAACGCGGGCAGGATCGTGTGTCAGATCGTGCTCAGGTGGCCATCTCGGAATCGGCGATAGCGGTGTGGCGACGGTCGATGTGCGACCGTGTGGCCACGTCGGCAGTGCTTGCCGGCGCTGGACGAGTTTTGGGTGTGCTGTGAAACGCGTCGACCAAACGATCGGTGAGCTTGCGGATGCGCACCGGCAAATTCCGGCGGCTGTGATAGAGGAGAGACGCGTCGAGGTCGGCCACTTGCCAATTCGGCAGCACGCGTACCAATTCACCGGTGCGTTCATGCGGCTGGGCCAGACGCTCAGGTAGTACTGCGATTCCGGCGCCATGCCGTGTGGCTTGCATCAACGTGCCGATACAGCTCGAACGTATCGCGCTCTGCACTCGGATCTCGGTGGTTATGCCCGTATTCCGATCTTGCAGCGACCATACCGATCCACCGGAGCTCAGGCGGCGGTAACGCGTGTCGATTCGCTCGAGCATCTGCGGGTCTTCGGGCGAACCGCAAGCGTCGAGATACCGTTGACTCGCGTAGAGCCCCATCGGAATCTGGCCGAGCGGACGCTTGATGCAGGTCAGGCTCGACGTCGGCCCGGTCACGATCGAAAGATCGGCCGCGCCGTTGATGATGGCGTCCGCATGATCGGCCCAGGCGACACGAATCCATACGTGCGGATAGTCGCGGCTGAAGTCCGCGAGTACCGGGGTTAGCCGATCGGATTCGAACAGATTTGATACCTCGATCGAGATTTCGCCCTGGATCTCGCTCGCGTTTGAATGGCAGCAAACGGAGAAACTATTGTATTGATGCAGGAGCGCATCCGCCTGTTCGAATACATCATGGCCGGCACCCGTCAGGGTGACGCGTCGTGTCGTACGGTGGAACAGGAGGACGCCGAACGACGTCTCCAGATTCCTGATGACGCGGCTGACGGTCGCGACGCCCAGTCGATGCACTTCGGCTGCTTTCGTGAAACTGCCATGCTCGGCTACCGTCTTGAGTATTTCGAGTGTTTTCAGACGATCCATGATTGACCTCGAATCTGCTGACTGGATTTCGAATCCAATTTACTCGAGGAAAATCGATACATGCAATTAAATTGTCTTTGGTCAAACTGAAAATATGTAAACCCCGCTTGAACCTGCCGCATGGGCTGAATATCGTATTTATTCAGGAGCGTCGGTCGCAGGGCGGACGATGTGAATATTCCAGAATGGTTATTTGCTCCCTCTGCCTGCATCGAGCGACGAGGCCGCTGCAGTCCAGCCGCCGCCCAAGGCCCGGACAAGGCTGACGGTCGCGATCGCATACGCCTGGCGGCTGTGAATCAGCTGACGCCGCGTATTGAGTGCATCGCGGTCGGCGTCGATCACCTCGAGATAACTCACGTAGCCGTGTGCATATCGGCTCAACGATAGCCGTGCCGCGGCATCGGTGGCACGGGTCGCGCTGTCGAAGCGCGCGATCCGCTCCTTCTGCGCAACGATGTCATTGAGCGCGTCCTGCACTTCGCGCAATGCGCCGAGGGCGACCTCGCGATAGTTCGCATCCGCGGCAACTACACCGGCTTGAGCCGCAGCGACCGCGGATTCGCGTTTGCCGCCGTCGAAAACGGTTTCGGCGACGCTGAGCCCGAGACTCCACAGCGAACTGTTGCGATCGAGGAACGAGCGCAGATCGCGGCTGGCGAATCCGCCTTGCGCAGTGAGCGTCAATGTCGGCAGCCATGCCGTACGCGCTATGCCAAGTTGCAGCGAAGCGATGTCGACCCGGCGTTCCGCGGCAAAGACGTCGGGGCGATGGTTGAGCAGTGTCGAGGGCAGGCCGGCTGGTATCTCCGGCACGCGAAGAGCGGCCGATGCGGGAGCGATGTTGATCGTCGTCGGAGACGAGCCGGTTAGCACGGCGATCGCGTCGACGAGATTCTCGCGCAGTCGCACGCTGTCCGCGTGATCGGCTCGAGCCGTATCGAGATCGGCGGCCGCGCGTAATGCGTCGAGATCGCTCGCGGCTCCGGCCCGGACACGCGAGGCAATCACGTCGAGCGCAGTGCGTCGCAGATCGATCGCGCGTGCCAGGGCGGCAAGGTCCTCGTCGACGTAATGCAGTGTCAGATAGTCGCTCGCGACTTCCGTCGCGACGCGCAGCCGGATCGCGTCGCGCTCTGCGAATGCCTGCAGCACGCTTTGTTTCCCGATCGCCGTGTCGCCGCGCAGGCGTCCCCACAGGTCGATTTCGTAACTGGCATTCACCGGCATCGACCAGTTATGCATCGTGCGCTTCGGCAATGCGTTATCGACGGTACCCGACACGCGGGCGCGGCTGAACGACGGATCGACACCGACCGCGGGCAGCAGCGCAGCCTCGCGCACGCCAAGTAGCGCCTGCGCCTCGTCGATGCGTGCGACGGCGGCGCGCATTTCGTGGTTGCGCGCGAGTGCAGCATCCACCAGCGCTTCGAGCGCGGGGTCACCGAATAGCGACGGCCATCCGGTGAGCGGGGAGGGACGAGCTGCAAGCGTGTTCGCATGACGAAAGACATCCTGTCCGACCGGTACCGGCGCGATCGGCTGGGGAGCGATGGTGCATGCGGTCAATCCGCAGAGCGCGATCAGGAGCGGGGCGCACTTCATGACGGCGTGCGTTGTAGCGTGACGACGACCGACAGCCCGGGCCGGATACGCGGCTCGGTGGCAGCCGTATTGTCCAACAGGATCTTGACCGGCACCCGCTGCGTGACTTTCGTGAAATTACCGGTCGCATTATCGGGCGGCAGCAGCGCGAACTGGGAACCGGTGGCAGGCGACAGGCTGTCGACGTGCCCTTGGTAGACCACATCCGGCAGAGCATCGAAATGCAGTTGCACCTTGTCGCCGACGCGAACGTGTTTGAGTTGGGTTTCGCGAATGTTCGCCACGACCCACGGATGCGGTTCGACGATGGTGAGCAGCGCCTGGCCCGGTGCGACATGTTCGCCGGTCTCGACGGTCTTTTTGCCGACTCGGCCGTCCGACGGCGCGACGACCATCGTGTAATCGAGCTGCAGCAGTGCATCGCGCAGTTCGGCGTTGTTTTGCTGCGACACGGCATCGGCTGCCTTGCATGCGGCCAGTGCGCTGCGTTGCTGTGCCTGCGCCGCGACGACGCGCGCGCGTGCAGACTTGCGCGCAGCGTCGGCCGCATCGAATTCCTGTTTCGACAATCCCCTCGGCGTCTCCCGCGTCAGCTCGCTGGCGCGTGCGTAGTCGAGTTCAGCACGCTCGGCGTCGGCATGTGCGGAAACCAGCGCTGCACCGGCCTGTTCGAATAGCGCCTGGGCCCGGCTCGTATCGGACTGGGCTTGCGCGACACGTGAGCGCTGCAGTGCAACGCGCACCTCGAAGTCCCGCGTGTCGAGCAGTACGAGCGGATCCCCCGCGCGCACGAACTGGTTGTCGTTCACCAGTACGCGCTCGACCGTGCCGGTCACGCGCGGAGAGATCACGTGCAGATGGCTGGTGACATACGCGTCATCCGTGCTGAGATCGCGCACGCGGAACTCGTAAATCAGTACGGTCACGAGCGTGATTGCGAACACGGCGATCAGCGCGATCGGCAACCAGCGCCTGGGCGCGGTCGGTGAGGGTTGATTCGGGGACGTCGGGGTCACGATCGTGGCACTCCATCGAACAGACGGGTTTTGGAACATCGCGTTATGCTTGCGCGACTTTCATGCGCGGGAGTCGGCCGATAATGAATACGATGCTCGTTACAGGTGGAGCGGCGCCAGCCGCGGACGTGCCGCCGTTCCGCGCCATCGCGGCGATTGTCGCGGTGTTGCTCGGCGCAATGATCGCGACGCTCACGTCGCGCATCACGTCGCTCGGATTGGCCGACGTGCGCGGGGCGCTCGGCGTCGGTTTCGACGACGGAACGTGGATCAACACCGTTTTTATCGCGTCGCAGATGTGCGTCGGTCCGCTCGCGATCGCGGCCGCTTTCGTGTTCGGAACGCGCCGTGTGCTGCTGGCAGGTGCTGTCGTGTTTCTTGCCGCCGAGAGCGTTCTGCCGCTTTGCCGGGGCTTTGGCTCGTTCATGATTTTCCAGTGCATTGCGGGACTCTCGTCCGGCGTGTTCGTTCCATTGACGGTCGGGTTCGTCGTGCGTACGCTGCCGCAGCGGCTCATTCCATTCGGTATCGCGGCGTACGCGATGAATCTCGAGATGTCGCTGAACCTGTCGGCAACGCTCGAAGGCTGGTACAGCGAACATTTGAGCTGGCGTTGGCTGTTCTGGCAGAACGCACTGTTGACGCTTCCGTTCATCATCTGCCTGCTGATGTCGTTGTCCGACGAACCGATCAAACGCTTCGCGTCCGGAACCGACTATCGCGGCATGCTGCTCGGCGCTGGCGGGTTCACGTGCCTGTGCGTTGCGCTCGATCAGGGTGAACGGTTGTTCTGGCTCCAATCGCCGCTGATCGTCGCGTTGTCGTGCGCGGGCATCCTGATGATCGCGTCCTTCCTGATCCACGAACTCGTGTCGAAGCAGGCGGGCCTCGATCTCGGCTACCTGTTTCGCCCGAATGTGGCGTTGTTGATCCTGCTCGTCGGCCTCGTGCGCTTCACCGTGCTCAACACAAGCTTCATCCCGTCGTTCTTTCTCGCAAACGTCTACGGGTTGCGGCCGTTGCAGATCGGCGACACACTGCGCTGGATTGCGATGCCGCAGTTGCTGTTCGCACCGTGCGTCGCGCTGTTGCTGCAGAGATTTGATCCGCGACGGCTGATCGTGATCGGATTCGTGATGATCGCGATTGCGTTCGCGTTGGGCTCGCGCTTGACGTCCGTCTGGGCCGAGTCCGATTTCATCCCGTCCCAGTTGATTCAGGCGCTCGGACAGACCATGGCACTGACGTCGGTCGTGTTCTTTTTCGGAAAGCACGTGACGGCCGAGTACGCGCTGACGTTCGGTGCGGTCGTGCAAACGACCCGACTGCTCAGCGGGCAACTCGGTACCACGTCGATCGCGGTAGTCCAGCGTGTCATGGAAGCAATTCATTCGAATCTCGTCGGTCTGCATGTTTCGATGTCCGACCCGGCCACGCTCGAGCGATTGCGGGCTGGCGCGGCGTCGCTGGTCGTGCATGGCGCGACGTTCGCGACCGGCGATGCCGGCACCTATGTGCTGCTCGACCGGGCAGTACGCGTGCAGGCGACGACGCTCGCGCTCGCGGACAATTTCGTGCTGGCCATGGCGTGCGCGATCGCGGGCGCGCTGATCGGGTTGGTGCTGCGCCCGCCGCGTCCGGCATGAGTGCCGACGCGGCAGCGTGGCGCGAATCGCACCGCCGATGTTAGTGGTTGGCGCTTGAAATGGAATCGGGGCGACCTGAATTTTCCTGAAATTTCCGGAAGCGGCGCCGGCGCGTGCGACAAGGGGTGACACCTACGTGCGCCGGATCGAGCGCCAGGCCGAATGGTCCGATGCTCGATCCGATTGCTTACGCCTTCAGAACGCGCCGCCCATCAGGCCCCGTGCCCGGAATGCGTCGATCGTGCCTTGCGACACCTGCGCGTTGGGCCGGTTGAAGCCGAAGAACGGTACGGCCAGATCCTTGTAGAACCGGGACCGGTTCTCTGCGACGTTCTTGCGAATGCCATCGAACACGTCCATCGGCGGGCCGCCGGGATTTTCTCCGTACTGTGCAGGATCGGGGAGTCAATGCACTGCCCGTTGTTGTCTCACGGCAAATTCTCTTAGGAACTCGAGAAAGGCCGCAGCGGCGGGCGATAGTGACTTGTCGCGCCGTGTGAAGAAGCGCGGCACGACCCTGTCCCGCGAACTGCGCGTCTCCGAGTGTGTAGACTGCGTTGAACGCGCTCACATTGGCGCAGTATGTCGCATCCCCGCCACCTGGGAATACGAAAAGCGTGCCGTCCCGCTATCAATCGAAGTATGCTCTAGCGCGACCTGCGCGCGAACTGCAAACCAGCGCCGCGCTCCGTCCGGCAGCCAGAACAAACACACACCGACTTGGCCCGACATTGGGGGCGGCCATCATGATCATGTTGCGTTCGTGGGGTGCGATTCTCTCGTTGCTGATGCTAGCCGCGTGCGCCAGCCTGCCGCCGCAGGTCGATCGCACGCCAACGCATGCATACACCGATACCGAAAACACACGCCTTGGGGCCGCATTTCGGCAACAGGCCGCCGCCCATCCAGGGGAGGACGCATTTCATCTATTGCGCGATCCTGTCGACGCACTCGATGCGCGCGTGTTGCTCGCCGATCGCGCGGACCGCTCGCTGGACCTGCAGTACTACATTTGGCACGACGACCTGACCGGACACGAACTCGCGGATGCGATCATCCGCGCGGCCGATCGCGGCGTACGCGTGCGCGTGCTGCTCGACGATCTCGGAACGAATGCGGACGACCGCAAACTGCTCGAGATCAGTTCGCATCCGAACATCGAGATCCGGCTCTTCAATCCGGTCGCCACGCGTCACTTCAAGAAGATCGGCACGGTGTTCGAGTTCTCGCGCGTCAACCGGCGCATGCACAACAAGGCGATGATCGCGGACAACCAGGCGGCGATCGTCGGCGGCCGCAATATCGGCGACGAGTATTTCGGCGCGTCGTCGATGCTCGAGTTCGGCGATCTCGACGTGGTCGTGCACGGCCCCGTCGTAAACGACATCTCGACCGAGTTCGACACGTTCTGGAATTCGCCGTACGCGTTTTCGGTCAATGCGCTGGTCGGGCACGACGCGGCGCCGGGCGGCCTCGATCGAGAGCGCGAACGGCTGCGCGATTACCTGCGCGCGATGGAGGACAACCCATACGTGCTCGAGGCGCGCTACCGGCTCGACCAGATCGTGCATGGTCAGGGCACCGAGCTGTCGTGGGGGCACGCGACGGTCCTGTACGACGATCCGGCGAAGATCGCGCGGGCCCCCAAGGACAGCGAAGGACACCTGATGCCGCAACTGCGCGCGCTCGCGCTGCGGCCCGAGCACGAACTGCTGATCGTGTCGCCGTATTTCGTGCCGGGCAAGGACATGGTCGAGCGGCTGCACGCGCTCACGGCGCGCGGCGTGAGCGTGACGATCCTGACCAACTCGCTCGCGTCGACCGACGTGGCGGCCGTGCATGCCGGCTACCGGCGCTATCGGCGCGACCTGGTGGAAGCCGGTGTGCGGCTTTACGAGCGGCGGCCGTCCGGCGACAAGAGCATCTCGAAGCAGGTCATCATCGGTTCTTCGCGTGCGTCGCTGCATGCGAAGACGTATGTGTTCGATCGCAAGAGCATCTTCATCGGATCAATGAATCTCGATCCGCGCTCGCTGAATCTCAACACCGAGATCGGCGTTTATTGCGAGAGTCCGGCCATTGCGTCCGAAGTCGCGACGGACCTGGAGCCGCGGCTCGATCGAATCGCGTGGCGAGTCGAATCGAGGACCGATGCGGCCGGGAAGGGGCGGCTCAAGTGGATTCAGACCGACGCGGACGGGAAGGTGACCGAGCTCGATCATGAGCCGGAAGTGTCGCCGGCGCGGCGCATGGAAGTGTGGTTTCTCGGGCTGTTTCCGATCGAATCGCAGCTGTGATCCGGCTTGCCCGCGGCCGTCGCGGGTGAAGCGCTTGAGCGTCGTGCGGAAGACAGACGGGATCTGTCGCCGCGGTGCCGGATGCGGGCACGAGCAGGCGGTTTGGCGCGACCACGATGTCGACGAAGCTGGCCTTGCGCAGGCGCGCGACGACCGAGGCGATCTGCTGGTCATTCGTCGCGCAATGCGCCGGGCGTGATGACGTTCGACGCCATTCACGAACTTTTCCGCGCGAGCACGCGAAGCGTCAACCCGCGTTCGTCTGCCATCCGAGCCCGAGGCTCTTCTGCAGCGACACGTAGTCCTTGAATGTAGGCGCATCGGGCGCGGCGGGGGCACCTCGGTAGTCGGGGCCGACGGTACAGCCGGCGAGCAGGCACGCGGCTGCGCACAGCGTGAGCGCAGGGCGGCGGGGCAGGGAGAAGGGCTTCATCGCGTAAGACGGTTCAATGACCGGACGACATCGGTTGCGGGCCGTGCGGCGTCGTCGGCAGCAGCGCGAGCGGCACGCATGCGAGCAGCGCGAGGCCCAGCATGTAGAAGGTTTCGGAACCGGCCGACGATCCGGTCACGCGGCTGCGTGCGATGAGCCTGTTCGGGCAGTTGACGGTATTCCATCTCGTGCCGCGCTCCGCGCTGCAACTGCTCGGCTGGGACAGTTTCGACGGTGAAGGCGGCGCGCTGCTGATGGCGACCATTGCCGATCAGACGCGCGTGCTGCTCGAACACTGGCATGCACGGCGCGGCGCATTCGCCGATGATCCGCAAGCCGTCGGAAAGCGGCCCGCGGGCGCGGGCACGAGCGCGCCGGCGAAACGCGCGGGGAAAAGCGCCGCGACGACGCGCACGGCGAACGCTACACAGCGCGTGAAGAAGCCTGTGTCGCGCTGAGCGCGTATCAGTCCGTCGCCGGCCGGCGTTCCAGATTGCCCGGCGTTGGCGGCCGGGCGGCCGTATCGACGGCATCGACGGCATCGGCGGCATCGTCGCTGGCGCTGGCGTCGCTGTCACCGCCTTGCCCGCGTTGCGAACCTTTGTCATACGCGACGACGCTGCGCTGCGGATTCGCGATCCGGATTCCGCGTTCGCGGAACATCACCGCGATCCGCCGGTTGAATTCGCGCTGCACGCCCCAGCGCGCCGAATCCTTGCACTGGATCTGTCCTGCCAGCGCGATCGTCGCGCCGTCTACTTGATCGATGCCCCAGTAGCTGAAATCCGACAGGATGCCGTCCTTGTAATTCGGGTCGTCGCGCAACGCGGCGCCGATCTCCTTGAGCGTCGCGATCGCGAGATCGATGTCCTGGCCGTAAGCGATGCTCACCTTGACGGCCGCGTTGCCGAGTCCGCGATTCGTATTGTTGACGGTCGTCACCGAGCTGAACGGGATCGTGTACAGCGACCCGTCGCCCGCGCGCAGCCGCACGGTGCGGATCGACAGGTATTCGACCGTGCCCGACACGCCGGCGAGCGTGACCCAGTCGCCCACCTGCATCGCGTTCTCCATCAACAGGAAGATCCCGGTGATGAAATCCTGCACGAGCTTCTGCGAGCCGAAGCCGAGCGCGACGCCGAAGATGCTGGCGCCGGCGAGCAGCGGACCGATGTTCACACCGATTTCGCTGAGGCCCGTCAGCACGACGACGAGCGCGATCATGATGAACAGCAGCGAGCGCAGCATCGGCAGCAGCGTGCGCAACCGCGCCGCGCGCACGAGGTTGCCTTCGCGCGTCCATTGCTGCAGGCGGCGCTCGATCGCGATGTTCGCCGCCTCCCATACGATCAGCGCGACGACGGCCGCGATCGCGATCGTGATCAGCGCCGACGCGAGCCGATGACCGATCGTGCCGCTCTCGAATGCGTGGAAGATCGGCACGCCCCAGATCTGCAGCAGCAGCAAGACGGTCACGACGGCGATCACAGCCGACACGACCTGGCGCACCAGCGGGTAGTAGCGGTACGCGTGCAGGTGGACGAGCGTGGGATCGTCGTCGCGGCGCTGGAACAGCCGCGCGAGCGCGCCGAACACGACGATCGACACGATCCGCATGCCGATCATCACGGCGATCGAGCGGCCGCCGAGCGTGATCAGCACGCGATAGCCGTTGTGGACGTCGAGCGCCCACACGAACCACAGCGCCATCACGACGAACACCGACGCGGGCGCCCACGCGTCGGCGAGCGCATTGCCGATCATCACGAAGGCCGGCCGCTCTTCGCCGGCTGCGCGGATGCGCGCGGCGACCGGCTGGCGGCACCGCAGGATCAGCGCCGAGATCATCAGGTGGCCGACGAGCGCGACGGCCTTCAGCAGCGCGACATGACCGGCGTCGCTGAGGCCGAAGCTCGCGGCGATCTCGACCGCGGCCGTGCACACGCCGACGACGATCACGATCCGCGCGATCGAGCGCTGCGCGAACGCGGCCCATGCGTCGCTGATGTGCAGCAGCCGCAGCTGCCGCGCATCGGGCTGGAAGAACAGCCGGCTGACGATCGTCACGAGGCGGCAGATCACGTAGATGTCGATCAGCGACTCGAGTGCGGTTTCGGTCGGCGTGCCGGCGTCGTCGAGCACCGACATCGTCAGGCTCGCGACGCCGACGAACACCAGCAGCGGCACGACCCGCAGCGCGAGGCTGACCAGCGCGCGCGGCATCCGGCGCAGCAGCGTGGTGTGGCGCCGCGCATGGCCGCGGCCTTGCGACGACGTATCGGGCGTAGCGGTGCCGTCCGCCCTGGCGGCGGAGTCGGCCGGAGAGGATGCTCGCGCCGTGTCGTCGTCCGGCGGGGGCGGCTCGGACGTTGATGGCTCGGCTTCGGCCCGCCCCGACGATTCGGCGCGCCACGCACTCAGCGCAGCCAGCGCGCGCCGCAGCAGCCGCTTCGCGAACCATTCGACGACGAACGCGGGCACGAGCACGGCGACGATGATCCAGATCGCGTGCGCGAGGTCCGCACGTTCGTCGGCACGTACGAGCCGCTCGTGCCACCAGCTGCCGACCGAGCCGACATCGAGCAGCGAGCGCAGCGATTCGTTCAGCGCGCCGCCGACTTCGCCGGCCCAGCGCGATCCCTGCCGGACGAGCATCGACGCGAGGCCGTTCGTCGTCAGCGCGGCGGGGGCGGCGGCAGCCGAGGCCGCGCTGGCCGGCGCCGCGCCGCTTGCCGGGAGCGCGGGCGTGCTCAACACGCCGACGGCCGCGATCGCGCGCAACGTCGTTTCGACCTGTTCGCGTTCACGCGGGTTTTGCAGGACGGAGAGGGCCTGCTGTGCCTGTTGCGGTGTCAGCGCAGGCACGGCGCCGGAGGCGGCCGATGCGGCGGCCGGGGCGGGGGCGGCCGCGTGGGCGGCCGATACGAAGGCGGCGAGCAGCCAGCCGAGCAGGAAATGTCGCATGAGTAGGCATGCGGGCGCATATCGAAGCGTGGCCCGCCGGTCTGGACGATGGACGGAAGTTAACATGATTGCGATCGGAACCGAATAGTTCCGTCGATGAATATTCGATTCGGACATGCGACAAGCGGTGCGGGCGTTTGCGGCCTGTCAGGCGGTCTGTTTCACGTGGCGCCGGTGTTCGGTGCCGGCTGTCTGCCCACTGCTGTTCGGGCACGTCGTTCGGAGTGGCTCGTCGGACGATGACACGGCGGCCCGGCGACGGCTGGGCGGGAACGAATCGTGCTCGGCCGTGAATCGATCCGGTGCATGTCGCGGCCTGGGTTGCATGCACGGAATTCCGGATTCCTGATGATGAATCAACGCTGCTCGTCGTGAAAGATCGGCAGCACGTGTTCGGCGATTTCCTCGATGACTTCGCGCACGGGCCGGTCCGAGCCGGGATTCAGCGTGACATGGTGCGTGCCGGCCGCCCGCATGTCCCGCAGGATGCCGATCAGCGCGTTGCGTCCGGTCGCATAGCCGAGCGACAGCGCGGTGGCCGGCGCATCGCGATTCGCATCGAGATCGAGCCGCATCGACACGCCGAACCCGCGAAAGGCCGGTTGTGCGAGCCTGTCGACGGCCGCGCGCCACATCGAATAACGCGCACGCTGCGTGTCCGGATCGCGATGGTACGTCATCCAGCCGATCGCGTTCCGTGCGATCCAGTCGACGCTTTGTCCGCCGGAGCCGACCGCGAGCATCGGCACCGCGTCATCGCCGCGCGGCAGCAGCGTGAAGTCCGGCGCGTCAGGCGGCGTCTCGTCGGGCAGCACGCGGGACGGCACGCCGAGCGCGGCCGCGACGATCTCCCAATGCCGGCGATACCGGTCGCGCCGCGTTTGCGCATCGACACCGAACGCCGCATATTCGGGCGGCCGGTCGCCGGAGCCGAGGCCGAGGATGAAGCGCCCGCCGGACAGCGTCGCGACCGACAGCGCGCCTTTCGCGATATGCAGCGGGTGACGCAGCGGCAGCACGATCGCGCCGCTCGCGAGCGCGATCCGGCGCGTGCGCGACGCGAGCGCGCCGAGCAGCACCCACGGGTCGAGATGCCCGACCGGGTCCGGATAGTCGGCGCTGTTCAGCGGCACGTCGCGAATCCATAGCGCGCGAAAGCCAAGCGAATCGGCCAGCGCCGCGAGCTCGAGCTGCTCGTTGAAATCCGCGACGGTGCGGCCGCTGCGCAGCAGCGGCAACGTCAGGCCGATCGACAGTCGCTCGGCCGAGAAGACGCGATGCGCGACGTCGGCGTGGTCGGAGGCGGGCAGGGTCATGTCCATTCCTTGAAGACGGGGCGAAGCGGGCGGGCGCCGTACCGTGTCCGGATGCTAACGTGTCTGCGCGATGCTTGCGGCGCACGGCAAGCAATGGACGGCAAAATCGGCGGGCCGGCATGATCGGCGTCCTCCGCCATCGGGCAAGGCACGAGACGGCGATCGAGGTGCGCGGGCAGCACGCGCAGGCTCGACGAGTGCGTTCGAACTGCATGCTTGCACGGCCAGCGTCGGGCGATTGTAAGCGGATCGTCGGCGTCGAGCATGCGCCAACGTACCGCCGCCGCACGCGTCACATTCGTGCAACACCGGCGTCGCGGCCAGCCGCCGTCGATCGCGCGAGCCGTTTCCCGTCGTTTCACTTTCGAAACATTCACGCGGGTCCTTCGCCGCGCGATTCGGGTCAGGGCCGTTTCCCGGCCCGTGTGGCCTTGCCCTGCGAAGCATGGTGCGCTCCTTGCATGTCTGTATGCGCCGTGAGCGCGATCGCCGCCGCAGCAGGAATCAGGCAATCGCTTCAGTGGGTCGGACGCATCGAGGACGGGGACAAGAGAATGAGAACAGACCGAATCGCAACGTATCGTGTTGCAAATATGAATCGCCGACCTGCCTGTGAATTCGCTTCGCCGCTGATTGCGGTGACATGAGTGCGCGGCTTTCCGTTCCATCCGAACAAAGCGGGTTCGTTCTGAACGACGACGTGCAGGCGTGACGCACGAGGCCGGCCGGTGTCGGTCGGCCGTCGGGGATGAACTGCAGGTGCACGCAGATGGACAACCATGACTTCCGGATCGTCAGGCCGACGCGCGAAGCGCGCGCACGCCGCACGCGACGCATGCGTGTGCGTGCCGCACGCGGTGCAGCGCGGCGCTCGGACGAACCTTGGCCGGCCCGGACGGGCAGGCCGGCGGCGCGGCGATCCGCGCGATACCCGCAATTCGAAGGTGTAGTCCAGGGGAAAGGTCCGCCGGCCGCGCCGCGGCGGATCCGACGACATTGTGCTGTCAGTTGATCCACTACCCCGATGGATCAATTGTTGAAGCGCCCATCGCCATGTGGTCGATGGGCGTCTTTTTTTGCTGCGCCGATATCGCGTGCGGACCGCCGGCCCGATCGCCCGGCGTTCTGTATCATGTGCTGGCGCGCTGGCCGCCCGTGTGGCCGCACGACTGCCACCGCGCCCGATCACACGCCGCCAACATGAACGACACCGCCTTGCACGACTCCTCATCCGCCGGCATCGATCCGGCCGCGCTCGATGCGCTGCACACGTTCGTCGAGCGCCATCCGCGGCTGCTCGTGCTGACCGGTGCGGGCATCAGCACCGATTCCGGCATTCCCGGCTATCGCGACCGCAACGGCCAATGGATGCGCTCGCCGCCGATCCAGCTGCACGAATTCCTCGGCTCCGACGCGGCGCGCCGACGCTACTGGGCGCGCAGCATGATCGGCTGGCCCGTGGTCGGCCATGCGCAGCCGAACCGCTCGCACGTCGCGCTTGCGCGGCTCGGCGGCACCGGCCGGATCGAGCGCCTCGTCACGCAGAACGTCGACGGCCTGCATCAGCGCGCGGGCAGCGACGACGTGATCGAACTGCATGGCGGCATCAACGGCGTCACGTGCCTCGATTGCGGCGCGCATCACGCACGCGCGACGATCCAGGCCGTGCTCGAAACGGATAACCCCGAACTGCTGGGCGCGCAGGCGGAGCCGGCCGCCGACGGCGACGCGCATCTCGAATGGGCCGCGCTCGACACGTTCCGCATTCCGGCCTGCCCGGCCTGCGGCGGGCTGCTGAAGCCGGCCGTGGTGTTCTTCGGCGAGAACGTGCCGCGCGAACGCGTCGCGCTGGCGTCGCAGGCGCTCGATGCGGCCGATGCGCTGCTGGTCGTCGGCTCGTCGCTGATGGTGTATTCCGGCTACCGTTTCTGCGTGTGGGCCCAGGCGCAGCACAAGCCGGTCGCGGCACTCAATCTCGGCCATACGCGCGCCGATCCGATGCTGACGCTGAAGGTCGAGGCGCCGTGCGCACCCGCGCTCGATGCGCTCACCGCACGGCTGGGTCTTCGCGGCAACACGACGGAGCTTGCATCTTGACCGGCACGATACCTTCGCCCGATCCGTCCGCGCGGCTGTCGGCGCCCGCGGCCGAGCGCAATCGCGGACCGATCCTCGACGTGCTGCGCCGCGTGCTGCCGGCCAGCGGCAGCGTGCTCGAGATCGCGAGCGGCACCGGGCAGCACGCGGTCCATTTCGCGCAGGCGCTGCCGGGCCTGCACTGGCAGCCGAGCGATCCCGACGCGCATGCACGCCGCTCGATTTCCGCGTGGGTCGCGCATGCCGGCCTCGCGAACCTGGCCGAGCCGCTGGCGTTCGACGTGCGCGACGCATCGTGGCCGGCCGCGGCACTCGATGCGATCGTCTGCATCAACATGATTCATATCTCGCCGTGGGCATGCACCGACGCGCTGTTCGACGGCGCGTCGCGCGTGCTGCGACCGGGCGGCGTGCTGTTCCTGTACGGCCCGTACCGCCGCGCAGGCCGGCACACGGCGCCGTCCAACGAAGCCTTCGACCAGCAATTGCGCAGCCGCGACCCGTCATGGGGCGTGCGCGATCTCGAAGCGGTCGTCGCGCTGGGCCTCGACCGCGGGCTCGACTGCATCGAAGTGGTCGAGATGCCGGCCAACAACCTGAGCGTCGTGTTCCGGCGCCTGCCGCACGCGGAGCAATGACACGCCCGCGCGCATCGCGGCCGGGTTTCCACTATCCTTTCGCCTGTGCGCGCGGCCCGGCTCGGGTCGCGCCCTGTTTTTTCCGGAGAATTGACTAATGGGCAAACAAGCAATCGGTGTGATCGGGCTCGCGGTGATGGGCCGCAATCTCGCACTCAATATCGAGAGCCGCGGTTACGCGGTGTCGGTGTACAACCGCAGCCGCGAGAAAACCGACGAACTGATCGCCGAATTCCCCGGCCGCAATCTGGTGCCGACCTATACGCTCGAGGAGTTCGTCGCGTCGCTCGAAACGCCGCGCCGGATCCTGATGATGGTGAAGGCCGGCGAAGCGACCGATGCGACGATCGCATCGCTCAAGCCGCTGCTCGAGAAGGGCGACGTGCTGATCGACGGCGGCAATACGCATTTCACCGACACGATCCGCCGCAACCAGGAACTCGCGCAATCGGGCCTGCACTTCATCGGCACCGGCGTGTCGGGCGGCGAAGAGGGCGCGTTGCGCGGCCCGTCGATCATGCCCGGCGGCCAGCGTGACGCGTACGACCTGGTCGAGCCGATCCTCAAGCAGATCGCCGCGAAGGCGCCGTCGGACGGCGAGCCGTGCGTCGCGTACATGGGCCCCGACGGTGCCGGCCACTACGTGAAGATGGTCCACAACGGGATCGAATACGGCGACATGCAGCTGATCGCCGAGAGCTATGCGGTGCTGAAGGACGTCGCGGGCCTGACCAACGACGAACTCGGCGCGGTATACACCGAGTGGAATCAGGGCGAGCTCGACAGCTACCTGATCGAGATCACGTCGAAGATCTTCGGCAAGAAGGACGACGAGACCGGCAAGCACCTCGTCGACGTGATCCTCGATCGCGCCGCGCAGAAGGGCACCGGCAAGTGGACGAGCCAGAACGCGCTGGATCTGGGCGTGCCGCTGCCGCTCATCACCGAGTCGGTGTTCGCACGCGTGCTGTCGTCGCTGAAGACCGAGCGCGTCGCGGCCAGCAAGATCCTGTCGGGCCCGGCCGCCGCGCCGTTCGACGGCGATCGTGCCGCGTTCATCGAAGCGGTGCGCCGCGCGCTGTACCTGAGCAAGGTGATCTCGTACGCGCAGGGCTTCGCGCAGTTGCGCATGGCGTCCGAAGAGTACGGCTGGAGTCTCGATCTCGGGACGATCGCGAAGATCTTCCGCGCGGGCTGCATCATCCGCGCGCGTTTCCTGCAGAAGATCACGGACGCGTACGCGAAGGATCCAGCGCTCGCAAACCTGCTGCTCGACCCGTACTTCAAGGACATCGCCGCGAACTACCAGGCATCGCTGCGCGACGTCGTGGTGGCCGCGGTGAAGGCAGGCGTGCCGGTGCCGGCGTTCGCGTCGGCGGTCGCATACTTCGACAGCTACCGTTCCGAGCGTCTGCCGGCGAACCTCGTGCAGGCGCAGCGAGACTTCTTCGGCGCGCACACGTTCGAGCGTACCGACAAGCCGGGCAGCTTCCACGCGAACTGGTCGTAACCGGCCGGCGAGGCGGCATTGTTGCGAAATTCTATTCTTTAAGTAGGGTTTTTCGTTTCCGGATTCCGGAATTGTTGGCTCCGCGGAAACAGTGTTTTCGTTCTTTCATGGTTTTCCCTAGGTGATCTCGGGACTAAACTTTGTTCCATCGCTGCAGACATGGTGTGTGCGGCGGAGCAAAAAAAATCCCGGAGGTAATCATGAAATCGCTGATCGCAACGTTCGCTGCAGCTGCCGTTCTCGCCGTTCCCGCCGTGTCGTTTGCCCAACAGAACGCGCCCGTCACCCGTGCGCAGGTGAAGGCCGAACTGGCCACCCTGCAACAGGCTGGCTACAAGCTGGGCAGCGACCGTACCGACTACCCGGCAGGCATCCAGGCAGCTGAAGCCCGTGTGAACCCGCAACAAAACCTCGCCGCTGCCGACACGAGCGGCTACGGCGCGCAACCGGTCGCCCAGCAAGAGTCGGGTGCCCCGGCAGTCGCCAAGACCGGCTGGCAAGTGAAGCGCGTGTCGGATGGCGCACCGATCTACAAGGGTCGTTAATCGTTCTCGATCACGGGCCGCATACGCGGCCTGATCCGACCCCGCGCAGTACACGCAGCCCGTCGTTCCGCATCACGGAACGACGGGCTGTTTTCATTGGCGGCTTCCGCCGCGTCAATGCAGCGGCCGCGGGCCGCGGCCGATGTCCCGGAACAGCGCGTCGGTCGGCTCCAGCGCCTGCAGCCACGCCTCGTCGTAGCCGCTCAGCGTGTCGAGCGCGTCGCGCAGCCGTTCGATCGCGAGCACCGGCAGCTCGACGCTGTGCCGGGTGGCGCCGCTCAGGTGCGCGATGCTCGCGAGCTGGACGAGGGCGTCCGCGGCTTCGGCGACGTCGGTCGCGAACAGCAGGTGCCGGTTGAGCAACTCGACGAGGCCGCTGGAACCGGCGAAATCCTCGGCGTTGAGCTGCACGGACAGAAAGGTCGCATTGTTCATTTTTTATCTCCTCGTTATCGCTGGATCGTGCGGTGCATCTTCGAGTATAGGAGGCGGCTGGCAGCAGGGCGGTCGTTGGCGCGATACGGCCGGCTGCATCGGTACGGCCGGCCGGAAGTCGGCCGGACGCCCGCGCGGCGCGGCTTGCGGCCCGCCGGCACCCGTCAGCGGCACCGCAAGATTGTTGCGGGATCGGGCGCCTGTCGCGGCCCTGACCGCGACAAATGGTATCTTTGACGACCGGGACGACGTGAAAAAGGTGCGAAAAAGGGGCCGGTGAGCCCGTTCGCATCGACGTTCCGCTGTGGAAACTGACGGCCGCGAGAGCGGTCGGATACTGGTTGGTCCGGCCGTCCGGCCGGACATCGTGCGTCGCGCGCCGGAGGGCGGTGGGCGGCGCGACGACGCAAATCCGGGAGGACCCTTGAGAAAAACGATTCCGATCCACGAGGCGCTCGCGCGCTGGTTGCCGCAGGCGGCGTTCGTCGTCGCGGCCGCCGCGCTGACGGGCTGTACGATGACGCCGTGGACCGACAGCTGGCAGCCGGTGCGCCCGTCGACGCCAAGGTCGGCCGCGACGCCCGGCGTGATCGCCGGCTATTACCGCGTGAATCCGGGCGACACGCTCGCCGGCATCGCCGCCGCCTACGGGCAGCGCGTGCAGGACGTGGCCAGCTGGAACCACATGTCACCCAATGACGCCGTGTCGCCCGGCCAGGTGCTGCGCGTCGCGCCGCCGCCTGCCGCGACGTCGCTCGGGCAGCCGCCCGCCGCGGCCGCGCAACCCGGCTCGCTCGCATGGCCGGCCACGGGCATCGTCGCGACGCCGTTCTTGGCCGGCAAGACGCGCGGCATCGTGATCGCCGCGTCGGGCCCCGACCATTCGGTGCGGGCAGCGGCAAACGGGCGGGTGGTCTACGCCGGGGCCGGCGTCAAGGCGTACGGCCCGCTCGTGATCCTGAAGCACGACAACGGGCTCATCACGGCTTACGGGCACAACGGCAAGCTGCTCGTCAACGAAGGCGATGCGGTGCGTGCGGGCCAGCCGGTCGCCGAGATGGGCACCGACGCGAGCGGCCGCGCGACGTTCGAGTTCGAAGTCCGTCAGAACGGCAAGGTCGTCGATCCGCTGAACTTCCTGCCGCGCAACGGCGGCTGACGCACCGCCGCGTCACGGCGTGTGCGCCTGATGGCGCACACGTTCCCGCCTTCAACCTTCCTTGAGCGCCGCGGTGCCGGACTGCCTCGCATGATTGCCGAGCCAGCGAATGCCGAGCGCGAGCCCTGCCGCGCCGAGCGCGATCAGCGAACACTGGATTGCGACCGGCAGGTACCCGTGCGGCCGCGGATCGACGAATGGATAGGGATACCAGTTCTCCACCGCGCCGCGTACGAGCGTATAGCCGAGATAGACGACCGGAAAGCCCAGCCACGCGAACGCGCTGCGCCACGGGATCGGCGAGCGCGGCTCCACGTACAGCCAGTCGCACAGCACCACGAGCGGCACGATCCGGTGCAGGACCCAGTTGTTGAGGGCCGGCGTGATGTGGCGCAGCGCATCGAGCCGTGCGAGCAGCAGTTCGTAGACGATCGCGGTGATCAGTACGTAGAGCACGGCGGCGCCGCGCATCGATTCGTAGCGGGCCGAGCCGGGGCGCGTGATGCGCGACAGCCCCGCGACCAGCATCGCGGCCGCATAAAGGCTGCTCAATTGCGTGAAGTAGCTGAGATAGTTGCCGAGATGAAAGGTCGGCATGCCCCAGTAGTCGGCGACGCTGTGCAGCGTGGTGGATACCGCGAGCAACGCGGCGATCAGCCGGTAGGCCGCAACGAAGAACGCTTTGCTCATGATGCCCGCGCAACGTCGCACCAAAGCTTCATCGTGCCACAGCCGCCGGCGCACGCGATGCGGATTTTCCATATGACGGCGCCGTGGTGCAGGGCTGTGCGGATTCTTCGGATATTTGATCCGGTCGCGCAATGCCGGCCGCACGTGAAGCTACAATCGGGGCAGCTGCCGGGTACCGGCCAGCCGCGGCACGTGCCTGCCCCGCATACCACACGAGAAACATGAGCACCGCATGAAAAACATCCTCGCGAAACAGACGCGCTACAGCTCGCCTGCGATCTTCTTCCACTGGGCCGTCTTCCTGCTGGTGGCGCTGGCCTACCTGGCCATCGAGATTCGCGGACCGAAAGGCAGCGACAGTCGCGTGTTGTGGTCGAACGTCCACTACCTGGCAGGCACGTTCGTGCTGGTGCTCTCGGTGCTGCGCGTGTTGTGGCGGATGATCAGCCGTGTGCCGGAGCCCATTCCGCAGGCGACCATCCTGAAGTGGCTGTCGAAGCTCGCGCATTTCGCGCTGTATGTATTCATCATCGCCCAGCCGCTGCTCGGTATCATGATGATCAACATGGGCGGCAAGCCCGTGTCGCTCGACTGGATCGGCGTGTCGTTCACGTTGTTCGGCCCGGACACGGCGCTGCGACCGACGATCAAGGAAGCGCACGAACTGATCGGCAACGCGTTCTACTTCGTGATCGGCCTGCATGCGCTGGCCGCGCTTTACCACCACTTCGTCCGGCGCGACGACGTGCTGCGACGCATGGCGCCATGATCGCCGCGCGCTGAAGGCGCGCAGCTGCCGGGGGCGCATGGTTGCGTTGACAACCATGCGCCCCCGGTCCGTTTACCGCGATACGCGACTGGCCATCGCGGCGAACATTCTGTACCATCTCGGCTGTTTTTACATTCCGCTTACGCGTCGCCGCGCATGCTGCACCGACATCGTCACCTGACCGCCTGGCTCGGCGTGTTCGCGATCTGGCTCGCGATCGCGGCGCCGATGGTGTCGCAGTGGCGCATCGCACACGCGGCAACGCCCGACGCGATTGTCTGCAGTACCGAGCATGGCGCGCATCGTGCGCCCGATGCCGGCCATGCGCACGATCTCGCACTGCATCTCGATGCGTGCGGCTATTGCGGCTTTTTCGCGCATAGTCCCGCGATCGGCGGCGCGGTCGCCGCATCGTTCACCCCAGTCCCGGTCCATGACGTTTCCGCCGCCGCGCCGCATGTCGTCGCGGCGCGCGCCGACCGCTATCCGCGCGCGTATCCACGCGCACCGCCCGAGCGCGCCTGACGCGCTGTCTTCCGTTTCATTCATCGCCGATATCCGTGCGGTCTATCGAGGCCGCGCGGAGGGCGTCACTCGGGCTTTCGATCATGACCATTCTCTCTTTGCGCACGCCGAGGGCGTCGCGCCATTCCCGTGTGCGGCGCGTGCCGCGCATGCTGAAACTCACCGTTCCCGCGCTGGCCGTCAGCGCGATGACCGCGGCGGCTGCCTCGGCCGAATCCGCGCGGGCGGCCGGTGCGCCGACGGACGACGCGGCCGCGCTGCTGCCGCCCGTCGAAGTCGTCGCATCGCCGCTGACGACGCCGCTCGTCGTCGTCACGGATCCGAAGACGCCGCGCCAGCCGCTGCCGGCGAGCGACGGCGCGGACTACCTGAAGACGATTCCCGGCTTCACGTCGATCCGCAGCGGCGGGACGAACGGCGACCCCGTGCTGCGCGGGATGTTCGGATCACGGTTGAACATTCTCGCGAACGGGATGCCGACGCTCGGCGCGTGCCCGAACCGGATGGACGCGCCGACCTCGTATATCGCGCCGGAAAGCTACGACAAGGTCACGGTCGTGAAGGGCCCGCAGACCGTGCTGTACGGCCCCGGCGCATCCGCCGGCACCGTGCTGTTCGAGCGCGTGACGCCACGTTTCGAGCGCCCCGGCATGCGTTTCGACGGCAGCGTGGTCGGCGGGTCGTACGGCCGCAACGACCAGAACGTCGACGTGACGGCCGGCACGCCGGACGTCTATGGCCGTGTGATCGCGAACCACGCGCATGCACAGGACTACAAGGACGGCAACGGCAATACCGTGCCGTCGCAATGGGACAAGTGGAACGCCGACGCGGCGCTCGGCTGGACGCCCGACGATCACACGCGCGTCGAACTGACGGTGGGCGCCGGTGACGGTTATGCGCGCTACGCCGGGCGTGGGATGGACGGCGCGCATTTTCGCCGCGAGACGTTCGGCCTGTCGTTCGACAAGCGGCATCTCGGCGACGTGCTCGACCGGATCGAGGCGCGCGTGTACTACAACGAAGCCGATCACGTGATGGACAACTATACGTTGCGGCAGCCCGACCCGACCGGCCGCATGCCGATGCGGATGGCATCCGAGGTGCGGCGCCGCACGCTCGGCGCGCGGGTCGCCGCGACGTTCCGCTTCGGCGACGACTTCAAGCTCGTCACCGGTGTCGACACGCAGTCGAACCGGCTCGACGCGCGCTCGGCGATGGGGCGGCAGAACTACGGCGACCAGCCGTGGAACGCGCAGGCGACGATGTGGAATGCAGGCGCGTTCGGCGAACTGACGTGGTACGCGAGCGATGCGTCGCGCGTGATCGGCGGCGCGCGGGTCGATTACGCAAGTGCCCGCGACAAGCGTGCGACGACGAGCGGGATGATGGCGAGCAAGCCGAATCCGACTTTCGACGACGATCGCGCGCGCGTGCTGCCGAGCGGCTTCGTGCGCTACGAGCGCGATCTCGCGTTGCTGCCGGTCACGTGGTACGCGGGGATCGGTCATGCGCAACGCTATCCGGACTACTGGGAGCTGTTCTCCGCGAAGCGCGGGCCGGCAGGGTCGATCAACGCGTTCTCGGCGGTGCAGCCGGAGAGGACCACGCAGCTCGACATTGGCGCGCAGTACAGGAGCGACCGGTTCGATGCATGGGTGTCGGCCTACGCAGGCTATGTGCAGGACTACATCCTGTTCGACTACGCGGCCGGGATGATGGGCCCGACCACGCAGGCGACCAACGTCAACGCGCAGGTCATGGGCGGCGAAGCCGGCGTGTCGTGGCGGCTGGTCGCGCCGCTGCGCGTCGAGACGTCGCTCGCCTATGCGTGGGGGCGCAACGCGACGAGCGGCGATCCGTTGCCGCAGATGCCGCCGCTCGAGGCGCGCTTCGGACTCGAATACACGCGCGGCGCATGGTCGGCCGGCGGCTTGTGGCGGGTCGTTGCGCCGCAGCATCGCTATGCACTGAACGAGGGCAACGTGGTCGGCAAGGACTTCGGCCCGAGCGCCGGGTTCGGCGTGCTGTCGCTGCATGCGCAGTACAACGTTGGCAAGAAAGTGCAGATCTCGGTCGGCGTCGACAACGTGCTGGACAAGGCCTATGCCGAGCACCTGAACCTCGCTGGCAACGCGGGCTTCGGTTATCCGGCGAACGCGCCGGTGATGGAGCCCGGCCGAACGGCATGGGTGCGCGTGAGCACGAAGCTGTAACGCGCGGCGCGTGTGCGATGCAGCATGCGCGCGCCTGAACGCGGCCCCCGCTCGAATGGGCGGGGCGCGTCAACCGATTAGAGAACCGTATCTAGTCAGGGCGCAAACGTTCGCGACTCGTGCTTCACTCCCGCATTCGACGCACACGGTGCTTGCGGCTGTCAGCGCCATACCGTGCGCGTCGATCCGATCTCATTCGCACCGGCAGCACAATAATCAGGAGAACATGCATGGCCAGATCGATGCGTTCCAGGGTGGTGGCAGGGGCAGTGGCATGCGCGATGAGCGTCGCGCCGTTCGCGGGGGCGACCGCGGTGATGACGCTCGCGACGACGCACGCGGCGATGGCGGCAACCGCGCCGGCGGACAACTACGCGGCGACGCGTTATCCGATCATCCTCGTGCACGGGCTCACCGGCACCGACAAGTACGCCGGCGTGCTCGAGTACTGGTACGGCATCCAGGAGGACCTTCAGCAGCACGGTGCGACGGTCTACGTCGCGAACCTGTCGGGGTTCCAGAGCGACGACGGCCCGAACGGACGCGGCGAACAGCTGCTCTCTTACGTGAAGACGGTGCTCGCCGCGACCGGTGCGACCAAGGTCAACCTGGTCGGTCACAGCCAGGGTGGCCTCACGTCGCGCTATGTCGCGGCCGTCGCGCCCGATCTCGTCGCATCGGTGACGACGATCGGCACGCCGCATCGCGGCTCGGAGTTCGCCGATTTCGTGCAGAGCGTGCTCGCCTACGACCCGACCGGCCTGTCGTCGTCCGTGATCGCTGCGTTCGTCCATGTGTTCGGCATCCTGACGAGCAGCAACAACAACACGAACCAGGACGCACTTGCCGCACTGAAGACGCTGACGACTTCCCAGGCCGCCACGTACAACCAGAACTATCCGAGTGCGGGCCTCGGCGCGCCGGGCAGTTGCCAGACGGGCGCGCCGACGGAGACCGTCGGCGGCAATACGCACCTGCTGTATTCGTGGGCCGGCACGGCGATCCAGCCGACTGTTTCCGCATTCGGCGTCACCGGTGCCGCGGACACCAGCACGCTTCCGCTGATCGACCCGGCGAACGCGCTCGACCTGTCGACGCTCGCGTTGCTAGGCACCGGCACGGTGATGATCAATCGCGGCTCGGGCCAGAACGACGGGCTCGTGTCGAAGTGCAGCGCACTGTACGGGAAGGTACTGAGCACGAACTACAAGTGGAACCATCTCGACGAGATCAACCAGTTGCTCGGCGTGCGTGGTGCGTATGCTGAAGACCCGGTCGCGGTGATCCGCACGCATGCGAACCGGCTGAAGCTCGCGGGCGTGTGATCGATGACGGCACGTGAAGGACGCGCGCCGCTCGCGCGGCGCGTCGCGATCTACGGTGCGGCAGGGCTGGCGGCGATCGCCGGCGTCGCGATCTGGAGCGGTGCGGCGTCGCATCGCGGTGCCGACGCGGCGCCCACGTCGACCGACGCTGCGGCGCTCGGCGGCGTGAGCGCCGCACCGCCGCCGGCCGCGTTGCCGGCGAGCGCGGGTTTACCGTCGTCGCTTGCCGGTTCCAGCGCACCGCGGCTGCCGCTCGATACCGGCAGCCATCTCGCGAAGTCGCGCGCGGTGCGCGATTTCTTCGACTACTGCCTGGCCGCGCAGAGCGACCTGAGCGCGACCGCGCTCGATGCGCTCGTCGTGCACGAGATCGCCGCGCAGCTCGACGGCACGGTGGCGCAGCCCGAGGCACTCGACGTCTGGCATCGATACCGTGCGTATCTCGACGCGCTCGCGAAGCTGCCGAACGCGGGCGCGGTCGACAAGTCCGACGTCGGCGCGCTGCAACTCGCGCTCGACCAGCGCGCGTCGATCGCGTACCGGACGCTCGGCGACTGGAGCCAGCCGTTCTTCGGCGCCGAGCAGTGGCGGCAGCGCTACGATCTTGCAAGGCTGAAGATTGCGCAGGACCGAACGCTGACGGATGCGCAGAAGGCGGAGCGGCTCGCGGCGCTCGCGCAGCAGATGCCGGCCGACGAACGCGCGGCACGGGAGAAGGCCGACCGGCAGCAGGCCGCGATCGACGAGATCGCGCAGTTGCAGAAGAGCAGGGCGATGCCCGACGCGATGCGCGCGCAACTGGCCCAGACACTGGGCCCCGAAGCCGCAGCGCGCGTCGCGCAGATGCAGCAGGACGACGCGTCGTGGCAGAGCCGCTACGCCGACTATGCGGCGCAGCGCGCGCAGATCGACGCGGCGGGGCTGTCGCCGCAGGATCGCGATGCGCAGATCGCCGCGCTGCGGCAGCGCATGTTCACGAAGCCCGGCGAAGCGGTGCGCGCGGCGTCGCTCGATCGCGGCGCGGGTGCCGCGCAATGACGCAAGCGGTCATGCCGCGCGCGTGAAGTGCCGTGGCAGATGCCGTTCGATGGTGGCTGCGAGCGTGTTGAACGCGGGGCTGATGCCTTCGTGCGCGACGCACGCATAGCCGAGCAGCAGCCCGCGCTGCGCGGTGTCCGGGCTGCTGTAGTAGCTGGTCAGCGGGCGCACGATCACGCCTGCGTCGAATGCGCTTTGCGTGACCGCGTGATCGTCGCACGTGTCGGGCAGGCCGAGCACCAGATGCAGGCCGGCCTCGTCGCCCATCACGGGCAGCGCGTCGCCGAAGCGCGCATGGATCGCGTCGATCAGCAGTTGCCGGCGCTCGCAATACAGCGTGCGCATCCGCCTGACGTGCGAAGTCAGGTGCCCGTCCATGATGAATTCGGCGAGCACGGCCTGCTGCATCAGCTGACCCTCCCGATACAGCTCCGACAGCCCGGTGCGGAACGTGTCGACCAGATGCTCGGGCACGACCATGTAGCCCATCCGCAGGCCCGGGAACAGCATCTTGCCGAGGCTGCCGACATAGATCACGCGGCCGCTGTCGTCGAGCCCCTGCAGCGACGCGAGCGGGCGGCTGCCGTAGCGAAATTCGCTGTCGTAGTCGTCTTCGATGATCCAGCAGCGGTGTTGCCGCGCGTACTCGAGCAGCATCCGGCGTCTCGCGAGGCTCATCACCATCCCGAGCGGATACTGGTGCGACGGCGTGACGAGCACGAGCCGCGGCGGATGCCGCATGTCGCTCGCACGCGGATCGAGCCCTTCCTGGTCGACCGGCACCGGCATGAGCGTGAGGCCGGTCGCCTGCAGTACGCTGCGCACGCCCCAGTAGCACGGTTCCTCGACCCACGCGCGATCGCCGATGTCGGACAGCAGGCGCACCGCGAGATCGATCGACTGATGGATGCCGGTCGTGATGATCACCTGGTCCGGCGAGCATTTGACCGAGCGCGCGACGCGCAGGTAATCGGCGAGCGCGCGGCGCAGCGGCCGGTAGCCGCCGCCCGGCGCATAGGTCAGCAACTCCGGATTCGCTTCCTTCCACAGCCGCGCCTGCAGGCGGCTCCAGGTGCGGCTCGGGAATTCCGACACGTCCGGCACGCCCGGCATGAACGCGCCCCACTGGCGCCGCGACACGCCCGCATGCTCGATCAGTTGCCGTCCGCGCATCGACAGGCCGCCCTGCGCGTCCGCCAGCAGTGCCGCACCGACATCGGACGGCGGCGGCGCGACGCCCGGCACGCGGATCGCGGCGGCGTCCGGCCGGGTGTCGGCCACATAGGTGCCGCTGCCGGTCGTCGTCAGTACGTAGCCCTCAGCCGTCAGCTGGTCGTACACGTGCAGCACGGTATTGCGCGCGATCGACAGGTCGGCCGCCAGCGTGCGCGAGCTCGGCAGCTTTGTACCTGGCCCCAATTCCCCGGTGAGAATGGCTTGCTGCATCAGTTGCAGCAGTTGCCGGTACATCGGCTCGGACGAGCTGCGATCGAGACGGGCCGAGAGCCAGTCGGCGAGGATCACGGTATCCAAAGTGGTTCTACTTGGAATATTGAAATGGTTCCCTAGTATAGAACCGTGGGCGCCGTATAGTGGCTCGCATCTCAAAAACATTTGTCGCGCAGCAAGGGGACAGCCACGATGAAGTCCGATGATGTGATCGTCAGCTTTCGCGGCGTGCGGAAGACCTACGACGGCGAGACGCTGGTCGTCAAATCGCTCGACCTCGATATCCACCGAGGGGAATTCCTGACGCTGCTCGGGCCGTCCGGCTCGGGCAAGACCACCTGCCTGATGATGCTGGCGGGCTTCGAGTTTCCGACGGGCGGCGAGATCCGCCTCGACGGCGAGTTGCTGAATGCCGTGCCGCCGCACAAGCGCAACATCGGCATGGTGTTCCAGAACTACGCGCTGTTTCCGCACCTGACGGTCGAGCAGAACGTCGCGTATCCGCTGACGGTGCGCAAGCTGTCGGCCGCCGAGCGCGCGGAGCGCGTCGCGCATGCGCTGAAGATGGTGCAGATGGAACGCTTCGCGAAGCGCTATCCGGCGCAGTTGTCGGGCGGCCAGCAGCAGCGTATCGCGCTCGCGCGTGCGCTTGTGTTCGAGCCGAAGCTCGTGCTGATGGACGAGCCGCTCGGCGCGCTCGACAAGCAGTTGCGCGAACACATGCAATACGAACTGAAGGCGCTGCACGAGAAGCTCGGCGTGACCTTCGTCTACGTGACGCACGACCAGGGCGAGGCGCTGACGATGTCCGATCGCGTCGCCGTGTTCGACAAGGGCATCGTGCAGCAGCTCGATACCGTCGACCGCCTGTACGAATCGCCGTGCAACGAATTCGTCGCGAACTTCATCGGCGACAGCAACCGGCTGCGCGGCACCATTGCGCGCGTCGACGGCGAATTCTGCGAATTCCGGCTCGACGACGGCACGCAGCTCGTCGGGCGCCGCATCGGCGACGTGGCCGAAGGCGCGCCGGCCGTCGCGTGCATCCGCCCCGAACGCATGAGTCTGGCGAACGGTCACGCAAACGGCACCGCCAACCGCGTGACCGGCGAGGCGCGCAGCCTGATCTATTTCGGCGATCACGTGCGCATGCGCTGCGCGCTGCCGGGCCAGGACGAATGCTTCGTGAAGGTGCCGCTCGGCACGGGCGCGCTCGACGCGTTCTCGCCCGGCGCACCGGTGTCGCTCGCATTCGCGCCCGAGCACCTGCGCGTGTTCGCCTGACGCAGGTTTTCCTGTTTTTCCGCAGCACGTCGTCAACAACAAAGCCCACTTCCACCACGAGAGGAGAGGAACCATCATGAACGGAGCAAGCTTTACCGCGCGTCGCACCGCGCTCGCACTGGCACTTGCAGTCGTCGGCGCATCGGCCTCGGCGGCCGAACTCACGGTCGTCAACTTCGGCGGCGCGAACGGTGACGCGCAGAAGGCCGCATTCAACCAGCCGTTCGAGAAGGCGACCGGCAACAAGGTCACGGCCGTCGAGTACAACGGCGAGCAGGCGAAAGTGAAGGCGATGGTCGAGGCGAAGCACGTCAACTGGGACGTGGTCGAAGTCGAATCGGGCGACCTGAACCGCGGCTGCGACGAAGGGCTGTACGAGAAGCTCGACTGGTCGAAGATCGCGAAGAAGTCCGACCTGATTCCCGAAGCGCCGCAGGTGTGCGGCGTCGGCTTCTTCGTGTGGTCGACCGCGCTGTCCTACAACGCGGACAAGCTGAAGACCGCGCCGACCGGCTGGGCCGACTTCTGGAACGTGAAGAAATTCCCGGGCAAGCGCGGGATGCGCAAGGGCGCGCGCTACAACCTCGAGTTCGCGCTGATGGCCGACGGCGTCCCGACGAAGGACGTGTACAAGGTGCTCGGCACGAAGGCCGGCCAGGATCGCGCGTTCAAGAAGCTCGACGAACTGAAGCCGTACATCCAGTGGTGGGAAGCGGGCGCGCAGCCGCCGCAGTTCCTGGTCGCCGGAGACGTCGTGATGTCGACCGCGTACAACGGCCGCATCGATGCCGCGCAGAAGGAAGGCAAGAACCTGAAGGTGGTGTGGAGCGGCAGCATCTACGACCTCGACTACTGGGCCATTCCGAAGGGCTCGCCGAACAAGGCGCTGGCCGAGCAGTACATCGCGTACACGCTGACGCCGAAGCCGCAACAAGGGTATGCACAGCACATCGCGTACGGCCCGGCGAACGTCGCGGCGATCAAGTCGCTCGACGCGAAGACGCTCGCGAACCTGCCGAACTCGCCGGCGAACGGCAAGAACGCGGTGCTGGAGGACATCGGCTTCTGGACCGACCACAGCGACGAGCTCGAGCAGCGCTTCGCCGCGTGGGCGACGAAGTAATAGTCCGTCAGATGTCCTGATGCAACCTGCCGCGCGGCGCGTCGAACGCGTCGCGCGGCATTCCGCCGGATCGAGCCCGGCCGGAGAGAACCGTTGAACACGATGACGATCGCTCCTTCCTCGCCGTCGACAGCCGCGCTCAAGCGCGAACTGAAGGCTGCCGAGGCCCGCAAGCGCACGATGGCGTTGCTGTTGATCGCGCCGCTCGCGATCTTCCTGTTGCTCATTTTCGTCGTGCCGATCGGCACGCTGCTCACGCGCGCGGTGCAGAACCCCGAGATCGCGACCGCGCTGCCGAACACGATCGCCGCGCTGTCGGGCTGGGACCGCAAGGCGCCCCCGGCCGACGCCGCGTATGTCGCGCTTGCGGCCGACATGACGAAGGTCGCCGACAGCGAGGCGATGGGCGCGCTCGCACGGCGCCTGAACACCGAGATTCCCGGCTACCGCTCGCTCGTCGCGAAGACGGCGCGTGCGATGCCGCTGAAGGGCGAGGACGGCGCCGCAGCGCTGACACCCGCGCAGACACGCACGAAACTGCTCGACCTCGATTCGCGCTGGGGCGACGTTGCGTACTGGCAGGCGATCGCGAAGAACGGCAGCCACGTGTCGCCGTTCTACCTGCTCGCCGCGCTCGACCACAAGCAGGACGGCTTCGGCCAGATCGTGCCGGCCGATCCAGACCAGTCGATCTATCTCGCGATCTTCGGCCGTACGTTCGTGATCGGCGTCGCGGTCACGCTGTTCGCGCTGCTGCTCGGCTACCCGCTCGCGTACTGGATCTCGACGCTGTCGGAGCGTCGCGCGAACCTCGTGATGATCCTGGTGCTGATCCCGTTCTGGACGTCGGTGCTGGTGCGCGTGGCCGCGTGGATCGTGCTCCTGCAAAGCGAGGGGCTGATCAACACGGCGCTGATCGGCAGCGGGCTGATCTCGCATCCGCTGACGCTGCTGTTCAACCGCGTCGGCGTGTACATCTCGATGACGCACATCCTGCTGCCGTTCATGATCCTGCCGCTCTACAGCGTGATGAAGTCGATCCCGCCGACCTACCAGCGTGCGGCCGTATCGCTCGGCAGCCATCCGTTCGCCGCGTTCTGGCGCGTGTACGTGCCGCAGACCTATCCGGGCGTCGGCGCGGGCGCGCTGCTCGTGTTCATCCTCGCGATCGGCTACTACATCACGCCTGCGCTGCTCGGCGGGCCGAACGACCAGATGGTCAGCTACTACGTCGCGTACTTCACGAACGTGACGATCAACTGGGGCATGGCGTGCGCGCTCGGCGGGCTGCTGCTCGCGGCGACGCTCGTGCTGTATGCGGTGTACGGGCGCTTCACGCGCACCAACGTGAGCCTCGGCTGAGCGCCCGGGCAGGAATACGCAACGAAACGGGAAGGGGATGCCGACCATGAAACTCGCCAGGCCGCTGTTCGCGCCGCACATGTCGTTCGTCGAACGCGCGTGGTATGTCGCGCTGCGCGTGCTCGTCGTGCTGACGCTGCTGTACCTGATCCTGCCGGTGCTCGCGATCGTGCCGCTGTCATTTTCTTCGAGCACGTTCCTCGTCTATCCGATCCCGGGCTTCTCGACGCGCTGGTACGAGAACCTGATCGCGTCCGACGAGTGGCGGATGGCCGCGAAGAACAGCTTCATCGTCGCGCCGTCGGCGACGATCGTCGCGACCGTGCTCGGCACGCTCGCCGCGATCGGCCTCACGAAGGCGGACTTCCGCGGCAAGGGCCTCCTGATGGCCGTGCTGCTGTCGCCGATGATCGTGCCCGTCGTCGTGGTCGGGGTCGGCATGTACCTGTTCTTCGCGCCGCTCGGGCTCGCGAACACCTACACGGGGCTGATCGCCGCGCACGCGGCGCTCGGCGTGCCGTTCGTCGTGACGACGGTCGCCGCCACGCTGCAGGGCTTCAACCAGAATCTGGTGCGTGCGAGCCTGTCGCTCGGCGCGAATCCCGTCACGACGTTCTTCCGCGTGACGCTGCCGGTGATCGCGCCGGGCGTGATGTCGGGCGCGCTGTTCGCGTTCGCGACGTCGTTCGACGAAGTCGTCGTCACGCTGTTCCTCGCGGGCGCGGACCAGACGACGCTGCCGCGCCAGATGTTCACCGGGATCCGCGAGAACATCAGCCCGACGATCGCCGCGCTCGCGACGATCCTGATCATCTTCTCGACGAGCCTGCTGCTGGCACTCGAATGGCTGCGCGGACGCAACGCGCGACGCGCGGTGTCGTGACGCGGCACGGGCGGGACAGCCGCGCGGTATCCGATGCGCAAGCCGGCGCGCGCGAGGCCGTTGCCGCGCGCACCGGCGTTCACATCACGCTCAGAAGCCGCCCGTCTGGATCAGCTTGTTGAGGTTCGCGATGTTCAGGCTGCCGAAGCCGGTCGTCAGATCCCAGCCGGTGCCTGCGGTATAGCCATACCCCTGATAGCCGTTGTTTCCCGACACGACGTCATGGCGCACGAGCGACGGGTTCGACGGAATGTCGGCGTAGAACTTGCCGGCCGGGAAGCCGAGGCCCGTGCCGTTCGCCGCGAGCAGCCGTGCCCAGAAGCCCGTGAAGATCGGCGCGGCGAGGCTCGTGCCGCCGATCTGCTGCAACTGGCCGTAGTTGTAGATGTACGCGCCCGTGCTTTGCGCGGCATCGAACGACACGTCGGGCAACTGACGGTTGCTGCCCGACTGCCACGACGGCGCCGGCAGGATCGTGCTGACGCCGCCGCCCGTCGCCCACAGCTTGCCGTTGCCGTCGAGGCCTTCGTTCCATACCGTTTCGTTCGAGAACGCGCCCGCAGACGTGGTGTACAGCGTCGTGCCGCCGATCGCGAGCACGTGCGGCGACGCGGCCGGCCACGACACCGTGTAGTTCGCGCCGTCCGGATAGCCGCGGTTGTTGCACTCGTACACGCCTTCGTCGCCCGACGACACCGAGAACGTCTGGCCTTGCGCGGCGGCCGTCGTGAAGATCTGCTCTTCGGCATCGATCGTGCCGTCCGTGTTCGCGTCGGTCTCGCACCAGCCGAGCGAAACGTTGATCACTTTAGCGGTGTTGTCCGACACCGCGCGGTTGAACGCCTGCGTGAGCCCGGTATTGCCGGCCGCGTTCAGGTCCGCCATGTAGAACATCAGCTTGCCGACCTGGCCGCCGGCCGAGCCGACGATCGACTGGCTGTCGAGATCCCATTCGCCCTGGCCGCTCTGGTCGTCGCTGTAGCTGCCGGTCGTGCCGGTGCCGTTGGTTTTCACGGTCTGGGTCGAGACCGTGCCGTAGCCGTTAGCCGACGTGAACTGCTTCAGGTCCTGCAGCGTCTGCGACACGCCGCCGATCGTGATGATGCCGACGGTCACGCCGGCAGCGGTCGGCACGCCGGTCGCGTTGTAGAGGCCCGGGAATTCCTTCGGATAGTGGCCCGTGGCCGTGCCGGCTGCGAGCGCCTGCGGCTTCGCGACGTTGCCGATGCGCAGCATCGGCCGTGCGTGCGCGACGTTCTGCAGCCCCAGCACCGAGCCGACGACGCCGCCGAGCGCATGCGGCACCTGCGCGGTCGATGCGTTCGCGAAGCCCGAGCGGCCCGCGTACTGGAAGTGCACGAGTGACGTGTTGAAGGCGGTCTTCACCGTGCCGGCCGTGCCGCGCGCGGACACCAGCAGACGGTTCGGCGCGACCTCGATGTTCACGAAGCCGCTCTTGCGCAGATAGTCGACGACCGAATTCACCTGCGCTTCGGTCGGCGCGTAGCTGGCGAGGAACTGCTCGTGCGTGAGGTACTGGCGGTAATGCGCGTTGCCGGGCCGGTTCACGTCGTGTGCGAGCTGCTTGAGCTGTGCGGCGTTGCGCAGCTTCAGGCTGATGACGACGTCGGTCGTCTCGCCGGCCGCGAGTTCGAGCGACGGCGCCGCGCTGCGCGCCATCAATTGCGGGCCGGTCAGAAAGGCCTTCGTGTGGGTGTCGACCCAGTCCGTCGTCGCATGCGCCGCGCCAGCGGCGAACACGAACGGGACCGCGCACGCAAGGCGGCGAGGCGACGGAAGGGGGAGGGCAAACCAGGCGTTCCTTTTCATCGGGAGTCCTTTTTAGGAGAGACGACGTTGCTGGAGCCCCCGGCCCTTGTGGGGCCGCGAGCGCAGACGAGCGTAGGGCGTCGGTGCCGTTCAGGCAGCTGCCAGTTTCCATAGCTGTCAGTTCTGACATGGGCGTGCGGCCAGGCGTGTAGCACGTGGCGCGCTGCGGCAGGCGGCGCGAATCCGCAAGGGAACCGGTTCGCGGCACGTGGCAATGCGACGCTTACCGTTCGTATGCGTGAGTCGCTCGTCGCTGCGACGGGAGGTGCGCGGAGACGGCTTGGACGATTGCGTACGCGCATGATTTGCGATCGGCCGCCGCCACATGCGGTGTCGCACTATGTGGTCAAACGAAGTGAGGTGGCCGGGGCGGGTGCGTGGATGCACGAAAAAGGCGCCGGCGGAGCCCGCGTGTTTCCCGAATTGTGGAACAGCGCGTCGTGCAGTCTTGCGGACGGCTTTCGATCACAAGTACGACGCCGCAAATTAGAGTAAATGCTCGAGTCAGAAGGGTGGAACGATCGCTGTCCGGGAGGGAAGCGAAGCTGCCGTGACGTGGCTACTCCTGCCTGGTGCGGCCGCAATGAAATGCGGTAGCGATCGGCTACGTCAGCTTTCCGCCATCGCTCAATTTGGATTGGACCGTCGGGCGCATCGGGCATGTCGCGCGGCGAAGAGCTATGCGACAGCAGCGTGGATTTAATCGAGCGAATCGGTAGCAGGGAAACGCCAAATCCATTTTTGCTCGATCGGGACGCGTTAGCGGATTCGGCTTCAAATCCCGGTTCCTGCCAATTTCAGATTCGTCCTATGGCGGCTTCGCCCCTTACCCGGTTAAAGTCGCGCGGCCTATTCCGCAAACGTTTTCGGAGGATTGATTGATCCCGAGCACGGCCAATTTCGATACACCCGCACGCGCGGGCATCAACATCCATCAGTTCTACAGCCTTGATCTCAAGGGCATGCCTGCCGCCGCGCTAGCGGATGTCTACGAGTTCGATGGGGTACGCGGGATCGGAGAGCCGACGAAGTACACGATCCAGTTCACGCATCCTCGTTATGACCTGTCACGCAGCGAATTCCTGAACCGGATAGGTGCGTTTGTGATCCAGCCGCCGCCGCGTGACCGATGGAGCCAGCCTGAAAGCGCACGTCGCGTGCAAGGCGTGGTAACTGGGTTCGCCCTCAAAGCGACCAACCGCGACCAGTCGTTGTACGAGATCGTGCTGGAATCGCGTCTGGCGCTGTTGCGCAATGCGGCCAAATGCCGGTTCTTTCTGGACAAGACCGTTCCCGAGATCATCGAGCAGATTCTGCGCGAGCATGAGTTCAACCAGATCTTCGCGCGCTTCGAATTTCAGCTGCACCGCACCTATCGCAAGCGCAGCTTCGTGATGCAATGGGGCGAGGAAGACCTGGTGTTCATTACGCGCTTATGCAGACGCTCGGGTATCTGGTTCGTGTGCGAGGAAGGCGAGCATTGCGAGCAGGTGCGCTTCGGCGACGACTATGCGCACTACCGCCGCGATCCAGAGCGCCTGACGGTTGCGTACCGGCCGCACAGCGGGCTGGAAACTGGAGGCGTCGAGTCGGTCAGCGCGCTCGAAATGCACGCGAAGACGGTGCCCGCGACCTACGTCGTACGCATGTTCAACACCGAAACGGCGATTTCGGATCCGATCGAGGCGGTCAGCCCCATCCGGGATGACCGCACCACGTATGGTGAAGCATATATCTGGGGGATGCCGAACCAGAACGAGAGCGAGGCGAAGGAGGAGGCGCAACTGCGCCGCGAGGCCGCGCTGGCCGCACAGGTCGAGTATCGCGGCGAGTGCGACATGCTGGATCTCACGCCCGGCTCGGTGCTGAAACTGTCTAACCGGGAGTTGTCCGATGCAAGGCACGGGCTGGTTGTGGTGCGGGTGACGAGTAGCGCGACCCGGAAGAAGGCATATCACGTCAAGTTCGACGCGATTCCGTCCGATCGCCAGTATCGAATGCCGTTGATGGAAGAAACGTGGCCCAGGATCGACGGAGTCATCACCGGGACGATCGCGTCGTCGGGCGGCTGGAAAGACCCGTATCTGGATGGGCAGGGCGAATACATCGTCGATCTCCATATGGATCGCGACACGCGGGCGCCCGGTTTGCAAAGCTGTCCGATGCGGCTGGCGAAGCCATTCGCGGGTCCGAACCAAACCGGCTTTCACTTCGGGCTCGTCGAGGGGACGGTCGTTGGCGTGAGCTTCCTGTGGGGTTGCGTGGATCTGCCGTTCATCAGCCATGTGCTGCATACCGCTCAACACACGGATCCGATTGTCGCGGGCGACCCCTGGGGCACGCGCAACACGATCCGCACGCGCTCGAACAACACCGTCGAGTTGGACGACCGGGAGGGCAAGGAACACGTCAAGGTCGCGACCGAGCACGGCAAGACGCAACTCAATCTCGGCTATACGGTGGACCGGGACCAGCGACTGCGTGGCGACGGCTTCGAACTGCGCACCGACGATCGGGGGCACGTGCGTGCGGGTGGTGGCCTGCTGGTGTCGTCCGACAGGCAGGAGAAGGCAATCGGACCGTCGTCCGACATGCGGCCGATGACGAACCAGTTTGCGTTGACGCAGGCGCAGGCTCGGGGATTGACCGATGCCGCGGCCGTTGCGCATGCGGAGATCGCGGACCTGAAGTCGGAAAACGCGTGGCTGAAGGACGAACTCGCTAGCTTGAAGACCGCCGTGATTGCGCTGTCCGCGCCGAACGGCATAGGCCTGGCAACGCCGGATCGGGTGATGGTGTCGGCGGGTAAGGACGTGAGCGTCGGCACGTCGTCGCGGTTCAACGTGAATGCGCTTCGGAATGTCGCTATCGCAGCAGGCGAGGTGCTGTCGCTGTTTGCACACAAGTTCGGCATCAAGCTCTATGCCGCGCGCGGCAAGGTTCAAATCCAGGCGCAGTCGGACGCGATGGAAATGGTTGCGCAAAAAGACATGCGAATCACCAGTGCCGACGGCACCACGACGGTCAATGCCGCCAACGGGGTCGTGCTCGGCGGTGGCGGCACCGCCTACATCAAGGTGCAGGGCGATAACGTCGAGATTGGCGGGGCCGGCTGCCTGATCCTCAAGATCATCGAAATTCAGAAGGAAGGGCCGGGTGCGCTGTCGCTGCCGCTACCGAAGTTCAACCAGATCGATGTCGCGAATGACGAGCGGTTCATTCTCAGCGACGACGTTACCGGTCGACCAGTCGCGAACCGACCGTACAAGATTCAGCTCGCTAGTGGACAGATTATCGAGGGCGTTACCAGCGACAAGGGGGAGACCTCGTTGAGCCGGCAGGATGTTGCGCGGGGGCTCAAGCTACTGCTCCAGAACAATAAGGATGCCTGATTAATGACCGACCAATCAAACCAACCGGACGGTATGGACGGCGAGGCAGATGCGCAGAAACCCTATCAGCACGACACCGCAACGCGCATCGTGCCGATGAAGCGCGATCATCTGGGGCAACCGTATTGGGAGTCGTATCACACTCCGAGCAGTTTCCAGGTGCGGGCGGAATGCAGGATCCCACCGCATATGCCCGGCGTCATCATTTTTGTGCATGGCGTTAATTCCACGGGGGAGTGGTATGACGCGGCGGAGCAGGCGTTGTGTGCCGGATTGAATGATCGTTTGCGCCGCACGGAAGAAACGAAGCTCGAAGCGAACTCGTATATCGTTGAAGGTTCCGATGGCCGTCCGATTCCTCGTCAGATTGATCCCACAAAGCCTGGGCATTCCCCGGTGATCCGCTTTTACTGGGGATATCGTGCGGCAAAAGGCGACGAGTACATATGGCGCATCCCAATGCGCAATCCGCGCGGCATTGATCTATGGGCGTGGGGGCCAGACTGCACGAACAGAGAAGACGGTCCCTGGTATTGGGGGGGCGGTCCTTTCCAGAACGGCACCAACAATCTGCAGCAATTGTGGAGCTACGAGGGATTTAGGCGTCACGTGCTCAAGTTCGACATGGAGTCGTTGAATACAGAGGCTGATCGCCAATTGCAAGACGCCCCTCCGCGCACATATTACGCGCACGCGGCTCAACGCCTGGCAGATTTGATTGACCGGATTCGCAACGAGTGTCCACGCGATACGGTGTCAGTGATGTCGCATAGCCAAGGGACGATGATCGCGCTGGCGGCGACCGCCTTATGCAAGACACGCGCGCCCGATGCAGTGTTCGTAATGAATTCGCCGTATGCCCTTGATGACAAGGTCACGGATGCCCTGGCCTGCGGCTCGGAGCGTCCGACTCCCGACGCGCGCGTCAACACCTTCCGGAATATTGCCAATCGGATCAAGCAGGACAAGCGCGAGATGGACGAGGAGCGAATGATGCAGCTTCAGTGCGGAGCGTCGGAAGATATGGATTTCTGGCGACCCGACAACCAGCGCAAGTCTGGCGTGCATGAGCGCGACAATCACGGTCGTCTTTATGTGTATTTCACGCCGCATGATCGCGTGATGGGCGCGGTGCCGCTGCAAAGTATCGGCTGGCAGGGCGTGGATGACAAATTGCTTCGTGAGTTGGGTGATACTGTGAAGCAGCGCATGCTGGCGCGCGGTACGCCGGTGGGCGACGCGCCGGGCGAGAAGAAGTTCGGTACGCTGCCGCCGACTCCCGACGACATGCTTGTGCCCGGAGCGAAGTCGACCGATTTTTGGAACGGCAACCGGAAAATTTTTACGCCCCTCGTGAAGCTGTGGGCGGTACCGCATCCCGACAAAACCGTGACGATCAATGCCGAGCAGGTGCCGAATCCGATCTCGCCGGAAGAAATGAAGTACTTCGAGATGTCTCGCCGGATTGCGCCTGAGATGGGAAAGTGGGACAAGAATCTGACCGATCCGAATCAAGGGCAATACGCTGATTCTGAATACCGCTACATGCGCTCTATTTTTCAGCCGTCGAAGACAGTTACTTCCGAGGAAATTTACACATCCAAGCGTACGACGCGAGTGGAAAATCAGGAAGAAATGCTGCAACGACTCGATACTTATCGCGCCGAGCCGACCAATCACAGCACGTTACCTGGGAATCAGGCATTCATGCGCCGAGTAGCAGCCTACGATCTGCCGATCGGCTTTTGTGATGCATATGAGAGACCGGCGTTCTGGACTGGTCTGATGAAATTTGCCGACTGGACGCAGGGTTATGACGATTACTTTGAAATTTGCGCTCTCCAAAGCATTGTAAAGCCGGCCTATATCGATTGGAACACGGTGGCTGAGGAGCAAAGCAAAGCCGAAGCTGAACAACTTCGGCAACAGCAATGGAAGGGGGGAACGTGATGAGGTACTCGATTGTCATCATCGTGCTGGTAACCCTAATGTCAGGGTGCGTGGTGCAACAACGACAAGTATTTTCATTGGGTGATTTCCTTAGTGCGAAGGTGCTACCTTATGATTCGCCACCGCAGGTCATCTACAGAGTTGATAATCATCGTTTTGTGACGCTTGAGAACTATCGTGACTGTAACTATGGTCAAGCGTATTACAACGATACACATGCTGGTATAAAAACGGGTTTGGGCAGAGCAAGTATCGAAGATTACCAGGGGCGATTGATTAACGCCGATCCAACCGGGCAAAATCTGGCCTTTCCATCTGGTGCGCCCCCCCATCTTGGAACATCAGATCGTGGTGTTGACGTTGGATTGTTGTATTCCACGGACAGGGGGAGGACTTTCGCTGCCTTCGCCTATATGAGGCATAGTTTTGATCCGTTCGAGGATTCGAAGCGATATACAGTCGCGGTAACGAGGGATAAATTATTTGTTGCCCGGGTCGACTATGGCAATGAAACCGGCAGCGCTTATGTGAAAGAGTATCCGCTGGTTCATGAGATCGATTTGAGCAAGCCGTATCCATCAGGGATATACGGATCAACCTTTTCTACATCTAAACAACCGAATTACTTATATGGCGTCGTTACGCCCTCTGGCCAGGATCGAATCACGTGCGACACATCGATCAAGCCGACCAACCCAGATGCGCCGTTGGTGCCTCGGTGAAATGCAGACGCTGATGATAAACGCCATGACCATAATCGCACTGCTCGCCCTGATGCAAGGGTGCACCGCGCAGAGTCCGCAGCGTCCGGCCTTCGGGCTTGGAGATTTCATGAGTTCAGCACTCAAGGAGTTGCCGTATGACTCGCAGCCCCAAGTGATCTATCGGATTGACAATCACCGCTTTGTCACATTGGAGCGTTACCGCGATTGTTATCACGGGGAGTCGCACTACAATGACACTCGTGCGGAATTCGAAAATTTTTAGGGCGAGGCATGTTTGAAAATTTCCAGGGGAGAATCATTAATGCCGATCCAGCCGGTGAGAATATTGTTTTACCTCTGGCCTATCCGGATGGATTGGTTTGTGGAAATGGTGAAAAAGGGTTGTGTGGTGCCGTTTTGGTATTCGACAGACGGTGGTAAGACTTTCGCCACGAAGGTCTACGCGGATCATAGTTTTATTCATTTGAAGACTCGAGGCGGTATACGTTCGCTGCAACGAAAGATAAGCTGTTTTTTGCTCAGGTCGATTATGGTAATGAAAATGGTAGCGCTTATGTGAAGGAATATCCGCTGATTCCGGGGGTTGATTTGAGTAGGCCGTATCCACCCGGGGTGCGCGGCTCAACGTTTTCTACATCTAAACGACCGAATTACTTATCTGGTGTCGTTACGCCCTCCGGCCAGGATCGAATCACCTGCGATGCATCGATCAAACCGACCAACCCGGATGCGCCTCTGGTGCCTCAATGAGGCGCGCCATTCATATCACCGTACATGCACCACACCATCATGAAGAACCCAATTTGTGTAGGCGATGCGACGACACACGGCGGCATCGTAAAGACCGCTTCATCGACGTTCGATCTTGACGGCCGCAAGGTGGCGCTGCTGCATGACGTCGTCTCGTGCCCGGAGCACGGTGACAACCCGATCATCGAATGCGCCGAGGGTTACAGTGAAGGCGGCCGAAAATGGGCTGTACACATGTGCCGATCGCAGTGCGGCAGCCAGGTGATCGCCAGCAGCATGGGGATGAAAATCGCATGAGCAGAGCATGGACCCTCTCGGGCGTCGAGGAGTATCAGTACGGCAAGCCGCCCTCGATCTGGTGGTGTGTGCTTGCCGTAGTGATCATTCAGACTGCGGGCATGCTCATCACGGTATTCAACTGGGAGCAGGGCAAACCGGTGATGTCCGAACCCTTCTTCGTGCGCGCGTTGTTGTTGCCTCTGCTGGTATCGGGGGTCGTATGCTCAGCGATCTATTCCGGCTATGAGGATTGGATCGAGCGGGTTGATTGGTGGAACTTCCTGTGTCGCAGCGAGCGGGCTGCATGGCGGCAATGGGCACAAGCTCACATGGTGATCGTCGATAGCATTGCGTTGACGCCCGAGCCCGAGTTGGGCGAACGTCTGCTGGGCCTGGAGGGGAGCGCGCCGATGAACCCCGGCAAAATCCTGCCTTTGCCGGATACGGAAGGTTCGACAGGTGTATCGCGGCTCGCGGTGGTATTGGAGCAATTGGTGAGCCCGTTCGCGGCGCGCCTCGCGCGTCATGCGTCGAGCGAGACGGTCGACGTGATCCTGCAATCCGCCGACAAGGACGATCTGACCGAGCTCCGAGCGGTCTGGAAGAAACTGAACCTGCCCGATCTCGTGCAGTTCGGATGGATGCCGTTCGATGCGAAGCAGGCAAATATCGAGACGTGGTTCGACGAGGAGTGCACGTCCGATTTCCGGCTATTGCTGGCCTGCCAGCTGCATGCGGATGGCATGGAGCCGGCCTGGTCGGAGGCCGCCGTGGCGATGTTGCTCACCTCGCCATGCGTAGCCGCGAGCCTCAAGGAAACGGTCCGGCCCCAGGCGCGCTTATTCCGCCCGATTGCGATGCCGTCCGATTCCGTGGCGGACGCGCTGGAAACGCTGCTGGCCTCGGAGCAGACGCCGCGCCGGCGCATCCGGCACGCATGGATGAGTGATCTTCCGTCCCGGGGCCGTCATGCAACGCTGGGCGCCATCAAGGATGTAGGGCTGGAGCTGCCGGCGCATGATGTCGATCGCGCGATCGGCAAACCAGGGCCGGTAAATGCGCTCTTGCTTCAGGCGCTCGCGGCGCAGATGGTGACGCATGGCCAGGGCGCGCAACTGGTTGCTTCAGCTGGCGCCCAAAAGGTGCGGCTGAACCTGGTTGGAACCGAGCTTGTGCCTGTGCCTCGTGTCGATGCGGGCTATGGGCGTGTGCTTAGCTTGTCTGTCACCGTGGGCGGGAGTTGTTGCCTGGGCGTGGTCATCGTCGCGTTGAGTGCCCTCAACGCATCCCAAGGATGGTTCTGGGCCTGTCTGGGCGGGTCCGTCTTGCTGTTTCTGATGCAGATGGGCGGCTCGTACTTGAGGCGTAACTTGGTGGAAGATGACTTTTTCCGACAACTGCGACGCATGGAAGCTCGATGATGAGGTCGCTTGATGCATGGCGTGGGATCGAGCGCGCGGCGATTGAATAAGAATTAGAACAAGTAGTGGATTCCCGATGGGCGGTGTGGGGTTTCTCTCAACCTTGCTGCAACCGGCTCCATCGCCACGATAGTGAACATCCGCGAAATTCCTCCTTGACGCGTGCCGCTCAGCCACTATCCTTCAATCCATAACCATCGGGTTATGAATTCAACCATGCAAAACGCTCACGACATGTTGTTCAGGACGCTTGCCGATCCGACGCGCCGCGCGCTCTTCGAGCGGCTATGCGAGGAGGGCGAGCTGACGGTTGCCGCGCTGACGACCCATGCAGGCGTGTCGCAGCCGGCGGTATCGAAGCATCTGGGCGTACTGAAGCAGGCCGGGCTCGTGAGCGACCGTCACGAGGGCCGGCAGACGCACTACAGCGCGCAGCCGCAGGCGCTGACTCCGTTGATCGACTGGACCAGCCAGATGGCGGGCTTCTGGCAGAACCGGTTCGACGCTCTCGAAGATCTGCTGAAAAGGATGGATCAGTGATGGACCAGGCCACTACTGAAACGCGTACCGTCGTCGTCGAACGGGAGCTGTCGCACCCGCCGGAGAAGATCTGGCGCGCGCTCACGCAACCGCACCTGATCGAGGCGTGGCTGATGAAGGGCGATTTCGAGCCCGTCGCGGGCCGCGCGTTCACTTTCCGCGCGGACTGGGGTCCGGTCGACTGCACGGTGCTGACGATCGAGCCGCAGCGTGTGTTGTCTTATACATGGGCCGCTTATGGCCTCGAAAGCGTCGTCACCTGGACGCTCACGCCGACGCCGCGCGGCACGTTGCTGCGGATGGAGCAGGCCGGCTTCCGCGCGGATCAGGAGCAGGCGTACCGCGGTGCGCAGCACGGGTGGGCGCAATTCTTCACGTCGCTCGAACAGGTGCTGGCGCGCGCCGATACCGATAGGGAGGCGCGAGCATGAGCGCATCCACCCCGGACCTGGGCCCGTCGGCCCGCATCGACGCGCTGATCGCCGGTATCGCCGGCTGGCGCGGCAAGACGTTCGCCGAGCTGCGCGAGACGATCGTCGCCGTCGACGGCGGCATCGTCGAGGAATGGAAATGGATGGGCAGCCCGGTGTGGTCGTGCGACGGGATGATCGCGGTCGCGAACGCGCACAAGGGCAAGGTGAAGCTCACGTTCATGCACGGCGCGCATTTGCCCGATCCCGACCATTTGTTCAACGACGGCCTCGGCGGCAACGCGCGGCGCGCGATCGATTTTTTCGAGGGCGACAAACTCGACAAGCGGGCGCTGACGCGCCTCGTTCGCGCGGCGATCGACTACAACCGCGCGCATCTGAAGAAGAACGCGCGGGCCGGCGCTGCCGCGAAGGCACGAACCGGCAAGGCGGCATGACGCACCGGTGCACCGGGCGCGCAGCCCGGCCGCCGCCTTCCCCGGCAATCCGCGATGAACCAAAAAAAAGCCCGACACGAGGTCGGGCATCCAAATCGGCCGCAACCGCCGCGAGGCGGCTGCGGCACCTGCAAAAGCCGCGCGCTTACGCTGCGAGCAGCGAGCGCAGCACGAACGGCAGGATACCGCCGTGCTTGTAGTAGTCGACTTCGATCGGCGTATCGATGCGCAGCAGCACCGGCACGCGGGTCGTTTCGCCGTTCTTGCGGTTGATCACGAGCGTGACGTCCTGCTGCGGCTTGAAGTCGTCGCCGAGGCCTTCGATGTCGTAGGTCTCTTCGCCGGTGATGTCGAGCGACTGGATGCTGTCCGAGCCCTTGAACTGCAGCGGCAGCACGCCCATGCCGACCAGGTTCGAGCGGTGGATCCGCTCGAAGCTGCGTGCGATCACGGCCTTCACGCCGAGCAGTTGCGTGCCCTTCGCGGCCCAGTCGCGCGACGAGCCCGTGCCGTACTCTTCGCCCGCGAACACGACGGTCGGCGTGTCGGCTGCGACGTACTGCATGGCCGCGTCGTAGATCGACTGCTGCTCGCCGCTCGGCTGGTGGATCGTCAGGCCGCCTTCGACGCGCGTGCCGTCTGCCTTCGCCGGGATCATCAGGTTCTTGATCCGGACGTTCGCGAACGTGCCGCGCATCATCACGTCGTGGTTGCCGCGGCGCGAGCCGTAGCTGTTGAAGTCGGCCTTCTGCACGCCGTTCTCCTTCAGCCACTTGCCAGCCGGCGAGTCTTCCTTGATCGAGCCTGCAGGGCTGATGTGGTCGGTCGTGACCGAGTCGCCGAAGATGCCGAGCGCGCGCGCGCCCTTGACGGTCGGGATTGCAGCGGCCGGCTCCATCGAGAAGTCGTTGCCGAAGAACGGCGGCTCCGCGATGTAGGTCGACTTCGGCCAGTCGTAGACCTGGCCCGTTTCGCCCTCGATCTTGCTCCAGAGGTCGCCCTTCTTGGTCAGCTTCGAGTAGTTGTCCTCGAACTTCTTCGGGTCCAGCGCGAACTTGAGCAGCGCGTGGATTTCCTCGCTCGTCGGCCAGATGTCGCCGAGGTAGATGTCGTAACCGTCCTTGCCCTTGCCGACCGGCTCGGTCATCAGGTCGCGCGTGATGTTGCCGGCGATCGCGTAGGCGACGACGAGCGGCGGCGACGCGAGGAAGTTCGCGCGGATGTTCGGGTGGATACGCGCTTCGAAGTTACGGTTGCCCGACAGCACTGCTGCCGCGACGATGTCGTTCTTCGTGATCGCTTCGTTCAGTTCCGGCGTCAGGTCCCCCGCGTTGCCGATACAGGTCGTGCAGCCGTAGGCGGCGACTTCGAAGCCGAGCTTCGCAAGGTAGGGCAGCAGGCCCGTCTTCGTCAGGTACTCGGTGACGATGCGCGATCCCGGCGCGAGCGACGTCTTGATGTGCGGCGCGACGGTCAGGCCGGCTTCGACGGCCTTCTTCGCGAGCAGGCCGGCGGCCAGCAGCACGCTCGGGTTCGACGTGTTCGTGCACGACGTGATCGCGGCGATCAGCACGTCGCCGTTCTTCACGTCGACGCCGTTGGTCGTCGTGTATTGCGTGCCCAGATCTTCCGCCTTCTTCGCGAAGCCGTTTTCCGCGACCGGCTTCGAGAACAGGTCGGTGAACGTCGACTTGACGTTGCCGATCTCGATGCGGTCCTGCGGGCGCTTCGGGCCGGCCAGCGACGGGGCGACCGTTGCCAGGTCGAGCGTCACCGTCTTCGTGTAGTCGATGTCGCCGGCCTTCGGAATGCCGAACAGCTTCTGTGCCTTGAAGTAGTTCTCGAATGCGGCGATTTCCGCCTTCGTGCGGCCCGTGCCTTCGAAGTAGTCGATCGTCTTTTCGTCGACCGGGAAGAAGCCCATCGTCGCGCCGTATTCCGGCGCCATGTTGCCGATCGTCGCGCGATCCGGCAGCGACAGCGACTTCGTGCCTTCGCCGAAGAATTCGACGAACTTGCCGACGACCTTTTCCTTGCGCAGCATTTCGGTGATCGTCAGCACCAGGTCGGTGGCCGTCACGCCTTCGCGCAGCTTGCCCTTCAGCTCGACGCCGACGACGTCCGGCGTCAGGAAGTACACCGGCTGGCCGAGCATGCCGGCTTCAGCCTCGATGCCGCCCACGCCCCAGCCGACCACGCCGATGCCGTTGATCATCGTCGTGTGGCTGTCCGTGCCGACGAGCGTATCCGGGTAGTACACGGTGTCGCCGCCGTCCGCCTTCTTGTGGACGCCGCGCGCGAGATACTCGAGGTTCACCTGGTGGACGATGCCGACGCCCGGCGGCACGACCTTGAACGTGTCGAACGCCTGCATGCCCCACTTCATGAACTGGTAGCGTTCGTTGTTGCGCTGGAATTCCAGCTTCATGTTCAGGTCGAGCGCATCTTTCTGGCGGAAGTAGTCGATCTGGACCGAGTGGTCGACGACGAGATCGACCGGGACCAGCGGCTCGATCTTCTTCGGATTCTTGCCCGAACGCTCCGCGACACCGCGCATGGCCGCGATGTCGGCGAGCAGCGGCACGCCCGTGAAGTCCTGCAGCACGACGCGCGACACGACGAACGGAATCTCGTCGACGCGCTTGGCGGTCGGCTTCCAGTTCGCGAGCTGCTCGATGTGTTCTTCGGTGATCTTCTTGCCGTCGTAGTTGCGCAGGACGGACTCGAGCACGATACGGATCGACACCGGCAGGCGCTCGATCTTCGTCTTCAGTTCCTTGCCGAGCTGCGGCAGCGAGTAGAACTTGCCTTTGCCGGAACCGCTGTCGAATTCCTTGAGGGTCTTGTGGAGATTGTGGGCCATGGTGATTTTCCTGGGTTTAAGGCTAGGAAACAAAGAGTCCTGTATCTGACGGCTATATCACATACAGATCGACGTACTCATCGACCGGCATCGCTTCGAGCTTTGCCTGGTCCAGCGACACGTCGAGAATCGCTTGTTGCTGCTTGGCCGGAAAACGGCGGGCAAGGTTGGTCCGGAACTTGTCGACCAGGAGCGGGATGCCGTCCGCACGGCGTCGCTGATGGCCGATCGGGTATTCGACCGCCACTTCGGCAAGCTTCGACCCGTCCGCGAATTCGATCGTCAGCGCATTCGCGATCGATCGCCTGGCCGGGTCATGGTAATCCTTCGTGAACTGCGGATCCTCGACGCACACGGTTTTCGCGCGCAACGCGTCGATGCGCGGATCGGCGGCGACCGCGTCTTCGTAATCGGCCGCGGTCAGCCGGCCGAACAGCAGCGGCACGGCGACCATGTACTGGATGCAGTGGTCGCGGTCGGCCGGATTGGCGAGCGGGCCCTGCTTGTCGATGATGCGGATCGCGGCCGCGTGCGTGCGGATCGTGATCCGGCTGATGTCGTCGGTCGTGCGGCCCGCCGCGGCGAGCCGCGCGTGCAGCTGCAGCGCGGCCTCGGCGGCCGTCTGCGCATGGAATTCGGCGGGGAACGCGATCTTGAACAGCACGTTCTCCATCACGTACGTGCCGTACGGGCGCTGGAAGCGGAACGGCTGCCCGTTGAACAGCACGTCGTAGAAGCCCCAGGTTTTCGCGGTGAGCGCTGACGGGTAGCCCATTTCACCCGTTTTCGCGATCAGCGCGAGGCGCACCGCGCGGGACGTCGCGTCGCCTGCCGCCCACGACTTGCGCGAACCGGTGTTCGGCGCGTGGCGGTAGGTGCGCAGTGCGTGGCCGTCGACGAATGCGTTGGACACCGCGTTGATCAGTTCGTCGCGCGTGAGCCCGAGCAGGCGGCCGACGACGGCCGTCGATGCGACCTTCACGAGCAGCACGTGGTCGAGCCCGACCGCATTGAACGAATTCTCGAGCGCGAGGCAGCCCTGGATCTCGTGGGCCTGGATCATCGCGACGAGCACGTCGCGCATCGTGAGCGGCTTCCGGCCGGCCGCGACGGCCGTGCGAGAGAGCCAGTCGGCCGTCGCCAGGATCCCGCCGAGGTTGTCGGACGGATGCCCCCATTCGGCGGCGAGCCAGGTGTCGTTGAAGTCCAGCCAGCGGATCATCGCGCCGATGTCGAAGGCAGCCTGGACGGGATCGAGCTGGAAGGACGTGCCGGGCACCTTCGCACCGTTCGGCACGATCGTGCCGGACACGACGGGGCCGAGCAGCTTGGTGCAGGCAGGGTAGGACAGCGCCTCGAGTCCGCATCCGAGCGTGTCGATCAGGCAATGACGCGCCGTCTCCAGCGCAAGCGCGCTGTCGATGCCGGCGTTCAGCACGTAGTCGACGATATCGACGAGTACCGAATCCGGGGCAGGGCGGACGTTGGAGACCGGGGCGGACATCGAGGGGCCGAGGGGAACGGGCTTTTAGTTCGTTGCCGGCTTCAGTTCGTTCGATTGCGTCGGCGCTGCCGTGCCTTGTGCCATTTCCGTCGTCACGCATTCGTCCGCGAGGCGCTCGCCGCCGTTGGCGTCGGAGAACAGCATCGCCTTGCTCGGGATCACGACCAGCTTGAAGCCTGCTGCCGGATCGTAGAACGTGTCGGCACCCGTCGTCGTGGCCTGACGCGGCAGCTTGTAGTTCTTCTTCGCCCAGTGAACCGTGACGACCTGGTCGCGCTTCATGTCGCCGGCGAGGTCGAACGACAGGCCTTCCTTACAGGACCACTTGACCGCGCCGTCCGGTACCGGATCGACCTTGGCCGCTGCGCGTGCCTGCGCCTTCTTGCTGCGCGGGATGATGCGCTTGGCCGGCGCCGGGCGCTTGGCCGTCTTCTTCGCGGTCGTCGTGGCCGTACCCTGGGCAAACGCGCTCGGAGCCGACACCAGCATCGTGGCGGACAACGCGCCGATGGCGGTAGCGATCAGGAGTTTCTTCATGGAGTCAGAACCTTTCGATAATCAGTTGACAAGGGCCGGCAATCGAGCCTGCCGGCCGGTTTGAAACTGCACGCGCCCCGAAAGCGCGCAGCGGCCGCTATTTTCACCTATTTGGCCGCGTCCATATCAGGTTTTCAGGCTCCGTTACGTTTTTTGTCGTTTCGCAAACCTCTATCCGGTTCGCGCGTCGTCGAATGCATGAAACTCGTGTATCGGCCGGCGGCGCGCGCTTACGGCGCGCTGCCCGCGGTGTCCGGCCCGAACAGCGGCGCGGCCTCGGCTGGCACCGGCTGGCCGGTCGCCCGCGCGCGGCGCAGGACGGACCAGTAATAGCGGTAGCTCGCGCGGTCATGCAGTGTATCGCCGTGGCGCGTCGGGCCCCAGTCGGCGGCCTGCGCGGCCAGCAGGATCTCGGCGGCCAGTGCGACTTCATCGGTGCGCGGCGCGAATGCGTCGACGATCGGGCGGATCTGCGCGGGGTGGATGCTCCACATCCGCGTGAACGCGAACTCGTCGCGCGCACGGCGTGCGTCGCCGGCGACGACCGCCATGTCGCGCACCTCGGTCGTCACGTTGTGCGACGGCGTCTTGCCGTGCGCGTGGCAGGCCGCGGCGATTTCCAGCTTCGCGCGGCGCACGAGCGGGTGGTCGAACTGGCCGGGCGAGCGCATCGCCGCATCGGGAATCGCGCCGTGATGCGCGGACACGAAATCCATCAGCCCGAAGCTCAGCGTGCCGACCAGCGGCAGCGCGGCGAGGGCGGCCGCCTGTGCGAGCGCGCCGTGCGTCTCGACCAGCACGTCGACCGGGATCGGCTGCGCGAGGCCGAGCTCGCGGCGCGTGCCTTCGATGAACGCGACCATCTCGGCCGCGTCGGCGGCGCTCGCGATCTTCGGCAGCGTGACGTAGGCCGGTGCGCGCGCGGCGCGCAGCACGATGCGCACGTCGTCGCGCCAGTGGGGATGGGAAAAGTCGTGGATGCGGACGCCGACCCGCCCGAAGCGGTTTTCGGCGCTGCCGAGGAAGTCGGCGACGAGCTGCGCGTGCGCGGCTTCGTGGCCGACGGCCGCGCCGTCCTCGCAGTCGAGCGTGATGTCGAACACGGGGCCGAGTTCGGCCTGGAGCGCGAGCGACTTGCGCATCAGCTTTTCGCTGCCCGCGTAGTGATCGCAGCAGGGCAGGATCGCGGGCGGGGACGCCCCGTCGTACAGCACTTGTGCAGGAGTGAGCGCGGACATCTCTTCTACGTCAGGGAAGCGGGCAACGTGGAGAAAATCGGATTCGGGCGCGTTCTGGGCCGGCGCGCGACGGGCGCGGGGCGGCAAAACGTGCGCGGATCGGATCGGTCGGCCGGGCCGGCGGCATGCCGGCCCGGGCCGAAACCGGGCTGCGCGAGGGCCGCCCGGCAAGTGCGTGATGCTTAGTTCTTCAGCAGGTGGGCGACGCCGTCGCGCTCTTCGAGCAGCTCGGCCAGCGTGCCGTCCATCTTCTCGCGCGAGAACGCGTCGATTTCCAGGCCTTCGATGCGCTTGTACTCGCCGTTTTCGCACACGACCGGCACGCCGTAGATGATGTCTTCGGGGATGCCGTACGAGCCGTCCGACGGGATGCCCATCGTGACCCACTTGCCGTTCGTGCCGAGGACCCAGTCACGGACGTGGTCGATCGCCGCGTTGGCTGCCGACGCCGCCGACGACAGGCCGCGCGCTTCGATGATCGCCGCGCCGCGCTTGCCGACGGTCGGGATGAACGTGTCGCGGTTCCACACGTCGTCGTTGATCAGCTTCAGCAGCGACTCGCCTTCGACGGTCGCGAAGCGGAAGTCGGGGTACATCGTCGGCGAGTGGTTGCCCCACACGGCGAGCTTCTCGATCGATGCGACCGGCTTGCCCGACTTTGCCGCGAGTTGCGACAGCGCGCGGTTGTGGTCGAGGCGCAGCATGGCCGTGAAGTTCTTCTTCGGCAGGTCCGGTGCCGACTTCATCGCGATGTACGCGTTGGTGTTCGCCGGGTTGCCGACGACCAGCACCTTCACGTCGCGGCTTGCGACTTCGTTCAGCGCAGCGCCCTGGACCGTGAAGATCTCGGCGTTCGCCGACAGCAGGTCCTTGCGCTCCATGCCCTTCGAGCGCGGACGTGCGCCGACCAGCAGTGCGACGTCTGCATCCTTGAATGCGACCTTCGGATCGTCGGTGATCACGACGCCCGCGAGCAGCGGGAACGCGCAATCGTCGAGTTCCATCACGACGCCTTTGACGGCGGCTTGGGCTTGCGGGAGGTCGAGCAGTTGCAGGATGACCGGCTGGTCCTTGCCGAGCAGGTCGCCGTTCGCAATGCGGAACAGCAGGGAGTAAGCGATTTGACCTGCGGCGCCGGTGACGGCAACGCGCTTTGCGGGCTTAGCCATTGAAAATCTCCAGGACGGGTGAAGCGGTGGACGCTAGGCAAAACGCCATTCTATGCGCGTTACGCGTAGCGTTGCATTGAAGCAGGGCGGAGGACTCGCGAAAGGCAGACGCGGTGAACCTGGAGACGGCCGTGGCACGTAGCCGGGGACGCGTTTTGCACCCGCGAACCCTTGCTCGCCCCGGAGTGTAGGAGCCGGCGGGCCCAAAGTCAAACGGTATCATATGTCTTATATAAGACAGATGTTTTGCTGAATTTGAGTGGACGGAAAAGCGCGGTTTGTGATGAAATGCGCGCCATGACATCGAACCAGGCGAACAACGCGAATCCGACCGGCGCAGGCGGCCCAGGGCAGCCGGGCGCGGGCGATTCCGCGCCGGCGCCTGCCGCTTCGCCGTCGCCGACCTTCAGTCCTTTATACCAGCAGATCAAGTCATTGATCACGCAGAGTCTCGAATCCGGTGAATGGAAGCCGGGCGAGATCATCCCGAGCGAAGTGGAGCTCGCGGCCCGTTACAAGGTCAGCCAGGGCACCGTTCGCAAGGCGATCGACGAACTGGCCGCCGAAAACCTCGTGGTCCGGCGGCAGGGCAAGGGTACGTTTGTTGCGACGCACAACGAGGATCGCGCGCAGTTCCGCTTCCTGCGCCTGCTGGCCGACGACGGTGCCGAGCATCCGCACGTGAGCCGCCTGCTCGAATGCCGGCGCCTGCGCGCGCCGGCCGAGATCGCGCGGCAGCTCGACCTGAAGCCGGCCGATCCGGTCGTGCAGGTGCGCCGCCTGCTGGAGTTCGAGAACGAAGTGACGGTGCTCGACGAGATCTGGCTGCCGGGCGCGATGTTCCGCGGGCTCACGTTCGAGCGGCTCAGCGAGTACAAGGGGCCGCTCTACGCGATGTTCGAGACGGAGTTCGGCACGCGGATGATCCGCGCGACGGAAAAGATTCGCGCGGTGGCGGCAGAGCCGGCGGTGGCCGACCTGCTGCACGTGCCGGCGGGTTTTCCGTTGCTGTCGGTCGAGCGCGTGTCCTATACATACGGAGACCGGCCGGTGGAAGTGCGACGCGGCTGGTATGTCACAACCGGGTATTACTATCAGAATGACTTGAGCTGACGACGTATCGGCACAAGCAGCGTGCATGCGCGTTTCACGCGTTCGCATAGCACGTATCGGGCCGCCTTTATTCTCGTTCGCGTAACGATCCAGAGCAGACTTTCGCTGCAGCGCGATATAAAAAGGCGCTAAAATTGCGGATTAGTGTGACAACATAGTAGGGGTCTAGCATGACTGACGCAGTAAGAAAGCCGAGGCCGGAATACCGGAACATCGGAATCGGCGACATCACGTTGAAATATCGCATGCCGCTGGCGGCGATATTGTCGATTCTCCACCGAGTCAGCGGCGCGCTGCTGTTCCTGTTCCTGCCGTTCCTGCTGTTCCTCTTCGACCAGAGTCTCACCTCCGAGCTCAGCTTCGAAGTCTTCAAGGCTTTCCTCTCCAACATCGTCGTCAAGCTGATCGTCCTCGCGCTGTCCTGGGCGTTCCTCCACCATTTCTGCGCCGGCATTCGCCACCTGCTGATGGACGTCAACCACGACGCCGTCTCGAAGGAAGGCGGCAAGCGGACGGCCGTCGTCGTCTTTGTCGTCTCGATCGCGCTGACGATCGCCATGGCACTCAAACTGTTCGGAGCATTCTAAGAAAATGGCAGCCAACAACCGAATCGGCTCGAAGCGTCTCGTCGTCGGCGCTCACTACGGCCTGCGCGACTGGCTCGCGCAGCGCGTCACCGCCACGATCATGGCGGTCTACACGGTCATTCTGCTCGTCCTGTTCTTCGGCGCGCATGACTTCTCGTACGAAGGCTGGGCATCGATCTTCTCCGCGCAATGGATGAAGCTCGCAACCTTCGTGACGCTGCTTTCCCTCTTCTACCACGCATGGGTCGGCGTGCGCGACATCTGGATGGACTACGTGAAGCCCGTCGGTGTGCGCCTGCTGCTGCAATCGCTGACCATCGTCTGGCTGCTCGCATGTGCGGGCTACGCCGCGCAGATTCTCTGGAGAGTGTAAAGAATGGCTGCAATCAAAACTTCCCTGCCGCGCCGCAAGTTCGACGTGGTGATCGTCGGCGCGGGCGGCTCGGGCTTGCGCGCAGCGCTGCAACTGTCGCGTGCGGGCCTGTCGGTCGGCGTGCTGTCGAAGGTGTTCCCGACCCGTTCGCACACGGTGGCCGCACAGGGCGGCATCGGTGCATCGCTCGGCAACATGAGCGAAGACAACTGGCACTTCCACTTCTACGACACGATCAAGGGTTCCGACTGGCTCGGCGACCAGGACGCGATCGAGTTCATGTGCCGCGAAGCACCGAACGTCGTGTACGAACTGGAACACTTCGGCATGCCGTTCGACCGTAATGCGGACGGCACGATCTACCAGCGTCCGTTCGGCGGCCACACCGCGAACTACGGCGAGAAGCCGGTCCAGCGCGCTTGCGCGGCCGCCGACCGTACCGGTCACGCGCTGCTGCACACGCTGTACCAGCAGAACGTCGAAGCGAAGACGCAGTTCTTCGTCGAATGGATGGCGCTCGACCTGATCCGCGACGCGGAAGGCGACGTGCTCGGCGTGACGGCCCTCGAGATGGAGACGGGCGACGTCTACATCATGGAAGGCAAGACGACGCTGTTCGCGACGGGCGGTGCAGGCCGGATCTTCGCGGCATCGACCAACGCGTTCATCAACACCGGCGACGGCCTCGGCATGGCTGCGCGCTCGGGCATCGCGCTGCAGGACATGGAGTTCTGGCAGTTCCACCCGACCGGCGTGGCCGGCGCGGGCGTGCTGATCACCGAAGGCGTGCGCGGCGAAGGCGGTATCCTGCGCAACGCGAACGGCGAGCGCTTCATGGAACGCTACGCACCGACGCTGAAGGATCTGGCGCCGCGTGACTTCGTGTCGCGTTCGATGGACCAGGAAATCAAGGAAGGCCGCGGCGTGGGTCCGAACAAGGATCACGTGCTGCTCGACCTGTCGCACATCGGCGCCGAGACGATCATGAAGCGTCTGCCGTCGATCCGCGAAATCGCGCTGAAGTTCGCGAACGTCGACGCGATCAAGGAACCGATCCCGGTCGTCCCGACGATCCACTACCAGATGGGCGGCATCCCGACCAACATCCACGGTCAGGTCGTCGGCACGTCGCGCGGTCACAAGGATCCGGTCAACGGCTTCTACGCAGTGGGCGAATGCTCGTGCGTGTCCGTGCACGGCGCGAACCGCCTCGGCACGAACTCGCTGCTGGACCTCGTGGTGTTCGGCCGCGCAGCCGGCAACCACATCGTCGAGCACGTGAAGAACCAGAAGGAACACAAGCCGCTGCCGGCCGATGCAGGCGAATTCTCGCTGGCGCGCCTGGCGAAGCTCGAGAAGTCGAGCTCGGGCGAGTACACGCAGGACGTCGCGAACGACATCCGCTCGACGATGCAGAAGCACGCAGGCGTGTTCCGCACGTCGGCACTGCTGAAGGAAGGCGTCGACGAGATGGCCGGCCTGAAGGCCCGCGTGGAAAACATCCACCTGAAGGACAAGTCGAAGGTGTTCAACACCGCGCGCGTCGAAGCGCTCGAGCTGGAGAACCTGATCGAAGTGGCCCGCGCGACGATGGTGTCGGCGGAAGCGCGCAAGGAAAGCCGTGGCGCGCACGCCCACAGCGACTACGAACACCGCGACGACGACAACTGGCTGCGCCACACGCTGTGGTACAGCGAAGGCGATCGCCTCGACTACAAGCCGGTTCAAATGAAGCCGCTGACGGTCGACTCCGTGCCGCCGAAGCCGCGCACGTTCTAAGCCGAGTCAAAGGAATCCGAAATGGCAAAACGCATTTTTGAAGTCTACCGCTACGATCCGGACAAGGACGCGGCACCGCGCATGCAGACGTACGAGCTCGAGATCAAGCATGAACGCATGCTGCTCGACGCGCTGGTCAAGCTGAAGGCCGTGGACGAGACGCTGTCGTTCCGCCGTTCGTGCCGTGAAGGCGTGTGCGGTTCGGACGCGATGAACATCAACGGCAAGAACGGTCTCGCGTGCCTGACGAACCTGAACGATCTGCCGCAGAAGATCGTGCTGCGCCCGCTGCCGGGCCTGCCCGTCGTGCGCGACCTGATCGTCGACATGACGCACTTCTTCAACCAGTATCACTCGATCAAGCCGTACCTGATCAACGACGCGCCGCCGCCGGAGAAGGAACGCCTCCAGTCGCCGGAAGAGCGCGACGAGCTCGACGGCGTGTACGAGTGCATTCTGTGCGCGAGCTGCTCGACGTCGTGCCCGAGCTTCTGGTGGAACCCGGACAAGTTCGTCGGCCCGGCCGGCCTGCTGCAGGCTTACCGCTTCATCGCGGATAGCCGTGACACCGCCACCGGCGAGCGCCTCGACAACCTGGAAGACCCGTACCGTCTGTTCCGTTGCCATACGATCATGAACTGCGTCGACGTTTGCCCGAAGGGCCTGAACCCGACGAAGGCGATCGGCAAGATCAAGGAACTGATGGTTCGCCGCGCGGTTTAAAGTTCTGATGAGCGACGATTCGCATCAATCCGACCCGCACCGTCGCGCGCGCCTTCGCTGGCGCGCGCGGCGGGGTCTGCTGGAGAACGACATCGTATTCGAGCGTTTCTTCAGCAGATACGAGCATGACCTCACCGATGCAGACGTAGGCGCGTTGTCGCGCCTGCTCGATCTGAGCGACAACGACCTGATGGACTTGCTCCTCGCGCGCAAGGAACCAGAGGGCGACCTAGACAGCCCGGACATTCACCGGCTGTTGGAGATGCTGCGCAACGTGTAACGCGTTACGCCCGTTATCGAATCCCGTTTCTTTATTTCGATTGAGGATGTGCCATGACTCCGTCTGATGTTAAAGCCACGCTATCGTTCAGCGACAACTCGCCGAGCGTCGAAATGCCGATCTACAAGGGGACGATGGGCCCGGACGTGATCGACATCCGCAAGCTGTACGGCCAAACCGGCAAGTTCACTTACGACCCGGGCTTCATGTCGACGGCAGCTTGTAATTCGGCGATCACGTACATCGACGGCGACAAGGGCGAACTGCTGTACCGCGGCTACCCGATCGACAACCTCGCGCAGAACGCCGACTTCCTCGAGTCCTGCTACCTGCTGCTGAAGGGCGAGCTGCCGAATGCAGCGCAGAAGAAGGAATTCGTCGACACCGTCACGAAGCATACGATGGTGCACGAGCAGATGCACTTCTTCTTCCGCGGCTTCCGCCGCGACGCGCACCCGATGGCGGTGCTGGTGGCGGCCGTCGGCGCGCTGTCGGCGTTCTATCACGACTCGCTCGACATCAACGATCCGCGTCACCGCGAAGTGTCGGCGATCCGCATGATCGCGAAGCTGCCGACGCTCGTCGCGATGGCATACAAGTTCAGCATCGGCCAGCCGTTCGTTTATCCGAAGAACGAACTGTCGTACAGCGCGAACTTCATGCACATGATGTTCTCGAACCCGTGCGAAGAGTACAAGGTCAACGACGTGCTCGTCCGCGCACTCGACCGCATTCTGATCCTGCACGCCGACCACGAGCAGAACGCATCGACGTCGACGGTCCGCCTGGCCGGCTCGTCGGGCGCGAACCCGTTCGCGTGTATCGCTGCCGGTATCGCATGTCTGTGGGGCCCGGCGCACGGTGGTGCGAACGAAGCCGCGCTGAACATGCTCGAGCAGATCGGTTCGCCGGACAACATCCCCGAATTCATCAAGCAGGTGAAGGACAAGAATTCGGGCGTGAAGCTGATGGGCTTCGGTCACCGCGTGTACAAGAACTACGACCCGCGTGCGAAGCTGATGCGCGAAACGTGCTACGAAGTGCTGAACGAGCTGGGCCTGCACGACGACCCGCTGTTCAAGCTCGCGATGCAGCTCGAGAAGATCGCGCTGGAAGACGAATACTTCGTGTCGCGCAAGCTGTACCCGAACGTCGACTTCTACTCGGGTATCGTTCAGCGCGCGCTGGGCATCCCGACGTCGATGTTCACATGTATCTTCGCGATGGCACGTACGGTCGGCTGGATCGCACAGTGGAACGAAATGATTGCGGATCCGGAGCAGAAGATCGGCCGTCCGCGTCAGCTGTTCATCGGCGACACGCCGCGCGAAGCGAAGCCGCTCAACGCACGTTAAGTCGTGCGCGGCACGAGCGGCCGTCAGGCCGCTCGCGTCCGGCAATCGCAACGCCTCGACACCCCGGTGGGTTATCCCGCCGGGGTGTTTTCATTTGCGCGGCCCGGATTCGCACGATCCGATGCGGCGTTCCAGCGACGGCGGCCGCGTATCGAGCGGCGGCGCGTCGGCATCGGGTGCGCGGCCGTGTTGCGCGAAGAACTGCCGGTATGCGCCGGGCGTCATCCCGCGCGCGGCGAGGAATTGGCGGTTGAAGTTCGCGGCGTTCGGAATGCCGCAGCGCGCGGCCACCGTCGCAATCGGCCAGGCGGTGCCGACCAGGTGGCGGCACGCATGCGCGAGCCGCAGCCGCTGCACGTAGCGGCCGACGCTTTCGCCGAGGTGCCGCACGAACAGCCGCTGCAGCGTGCGTTCGGACATGTGCGCGACGGCAGCGAGCGCGTCGATGCGCAGCGGCTCGTGGAAGTGCCGGTCGATCGCGTCGAGCACGCGATCGAGGCGCTCGGCCTCAGGCGCGACCGAGTCGGCCGATGGCGGCGTTGCGTCGGGCCGATCGTAGGCCTGCGCGGTCGCAAGCGGCTCGCCGCCGGCTTCCGCGAGATCGGCGAGCGTGTCGAGTGCGGCCGCGAGGCGCACGCGCGGCGATGAGTCGAGCAACTGCGGCAGTCGCGCGCGCATCGCGCGGGCCGTGTCCGCATCGAAGTGCAGGCCCGGCGCCGCGCGCCGCAGCAGCGAGCGCAACGATGCATACTCGGGGCAGCAGTCGGCCACGCGTCGCGCCCAGTCGCCATCGAACCAGACGACGAGCGCCACTTCGGGCGCCTCGCGATCGATGCGTGCGTTCGACGACCACGTATGCGGCAGGTTGGGCGGCACGAGCACCAGATCGTCGTCCGCGTAGCGGGCGACATGATCGCCGATGAAGCGCTGGCCGCGGCTGTTCAGCGTCAGCGTCAGTTCGTACTCGGGATGGCAATGCCATTCGAACGGAATGCGCGCGAGCTGGCGGTGGTACACGCGGATCGAACAGCCGGAGGCGAACGTCACGTGCTCGTACTGCGGTTTCATCGCTTGGCCTCCCGGTCCAGCGCGGCACCGCGCCGTGGCATGATCGTGATCGATCGTCACGACGGAGCGATGCCATGTTTTCACATGTTTGCGTAGGCGTCAGCGATACCGCGCGCGCGTACGACTTCTATGCGCCGCTGTTCGCGGAACTCGGACTGCGTCTGAAGTTCAGCGAACCGGACGGCTGGTCGGGCTGGATGCCTGCCGATACTGACCGACCGCTGTTTTTCTTCGGACGGCCGCTCGACGGCCGCGCGCCGGAACCGGGCAATGGCCATACGATCGCATTCGCCGCGCTGACGCGCGCGCAGGTCGACCGCTGCCATGCGCTTGCACGGCGGCAGGGCGGCACCTGTGAAGGGCCGCCGGGCCTGCGGCCTCACTATCATCCCGACTACTACGGCGCGTATTTTCGCGACCCGGACGGCAACAAGCTGTGCGTGGTCTGCCATCGTCCCGAGTAGCGAGTGGTTGTCAGGATTGTATCGATTCTTGACCGGATAGTGTCGATGGTAGCCGGGCGTCGGCCGTACGCTGAGTGCTCGTCACGACACGATTCAACGAGGAGACAGCGATGCACCTGACGATTGACGATCTGCCGGCCGCGATTTGCACGGCGAAAAGGGCGCTGCGCGCCGATCTGCCCGGTTACACGGCCACGTTTCGCGAGCTGGAGGGCGATATCGCGCGGCAGGTCGACGCGATCCGCCGCGCGCACGCGCACGGCCATGACGTGATTCCGGTGCTGCGGTTCGCGGATATTGCGAACGGCACCGTCGATCCGCAGGCGATGGCCTCGATCCGCACGCACGGTGCGGCGGTGATCCGCGGCGTGTTCGACGCGCAGCAGGCGCGCGACTGGAACGACGAGATCGGCGCCTACCTGGATGCGAACCGCTTCGCCGAGCGGCTGCATGCGCGCGCCGAGGACCGCTACTTCGGCAACCTTGTGTCGGGCAAGCCGCAGATCTACGGCGTCTACTGGTCGAAGCCGCAGGTGGCCGCACGCCAGTCGCCGGCACTCACGCAGGCACGCGTGTTCCTGAACCGTCTGTGGCGCCATGCGGACGGCGCGCGCAGGCATTTCGATCCGGACCAGGTGCCAGCCTACGCGGACCGGATCCGCCGCCGGCCGCCGGGCTCGACGTCGCTCGGGTTGTCGCCGCATGTGGACGGCGGTTCGGTCGAGCGCTGGCTCGGCGCGAATTTCCGGCAGGTCTATCGTCACGTGCTGGCCGGTCGCTGGCGCGATTACGACCCGTTCGACGCCGCGTTCCGCCCCGACGTCGAGGAAATTCCGTCGCCGGCTGTATGCTCGATGTTCCGCACGTTCCAGGGCTGGACCGCGCTGACGCCGCAAGGGCCCGGCGACGGCACGCTGCAGCTGATCCCGGTCGCGAACGCGATGGCGTACGTCGTGCTGCGCGCGCTGCAGGACGATGTCGCCGACGACGACCTGTGTGGCGCGCGCCCGGGCCGTGCGCTGTCGATCCTGCCCGAATGGCATGCGCTGCTGCTCGACGCGCTGGTGCCGATTCCGCACATGGAGCCGGGCGACGCGGTGTTCTGGCACGGCGACGTCGTGCACGCGGTCGAGGATGTGCATCGCGGCAGCGGCGACAGCAATGTGATGTACATTGCGGCCGCGCCCGGTTGCGCGAAGAACGGCGCATACCTGCAGCGCCAGCGGCTCGCGTTCCTGCGCGGCGACAGCCCGCCCGATTTCCCGGCCGATCATTTCGAGGTCGAATTCGACGGACGTGGAGGCGAGGGCGATCTCACGGCGCCTGGCCGGGCGCAAATGGGGTTCGAGCCCGTCGCTGCATGACGGTTGCCGCGGCCGTGTCGGCCGCTCCGGCACCCCGGGAGCGGCCGTTTGCAGCGCTTGCGCCGGCCGTTTGCCGAATCCGCTGCGTATCGCCTGCAATTCGACGCGATCGGCTGCGGGCGGGCCCGAAATCGACGCGAATTGCGCAATTTGGCTTCCGATAATGGTCCGGACACAACGCAGCTGGCCCGTGCACCGCGCGGGGCAGCGTGACCATGGAGGAGTCGATGCAATTCACGCAAGCGATCGTTCGCCGTCCCGCGCCGTCCTGCGGCGCGGGTCTCACCACCGCCACGCTCGGCGCGCCCGACTATGACAAGACGCTCACGCAGTTCCACGCATACTGCGACGCGCTGCGCGGGCTCGGCGTCGAGCTGACCGAACTGCCGCCGCTGGACGCGTTCCCCGATTCGCATTTCGTCGAGGACGTCGCCGTCGTCACGCCCGAATTCGCGGTGATCACGCGCCCCGGAGCGCCCGCGCGGCGCGGCGAGACGGTGCACATCGAAGCGGCGCTCGGCGCGCATCGCGACCTGCTGCCGATGCAGGACGGCCGTCTCGACGGCGGCGACGTGATGCTGGTCGGCAAGCGCTTCTATATCGGCCTGACGGGCCGCACCGACGCCGAGGGCATCGCCGCGTTCGAATCGCTGGTGTCGCGCTACGGCTATTCGGTCGTGGCAGTGCCGGTGGGTGCCGGCCTGCATCTCAAGTCGGTCGTCAACGCGCTCGGCGACGACACGCTGCTCGTGACCGAGGCGCTGGCCGCGCATCCGGCGTTCGCCGACTATCGCCGGATCGCGATTTCGGCCGCCGACGAATACGCGGGCAACACGCTGCGCGTGAACGGTACGCTGATCACGCCGGCCGGCTATCCGCGCGTGCACGACGCGATCGGCACGCTCGGGCTGCCGCTGCACGTGATCGACACGAGCGAGTTCCGCAAGATGGACGGCGGCCTGACCTGCCTGTCGCTGCGGTTCTAGCCGATTGGCGCGCGGCCGCTTCGGCCGGATAATGTGGCCCCCGCGCGGAAAGGGACGAAACGCTCCGCGCACCAGCCACGACCCGACCGGAGCGAACGCGGATGACCGACAAGAAGATGCAGTTCGACAAGATCGATCTCCGGATCCTCGACATCCTGCGCACCGACGGACGGATTTCGTACCGGAAACTGTCGGAGCTTGTGAACCTCACGCCGCGCCCGTGCCAGGCGCGCGTGGAGCGGCTCGAGGCGCTCGGCGTGATCGAAGGCTACCGCGCGGTGATCAAGGCGCCGCGCGCGACCAAGCCGATCGTCGTGATCGCGCAGATCGTGCTGGCCGATCACGGGCGTTCGCAGGCGCCGTTCGAAGACGAGATGCGGACCAATCCGGCCGTGCTCGATTGCTGGCTCGTCAGCGGCACGTTCGATTTTCTCGTGCGGCTCGCGTGCGAGGATCTCGACGAATATCGGCGGATCGCGAACGTGTGGCTGGAAAGCCCGCGGTTCCGGATCGAGAAGATCGTGACGACGGCCGAGCTCCAGGCGATCAAGCGTAGCGTCGTCTGACGCCGCAGTGTGCGTCCGGGCCGCAGGCATCGAACGCGCGACCCGGCGGGCAGGACCGGTTTTCGATGCGAATAACCGGGCCGATCGATTGGTATTCCGAATCAATTCGAGCGGCCCGAATCCAATCAGGGTGAACACTATGGATGCTTTGCAAGCGGCAGGGGAGACACCCGCGCCGTCCGGGACGGCGCTCAAGCGCCGGCTGCAGAGCCGCCACATCGCGATGATCGCGATCGGCGGTTCGATCGGCACGGGGCTGTTCGTTGCATCGGGGGCGTCGGTCGCGCAGGCGGGGCCGGGTGGCGCGATCGCCGCGTATATCGCGATCGGGCTGATGGTCTATTTCGTCGTCACCGGGCTCGGCGAGATGGCCGCGCTGATGCCGGTGTCGGGTTCGTTCGCGATCTACGGCGAGAAATACGTCGACGCGGGCTTCGGTGTCGCGCTCGGCTGGACCTACTGGTACAGCTGGGCCGTGACGATCGCGATCGAACTGGTCGCCGGGCAGATCGTGATGCGCTACTGGTTCCCGACCGTGCCTGGCATCTGGTGGGGCGCGGGCTTCCTCGTGCTGATCTTCCTGCTGAATACGCTGTCGGTGCGCGGCTTTGGCGAATCGGAGTACTGGTTCTCGCTGATCAAGGTCGTCACCGTGGTCGCGTTCATCGCGGCCGGGCTGCTGATCGCGGCCGGCCTGATCGGGAACGGGCATCCGGTCGGCTTGCGCAACTTCAGGACCGACGACGCGCCGTTCGTCGGCGGCGTGCACGCGATGATGAGCGTCGCGCTGATCGCGGGCTTCTCGTTTCTCGGCACCGAGCTGGTCGGGATCACGGCCGGCGAATCGGAAAACCCGCGCAAGACGATCCCGCGTGCGGTGAAGCAGATCTTCTGGCGGATCATGCTGTTCTACGTGCTCGCGATCTTCGTGATCGGCCTGCTGGTGCCGTACACCGATCCGAACCTGCTCAAGAGCGACGTGACCGACATCGGCGTGAGCCCGTTTACGCTCGTGTTCAGTCATGCCGGCTTTCGACTCGCGGCCGACGCGATGAACCTGGTGATCCTGACGGCCGTGCTGTCGGCCGGCAATTCCGGTACGTATGCGGCCACGCGGATGCTGCACAACCTCGCGGCGGAAGGCCGTGCGCCCGCGATGTTCGCGACGCTGTCGCCGGGCGGCGTGCCGCGCAATGCGCTGTACGCGACGATGGCGGTGGGCGGGCTGTGCTTTCTCACGTCGCTGACCAACAACCAGCGCATCTATCTGTGGCTGCTCAATACGGTCGGCATCACGGGCTTCATCGCGTGGCTCGGCATCGCGGTCTGTCATTACCGGTTCCGCAAGGGCTTCCTGAAGCAGGGCTACCGGCTCGAGCAACTGCCGTACCGCGCGAAGTGGTTCCCGTTCGGGCCGCTGTTCGCGATCGCGATCTGTATCGTGATTTCGCTCGGGCAGGACTACCAGGCGTTCTTCGCGACACGTATCGACTGGATGGAAGTGCTGTCGATCTATGTGTGGATCCCGCTGTTCGTCGCGATCTGGTGGGCGTATCGCCGCGCGCGCAAGAGCCGGCTCGTGCGGTACGAGGAGATGGATATCGGGCCGTGGCTGACGCGGTCGGTCGAGGCCGTCGACGCGACGGCCACGCGGCACGGGCAGCCGCGCTGAGCGTCGGGTGGTGAAAGCGCGGTGATGGGGCCGGCTCGCGCACCGCAGCCGGCTGTGCTGAAGCGGGCGCGAGTCGGGCGAGGTCACGCGGTCCGACCTCGCGGCGCGGCGCTCGACGGCCGTGTTTCGGCGCGAGGCGGATGGCCTGATCGTATGGCGCCAACTGCACGAGACGCCGGACGGCGCCTGAACCGCCGCTACTTGTCCAGCTCCGGATAGTGCCGGAAGATTCCCATGTCGTTGAACGGAATGCGGCGCTCGGACTCGAGATAACGCGCGACGCTCGGATGTTCTGCTACGCGATCGTGCAGGTCGACGAGCCCGGCGACCTTGCGCTCCGCGCGCTTCGTCGCCTTCGGAAACGCGTAGCGCAGGCCTTCGATCAGCTGGAATATCGACAGGTCCGCGTAACTGAGCGCGCTGCCGGCGATATAACCGCTCTTGTGCGGATTCTGTGCGAGCACGCGATCGAAGTAGCCGAGAAATTTCGGCAGCCGGTGCGCGAGGAAATCGGCCGCGCGCTCGGCGGCCTCCGCCTTCTGGTCCTCGTAGTAGAGGCCGCTGCCGATCGGGTGGTGCGTGTCGTGGATCTCGGTGACGAAATCGGCGACGGTCAGCTGGAGCTGATGTACCCACAGCCGCCCGGCTTCGTCGTCGGGCGCGAGCCCCAGCCGCGCGCCGAGAAACAGCAGGATATTCGCGGTGTGCCCGACGACGACGTCGCCGGCCTTCAGGAACGGCGGCGCGAACGGCACGCACTCGGCTTTCGTGCTGTCCATCATGTGCATCATCGCCGACACGCCCATGCCACGCCCCGATTCGCGCGCGACGTCGACATAGTCGGCCTCGGCCGCCTCGAGCGCGAGCCGCACGTATTCGCCGCGGCCCTGGATCTCGGGCCAGTAATAGAGTTCATATCGCATGCTGTTCTCCAGTCCGGTCGATGCGGCGAACGATACGCGCATCGCGATGGCGGGGAGGGCGGCCGTGCGCCGCCCGTTGCGAATAGACAGTCTAGGGGATCGTGCTGGAAGTGCGGTGCCTGCCGCGCGTCATGCGCCGCGCTCGCCGCGTTCGCCGCCTTCCGGGCCGTAGAAGAACACCCAGGTCGAGAAGTCGTCGGAGAAGCCGACGAAGCGGTGCGCCGCGAACGCGGGCACGAACAGCACGTCGCCGGCCGCGACGCCGCATTCGCGCCCGTCGACGACGAACCGCGACGTGCCCGCGGCGATCACGTAGACCTCGTCGCGGGTATGCGGCGTTTGGAGATCCTCGCCGCGCGGCCGGTACAACTCGATGTCGAGCGTGCCGTGGCGAAACAGCGTCGTGAACAGCGTGCCTTCGTCGTCGAGGTGGGCGAGCGATTCGTTGATGCCGAGCTTCATCGTCATGGGCTCCGGGTCCGGATCGTGGGGATGTTCAGACGTGCGTCGTCCCATCGTATGCCGGAATCCGGCCCGGTGTGAACCTCGCGATCGCGAGGGCGTCGCCGCGCCCGGTGCGTCCCGTGCAAAACCTGAATAGATCCGGATACAGGCCCCCGATTAGAAACGAATACAACGGGTGATTCCATTGTTTACAAAGGACTTTTGACGCTGACCATTATTGCAAATAGTAGTGCGCGAACGTGAAAATTACCGTTCGGTTCAGTTGATGCATTGCACTTGATTATTTGTGGATACAGACGGTGCTGAAGTCACGCCGAGCACGGCTACGGCTAGTTCTGGCGGGCGCAGTCGTCCGTGAAGGCACTGTCCGCCAGTGTTTCCCGTGCAGCAAAGCTCCGGTGTGGTCGCTTCGCCGGTCAGGCTCTCCCGCGAAATCGATTCTCAGCAGCTCTCGCCGCTGCCGCCAAGGGGTCGTCGTCCACATGCACGTCGGAATTCGCTGCTACGTTCGTGAGCGGACTCCTATCCCGATCTAGCCGGACGACCGGTGGCGGTAAGCCGTACGCGGCCCGTTCTCGTTCTGTATGTTCATGGTCCCGCACGGCTGTACCGTTCTGTTTTGCCTTTGTAAGCGTTGGGCCCACGGCTCCGGCATAGACGTTTCCACGCCCATATTCGATAGCGTCCATTCCTTCCTGCTGCGTCGATTTCAGCTTGCCAGCGGCCTTGGAGCGTTTTACGACGAGTGGATCTTCCTGTATCGACTCGTCAAGTAGTGTGAGCACTTGTTCCGGCCACGTAAGTTTGCCGAAACGACGTAAATCTTCTGCCGTCATTTCGATGTCAAATACGATTCTGTCCTCGCCTCGGCAAAGCAGTGTATTTGAATAGAGGCCTGTTTGCTTGATTTCCACGGTTAGCGGAGGATTCTTTCCTGGCAACTTTGCGTGTTCGTTCGCAATCTCTTTGAGCTCGTCCGACGAATAGTACGCACCTTTGTACCTGATCCTGCCATCGGTGCAGGTCACCGGCGTCCACGGCAGGAAGATGTCGTAAACCTCCGCCGCGGTACGTACCCGTGCAGCTTCTCCATCCCTGCCGCGTTCTTGATGATAATTATGAATTTCGACAGGTGTGATACCCACACGAGCCCTTCGCATTTCTGCAGTGCGGAGGCGCTTCTTATTGGCCGTCAAATTAATGTGGTTGATTGTCTTTAGTAACAATCGCTCGAAATCGTCCAAAGGCATAGGGCGAGTCCGTTGTCTGATGCGGCGCTTGATTTTCTCAATTAGGCTGCGATCCCTCGTGTATCCCTGGAGGGTTTCCTGGGCCATGAGATAAATCATTGTCCTGTTCAACCGCTCGACCATCGATTTCAAGTCGCCCCGACCTCCGGGCGGATTGAACATGATGCCACCCAAGGTTTGGGTGATGGGTTTCCGGACGCGCTTCGACTTGCCTGGGCCGTTGTCCGTGAAGACGCCGTCTATGTTGCCGTGCACGAGACCTGGCAGAGGGGTAAGTCCTCGAGACGCAACGTAGTCGTCCTTGGGGAGCAGTGCCGACACAAGGCATCGCAGGTATCCGTCCGCGCGTTCGCCGCTGACGCAAATCTCATATCCCCATACGGCGCCTGACAGGCGCGAAACAGCGAAGATGACCCAGATTTCGATAGGCTGGAGCCTTTTGTTCACCAGCGCCCCGACCCTGAGTTTGGGTTTGAACCCATCCATATCCAGTATTTCGAGGGCCCCTTGGGTGAGGTCGCTGGAGTTGCCCGCTCTCGGGGCAATGTACTGTTCGTTTGCGTCGCGACCGAGCCGCCTTTCCAGAAATCCATGCTTCTGGACGATACTCTTGTAGTGGTACAACATGCAGCCGTAGCTCGGCCGGTTCCAGGCTGGCATCCCCTTATAGTCTCGGTCGATCATCCGTCGATGAGTCTCGGCTAGACTGAGTTTGTTGCCGACCCAGTCAATTTCGAGCGCGGTGGTCATGCGAGCGATGTCGCGATGGTCGGTGCGTGTACCGCGACGGAAAGTGGTGCTGCCTCTCGCTTCCGCTCGCGCTCGGTTCAACATTTCATGATTCGAAAGTCGTCCCGGCTTGCACGCCGGCTCAGGTCGCTCCTGTTCGGGGCCGCCGCGCAACGGAGACAGCGTGAGCAATGCGTGAGAACCGCCGCCGTACCATAGGAACCGTGTGAGCAGCTTGATCAGATATGGCCTGAATCCACGGCCCTTTTCGAGTTCTTGGCCGAGTTGCCGTATTCGCTCGTTGAGCAGCTTTGTGTCGAAAAAGACATAGTCGTTGACGATATAGTCCGTCTCCCGCCCATCGCCCACCGGATCCACCATGATGAGGGCGTTGATGAGCATCGTGCGCTGGTCGTACCCATTGAGCATGCTCGGCGGCACCTTTGCTAACGGTGCTTCCATGCAACGTGGGCGAAGGGGTATTGCGACTGGACTTATTCGCTCCAGCCAGTCTTCGCGGTCAACGGCAACAGACTGGGGCATCCTCGACGCGGGTGGCCTTTTACCCAGCGTAACAGTCTGTGTGTAGAGCAGTCGTCGATCAGGTTGCCATGCCACTGGAATATATGCAGTGGCTGGATCTTCGCCGGAGAGCGAAAAAGGTATATAGCGCCCGAGTCCCGCAGGCCACGTCGCGTGGTGGATCTCCCTGAGCCTAGCGACCAGTACATCGCTGGCCACGGAAGGCGTGATTTGCTTTGTCTGCTGTAAATTGCTCATGATTTGTACTCGAGAAGGTGTAGCGGCTTGTCGAGGCGCAGTTCTTCGCTATGGTCTACGTAGAGGTAGCCGAAGCAAGCGGCGATGGCAAAAAGTTCGGTCGCCCAGTGAGATGTGATGCCGAGGTATCGGGCGTGACGACGAAGAATGTCGCCCAGCGTGCCTCTGCGCGAATGGCTGAGAAGCCGCGCGGCAAACTCTGCGGCTTCATCTTGATGAGGCCACACATCGACATTCGCAACCCAGGTTTGCATGAGGGCATGGTTACCCCATGCACGACGACTGAACTGATCTCCGCGCAACAATTGCCATGTCCAGTTCCGCGCGTAGCATGCATCGCGTTCTCGCTGCTGCTCGTGCCATGCTTCTTTGTCGAGGCTAGCTTTCGCGTCCTTGATGGAAACACCGTGATAATGCAGACGGTTGTCGGGAGGGAGCACCAACGTGAGCACAATGTCCACGGACATGATGTCAGAGCGCAGCATGTTTTCGCCTCGAAGCCGCGCACGGTTGTAGGCGCCTTGATCGTAAAACGGGTACTGTTCTCGGACATCGACCACATACGGGTTGAAGTTGAACGAGTATATCGCCCGCATTTCGTTGCCAGAGAGCGCATCGTGCGTGCGTAGATGCTTGACGCCCCCAAAGCTTGAGCGGGTGGCCATATTGATGTCGGAAGCGTCTAAGATCGGCTTGTAGTTCTCCCCATGAAAGACACCAAATTCATCGCGTTGTGGTAACTCGACGTGTTTGGGTGTCACGAACGGCAGGGGAAGATCAAGTACGTTCATATTTTTTGCTCCGCTTCCAGAGTCTCTGTAGTTCGTACAGGGACATCTCGTCGACACGATCAGCATCGGCCGGAGAGTAAGCGACGAGCTTGCCGGCACGAATTGCTGAACGCACCGCTCTGCGATGCCATGTCAGTGGTGTGTCGACATACTTCTGCAGGGCTGCCGCCGCCGTGGGAAGACGTGTGTAGATGTAGTTGTAGCTGACCGCCGTACTATGACCTTGCTTCAGTCGGGATATAGAGAGGTGAATCAGCTCATCGGCCGCCAGAAGTTCCGCGCGACGTTTCTCGATATGCGCTGTCAGCGATGTGTCGAGCTCCTGCTCATATTGTTTGCCCTCGCGCGTCGGAATTGCGCTTACCCCATGTGCTGCGAGGCGCTCGCGCGAGGCAGCCAGCCCGTGTGGCCAAGGCAGCAGAGACACTAGCTGGGTATGGTTTAGGTGCGGGTTGGCGTCACGGAGAGACACATATAAGCGGCATGTTTGCGGAAGGAGTGCGATTGATTTGGAAAACGAGTGCTTGCGTTCGGCTCTCCGCAGGTGTGGTGGTCGCGGTCGATAAGGCCGGGCGCCAGGTTTCGGCGCATTGATGGCCGATACGGTGGTGCGGGAGTATGGCGACTGAAGTGCACATTCGGCTGCATCCCAGGAGCCAAACAGCGTGACGAGCATGAACACTGCATGAAAGGGATTGCGTAGGGATTGCTCGCCACGAAGTGCGCGTGAGATAGCCAGGCCTTTGAACGGAAACTGGATATTCGTGGCAACATCCCTTTGTGCCGGGGGGGAGAGGATGTCGTGAACTCGATGCCAATTGATACCCCGGTGATCGACGAGGCCTCGCTCCCGCGCCTGTTCGTGAAACAGTTCAGTTATATACGGTTCGTCGACATTGGGTAGAAACTCAGGATCGAGGAACCTTGACCATCCCCTACATATATCCAATTCAATAACCTTGGCACCGCGCGTTTTTACGCTCGCACGTGGCTTCAGCGATCCTCCGCAGACACAGGTCGCTTGCGGTGTCGTTAGCGTAATGGAGTACCCGTGACCGTGTGTACAGTTCTGGCAGAACTCATAGACAGGCGTACCGTGCCGGGAGCAAAAATTCACGTTTCGCATCAGAAAGTCCCGGCGCCAGAATGGTTGCCCGGTGGGTGATATATCTTCCCTAAGACATTGCAGGCAGATTCCAAGACTTCCGTAGGGAGAGGCGCGTATGTTCCCAAACCCGATGAGTAGCGTCGAGTTGACGGACGCTAGCCCGATGTGATTCTCGCGCAGTTTATGCACGTCTCCTCGAGGGAGGAATCGACAGAATGCGGGTAGGAGTGTGTTCCAGGCAAGGACATCTTCGAGGGAGCCAACATACTCGCCCAATACTTCGACTTGATGTTTGAGTTTGCTCGGGAAAATCCAGGAGACGTGATGGTTGCCAGTCAATTGGCGAACCAGTGAAGTGTGAGACAAATAGCGATGCGTGCTGAGGTAGCCGGCGTACGCTTCGCCTTTGCAAATGGATGAGAGGGCGAACACACCATGCAATAGATTTTGTTTGTCCTTGGATGACATGTCAGGTTTCCTTTGTGAACGACATGCGCCGCATTGCGTGTTGGTGAAATCAGCTGTCGAGCAAATTCACCGATGACTGGGTCTCATGTGTTTGGGCGGCTGGTGCGCCAAGCATTGACGCGTGTGGTAGGTGTGAACATTCGATTTGCTCAAGTGCAGTCAACAGTACGGCGACCGCCGTCGGATGATGCGCACACTTCAGCTGTTGCAGGCGGCGCACTACTTGTCGAACGAGCGTGATTTGAAACAGCCAAGCATTGAGCCTGCCATCCTCGAAGCCGTCCGACAGCACGGCATTGATGTCGTGTGTCAACGCGGTTGCCTTGAGTACGCCGTCGTCAGTTAGGTATCGACGTTCGAGCAGGAGTGATTTGACTTCATCAAGCGCGCAGTAGCAGTCATTGCTCGTAAGTAGTCGCATGCAGACATTGCTCAGGTGCATACTGTTGCGCTGACGAGCCTGGTTGCCAGTGGTACACATTCTGAATTCGCGTGCACTGCATCGATCTGCAAGATATAGCGGACAGCCATGCAACGGGCATCGCGACAGGAATGGCAGGCAGTGGAAGGTCAACGAGCAGTACCGTCCTGTTTCCGTGCGTGATTGGCGGACACATTCGGGGCACGAGAGTCCATATCGATTCTCAATCCGCAGCGGTGCCGGTATGGCAGGACACGCCACATGGTTTCTGCCCGTACCGCACACCTGTGCCGCGAGTGTTGCAGCCAGCGGAGCGGGCAGGGAACTCGTATAGAACGGGTAAGCAGTTCGTCTCAGGAGAACCTGTTCGGGCTCGCCGTAAGCGCCTTCGGTGAGCGCGCAAAAGCGCGTCAACCGGCAGGGGGCAGTTTGCAGCAGTGGCGAATGCAGGTAATACGCGTGCTCTGCAGCAACCTGGATGACGCGGTCGCATGTCGTTGTTGCCAGAGCTTCCAGGAGGCTAAAGGCGGTCTCGTATGGGGCCGCGGCATAGAGCGTTCTCAGCATGATAGTGATCCGTTAGCGCAGTTGAGGCATCGGATGTGCTGTCGCGAGTTCTGCGAACGAGAGCCAGTCGGCATTGCGAAGGAGGCTTGAGGGGCGAAACGAGCCTCCCTGGCGAATCAGACGGACCGCGTCGAGGTGGGGCAAATCCAGTTCGAGTGCCTTGCGGCCGTACTGCATGAAGATCTCGGCAGTACATGTCGTGAGCTTGAGCGCTGACAGTTGAAGCGCGATGCTGGTCAGTGCTCTGGCTAATGCTCCTGGATAACCGAGCGTCAGGTCGTATGCGGCATCGGGCAGCCATGAAGGCATTGAGTGAATGCCGACGATGCCCAACGTGTTTTCGAAGATGCTTTGGCAAATATCGATCCAGTACGGGTCACGCGGGCTCCGACACGGGGCGATTTCGATCAATTCGCCTGCCGTGAGGTCGCTTGCAGCACCAGGTAGCTTGCCAAGTCCGGTCGCGGCAGCCCCGGCTGTTGCAACACAAAGTACCGGGATGCCGGTCGTTCGTGTGTACTCGCCTAGCGCATTCCAACTTGATTCGGCCGCCTTTGTGTGCGCGTCGTGACAATTGATTCGCTCGACGATGAGAACACCAAGGTTAGTCGCGACGCCTAGTGCGCACATCCACGGGAGGATGTCGCGCTCGCGAAACACGGGGCTGCGCGTGCGGGACGTATAGTCGGTGTTGAGGGCTGTGTCGATCGCCCCGAAGTATGCTTGCGCAAGTCCGGGCAACTTGCCGTCTATAGGCCAGTGAATGCGCAGTGACGGAAGCTGCAGGTACTCCGTGAAGCCCGTGCCGGCGGGCACTCTGACGACTTGCACGCCGTTTCCAATCACGGACTCGACAATGCTGGCGAATGAGCGTCGCCCCGAACGTACTGGGGCGGCTAGCAAGATTCCACGAGGTTGTGCGCGCGGGGCGATGGCAAAGCGTGAAGGAGCTTCGCGCCGCTGTCGTGCAGCAGTGTGATGCAGCAGTAAGTTCGCGCTGACAGCGTAGTCTCGGTATTTCGGGTCGCGCAGATCGCGATTCCGAAGCGAGATGCGGCCTTGGCAAATCACAGCCGTGAGGGCGCGTGCGAACGTCGCGTTAGTAACAAATGTATGGGATGCCTTATGCGCGATTATTTCATTGGTCGACCAGCCGGTGGTGTCGACAGATTCGCGGGACTCGGTTAGAGCCATCGCTTCCGATAGCTTTGGCACTGGCGGCATGCCAGCTAGGAGCAGGTTGCCATCGTCCAGACTCTCGTTAGGGACCGGATCGTTTGCGATTGGTGTGCGAGCGCGTGTCCCGAGCGTGCTGTTCATTTTTCACCTCCGGGCACGTCGTCAAGGCGTTGGCGAACCCGCGGGCGTCTTGCGATTCCATTGCTGAGCTGCACCTTGGATGCTTGATCTCCGACTGCTGGCCACCAGGCCATCAGCTGTTCCGATTCATCTGATGGTATGGGCGGTGCATCCGCGAGCATCGTCGCGGCTAGGCCGGAAGAAGGCTCGCCGCGCAGTCCTCTGCTCGAACGAGAAGCGAGCGCACATTGCGTGGGGCGGAGGTCGACGTGCAGATGGGATGCGCGCGGGTTGTGCCGGTACTGTTGACAGTGGCGTCCCCGGGAGGGGGGCGACGGTTTCTTGGCCATAGATCGAATGCTTTGTTTGGACGCGAGTTGACACCGCGCCCCGATCTATGGCACCCTACGCTCGCATGTGTAGTGCGTAGGTGAGCCTTTTCCGGGGCGCACCAGATCGATGCCCAGAGTTGCAGCTCTGGGCATTTTTCTTTGCAAGAGAGAACTAATTTTTGTCGGTAAATCGTAAGGCTAAATCCCTCTATTTGGTTTTCGCTTCACGCGAGTTTCGTTCCTACTTAATGTTGACGAAACCACTTATACTGCTATAATAATCCTTACCCGACCCTAGAATAGGGTGGGCAGTCGATACTGCCATATCATTATTGCGGCCGTCAAGCATTTGCTCGCTTGTCGGCCTTTTGGTGTTTGGTGTCGTATATCGTTTTCTGTGCCAGATCCATGCTTGGAGTCGTGGCTATACGACGGGATGGTGTGGCCATCCACCGGTAAGACCTCGATCTTCGCTTCCGTTTTTCTTGTGATTTATTGACGACTTGCCCCATGGTTCGGCAGCATGGTGTTGGTGGGCCGGCTCGAGATGGGACTCGCCGTATCTGCGCGACTCACAGAGCAGTTCAAAAGTGACGCTTTGGTCACAGTTTAATTTAGCTGGATACGTTCAAATTTCAAGGCTCCTGTGAGCGAGGCCAATATGTACTGGGCAGGATTGGCTTCCCGTGTAATCCGGGTCGCGCTAGCTCGAGAGGATTGCAGCTACGGAGAACTAATCGAAGCGCTGGCTGCGATCGACGTCCACGAAGACGAGCGTCCTCTTATCGCGCGTGTCGCGCGTGGCTCTGTCAAGTTCACTTTGCTCCTTCAGATCATTCGCGCAACAGGGGCGCGTCCGCCTGCCTTGTGGGATGAAGCACTTGCGTCGCAAAGTACCTGGGAGGCCCGTGCGCAGGCTGTTCTGGCGGCTGAGTTGGCTCAGCAACCGTGGGTTACTCCAGACGAATTGCTGCACCGTCTTGCAGTTGTTGGGGCGAGTACCACGTCAAAGACGATGATCTCGCATCTGTCAGCTGGAGACTTCTCGCTGACATTCTTTCTTCAGTGTATGGTCGTGCTCAGAAGCCAAAGCATGGACGCGTATGTTGATTCTCGTGCGCTCGTTTCGGCCGCGATGCAGGGGATCCCCCCTACAACGGAGTAGTTGCTCCGCGCCGAAGTTGCCTTGCCAATCGCGGGCCAATGGCTAAAATGAAACCGTATATTGGTAACGGTTTCGAATTGCTGGTAATTTGATTCTTCGATCTGGCAGGTCCGCGAAGAGGCAGAGTAATGACGACGCCGAGCGAGCGTACGGCTGCGGTGCTTAGGACGCGCGCGTTCCTCGTGGAGCTATCGAGGTCGCCGGCCGACACCATACCTCGAGACGTAGCGTCGGTCGCTGAGAGACTGCTACGCCACTATCCGGGTCTGGCCGACATCGAGTTGACGTGTGCGATGTATCCCGCGTGCTGGGAAATGCCGGTGTCGAGTGCGAAGCCAGGTCGGTGAGGCAGTTCGAGTGAAGCGTTCTGGCTCTTCGCTCGCAGCAAATTACTCTACTGTACGTTTGTCCTGCTGAAAGCTCTGCCGGCGCAGGAGGTCGAGATGCCGATTTGGAGACTGCCTTCCGTAGAGGAGGTGCCTGATGTCAGTCTCAGCAACTGGCGGATCTTTGAGACAGATGCCGGGACTCGGCATTTCGTCGGTGCCGATACTCTAGACTTTACTGGTCGTGTCAGTTCTGCGATCACCATTTTCGACCCCGTTACCTTGCGTGGCCAAACGCGCTCGGGGCGCGTTTATCAACTTGTCGGAAAAGGTGGCTGGTCGATCGATGCCGAGTACGTATGGAAAAGGTGGTGCGACGTGAACGAAGTGAGGTCATACTCCGACGTCACCTCAAAACTACTCGCCGAGGCCGATGTAGATGATCGTACCTGATGGTGCGCAAGCTGCCATTGTGGCGAGTTGCTGATCGCTTGGTTCACCATAGCCCGGTGCCAGCATTGTCCTATCCCGTTTGGACTAAATGTCGGCGACCAGACATGCGCACATAACAGCGCATGCGGGCAAGTCTTCATGCTCAGCCATGCAGCCGCGAAGACTGGTCGACGCGTTGGTATTCGAGGGGCGATGTGAACGAGGCTGGCTTTTTGCAAGCCGCGCTGATGCTTTGTGGCGACCACCGGTGTTCTGGCTAAGGTAAGGGCGGCCCGCGAAGCATCAGCGCTGACTGCGCGTTCAGTCTTGGATCAAGAAACGATTGCGGTTCTTTGCGTCCTTGATCCATGCCGGTGCGCGGCCACGGCCCGACCAGGTCGCACCAGTCTTCGGATCGCGATACTTCGCTTCTACCGGCGCTTTCGCTTGCTTAGCTGAGCGGGCGCGTCGCGCACCAAAGATATCTTTCTCGGTAATTCCATACTCAGCTACCTTGACACGGATGTCGTCGACGACGGCTTGGAACTCGGCTACGCGGGCGGCTTCCGCCTTTTCAGCCAGCGTGTCCATTTGGGCTTTCAACTCTTTATAAGTGGCCATGTGTTCCTCCTCTGGTTGTGTCGCGGACATGATAGCGAATCTGGCCGGAAGAAGGCGCACGATTGCCACTTGGTTGTGCTAAAGCGACGCATAGTTGGACAGCAATCAGGGGTCGACGCATTTCAGTCCATGGGTAGAATGACTCTGAGAGTCGACGTGTGTTGCCGCAGTGGCGATTCAACGCTTGCTGGCAAGAGGGCATCCATCGAGGCTGGCCGCTCACGTCGGCCGCGCTTCGGATCTTGGGCCCCCCTTTGGCGGAAACCAGCGTCAGTTCCTTTTCGAGGACTGGGAGGCTTGAAAGTCGCTCTTTTTCGAAAGGTTCCGAGGCGAATGCCGCATCAATCTAAAAACGCTAGAGCACACGCAGCAGCGAATCCCTGATGCTTGGCTGCAGCTCGATAAACATTCTGGGATACTTCGATGGAAGGCCCGGAGGAATGGGGGACTAACGGTCAACTGACAGCGCCACTCAACGAACTGGCTGAGGCGCATCTGCGCGCTGAAAGGAATTTTCAAGCGCCACCGCATGAGCGACTGTCCATTTCAGATCTCGTACAACGGTCACGACGAAGACTGAAAAAATCCGTTCATTAACTCAATCTCTGGGCCGGTCAGGTTTAAAAGTGATAGTGTTCAGATTTTGGATGTGAAAGTGTTGGGATGGGGTTTGCCATGTCAGGAAGATTGCGTGCGTCTTGTATTGTGTGAGCCGAAAATAGTGTCGTGACTACCTTTCTGGTAGTCCAATTCATGTTCGACGAGATTTTTCGTTTCCACATGGAGGTTGTATCTGGCTCGAATTTTTATTTTAAACCACACGATCTTCGGCAGATTCAGCGAGAAGATGGTCAAGCAATCGCTGAGATGTGGCGGATAGGGGTTCGTCGCGAACGCAGACAAACATCTGTCGGACTGCCCAGGGGTCGGAAAGCGGCACGAGACGCAAGTTGAGGACGCTCCCAAAAGTTTGAGCAGCTACGTTTGGCAATATCCCGACACCTAGCCCCGCATCAATCATCATGCAGATCGCTTCGAAACTTTTCACCTGAACACGAATCCGCAAGGGCTTGCCTTCGATCGCGGCCGCCTCTTCAAGCAACTTCAGCATTGCGGTATTGCTCTCGAGCACTACCAGATCAAGGTCGAGCAACTCCGTCAAGCTGACTGCCTCTTTGCCAGTCGATTGAGTGCGCGGCATGACTGCTACAAGATGGTCAACTTTGTACGGGTAGCATCGAATGCCTTCAACGGGATTTTCACCTGGAAATGCGACGCCGATGTCGGCGATGCCGTCTTGAAGGCCGCTTATTATTTCGCTACTGAGACGCTCCTGTACCTCGATTTTGATATCAGGGTTACTAATCGAGAAAGTTGCAAGAGATTTGGGAATGTATTGAGTCAGAGATGATGTGCTGGCAAAAAGCCGAATGACGCCTCGTAGGCCCTTTGCGTAGTCGGATAGGTCGGTTTTCAGCCGGTCGGCTTCGCGAAGCATCTGTCGAGCGTGGAACGCTAAGGCTTCGCCGGCTGGAGTGGGGGCCACGCCGCGTGAAGTTCTTGTGAGAAGCTTCACGTTGTACTCGTCCTCTAACAGCGCGATGCGCCGGCTGGCGGCCGAAAGCGCAATATGTGAAAGCTCTGCTGCTCTCGACAGGCTACCGCTTTCGACGGTACGGAGGAAAAGGGCGAGGGATGTGAGATCTGGCAGCAAGGTCGAATCCTCTGACGGGTGCCGGTCCATGAATTGCCCCGCGGGTTAGCGAACGGCAGCCGACAACCCTGATGGCTGCCGGAGTAAACACATTATCGTACAACCGCCTTTGATCCTGCGCCGTTTGCAAGGTGTCCTCTGCACTAGCTTGAAGAGACGCCCCAATGCAGCTCGAGCGCGGCGTGAGATGTTGTGTTGCCTGAAGCAGACGCTGAATCCGATCTCGCGATCGCTGGGTCTGCAGTAGCGATTGATTCAGGGGCTTGGGCTATGACTTTTGCTTTGATGCGTCGACCCATGCAGCGACAGACTCGACGATGTGTTTGTGCATGGCTTTTGCCGCGGGAGCCATGCCGCCCAGGCTCAAGGATGCCAGCACAATAGCCCGGCTCTCTGCCGGATAGAACGAGAAGACTTGCACTGAACTTCGATGGTTGAGCAACGCTAGCTGCGGCATGATGCTGACACCCAGTCCGCTTTCGACGATGGCGATGATGGCGGCGTCGTCAATCACCCGAGCGCTAGATTTGATCGAGACCTTGTGGTTTGTTAGTAGCTGCTGCGTTTCCTTGCCATAGCCTTCACCCTGCATCACGACGTTATGTTCTGCGAGTTCGGCCACTGTCATGTAAGCCCTGTTCCTCGGCTCGAAGCCAGGAGGCGCAATACATACGAGCGGATCTGCATAGAGCGGCGTCACGTCTAGGCCGGGTGCCGCGGGCAGGGTGATGAAACCCAAGTCAACCTTGCTCTTGATAATCCACTCTGCGACATCGTCATATCCTCCCTGTTCGATGACGACTTCGATATTGGGGTAGAGCTCGGCAAACGAACGGATGATTTTCGGTAGCCACATCACGCTCACGCTGCTGAATGCTCCGATACGCACCGTTCCCGATTCGAGTCCAAGAAGCTTCGCGGCTTGCTGTTGCAGTTTTTCGTTGCATTGCAGTACTTCTCTCACAGTAGGTAGCAGAGCTTCGCCTGCTGCTGTCAGACGAACCCCACTTCGGTTCCTCATGAAGAGCGCAAAACCTAAGTCCTGCTCGAACGAGGCCAATGCATGGCTCACCGCAGACGGTGACAAGTTCAGCTGGTGCGCTGCTGCTGCGAAGCTGCCCCGTTCCGCAATGGCTACAAAAACCTCATAGGCACCTAGTGACATGATGCTTAGTGAATCTTACTCAAGGATACATGAAATAAACTGAATCATTGCATGGAGGCTGGCCTTTCGGCAAGAGGGGATGGTGGCTACTAGCTTGCAATCACCCCGTCAGATAAGGGCCGATACTCGTTCCGTGGCTCATGGATTGGTATCTGTCACATGGATGAAAAATTTGCATCTTTGGGCAAATATAAGTCACTTTTTTAATTTGCCGGGTATCCATACCATTCGGTTGTAACAGGAGGCAGCGCCGGCGCGGCAAGCAATGAACTGCGGGGGCTGTTTCCGCTGCTTGATGGCGCAGACCAGCTCGTATGCAGCAAAGCATGTCTGTTGACGGTGCTGAGCTGGAACCAAGTGGAGAGACCGGTGACTGCAAATATTGAAAGCGCCAGAACATACGACTTTGTGATCGTTGGTGGCGGTTCGGCCGGATCCGTCCTGGCGGCCCGGCTGTCTGAAGATCCCAAAGTGACTGTCTGTGTGCTCGAAGCGGGGTCGAGCGACCTGCGCCCGTATGTTCGCATCCCTTCCGGTTTCGTGAAGGCGCTGACGCAACCGCGGATTACCTGGCAGTTCAAGACCGAGCCGTCTGAAGGCAGCGGAGGGCGACGGATTTCGACGACGCAGGGTCGCGTCATCGGCGGTTCCAGCTCGATCAACGGCATGATGATCGTTCGCGGTCAGCCGGGCGATTTCGATGGTTGGGCATCGCTCGGAAACCGTGGGTGGGGCTATGAAGACGTGCTGCCCTATTTCAATCGCTTCGAGCGATACATGGGAGCGGACAGCAACCGCTCGCGCGGTCATTCGGGTGCGATTCCGGTGACACCGATGGATTGGTTTCATCCGATCTCCGAGACGTTCATCGACGCTGCGGTCGCTGCCGGGCACAAGCGCAATCCGGACTACAACTCCGGGGACCAGGAGGGTGTCGGATACTTCCAGCGCACGATCGAGAACGGCTTTCGCGTCAGTGCGTCGATGGCATTCCTTGCACCTGCGCTCAAGCGCGGAAACGTCGAGTTGCTTTCCGGGGTCCGTGCGCAACGTATCGTCTTCAATGGAAAGCGTGCCGTGGGTGTTGGTTTCATTCGGCAGCAGGGTGGACAGGAAACGATCGTCAACGCACGCCGCGAGGTGATCGTGTCGGCGGGCACGGCGAACACGGCTAGGTTGTTGCAGATTTCGGGGGTTGGCCCAGCCGGCTTGTTGGCGGACCTGGGCGTGAAACTGGTCCACGAACTGCGCGGCGTTGGCGAGAACCTCGGCGACCACTATTCGGCTCGAATGGTCATGCGAGCGCGACGAGGCGCCACGACGCTGAATGAGATGGCGCGCGGCCCGCGTCTAGGGTGGCAAGTCATGCGTTGGCTTTTCAGAAAACCGAGCGTGCTGACGTTGACACCTTCCCAGGCGCACCTCTTCTGCAAGTCGAAACCCGACGTGGAGACACCGGACCTTCAATGCGTTTTTGTTCCCGGTAGCTACAAGGAAGGAAAGCACTACGTGCTTGACGACTATCCGGGCGTAACGGGCGGATGGTGGCAGCACCGACCGCTGAGCGTTGGTCACGTGCGCGCCCGGTCGACCGACGTATTCGAGGATCCGATCATCCAACCCAACTATCTTGCGCACTCGGTGGATCAGGAGGTCATGGTTGCCGGCATGAAGATTATTCGCGGACTGCTTCATTCGTCGACGCTGGCCCGGTATCTCGAGGAAGAAACGGTTCCCGGCGTCGACGTTCGGACCGATGAGCAGATGCTTGACTTCTGCAAGCACAACGGCTCGACGGGCTATCACCTCGTTGGGACTGCCCGGATGGGACTCAAGTCCGACTCAATGTCGGTCGTGGACAACGAACTGCGTGTTCATGGCCTGGAAAACCTGCGGGTCATTGACGCATCGATCATGCCCAGGATCACTTCCGGTAACACCTACGCGGCGACGCTGATGATTGCTGAAAAGGGTGCCGACCTGATTCGTGGCAAGCGTAACTTCGCCTGATCCCCCTAATTTTTATCGCAGGAGACGGCCATGGCCGATCTGAATCTCGACACGCATCTGTTCATCAAGGGTCAATGGGAAGAAGGCAAGAATGGTTTCCAAGCCAATGTCGACCCGGGAACGGGCAAGACGGTCGGCGTTGTGACGCTAGCCAACGCTGACCAGGTGCGGGCTGCACTGGATGCCGCAAACCACGCATTTCCCGCGTGGAGCGCGACGCCCGCGCATGCCCGGGGCGCGATACTCAAAAGGGCAGCGGTGCTGCTGGCGCAACGCATCGAAGAAATCTCCGCCGGCCTCCTGGTCGAGTCCGGCAAGACGCGCGCCGATGCGATTGGCGAGATTCGCCGTACGATCGAGACGCTGGCCTGGAATGGCGAGGAAGCCAGCCGCATCAGCGGCAAAGTGCATCAGGGCATCGTGGAGGGCAGCACGCGTCTTTCCCTGCCGACGCCGTTGGGCGTAGTGGTGGCGATCACGCCCTGGAATTTCCCGGCGGTGCTCGTCGGACGCAAGCTGGGCGCCGCACTGGCTGCCGGTTGCACGGTCGTCCTGAAGGCCTCTGAATTCACGCCGTATAGCGCGCGTGCGATCGTTCAAACACTGGTTGACGCAGGCTTGCCCGACGGCGTGGTCAACCTGATCTACGGTGAACCCGTAGCGCTTAGCAAGCAACTATTGGCGTCTCCCGTGGTGAAGGCCGTGTCGTTCACGGGCTCGACGCATGTGGGCAAACAACTCGCGGCGCTGGCGGCACCGAACCTGATTCGTCCGATCTTCGAACTCGGAGGTCACGCACCGGTAATCGTCTGGAGCGATGCGGACGTCGAGCGTGTGGTCGAGGTCACCGCGCCTGCGAAGTTCGGATCAGCGGGGCAGTCCTGTGTCGCGCCTACGCGCTATCTGGCACACCATTCCGTTCACGATGCGCTGGTCAAGGCACTGGTGGCGAAGGCTTCGACGTACAAGCTCGGGCACGGCGAAGCCGATGGCGCAACGCTGGGTCCCGTCGCTCACGGTGGTCGTATCACCTCTTTCCTTCACCTGATCGACGATGCCGTGACGAAGGGAGCCAAGGTCGAAATTGGCGGCAAGAAAGTCGATCGACCGGGTTTCTTTGTGGAACCGACGGTGCTGTCGTCGGTTTCGCGGGACTCAGAGATTCTGGTTGAGGAGCCGTTTGGCCCCGTTGCAACCGTCCAGTCCGTTGAGTCGGTTGACGAAGCGGTGGAATTGGCCAACGCGTCACCGTACGCGTTCGCGGCTTACGTGTTCACCGACTCCATCCGGGTTCGAGATGACCTGGTTGGGCGCCTGAATGCGTCGAACATCGGTGTTAACCAAACGGCGCCTTCGCTGCCCGACGTGGCGCTCGGCGGTCTGGGCAACAGCGGCTACGGGTATGAAGGCGGCACGGAAGGCGTGCTGGCCTACATGCATCTTCGACTGGTCAGCCAGTCGGCCGGCTGAAATATCCCCGCTTGCCTGAGCAACCCATTGATAGACAGAGATTGAAATGTCCTTGATTACCATCCAGAAAGTTCTCGCGAGCCCGGGTGTCGGGTCGTTCTTTTTCGACGACCAGGCCGCGATCAAGGCCGGCGCCCAACGCGATGGTGCGGCGTACACCGGCAAGGCGCAGACGCCGGGCTTCAAGGCCGTGCGAGAACCGTCCGAATCGGTATCGGTATTGCTCGTGCTGAGCGATGGCTATATCGCGAAGGGTGATTGTGCCAGTGTGCAATACACCGGTGTCGGTGGTCGCGAGCCGCGTTTCCATGCGGCTCAACTGGCCGAGCAGATCGAGCGGCAACTGGCACCACACCTGAGCGGGCTGAATGTTCGCTCGTTCCGCCAAACCGCCGTGTTCGCCGAAGAGATGATCGACGGGTTGTTCGAGTCGAAGCGTGCGGCGGCCTATGGCGTGTCGCAGGCGCTGCTCGAGGCTGCGGCGCACGTCGCCGGGCACCATCTGATGGCGAAGGTCGTCAAGGACGAGTGGCAAATCGAGTCGCCGCTGGCTGCGGTACCGATCTACGGGCAGTGTGGCGACGAGCGCTACACGAACGTTGACAAGATGGTTCTCAAGAGCGTGCCTGTCATCCCGCACGGTCTGATCAACACGCCGGACCTGGTAGGCGCTGATGGTGCGGAACTGGAGAAGTACATCAACTGGTTGCGAGCCCGCATCGTCCAGCTGCGCGTTGCGGATGACTACCAGCCGGTGATCCATATCGACGTCTATGGGCTGATTGGCGCGGCGGCGAACGGCTCGATCGAGCAGACGGCCAGCATCATCCAGCGCCTCGAGCAGGCGGCGGGGCCGCATCAGTTGCGCATCGAGCATCCGCTCGATGCCGGCGGTCGGGACGCGCAGATCGAAGCGTTGTCGCAGCTCAGCCAGGCGCTCAAGGCGCGGGGCAGCCGGGTTGGGATCATCGCGGACGAGTGGGCGAACACGGCGGAAGACGTGCACCTGTTTGCGAAGGCGGGAGCCGTCGACATGGTGCAGATCAAGACGCCGGACCTTGGCTCGCTGCATAACTCGATTGATGCGATTCTCGATTGCCAGAAACATGGAGTTGGCCCGGTGCTGGGCGGTACGTGTGCGGAGACGGACCTGTCCGCGCGTGCGACGACGAATATCGGTGTGGCAACGGGAGTGACGCAGATGCTCGCAAAGCCGGGGATGGGCTTCGACGAGGGCTACAACATCGTCTTCAATGAGATGAATCGTGTGCTGCGTATCGCTCAGGCACTCGGTTGATCGACGGACGTGAGAGTGCTGTTCGGACGGCGAGGCGCGCGTGCGGCGAAGCAGTGGTGCGTTTGCCATATCGCGCGGCTTGAGCTGGCGGTGACCTGCGTCTGAGCCTTCGAATTATTCGAAGCCGGATTGCCAAAGTTCTCATTCCGGTTCGCCGGCGCGCTTAGTACAGTTTGTCAGCCCCGATTTGGTGCGCTTAGGCATTGCCCGTGGTTACATGGCCGTTCACCACGAACGCGTCGAAGTCGATCTCGTCAGGCCTGCTAGATGATGCTATCGCTTCCATGAGGTTTCGCCGTCGAATCAACTCGCACATTTGTGCCGGAAAAATAGGAAGGTTGGAAATGACAGGTCCGCTTGCCGGAATCACGGTCGTCTCTCTGGAGCAAGCCATTGCGGCTCCGTTTGCAACTCGGCAACTCGCCGATCTTGGCGCGCGCGTGATCAAGATCGAACGCCCGGAGGTGGGGGATTTCGCGCGAGCATATGACGACAGAGTGAATGGCATCTCGTCTCACTTCGCATGGACCAATCGGTCGAAGGAAAGCCTCACGCTGAACACCAAGCACGAGGACGCCGACGAGATCCTGCACGCGCTTCTTGCGCAGGCGGATGTCCTTGTTCAGAACCTCGCTCCCGGGGCGACGGCCCGGATTGGCCTCGATTACGATTCCCTAAAGGATCGATATCAGGGTTTGATCGTCTGCGACATTTCCGGGTATGGCGACAACGGCCCGTACACGAAGAAGAAAGCCTACGACCTGCTTGTTCAAGCGGAAGCCGGCTTCCTGTCGGTCAGCGGCACGCCGGACGAGATGGTCAAGGCGGGGTGTTCGATCGCAGACATTGCCGCTGGCATGTATGCCTATTCCAGCATTCTCGCCGCATTGATCCAGCGTGGGAGGACGGGACGGGGTTGTCGAATCGATGTGTCGATGCTCGAGGCCATGGCCGAATGGATGAGCTTCCCGATGTACTACGCGTTCGATGGCGCGACTCCGCCGCCGCGAGCGGGTGCGTCGCACGCAACGATCTACCCGTACGGACCGTTCCGAGCGGGAGATGGAAAGACCGTCATTCTGGGGCTTCAGAACGAGCGAGAGTGGGCGAAATTTTGCCAGATCGTCCTGGAGGCTCCCGATCTGACCGCGGATGAGCGCTTTGCGACGAATGCGAGCAGAAGCAAGAATCGCGAAGAACTCCGCACCATCATCGACGGCGTCTTTGCAGGCCTGGACAGCGATCAATTGGTTGCGAGGCTGGACACCGCGGATATCGCAAATGCACGCGTGAACGATATGCAAGGCGTGTGGGAGCACCCGCAACTCAAGGCACGGAATCGCTGGCGGGTCGTTGATTCTCCTGTCGGACAAATTCCCGCACTCTTGCCGCCGGGTGGCACTGCGTTCGAGCAGCGGATGGACCCGATTCCGGCCGTTGGTCAGCACACCGGCAGCATTCTGGCCGAACTCGGATTCAGTCAGTCGAAGATCGATTCGATTCGAGCGACGGGTGGCATCTAAGCGGGAGGCACATGATGAAAGCAAATGACAGTGCAGTGACCTACCTGTTCGTGCCCGGTGACCGTCCGGAGCGTTTCGACAAAGCAGTTCGGTCCGGTGCCGATGTTGTGATTATCGACCTGGAAGACGCGGTTGCGCCCTCCAACAAGGGGGCTGCGCGGCGCTCACTCACTGAAGCGTGGGAATCGCTGTCGGAACTCGCGCGGGAGACGGAAACGGAGCTGTGTATTCGTATCAACTGTCTGCGCGAGGAGGTTTCGCGCGAGGACATCGACCTGTGTCGAGAATTGAGTCCGACGCTGGTTATGGTGCCGAAAGTCGAATCCGGGATGGAACTCGCAGGATTTTATGGGGTGGTTCCGTCGGCACGTGTGCTGGCCCTTATCGAATCGGCTACGGGTGTGCTGGAAGCGAGAGCAATTGCGAGGGAGTCGAACGTTGCGCGGCTTGTTCTTGGTTCGGTCGACCTGATGCTGGATCTCGGCGTTGGCAGTGATCGCGAGCCGCTTGATACGACGCGTTCAATGCTCGTACTTGCGTCAGTCAGCGCGGGAATTGCCGGTCCAGTAGATGGGGTCTGCACGGCTGTTCATGATCTTGATCTAGTTCAGTCTGACGCCCGGCGGGCTCGCGCTTTTGGATTTGCCGCGAAACTTTGTATTCATCCCAAGCAGATCGCTGCCGTCGACGACGCATTCAGAGTGACCGAGGAAGAGTTCTCGTGGGCGGAGCGAGTTATTGCCGCTTCGGAGGCCAGTGAAGGAGCGGCAACGACCGTCGATGGGGCGATGATAGACGCGCCAGTTTTGATGCGTGCCCAGCGGGTTATTGCGCGCCGTCGCGGGAAGGGGGGCTAAGCATGCTACTCATGGCTTCCTTGGGGCGGGAGTCGCAATTGGTGACCGCCAATGCGAAGCGGAGAGGGTGCCCCTATGTCCTTCGTCAAGCGTTAAGGGCTGACTTGGGTTGGTAAATGGTGCCGTCACGCAGCATGGCGAACAGAACGTCGCAGCGTCGCCGTGCGAGCGCGATGAGCGCTTGGTTATGACGCTTGCCTTGCTGGATCTTGCGCGAGTAATAGGCCCGTGAGACTGGGTCCCGTAAGGCCGCGAAGGCGGATAGGAACAAGGCGCGCTTGAGCACCTTGTTGCCCCGTCTGGATGGGTGCTCGCCACGGATCGACGAGCCTGAGCGTCGGGTGACTGGCGCGAGGCCTGCGTAGGCTGCTAGGTGTGCAGCCGAGGCGAAGGCTTTGTGGGCAACTTCGGTCAGGAGTCTGGCGGCAGTCCTGACGCCGACTCCCGGCATGCTGGTCAGGACCGGCCAAAGAGGGTGAGCAAGCACCAGTCGCTCAACTTCGGCAGCGACCTCGTCGCGTTGCTGACGCAAGGCCGCAAGCTGTTGGGCTAAACGGGGCATGACGATGGTAGCGGCTTGCGTGCCGGGCACGGTCACGGCTTGTTCGCTCAGTGCCTGAACGATCTCGGCCGCTAAGCCTTTGCCCATGCGAGGAGCGAGCTTGGTCAGGCGATTGGCGAGCGTTTTCTCGCTGGTGCCGGCAAGCGCGGCGGGCGACGGATAGCGCTCAAGCAGATCGAGTACCGCCGGATGGTCAAGGCGCGGTCCGAGAACACGCTCGAGCGCTGGATGGATCTGAGTAAGCAGGCCGCGAATGCGGTTGCTGGTTTGCGTGACCTGAGCGGCGAGGTCGTCATCGAAGCCGCAGAGCATGGTGAGTTCGGCGAGCTGCTCGTCGGCCAGGCGAAGCGAGCGCAGCGTATGCGGCATCGAACGAGCGGCTTCGGCGATGATCGCGGCGTCGCGGGCGTCGGTCTTGGCTTCGCCAGCGTGCAAATCAGCGATGCGGCGCATGGCCAGTCCGGGCAGATAGGCGACGAGTACGCCTTCAGCGCGGGCGACGGCTACAGGAAGCGCGCCGATGGTGGAAGGCTGATCGACGACGAACAGCAGTCGACCGTGAGTCTTGAGTTCGGCGATGAGGGCGCGCAGCTTGGCCTCGTCGTTGGGTAGAGCCTTGTTGTACAGGCGCTTACCGTTCCGATCGAGTGCCACGGCGTGATGGTGGCCTTTACCGACATCGACGCCGACAAAGATATCGACGGCGTCACGTTGTTGAGTGTCTTGCATCGAAGTTTATGCAGAGTGAACGGATTGGCCTGCAACAACGGTGGCAAGTCTCGGCATCCACGTTACGGACGGCGTCGGGATATCCCGGCCAAACCCCTATCAGCGATCACCAGCCACCCACCAGGCCCGGTGACAACACCCCCCGGATCATGACTGCGACTGGGGGCGAGAATCATGCCGGGCCTGGCTGGCCAAAGCCCCAATTATCGGGGCGTGAAGATAGTAACGGGGGCTGAGGCGTTCCCTATGTTCGCTATTTGATGCCGCCTCGGGGGGGCCGCGTACGTTCATCTCACTTCTACAGGGGGTAATGACGTCCGGACGTGCCCGAGCGATCCTTGATCGTCGTGCTGCAATGCGGCGGGGTCGGATATTTGAGGTTCTGCTGTGATGCGACGGCGCGCAGCAGTAATGCAATGACCTCTTTTCATTGGTGGTGGAACTGCATGTCCTTCTCGGTCATCTAGTTTTTAGATAGAGTAGAGCGAAGAGGCGGATTAACTATGATGATCTCGTTCAACCGAAGTATCCGATCTGCTGGGGCGGTAGTCAGGTGTTAGATTTTCGCCAGCTGAAATATTTCGTCGGAATAGTAGAGGCCGGCAGCTTCACGAAGGCAGCCGCTGAAATGCATGTTGCTCAGAGTGCCTTGAGTCTTCATGTCCGGCAGATGGAAGAGCGGTATGGCGTGTCGCTACTGGTGCGAGAGCGAACCGGTATCCGACTCACGGAGCAAGGGGCAAAGCTCCTTGTTCATGCGCGGATAATCCTCGGGCAATTGGCGCAAGCGGAATCCGAGCTGGTCAACAATGCTGACGGTCCGGCCGGCCAAGTCGCGATCGCCATTCCTTCTGGTGCGGCACGAGTGGTGGTGTCAGAACTACTGGCAGCTTCGAACCAGACTCTTCCCCAAGTCTCGCTGAAGATAACAGAGGGGTTGTCGGGGCAGCTCGATGAATGGATGGCGGCAGGAAGATTCAATCTTGCCCTTCTGTACAGGGCTCCGGAACACGTAGGGCGTTGCACGGAGCTGGTTCGTGAGGACCTGTATCTGATTGCGCCGGCATCGGCCCCGCCATTTGCGGATTCAGTCCAGCTCGCGAGCCTTGGATCGTTTCCACTAGCAATGCCGATGTCTAACCATAATGTGAGGCGATCTGTGGTCGACGCTGTGTCCCAGTTCGGAATTCGGCTTAACGTTAAGTTTGAGATCGACTCACTCTCGACAATATTGAGCATCGTTGCGGAAGGGAAAGCGTATTCAATACTTCCATCATCTGCGGTACAAACCGAGGTAAGAGCTCGCCTCGTCAAGGTGATTAGGATCGTTGATCCTGGAATTACACGATCGGTTGTCTTGATGTGTAACCCCAGGGACGAGGGAATTCCTGCTGTTATTGCGGCACGGGCGGTGATGATCGATGTCGTCAGAAGGCTGGTCACAACCGGCGATTGGCAGGCGCGATTGTCCAGCTAAGTCTCGATTTCTCCGCTTGGTCTAGTCGGTAGAGAACTCGCGAGGCATCACTCATGCCTCGGCGAGACGCACATTTTTCTGGCTCAAATCTTTCCTTGACGTGCGCGCACATCCCTGATCAGGTGAAGGTGTGCCTTTCCAGTCGCGTGGCCTGATGTTTTCAGCAAGTTTTCCTCACGTATACCCGAGAAATTTCGGAGCGCTTGGGCTACGTATCTTGGTTGCGTTGGTCCATCTACGAAAGAGATGATGGGGATCTGCAAACTGAATTTGACGGGGGAATTTTGCTGGAGGATCTTATAGTGGCGCACAGCGTCGATTCCCTCCGAGTCGTACGCGGACGTCGCGAAGTTGGAGATCGCTGCGGGTCTTTCACATCACACTTGATGGTTGGTCGTATGAGCCAGTCGAGTCGCTGACGGACAATCGTCAGGGGGGGTGATGGGGTCAATAAAGGATTTCCTAAGATAAAGAATCCTATCTTATGGAGCATTGAGTATGGAACCCCAACTCTCGAAGTCGCTCGCCCAGGCCGATATCACGACCGGACTTCATCCCTACACGAACGCTCGTTTGCACGAGACGAAAGGTCCGCTCATCATGGAGCGAGGGGACGGCATCTATGTCTACGACACGAACGGCAAGGAATACATCGAGAGCTTCGCTGGTCTTTGGTCAGTAGCCCTCGGTTTCAGCGAGAAGCGGTTGGTAGCTGCAGCCACTGAGCAACTCAACAAGTTGCCGTTCTATCACACCTTCAATCATATGAGCCACGAGCCGACGATTCGTCTGGCTGAAAAGCTCGTTGAAATCACGCCTGAGCATATCACTCGCGTTGCCTTCACCAATTCCGGGTCTGAGGCCAACGATACTGTGATCAAGATGGTTTGGTATCTGAACAACGCCCGCGGCCTCCCCAAGAAGAAGAAATTCCTGGCGCGGATGAAGGGATATCACGGCACCAGCATGGCTTCGGCAAGTCTTACTGGGCTGCCCAATAACCACCGTGATTTTGACCTGCCCAATATCCCGATCAAGCACCTCACGACGCCGCACCTCCGGACGTCCGGCTACGATGGCGAAACGGAAGCTGAATTCTGCGCTCGCTTGATTGCAGAGGCAGAGGACTACATTCTGAGCGAGGGACCGGACACGATTGCCGCCTTCATTGGCGAGCCTCTGATGGCTGCTGCTGGCGTACTTCCTCCGCCGAAGGGGTACTGGCAGGGCATCGAGGCGTTGTGCCGCAAGTACGACATCCTGTTGGTTGCAGACGAAGTCGTGAATGGCTTCGGTCGCCTCGGATCGATGTTCGGCTCGACGTACTATGAATTCAAGCCGGACATCATGGTGGTTTCCAAGCAACTGACGTCCTCGTATATGCCGCTCGCGGCGATTCTGTTTACGGAGGAGATTTACAACGGGATTGCCGATAACTCGTCAAAGATCGGCACTTGGGGACACGGGTACACGACGACCGGTCACCCTGTTGCAACCGCAGTCGGGCTCGAAAATATCAAAATTATCGAAGAGCGCGATCTTGTCGGGAATGCGGCTCGAGTCGGCGAAGTCTTCCAACGGAAACTTCGTGAGTTGTCTTCGCATCCGATCGTGGGCGACGTCCGCGGTGTTGGTCTCATGGCGGCGGTTGAAATGGCTCCGGACAAGGCGTCGCGGCGGCCGTTCTCGCAGGTCGGCAAGGCCGGTGCCCGTGCGTTTGCGTCCGCGCTTGAGAACAATGTCATCGCTCGTGTTGTCGGTGACATGGTGATCTTCAGCCCGCCGTTGATCATCACGGAAGAGCAGTCACTGGAGCTCGTATCGCGCTTCAGTCGAGTGCTGGACGATACCGCCGAGTACATTCGCAAGGAAAATATCACCTAAGCATCGAATCATCCGCAGCCTGAGGTGGCTGCGGGACTCGATGGTGCCTGTACTGGCGGGGTCGCTCCTGGCAGTACAGGCTCGGAGGGGCTATGTTCAATTGCGAACGTGAATCCACCTTGCTATCGACGTCGCTTGGCGTGCCGCAACCAAATTCGCAACGAAGGTGGGACGCGGAGCATGGGATGTTTTCGTGAGGCAGGGATAACCTGGGGTAGCAGAATCTGCGGTTGCTTCAACGTAACCGTGCGAGGAAATGTCAGTTCTTTTGACGGACTGCCCCCGAAATTGACCACTGCATGTGAATGTGCGTTGGCATCTTCGAATAACTTAGCGACGGCCTCGTCCGACGTCGCGATTCCTTCATCACGGTCTGCGAGAGCCGGGTGAGAGTTGGCCTTGGCCCGCCTACCTGGCGGGTCAAGGTGCCTTTTTGATAGAGATGAGGTTGGCAGATCCTTGATGATTGGTCCTGGCAACGCTTTTTGCTCCCTCCACATCAGTACAGATCATGAGTCGATGAGGCGGGTAGAAGGATCATACGGGAGCAGGTTGTTGTTCGAAGGTTCTTATGTGAGGCAGTAGTACCAGCTATATCGTATGGTGCAGACGGATCTTGATTCAGCGCGTTGGGTTGAATTCGGTCGAGAGGAAAACGTACTGTTTGGCGACTATACGAAAGTACTGGAGAAAAGAGCCGATGAATGCCGGCATCCATATCCAATTGATTGGGTGTCGTTCGTTCGGTTTAGAGAGGTGAAACATGGCAACACAGTGTCCGTCGAGCACGCCTTTATTGACCATCCAGCCGCTCACTGAGGAGGCGTTCGCACCCTACGGATGGGTGCTAGGGAAATCTCCAATATCGAACTCCGATGAGCCCTTCTTCTTTGGGCATGAGGTTTCCTTGTGGCGGGAGCATCTGTTTGATACCGGGGCGCCGAACGAAGCTGAGATTCTTTGGGGTTGCTTCAGTGACGACGACCTCATGGTGCGTCGCCTCGAGGCTCGGCGTCTGACGCAGCAAGCACTTGTGCCATTAACTGGGCCGCTAATCCAGATTGTGGCTAACCAGAAGAAGTCAGGCGTACCCGACATCGATTCGATTCGCGCGTTTGAGATTCCAGTAGGTATGGGGACCTGCATCAGGGCATGTTGCTGGCATGCGACGCGTTCTCTCGCTGGAGAAGTGAAGGCGCTTCTCCTTTCGCGTCGATCGACCACGTATGACTGGATCGTTCATCTTCACACGAACGCGCCACCCGCGGAGAGTTCAGTGATGCCGATTTGGCCGCATCGAATAGGATCAAGGAAATCACCTCAAGAGAGGATCCCGGTCGCGTCCGACGAGTTCATCGATGAGAAATGGATGACGTTCAATGTCCGATAGACCGTTCATTGGCGAGTTGACGGCGAACTGATCTTCATGACGAGTCGTATAGGGTAGCGGTGAGTTGGATGTACTACTGTTGAATCGTTGAAAGATCGTAGAGGAGGATTGGAGAAAAATAAAAAATTTAGATGTGGCATTTTCAATTGATTTTGACTGCTTATTCGCACAGGTAGCTTGGCAAGCACCGGTTGCTGATTCGGAAGTTATCCCTGAACGCGCACGCGCTACGCAAGAGGTGGACATAATGTTGAAAGCTCAATCTGCTACTTTCTGTCTGGTCGTAAATTCAGTTGTCGCTGCCGTGGCAGCAACATTCTCGCTTTCGGTGATGGCCGATGAAACCGTCGTGATTGGCCATGTCGCACCACTGACCGGCCCCGTGGCGCAGTTAGGCAAGGACAATGAGAACGGCGCAAGACTTGCTGTCGAGGAAATCAACGCAAAAGGGCTCGTGATCGGAGGTCAGAAGATCACGCTGAAGCTCGACGGCGAGGACGATGCTTCGGACCCGAAGACGGCGACCCAGGTTGCACAGAAGCTTGTCGACGAGAAGGTGGTGGCCGTGGTCGGCCACATGACTTCAGGAACCTCCATTCCCGCGTCGCAGATTTATAACAATGCAGGCATCGTGATGATCACGCCGTCGGCCACCAACCCGACTCTCACGCAGCAAGGGTTCAAGAGCGTCTACCGCATGGTTGCTACAGACGCGCAACAAGGCCCTGCGCTGGCCAATTACGCGAGCAAGCAGTTGAAGATCAAGACTGTAGCGATCGTCGATGATGCGACTGCATACGGTCAGGGACTGGCGAACGAGTTCGAAAAAACTGCAAAGAGCCTGGGTATTACTGTGATCTCTCATGACGCGACCAATGACAAGGCCGTCGACTTCCGAGCCATCGTGACGAAAATCAAAGGCGAGAACCCGGATGCAATTATGTTCAGTGGACAGGATGCGACGGGTGGCCCGTTCGCCAAGCAAGCAGCCCAGCTGGGTGTGCGCGCCAAGATTCTCGCCGGTGATGGTGTGTGCTCCGAAAAGCTCGCCGGCCTCGCCGGTAAGGCTGCTGACAATGTCGTGTGCTCCCAACCGGGTACGTCGCCGGAGAAGATGCCTGGAGGTTCGGAGTTCAAGGGGAAGTATCAGAAGCGCTTTACTCAAATGATGGAGATCTACGCACCGTTCACGTACGACGCGGTGTACATCGTGGTCGATGCGATGCGTCGTGCGAATTCGACCAATCCCGAAAAGATTCTTGCGGCGATGCCGGCAACGGACTACAAGGGCGTCACGGGGGAAACCACGTTTGACCCCAAGGGCGATCTTCGTAACGGTGTGATTTCGATGTACAGCTATCGCGCTGGTAAGAAGACGTTCATCGACGCGGTGAAGATGTAACTTCAAATGAGTGGAGTCCGGCGGAGCGTTGGACTCCACAGATGTCTCGACTTGAGCGTCATTATTGAATCCGTTGAGCATTTGATCTGCTAGCAGGCTGTCGCCGGGCGCCACCGATTTTATTTCCGGAGGCTCCCTGCGATTGCCTGATTGGGAATGGTCTTCTTACGCCAAGTGACGTTTGTGTCGCACGTTCAGATGCACAAAGTCACGAGTAAGTACGTCAATGAGTGAATTTGTCGGAGTTAGTTATGTCATCGCAGCATTTTGATGCGCACCTATTTATCAACGGCCGCTGGCAGGATGGCGGAGCGGGAACGCTCGACAATATCGACCCTGGTACTGGCACGCGACTCGGCACTGTGAGCTTGGCAGATGAGACTCAGGTGAATGCGGCACTTGATGCCGCTACGGAGAGTTTCCGGTCGTGGAGCACAGTGAATGCGCGCGTTCGCGGTCAGGTGCTGAAAAAGGCTGCGGCATTGCTTCAAGAGCGAATCGACGAACTGGCGGAAGCGCTGCTGCTTGAAGGCGGGAAGACCCGCGCGGACGCGAATGGCGAGGCACAGCGAGCGATCGAATCGTTTGCATGGAATGGCGAGGAAGCCAGCCGCATCAGCGGCAAGATACATCAGGGTATCGTGGAGGGCAGCACGCGGCTTTCGCTGCCGACCCCGTTGGGCGTAGCGGTCGCAATCACTGCATGGAATTTCCCCGCAGTGCTGATTGCTCGAAAATTGGGCGCTGCCTTGGCGGCCGGCTGCACGGTGGTGCTGAAGGCATCGGAGTTCACTCCCCGGACGGCCTGCGTGATCGTGCAGGCTTTGGCGGATGCTGGCGTGCCAGACGGGGTTGTGAATCTCGTGTTCGGTGACCCGGTGGCAGTAAGCGAGCAGCTATTGAGCTGCCCGGCTGTCAAGGTACTTTCGTTTACCGGGTCGACTCACGTAGGCAAGCAACTGGCCGCGTTGGCTGCCAAGAACCTGATTCGCCCGGTACTTGAGCTGGGTGGGCATGCGCCAGTCATCGTGTGGAACGACGCGGATGTCGATCGCGTGGTGTCAGTCACTGCGCCGGCGAAATTCGGCACAGCAGGCCAGTCTTGTGTTGCCCCGACACGCTATTTGGTCCATCGCGATTTGCACGACAAGCTGGTAAGTGCGCTCGTGAATAAAGCCAGCTCGTATCGCTTGGGGCACGGCCGCGAAGAGGGGGTAACGCTTGGGCCCGTAGCGCATGCCGGTCGGGTCCGTGCACTTCAGCAACTGGTTGATGACGCAGTTACCAAGGGGGCCACGGTCGAGACCGGCGGTACCGGAGTGGATCGTTCGGGCTACTTTTTCCAACCAACAATTTTGGCCAACGTGCCTAACGATGCGGAAATTCTCTTCGAAGAGCCGTTTGGCCCCGTTGCAACCGTCCAGTCCATTGAGTCGGTTGACGAAGCGGTGGAATTGGCCAACGCGTCACCGTACGCGTTCGCGGCTTACGTGTTCACCGACTCCATCCGGGTTCGAGATGACCTGGTTGGGCGCCTGAATGCGTCGAACATCGGTGTTAACCAAACGGCGCCTTCGCTGCCCGACGTGGCGCTCGGCGGTCTGGGCAACAGCGGCTACGGGTATGAAGGCGGCACGGAAGGCGTGCTGGCCTACATGCATCTTCGACTGGTCAGCCAGTCGGCCGGCTGAAATATCCCCGCTTGCCTGAGCAACCCATTGATAGACAGAGATTGAAATGTCCTTGATTACCATCCAGAAAGTTCTCGCGAGCCCGGGTGTCGGGTCGTTCTTTTTCGACGACCAGGCCGCGATCAAGGCCGGCGCCCAACGCGATGGTGCGGCGTACACCGGCAAGGCGCAGACGCCGGGCTTCAAGGCCGTGCGAGAACCGTCCGAATCGGTATCGGTATTGCTCGTGCTGAGCGATGGCTATATCGCGAAGGGTGATTGTGCCAGTGTGCAATACACCGGTGTCGGTGGTCGCGAGCCGCGTTTCCATGCGGCTCAACTGGCCGAGCAGATCGAGCGGCAACTGGCACCACACCTGAGCGGGCTGAATGTTCGCTCGTTCCGCCAAACCGCCGTGTTCGCCGAAGAGATGATCGACGGGTTGTTCGAGTCGAAGCGTGCGGCGGCCTATGGCGTGTCGCAGGCGCTGCTCGAGGCTGCGGCGCACGTCGCCGGGCACCATCTGATGGCGAAGGTCGTCAAGGACGAGTGGCAAATCGAGTCGCCGCTGGCTGCGGTACCGATCTACGGGCAGTGTGGCGACGAGCGCTACACGAACGTTGACAAGATGGTTCTCAAGAGCGTGCCTGTCATCCCGCACGGTCTGATCAACACGCCGGACCTGGTAGGCGCTGATGGTGCGGAACTGGAGAAGTACATCAACTGGTTGCGAGCCCGCATCGTCCAGCTGCGCGTTGCGGATGACTACCAGCCGGTGATCCATATCGACGTCTATGGGCTGATTGGCGCGGCGGCGAACGGCTCGATCGAGCAGACGGCCAGCATCATCCAGCGCCTCGAGCAGGCGGCGGGGCCGCATCAGTTGCGCATCGAGCATCCGCTCGATGCCGGCGGTCGGGACGCGCAGATCGAAGCGTTGTCGCAGCTCAGGCAGGCGCTCAAGGCGCGGGGCAGCCGGGTTGGGATCATCGCGGACGAGTGGGCGAACACGGCGGAAGACGTGCACCTGTTTGCGAAGGCGGGAGCCGTCGACATGGTGCAGATCAAGACGCCGGACCTTGGCTCGCTGCATAACTCGATTGATGCGATTCTCGATTGCCAGAAACATGGAGTTGGCCCGGTGCTGGGCGGTACGTGTGCGGAGACGGACCTGTCCGCGCGTGCGACGACGAATATCGGTGTGGCAACGGGAGTGACGCAGATGCTCGCAAAGCCGGGGATGGGCTTCGACGAGGGCTACAACATCGTCTTCAATGAGATGAATCGCGTGCTGCGTATCGCTCAGGCGCTTGGTTAATCGACGGATGTGAGAGATTGCCCGTCTTGAGGTTGGCGGACGGAGTCGATGTCTCTGTCCTGACTATTTCGGGCCGCGGGCTGCACAGGAAATAGTCGCCGATCTTGATATTTTCTGATGTCTCGAAATGTGCCATTAGTGAAGGATAACTGATGATATGGGTTGAAGTTGATGTTGTAGTCGATGTTTGAAGCTGGGCGGCTCGGGGGGTAAAGAGCCGGGCCGAAATGACAGAAATAAAACTTGCCGATTTGGAGAGACGCAACGATGAAGAAAATTACCCTGTCTGGTTTGTCGCTCGTTTTGCTGGGCACCGCTGGTGTTGCCCATGCTCAGAACAGTGTGACACTGTATGGCGTGATCGATACCTCGATTGGATATGTCCACGGAAATAATGGACAAGCTATCAATTCCTGGCAAATGCTTCCCGGCAATCTTCAAGGTCCCCGCTGGGGCCTCAAGGGTGCCGAGGATCTGGGTGCCGGACTGAAGGCGATCTTCCAGTTGGAAAACGGGTTTAGTCCGGCGACCGGAAAGCTCGGCCAAGGTGGCCGGATGTTCGGGCGCCAGGCTTACGTCGGGTTGCAAAGTGCTCAGTACGGCACCGTGACGCTCGGCCGCCAATATGATCCGACCGTCGATTTGGTTCAGGCAGTGACCGCGGACAACTACTTCGGTGCTCCATTCGCGACGCCGGGTGATGTTGACAACAACGACAATAGTTTGCGTGTCAGCAATGCAGTGAAGTACGCGTCGCCGATTTTCGGCGGCTTCCAGTTCGAAGCCATGTACGGTATGAGTGGTCTCGCAGGCCATCCCGGCCAGGGCCAGACGTGGTCCGCCGCGGCCGCCTACAACAACGGCCCGCTGGGGGTTGCTGCTGGGTATCTCTACACTTCGAATCCATCACCAACGGCCGGACTGACGCGTGGCAACAACTGGACCAGCACAACATCTGACGCGATCTTCGATGGCCCGATCAGTCTCGGCTACCAGTCTGCAAAGTCAATTGGCATCGCGCAAGTCGCAGGTCAGTACGTGATTGGTCCCGTTACCTTGGGTCTTGGTTATAGCAATGCGCAGTACAAACCTGACGCATTCTCGACTTACGGTTCCACGGAGAAGTACAACACGGGCCGTGGCTTCGTGATGTATCAAGCAACGCCTGCCCTGATGCTGGGGTTGGGCTATGCATATACGAAGGCAAGCGGCGACACGGACGCGAAGTACCACCAGGTTTCGCTCGGCGCCGATTACTCGCTCTCGAAGCGGACGGACGTATACCTGGTTGGCGTTTATCAACACGCAAGTGGTACGCAGCGTACTGAAGATGGCTTGTCTACTCAGGTTGCACAAGCGTCTGTCGGCTCATATGGATATGCCGGAACTAGTGCGCAAGAGCTCGTTGCGATTGGCTTGCGTCACAAGTTTTAAGTATCACGAGGTGGGGTCAACGCGTCCGTTGACCTCATACCGCTAATTGATGGAGATTTGAATATGACCAAGGGCTTCAGCGCATCTGAGCTTGGTGAGAAATCGGAGTCGCAGCCGATTTCTCTCGAATGGGTTGAACGGCTCGTGTCGATCAATACGGTAAGCCGTGATTCCAATCTGGGATTGATTGAGGTAGTACGCGATTACCTGGCGGGGTATGGTATCGCGTGTACCTTGACCCATCACGAGACCGGAAATTGGGCAAATCTCTTTGCTACGATTCCTGCGTCTGACGGACGGACGCAGGGAGGTATCGTTCTTTCAGGCCACACCGATGTCGTTCCGGTTGATGGCCAGGACTGGCACAGCGATCCGTTCGTACCGGAAATCAGAGACGGTCGCATGTACGGTCGCGGTACGTGCGACATGAAGGGGTTCATCGGAGCCGGGTTGGCGCTCGTTCCCGAGATGCTTTCGGCAAAACTGAATAAACCGATTCACTTTGCGCTGTCGTTTGACGAAGAGGTGACCTGCGCCGGCGCGCCGCTGATGATTCAGGAGTTGATGGCGCGCGGCATCAATCCGGAAGGGTGCATCGTTGGAGAGCCGACGAGCATGCGCCCCATCGTGGCCCACAAAGGCATCAACGCATACCGGTGCTGCGTGAAGGGACATGCGGCGCACTCGTCGCTTACGCCGCAGGGATTGAACGCGATCGAGTACGCAGCGCGACTTATTTGCTTCATTCGAGATACGGCAGACAATTTTCGCAAGAATGGTCCTTTTGACGAATTCTATGACGTGCCGTTCACCACGGCTCAAACGAGCACGATCTCAGGCGGAAACGCAATGAACATTGTTCCGGCCGAATGCAAGTTCGAGTTCGAATTCCGGAATCTTCCCACACTCGATCCTAAGCCGATCTTTGCCGAGATCGAAAAATATGCAAAATCTGTCTTGCTTCCGAAGATGCAAGCGGAACATCCGCGCGCGGCAATTGATTTCGAATTGATTTCCGACGCTCCGGGACTCGATGCGTCCGAGGAAGCTGCGGTAACACAGTTGGTGAGGGCTTTGACGGGGGATCAGGAAAAGAGAAAGGTCGCTTACGGAACGGAAGCTGGGCAGTTTCAGCAGGCTGGAGTGCCGAGCATCATTTGCGGTCCTGGAGATATCCAGCAAGCTCACCGGGCAAATGAATATCTCGAGCTGGGACAGCTGCGTAAATGTGAGGATTTCATTCGGAAGGTTGTGCGGAGCATGTCGATCGCCTGACATCTAACTCCGGAACGATATTGCGCTGGATCTGACGTTGAGTGGGTGCGGAAAGGTCGGACTGAAAGAATTTTATAAAAAATCCAGCTCGCGACTTTTGGTATTTGAGTTTACATGAAAGGAGATGGCATGAAGAATGAGGCCGGAGCGGTAGCCTCGTCAGGAAGTCATGGTGAGTGTGGTAATGGCGACAAATCTGGACTTGCACGAGGGCTGTCAAATCGTCATATTCAACTCATCGCCATTGGTGGCGCAATCGGAACTGGCCTGTTCATGGGGGCCGGAAAGATGATCCACGTCTCAGGGTCGTCGATTCTTCTTACCTATGTGATCATTGGCTTCTTCCTCTTCTTCGTGATGAGGGCCTTGGGTGAACTGTTGTTGTCGAATTTGCAGTTCAAGAGCTTCGCGGATTTTGCGTCGTACTATTTGGGAGACTGGGCCGGTTTCTTTGTTGGCTGGTCGTACTGGATGACACTTGTAATCGCAGGTATCGCCGACTTCATCGTCTTGGGCGGTTACTTCAGATTTTGGTTTCCAGGGCTTTCGGGATGGATCCCCGGAGTGGCTACACTGGCTGTATTGTTCTCTGTCAATGTGCTTGCAGTGAAGCTCTTTGGGGAATTGGAGTTCTGGTTCGCCCTTGTCAAGATCGTGGCTATCGTTTCGCTTATTGGCGCAGGCGTTGTGATGGTTAGTACCGGGTTCGTATCGCCTAACGGCGTGAAGGCTTCGGTGGCCCACGTGATTGAACCGGGCACGATGTTCCCGCATGGAGTGATGGGGTTCTTTGCTGGGTTCCAGATCGCGATTTTCTCGTTTGCGGGCATCGAGCTTCTCGGTACAACGGCCGCAGAGGCCGAGAACCCGCATAAGACTCTTCCCAAGGCTGTCAATGCTGTTCCGGTGCGTGTGCTGCTGTTCTATGTTTTTTCCCTGACGTGCATCATCGCCGTTTCCTCATGGGCCAAAGTTGCACCGAATCGCAGCCCGTTTGTAGAGTTGTTCCTGCTCGCCGGTTTGCCGACCGCCGCTGGAGTGATCAACTTCGTCGTAACGACGTCTGCGATGTCGGCGGCGAACTGTGACGTATTTTCGACAAGTCGAATGCTTTTTGGTCTGTCGTTGGAAAATGATGCACCCACGGTGTTCCGTAAGTTGTCGAAATCTGCGGTGCCAGTGCCGGCATTGATTTTTTCGTGCCTGTGCATGCTCATTGGCACTGCACTGTTGCTCGCGATTCCCGATCTGATGAAGGTTTTTACTATCATCTCGACCATCGCTGCGATTCTTTTTATATTCACGTGGTGCATGATACTGATTTCGTATCTCGCGTATCGACGAAAACGACCTGATCTTCATTTGACATCAACTTTCAAAATGCCGGCTGGCATTGTGATGTCTTGGTGTTGCTTGTTCTTCTTTGTTTTCGTGTTGATTCTGCTTACGCTCGAAAGCGATACGCGTGACGCACTGGTTTTCATGCCGATTTGGTTTGCTTTCCTGTCGGTCATGTACATGTATCGCGCCGTAACGAAGCGGGAAGGCCGAGTATTGCGAACTTCGGTGCAGTCCCGATGCTGATGTACTGCTTGAAGAGCGCAATCTGTTGGTAGCACCTTCGGCACCCTCGTGCAGCATCGAGGGTGTTGGAGCTGCATTTTTATTGGGGTATGGCTGATGAGTAATACATCGGAAGCTGGTGATTTCCCAAAGTTGCGAAATTATTTTGGTCGAGATGAGTTTTTGTCCAGGCTAAAAAAGGTTCGCGATGCGATGGTCGCCATAAACATTGAGCTGTTGATCGTGTCTGATCCATCCAATATGGCGTGGGTATCGGGATATGACGGCTATTCGTTCTACAACCATCAATGTGTTGTTGTACCGCTGGATGGCGAACCCTTGTGGTTTGGGCGAGGGCTCGACATTAATGGCGCCAAGGCAACCGTCTTCATGAGCGACTCCTCGGTGGTTGGCTACCCCGAAGAATACGTTCAGCGCGATCTTCATCCGATGGAGTATTTTTCCACCGAAGTGATGATGAATCGCGGGTGGCAGGGATTGTCGGTAGGCGTTGAAATGGATAGCTTCTATTTTTCTGCCGCCACGCTAAGGACCATGGAGAAGTTCTTGCCCAAGAACACCTGGGTGGATGCAACAGGTCTCGTCAACTGGGCGCGTGCTGTCAAATCGGAGACAGAGCTCGAGTACATGAGGATTGGCGGGCGCATCCTCGAGAAGATGTACGAACGCATTGTCGACGTGATCCACCCGGGCTTGAAGAAGAACGAGTTGGTCGCTGAGATCTACTCAACCGCAATTAAAGGGGTGGACGGGTTTGGTGGCGACTACCCGTCCATCGTCCCAATCGTACCGACAGGTGTGGAGGCGGCGACTCCGCATCTGACTTGGGACGACTCGACTTTCCAAAAGGGGGCGGGCACGTTCTTTGAGGTCGCGGGCGTATATCGACGATATCACTGCCCGGTATCGAGAACGGTTTACATCGGGACACCACCACAGAAATTCCTGAACGCCGAGAAGGCAGTGGTTGAAGGAATCGAAGCCGGATTGGATATGGCGAAGCCAGGAAATACATGCGAGGACATCGCCGCGGCTTTCTTCGCGGCGATGAAAAAGCATGGCATCCAGAAGGGTGGGCGGGTGGGTTATCCGGTTGGCATGAGCTACCCGCCGGACTGGGGCGAGCGCACCATGAGCTTGCGCGTCGGGGATCGCACCGTACTCGAACCGGGCATGACGTTCCACTTCATGCCGGGTCTCTGGTTTGATGATTGGGGACTCGAGATCACTGAAAGTATTGTGATAACGCCCACTGGCGCGGCTTGCCTGAGCAACGTTCCCCGAAAACTGTTCGTGAAGGATTGACCAAACACCCATCATCCTGAGCGGGAACGTGGATGGTGGGTGGCAACATCCACGTCGAACTTCCATAGGCATTCTCGCTAGTTCTTCGCGCTTTCGTGCAAACCATTGAGATCCGAAATGAAGAAAATTGAAACTATCATGGCTCCCGCTGCAATTGGTCCCTACTCGCAGGCCATTGCTAAAGATGGCTTCCTGTTCGTATCCGGTCAGTTGCCGTTAGATCCTGCGACGGGTTCGATCGTGGGACAGGATGCTGCTCAGCAGATCTGTCAGTGTCTCGCCAATGTCCGTGCGATTGCCGAGGCCGCCGGAAGTTCTCTCGAGAAGACCGTCAAAACGACGGTGCTGCTGACAGACCTTGGCGACTTCCCGCTCGTGAACGAAGCGTACAGCAGTTTTTTCACCGACCCGTATCCCGCACGTGCCTGCTATCAGGTTTCAGCTGTTCCGAAAGGTGCCCGTGTCGAAGTGGAAGCAGTGATAGCTCTTGATTGACGGCAACAACGCGATCGTGCGGATGAGGCTGAAAATGTTGAGTCGGCCTGGATCAAGCAAGACGAACCTTGGCTCGAATTTCAGTTTTTTCTGCGAGATATTGCCACAGGAAGGTACTTTTCATGACCGACACGCGCTACACAATAGTTGAGGATTTGGTGCCCTCGGCCGCCGCGTTGCAAGAGATCCGTCAACACATCCATCGTCATCCGGAGCTGGCGTACGAAGAGGTCGAGACGGCCGCGCTTGTCGCGGCTCGTCTTGAGCAGTGGGGCTGGCAGGTTACGCGTGGCGTTGGCAAGACAGGTGTCGTCGGCACAATGAAGGTTGGCGACGGCACGCGCCGCGTTGGCATCCGCGCTGACATGGATGCGTTACCGATTGTCGAGGCGACCGGACTGCCATACGAGAGCGTGACACACGGCAAGATGCACGCTTGCGGGCACGATGGCCATACGACGATGTTGCTTGGCGCCGCACAGCACCTCGCGAAGACGCGCAATTTCTCCGGCACAGTGCATCTGTATTTTCAACCCGCAGAGGAGAACGATGTCAATAGCGGCGCGAAAAAGATGATTGAGGACGGATTGTTCGAGCGCTTCCCGTGCGATGCGGTGTTCGGAATGCACAACCACCCAGGTGTCGCGCCTGGTGTGTTCCTGACGCGGCGCGGGCCATTCGTGTCGGCGGACGACAAGGTAATCATCACGATCGATGGCGTCGGCGGCCACGCGGCGCGGCCACATCTTGCCGTCGATCCGGTCGTGGTCGCCGCGAGCATTGTCATGGCGCTACAGACCATCGTTTCGCGAAACGTTGACCCATTGCAGCCTGCTGTCGTAACAGTTGGCTCAATGCATGCGGGCAGCGTGAACAACGTGATCCCGAATGGTGCACGTCTTGAGCTGAGCGTACGCTCGTTCAGTGCGGATGTGCGTGCATTGTTGAAGCGTCGGATCATCGAACTGGCTGAGTCGCAAGCCGTGGGTCATGGCGCGGCTGCGCACGTAGACTTTATCGAAGGCTGCCCGGTCGTTGTCAACTCGGCCGCTGAGACGGATTTCGCGGCGCAGGTCGCGCGCGAACTCGTTGGAGAAGAGAACGTTGTCGAGCAGGCCGACATGCTCATGAGCAGCGAGGACTTCGCGTTCATGCTGCAGCAACGTCCCGGGTCATTCGTGCGTCTCGGCAACGGAACGGGCGAGGATGGATGCATGGTGCACAATCCGAAGTACGACTTCAATGATCGCAATTTGCCGATTGGTGCGGCGTTCTGGGCACGCCTGGTTGAGCGCTATCTGGGTCGATGACGAGAGATGTCATAAGGCCGAGCCCGTTAGCTTCGTGACTTGGCTTTCCGCATGCACCGCCGCCAACACAGAGCCCGGTACGATGGCGATGCCGGACCCCGCTGCCATGCACGCCGCGTTGGCTGACATGTGTCATGGATGTTGACGTCGGATATTGCAAGATCCGTCCGCTAGCTAAACTTTGTGTTGCGGAGTTTTTTGGGTAGCCTGCTGGCCGCCATCGTTTGCGCTGCTATCACTTGCACGCTTGCGCTGCAAACCGCTCCAACCGAGCTAGTCCTTCAGTGAGTTCCGGGATGGAGGTGGCAAACGAGAGTCGAACATACTCGGTTGCGCCTTGCTTGCCGAAATCAATACCAGGTGTCAGTGCGACGTGTGCTTCCTCAAGTGCGCGCTTACAGAACTCCATGGCATTCATGCCCGAGTCCCGGACACTGAAGTAGACGTAGAAGGCGCCATCCGGAGGGACCGGAACTGACAGGCCGATGCGATTCAGGCCTTCCAGCACGAGCGAACGTCGGCCCGTCAGTTCGTGACGACGAGATTCGCAGATTGCGATTGTCTCTGGATCGAAGGCCGCCAGGGCAGCGTGCTGGGCCAGCGTTGACGGGCAGATGTAGTAGTTCTGGGCGAGCCGCTCAACAACAGCTGTCATCTCGGGCGGGACGATGCACCATCCGAGCCGCCAACCCGTCATTCCGAAGTACTTGGAAAAGCTATTGATGATGATTGCGTCGGGGTCTACGGATAGGGCGGTCTTAGCTTGGCAGCCACTGGAGTCCGGAAACGTCAGTCCAAGATAGATCTCATCGACAATCCGCCAGGCGCCATTCGAGTTCGCCAGACGGCAGATTTCCGCAAGCTCGGTAATCGGCACGGACGTTCCAGTTGGATTGCTAGGCGTGGCGATCATCAGACCACGCACGCCGTCTGACCAGTGCTTTTTGACTAGGTCTGAACTCAGTTGGAACCGAGTCTCCGGCCCAGTTGGCACGAGCTCCACTTCAGCCCCAAAGCTAGCAAGGAACTGGCGATTGCAAGGATACGACGGGTCGGCCACAAGGACGCGATCGCCTGGATTGACCAGGGCGGCAGTTACCAGCAGTAGGGCCGCAGACGCGCCGGCAGTGACAACGACGCGCGACGGATCAACATCAACGCCGTACGCTGTACCGTAATACTTCGCAATTTTCTCTCGCAGGGGAAGGAGACCGAGCGCCGATGTGTAGGACATTGGCGTCTTTTCCAGCACTTTCTGCATCGTACGAACGACTGGCTCAGGCGCCCCGAAATCTGGTTCACCGATGTTCAGCTTGACGACGTGGTGGCCTTGAGCCTCAAGGGCCGCGGCACGGCTCCCGAACTCCATGGCAAGGAACGGAGAGACGGATAGCGCTCGCTGGGAGAGTTTCATGATCTCTAATGGAATGCGGATAATTCGGAGAAGGGGGGCGATGCGAGGGTAGCCGGCCTGGATTCAACGGCGAAACGCGCCGCGCGAGCACAGGAACCGAGTCAGCGACATCGTTGCCGAGGACGGGATAGTTTAGGTTGGCCGACGGCACGAGGAATAGGGTTTATCGAAAAGCACATTTACGAAAAACGTAACACTGCCATGGTTGATTTCGCGGTTTCATAGCCGTGCTAGGCTATTTGATACTTGCAATGCCGGTCGCGCGATAGCTCGACTGCTTGGGTGTGGGGTTGGGGTCGCGCGCTTACGATGAAAGACCATGTTCAGTATCAGCACGTAGCTGAGGTCCCGGGCCTAGTGCTCGGTGCGGCGCGATTTTGCGAATTCACATTCGACCGCCACTTCCACATCGACTATCACATTGGCTTGGTCACTGAGGGCATTCAGCGGCAAACGTTCCGGGGCAACTCGGTCCTGCTTGGTCCTGGCTGCATCTCGCTAATGCCCCCGGGCGAGATTCATGATGGCATTAACGAAGGCGCCGCCGGTTACACCCTAAACACCTTTCGTCTGTCTTATGACCTTCTAGCAGGGGTCCTGGAGGAAGTTGGGAATCGGCGCGCCGAAGTCGAACTCGGCGGAGCCATGCTTGAATCGCCGGTCCTGGCTGCCCATCTTTTGCGCCTACATGATGCGATGCGTGCGTCCACCGGTTCGATGACTCTCGCAGTCGCGTCAGAGTGGCTTACACTTCTCCATACCCTATTTTCCGAATCGAGAGGAATTGTCCCAAAGGAAGAGAAGGGTGCGCTTTCGCCCATCCAATGGTGTCGCGTCCGGGACTATTGCTTCGCCCACTTGGGCGAAAAGATCACGTTGGATGAGTTGGCTGCTGTATGCGGTCTGGGGCGATTTCACTTCCTCAGGCAATTCAAGCAGACAATCGGGATGACTCCGCATGCATGGCTCGTGCGACTACGTCTTGAGCAGGCATGTTCGTTACTGACCCGAGGATCCAAGACCGTCGCGGAAGTTGCTCAAGGCGTAGGGTTTTACGATCAAAGCCACTTCAACCGCGCGTTTCGTCAGGCGTTCGGGGTGCCACCGTCGAACTACTGATTCAGAAGCGAGCTTCTTCAGCCGTCGTCCAATCCGTGCTGCGATTCGACGATCGGTACGGCTGGACGCGCCTCACGATTCCTGCTGCATTCCGCTGCACGTTTCACACACAGACGTGAGACGTGTCGCTACGGAGCATCATTGGCCCTGATTCCGGAAAACAAATGGGACGAACAGTAGGGCGCCGAGTCAATTTTTTACAAGTCCCGACCTCACGGACCCGATACGCTGTTCTGACGTATGGCGCGCGCCCGTCGTCGAAGCAAAAGCGGCTGAAACTCAACATCGGACTCGTTCGTGTGAGCTGAGTGTTGGTACCGGAACGGCTGGCCTGCCTCGCTGAGAAGGAGTGCCGAACCGGATTGGTCTCGCAGAGGCCGACCGGCCTCACGACAAAGGTGGCAACGGCACGACGGATACGCGGTATCTAGCGAGTAACGCATCGAGCGTGAAGAATTGTGAATTTCTGGAAAAGGATATTTGAAATGACAGACCGCCGTTATCTGACCAGCGACGACCTCAGCATGCACGGGGACGTTGTCAGTTGCTCCCGGACCGAAGATGGAAGTTTCGAGGTCGTCCTGGCAGCGACTCTGTTTCATCCGCAAGGTGGCGGACAACCTTCGGATCAGGGGACGATTGCCGGCGCGAAGGTACTTCGTGTTAGCCAGGTCGGCGATAACGTGGTTCATTCGTGCGACCAAGAAGTCCCGTTGGGAGGTGCCCAGGTCGAGATCTCTGCCGAAGCGCGCTCGTTGCATGCGCGGCTGCATTCGGCGGGCCATCTCATCGGCGTCTGCGGTGAGCAATCCGGGTGGCAAGCCGTCAAAGGACATCACTGGCCGGGCGAGGCGCGAGTCGTTTTCGACCCCGTTGCAAACCCGAAGGAACTGACCGCGGACCTGATCGAGTTGCACGTTAATGCAAATGTTGCAGCAGCCCTGAGTCGCATCACGACTATGGAAGACGGTAAGCGCTCGATCGGCTTCGGTGAGCTCCCGTCCTATAGCTGTGGCGGCACTCACGTTGCCTCAACTGCGGAAATCGGGAAAGTGACCATCTCGAAGGTAAAAGAAAAGAAGGGACAGCTGTGGGTCTACTACGACCTCGCGGAGCCTAACTGATAGCGCCGCGGTATGCGTTGAACGCCCGGAGTATCGTGATTGATTCGTTCGACTTCTTGACGATTCATCGCATAAATTTCGGATACCGAATCTCACGATTACCACCTTCATCGACGGAAACCGAGGTATCTCCAGTTTCCGTCGACGCAACCGGCTGCCGGTAGTACTTGTCGGTTGTTGATTGAAACAAAAAGAAATTCCCCGAGTTCGCAGTAGACCTAGGTCGGTGAGCCGAGAGGCTCAACGGAGCCCGACGTCGAATGCAAAGCTGAGCTGGCTCCGGAGGAAAGCAAGAACGCAAACCATCGCGCTGCAGACGGCAACCAAGGTCGCGAAGTAAAACTAGAGACGGAGACATTGAATGAGTCTTTTGAGGACGAAAAGTATCGATGCGATGATCGCATCGAGTCGGCAATCCAGCGGCCTGAAAAAGGTGCTTGGGCCGCTCGACCTTATCCTGATGGGTATCGGTGCAATCATCGGTACCGGAATCTTTGTCATCACCGGAACTGGCGCGGTAACGGCGGGCCCCGCGGTGATGTTGTCGTTTGTGATAGCAGCGATCGCTTGCGGATTTGCAGCGCTCTGCTACGCCGAGTTCGCGTCGACCGTCCCCGTCGCTGGGTCGATCTACGCATACAGCTACGCCACACTGGGCGAGTTCATCGCATGGATGATTGGGTGGGACCTCGTGCTCGAATATGGGCTTGCGACCTCGGCCGTCTCTGCCGGATGGTCCGGATATTTCCAGTCGCTCATGGCCGGCTTCGGATGGAAGCTTCCAGTCGCACTTTCCGCTGCCCCAGGAGCCTTACCTGGTGTCGAGACCTACTGCAATCTCCCCGCGCTACTCATCATGCTGGCGGTGACGACATTGCTGTCGATCGGCGTCAATGAGACGAAGCGCATTAACAACCTGATGGTCGCGATCAAGGTTACGGTCGTGGTCCTCTTTATTGTCGTCGGTGTTCGTCACGTCCAACCTGCGAACTGGCACCCATTCCTCCCGTTCGGTTACGGCGGGGTACTGAGCGCAGCGTCGCTGGTCTTCTTCGCGTTCATCGGCTTCGATGCCGTATCGTCTGCGGCGGAGGAGGTGAAGCGTCCGGGCCGAGATCTGCCGATTGGGATCATCGGCTCGCTCGTGTGCTGCACGGTGCTCTACATTGCTGTAACGGCAATCATGACCGGTATCGTGCCGTACCAACAGTTCCTCGGAATTGACCATCCTGTCTCGCTGGCGCTGCAGCATGCAAAAGAGAATTGGTTCGCAGGATTCGTCGACCTTGGGGCGATCCTCGGTATGACGACGGTCATTCTGGTTATGTTCTACGGGCAGACACGCATCATCTTCGCGATGTCTCGGGACGGCCTGATGCCTAAGCGGTTCTCGAAAATCCATCCGAAGTTCGGCACCCCGTTCTTCACTACATGGACGGTTGGGATTTTGTTTTCCATGCTTGGTGCTGTCGTTCCGCTTAACGTGCTTGCGGAGCTGGTGAATATCGGGACGCTGGCCGCATTCTGCCTTGTCGCAGTCGCAGTGATCGTTCTTCGGAAGAAGAGGCCCGATCTGCATCGAGCCTTCCACTGTCCTGGCGTTCCCGCCGTTCCGGTACTTGCGATCGTATTCTGTGTCGTATTGATGGCCTATTTGAAACCGATCACCTGGATCGCGTTTGGTGGTTGGCTCTGCCTGGGGGCAGTCGTCTACTTCGCGTATGCACGGCATAACTCCCTTTTGCGGACTGAAAAGTCGAGGCGGAACTACGAAGTCGGGACACAGGCGTAGTCATTCAATAGGCGTTTGGGGAGCTCGACGCAGTTCCTCATCTTCCAGGGCAAGTCACCGACCGTCGATCTCGAACCGCTGACTTCATTGCCGCGGTACACAGAGATCTTTACCGTGCATCGTCACGCGGCGCAGGTAGCGCCGATCGTGATGATGCGTTGACGGAGAAGTACTCGGCGTCAGCTTTGAGCTGCGGTGTGATTCGTTGCTCCACCCAATCGAGCCACGCTCTTGTTTTCGCATTCAGGTAGTGCCTAGATGGAAGCAAGGCGTAGATGCCGATATCGGGTGAACGCCAATCTGGAAGAACGCGGGTCAAGCGTCCTTCCCGGACCGCGTCGATGACGGTGAAAAGTGGGAGGAGTGTGATGCCGGCGCCTCGCAGGGTCACATCGAGGACCATGTCAGGTGTGTCTGCAATCAACTTCCCTCGCAAGTTGTATTGCAACGTACTACCGCTTCCGTCCGTCAGGTTCCACTCCGGACGGATAGACGGGTTGAGCAACCTCAGGCACGTATGGTTCGCTAAATCGTCTGGAGATTGAGGGGTGCCATGTCGTTCGATGTAGTCAGGGGAGGCGCAGAGTATCGAGAACGTTGTGCCGAGCCTCCTTGCAACCAGTCCAGAGTCGGTCAGTGCTTCGGCCAGGTACAGGCTGACGTCGACACCGCGAGCGAGCAGATCCGGAACGTACTGGGAGGTGCTGTACTCAACGGTCAGCTGAGGATAGCTGGCGCAGAAATCGGCCATCATCGGAGCAACGTAGTGCTGCCCGAAGTTGACCATGCATTGGACGCGAAGTCGCCCGTGTGGCGTCGTAGTCGCGCCCGATGCATTCGCTTCGGCCTCTTCGACGAGGGCAATGACCTCGCGGCATCGCTCTGCGTAGTCAGCCCCGACATCTGTCAGCACACGAAGGCGCGTCGACCGCTGGAGGAGCTTGGCGCCCAAACGCTTCTCAAGATCGGTCACGAGGCGAGAGATTTGCGCGGTAGTTAGGTCCATTTGCTCGGCAGCGGCAGTGAAACTGCCACTGTCAATGACCTTCAAAAATGCGCGCATCGCGTGCAGGAGACCACCATCCAGAGCTTTACGCATAACGTAAATATCCTTTTCGTTTCATCTTATTGTTGCATGAATTCGCTGTATTCACAATGTGAAACATCCGCATGGAGGTTTCACATGAGCGTTGGTCGTAACCGCACTGCAGTTACTCGCCGCCTGGGGGCATTCGGTCCCTGGGTGTTGCTGGCACTCCCGCCCTTGCTCTGGGCGGGCAATTTCGTTGTCGGACGAGCGCTTCGGGGCGAGGTTCCACCCATGACGCTTGCATTCGTTCGCCATCTGATTGCGTTCGGCTGTCTGCTGCCCTTCTCTTGGGCGGCGATCAGACGTGACGCCAAGCGTTACTGGAACCATCGCTGGCTGCTGGTTCGGACTTCGGTTGCTGGCCTGGCTGGTTTCAACCTGTTCGTGTATGCCGGTCTCCATTTCACAACGGCCTCGAACGCACTGTTGCTGAACTCCATGATTCCGGTGCTGATTGTCTTGTTCGGCGGCCTGATTTACAAACAACGCTTCACCCGCAACCAGGCCGTTGGGATGGCACTCTCCAGTGCAGGTGTTCTCGTGATTCTTCTTCAAGGCGACTTGCACCGCTTCGTCGCATTGCAGTTTTCGATGGGCGACTTGATTGTGTTTGTAGGCATGGGGTGTTTCGCCTTGTATTCGCTTTGGCTGCGAGGATTGCCGAAAGATTTGAATCCGATCGGTGTTCTCACCCTGCAGTTGGCCATCGCAGCATTTGTTCTCGCTCCAGGCTTCATCTGGGAATACGTAGCGGGACATCGTGCGGTATGGACGCATTCATCGATGCTCGGAATGCTGTATGTCGCTCTTGCCGCTTCATTGCTAGCGACGCTCCTGTACATGGCAGGTGTCGCGCGCGTCGGCCCATCCCAAGCAGGCCTGTTCATTCACCTCATCCCGGTCTACGGAGCGGTTCTTTCAAGCCTGCTTCTCGGCGAAACGATTCATGCCTATCACTTGGTGGGACTGGCTGCGATCTTGGCAGGACTGGGGTGCGCGAACCTGAACTTGACCCGTAAAGTGCGGGCAAACCGCGGTGGGTATCAAGCAGTTGATGTGGGGAGGCAAAGCCTGCCTTGAATGGCCGGTGACGTCGCTCTTCATCACTTGCAGATCAATTGTCAAATTACTATTTTTGGGTAGAGGAGGTCTACATGCCGCTCCACATCGAATCACCTCTGATGCAGTCGAGGCCGCTGAGCATTCTGAGTGGGAAGGATGTTTGGCTGAAGTACGATGCGCTGCAGCCGTCCGGTTCGTTCAAGATCCGAGGTATTGGACTGCTTTGCGAGGAATATGCTCGCCAAGGAAAGACGCGCTTCATCTCGTCGTCGGGCGGGAACGCTGGAATTGCGGCCGCCTATGCCGGCCGCCAGCTTTCGATCCCCGTAACGGTCGTCGTTCCCGAGACGACAACCCTGCGAGCGAAGGCACTTATTGAACAGGAAGGCGCATCCGTGATTGTCCACGGCGCTTCCTGGATGGAGGCCAATGCTCTGGCTCTGTCCATGCTCGACTCGACGTCTGCTTTCGTTCATCCGTTCGACAATCCAACCACATGGGCCGGACATGCAACCATGATCGACGAGGTTGCGAGGGCAAAAATTCCGTTCGATTCGGTGCTCTTGTCCGTTGGTGGCGGTGGACTTCTCTCAGGTGTGGTCGAAGGCCTGCAGCGAAACGGTCTTGGGAACATTCCGGTCGTAGCGATCGAAACGGAAGGTGCCGACTCCCTAGCACAATCGGTTGCGGCGGGCACCCGGATTGAGCTGGATGCCATCACGAGCGTGGCGACGTCGCTCGGCGCTAAGAAGGTGTGTGAGAACGCGTTCGAAGTCACGCGGTCACATGACGTACGGTGCCACGTGGTGACTGACCTCGAGGCGCTGGATGCTTGTGAGCGGTTCCTTCACGACCACCGAGTATTGGTCGAACCGTCGTGCGGTGCAACGTTGGCGGCTATTTACAGCCGAAATCAAAGCATCATCGCCGACTTCAAGGCACCGCTGGCGATCGTGTGTGGCGGTGCAACCGCGACCTACGAACAGATCCTGGAATGGCGAACCAAAGCAGCTGCGCAGGCCGACCAATCGCATTGAATTGACGCCACCGCAGAGTCGCCCACCGCCGACCTGATACAAATCTCTCATGCCGTTGCATGCTGCTATGCGACGGCATGAATTCGATCGACAGACAGCCGCCTCTAGTCCATCAGTGTGGGTCGCGCACACCGCCCCGGCGGATAGGAATAAATGGGCAGTGTCATGGCACTTACAGCCTGTCGTGCCACGTCCGAATTGCATCGAAATGGGAATTGAGGGGGAGCGTACGTGGCGTTTCGCGCGATGGCAGAATCACGTTGCTGGGGAGAGCGGCGCCGCTGGAAGCGGTATGCTGCGATTCGCCGTTGTGTTGCTAAGAGTTCGGCAAAAACCCTCGAAGAGGACGTCAGTCAATAAGACATCCGATGAGGTGGTCGATGTAACAGTGGCTATTGCAACTCGGGGCAAGAGGACTCGGTAACATCGACTGGCACTGGCAGTTCGTCGAGCAAGCCAATCGGCATTCCAGCAGTGTAATCGATTTGTTCATCCATGATTTTGCACTCCTGATTGTCACATTGAATGTATGAGACATCCGCGGTAGCGACCGAACGATAGATGGTCGCCAAGGGCTTGTGGCCCAGGCGAGTGGGGCGGCACTTCATGGGTACCTGGTTCCTGGCCACGGGGGGCGGCGCACTCGGACTAGGCGGAATTGATTGTCCGAGTGGCGACAATCCTAGGGCTCCGAAAACACCGGTGCTTGTAAAAAATTGACCTGATTTTTTAGTTTGGTCATCCGACGGGTTATCGCTTCTTTCCGTCTGGAGTTCAACCTACTTTCCTTGATGGTGTTTACCCTTGGCCCTGTGCCCCGTGGGCTCTGCTTGAGTGGAACGTAGTGTCGATCTAGTCGTTGCCCGGCAAGCCCCTGAGCCTGATTGCCACTTCCGGTCACGATCTTGAGTGCGAGCGCGCGTGGCATGCATCTTCCGACCTTACCTGATACGTAAATATTCTTTACCTTCCGGCGGATTGTTGCGTTTATTGGCCCCCCCCACAATCGACCCGAGGCCTGATAGTTCGCGGCGACGGCGAATGGCAATTGCGGTTCCAACATTGCTATTCGATGGCGGAAATCAGGGTCCAGGCCGCGGGTCTGCTTTTGTACGGACGCCGGCGATCGAAGTGACATGTGAACCTCAAGTTGCGCCCGCCCAACTTGGTCCGCCTGTCCACCGCAATACACAGAAGACTACGATGAGACACACAGAAGTTGTTCCGTTGAAGCCGGCCGATTCCAAGCCTATCTCACTCGACGACAAGTATCTTCGCGACGAGGGGCACGCCTTCATGAACGGCATGCAGGCTTTGGTGCGGCTGGCGCTTTCTCAGCAGCGTCGTGATGCCAAAAATGGCCTTCGCACCGCCGGATTCATTTCCGGCTATCGCGGTTCGCCCCTGGGCTCTTTCGACACCTCCCTCTGGCAGGCCGGCAAGCACCTGAAGGCCCATGACATCGTCTTTCAACCCGGTGTGAACGAAGACCTGGCCGCCACAGCGTGCTGGGGCACACAGCAGGCCCATCTCGCTGGTCAGGGAAAGTTCGACGGCGTTGTCGGGTATTGGTATGGCAAAGGGCCGGGGGCCGACCGCTCGGGCGACGTGTTCAGGCATGCGAACCTCGCTGGTACGGCGGAGCACGGCGGAGTGGTGGCGTTGTTCGGCGATGACCACTCGTGCAAGTCGTCGAGCATCCCCCACCAGTCGGAGCACGTCATGATGGGGTGCGGTCTGCCCATCTTCTATCCGACGTCGCTTCAGGAAGTCCTGGATTTCGGTGCGCACGCGGTCGCGATGTCCCGCGCCACCGGGCTTTGGGCATCGATGAAACTGGTGAGCGAGATCGTCGAAACGTCGGCTTCCGTCGACGTCAGCCTTCAGCGAGTGCGGCCCAATATCGAGATCGATGCGCCGATGCCCCCCGGAGGATTGAATATTCGGTGGCCGGACCGTTCCCTTGCACAGGAAGAGCGTCTCTACACGTACAAGCTTCCGGCCGCGATCGCGTACGCGCGGGCCAACGCCATCAACCAGGTGACGTGGCCGTGTGCCAACGCACGCATTGGTATTGCTGCGAGCGGCAAAGGTTACCTCGATACCGTTGAAGCTCTGAGGATTCTCGGCCTCGAAGGCGAGCCTGCGCAACGTATCGGCCTTCGCGTGTTCCGGGTTGGGATGATTTGGCCACTTGAGCCGGCTGGTTTGCGAGTCTTCGCTGCGGGTCTCCAAGAGCTTATTGTCGTGGAGGAGAAGCGCCCGATCCTTGAGTCGCAGATCAAAGACGAACTGTATTCCCTGCCGGACCATCTCCGGCCCCGTGTTGTCGGGAAGTCGTCGGATCTTCACGGCGAATGGAGCACACCTCGCAGCGAAGCGCCGCTGATTACCCACTATGAGCTTCAGCCTGAACCGATCGCGAAGATGTTGGCCGCGCGGCTGCTCAAGTTTCCGATGCCGGAAGACATCAAGCGCCTGATCGAGGAACGCGTCAAAGGCATCGAAGAGGCCGAGCGGGCGTCTCGCCGTGTCATCGACATCGCCGAACGTAAGGCGTATTTCTGCAGCGGTTGCCCTCACAATTCCTCGACGGTCGTCCCGGAGGGTAGTCGTGCCCTTGGCGGCATCGGGTGCCATTTTCTTACACTCACCATGGACCGTGGGACGGAGACGTTCACGCACATGGGCGGAGAAGGTGCCAACTGGGTCGGGACGTCGCCGTTTACGAAAGAAAACCACGTGTTCACGAACCTGGGGGATGGCACGTACTTTCACTCCGGGTACATGGCAATCCGGCAGGCGGTCGCTGCAAAAGTCAACATTACCTACAAGATCCTTTACAACGATGCGGTGGGCATGACGGGTGGCCAGCACGTCGACGGCCAGCTCAGCGTGGCGCAGCTTACGCGCCAGCTCGCGGCTGAAGGTGTCGGCAAAGTTGTCATCGTGAGTGACGAGCCGGGGTTGCTGAGTGAAGCTGAAGGGCTGGCGCCTGGAGTGACGATCCGTCACCGAAACGAACTGGACACCGTACAGCGCGAATTGCGTGCTGTACCCGGCGTATCCGCTTTGATCTATGCGCAAACGTGCGCGAGTGAGAAGCGCCGTCGACGCAAGCGCAATGAGTATCCGGATCCCGCGCAAAGAGCATTTATCAACCCCGAGATATGTGAGGGGTGTGGAGATTGCTCGAAAAAATCGAACTGCCTGTCAGTCGAGCCGGTCGAGACGGCCCTGGGAACGAAACGGCGCATCAATCAGAGCAGTTGCAACAAGGATTTCTCGTGTGTCGAGGGCTTCTGTCCGAGCTTCGTCACGGTGCATACGCGCGATACGAAGCGGCCGCCGAAGTTTGATCAACTGCCGGAAGGCTGGCCGTCCAAGCCGGCTCTGCCCGCGCTGACCTCGCCGCTGCGGATCGTAGTGGGCGGCGTCGGGGGTACGGGCGTGGTGACCATCGGAGCATTGCTCGGTATGGCCGCACACCTCGAGGGCAAGGCAGTTTGCGTCATGGACATGGCCGGGATGGCCCAAAAAGGCGGCACGGTCTATTCCTACGTTCAACTTGCCGCGCGTGACGACGAAATCTCGGCAACGAAAATCGCAGCCGACCAGTGCGACCTGCTGATCGGTGCAGATGCCGTGGTGGCGGGAAGCAATGCGACGTTGTCGCGGCTGCGTGACGACGCACTCGTTATCGTCAGCGAAGACACGAGTCCGACCTCGGAATTCATCAAGTCTCGTGATTGGTCAGCGCCGGTCAACGACCTGATGGCTCGGCTGCGCAAAAGGACGAGTCGCGGTCGCGTCGTGGCATTGCCGGCGGCCCGTATCGCCGCGCGTGTTCTAGGCGATGCGATCTTCGCGAATCTGATGTTGCTCGGTATCGCATGGCAGTCCGGACGCATCGCGTTGGAGCGTAGCAGCATCGAGCGAGCCATCGAGCTGAACGGTACGGCTGTTCCGAAGAATCTGGAAGCGTTCCGGATCGGTTGTCATCTCGCTAGCGATGCAAAGCTTGTCAAGATGCTGTTGGCCGCAGAAGCGCCCGCGGCTGTGCCGAAATCGCTTCTCGAAGTGATTGAGGACCGAGCTCGCCGCCTTGAGTCGTACTGGAACGCCAAGTATTCCCTCCAGTACCGCAAGCTGATGGAACAGGCAGAGCGCGCGTTGCCCGAGAGCCTTGCCATGACTCTGGCGGCCCAGCTCTACCGCGTGATGGCCTATAAGGACGAGTACGAAGTCGCGCGAATGTTGGTGTCGTCGGATTTCCGAAAGTCCGTCGAACGGGAATTCGGCCAGGGCGTTCGCATGAGCTACCACCTCGCTCCGCCGACGCTTGGAACTGGTCCGAGTGTTCGAAAGCGGACGTTTGGTGAGTGGATTCGGTGGCCGATGGGCGTACTCGCACGTATGCAGTGGCTTCGTGAGACGCCGCTCGATCTGTTCGGTCGTAACGAGGAGCGCCGCCACGAGCGGGCATGGCGTGACCGGTACATCGCATTTATCGAGTCGCTTCTGTCCTCTCCTACGAAGCTCGATATTTCGGTAGCGGAGCAAATCGCGCGACTTCCCGCGGACGTACGGGGTTTTGGCCACGTCAAAGCGCAAGCAATGAACATCGCGTCGAAGCGCTGGGACGAGCTTGAGGGCCAACTCGCCAAAAACGCGCAGAAGTGACGGACGCTGGCCCGACTCCTCGCGAGTCGGGTCATTCTCAGCAGACAGTGCTAAACAAGGAGAGTTTGAGGGGTCTGCAGTCTGGAACGGGAGGGTTGCGCAAATAGAGGCATTGACAGGAAGGCAGGGCGGTCCGCTTGCCGTCCTCGGTCATCCGGTCACTATTCTGCAGCGGCGAGGTGTCGCTCCGGCGAGCGCAATCGCTCTTGGTTCTCGTCTTGCTATTGACCCACTACGAACACGTCAAGGCGTCTACCGCGACAAGTAAGCGCGTGGTTGCGAGGACGCCTCGCGTCATAACGGAGGAGTTCTTAGATGAAGATCTTGGTGGCAGTGAAGCGTGTGGTTGATTACAACGTGAAGGTCCGCGTGAAGTCGGACAACACGGGCGTCGACATCGCGAACGTGAAGATGTCGATGAACCCGTTCGACGAAATCGCGGTGGAAGAGGCGGTGCGCCTGAAGGAAGCCGGTGTGGCGACCGAAGTGATCGCGGTATCGGTCGGTGTCGCGCAAGCGCAGGAAACGCTGCGTACGGCGCTGGCGATCGGTGCGGATCGCGCGATCCTCGTCGAGTCGAACGATAGCGTCGAGCCGCTGGCCGTCGCGAAGATCCTGAAGGCGCTGGTCGACAAGGAACAGCCGCAGCTGGTGATCCTCGGCAAGCAGGCGATCGACGACGATTCGAACCAGACGGGCCAGATGCTGGCCGCGCTGGCCGGCCTGCCGCAAGCGACGTTCGCATCGAAGGTCACGATCGCCGACGGCCGTGCCACGGTCGCACGTGAAGTCGACGGCGGCGCGGAAACGCTGTCGCTGTCGCTGCCGGCGGTCGTCACCACGGACCTGCGCCTGAACGAGCCGCGTTACGTGACGCTGCCGAACATCATGAAGGCGAAGAAGAAGCCGCTGGAAACGGTGAAGCCGGAAGACCTGGGCGTGGACGTCGCGCCGCGTCTGAAGACGCTGAAGGTGGTCGAGCCGCCGAAGCGCGCGGCCGGCGTGAAGGTGCCGGACGTGAAGACGCTGGTCGAGAAGCTGAAGACCGAAGCCAAGGTGCTGTAAGGAAGGAGCGCATAGACATGACGATTCTGGTTATTGCCGAACACGACAACGTGTCGATCAAGGCTAGCACGCTGAACACCGTGGCTGCGGCGGCAGTCATCTCGACCATGGGGCACCAGGACATTCACGTGCTGGTTGCGGGGCACAACGCTCAGGCGGCGGCGGAAGCGGCGTCGAAGATCGCGGGCGTTTCGAAGGTCTTGCTGGCCGACGCGCCACACTTGGCTGAAGGCCTTGCGGAGAATGTCGAGGCGACCACGCTGACCGTCGCGAAAAGCTATTCACACATCCTGGCGCCGGCGACTGCCTACGGTAAGAATGTAGCCCCGCGTATCGCCGCAAAGCTCGATGTCGCCCAAATCTCGGACATCACAGCCGTTGATTCCGCCGACACCTTCGAGCGCCCAATCTACGCTGGTAATGCCATTGCGACGGTGCAATCGACGGACGCGATCAAGGTGATCACGGTGCGTGCGACGGGTTTCGACCCGGTGGCAGCCGAAGGCGGCAGCGCAGCGATCGAGAAGGTCGACGCGGCAACGGGCGCAGGCGTGTCGCAATTCGTGAGCCGGGAAGTGACGAAGCTGGACCGTCCGGACCTGACGAGTGCGAAGATTATCGTGTCGGGTGGCCGCGGCTTGGCGAGCGGGGAAAATTACGCGAAGGTGCTCGAGCCACTCGCAGACAAACTCGGTGCTGCGCTTGGCGCGTCGCGTGCCGCCGTCGACGCAGGCTACGTGCCGAACGACTACCAGGTCGGACAGACGGGCAAAATCGTCGCGCCCCAGTTGTATATTGCCGTCGGCATTTCGGGGGCGATCCAGCACCTCGCTGGCATGAAGGACTCGAAGGTGATCGTCGCAATCAACAAGGATCCCGAGGCTCCGATCTTCAGCGTCGCGGATTTTGGTCTTGTTGACGACCTCTTTGCGGCTGTCCCCGCCCTTGTCGCTGCAATAGGCGAACAGGAATGACCGGATAAAAGGAGGACGTATGTCTCCGACCAACTTCGAGCGAACGCGAGCCGAGGCGGCTAATTCAGCTAACGAAGCCGATGCGGCATTGTGGCGCTGGTTCTGTCAGGCCTATGAAGAGGGACGAATTCGGTGGTGCAAGTCAGCGCAAGGCTGGCTGGTAAGTGTTGATCATAAGCACTTGGCCACCGAACTCGATTTCGATACCGCAATCCGCAAGGCCCGTGCGCGCTATTTTTCGGGGGAGCGAGTAGCGACAAACCCCTAGCGATAGCGCCATATATAAAGCATCAACCAATTGCGGTCGTGAGGTCCACGAGCGACACAGTGTAGTGGTCTCTTGGACCCATTCGGAGGCTGGCAGCTCCTGGACGCACGCTAAGCGAAACAGCGATGACCACCGGAGCTCGGAGACTTGAAGAAGATCCGCGTGCGTTTCGACGACGCGCGAAGCATGGCCCCCGCAGCCCGTACCGTTGTCACAAGTCCAATCAGGAGCACAAGATGAGCTACATTGCGCCCATCAAAGATATGGTCTTCGCCCTCGACAAACTCGCAGATATCGAGGGGACCGCCAAGTTGCCAGGATTCGAAGACGCGACGCTCGAAACCGCAAATGCCGTGCTGAACGAAGCAGCGAAGTTTGCGAGCGAAGTGGTCGCCCCGCTCAACGTCGAAGGCGATCGCCACCCGAGTGAATGGCACGATGGCGAAGTGACCACGACACCCGGTTTCAAGGACGCGTTCCGCCAGTTCGCAGAGGGAGGCTGGCAGGGTGTGATGCATCCGGACCAGTTCGGCGGGCAGGGCCTGTCGAAGCTGATCGCGACGCCGTGCATCGAAATGCTGCACTCGGCGAATCTCTCGTTCGCGTTGTGCCCGATGCTGACCGACGGTGCCATTGAAGCGCTGCTGACAGCCGGTTCGGACGAGCTGAAAATGCGGTATCTGCCAAAGCTGATTTCTGGCGAATGGACCGGAACGATGAACCTGACCGAGCCGCAGGCCGGCTCCGACCTTGCGCTGGTGCGCTCGCGTGCCGAGCCACAGGGCGACGGCTCGTACAAGGTGTTCGGCACGAAGATCTTCATCACGTATGGCGAGCACGACATGGCGGAGAACATCGTCCATCTCGTGCTTGCGCGCACACCCGACGCGCCGGAAGGCGTCAAAGGCATCTCGCTCTTCGTCGTGCCGAAATTCCTCGTGAACGACGACGGCAGCCTTGGCATGCGCAACGACGTGCAGTGCGTGTCGATTGAACACAAGCTCGGCATCAAGGCAAGCCCGACAGCAGTGTTGCAGTTCGGCGACTGCGATGGTGCGATCGGCTATCTCGTCGGTGAGAAAAATCGCGGGCTTGAGTATATGTTCATCATGATGAACTCTGCGCGCTTCGCGGTCGGCATACAGGGGATTGCTGTGTCGGAGGCGGCATATCAGAAGGCCGTAGCGTACGCGAAGGAGCGTGTACAGAGCCGCCCCGTAGATGGCTCGTCGGTAGAGCCCGTTGCGATCATTCATCACCCAGACGTTCGCCGCATGTTGATGACAATGCGCGCGCTGACCGAAGGCGCCCGTGCGCTGGCCTATGTCGCCGCTGCGCACGCTGATCTTGCACACCACGCGCCAGATGAAGCGACTCGTCAGAGCAACGCTGCGATCTACGAATTCCTTGTGCCAGTCGTAAAAGGCTGGAGCACGGAGATGTCAATCGACGTGGCGAGCCTTGGCGTGCAGGTGCACGGCGGCATGGGCTACATCGAGGAAACGGGGGCGGCGCAGTTCTATCGCGATGCACGGATTCTCACGATTTATGAAGGCACCACCGCGATTCAGGCGAACGATTTCGTTGGTCGTAAGACAGTGCGCGATCGTGGCACGGTAGCGAAACAACTGATGGATGCAATGACGCAGACGCTTGCGGCGCTGGACTCGGTTGCGCCGGAGGCGCCGCAAAGCGCAAAGCGTCCAATCGAAGCGATGCAGCAGCGCCTGACGGACGCACGCAACGCATTCGCCCGCACTGCGTACTTCATCGTGGAGTCTGGCCGCAGCGACCCGAATGCGATGTTCGCGGGCAGTGTGCCATATCTGAAGCTCGCGGGCATTGTGCTGTGTGGCTGGCAGATGGCGCGCGCGCTCATTGCCGCTGTGGTCAACTACGAAGAAGATGCGTCGTTCTACGATGCGAAGTTCGCAACAGCGCATTTCTACGCGGATTTCATCCTGCCTCAGGCGCTCGCGCTCGAAGCTTCGGTTATCAGCGCGCGCAACGGCGAAGGGCTGCTGGCGCTGTCCGCGGATCAATTCTGATTGCGGCATGACTTCATGATGCGCAGTCGCAGGACTTCGTGTTCTGCACTGCGGAGCATGGTGTGAGAAGCAATGTGCCCGACGGTGCACGGTCGCGCGGCGCACTCGTCGGGATTTTTAGACAGGGGAGGATCATGGCAATTCAGAAAGTGGGCGTCGTTGGTGCTGGAACGATGGGCAACGGTATCGCACAGGTGTGCGCGATCGCGGGGCTCGATGTGGCGATGGTGGATGTAGCAGACGCGGCGGTGCAAAAAGGCATGGCGACGGTGACGCATAGCCTTGAGCGGCTCGTCGGAAAAGGCAAAATCGAGGCATCGGCACGCGACGCCGCACTTGCGCGGATCGTGACGTCGACCGATTACCAACAGCTCTCGAGCGCAGACATTGTCATCGAGGCGGTCACCGAGCAGGCGAATTTGAAAGCGCGGATCCTCGGGCAAATCGAACGCGCGGCAAAGGCAGACGCGATCATCGCGTCGAACACGTCGTCGATGTCGATTACGGCGCTGGCCGCGACACTCGGCGACCCGAGCCGTTTCGTCGGCATGCACTTCTTCAATCCGGTGCCGCTATTGCCGCTCGTCGAAGTGATCCGCGGCTTGCAGACAAGCGACGCAACTGTCTTCGCCACACGCGAACTCGCAGAAAGGCTTGGCAAGTCGCCGATAGTCGTGCGCAACTCGCCAGGCTTTGTCGTCAACCGTATTCTCGTGCCGATGATCAATGAGGCCTTCAGTGTGCTCGGAGAGAACATCGCGACGCCTGAGGAAATCGATGAAGGTATGAAGCTTGGCGCGAATCATCCGATTGGACCACTGGCGCTGGCAGACCTGATTGGGCTCGACGTGTGTCTTTCGGTGATGGACGTGTATCTGAAGGATTTCGGTGATTCCAAGTATCGTGCGTGTCCGCTGTTGCGCGAGTTGGTCGCTGCGGGGCGGCTCGGACGGAAGACAGGGCACGGGGTATACAAGTACAACTGAGTGCCAAATTGCTGTCGGTACGGCGCTGCGTCCATCGGCTTCGCTCTCCTACATCGATTCGAGCAGCAGCGTGACACCAGTGGCTCCCATGTCAGACGAGATTGGTTGCCGTTGCGGACGTCGCAATCCTCAAACGGGAGCGAACTGCGCCCTGAAAGCAAGGGTGTCGGGAGTCTGCACTGGTGATCACTACCATATTGCGCAGACACTAAGCCCTTGTGTCGAAATTTCAGAGGTGATGTCATGGACCTTCGTCAGTTCCGCTACTTTCTAACAATCGCAGAAGAAGGAAGTGTCGCAGCGGCGTCTCGTCGGCTGCATATAGCGCAGCCGGCGCTGTCGCGACACATGCACGCGCTGGAAGAGCAGATCGGGACGGAGCTATTCGTGCGCAATACGAGGGGGGTCACGCTGACGGACGCGGGCGTAGAGCTCATCGCGTGTGCGACTCGCGTTCTAGACTCTGTTCGCGATCTAACAGACAGAATGGCAAGCTTCAAAATGGGGCTGTCGGGTGAGTTGCATGTTGGAGTTGTCAGTAACTATAGTTGGCTACCCATTGTGCGGAAGATATTCGATAAGCTGGCGGACGTTGGCCCTGGGCTGACGATCCATCTTGGGCCTCAGATGTCAGTGGAGCAACTGGAAAATCTCCGTCTGGGGCAACTCGATGTCGGCATTCTGACATGGCGCCCGAAACTTGACCCCGGATTTGAAGGGTTTACCGTCTTCCGCGACCGATGGGCGGTCGCCGTGCCAAGGTCTATCGCGTCGCGGTATGCACCGGATAGGGCACATCCCTTGCGTGATTTCTGTCGGGAGCCGTTCATGATGTTCCCGCGAGAATGTTCTCCGTCATCGTTTGACGCCGTGTCGAACCTCTTTCACGGTGCCTCATTTCGGCCGACAATTAAACACACCGTAGCAGATATGTCGACCATGTTGGGTCTGGTTATTGCTGGCCTCGGGTGTGCAATCGTACCGGAGTCCTACAGAAAACATGTGTCGGATGATGTGACAGTGTATTCCCTGACGGATGCAGGGACTGAATTCGAGCTGGAGATTGTCTGGAGGCGAGATAATTCCAACGTGCTGTTGGCGCGATTCATCGAGGCGGCGCGTGCTGCCATGTCGGAAGACGATGAGTCCGATTAGAGACGGTCCTGTGAAGACCGCTTGTTTCGCTGCAAGATTTTTCCGTAGGCCATACGGAAGCCGAGTTAGAGGAACGTATCGTGTATGTCGGCGTGCGCTTCGAAACGAATATAGACACCGGACGTGGCGCATGTGTGGTCACCGTCCCGGCACATCTTTCCACGGCCGCTGCTGGGAGGCTTCCCCTGTCGAGAACCACACGAATCGGCGACGAGACGACTGCCACGCGCGAGGAGTCATCTGGTTGGCCGCCCGTCGTCTTGTATTCTCTCAGGTTCGCCGACACCCGCCGTCGATTCATGCCAGTCATGTGCTCGGCTCGGCTTCAGTGATGATTGGCCTCGGTCAACTCCGTGGCCAAACAGTGCTGCTCCGAGTCGTGCTTCCGAATGAATTCACGCACACGCGGATAGATCACGTTGCGCCAGGTTCTGCCCGAGAAGACGCCATAGTGCCCGCAATTCGGCGCCGTAAAATGGATCTTGCGTGCCTCGGGAATGCCGACGCACAGCGCGTGAGCGGCTTCGGTCTGGCCACTGCCTGAGATGTCGTCCAGGTCACCCTCGACCGTATGCAGGGCGGTCGACATGATGTCCTGTGGGCGCACCGGGTTTCCGTCGATTTCCCAGATTCCCTTGGCAAGACGGAATTCCTGGAAGACCTCGCGAATTGTTTGCAGGTAATACGCCGCATCCATATCCAACACAGCATTGTACTCATCGTAGAAGCGGACATGAGCCTCCGCCTTGTCGGCGTCACCGGCGACAAGACTGCGGTAGTACTCGTAGTGTGAAGTCAGATGCCGATTCGGATTCATCGCCACAAATCCCCCGTGTTGCAGGAAGCCCGGATAAACCTTGCGCCCATGCCCCGGATAGTTCTTGGGCACTGTATAGATGACATTGTCCCTGAACCATTGGAAGCTCTTCCTGACTGCCAGCGAGTTGACCGCGGTCGGGCTCCTCTGCGCGTCGATTGGTCCGCCCATCATCGTCATTGTCCGTGGTGTCTTCTCATGCGCCGAAGCGAGCAGTGAGATCGCTGCGAGAACTGGAACTGTCGATTGGCAAATCGAAATGACATGGAGCCTATCTGCGCCGACGTGGCGAATGAATTCCTGGATGTAGCTGACGTAGTCAGACAAGGAGAAGTCACCTTGAGACGTCGGCACCATGCGCGCATCGACCCAGTCCGTCACGTAGACTTGGTGGTCGGACAGCAAGGTGCTGACGGTGTCGCGTAGCAGCGTGGCATGATGCCCGGACAGCGGTGCGCAGAGGAGCACCACCGGTTCATTCTTCAGTGCCGCAACGATGTTCGCATCGTCCGAGTACCGTTGGAAGCCAATCAAGTTGCAAAATGGTTTACTGATGACAGCTTGCTCGGTCACCGGAATCTCCCGATCATGTGAATAGACAGATCGGATGCCGAACTCCGGTTTTTCATAGGCTTTGCCGAGTCTGTACATCAGCTGGAAACTTGCCGCCGCATGCTGGGCGCCCGGCAACATAGACAGCGGACTCAGCGGATTGACAAAGTTCTGCGCCACCGCCTCGGCCAAAGCCGTCCATGGATGAAGGAGGCCACGCTGCATTTCAAATGAGTGGTAAAGCATGTTCGTCTCTTGATGACTAAATCCAGACCGTGTCAGTCGGATCGCACCTTTACGTAGCGACCTGGTGCAGGTTCGACCGGGGGAAACTTGTCATTGCCTAGCCGGGAAGGTGCCGGTAGCTGCTTGCCTGAATGGTGCCGCACCCATTTGCTCCAGTGAGTCCACCAGCTGCCCGGTATTGCGCTGGCGGTGCTGAGCCACGGGTCAGCGTTTTCTGACAGTTCGCCGCCGGCCCAGTAATTGCGCTTGTTCCTGGAAGCTGGATTGATGACGCCGGCAATGTGACCGCTGGCCCCGAGTACAAACTCGGTCTTGCTGTTGACCAACTGCGTGGTTCATCTCATGCTGACCGAAATATGCGATGTATGGTTATGCCTAACGCGCTCGCGAGGAGGTCGGCATCACCATGGCGTCACCGTCTACGACGACCTTTCCGTTCACGGTGCAGACGGTGGACAGCGACACGCGCCGCTTATCCGGAAACAACTCCTTTATCGATACCGTGGCGTGGACGGTATCGCCTGGCCTGACAGGTGCACGGAATCGCACGTTCTGGCTCAAGTACACGGTCCCGGGGCCGGGTAGGCGGCCGGCGATTGCTGCCGAAATCACGCTGGCGGTCAGCATCCCGTGCGCGATGCGCCCTTCGAACTGCGTGGTGCGTGCAAACTCCTCATTGATATGCATGGCATTGTTGTCGCCCGACGCCGCGGCAAACAAGACGATGTCGGCCTCGGTGATGGTTTTCGCGAAGGTTGCACTCATCCCCGGTTCGAGGTCCTCGTAGTCGTATCCGTTCATCTGGTTCATCGCTTCTCCTTGAAATTGAAGTCCTTGCCGACCTGCATTCAGATGAGAGGTTTCTGAATATCGCAAAGTGCTGCGCCCAAAGCGGTGTGCCCCGCCGGCCTGTAGCCCAGGAATGCGTCTAAGTGTTAGTCGAGCGACGGAATCACTCCGATTGCACTGTGCCGGTGGAAGCTCTAACAAGGTTGTGCCAGATGTCCCAAGCAGTCGCCGGGCTCGACCTGCGCAAACGTGCGTTGACATACCACTAGGCCACCACGCTCAAAGGTGACAGTGGTAGGTGCTGTCCAGAAGTCCGCATTATCATAAATGTGCCCAGCAATCTGACCTTCCTGCACCGTGTCTCCCAATCGGAAGGTCGGGGCGAAAAATCCGGGTCGCCGCGCATACAGAAAGAGACCTGGCTCGTCCATGGAGTATGACTGGGTGCTAACGGGCCGGTCGAGCACTTGTGACGTACCAACATATTGCATCGCGCCGGCCGTGCTTAAAGCACCGATGTGCATAAGAAAGCGCGAGATACAGTGTTCGACCATGCGAAGGCCATCAGGATTGACTGTGGAGCCACCGCCGAACTCTCCACATAAATAGACGGCGCCGTTCTTCGTTGCGTAATTGCCGATCACGCGATCTTCACCACTCAGGGCGCGGTCACCGTCAAAATAGACAATTCGCTCGGGCGCCATCGCAGTGATAATGTCCGAGATCTGTTGCCCAGCCTCGCTCTTGTCCGGAAGTGCCGACAGTACGGTCGGCAGATACTGCAGAGAGCTTCCGCCGGCGTGCACATCAAATACGAAATCGGCAAACGGCAAAAGAACGCGTGTCACGTAGTCGGCGATGACCTCGGTCACGCTGCCATCTTTGCGTCCAGGAAACGTTCGGTTCAGGTTGATTCCGTCGATGGGCGAAACACGTGACGCACCCATGAACGCCGGATAGTTCAAGGCTGGCAGCACGATGATTCTGCCTTGGATTTCCTCAAGGCGAACTTTCTGGACGAACTTGGACAATGCGACCGGACCTTCGTACTCGTCGCCGTGCACTCCGCCAGTGAGCAGAACAGTCGGACCAGTCCCATTCTTTAGGACGGCAATCGGGATGGCAATATGGCCATATGCCGATCTGTGAACAGAATGTGGAACCCGGAGGTGACCGAGTTGGGTGCCATCCACTTCAAAATCTACTGTTGAATCCATTGATGTCGTCTCCAAAGCAATTACTGGTGCGCATCGAAACCGAACGAAGATGCAGTGTCCGAAGAAGAAGTTTCTAGGCTCTTTGGCATTACCTTGACCCGCTATGACCTGGAAAGATTCGGGGAGGCCAGTTGGCAGCCGATGAATGCCGCAAGTCCTGCGACGATCACGTAGAACGCCGGCGCCAGGCTATTCCCTGATGTCTGAATCAACCACGTGGAAATGAACGGTGCGAAGCCGCCGAATAGGGTCACGGCGAAGTTGTAGGCGATTGAGACGCCAATAGACCGGTTGCCGTCCGGAAAAAGGCTCGCGAGTGCGCCACCCGCCGGCCCAGTAAAGGAAGCAATAGCGACGGCAAAGGCGGCCTGTACCACGAGTAGTGTTTCGAAAGATTGGTATTGGACCAGAATGCTCAGAGCCGGATAGACAAGAATCAGGATTGCAAGCGCTCCGGTTCTCAGTAGCTTCAACGCACCATGCTTATCGGCAAGCGACGCGAAGCAGGGCGTTGCAACTACAGCAACCAGCAGGCTCACCGAGTTACTTACAAGTGAGTGGCTCGGAGATATGTGCAGTTGCCTGACGGCATACGTCGGCATGAAAACCAGAAAGAAGTACGTACTGACAGTCCAAAGAATTGTGATGCAGAACCCTCCCAGAGTTTCGCGCGGATGATCCGTCAGGGTGCTCCACGGGGACGGTGGCGCGAGCGTATTGCCCGTGGCGTTGCCGACTTTGCGTTGTTCGAGTATCTCGGCGAATGCAGGGGGCTCTTCCGTCTTATTGCGGATGTACCATCCGACAGGCGCGATGATCAGGCCGAGAACGAACGGTACTCTCCATCCCCATGCCTCGATGGCATCAGCTTCCAGAAGTCCGTTGACGGCAGCCCCAACGAGCGAGCCAATCAGAAGCGCCAACAACTGCGTGATCTGCTGAAAACTCGCAAAGAGGAACTTGCGTTCTCGTGGTGCATACTCGACCAGATAGGAGAGAGCCGATCCCATTTCGCCACCAGCCGAAAAGCCCTGAATTAGTCGAGCGATTACCACGATGATTGGCGCCAGGATACCAACGCTCGAATAGGTCGGCGTGACCACCATGAGGAATGTCCCAAGAACCATGGTAATCACTGTCCAACTGAGTGCGACCCGACGTCCTTGTCGATCTGCGATGGTTCCGAATACCAGCGCCCCGATGGGACGCATCGCGAATCCGACGCCGAAGGTCGCGACACTGAGAAGAAGCGATACAACTTCAGAGTGATTGGGAAAGAACAGTCGCGATATGACCACTGCAAAATAGCCATAGATGGCGAAGTCGTACCACTCGAGCATACATCCCACTGTGGCAGCAATGACAGGACGTGTCGTTTCCCTTGTCGCGGGGGACATTCGGTTGGTGCCGTTCGCGTACGTGCCGTGATGCGTGGCGCTTCTACTTCCTTGAAGAGGTTCCATTGTGCTACCTCGAATAGAAGAGTTTTGATTAGACAAAATTGCAGTCAGATAACAGTGTTCTGAGTGGCAAGCACTGAATCGAATGTATGGATGTCAAAAAACGGTCGCAAATACCGAATTTGTGCTGCAGCTATGCTCGCCTGGCATATGTAGCGCGACGCCGTACCTCGGATCGACCGGAAATATCCGGTTCGCTGCGGACTCGGCCACGGATGGCCGGCTGTGGCGAGTCAGATCTGGCTCATGGGTGCTGCTGGGGTGTGTCCGACTGGATACGAAGGCCATGCCATGAAGACGAGGAAATTTACTGAAGAAAAGATCGCATTTGCACCGAAGCAAGCAGAGCCGTGCACGAAGGTCGAAGAGATCTGTCGCAAGCTCGGAATTAGGGAGGCGATGCTCTACAACTGGAAGAAGAACTTCGGAAGGATGGGAGCTTCTGATTTGCGCCGATTGCAACAATTTGAAGAGGAAAACGCGAAGCTGGGGCGGCCTGCGGTAAACCTGAGTTTGAACAAGGCCATGCTGCAGGACGCAATTGCGGAATAGCTTGTAGCCTGCCCGACGACGCATGTTGATCGATAAATTGAGCGATCGCTATAGAACTAGTTTGACTAAGACCTGAGCATTGTTTGGCATGTCCCGTCCGCTTTATTGGTGCCGCTCGGTAGAGCGTGATTCGTCAGTGCGCTCCTACCCAGCTCCGGTTTGAATTATTCTTTTTTAGTAATGAAGTGAGAGAAATGCGCTTCTTATTCCGATAATAAAGATGGTGAGTTATTGGGCGGGTGTGAATAAATTTTAGTAAGCCTATTTCAGACTCTCCTCAAAAATGCCATCGACGAGGACGAACGCCATTCTGCATGTGGTGCTGGAACGATTTGACCACGCATGATTGGTTCCGAGTTGAACAACGACGTCGCCTGCACGCAGCACGGATTCGCCGTGGTCCAGGATAAGTGTGATTTCGCCGTGAAGTACGATGCCGTAGTCGATTGTTTCCGTTCGATGCATGTTAGGGTGAGGGGACGATGCGGATCCTCGGTGGACATCGCTTCCGCCCATTTTTGCGAAGACCTTCTCGTAGTCATCACTTGGCTGATCAGGCGGGATATCGAGTACCCTCACACGAGTTCCCCCGCGTGGGGGAAGCAGGGTCAGCGACTGCTCAGATGGTTCATCGCCACGTCGATCGATGAACGCCGGTGTTTGTGACGTGTGCCAGACCTCATAGAGGATCAGGCCGTCTTGTCCCAGGTCGTCATAGACGCGTAGCGGTGCCCCGTCCGACACGATGAGCGCCTGATTGGCGATGTCGTGCCCCGTAACCACTCTTCGGAAATTGTGTTTCAAAAGGCCCTCCGGCCGTGTCAGTTCCCGTCAGATATGACGGTTCCGCCGTCAACGATGATATTTTGACCCGTAATGAACCCTGCGCCTTGAGAGGCAAGAAAGAGTGCAGTGGCGGCAATCTCCCATGGTTCGCCGACGCGACGCAGAGGGGTAAGCCCGAGTCGACGTGCCGATGCGTCGGCATTGGAGAGAATTGAAGACGCCCACTCAGTTGAAATGAGCCCGGGCGAGATCGCATTTGCGCGAACGTTTTGCGGACCCCACTCAACGGCGAGATTCCTTGCCAACTGGGCAAGCGCCGCTTTGGTTAGCCCATACAGTCCGACGTTCTTGTTACCTCTGATACCCGCAATGCTTGCTGTGAGGATGATGCTCCCGCCCCCATGATTCGCCATATTCGGCGCAACCATGCCACTGAGAAGACGGGGATGATGCAGATTGATGCGGAACAGTGCGTCAACCTCATCCTGGGTGGCCGCACTCATGGGCCCGGCAGGCCCGGGGATCCCGGCATTGCAGACGAGAACGTCGATCTTCCCGTATTGCCGCAGTGTTCTCGCGACGAGTTCCTCAAGTTCTTCGCACTTTGACACGTCGCATAACAGAGCGCTTGCCTCGGTGCCGCGGGCTTTGAGTTCAGATGCCAGTGCGGTGATCGCCTCGGTCTCGTTGCTGGAGACGACAAGTGTCGCCCCTGCGCCAGCAAAGGCGTCGACCATTGCGCGTCCAATACCTTTCGTTGCCCCCGTCACAAGAACGACCTTGCCTTGCAGACCGAAATATTTCTCGAGTAGCTTCACGACGGCCAGCCTCCTTAAAGCGGAACACGCAGCGCGGCCTGTGCTTCCATCATGATGCGTGTATGCTCGTCCAGCGATCCACCGTTCTGCTCAATTTTTCCCATACGGGCGGACGCCGTGACGACAAGACATGCGCGGTCATACTGGCGACCCGCGTAGGCTGCCAGAGCACCCTCCAGATAGCGTCGACGTTGCAGTTCCTCGGCTAGTACGATCGCCGCTTCAACGGCGATTCCGGCTCCGGAAGCGAGATGTGGTGTCGTGGCGTGAACGGCGTCTCCAAGCAGGACAATTCGCCCCTTGTGCCACGGGGTCGGGATCATATGGCCGGCAAGCGGGCGGTACAAGATGCGGTGGTCTTTCAGGGATCCGTCCAGAAGCCCTTTTCGGAATTCGCCGATTGCCCCGCCGAACTCTTCCAGAAGGTCGGCCAGCATGCGTGGCCATTGATCCGGCGAAATAAAATCCAGATCCGATCGCTTGTCGAGCACGAACAGGTAGCATTTGTCCGCACTGATGGGATTCATGCCGGCCTTGGTCGTTTTCCCCATATATATCGTGGAGTTTTCGCGAACTCGGGGTACGACGGCGCGCCATGATCCTTGCCCGGTGAATTGCGGGCCAGGAAAGTCGGGCAGCACGAATTTGCGAACGGTCGAGTTGACGCCGTCGGCACCGACAACCAGGTCGTAGCGACCGCGCGTGTCGTCCGAGAAAGTGACCGCGACACCTTCGTCATCCTGTACGAGTGATGCGACGGCGACGCCGAGACGAACGTGGGTACCGGCGTCGCGGGTGGCGCTGCCGAGAATCTCGGCAAGCTTGGTGCGCATGATCCCGGCGCCGCCGGGCAGATCTTCGGCTCCGACTGCGGGAGCGATTGGCACCGTCATCTTGACATTGCCATCGCAATCACAGATATCGACGCCGCTCCATGAACCACCCAGTCGAAGCACCTCATCGACGACGCCGACTTCTCGAAGGGCGCGCAGGGTAGGGCCACTGATCGTGATCCCCGCACCATCAGGTGCCCATTGAGGATTGACTTCGACGAGATCGACAAGGACGCCTTGTCTTCTCAGAAGAATGGCTGCGCTCATCCCACCGATTCCGCCGCCGACGATGAGAACCCTGTTGACTAAGGACATGCTGCGTCTCCACTTTATGATTTGATTGGCTTATACGACCGTGCCGCCGAGTTGCTCTGCGAGCCAGTCTGCGATCTGGTTGCCTGCATTCAGGGGGTTATCAAGCGAGCTGTGTTCGACACCGCCTTCGCGAGACGTGAAAATGAACAAGTCTTTTTTCGGGCAATTGGTCAATTGTTCGAATGTCTCGTGGGCGTATTTGAGAGGAATCTGACGGTCGTTCTCGCCGTGCGTGACCAGAAATGGCACGCGAATGCGATCGAGGATGCCATTCAGGTGCATGGCGGACGCCTTCTCGAGGAATTCGCTCATGTCCTTTGCGCCGAACACCCACTGGACATGTTTCCAGTAGTGAGGAACGGGGTTCTCGCCCTCGCGTTTCAACCGCGCTTGTTGAACTTCGCGCCAGTCGTGGTTCGCACCCCAGACAGCGCCGCAGGCGAAACGAGGTTCGAACGCGACAGCGCGAGGGCAGTAGTACCCCCCCAACGACACACCTAGTGCGCCGATACGTTTGGGATCGACTTCCGGCTGGGTCTCCAGCCAGTCCACGATCGGCGTAGCCCAGACTTCCGTGTCGTGGACGGCCGGCAGGCCGTGCAGACGAAGCGCTTCGCCAGTGCCCGGCTGGTCAACGAAAAGGGCGGACAGGCCGCGCCTCGGGAACATCGTCCCCATCGTGCTCATTTGCAGCATCTCCTTGGTCGAATCCAGCCCGTTCATCACGACGACGACTGGCGCACGGGCGCCCGGTACAAGACCTTCGGCACGCACGTAAAGCGCCGAGAGATGCCCGTCCTGGTACGGAATCTCGACCCGAGTACAGTTTTCGCGTGCGAGCGTGCGACCCAGTTCGAAGAGCTCGAGCGAACGCTTATAGATTTCGAGCCTGTTCGCAAATCCGTGCGCTTGCATCCGCTCGGCAATGCCATAGTACAAACCGGCCCGGCCGTACTTTTCACCCGCCGAGAGTGAATGACCTCGCGCGATGTCTTCGTCTGCAAGCGAGACCAGGTTGTCTGCGCCACCCTTCCAGGCTTCATAGAATGCGATGGTTCCCGGATCGTCGCCGGCCAGCGCGGCATCGCGCAGCGGGGCGCACATGGCATCGACCTCACCGATGTTGCCGCCATGCGTGAGGGCAATCATCGTCGAGAGACTCCAGACATAGTTGGTCGGAAAATATTGGAACATGATGTATCGGTATCCTTGTCAATCGAAGATTGTCGGCAGCTCGGCCGATATCCAGACTTTCCCGTTCTCGATCCGCGCCGGCACGCCTGTCAACGACTGGCCGGCGCACGGGCCGGCAAAACAGAAGCCTGTCCGGATATCGAAATGGGCCGAGTGCGCATAGCAGACAATGTGCTTCCCGTCAGCCGACAGGAACCTGTCCTGTCTGTACTCCATCGGTCGGTGTTCGTGCGGGCAGTCATTGAGCCAGACAAACACTTCGCTGCCCTGGCGTATGACACACAGCCTGTCGTCCAGGCCTTCACGGGCAAGACCGCGCGATTCGCCATCCGGGATTTCGTCCAGCGCACAAAGGATGCGCTCGCAGGGGGCAGTCGCCATTTGCCTTACTCGCCTGGAGCCCATTTGTTGCGGGCGTCGAAAAGAAAAATCTGCGAGTTGTCCGAACCAGGATCGCACTCTCGGGGTACCCAGGTTTCGTCATGCAGATCCATGTCCGCATCGAATTCCATCACCGCGCCAAAAGGACTGTTGAAGTACCAGAAATAGTTGCTTCCGAAGATATGGCGGCCGGGCCCCCAGAAGCTCTTGTAGCCTTTCTTCACGAAATTCCAGCCGTGCTGCAGGACTTCGCTCGGCGACCCGAGGTGAAATGTGAAGTGATTGCACCCGATCATGTGATCGTTCTGACTTTCGATCATGAAAAGGGTGTGATGCTCGAGGGTGCCGGCCGGGCGCATGAAGGGGCCGAGATTGCGGAAGCGATCCGTTACGACGAATCCCAGGCGCGAGTAGAACGCCTCCGCCTTCTTCACGTCCTCGACGAAGTAGACGACGTGCGAAAGTGTGCGGGGCTTGATGACCTCGTCCGGATTCGCGGCGCAATCGTTCGGCGCTCGCCCCGGAGGTTGCCCGGGAACGTTGAAGCCAAGGAAGCGAGCCTGGTATTTGTTGCGCCTGGTCACCATGAAAGCCACGCCAAAGCCGGCGTCATCGAGACAGTGAACGGTGCCGTCCGCGTCGACCTGTACGGCGCGCTCCGCCGCGAGGTGAACGCGAATCGTCTCCAGTGCGTCGTCATCCTTCACGCCGTAGACCGTCTCCCGCAGGCTCGGTGTCGCCGCTTTGGGCGGCAGAGGCGGAAGCGCCGGGTCGTCTGACCGGCGCATGACGATGCCGGTGCCGTCGAGCGCCGTGAACAGTCCGCCATTCAGGGGATCGTATTCGGCTTCGTCGAGTCCGTAGTCAAGCAGGTACTCGCGTGCCCCTTCCATGTCATCAATGCCGAAGACGAGGTATTCCAATCCGACGATTTTCATGTTTCGAATCCAGTCAATACGATGTTGCCGGGCGACGGTCAATGAGCCAGCGCCCGGGAGATGAGTTGTTCAACGTTACCGTCGTGGTGCAGTCCGAGCCGTTCGGCGTCTTGCGTCCAGAGTGGCGGATACGCGGCGAAGAGCCGTTCGATGAACGGGTCGGGCGCATAGGTGACGAGCGCTTTTCGGTCGGCGCCGAATCGTGAGGCCAGTGCGTCGACAACCTGGGCGACGGTCAACCGCAGAACAGGCATCTGATAGCTGCGACGACTGTCGAATAATTCGGGATCGACGGTCGCCGCGTGGAGCAGGTTGTCCACGCACGCACCGACCGAAATCCACCACGCGATGCCCGCTGCGGAAACCGGCACGGTGATCGGTTCGCCAGCGGAAAGCTTCCAGAATAGTTGGCTCATGAACGCCGACATCAAGCCGGCGCCGTCACCTGGGCGTGCGACCACACCGGGCAGACGCAACGAGCATCCATTGACCCAGCCGAGACGCGACGCGTCGGCGACAAGCAACTCGCCGATCAGCTTATGTGTGCCGTAACTGAGGGCAGGAGCGGGAAGCGTGCACTCATCGATCGCGGCTGGCAGTTGCTCTCCATAAACCGCGACGGTGCTTGCGAAAACAAATCGCGGAACTCGGGGTTGTCCGCGGAGATCTTCGAGGAGACCAAGCGTGGCGTCCAGATTGATTGTGCGTCCGAGCTCATAGTTCTTTTCGGCTGCTCCGCCGGGAATGCTTGCCAGGTGGAAGACGACATCGACGGTCGTGGCATATGCGGCCGCCCGCATCGAGCGATCGGCGATACTCCCGGCGAGCAGCCGGACTTTGGGTGAATGGTATTGGGCATTGAATGCAACATCGAGCAGCGTAAGCCTGGATATGGATTGCCCCCCCAGTCCGTTTGCCAGCAGACGCTCGACCAACGCCCGCCCGACAAAGCCGTCAGCACCAGTAACGACGACGTGGGTCATTGTCCGTCTCCCGCAAGATGCAGGTGAGTTCCGAAGCGGCTTTGATGGCGCACCTTCATGCCTGTGCTCCGGGCTTGACGAAGCGTTGGTCGATCGCACCAAACACGGTCTGTCCCTGATGGTCGAACATCTCGAAACGCAAGCGTTCCCCAAAGCGAATCCACGGCGTCGTTGACTCGCCATGGTCAAGCGCTTCGATTGCTCGTCTCTCCGCAAGACACGCGGAACCTGCGGTGCGGTAATCGACGTTCGAGAAGGTTCCGGAACCGAGCAGCATGCCCGTGCGCAGGTTGCGGTTGTAAGCGATGTACTCGATCAGTTCATGAAAACCGAAACTCATTTCCCGGCCGTTCGGATGGCCGAAGACTGCGCCATCCCGCTCTACATGCAAGTCCAGATGGACGCGACCGTCACGCCATGCATCGCCCAGCTCATCCGGCGTCACTGCGACGGGAGCGAAGGTCGTCGCAGGCTTTGCAAGGATGAATCCGAAGCCTAGTCCCAGTTCCCGATACAAGTGCTTGCGCATGCTTACGTCATTGAACATCACCAGCAAACGCACATGGTCGAGGGCATCGGCCGCCCGCGTACCCATCGGGGTATCGGCAAGGATGACACCGACCTCGCCTTCAAAGTCGCACTGGTCATCTTCATCGGGGAAGGGATAGTCTTCATGCGGCCCTGCGAAGTCGTCACCCTGGCGTTGAATCAGCACTGGAATCGAAGGATCGTTCTTCTTGTCCGGGTGATATGCCTGGGTCATGATCCGGCCATGGTTGAGGAACGCGGAGGCGTCGATAAACTGATGGGTTCGCGGCAATGGCGCGGTACATGCATGTGGATCGAAGTCGAATGCATCAGCGGCTTCGCCGCGATTGAGCGCCTCGTAAAGCAGTTGCAGTTTCGGTTGCACAGACGGCCATTCGTCCAGAGCCGCCCGCAGCGTGGGCGCGATCGTGGCGGCGCGCACGGCATAGGCGAGATCTCGCGAGACGACGATGAGTTCGCCGTCCGGATGGCCGGTTTTCAATGACGCCAGCTTCATTGTTCCTGTCTCCTTGGTGCGTTATTTCAATGGACGACCGCCGTCTACCGGCAGTACGCATCCTGTCGAGAACCGCATGTCCCGTACTGCGACGAGTACGGCGTGAGCAATTTCCTCGGGTTGCGCAAGGCGCCCAAGCGGTGTGCGGTTTGCCTGATCGTCGCGCCACCCGCTATCCATTGATTTGACGAACTCCGTGTCGACCAGCCCTGGTGAGACAGACAGCACGCGGATGGCAGGTGCAAGTGTCCGCGCGAGCGATTTGGTGAGGTTGTCAATTGCGGCCTTTGATGCGCAGTAGATGACGTTGCTGCCCATGGCGGTCTGCGCGGCGATCGACGAGATATTGACGACGACTCCGCCGCCCACCAGGTCACTCTTTTCGAGCAGCGGCCGCAGCGCTCGTACCATTGCAAACGGACCGCGCACGTTGGTGGCAAGCACGTCGTCGATCAGCGCATCGTCGACTCCCTCGAGGTCATCGTGAGGAACGAACCGCGTCGTGCCTGCGCAGTTCACGAGCACGTCACAGCGGCCGTAACGCGTGGAAACGGTTTCGGCAAGCAGTCGGATTGACGCGCTGTCCGTGACGGGGGCAGCCATCGCGCAGTGTCCCGTGCCATCGAGACTGTCGACGAGCGCATATGCCGCGTCGGCGGAAGTGCGATAGCCGGCGACAACGACGAAGCCGGCGTCCGCAAGTGCGTGACAGATCAGTGCGCCGAGGCCACCGGTTGCGCCGGTGACCACGGCGACAGGCGTCGAGCTGCTGTTGTGGGTCGGGGTCGCCATCTCAGTTCTGCTTGCCGAGTCGGCGCACGCGGATGTCGGCCTGCTCCTTGTGGCCCGAGAAGTGTTCGAGCGCGCAAAGACGCGAACAGACCTCGCCGATCTGCACCGACGCTTCATCGGTGAGGATGCGCTGATAGCTGTGTGTCTTGATGAACTTGCCGACCCACAGGCCGCCCGTGTAGCGGCCCGCGCCCATTGTCGGCAGCGTGTGGTTGGTGCCGATCACCTTGTCGCCGTACGAGACGTTCGTGCGATGGCCAAGGAACAGCGCGCCGTAGTTGGTCATCCGTTGCAGGAACCAGTCGGGGTTGCGTGTCATCACCTGAACGTGTTCGGAGCACAGGCGCTCGGCTTCCTGCAGCATCTCTTCATCGGTATCGCACAGGATGACTTCGCCATAGTCACGCCACGCGACGCTCGCGACGGGCGCCGTGTCGAGGCGCGCGAGCACGGTTTCGATGGCCGCGGGCAGTTCGGCGGCGATCTTCTTGCTGGTCGTGATGCAGTAGGCGGGCGATGTCGGACCATGTTCGGCCTGGCCGAGCAGATCGACAGCGACAAGTTCTGCGTCCACCGAGTCATCGCAGATGACCAGGGTTTCCGTCGGGCCGGCGAAGAGGTCAATGCCAACGCGACCGTACAATTGCCGCTTTGCCTCGGCGACGAATGCGTTGCCCGGACCAACGATCATGTCGACCGGGGAGATGTTTTCGGTGCCGAGCGCCATGGCTGCCACCGCCTGGACGCCGCCCATCACGTAGATCTCGTCGGCTCCAGCCATGGCCATGGCGGCGATGATTTCAGGGGAAGGCTTGCCGTCGAACGGTGGCGCGCATGCGATGACGCGCTTGACGCCGGCGACCTTCGCAGTCAGCACGCTCATGTGCGCCGACGCGAGCAGTGGGTACTTTCCACCGGGAATGTAGCAACCGACGGAATTGACCGGGATGTTCTTGTGACCCAGCACGACGCCAGGCAGCGTTTCGACTTCGACGTCCCGCATTGACAGAAGTTGGACTTGGGCGAAGCGACGAATCTGCGCCTGCGCAAACTTGATGTCCTCGATGGCTTGCGGCGAAAGCGCATCGATACAGGCCTGAATTTCGTCAGCGGACAGGCGGAAGTTGGAAGGGCTCCACTTGTCGAAGCGCTCGGAGTACTCGCGAACTGCGGACTCGCCGCGTTGTTCGACGTCAGCAATGATCTTTTCGACAGTCGTACGAACCTGCGCCAGATTGTCTGCCTTTACCTGGTAACTTTGACCTTTTTTGAGCTGGTTAATCATTTGAAGTCCTAATGTAAAAATATTCGGTATGGTTTTTTACTTGACAAGTGGCTAGACCGAGGCGACTGTCACGTGGTCATAATGCATCGCAGTTGGCTGGGCCACGAAAAAAGGTTGGAGCAAAGCACGCCAGCGGACGAAGCTTTGTGATTCGCGGAAAGCAATCGTATGATCTTCAACCGTTTGCCATCGAACAAGCAGGCGGTAGTCATTGTCCACTTCTATGCACCGGTACAACTCGTGATGGAGGTATCCTGGCATGCCGGCGAGGATGGTTTGCGCGAGTCGAAACGCCGACTCAAACCCGGCCTTGTCATTCGGGGAGACGCGAAAGTGCGCGATTTCGAGAATCATTTTTTCCCCCAATGCGCAAGAGGTTGGCCTGCAACCGGCGAGCGGAAACTGGGCAAGGACGTTCCAGCAAGACTGCCCAGGTAGACGGTACGAAGGTCAGGACCTCCGAATGTAATGCTTGCCATCATGGGCGCCAGCGTCCCACCGCACGCCCCCATCAAGTCCGGGGTGGTCGTGCCTTCCTCGTAGTGCTTCATGTATCGCGCGAACGCTGCAGGATTGCCGTCGTCGAGCAGAGTGAGCATCTCGCCGTCTGGTGTAAGAGCGATCAGCTTCTCGTTGAGGATCAAGGTGATCCACAGATTGCCAAACGCGTCGAAGGCGAATCCGTCGGGAAATCCACCCAGATCAGGGGGGCCGTATATTTCGCGGTCGCTCAGCGAGCCGTCGTCGGCGACACGAAGTCGCGAGATGCGTCGTGCATTCGTTTCGACGACGTAAAGCCATTCCTCTTTGGCGTCCAGCCGGATTTCGTTTGTTCCCGTGAATCCATCGGCAACGATCCGAATTCCATTTCCGTCGATCAAACCTACATACCCATCGGCAGTCTTCTCGTTAATCGAGCGAGTCCACGGCACTTGACGAGTCGTAACGGTAAACCAGACGCGATTCTTCGAGTCAGTCAGTACAAAATTGGCTTTGCCGAGCGGCACACCGTCAATATTGTCATGAAGCGTGTGGGAGTTGCCGTGACGGGACATGTGTTCGATTGCATCGGTCCCGAAGTTTGCGATTAGGAAGTTGCCATCCCGATCGAACGCAATGCCGTTCGGCAGCGTTGTGCCCAACACCAACTGTTCCGGTGCGGAAGCTTCTGTCGTGTCTGCTCCGTTGTAGTTCTGCGCTATCAGCACCTGGGTGCCGTCCGGAGAGATGCGCATTACTCCGCCGCGGGCGTCCGCCGTCCAAAGCGTACCGTCAGTCTCGGCAAGAATGCACTCGGGGCGTCGAAGGTCGCGACCAACCATGACGATATCGTCACGGTTTACGTGCCATCCGACTAATGGATTGAGTGAGGATGTCATGTGCGAGCTTAAAGCGAGTGAGGTGGTGTGTTCGTCGCGAGATCGGCGCGGAAAGGCTCGATCAGTTCGATAAGATTTCCGCAGACGTCGCGGATGAATGCGACGGGAGCGCCATCGACAACCACCTCGAAGGCGATGTCTACATTTGCGGCACGAAGAGCAGCAACTGCCTGGGGGACCTCACGAACTTCGAAACACAGATGCTTGTTGCCATGCGTACGCAGATCCAGGTTCGGCATCCGCCGGTCTTGCGGTAGCGGGGAAGCGCCCGGCACCTCGAACAGTTCAATTCGGAAGTCGTCCCGACGAAGGAACGCGACTTTTGCGGGAATCTTGTCGATCACTGCTCGAGACTCGAGTGCGAAACCAAGAGTGCGCTCGTACCAGTGGATCGCGGCGTCGAGATCGGGAACACTCACGCCAAAATGGTGAGGACGCAAGCACGGTAGCAACGGGCCACTCGATTTATGCAGACCTGATGAATACTCTCGCGACGAGGAGGGGGGCGACATCAGTGCGGTCATGTATGTCTCCAATCTGGTCACCACGCGCTTTTCAAAGAGCGCGGCGTTATCACATGCCGCCACTGTAGGTGAATCCATATGTCGAGACCATCAATTATTAGTGGAAGCACGCATTGATGGCATCGGATGGTCGATGTGAGACTGGTGGAATGAAACTTGGCCACTTCGACATGAATCTGCTCGTCGCCCTGGACGCGCTGCTGGACACCCGCAGCGTGAGCAGGGCGAGCGAACGTTTGCACATCGGTGCGTCGGCGACCAGCAGCGCGCTGGGACGTCTGCGGGATTATTTTGACGACCCGTTGCTCGTGCAGATTGGTCGGCGGATGGAACTGACCCCGCTCGGCAAAAGCCTGGTACAGCCCGTGCGCGACATATTGTTGAGTGTCCAGTCGACCGTCGTCACGCGGCTCGAATTCGACCCCGCACAGGCCCGTCGGAACTTTGTCGTCCTGGCCTCCGATTACCTGACGACGGTACTGCTGGTCGATGTCGTGCAGAGGCTACAGCGAGAAGCGCCAGGGATTACCCTGCACATCGCAAACATGACCGACGACGTGCCAGATAGACTCGAACGTGCCGAGGTCGATTTCGTTTGCTATCCGAGCGTATCCGTCAATCCGAGCCATCCGTCGCAACCACTGTTCGAAGAGACCTTCAGCTGCGTCGTATGGCAGGGCAATTCCGAGGTCGGCGATACGCTCAGTCTCGACCAGTACCGTCAGGCCGGGCATATAGCCGCAATGTTCGGTATCAGCCGGAGCATGAGCGTCGAAGGATTCATGATGGCGAATCTCGGAATATCGCGCAGGATCGAGGTCACGACGAACAATTTCAACACGCTGCCTCAACTGGTCGTTGGCACGACGCGGGTTGCAACGGTTCACACGCGTCTCGCGCATATCTACGCACGCTACTTGCCGTTAAAAGTGCTACCGCTCCCGGTGGATCTGCCACCGCTTATCGAAGTGATGCAGTGGCACGCGGTCAACAGCAATGATCCCGCGCACCTCTGGATGCGCCGTGTGTTGCTGGAGGAGGCACAAAAGAGCGCCAGCCGAGCGAGTCAGAACTGATCTTCCGATAGCATCAAACGGTCGTGTCGACACAATCTGATTGTGTCGTACGTTGACTGCAGGAATCATACGTCTCACTTGATAACAGCCCATTGCCGTGAGCAAACCGACAACGGCATTGCTCATGCGACGGGCCGACAATATCGGAGACGAATATGCAAGTGCAGGCCGACCGGTGCGCATCGGCGCCGGCTATCCGTGAAGCCACACCGTTTCACGCGTTCATTCTTCTTGGCACCGTCATTTGCGGTACCTTGGCACCGACGGTGATCGGTCCCGTATTGCCGGCGATGCAGCAGTATTTCGCCGGGGTTACCGGGATTCAGACGCTTGTGCCTGTGGTCGTAACGGTGCCGATGCTGGTGCTCGGTGTGCTGGCGATGATCATTGGGGCGCTTAGCGATAAATTCGGCCGAAAGCGCGTGCTTGTTTATGCGCTGATCCTCTACGCAGCAGCAGGCACTGCGCCGCTGTATCTCGATTCGATCTATACGATCATTGCCAGCCGGGCGCTTGTCGGGGTTGCCGAAGCGGCTGCGATGACCGTGAGTACTTCCCTGATTGGCGATTATTTCACCGGAGCACGCCGCGATCGATATGCTTCGCTGCAGATAACCGTCGCCTCGACGTCGGCCTTCATCTTCAATCTCATGGGTGGTGTGCTCGGTTCGTATGGCTGGCGCGCTCCTTTCGTCGCCTATGCATTGCCGTTGGTCCTGGCCCCGCTCGTACAGTTGTTCCTCTGGGAGCCTGCGGCTCTTCAACGAACGACAACGCTGAACGCCGAAGTTCGGCACGACGAACCGGCATTCAATTTATGGCTGCTCGCACGGATCTGTCTGGTTGGGTTTGCAGTGGGTCTGGTCTTCATGGTGGTTCCGGTACACCTGTCCTACATGGTGGTTGAAATCGGCGTTCATTCCACGAGTCAGGTGGGAATCGCATACGCGCTCAACAGCGTGGGCGTGATTGTCGGGACACTTCTGTTTGGATGGCTGTTTTCAACAAGACTCTCCGTCCTGCAACAGTTTGCGGTGGGTACGTTGTTCTGCGCGGCCGGATTCATATGCATGGGAGCGGCGGGCGACTTCAGCTTGCTGACGCTTGGAGGCGCAATCAACGGCGTGGGCTGCGGTGTGATTCTTCCTGCGCTGGTGAGCTGGGGGCTGCGTTCACTGCCATTTTCCCGGCGAGGGGTCGGCACGGGTGCGTTCACTGCGACCCAGTTCATTGGCTACTTCTGCAGTCCCCTGATCGTAATGTCCATGGTTTCGCATTGGGGCTCCCGGTTTTTGGTCGTGCATGGCTGCGGCATCGTCTTGACTGCTCTTGCAGTGGCGGCGCTTCTCGGGTCGGTTGGGAGACACGCGCTCAGTTTCAACTGAGGGACGGGGACCTCCGTCGCTGGCATGGTCAGGTGTTGCGTAGCCCATCGGGCCATATATTAAAAAAACTTGAATAGTGGTTTGGAGACAAAATGAAGAGCAGGAAATATGCGGTACGTGGAGCATGTGCTTCCGGGATTCTTCTCTTTTCTTGCGTGTCGCATGCTCAGTCAAACGTCACGCTGTACGGCGTGCTGGACGCGGGTATCACGTACTTCAGCAATCTCGGCGGACACAGTAGCTTTGCACAGACGAACGGAGTGGATCTTCCCAGCTCTTGGGGGCTGACCGGAAGGGAGGATCTGGGCGGCGGAACGCGCGCGATTTTCAAGTTGGAGTCCTCTTTCAAGCTCAATACGGGGGGGATTGGCGGAAACACGGCAGGGGGTGCGCTCTTTACCAAGGAGTCGTACGTTGGACTCGCGAGCGACGATCTCGGCACCATCAGGTTGGGTCGTATCCGCTTGTATGCAGTTGAGGTGGCGCCGTATATCGGTGCGAACGGCATGATTTTCGGCTTCCACCCCGGAAACCTTGATCTTACCGTTCAGTCGTTTTTCAACAATACCGTCGCATACGATAGTCCCTCGTACAAGGGCCTGCAGTTTGGAGCAATGTACAGCTTTGGATCGAGTGCCGCGCCTGTAACCAATACCGGGCGCGCCTACGGTTTCAGGTTGCAGTACATTAACGGGCCACTTCAGGCGCAAGCTACGATGGAAAATGCAAACGGCATTACCATCAACCCTGCGAACATGGGACTTCCATCGGCTTTTGGTAAGTCCGCGGCGTCCACTGCCACGAGTGGTATCGCACTCAACAATCTCACAACGACCAGTTCTGACATCAGCTACAAGTTTGGCCGCCTGCAGCTGGTCGGCGTGTACTCATTTACACGGATGAAAGCGTTCAACACTGTCGAGAAATTGCAGACAGGGGAGGTCGAAGCGCTGTACAACATCACACCGGCGCTGATTGCCGGCGCGGGATACGACTATTCCGTCGGGATGGGCGGGCGCTGGCACATTTTCGATGCAAATATTAAGTATTCGCTGTCGAAGGCTACGCTGCTTTACCTTGATGCCGCTTTTGAACGTGTATCGGGTGCTGGACAGAAGGCTGCGCTGCTCTATCTGCAGCCGTCATCCAACCAACACCAGTTTGCAATCTCGGTTGGCATGCGAAAGTTCTTCTAATTCTCGACAGCGCATGCCCCGACGCCTGAACGATGTCAAAATTATTCCGCTTCGATAGAAAAATGCCGAGCTCCCTTCGCCTTACCGCATTGTTCCTCTCGATCTCGTTGGCACTGTCAGGTGCTGAATTCGCGTCGAACGCGTGCGCGCAGACTCCGGAGAATGCGGGGAACGTGCCGCTTTCGCCGTTTAAACCCATTCCGCCTAACGCCCCGAAGGCTCCGGCTGGAGCGCCGAACGTGCTTCTCGTGATGACGGACGATGTTGGGTTCGGCGCAAGCAGCACGTTCGGGGGATCCATCCCAACGCCAACCTATGACGAACTCGCGAAAGAGGGCTTGCGCTACAACGAGTTCCATACAACCGCCATGTGCTCGCCAACACGTGCGGCACTGCTGACCGGGCGCAACCATCACGAAGTGAATACAGGCACTGTGGTGGATCTTGCCACGGATAGTGATGGGTATACATCAGTCATTCCGGACTCCGCAGCGACCATCGGGGAGGTGCTCAAGGAAAATGGATACGACACGGCATGGTTTGGCAAAGACCATAATATCCCGCAGTGGGAGGTGACGCCGAATGGCCCGTTCAATCGCTGGCCGGTGGGGCTCGGTTTCAATTATTTTTACGGATTCATTGGTGGGAACGCTAATCAGTTTTCTCCTGCGTTGGTTGAAAACACCAGATTCGTGGAGCCGCCGACGACGCCGGGCTATATCTTGGACCATGATCTGGCCGACCATGCGGTGGCGTGGCTCAGTAGTCAATATAGTGTGACGCCGGACAAGCCATTTCTGGCTTATCTTGCTCCAGGATCGGCTCACTCACCGCACATGGCACCGAAGGAGTGGATCTCGAAGTTCAAGGGCAAATTCGATCAGGGGTGGGATGCCATGCGAGAAGAAACCTTCGCGCGCCAAAAGCGTCTCGGCATCGTTCCGCAGGATGCGCTCCTGACGCCGCGACCGAAGGAGATTCCCGCTTGGGATTCGCTTTCTCCCGATGCGAAGAAGGTTGCTGCACGCATGATGGAGGTCTATGCGGCTCAGCTTTCGTACTTTGATAACCAGTTGCAACGTGTAATTGCCGAACTCAAGCGCGAAGGGCGTTACGACAATACGCTGATCGTTTATATCCAGGGCGATAACGGTGCAAGCGGGGAGGGAACTTTGCAGGGTACGCTTGCCGATACGATCAATCCAGACCGTGCTAGCGTGGAGTGGATGGCTTCTCGACTCGACGAGTTCGGTGGCCCCAAGACATTCGAAAATTACCCGGTCGGATGGGCATGGGCGATGGACACGCCATTCCAATGGACCAAACAGGTCGCGTCGCACTTCGGCGGAATGCGTAATGGATTGGTGATCAGTTGGCCGAAAGAAATAAAGGATCACGGCGGGCTGCGTAGCCAATTCCACCATGTTGTCGACATTGCCGCGACGCTTTATGCCGCAGCAGGTATTACACCTCCGCAGAGTGTGCATGGAGTAAAGCAGATGCCGCTCGATGGCGTGAGTATGCTTTATACCTTCGATCATCCCACGGCGCCGTCGACGCATCATTCGCAATACTTCGAGATGCTCGGAAACCGGGCGTTTTACAAGGATGGGTGGATTGCGTCGACGACGCCCGGTGTACTGCCGTGGATTCGCTCCAAGGATCGCCCCGATCCGAAGAGCTACAAGTGGGAGTTATACGATCTGAAAAGTGACTATTCGCAAGCGAAGGATGTCGCGAACGTATACCCACAAAAGCTCGCTGAACTTCAGAATGACTTCGACGTTGCGGCGCGGAAAGACCATGTGTACCCGCTGAGCAACAACCTTATGGGTCGGGCGCCGTCGTTTCTGCGTCCATATGTCGTCAACGGTCGTACTTCGTTCGAATACCTGCCGGGTTCGGAGCGTCTTCCTGATCAGGCTTTCCCTGATTTGCTAAATAAATCTTGGGAAATGACAGCCTCATTGTTTGTGCCAAAGGACAACGCCGGGAATGGAACCATTTTCAAGCAAGGCGGTTATTTCGGCGGATATGGGATTTTCATGTTTGACGGTCGTCTGGCATTCATCTACAAGGCCTCGCTTCTTGACGACGACTTGACTCGTATTGACGCCCCCTCCAGACTGTCTGCTGGCGCGCATAGCGTCTCCGTGAAGTTCGCGGCGAAGCCTGGATTCGGTGCCGCGGCAGACGCTACGCTTGTCATTGACGGGCAGGTAGTGGGAACCCGTACTGTTCCGAGGACCGTACCAATTCTTTTCGTACCGGAAGGCGTTGGAATCGGTCGCAGCTATGGAACTGCATTGATTGACGGGTACCAGGCGCCGTTCGAGTTCAACGGCACCGTGAACAAGGTTGATTTGAAGTTGATCGATGGCAAAGGAACCGAGCATTGATGTCACATGCTGACGCGAAAATAGGGAAGGGCCGCCAGGGGATGAATTTCATCCCCGGCGGTATCTTCTCGATGGGATCCGATCATCATTATCCGGAAGAAGCGCCTTCCAGACTGGCCGAAGCGGCTGACTTCTGGATTGATGAAACACCGGTTACCAATGCTGAATTCGCGCGATTTGTCGCAGCGACAGGCTATGTGACGCTCGCCGAGCGGGCTCCGACGCGGGAGGAATATCCCGACGCCTCGCCCGAAATGTTGAGGGCCGGGTCGTCGGTATTCGTCTCGCCGGATTCATGCCCAGACTTGTCAGATCCCTTTCGCTGGTGGTGCTACGTCTTTGGGGCAGATTGGCGCCATCCGACCGGACCCGAGTCAAGCCTGGACGGTTTGCAGGAGCATCCGGTTGTGCACGTGACTGCCGCGGATGCCGAAGCATATGCCTGTTGGGCCGGCAAGGCGCTCCCAACAGAGGTCGAATGGGAGCGTGCTGCGCGAGGGGGCATTGATGCGGCGGACTATGCCTGGGGAGACGAACTTACTCCAGACGGAAAGTTCATGGCGAATTACTGGCAAGGCCGCTTTCCCGTGGAAAATCTCCGCCTCGATGGATACGACCGAACTTCACCCGTACGGTCGTTTCCGGCCAACGGTTATGGTCTTTACGACATGATCGGTAACGTCTGGGAATGGACGGCTTCAACCTTTGACGTAGAACCTGCAGCGGAGAAGAGCGGATGTTGCTGCGTGCCAGAGAAAATAGACCCAGTTGGTCGAGAGCCGTACCTGCACCCGCGGATTGTTCGTCGAGTGCTGAAGGGCGGTTCGCACTTGTGTGCCGCAAACTATTGCCAGCGATATCGTCCGGCCGCACGCTATCCGCAACCAATAGATACATCAACGTCACACGTAGGGTTTCGGTGTGTTGTTCGGTGCCCTTAAAATTCGACCTACCCCGCGTATTCAGCGCTGCTGATGTTGCCCTTCTTGCGCAGCATGATGCGGGTCCGGCCCCGATTTCGTCGTCGCGCACCGGATGGCCGCGCTGGTTGCCGATCATGTCGACCAGCGAGCGCGTTTGCGCGCCGATGATCGTGACACGCGGCGATAGAACGTCTCGGAATCAACGGGGCTTGCGAGTGGCTCGACGTGATGTCCGAGCGAGCAACGCAACGCGACGGTTTGTCCCAGTGCGGCGCGGCGTGCCGAATGACGCGGCGACGGCCGTGCTTGCTCGATCACGGTAATTGTCGGCTGGCGGGAATCGTGCTGCGTGGCCGTGAGAAAGGTCTCCGTCTGGCATGGCGGTGCATGCGGCTTGCCCGATAACCTAGACGGAGGTGTGGTACGCGCCACCGGCGTTCCAGTCGTGGTGGCGGCCCGTCCGTGTGCTGCTTCCAAATGGATGCGTCGAGCCCGGTGTCCTGGTGGCTCAGTGCACTGCATGCTCCCTCATCACCGCGTCGCGATACACCTTCGCGACGAGCGTCCCAGTCTTTTCAACGGTTCGTCCGACTGCCGCTTCCTCAAGGCAGTGCAAAACATCGAGCGCTCCGTCGCCGCAGACATCGCCGTCTCGCCGCGCGAACTCGAGTTCCGCAGTCATTCCTTTCCTGGCCAGCTGGGCAGAAATCCAGTCGAACGCGGCGGCGCCATCCGTTGGTCGCATGTGGCAGGGCAGCGCCCGCAGCATTTCGGCATTCGCTTCGTCGAAGGCATTGGCGCGCATGTATTCCCCGACATCCGCGAGCAGCCTTGTCGCGCCTCTTGAGGCATGACCCGCGCTATTGGTGGCGGCGCGCCAATCAGGGACACACAGAGTGAGCGCCCGGACGAGGAATGCCACGTTGAAGTCCCGCCAGAAGCGTGGGTGGGGCTGGTAGACGTATTCAAGCGCGAGGGAAAGTGTGGCGGCGGTCAGGCTGGATGCGTCGATTCGGCAGTCGGTCATGAAAGAAACCAGCGCGTCGACGGTTCCAGCGTGGGCCTCTCGAGCTGCTTTGAGTTGCATGGGATACGCGGATGAGTGGGCTTGGCAGGTATAGCTGCATGGCTGTGGCATGGCAGTGCTTATATTTGCCTCCGCTTAGTTGCGGGCTGCTACCACTGAGCGCACCCACCTGCACTGAGCTTTTGCTCGCAAACACAGTAAAACCCTGTGATCGAGCGCTCAAAGTAGCGCGATTGTCCGCTCAACGCGCGTGCCTAGATTTGACGCTTGACATTTGTGGGGCACGCCGCTCAGTGCAGCTTGCGTGCTGCATATTTGTAGGCCATGAGCGCAGCTGACTGACTTTCATAGTTCGATCTAGCAAAGCGCGCGAAAAGGCTGTAACCGGCTTGGTGGGTTTCAATTCCAGCCGTTTGTTGAACGTCACTAAGACATCGAGCAAAAGCTCTTTCATATTCCGTTTATATTCCCGCCCCACGGTTCGACGGTCGTACCCTTTGATGAAGTCACAACCGATTTTCCGCCAATGGATTACGCCAATACCACTGCAACACATCGCATGGCACGCTTGGAGATAGGGGAGAGGATTTGCGCATAGGCGCTACGTCCTGCGAGCTCACCCCACATAATCAATACCACGGGAAGAATGAAAAAGCTGACGGGGTGGCAACATGGAAATGCTCAAGCGAGCGTGGAGGGGGGAAGAGCGCCTGTGGAAAGTATGGTGGCTCATCGGGACACCTCTCTTTGTCGTCAATAACCTTGTGATTGCATCGCTCAAGAGCGTCATCCTTAGGGACCCACTCGGCACGCCGCCTGCCCTAGTTTTTGGCATTGGGGGCGTCTTGGTAGCCGACTGGCTGACATGGATGAGGATGGCCTGGTGCTGTGCACCCAATGTTGACCATCAATTCTGGCGCCGCGCCTCTCGAGCAGGTCTCATTGGACTCGTCATGATGAACATGGCGATGAGTCGACGGGACGCGCGTGAGTTTGGCGACCAACTTGACGACGCCACTTTGCGCAGTATGCAGCCTACCCAGGTTGCCGAAAGCGTCCCGGCCGCCCCGCCCGCGGCCATCCCCGCCGAACCCGTGCAGGCGCCGACGGTTGCAACGCAAACCGCGACGTTCACCGCCTGGGACAATGGTCTGGGACGGGCGGCCTTTCTCGATAGTCATTGGCATGCGATGACGCCGCCCGCCGGTGCCCGTCCGGATACGACCTACCTGAAATACGAAGGCACAAGTGACGTCGCGGTAGTTGGCCGGGACCGAACTAGGATGAGCCCGCAGGTCTTCGCCGCGTATGCCTCGAGGCACTTGGACGGATATTGGCCAATGAATCCTCCGAAGTCGAGCAATTTTGACGGCCACACAGTGTGGTCCGTCCTTGTGCGATCGGTCGGCCAAGCAGCCGGGGTGCTGTTCGTCTTTGCTGATGTGCAGGGTGGCACGTGGCATGTTTTGACCGTGAGTAGCGTGCCTGACGAGAACTTTATGGCGCGAGGTCTCGCGTTTGATGAAGCCGTCTTGCGGTCGGCTTTCTGAGGGTAGTGGGAGGGGAAAATGATACGCAAAGCCATCGGGCTCGTGCTGGTCGTCTGCATTCTCACCACCTTGAGCGGCCTCATTCGAGGCTGGGGCTCACGCTCATCACCGGCAGCTGCCGTGCCAAGCCAGGAAGAGGTACGGCAGCAAGAGGAAAAGCGGCAGCGAGACGAGCAAAGCAAGAAGATGCAGGTCATCACCTATGGGGTAATCCGGGACATTTATACGAATCTGCGGGACCCGGACTCGTTCAAACTTCATTCGGTGTTCATCCCCGACAACGACAAGGTCCTGGTGTCGTGCGTCGAGTATTTCGCCCGCAATGGTTTTGGCGGCATGAACCGTGAATATGCGGTCGGCACGAGCACCCATGGCGACTTCAAGTTCAGTCCGAACAACGCCAGGATATGGAACAAGATGTGTGCGGATAAACGCGGCCAGGACTTCAAAACCTACGGGGAATTCGCGCTCGAACGCATCAAGGCTGCGAGCAATTGATCGTTTGGGGTCAACTGCTTTGCATCGTGCGCCCGGACGAACTGCGCAAGCGCGCGGATAACGCGTTGTTCAGCTTCGCAGCAGTAGCAATGACCGTAGTCGGTAGTATCCCGGTGGAATGAGGGCGAGTCTCTACAAATCTACCGGACCTGATCTGAACCACTTCGGCCCTTTCGAGCGATCCGCGGAGAACGTGACGTTGACACGGGTTTCCGGGGTTTTCCCAACTTAGTGACGAATGTCTCTACCGCGGACGCTACAGTTGAGAGCAGCGTACTAGATGCCCCTCCGATGATGCCAGCTGCGGTAAGTAGTGCATCAGTCGAATTGGGAAGGTATGCGGCAGCCAAGGCTGAGAGTACAAAGCCGGATGGGATTCCCGACAGCAGGCGGTTGCGCAGATAACTGACGTGCTCCTTTGATGCGTGCTCTTTGCCAAGTACGGTCAGGCGTAACCGTTCATCGTCCCGAAGCTTGGATGCGATGAATGCAAAAACACCTATTGCGCCTCCAAGCACGCCGTTGGCGGTGCCGCGCCATGACGGCGGCAAGACGTGTTCGTACAGGTCATATCCCGGCAGCACAACGAGGAGTGCGAACACCATGGCAAAACTAAAAGCCGAGGCTCGGAGTTCCCAGTTATTGAGCGCATCGGAAGTTTTCTCGCTCGACGTAACGAGACCCGAATCTTGGTCGATAGTGTTTTTCTGCAACTGCGTTCTCCCGATCATGAGTCGACAGATTTTTGGTTCCCATGGTCCATGCGGGTGGCTCGCCGTGGCACCGCTCCCAAACTACTCGGATGATGATACTTACCGAGTAACGTGCCGTGCTACTCATCGCTCGGGGTCCAGCGAAGGACGGATTCGATGCGTCGACGAAAAGGAGTATCAATCTGGCGGGCAGCCTTGCGGACATATTGCTCGGCAACCTCGCGCTGCCGGCCATCGAGAGACGCAAGGCAACTACGGACCCAAGGAGAGCGCGCTCGGCGGCGCCCATGCTCGACATGGTGCACTAGACGGTTGGCACGGCTCGATGGAGATGCGCCAAAATCGTCAGAAGGAGGCGATTCATCTGATCAGCGAGGTTCGTGGTTCCGTTCGCATAGGACCAAGCGAAGTCTTCGTCGACCGACCACGTGGCGGCGCAGTACCTGTTGATGAGCATGGACCATACATGCAACGCCTCACGGTTGCCTGCGCCAATAGGTCGAAGCAAAAAAAAGGTGTAACGCCCGACAAGGGCTCCGTTCTTCATTGCCATGTCAAACACGACTTCGACGTGACCGTAGGGAGTTTGCAGGCTAAATGCCTCATCTCCAGACGTGGTTCGTAGGCTGATTCCCAGTTCTTTTCCCGTGCAAGGTCTCGCAAGGTGTGCGTCAATGGCTGCGCTAAAAACGCTTGCGGCTTCAAGGATTTCAAGTGCGGATTGAGCGTGCTGACGTGCACGCCAGACTTCCTGATTGTCGACCTTCGACATGCTATTCCCAGTGGAGAGCGATAGAAAAACGCGCGAAGGTCATAAGCGAGGCTTCTGAGCCTGCGGCTTGCTGCACAGCGAATTGTAACCGCTGTCCTTCGGGCGCTGCCGCAAATCGCTACTGCCCGCCCCCGGGTCGTGAATCGCCGGAATCCGATTGGCTGCGATATCACTAAGGAAGGCGGCTTGACTGAGACGCCCAGGTGAGTGACCACTGGGCGCCGACGTTTACTTTGCTCGGTCGCTTGTCCACCGTATCGCGATCATTCCGTCTGCGTCGCTGCATTTTCGACTGGAGCGCGAATCCATTTCCCGTTAAAATACGCGGTGCTTCGAAGGCCGTGGGCGCTCAACATCGTGTTCCCGCGCAATGTACGACGCAACGGCGGATCGCGCGCCGAAATAGCGCGGAATGGATATAACGATGGCAGACAAGCAGAACAAAAGCGGGGACAAGCGTGGAGTGCCGGTCGGCGACTCGGCTGACCGCGCTGTCAGACGCGAAAAAAGCGGGCCTTCTGGTCGCACCGGACGGCTCAACGAAAGCAACCAAGGCTACGTTGTGAGTCAGCAGCAACCGGTAACCGTCCCAAAGCGGCCGCCGTCAAAGTAACGAATTTTCAATGAGCGACCCGAGCCAGGAAAAGAGTCAGCAAGACGACTCACAAGCCGATTACCTCTGGGCGCGCCGATTCGATATCCTCAATCGGGCCGAACTTTCGACCGCTTACCATCGGAAGCGTGAGCGCTTCTTTGGTCTTCTTGACCGTTGGGATAAGATCCTCACACTTCTTCTTGGCAGCGCTGCGTTTGTCAAGCTTGTGAACATGGATACTCATCCGTTTTACGCGCTGCCATTCGCGATACTTGCTTTCTCGTCGCTGATTTTCGATTTTTCGGAGCGAGCTCGTCGGCATAGTGAGCTGGCGACAAGCTTCAAGATGCTGGAAGCTGCGATTGAAGCTGTCGGAGAGCGTGCCTTCACAGAGGACCAGCTAAGTGCTTGGAGTGCCCGAATTCGAGAGATTGAATCCGGAGAACCGCCGGTGTATAACCTGCTCGTCCGGATTTGCCAAAACGAGCTAGCCAGGGCCCGAGGCCAAACGCAGGATGTGACACACATTAGCTGGTGGCGCGCCTTGCTCGCCCACTTCCTACCGTTTGCAAACTACGAGATCCGCTCAAGCAAGTGAGTGCGAACTCGGACTGCCAAGTAGCAACTCGTGCCGGCTCGCCATCGCTATGGCTTTTCTACTTTTGTGAACAGCGGTAAGTAACGCTGTACCTGTTCGCGATCGCTCTGCCGCTCGTCCTCGGTAAGCTCGGCATATGGCGTTTTCATCAGTCTTTCCCATCTGCTGACAAGCTCGGCCGGGATCGTCAAGCTCCCGTCGCTGTTGCGAAGGGCTTTGCTGTGCATGTAGCGTTGCCAGTGAGCCCAACGTTCATGCTCGGCTGCGGCGAGTTGCTCCAGAATCTCGTTGGAAACGAATGGTGGCATAGTCAGATTAGGTCTTTGGACGCCAAGCGTCGGTAGTGTTCGCCGAGCGCTGTAAGGCGAACAGAATCGGACTCGATCGCCGCATAGTACATGTGGGGAGCCTGCGTCGGTACGAGGAGTCCGACTCTATTCATCTTTTGCAGCAAAGCGAAGACAGCCGTCTTTTGCGGGTCGGCCTGCGGATTCGGGCCGGGGCTCGGCTGCTCTGGCTCGAACGCCGGGTCGAGCTGATACGTGGCTTCCGGTGCCGGGAAAAATTCAGGCAACCGGCGAAGAATGGCGCGGTCGATCGGCGGGTCTACCCGCCGCAGCGACACAAAGCTTTTCACGTTCGTCTTAAAGACGGGACGTTGGCTCCACGTTCCAAGCGACTGATCGATATGTGCATATACGCTCCCAGGGGTGATGCGCCCCAGCAAATCGGCAGCAGCTCCTGACAGTGCATCAATGAGCAGGTTCGTGAATACGCCCCCGCCGTTCTCCTCACTTGCATACTGATCCTTGCTTGATGCAGTCAGGATGGTAATGCCTTCCGCGATTTCAGCAACGGCAGGATTGAGGGTGTCATCCCCGATGGAGCCGCTATGGCAGCTATCGAGAATGATAATTTTGTGTTGCGCTCGGCAGTTGGTCGCCATCGCGATAATGTCAGGCAGCGCGAGTCCCTCATCTCCCTGTTGTACATCGCTGCCGCAGATGTAGCCACCAGTAGACTCGACGTGCCCGTGGCCAGCGAAGTAGAGCAAGGCGACTTCGTCATCGGACCTGAAAAGCTCCTGAACAGCATCCTTCAGTTGCCGGCGACTTATCGCATCACGATCGCTCGACGCAGTCATGAGCTTCATTCCGAAATTGGGCGATCCGTCTGCATCCCGCTCGAGCAACGTCTTGACGCCATATGCGTCGTTGACGCAGCCCCTTAAACTGCCGATGTGTTCGTAATAGTCGATGCCGACGACGAGCGCCTTTCGCATTTCAAACTCCTACAGCGAATTGATGAATGCCTTGATGTTGTCCCACGTCCAGTCTTTCACGGTAATTCCAGCGATTGTGCTGTTATCGTCTCGGTAGGCCCGAATACCAAGAATCTTCTTGCCTTCTTCTTTGGCGCACGCGATTTCCCACTTCTGCCCAGTAGACGCGGCCGAGTTCTTGCTCACCAGGACAATGACACCGTCTGACCGTTTGATCCGGGTGCGAACCTTCTCCTTCCAATCTGTTTCATATGCCTCCTTCACGGACATGTCGATATATTCGAAAGGAGAGTTGGTGAGCAAGGACTGCCCCTTGAGGAAGTTGCGTTGGTTCTCGTCCTCGATTGCAAACGCCACGAAAATCACTTTCTTGTTGGCCATTAGTGCTCCATTCAATCCGTCGAAAAATGTGCGCCCACCATCGTATGATGGTGGGCGGGGTGGTTCGCCCGCGCTTGAAATGTTTCGCCTTAGTCAAGGGGGATGAGCCCTTGATCGAGCTCGTCTCCGAGGAGGGCACTTACTTTTTGGGCTTACCCGCGCCATTGTGGGCCGGGCGGTCCATCGTATAGCTCTGCCCCGGCTTTGGCGTAGGCGGCATAGGCTTGCCTTTCACAGCCGTCCGCTCATCCCCGGTCTGGCCACCTCTCGGCCCCACAATTCCATACTCGCCAGATCGTGGCGCGATTTGCCCGGGTTTTAGTTTCTCGGTCATTGCTTGATGCTCCTAATTACACATGACAGATCCATGCCAGCGAGTTGCTGACATACAGTCACGATTGCCAAAGAAGCAGTCGCCTTGCTTGCCAAGATTTCGGCGGCTGGCCAGGTGGCGTCACCCCGTAGTTTTTACATCGTTGTGCAACCACGAGTAAACTCTACCGCAAACGAAGCGTCTGAGGTTAACTCCGCACACAAAATACGATGCGAAATTAATTGTGCGGCACAACATGTTGTGTTTTGGTGCGCCCTGATCGCACCGCCCAAGGGTGCGACCATTCATTGGAGTGCAGGGGCATCACGCGCTTTGCTGCCATAGCGAGCCTGGCCCGCTCGATGCTGCGACCGTCAGCTGTCCGCGCCTTGCTCCCAGGGACAAAGCCGGCCCGAATGGTGAGAAAAGCCGACGACTCGCCGCCCGAGACGACGCAGCAATGACCATTCCAGTGTGAAACTTGCCGCAGCCCTCGCATTGGGGCGAAAGGCCAAAGGGGGGGCGGATTCAACCGGTCGATGCCGGCTGGTTTACTATCGAACAGCGAACGCCTGATTTATCTGGCCGGTGCGTCGCTCGCAGGTAAATAGTGGTGGTAGCGAGTGATGCCTGAAGCAGATTATCGCGTACCGTCGTCAGTTCGGCTCCGCAGGCGAGAGCGCGTGTTTCGTGGGTGTGGCGGGTCCAATGCAAGCTCGCGCGTCGCAACTTTTGGGAGATTCCGAGATGGTCCGAGTCGATCGCATGGCCAGCCTGCCGGAAAATCGCCGGACCACATGCCACAGGCGTGGAATGTCTCACTCCATTCCACGCCGGTCAGCTTGCGGCGGAGGCTATCAGATACTCGGCTTCTTCCTGCACGACGGACCATCCCTCGCGCAGCATCCGCACGACTTCATCGACCACGTCATAGCTCAGTCCGCAGCACTCGGTGTCCGTGACGCCCATGAGCGCGAGGTCGGAGGCCGATGCCTCTCCAAAGGAAATTTTGAGGACCAGGGAATCCGCCATAGCGCCGGTATCATCCGTCTCGCCGGTCAGGATTTCTTCGGCCAACAGGCCAGCCATGCCGACGAGCACTTTCCAGTTCGCAGGTAGCTCGGGAGCGGGAAACCCATGGTTCAACGCTGTTTTGCGCATTACCTCGGGGCAGGTGCGGGGACGGAACTGGCCGAGCCACGCGCTCTCCTCTGGATTACCACTCTCGTTTTTCCACACGACTGCGTCGCCAGCGCCGCCGAAGCGCTCGTAAAGCATCTTGTGGCCCGCTTCGTGGTATGCGGCGTTTCGGAGCTCTCTGGCAGCTATCTGCTCTTCCGTGAAATCGACCATGTTCGTCAAAGGTGTCAGGCGAGGCTCTTTCCTTAAGCAGCATCTTCCATGCGTTTCTCTCGATAGCACCGGGCAATTTGAGTCCCCAGCCGCACCATCTCGAGTCCCAGTTCGGCCTGTTCGAGACACGTCATCAAGAGAAGTGCATGTTTGCCGCACTGCACTTCAGGCAACTGGGCCAAAAGCAATTCAGCGACCTGTCCGTTCCTGTCCAATTCCGCGCATATCCACTGCAAGGCTGCCACACCAGTCCTCGGACGAGCCGATTTCGGCAGTTCCATCATCTTCTCCGCCATGGCTTCAAAGAACCCGTTGCAAAAAAGTGCGAGGTCGACCTCGTGCAGGACTTCCTCTTCGGCATTGCCGCCAGTAGCTATAGCGCACCGCCAATTTGGATATTGGAGGGAGATTGCTTCGACCACTGCAGAGAGGTCGATGTCGCGCCAGAACCGCGGGTGTGGCTTGTAGGCATACTCCAATGCCATTTCCCAAATCCCTGCTGTCAAGTCCCGGTCTGTCAGCCGGCAGTCCACAAGGAAGGCTACCGCGGTCTCTGTGACTTCGTTGCGCACGTTCGTTGCCGCGTTGTCGAGTAAGGAGGAATTTTTATCTTTGGTGCTCATATCTTGCAAGTCAGGTGAGGCATCGTGTGCCTCGGAGATAGAGTATATGTACGCCGACGGACCATGTTTCGACATAAGTTGATATCTAGCCAACTGATTCCGAGATTTTGCGGCGGAGCGTTCTAAGAGGAAATTTTGAGGACTAGGGAATCAGCCATAGCGCCGGTATCATCCGTCTCGCCGCTCAGGATTTCTTCGGCCAACAGGCCAGCCATACCGACGAGCACCTTCCAGTTCGCAGGTAGCTGGGGAGCGGCAAACCCATGGTGAAACGCGGGGACGGAACTGGCCGAGCCAAGCGCTCTCGTCTGAATTGCCACTCTCGTTTTTCCATACGACTGCGTCGCCAGCACCGCCGAAGCGCTCGTAGAGCATCTTGTGGCCCGCTTCGTGGTAGGCGGTGTTTCGGAGCTCTCTGGCTGCTATCTGCTCTTCCGTGAAATCAATCATGGTCGTCGAATGTGGTCGGTGCCGTTAGACCAGGGTATAGCGCAGTGAAAGGGCGACGGAGCCGAAAGTGACGGGAGGCTAGAAAAGCCCGCCACCGCATTGGACGCCTGACCACAACGCTTGAAAGGAATTTGTTGGAATTTTGGCGCACATGGGCAGATAAATAACATTATCGGTCCAGAATCGTTTTTGATCTAAACTGGCAATCATGAAAACGCGTGAGGTCCTTTCCGTCGACGACACCAGTTCCGACTTCCCGGGAGAGGCAGAGCTGGCGGCACTGCGCGGCTGGTACGCCGGCCTGGATGCACGGGCCGCCGTTTCCCGCTACCTGGGCGACCGCCGGCAAGCCGGTGTGTCGTCGCGCGGCATCCTCGGTCGTATCCGCCGGCAACTCGTCGCGTTTGCCGTACAGCGTCACCGCGCGGACCTGGCTGCTGTTTTCGTCGACCGCCCGTCGAAAGCGTCGGCCGATGGGGTGGCCCGTGCGATCGAAGCGCTGCGCAACGAGCCCATGCCGACGCCGTCGATTACCGACCCGCTCGAAGTGTGGTTCCCGCCGCGCATCGTTGCGGCGCTGCATGCACACAGCATCCGGACGCTGGCCGATCTGACTGTGCGGATTCCACGGCGCCGACGTTGGTGGGCAGCAATCGCCGGACTCGGTGTTGCTGGAGCGCACCGCATCGAGGCGTTCTTCGCCGCCCATCCGGCGCTGGCCGAACGGGCGCGGGCGCTGATCGTCGCTGCGCCGACTGGCAATATCGTGCCGTGGGAGCAACTGCGCGTGCCGCACGAAGTTGACGGCTCGCAGGGGCAGTTCCGGGCACCGCAGGCCGCCTGCCTGTTGAACGCTTCGAACGATTACGAGGCGATCCAGTCCTGGCTGGCGTTGCATGAATCGGTCGCCACGCAGCGTGCCTATCGCAAGGAAGCGGAACGCCTGATCCTTTGGGCCATCGTCGAGCGTGGCCGTGCGCTGTCGTCGCTCAACACGGACGATGCGATCGCCTACCGGGGCTTCTTGCGGAAGCCGACGCCACACGAGCGCTGGGTCGGGCCGTCGAGGCCGCGGCATAGTTTCGAATGGCGGCCGTTCACCGGCCCGCTCTCGGCTCGCTCGGCGGCATACGCGCTGAATGTCCTATCGGCGCTTTTTCGCTGGCTGGTCGAACAGCGCTACGTGCTCGCGAATCCGTTCGCCGGCGTCAAGGTCAAGAGCCAAGCACAGCGTGCGGGATTGGACGTGTCCCGTGGTTTCTCCGAAGGCGAATGGCTACTCATCCGCACGCTCGCCGACGGCCTCGAGTGGTCATGCGGCTGGAGCGTACCGGCCGCGCAGCGCCTGCGGTTCCTGCTGGACTTTGGCTACGCCACCGGTCTACGCGCGAGCGAATTGGTCGGCGCAACGCTCGGCGACGTCCGTCGCGACGAGCACGGCGATCACTGGCTGCATGTGCTCGGCAAGGGCGGCAAGCTGGGCAAGGTGGCGTTACCGTCGCTTGCTCGGACCGCGCTTGACCAGTATCTCGTTCAGCGTGGGCTGCCGGTCACGCCGAGTCGCTGGAACCCGGCGATGCCGTTGGTCACGAGCCTCGAGGAGGACGGCGCTGGCATTGAAAGCACGAGGCTTTGGCGCGTGCTGCGGCGGTTCTTCGTGCTGGTCGCCGACGCGATCCAGGACGAGCGGCCAGCGACGGCCGAAAAGTTGCGCCGCGCGAGCCCCCATTGGATGCGGCACACGCATGCGTCGCACGCGCTGGCGCGTGGGGCTGAGTTGCTCATGGTCCGCGACAACCTGCGGCACGCGTCAATCTCGACGACGTCGACTTATCTGCATAGTGACGAGGTGCAGCGAGCCAGGCAGTTCGATCAAGCTTTCAGTGCGGCGGCTGTCAAGCGGTAATTCGGCCTCGGAAAGCCAGCGTCATGCCGTCTCTCTCGAATCTGCCATTCGCTGCCCATTCGATTAATGTCGGCTGACTCGCCGTTAGCGGACGGGAAGAGCTAGGATGCGCAAACGCGGTGGGATCTCCTTGAGTATTACTGGGAATATAACTATGTGTCGAAAACGTTTCGAGAGTGGTCGCGGACGCAGAGGTAGCGAGAGACATTCGAGAGTCTCTATCCCGATGCCAGTGCCGTCGCTTCACACTTCGACGTCAGCGTTTCGCCCCGTCAGTGGCGCCGGCGATCCGATCGGCGTCGCTGCGCGATGACCGGACTGCTTGTCCGTCTGTCCGCCTGGCGTGCCCGTCGCCGTGCGAGGCTCAGTGCGGAGGCCGCAAGAACCGAACGGCCGGACGGCGGGATCGGTGCGGAGGCACCGATCCGGACTGCTTCCGAGGATCGCCTGAGAAGGGCGGACTTCGCAGGCCGCATAGCCGGCGTGCTCTCGGAACTCAGTTTGCGCGAGGGCAGGGTGTTCGCAATCCGAGGTGGGTGGGGTTTCGGCAAGTCCTCACTTAAGAACCTAATCACCGAGCGGCTCGATGCCAGGAGTGACGGGGCCGACTGGCTTGACTTCAATCCCTGGCAGTGGGGTGCGGGCGATGCGATCGCCCGTGCCCTCTTCGGACAGATAGCGGATCGTCTGGGAGGCGAACATTCGAAGGCAGCGCTCGCCCGCGCCGAAGCGCTTCGACGGTACGGCGCGATCCTTACGGGGGCCAGCGCGCCGCTAAAAAAGGCGGGCGGCTCAAGTCATCTTATCTCGACAGTGCTGACGAACGCCTCGGTGATCGCCGTCGCCTCGGCAATAGGCTTCGACCTCCCGACGGCAGCGAAGGTGGCGACTGGTCTTGCACTCCTCTCGATCGGCACGCCCGTGCTGGGACGAGCACTGTCGCATCTCGGACGTGATCGCGGCAGCGAACCGCTCGACAAGGTGCGCGATGCGCTGGAGGTTCGTCTTCGCGAACTCGACCGACCGCTGGTTGTCTTCGTCGACGACATCGACCGGCTCGAGCCCGAGCAGATCAGGATGCTTCTCCGGCAGGTGAAGGCTAACGCCAACCTGCCGAACATCGTCTTTGTCCTCCTGTTCCAACCCAGCATCATAGAGCGTGCGCTCGATCCGGTCGCAGACGGTGACGGTCGCGCTTTCCTCGAAAAGGTCGTGCAGGCTAGCTTCGATCTACCGGCGGTTCCGGTATCGATTGTGCATCATATATTCGGTGAAGAGCTCTCCGAGCTGGCGGGAACGCATGCAACGGAGGCGAATGGGTTCTCGCAGACGCGTTGGGGTAACGCGTTCGTCGGCTGCATCCAGCCGCAATTGCGCAACATGCGCGATGCGCGCCGATTGATCTCGTCCATCGCTGTGCACTTACCGTTGCATGCGGCCGGCGACGTGTTTGAGGTCAACATTGTCGACTTCCTTCTTCTGGAGGCGCTCCGGGTCTTCGAGCCGGACCTTCATGAGGCGCTGTTCCGAGAGAGGGAACTAGTCCTCCAAGAGGGGCGTTTCCCGGGCTATGGCCGGCGGGATGAGGACAGGACGGCGGCCGAGCGACTTCTCGAGCTTGTGCCGGAGGAGCGCCGCGTCATCGCCCGGGACGTGCTCAAGGACCTCTTTCCGCCACTCGAATGGGCATACGGTGGCACGAACTACGCGGAGGGCTTCCAGCTCAAGTGGCTGACAGCCAAGAGGGTGTGCTCCCGGCGCTACTTCCCGCGTTACTTCGAACTCCAGACAGCGGCTGGCGAAATGTCGGAGCGCCGCTTCGTCGCGTTCCTCGATGCGACGGCGACGGAGGACGGGCTAGCTGCCGCGATCGCCGATGTCGAGACCGACGGCCTTCTGCCCTCGCTCGTCGCGAGGTTCGACGAGTCCGTCGACCGCCTTCCGGTCGACAACGCCGCCGTGCTGCTTCCCGCGATGTTCGGGATCGCCCAGAAGCTTGCTGGCCTGCGCGCCGGCGACCCCTTCAATTCGCCCTGGCTTTCAGCATGGCGAGCGACGAGCTGGTTTCTGAAACGGGTGCCGGAAGGTATGCGGGGTGGTCTGGCGCTTGAGGCGCTCCGCCAGACCAAGGCGCTGTCAATTGCTGCGATCCTGATTCATCTGAACGATCCCGCCGATCGGAAGGAAGGAGAGAACGACGCCTTCGATCCGGCGCTCGACACTGATACCGTCGAGGCAATGAAAGTCGAATGGCTGCGGTTGATGAGGAGCCGCGCCGCGGACGTCGACGCGCTGATCGTCGAACCGGATCTCATGTCGCTCCTGTACCGATGGAGGGACTATGCGGGTTCATTGGACGAACCACGCGAGTGGATGGTTGAGGCGATCCGGACCGACGAGGGCTTCGCAAGGATGGCCACACGCATGATGAGCCGAGGTACAGTCCACGCGTGGGGCGACAGAGTCTCTACACCGCACAACACATTCGACAAACAGACGATCGACGACTTCGTCGGCATTGACGTGGCCAAGGTCAGGTGCGACGCGCTCGATCCCGCAGAATTTCCAGAGCACGGGGAGGCTCTGCGAACGCTGCGTCGCTCTGTTGATATATGGCTTGGACTAAGAGAGCGCGATCCATTCGATTTCTAATCGGTTGCCCATGTCAAGGCCGAATCCAAGCTATCCAACCAACGTGGGAGAATTTCGACGGAGGAGGAGGGCAGATTTGCTTGAATCGACAGGGCTGGCGTTGCTGATTGCGTATCGACGTGCTGCTGGAAACGAGGGTGCGTTTTTCCGCTGACGCCAAAGCCGTATCTCATTAGATGCGGATACGCGTTGTGCTGCGGGCGTGCCGGGCCGGTGGCGGCTACCCGTATCCGCATCTAGTCGAGAGCTGTATCCGCTTCTAATCAAGTTCGACATCCCGTTTGCCGGGTAATGCCGATACAGGTATTGGCACTACCTGCCAAACCACTGTTTTTAATGGGTTTTTTCGAGCGGGGCCTGCGCCATGGCGCATTCTGCGTGGCATAATCGACCGCATCCCGCAAGGCTTGTAGTCACAACGACCCCGCATACCCATGGCACAGACTCTCTACGACAAACTGTGGAACACCCACGTGGTCCACACCGAGGACGACGGCACGGCATTGCTCTACATCGACCGTCAACTGCTGCACGAAGTCACGAGCCCGCAGGCATTCGAAGGGCTGAACGTCGCGCACCGTCCGGTGTGGCGCATCAGCGCGAACCTGGCCGTGTCGGACCACAACGTGCCGACCACGGATCGCAGCCACGGCATTGCCGATCCGGTCTCGAAGCTGCAGGTCGACACGCTCGACGCGAACTGCGATGCGTTCGGCATCACGCAGTTCAAGATGAACGACGTGCGCCAGGGCATCGTGCACATCATCGGGCCGGAGCAGGGCGCGACGCTGCCGGGCATGACGATCGTCTGCGGCGATTCGCACACGTCGACGCACGGCGCGTTCGGCGCGCTCGCGCACGGCATCGGCACGTCGGAAGTCGAGCACGTGCTCGCGACGCAAACGCTGCTGCAGAAAAAGAGCAAGAACATGCTCGTGAAGGTCGAGGGCGCACTGCCGCGCGGCTGTACCGCGAAGGACATCGTGCTCGCGATCATCGGCAAGATCGGCACGGCCGGCGGCACGGGTTACGCGATCGAATTCGGCGGCTCGACGATCCGCGCGCTGACGATGGAAGGCCGGATGACCGTCTGCAACATGGCGATCGAAGCCGGCGCGCGCGCGGGCATGGTTGCCGTCGACGACACGACGATCGACTACCTGAAGGGCCGTCCGTTCGTGCCGACCGGCGCGGAATGGGATCAGGCCGTCGAGTACTGGCGCGAATTCAAGTCCGACGAAGGCGCGCAGTTCGACCGCGTCGTCGAGCTGAACGCGGCCGAGATCGTCCCGCAGGTCACGTGGGGTACGTCGCCGGAAATGGTCACGTCGATCGACGGTCGCGTGCCGGATCCCGAGCGCGAGAAGGATCCGGTCAAGCGCGATGCGATGGAGCGCGCGCTGGCCTACATGGCGCTCGAGCCGAACACGCCGATCGAGTCGATCAAGGTCGACAAGATCTTCATCGGTTCGTGCACGAATGCTCGCATCGAGGACATCCGCGCGGCTGCGTATGTCGTGAAGAAGCTGAACCGTCGCATCGCATCGAACGTGCGGCTCGCGATGGTCGTGCCGGGCTCGGGCCTCGTGAAGGCGCAGGCCGAGCGCGAAGGGCTCGACAAGGTGTTCACGGATGCCGGTTTCGAATGGCGCGAGCCGGGCTGCTCGATGTGCCTCGCGATGAACGCCGACCGGCTCGATCCGGGCGAGCGCTGCGCATCGACGTCGAACCGCAACTTCGAAGGCCGGCAGGGCGCGGGCGGTCGCACGCACCTCGTGAGCCCCGCGATGGCGGCGGCGGCGGCGATCGAAGGCCACTTCGTCGACATTCGCAAGCTGGGGTAACGCGTGACGGCAGCGAAGCTCATCGCGCGGCTGGTTGCCGCGCTGGCGCTCGCGGGGCTGGGCTTCGGCCTTGCGGGCTGCAATACCGTCCGAGGCTTCGGCGAGGACGTCAATGCCGCCGGCAACGCACTGCAGCGCGCCGCGGACTGACGCCCGCCGAGAATTTGTCGATGTGCGCCGGCTGAATGCCGGCCCTTCAACCGGATAGACGGATCATGGAAAAATTCACTGTGCATACCGGCGTCGTGGCGCCGCTCGATCGCGAGAACGTCGACACCGACGCGATCATCCCGAAGCAGTTCCTGAAGTCGATCAAGCGCACGGGCTTCGGTCCGAACGCGTTCGACGAATGGCGTTACCTCGACCACGGCGAGCCGGGCCAGGACAACTCGAAGCGCCCGCTGAACCCGGACTTCGTGCTGAACCAGCCGCGCTACCAGGGCGCATCGGTGCTGCTCGCACGCAAGAACTTCGGCTGCGGCAGCTCGCGCGAGCACGCGCCGTGGGCGCTGCAGCAGTACGGCTTCCGCGCGATCATCGCGCCGAGCTTTGCCGACATCTTCTTCAACAACTGCTACAAGAACGGGCTGCTGCCGATCGTGCTGACCGAGCAGCAGGTCGATCATCTGTTCAATGAAACGGTCGCGTTCAACGGCTTCGAGGTAACGATCGATCTCGACACGCAGGTCGTGCGCACGGGCGACGGCCGCGAGTATCCGTTCGAGATCACCGCGTTCCGCAAGTACTGCCTGCTGAACGGCTTCGACGACATCGGCCTGACGCTGCGTCACGCGGACAAGATCCGCCAGTTCGAAGCCGAGCGGCTCGCGAAGCAGCCGTGGCTCAACAACAAGCTGGTCGGCTGAGATTGCCTTTCGGGCGGGCGCGCCAGGGGCGCGCTCGCCGGCCTGCCTCCATAAAACCTACCCAGTCAGGAATAACGCATGAAGATTGCAGTGCTGCCCGGCGACGGCATCGGTCCGGAAATCGTCAACGAAGCGGTCAAGGTGCTGAACGCCCTCGACGAGAAGTTCGAACTCGAGCAGGCGCCGGTCGGCGGCGCGGGTTACGAGGCGAGCGGTCATCCGCTGCCGGACGCGACGCTGAAACTCGCGAAGGAAGCGGACGCGATCCTGTTCGGCGCGGTCGGCGACTGGAAATACGACTCGCTCGAGCGCGCGCTGCGCCCCGAGCAGGCGATCCTCGGGCTGCGCAAGCACCTGGAGCTGTTCGCGAACTTCCGCCCGGCGATCTGCTATCCGCAGCTCGTCGATGCGTCGCCGCTTAAAGCCGAACTCGTCGCGGGCCTCGACATCCTGATCGTGCGCGAACTGAACGGCGACATCTACTTCGGCCAGCCGCGCGGCGTGCGTGCCGCGCCGGACGGCCTGTTTGCCGGCGAACGCGAAGGTTTCGACACGATGCGCTATTCGGAACCGGAAGTGCGCCGTATCGCGCACGTCGCATTCCAGGCGGCCCGCAAGCGCGCGAAGAAGCTGCTGTCGGTCGACAAGGCGAACGTGCTCGAAACGTCGCAATTCTGGCGCGACATCATGATCGACGTGTCGAAGGAATACGCGGACGTCGAGCTGTCGCACATGTATGTCGACAACGCGGCGATGCAGCTTGCGAAGGCGCCGAAGCAGTTCGACGTGATCGTGACCGGCAACATGTTCGGCGACATCCTGTCGGATGAAGCATCGATGCTGACGGGCTCGATCGGCATGCTGCCGTCGGCGTCGCTCGACAAGAACAACAAGGGCCTGTACGAGCCGTCGCACGGTTCGGCGCCGGACATCGCGGGCAAGGGCATCGCGAACCCGCTCGCGACGATCCTGTCGGCCGCGATGATGCTGCGCTATTCGCTGAATCGCGCGGAGCAGGCCGATCGCATCGAGCGCGCGGTGAAAACGGTGCTCGAACAAGGCTACCGCACCGGCGACATCGCGACGCCGGGCTGCCAGCAGGTCGGCACGGTGGCGATGGGCGACGCGGTGATCGCCGCGCTGTAACGCGCAACGGCGATGAAGTACGGCAGTTAATGTAGAAAGGGCGCGAACGGGCCGCGAAATTGGCCGGTTCGCGCATGGTTGGCCGTTGTGCGGGCAACCGGCTTTGTGTAGACTCGAACGATGGCGCTGATTTCCCTGATCTCCCCGGTCCTGAAACTCCACGGCAACACTGCCCGTGTGGGTACGCGCGCCATCGTCATCACGAAAACCATTACCACGAAAACGATCATTAAACGCTGATCGTCCGTCGTGCCCGCCTGTTTCCCCGCGCGGTCACGCCGGGGGCGGAAATGGCGGGGAAGCTCCATTCAAAGGGTTAGTCATGAACGTAGGTCTCGTAGGTTGGCGCGGCATGGTCGGCAGCGTGCTGATGCAGCGCATGCAGGAAGAAGGTGATTTCGACCTGATCGAACCGGTGTTTTTCAGCACCAGCAACACGGGCGGCAAGGCGCCGTCGTTCGCGAAAAACGAGACTACGCTCAAGGACGCGACCAACGTCGACGAGCTGAAGAAGTGCGACGTGATCATCACGTGCCAGGGCGGCGACTACACGAACGACGTGTTCCCGAAGCTGCGCGCGGCCGGCTGGAACGGCTACTGGATCGACGCGGCTTCGTCGCTGCGGATGAACGACGACGCGGTCATCATCCTCGATCCGGTCAACCTCGACGTGATCAAGGACGCGCTGGTCAAGGGCACGAAGAACTTCGTCGGCGGCAACTGCACGGTCAGCCTGATGCTGATGGCGCTCGGCGGCCTGTTCCGCGAGAACCTCGTCGACTGGATGACGGCGATGACCTACCAGGCCGCATCGGGCGCGGGCGCGCAGAACATGCGCGAATTGCTGTCGCAGATGGGCACGCTGCACGGTTCGGTGCAGGAACAGCTCGCCGATCCGGCGTCGGCGATTCTCGACATCGACCGCCGCGTGCTGGCGACGATGAACAGCGATGCGATGCCGACGAGCCACTTCGGCGTGCCGCTCGCCGGTTCGCTGATTCCGTGGATCGACAAGGATCTCGGCAACGGGATGTCGAAGGAAGAGTGGAAGGGCGGCGCGGAAACCAACAAGATCCTTGGCAAGCCGGCGATGGGCGAGCCGGGTTCGATCCCGGTCGACGGTCTGTGCGTGCGGATCGGGGCGATGCGCTGCCACTCGCAGGCGCTCACGATCAAGCTGAAGAAGGACGTCCCGCTCGACGAAATCAACGGTATCCTCGCGTCGGCGAACGACTGGGTTAAGGTCGTGCCGAACGAGCGTGAAGCGTCGATGCGCGATCTGTCGCCGGCGAAGATCACCGGCACGCTGACGGTCCCGGTCGGTCGCCTGCGCAAGCTCGCGATGGGCGGTGAATACCTGTCGGCGTTCACGGTCGGCGACCAGCTGCTGTGGGGCGCGGCCGAGCCGCTGCGCCGCATGCTGCGCATCCTGCTCGACAAGTAAGGATCGGACCGCGCCGCGCGCCGTCGGCGCGCGAGGCGAAACGCCTGCCAGTCCCTTTGGGGGCGGCAGGCGTTTTTTATTGGCCGGCGTTGGCCGCACGCGCGCGAAAGCCCCGAATCGTTTTGCGCGGCCGGGCTTTCCTGTAGCAATTCCATTGACACGAGGAAATGATGCGACGTGCAGTATCGGGGCCGAATTCATTCTGAGGAGCGATGCTGTCGTCCGGATTTTCGTCGGTTGATGCCCATTTCTTGATAGATCCGTTGTGCACGGTTCGTTGTGGGGCGGCGGTGCGGTAGTCGTGCGATTCGCACACCGGGCGGCCCGGCGCGGTTAGCGGTCGTGCCGATGCATGGAAGCGGACGGCGCGCATGTGTCGGCGACGAATTCGGCCGGAACCCGATCGTGTGAAGTAAACTATGCGGTTACGACGCGCAGAGCCGCCAAAAGCGTCGCGTTCCGCGCGACGCTTTTGCATTTCTGCGGCGACTTTATTGACGCTTCCCTATGCGATTCGAGCTGCGCCCGCGCGCGGCGATAGAGCCTACGATGTCCCGAATTTCCTTGTTTCCGCGTCAGTCCCGTCTGTCGCGCGCCGTGCGTGGCGCGCTGGCGATCCTGGCGCTCGGCGCAGCCGCGTCGGCCTGGGCGGCCGGCACCGGCGACCTGCCGGCGTCCGCTGCCGGCGGCCCCGCGCCGTTCAACGTGACGGTTCAGCCAGGCCAGTCGTTGAACGACCTCGCGAAAGCGGCCACGCAGTCGCATGACCCGGGCGTGCTCGCGCGCGCCGGCCGTGCGCTGTTCGACGCCAATCCGCAGGCGTTCATGAAGCATGACCCGAGCCGTCTGAAAGTCGGCGCGACGCTGACGGTGCCGGCGCTCGACGCGACGGGCGCGGCGCTCGTGCCGGCCGGGGTATCCGGGGCATCGGCAGCATCTGCGCCGGCCGCCGCGTTGGGCACGACTGCAGCCGCGCAGCATGGCGCGTCCGCGCCGCACCCGGGGTCAGTCGGGCAAACGGCGCCGGCTGCATCGGCTACGCATACGGCGCCGGTCAGCGGCGCGAGCGTCGCGGCGGCGGCTTCGGCTTCGATCGTCGCGTCCGCCGCGCATGGCGCGTCTACGGTCGAGCCCGTTCAGCCGGAAGCGACTGCGGCCGGCGCAAGCGGGCCGCACGTGTGGAGCGGCGCGATCCAGTCCGCACCGTCGTCCGCAAGCGAAGCCGCTGCCCAGTCCGCACAGGGCGGCTCTGTTCAAGGCATGCATGAATCATCCGCTGCGGCACCCGTCGCGGGCGCGTCGCAGCCGCGGCCGTCGAGTCTGCAGCAACTGCTTGCGCTGAAGAACCGCGTGCTGATGGAGCTGCAGAAACACGGGATCGGCAAGCCGGCCGAGACGAGCAACGTTACGCCCGTGCCCACGCCGGCTCCGACACCCGCTGCGCCGCGCCCCGCGGCGAATGACGCAGGCGCATCGGCTGCCGCGTCGTCTCCGGCTGCGAGCGAAGCGGCGTCCGGCGTGGCCGCCAGCGCGGTTCAGCCTGCATCGGCGCCCGTGCAGCCAGCCGTGCCGGTGACGACTGCCGCGCCCGCACGCGGTTCGGACCAGATCGACTGGCGTCCGGCTGCAGTGGCCGGCGCGGCCGTGGTCGTTCTCGCGGCCGGCTTCGCGTGGCGCAAGCGCCGGAAGGCACGAACTGCCGACGCGGTCACCCCGGAATCCGGCGGGACGGCTGCCGCCGACGCTGGCGCGTCGTCGTCGCCTGTCGAACCGTTGCCGCCGATCCTCCCCGAGACGCCGATTGCCCGCGATGCGGCCGCCGATGTGAATCTGATCGCGACTGCCGCGGCAGCGGCGGAGGCGGTCGATACGCACGAAGCCGATGCCGCGTCGCCGCCGGAAGCGGTGAAGCGGCAAGCGGATCAAGCGGAAGCGCCGTTCGCACACGCCGCGCCGGTGCACGACACACCGCCGGCTTCGTACGACGTGAAGCCTGTCGCGGAAACGGCCGCGGACGAGCCGCGTCAGTCGCCCGCAGCGCCTTCGGCAAACGACACCCAGCATGCGGCGCTGATGCAGAACGCGATCAGCGCGCTCAACAGCCTCGACATGCCGCTGCCGCCGCGTAAGGCGAATGAATCGGCCGCATGGGAAGGGCAAGCCGAAAGCGATAAAATCGCAACTAACGGTCAATCCGGGCTGCGTCCGCCCGTTGGCGCGGGTGAAATGTCACGGGAACACCGTGCCGACCAGGACGACGAGTTCGACTGGGATCCGGATGCGGCTACACCCGCATCGCACGCAGTCGGCGCGTCCGCGCCGTCGTCGCTGCCGCCGCTCGGCGGCGCGCAGTTCGGCGCGTTGAAGCTGGATTTCGATCTCGACCTGCCGTCCGCGCCGGGTGCCGTGTTGCCCGCGCTGACGCCGGAAGAACTCGCGCGCATTGCCCGCAACAAGCTGGATCTCGCGTCCGAGTACGTCGAACTGGGCGACGTGTCCGGCGCGCGTACGCTGCTGCAGGAAGTGATCGACGCGAACGACGCCGCGACGCGCGACGATGCGCGTGCGCTGCTCGCGAAACTGGCGGAAGAGGCGTGATGCGGATCGCGCTGGGGATTCAGTACGACGGCGCGGCGTTCTGCGGCTGGCAGGCGCAGCCGCACGGCAAGACCGCGCAGGATGCGCTCGAGCACGCGCTTGGCGAATTCGCGTGCGTGCCGCTGCACACGACGGTCGCGGGGCGGACCGACACGGGTGTGCACGGGCTCGGGCAGGTCGTGCACTTCGACACGGAGCTCGACCGCGCGGATTTCTCGTGGGTGCGCGGCACCAACGCGTTCCTGCCGCCGACGGTTTCCGTGCAGTGGGCGAAGCCGATGCCTGACACGTTCCACGCGCGTTTCTCGGCGTTCGAGCGCACGTACTACTACGCGCTGTACGTGCATCCGGTGCGCTCGCCGATGCTGGCCGGCCGTGCGGGCTGGATCCACACCCCGCTCGACGACGACGCGATGCGCGCGGCCGCCGCGCACCTGATCGGCGAGCACGACTTCTCGTCGTTCCGGTCGTCGGAATGCCAGTCGAAGACGCCGGTCAAACACCTGTACCAGATCGACGTGCGGCGCGCGGGCAACTTCATTCATTTCCGCTTCCGCGCGAACGCGTTCCTGCACCACATGGTGCGCAACCTGATGGGCTGCCTCGTCGCGGTCGGGCGCGGCCGCCATCCGGCGGACTGGCTCGTCGACGTGCTGGCCGGACGCGACCGCAATCTCGCCGCGCCCACGTTCATGGCCGACGGGCTGTATCTGGCCCACGTCGGCTACCCGGCGGAATTCGCCGTCCCGCCCGCGCAGCTCGGCAGCGTGCCGTGGAGCAGCGTCTGGGCCGATCTGGACCCACAATCATGACGGATCACGCCGTGTCTCCTTCGACTTCCGCCGCGCCCGGCCTCCCGCCGCGCACGCGCATCAAGCTGTGCGGCCTGTCGCGCCCCGAGGACGTGCTGCATGCCGCGGCACTCGGCGCCGACGCGATCGGCCTCGTGTTCTACCCGAAGAGCCCGCGCTCGGTGTCGATCGCGCAGGCGGCCGAACTCGCGCGCCTCGCGCCGCCGTTCGTGTCGGTGGTCGGGCTGTTCGTGAACGCAACCGAAGCCGAGATCGAGGCGGTCGTGCGCGACGTGCCGCTCACGGTGCTGCAATTCCACGGCGACGAGACGCCCGAGCAGTGCGATGCGCTCGGTCGCGCGGCCCGCCTGCCGTGGTTGCGCGCGGTGCGCGTCGGCCCCTCGACGCAGCCGTCCGATTTGGTAGAATCGGCTCTTCATTATTCGAAAGCGCGCGGCCTCCTGTTCGACACCCTGGTGCCGGACTACGGCGGTAGCGGCAAGGTCTTCGATTGGTCACTTATTCCCGCAGAGCTCGCGCATCGGGCCGTTTTGAGTGGTGGCTTGAACGCGCAAAACGTCGGTGATGCGATTCGCCAGTTGCGCCCGTTTGCTGTCGATGTCTCGAGTGGCATCGAAGTAGAGGGCGCGAAGGGCGTGAAGGATCATGCCCGAATGGCGGCGTTCGTACGCGCGGTGCGCGAAGCGGACGCCGGGTGATGCAAGCCGGTGCGGCCCCGACAGCGGGGCGCGCCGACCGATCGAGAGTGACACCATGTACAACCTTCCTGATGATCGCGGCCACTTCGGCCCGTATGGCGGCGTGTTCGTCGCCGAAACGCTCATTCACGCGCTGGACGAACTGCGCGCCGCGTATGAGAAATTCCGGAACGACCCCGATTTCGTCGCCGAATACGAGCGCGAACTGAAGTATTTCGTCGGCCGTCCGTCGCCGATCTATCACGCGCAGCGCTGGAGCGAGACGCTCGGCGGCGCGCAGATCTACCTGAAGCGCGAGGACCTGAACCACACCGGCGCGCACAAGATCAACAACGTGATCGGCCAGGCGCTGCTCGCGAAGCGCATGGGCAAGAAGCGCGTGATCGCCGAGACGGGCGCCGGCCAGCACGGCGTCGCGACGGCGACGATCTGCGCCCGCTTCGGGATGGAGTGCATCGTCTACATGGGCGCCGAGGACGTGCGCCGCCAGGCCGCGAACGTCTATCGGATGAAGCTGCTCGGCGCGACGGTCGTGCCGGTCGAATCGGGTTCGCGCACGCTGAAGGACGCGCTGAACGAAGCGATGCGCGACTGGGTCACGAACATCGAAAGCACGTTCTACATCATCGGCACGGTCGCGGGCCCGCACCCGTATCCGGCGATGGTGCGCGACTTCCAGCGCGTGATCGGCGACGAGTGCAAGGTGCAGATGCCGGAACTCGCCGGCCGGCAGCCGGACGCGGTGATTGCGTGCGTCGGCGGCGGCTCGAACGCGATGGGCATCTTCTATCCGTACATCGACGATACCTCCGTGCAGCTGATCGGCGTCGAAGCGGCCGGCGACGGCCTCGACACCGGCCGTCACGCGGCCTCGCTGATCGCCGGCAGCCCAGGCGTGCTGCACGGCAACCGCACCTATCTGCTGCAGGACGACAACGGCCAGATCATCGAGACGCATTCGGTGTCGGCGGGCCTCGACTATCCGGGCGTCGGCCCCGAGCACGCATGGCTGAAGGACAGCGGCCGCGCGCAGTACGTGCCGATCACCGACGACGAGGCGCTGAAGGCATTCCACGACTGCTGCCGGATCGAGGGGATCATCCCCGCGCTCGAGTCGAGCCACGCGATCGCGTATGGCGTGAAGCTCGCGCCGACGTTGCCGAAGGACAAGATCCTGCTCGTCAACCTGTCGGGCCGCGGCGACAAGGACATGCACACGGTCGCCGAGCGATCGGGCATCGCGCTCTGACCCCGACCGATGCGTGATCTGATCGAACAACCGGGCGGCGGCGCCGCGAGCGAAGCGGAAGCGGGGCAGCCCGCCGTCGCCGTGTCGCGCGCACTGCCGTCCGGGATCGAACTGCACAACCGCGATTTCATGACCGAAGCCGCGCGCCTGCCGGATGCGTCGATCGACCTGATCGTCGCCGATCCGCCGTACGGGCTCGGCAAGGACTACGGCAACGACTCGGACAAGCGTTCGGGCGACGATTTCCTCGCGTGGACGCGCGAGTGGCTCGAGCTCGCGATTCCGAAGCTCAAGCCGAGCGGGTCGATGTATATCTTCTGCACGTGGCAGTACGCGCCGGAAATCTTCAGTTTCCTGAAGACGAAGCTCACGATGGTCAACGAGATCATCTGGGACCGGCGCGTGCCGAGCATGGGCGGCACGACGCGCCGTTTCACGTCGGTGCACGACAACATCGGCTTTTTCGCGGTTTCCAAAGCGTATTACTTCGATCTCGATCCGGTCCGCATCCCGTACGACGCCGACACGAAGAAGGCCCGCTCGCGCAAGCTGTTCGAAGGCAGCAAGTGGCTGGAGATGGGCTGCAACCCGAAGGACGTCTGGTCGGTCTCGCGCCTGCATCGGCAGCACGCGGAGCGCGTCGATCATCCGACCCAGAAGCCGCTGGAAATCATCGAGCGGATGGTGCTCGCAAGCTGCCCGCCGGGCGGCCGCGTGCTCGATCCGTTCATGGGCAGCGGCACGACCGCGGTGGCCTGCGCACGGCAGGGGCGCGACTTCGTCGGCTACGAGATCAACGAAAGTTATTGCGCGATCGCGCACGAGCGCGTGAACGTGCTCGCCGCGCAGGCGTGCGCGTGAGTCGCGCCGCAGCGCCGATCGCTGCTTTGCATGGGACCGGAGTAAGCGCTAAAGCGCTAACTCCGGTCGACAAAGGAAAATTGCCATGAATCGTATCCAGCAGACCTTCGCCGCACTCGCCGAACAAGGCCGCAAGGGCCTGATCCCGTTCATCACGGCCGGCGACCCCGATCCGGCGAAGACCGTCGAATTCATGCACGCGCTCGCCGAAGGCGGCGCCGACGTGATCGAGCTCGGCGTGCCGTTCTCGGACCCGATGGCCGACGGCCCCGTGATCCAGCGCTCGTCGGAGCGCGCGCTCGCCCGCGGCGTCACGCTGAAGAGCGTGCTCGCCGACGTGAAGCGTTTCCGCGAAACCGACCAGAAAACCCCTGTCGTGCTGATGGGCTATGCGAACCCGATCGAGCGGATGGGCGTCGACACGTTCGCGACCGAAGCGCAGGCGGCGGGTGTCGACGGTGTGCTCGTCGTCGACTATCCGCCCGAGGAAGCCGGCGTGTTCGCCGAGAAAATGCGTGCCGCGCAGATCGATCCGATCTTCCTGCTCGCGCCGACGTCGACCGACGAACGCATCGCCGACGTGGGCAAGATCGCGAGCGGCTACGTGTACTACGTGTCGCTCAAGGGCGTGACCGGCGCCGGAAATCTGGATGTTTCGAGCATTGCGGGTAAAATCCCGGCCATCAAGTCGCGCGTGCCGGTTCCGGTGGGCGTCGGCTTCGGCATCCGCGACGCCGAAACGGCGCGCGCGGTGGCCGAAGTGTCGGACGCCGTCGTGATCGGCAGCCGCCTGGTGCAGCTGCTCGAGAGCGCCGCGCCGGAAGGCGCCGCCGCCGCGCTGAAGACGTTCATCGCCGAGCTGCGCGCTGCCCTGGACGGCGCCGGCAAGGCGGCGCGATAAACACAACACAGGAAGCGGGAACGGGCCGATTGGCCCGCCCCGCCACGGAACAGGAAACCATACGATGAGCTGGCTCGACAAACTGTTGCCGCCGAAGATCAAGCAGACCGACCCGAAAAGCCGCAAGGGCATTCCGGAAGGCCTGTGGGTCAAGTGCCCGTCCTGCGAAGCCGTGCTGTACCGCAACGACGTGGACGCGAACCTGCACGTATGCCCGAAGTGCGATCACCACATGCGCATCGGCGCGCGTGAGCGTCTCGACGGGCTGCTCGATCCGGAAGGCCGCTATGAAATCGGCCAGGAAATCGTGCCGGTCGACTCGCTGAAGTTCAAGGACAGCCGCAAGTATCCCGATCGTCTGAAGGAAGCGATGGACGAGACGGGCGAGACCGACGCGATGGTCGTGATGGGCGGGGCGATCCACACGCTGCCCGTCGTCGCGGCCTGCTTCGAGTTCTCGTTCATGGGCGGCTCGATGGGTTCGGTCGTCGGCGAGCGCTTCGCGCGCGGCGCGCAGAATGCGCTGGAACAGCACGTGCCGTTCATCTGCTTTACCGCATCGGGCGGCGCACGGATGCAGGAAAGCCTGCTGTCGCTGATGCAGATGGCGAAGACCACCGCGATGCTGACCAAGCTGGCCGAAGCCAAGCTGCCGTTCATCTCGGTGCTGACCGACCCGACGATGGGTGGCGTGTCGGCAAGCTTCGCGTTCCTCGGCGACGTCGTGATTGCCGAGCCGAAGGCGCTGATCGGCTTCGCCGGCCCGCGCGTGATCGAGCAGACGGTGCGCGAGAAGCTGCCGGAAGGCTTCCAGCGCGCGGAATTCCTGCTGAAGACGGGCGCGATCGACATGATCGTCGACCGCCGCAGGATGCGCGACGAGATCGCGCAGCTGCTCGCGCTGCTGCAGCGACAGCCGGCCGACGCGCTGGCCTGATTGGCGCGGCGTGGTGAACTGCGCGCGTCGCCCGGCTGAAGCGCCGGGCGGCGCGTTTCGTTTTTTTGGCGTAGTGGCGGTACCGATTCAGATTTGATCCGATGAGCACTTTTCCCACTCTCGACGCGTGGCTTTCGCATCTCGAACGCGCGCACCCGGTCGGCATCGACATGGGCCTCACCCGCATCGGGCAGGTCAAGGCGGCGCTGCAGCTCGAATTCGCGTGCCCCGTGATCACGGTCGGCGGCACGAACGGCAAGGGCTCCACCTGCGCGTTCCTCGAGGCGATCCTCGTTCACGCGGGCTACAAGGTCGGTTGCCACACGTCGCCGCACCTGCTCGAATTCGGCGAGCGCGCGCGCGTGAACGGGCAGCAGGTCAGCGATGCCGAACTGCTGCCGCACTTCGAAGCCGTGGAAGCGGCGCGCACGTCGCTGCCCGAGCCGGTGTCGCTCACGTACTTCGAATTTACGACGCTCGCGATCCTGCACCTGTTCGCATCGCGTGGGCTCGACGCCGTGATCCTCGAAGTCGGCCTCGGCGGCCGGCTCGACGCGGTCAACATTATCGATACCGATTGCGCGATCGTCACGAGCATCGACATCGATCACACCGAATATCTCGGCGACACGCGCGAGAAGATCGCGTTCGAGAAGGCGGGGATCTTCCGCGCGGGCAAGCCGGCGATCTGCGGCGATCCCGCCGTGCCGAACACGCTGGTCGACCATGCCGACGCGATCGGCGCCGACCTGTGGCTGGTCGGTCGCGATTTCCGCTACGAAGCTCAGCCGGGCGCGGAGCGCCAGCAATGGAGTTACCTCGGCCGCGAAAAGCGCTATCCGGCGCTCGCGTATCCGGCGCTGCGCGGCGCGAATCAACTGATCAATGCGTCGGCCGCGCTGGCCGCGCTCGAGGCGCTGCGCCCGGTGCTCCCGGTGTCCGCGCAGGACATCCGGCTCGGGCTCGCGAACGTCGAGCTGCCGGGGCGCTTCCAGGTGCTGCCGGGCAAGCCGGCGATCGTGCTGGACGTCGCGCACAACCCGCATGCGGCTGCCGTGCTCGAGCAGAATCTCGGCAACATGGGCTTCTTCCCGTACACGTACGCGGTGTTCGGCGCGATGCACGACAAGGACATCGACGGCGTGCTGCGGCGCCTGTTGGGCGAGATCGACCACTGGTGCGTGACCGATCTGCCGCTGCCGCGCGCGGCGAGCGCCGAGCAGCTCGAGGCCGCGTTGCGCAAGGCGGGCGTGGAGGAGGGGGCCGATTCGAGCGTGACGCGGTTCGCGTCGCCCGCGGAAGCGTTTCGCGATGCACTAAAAAGAGCATCCGAGAATGATAGAATCGTGGTTTTCGGCAGTTTCCATACGGTGGCAGGTGTGATGGCCTACCGGAAATCGCAGCAACACTGACTGACGGGCAGTTTCGGACTCAGCCATTCATGGGAATTTTCTCGTTCGGCAAGAAAGACGACGACGCGCCCCCGCGGCGCGGCGGTCGTACCGGGGCCTCCCGGAACGTGCGCACGGAGCGCACTGAACGCGTCGAGCGACGCACACGCCGCACCGAGCGTCCGGAATCGGACGCACTGCTCCTCGATCCGACCCTTCCTGAAAAGCAACGCGCCCGCCGGCGGCTCGTCGGCGCGATCGCGCTCGTCGTCGCCGCGGTGATCGTGCTGCCGATGGTGCTCGATTCGCACCCGAAGCCGGTCACGGACGACATCGCGATCGATATCCCGAACCGGCCCGCGCACCAGGCGGTCGCGCCGCGTGATGACGACGCATCCGACGTGCAGGCGGGTGTCGCGCACGACGAGCCGCCGGCCTCCGATGTTGCCGTGGCGGCCGTTCCCGCGCCTGCGGCGAAGGATGCGGCGAAGCCGGCCGCGAAGCCCGATACCACGACCTCGACGACCACGGCAAGTGCGCCGCCGCCGAAGCCTGCTGCAAAGCCGGCCGCGGCCGCTCCCGCGGCGAAGCCGGTCGCGCCGAAGCCGGCGCCCGCGACGGTCGCGAACGCTGACGCGGCGGCCGACAGCGGCGACGCGTCGTCGCCGGCATCGCCGGCCGGTGCGCGCTTCGCGGTGCAGCTCGGCTCGTTCAAGGACGACGCGACGGCCCGTTCGTGGGCCACCAAGTTGAAATCGGCGGGCGTGCCCGCATATGTCGAGCATAGCAAGCAGGCGGACGGCAGCACGGCTACACTGCTGCGTGCCGGCCCGTTTGCGGATCGCGCGGCGGCGTCCGCCGCGATCGCGAAGGTGCGCGAAGCCGGACTCACGCAGTAACGTGCGATGCTGACGGCTTTCGACTACGCTGTATTGGCGGTGATCGCGTTGTCTGCGCTGCGTGGCGCATGGCGCGGTTTCGTCTCGGAGATTTTCGGGCTGATCGGCTGGATCGCGGCGGTCGTGATCGCGGCCCGCTATGTCGGACTGGTCGTGCCGTATATTCCGGCGAACTGGCCGGGCGGTGCGCTGACACAGTGGGTGCTCGCGTTCGCGCTGATCGTGATCGGCGTCGTGTTCGTCGCGGGTGTCGGGAACGCGCTGTTGTCGCGGATCGCGCAGGCGACGGGCCTCGGCGGGGTCGATCGCTCGCTGGGCATGATGTTCGGGCTCGTCCGCGGCTGCGTGCTGGTGGTGCTGCTGGTCGCGGCGGCCGGGCTGACCGAATTGCCCAAACAGGATTTCTGGCGCAATGCGCTATTGCGTCCTATCGCCGAACAGGGCGTGCACGAGCTGAAGCAGCTCCTGCCCAACGGCATGGCCCAGTACGTGCGCGTGTGACGACGCGTACCGGGCTGGACGGAACCGATTTTGTCATCTTGAAGGACATGCCATGTGCGGCATCGTAGGTGTTATCTCCCAATCCCCGGTCAATCAGCTGATCTATGACAGCCTGCTGCTGCTGCAGCATCGCGGTCAGGATGCAGCGGGCATCGCGACGGCGGACGGCAGCAATTTCCACATGTACAAGGCGAACGGCATGGTGCGCGACGTGTTCCGCACGCGCAACATGCGCAGCCTGCCCGGCACCTTCGGCATCGGCCAGGTCCGCTATCCGACGGCCGGCTCGGCGTCGAGCGAAGCCGAGGCGCAACCGTTCTACGTGAACGCGCCGTTCGGGATCATCCTCGCGCACAACGGCAACCTGACGAACTGGGAACAGCTGAAGGATGAGATGTTCCGGATCGACCGCCGGCACATCAACACCAATTCCGACAGCGAAGTGCTGCTCAACGTGTTCGCGCACGAGCTGCAACTGGCGACGACGGGCCTCGAACTCGATCCGGCCGCCGTGTTCAAGGCGGTCGCGGGCGTGCATCGTCGCCTGCAGGGCTCGTACGCGATCGTGTCGCTGATCGCCGGCTACGGCCTGCTCGCCTTCCGCGATCCGTTCGGCATTCGCCCGCTTTGCATCGGCAAGCTCGAGACCGAACACGGCACCGAATGGATGGTCGCGTCGGAGTCGGTGGCGGTCGAAGGCATCGGTTTCGAATTCGTGCGCGACGTGCAGCCGGGCGAAGCGATCTTCATCGACAAGGCCGGCAACTTCCACAGCCAGCAGTGCGCGGAGAACCCGACGCTGAATCCGTGCATGTTCGAATACGTGTACCTCGCGCGTCCGGATTCGTGCCTGGACGGCGTGCCGGTCTACAACGTGCGCCTGCGCATGGGCGACTACCTCGCCGAGAAGATCAAGCGCGAGCTGCCGAACGTGCCGATCGACGTCGTGATGCCGATTCCCGATTCGTCGCGTCCGGCCGCGATGCAGGTCGCCGCGAAGCTCGGCGTCGAGTATCGCGAAGGCTTCTTCAAGAACCGCTACGTCGGCCGCACCTTCATCATGCCGGGCCAGGCCGTGCGCAAGAAGTCGGTGCGCCAGAAGCTCAATGCGATGAGCATCGAGTTCAAGGACAAGAACGTGCTGATCGTCGACGACTCGATCGTGCGCGGCACGACCTCGCACGAGATCGTGCAGATGGCACGCGATGCGGGCGCGAAGTCGGTGATCTTCGCGTCGGCGGCGCCGCCCGTGAAGTTCCCGAACGTGTACGGCATCGACATGCCGACGCGCGGCGAGCTGGTCGCACACGGCCGCACCGACGAGGAAGTCGCGAAGATCATCGGCGCCGACCACCTGATCTATCAGGACGTCGACGACCTGCGCCGCGCGGTGCGCGACATCAACCCGAAGCTCGAGCGCTTCGAGGCGTCGTGCTTCGACGGCAACTACATCACCGGCGCCGTGACGCCCGAGTACCTCGATGCGATCGAGCGTGCGCGTCTCGCACCGGCGTCGCAGGCCGATCGCGACACGGCGGGCGATACCGCGCGTTCGCAGATGAACCTGCAACTGTCGGTCGAGTGATGCCGGCGCGCTTCCGATGAAGCGTGATAGGATGTGGCCTTGCGTCGATTTGATTCAGCTTGCGGACGCGGGGCGACTTCCCAAAACAGCTAAAGCGAAGGCCGGCGACAGCCGGCCCGAGTCGATCGCTGTCGTACCGCACCGAAGCCCGCTGATGCCGACGCATAGCGGGCTTTTTGTTTTGGCCTGATTTGTGGCTGGGTGCGCGCCCGATGCATGATCCTCGGCGCGGCCCTCGAATACGGAAAACGGAACATGGACGACTCCCTCAATTTCGACACGCTCGCCGTGCGCGCGGGCACGCTGCGCAGCAGCGACTTCAACGAGCATTCGGAAGCGCTGTTCCTCACGTCGAGCTTCTGCTTCACGAGCGCGGCCGAGGCAGCCGAGCGCTTTGCGAATTCGGAAGACTATTTCACCTATTCGCGCTTCACGAACCCGACCGTTACCATGTTCCAGGATCGTCTCGCCGCGCTCGAAGGCGGCGAGGCCTGTATCGCGACGGCGTCGGGCATGGCCGCGATCATGTCGGTCGTGATGTCGGCGCTGCAGGCGGGCGATCACCTCGTCAGCTCGCGCAGCCTGTTCGGCTCGACGCTCGGGATGTTCTCGCAGATCTTCAGCAAGTTCGGCATCACGACGACCTTCGTCGATCCGACCGACCTGAACGCGTGGCAGGAAGCGGTGCGGCCCGAAACGAAGATGTTCTTCCTCGAAACGCCGTCGAACCCGCTGACCGAACTCGCCGACATCGAGGCGATCGGCAAGATCGCGAAGGCCGCGAACGCGCTGTTCGTCGTCGACAACTGTTTCTGCAGCCCGGTGCTGCAGCAGCCGCTGAAGCTCGGCGCCGACGTCGTGATGCACTCGGCGACGAAGTTCCTCGACGGCCAGGGTCGCGTGCTTGGCGGCGCGCTGGTCGGCTCGAAGGAGTTCATCATGGGCAAGGTGTTCCCGTTCGTGCGCAGCGCGGGCCCGACGCTGTCGGCGTTCAACGCGTGGGTGCTGCTGAAGGGGATGGAGACGCTGTCGCTGCGCGTCGAGAAGCAGTCGGCGAACGCACTGGAGATCGCGCGCTGGCTGGATTCGCATCCGGCCGTCGCCCGTGTGTTCTATCCGGGGCTCGAATCGCATCCGCAGCATGCGCTCGCGAAGCGCCAGCAGAAGGCGGGCGGCGCGATCGTGTCGTTCGAGCTGAAGGGTGACACGCCCGAGCAGCAGCGCGCGAACGCGTGGCGCGTGATCGACAGCACGAAGCTGATCTCGATCACCGGCAACCTTGGCGACACGCGCACGACGATCACGCATCCGGCGACGACGACGCACGCGCGCATCACGCCGGAAGCGCGTGCGGCCGCGGGGATCACCGAAGGGCTGATCCGCCTCGCGGTCGGCCTGGAAAACGCGGGCGACCTGCGCAACGATCTCGCGCGCGGCCTCGAGGGCTGAGCACGGCGGCTGGTTTTTTCACGGCCGACATGACGACGGGCCGCTCGACCGGGCGGCCCGTCGTCTTTTGGCGGGCAACGAACGCGCGTTGCCGGAATCAGCCGGCCTGCGCGAGCCGCTCCGGCGACGCGCGCATTGCTTCCATCATCCAGCGCAGCGTGTCGTCGAGCGGCGTCACGGGCAGTTCGCCCACCGCGCGCCGCAGCTTGTCGCGCGACCCGCTCAGGCTCTTTACTTCGTTGTGCCGCACGAAGCGCGGATCGATCGTCACGTCGATCACGTAGCCGGCGATCCGCGACAGCATCGCGAGCACTTCCTTCAGCGAATACGCGCGCTCCGAGCAGACGTTGAACGTCTCGCCGGCCGGTGCCGCTTCGAGCAGCTTCAGGTAGGCGGCCGTCACGTCGCGGACGTCGGAGAAGTCGCGGCTCACGTCGAGATTGCCGAGCGAGATGCGCGGCGCGTTGCGCGCATAGTGCGACACGAGCTTCGGCAGCAGATACGCGTCGTCCTGGCCGACGCCGGTGTAGTTGAACGGCCGCGCGATCACGATCGGCAGCCGGTCGGCCCACAGTTTCGCCGCGTATTCCATTGCGAGCTTGCTGACCGCGTAGTCGTTCGCGGGCGCGGGCGCGACGGTCTCGTCGAGCACGCCGGCCGTCGAGTTGCCGTAGATGTTCGCGCTGCTGGCGAGCAGTACCGCCGACGGACGGCGATCGAGGCCCGCGAGTGCAGCCAGCAGGTTGCGCGTGCCGACGATGTTGACCGCGTAGGTTTGCGACGGTTCGTCCTGCGCGACATGTGCGCGCGCGGCGAGATGCACGACCGCATCGGGCCGCGCATCGGCGGCTGCCGCACGCATCGCGTTCGTGTCGAGCAGGTCGACCGGCAGCAGCGTGCAGTTCGCGAACGCCGGATCGTCCGGCCGCGCCGCGCCGGGTGCGATGGTGCCCCACACGTCGTAGCCGGCCGCTTCGAGGCGCTGCGCCATGTAGCGGCCGGTGAAGCCCGTCAGGCCCGTGACGAATGCACGGCGCGACGGACGTCCGGCTTCAGTACGTGTCATGGTGTCGATTCCGCGTCAGATCCGCTTCGACCATCATCTGGCAGAGCTGTTCGAGCGTCGTCTCCGGCGCCCAGCCCAGCTTGGATTTGGCCTTGTCGGCGCAGCCGATCAGCAGGTCGACTTCGGCGGGGCGGTAGAACTTCGGGTTCACTTCGACGAGCACGTTGCCGGTCGACGCATCGAGGCCGCGTTCCTGCTCGCCCTTGCCGGTCCACTCGATCTGGTAGCCGGCGGCCGCGAACGCCATCCGCACGAAGTCGCGCACGGTCTCGGTGCGGTTGGTCGCGAGCACGTAGGTGTCGGGCTCGTCGACCTGCAGCATCCGCCACATCCCTTCGACGTATTCGAGCGCGAAGCCCCAGTCGCGCTTCGCGTCGAGGTTGCCGAGCTCGAGCTTGGTCGCCTTGCCGAGCTTGATCTTCGCGACGGTGTCGGTGATCTTGCGCGTGACGAACTCGCGGCCGCGCAGTGGCGACTCGTGGTTGAACAGGATGCCGCTGCAGCCGAACAGGTCGTAGGACTCGCGGTAGTTCACGGTCATCCAGTGCGCGTACAGCTTCGCGACGCCGTACGGGCTGCGCGGGTAGAACGCGGTCGTTTCCGTCTGCGGGATCGCCTGCACCTTGCCGAACATCTCGGACGTCGACGCCTGGTAGAAGCGCGTCTTCGGGCTCACGACGCGGATCGCCTCGAGCAGGTTCAGCGGGCCGATGCCCGTGACTTCGGCGGTCGTCGCCGGCTGGTCGAACGACACGCCGACGAAGCTCTGTGCGGCCAGGTTGTACAGCTCGTCGGGCTGGGTGCGTTCGAGCAGCCGCAGGCTGGAGCCGGCATCCGTCAGGTCGTGCTCGACGAGCGACAGGTTCGGGTGCGTGTCGACGCCGAGTTCGGCGATGCGCCAGAAGTTCACCGAGCTGGTGCGGCGGTAGGTGCCCGTGACCTCGTAGCCCTTGTCGAGCAGCAGCTTGGTCAGGTAGGCGCCGTCCTGCCCCGTGATCCCCGTGATGATGGCCTTCTTGCGGTTTTGGCTCATGGCAATGTCCTGGTCGAAACGATGGATTGAGAAAGTCAGGCGGTCGTGCGCGCGGCGGCGGGCACCGTGCTGCGTGCGGGGCCGCGTGTCAGGCGCCGCTCGAAGCCGTACCAGCTCAGGGTGGCGTACACGAGCGTGATGGCGAGTGCGAGCGCGGCCGTGACGAAGCGGTTCAGGTGCAACGGCCACAGCGCGTACAGCACGCTCAGGTGAATCAGGTAGACGGTGTAGCTGACGGTGCCGACGTACACGAGCAACGGGTTCGTCAGCACGCGCTGCACGAGGCCGCGTCCGCGCAGTGCGATCACGACGATCGACGTGCACAGCAGCAGCGAGATGCTGTAGAGCGCGGCATTCGACATCGGCGTGTTCGCCGCGCGGAAGCGCGGGAACGATAGGTGCAGCCAGCCGAGGATCGCGAGCGACACGAGCGCGCCGACGATCGCGAGCGGATAGAACGGCTCGAGCGCGCGCCGGTCGCGGCGCAGCACGATCGCGAGCAGCGCGCCCGCGGCGAGCAGGTCCATCCGGAACGGCGTCAAGTAGTAGATCGGCCAGAACGAATCGAACCACGGCGTCGCGATCGCGCGCAGCACGGGCGCGGCGACGATCAGCGCGGCGGCGACCCACAGCAGCACGCGCTCCGAGCACCACAGCACGACGAACGGCCAGAAGATGTAGAACTGCTCCTCGACGGCGAGCGACCACAGCACGTTCAGGCTGTCGTGACCGATGCTGCCGAGCGACAGCCCGATGTTGGTCGAGAAGAACGCGAACCACGGCCAGTGCGGCAGCCAGCTCGCGCCGAACAGCAGCGTCGACACGACGAGCAGCAGCACGTACGGCGGCAGGATCCGGCGCACGCGGCGCGCGTAGAAGTGGCTGAAGTACGACTGCCCGCGCGCCTTGCGATCGAGCAGGATGCCGGTGATCAGCAGGCCGCTGAGCACGAAGAACAGGTCGACACCCATCCACAGCGGCGCCTTCAGCGCGTGCTGCAGGAACACGGCGCCGACGGCGATCGCGCGCAGCCCGTCGAGCTGCACGATGCGGCCGTGTTGCGGCGGGGCGAGGTCGGCGGTGCGCGAGATGCCCGTCATCGCGCCGCTCCTTCGCGACGCGCAGCCGATGCCGTGGCGCGCCGCGCATCCGATGCGTGAACGTAATGCATGCGTTTAAAGGGAAATATTGAGTCGAAATCGATTCTAGGGAAAAGAAATCGGCAAAAAAACGCATGTCATTTATCCGGCTGAAAACATTCAAATGCCGGTCGTTTCAATCACGACATGAAAGGTTTGCAGGCCAGATGCCCGTCGGGCGGGCCGGAGCGGCATTTTCTACGGATCGTTGCGTGAAAAGCGGTCGTTATTTCCGCTTCGCCCGGCCTATTTTCTGCTGTTCCGGTTCGATATTTCAAGCAGAAACATCCCCAAATATTTCCAAATTTCTTGTGATTATTTTTGCTTGTAACCTGCCTCGCGACGTTTGAAACCCACACGCGACAGGTCATCCGGGCAGGCAGCACGCCGCGGTGCAGGTCGCTTCCGTATCGAGTCTGGAGAGCGCATTTGCGACGTCTGATTCTGGTTGGCATGACGGTATGCGCGGCGCTGTCCGCGAGCGCCGCTCTGGCTGAAACCGTGTTGCCCGCGACCACATCGTGGATCGGCAACACGTTCGGCTATGGCGACGGCAGCTGGACGCAGATCGACATCCGCGCGATCGCGGTGACGCCCGACGGCAAGGTGTATACGAACGCGCCGTGGGACGAGAGCGGCGCCGAGGCGAGCGTCTACCAGGACGGGAAGATGCTCGGCTTCGCCGGCGGCACGCACGGCTGGGGCAACCTCGGCGGCAACGCGGTCGCGGTGAACAGCAAATATGCGTACGTCGCGATCGGCGTCGGCAACGAGCGCGGCCATCTGCAGTCGCCCGGCATCTGGCCGGACAAGGGCAAGCAGTGGTACGGCATCTCGCGGCGCGCGATCGGCGACATGAAGCAGCCGGCGCCGTTTCGCGCGGCGCCGCAGGTCGCGCCCGGCGGGCGTGCCGATGCCGGCCGTGCGCGGATGGCCGCGAGCTTCATGATGATGAACGAGGTGGCGGCGCCCGCGCGGTCGGAGGTGGGCGAGCTGAAGGCGGAAGTGGGCGGCCTCGCGGCCGACGACAAGACGCTGTTCGCGACGAATCCGGCGCATGACGAAGTCGACGTGTACGACGCCGAGACGATGCAGAAGAAGGGCACGTGGAATGCGCACGAGCCGGGCCGCATCGCGCTCGCTGGCGACGGCACGCTGTGGCTGCTCATCGATACGATCAACGGGCCCGCGCATCTCGTGCACGTGCGCGCTGACGGCCGCAAGCTCGACGACGCGCCCGCGCTGCCCGACGGCACCGAAGCGGTGGACGTGGCAGTCGATGCGAAAGGACGCGTGCTGGTGGCGGACAACGGTCCGCGCCAGCAGGTGCTGATCTTCTCGAAAGGCGGCAAGGGCTATGCGCCGTCCAGCACGCTCGGCGAGCGCGGCGGCATTTTCGCGGGTCCGGTGCCGGGCCGCCCCGGGCCGCAGCGCTTCAACGGGCTGACGGGCGTGGGCGTCGATCGCGCGGGCAACGTGTACGTGTCGATGAACGGCATCGGACCGCGTCACGACACGATCGGCGCGGGGCTTGGCGCGGTGCTCGAGAGCTATACGCCGGAGGGCAAGCTGCGCTGGCAGGTGCAGGGGCTCTTGTTCGTCGACGGCGCATGGCTCGACCCCGCGCGGCCGAACAGCGTGTACACGGGCAACAAGCGCTTCGAGCTCGACCTGTCGAAGCCGCCCGGCCAGGACTGGAAATACGCCGGCTTCCTGTCGAACCGCTTCAAGTATCCGGACGATCCCGTGTTCCACACGGACCAGTATCCCGGCATGCCGTTCGCGCGGCGCGTCGACGGCCGCACGTTCCTGTACCTGACCGACATGTATGCCGATCACCTGAAGATCTACCGCTTCGATGCGAAGCGCGACGGCGAGGTCGCGATTCCGTCGGGCCTGATCGCGGGCCGCGCGCGGCCGGTCGACAAGGTGCCGAACAAGCCGCCAGGCGGCGACTGGATCTGGCGCGACGCGAACGGCAACGGCCGGCTCGACGCGGACGAATTCACGATCAACACGACCGGCAAGGCAAAAGCGGGCGGCTGGGGCTGGTGGGTCGACACGAAGGGTGACATCTGGCGCACGAGCGACGTGCGCGGGATCCATCGCTTCGGCTACGGCGGCGTCGACAAGGCCGGCAACCCGATCTACTCGTACGACAAGGTCACGACCTATCCGATGCCGCAGCCGTTCACGCAGCTGCGCCGCGCGATCTACGAACCGCAGACGGACACGCTGTACGTGACGGGCTACACGGCCGACGCGCCTCCGCAGCCGGGCATCAACAAGGAAGTCGGACGCGTGCTGGTGCGCTTCGACAAGTGGTCGACCGGCTCGCCGGTGGTCCGCTACAAGGTCGCGCTGCCGTGGCAGCTCGACGCGAAGCCGATCCTCGACCTCATCGGGATCACGGTCGAGGGCCGCTACATCTTCACGGTGGAGCCGGTCGGCAAGATCCACGTGTACGACAAGGAATCCGGCAAGGAAGTCGGCGTAATGAGCCCGGGCGCGGAGGTCGGCAAGGCGTCGGGCTGGGTCGACGTGCCGTTCGGCATCAGCGCGTTCCGGCGCGAGAACGGCGAATACCTGGTGTTCGTCGAGGAAGACGCACGCGGCAAGGTGCTCATGTACCGCTGGAAACCGTAACAGGCCCATGGGCAAAAGCATGGACAAAGGCATACTCAAGAACGTTTCGATCAACTTCATCGGGCTGATCCTGCCGACCTTCGTGTCGCTGGTCACGGTGCCCGCGTATATCCACGCGCTGGGCGTCGAACGCTACGGTGTCGTCAGTCTCGTGTGGACGCTGATCGGCTATTTCGGGATCCTCGATCTCGGGATGAGCATGGCCGCGCAGAACCACATCTCGAAGGCGCTCGCGAGCGGCGACGCGGACGAAAGCGCGCGTGTCTTCTGGAGCGCGTTCTGGCTGAACCTCGGCACCGGCATCGCCGGCGGCCTGCTGATCTATTTCGGCGCGTTCGTCTACACCGCGTATTTCACGAAGGTGTCGGCGGCGATGCAGCACGAGGTGTATCTCGCGCTGCCGTGGCTCGCGCTCGCGATTCCGCTCGCGAACGTGTCGTGGGTGTTTGCCGGCGCGATCAACGGCGCCGAGCGGTTCGGCGTGTTCAACACGAACCAGACGATCGGCACGTTCCTGTTCCAGCTGCTGCCGCTTGGCGCCGCGTGGTGGATCGCGCCGAACCTGCAGACGGTGCTGGCCGCGGCGGTCGTCGCGCGGCTGATCGCGGCGGTGATGCTCGGTCACGCGAGCATCAAGGTGCTCGGGATCCGGCACATCGACCCGCCGCAATGGGGCACCGCGAAAGGACTGTTCAACTTCGGCGGCTGGATGCTGATCGCGAGCACGGCGAGCATGATCGCCGACACGCTCGATCGCGTGATGCTCGGCGCCGGCATGGGCGCGAAGTTCGTCACCTACTACACGGTGCCGCAGAACCTCGTCACGCGCCTGAACATGCTGCCGAACGCGCTGGTGCGCACGCTGTTCCCGCGCCTGTCGGCGGTCGGCCGCGATCACGCGGATACGCTCGCGCGCCAGTCGCTCGAATTCCTGAACGGCGTGTTCACGCCGGTCGGCATCGTCGCGATCTTCGCGCTCGCGCCGTTCCTCACGCTGTGGGTCGGCCCCGATCTCGCCGCGCATTCGGCGCCGGTCGGCCGCGTGCTGGTGATCAGCGTGTGGCTCGTCGGCCAGGCGAGCGTCACGCGGATCCTGATCCAGTCGCAGGTCAATCCGGCCCGCGCGGCGTTCGCCGGGCTCATCGAGATGCCGTTCTTCGTCGGCGGCCTGTGGTTCGGCATTCATCACTTCGGGCTGATCGGCGCGGCCGTGGTCGTCGCGACGCGCGCGCTGGTCGACTACGGCGTGCTGCTTTACCTGTCGGCGATCCGGATGCGCGCCATCGTGCTCGACATGCTCGCGCATCTCGCCTTCCTGCTCGCGAGCCTGTTTCTCGCGCAAGCGTGGTCGGGGCTCGGCGAGTCGATCGGTCTTTGCGCGGTCGTGCTGGTGCTGAACCTTGCGTGGTCGCTCACGATGACGCCGGGACTGCGCGCGCTCGTGCGCGACCTGTTCGTCCGTCTCAATGCGAGGAAAACGATATGAATCGCGATCTGGCGGAACACGCCATCCTGAACATCGCCACGGCCGATGCCGCCGTGGCCGAAGCCGACGCCGCCGCCGCGCTGCGCCGGACCGAATCGGCCGGGCAGGCGGGTGCGCGCGATGCGGCGCGCCCGCTGCGCGTGGCGATCGTCCATGACTGGCTCGTCACGTATGCGGGCGCCGAGCGCGTGCTCGAACAGATCGTCGCGTGCTTTCCCGACGCGGACCTGTTCAGCCTCGTCGATTTTCTCGACGATCGCGCGTTCGTACGCGGCAAGCCGGTGACGACCTCGTTCATCCAGAAACTGCCGTTCGCGCGCACCAAGTACCGCAGCTACCTGCCGCTGATGCCGCTCGCGATCGAGCAGCTCGACGTGTCGGACTACGACCTCGTGATCTCCAGCAGCCATGCCGTTGCGAAAGGCGTGCTGACGGGGCCGGACCAGATGCACATCAGCTACGTGCATTCGCCGATCCGCTATGCATGGGACCTGCAACACCAGTATCTGGAACAGTCGAACCTCACGCACGGGCCGAAATCGCTGCTCGCGCGGATGATCCTGCACTACATCCGCAACTGGGACACGCGCACCGCGAACGCGGTGGACGGCTTCGTCGCGAACTCCGCGTTCATCGCGCGACGCATCCGCAAGGTGTATCACCGCGACGCGGCGGTGATCTTCCCGCCGGTCGACGTGGACGGCTTCTCGCTGAACGAGATGAAGGACGATTTCTACCTGACCGCGTCGCGGATGGTGCCGTACAAGAAGATCGACCTGATCGTCGAGGCGTTCTCGCGCACGCCGGAGCGCAAGCTCGTCGTGATCGGCGACGGCCCGGAGATGCAGAAGATCCGCGCGAAGGCCGGCCCGAACGTCGAGATCATGGGCTACCAGCCGTTTGCGGTGCTGCACGACCGGATGCGCCGCGCTAAGGCGTTCGTGTTTGCGGCCGAGGAGGATTTCGGGATTTCGGTGGTCGAGGCGCAGGCGTGCGGCACGCCCGTGATCGCGTACGGCAAGGGCGGCGCGCTCGAGACCGTGCTCGAGCCGCACTCGCACGCGAACCCGACCGGGCTGTTCTTCGAAGAACAGACGCCGCACGCGATCGTCGCGGCGGTCGACGATTTCGAGCGCGCGCCGCAGCGCTTCACGCCGCACGCGTGCCGCGCGAACGCGGAGCGCTTCTCCGCCGACACGTTCCGGCGGCGCTTTCTCGACTATGTGGAGGCGGCACTGCCCGGCTCGACCGCGCAGCGCGGCACGGCCGTCGCGCCGATGCCGGCCGCGCGCGGCCCGGCGACGCTCGTGCTGGACCAGAGCGGCGTGCTCGGCGGCGCGGAACTGTCGCTGCTGGAAATCATGAAGCACATGCGTGCGAACGCCGACGTGCTGCTGTTCGACGACGGCCCGTTTCGCGCGGCGCTCGACGAGATCGGCGCGCGCGTGGACGTGCTCGACCAGGGCGAGCTCGCCGGCGTGCGCAAGCAGGGCGGCGTGTCGGCCGGCGCATTGAAGCGGCTCGTCGGCATGGTGCGCGACGTCGCACGGCGTGCACGCCGCGCCGAGGTGATCTACGCGAATACGCAGCGTGCGATGGTGGTCGCGGCGCTGGCCGGGCGGCTCGCGCGCAAGCCGGTGGTCTGGCACCTGCGCGACATCGTCAGCGGCGACCACTTCGGCAGCAAGCAGCTGATGGCGATCAAGTACTGCGCGCGGTTCGGCGTCACGCGCGTGATCGCGAACTCGGATGCATCCGCGCAGGCGTTCCGCGCGCTGACGGGCTTCACGCCGCAGCACGTCGACGTCGTGTTCAACGGCATTTCGGCCGAACCGTTCGACGCGCTGGACAATGCCAGCCAGGCCGCGCTGCGCGCGCGCTTCGGGTTGCCCGAGCAGGGATGGCTGGTCGGGTCGTTCAGCCGCCTCGCGCACTGGAAGGGGCAGCACCTGCTGCTGGAGGCAGCGGCACGCCATCCGGACATGCACGTGGTGCTGGTCGGCGCGCCGCTGTTCGGCGAGGATGAATACGCGGCGCAGCTGCACGAGATCGTTGCGCGTCACGGGATGGACGACCGCGTCCATTTCCTCGGGTTCCAGCGCGACGTGGCCGCGTGCATGAAGGCGGTCGACGTGGTCGCGCATACGTCGATCACGCCCGAGCCGTTCGGGCGGGTGATCGTCGAGGGGATGCTCGCGCGGCGGCCGGTGGTCGCGGCCCGCGCGGGCGGGGTCGTCGAGATCATCGAGGACGGTGACAACGGGCTGCTCTGCGAGCCGGGCGACGCGGCCGCGCTGGCCGATGCGCTGGGCAGGTTGAAGCACGACGCGGCGCTGCGCGAGCGGCTCGTCGCGAGCGGGCGGGCGACCGCGGTGCGCCGGTTCGGCACCGAAACCTATGTGGAGCGGGTCGAGAAGATCCTCGCGGATACGGCGAAGGCTGCAAAGGCGAAGAAACGGTAGGCGCGGCGCGAACCGACGCGCCATGCGCCGGGAAACGAGCCCTCATGCGGTGTTGTGCTGCATGAGGGCTTTGCTTTTGGATGGGCGGGCGCCAAGTCGCGCGGTCGGGCGAGGGGCGTCTGGATGGGCCGATGATGCGTTGGGGCACGGCGCACGGCGTACGAAGCACGAAGCACGAAGCACGAAGCACGAAGCACGAAGCACGAAGCACGAAGCACGAAGCACGAAGCACGAAGCACGAAGCACGAAGCACGAAGCACGAAGCGTGGCCGCCGACCGGGCCGGAATTGCTCGACGGAACGCCATGAGCGGCGCCGTGCGGTCATGCCGTGAGCTGGCGAGGGGGCGGGCGATGCCGACGATAGAGCCGCCGCCGGGACGGCCGCTACGCCCGACTTGCCTGCTGCCGTACCGGGTGCCTGCCGCCTCGCGGCACGCAAACGGATCCCCGCGCCCGTCCCGCCCATGAAAATGCCCCCGCGCAGCGTGACGCCGGGCGGGGGCAGGGAGCGCGGGAACGGTGCCGCTCAGACAGCCCGTTCGGGTGCCGGTGCGACGACGCGAGCGGTGCGCGTCGGTTTCAGGCTCGCCGACCACATCATCGCGGGGCGTTCGAACAGCCGGTAGAACACGTAGGCGACCGGAATCGCGGCGGCCATGAACGCGAACGACGGCCAGATCGACAGTTGCAGCTCGGAATGAAACAGCACCGAGCCGAGGCAGACGAACAGCGGCAGGTGGACGAGGTACAGCGAATAGCTGAAGTCACCGAACCAGCCGAGCACGCGCAGCAGCGGCGTCGGGCGCGGCGGGCAGGCTAGCGCACGGTACAGGAAGCACGCGAAGCCGGCCGCCCACAGCTGGAACGCGCCGTACTGGCCGAAATGGAACGCGCCGCAGCCCGCGGCCAGCAGCACGGCGGCCGCGAGGTACCACGCGCGCGACGGCACGGCGGCCGGGTCGCGCGCCGGCTGCGCGCGCACGTCGGCGATCCACGCGCCGATCGTCCAGGACAGCCAGTACGACGTGAAGAACTGCAGATCGTGCCGTTCGAGCAGCCAGGCCGACGCGACGTTGACGAGCGCGACGGCCGCGACGATCGCCGGCATCCCGATGCGCCGGCGCAACGCGAACAGCAGCGGGTAGACCGCATAGAACTGCACTTCGAGCGACAGCGTCCACAGTGCGCCGTTCGACCCGTACGTGTAGCCGGCGACGCCCTGCAGCGAGAACAGGTTCACGAGGAACGCGGTGAGGCCGACATCGCGGATCTTGTGGCTGACGGGCGCGATCTGCAGGCTGACCGCGTCCATCGCGAGCGTGAACAGCAACGCAGCGAGCAGCACCGGGTAGATGCGGGCAAAGCGGCGCGCCCAGAAGTTCGGCGCGTCGAGCCGGTACGCGGGGTTGGCCGCAAGCTTGAGCGCCGCGTTGCGGTGGATGCAATAGCCGCTGATCACGAAGAAGATCGGCACGCCCGCAGACCCCCACGCGAACGGGAAGGTCAGATAGCCGACGATCGCGCTCGGGTCGAGCGCATGACCGTAAGCGCGATGGAAGCTCTGCATGCCGACCCAGACGACCTGGCGGCAATGGAAATAGGCGACGAGCAGCGCCGCGAACCCGCGCATCGCGTCGATCACGTGTTCCTTGTGGTCGGCGACGGGCGGCGCGGTCAAAGACGATCCGCTGAAAGCTTGCATGCGATTCGATTCCTTGCGACGGATGAAGGGGATGGTCCAATCGTAATGCGCAAGAATTCGATCGAATGAATAAAAAAATCTGACCGCGAAATAATGATATTTCAGATAGTGGTTTTATTCCGGCGTGAAAGCGGTTTCGCAGGTACCGAAATTATTTGCCGATTTTTTTCTGATAGCTTGAGGCTTCCAGTTGATTGATGCAAGGAGCGGCAAGATGGACATGCATTGGATCGCGAGCGCGGCAGTACTGCTGGTCATGGCCGTGCTGTCGGCGTACCGCGAGGCGCTGAAGAACGAGCCGATTCGCCCGGGTCTCGAACGGGGCGGCGTCCCGTATATCGAGGAATTCGAATCGTAAGAATTTGTATCTGGAAAATCGGTAATTTGTTTCTGTTTCGGTAATCGGCTCGGCAATATCGACCGGTTTCGCGGATTATCTATTTTCCGGAAACATGGGCAATCGGTCCATATCGAAAAATGAGCGGAGTGGAATTGGCCGTACCGTCGATTCTCGATATGCCGTTCGGAAAACAATCGCGCCGGGTCGCAGGACGACGCGGCGCAGTCAACGCAATCAGGATGCGAACATGTTGAAAGTCACCAAGGCCGTGTTCCCCGTTGCCGGTCTCGGCACGCGGTTCCTCCCGGCAACGAAGGCGAGCCCGAAGGAAATGCTGCCCGTCGTCGACAAGCCGCTGATCCAGTACGCGGTCGAGGAAGCGATCAACGCCGGTATCACCGAGATGATCTTCGTGACCGGGCGCAGCAAGCGCGCGATCGAGGATCACTTCGACAAGTCGTACGAGATCGAGGCCGAACTCGAGGCGCGCGGCAAGGAAAAGCTGCTCGAGCTCGTGCGCGGCATCAAGCCGAGCCACGTGAACTGCTTCTACGTGCGCCAGCCGGAAGCGCTCGGCCTCGGCCATGCGGTGCTGTGCGCGGAGAAGCTCGTGCACGGCGAGCCGTTCGCGGTGATCCTCGCCGACGACCTGCTGCACGGCGAACAGCCGGTGCTCAAGCAGCTCGTCGACGTGTTCGACCACTATCACAGCTCGGTGATCGGGGTCGAGACGATCCCGCGCGAGGACAGCCGCTCGTATGGCGTCGTCGAAGGCCGCGAGTGGGAAGAGGACATCATCAAGCTGTCGGGCATCATCGAGAAGCCGGCGCCGGAAGACGCGCCGTCGAATCTCGGCGTGGTCGGCCGCTACGTGTTCATGCCGACGATCTTCGATCACCTGCGCAAGCTCAAGCCGGGTGCCGGCGGCGAACTGCAGCTGACCGACGCGGTCCAGTCGCTGCTCGCGAATGAGCAGGTGCTCGCGTATCGCTACTACGGGACGCGTTTCGATTGCGGCAGCAAGATCGGCTATCTCAAGGCGACCGTCGAGCTCGCGCTCCAGCATCCGGAAGTGAGTCGCGAATTCGAGGCGTACCTGCGTACCTGCCTGCCCGCGCTGGCTGCTGTCGCATAAGCAGACGCGCTGCTCCGCTGTTTCAGGTGGTGGTTGTTCCGTTGGCCCCGGCTGCCTTGTGCGCCGGGGCTTTTTTGCGTGTGGTCGAAGCCGCGGCGCGGGACGCCGGGTGATCAACGGCGTTGCATCCGGCGGGATCGAGCCGGTACGTGCGCGGCGAATTGGGCAGGCCACCACGCGGTGATGCGGTTTTCAGGTGCATCACCGCGGTGCGCGGGATGCCCGGCACCGTGGCGATGAAACCGGTGCCGGCGTGCCGGTTGCGTGCGGCACGATGAACGACGGTTGCGGTTGCGGTTGCGGTTGCGGTCGCGATAGCCGCCGTCGATGCCTGGTCAGCGTGTCGATTCGCAATGGACGTCGACGCGGCGCCACGATGCCGCAGCCGCACGTTCGTCCGCCGACGCGATGCGTGTTTCCGATGGACGAACGAGGCCGGCGGCCGCGTCGTTTCGGCACCGGGATTGCCGGCGCCAGCGCACGTTGTTCGGTGGCGTCGCGCCCGTGCCGATGTTCCGCTCAGCGCGGGGACGTGCTCGGCCGCGCGACGAAGTACCGCGCCAGCATCGCGGCGATCGGCTTCTTGAAGTCGAGCAGGCGTCTTTCCAGATAGCGCCACGACAGATGCGCAAGCAGCACGGCAAGTGCGAACTGCAGCAGTTCGGGCAGCGCTTCGCGCACGATTCCGGGCATCGGCACGTGCGCGAACAGCGCGGGCATCTCGCCGAAACGTGCCGGAATCAGGTTGTGGAACAGGTAGAAGCCGTAGCTGATCGTGCCGAGATAGACGAGCGGCGCCCAGTCGAGCAGCGCCACGGCCGGATGGTCGGGCTCGGTGACGATCCACAGCATCAGCGTGCCGAGCGACGCGGACAGCCCGAGATCCGCGAGCCCCGTGACGACGTCCGGCAGCGTCGTGAACGCGGGCAGCGCGAGGAAGAACACGACGCCGGCGGCGCCGAGCCAGCCGGGCGGAATGCGGCGGACGACGGCCGGGCCGCGATCGGCCAGCGCCATCGCACCGACGCCGCCCAGCGCGATCAGTGCGAAGTTCCACGGCGAAAACGCGTAGATCAGCACCGGCGATGCGTCGGCCGCGTAGAGCACGAGATGCGCGAGCGCGCACAGCGCGACGGCCGCGACGCCGAGCGCGACGTGGCGCGCGGCCGGCACCGCGAGCAGCGTGAGCGGCGCAATCAGATAGAACTGCTGCTCAACCGCGAGGCTCCAGAAGTGCGACGTGGAGCCCGGCCAGCCGTCCTTGACGACGCCGATCCAGTAGTTCGACAGGAACGCGGCGTGCCACGCGAGCCCGAGATTGACGCCGCGCTGGTAGAACAGCGCGTGCGCGATCGCGAGCGCGGCGAGCAGCAGGTAGTAGACGGGAAAGATCCGCAGCGCGCGCTTCGCGAGGAACAGCGCCAGCGCGTGACGGCGCGTCATCGTGCCGCGCTCGATCGCCTGACGGTTGCGATGCAGCTCGCCGACGATCAGGAATCCGCTGATGAAGAAAAACGTCCACACACCGAGCTTGCCCACGTCGACAGCGAGGACGTGGCCCTTGTGGGACAGGAAAACGAGGATGACGGCGATGGCTCGCAGGCCGTCGAGTCCTTTGACGTATCTGACTTCGCGCATGGAGGCATCCGGGGCACTGAGCGAGGTCAGTATAGGTGCGCAAATATCGAACGTAATTCGCGTTCGGACGTATACGTAAAGGCGTTTTTCGATGCTCGCGCGTCGGTGAAGTCGGTCGTGCGCAACAAAACCTGCGGGAAACCCCGCGAAAACGCATAAAAGTACTGCACGAAGCGTCACGGCGCTTGTAGAATCCGGCGTTGAAGCGCGCGCGTTGCACGCTTCGTGTATCCAACGACCACACCTGGTAGGAGAAACATGGCGACTTCCGCAAAAAAGGTGGCCAAGAAGGCTGCCGCACCGGCCACCAAGAAAGTGGCTGCCAAAAAGGCTGCGCCCGCGAAGAAAGTAGTGGCCAAGAAAGCTGTCGCGAAGGCAGCACCGGCCGCTCCGACGCCGCTGAAGGACAAGTTCACGAAGGCATCGCTCGCAACGCACATCGCTGAGCGTGCAGCTGTCGAAGTGAAGGCGGTCAAGGCAGTGCTCGTCGCACTCGAGAACGTCGTGCTGGGCTCGGTTCACAAGAAGGGCGCAGGCGAGTTCACGCTGCCGGGTCTGCTGAAGATCACGGCACAAGTCGTGCCGGCGAAGAAGAAGCGCTTCGGCAAGGATCCGTTCACGGGCGAAGAGCGCTGGTTCCCGGCAAAGCCGGCCAGCGTGCGCGTGAAGGCACGTGCGCTGAAGAAGCTGAAGGACGCGGCTGCGTAATGCCGCGCAACGGTTGCCGAATGCAAGTCGGCGACCGTTGCGATGTCCGACGATCCCCGTACGCGAAAGCGTACGGGGATTTTTATTGCGCTGCGCAAATCGCGCGGCGACGACGTTGTGCAGCGAGCAGGCGGCATGATGTGATGCGCATCCGGTGTCGCGGGCCAAACGTGCGAACGGCCGGGTCGCCGCGTTCGATCCGGCGCGCGACCTTGCAACGCAGCGTGTCGCGCATTCGTCGCGCGGGTCTCGTGTCATGAACGCAGCGATCGTTCCCGGCGAGATCGCCGACCAGGTGAGCGCCGCGTGCGCCGTGATCGAACGGCATCTCGGCGCAACGCTGCAGGCGATGCATCTGTTCGGCTCGGCGCTCGACGCGGGCTGAAACCGCGCAGCGATATCGACCTGCTGGTGACGGTTGCCGCATTGCCGGGCGACGCGGTGCGGCGTGCGCTGATGCTCGACTTGCTCGACGTGTCGGCGCCGCCGGGGAGCGCGGCGCACATGCGCGCGCTGGAAGTGACGGTCGTCGTGCGCGGCGACGTGGTTCCATGGTGTCATCCGACCCGGCGCGCGCTGCAGTTCGGCGAATGGCTGCGCGGCGATTTGCGCGCGGGCATCGTCGAGCCGCCATGCATCGATCACGATCTGGCGATTCTGTTGACGAAGGTGCGGCCGCACGACGTTGCGCTGCTCGGGCCGCGCGCGACCGAGTGGTTCGAGCCGGTGTCCGCGCGCGATTTCGTCGCCGCGCTTTTGGCCACCGTTGCGCAGTGGCATGCCGAGCCGGACTGGCGCGGCGACGAATGCAACGTCGTGCTGGCGCTCGCACGCATCTGGTACAGCGCCGCGACCGGCAGGATCGCGCCGAAGGACGTCGCCGCGACGTGGGTAACGGCGCGCCTGCCCGACGCGTACCAACTCGTCCTGTCGGCTGCGCGTACCGTCTATCTGCGCGGTGACGGCGACGATGCGCTGCTCTCCGGCGAACCGGTCGCCGCGTTCGTGCGCTACGCGCGACGAATCGTCGAAGCGATGCTGTCGGCGTAGCGGCGCGCGAACGGTCGCCGCCCGCGGTTGCGTAGTGGCGCGACGCAATCCCGTCGATGGATGCGGTCATGCGTGGACTGCACGCGCGCCACGAACGTGCCGCGGCGCCCCGCGAAGGACGTGCCGCCGTGGCTTCGTCAGCCCGCCGTGCCGTCGTACGCGGCCTTCAGCGCGGCGACGTCGAACTTCGTCATCTGCATCATGGCCGCGGCCACCCGCGCCGCCTTGACCTCGTCGCGGTCGGCCATCATCGGGATCAGTGCGTCCGGAACGATCTGCCACGACACGCCGTAGCGGTCCCGCAGCCAGCCGCAGCCGTCGGCCGTGCCGCCGTTGTCGAGCAGCGCGCTCCAGTAACGGTCGAGTTCGGCCTGGTCGGCGCAACTGATCATCAGCGAGATCGCGTGGTTGAACGTCTCGGTGCGCGGGTGGCTCATCGCGATGAACGGCTGCCCGAACAGTTCGAACTCGACCATCCGGGTGCCGTTGGTGCCGGACACCGCCGTGACGCGCACGACGCGCGAGTTCGGGAAAATGCCCGCATAGAAGGCTGCGGCTTCTTCGGCTTCCGTCGAGTACCAGAGGAACGGCGTGATCTTCTGAATCGTCATGGAGCGTCTCCTGTCAGCTGTCGGTGAGGGACGGGCAATCTGCATGCCGCCATCGATACGACGGACGAGGGGCGTCGAAATCGACATGTCGAAGCATACGTGCTTCACATGGGAGGGGCGCCGGATTCATCGACAGGGCGAGGTGCCCGACATGCCTGCAAACGTGCTTTCTGCGCGCGATAGGCGGCTCAGGCGCCGCTCCCGGCCGACTGCCGTATCTGAGAGTCCCGGCGCGGTCGTCGTCCGCCACGGCGCTGGCGGCCGCCGCCGGCAACGGACGAAAAAAAACCAGCCATGGCCGAAGCCGATGACTGGTTTTGCAGTTCGGCGGCATGGCGTCGAAGACGACATGCACACCGGAAACGTACTTCTTAGAACTTGTGGCGGATACCGACCGCGACCATTTCGGCCGAGCTCTTGCCAGCGAAGCCGTACGAAGCGATCGACGCTTGCGCGGTTTGCTGCACGCCGTCGACGAGCTGCGTGCCGCTTGCGTGCTGGTATGCGCCAACCAGGTAGAGGTCCGTGCGCTTCGACAGCGAGTAGTCCGCGCCGACACCGACCTGATGGTACTTCGCGGCCGTGTCGCCGCTTGCCTTCGTGTACGAATAGCCGAGGCCCAGCAGCAGCGGCGGCGTGACCTGGTACGTCACGAACGCGCGGCCCGTGTTGTACTTTTCGGTCGAACCGAAGCCCGAGAATGCGTCCGGCTTGTACTGTGCGTTGCTGTAGCCGAGACCGACCGTTACCGGGCCGATTGCGTACTGGCCTGCGACTTGCGCGATGGCGATCGACTTCGCCGTGTCGTAACCCGAGTTGATCGGGCCGTCGAAGATCGCGTCGGACGTCGTCGAACCCCAGCCTGCGCGGCCGACAGCCGTCGTCGGCGACGGGTTGGCTGCGTAGAAGTAGCCTGCTGCAACGCCGACCGGGCCGTTGTTGTATGCAGCTGCGACCGACCACGTCTGGCCCGAGCCCGTCTTGCCTGCGACGCCGCCGAGGGCGTACATGCCTTCGACCTGGAAGCCTGCCCAGACCGGCGACGTGTACTTGATTGCGTTGCTGACGCGCAGCGAGTTGTCGTTGTTGTCGACGTCGCCCGGCGTGGCCATCACGCTGCCGAAGTAGTTGTCAGCCGTGACTGCCTGGACCAGGTCGACCAGCGGGTCGTACTGGCGGCCGAGCGTCAGCGTACCGTACTGGTTGCTCTGGAGGCCGACGTATGCCTGGCGACCGAACATGCGACCACCTTGGTTCAGGTGACCCGTGCCCGGATCAAAACCGTTTTCCAACTGGAAGATCGCCTTCAGGCCACCGCCGAGGTCTTCAGCGCCTTTCAGGCCCCAACGGCTGCCTTGCAGGTTGCCCGACAGCATTTGCCACGAGTTGTTGGCCTGGCCGTCGTTGCCGTGAACCCATGCGATCGACGTGTCGATCACGCCGTACAGCGTCACGCTCGACTGGGCGTGAGCAGCACCGGCGGCGCCCAGCAGGGCGAGCGAGAGGGTCGAGAGAGCGAGTTTCTTCATCGTTGAGTATCTCCACGCAAATGATTCGTCATTCGTTATTTGTTGCGGAATGGAGAATAGCTCAGTGCCATACAGGCAAGAAAGCTTAAAAAATAAAGTGTCTCGAAAAGGTAACAGCGAGAAAAAGTTCATATAGATCAAGCACATCAAGAACTGTTCCTGTTTTTGAAATAGTTGACAATTGCTGCGCTGCGATTGTTGCGGTGGTTGTGGTGTTTGGCAACAGAAGGGCGGATTTCGCCGGTTGGAGCACGGAAATCGACGATGGCAAACGTTTGCCGTTGCGGCTTGCATCACGTGGTGATGCAAGCAAAGCATCAACACGCATGAACGCGAGACGGGGCGGGGTGGTTGCGAAAAGAAGCGCGGTCGCGTAGGACGACGATGCGGCACGCGCAATGCGCGGCCGCGCGAGGCAATCAGCTGTCGCGTGCGCGATCGGCGGCGCGATCCGTCTGCGCGGACACGGCCGCAACGTTGCCGGTGCGGCGATGTGCATCGCCGCGCGCAGCCGCGAATTCCGCGCCGAGCAGCAGCACGGCCGCCGAGAAGTACAGCCACATCAGCAGGACCGCGAACGATCCGGCCGCGCCGAACGCACTTGCCGTGCCCGCGTGCGCGAGATACAGCGCGAACAGCTTCTTGCCGCCGGAGAACAGGATCGCGGACACGATCCCGCCGATCACCGCGTCGTGCCATGCGACGCGCGCGTCCGGCAGGAACTTCATCAGCGCGGCGAACGCGCCTGCGAGCACCGCGATGCCGACGAAGAACTGCAGCAGGTTGGTGATCACGACGTACGGTGAATTGCCGAGCAGCCACGTGCCGATGAACGTGATCGCGGTGTCGAGCACGAGCGACACGATCAGCAGGAACGCGACGCCGAGCACGAGCCCGAACGAAATCAGCCGCACGCGCACGAGCCCGAGCATGCTCGACCAGCGGTTTTCCGTGCTCGGCCAGATCACGCTCAGCGCCGTGTTCAGCGACGCGAACGTCGCCGATGCGCCGAGTGCGAGCGCGGCGAACGAGATCAGCGTCGCGATGCCGCCGCGCTCGCCCGCGCGATGCGCGTTCTGCACGATCGTCTGGATGCTGGCCGCTGCGTCGTCGCCGATCAGCTGGTGTGCCTGCTCGAACACCTGGCCGCGCGCGGCGTCGTCGCCGTAGAACCAGCCGGCCACGGCGATCACCATCACGAGCGTCGGCGCGAGCGAGAACGCCGAGAAGAACGCGATGCTCGCGGCCATCGCCGAGCATCGGTCGGAGGAGAAACGCTTGAACGCGTTGAGTGCCCAGTTGGCCTGTTGTTGCGCGAGACGGGTAGCTTCGGACGTGATCTGTCGTTTCATGACGGTTCGGTTGCGTGCCGATCGCGGGATATCGGTGGATCGGGCAAATCAGTATTGATCAGAAGATTTCATCATAGTTGCGCTGGCTGTCTATAATCCTTTCAGTTTCACCTCACCCCACAAGCAGCCGAGACCATCATGCTACAAATGTCCCGGCGCCAGTTCCTGAAGGTGACGGCCACGTCGCTTGCCGGATCGAGTCTTGCCCTGATGGGCTTTTCTCCGACGGAAGCGCTCGCCGAAGTCCGACAGTACAAGCTGGCGCGCACAGTCGAAACGCGCAACACCTGTCCTTATTGTTCAGTGGGTTGCGGCATCCTGATGTACAGCCTCGGCGACGGTGCGAAGAATGCGCAGCCGAGCATCATCCATATCGAAGGCGATCCCGACCATCCCGTCAATCGCGGCACGCTGTGCCCGAAGGGCGCGAGCCTGATCGACTTCATCCACAGCCCGAACCGCCTGACGCATCCCGAATACCGGGCGCCGGGCTCGGACAAGTGGGAGCGTATCTCATGGGGCGATGCGCTCGACCGGATCGCGAAGCTGATGAAGGCCGACCGCGACGCGAACTTCGTCGAGACGGCGGAAGACGGCGCCAAGGTCAACCGCTGGCTGACCACCGGCATGCTGGCCGCGTCGGCGGGCAGCAACGAAGTCGGCTACCTGACGCACAAGGCTGTCCGCAGCCTCGGGATGCTCGCATTCGACAATCAGGCGCGTGTCTGACATGGCCCGACGGTGGCAGGTCTTGCCCCGACGTTTGGCCGTGGAGCGATGACGAACCATTGGGTCGACATCAAGAACGCGGACGTGATTCTCGCGATGGGCGGCAACGCAGCCGAGGCCCATCCGTGCGGTTTCAAGTGGGTAACGGAGGCGAAGGCGCACCGCAAGGCGCGGCTGATTGTCGTCGACCCGCGCTTCACGCGTACGGCCTCGGTGGCCGACTACTACGCGCCGATCCGCACCGGCACCGACATCGTCTTCCTGGGCGGCGTCATCAACTATCTGCTGACGAACGACAAGATCCAGCATGAGTACGTGAAGAACTACACGGACTTCTCGTTCATCGTGCGCGAGGATTTCGCGTTCAACGACGGCATTTATTCCGGCTACGACGCCGAGAAGCACGCGTACCCGGACAAATCGAGCTGGGACTACGAGCGCGGCGACGACGGCTTCGTGAAGGTCGACCCGACGCTGCAGCATCCGCGTTGCGTGTACAACCTGCTGAAGCAGCACTACGCGCGCTATACGCCGGACATGGTCCAGCAGACGTGCGGCACGCCGAAGGAGAAATTCCTGAAGGTGTGCGAGATGCTCGCGACCACCGCCGTTCCCGGCCGCGCCGGCACGATCCTGTACGCGCTCGGCTGGACGCACCACTCGGTCGGCGCGCAGATGATCCGCACCGGCGCGATGGTGCAACTGCTGCTCGGCAACATCGGCATCGCCGGCGGCGGGATGAACGCGCTGCGCGGCCACTCGAACATCCAGGGGTTGACCGACCTCGGGCTGATGTCGAACCTGCTGCCGGGCTACATGACGCTGCCGATGCAGGCCGAACAGGATTTCGACGGCTACATCAAGAAGCGCGTGCAACTGCCGCTGCGGCCGAACCAACTGAGCTACTGGAAGAACTACAAGGCCTTCCACGTCAGCTTCATGAAGTCGTGGTGGGGCGACGCGGCGACCGCCGAGAACAACTGGGCGTACGACTACCTGCCGAAGCTCGACAAGCAGTACGACCTGCTGCAGGCGATCGAGCTGATGAATGCCGGCAAGATGAACGGCTACATCTGCCAGGGCTTCAACCCGCTCGCGGCGGCACCGTCGAAGGTGAAGACGGCAGCCGGCCTCGCGAAGCTGAAGTGGCTCGTGATCATGGATCCGCTCGCGACCGAGACGTCCGAGTTCTGGAAGCATCACGGCGACTTCAACGATGTCGATGCGTCGAAGATCCAGACCGAGGTGTTCCGGCTGCCGACCACGTGTTTCGCGGAGGAAAACGGTTCGCTCGTCAGTTCGAGCCGCGTGCTGCAGTGGCACTGGAAGGGCGCGGAGCCGCCGGGCGAGGCGCGGAGCGATCTCGAGATCATGTCGGGGCTGTTCCTGCGCATGCGCAAGATGTACCAGACGGACGGCGGCAAGTATCCGGATCCGATCGTGAACCTGACGTGGCCGTACGCGAACCCGGAAAGCCCGACGCCCGAAGAACTCGCGATGGAGTTCAACGGGAAGGCGCTCGCCGACCTGCCCGATCCGAAGGATCCGACGAAGACGCTCGTGAAGAAGGGCGAGCAACTCGCCGCGTTCGCGCAACTGAAGGACGACGGCACGACCGCGAGCGGCTGCTGGATCTTCTGCGGCGCGTGGACGCAGGCGGGCAACCAGATGGGGCGGCGCGACAACTCCGACCCGACCGGCATCGGCCAGACGCTGAATTGGGCGTGGGCGTGGCCGGCCAATCGTCGGATCCTGTACAACCGCGCATCGTGCGACGTCGCCGGCAAGCCGTTCGACCCGACCCGCAAGCTGGTCGGCTGGAACGGCAGTGCGTGGAAGGGCGTCGACGTGCCGGATTTCAAGGTGGACGAACCGCCGGAGAATGGGATGGGGCCGTTCATCATGAACCCGGAAGGCGTCGCGCGCTTCTTCGCCCGCGCGGGGATGAACGAAGGCCCGTTCCCCGAGCACTACGAGCCGTTCGAGACGCCGCTTGCGGCGAACCCGCTGCACCCTGACAACCCGCAGGCGCTGAACAACCCGGCCGCCCGCGTGTTCCCGGACGACCGCGCGTCGTTCGGCAAGGTGTCGGAGTTCCCGCACGTCGCGACGACGTACCGGCTGACCGAGCATTTCCACTACTGGACCAAGCACGCGCGGCTGAACTCGATCATCCAGCCCGAGCAATTCGTCGAGATCGGCGAAGACCTCGCGAAGGAAGTCGGCGTCGCGCATGGCGAGCGCGTGAAGGTGTCGTCCAAGCGCGGCTACATCATCGCGGTCGCCCTCGTCACGAAGCGGATCAAGCCGCTGACGATCGAGGGCAAGAAGGTCCAGACGGTCGGCGTCCCGTTGCACTGGGGCTTCAAGGGTCTGACGAAGCCCGGCTATCTCGCCAACACCCTGACTCCGTCCGTCGGCGACGGCAACTCGTACACACCGGAATTCAAGTCGTTCCTGGTGAAGGTCGAAAAGGCGTAAGGGGGAAGAGATGGCATTGCAATCGCTGGATATCAAGCGCGTCTCGGCCACCACGACGCCGCCGCCCACGGCGCGCGAACCGGTGACCGGGAGCGTCGCGAAGCTGATCGACGTATCGAAGTGCATCGGCTGCAAGGCGTGCCAGACGGCGTGCATGGAGTGGAACGACCTGCGCGACGAAGTCGGCACCAACGTCGGCGTGTACGACAATCCGGCCGACCTGACCGAGCACTCGTGGACGGTGATGCGGTTCTCCGAATACGAGAACCCGGCCGGCGACCTCGAATGGCTGATCCGCAAGGACGGCTGCATGCACTGCGAGGATCCGGGCTGCCTGAAGGCGTGTCCGTCGCCGGGCGCGATCGTGCAGTACAACAACGGGATCGTCGATTTCCACGAGGAGAACTGCATCGGTTGCGGCTACTGCGTGACCGGCTGTCCGTTCAACATCCCGCGGATCTCGAAGACGGATCATCGCGCGTACAAGTGCACGCTCTGTTCCGACCGTGTCGCGGTCGGTCAGGAACCGGCCTGCGTGAAGACCTGCCCGACCGGCGCGATCGTGTTCGGCACCAAGGAGGACATGAAGCAGCACGCGGCCGAGCGGATCGAGGACCTGAAGGAGCGCGGCTTCGAGCATGCGGGGCTGTACGACCCGCAGGGCGTCGGCGGCACGCACGTGATGTATGTGCTGCACCACGCGGATAAACCGTCGCTGTATCACGGGCTGCCCGACAATCCGTCGATCAGTCCGATGGTGAAGCTGTGGAAGGGGATCGCGAAACCGCTCGCGGTCGCCGGCCTCGCGCTGACCGCGCTGGCCGGGTTCTTCCACTACACGCGGGTCGGTCCGAACGAGGTCAGCGAGGACGAGGAAGCCGCCGCGCGCGACGAGGCGCGACGCATCAAGGAGGACGCGAAATGAAACACGACGACCCCAACCTGATCGTCCGCTACACGCCGAACGAGCGCACGAACCACTGGATCACCGCGATCACGTTCGTGCTGCTCGCGCTGTCCGGGCTCGCGCTGTTCCATCCGTCGATGTTCTGGCTCACCGCGCTGTTCGGCGGCGGCCAGTGGACGCGGATCCTGCATCCGTTCGTCGGCCTCGTGATGTTCGTGTCGTTCGCGATCCTGGTGGTGCGCTTCTGGCACCACAATACGCTCGACGCGGACGATCGGCAGTGGCTGAAGCAGATCGGCGACGTGCTGACCAACCAGGAAGACAAGCTGCCGCCCGTCGGCCGATATAACGCCGGACAGAAGCTGCTATTCTTCACGTTGGTGGCGTGCCTGCTGTTGCTCCTGCTGTCGGGAGTCGTGATCTGGCGGCGCTACTTCTCGTTCTACTTCCCGATCGGGGTGATCAGCGCGGCGGCCGTCGTGCATGCCGTGGCGGCCTTCGTGCTGATCGCGAGCATCATCGTGCACATTTACGCGGCGTTGTGGGTGAAGGGCTCGATCGGGGCGATGGTGCGCGGCACCGTCACGCTGGGCTGGGCCCGCAAGCATCACCCGAAGTGGTTCCGTGAAAGCGTGAAGTAACGCACCGGAGCGGGACGGTACGCCGATTGTTGCGTACCGTTCCGCCAACCGTCGGAATCGCCTGAAAAGCGCCGATCTGTCGGCGCTTGTTTTTTTTGGAAGACATTTTCGTGACACAACGCATTCTCGAACCGACCGAGATTTCGGCGCTCGATCATTCGGCCATTCCGCGCTTTCGCCTGCCGGAGCGCGCGACCGCGTTTGCCGCGCGCGCCGCGCGGCTGCGCAAGCTTGCCGACCTGAACCCGATCAGCGGCTACCTGCGGCTGATGGCCACCGTCGCCGATGCGCAGCACGCGACGCTGCAGACGCTGGAACTGCCGCTGCCGTCGAAGGAAGCGATCGCGCGCGCGCAGCAGCATTCGATGCCGCTCGTGCCGGCGCTCGACGGCGAGCGCAACCCGCAGTGGCGGGCCGTGCTGTACGAACTGCTCGACCGCGTCGAAGGCGCCGGTCTCGTCAATCCGTCGCTCGCGAAACTGCTCGACCGGCTGCGCCTGATGGCGCCCGCCGAACTCGACACGCAGGCCGATGCGATTCTCGGGCTGCGCTTTGCCGAGGTCGACCCGGCCACCGCGCCGTTCCTGATGGCTGCGCTGCAGGTCGTCTGGACCGATCTCGCGAGCCGCGTCGCGCCGGCCGACGTCCCGTATCTCGACCAGCCGGGGCTGTGCCCGGTGTGCGGCACGCATCCGGTCGCGAGCGTCGTGCGCGTCGGGGGCCAGTTCCAGGGCTACCGTTTCCTGCAGTGCGGGCTGTGCACGACCGAGTGGCACATGGTGCGCACGAAATGTTCGCACTGCGACTCGACCAAGGGCATCGCTTACCATGGGATCGAGGGCGGCAGCGAAGCCGTCAAGGCCGAGTCGTGCGACGAGTGCAAGACTTATCGCAAGATCGGCTATCAGGAGAAGGACTTCGAGTTCGAGCCGCTGGCGGACGACCTTGCGAGCCTCACGCTCGACCTGCTGATGAACGAAGCCGGCTACCAGCGCAGTTCGCCGAACCCGCTGCTATGGCCGGACATGACGCGCGAAGCGGATTGACGGCAGGCGGCCGGGGCCGGTGCGCGAGCGCCGGCGCCGGTTGTCGGCCGTGCTTGGAAATGGAGCCACCATTACGTGACCGAACCGGGTTTGAATGAACTGAATGCCGTCCTCGCGCGCGTGCCGTCGGTCGAGCGCGTGCTGTCGTCGGCACCGCTGCAACCGCTGCTCGCCGACTACGGCCGCACGCGCGTGCTGAATGCGGTGCGCGCGGAACTCGAACGCTGGCGCACCGCCGCGCAGCAGGATCCGTCGGCGGCCGAGCCGCTCGACGAACCGCGCATCGCGGCCGCCGTCGCCCGCACGCTGGCCGCGCGAAGCGCGAGCGCCGTGCGCGCGGTGTTCAACCTGACCGGCACCGTGCTGCACACCAATCTCGGGCGCGCGCTGTTGCCCGACGACGCGGTGCGCGCGGTGGTCGACGCGCTGACCCAACCCGTCAACCTCGAATTCGATCTCGCCACCGGCCGCCGCGGCGACCGCGACGACCTGATCGACGATCTGCTGTGCGAACTGACGGGCGCGGAAGCCGCGACCGTCGTCAACAACAATGCCGCGGCCGTGCTGCTGACGCTGTCGGCGCTGGCAACGAAGAAGGAAGTCGTCGTGTCGCGCGGCGAGCTGGTCGAGATCGGCGGCGCATTCCGCATTCCCGACATCATGAGCCGTGCGGGCGCGAAGCTGCGCGAAGTCGGGACGACCAACCGCACCCATTTGCGTGACTATGCGGACGCGATCGGCCCGCGCACCGCGCTGCTGATGAAGGTGCACTGCAGCAACTACGCGATCAGCGGCTTCACGAAGGAAGTGACGCTGACCGAACTTGCGCCGCTTGCCCGCGAGCACGGTCTGCCGGTGGCGGTCGATCTCGGCAGCGGCACGCTCGCCGACCTGTCGCAATGGGGGCTGCCGCACGAGGCGACCGTGCAGGAAACCGTCGCGGCCGGCGCGAACCTCGTCACGTTCAGCGGCGACAAGCTGCTCGGCGGGCCGCAGGCCGGCCTGATCGTCGGCGATCGCGCGCTCGTCGCGAAGATCAAGAAACATCCGCTCAAGCGTGCGCTGCGCGTCGGCAAGCTGACGCTCGCCGCGCTCGAACCCGTGCTGCGGCTCTACGAGGCACCGGAATTTCTGTGTGAGCGGCTCACGACGTTGCGGCTGCTGACGCGGCCGCAGCGCGACATCGCCGAGGCCGCCGAGCGCGTGGGTCCGGCGTTGCAGGCCGCGCTCGGCAGCGGCTTCGACGTGCGCGTCGAGCCGATGTTCAGCCAGATCGGCAGCGGCGCGCTGCCGGTCGACCAGTTGCCGAGCGCCGGGCTCGTCGTGCGTACGCCGGACGGCAAGCGCGGCGGTCGCGCGCTCGCGCAACTCGAAAAGCGACTGCGAGAATGGCCGCGCCCGGTGATCGGCCGCGTCGCCGACAATGCGCTGCGGCTCGACCTGCGCTGCCTCGAAGCAGCCGACGAAGCGGCATTCGTCGCGCAATGCGTGCAGATCGCGGGGCCCGCTGCATGATCGTCGGTACCGCAGGACATATCGATCACGGCAAGACGACGCTCGTGCGGGCGCTGACGGGCGTCGACACCGACCGGTTGAAGGAAGAGAAGGCGCGCGGCATCTCGATCGAGCTCGGCTATGCGTATACGCCGCTCGAGAACGGCGACGTGCTTGGCCTGATCGACGTGCCGGGCCACGAGAAGCTGATCCATACGATGGCGGCCGGCGCGTGCGGAATCGACTTCGCGCTGCTCGTGATCGCCGCCGACGACGGCGTGATGCCGCAGACCCGCGAGCATCTCGCGATCCTGCAGCTGCTCGGCGTCGCACATGGCGCGGTTGCGCTGACGAAGTGCGATCGCGTCGACGCCGCACGCCTGTCGGCCGTGCGCGACGAGATCGCCGCGTGGCTGCACGGCTCGACGCTCGATGGCGTGCCGATCTTCGAAACCTGCGCGACGCGCGCGGACGATCCGGGCGTCGTCGCATTGAAGCGTCACCTCGCCGACGCGGCACTCGCGTGGCGCGCGCGCCGCGACGACGGACTGTTCCGGCTCGCGGTCGATCGGGTGTTTACGCTCGCCGGGCAGGGCACCGTCGTGACAGGCACCGCATTCGCGGGCCGCGTCGCGACCGGCGACACGCTCGCGGTCGTGCGCACCGGCGGCGCGGCGCGCGTGCGCAGCATCCATGCGCAGAACCGGCCGGTGGATACCGGCCGTGCGGGCGAGCGCTGCGCGCTGAACCTGGCCGGCGTCGACAAGGCGGACGTCGAGCGTGGCGATACCGTCGCGGATGCGCGGCTCGTCGCGACGTCGCCGCGGCTCGACGTCGAACTGACGCTGCTGGCCGATGCGGGGCTCACGCTGACGCACTGGGCGCCGCTGCACGTGCATCTCGGCACGCTGCATCGCGTCGCACACGTTGCGCTGCTCGACGGCGATACGCTCGCGGCCGGCCAGAAGATGCGCGTGCAACTGGTGTTCGACGAACCCGTGTTCGCGCTGCCGGGCGATCGCTTCATCGTTCGCAATCCGCAGGCGACGCGCACCGTCGGCGGCGGCCGTGTACTGGACCCGTTCGGTCCCGCTCGCAAGCGTCGCACGCCCGCGCGCCGAGCATGGCTCGACGCGCTGGCGGCGTGGCTCGACGAAGGGCGGCTCGACGCGCTGCTCGCGCAGGCGCCGCTCGGTATCGCACGCGCGATGCTCACGCACCTGACCGGGTTTGCGCCCGACGCGCTCGCGTTGCCGGACGATGCGCTGGCGATCGGCCAGCGCGACGTCGCGTCGAACGAGGGCACGGTGATGGCGCGGGCGCACTGGCTTGCGCTGCAGGCACGCGCGATCGACACGCTGCGCGCGTATCACGAGCGCGTGCCGGACGAGCAGGGGCTCGACGCGGCGCGCCTGCGGCGGATGGCGGCGCCGCTCGTCGGCGATGCGCTGTGGCGTGCGCTCGTCGAAGCGCTGGTGGAAGGCGGCGAAGTCGCGCGAAGCGGGCCGTGGCTGCATCTGCCGTCGCATTCGGTGAGTTTCGATGCGCGCGAGGAAGCGCTGGCGCAGCAACTGCTGCCGCTGATTCATGCGGGGCGCTTCGATCCGCCGTGGGTTCGCGATCTGGCGCGCGACACGGGCGCGGCCGAGGAGGCCGTACGCACGCTGCTGCGCAAGCTCGCACGGCGCGGCGACGTGCATCAGATCGTGCGCGACCTGTTCTATCACGCGGATATCGTGCGCGAGCTGGCCGGGCTGGTGGCGCATCTCGCGCCGACACGCGGCGGCGGGCTCGATGCGGCGACGTTTCGCGACGCGACCGGGCTTGGCCGCAAGCGGGCGATCCAGATTCTCGAGTTCTTCGACCGGGTTGGGTATACTCGCTTCCACCGCGATCTTCACTTCCTGCGGCCTGACAGCGGTTGGGTGGGTATTCAGGCGTAGGCGCTTGTTGTTCTTCCCGCTCTTTTGGTTCTTTTCCCACGGAAGGCATTCGTATCCGGTGGTACGGCTGGACTTCAAATCCAGTTGGGGGTGTCAGACACTCCCGGGTCGGTTCGACTCCGGCTGCCTTCCGCCATGCCGGGCTTCCGCGGCGTTCCTTGAGCTTCCTCTGAAAGTCCGCAAGCCCATGATTTTGCGGGGTTTTGTGGGTAACGGCATGCTTGCGACGTCCGGCCGCGTCCCCCACAATTTCCTCACGAAACATGGGTAGCGACATGGGTTTTGTGGGTAGGAAAGGAGGGCGGCATGGCAGGACGACAATTGCATCGGCTTAGCGCGCTGCGGGTCGCGAAAGAGGTAACGCCGGGCCATTACTCGGATGGCGGTGGTCTCTATATGCAGATCGCGGACAGCGGTGCGCGCTCGTGGGTGTTCCGGTTCAAGCTGAACGGCCGTGTGCGTGAGATGGGCCTTGGTCCGCTCTCACGTGTTTCTCTGGGCGAGGCACGGAAACTGGCCGTCGGATATCGTGACATGGTCAGAGATCTGATCGATCCCATCTTTGCCCGACGCGAGCAGCAGCGCAGACAGTTGCTCGATATATCGCCGGACGCCAACGTAACGTTTCGTGAAGCAACGGAGGCGTTTATCCGCGCGCACGAACCCCAGTGGCGAAATAACAAGCATGTCCAGCAGTGGGGGAACACGCTCAAAACGTATGCGTATCCGGTGATCGGTGAAGTCCGGGTGCGCGATATCGACACGGCGATGATCGTACGGATCCTTCAGCCGATCTGGACAAAAAAGGCGGAGACGGCGCGGCGTGTGCGCGGCCGCATCAAGGCGATCCTCGACGCAGAGACGGTGTTGGGTCATCGCATCGGCAGCAATCCCGCACGGTACGCGGACCATCTGCAACTGGTGTTGCCGCGCTCGAAGAAACGCTCACAAGTAAAGCATCATCCAGCCCTGCCTTGGGAAGACCTCCCGGCGTTTGTCCGTGAACTGGAGCTTCGTCCGCGGCGCGCGGCGCGGGTGCTGCACCTGCTTATCCTCACGGCGACTCGTACGAATGAGGTACGTTTCGCACGGGTTGATGAGTTTGATCTCGGCAGTCGTGTCTGGACTATTCCGGGCGATCGCACGAAAAGCGGTCGATCACTGCGTGTGCCCCTTTGTACGCAAGCCGTCGAGATCGTACGCAGTGCGCTGCCGAAGGCAAAGTATGGATATTTGTTTCCCGGCTGCACGGAAGGGCGCCCTTTGTCGAACATGGCGATGCTGTCCCTGCTGAAACGCATGTCGTATTCCGGCATCACTGTGCACGGTTTCCGGTCGACTTTTCGTGACTGGGTCGCCGAATGTACCGACTATCCGGATTCTTTGGCAGAGGAAGCCTTGGCACACGTCATTGCGTCGCAGACGATAGCGGCTTATCGGCGTCGCGATCAGCTTGAAAGGCGGCGGCTCATGATGGAAGACTGGGGCACGTATTGTTCAAGTGGACGCATGGTTGAAGAGCCAATGGCGCCGGCTATGCCGCAAACGTTCGCTGCCTAAATCGACGCTGCTTCCGTTGTGGAAACGGTGCTGCGGGCCGAGTGGGTTCGCACGTGCCCGATATCGCGAGTGCGAGGCTGTGTGACAGGTATGTCGCTTGGTCCTGATGCAATGCAGCCCGAATTCATCGACATCTGGCGGTATCGCTGCGATGTGTGAAATAGAGTCGCCGTCGAAACGAACGACATGGATGCCGAAGGACAGCGGGGCGTCGTCAACATCGCGGCAGCTAAGGCGGATCGGAATCGCCTGGGCCGGCACGGCTTGGTACAGATTCAATGGACCTGCAGCATGCAACTGCAGGCCCAGAGAGTGTCCGTTGGGCGACGATCGCTATGCTGCGATGATCACTCGGCGATCAAGAAGCGATCACGTTTCTTGCCCTTGATCCATGACGGTTCGCGGCCACGCCCGCTCCACGTCTTGCCCGTTTTCGGATCCTGATACTTCGGCGTCGCGGGTTGACTGCCATTCGCGCTACGTGCACGCTTGCGGCCGAAGACCTGTTCCGGCGTGAGACCATACTCTTGAATACGGGCGCGAACTTCTTCGAGCACGGTCTCCAGTTCGGCCTGCCTAGCTTCTTCCGCTTGCACGAGCAGTGCATCAGCCTTGGCTTTCAATTCTTGATAGGTGGCCATTCTTCACTCCACGTGGTTAAAAGAAACAGTATTGAAATGGTCGCTTCGAAGAGTCCGATTCGGCGCGACACATCGGGTCTGCGACATGTCATTGTCGGCAGCGCAATCGGAACGGTTGCGCGATTTTCTCATCGTTTGGACCAGGAGTCGATCATTTATCGCCTCCGAGGCCGCGAATTTGGTTGTGAATCGAAGCCGTACATCGGACTATCGCGTTTGGGTATGCAAATTGCCGTCGATCATCATCGAATTGTCTGGTGGTTGCACGTCGGGCACCACGTACAGTCGACCGCTCTGATCCGCCAGGGCACGGGGTGTCGATATTGGATTGCGTCGGCGGCACAATGAGGATACCTATTTTATGATCGAGAAGGTCTACCAAAGCGCAAAACTTCAGACAAGCTGCGTTATTTTTTTGAGGACGCGCGTGATCTCGTGTAACTGACAGACCAAGTCTGCGCCGATGTTGTGGTTCGATGTTTCGTGTTTTTGATAGAGCTCAAACTAGGCAGACGCGCTGATTGCTGATTGGTGTCCCCCCAATCTTCACAGTTGACACTGCTGCGTGAAGGAACGAAAAAAGACGCACCGATTTCGGCCGGTGCGATTGGTCCAGTCAGATCGGTGCATCGGTGGTTCGATTTCTCGCGGTGTGTGGAGTACATATCGCCACGTTCGAGGCGAGGTCTGCTATGGAGCAACGCGATAGTGTTTGGCGATCTATTGATTCAAACGCATGCTTGGCGCCAGCCTGCGATTGCGAGGCTTTGAAGATTCGTTTGCAACGCGCCGAAGCGCAGATTCGTCGTCTCACAAGATGTATTCAACTGAAGGACGAGAAGCTGAGTGAGCTTGGCAAGGCTCTGGCGAACTCGGCGACCGCGCACTATTGCGTTGAAGAGCGATTGCAGCGTGAACTCGATGCGCTACGGATCGATCTGCCGGCCGACATGCCGAGCGAGCACTATGGTCCTGCTGATGGAGACTCAATGGGAGGCGGTGTCGTCGTTCGGCTGCCTTACCTGACCGTGATCCTCTCAGTGTTGTTCGACGCGATGCACGTGTTCTGGGCGGACTGCGATGACGGCCGCCTGCCAAAATCTTCGACGGTCGCTCATGCCATTGACGAACGTCTCGGACTGCGCGCACAGGCAAGCGGCGAAGGTTCGCGCACCGGTCAGGCCTACGCATCCGCCATCCGGCCAGATTGGGTAAAGGATGCGGATAATCGGCATCACCGTCGGCGATCCGCATCTTAGTCGTGGTCTTGGCTGCCGAGTGCCAATCTCGGCGGAGCGCGACGACCCCTACGGGAAAGAACGGCTATCGCATGTCTGTTGAGCAACGACTAGTGCATGGCCGCGTCCTCAGCGAGCCCGGAACATTCGGTGTGAGCGACTGATGCCATGTGATTGACGATCGGAGGGTGTCCAGGTTGGCTCCAAGGCTGGCGAACGTGTCGGGGGTGAGATCAATCGCACAGGTCAGGAACGGAGCGGTAGCTGTGTCCTGGTGCGGTCCAATATATTGCAGATCAAGGCCAAAGCGGCGGTACAGTCGTGCAATGGCGTGGGTGACGACACCGATGATGCGATTCGCGCCGAGCGATGCAGCGACGGCCATGACATAGGGAAAGAGTTGCATTCCCGGGGCGGCGAACCGCGATAGTTCCCATACGGTGGGGGAGGAGGGAAGGTCGAGGTTCGACGTTCGAGGAAGCAGTTCTCGGAGCAGGTACGGAGCGGTAGTTGGTATGAGGCGTGCGCAACCACATATCTGTCGTTCGGAAGTGAGTGCAACAATCTGAATGGTGTTTTCGCCATCGAAGTGATCCCACTCGATGGTTTCATTTTCCTTAATATCGGGCAACGGCCAGCCGAGGCGGCGGACGAACACGTCATATCGGAACGTGCCGAGTCCTTCGCGAAGCTCAAGTGGCAAGTCGATTAATCTACCGGCGATAATGAGTGGCATTTGCGTTCTCCATCGCTTATTGATGGGCGCCACCCTATCAAGTCAGAGCGACAGCTGGAACTAGTTAGGTAGGGAGGAGGGCCAAAATGAATATTGGCCGCGTATTATCAGTGCAAGATTGAAGATCTCCAGCTGATCCAGAATTATTCAATATATGGGATTTGAGAGATCTGTGGGCGTGGTTAAATCACCCCGGTAGCATGCCCGCTCATTCTTCGGGAAATTTTTTGTCTGAAATAAGGGGGTAATCAAGCAGGCCGTAATGGGCGGAAATGACAGCGGCTGCTATTCTGCTATTTACGTTCAGGACCTTCATTGCTTCAGCGATATGGTATTCGACTGTATGGCGGGATACTCCAAGAATCAGGGAGATGTCCGGCGATGTCTTTCCTTGTGCGACCCATGTAAGGCACTCACGCTGACGTGGAGATAGCTCAACGAGTACCTTCGGGCGGGGAGGGGCGAACCGATCCAGCTCCAAACGAAATAGAGTGCTGATTACGCTCGCGAGCCGCCGGCTCGTCTCTGCATTGATAGGGGATGACTGGCCTGACAGATTGATGAGCAAAACACTGCCTCCGATCTCGCGAATTGGAATACTAAGCCCATTTTTGAGCCCGGCGTCGCATGCTTCCACCAGCACATGTCGTTCAGCGTGGTTCAAGTCGGTAATATCACCCCAGCGATAAGGTCCGGAAGAAGTAAAAGCGGCTCGATGTACGGGATCGACAAGGCCGTAGTTGTGCTGTAGATAGTGCTGCACCCAGTTATTGGGATAATGCGAGCAGATTGCCTCCATAGACATGGTGGGTCGAGAGCGAACGCAAGTCAGGGAGATCCGGGTGACGGCGTAACATCGAAAACCCAATGGAAGAACTGCATTGCCAAGTAAGTCAGAAAGCGAAGAAATATCCTTTGCATCAGTAAAGAGAGACAGGATTGGCGCCATTCGGGTGGCTAATGTGACATTCCACGGTGGTGGCTTGGACGCTTTTTTGTTTGTGCGATGTCGAAATCGCGTTCTCATGGCTCCTACCTCGCTTATTGCCTAGTGCATTCAAGAGAAATGCTGGAGCAGGGCGTTCGCACTCTGGCAGCGACTCGGGTAAACAGTATGGTAGAGGGGCGCTGAATGACCGAGCACCCGCAATGCTATGGCGGACGCCGAAGGTTACGTCGTGATGGACGTTGGGCGCGTAGCTAATGTGGATTTTAATGGACGGTATCAAAACGTCATCTAATAGTTTGTAATAATGCAATACGCGTTTTATTCTTAAAGTCCCTGTCAGGAACAGGGGCGATATCGCGACGTATTTCGCGATCACGTACCGCGCCATCGGCGAAATTTCCTGAATTCGACGATCCTGTTAGCGAATGAAGAGCGCTGCTGCGGAAAATCCTCCCACTCCACGGGCGCATAGTAGGAAAGGCTTACCGGGAACCAGATCATCGCAGTCGGCGAGATTGATGAATGGGTCGCTGACCGTCACATGCGCGACGCGGGCAAAGTTCTCGGTAAACAGGCATCGTGCCGGAAGACCAAGCGATGCGACAATTCGGCGCCAGGTTGGCAAATCCAGATGGGAAGGCAAGATGCGCTGAATCTCGGCCAGTGGCACATTTGCTTCGGCGCTCGTTTGCGTCGCGAGTCGACGCGCCGCAAAGAAGTACTGAGCTGCGAAACGCGATTCATCTTCTTCGAGTGTGCCACGCCAACCTTCTCCACTCGCGTGAAATGCCAGCGAGACCAATCGATTGACAGAAGCATCGCGTTCGACGAGCACAGCACATGCGCCGTCGCTGAGCAATCCGGCCCCGGCTATTGGCCGGTCGCTTGGGAGGGGCATGACGTCGGCGCCGACCAGCACGGCGCGGTTGATGGCCGGACGGGCGGCAAACATCGCGCGAATGATCCGTAACGCGCCCAGTGATGAGGCGCAATGCTGTTGCGCGAACGAGAATGCCTCCCCCCGGTGGAAATTAAAGTGTTCGCATAGCAGGCGTGGCAAAGACAGCGGCGGTGGGGCTACGCTGCCCTGAAGCGTGTGCACGTAGACGAGAAAGTCGATCGTGTCAGGCGCAAGCTGGGTCGAATGAATGAGCGATTTGATGGCATTAGCGGCTAGAGAAAGGGCAGTCTGTCCCCGGGCGTCATAGAACGAGCACACCCCCGCTTGTTCGAGGCGTTTGATGGTCTCGGCGGACTGTTTCGTTCGTTGGCCCCAGCTGCGAACGTCATCGACCGGCTCAGGCAGGTAGTAAGCGGTATGGACGATTCCGATGGATACGCTCATGGCGGGTTGAGGTATACGAGCGGCCTGCCATGTGATTCGAACAATGCGCAACCGACGAAGCCGCCTAGGCCGACGCCCCACGTCAGGATTCGCTCGCCCACTGGCAAGTCGTGAGATTCGAGTACGTTGGCGAGCTGCACGATAGGTTCGGCTGCGCCTAGATTGGCGCGACGGCAGTCGGAAAATTCAATGAGACGGCGACCGAGATGTCGACAAATAGCTTCATCAAGTTGCGGATCTATTCCTGCTCCTACGACGGTGCCAACGTCGTTGGGTCGAAGCGCGTGTCGGAGCAGTATCGCGTCGATCGTCGATCGCAGCGCTCGAACCCAATCTGTGCGGATATCTTGGCTTGAAAGCGAGGCAGGTGTCGCGAGCCGGTGGAGGCGGCTGGCGCGAGCGTCGATCACCATCAGTCCGCAAGACGCAGGTCCGGAGCGCTCCACCAGGATGGCGCCGGTTGCATCGCCCTGCACGATTCCCTGATCGGTCCATCGCGAAAATGGCGAACACCACTTTTCTGCAGCGACGATCAAGATGGTGCGGATTTCGGGCTCCGCGATCAGCAGATCGCTGGCCAGCTGCAGCGCCGTGAACGTGGAGGCTCCCTGCTGTTGGGAGACGGCGAACGGGAAGCACGGCGCGCCGATCACTGCGCGCAAGCGTCCAGCAGTCGTTGTGGATACATGCTCGTTGAGGCTACTGTGGCAGAACATGGCAATATCGATCGGCGCAGCATCGGCTGGCCGCGCCGCACATATTGGCTGTGCCACTTTCGCGGCGAGCCCGGATAGATCGGTATCGCGCTCAACCGGCACACAACGAATTTCGTCCGCCGCTGTGTTAACTGCCGCGCTTCTGGTTTCAGCCGCGTTCTTTGTGGAGTGGGGGGCGTAATCGGCTTGCCACGACGCGACCCAAGCGTGCCAACCGGACCGTTTCGGAGCACCACGCGTTGGCTCGGTTCCGCACCCACGAGGCATCGCGACTGTGCGCGGCACATAGCTGGCAAGTGCCGTGATCACGGGTGTATTCATAGTGCGCGTGGTAGCGTGAGGTCCTCCGGCAGCAGGTCATAAAGGAGCCGCCCGACGCGCGTGCCATCGACGAGATGACAGTCTCGTTGCAGTCCGATCAGACGAAATCCCAAGCGCGCGAGCAGACGTTGCGACGGAACATTGCAGTCGACAGCCCACGCAGAGATGCACCGCAGCCGATCACGGACGAATGCTTCCTGAAGGAGGTATGCCGCGGCGTTGTAGGCCATATTGACGCGGATTGGCCGCATCCGATCGCGAAGGATCCAGAATGAGCCCGTCGCGAAGCGATGCGTGACATCACTGACGGCGACCACCCCGCTGGGCACGGTATAGCCAGCCGAACCGAATACGCGTATTCGATGCTGTCTGCTATGGACCATCGCTTGCACCGCCAATGCGGGCAGGGCTTGTCGGCCGAGCCCGAAGTCGAACCACCGACTGATGGTCGGCTGGGCGAGCCAGGCGACGATGTCGTCGACGTCATTCTGCCCCGGTTCGCGCAACCAGCAAGTGGAGGAGGTTGCGTGCGATGCAGTGTTGTCCATTGAGGACTGGAGCGTGCCATCCGTAGGGGCGCAGCAATTCATGCGTCGATCTCCCGATTCGCCATTTGCGGTTCCGAGAGCCAGCCGAGCGCTGTATCGATGCGCAGCAGTAGTTGTGCAATCCAATGGCTGGTCTGGAAGCGGGCTGCCGGCGGGAGACCTTCAACATAGCCGTGGCCGCCGCAAAGCTGCACGAATTCACGACTGACGTTGACCGACTCGGCCGCGACGTGTCGCAGTAACTGACGGACCAGCAAGACCGGCCGCGACGGGCGGGCTGCACTAACAGCTTGCAGAAAAAGATGGGTGCCATGGGCGGCGATCAGCATGTCGGATAATCGCGCCGCTACGAGTTGATGGTTTGCCAACGGCTTTCGGAACGCTTGCCGAGTCGCCGCGTAATCGAACGCGAACCGGATGCTATGTTGCATGGCGCCCGTCAAGAGCGCAGCGAGATAGAGGCCGATTTCCGTCAGGTACGTTTGCGTGGGAGGAGCGCCATCGCTGCCGGCTCGCGCAATCACGGCAAGCGGCGTTTCGGCCGCGGCCTCGTCAGAATGCAATTGCTCCAACACGAGGGCGCCGAGCGTGGCGATGCCTGTCGATCTCGAAGATCGCTGATCACGGGAGCGCTCGGTGAGGAGGAGTCGCTGCTTGTCATCTATCCGCATGGTGAGGGTCGCCGCGCCGCCCAGTGGACCAAGTCGCCAAAGTGTTGCGTTGTCGATGCCGGGCACGGACAACGCGATCGCTGTTGTGCCATCGAAATACGCCTGAACAGGCCGAGCCAGAAGCGGAACGAGCGCATTGTGCGTCCGGAGCACCATGAGCGCGGGTGCGGTCAGCGTCAACTCCAACGCACGCTCGAGCGGTCCAGCGGCGAGCGCTTCGACAACAAGTGCCAGACCGTGAAGGTCGATTTCCAGACCGCCGTGTTCCTCAGGTAGGACCATTGTTGCAAGGTCAAGTGTTGCGGCTGCGAGTCTGACAGTTTCTTGCCATGCTGCTACGCTGGGTGAACCGGTAAGCAAGGGCTCCAGTCGGTCGCGCGCGAAGCGTTGGCTCGCGGTATAGAGGTTGCGTTGATCATCGGTCAGTGCCCATGGTGCCGGGGCCGGCCCCGACGGGAAGGAATCAGGTGAGAACATCACAATCCTCCACAAAGAACGAGGGTGGTCAGACGAGCATCTCGATCGCATCTGGGTGGCCGAGAAAGTCCCTAGGGCTAGCCGAGCGTCCATACGCACCCGATTGGAAGACGACCACAAAGTCCCCAATGCGTGCTTCGGGAAGCAGCACGTCATCGGCGATCCGGTCGAGCGGCGTGCATAGGCACCCGACGATGTGGCAACGCTCCGTAGGGGCTTGTGTCTGGCGATTCCCGATCGCGACCGGAAAATTGCGGCGCAGGATCTGCCCGAAGTTCCCGGATGCAGCCAGGTGGTGGTGCAGGCCGCCATCGGTGATCAGGAACGTTCGGTCTCGGGATACCTTGCGATCGATGACGCGGCACACATAGATGCCGGCTTCCCCGACCAAATATCGTCCGAGTTCCAGGACCGTGCGTGTGTCCGGCAAACGACCGCGGAATACGCCGAGCCAATCGTGCATGGCATCGGCGACCGCGGCGAGGTCAAGTGGTGTTTCCCCCGCGAAATAGGGGATGCCGAAGCCGCCTCCGAAGTTCACGTATTGCGGAGCGAGCGACAGGCCAGCGGCCAATCTCACGACGAGATCTGCGCTTTTCCGTTGAGCCTCGATGACGGTCGGGGCGTGCAGACACTGGGATCCCCAAAAAATGTGAAAACCGGCCAACGTCACTTCTCTAGCATCGAGCTCGCGCAGTAGCTCAGGCACCTGCTCCGCATCGAGCCCAAAAGGGGTGGCCCCGCCACCCATGCGCATGCCGCTGTGATCGACGTGGAAGTCCGGGTTGACTCGTATGGCGACCTTCGGCTGCACACCGAGCTCCCAGCCGAGTGCTGTCACGAGGTGCAACTGGGTGACCGATTCGAGGTGAATGTTGACACCACTCGCGACGGCGCGACGCAATTCGTCGCGGCTCTTGCCTGGGCCGGCGAAGCCAATCAGTTCTGCGGGCATGCCCGCATCTAGCGCAAGTGCCATCTCGTTGGCCGATGCCACGTCGAACCCGTCCATCTGTGGCGCGAGGTGATGGACGACCGCGGCCATCGGGTTGGCCTTGATCGAGTAATGTAGGTCGATACCGGCTGGCAGCGTATCGCGCAGCGTGCATACTCGCTCGTCGAGCGTTGCGCGATCATAGGCGAAGAACGGTGTGCGCCCTGCGCGGTCGGCCAAGCGATTGATCTCGACGCCGCCGACGGTGAGGACGCCGTTGTGCTCCCCAAACAGCCCGTTCACGACTGCCTCACTTCGGAGGCGGCGTCAGGGCTCGAGAAGGCGGCGCGCAATACGGCCCGATCGAATTTCCCGTTGGGGTTGCGGGGAACCGTCTCGCGAACCACGATGCGATGCGGCACCATGTAGCGTGGCAGATGCTCCGCACACCAGACCTGAAGCGTTTGAGCGTCGAAACCCGTGGCGGCCGGCACGACCAACAAGACGACGGCTTCGCCGAGTTCATCGTCAGCGATGCCGAAGGCAACCGCTTCCGTGACAAGGCCACTGTCATGAACGACTTCTTCGATCTCTTCAGGGCTAATTCGATAACCGGAGCTCTTGATTTGCGCGTCGTTGCGCGCGACGAAGTACACGAATCCTTCTGCATCTCTCCGTACCAGATCGCCTGACCAGACCGCACGATCTCGTGGCGCGCCGCCCGGTTTCAGTTCGGGCGAAGGTCGATAGCGCTGGGCTGTGCGCGTCGCGTCGTTCCAATAACCGAGCGTGACGCAGGCTCCGATATGGACCAGTTCTCCGGTTTCGTCGGGTCCACAAGGCAAGCCGTCATCGCGCACGACCAGAATCCGGGCGTTAGGGACGGCTTTTCCGATTGAATCAGGGCGGTGGTCCACCTCTGAGGGATCGAGAAAAGTTGAGCGAAATGCCTCGGTCAGGCCATACATCAAATAGGGTTTGGCCTGTGGAAACAATGCCCTGAGTTGCTGCAAGACAGGCACCGGAAGCCTGCCGCCGGTATTCGCGAAGTAGCGCAATGTCCGGCGTGCCGGCTCGGGCCAAGCCGCACGGACCAGTTGCATCCATAAGGGCGGCACGCCCGTGATTGCTGTAATACGTTCGCTCGCGCAGGCATCGATGACGTCTTGCGGCGCAAGATAGTTGATGAGCACGGCAGTGGCCCCCACGGCCCAGGTGGATGTGAGCTGACTCAGGCCAGCATCGAAACTGAGCGGCAGGGCGGCGAGGATTCGATCGGATGAGGCGTGGTTCAGATAATGGGCAACGCTCCAGGCACCCTCGAGCAGGTTTCGGTGGCTTAGCATCACACCTTTTGGCAGCCCGGTCGAGCCTGACGTGTACAGGATGGCGGCCAGATCCGTGTCGACATTGGCCCATGCCGGTGAGTGCAGTGGCTTTTCACTATCGCGTTCCGTGCAATTTCCGCTTGCGGACTCGGGCCAGCTTTGAACGTGGGTTGTTGTTCGGAGATGTCGGCTCGCGGAGCCGGCATCGTCCACGATGATTGTGTTGGAAACGCCGGTAAGACCATGTTCGTCAAGGACCCGCGCACGCAGCGCGCTGGTAATCAGGCAATCGGCACCGGAGTCGAGCAGGATGTGAGCGACCTGTTGGGGTTTGAGGAGCGGATTGATCGGAACGAACACGCATTGCGCGGCAGCTGCACCAAGCATCGACACGACGGTTTCGACACGTTTGTCCAGATAGATCGCAATGCGCGCGCTGGCCGTGAATCCAAGCGCGTAGAGCGCATTGCCCATGCCTCGCGCGCGGTGAACCAGGTCCTGATAGGTTACTCGTGCGGAACCGCAGACGAGAGCTTCCGCGTCTGGTGTGCGGTTTGCAGCGGCTTGCACGAGGTCGAGGACGTTTCTCATGATGGTATCCGGATCGAATGTCGAGCGTTGAAAGGAAATCGTTCAGGTGATCAGTGTCGGACCACCATGGCACCGAAGCAGCCAGCGAGACCACACGAAAACAGCAGCGACCAACCACCCGGTTCCCGGTTCGAACAGCTCTTGAAGTTGATGAAGGGATCGGCGCCAAAGACGTGGCCGACTGGCGCGAAGTTCGCCGTGAAAAGCCGCTCATGAGGGATGGCTAGCATTGCCATCAGCCTGGACCAGCCCGGCAGATTGGCGTGATGAGGCAGTACATGCGTGATCTCGCGCGTCGTAATGCCTGCTTGTTGGATGGCGGCCCGCATGGTCGCGAATGCAGACCAGTAGTACCGATCGTCGGGAACCGGCTGCAGATCCTCGTCGGTGCCGCGGAAGGACCGTCCGTCTGTGTACACGTGCAGGCCCGCAATGGCGTTTCGATGACCTCCTCGTTCGAGCAATAGCGCACAGGCACCGTCGCTATGGAGGGCAAGATCCTGAATTGCTCGCAGTCGGTCGCAGTGGGATCCGATCACATCGGCGCAGACCACAATCGCGCGCCGGATAGAGGGCCGTCGCATGGCGAGCGCCTGCAATACACGGATCGCGGCCATTGGCGAAACGCAGTGCTGCTGCGTGACTGAAAATGCCAGCGCACGGTTCAGATCTGTTTGGAACTGAATCTGTTGGGCGGTACTTGCTGGTGGCGCGATAACGCTGGTCTGAATCGTGTGCGTGTACACGAGCGCATCGATCGCTTCAGGCGCCGTTCTGGTGTCGCGCAGCAGGGACGATATGGCGTCGACGGCAAGCGTCACGGGGGATTCGCCGGCCGCGTCGTGGAACTGCGTTACGCCGTTTTCGATCAGTGCATGCGCACGCGTCGACGGCTGGCCACATCGCTCCGCCCAGCGATGTGCATCCACAGTTCGATCCGGCAGACTGAATGCGATGCCAGACAGCGCAAGGGAGCTATTCTCTTGCGACGCAATCATGATCTACCTCCGCGAAATTCAAGGAGAGCGCAACCGGCCTGCCCTTGAAAGCCGGTGGACCAAACGAGGGCATGTTGTCCCTCGCTAGGATCGATCGACCGCAGCAGCGCGTCGAGCCGTGCAGGCGTGTCGGCGGCGCAGAAATGACCGGACGCGTCCATACGTATGTGGCAGACCCGTTCGGGCCGCAGTCCGCAACGTGTATTGGTTTCGTGAGCCAGTCGAGTATCAATTGGCGCCGGAAGTACCCAGTCGACATTGGCAGGTTGCACACCTGCGATTGCACACGTCTCGCTAATGACGTCCGTGAGCGTCGATAGGTAGGCGGGTTCGCGCTCACTTGCGAGAGGGGGGATTCCGGGCGTCCGTACGGTGAGCCCGCTCACGCGCCATCCGGGTCCGGGGTGTCTCGCGATTAGTACGGCAGCGGCCCCGTCGCCCATGTCGATCAGTGCATCGATCCGACGTGAGAACGGCCGGCGCCAGCGTTCCGCGGCGACAATCACGACGGTATTCAGTCGGATGTCAGCGGCCATCATCGCCACGGCAATATCCAACGCCATCAGGAACGACACGCCTTGAAGCTGGCCGACCGCCAGCGGTGCTCGGCTTGATCCAAGTTCGCTGTGGAGACGGCAGGCACACGACAATGCCAGATCATGCTCGAAGCTCGTTGTGCATACGATGATTTGATCGGGGGTGGACGCGTCGATATGAGATGACGAATCAAGCAGCGTTCGCACTGTGGCAAGTGCCATGTCGGACAATGTCTGGTCGGGCTCCACAGCGACCCGGTTATCAGTAGTTCGTGATGCTCGCGGCAACGGAATGCCGGCCACGCCGAATGGGGCACCACTGTCGCGCCACCGCAGCGTATCGGCATACACTGCTTGCATCACGTCCTCTCGTGCGGACCCACCCGAAACCATGAATGGTTCGATACGTGCATCGGCCGGGACATCGTGCTGCGGGATATATCGTGCCGTGGCGACAATGCGCGGTTCGGTGCCAGTGATGTCAGTCGAAGGACGCATGGGATTCGACGAACGAGACGAGATTGCCGAAGCGCAGGAATAGATCGGCGGATAGATCTTCGGGGGCCAGCGTGAAGCCAAAGCGCTGCTCGAGTTGAAGCAGCAAGTCCGTCATATTCATCGAATCCACGCCGACATCGAAGAGGTTGGTGTCGTCGACGATGAGATCGGTGCTCAGGGTGCTGCCAAGTACCGATAGCAAGCAAGCTTTCACTGTCTCGGACACGCTGGCGGAGCTGGGGGAAATGGGATGGGTTGCCATGAACGATCTCCAGTGCGAAATTTCGGATGTGTTCAGGATGGGTGCGCTTCTGTAGAGCGGTGCGACACGGGAGAGGTGGCCTCCCAGGGAAGAGATGCCGAGCGCAGTGCTGAGCGAGCAATCATGAGCCGCTGCAGGTCTCCGGTGCCTTCCATGATGTCGAAGGCCTTTGCATCGCGATAGCTTTGCTCGAGCGACGGAAAGGCAGCGATACCGTCAAGGCCGGCGAGATCGATCGCCGCTCGGGTGATACGGGCGGCTACCTGAGACGCGTACGCCTTGGCCATCGACGCATCCACCGAAGTGGCCGTTCCTTGATCGGTTTTCCACGCCGAATGTCGGCAGAGCAACTGGGCAGTGGTGATTTGCCGATCGATATCGAGCAGAGCTTCCTTCACATCGGCAGTGCGCTGGCGTTGATTCACAGGATGTCCGCCTGCTTCGAAGTAGGCCTCGAGATCGTCGCGTACTCGTCGACATGCGCCGATCATGACCGCGGAAAGTAGGGGGCGGAAGTAGTCCCATGCGTGTTGTGCGCCCGAAAACGCGTCGTCGAGGGGCTTTTCGTCACCGCGTCTGAGAAGCGCGTCGTCAGGTATTTCGCAGTCGTTGTAGGAGAGAACCGCGAGCTGACTGGCGCGCAGCCCCACCATTTGCTCGACGCGATCGACGGCGAAGCCCGGGATATTGCGATCGACGTGGAACGCTCGAACGCCGAAGCGACCAGCGTGCCGATTGATGGTGGCGAACGTGATCACGTCGTCCGCGCGTGCGCCGTTGGTGATGAAGCACTTGGTACCGTTCAGTACCCAGCCGCGTGCCGTCTTGCGAGCGGTGGTCCGCATCGCGGTCGCATCAGAGCCGCAGTCGGGCTCCGTAATAGCAAACGCACCCCAGCGCGGTGTGTCACTGCGAAATCGTTTGAAAAAGTGGGTCTGTTGCTCGCCGCTGCCGAGTGCGAGGACGGGCGGCATTGCGAGGCCAGGGCCGGGCAGAGCGAGCGCTAGCGCCGCGTCGGCGTACCCGAGATATTCCATCAGTGTGGTGCGCGACATCAGTGATTGCACGTCCACGCAACCGCCGTATGCGGCTGGAACGAGATTCAAGTTCAGCGCAGGTACGTCCAAGGGTGCAAAAACTGCATCTGGAATCTGCCGTGTCCGGTCGGCTTCGGGGCCGTGCAAACGCATGCGTGCTGCAAGCTGATCCAGTTCCAGCCCGTCGTCCGAGAGGTTGGCCCGGATTGTCGCAAGCGTGGATTGCACCTGAGACGACTTCACCGACTCTGACATGAGGGATTTCTCCTGATGGCAACCAATATCGAGTGACCGACATCCAGGGAAGTGATGGGTACTCGGCGCATGGCATTCGGATTGCAGCGTAGGTCTTGGGCACTATCCCGGCTACTCCCAACGTTGGGAGGGAGGCTTGCATGGAGCCGGAAATCTGGCCGTGTCGGGCGCGGATGCCTGATAATGGCGCCGGGATACAGCAGCGAATGGCCAACGACGGACGTGACCGATATGGCAGGGCGAAAACCGACAACCGAAAAGAAGATGCCGCTGGCGCAGCCGGATAAACGAGGCTCGCGCGCGATCAAGCGAGGCGACCAAGTGGCCGAGCAGATCAAGCGTTGGATTAACGACGGGCAGGCGCGACCAGGGAAACGCTTGAACAAGGAGGCTGAGCTTCAGCAGATGTTCAATGTCAGCCGAGGCTCGATGCGCGACGCGCTCAAAGCCCTAGAGATACAAGGGCTCGTGAGCCTCAGTACCGGGCCGGATGGCGGGGCAACGATCACACGCGTGCCATTGGCCCGAGCATTTCAGTCGCTGCAGAACTATCTCTTTTTCGAGAGCGTCACGCTCGAAGACATTTATGTGGTGCGTCGCACGCTGGAGCCCATGGTGGCGGCGGGTGCGGTCCCCCATCTGACAGACGCGGATTTCGAGGCGCTCGAGCGCAGTGTGTCCGTTTGTGAGCCGTTCGAGACACGTCACGCCGAGGCGCTCGACCAGCGCCATGAGGATATCCATTTCCACGATGTGCTGGCTGCTGCGCATCCGAATGCGTTTCTGCGCAGCCTGTGCCAGATCATCAACCAGATGCTGCACACGCTCGTGATCGTGGCGGGAAACGTGACGCAGCAGGACTATCAGGCATTCGGGCGGCACACGGTTGCTGCACACCGTGCAATCCTGGATGCTGCGCGACGTCGGGACGCCGACGCAGTCGCGCAACTCATGACGGCGCACATGGACGAAGCGCATTCGCAGCTGCGCACAGTGCACGCTGCGCTGCAGCAGAAGCTGGTGCTGGACTCGGAGTTGGACCTGAGTTCCGATCGTGACGCCGGCTAGAGCATGTAGGCGAGATCCAGTCCACTTCGGCTCCTGGCTCGTTAGGCAGGCGTTGCTCCGGCCGCAGCGGCGGAGAGCTCGCGTGTCAGCTCGCCGAACGGGGCGCGCCCAAACGCGCGTTCGAGCATATGGCTCGCCCACAACACCAATGCATCGGCATGGCGACCGCCTACTATCTGGATGCCGACGGGCAGGCGCGTGGCAGTCATCCCGGCATAGAGGCTTGCCGCCGGCAGTCCCAGCTGATTGCACCAAGCCGTGAAATGCGGAAACGACGCTTCGTTTGAACTTGCTTCGGTAAGTGAGGGGGCCACGTCGGGATACACCGGGCAGATGAGGAGATCGTGTCGCTCGAAAAACGCATTGACGGCGGCGCCCAGTTCTTCCCGTTCGATCAGTGCACCCAATAGCTCACCCCGCGAGATGCCGTTGCCGGCTTGCGCGTATGCCTGCAGCGACGGGTCGAGTTCTGCCCACCTGTCGGTCATACCGTCCGTGAGCTGACGGCAGCATGCGCGCCAAAGTGTTGTGTGGACCGCATTGCATTGCGCGACACCAGGCGGATCGGCGACGTGAACGAGTGCTCCAAGTTCGCGAAACATCGCTGCAGTTCGTACCACAGCATCGTGGATTGCAGCCTCGGCGATGACAGGCAATCCGAGCGTGGGACTGCACGCAATACGAATACCGCCCGGAACGGGAAGGCATGATAGCCCGCGCGCATAGTCTGCTCCCTCGAACGGTAAAGCGTACCAGTCGCGGCTGTCAGGGCGGCTGATGATCGTTAGGATCTGAGCGGCATCCTCAACGCAACGTGTCATCGGTCCGACATGACTGAGCAAACCGAAGGGACCGCGAGGTGCGTGGGGCACGCGCCCAAAACTGGGCTTGAATCCGAAGACGCCAGTGAAGGAGGCTGGGATGCGAATGGATCCGCCCCCGTCCGTGCCGATGGCCACTGCACCCATTCCGAGCGCAACGGCGACGGCCGCACCTCCGCTGCTGCCACCCGGCGTACGCGAGAGGTCCCATGGATTGCGCGTGGTGCCGGTGAGGGGACTGTCGGTGACGATCTTGTGTGCGAAATCCGGCATGGTCGTTTTGCCAAAGCAGATTGCCCCCGCCTCACGTAGGCGCGCCACGCTCGGACTATCAGATGCGGCGGCTTCAGGCATCGTTGCCCGCGACCCGTATCGCGTAGGGAGTCCGGCAACGGCGATGTTGTCCTTGATGCTGACTGAGGCCGGTCGGAAAAAATGGAAGCCAACGTTTCGTAAAATCGAGAAACGGAGGCATGAATGAATCGAATTCCAAGGGCGGTCTATACGAAGGAGCTTCGCGACGAAGCGGTCAAGCTTGCGTTGACGGAAGGTGTCGGGGTATCGGAAGCTTCGCGGCGGTTATCGATCCCGATGAAGACGCTGGCAAACTGGGTGCGTGCGGCGAGGGCCGGCAAGCTGCAAGATGTCGGTCGGCACCAGAAGCCACTGCCGGAGATGGAGGCCGAGCTGGCGCAGGTCAAACGGGAGCTGGCCGAGGTCAAAATGGAGCGCGATCTCCTAAAAAAGTTCGCGACGTACTTCGCGAAGGAGTCGCGGTGAAGTACGGCATGATTGAACAAATGCGACAGGACTACCCTGTGCCGCCGATGTGCCGCGTGCTGAGCGTATCGGTAAGTGGCTACTATGCGTGGCGCAAGCGCAAGCCGTCCGCAAGAACTCGGCAGGAACCTCGCCTGGAAGCGGAGGTGCTCGCGGCCCATCAGCGAACCCGGGAAAGTTTCGGACCCGAGCGCCTGCAGCAACATCTCGAGGAACGTGGCGTGCGAATCGGCGTGCACCGGATCAGACGGCTGCGCAGAAAACTGGGACTGCGCTGCAAGCAGAAACGTCGGTTCAAGGCGACGACGAATTCGAAGCACGACCTGCCTGTCGCGCCGAATCTGCTGAACCAGGATTTCTCGGTGACGGCACCCAATCAAGCCTGGTGCGGTGACATCACCTATATCGCGACCGACGAGGGCTGGCTGTACCTCGCTGGCCTGAAGGATCTGTACAGTGGCGAAATCGTTGGCTATGCGATGAGCGAACGGATGACGAAAAATCTGGTGATGCAGGCGCTGTTTCGCGCTGCCGTGACCCGACGGCCTCCGGCGGGCCTGATTCACCATAGCGATCGCGGGTCGCAATATTGTGCGCTGGCCTATCAAGCACTCATCAGCCAATTTGACATGCGAGCGTCGATGAGCCGCCGTGGCAACTGTTACGACAACGCCCCGATCGAATCCTTCTGGGGAACGCTGAAGAATGAACTGGTCTATCATCAACGCTTCGCCACGCGCGAGCAGGCACGCCGGGCGATCAGCGAATACATCGAAATCTTCTACAACCGGCAGCGCACGCAGGCGCGTCTGAACTACCAATCGCCTGTCGCGTTCACGCAGCGTTTCTATCTGAATCAGATCGCTGCTTAACCCGTTGGCCTCCACGAATTCCGTCCGACCTCACTTGTCGCGCCGATGATATCGGTGGAGTCCCATCTTGGCGTCGCCTATCTGGCCAAGGCGTTCTTTGTGATCGTGTTGGGCGGTATCGGTTCGATCGCCGGCAGTCTGCTGGGCAGCGCCTTCGTCGGTACGGCTGAAACCTTGCTCAGCTATCGCGTGGATCCGTCTCTCGCCTCGGCGATCGTGCTGATTCTGTCCATCGTTCTGATCCGTTTTCGGCCGCAAGGCCTGTTGCCCGGTTTCAGCGCCGCTCATCAGCTCCACGGTAAAGGTTGAATCATGCTCGAACAACTTCTTGCGAGTACGCGCCGCTGGATGTTTCAACCAGCGATCAGTATCGAAGACATCTCTCCGATGGTAATCGGCGCCGCGATCGTTGCTGCCGCATTGATCTTGCCGTTTTGCCTAGGGAGTTATTCGCTGTCCACCGTGCGGGATGCGCTGATCATGGGGCTGTTGGCGCTGAGCTACGACCTGCTTTGGGGTAGGACTGGTGTGCTCACGCTCGGACACACGACCTTCTTCGGACTCGGCGCGTACGGTTTCGCGATCGCTACCGTGCAATATGGACAGACGTCCGCCGTCGGAGTGATCGTGGGGCTGGTCTGTGCTGTGGCCGTCGCGGCCGTGTTGGGCTATTTCCTGTTGTTCGCCGGCGTGCGGTTGCACTTTTTCGCCATTATCAGCATGGCCGTGCTGATTGTTGTCCAGCAACTGGCGACAAGCTGGCAGTCGGTCACGGGCGGTGACACGGGCCTCCTCGGCATTCCGGGATTGTCCTTCTCATCGGTCGGGCAGACGCTCGATTTGAGCGGAGCGCGCGGGTCCTGGTACACGGTCGTGACCGTGCTTGCCGTACTGCTCGTCGCGACCTGGCTCGTATGCCGCAGCCGGTACGGCAAAGTCTTAACAGCGATCGCGACGAACGAATGGCGCGCAAAGGCGTGCGGCTATCACACGTCCGGGCACCTTTTGCTGGTGTTCATCGCATCGGCCGGACTTGCCGCTATCGCAGGAACGTTGATGGCTGCCTGTTCGGGGGTAGTGGCGCCCGATGTGTTCTCGCCGGTACTGGCCACCGAAGTCATTCTATGGTTGGCGATCGGCGGTAAAGGCACGCTCGGTGGTCCGGTGCTCGCCGCCGTCGGGTTGACGCTGCTTAAGCAAACGGTATCGAGCGCAACTACTGACGGATGGCCGCTGCTGCTCGGCGCATTGTTCCTCTGCTGCGTGCTGTTCCTGCCCAACGGCGTACAGCTCGGTGGCTTGATCGCTTGGGCACGTCGGATCGACCGAATTCGACGGGGGCGTAGCCCCTTACATCGTGCCGAACGCGTGGAAGGAGGCCAGTAATGGATACGCCGCTGATAAAGGGTGAAGGGTTGCAGCGCACGTTCGGTGGCATTCATGCGGTCGACAACGTCAATGTGTCGATTGGCTCGCGCGACCTGCTGTGCGTGATTGGCCCGAACGGCGCTGGCAAGAGCACTTTGGTCGGGCTGTTGTCCGGCGCGATCGCGCCGGGGGCCGGAGAGTTGTATCTCGCCGGTGAGCGTATGACGGGTCGGCCGATGCACCGATTCTGCCGACGTGGCGTGGTTCGCAAGTTTCAAGGCACGAACACATTTCTTTCAATGAGTGTGCGCGAGAACCTCGTCGTCGCGGGGCTCGGCGTCGCCTCGTTCCGGGACACGCCGATGCCGGACCCGGACGCCATTCTGGACGAGATAGGACTGTCGGACCAGACCAACTTATGTGCGATGACCCTGCCGCATGGTGAACGCCAGTGGCTGGAGATCGGTATGGCGATGATGTGCCAACCCGCGTTGCTCTTGCTCGATGAACCGGCCGCTGGCCTGTCGGTCGCCGATGCGCAGCGGCTCGTATGCCTGATTCATCGTCTGCGCGAGCGCTGCGCGGTACTCGCGATCGAGCACGACCTGAGCTTTGTCGAGGCGCTACGGTGCGAGACCTGGGTCATGCACCGCGGCCAGATCGTTCGACGAGGCTCCTATGCGGACATCGCGCGCGATGAAGAAATCCGGCGCATCTATCTCGGTCAGGGAGCGGGTCATGCTACACATTGAGAATCTATCTGCCGGATATGGCGACGTTGCAGTGCTGCATCAACTCAACCTCGACGTCGGGTCAAACGAAGTTGTTGGCGTGCTCGGCTGTAATGGCGTGGGCAAGACGACCCTGGTCAAAGCGATCATGGGATTGCTGCCACGCGTGACAGGCGACGTGCAGTTTCAGGGGCAACCCATCAACGGCTTGCGCACCCATGCGATCGCTCGACGCGGCATCGGATTGGTTCCTCAGGGGCGCTGGATTTTTCCCAAGCTGACCGTGCGCGAGAACCTCATGATGGGCACGCAGGCTGCGGGTGGTGGGGCGATTCTCGACGAGGTGTTCGAATATTTCCCCATTCTCAAATCCCGACTCTCGCAGCACGGCGGCACGCTGTCCGGCGGTGAGCAACAGGTGCTCGCGATTGCCCGCGCGCTGTGCGGTCGGCCGAAACTGCTGTTGCTGGACGAACCGTCCGACGGTGTGCAGCCGAATCTGGTCGAGCTGATCGGCGAGGTCATCCCAAAGTTGTGCCGCAGATCGCAGCTCGCCGTGCTCCTGGTCGAGCAGAACCTCGATCTCGTGCTGCGCAGCGCGCAGCGGTGCATCGTGCTTAAGAACGGGCGAGTTGCTCATGCCGGCCGCATCGAGCCGCGAAGCGGTGCTGCGGTGGCTCATCCGTTGGCGCAATACCTGTCGCCGGCCGCCGAGTCTGACACGTCTTCAATCTCTTCACTACATTCGACGCATTCCAACCTGAACTCCACCCAATGAAGAACATGATGAACCGCCGTGCCTTTACACGAACCGCCTTTTTCAGTGCCGTCGGCGCACTCACCACTTCCGCTATGCCATCGCTGGTACGGGCCACCACGCCGCTCAAGATTGGCTTGCTTGCACCGCTGAGCGGTCCGCTCACCCGCGTGGGTGAGACCAACCGCAACTGCGCGCAGTTGGCCGTCGACGAAATCAACGCCGCCGGTGGATTGCTGGGGCGTCCGTTGCAACTGAGCGTCGAGGATACCCAGATGTCCACCGCCGTGACGCTGCAGAAGGCCCGGCAACTGTTGATGCGCGATGAGGTCGCGGTCCTGACCGGCATGGTGCTACCCTCCGAGCGCGAAGCAGCGATGCAGGCCGCCAAGTCCGCTGGGCGGCTTGTGATCTACCCGAACTTCGACGAGGGGCGGTGCGATCCGAATCTGTTCACTACGGGGCTGACTGTCAACCAGCGCGTCGACCCACTGATCGATTGGCTAATGCGCACGGGTGGTCGCACGGTCTGCGCGGTGGTCTCGGACATTGGCAGCAACCGCAAGGTGCTGGTGCCCGCGCTTCAGGCTGCGGTGAAGCGTTACGGCGGGCAGTTTCCCAACGTGTATTGGTTGCCGTTCGGCACACGCGATTATGGTGCGGTGCTGCAGCAGATCGCAAGCCAGCGTCCTCAGATCGTCTGGCACAGCATCGGCGACGACCCGGTCACCTTCGTCAAGCAGTACCGCTCGTTCGGCATGAAACCGCAACTGGTGACTGACATTGCGCACGAGTCGCTGTCGATCGCAACCACCGGCGCGTCGACCGGGATCATCGGCGTGTCCTCGTATTTCATGAGCGTCGACAACCCGGAGAACCGGGACTTTCTCGCGCGCTACACGGCACATGAAGCTGGCCCTCACGACCCCCGGTTAGGGCAGTTGGCCGTGGTGCTACCGCACGGCGAGTGCACGTATGCAGGACTTCGCCTGTTTGCAGCGGCGGTCAAGGCGGCCGGCAGCATCGACGTTGCCCGCGTGAAAGCCGCACTGCCGAGTGTTTCGTTGAATCTGCCGCGTGGCAAGGCGGGCGTGAGCCGGGACGGCGACCATGTGTTGTGCCAAACCCGTATCGGCAGGGCACTGTCGGACGATAGTTTCGCGGTGTTGGACTCGGCCGGACCGATTCCACCGCAGTGCGAGGGATAGGCATGAGGCAATCCAACGCGTTCTAATTTCGCTCAATTACTAAGGATTACATATGAATGACGTACTCGGAATGAACGTCGAACAGCTCATGATCGGCTACCGGCGCCGCTCGTTCTCGCCCGTCGAGGTTATTTGCGCGGTTCTGGACCGGGTCGCGCTCTTCAATCCCCTTGTTAACGGCGTGTGCAGTCTCGACGAGGACAGCGCGCTGGCCGCCGCACGCGAGTCGGAGCAACGCTGGATGCGCGGGGAGCCATGTGGATTGCTGGATGGCGTGCCGGTCTCGGTCAAGGACCTCGTCGCCGTGCGCGGACTGCCTACCCGATACGGATCGCTCACGTCACCCGGTGCGCCGGAGGCCGATGATGCACCCGCGGTAGCGCGATTGCGACAGGCCGGCGCGCTGCTGTTCGGCAAGACCACGACCTCGGAGTTTGGCAACAAGATCGTCACGGACAGCCCGCTCACCGGCATTACTCGTAACCCGTGGGACCGGCGTTTCACGTCCGGCGGGAGCAGCGGTGGATCAGCTGTAGCGGTTGCGCTTGGCATGGGGCCGTTGTCGCTGGCTACCGACGGCGGCGGCTCGATCCGCGTCCCAGCCTGCTGGAGCGGGGTGGTCGGAATGAAACCGTCGTTCAACCGGGTGCCAGCTGGTACGGCGGTGAGTTGGACGCACCTATCGACGCTCGGGCCGATCGCGCGCTGCGTCAGCGACGCGGCACTGATGCTGACCGTGATGGCGCGCCAGAGCGATGCGCGAAGTCTTGCTTCTGCTTGTCCCGATCTGCGTATCGGTCTGGATGATGGCATCGCCGGGTTGCGCATTGCCTATTGCCCTGCGCCTGCGGGCGTACAGGTCGAGCCCGACATCACCTCGAGCGTCCGTCAGGCGATGGGCCTGTTCGAGGCGCTCGGGGCACATGTCGAGGAAACGGCTGTGAAGCCGCTTGACGGCTATCTGGAGAGCCGCATGCACGCAATCCAGTGGGCCGTCTTCTTTGCACAAAGGGCCCGGCAGCTTCCTCCCTCGGCGCGGCCGCAGCTCGATCCGGATGTGTGTGCGCTGGCCGAGGCGGGCGATAGCGTCCCCACTTCGACCTTCGTCGATGCGCTTCAGGCGCGCCACGCGCTCACGGTCGCGATGGCCGCGTTCTTTGAAGACTACGACCTACTGCTCACGCCGACATTCCATTGTGCCCCGCCGCTCGCGCAGGGGCGGCCCGAGCACTCGCGCATGGCGCCGCCGTTGACGTCGTGGTGTAACCAGACCGGCTTGCCGGCGGCGAGCGTGCCGTGTGGTCTGCCGGGCGGGTTACCGACGGGCCTACAGATCATCGGCCCGTCGGGCGGAGATGCGCTGGTGCTGCGCGCGGCACGGACATACGAGTGCGCACGTGGCCCGTTTCCGGCTCCGCCTGAGGCGATCCGGGATCGGATCGAGGACACGGAGGTGCCCACGTGAATCCGCCTATTGCAAAGATTCTGGTCCATCTGGTCGAGCGACGCGCAGAACTACACGTACCGGTCGATCCGCCGCGTCGACAAGTCGTCGCGGCAGCGGTCCTGCGGCTCGACGGCTGGCGAGCGGATGAGCCGCTTGCGACGCTTGAGTCGCTCTATGAACTGGGCGCTGAACTCGGCACGTTGCTCACGGGCCGCGCGCGATGGGCGCTGGATGTCCCGCCATCGGCAATTCAGGCCTACGGCAAGGCCGCGCTTGTGGGCAGCGAGGTACCGCTCGAATGTGCGGCGGCGATCTTGCATCCCCGCATGGGCAAGGCCATGCGCGAGAGCTTGCCCGGCGCCACGTCGTTGATCCCGTCAGTCACCAAGCGCGGTGCGCCAGGGACCTGCGTGGACGTTCCGTTGCACGGCAGCACCGATATGTGGAGCTTTGACCACTTCGACACGGTATCGCTCACGCTCGCCGATGCGCCAGCGCCGAACGAGATCGTGGTGGCGATCGCACTGGCCGACAGCGGTAGACCGCTCGCGCGTGTGCGACCGGACTGAACCGTGTCGATTCCAAGACGGCACGACACGAATAAACAATCACAAAGAGGAAGGAGACGTCATGCAGGTAAGAAGATTTCGGGGAAGCGCGGGTAAGTTGGCAGTGATGTTGGGCATGTGCACCTGTGCCGGGATCGCGCATGCGCAATCATCGGTCTCGCTGTATGGGCTAGCGGACGCTTTCGTTGGCGAAGTGCATCCCGCCGGTGCAGCCGGCAATGCGTGGCAAGTCGGTTCTGGCGGGATGACGACTTCGTATTGGGGGATGTCCGGTAAGGAAGATCTGGGCGGGGGTATGAAGGCCATCTTCACGCTCGAGAGCTTTTATCGCATCAACGGCGGCCAGGTCGGCTCGTTTCCTGGACAGTCATTTTTTGGGCGAAATGCCTTCGTTGGTCTGAGCGGGCATTTCGGAGAGTTGACGCTGGGGCGCAATACCGCGCCACTGTTCGTGTCGACGCTGCTGTTCAATCCGTTCGGCAATTCGTTCGTCTTCTCGCCGATTGTCGTACATAGTTTCCTTGGCTCGGCCATGGGTGCGGCGTCACTCCAGAGCGATACGGCGATCGATAATTCGCTTCTTTATCAGACCCCTGAGGTTGCCGGTCTGTCCGGAAGCCTGCTGTACAGCAATGCCGGCGTTGCCGGCCATGCCGGGCAGGCCAACTACAGCGCGAACGTGTTGTACTTCGCCGGTCCATTTTCGGCGACGGCCGCCGTGCAGAGTTTGCATACGGCTTCGCTGTTTCTCAACGGCGCCACCGCGCAGACCGCATGGATGGTCGGCAGCGCGTATCGGTTGCGTGTGGTCAAGCTGTTCGCCCAGTACGAGCGCGTGGACAACAACAATCACGTCACGGACGATACAGTGCAGCTCGGGGCAAGCGTTCGGATAGGGTTAGGAAGCGTACTGATGTCATGGGCGGGAACGCGGCGGCGGCCGTCGGTAGGCGATCATATCCGTTGGTCGACGCTTGCGTTGGGCTACGACTACCCGTTGTCGAAGCGGACCGATGTGTATGCAGCTTGGCGTTATGACACGATCACAGGTGTGTCGACCGGCAACAGCGTGGGTGCCGGGATGCGGGTCAAGTTCTGAGCAGCACTGAACCGTTAGAGCCGAACATCGCCGGAGTGGGTATCCGGCCTTCGGCCTAGCGCTCGCTGGAGTTTGAGACGGCGGCTTGCGTTCGGCTTGATGTGAGGCTCGCGGTATCATGTCCCAACATCATTATGAACACTTCATGGCTCATGGTTTTGCCGAAAGTCCGACGCTTGGGTCGCAAGCCGCTTACGAAAGGCGATCTCCTGCCATTGCCGACCGCGAAGGTCCGTGCGCTGTCCCTCGAAAATCATATGGCGCTGGCCGCGGTGCGGGCCGGACATGGAGGAGAAGAGCAAATCAGTTGTCTGATCCGGGTCGTCTATCTCGCGTTTTATATGCGCAGCGAGACCGGACCGGGCGCGGATTTGAGTATGTATCGGCAAGCCGAGGCCGCTTTGGATGCATGCATTGCTCGTGCGGAGCAGGGTGCAGCTTGGCTGTTGCTCGATCGCGAGCAGTCCACGATCGAGCAGATCTTGGTTGTTCATGACGAACAGTTGGCGGCCGTGCCGATGCACAGGTACTGCGCTGCCTGGGAAAAGCTCCAACGACTGATGACGGGGCAGCTCGCGTCACCCATTACGGCGTCGAGCGCGGCGTCGTGAGACAGACGAGTCTCGCGTAGAGCACCCGGAAATCACCCTCCCTGCCTCTGGGGACGTTGCGAAGTCGGCCGCCGCGGGGACATTGCATCAACGCGCGATGACCTCGCACCGCGCCTCGGTCATACCATCCGCGAATTCCGCTGGGATTCCGCGCTGAACCGACGGGATGTCCCGTCGATACGACGGGTTTGGTCCATCATCATTTTCGCTGCTTGAATGCTCTTCACTTCCGGCCACGTTTGTGCCGAATATGGAGGGCGAATCATGTCTTGGAATGGTGACGGAACGCGGACAATCTTGCGCCGACGACAGGTCGAGCAGTGCACTGGGCTATCGAGGTCGACGATCTACAAGCGCATGCAAGACGGAACTTTTCCCCGCGCGATTGCGCTTGGCGGGCGAATGGTAGGGTGGCGGGCGGCCGATATCGAACAGTTCTTGGCAGATCCTGCACGATATCGAGCGTCGCAGGCGCGCGAACCTGAAGAGCAGGACGGCAGCGATGAAAAACGATAAGCCGCCACCATCGCTTGATGAGCGTCTTCGCAACTGGGGGCAGTCAAATCGTGGCGCCCATGATCCCGTTGATGCCGAGTATGTGACCCGAGCTTGGCGAACACTGACGCCCCGAAATCGGGACCTTTTGCGAATGGTCTATCTCTGGCATGCGAGTCGAGAGGTCGTGTGTCGACGGCTGAAGATTGCCCGCCATCCGCGTCAACATTTCGATCTGGAACTCCATGCGGCACAGTCCGCGCTTGCTCGTGCCCTTGCAGAAGGCGAGATCCAACAGTGACATTCGCGGGAAGAATGTTCGACGACTTCCATCGTACGGGCGCTTGTGTGGCATGAGTCGCGCTCGCCTCGTGTAGGTCAGCCGTGGGTAAGATCGCGTTCACCCCGACCGCGAAATAAATATAGGAACAGCGAGAAGCTCCACGGAATGATAGGGATATCGTGCCATCTCGTTGACGCATGTCGGCTCTTGAATCGGCGTGCCGGCTGGCCTACAGTGAAGCCAACAATCTGATCCGGTCAACGTGCGCAGCACGACCGAGTACGCGTTAGCGGCCCCGTAGCATTGATGTTTGTGTGATGGCGGAATGTGCCGTAGCGCTCGTGAGAAAGCCTGCAATCGCAGGCTTTTTTGTTTTCTGGCGTGGTATCCACAATGCCTGTTGAACACTTCGTGCCCTTCCACGTGCCGCAAGCTCTTTCTCCATGAAGAGACGTCGATGCTCGGAGCCTCATCCGAGGAATGACGGCCATGAAATCGCTTCTGGTGGCTTCGGCCCATGGTGGGACAGGCAGAACGACATTGGTGTGTCAGTTCGCTCATTATCTTCGTCTTGTGTGTGGATATCGTGTGTTGGTGGTTGATCTGGCCGAGCCGGCGCGTAGTGCCATTTCGCTTACACGCGGCACAAGCGCACGGTTGACGAAGTGCGGGTCGCTCAATGTTAGGTCTGACAGACTGCCCGATTCGGCTGGATCCTGCATTGGCGTGCTTGCTGCGGACGCCATTGCGGGTATTGCGTATCGAGACGATCCGGTCGGCGCGCGTTGCTACGCCAACTTGCGACATCTACTGTCCCAAGTCGCGCCGTTGTTTGACGTATGTCTGATCGATAGTTCGCCGTGGCCTGATTCGCGAGCCATTTGTGCAGCGGCGCTCGTGGATGCGCTGATCAGTCCCGTCCTGTTGTCGCCTGACACGCTCGAGCAGGTGGTCGAATTCGTCAATGGCAGCAATGGCGTGCGTAGCGTCCGAGCTCGGCTCAATCCCTCCTTGTGCTTTATCGGCATCGTGCCCAACTGCGTCGAGACGAGCCTGCTGCAGGAGACTCGATTCAAGCGGCTCGAGGCCTGCATAGCCGCCTGGCTTGTTCCGCATGATCAGAGTCCAAGCGGCCATCTATTGCTACCTCGGCTCGACACTATCTCGCAGGCGCAGGCGAACGGAGTCTCGATTTTGGACCTCGGTTCGGTCGACTTGGCAGCCAATCGCGAATCGCAAGCCATGCGAGGGTGTTTCGATGTGCTCGCTCGTCGACTCTTCTCTGCGCATGAACCGGCATTACAGTCGGAAATAGTCGAGGTGTGCCATGCGTAATTCCGCGTTGCCTTCGGACGTGCGACAAAACGTGTGGCGTCGCGTACTGTCGCTTGCGGTCGCGCTTGGCGTGTCGATGGCGTGGTCCGACGTTGCACGAGCGGACGATTGGGGTTGTCAGGTGAGGTTGTGTCTGTCTAATCCCGGTGGCCCGGAGCAGTACGCCGAATGCGTGCCGCCAATCGAGAGACTATGGGCCGCGCTGCGAGACGGCGATCCTGTTCCAACCTGTGATCTTGCCACGGTTGGCATGCTGAACGGAGCAGCACGCAACAATACACGTTTCGCCCAGTATCCCGCGACGTCGACCGTGCATCGCCTGCAGCAGGTCGGTCGCTCAGGAGAGGGAGAACGATAATGCCGCTCGATTTCTTGTCGCTCGTGCACTATTGCGCGCCGCAGATCGCCCCGGTCACGATGGCGGCGATCGTGCGCACCGAATCGGGATTCAATCCCTACGCGATCGGCATCGTTCACGGGCAGCTTCGTCGACAGCCATCGAATATGGCCGAAGCGGTCGCGACGGTGCGCGCGTTGGAGGCGGGCGGCTGGAATTTCAGTGTCGGGCTCGCGCAGGTGAATCGAGCGAACTGGCCGACCTATGGCCTGACCGCTAAGAACGCATTCGAGCCTTGTCGCAACCTGGCAGCAGGCGCCGCCATTCTCCACCGCTGCTTTACAGCGGCCGTGACGACCGGAAAGTTCCACGCACGGACCGATTATCAGGCTGATGTACAGGCTGCACTACGCGCGAGCCTTTCCTGCTATGCGAGCGGCAATTTCTCGACCGGCTACCAGACAGGCTACGTCCGGCGTGTCGTGGAGAACGCGGCGGCGCAAGCCTCCTCGGATTCGCTCGTTCCCGAAATTGCACCTATTCCGGTCGTATCGATGGATTCTGCAGCGCCGATTCGCGCTCCGGGTTCTGAACCTGAGGTTCGGAAGCTATCGCGGCGGGACCGTGATGGGGTGAACGCCGCTTCGCCCGACACCCAGGAGCGGCTCAAACCGAACAGTAGCGCGGTGGTGTTCTAACTCGCCGTTGACGAAATAGACAGCGATATATCGAACAGGATCCGAACATGTGTTTAGGAATGCGATTTAAATGGTGGAGATTGGCTGGAATGATGATGCGATTGCTGTCTGACCGCAAGACGGCGCTGACGATCATTCTCGCCACATCGTCCCTGATGTTCGCGTCTCCGGCCTGCGCACAACTCTCGCAGGTCAATACGCTGCTCAACACGATCCAGACGACGCTGCTGAGCGTCGGGGGCGTGATCTGTTCGATTTCCATCATCTGGGCGGGCTTTCGGATGATGTTCCAGCACGCCCGGTTCGGTGATATCGCGAACGTGTTTATCGGCGGTCTATTCGTCGGTTGCGCGACTGTCATTGCCGGCATGCTGATTCCGTCGAGCTGATCCGGGGGCGCCGAACCATGCATTCGCTCAAGGATCCCATATTCAAAGGCTGCACGCGTCCCGCGATGCTCTGGGGTGTGCCGCTGGTGCCCTTCCTGATGGTCGGCGGCGGCATGCTGATCCCAGCGATCTGGGCACTGCTGGCCAGCCCTGTGCTGGGTGTCGCGATCCTCTTTTTGATGATTCCGGTATTCGTCGCGATGCGGGTGACGACGCGCCATGACGATCAACGGCTTGCCCAGCACGTGCGACGCGTTCGCATGGCGCTGCGTCAGGGCAATCGCCGCTTCTGGGGTGTACATGCCTATGTGCCGGTACGCCTGAAGAGGAGGGCATGACATGCCGCGCAAATCGCATGTCGGATCCGTCGCGAGCCGGGAAGTGCCGCTTGCCGGCTATATCCCATACTCGACGCATGTAACCGACCACGTCATCAAGACGAGAGAAGGCGACTACCTGCAGATCTGGAAGATAGCCGGCATTGCGTTTGAGGCGGCCGATCCCGCCGACATCCTCGCGCGACATGATGGGTTCAACCAATTTGTGCGCGGATTGGCGGGCGGCCATGTGGCGCTGTGGTCGCATCGTCTGCGCCGACGGGTGTCGGACCGATTCTCGACGCAGTACGACAACCGCTTCTGCGAGGACCTGGCGACGCGCTACTACGCGAGTTTTGCCGGCTATCGGATGATGGCCAACGAGTTGTATTTGACGGTGGTCTACCGGCCCAACCGCACCCGCCTCGGGCGTGTCTTCAGCCATGCGGCACGCCGCACGCGCGACGATATTCGGCGCGATCAGCTCGACGCACTGAAGATGATGTCGGAACTCGCTGCCCAGGTCGAATCCAGCCTGAAACCCTATGAACCGGTCGCACTTGGTGTCTATCGCCGGCCGAGTCCCATCGTGGCCACTTTGCGCCGCTATTCGTCAGCGCTGGAACTGCTCGGATATCTGGTCAACGGAGTCTGGGAGCCTGAGCCCGTGCCGACCGGGACGATTCGCGAGGCCCTACCGATTTCGCGGCTCTTTGTTGGTGCCGAGAAAATCGAGATTCGCATGCCGACGGCAACGCGGTTCGCGGCGATGCTCGACCTCAAGGATTATCCGGAAGACACTGAACCGGGCATGCTCAATGGCCTGCTGTACGGCGACTTCGAATATATCGAGACACAGAGCTTCACGATTCTGGATAAACCGACGGCGAAGGAGGCGTTGGAGCGGCAGCGCAATCAGCTTATCGCCGGTGAGGACGTTGCGCTGTCTCAGGTCGACGCGATCGACCGCGCGCTCGATGATCTGATCAACGGAAATTTCGTTCTTGGCGAGTATCACTATTCGCTGTCGGTGCTCGGTGACTCGCTGAATGAAGTGTCTCGCAGTGTCGCGAAGGCACGAACGCAACTGGCCGATGCTGGGTTCCAGACAGCATTGATCGATCTCGTGGCTGACACGGCCTGGTTTGCGCAACTACCGGCCAACTGGCGCTATCGACCGCGCGAAGCGAAGCTCACGTCGCGCAATTTTTGCGGTCTGGCAAGCCTGCACAACTTCGCGACCGGAAAGCGCGAAGGCAATCCGTGGGGCGAGGCAATCACGATCGTCAAGACACCGAGCGGCCAGCCGCTCTATCTGAACTTCCACGCAACACCGGATAAGCAGGACTCACTCGACGAGAAGGCACTCGCCAACACGCAGATCATCGGCCGGGCAGGAGCCGGCAAGACGGTGCTCGAGCTGTTCTTGCTCGCGATGGCGACCAAGTACGACCTGACGGCGGTGTTGTTCGACAAGGATCGCGGCACGGAGATCGCGATCCGTGCGATGGGCGGCACCTATACCGTGTTCCGTCGCGGCGAACCCACCGAGCTGAATGCGTTCCAGATGGAACCGGATGAGCCGGTGATCGATTTCTGGGAGCGCCTCGTGCGCAAGCTCGTCGACGTCGGCGAGCCATTGTCTGCAAAGGACGAACTCGACATCTCACGTGCCGTACGAGAGGTTGCGCGTATGAACAAGTCCCTGCGCCGTCTGTCGATGGTACGGCAGCTTCTCCCGAACGTAGGCGAAAACAGCCTGCATGCGCGACTGGCCAAATGGTGTGCGGGCGGACGTCTGGGGTGGGTACTCGACAACCCGACGGACCGCATCGATCTCTCGCACGCGAAACTGTTTGGCTTCGATGACACCGAGTTGCTGGACGACCCTGAGGTGTCGACGCCGGTGACGATGTACCTGCTGCACCGGACCGAAAACCTGATCGACGGGCGACGTTTCATCTATGTGATGACCGAGTTCTGGAAGCGGCTCGGCGATCCAGTCTTCACGGATTTTGCGAAGAGCAAGCAGAAGACAATCCGCAAGCAGAACGGGCTGGGGATTTTTGATACCCAGTCGCCGGCCGACGTATTGCGAAGCGAAATCGCAAGTGCGCTGATCGAGCAGAGCGCGACCTTTTTCTTCCTGCCGAATCCGCGCGCCGACTACGACGATTACGTGCATGGCTTCAAGCTGACCGAGGCCGAATTCAATATTGTGCGCAACCTGGGCGAGAACAGCCGCTTGTTCCTCGTCAAGCAGGGCCATCGCTCCGCGATCGGCCGACTCGATCTCGCAGGGCTTGGCGATGTGCTCGATGTCCTGTCCGGCACGACCGACAACGTCGAACTGCTCGATGCGATCCGTGCCGAAGTCGGAGATATGCCGAAAGACTGGCTGCCCGTTTTTCATGACCGACTAACGAAGCGCCGGGCGGCACAGGCGAGCTCGCGCTTGTCACCAGCACCCGTGCCGGGAGGTGCGCGATGAGTGGCCTCTTTACCGCCGTAGGGGGCACACTCGAAAACGGCATGTCGACCTACGTTACGACCGTATCGTCGGCGCTTTCCGGAGCGCTCGTGCCGGTCGTCACCACGGGCATCACGATCTGGGTGCTGGCCTATGGTCTCGCGGTGGTGCGCGGCGAAGCCCACGAGGCGGTGCCGGCCTTTGCCTGGCGAGGGCTGAAAGTGTCGATCACGCTCGCGTTCGCGCTGAGCGCCGGGATCTACCAGCAGCAGGTCGTCACAGCCGTCAACGGCGCGACGGCCGGGCTGGCCCAGACAATCCAGAACGCGGCGAACACGACGGGTGGGGGCAATCCGGGATGCGGGTCGGCTAACGGCAGCACCGTGACCGGACAGGGTGCCGCGACCAGCATTTACCAGACACTCGACTGCTACGACCAACAGGTGGACCTCGTGATGGACGCCTACTTCAACAAGGCGACGCATGAGGGAATCAGTCCGAGCGGTCTGGCCGCCGCGATTGGGGATTTCCTTTGCGGCCTCATTGCTGCGCTCGGCGGGTCCATCTTTTTGATCGTGCTGGCCTTCGAGGTCGTGATGGCGAGGATGCTGCTCGATCTCGTGCTCGGACTGGGTCCGATCTTTATCGCGTGCGCCGCGTTTGCGCCCACTGCGCGATTTTTCGAGGCGTGGACCGCGAAGGTTGCCAATTACGCGTTGCTACAGGTTCTGGTTGCTGCCTTCCTTGGCATGGCGCTCACGGCGTTTTCGGCCGATCTCACTTCTTTCCACGCGACGGGCGGTTCACCCGGTGACGGTTCGTCAGCCCTGATGCAAGCCGTTTCCGCCTCCCTAGACGATGCCGCCGCGGCGGCTGCCGCGATTGGGCTCTTTGCGACCGGGGTGTTCCTCGCGATGGTCGGTTGGCAGTTGCCTTCGGTTGCAGCGGGCTTGTCTGGCGGCGCCACGCTGTCGGGTTTCGGCGCGTTTGTGGCTGGCATGGCATCGCGAAGCCTCGTCACGGCGATCGGGCGGGCGTTTAGCCGTAACGGACGAGGCCCGCCCTCCGGTGGCGAAATTCGCGATCGGACGGGTTCGGGCGGGAGATTTGGGGCGGGCGGCGACGGGGCACCAGCTTACCAGCGCGCTGCGCGCGCGAATTTGGGCCAGCAGGACAGCTGACCAGGAGGTAATGACCATGAATGGGCGAAGCAAATGGATCACTGTCGCATTCGTGTGTGCGACGCAGTGCGCTGGCGCTCACGCGCAGGGGATCCCGGTTTACGACGCGCGGAACGTTGTGCAGGCCATTGCCACCGTGGGCCAACTCAAGCAGCAAGTGCAGCAAGAAATGCAGATCTATCAGTCGACGATTGGTTCACGCGGTTTCGGCACGCTTCTGAGCAATCCGGTCGTCGCCAACTCGTTGCCGTCGAACTGGCAGAGCGTCTATACCGCGATCCAGAACGGCGGCTACGCGGGCCTGACGGGCAGTGCGCAAGCATTGCGCTCGGCCAGTCAGGTCTACGACTGCGAAGACCAAACCGGGGTGGATCAGCAGTTGTGCCGGCGCACGCTCAACAAACCCTACCAGGACAAGGCGTTCGGCCTGCAGGCATACCAGACCGAGCTGCAGGAGCTGGACCAGATCCAAAGTCTCGCGCAACAGATCAACGCGACGCAGGATCCGAAGGGCGTCGCGGAATTGCAGGCGCGTATTCAGACCGAATTCACGGCGGTCGGCAACGAGATGACCAAACTGCAGCTCTTTCGCATGCTGGCCGAGACGGAGGACAAGCTCGTAGCCGAGCAGCAAAGTGAACTGGTGCTGAGCCGGGCGGGCAAGACCAACCGGCTGCAGGATCAGATGGTGCCGGCGTCTTTCGGAAACTGAGGCGATCCCATGTCGATGCTGACTTCGCTGACATTGGCCGGGTGCCTTGCCTGCGGTCTGACCGCCTGCAGCAGTGGGCCGCCGAAACCGGTGTTGCCGGACGGTCTGCACCGTGTGCCCGTCAACCGCGTGCCGCCCGTGCCGGATATGCCAACGACGATGCCGACCGCTCCGAACGAGTCCGATTCGCCGGATGCCGGAGATCGAGCATGAACGCGTCGCATGACTACGGCCGCGTACTCGATATCGAGGCGTCGCTGACCCATTTGCTAGAGTGCTCCGAGCGGCGCGCATGGCATGTCGCCTATGCGGCGATTGGCGTTGCCGTGCTTAGTACCGCGGCCCTCGCCGTCATGGTGCCGTTCTATCGCGTCGTTCCCCTGCCGATCGAGGTCGATCGCCTGACGGGCGAATCTCAGGTGATTGACGTGCTCGACGCCCGCCATGTGCATACGAAAGAAATCCAGGACAAGCACTGGGTCGAAACCTATGTACGCGCCCGTGAGCGCTACGCCTGGGGGCTGCTGCAGATGGACTACGACAGCGTGCTGACGATGAGCGATGACGCCGTCGCACGTGATTATCGAGGCATCTATAGTGGCCCCGATGCACTGGATCGGCAGTTGGGGCCTGGTGTCGAGCGGCGCATCCGGATTCTATCGATCACGCTGCCGCCCGACGAACCTGGCCATGCGGTCGTGCACGTCGAACGCACGTCGTTCAAGAACGGCGAGGCCCATGGCGAGCCCACACAGCGTTTCGTGATCACGCTGGTGTATACGTACCGTCCACCCGTTTTCACACGCGAGAGCACGGCGATTGCCAACCCGTTCGGCTTCAAGGTCACCGCCTATAGCCGGGATGCGGAATATACACCGCCGGCGGCTGCTGCAGCCTCGAATGTTGGGGGCACGCCATGAGAGCGCTTGCTTTAGCTATGGTGCTCGCTGCTTGGCTGCTCTCGAGTACGACCTACGCGTTCGATCTGCCTGGGTGGAACGACGACTCGCGCGTTCGTCAGGTGATCTATCGCGCGGACGACGTAGTGCGTGTGGAAGCGCAGCGCGGCTTTGCCACACACATTGCACTCGATCCGCATGAGCACATCCTGGTTGTTGCACCCGGAGACCGGGACGGCTGGCAGATGGTCGCGAACAAGGGCGATCACGACGTATACCTGAAGCCGCAACTCACCGCACACGACTCCAATCTAGAGATTCGTACTGACCGTCGCAGCTACAGCTTCGATCTGGTGGTGCTCCCGCTCAAGGCACGATTCGGCAACGATCGCGTGATGTATCGCGTGAGCTTCGTCTATCCGGACGACCTGGCGAAGCAAGCACGTGGGGAATCGGACGTCGAGCTGGTCGCGAAGCGCCTTGCACAGCCGGCGGTCGTGCGTAACGCACGGTATTCAATGCAGGTCATGCCGAACGCCGACGACATCGCACCGACTGCGGCCTGGGACGACGGGCGCTTTACGTATCTGCGTATCCCGAACAACCGACGCATGCCGGCGATCTCTCGCGTGGCTGACGACGGTACGGAAAGCGTGGTCGACAAGCACGTCGACGGTGACACGATCGTCGTGCACGAGGTTGCAAAGCGTTTCGTGCTGCGGCTCGCGAAAGAGGTCGTTGGAATCTGGAATGACGCTTACGACATGGACGGTGTGCCGCCCCGTGATGGCACGACGGTCAACGGGGTGAAGCGCATTCTGCGGAGCCGTCGCGATGAATGACGAATCTCCGCGCAATGCAGTTGAGCCCGACGATGCCCTTGGGCGCAGCCAGAACGAAGGTGCATCGCGTACTGCTGCGGATCGTGGTATGCCGGCGCTGGGGCAATACCGTGGTGCGCGCTCACGCGCCTGGTGGCTGACGCCGGTCGTGATCGTCCTGGTCGTTGGCGTGGGCGCAGTCTGGACTGTGCACGGTTTCCTCGCGCGGCACGATGCCGAAGCGAAAGCGCGGCGCGATTCGATGGCCGGCACATCTTCTCAGGGGCGCGTGTTCAAGGATCTGCCGGCGTCGGCTGCTGGAAGTGCCGCCTCGGCTCCGTTCGTTGCAAGCGCGGCTGCAGTTCGCCCCCCGTCGACATCAGGTGGGTCGGCGTCTGCTCGCCCTGTACGCGCTGCGGCACCTCGCAGCTACTACGATGCGCCATTGCTCGCAACGGGTGGCGGACAGGAGTCAGCCGGGGCGGTACCCGGCGTGCCGGAACCGGGCGGGATGGTAGGCTCGGCGTCCTCAGTTACTGCCGGCATAAGCAGTGGGGCAGGGGCGTTAGCTCAACGATCGGGGCAGGCTGGTAGCACGCTCGCCCAGGCACTGACGCCGACCGTCACGCCACGTGTACAGGCCGGGACGCTCGGCAATCGGAGTCTGGTACTCGCGCAGGGCGCGAAGATCGACTGTGTAGGCGACACGGCTTTCGATTCGACCGAGGCAGGCATTTCGACCTGCACGGTGACGAAAAACGTGTATTCCGACGATGGCCGCGTGGTACTGATCGAGCGCGGTTCACAGATCAATAGCCAGTATCGCTCGAACCCGGCACCGGGTCAGACGCGGGTGTTCGTACTGTCGGCCCGCATCAAGACGCCTCACGGCGTTACGGTTGAGATCGACTCGCCGGCGGCCGACGCGCTCGGCCGGATGGGCGTCGATGGCTACGTGGACAACCATTGGCGCCAGCGCATCGGCGCGGCGATGCTGCTCGGCCTCAGCCAGGACGCGATCGGCTATCTGTCGACCCGCGGCGGCAACACTAACGGATCGGTGGTATTCCAGAGCACGCAACAGCAGGGCAATGACATGGCCACGCGCGTGCTGGACAGCACGATCAATATCCCGCCGACGCTCACCCAGAACCAGGCCACGGAATTTACGATCGTCGTCGCGCGCGATCTGGACTTCGGATCGGTGTATGCCCTGCAGCCGGAGGGCATACGATGACACCGCTCGCGCAAATGCTGGATTCGACTCGTGATTCAGTCCTGGCCCGACTGCCCGACGACGCGTCGGTGCGCGAGCTGATGCGCCCTTTCGCGCCACTGCTCGATGATCCCGACGTGACGGAACTGGTGATCAATCGGCCGCAACGTGTGCTCACCGAGAACGCGCTCGGTTGGCACGGCCATGATTGTCAGGATCTCGATTTCGACCGGTTGATGTCGTTTGCCGTGGCGGTGGCCACGCTGACCAGTCAGGAAATCTCGGCCCAGCATCCGATATTGTCGGCACTACTGCCGGGGGACGGACGCATCCAGATCGTAGTGCCGCCGGTCGTCCTGTCGCGAACCGTGTCGGTGACGATCCGTCGGCCGTCCGCGCGCGAGAAGACACTCGAGGCTTATCGGGACGACGGGCTGTTTGACGATACGGTCTGGCATCGCCCCGATGGGCTGGACACCGCTTTGCCCGGACTACCTGCCGATGATCGACGCCTCGTTCAGTATCTGGATGCGCGGGATTGGGGCGCGTTTTTCGCGGGTGCAGTCACGGGTCGGCTCAACATCGCGGTGGTCGGCAATACGGGCTCCGGCAAGACAAGCTTCATGAAGACTCTTTGCCGATTGATCCCGAGAACCGAGCGGATCGTGACGATCGAGGACGTCCGCGAACTGTTCATCCGACACATTGAGAACTGCGTCCACCTGCTGTACAGCAAGGGCGGACATGGCCAGGCGCGTGTGACGCCTGCCGATCTGATCGCGAGCGCGATGCGCATGCGCCCGGATCGCGTGTTGCTCGCCGAGTTGCGCGGTGCCGAAGCGTACGACTTCTTGAAGCTCCTGACAACCGGGCACGCGGGTTCGATCACGAGCTACCACGCACCCAATGCGACGGTGGCGATCGAACGCTTCGCGCTAATGGCGAAGGAACATCCTGAGGCTGCCGCCTGGGATGATGCCGCGCTCAAGCGCCTGCTGTTTCTCACCATCGATGTCGTCGCACATTTGGAGTCACGCCCGATCTTCAATGCTGTGGGCGAGCAGAGCGGCAGGCAGTGGGGCATGACGGAAGTCTGGTTCGATCCGGTGCGCAAGGCACGCACCGCGTTCGTATAGGCAGCGGCGATGAACCACCCGTCTTCCTCTTCGCTTCAACACACCCGAACGGCCGTCATGACATTGGTCGTGTTGGCTTGCCTGATAGTTGGACTGGCAGCGTCGCTCTGGCTTGCATCGTTCGTCCTGTATGCCAGTCTGAGGATGAATCCGCTGCAAGCGGGATTGTGGGGTTGGCTCGATGCGGCGCTGGCGTGGCGAGACGGGATGATGCCGAATGTCGGTCGCAGGCTGGTGGGGGCGGCGCTCTTGGGCACGCTTGTGTCCTTGGGTGGGCCGGTATTAGGCATCCATGCACTACGGGCGAGCGTGAGTCGACGTCGTCTCTATGGTAGCGCGCGCTTTGCGAACGAGACGGAAATTCGTCAGGCTGGGTTGCTGTGATGACGCGCTCCCATCTCGATACCTTGCCGGCGATTGTTGTGGGGACATGGCGCGGTCGCTACCTGCGGTTTGTCGGCCAGCAATTCGTGCTGCTTGCGGCACCCGCACGCTCCGGGAAGGGCGTCGGCGTGGTGATCCCGAATCTGCTCACCTTTCCCGATTCGGTGGTAGCGCTCGACGTCAAGCAGGAAAACTATGCGGCCACGGCCGGTTTCCGTCGGGCCCACGGACAGGACGTGTACCTCTTCAATCCGTTCGCCGAAGACGGCTGCACGCATCGTTACAATCCGCTGTCGGCAATCTCTGATGGTTTATTCCGAGTGGGCGACATCCTGGCGATTGGCTACGCGCTCTATCCGCCGGGTGGCCACGACGATTTCTGGAAGGACCAGGCGAGAAACTTGTTTCTCGGCATCGTGCTCCTGCTGTGCGAATGGCATGACGCGCATCGGGCCGGCAAGGGCGCATCGGTCCCCGATTTTCCGGTCACGATGGGCGAAGTGCTGCGGCAGTCGTCGGGCAATGGCATGCCGGTGAAAACCTACTTGCAGCGCGCACTGGTCCGGTATCGCGATCTTCTTTCTGGGCCATGTGTCGATGCGTTGAACCGTTTCCTGTCGAACGACGACAAGGTGCTGGCCAGTGTGCTGGCGACGTTCAACGCGCCGCTCACGATTTGGGCCAATCCGATCGTCGACGCGGCGACCAGTGCGAACGATTTCGATCTGCGCGATGTGCGCCGCCGTCGCATGTCGGTCTATTTGGGCATCACGCCCGACCATTTGTCTGAGGCGGCGTTGCTCGTAAACCTCGTGTTCTCGCAGCTCGTCAACCTGAACACGAAGCAGTTGCCCGAAGCCGATCCGGCGCTGAAATTCCAGTGCCTGGTGCTGCTCGACGAGATGACTTCGATCGGGAAGATTCACATCATTGCACGCGCGGTCGCCTATATGGCGGGCTACAACCTGCGTCTGCTGTCGATCGTCCAGTCGATTGCGCAACTCGAGTCCGTCTACGGGCGAGCCGACGCGCGTACTTTCATCACGAACCACGCGATGCAGATCCTCTATGCGCCGCGCGAGCAGAAGGACGCAAACGACTATTCGGAAATGCTCGGCACGTTCACGGACCTCTCGCGCAGTGTGAGCCGGTCCAACGCATTCTTCGGCGGCCGGGGCGCATCGAGCGAAAGTGTGTCGGAGCAGCGTCGCCCGCTGCTGCTACCGCAGGAACTGAAAGAGCTGGGGCACGACAAGGAAATCATCGTGCTGGAAAACACCAAGCCAATCCTGGCCGACAAGATCTGCTATTGGCGCGATCCCGAGTTTTCATCGCGCGTCGTGGTCGCGCCATCCGTACCGGCCATGAATCTGGTCCACTTCAGCGCGGTGGTCGAGCGTCGGCTGCGCGACCTGCGTCCCGATGAGATCGATCCGGACGGCGCGGAACTCATCCATCTGCCGCCCGATTACCTGGAGGTGCTGCAAGCGTGGGATCCGCGCGATCTTCCGTCAAATCTTGCCGACATCAGCGAGGAGGAGGCCGTGGCCTACGTGGAACGGCATTTCATGCTGCTGGGTGTCCCGGGCAGGCAGGTAGCTCAGGCGAGACGTCACCTGAGTGTCGACGATCTTAACGTGGCCGAACTCGATTTTGTTGAGCCGAAGCGGCGCGCAGCCGCGAGCGGCCCGCGCGTGATGGGAGGATGGCAATGACGCAACCATACGTGGATGAGGCGGATCGTGCGCGTGCCGCGCTTGCCGTGATTCCCGCTGACGACTACGAAACCTGGGTCGACATGGCGTTCGCCCTCAAGCAGGGATTTGGCGATGAGGGTTTTGAGCTCTGGGATGCGTGGAGCCGGACGGCTGCCAACTATAACGAGCGCGCGGCCCGGACCACGTGGCGTTCGGTCAGCGCGTCGGGTGGCAAGACGCTGGCTACGTTGTTCTGGCAGGCGCGTCAGCATGGCTTCGACCTGAAGCGGACGAATTATCCGGACCGCACGACCGCTGTGATCGCGCCGTCTCCGGAGGTACTGGCGCAACGCGCGCGCGAGGAGGCGCAACGGCAGGCGCGCCATGCGGCTGTGGCTCAGGAGGCCGTATCGATCTGGCAGTGGGCGAGGCCGGTCGGGCCGGAGCACCCGTACCTCGTGCGCAAACACCTTGCGCCGATGGACACGCTGCGCGAGCTGGATGCACTGGAATTGCGCGCGTTGCTCGGCTATGCGCCGGCCAGCGAGGAACAACCGCTGACGGGGCGCGTGCTGATCGTGCCGGTCTGGAACGGGCCGATATCGACGCTGGAACTGGTCGACGAGCACGGGCGGAAATCGTCACTGGCTGGTGGCGTGAAGAGGGGCGGCTACTGGATGACGGAGCCGATGTTGGTTCCGGCCGAGGAATCGTCGCGGATCCTGATCGCAGAAGGCATGGCGACGGCGTTAGCCGCTGCGCGCGCGACAGACTGGTTCGCGGTGGCGGCGCTGTCGAGCGGGAATCTGGGGTTAGTGGCGCAGTGCCTGCGTGAACAGTATCCCGATGCGGAGCTGATCGTCTTGGGCGAACGCGGCAGTGGCGAGGTACAGGCCCGGCAGGCCGCGGAAGCGGCACAGGCCCGTGTGGCGTGGCCAGCGTTTGCCGCCGACGCGCACATCGACGACAAGGTGCCGAGCGATTTCAGTGACATGGCGGTGTTGTCCGGCTTTGATGCGGTCGGCGCACACCTGCGCGCCACGGTTCGCTCTGCAGTGACGGTGGAGAGTCAGGCGGTTGTTTCCGCCATATCCAACATGACCTTGGTTGAGGCGGATGAACGCGAGGAGGGTAGCACGATGAGTAACGTCAAGGAAAAGCTACTGGCTGACGAGGGAGGCAAGCCGCGTCGCCGGTCCTCGAAGCGCAGTGCACCGGAACAGGCTACACCGGATGTGCCGCCAACGGGCAGTAGTTCCGCTTCGGCATCGCCCTCAGCGGATTCTCCCTCCAGTACTTCGCCAGTTGCGGTACCACCGGCCGCCGAATCGCCCCGGTTTGCATCGTCGCGCCCGCCGGTCGGCGAGCCGATCTTTGGCGTGGGTGAGGTTCCGAGCGAGGTTAAGGCACTGGCCGAACACCGATTTGGCTCGCCCCTCAGGATGGCGGCACCGTGTGAGAACGGTGGCCCGTATCGCGGCGAGGTGTTCAACACGGAACACTACCTGATTCAGGAAGTCGCGACGCGCAGTGTTGTGTTTCACCGCAAGGATCAGATGACCTTCGTGTCCGAACGTTTGAAGTGGATGGACGAGAACGCGCGGCTGAACGGGTCCGAATTGCAGGTCGGCTATGACGGCGCTCAGGCCAAGGTTTATCCGTGGGACCGCGCGCGCGAGCTGCTGGAACGCGCGGTCGGCTCGCTGAAGAAGTCTGCCCGCGAGTTGAATTTCAGCCCCAATCTGGAGGGCATGCTCGATCAGTTGCAGGCGAAATCATGGGCACGCATCCGGGAGGCGCGGGCGGCCGCACTGGAGAAATCCCGCGAACAGAACGCGTCGCGTGAAGCAGACTCGACGCCCGACCGATGAGGGACAGCAGTGTGGTGCTCACGTGCAACGCCGGTCTTGAGGATGCGAGGTGGTGACATGGCTCAAACAACTTCTGCGTACGAGGCCGATCCGGTCATCAATGTGATCGAACCGGACCTGCCGGGTGCCAGTGGCGACCCCGTTGCCTCCGACGAGCGGCGCGACAGGCTGGACTCGGCCGCGATGGGCACCGTATCCGCCCGGCGCCGACGCGAGTTCGATGCTGCGCGGGCGAGATTGCGGGATCAGGCGATCCGTGACGATGGCATCGCGCCGCAGCAGGCCGATACCCGATCACCGGTCGAGGCAACGGCCAAGGGGAATCGGATCCGTTCTCCGCTCGACCAGCCACCCGAACGCGTGCGCAAGCGCTACCTGCGCGCTGGCAACCAGTATTTCCTGAAGGACGCCCCGTATCAGCTTGCGTTCGAGGATCTGGGGCCGTACCTCGTGACCGAGCACAACCGGCCGGACGTGGTCGAGTCGATGATCGACATGGTGCAGGCGAAATCCTGGCAGCGTATTCGCGTGTCGGGCCACGAGTTATTCCGCAGCGAGGCGTGGCTGCAAGGCACGCTGCTCGGCATCGAAGTGAGCGGCTATGAGCCGAAAGCGGCAGATTTAGCGCGTCTGGCAGATGCCCGACAGGCGCGACTGAACAATCGTGTCGAGATGGTAGCGGATGTCGGTACCGGAGCGGCGGCGGGTGCGCAGAGGCGCACAGACGATCAGACCGTGGCATCGTTTGCGCCTGGGGGCGACCCGAGCGTGAGCGCCAACGGACCCCGTCCGTCCGCGCCAGTCGATGCGTTGGCATCGGAATCGCCTATCCCGAAAGCAAGCCCCAACGTCACCAACGACGAGGCCGACGGCCCTCGGCGATACGCCGGCGAACTGCGAGAGCATGGCGGCGCACCGTATCAGCACAATCCGGCACGCAGCAACTCCTATTACGTGGTGTTTCGTGACGAAGCAGGCGTCGATCAAGTGGTGTGGGGTGTCGATCTCGAGCGTGCGGTGCGCGAAGCGAATGCGCAGATCGGGCAGCCGGTGACACTCGAAAATCTAGGCAAACGTCTCGTTACCGTGCAGGCGCCGATCCTGGATGATGAAGGCAGGGCGATTGGTGAAGAGCAGAAGGACGTCTATCGCAATACCTGGCAGGTGGAGGTCGTGCAGCGAGACCGCACTGCCACCGACTTTCAGCCTCAAGCTGACAATTCGGCCGGTGGCAAGAGCCGGTCCGGCGATTCGCACGCCGAGCCTGTTGCCGCACAGGAGCAGCATCGCCGTGACGCACGATATCCGGAAAGTGAACGTGCATTGCATCTCGCCGTGCTGACTGCAGCGATGCGCGAGCAGGGTTTCAGCGAGCGTTCCGTAGCGCGCGTGCAGCAGCGCGCCGAGCGCATGCTGGTTGCGTTTCAGCGTGAAGGCATTCCACTCCCGACACCGAAGGTTTTCGATCCGAAGGCGCCATCGAGTCGGGATCGTCGCAAGCGTTCCGTTCCAGAACGCACGCCTGCTCGTGAGATCGACCGCACGCCGGCCGACCCGCCACCGCCGTCGCCATCCCGTTGAGGTAAATCGTAGCCATGCGCGAGCGTTTGTGTGTCGAGCTGGGGGCATTCCGGTCGCGCTGGGACGACTGGTGTGCACGCCGCGGTTTGACGGCGGGCGAAGGGGCACGCCAGTTGATTGCAACCGCCGTTCGCGACGAGACAGGTCCGGAGCACGGTGCGGCCATGCCGGGCTTGCCTAGGCCGGTCGTCGGGGAGCGACGTAGTCGCGTCGAAATTCGGCTGACCGCTGCGGAACTGACCGTGGTTGAGCACCGCGCGGCTGCGATGGGCCTGAGCGGTAATCGCTGGGTCGTGTCGCTAGTTCGCGCGCAGTTGACACGGGAACCTCAGTTGGGCGAATACGAGCTGCGCATGCTGTCTGTGTCTAATCAACAGCTTGCCGGCATCAATCGCTTGTTGGGCCGGCTTGTGCGCACGGGTGAAACGGAGTTCACGCGTCAGGATCTGATGATCGCTTGGGCGGACATGCAAAAACGCATCGACGACCACTTGCGTGCAACGGCGGCTATCGTGCGCGCCAATCTTGATCGATGGAGCCGCTGACATGCCTTACCCGAAAGTCTACGTCGATGCGATGCTGGTCAATTGGGGCGATCGGTTATTTCAGGAGCCGCTGCGACATGCGCGTGCGTCGCGCCTCTCGCATGTGGGCATTCGCGACGCCGCCGTGCGTATGCGCGCTCAGGTCACTCGCACGCTCGGGCGTACCCCGGAGGTCATGGTCAAGATTACCAACAAGGCGGCCAGCGCGCAGGGCATGGGAGCAGTACGTCGACATCTGCGTTATATCTCTCGTAGCGGCAGAATCGAGCTGGAAGACCAGAACGGTGACCGTATTGCCGGTAAGGACGCACTGCGCGATCTTGCGAAAACCTGGCAACTCGGCGGGTGGGGTATCCCGGAGACCAGCACGCGGCGCGAGGTCTTCAATATCCTGCTGTCGATGCCGCCGGGAACGGATCGGCAGGCGGTACGGGACGCGGCGCGGGGCTTCGCGTCGCTCGAGTTCGGCGACGGACGCGCGTATGTGTTCGCGGCGCACGACGACGAGGCGCATCCACATGTGCACCTGAGTGTGCAGGTACGTGGGCCGGACGGTCGTCGTTTGAATCCGCGCCACAAGGATCTCCAGCGCTGGCGTGAGCATTTTGCGGAGAAATTGCGAGAGCACGGCGTCGAAGCGAATGCGACGCCTCGACGTGCGCGTGGCGTGACGCGGCGCTATCCAAAGCCGGCTGTCGTTCATATGGTCGCGCGCGGCGAAACGCCGAGATATTGGGCGCTGCTACCGACCGACGCACAACGTGACGCGGGATGGGTGGCGCATGGCGGTGTATTTGCTGCCTGGCGCGAAATGGCCTACGCGATGGCGAGGTCGCATGCACGTGAGGATCGCGCGATGGCCGTCGAAATGGCGTATTTCGTTGGATCCATGCCGGTGCAACGAGATCGGCCTGTGGAGAGGCGCCGGCGCGATGCTGATCGCGAGCCGCAGAATCGTCAGCTGCCGGATAGTGTAGATCGATCAGATGAGACCGGACCACATATAGAACGTTGATATCGGACGGGCATGACGTATATATCTGCCGTGCCGTAGATAAACGGAAAGCATTGTCTGGCCGATATCACGGATCAAAAAACCACGTTGGCCCAGCCTTGAATGCTGCGAAGAGCAGAAGGAGCAGGCCGAACGCGAGGAGTGGAGCGCCGTATAACGCAACAGGGAAAAACAACGTGAGTTGTAGGGCTGATCCGGCCACACCATACGCCAGGTCCGTGTTTCGGACGTTTTCATAGATTAAATAGATGATCGTGGCAAGCCCCATTGCCGCGAGGATGAAGCCACCTGACGTTCGTTCATGATGCAGTAGTGCGGTTTCCCATGCGATGTATCCCCACCAAACGAAGTTGATGCCGATCGCGGCAAGCCAGAATCCTCGCGTCGTGAAAAAGCCGTTGCCGAACTGTCGATGGCAGTGACGACTAACGAGTTGAATGCACTTCGCAATCCCGACGACGGTACAAAAGATAATTGCAAGTTTCAGAAGGCCCACGGACTACTCCTTTAGATAGTCGATCCGCTCGCGTTGTTTCTGTGGTCGATGGGAAGAATTTCGTCGCGCGGGACGATGTATCAATAGTCCCCCTCCTCAATATAGACCGTCACGCCGTGAACGCAACCATCTCGATTCACAGCGGCTTTTCATGTTGCTGTTGACGCTGATTTACTCATGCTGGAACAAAGATTTCGCCGGGGCCGGAAGGTGCTGGCGCTGTGCCAGGTGTCGACGAGCTCGGTTTGGCGAGAGCTAGTTGCTGCGCGACCGCCTCACCAGGCGGCATGCATGAGTGCTATAGCGTGGTCGCCGTTCGCATATTCCTTTGCATCTCTTTGCGGGAACACTTGGTGTCCGATGTCGCTTGATATCGAGTGATTTTCCATCTGGTGCCTACCGGTTGTAGTAGCGCAATCGTGAGGTAGGAAATCGGCATGGAGATGGCGCCTAAAACCGGCGGTAGCCTATCCTGCCGTCCCTTGTCTTTTGTTCTTGTATCTCGTCGTTCGTCAATTCCCACGCACGATGCAGTATGGTCGTGCAGAAAGATCCAGCCGCAGCTGCAAAAAGATGCATTCATCGCGCGCAGGAAGGGTGCATATCTCGCGCAACAAGACGACCCGCATCTAATAAAAAGCAGCGGACGACATGGGCTGCATCATGTCAATCGATCGATCACGTGACGTAGGAAAGCGAAGTGTTGTGAGCGACATGAGCGATCGGGGGCGTCATATACGGTGCAACAAAAACGGCTGGTCGAACACGTAACGGCATCAATGCGAGCGCGAACTCAACAAGTAGGCTGCGACGCGGATGCCGAGTAAGTCGCATCGGTAGAATACTGAGCTCCTCGAGCATCGCTCACATGATCAGATTCGTCCGGGCCCAATCGTTTGCTACTGCATGGCCGATCGCAAGCTCGCGTTGCCTGTACGCAACGGCGAAAAATATTTCGCATGTGCCATGCAATTCCGCCCCGTTCCCATGCGATCCGATGCGCAAAGTTCGGCTTGTTTTCTGGCGTTGACGGCCATCGGTCTCATCAGCAAGATGGCATCAAGGCAGTGTGTCGAGACGGATCATGCCGGTCATAAAACACTTTACCCAAGCGCAATGGGACGCGGTCGCTCGCCGTCTCGACGCGCTGCCACCGAAGCCTGCGAACGAGCATCACGTCACGGTGCGTGACGCGGTAAGCGCGATGCGGCCGCATATCAGTGGCGCGCAGCAGAAGGGCTATACGTTCGAAGAAATCGTTCGGCAACTAGCGGAAGAGGGCGTTGACATCAGCGCCAGCACATTGCGCTACGCGATGCGACGGGTTACGAAAGATCATAAGGCCGGGTGTGCGGAAAGGGCCGTCCCGCAGGGGCAGGATGGTGCGTCACTGCGAGTCAGGAAGTCGAAGCGAGCGAAATCGCCGAGCGTTGACCACGTAGAGAATCGCGATCGCCAGGATAACGGGCGAGCGATGACCAAACCGGGGGCCATGGTGATTCAGGACGCGTTCTCATTCGCGATCGCGGCGGACACCGAGAACCTGTAGAGGACAAGTATGGCGACGACTTACCCTATCTATCTGGTGGGCGGCAGCAAGGGCGGTGTGGGTAAGAGCTTTGTCTCGCTCGCGCTGGCCGACTACCTCCAGCGCCGTGATCTCCCCGTCGCGCTGGTCGAGACCGATACGTCCAATCCCGACGTGATGAAAGCGATTCAGGATGAGGTACCGTGCATTGCCTATAGTCTGGACGAAGCAGAAGGCTGGATCGGTCTGGTCAACTTCTGCGATGAACGCCGGGATGCGGCGATCGTTGTCAACACGGCGGCGCGCAGTCAAACGGGTGTCGCGCGGTTTGGCGCGACACTGGCCAGTACGCTCGGCGAACTGCGGCGCGAACTCGTCGTACCGTGGGTGATCAATCGGCAGCGCGACAGTCTGAAGCTACTGCGTGCGTTCAGTCCGACGTTTCCCGATGCAACGATCCACGTCGTGCGAAACGGCCATTTCGGTACGCCGGACAAGTTCACGCTGTATCAGGCGTCACAGCTCCGTAAAACGATCGAAACACGAGGATGCACCCTCGACTTCCCGGATCTGGCGGATCGCGTCGCGGATGAACTACGGAGTCAGCGGATGTCGATTCGCACCGCGTCGGAAGCGATGCACATCGGCGAACGGGCGGAGCAGCTGCGCTGGCGAGCGTTATGCGACACGATGTTCTCGACGATGATGGACAACGCCGGAATGGGCGATGAGCCGTAAACGGCCAGTCGAGCCACTGATCCGCCTGTTCCAGGAGGTCTCCGGCGAGGTGCCCGACGAGGCGAGTTTGGCCCGCATGCGTCGGGTGTCTGGCGTCCTAAACCTCCAGGACAACGACGCGCTCTGGTCCATCATCGCGGTACTTGAATACTACGCGCGCCTGTATGAGGCGATGCCGGAGCGTATTCGATGGGCGAGCGAGGGTAGTTTCGAAGCGGCGCGGCGGGAAGTCGGCGGCGCGAACGATGCGTTGATGCAGCAGCACCGCGACGCGCTGGAGCGGTGCAAGGCGACAATCACGTTGGCCGAAAAGCTGATACAGGAACATGAAGCCCGGTACCGGGACGCGCTGGCAAACCTCAATGAGGCGGCACTGACGACGCTCAGCGCAAGGCTGACCGCTCAGGTCGCGCACTCGGCGGGCAATCGGCTCATTGGTGCAGTGGCGGTTTCGGGGCGCGAGCAGCGGAAACGGCTGGACGAGGTGGTCGACAGATTCGGGCGGGCAGTGGACGCGGCGGCAGCGCGGGTGGATGCGATGTCCACGGCGATGGAGCGACGTTTTGCATGGGCCAGGTGCAGTCTATGGCTGACTGGCGGGGTCGTTCTCTGCCTGATGGTGCTCGTTACGGGCGGTTGGATGGACGGATGGTGGGGGCACCACGCGTCGACTTTGGTAGGGCAAGCGGTGCACGGCAGGTCAGTAGACGGCAGGCCGTGAAGCATCCTGCCGTCTACCGTGTCGCGTCCGTGGATGAGGATCGGCCGTTACGCGACGTCCGGGTCAGTGTGGGCAGCGGCTACCGACTCGGTAGTTGGGAAAGGCCACGGCGGCGGTTCGGTGGTTCTGATGGACGGCTCGGCATCGTGCGACGTATGGTTGATGCGGTTGCCGTCATTACCGGGGTCCTCATCAGCATCAGCGTCCTCGTCATCGTTGTCATCACGGACGGCCCACGAGTGCGACGCCGGAACTTTGCGGTCGGTGAGGATTTCCGGCAGCCATGCGATCTTCGCGAGGCGCAGTTCCGCGGCGGCCGCGGCGTCACCTTTTTTCATCTTGCCGAGATCGGCCGCGACCTTGGGAGAGACCGCACCGGACACGACTTCCGCGATGCGTGCCTTGCTGACATGGTCGAAGTACGCCGTGCGCGTTGGCGTCCAGTAGCGGGCCATGTCGAGATTCACTGCGTCGGCCAGCGCGTTGATTGCATGTGGCGCCTCTGATGGCGCGATCCCGTCGAGCAGGGTACCGGTGCAGAACGCGAGGAGGTCGAGCAGCGTTGAATGCGCATCCTGCCCAAGCAACCACGGCAGCAGATCGGTTCGGTTCGTCGGCAACTCGCCAATCCAGCGCGTTCGCTGCGTCTCGATGGTGTTCCACGCCGGGCTGACCGGTAGGTCGTCCGCCGCGCGCAGAAGACTATCGCGATTGTTGTTTCCCGAGAGCGTCAGATAGCGCGGCGCGCAGGCGTGACCGCAATGCTCGGGTAGCGCTTGCGGAATCAAGTGTTGCAACAGGGCCGCCAGTGCCACGGTGGGCTGTGCGACCAGTTCCGCGTGGATGGCGGCGGTGCGATGCGCGGTGAGCCGCTGGCACAGCATCGCACTATGAACGGGCTTGATCTTGGCCGGAGCGTCTCCGGTATCCGGAGCATTCGCTTCGGGGGTGTCGGTCACAGTCGCGCCTGCCGCGTCGAGCGCGGCGCTGTTCTCGCGGCGCACGAGGCCGCGCTCGATGACGAGCTCGCCCTGCGGACCGACGATCACGAACGCACCGGCTTCCGCCATCTGTGGCGCGTCCCACACGACGGTGCGACTCGCGAACGCGTGGATCGCGGCTTCCACCTCCTCGATTTCAGCGTCGAGGCGTTCTGCTTCTTCGTACGCGTCATCGTCGTCCTCCGATAGCGCGTCGAGCTTGTCGGTCAGTTCGCCGTGCTGTGCAGTGAGCGTATCGAGTTCGCGCTGCTCGTCGTCGGTATACAGGCGCTGACTCGGACGCAGTCGGCCGTAACGGTTCAGTTCAAGCATGTCGCGCTCGATGCGCGTTTCGACCCAGCCCCAGCCTTCGGCGCGCACCGTGTCTGCGGCTGTATCGAGTTTCTGCGCGGCGAGGCGCTGTAGCAGTTCGGCATCGGCAATATAGCCCGCGTGCTCGTCGTCGCTGAACAGGTCGCGACGCACATAGCCGCCCGCTGCCTCGTACGCGTCAAGGCCGACGAAGCACACGAGACGGCTGCGACTCGCATCGATCTCGGCATGCGTGATCGCCTGCCGCAGATAATGCGGCTGACGCTGCCACTCGTTGGCGTCGAACCACAGGTGTTCCTGCGCGTCGTGATCGTCCGCCAGCGCAAGCGCGGCAAGCTGGTCGAGCGTGATGGCATCTTCGCGCAGCAGTGCCAGCAGCTTGGGCGACACATTGGCGAGCTTCATGCGCCGTTTGATGGTGAGAGGCGAGGCGGAAAAAAGAGCCGCAATGTAGTCGATGCTACGGCCTTCCTCAGCCAGCATCCGATAGGCACGCAGCACGTCGAACGGATCGAGTCCTTCGCGTTCGCTGTTCTCGATCAGTGAAATTGCGAGCGCTTCACCTTCGCTGACGATGCGCACCGGGACTGGATAGTCGGCGGCGATGTGTTTCTGCTCGAACAGCAGGTCGAGCGCGGCTTCGCGCCGCTGGCCCGCGCAGACGCCATATTTGCGGTGTTTTCCGCGCGTCCCCTTGATCTCGTGGACCACGAGGTTTTGCAGCAACCCTTTGGCCCGGACGTTGGCCGCGAGTCCGGCGATGCCGGATGGCGGTTCGGTCCGCACGTTCAGCGGCGAGCGTTGCAGGCTGGCATACGGCACGGTCACGATTGGTCGTTCGTTGCCGAAGTTCGTTTCGAGCATTGCGGCAAATTCCGTAGCGCCAACGGCGGCGATGGAGGTTTCAACAGATTGGGCTTGCATGATCGACTCCTGAGAGTAGGAAAGAAGATGCCGGGCCAGTAAGGGGCGGATGCGTCAGGACGTGACCCGACGGGCGTCATGGCGCAAAGCCGGACAGCAGGGCGACGCAAGTGCGCCGCCCCGAAGCCGTTACACCTTCAACTGGCGCATGGCATCCGCGAGCATCCACAGTGCGCGGTTGAGCTTCACGTTCTGGTCGATGCCGGTGATTGGGCGTGTAGACATCGCGCGGCCCGAGCGGGACCGGCCGTGCAGGCCACCCTTGGTCAGGTTCTCCTGCACACGGTTAAAGACGGTCCAGAGGTCGTCGCGGCGGTCCTCGAAACGGCGCGGGGCGAGCAACTGGCTTTCGCTGACGGGTGCCGGTGCGTCGGCATCGGTCGGGTCGTAGCGGAGCGCGAGTGCGGAGCAGGCGAACGCATGCTGTTCGTCGCGGTCGAGCGTTACAGAGCGCATGCCGTCTTTCTGTTCGCGGATCAGATCGAAACCGTCGAGTACGTCGAACGCGCCATTGATCACGTTTTGCACCACGTTGCCTTTGTGCGGCACGCGGATATCGGCGATGTTCTCGCCGGCGACCATGCCGTTCTGACAGACAAAGCGGAATGTGCCGGCAAGCATCTGATAGCTGCTGGTGCCGTCGTGCGAGTTCAACAGCACGATTTCGTCGGCTTCCTCGCCGGTGATCTGGTCGGTGTGACGTAGGCGGAGCATGTGCTTGGTGAATTCGCGCTTGCCGGAATCGCGCACGCGGGTCTGGCAGATCATGAACGGCTGAAAGCCTTCGTTGCGCAGGCCGCGCAGTACGTCGATGGTGGGAATGTATGTGTAGCGTTCCGAACGGCTTTCGTGCTTGCCGTCGGCGAAAATGGACGGAGCCACACGGCGAATCTGATCGTCGGAAAGCGGCGCATCCGCGCGCAGCATTGGGGCGCTGTAATGGAAAGAGGAAGCGAGTTGCATGGCGTTCTCCAGTCAAGGTTGAGGACCTAAACCGGGCGAGAAGGCGTGCCTTGCCGTTGCGGCTGGATACCTTCCGGTGGAACTCGGGGTTGGCTTTGCTGCCGCCAGGCTCCCGGGTTCCCGCCCGTGCGACTGGAGGAGCCGATAGCGGGCAGGCGTCAAGGAAAAAGGCGAGGGAGGGGTGCGGGCAACACGGTCCCGAGCCCCTTGATGGCTGCCCGCTATCGGCTACGGTCGCGGGTCAAGGGCGGGAAGCCGGGAGCCGGGTGCATGCCATGCCGCGAATTGACCGGGGTCTGAGGAGAGGCGTGCGCGGGATATCGCTCTAAGAATGTTCGGCGAGCACGTCGGATCCGCACGCACCGCCAATTTTGATTAAGCTCTCGATTTGCCGGCTGTGGCTTAATGCGGTAGGGTGCAAGCCCGATTCATCGAACAAGGTTGACTCATGAATAAGCAGGAACTCATTGACGCTGTCGCGGCCGACGCCGGTCTGAGCAAAGTCGCCGCGAGCGAAGCCATCCAGGCCGTACTCGACGTCATCACGCATGCGGTTAGCGCGGGCGACAGCGTGCAACTCGTCGGTTTTGGCTCGTTCTCGCAAGGAGAACGTGCGGCTCGGACAGGTAGAAATCCGACTACCGGGGCGGAGATTGCGATCGCAGCAGCGAAGACGGTGAAGTTCAGTGCCGGGAAGGCGTTCAAGGATGCAGTGAACGGATCTTGAGGCAGTTTAGGGGAGGCCAGCTGGAAAAGCGGATTTGCGGGCGGAAAGTGCAGACGTCTACACAATTGCGCGATCGGCCGGCCATTAGTCGGATGCCGCAGTCGTTGAACATCGCCAGAATATCGGGCACATCGGCGTGCGTGGTGACGTTACTGCGCGGACCAGAATTTTCGCTTGGGCCACCTGCGAAAGAGTCTCCTTCGTTGACGTCGCGTCCGAAGCGCAAGAACTGAAGGGGAACATATTAAGGGCTATGTTACCCTTCATTTCGGGACATGGGCGAAACCCCGCATGCGTGGCACCCTGTCCAAGGGCGATTGGGCGCTCCCGCCGCGGCGATCGAAAAGCGGTGCCATCACCGTTCCGGCGCCCTTGGATTTCTGGCGCGGGCGACGACGTGCCGTGGGCGGGTTCTTTGGCCATTGCGTCACACGCGGGTCGGGATGTTCTTCGATCCGGACGGGGCTGTTGGCGAGGCGACTTCGTCTCAGGAGGTGCTGAGGTTCAATTGCGAGCGACCACATTTAGTGTGGTGAAAGGGAAGGGCCTCGGCGGGCCGGCGGCTGAATTCTCTCCGCGGTGCGGAGAGAATTGGGGGAGTGTCCGGCAGGGTTCCGCCGTGGCTGAGATTCCGGTAACGTGGCCCCTATTGGCGCGCGCCGGCCCGCCGAGCCCTCCATTCCTGACAAGATGATCGAACTCGTCCCCGCATCCCTATTGACCGACATCCGCAGCATGATTGATTCGGCGCGCGCCCGAGCGGCGGCGGCCGTCAATGCTGAACTGACCCTACTTTATTGGCAAGTTGGTTGCCGCATCCGGGATGATGTGCTGGGCGGTGAGCGCGCGGGCTATGGACAACAGATCGTCCCCGCGCTCGCCCGGCAACTGAGAGCCGAATACGGCCGGGGTTGGAGCGAGCAGCAATTGCGCCATTGCGTCCGCGCGGCCGAGGTGTTTCCGGACGAGTCAATTCTCTCCGCACTGCGGAGAGAATTGAGCTGGACCCATCTGAAGATGTTGATGTACGTCGAAGACCCGCTCAAGCGCGACTTCTACATTGAACTCTGTCGCCTAGAGCGCTGGTCGTCGCGGCAGTTGCAGGAGCGGATGCAGTCGATGTTGTTCGAGCGCAGCGCGCTATCGCGCCAGCCCGACGAAGTGATCCGGCGCGAAGTGGCGCACCTGCGTGACGCGCAGCAGATGACGCCCGATCTCGTGCTGAAAGATCCGTACATCCTCGACTTTCTCGGGATCAACGATCACTACCTTGAGCGCGATCTCGAAGATGCGATTCTGCGCGAGATGGAACAGTTTCTCTTGGAGCTCGGCGCCGGCTTTACATTCGTCGCGCGCCAGAAGCGGCTGCCGATCGACGACGACGACTTCTATCTTGATCTGCTGTTCTACAACCGCAAGCTCAAACGCCTTTTCGCGATCGAATTGAAGCTGGGTTCCTTCAAGGCTGAGTACAAGAGTCAGATGGAGTTGTACCTGCGCTGGCTTGCGAAGCACGAGCAGGAGGCTGATGAGGCGCCGCCCATCGGCATCATCTTGTGTGCGGGGAAAAAGCAAGAGCAGATCGAATTGCTTGAACTCGGCAAAAGCGGAATCCACGTGGCCGAGTACCTCACGGTGCTCCCGCCACGCGAGATGCTGGAGGCGAAGCTGCACCAATCGATTGCGGCGGCACGTGCCCGTCTCGATGATCAAGGTGGGTCGTAATGACAGGCCGATTTATCCTTTTTGTCGACGCAGCCTGACCTACCGCACCTATGCTGACCACCAACATCAAAGACCGGACCGCTCAGTATCTCGGCGAAGCGCGTGACCTCGCGACCTTCCTGCAGTACGTAGACAGATGGGTTTCGGGAACGCCTGACCTCGGCTACAACATCCATCTGTTTCGCGGACAGAGGAGCGAGAACTGGCTTCTCAAGCCCGGCATTGCACGACACGCGTGCACGACGCCGACCACCGAGGCGCGCATGCTGGCGGAGTTCAAGCAACGAGCGATTCCTTATCTGGAGTCGACCCTCGACCTCGCCGAAGTCGACTGGCTCGCGATCGCGCAGCACCACGCCATGCCGACGCGACTGCTGGACTGGTCTGGCAGTGCACTCGCAGCGCTGTGGTTTGCGATCAAGCAGCCCGCCGACGAGCCCGCGGAGGGGCAGGTGCCTCCTGCTGCAGCTGTTTGGATGCTGGCCTGCGATGAGGCGGACGTGATTTCAGACGACGAACGTCAGGACCCACTGCACATAGGTGAAACGAAGATTCTCAAGCCGCGCCATGTGTCGCGCCGCATCGCAGCGCAGGATGGCTGGTTTAGCGTCCATCGCGGCAAGCCCGACGGGCTCGGCATGCAATATGTGTCGCTGGACACGAATCAGACTTACAAGAAGCGGCTCGGCTACGTGCGGATACCAGCGGCCGTGTTTGGTGCGATCCGCCGCCAACTGCAGACGGCTGGGATTAACCGGGCGGTGCTTTTCCCGGATCTGGATGGCGTCGCCGGTACGGTGACCGGGACCTATCTCGTGCCAGACGATCAGTTGGCGCTGACGCTTGGCACCATGCCGAATCCGGAGGCCTGATCTGCGATGAGTACCTTCGCCCCGATTTTGCAGCCACCGGGCGCCTCCGATGCGCCACCTGTCACGCTTGCGCTCAACGTGCCTCGCGAGCTTGAGGCAATCGCCCGCGAACTTGCTGAGCTCAAGCTCGCGCTGGACCGCTTCAGTCGTACGCCGACCGGACAGCTGTTTCTCAACGATTGGTTTGTCAGTCCAACCGGCACCTGTGCGTTTGACGGTCGAGAGTTCATCGAGCGCATCGTCCCGTTTCTCGGCCATAGCACGGCCTTCGACCGGCCATTTCGCGCATTTGTCGATCCCACGCTGGTCCTCGGAGCCAACATCAATGGGCGGCCGGAATCGATTCGCGGTGACGATATTGCGCGCCGGCGGGCGCGCTACGCACGCGATTTCGATGTGTCAGGGCTCGAGCGTGCCGATTACCAGTGGCTGGAACCGCTGGGGATTGTTTGGGCGCACGAAGGCAAGCATCGAGTCGCGTTCATGCGGATGCACGGCGAATCAGCGATTGCCGCGTGGGTGACGCGGCGCGGCTATCCGACGCCGGAGCGGCTTACCCTCGTTAAGCCAGGGAATGAGCGGGAAGAGTGGTTCGCGATCCTGGATGGCCGTTATCTCCAGCAAGTGCCTCACCCCGCGCTCACGCAACGCCTGCTTACGGCGTACGGCGTGCCCACCGTGCGTTGGCGTGACCTCGAGGGTGTACCGTCCGAGTCATTCGCTCGCCATGCCATCGTCGAATGGCGAGCGAGGCCGCGCATGTTTGCCGAGGCGGATCACACGCTAGACTTGCGCGCGCTGCGCGATGAGGAGCAGCGCCGGAGCGAACCGTTCGTCCGCACTTTCGCGGAGCTCGCGCGCGAAGGCTGGCAGGTTCAGTACGGTCGACAGTTCGCTTATGCCGCGGCTGCGCTCGGGGCGGGTGCGTTGTTGAAGTTCGTGTTCCAAGGGGGCAGGTTCCAGGACCTCGGGCTCGTGTGCATCGGCGTGGGCATCGGGTTGAGTGCGGTGACGTCGACGCTGCGCATTGTGGGACCATGCAGTCGCCGTGGCAGAGGGGTCTGATATGACCGCAGTTCGACGTCCGGAATCGACATCGAGAGTGACTCGTAGACACCATTAGCAGTAGCTACGAATTTCAACACGGGAAGACGATGGTGACGGGCGCGATTGTGTCAGTGCTTGAAGGACCGCTGTACCGCGCCGCAATGGTTCCCCCTTCCCTAGATTAAGACGCCGCCCATGAACATAGACAAGATGATCGAGGACTTTCGGCTCGGTAATATCGACATCGATTGCAGGCGAATCGTGCTGGCTCAGGACAAGGAAAGCGGGGAGCGATACGAAGGAAAAGGCTATATTCGGCAAAATTCGGATGGGGTGCTCGTCTACAAGCTTTATGTTGCAAAGCACGAGAACGCGACGCCGCATAGCACGCTGCAGAACTATTTCAGCCATATCGGCAAGATTCACCCCAACGAAACGTTCTTTAGCCTCGAAGCTGAAGCCAAGGACGGCACGAAGCTACGTGCATCTCGATTCTTTCCCCATGCGTCCTGGGACATGAGTGCTGGTGAGCCGGAGTTTGTCAGCGGTCGCTTGCAAGCACTGACGGCGGAGCCCGCGCTTCCCCAACATGACCACTGCCTCGAGTTGCACTTTTTCGAAGAGCACCCGGTCCCCTTGATGGCATGGAGTGAGGTTGAGGAATGCGATGGCAAGCACTACGTGGTCGATAGTGCGGAGTTCGACGCGTGCGGCTCACACTTCAAGGTGAACGTACGCGAAGGATCGGGGCGCAGCGTCGTGGAGGCATCGGCGGACAAGCCGTTCCCTCCGGACTTTCATTGGAGAATTCAGGAAGCACTGCAGTTCATCACCGGCAGAACGGCAACTTTTAGGGCGCTGGTGACCTGTGAGCCGGGTGCTCAGCAGCTTGAGCTTATTTCACCGGCGAGACTGTCACAGCGTCCGCACTTTTGCCCACCGATTAAGCACGTCTCCATGGCGTACCGAAACCATGGGTGGGAGCTGTTTGCTGCCTATCTCACGTATGTCGTTGAAAGTAGCCCCGCCACACAGTGGAATCCACTGGCCTACCACCTGTATAACGCGCGTGAAGCGAGCGCCAACTCGATCGATGCGTGGGCGATGGGGGTTTCGGTTGCGCTGGAGGCAGTCGCAAGCCTCGTCGCGTTACCTGACGATCCGGAGAAAAGGGTGCAGGCCATGCGGGCGGTCCAATTGGTGAAACAGTTCGTCGCCGCTGAACCTGCGCTTAAAGACGTGAAGGACCGATTGAATGGATTGCTCGGCATGTTGGAGCAGCCCCCGGGGCCGCGTGCAAGGCTCACGTGGTTGGCGTCGCAGGGGAAGGTCGAAAAAGCGTATATCGAACGGTGGACGGACCTGCGTAATGCCCATGTTCATCCCAAGCTCGCGGACTTCGAGAGACCCGACGAGGCGACCTACCAGACTCAACTTGATCGGATCCACGGTGTCCAGGTGCTGCTATGTCAAGTCATTTATCACCTCATTGGATACAGTGGTCCTTATACAGATTACGCTGCCGAGAGCTACCCCGACAAGCTATATCCATTGACCGTACCTCGATCGGCGAGCGTAGGGTAGATGAGCTATTCTTCCGTCCGCGATCCAAGCGAAGCAACGACAATCAGGATCCGGCGCAATCGAAAATCGACACGGTCTAAACGGGGAATCAAATGCGGGAAGATAGGGTCACGTCTCGGCCGTTTCCGAAGGCCTTATGGCCAGATTAATCGAATTGGTATTCAATTAACGCTGGTACCTTGAAGAAGGTTTGCATCAGGAAGAAACTATAGCTTGCATCGGTCAATAATTCAGGGGGCTCCGATGACGAATGATCCTGCCGGCTCGACTTGGAAAAAGTGGGACTTGCACGTCCACACTCCGTTGTCGGTCGTCCACAACTACCCCGGCACCAGCCACGACGATGCGTGGGAGGCCTTCCTTCAAGACCTCGAGGCCCTGCCACCCGAGTTCAAAGCCATCGGCATCAACGACTACATCTTCATAGATGGCTACGAGCGGGCGCGCAAAGCCAAGCTCGAGCAAAACCGGCTCAAAAATATCGACCTGCTGCTGCCCGTCATCGAGCTGCGCTTGGACAAGTTCGCCGGGGTGGTCAAGAAGGAGAGGGATGGTACCTACTCGCAGTCCGGCTGGAACCGCATCAACTTGCACGTCATCTTCGACGCGATGGATCCTGAGGTCATCCAGCAGCAATTCCTCAATTCGCTGACCCCAAGCTACCAACTGATCCCCGACTCCAGCGACTGGAAGGGCAAATGGAAAGGCGTCATCACCCGCGACAGCTTGTCCGAGCTTGGAAAGATGGTCGTAGAGTCGGCGCCGCCTGAAAAACGAGGGGACTACGCCCCGCATTTGCAGGAGGGCTTCAACAACTTGTGCGTGAGCCTGGAGAAGGTTCTCGAGGCGCTTGATAAGCACTACTTTGCAGGCAAATACCTGATCGCAGTTGGCAAGACGGAATGGGACAACCTCAAATGGGATGACCAGTCCATCGCCGAGAAGCGCAACATTATCAACCAGGCCGACTTGGTTTTCACGGCCTCCGCCAATCCGGCCGCATACGACACCGCCCGCAAGAAGCTCTTAGAGTCCAACGTGAAAGCTACGCTGCTCGACTGCTCCGACGCTCACGCGCCAAGCAGCTCGGAGAACAAGGATCGCGTCGGAAACTGCTTCACTTGGATCAAGGCTGACGCTACTTTCGACGGCCTCGTCCAAGCCATCACGGAATTCGAGGACCGCGTCTTCATCGGCGACACGCCGCCCAAGCGCTTGCTGGTCGACGCCAATCGTACGAAATACGCCTCCAAAATCCGCATCGGCCGCAAGGCCGGCTCCCCGCTCGCCGACACTTGGTTCAACGTGGACATGCCGCTGAGCCACGACTTGGTAGCAATCATCGGCAACAAGGGCAGTGGCAAGAGCGCGATGGCAGACATCGCCGCGTTGGCCGGCGACACCAAGAACTTCAGGAGCTTTTCGTTCCTCAAAGACACGCGCTTTCGCAGTCCGAGGAACAAGCTCGCGCAGCACTTCCTCGGCGCGCTGGGCTGGCAAGACGGCACCGAGTCCGAGCGTCCACTAGACCAAGACCCGTCCGAGACCAGCGTGGAGCGGGTGAAGTATTTGCCTCAGAGCTACCTTGAGACGCTGTGCAACGAGCTCGGCGACGGCGGCTCGGCGACGTTTGACACTGAGCTTCGCAAGATTATCTACACGCACGTCCCAGAAGAGGGCCGCCTGGGATACACCTCTATGGACGAGTTGCTCGACTTCAAGGTCGCTGAGATCGACAGTGCTCGCGAGCAAGTCATAAAGGAAATCTCGAAAGCCAATTCCGAGATTTTGCAGGCCGAGCGCAGGCTCACGCCGGAGTTCAAGCAGACTCTGCAAGAGCAACTCGACGCCAAGGTCGCCGCGTTCAACTCCCTCGTGGCCTCGAAACCCACACAGGTAGAAGACCCCACGGCGTCGGAGGTCGCGCAGGAAGAATCGAAGGCGGCCACGGAGCAGATTCAGGCTTTCGAGGATGACATCAAAAAGCTGCGCGAAGAGGAGAGGTTGCTCCGCGACAAGAGGGCATCCGATGTCAAGCGCCAGGCCGTTCTGAGCCGGGTCGCCCAGGCGGTCATCAACCACAAGAAGGTCCATGATCAATTCGTGGCTGAGCTGGCTCCCATGCTGGCCGAGGTCGACGCGAACTTGAAGGCCTCGGAGGTGGTCGAGTTGAAGATCGACACCACGAAAATCGACGCGCTGGTCAAGGCTACTAAAGAGTCGATTGACAAGGTGGACGCGGCGCTTGCCAATCAAGAACCCACGGGCCTCTCCAAGCGGCGCGAGGCGGTCGAGACGGCGATGGCTGAAATCAAGAGCAAGCTCGGTGAGAAGCAGCGCTTGTTCATCATTTTCAAGGATCAGGTCGCCAAGTGGGAGCAGACCAAGGAGGAGCTTGTCGGCAACAAGGACAAGCCGCAGTCGATTGAGTGGTTCAAGGCCGAGATTGAATCCTTGGGCTCCCTGCCCGAAAAGCTTGCGACTCTGCGCGCGGGCCGCGTGGAGCTGGCCCGGGCGGTCCATGAGCAGATCGGCAAGACCGTCGAGGAATACCGTCGGCTGTATGAGCCGGTGCAGCAGTTCGTCAAATCCGCAGCCCAGATGGAGATGCACCTGCCATTGGACTTTGACGTGCGCATTGAAGAGTCGAACTTCCAAGAGCAATTCTTCTCCCGCATCAATCGGCAGTCGCGGGGCAGCTTCTCAGGCGTGGAAGAGAGTAACCACCTCATGCGCGGGCTGCTCAAGGAGGTCAATTTCGGGAATGTGGACTCGACGTTGCAATTCCTCGAGACCGTTGACGACATGCTGCACTTCGACCGGCGCGAGTCCGGCGCTGGCCGCGAGACCCGGATCGTCGATCAGCTCCGCAAGGGCGGCGAGCCCCAAGACATACTCGACTACCTCTACGGCATGAGCTATTTGGTGCCCAGGTATTCGCTGACATTCGACCAGCAGGAGATCAGCCAGCTCTCGCCCGGCGAGCGTGGGCTGCTCTTACTGGTTTTCTACCTGCTTGTAGACAAGGACGACATCCCTATCATTATCGACCAGCCCGAGGAGAACTTGGACAACCAGACCATCTTCAAGGTGCTGGTCAAATGCATCAAGGCAGCCAAGCAGCGGCGCCAAGTCATCATGGTGACGCACAACCCGAACTTGGCCGTGGTTTGCGACGCCGAGCAAATCATTTGCGCCACCCGAGACAAGACGACCAATACGTTCAATTACGTCTCTGGCGGTATTGAGTCACCACTGATCAAGAGCACTGTCGTTGAAATTCTTGAGGGCACCGAGCCAGCCTTTAAGAATCGAAAGCGCAAGTACGGTCTTTGATGGCGATGCGCTGGGGCGCTAAGGCTTTGAAGTCGCCGTGGCGGATTAAACCCGTCGTTGAAGAACCGCTTTCGCGGTCGCGTACCAATCCTGACGCCGGGACGAACGCGCCAGCGAAAAAGGCCGCTCATCATGCCGATTTCGATCAAACTCCAGGCGGTTTGTTCGGGTATCGACAGCAGATCGATCCGTAGGGCGCTAGGCGCTCGATGATGATAAATTGCCGTTATTCGCGTGATGACAACGCGAAGGGCCTGCGTTGGACTGCGCGTGGCCGTCATCAGCCCAACTACGACCAGAATATGAGCTTCTTGCCCAGCGAGCGTACGATCCAGGATCGACTGGAGGAGCGTTGCAAGCCCGCAGCGGGGATTCTTCAAAAAATCGGCGAGGATTTCTTGGCGATTCGATCGCCGTCGCGATACCGGGGGCTTCGTCCTCAGGGTCGCAATGCTGATCTGCAGACCACCAAGGGTTATCCGGACGCCTATGCCAAGCAGGGGGCCACGCTGCATGTGGTCGAGGCGACGGTCGGAGATTGGCGCAAGCACCTTGAGCAGGAGGATGCCGAGCGTTTGCAGAAGCTCGAGGGCGTAGCCTCGTATGTGCTCTTCGTACTCAAGCCTGCCGAAGCGCTGATTGCGCAATCCAATGCGTCCGAGAAGCGCAAGACCAAGGACGAGGATCATTACAAGGACCTGCTGGCTAGCCACGGTGTCCCTCGTGACGAGATCGAATTTATCTTTATCGATCAACTGGTACGGGAACTCCGATCTACCCAATACGCGCCGATTCTTCGGGATCTCGGCCTGCCACTCAGACTCGATGGTTTCGAACGGGTGGTCGATATTCCGGAGTTTGAGCCGACACGTCCAAAGCATGTCGAGTATCGGGGCCGGCAGGTCGTTTCGTCAAAGCGGCTCGAGCGAACCTACGCGATGCTGGATCGACATCGGCTGCTGATACTCGACGGACTGGGTGGAGTTGGCAAGACCACAATCGGTATCGCCCTGGCTTATCAGTGGATGGACATAACGTCCTGCGATGGGTACTACATGGACGCGAGGTCACGAAACTATGCAACAGACCGCAGCGCGAAGGACGTGGTTGAAGCGATGGAGATGTTCGCCGATACGCAGACGCTGTTCGTCATCGACAACGTTCACGTGATGACGGCCCAGGAAATCGCGCGGGTACTGGCCGCTGCGCTGGAGCGAGGGGCTCCGCGACTGATTATGCTGGGCCGAAATTTTCCGTCGGGAGTACTGGCGTGTCGCTCGGCAACAGAGCGAGCGCAGATCGGCACGGAGACGTTGGTAGTCGAACGCGACGACTTGCTGGCGATGTACCGGCTCCTTGCGCGACGGGTATTGACGCTATCTTCACCGCCCGAACCCAATACTGTTGAGCTCGATGGGTGGCTCAAGCATGCGCCCGACCTGGTGTTGTTCGGGTCGGCCATTCAACATCAGATGTATCGTGTCAAGGCCGGGATGAAACCCACGATCGCGCGCGATACTGCGGTTTCCTTCGTCCACAATCGTTATCTCGTGGATCTCCCCGACGGGGAGCGGCACGTACTGATAGCTATTGCAAAATTGGCCGAGCTTGAAATTCCCGCTTCATTGCGCAGCATTGGGGGAGTCGAGCCTGCGAGCTTGCTGAAACGTGAATTGATCATGCGGATCGTATCGCCCGACGCGCCGTCGGCTCGCTTTGCCCTGCCTCACGACAAACTTGGGGATCTGATCCTGGACTCGGTTGACGGCAGGGAGATCGAGGAAGTATGGCAGCGCATTCTCGATCTGGATGTATTTCAGGCCGCGTTCATCTCACGCCGCTTGATTGAGGCGGGCCGCGTGACGGAAGCTGCCGAAATCCTGCGACTGAAGCACGATCGTATCTGGCAGTTCAGCGACGAGTTTCCTCCCAGCTTTGCACATACGATCGATGAGTTGTACTTGCGTGCCGGGCTGAACGGGGCGTATCGATCAAACTTGCGCGCGCTGCTGCAGGCGTTCGTCGATCGTCACGAAAATTTCCTCAACGGCGCCGGTAGCTTTCTTCGCTTCGTCCGGAAAACCGGTGAAAGTCAGGCTGAGTTCGTTTCTATCTATCTAGGAGCCAACCCCGTCCGACTCGAGATGGCGGTGAAGCTTGCGCCGCCTCACGACATCGTGCAGTTGCTGCAACCGGCAGATACGCCCGAGGCCGATGCGGCGACCGCAATGAAAATGATCTTGTTGCGCGATGATGTGATGCGCTCGTTCGGGGAGCGGCTCGCCTCTGCCTCACCGGACGATATCAACAACGCGTTTCTGCTGCTCAAGCAACACGCCGAGCAAATTCATCAATCGCTCGAGCGCTTGTTGGCCGACGCCGCGTGTCTCGACCCACTATTCGATCGTGTCGAGGCTTTGATGCGGATCGATGTGCATCGCTTGCTGAAATTGCGCCATCTCGTTGAGTTTCTCGCCGCAAGTCCATTTCGCGCAAGGCTGCTGTCCCGCGTTAGCTCCGGGACGAGCTATCTCGGCCGCCTGCTGTTGCGGGATACGCAGCCGGGGCCGAATACTCGTGAGTTGGTCAATGACGCACTAAGTGAAATGAATCCAGAGGTTGCGTTCGCCAGTCGGTCATCCAAGCGCAGAGCGGCTACGCTGCAATTGATCATACTCGGAGCAAGGGAAGACAAGGTGCTCGCCAGGTATATCGGCCACCTCGGCGACGACGAGATTATCTGTGCCTTGATGCGCTTCTGGAATCCCGAGACATTCATTGCCGTTTGGGATCATTTGTGCGCTTTCTTCGGCAACGGTGTTTTGCCGAATCGAATGCGAAATCTCGTTCACATGACGGTGGCGCGTCGTCTCGACGGCTGCTATTCACGACCGGAACAGATTATCCGGCTTGCCGGGATGCGCTACCTATGCCATCGAGTCGGCCTGCAGTCGTCTGCCTCGACTGTGCGTGCTGACACCGTACTCAAAGCCCGACGCGGTGATCTGCAAGCGCAATGGGCGCGTCGCGAAACGACTGATCCGAGAAACAAGTTTTATTACGATGCGTTCAGCTTCGCGGTTGGTTTGACCTGACGACGATAGAAGTCGTGGCTGACCTGCCCCCATCAATAGGGCCATTGGGCTTCTAGCAAAGTCCCTTTAAACCAGCGCCTGGAAAGCGGCAGGAGCATCGCTTTGCCCTGTGTTTCGCAGCAAAATCTGCTGGCGACAGGTAGTTCAGCGCGCTATGCGGCCGTTCCTCGTTGTAGTCCCGACGCCACGTCGCTATGAGCACCCGAGCATGCGCGAGACTTGTGAACCAGTGCTCATTGAGGCATTCATCGCGGAACTTGCCGTTGAACGGCTCGATATACGCATTCTGCGTCGGCTTGCCCGGCTGAATCAATTTCAACATCTGCCTTTGGAGTAGGCCGATTGGTCGAGCGCTCGGCTCGCAGATTGCGGTCCCTGGTCCGTTCGCACAGAGTTGTTCGCGTCGCCTGTGGACTCAACCCGTCGATGCAACGAATTGATGAATGCGCCAGCAACATATGGAACCTTACCACTACAGCACGATTCCTTTTTTTGGTCATTCCTTAGCTGATGTGACGTGGAGGTGGGTGATTTTGAGCGGGGCAAGGTGAGGCCACGTCGGGGTACAGTTGTGCGGCCGCCACGGCGTCGTCGCCGATGTGCCGGTCAGCGCAGTGGTGCCACCGAAGCTCCGGTGATTCGGTGTCGACGCAACGACTCCGCGACGAAGCCCGACGCCTTCATCTCCTCGACGAACGCGCCGAGCAACGCGGCGGCCGCTTCGCCGCGGCTCTTCGGCACGCCCATCGCCTGGCGGATCACCATGAAGCGCTCGTCGAGCAGGCGCAGGCCCGTCGACTTCGCCGCATCGGCTTCGAGCTGCTGTTTCACGCCGGCCGCGACTTCGAGCTGCTGTTCGACGAACGTCGGCACGACGGCCGGCGACGTCGGCGCACGCACGATCTGCGCGGCTTTCAGCTCGCGCGTGAGGAACAGGTCGTACGCACTGCCCTTGCCGACCGCCACGCGGTTGTGCGGCTGGTCGACGTCCGCATTGCCGCGGATCGGCGAATCGTCGCGCACGAGATAGAAGCCTTCGATCAGCACGTAGGGCTCGGTGAACGCGACGGTTTCGCCGCGCAGCGGATCGACCGCGAAGAAACCGAAATCGGCGCGCTCGTCGGTCAGTGCCTGCACGGACTTGCCGGCGGCGTCGAACACGACGAGCTCGAGCTCGGCCGACAGCCGCTCGGCGAACGCGCGCGCGAGGTCGATCGACACGCCGAACGGCTCGCCGGTGGCCGGGTCGCGGTTCGCGAGAATCGGGTTGCCGAGATTGATCGACGCGCGCAGCTTGCCGGTCGGCGTGAACGCGGAGAGGACGGAAGGGTCGAGGGTCATGACGGAGCTCGTGGGGAATCGGATGCGCCGGTCGCGCGGGCGCTCAGGGTTTGAGAATGGCACTGATGCGCGACAGCGCATCGAGCGTATGCAGCAGGTGCTGACGCAGTGCCTCGGACGCTTCTTCGTTGCGCTCGCGCTCGAGCAGTTCGAGCACGTGCAGGTGCTGCTTCGCATGTTCGACGTAACGTTCGCGATCCTGCATCGAGCGGTACGACAGCAGCCGGCGCACGCGATTCACGCGCCGGATCGTGTCGATGAAGAAGCTGTTGCCCGACGCCTCGACGAGCGATTCGTGGAATCGCACGCCGCGCTCGTGAAGCTGATCGGCGGTATCGGTCTCGATGCCGCCGGCGAGCAGGTGCTTCTCGACGTCGCGGCACCGTTCGAGCACCTTCGGTTCGAGCCGGTAGCCGGGCTCGAGCAGCGCGGCCGGTTCGAGCGCGAGGCGCAGCCGGTACGATTTCAGCAGGCTGTCGGGCGTCGTCAGCATCGGCGAGAACTGCCAGCCGTAGCCCGGCTTGCGCTCGGCCCAGCCCTCCTGCGCGATGCGCCCCAGCACGGCGGTGAGCTGTGCATTGGTCAGCCCGTAGCGGGTGCGGATCAGCTGTTCCGAAAACTCGTCGGGCAGCTCGCCCTTCAGGCGATCGTCCGCGATCCGGAAATACACGCTCGTGATCACGTCGGCCTCGCCGAGCCCGAGTTCGTCGACGACGTCCGACAGCGGCTTGATCACGGGCTTCGCGACGAAGAAGCCGCGATTGCGCTCGCGCGTCAGGATGCCTTTCTCGTGCAGCAGCGCGAGTGCTTCGTTGACGGGTGAACGGGACACGCGCAGGCGATCGGCGAGCATCTGCGCGGGCAGGTGCGCGCCGACGTCCAGTCCTTCCGTCTTGATCAGTTCGACAATCTGGGTCGCGATGGAGCGGTCGATCATGTGAGTGGGCATTCGGGGCGCCGCGGGCGGCTTCGGTCTCAAGCCTCCAGCGTCGCCAGGTTCTTCTGCAATATCAGCGGGATGACGCCGCCCGAGCGCAGCAACTCGCATTCGAGACGGGTCTCGACCGCGGCCGTCGCGTCAACGGGCTCGACGCGACCGTCGGCGCGCACGATGCGCACGGGCACCGTGCAGCGCGGCGACAGCGCATCGGCCGGCGCGTCGACCTCGAGCTTATCACCTGGCTTCAGGTCGAGCGTGTCGGGGTGGGTGCCCGCCGCGAAGCGCAGCGGCAGGATGCCCATCCCGATCAGGTTCGACCGGTGGATGCGCTCGAAGCTTGCCGCCAGCACCGCACGAATGCCGAGCAGCCGCTGGCCTTTCGCGGCCCAGTCGCGCGACGAACCCGTGCCGTAGCGCTCGCCGGCGACGAGGACGACCGGATTGCCTTCCTGTTCGTAGCGCGCGGCCGCTTCGAAGATCGGCAACACATCGCCGCTCGGCACGTGCAGCGTATGCGCGACCGGCATGCCGTCGCGCAGCCGGTTCACGAGGGTCCGGTTGTAGAACGCGGCCCGCATCATCACTTCCCAGTTGCCGCGCCGCGACGCGAACACGTTCAGGTCGTCGCGGTCGTCGCCGCGCGACACGAGGAAATCGGCGACGAAGCTGTCCTTCGGAATCGCGCTGGCGGGCGAGATGTGATCGGTCGTCACGTCGTCGCCGAGCACGAGCAGCGGGTACGCGCTGTACGTGCCGAGCTGGCTGCCCTGCGATGCCGACGCGAACGGCGGACGGCGCAGCGCGGTCGAGGCCGGATTCCACGGGAATTGCGCGCTGTCGGGCGCGTCGAGGTCGTGCCATGCCGGGTTCGCGCTGGCGTGCGCGAACGCACGCGGATAGTCGTGCGAATCGGCGGCGGCGGCCGTGAGTTCGGCGACGGCTTCGCGCGTGGGCCACAGGTCGCGCAGATGGACGGGCCGGCCGTCGGCCGTGTGCTGCAGCGGATCGCGGCTCACGTCGATCTCGGCGTCGCCGGCCAGCGCGAACGCGATCACGAGCGGCGGCGACATGATGAAGCCGAGGTCGAGATCCGGGTGGATACGCCCCGGGAAATTGCGGTTGCCCGACAGCATCGCGACCGGCCGGATCGACGCGTCGGCGAGCGCCGCCCGGATCGGCTCGGTCAGTTGCCCTGAGTTGCCGATGCAGGTCGTGCAGCCATACCCGACGATATCGAAGCCGACCGCCGACAGGTCGTCGATCAGCCCGGCCCGTTCGAGATAGGCCGCCGCCGCGGGCGAACCGGGACCGAGCGACGTCTTGACCCATGCCGGCACCTTCAGCCCGAGCGCACGCGCGTTGCGCGCGACGAGGCCCGCGGCGATCAGCAGCGCGGGATCGGACGTGTTCGTGCAGCTCGTGATCGCGGCGATCGCGACCGGATGCTTCGGCATCGACGGATGCGGAAGCGCGGGATGGAACGCGAGCGGCGCGAGCGCGGCGGCCGTCTGCGAATGATCGAGCAGGTCCTGCGGGCGGCGCGGCCCGGCGACGTGCATGCCGATCGACGCGAGGTCGATGTCGATCGTGCGCGTGTAGCGCGGCTCGGCATCCGGATCGAACCACAGGCCGGCTTGCCGCGTGAACGCTTCGACGAGCCGGATCGCCGATTCGCTGCGGCCGGTCGCACGCAGGTAGTCGAGCGTGTTGCCGTCGACCGGGAAGAAGCCGGTCGTCGCGCCGTACTCGGGCGCCATGTTCGCCACCACCGCGCGCTCGCCCGCGCGCAGTGTCGACACGCCCGGGCCGAAGAACTCGACGAACTCTCCCGATACGCCGATTGCACGCAACCGCTGCGTGACGGTCAGCGCGAGATCGGTCGCCAGCACGCCCGCGCGCAATGCGCCCGTCAGCCGCACGCCGATCACGTCGGGAATGCGCTGCATCACGGGCATCCCGAACATCACCGTCTGCGCTTCGAGCCCGCCGACGCCCCAGCCGAGCACGCCGATGCCGTTGATCATCGGCGTGTGGCTGTCGGTGCCGATCAGCGTGTCGGGTACGGCCCAGCGCTCGCCGTCGCGCGCCAGCGTCGTGACCACCGTCGCCAGTTGTTCGAGGTTGATCGTATGCATGATCCCCGTGCCCGGCGGATGGATGCGTACGCCCGTGAGCGCCTTCGACGCCCAGCGCAGGAACCGGTAGCGCTCCGCGTTGCGGCGCAGTTCCAGCTTCAGGTTCAGGGGCGCGGCGTCCGGCTGCGCGAAGTACTCGACGGCCAGCGAATGGTCGACCGACGAATCGACGGGCAGCACCGGATTGAGCGACGCCGGGTCCGCGCCGGCTTCGGCCAGTGCATCGCGCATCCCGGCGATGTCGACGAGCGCCGGCGTGCTGGTCGTGTCGTGCATCAGCACGCGATTCGGCTGGAACGCGATCTCCGCCTCGCTGGTGGCGCGGCGCGTCCAGTCGACGATCGCGTCGACCGCCTGCCGCCGCTCGTCGCCGTCGGTGTTGCGGATCACGTTTTCGAGCAGCAGGCGCAGCACGACCGGCAGGGTGCGCAGCGTGTCGCCGAACTGGCCGGGGAGATCGACGAAGCGAAACGTCGCGCCATCGACCGTCAACCGGGCTTGCGAGGGGGAGTTGGTGTTTTCCATGACTGTATTTTTGCACTTTAACAAGTAAAAATGCAATCTAGTGCTAACCCGAGATACAACAATTCAGGAGACGATCGTGACGAAAACAGGCAACGACCCGGCCGAAAACGGTCCGGATCAGATGCGTCGCCGCGTGATAGGGCACACGGCGGCGCTCGGTGCGCTCGCGATCCTCGGCGCGGCCGCCGGGCCGGTTTCGGCAGACGAATCACACAAGGCTTTGAAAGGAAAAACACCCATGTTTGCTTATGTCGGATCGCGCACCACGCGCGAACGAAACGCCCGCGGCGACGGGATTAGCGTCTACCGCGTCGACGCCGGGACGGGCGCGCTCGAACTCGTGCAGCTCGTCAAGGATCTGGTGAATCCGTCGTTCCTCGCGTTGAGCGCGAACGGCGAACACCTGTATACGGTCCACGGCGACCTGAGCGACATCAGCGCATTCAAGGTCGACAAGGCCAGCGGCAAGCTCACGTTCCTGAATCGCCAGAGCACGCAAGGCAAGAACCCCGTGCATCTCGCGATCGATCCGACCGGCCGCTATGTCGTCGTGTCGAATCACATCGGCGCGAGCGTTGCCGTACTGCCGATCGCGGCTGACGGCACGCTGCAGGAAGTCACGCAACTCGTCACGCTCGAAGGCCCGATCGGCCCGCATCGCATCGAGCAGAAGCAGGCGAAGCCGCACTTCAATCCGTTCGACCCGACCGGGCAATTCGTGATCGTTCCGGACAAGGGGCTCGACCGCGTGTTCTCGTTCCGGTTCAAGGACGGGCGGCTCGCGCCGGCCGATCCGGCATTCGTCGTCACGCGCGAGACGGCCGGCCCGCGTCACGTCGCGTTTCATCCGAACGGCGCGCTCGCGTATGTCGTCAACGAACTCGACTCGACCGTCACGACCTATCGGTACACGTCGTCGAACGGCGCGCTGACGCCGGTGCAGATCGTGTCGTCGCTGCCGGACACGTACACCGGCAACAGCCGCGCGTCGGAGATCGAGGTCGATCCGGCCGGGCGCTTCGTCTACGCATCGAACCGCGGCGACGACAGCATCGCCGTGTTCCGCATCGACCCGGCCAGCGGCCATCTCTTGTTCGTCGCGGCCGAACCGGCCGGCGGCCGCACGCCGCGCTTCATGACCGGCACGCCGGACGGCCGCTTCATGTACGCGCTGAACGAAGACAGCGACAGCATCGTCGCGTTCGCGATCGATGCCGCGACGGGCCGCCTCAAGCCGACCGGCTTCTCGGTCGCGTCGGGCAGCCCCGTCTGCATGGTGTTTTCCGGACACCGCGCGTAATCCTTCCCGCCCCATCAGGAGACAGCCGGCGGCAGGTCCGCCGGTGGACAACCATGAATCAAGCAACCCCTATCGACGAACGCGCGCTGGTGCGCAAGATCGCGTGGCGCATCATCCCGTTCGTGTTCGTCCTCTACATCATTTCGTATCTCGACCGCGCGAACATCGGCTATGCCGCGTTGCAGATGAACAAGGAGCTCGCGCTGTCGAGCGAGGCGTTCGGCTTCGCGTCGGGCATCTTCTTCATCGGGTATTTCCTGTTCGAAGTGCCCAGCAACGTGATGCTCAACAAGTTCGGCGCACGCGTGTGGATCGCGCGGATCCTGGTGACGTGGGGTGTCGTGTCGGTGATCTCCGCATTCGTGCAGGACGCGACGCAACTCTACGTGCTGCGGTTCCTGCTCGGCGTGGCGGAAGCGGGCTTCTTCCCCGGCATCATCGTGTACCTGACCTACTGGTTCCGTGCGAAGGAACTCGCGACGACCGTCGCGCTGTTCACGGCCGCGATCCCGGTGTCGTACATCATCGGCGCGCCGCTTTCGACGTGGATCATGGATCACGTCCACTGGTTCCAGTGGAGCGGCTGGCGCTGGATGCTCGTGCTCGAAGGCGCGCCCGCGCTGATCGGCGGGATCCTGTGTTTCCTGTACCTGACGGACCGCCCGGGCGACGCGAAGTGGCTCACGCCTGCCGAGCGCGCGTGGCTGCTGAACGAACTCGACAACGACCGCAAGGCGCGGCCGCGTGCGCAGCACCTCGGTTCGCTGAAGACGATGACGAACCCGAAGGTGCTGTACCTGTCGTTCATCTACTTCGTGTACCAGTGCGGCAGCCTCGGCGTCGGTTACTGGATGCCGCAGATCATCAAGGGCTTCTCGTCGAAGCTCTCGCATACCGAGATCGGGCTCATCGCGACGGTGCCTTACGTGGTCGCGACGGTCGCGATGATCATGTGGTCGCGTCGTTCGGACCGGCGCAGCGAACGGCGCCTGCATTCGGCGATTCCGCTGGCGGTGGCCGCCGCGGCGCTGCTCGGCGCGGGCCTGTCGACGAACCCGTACGTGTCGATCGCGATGATCAGCCTGAGCCTCGCGGGCCTGTACGCGTTCAAGTCGCCGTTCTGGGCGCTGCCGACGCTGTTTCTCAGCCGCTCGACCGCGGCCGTGTCGATCGCGGTGATCAACTCGATCGGCAACCTCGGCGGCTTCGTCGGGCCGTTCATGATCGGCTTCGTCAAGGGAACGGGGCAGAGCGCGACGCCTGGGCTGCTGTTTCTCGCGGCGCTGCTCGTCGTGTCGTTCCTGATGACGTTCTTCATTCGCGTTCACGAACAGCCGGCCGACGACACGCCGTCGAACGTGGTGAACCAGACCCATTGACACGATGACGCGCAATCCGGCGGCGAGCCGGGATATATAACCGAAAGAGGAGATCGATTGATGAAGAAGCTTTCATTTTGCTTGGTTGTACTGAATTCGGTGCCGGCGATCGCGCTGGCGCAAAGCAGCGTGACGCTGTACGGGATCATCGACAGCGGCATCAATTACACCAGCAACGTGCAGACGGCACGGACGGCGGCAGGCCCGGTCGGCGGCCGTCAGATCGCGATGATCGAAGGCGGGTCGGCCGGCCTGCAGGGGAGCCGCTGGGGGCTCAAGGGCAGCGAGGATCTCGGCGGCGGTCTCAAGGCACTGTTCGTGCTGGAGAGCGGTTTCTACAGCAACAACGGCGTGCTGAACCAGGGCGGCGCGATGTTCGGGCGGCAGGCGTATGTCGGCCTGAGCCATCCGGTCGGCACGGTCACGCTCGGGCGGCAGTACGATCCCGTCGTCGACTTCTACGGGCCGTTCCTCGCCGCGCCGCAGTGGGGCGGCTACATGACCTCGCATCCGGGCGACCTCGACAATGCGTTGAACACGCGCCGCATCAACAATTCGATCAAGTTCCGCAGCGCCAGCTACCGCGGGCTGACGCTCGACGCGTTGATGAATCTCGGCGGCACCGCCGGGTCGTTCTCGACCAACTGGATCTGGGGTGCCGGCGCGTCGTATGCGGCGGGGCCGTTTTCGATCGGCGCGGGCTACCTGAACGTCCGCAATCCGAACACGTCGTTTTTCGGCGCGAATCCGAATGCCGGCCCGGCGACGAGCAACAACCTCGGCAGCGCCGGCAGCGCGAGTGCGCCGGAGAGCAACCCCGTGTTCGCCGGCTATGCGTCCGCGAACCGGCTCGAAATCGCCGGCGTCGGAGCGGGCGTGACGCTGGCCGCCCTCAGCGTCAATCTCGCGTATTCGAATACGCGCTTCGAGGGGCTGGGCTCCGCGTCGGGGCCGAATGCGCTGCGTTACGCGGGCACCGCGGCGTTCAACAACGTCGAGATCAACGCGAAATACCAGTTCACGCCGTCGTTGCAGGCCGGTGTCGCCTACGACTACACGAGAAACGGCGGTGCCGGCGGCAAGGGCGGCGCGAACTACAACCTGTTCAGCGCGGGTGTCGATTATTTCCTGTCGAAGCGCACGGACGTTTATACGGTTGCCGTGTTCGAGAAGGCGAGCGGGACGGATTCGCTCGGGCAGCCGGCGGTTGCGCAGATTACCGGGTTGACGCCGTCCGCGACCGACAAGCAGGTTTCATTGCGGATCGGGTTGCGTCACAGGTTCTGAACAGGCGGGGCGACTGGAACGGCGCGCGTAAAGCCGGGTTTCGGCGGCGCGCCGGCGACACGGGGCGGGCGTTTGCCCGACCCGCTTTTTACCGTGGCGATTACTTGACCGCGACTTCCGTATGCACGACTTGCGGCGGGCTCTTGAAGAACGGGCCCGCCAGCTGTCGCCATGCCTGGAAGTCGTCCGATTGCCGGAAATGCACCATGTGGTCGTCCACGGTGTCCCACTTGACGACGAGCAGGTAGCCGCCGCTGCGCTCGATCACGCGGTGCAGTTCGGCGCCGCCGCAGCCGCGCGCACGCGCGAACAGCGGGAGTGCCTGGCGGACCGCGGCCTCGAACGGCTCGGCCTGCGACGGATCGATGTCGAGCGATGCCATTTCCAGAATCATTGATGCTCCATAGGGGGTGAATGATGCGAACGGATCGTGATGCGACGTGCGCCGGGGCCGGCGCATCCGGCAACGATACCGGAAGTCGGCTGCGCGGTGGTCGCATGCGGTTCCCGCGAAGCCGAAAATGACGTCATGCCTTCCTGATCAGCAGCTTCAGCGACACGGACAACGCGGCGGACACCGCGAGAATCGCCGCCATCGCCCAGATCCCGGCAGCGAACGAGCCGGTCGACTGCTTCAGGAAGCCGACGAGGTAGGGGCCGGCAAAGCCGCCGAGCGTACCGATCGAGTTGATGAACGCGAGCCCGCCGGCCGCCGCGACGCCGGTCAGGAAGCGCGTCGGAATCGTCCAGAAGATCGCGCGGGCCGAGCTGACCGCGACCACCGCGACGCTGAGGCCGACCATCTCCAGCACCACGCCGTGCGAGACGGCGGACAGTGCGAGACCCAGCCCGCCCAGCAGGCATGCGCTGCACAGATGGAAGATCTTGCGGCCGCTGCGGTCCACCGCGCGCGCCCAGATCATCATTCCAGCCACCGCGGCGAGATACGGCACGGTCGACAGCAACCCGATAGATGCGAGGCTGAGCCCGTGACTCTTCAGGATGATCGGCAGCCAGATGCCGACGCCGTACGAACCGAGTACGAAGCCGAACTGGATCGTCGCGAGGAGCAGCACGCGGCCGTCCTTCAGCGCGGCGAACAGCGCCTTCTTCGGCTTCTCGCGCGGTTCCTCGGCGAGCATCGCGACGAGTTCGCTGCGCTCGTCGGACGTGAGCCAGTACGCATCCTTCGGATCGTCGCGCAGCCAGACGAGCACCGCGATGCCGATGAGTACCGCGGGGAGGCCCTGCACGATGAACATCCACTGCCAGCCGTGCAGCCCGGCGACGCCATTCAGGCTCAGCAGCGCCGCCGACATCGGGCCGCCGACGACCGACGACAGCGGCACGCCGAGCATGAACAGCGCCAGCACGCGCACGCGGTACTGCGCGGGGAACCAGCATGCGAGAAAGAACGTGACGCCCGGGAAGAAGCCGGCCTCGGCAATGCCGAGCAGCAGGCGCAGCACGTAGAAGCTGGCCGGCCCCTGCGCGAGCGCCGTCGCGGTTGCCGCGATGCCCCAGGTGATCATGATCCGAGCGAGCCAGCGGCGCGCGCCGTAGCGGTACAGCGCGAGGTTGCTCGGGATCTCGAACAGGCAATAGCCGGCAAACAGGATGCCCGCGCCCCAGCCGAACTGCGTCGGGGTCAGCCCGAGCTCGTGGTTCATCGTGAGTGCGGCGAAGCCGACGCTCGTGCGGTCAATATAGTTGAAGACGAACGCGAGCGTCAGCAGCGGCAGCAGGCGCCACGCGTTCTTGCGCAGTGCACGCTGCCGGACGGCTTGCCGGTTCGCGTCGGGAACGGATGCCGTGTCCATCGTCATTGATTCGGAATGCATGATCGATTCTTCGACGATCCCGACGTGCACAGGCGTAGCGTTGCCGGGAGAGATGCGCCATCGCATGCGCATCGGCCCGGTCGCGGCGATCGTCGAATGTGTCTCCGGTGTGTTGTCGTCAGGGCCGCGGTCGTACGGCCCGCTCGGCTTCCCGTTGGCTCAGGCGGCGCGCAGTGCGTGGGCGACCTGCTTGCCGAACGCGTTGCAGCCAATCGTGCCGCCGAGATCCGCGGTGCGCGTGTCGGGGTTCGTGAGCACCGCATCGACGGCTGCGTCGATCGCATCGGCCGCGGCGATGAACGCCGGCTTGCTCCGGTGTTCGCCGATCCAGCGCATCAGCATGCCGACCGACAGGATCATCGACGTCGGGTTCGCCTTGTCCTGGTTCTGGATGTCGGGCGCGGAGCCGTGTTGTGCCTGCGCGCAGCACAGGTCATCGCCGGCCATGATCGAGCCGCCGAGACCGAGGCTGCCAGACAGTTCGGCGGCGAGGTCGCTGAGGATGTCGCCGTAGAAGTTCGTCGCGACGAGCACGTCGAAGCGTTCCGGCGCGCGGACCAGATGCGCCGTCGACGCGTCCACCAGCAGGTCGTTGAGCTCGACTTCCGGGAAGTCCTTCGCCACGTGCCGCACGGATTCGAGGAACAGGCCGTCGGTCATGTGGAAGCTGTTCGCCTTGTGGATCGCCGTCACTTTCTTCTTGCGCTTCATCGCGAGTTCGAACGCGCGTCGCGCGATTCGCTCGCTGCAGTGTCGCGTGATCTTGCGCACCGATAGCGCCATGTCCGGTGACGGCATCATCTCGCCCCAGCCGAGGTGCATGTTGCGGTCCGGATAGAAGCCTTCGGTCGCCTCACGCATGATCACGAGGTCCATGCGCTTGCCTTCGCGCATGTTCGACGTGAGGAACGGCCGCGTGCGGGACGGACGCACGTTCGCGTACAGGTCAAGGTCGCAGCGGAACGCGGCCGACACGTTGCGGCCGCCTTGGGCGGGCGGCGGATAGTCGGCATGCGAGATCGTGCCAAGGATCAGGCCGTCGTAGTCTTTCGCCTGTTCCAGCACTTCGGGGCGCAGCGTCGTGCCGTGCTTGTCGAGGCTGGCGAAGCCGACGTCTTCGTAGTCGTATTGCAGGCCGAGATCGAACAGGCGGTCGGCCTGTTCAAGGACGTCGATCGACGCCGTGATGATTTCGGGGCCGATGCCGTCGCCGGGGAGAACGAGAATGCGCATGATGATTCGCTCGGGTTATTTCGAAGAGGTCTGGTGTTCGGCCGATACGGCTCGCGTCTCGCCGCTGTCGGCGAGCGTGCGCGTGGCATCGGTGCGGGCGTAGATCCACAGGATCTTCATCGGCGCGGTGCTCGACACGTTGCGGAAGCGATGCGGCACATTCGGCGGGATGAACGTGGTGTCGAGCGGCTTGAGCCGGTACTCGAGCCCGTCGATGTCGAGGATCGCGTCGCCTTCGACGAGCACGACGCTTTCCTGGCAGTTGTGACTGTGAAACGGGATTTCGACGCCGGGTGCGAACGACGTGTAGCCGGTGATGAAGCTGTCCGAGCCGACGGACTTGCCGACCAGCGGCGTGGTGCTCGCGCCGCCGCCGCGATCGTAGGTCGGCAGGTTGTCGGGTTGCAGCAGCGCGGCGCCCGAAGGGGTCGTGATGGTCATGAAGAACTCCTGAAGCGAATCGTGAAATCAGCGGGCCGGACCGAACCAGACCGTCTTGATGTTGGTGAACTCGCGAATGCCGGCGGCGCCGAGCTCGCGGCCGTAGCCCGACTGCTTGATCCCGCCGAACGGCAGCCGCGCATCCGACGCGACAAGGCCGTTGACGAACACCGCGCCGGCTTCGATCCGGCGCACGAGCTGGCGCGCGGCGTCGAGGTCGGTGGTCCACAACGCGGCACCAAGCCCGAATTCCGTCGCGTTCGCGAGCGAGATCGCCTGCTCGATGCCGTCGACCCGCAAGATCGCGGCCACCGGGCCGAACGTCTCCTCGCACGCGGCGGCCATGTCCGGCGCGACGCGGTCGAGCACCGTCGGTGCATAGAAGAAGCCGGGGCCGGGCAGCGGCGCGCCGCCCGCCTTCAGCACCGCGCCGGCCTCGACCGTGCGCTCGACCTGCCGATGTAGTTCGTCGCGCAGGTTCGCGCGCGCCATCGGGCCGATGGTGGTGTCGCGCCGCGTCGGATCGCCGACCTTCAGTTGCGCGACGCCCGCGCAGAACAGTTCGACGAAGCGGTCCGCGATCTTCTCGTCGACGATGAAACGCTTCGATGAGATGCAGCTCTGGCCGGTGTTCGAGAAGCGCGCCTTCACCGCGGCCTTGGCGGCCGCTTCGACATCGGCGTCGGCGAGCACGATGAACGGATCGGAGCCGCCGAGTTCGAGCACCTGCTTCTTCATCGCGCGCCCGGCCTGCGACGCGACTAGTTTGCCGACCGCGGTCGAGCCCGTCAGCGTGACCGCCGCGATGCGCGGATCGTCGATCAGTCGAGCGACGTGGTCCGGCTCGATCAGCAGCGACGCGACGAGGCTGGCCGGCACGTCCGCGTCGGCGAATACCGCGTTGATCGCCAGCGCGCATTGCGGCACGTTGCCCGCGTGCTTCAGGATCGCACCGTTGCCCGCGCACAGCGCGGGCGCCGCGAAGCGGATGAACTGCCACAGCGGGTAGTTCCACGGCATGATCGCGAGCACGACGCCGAGCGGGTCGTACACGACGAAGCTCTCGCTCGCGTTGCTCGGGACGGCTTCGTCGTCGAGATACTGCGCCGCGTGTTCGGCGTAGAAGTGGCACGTCCACGCGGACTTGTCCACTTCGGCTTCCGCCTCGGCGATCGGCTTGCCCATTTCCAGCGTGATCAGCGCGGCCAGCTCGCCCTTGCGGCGCAGCAGCACGTCGCCGATGCGTGCGACGGTCGCGGCGCGCACCGCGAGCGGTTCGCGTGCCCAGCGGCGTTGTGCGGCACTCGCGTCGGCCAGTGCCTGCTCGACCCGTGCGGGCGAGTCGGCGTCGAAGGTGGCCACGATGGTTTCCGTGGCGGGATTCAAGGTGCGAAACATGGTATTCGTGCCCGTGTTCGTGGAGAGGAAGGGTTCAGGTGGCCGGTCGTTCGGCGAAGCGATAGAGCCGTGCGGGGTTGTCGACGAGGATGCGCTGACGCAGTGCAGCCGCATCCGCCCACCCCAGCAGCTGGTTCAGCGCACCGCCGGCGTCTTCGCGGCGAAACGGTTCGATACGCGTGAGATCGCCATCGCGATTGCCGGCGCTGCCGGTGTGCGGCCAGTCGGACGCCCACACCATGCGATCGGGGCGCGCGTCGATCAGCGTGCGTGCGATCGGAGCCAGGTCGTCGAACCGCGGCGCCTGGCGCGACGCGCGATACGGCGCCGACAACTTTACGTACGCGTTGCCGTGCTTCACGAGATCGACGACGGTCGCGAACGCGGCCTGCTGGTCGGGCAGCGTGTGGGCCCGCGCGCCGGCGAAGTGGTCGAGCACGACGGGGGCGCCGAGACGGGCGATGTCCGGGGCGAGGCCCGCGACGACATCGAGGTCCGCATAGATCTGGACCGCCCAGCCGAGCGGCGCGACCGCGTCGGACGCGCGCTGCAACTGGGCAGACGCGACGGACAGATCGCGCTCGCCGCGCACCTGCAGGTTCAGCCGGATGCCGCGCACACCCTGGTCGTGCAGCGCCTGTAGCTCCGCATGCGTGGCGGTATGCGGATCGATGACCGCGACGCCGCGTGCCCGTTGCAGGCCGAGTTCACGCAGACCCGCGAGCAGCGCCGCGTTGTCGGTGCCGTACACGCTCGGCTGGACCAGCACGATCCGCTCGATCCCGAGCCGCGCCTCGAACGCGAGCAGGTCGGCGACCCGTGCGCGCCCCGGCGTGTACGAGCGGTTCGGCGCGAACGGGAAGCGCGCCGCGTCGAACAGGTGCACGTGGCAATCGCAACTGCCGGGCGGCAGGGCCGCGAGCGGGCGAGTCGGATAGTCCTGCGGATCGACCTTCATTGCTGCCTCCGCGCTGTCGGATGACGAAGCGGCCGAACCAGCGCGTGACAGCGCAAGGCCGCCGATTGCCGCAAGACTCGCGCCGAGTAGATGCCTGCGCTGCACATGGGTCTCCTTGAACGATGCGCCGGTTGGAACGGTTGGTATTTTACGAACTCAAAAGACCATGTAAAGTGTTTTTTGATGTTCCAAAGTACCAGTGAGGGTAAACGCCGATTCCTGTGCCGATTCGATTTGGCCCGGAAATATTTAGAAATATGGCGGGCAAGGGGGGATGTTTCGCTCGTTTTGTCGCTGCCGACATGGTGGGATTTGTGGTCTGGTGTGTGCGCATAAGACCATGTGGAGGCTGTGGTACGATGCGGTCGTCTTTCGTGATCCGATTCGCCATGACCCGCGCTCTCGCCGACGTGCTCGCGTCGAACATTCATCAGCACATTTCCAGCTCCGGCATGGCGCCCGGCACGCGTCTGCCGGAGCGCTCGCTGGCGGAGCAGTTCAACGTGTCGCGCTCGCCGGTGCGAGAGGCGCTGAAGCGGCTGGCCGCGCGCGCGGTCGTCACGCCGCATCCCGATGGCGGCTACGCGGTCGCTGACCATGCGGCACCGCTCGGCCCGGTCGAGTCACCCGAGCTGGCGGACACCGTTGCAGACGAAGACACCTACCTGTCGATCGCGGAGGACCGGCTCGCAGGCAAGCTCCCCGACCGCGTGACCGAGAACGAGCTGATGCGTCGCTACGGCGTGACGCGCGCGCAGCTGAACGCGATCCTGCGACGGATGGTGCAGGAGGGGTGGATTGAAAGAAGGCCGGGGCACGGCTGGATGTTCCAGTCCGTGCTGACGTCCGCGGAGACCTATCGGCAGGGTTACCGGTACCGGCTGTTGATCGAGGCGGCGGGGATCCTCGAGCCGACCTTCAGGCTCGACCGCGACGCGCTGATGCGCTGCCGCGCCGAGCAGGAAGCGCTCGCGAACGGCGGCGCGCGCACGGCCTCGCCGGCCGCGCTGTTCGATGCGAACAGCCGGCTGCATGAAACGATCGCCGCGTGTTCGGGTAATGTGTTCATTCTCGACGGCCTGCGTCGTCTCGATCGGCTGCGCCGCCTGATGGAGTATCGCAAGGCGGTCGATCGCGACCAGGCGGAGCGCCGGTGTCACGAACACCTGACGCTGATCGATCTGCTGACCACCGATCAGCGCGAGGCGGCGGCCGATTTCATGAAGCTGCACCTGCATAATGCGGTGCGGGAGAAGACGAGCGATTGAGGTGGGCGGTCAGGCATCGAGATCAACCGCCACTCGTCAGCGCAAAGGCACCCGGTCGCTCAGGCTGACCGGGCGTCGGGCTCCTTCGCCGCACGCATGCGTCCGCGCTCCAGCAGCGACGTTTCAGGCGGCGTGATCGGCGTCAGTTCGCCAAGCACCAGCGTCTGCGCTTCCCCTCCATCGACACCCAGACCTCGCAGGATCGCTGCAACGATCTGTTCGGGCGCTTCGGCCATTTCACCGTGGTCGGCGAAGCGCTGGATCGTCGTCAGCGCGATGCCGGCGATCACGTCGAGCGCCAGTTCAACCGTGACGCCGCGGAACCGGCCGGTGGCGAGTCCTTGCTGGATGTGGACCGGCAGGTACACGTAGATCAGGCTGCTCGGGCCTGCTGCATGCAGGCCGGCCGCTGAAATGAAGCGGCCCAGCAGCGGATAGGCACGTGCGGCATGCAGAAACATCCGGACGCCGCACGCGATTCTTCGGGCCGGATCTTCATAGGCGCCCACTTCCGTTTCGATCAGGCGAAGCAGCTCGTCGTTGAGTTCCTGCGTCACCGCCTCGAGCAGTTCCTCATTCGTTCGGAAGTAGTTGTAGAAGGTGCCCTGCGACACATCGGCTGCCGCAATGACGTCCTGGATGACGCTGGCACCCACCCCTTTCTCGGCAAAAACGAGCATCGCGCTTTCGATCAGCCGCGCGCGCATCCGCTCGCGGCGTTGCGCCGCCACGCGGGTCCGATGGTCAATGGTCGTGGATTCACTCATGTGCCGATTATACGGTGCGGGTGTCCGGCGTTCGGCCGGCGCTAGGTAAAAACGATAGTATTGTCATAATGACAAATATCTCATTACAATGGATCAACCCTAGCAAAATCAGGAGCAGTCGACGCCATGGATATCCCGCCCATCACGCATGCAATGAACCAGCGCACCGTCCGGGTCGGTGCCCGGCGAATCTTTCTGGCGGAAGCGGGCGAAGGGCCCGCCGTCCTGATGCTCCACGGCGGTGGCCCGGGCGCGTCGGGCGTGTCGAACTACGCGCGCAACATCGAAGCGCTTGCGCGCCATTACAGGGTGTTGGTGCCGGACATGCCCGGATACGGCAGGTCCACCAAAGGTGTCGACCGTAACGACCCGTTCGGGGATCTGGCCGGTGGCATGCTCGGGTTGCTCGATGCGCTGGGGATCCGGCACGCGCATGCAATCGGGAATTCGCTCGGCGGTGCGTGCGCGCTGCGCATGGCGCTAGAGCGGCCCGATGCGATAGGTCGGCTGGTTCTGATGGGGCCCGGCGGTGTCAATACGACGCGGCAGATTCCGACGCCTGGCCTCAAGCGACTGCTGAACTATTACAAGGGCACCGGCCCGAGCCTTGAGAAACTCACGACGTTCATCCGCGGTGATCTGGTCTTTGACGGCAGCCTCGTACCGGAAGCCGTGATCCAGGAGCGCTTTCAGGCCAGCATCGACCCGGAGGTCGTCGCGAGCCCGCCGTTGCTCGGCCCGAAGGGCATTCCGAAGTTCAGCAAGATCGACTTCACGCGTGACGCGCGGCTGGCGTCGGTCCGCAACCCGACACTCGTGTTGTGGGGGACCGACGACAAGGTCAACCGCCCCAGCGGCGCGCATGCGCTGCAGCAGCGCATGCCGAACTGCGATGTGTACATGTTCAGCAATACCGGCCACTGGGTGCAGTGGGAGCGGGCGAACGAATTCAATGCCGCCGTGCTGGCGTTCCTCGCGCAGGGCGATGCGAAGGCACGCGCTGCCGCGGCTCGATAAACGGAGTGTGACGCCATGCAGACTATCGTGAGTCCGCGCTCAGCGATCGACAGCCTGTTCGGTCGCGTCCGGATGGGTTACCTGCTGGCCGAATCGGCCCGGCTTCGCGAATGGACGACATTTGCATCGGAGGGGCTCGGCCTGCATGTCGATCGATCCGATCCGCGCGTGGTTGCATGCCGAATCGATGCGCACCTGCGTCGCCTGATCATTCGCGATGGCGCGGCCGAGGACGTCATCGCGATCGGGTGGCAACTGGATGACGAGGCTGCGCTCGAGCTTGCCATCGCCCGAATGGCCGCACGGGGAATCCGCGTCGACGAAGGGACCCGGGAAGAAGCCGTGGTGCGTGGCGTGGAGCGGTTCTGGTACTTCGCAGGTCCGAAGAAACTGCGCACCGAACTGTTCACGATCGCCGTGCTTGGCGAACAACCTCTGCAAATGAAGGCTACGGGTTTCGTGACCGGCGCTTCCGGGATGGGGCACGTCGCCGTGACGACCAGGCAACCCGAAGTGATGCAGAAGTTCTGGAAGGAGGTGTTCGATGCGCGCCTGTCCGACGAAATTGAAGACAAGATCGACGGTCTGAACCTCGATTTCGCTTTCCTGCGATTCAACGAACGACACCATTCGTTCGCGACCGCATCGACGCGCGGCATTCGCCTGAATCCGCTGCGCACGCAGATTCACCACATGAATCTCCAGTGCGCGTCGATCGACGATGTGACGCAGGCCTATCTGCGGTGCCGTGCGATGGGTTATCCAATCGCCAATGCGATCGGCCAGCATCCAAACGATCGCGAACTTTCTTTCTATGTCGAGACGCCATCGGGTTTCGAGATTGAACTCGGATGGAATCCGATCGTCGTCGACGAGCGGACGTGGCGCCCGACGGTTTATCAGGGCATCAGTCTGTGGGGGCATCGTCCCGAAAACCTCAGCCTGGGAGTTAGGCTCGGCCGCGTTCGACGCGCGCTCGCTTCCCTGGTGCGTCCGGAATTTTCTGTACAAGGAGAGCAGTCATGAACGGAGCGCATCCGAATGATGCGTGCGATGTCGCGATCGTAGGATTGGGGCCGACCGGCCTCATCCTCGCGCACATGCTTGGCCAGGCCGGTCACCAAGTCGTCGTGCTCGAACGTGAACCCGTGTTCTACGGCAACGCACGAGCCGTCTATACAGACGACGAGTGCATGCGGATCTTTCAGCATCTCAATGTGGTCGACGAGGTGCAGTCGCGGATGATGATGGAGACACCGGTCCAGCTCGTTCGACGCGACGGAACGCCGCTTACTCAGTACATGCCGCGCAAGCGTCCATTCGGCTGGCCGGTGATCAATTTCTTTTACCAGCCTTACCTGGAGACGACGCTGGCCGAGACACTCGCGCGTTACCCCAACGTCGAGGTACGCCGTGGCCGAGAGGTCGTCGACTTCGTACAGGACACTGACAGTGTGAGCGTTACGCATCAGGCGACACGTGAAGCGCGGTTCAGTGACAGTACTGACGCCCTGGCGCGCGTGGATGGCGAGTCCGATATCAGGACGCTGCGGGCGCGCTATCTAGTCGGTGCCGATGGAGGCCGGAGCATCGTTCGCACGAAGCTTGGCATCGAGATGTCCGGCAAGAGCTTCCCGGAACCGTGGCTCGTGGTGGACCTTGAACGCAAGCCGGGAACGGACGCGTTGCGTCACCTGCCGTATTTCAATTTTGTAGTCGATCCGAAGCTGCCAGTCGTGAGCTGTGTTCAGCCCGGTAAATTCCACCGGTTCGAATTCATGCTGATGCCGGGTGAAACGAAGGAAAACATGGAGCGACCGGAAACGGTCAGGAAGTATCTTTCCATGTTTGTCGATCCCGACCAGTTCGTGGTCAAGCGCAAACTCGTCTACACGTTCAACGCGCTTATCGCGTCGAAGTGGCGGGTCGGACGTGTGTTGCTCGGCGGAGATGCCGCCCACATGACGCCGCAGTTCATGGGGCAGGGTGCAAGTTCGGGCGTTCGCGATGCCTACAACCTCGGCTGGAAGCTAGACCTTGTATTGCGGGGTCTCGCGGCCGAAGCGTTGCTCGACACGTACCAGTCGGAACGACATGCGCATGCGAAGGCAATGATCGATACGTCCGTCCTTCTCAAGGACGTCGTGTCGGCACGAAGTCTGTCCGCAACGCTGCTGCGGGACGCCTCGCTCGGCATCATTCGGGCCATTCCGCCGCTCAGGCGCTGGTTTCAGGAAGGCGGCTTCAAGCCGATGCCCGTTTATCGAAAGAACGCCTACTTGGGTTTGCCGCGTCGTCACCGGCGTGGCCCCGAGGGCGCGTTGGTTCCACAACCCGAAGTGCGCCTTTTTAACGGAGACCGGAGAAAACTGGATGATCTGCTAGGCAATGGCTTTTCGCTGATCGGACTGAACGTCGATCCATCCCGTTGCATGAATGATGTGTCACGGGCGACCCTCAGTGCACTCTCGGCCCGCAGCGTCACGATGTACCCGTACGGCGGTCGCCCGCAAGGGCTCGAGAGCGTCAATCGGGACAACACGATCGGGGGCGCCGAAGTCGAGGATATCGGAGGGGAGATGATCGCGTGGTTCCGGAAGGCAGGTTTCAAAACGGAAGCCGTTGCCGTTTTGAGGCCCGACCGTTTCGCGTTTGCCGTCATTCCCATCGGCGAGCTCGACCAGACCATTCGGCAGCTTCGAGATCAGCTCGGATTCCGATCCGGAGCAGGCGACGAGTTCGCCCGCACTTCAAAGACCTCGCCGGCCGTCGCACGAGCGGCTTGATCCACGGTTTAAGGTTTCCCCTGCCATGTCTCATTCATTCGACCAAGCAGCCATCCAGGCGGCTGCGAACGCACTGCGTAATGCACGCGAAGCAAGTACGCCGATCGACCCGATCGCCGCGCGGTTCGGTATTGCCGGACTCGAAGCGGCGTATGCAGTCGCGGAACTCAATACAGCGGCCCGGGTTGCCGATGGCCGGAGAATCATCGGCAAGAAGGTTGGCCTGACGTCGGTTGCGGTACAGCAGCAATTACGGGTCGATCAGCCCGATTTCGGCGTGCTGTTCGATGACATGGAATATCTGGATGGCGACGAGGTGCCGCTGAGCCGACTGATGCAACCGAAGATCGAGGCGGAAGTGGCGTTCGTTGTCGGGCGGGACATAGCCGATGAAGCGCCGAGTTATGGGCAAGTGCTTTCGGCACTCGCCTATGCACTGCCTGCACTGGAAATCGTCGACAGCGCGATCTCGGATTGGCGCATCGCACTCGAGGATACCGTCGCCGACAACGCATCCTGCGGTCTCTACGTGCTCGGGAATCAGCCAGTCTCACTCGGAGGAATTTCCCTCGGGGAACTTGGCATGTCGATGACCCGCCACGGACAGACCGTTTCGACCGGAACGGGTGCAGCATGCCTTGGCCATCCGGTACGTGCAGTGTACTGGCTGGCCCGAATGATGTCGCGGCGCGGGCAAATCTTGCGCGAGGGCGATGTGATTCTGTCGGGTGCGCTGGGGCCGATGGTCCCAGTAGTTGCAGGAGACGCGATTCATGCGCAGATCGGTGCGCTGGGCAGCGTTAGCTGCCATATCGGACGAGGGCTGGATCGATGAGCAAGAAATTGAAAGTTGCCATTATCGGCAGCGGGAATATCGGCACCGATTTGATGATCAAGATTCTGCGCCATGGCGCCCATCTCGAGATGGGCGCCATGGTGGGGATCGACGCGGCATCGGACGGACTGCAGCGGGCGGCACGCCTGGGCGTTGCGACGACGCATGAGGGTGTCGAAGGGCTGACTCGCATGCCGGTTTTCAGCGAAATCGATATAGTTTTCGACGCGACGTCGGCCACGGCACATACGCATAACGATGCATTCCTGCGCACCGTCAAACCCGGCATTCGCGTCGTGGACTTGACTCCGGCGGCGATCGGGCCGTACTGCATTCCGGTTGTGAACGGAGAGCACCGGCTCGATGAGCTAAACGTCAACATGGTGACTTGCGGTGGTCAAGCCACCATTCCCATGGTCGCTGCGGTATCGCGGGTCGCGAAAGTGCACTACGGCGAGATCGTCGCATCCATCTCGAGCAAGAGCGCTGGACCGGGCACGCGTGCCAACATCGATGAATTCACCGAGACGACGTCACGGGCAATCGAAGTGGTCGGCGGTGCGGCCAAAGGGAAGGCAATCATCGTGCTCAATCCGGCCGAGCCGCCGCTGATGATGCGCGATACGGTATACACGCTCAGCGATTTTGCTGACGAACGGGAGATCGAAGACTCGGTGACGGCGATGGCGGAAGCTGTTCAGTCGTACGTTCCCGGGTATCGCCTGAAGCAACGTGTTCAGTTCGATCGCATTGAGGCAGACCGGCCAATCCGGATACCCGGCGTAGGCGAACGGATGGTCGGCCTCAAGACCTCGATTCTTCTCGAAGTGGAGGGGGCTGCGCACTACCTGCCGTCTTATGCAGGCAACCTCGACATCATGACGAGTGCAGCCAAGGCCACGGCAGAACGGGTCGCGGCCCGTCTAGTGGCCAATCAGCAATGAGTTCCGACCTGATGGACAAGAAGCTCTATATCTCGGACGTGACGTTGCGCGACGGCAGTCACGCAATTCGTCATCAGTATAGCCTCGCGCAAGCCAGACAGATCGCCGCGGCGCTCGATACGGCCGGTGTAGATTCGATCGAAGTCGCGCATGGAGACGGACTCCAAGGCGGCAGCTTCAATTACGGGTTCGGCGCGCATACCGACGTTGAATGGATTGACGCCGTGGCAAGTGTCGTCACGCATGCGAAGGTCGCGACACTGCTGTTACCAGGAATCGGCACCGTACACGACCTGAGAGCCGCATACGATGCCGGTGCGCGAATCGTTCGTGTCGCCACCCACTGCACCGAAGCCGATATTTCCCGTCAGCATATCGAGTATGCGCGGGAACTCGGGATGGAGGCCGTGGGCTTCCTCATGATGAGCCACATGCAGGCGCCCCGAGCGCTGGCCGAGCAGGCAAGGCTGATGGAGAGCTATGGCGCGACCTGCTGTTACGTGGTGGATTCCGGTGGCGCGATGAACATGAATGACATCCGCGACCGGATGCGGGCATTCAAGGACACGCTGAAGCCGGAAACGCAGACGGGCATCCACGCGCATCACAACTTGAGCCTCGGTGTCGCGAATTCGATTGTCGCGGTGGAAGAGGGCTGCGATCGGATCGATGCAAGCCTCGCTGGCATGGGCGCTGGCGCCGGAAATGCACCGCTTGAGGTATTCGTCGCGGCCGCAACCCGTCTCGGTTGGCGGCATGGCGCCGACATCTACCGTCTGATGGACGCGGCGGATGACATCGTGCGACCGCTCCAGGATCGTCCGGTGCGCGTGGATCGCGAGACGCTCGCACTGGGCTACGCCGGCGTGTATTCGAGCTTCCTGCGCCACGCGGAACGGGCCGCGGCGAAGTACGGCCTCAAAACAGTGGACATACTCGTCGAACTCGGCCGCCGCGGAATGGTCGGCGGCCAAGAGGACATGATCGTTGACGTCGCACTGGATCTTTCGAGGGAATCCGTTTAGCGGCATAGGTTCATGCAGCCCGCTCATATGGGCGGCGCGATCGGACAGGCGCGCGCCAACGATCGATCGTGAACACACGAAGCATCGAAATTGATTCGGAGTGCGTATCTAATGGTAAATAATTGGAGAATCAGATGAACCGTATCGATGTTCATCACCACTTCGTGCCACCGGTCTATCAGGCAGCCATGTCCAGGCATGGCCTGAAAAAGGTTGCGGGCGCCGAGTTGCCGGCATGGAGCGAACATGCGTCTCTGGACGTGATGGATGCGAACGCGATTCGGGTCGCATTGCTGTCGATCTCGGCACCGGGTGTCTATTTCGGAAACCTTGAAGATGCATGTTCGCTTGCTCGTGCGTGCAATGAATACGCGGCTGAATTGCGCGAGCGGCACCCCGATCGTTTTGGTTCATTTGCCGTGCTGCCGATGCCATTCACCGAGCACGCATGCAAAGAGGCCATCCATGCGCTCGACGTGCTGAAAGCAGATGGCGTGGTCCTGCTCGGCAGTACGGAAGGCCGGTTCTTGGGCTCGCCCGAATTCGACGAGTTGATGGCGGAGCTCGACAGCCGGCGTGCAGTCGTGTTCGTGCATCCGAACTTGCACCGGTCGAGCGAGGAGCTCGGACTGATCGCGCCTGGTTTTCTGATCGAGTTCCTGTGCGACACGACACGGGCGGCGCTGAACCTGATCCTGACCGGGACGATCGAACGTTACCCGAATATCCGCTGGATTCTCGCGCACGCGGGCGGCTTTCTTCCGTACGTCGCGTGGAGACTCTCGCTCGCCAATCTGCTTCCAGAGTTCGTATCGGGTATGCCGGCCGGGATGCTGACCTACATCCGTCGATTCCATTTCGATACCGCGCTTTCACCCGCTGAGTTTCCGCAGGCGGCGCTGCGTGAACTGGTCGGCCCGTCGCAAATCCTGTTCGGAAGCGACTTCCCGTTTGCGCCCGCACCGGCGACGGCAATGCAATGCGCAGCCCTTGAGCGCTCTCCCATCTGGCATGCCGACGCGCGTTTGGAGATCGATTCCGGAAATGCGCTTCGGTTGTTTTCCCGCCTGGGTGGAACGGTTGCCGGCGCGCCGACGCGCGAGGTCGGGCCACTGATATCACTGAGGCGGGCCGCCGTTGGCGCGAGCGTCCGACTGATCGACCGGCTCAGGAATCGCTGAGCGCTGTCGGCCCCACAAAAACAGAAGCACCCTTATTACAACATTCGGAGACGTCATGAAGCGTACGAGCGCGGCAATTCTCTTGTCGATCGCGGCTATTCCCGCAGCACATGCGCAATCGGCAGGGCAATGGATGATTAATGCCGGCTGGCTGCACCTTGCCCCCCAGGATTCCAGTCAGCCGATGACGGTCAATGCGCTCGGTCACTCGAGCACGGTCGCGGGAAGCGGCGCCAGCGTGTCGGATGCCGATACGCCCGCCTTCACGGCAACCTATTTCATCACGGATCATATTGCGCTAGAGACGATACTGGGTGTTCCGCCGAAGCTGCATCTCAACGGTACCGGGACGCTCGCGGGACTCGGAGAGCTCGGGACGGCACACGCGTGGAGCCCAACGATCCTTGCACAATACCATTTTGGTGAACCGTCAGCACGTTTCCGGCCCTATGTCGGCGCGGGTGGAGCGTACGTCTGGTTCAAGGGCATCGACTTGAGCAATCAGGTTGCAACCGGCCAATTCCTCTATTCGCCGACGCTCGGCACGCGCCTTGAAGGACCGACTTCTGTCTCGCTCAGTAAGTCGTTTGCGCCGATAGTCAATGCAGGGCTGACGTACAACATCGATTCGCACTGGTCAGTCGGCGTGTCGGCTGCATACGTGTGGCTGTCCACAAAAGCTACGCTCACGACACGTTCCCCGGTCGGTACCGTCACGAGCACGACGAAAGTGAAGATCAATCCGATCATCACTTTCGTGTCGCTTGGCTATCGCTTCTGACAGAAGCCCTGCGTTTGAGGGAACATCCGCGCTCTGGCGAGCTTTTTACTCGGGTGCGGACTCCACTGCCACGTTTGGCAGCGGCAGATTCGCAATTTGAACCGCCTCGTCACGCGAAATACCTAGCGTCTGCAGCACCGCTGCTGCAGCGCGTTCCGCGAATCGATCCCTGCTGTAGCCGATCGCTGCGAGTATGTCCGGGGCCGATTCGTCGCCCGCGCCGAAATTCAGTTCGGCGGCAATTGCCACAAGCACCGTTCCGCCGACCGAAACGAGTGCCATCAATGGATCGTCCACGCCGAAGCGGCCTGCGTGGATTCCCTTTTGCAGATCACGCTCGAGTCGGGGGCCTAAACCTCGTGTCAGTATTCGGGCAGACAAGCCCTCGCGGATCAGGAAACGCCCCCAGACCCGCTCGCGCCGCGCGCGCAGAAGCGTGTGCCGGACGGACACAGCAATCACTTCTGCTGGATCGGTCAGGTTGGCACCGAGACGATCCAGCGTATCGGCGAATTCGTCGAACACCCACTCGGACAATGCAGCGTGAATCGCTTCCTTTGATTCGAAGTGGTTATAGAAGGAGCCGAACCCGACGTCTGCCGCTTCGGTGATTTCATTGATCGCCACGCCCTCCATGCCTTTTTCCGCCATCAGCCGCAGTGCGGCTTCAAGTAGCCGCAACCGAGTTTCGCGTTTGCGCCGCGCGCCGCGAGGTTCGCGTGCCGGGGGGGATTTGTCGGCCGTGACCTCAGCAGGCGAGGTGCCGGTCTTCCGGGATAAAGCATTCGACATAGGGTATTCCGCCAGATTGGATCTGGTTTGGAGTATACGTTCAAACATCATAATTGACAAAATTATCAACTATGACTTTAATGTCATGTAAGCGGCGAATCACTGTCGCGGTCTGTGTCGAACGGAGACGGAGCGATGGTGGCAGTGGGTTCAGCAATCGGGATGGGGCGGGACGGTGGCGACGTCGGCACGGCGGGTGCGGGGGCTTGTGCGCTACCGTCGAGCGTCGATGTGTTGGTCGTGGGATGCGGGCCCGTGGGCGCGACGATCGCTAACCTGCTGGGGCGCGATGGCGTACGCGTGCTGGTGATCGACAAGGCCACGGGGATATTCACGGCGCCGCGCGCGATCGCGCTGGACAACGAGGCGCTGCGCATTCTGCAGCTCGCCGGAGTCGCCGATACCGACTTCGAGACCGTTGCAATCCCGTACGTGCGCATGAGGTCGCCTTGGCTCGGCGAATTCGGGCGAGTCAACACGCTCGGCAGTCTCGACGGCCACCCAAAGCTGGTCACCTTCTACCAGCCCGATCTCGAGCGTTGTCTGCGAGCGCGGCTCGCCGCCTGCGATACGGTGCAGACTGCATTCGGTACGACGCTCGCCGGGCTCGATCAGCAGCGCGACCATGTCGTTGCGGTGCTGGAAACTGCGGAGTCGAATCGTCATCACGTGCGCGCACGCTACGTCGTCGGTGTTGATGGCGCGAGCTCGCTCGTACGGCAACTAATCGGCCAGGCGTTCGACGGCAAGACGTTCGCGGAAGACTGGCTGATCGTCGATGCGCGCCACGTGCGCAAGCCGATCGATCACGTCGAATTCATCTGCGATCACCGTCGGCCGACGCCGCATATGACGGCGCCCGGAGCGCGCGAGCGCTGGGAATTCATGCTGCGTCCCGGTGAAAAGCGTGCCGAGATGGAGTCCGATACCCGTATTCGCGAATTGCTCGCCCCATGGGGCGGCCTTGACGACATGGAGATCGAGCGCAAGGCCGTCTATCGCTTCCACGCCAGGACGGTAAAGGCATTCAGCCAGGGGCGCGTGTTTCTTGCCGGCGACGCCGCGCATATCACGCCGCCGTTTGTCGGGCAGGGGCTCGTTGCGGGCTTGCGCGACGCCGCGAACCTGTGCTGGAAGCTCGCATCGGTGATTCAGGGACGTGCCGCGCCACGCATTCTCGATACGTACGATCAGGAGCGGCGTCCACACGTGACGGCGATGATCGGCCTCGCGAAATTGATGGGCAAGCTGGTGATGCCGCGCAACGTGGGCGTCGCGTTGGCGACGCATGGCCTGATGCGGCTGATGCGGCTCGTACCGCCACTGCGTGTGCATTTCGACGAACTCGGCATCAAGCCGAAGAACGCATTTCGTCGCGGCCTGTTCGTTCCCGGTCGTTCGAAAACGCGACTCGCGCGGGGCGCGGTGCTTCCCCAGGGCTGGGTGCGGGGTCGCGATGGCGACCTTAGGCTGAGCGACGATGCGTTCGGCGCGCGTGTCGTGCTGATCGGGTTCGGCGCCGACGTGGGTGCCATGCTTGATCCGGCGGTGCTTACGGCGTTGAAGGCCGCGGGCGGCGCGGTCGTCCAGATCGCGCATCGAGGGCAGCGCTTGCATCGCGCTGAACGGTGTTGTTGGGAGGATCTTGAAGGGGTCTTCATGCCGCGCGCGGTGCCATTTGGCTGGGCGACGGTGGTGCGACCCGACAAGACGATCCTGCACGACGGTCCCGCGTCCGACGCGAACCGCATCGTACGCGAGGCGCTGTCGCTGATCGGCGCACCGACCGGTGTATCGGCCTCGTCCATTCCGTCCACCCGTCCGTCCGCCTGAGGGTTACGCATGAAGCTCACGACCGCACAACCGGCTCGCCATTCGAATCCGACGACCAAGGCGTCGGCACTGGCCTACCTGTTGTTTGAACGTCCCGATCTCGACCGAGCCGAGAAATTTCTGAACGACTTCGGGCTGCGCACCGTATCGCGGGACAGCGAGTGGATCTTTCTCAGGGGCACCGCGGCGACACCGTTCTGCTATGCGGTGCGATGGGCCGAGAAGCCGCGCTTCGTCGGCTTCGGTCTCGAAGTCGACGGATTGTCGGCGCTCGAAAGGCTGGCATGCGTGCCGGGTGCGTCTGGTATCGAGCGGGCATTGTGGCCGGGTGGTGGCTATCGCGTGCAGCTCGCCGATCCGTCGGGGTTTCGTGTCGACGCGGTCGCCGGACGGGCGTTCGCGGGCGCTTTGTCGCACCGCCCGCCGCTTGCGGTGAATTCCGTGGATGCCGCCGTGCGGATCAATAAGACGCAGCGCCCTCCCGCTGGCCCATCCGAAGTAATTCGCCTTGGGCACGTGGTGCTCGAGCTAGCGGATTTCCAGGCCACATGTGCGTGGTATACGCACCACTTCGGCTTCATTCCGAGCGACGTGCAGGTGCTGCCGGACGGGTCGCCGGCTGTCACCTTCATGCGGCTCGACCTCGGCGCACGACCTGCCGATCACCATACGCTTGCGCTCGCTCAGGGGTTCGCGCCGTTGTACAGCCACAGTGCGTTCGAGTTGGTGGACGCAGACGCGATCGGCGGTGGTCAACGCGTGCTGCGGGAGAGCGGCTGGGAACATGCATGGGGAATCGGCCGGCACATTCTTGGCAGCCAGATATTCGATTACTGGCAGGACCCCTGGGGCGACAAGCACGAACACTATTGTGACGGCGACCTGTTTACGGCCGAAATGCCGATGGGTATCCATGCAGTCAGCCGGGAGGCAATGGCGCAGTGGGGGCCTGCGATGCCACGCAGCTTCACGAAGCCGAAGCTGACGCCGTCAAGCATCGCGGCGCTCGTGCGCAATCTGCGCCGAAGCCCCGATTTGACATTCGCGAAATTGCGCACTCTCGCAAAGCTCTTCGCGTGACATTCGATTTCAGACATATTGAGCGAGGCGTTTTCATGGCACTGCATGTTTTACATTACCTGCACGAAGGTCGTGCACGTTGGGGCGTGGTGAGGAGTGGCTGGATCACTCCAATACCAGGCGCGTTCGAGACGACGGCGGCGTTCGTGCGCGCATGCCGCATCGACGATCTGGCTCGCCTGAGTGGTGAAACGATCGCCGAGGCTGACGTCGAGTGGCTGTCGCCCGTCACGCGCAACCAGCAGTTCGTCTGCCAGGGTGCGAACTACCGGCAACACATGATCGAGTCCGGGATGGATCCGGACGTGAAGGCGTTCAATATGATCTTCACGAAAGCGCCCGGCTGTATCGTGCCGGCGAACGCGGACGTGGTGCGGCCGGTGCACGTGCGTTTTCTCGACTACGAGATCGAGCTGGGGCTCGTCCTCAGGCGCGACATCACGTCACGCGAAAAGATTGCCGCCAGCAATCTGCATGAGTACGTCGCCGGCGCCGTTATCGTCAACGACTATTCGGCACGCGACGTCCAGATTCCGCAAATGCAGTTCTACAAAGGCAAAAGTTATCGGACCTTCGGCCCGGTCGGTCCGTATCTGTGCCTGCTCGACGCGCGCGATATGGCGCAATTGCGCAACCTGGAGCTGACTCTGAGCGTCAATGGAGAGGTGCGCCAGAACGATTCGACCGCAAATCTCGTCTATGGTCCGGCCGAGACGCTTGCTGAACTGTCCGGCCTTCACGATTTGCACGCCGGCGATCTGCTCGCGACCGGAACGCCGTCGGGGTGCGCACTCAGCATCCCGTCGCCGGCAAAGCAGCGGGTCGCGGCACTGCTGCCCGAGCCGATGAAATGGCGAATGTTCACGAAGGTGCAGGCCGGCAGGCGCCAGTACCTCAAGCCGGGTGATCTGGTGGAAGCACGGATTGCGAGCCACGACGGTTCGATCGACCTCGGTGTACAACGCAACCGTGTCGTCGACGAGGTCGCATGAACCCGATCGCTACCGAAGCCGACGTCATTGCGATCGAAACGCAGGGGCCACCGGCCGATCTGCCTGCCAGCACCTACGAGATGATCCGTCAGGGGGCGGCGATCGATCCGTCTGCGCCGGCGTTGTCGTTCTTTCTGCGTACGGCCGACCATCGCAAGCCGTTGCGCTGGACCTATGCGGAACTGCTGCGCGACATCACGCGAACCGCGAACCTGTTCGCGCGTCTCGACATCGATCGCCAGTCGGTCGTGGCCTACGTGCTGCCGAATCTGCCGGAAACGCATTTCGTGATCTGGGGCGGCGAGGCCGCAGGCATCGTCTGTGCGATCAACCCATTGCTGGAAGGGGCCGCGATCGCATCGCTGCTGAACGCCGCCGGCGCCCGGGTACTGGTTACGCTGGCGCCGTTCCCGGGCACGGACCTTTGGCCGAAGATCCAGCCAGTGCTGGAGCAGGTGCCGTCGTTGCGGCATCTGTTGCTCGTCGATCTCGCGGGGCAGGTGCGAGGCTGGCGCGGTATTGCCGCACGAGTCATGCAGCGCCGCGAATGTCGGCGACTTCACGGGCGCAACGATGTGCGCGGTGCCGTGCCAGCACACATCGAGATTCACGATTTCGCGACGTCGATTGCTCGAGAATCGGGCGCGTCGCTGGGGAGCCGTCGCGAATTTGATGCGAACGACTTGTCATCGTTCTTCTGCACCGGCGGGACGACGGGTTTGCCGAAGATCGCGATGCGGCGACACGGTAACGAGGTTGCCAATGCATGGAGCATGGGGCAGGTCCTGGGTACCGGTATCGGCCCCGGCAAGACGCTGTTTTGCGGTCTACCGCTGTTTCACGTGAACGCGGCGATGGTCACGGGGCTCGTCCCTTTCTCGCGTGGCGCTCATGTCGTGCTCGGCACGCCGCAAGGTTATCGCGGCGATGGTGTGATCTCCCGCTTCTGGGAAATCGTCGAGCATCACCGGATCAACTTCTTCAGCGCCGTGCCGACGCTGTATTCGACGCTGCTCGACGTGCCGGTCGAGGGCCGCAACATTCGTTCGCTGGAGTACGGGTTATGCGGCGCGGCGCCGATGCCTGTCGAGGTGTTTCGCACGTTCCAGGCGCGTACTGGTGTGCGCGTCCTTGAAGGCTACGGGCTGACCGAGGGCGCGTGCGTCAGCAGCGTCAACCCGCCGGCCGGAGAACGCCGGCTCGGGTCGATCGGCCTGCGGATTCCGGGCCAAGCGATGAAAGCCGTGATCGTGGATGACCGCGGCGCTTACGTACGGGACTGCGCGGAAGGCGAGACCGGGCTGCTGTTGATCTCGGGGCCGAACGTATTTGCCGGTTATACGCAACCCGCACAAAACGAAGGCCTATGGCTCGACCTCGGCGACGGTGCGCGCTGGCTCAATACAGGCGATCTGGCGCGGCGCGATGCAGAAGGCTATTTCTGGATGACTGGACGGCGAAAGGAACTAATCATTCGCGGCGGCCACAACATCGATCCAGCCACGATCGAGGAGCCGCTGCATCGCCACCCCGCCGTGCAGATCGCGGCGGCGGTCGGGAGGCCAGACACTCACGCGGGGGAATTGCCGGTCGCCTACGTGCAATTGAAGGCGGGTATGCGCGCAACCGAGGACGAACTGGTTGCTTTCATGCGGGAATCCATCGGCGAACGGGCAGCGTTGCCCAAACGCATCCATATCGTCGATGCAATACCGCTAACGGCTGTAGGTAAGACTTTCAAGCCGGAGTTGAAGCGACGCGAGACTCTCGACGCCGTCCGGGATGCGCTAGCCGCAAATGGGATCAATCCCGTAGAGCTGAGTATTAGCGAAGATGGCTCGCTATGTCTCTCTCTATTTGAAGAATCGAACGCTGGACAGACGAAATCGATTCTCGGACGCTTCCCGTTTCTTTTTTCGATAACTGCGGCTGGGTCAGGCGTGGATCTGACGAGTAGGACCGAATGATGCCGGCCGCCTTTCGCTGCACCGGCCGTTTCTAGTTGGAGGTCGGTGAGGCGATTAGGCGGGCCTGACGGAAGCCGATAGCACGTCCCGTTTCAGGGCGCCGGCGACCGCTATAACTGTTTTTCCACGCCCGTTGGCAAACCATGTCATCACAATGGTCAATCTCACTTCGCTCGGTGATGGACCTCAGCGGAGCACACGTCCTTATCGTCGACGATCGTCCGAGCGACTTGCGGCTCCTGATCGAACTCTTGCGAGTTACCCGTTGCCGGATCAGTGTCGCCTTTGATGGTTCACAGGCCTATCACCGTGCGCAGGCAGTCTCGCCGGACCTGATACTGATGGATGTCCGCATGCCCCGGATGGACGGCTTCGCCGTCTGCCGATTGTTGGCCTCGACGCCGTCGACGCAGACTATTCCAGTTGTAATTCTGACCGCCGCGGGTGCGCTCGAGGACCGTCTTGCCGGGCTTGAAACGGGAGCAATCGACTACATCGTAAAGCCGTTCGAGCCGGCAGAGGTCATCGTTCGAATTCGAAATCATATTAAGCGCTCCAGTCGCGATCGGCAGCCTCGAAACGTGCCCGAACTACCGGATAATCCGGACTCCAATTTGGTACGCGCTGCAATCGGAATCCTACTGCATGATTTGCGTAAGTCACCAGCTCTTGACGAACTGGCACACCTCGTCGGCACCCACGAAAAGCGCTTGTCCCGGATTTTTCGCGATTGCTTGGGGCAGACGGTATTCGAGTATTTGCGCGAGACTCGATTGCGCACCGCTATGCACCTTCTTTCGACGACATCGATGAGTATCTCGGATGTAGCCGACGAGATTGGCTTCTCGAGCGCGGCCAATTTTGCCACCGCATTTCGGGAACAACTTGGCGTTAGCCCATCGCGTTGGCGGAAGAGACACCTTGGGCAGGATTGTGGCGGAACAAGCGACGAAATGCGGGTGGGCAAGGACTCAAAGTAGTAGCCCCGGAACACCGGCGAGCATGCGTCTTGTCCGACCGCACACGCCTGTTGCTTTACGCGCTGCTTGCCATCGACAAGAGTAGGGGGCGAGCGCGACTGCGATCTGCGCGGACCGCCAGTCGGGTCTGTGAGGCCGGCCGCAAACGTTACCGGTACTGCCGCGATGCGATCACCGCCGTGCTGAGCACATAACGAGAGCGATCCGGCCAGATCTGTCCGATGGTCGCCTCGTAACGAATTCATTGTCTTCGCAAGTCGATCCGGGGCGGACTCGCGTTATTGTTTCGCCGGCGCGGGGTAAACGCTGATGAGAAAGCTGCCGTACATTTATTGACACCCCTCACAAATCTGCTAAATTTTCCCCATAAATTGATGGTGTATCAATTGTGTCGGGCGTAGCGGAGGTGTGCGCTGGGTCCGCATGAATAATTTATAAGTACAACTACCTAATGGAGACGCCCCAATGAAATGGACATGTTCCGCGGCATGCTCGGCCGCTGCGATTCTTGCTGTGCCTGCGTACGCCCAGAGTACCGTTACGCTCTATGGAATCGTCGACGTCGGCGTGACCTACGCGAATAACGCGCAGACCTCAAAGATCGACGGGAAGCCGCACGGTGCCTCACAGTTTGCGTTGAGTGACGCCCATACTACCGGTCTCAGCGGTAGCCGCTGGGGCCTCAAGGGCGTCGAGGACCTGGGTGGTGGCTGGAAGGCGATTTTCAATGTGGAGAACGGGTTCATGGCGAACACCGGTGCATTGGCTCAGGGCGGAGCGGAGTTTGGACGCCAGGCTTGGGTAGGACTGGCCAGCCCTTGGGGCACGGTCACTGCGGGCCGTCAGTACGATCCGTTGGTGGATTATGTGCAACAGTTCGCTGCGTCGGGTGCATTCGCTGGATACATGGGTTCTCATCCGGACGATCTCGACAACCTGACGAATACGAACCGCATCAACAATTCTGTGAAGTTCGCCTCGGCGTCCTACGGCGGCTTCAGGGCCAGCGCCCTCTATAGTTTTGGTGGTGTGCCAGGGAGTCAGGCACAGAACCAGATATGGGGGCTCGGCGCCGGGTACACCGGAGAGCGTTTCGTCATGGGACTCGGGTACCTCAACGCGCGCGATCCGAATGTATCGTTTTACGGCAACACTCCGAATAAAGGCACCGCTGCGGCGAACAACATCGGTTCCGGAGGTAGCTCAACAGCACCCGAGTCCAATCCTGTCTATGCTGGCTATGCATCTGCCAAGACGCTGCAGATCTTCGGGGCGGGAGCCTCTTATACGCTCAAAGACACGACGCTTTCTCTGGTTGGTACGAACGTTCGATTTGGCTCGCTGGGATCGTCGTCGGGGCCCAATCCGTTGGGTTATACCGGGGACGCTGTATTTACGAGTGTCGATCTCAACGTTCGATATCGTGCATCACCGATGCTCCAACTCGGCGCAGGCGTTGACTACACGCATCGGAACGCGGTGAAGGGCGACCAGGGGGCAAAATACTTGCAGCTGGATCTTGGCGTAGATTACAGCCTTTCGAAACGCACGGATTTGTATGCATTGGCGGTACTTCAACGTGCGATGGGTCATGATTCGCTCGGACAACCCGCCGTCGCATCAATTGCTGGCTTCAGTCCGTCGGCGACGGATAAACAGATCGGCGTTCGGCTCGGCATCCGGCACAAGTTTTGATGTCGCCGCCAAGCTGAGGTAACGTGTGGCGCCGCTCTATAGAGATGGCAATCGTACGGCGCCACACTTCCAAATAGCAACAAGCCTCGAATCGGTGCGGAGCAACCGGCTGGAATCGATGGGGCGATCAGTTGTTATTTGCCACGCGCTTTCGCCGTGACGTGCGCGGAAGGGAAGACTCCAGCGCTTCTCCATGTGATCGGGGCCACTGTTCGAATCCATCCAGCAGCAGCCGCAGGCCCTCATCAAATGCGCAGTCGGCGCTGAGCTTCGAGAAAGCCGACCCAACCAGCTTGGCTGCTGGATATCGATCGTCCGAGGCGGCTTCAAACTTGTCGCGTATGTAGTCCGAGTGCTCGGCGGGGCTCTGTCGCCCCGCAGCTGCCACGCTTGAAGACAAGAGGTATTGAGCAAGCAAATGGTACGCGAGCGCGGTCTTTTCCGCAGTGAAACCACCCTGCAGAAATGCCGAGGTCGTGTGATTGAACAGCGCCAGGCCGTAGTCCGTCTCGCCTGGTCCGACAGCCTGGAAAAGCCTGAAACGATTGTGCGATGCGATATAGAGGCTGACACCCGGCATTTCACGCGCGAACGCATACGAGATCCGGGCGATTTTCTCGACGTCCGGGCGCCAGTCTCCGGTTAACGCCGGCAACGCTTCAAGCCGTTGACGATAGTAACCGTTCAGTACCCCGGAGATCAGGTCGTCGCGGCTGCCAAGGTAATAATGGATCAGGCCCGGCGCGACGCCAAATTCCTTTGAGAGCTGCACCATCGAAACCTGGTCAAGAGGCATCGACCGAGCCATCTCGCTGGCGCGCTCGATGATCACTTTCCGGGACAGCAGTGGCTCGGTACCGATCGCTGATGCCGTCTTAGGCGGCCGGCCTCGCCGTCGCGGGACGGTTTCGCCGGCGGATTCGGTTTTGTTTCGGGGTGCATCCGTCATGGTCAGCGCGATGGTTCGTGTGGGGACCGAAAGTTGTTGCGGGAAAGTACCGACAGTCTACCTCCAAAATATAATTGACACCATCTCAATATATTTCTACTCTTCGATCAAGTGCTTGAACCGATCAGGAGACGAAGTGGCTGATATTGAAAAGGCGATCGTGACCGCAGGGCTGCGGGGTGCTAACTGGGACCCGGCCCTTATGACGCGCCCATATAAAGTGGTCCCGTATGCACTGCAGACTGCAGACGGTCAGAAGACGCTGGGATTCCTTTTTACGCGGACAGGCGAGGAGCGGACCGTTGTCTCGATCATGCATCCGAGAGAAATGTCCGTGACGCACTATCTCGTTCCGTCCGTGCTCGATGCGGAGTGCGCCTGCTGGGTACAGGGCCCCCGATCCATCGGCAACGATTTGCGGCTGGAGCACGAAATTGCGCTGTTGGACGTTGCAGCTGGCATGACCCACTTGCGCTCGCTGGAATTCGAAAACATCGTTCTGCTTGGAAATTCTGGTGGCGGTGCCCTCTACGCGTTCTATCATCAGCAGTCGCGTCTGGCTCCCGAACAGCGCATCAAGCGCACTCCAGGGGGGCGGGTGACTGGCCTTGGTGGCGTCGTGATGCCGACAGCGGACGGGATGATTCTGGTTTCTCCGCATCCTGGACAGGGGGTGATTCTCCTGAATAGCGTCGATCCGAGTGTGATCGACGAAAACGATCCTATGTCCGTCGATCCGGCACTTGATCCGTTCAGTGCAGATAACGGCTATGACGCGGAAGCCAGAACAGCGCGCTATTCTCGCGAATTTTCGACGCGATACAGGACGGCGCAACTTGCGAGAGTGCAGCGCCTAGACGTGCATGCGCGGGCTTTGCTCGCGCGGAAGCAGGATGCGCGCAAGCGTGTCAAGGAAGGGGGCGGGACCGCTATCGATCACCGAGTTGCGGGTTATGCCCCGATATTCCAGGTATGGCGCACCGACGCTGATCTTCGTGCCTGGGATACGTCGATAGACCCATCGGACAGAAAGGCAGGCTCTCTGTGGGGCAACGATCCATTCACATCGAACTGGGGCAGCGTCGCATTTGGACGTGTAGTCACTCCGGAATCGTGGTTGTCCACATGGTCCGGCCTGACGAGTAACGCATCATTCGCGAAGTGTGCGTCCGCGATCGATGTGCCGACGCTTTTGCTGGAGTACTCGGGTGATCAGTGTGCTTTCCCAGAGGATTTCGAATGCATCTACAACGACATAGCGTCGAAAAATAAGACGCGAATCAAGGTTCGTGGAAACCACCATGGCATGGCTTTGAGCAAGGACGAGCCTTCCGGCCGACGGGTCGCGGGTGAGCATATCGCTGAGTGGCTGGGTGCACGCTTCACCGTTTGAGCATTGCACCACCACAGTTACAAGATGGAGACACAGTTGAACGAAAGAGAGTTCAGGCCCAAGCGAGCTTTGCCGGGCGTCCGTTATCCCGACATCGAACGATTGGCCCGCTACGTCGATGCCGGCGTCCTTCAAAAGCAATCGTTGCGTGCCGCGCTTTGTGAGTCCTTTCGCGAGCATGCCGGGCGAAAAATTCTGGTCGGCCCAGAGGGCGAGTTCACCTACGAGGAGTTTGATGAACTTACCGACCGGTTTGGCGCGGCGCTGTTGCGCGAAGGCGCACGGCCGCTTGATCCTGTCATCTTGCAGTGCGGAAACTGCAACGAACTCCTCATCGCGTTTGTCGGTTGCCTCAAGGCAACGCTAATCCCTCTTTGTGCGCTTCAGGCGTTTCGTAAGCACGAGATTTCCTATCTCGGCAATCTCTGCGAAGCAGTCGTACATGTCGTACAAGGTGACGATGCAAGATTCGACGACGTCGCTTTCGGCGAGGAAATGTGCGATTACGTCCCTTCTCTGAAAATCCTCATTCAGGCCCGTGGGACCCCACGTGGCAGTGCGAACACGTTGTGGTCGCTGATTGACAGCATCGGCACGAACGACGCACGGTCCGTGCTGGCTGATGTCGAGGACGATCCGTTTCAAGTCGCGGTGTATCAGTTGTCGGGAGGCACTACTGGTGTCCCGAAGATAATTCCGCGTTTTCAGAACGAGTACTTGCTGAATATGCGGGCGGTCGCAAGCCGAAACGGCTACCACCGTGACGATGTCCTTTTCATGCCCACGCCGTTCATGCACAACATGAACATGGTCTGTTTCTTTGGGCCAATGATGTTGAACGGTGCGGCCGTGACGGTATGTCCAGACATCAGGCAGGAAACGCTCTGCGACGTAATCGAGCGCTACAGCCCTACCTGGTTTGGCCTTGCCGGTCCGATCTTTTCTCGGGTCGCGGACCAAATGCGGAGGGCATCTGTAGAGGAGAAGCAGCGTCGCAAGCTAATCGGCCCAAAGAATGCAGCGCGTTTGCGAGATGCGCTCGGCTCCCCTTGCTACCACATCTTTGGGATGACCGAAGGAGTGATCATGTTCGCTCATCCTAGTGACCCGCAGCGCATCCTCGACGAGTCGGTCGGTCGACCGGTGTCGGAATATGACGAGGTCCGGATTGTTGAGCCGGGAACAGAAATTGACGTTGATGACGGAGAGGTTGGGGAAGCGTTGTTCCGCGGACCATATACGATCCGCGGATATTTCAAGTCTGAAAGGGAAGACGTTCATCGCTTTACCACTGACGGCTATTACCGATCAGGTGATTTGATGATGGCCGAAGTGATCGACGGCAAGCGCTATTTCTTCTTCCGCGGACGGACGAAAGACGTCGTCGACAGAGGCGGCGAGAAAATCAACGCCGAGGAACTCGAGAATCTCATCAATGCGTGCCCGCGTGTGCATGCCTCCGCAGTTGTCGGAATGCCAGATCCGGTTTATGGCGAAAAGGTGTGCGCGTTCATCGTACCTAAGCCCGGAGTTGAGCCCATCACGCTATCCGAGTTGACCGAATACCTCGATGCCGCGGGTCTAGCCAAATTCAAATGGCCGGAGCGCGTGGAAATCATCCACGAATTTCCCGTCACCGCATCCGGGAAGCTGAGCAAGGCTCTGCTCCGAAAGTGCATTACCGAGCGCCTCAACGAAGAGCGTGCATCAACAACTGCTACCCAAGGCTAAATTATGAACCGTTCAGAACGTGAGGTACTCGTCGCGAATCCGGTGTTGCGTGGTGTTCATCACACCGCGCGTCCGACATGGAAGCTTGAAGAGACGGTCCGTTTCTATCGTGACCTTCTCGGTTTGCCGCTGGTCCATGCAATTTCCGCGCGAGGCTGGGGGCCGGCCGACCACGCGGACTTCCTTCATTTTTTCTTCGACAGCGGAAATGGCAGCACGATCGCGTTTTTCTACTACATCGGTACCGAACGTCCGGAGAAACTTATTCCCACCGATCATTACCAGGACCGAGCAACTCATACCGCGTGGCTTGTCCGTGACGAGACGGAACTGGCTCAATGGCGAACTCGCGTCGAGGAAGTTGGGATTCCGTTGCGATACCAGGTTCGCCACGAAGTAATTGAATCAATCTATTTCAATGATCCCAACGGTTATCCCATCGAGATCACGTACCAGACGCGTCCGTTCGACGACAAGGATAAGGGTGATGCGACTCGCACAATCGAAGCGGCCATCGAACTCGAACGTGCAAGCTACGCCGGCAGTCCCTTTGCGGGCATCGAACCGGTCTGGAAACGAAAAGGGGCCGGATTCAGTGATTCCGGGAGTTTGTCGGTTGCGTCCGTGTTCGTCCTCGATGTGCCGGAGTTTCGTGCTCTCGTCGACGCGGCTGAAGAACGGGGCGGTTACGAAGCCGTGCGAGTAAGCGATGGTTACGTGAGAATCGACGGGGCGCCGGGCCTTACCTTTGAGCGAAAGGAGTTGGGGTTCAAGCCGGCTGTCTGGTACGGCGCGTTAACGGGAGGACTGGTTGGGACCATCGAGCAGTTCGATATGGAAAAGCTGGTAATCGCGCCCGTGAGGCAAGCATGAAGGTCAATATCGTCGGAGGCGGTCCCTCCGGTCTGTTTCTTGCCATCCTCCTCGCGCGCCACGCCCCGCATATCCAGACGGAAGTGATCGAGCAGAATGAAGCTGACGCAACTTTTGGTTTCGGTGTCGTGCTCGCAGACACGGGGCTCACGCGACTGCATCAAGCGGCGCCTGAGCTTTGCACCGATTTGATATCGGCCATGAAGTTCACCTCGCAGCAAACCATCATCACCCAAGAAAGTCCAGTAACCGTGAAGCGGCCTGGGCAAGGCGGTGGCGCTATCCCAAGACTGAAGCTCCTGCAGATCCTTCAGGAGCACGCGACACGTCTTAACATTCCGGTGACCTATGCGTCGCGAATCAACGACATCGATGGTCTCGACGGCGACATCATTGTCGGTGCCGATGGTGTCAATTCAAAAGTGCGATCGAGCGACGAGATCGGATTTGGCACTACTAAGCAAGAACTGACAAACCATTTTGCATGGTTCGGCGTCGGAAAGGCGTTCGAAAATCCTTCCCTCGTATTTCGGGAGTTTTGTGGCGGATGCTTCGTTGCTCACTACTATCCGTATTCGGAGAGCATGAGTACGTTTGTGGCGGAGTGTGACCACGAGACGTGGATCAAACTTGGCCTGGAAGAGATGACTCTTGAACAGAGAGAGACGCTTTTCGAAGAAGTTTTCGCGACCGAGCTCGACGGTTACCGATTGATTTCAAACAATTCCATTTGGCGGCAGTTTCCGGTCATCCGCAACGCAAACTGGTTCAGTGGAAACCGTGTGCTTGTCGGCGATGCTCTCGCGAGTGCCCATTTCTCGATCGGGTCGGGGACACGTATCGCGATGGAGGATTCGATCGCCTTGGCACAGGCGATTGTCGCAAACGACAGTGATGTCGTTGCTGCGCTCGCCGGTTATGTCGCGCGGCGTAGGGAATCCAAGGACCGCTTGATCAAGGCATCGGAAGCTTCCTATATGTGGTACGAAAACATCCGAGAGTGGATGAACGATCTCAGCCCGCATCAGTTCGTGTACCAGTTCATGACGAGAACGGGACGTGTCGATGCAGGGCGATTGCGCGAGCAGTATCCCGCGTTGGTCCGGGAATTGGAAGTGGCCGGGGCGATTCCCAGCATCGAGGGGCTCTCATGATCCATAGTTACGAGTACGTGCTTCATGAGGAGCCCTTTACCGTCCGGCGTACGGTTCGCTGGGCAGACTGCGATCCTGCTGGTGTCGTATATACCGGTCGGCTCAGCGAGTACGTCCTTAGTGCGGTGGCGCTATTCAAGGATTTTGTCTCAGAGTCGAGTGGCGGTGGACATCGGCCGCTTGGCGAAATCTTCGATGTCGGGCTGCCGTGTCGCGGCATGACATTCGACTTTTGCGGAACGCTTTGGCCCAACGACAGCGTCGATATCGAATGCAGCATAGGCGATATTCGAAGCCGATCGTTCGACATCCTGCTCGAAGGAAAGTCGCTCGATCGGCAACCCGTCTTTCTTTCGAAATTCTCACCCATATGCGTGCGCACCGACGCGCGCATCGGGACTGAAATTCCCGATGCGTTGAGAAGGATCCTTGAAGGCTTTGCGCGTAAGACGCTACAACAAACGGAGTCGACATGAATTATCGCATTGGGCAAATCGTGCCCAGCTCGAATATCACGATGGAGAAGGAGATTCCTGCATTGTTCGGGGCATATATGCAGGCGTACCCGGAGCATCAGTTCACTTTTCACTCGAGCCGGGTTCGTATGCATCGCGTTGTTCCCGAGGAACTTGAGCGCATGAACCGCGATATGGGGCGCTGCGCTATCGAACTCGCGGATGCGCGGGTAGACGTGCTGAGTACCGCGTGCCTTGTCGCAATCATGTGTATGGGGGAGGGGTATCACCGCGCGGCTACGCAATCGCTGTTGGACGCGCTCGATAGTCATCAGACATCCCCAGGGGTGATGACGTCCGCAGGCGCACTTGTGGATGAGTTGAAGAGCTTTGGCGCTCGTCGCATCTCGCTTATGGCTCCGTATTCCGATGCCTTGACGAAGCGGGTCGTCAGCTATATCGAGGCAGAAGGCATCGAAGTCAACGATGCTATCAATTTTTCTATCGAAGACAACCTTGAGGTTGGCGCACGTGATCCGATGCGTCTGATCGAAGACGTTAAACGATTGGATGTCCGTGGCGCCGATACCGTAGTGCTTTCGGCCTGTGTTCAGATGCCGTCGCTGCCGGCAATTCAGATAGCACAAGAGATGTTGGGCATTCCGGTCACCTCTACAGCAGTGTGCACGGCCCGGCAGATGCTGCGGTTGCTAGAGCTTCCGGTTACGGTCAGGGGTGCCGGTGCTTACCTCGGTGATCTTGGCGGGTTGGGGCACTGACGGAAAACATCGATAACAAGTCACAAGGAGACATGGCATGGAAATCGCAACTGATGACGGAACGTCGAAGGGCATTTACATTCGAAACGTACTTGGTGCGGCATTGGGAATGGCGTTCGGATTTGCGGCCATTTTCATCGCAACCAGCGGCGTTTTCAGCCCGGCGATTGTCAAGGAGTTTCATTGGGGGCGGGCGCAGGCGGCCCAGTCGTATTCAGCCTCGATGCTTGGTTTGGCGTTTGTCAGTCCCCTCATCGGCGTCCTGATGGACCGCTTCGGAGTTAAAAGAGTCGTTTTTGTCTCTGCGATTGTATTTGCGATTGCGATGGCCTGCATGGCATCCCAGAAAGGCAATACGGTGAGCTGGGTGGCACTGTCTCTGATTGTCGGTATGTCGGGTGCGGCTACTTCCGTGCTCGGCTACCTCGCTATCCTTCCACAATGGTTCGACCGCCGCCTGGGTTTGGCAATTGGCATTGCGATGGTCGGCTTCGGAATCGGAACGGTCGCGATGCCGGCACTATCGGCACGGTTGATCGCACACGTCGGGTGGCGCGAGGCCTACCAGGTACTAGCAATTGTCTCTTGTGCAGGGGCATTCGTTGCATTCCTTCTGATGCGCGAGAAGCGTGGTTCTCGGCGCGTGGTTCATGTTCGCGGGACATCCGGCGCCGTCGATGCCGGGGTCGGATCCACGCGAGGGCGACGCGTGAAGGTACTCATGATCTTTGCGGGTGCTCTATGTGCTTCTACCGCCGTACTGTCACTGGTTCCACACCTTCCTGCACTGCTGATGGATCGAGGGATATCCGCTATCGATGCGGCGCGCTGCGCATCGTTTGTCGGGTTCGGTATTCTGATTGGTCGTCTCACATCCGGTCTACTGGTCGATCGAATTCATGCCCCGTTTGTTGCGTGCGTATACTTTGCGTCGGGAGCCATCGGCTTCGTATTGCTTCGCCAGATCGATAGCTACTATGGTGCGATGGCCGCTTCGATCCTCGTTGGACTCGCGATCGGTGCTGAGGGTGATTTGCTCTCGTATCTCACACGTGCTTACATCGGAATGGAAAAATTCGGTTTGTTTTACGGAATCGTCTTTTCGGGTTACTCACTAGGGGCAGTGATCGGGCCGATGGCAACGGGTTATTATTTCGACGTCAACAAGTCATACGATCTGCCAATGCAGATGGCTCCGTTCCTTCTTTTAGCGTCTTGCGTTTTCCTTCTTGGCCTGGGGCGCTATACGAAGCCGGGGGAGCATTTGAATGACTCTCTTTCTAGATTTGCCGTCACCGGCAAGTAATCTTTGAATCATTGGTGGCGACGCGATGGATGCGGTTCGTTGCCCGACTAATCTGCACTTCATATCCGATACATCATGCGAGAAGCTGTAATTGTCTCGACCGCCCGTACCCCGATAACGAAGGCTCATCGGGGCGAGTACAACGCGACACCGGGACCCACACTGGCGTCTTATGCCGTACGCGCGGCCGTCGAGCGCGCTAACATTGATCCGGGCTTGATCGAGGATGTGATCTTGGGCTGCGGCTATCCCGAAGGCGCGACCGGACGGAACATTGCTCGCCAGACTATGGTTCGCTCCGAGCTCCCGATCTCAATCGGGGGGACCACCGTCAACCGGTTTTGCGCCTCCGGTCTGCAGGCAATAGCATTCGCTGCCGGGCGAATCGTCGTTGATGGCGCGCCGGCAATGATCGCTGGCGGCGTCGAAAGTATCTCGTCGATTCGTACGCGGGAAGATAGTGCGTCTGGTGTCGATCCGTGGATCATGGAGCGAAAGCCCGATCTCTATATGTCGATGATCGAGACAGCTGACATTGTCGCCGAGCGCTATGAAATTAGCCGCGTGGACCAGGACGAATTTTCTGCCCGGAGCCAGAGCCGCACTGAGCTTGCGCAGGCAACGGGTCGGTTCGACGAAGAAATTGTGCCCGTCTCGACCATCATGTCTGTTGCTGACAAGAACTCCGGAACATTCGAAAGGCGTGCCGTAACGGTTAGAAGGGATACATGCAACCGGCCGGGCACCACGGCAGAGGCACTAATGAAGCTGGAGCCGGTTAACGGGCCTGATCGTTTCGTGACAGCAGGAAACGCTTCACAGCTCTCTGACGGTGCTGCTGCCTGTGTCTTGATGGAGGCACGCGAAGCGGAACGTTATGGACTGTCGCCACTTGGCGCCTTCCGTGGGCTCGCACTCGCTGGATGCGAGCCAGACGAAATGGGTATTGGTCCGGTGTTAGCCGTACCGCGACTCTTGGCCCGGCATGGATTGACCGTGGACGACATTGGGCTTTGGGAAATCAATGAGGCTTTTGCGTCACAAGCGATTTATTGCCAGCGTCGGCTCGGAGTACATTCTGAGAGACTAAATGTCAACGGCGGTGCGATTTCGATTGGACATCCGTTTGGCATGACCGGCACCCGAATGGTGGGACACGTGTTGATCGAGGGAAGACGGCGAGGAATCCGCTATGCCGTTGTGACGATGTGTGTCGCTGGTGGTATGGGAGCTGCTGCTCCTTTCGAGGTTTACTGAGGGATGGCGATGCCTTCAAGAAACGGAGCATCAAGCGGACTCGAGGGGGATTCCTCCGTGGCTGTGAGCGAGGCCCCGTGTTTCGATAGTCCCTTCGTTGACTCACTCGGAATTGAACGCGTCACGTGTTCGGCCGGGACATGCGAAGTGGTGTTGCCGCTGAGATCGGCGCATATGAACGCATGGGGTATTGCCCATGGTGGCATCAGTATGACGCTTTCTGACATCTCACTCGCGTTGGCCGCACGCAGTGTGGCAGACTCGGATACAGGTGTTCTGACAATCGAATTGAAGATTAGCTTCATCCAGGCCGGTCGAGGACAGCTCTACGCGCGCGGCCGCTTGTTACATAGGTCAGCGAAGATGGCTTACTGTGAAGGCGAGATTGTCGACGGCAGTGGGTTGTTGGTGGCGAAGTCTCTCGGGACCTTCAAGTACGCGACGAAGCGTTGAGTCAGTCAGTTTTTTGATTTCCGACAGGTGCGACGTACATAAGGGCTATGATGAAAGAGCGGGTTCTTGTAACTGGGGGAGCGAGTGGTATTGGTGCCGCCGTGGCCAGCCGGTGCAGGGAAGACGGTTATGACGTGGTTGTAATCGACAAAGTAGGAGATGGAATAATTGCGGATCTTTCGGATCCAGCGGATTGTGCCAATGCCCTTGCGGACGCCTTGGCAGGGGGGCCAATAACGAGGCTAGTGAATAACGTCGGAATGGTAGCGCCGGCCGACGCAAGTACCCAGACGCTGGAGGATCTCGGAAAGGTCTTGGATCTGAATGTCCGGTGCGCGCATCAGTGTATGCAGGCACTTCTTCCGGGAATGAAGGAGGCTGCGTTCGGTCGTATCGTGAATGTCTCGTCTCGAGCTGCGTTAGGAAAGGAATTGCGCACGGCATATGCAGCGAGTAAGGCGGCTCTGTTGGGGATGACGCGCGTATGGGCACTCGAACTCGGTACCTGGGGAATTACGGCTAACGCAGTTGGTCCTGGCCCGATTCGGACGGAGCTATTCGATGCAGCTAATCCTCCGGAATCCCCGCGGACACGGGCCATTATTGCGAGCGTTCCGGTCAAGCGGCTGGGGGTGCCGGAGGACGTTGCACGAGCAATCGCTTTCTTTCTAGAACCGTCCAGTGGCTTTGTTACGGGACAGACCTTGTATGTTTGTGGCGGCATGACCGTCGGTGTTGCTTCGATCTAAAGCAATACCGTTACAACCTCCAGCCGACACCGGAAACAGAAAAGTTGCCGGTCGCCGGTTTCTCCGTTTCGGATTCAAGATCCAAATCGTGTTGGGACCAGCTTGAAAGCGCAGCTCGTGGACGTACGCTTGTAGCCGCTGGGGGCGCCGCTTGTGTCGGTCCGGTGCTGCGTAGCCGGGTTGACGTGTGCGGAGGAGCTCACGCATGTGGCTCGTCACGACAATTTTCCCGTCTGCTTCGGACACACGTTAGAACGCATGTGCCAGAAGGAGAAGGGTCACCGTAACTGTGATTGCTCCTCCAATCCGTGTCGCAATCTGCGCGAATGGCATCAGGTTCATACGGTTGCAGGCCGTGAGTATGGCGACGTCTCCGGTACCACCCTGGCCGCTGTGACAGGCATTCACGATTGCGGTGTCGATCGGATACATTTTCAACCACTTGCCGACAAGGTAGCCGGTGCCCATCAGGGCCGCTACAGTACTCGCGATGGTTACGACGTTTGCGACATTAATGGCAGCGACGAGCTTGTCCCACGGTGTCATTGCAGTTCCGATTGCAAACAGCAACGGGTAAGTGACCGCGGTCGAGAAGAATTGGTAGACAACCCGCGCGCCGCCTTCAAGATTCGGAGAAACAAGCCGACAGACCTTGATGAAGACGGCAATGAAGAGCATCGCCACGGGTGCAGGCAATCCGAGCAACCGATGTCCCAGGAGGCCCACCAGGTACAGGGAGATGGCGGTGATCGCAGCTGCAGCGACAGTATTTACGTCGGGAGTGGACGGCGCCGATTCGTCGACCGGCGTCGTCGGAAGTTCGGCGGCCGGCTGCAGCGTACCGCGTCCGGTCAGGTGCGGTCGCTTTTCACCGACCCAATTGAGAACACCCGAGAATAGGATGGCACACAAGCTTCCGATCATGACCGCCGGTAGGACTTCCGCAAATACCGGACCTTGCGGGATCTTCATAATTTCCGAATAACCGACGGAAAGGGGAATCGCCCCTTCACCTACGCCTCCGGCCATGATCGGGATGACAATGTAGAGAAGGGTGTGCTTGGTGCCGAGGCCGAGCACGGTTCCCACGATGGTTCCGACGATTCCACCAACGATGGACCCGGCAGCGAGTGGAAAGAATATTTTGGCAAATCCTCGGATCAGCACCTCGCGATCCATACTGAAGATGCTGCCAACGATAATCGACGCGATGAACAGATACATGAAGTTGCTCACATGCGTGAAGTTTGTCACCATGCCGATCAACTTGGCAGGAAGCAACTGATGAAACGCGAGAAACGAGGGAAGAAACGTGGCGACGATCGCAGCGGAGCCGATCTTGTTGAAGATTGGCATGCGTTTACCGATCTCCGCACAAGTGAAGCCGCAAAGCACCAGGACCGCGATCGCCATCGAGATCTCACCGGGAACCTTGCCCGTCGTAACGAAGCCCGCCACGAGCGCGATCAGGAGAAGGTAGATCGGCAGCGGAACAATGCCTATGCGCAGTTCAACGATTGCCCACCAACCATAAGGCCAGAAACTGCTTCTACGGATGCCTGCATTATCTGAAGAGAGTTCTCTCGTTTGTTGCATGTAACGTCTCCTATGTAATCTCAAGTTTAACGAGCAACCGTCGTGATATTAAATAAGGTATGCAGAATATATTGGTGAAATTCTCTTAAATTGCCATTCTTTTCGATGCGCAACTCAGATGACTCCCACCGTTTGCGATTGTCAGCAGCCTGAATTCATGAGCGACGCCTCTCGCCAGCCAGGCTTAAACAATGTCCTGGTTCGAACCCCGCGGTGCGGTTCTTCACCGACATCTACGTACCGAAGCGAGCGAAGACAATGCAAACTGGGCTTCCAGTTTCAACGCGGCGGCCCGTTGCAACAGGCCGCCCGCTACCAGATTCGAGCAAGAACTGAACGATCGAATGTGAGTTTTCATTTGCTACATACAGCGTCTTGCCGTCTGGGCCCAGGCAGAGGAACCGCGGAAACGATCCTCCGGTCGGCGTCCACGCAATGTCGGTGGGGAGGCATGTGGTTGGATCGAGACAAAAGGTTGCGATCGTATCGTGGCCTCGGTTCGTGACATACAGCGACCGGCCGTCGGCCGCGATGGCGATTCCTGCTGCACGACTCCAACCGTGGTAGTCACCCGGTATTACCGAGACGGTGTTTACTGCCGTCAGATCACCCGTTGAATGGTTGAACAACCAGCTCGTCAAAGTCGAATCGAGCTCGTTGACGACATAAACGTATGGTCGCAAGGGGTGGAACGCCGCGTGACGTGGACCAGCGCCTTCTCGTGCCCGGGCGCATTTCACAACAGACGAGCCATCGGACAACCATCTTACGGCGAAGACAGTGTCCAGTCCCTTGTCCGGTACGATGTACCAATCACTATCGACGAAGCGTGTGCTGTAGCGGGGTACGTGATGCGGGTGGGACGATACCTGTTCAACGCGATGGGGGCCTGGACGCCCCTCGAGCACAACGGGAAGCGAAGGAGAATTGAGCGAGCCATCGCTGGCGATCGGAACCGGCGTCAAGGATCCGGTCGCATAGCCTGCGATGACGAGCGACGAACCGTCGCGCGAAAATTCGACATGCACAGGGTTGCGTCCAACGCCAGAACGCACATTCAAGGCGCTGAGTAGCCCTGAGACAGAATCGAACCGATAGGCGCTCACTTCGCTTTCGTCGCCATGCACCGCATAAAGCCGGTCTTGTGCCTCGCTTAACGCAAGAAAGCTCGGATTGACCAATGGCTCAAGTGTCTGACAATGCTGCCAGCCACCCGACGGGTCGATCTCGAAAACAGAGATGCCAGTTCCTTCGGCGTTGCGTGCGCGGGTCGTTCGACAGCCTACAAAAGCGAAAGTGCGTTCCATGATTAGCCAGCCTGATCGCTGACGGCCACCTGCGGAAGCAGTATCCCGGGAGTGGCCGGTCGAGCCGGCCGTGGGGGCATCTGGTAACCGAAAAAGCCGAACATCGGGGTTTTCTCCAAGGCAAGCAGGCATTGCTTGCGTTTCGTGTTTGTGCATTCTATGATCATGAAACGCAATAAGCAAATGCATTTGAGGCAGGTGGTTACCCTGAGCGGAGCGCCAGGGAGACTCACGAGGAGAGCGGCAATGGCAAAATCGGTTGTTCACACCAGTTTGGCCTCGGCTCACGCAGCCGTGGTGAACGGCCATTTGTCGCCCGTACAAAATATGGACAGCTCTCTCGAAAGCCCGATCCTTACTCCCTTGCAGACGCGTGTCGCCCGCGAAATCATTGCCCTTGCCAGACGCGAAGATCTGGCAATTGGGGATCGATTGGCGGAATCCCTGCTTGCCGAAAAAATCGGCACGTCCCGCACGCCGGTGAATGCAGCACTCCACCATCTGGCGACGCTCGGTGTCGTTTATTACGACGCGAATCGCGGATTTTTCATGGCGCAGCCAGCCCGCGATGTGACGGCGGTCGCCGAGCACTTTTTCAACGAACCCGACGATCCGCTGTACCTGAAGATCGCCGACGATCGTCTTTCGCGTCGGCTTCCTGATGTGGTCACGGAGGCCGACCTGATGCGCCAGTACGAAGTTTCGCGTAGCGAATTGCGGCGTGTGTTGTCGAGGATGCAAGAAGAGGGCTGGCTGGAGCGGCAGGTCGGGCATGGTTGGCAATTCATGCCGATGATTGATTCGGTGGACGCGTATGAAGAGAGCTACTTGTTCCGCGCCTCTATCGAGCCGACCGGTGTTATGTCCCCGATGTTCAAAGCAGATCGCGTGGAACTGGAGGAGTTGCGCCGGCGGCAGGAGTTCATTGCCGGCTCCGGCTACCTCACGATGAACTCGGTCGAGCTTTTCGAGGCCAACAGCGAGTTTCACGAAACGATCGCGAAATGGTCTGGCAACCGCTTTATTGCCCAATCCGTCCGTCGCATGGACCGCTTGCGTCGCCTTGTCGAGTATCGGCAGGCAAGAGCTCGCAAGCCGCGCCAGGGACAAGCGAAGGAACACCTTGCCATCCTGGATGCAATCGCCCAAAACGATCTGCTTAAGGCCGCCACGCTGCTTCGGGAGCATATCGATGGCGCGCGCCGGGCGAAGGTGCGCGCTCAGGAGGTGTTCCCCGAAGAATCGTGAATCTGAACAGGTGAGAGACGCCGCGAGATCAACGGCGTTTTTTTAAAACCAAAAGTGCATTTTGTGATCATAAAACACTTAAAGCGGTTTCGGCGACAGGCTCGATACCGCCAGAGCAGCTGGAGACAAATCATGTCGTATCGCCGAGGATGGATCGCCGTCTTCCTGTTTTCCCTCTCCATGATCAATTACATGGATCGGATTGCTCTTTCGATCGCGGCAAAGCCGATCGAACACGAGTTCCACCTCTCCGCGGTGGGCATGGGTTACCTGTTCTCTTCGTTTATCTGGAGTTATGCACTATTTCTTCTGCCGATGGGTTTCCTGGTTGACCGATTTGGTACCAAGCGAATGGCTGGGATCGGGATCTTCGTCTGGTCCGCAGCGACAGCTCTGACCGGCGCCGCGACGAGTTTTGCGAGCCTGATTACTGCGCGCCTGGTGATGGGGGCGGGTGAGTCGACCAGCAACCCAGTCGGGGGCAAGGTCATTCGCCAATGGATCCCGGCAGGCGAACGCGGGATGGTCACGTCGATGTTCAATAGCGGCTCGTATGCTGGCCCGGCCATTTGTTCGGTGCTCCTCGGCGCATTGGTTGCGGCCTTCGGGTGGCGGCTCTCGTTCGTTATCGCTGGAGGCATCGGCTTCGTGTGGCTCGCGGCGTGGCTCGCTTTCTTCAATTCTCCGGAAAAGGTGCGGTGGTTGCCGTCAGACGAGAGAGCGAAGATTCTTCGCGAGCGCAGCTCGACCCCGGTCGTTGTCGACGAAGAGGACGCGAGTACCGCCGGCGGCCTGCGCACGCTGCTCCGGTCGCGCACACTTTGGGGTTTGGCGATCACGCAAGGCTGTAATGTCTATACGCAATATCTTTTCCTGACGTGGCTGCCGAGCTATCTGCAGTCAACGCGACATCTGACGCTGGCCCACACGGGCGCTATCGCAGCGGTTCCTTATGCCGCGGCAGTGCTGTTGTGCATCGGTGTCGGCCGACTCAGCGATCGACACTTGAAAAAGAGCGGTGTTGGATCCGGTCGGCGCCGCAACGCGGTTGCAATGGCGATGCTCACGGGCTCTGCAATCTTGGCTGTCCCGTTCATCTCGAGTCTCGCCACGCTGCTGGTGGTTTTTTCGATCGCGCTGGCAGGGATTGCGTCGACGACCTCGCTGAACTTTGCTCTGCTGAACGATCTGCTGCCGAGTGCCAAGCACGTAGCCAAAGCAATGGCGTTCGTGGTGGTTGGGGGGAATATTTTCGGAATGATCGCTCCGATCGCGACGGGCTACGTGATTCAAGCCACGGGCAGCTACGATTGGGCATTTGGAATTGCTGGCCTTCTCCTCCTCGTTGGTGCGGTAGTGGTTATGACTATGACTCGTTCGCCGGTAGTTGATCAGAGCTCCCATACGCAAGCTCCGGTTTCCGCGCACTCGTGATCTGCAGGGGGCGGGCGAGTTGTGGCGTCCGGTCATTTCAGCACCGGAAGGTCGATTGCACGCTCGCTGGTGACCGGCCCTACAGAGCTGAAGCGATGCGCAATCTCGCGTTCGCGAAGTCTCCCGGCGTCAATGATGTCCGTAAGAGTCTAGCCAACGCCGTATTGACGTCATCGTTTCGATATAGGCGCATTCTGCGCACGGTTGAGCTACAACGACACGCTACGTTTACCGACGGTCCAAAAAGACCATTACGGCATCGCGTGATCGAAGAACTCGCTTGTCTGCCCCATAGTCGTCAAACAATTTCTGGTGGCCAATGTACGAGCTCGGTCCCTGATGGCTGTGATACGTCGAAGCCCAATCCAACAACGCTGCGAATGCAGCCGCGTCTCCTCCACGACGTATACCGCGTTGGCGAATGTTCTCAACACATTCCGCTTCGTTGAGACACAGCCAGACCGGTGCGGCAGAGTCAGTACGGATCTCGTTGACGAGAGAGCCGTAAATTCCTTCAATCACCCAGCAGTTGTACGGCCTCGTTGCGCGCACGGGCAACGTTGTACCCGCCGGGAAGCCAATGAATCGAATCCAAGTCTATACAGGGTGATCCCATGCGATTAGCAATTCGTTGGGCAAGCCAGCTTTTTCCCGAGCCCGAATTCCCCACTATCAGCGTTCTTAGCAAATTCATGCGGCGACTCATTTCGTGGAGCGCCGTGGCTGTTCGACGCGAGCGGTTGACGGCAGCGCCGGTGCCACAGTCCCCGACATGAACTCATCAATGCAGTTGACCAGATGATCAGCGATGCGCTTGAGCATATAGGCGAGATACGCCTCGGGATTGATGCCGTTCAGGCGTACGGTGCGGATTAAACTATACATCCCGAGGCACGTTCGCCACCGGAGTTGGAGTCGGCATACAGTCAGTTTCGCCGTCCGAGAGCGATGCCGCGCAGCACTCGCTCGGCGCTCGTATTTCCGATTTCCACGCGCCCGTAACTGCAGTAGTAAATGAGCGCCGGCTAGCGATTTAGCGCGTACCGGATTGCCTTGATCGTGTTCTACGTCGCGGAGAGCGTGGCAAGAGTTGCGTTGAACCGCCGCTTCATGTCGTTGAGCTGCGGCACCCCCAGCTCTTTGCGCACGCGCCAGCGTTCGTTAGGCGGTTCGCCGTGGATCTGGTTCTCAATCGTGTACAGCGCGCCGATCCGCTGCAGCGCGTCACTAGCGAACGTGCAGTGCCTGGTGTCCCGCTGTAGCCGAAACAGCGCTTCACGGTGGCTTCGTACGTATGGTCAAGCCCGTCGGACTTCGAAAGTCGAACGTATGGACTTTTCCTTGAGAAGGGAGGTGAAGGCAATCACAGAGCGACACTGGGATTTGAAGACCGCATACGCGAATGCGCAGCGTCAGGTCATGGAACAGGACGGATCGAGGGTCGTGTTGAGGGAAATGGAAGGATCCCTGCCTCGTCGGCAGGGATTCTTTGAGACGACGCGCGGCTTACTTGGGCCGGACCGTCCAGTAGGTTCGGGTATTCGTAAACTCGCGAATACCCGCCGTTGCGAGTTCTCGGCCATACCCAGACTTCTTCGTTCCACCGAATGGTACGCGGGCGTCGGATGCTGTCATCGCATTGATGAACGCTGCGCCGGTCGTAACACCCTTGGCAATAGCGAGCGCCCGATCTGTCGACGCCGACCAGATGCTGATCGACAAACCGAAATTGGTCGCGTCGGCCAAACGGATTGCATCGCCATCGTCTTTAGCGACAGCAATAACGGCGAGCGGGCCGAAGGTTTCTTCATCGAACGCCGCGACGCCTGGTGCAGTGTTACCAATGACCGTGGGCGCGTAAAAATATCCCGGGCCGTCGATTGCCTTGCCGCCGATAAGCAACTTCGCGCCCGCTTCGAGCGAACGCTTGACTTGGCTGTCGAGCGCATCTCGCAGATCTGCTCGAGCGAGGGGCCCCATGTGGGTGCCCGAGTCGGTTGGGTCGCCGACTACGATGGCGTCAACCTTCTTCACGAACTGCTCGGTGAAGGTCTCGGCAATCGCCTCCGAAACGATGAAGCGCTTTGCGCACACGCAGCTCTGGCCGGCGTTGTTGAAACGAGCCTTGACAGCCGCCTCGACCGCCCGCGGGACGTCTGCATCATCGAGTATGACGAATGCGTCAGAGCCGCCGAGCTCAAGTACCGACCGCTTGGATTCGCGCCCCGCCGCGGCGCCGACGGCGGCTCCAGCGCGGTTCGAGCCGGTCAGGGTCACAGCAGCGATGCGGTCGTCACGAATAAGGGTGTCAATGACCTGGGGAACGTTTGGTTCGGCGACGACCAAGGTGGTGACGAGATTCTTCGGAAATCCAGCGTCGACGAAAAGCTGTTCGAGGGCCAACGCACAACCTGTTACGTTCGGCGAGTGCTTGAGGACCACACCGTTTCCAGCGGTCAGCGACGGGATCGCGAAGCGCATGACTTGCCATACGGGGAAATTCCACGGCATGACTGCCAGTATGAGGCCGATGGGTTCGTAGCTCACCCACGCGTCGACTCCCTCGATGTTGACTTGTTCGTCGCAGAGAATGCGTTCCGCATTGTCAGCGTAGTAGAGCGCAGTAACGGCGGATTTCTCTACTTCGCCCGCAGCTTCCGCCGCGATTTTGCCCATCTCGATGGTTACGAGTTGGCTAAGTGAAGCGCTTTGGCGTCGGAGTTCCTCGGCGAGCCGCCGGACGGCAGCGACGCGTTGAGCGAGCGGTGCTTTGCCCCAAGACTGGGCCGCGGCACGGCCAGCTGCCACAGCATCGTCAATGCGTTCGGCGCTCCAGCTTTGATAGGTTTCGAGCGCCTCGCCGTTGACTGGATTAACGGTAGTGATTTCGAGTGTCATGACTTGATCCTTCAAATTCTTCTATGACCGCACGCATTGCTTGCACGCGGCAGCAGATTAAGCGTGGTGGAAGAGTTGGGTGCACAGCGTGTTGATCTGGCTGCCCTTCACCACGCATCGGTCGGCTGCTTCGCGCCACTTGGCGAAATGCGGTGCGGCTCGGTGTGCGTCAATTGCCGCGTCGTCTTCGTAAAGTTCGTAGAACATGAAATGGAGAGGATCCTTGATGTCCTGCGTCACGTCGAAATACTTGCAGCCGGCCTCGTCGGAGAACGTGCGAGTCGCGTTCTCCTTGATGGCGTCGAGAAAGTCTTCGAGGCGTTCCGGATGGACCTTCAGGGAAACGATAAGCGCGATCATTCAATGCTCCTGGGTGTTAAGCGTGCGCGGAAATGGGCAGTGGGGTGCCAGTTTCTTCGGCGAGTTTGCTCATGCTTTGCCAAGTATTGTCCGCAAGCGTGATTCCGGTCTCACGCAGTTTCTCGGTGTTGCGGTCCTCAAGCTCGCCCGGGAAGAAGATTTCTTCTACGCCATGGGCTTTCGGCACGTCCTTGATCTCATCGATCAGGGTCTCCATGCGACGTTCAAATTCTGCGACCGGCATCATCGACTTGATGTCGATCGTGATCAGCAAATGGCCGCAGCCGCTTGGCTTCGTGGCGTCGTATGGACCAACGACGTTTGACCCGAAGTGGCTACCGGTAAGAACGCCAGCAAGCACGTCCATCATGAACGAAATGACGTACCCTTTATGCCCGGCCATCGGCAATATGAGGCCGTGAATCGCCTTGCTGGCGTCGGTCGTCGGAACACCCTGCTCGTCGGCAGCCCAGTTGTCGGGGATTGGCACTCCTCGCTCCGCGGCGAGGTAGATTTTGCCCCGAGCGACCGCGGTATTGGCGATATCCATCACCGCGACGCCACGGCGGCCTCCCGGTGCAGCGATCGACCACGGATTGGTGCCGACACTTTTTTCGCGGCCTCCCCATGGCGCCATCGCAGGACTGGCATTGGTTGCGAGGAATGCAACACACCCCGCCTTGGCGGATTCGCGCGTGAAATACGCGGCCGTGCCGAAATGGTTCGAATTGCGTATGCCGACTGCACTAATACCGTATTGGCTCGCACGCTCGATACCGAGTTGTATGGCCGACGCCGTCAGCACCTGACCGATGCCGTGACGCCCATCGAGAATCGAGACAGCACCGCCATCAAGCACTTTCTCAGGTGCGGTCACGGCGGTCATTACGCCGGTGCGAAGGCGCCCAACGTACCAGGGAAGGCGCAACATCCCGTGAGAAGAGTGACCCCAAAGCTCCGCCGTGACTAGACTGTCGGCCAGCAGGTGCGCGTCTTGTCGAGGAACGCCCAAGGTTTCCAGAATTGCCGTACCAAATGCGGTGAGCTCTTCTGCTTGAACGGTGAATGGCATTTGAATCTCCTGATGATGCCGACAATCTAGGTGGCAATGCTGGACCCGAGGGGGAGTCGCTGTCGCGTGCCTGGGAGCGCCAATTGGCGCCCAGCAAGCCGCGACGCGTCGTATAGCGGTGCAGAAATGAACAGGTTCGAGAATTCACGACGCACGACGCAACGGGTGACTATCGAGCCTGGACTCGGTTATCTCGAGGCACTCGATCAGTGCTTACCATGCTCCGCAGAGACCGGATTCGTCTGGCCCGTGGCCGTCAGCGTGCGGGTCGCTTCCGGTGTGGCGTAAATCCAGAGAATCTTCATCGGATTCGTTTTCGAGAGGTTGCGGAAGCGGTGATTGACGTTGGGCGGAATGAACGTGACGTCGTGAGGTTTCAACTGGTACTCCAGACCATCGATGTCGAGAATTGCATCACCCTCCATGAGGACCACGCTTTCCTGGCAGTTGTGGCTATGGAAGGGGATCTCCACGCCCGGATCAAACGAGGTGTATCCCGTGATGAAGCTTGTCGTGCCCAGGTCGCGCGACACGAGGGGCGTTGTGCGGGCGCCGCCGCCGCGCTCATGCGTCAGCAGGGTTTCCGGCTTGAGAAGGGCCGCGCCCGAGGGGGTCTTCATGGTCATGCTGCCTCTCCGATCAAAAAATGGGGGCGCCGCGTATGCCGACGCCAAGGTTGATATGGGGAGACGGGCATCCAGTGCGCGCCCCACATGACGCCGCTTTCCGATAGGGGGCTAGCACGAAGCCCGTCGTGAGATTTGAGTATAGCGTTTTATGATCATAAAACGCAATCGGATGTGCGACTGCTCAGTGTTTACACCGTCTCGAACGCTGTTCCTTACAGGTTTGAAGGACATGGTCGCATTTGCTATCGGATGCCTTCGCGTTCAATGTGGTGCGATCTGCTGCAGGACGGTGGGACAGGTGCGATCATATGATTCGCCCATTTTTGTAGGCTGGCGCTAGAACTCCCGCTCCTCCTGTCACGGCTTCCGGCGAGTGCGGTGCGTCGGTAGAGCATGTATCGTCGAGTGCGCCACTCGCTGGCGTTTCCGCGCCAGCGAGGTGGATTAATCATCGAGCCGATCAGAACCTGGGGCGAATGCCGATGCGAGCGAGCAGTTGGTTGCTGTTGCCCGAGGCCGATTGGGTGTTGATCTCGGACACAACTGCATTGCCGGTCGAGCCGACCCCGGATGCGTGGTTGATATATGGCGACGGCATATACGTCGGTACGCTTCGAAAGGAAGTAGCCCGGGCCGAGCGAATACTGGAAGTACTTTGCATCCTCCTGGGCTGAATCAATTGCTACCTTACTGGCCTAGAGAAGTGGGGAATCAGCGAGGTGCTTGCGCCCGAGTGACGAAGTCGTTGGTGAACGTTCTGGAGAGATCGATGTGTCGCCCCTTGATGTTCGGATTGAACTCGCTCAATACCTTCAGGACGGTTTCGGGTCCGCCGTCAGGCATTTTTCCGTCCGGCGAATACATCGGCATCGATGCTTGAAGGGCCTTCACGTAAAGGCTCTTGCTGCCGCCGTAGTAGTCAGCGGGCATCTCGTTCGCAATCTCTTCCGCCGAGTGGGTCTGGATGAAGCGAAGCGTCCGGACAAACGCCCGCGCAAGCTTCTGTGCGTCATCCCGATGGCTATCGGCCCATGTACGTTGGACGTAGAGGCTCGATGCCGGGTACAAGCCACCAAGAGCCGCCTTCGTGCCGTCGACGCTGCTCAAATCGACAAGCACCTGTGCGTCCCCGGTCGCGCGCAGCAATGAAGTCGTGGGTTCCGTGCTCCATACAACCTCGACTCGACGTTGCTTTACCGCCGCAAGCAAGGCATTGCCCGCACCTACCGGCAGCGTTGAATAATCCGACATCTTCAAACCATACCTTGCCGCGAGGAAGTGCCCGATGAAGGCCGACGATGAACCGAGTCCGGTAACGCCGAGTGTCTTGCCCCTGAGGTCCCCCATGTTCCGAATCTGTGTCGCCATGTCGCTGCGAACCATTTCCATGCTGCCTGGTACGAGGCCGAAGAGCACAATGCTCTCGATCTCTTTCCCCTTGGCTTGGAGATCAATCGAGTGATCGTAGAAGCCGACGACCGCCTGCGCTGCGCCGGCGACGAGCTCGTTTTCTGCGTCTACGCCAGCTTGCTGCGATTGCAGGTCGACATCCAGGCCTTCATCGCGAAAGTAGCCCAGAGATTCAGTCAGTTTAGCGGGTAGATAGATGAGCTTATTGATACCGCCAACGATAATTGTGATCTTCTCTGCGGCGATGGCATTCACTGCGCATAGAGAAAGCAAGATCGATGCAGCCCCTGCAATTTTCCGAACGGTTCTTTGCACGACTTGTCTCCTTGCTGGCTCGCACTTTGAGCCAGTGTTTTTTGGAATCTATAGATAATCGTAGTCCGAATTAAATGGAAGGAAATTTTCGTAACCTTGAACGGACTGGCGTTGGATTATGTACTGGCGTTGGTACTACTATAGTTTGGTTGGATCATTGGAATGTGCCTTCGTATATCCCAAATCGATCTCAGTCCTTCGCCGAGTACACGCGCACACTGAAGCGTCCGTTGTTGTTTGCTGGCTTTGTCTATTTGACGGACGGCAGTAGCGTTACTTAAGGCGAAGGACCGAACTTAATGTGACACGATGGTGCATTCTATGGTTACGAAACGCAATAAGTAAACCGATCGGCCCCCGGGGAATACCCTGAGCGTGATCGACTTGAGTTCATAGCACTTCGTCATAGCCATGCCGCAGCATGCCAGACGAGTTTGCGAACGATCGATCCAAATGGAACTCAATAAGGTGTGGGCGCCAAGGCCCGCCTATGTCCGCTGGCTGCTATAGCCGACAATGGCAACAAAAGGGCGGCAATCCCAATCTTAGCCTGCGTCGGCGCCCTCAAGGGCAGTGACGATTTCTCGAGCAGCCACCTTGAGTTCGGGTACGAAACGCCGAATTGCTTCGGCTGGTGTTATCGCCTTCGATAAATAGATCACGTTCAGGCTGCCGAGCACGTGCCCGCGCGCGGAGATGGCCACAGCGATAGCGCCGATCTTTTTTTGGGCACCCCAGTCGCCCGCATTGATACCAAATCCGTCCGCGCGAGTCTGGCGGATCAGATTCGCGACATACGCGTCATCGAATGCGAGGCGGCGCTGCTCTTCATCGCCAGCATTGGTTCGCAACAGTGCGAGGATGCCCGCTCGCTCGGCATCGGGACAGGCAGCAAAATATGCGCGGCCAGCCGCGGTCAACAGCATCGGGAGCCGGCGCCCGACCATCGATCGGTGAAATGACAGCGGACTGAATCGGTGCGTGGTTTCGCGAATGATCATCGCGTCGCCATCGGGTGTCGTCAAATCAGACGGCCAGACGACACGTTGTGTTAGTTGGGCCATCACTGGCGGCGCTACCGTTGAAATCCATTCGTCGTCCGTAAAACCTTCGCTCAGCGAGCGTACGCCGAGCACTAGCCTGAAGCTGTCGTCGGACGGGCTACGGCGCACGCATCCTTCTTCGACCAAAGTTTCCAAGAGCCGCCGCACCGTAGTTCTGTGCAACCCGGTGGCATCGCTGATTTGCTGGCTAGTCGCGCGGCCATTCTCCATCCCGTTTAGCGCGCGCAGTACCTGCAGGCCACGCGCGAGGCCGCGTACGCTGGTGTATCTCGACACGATAAAGTCCTTTTAAATCAATGGCGTGCATCCAGTGCACATTCCACTCAAATTGTTGAGGCGCGATATCGCGCTCCTTAGACTTTGTTTGAAACCGGAGGCATGGGCGGCAGAGAGGGCCCGGTGGATGGCGTCGGCGAAGACTCGTCCATCGTAGCAGAGCTTGCCGCGTTGGCGCCGGTCCGATGGTGGAGACGCGCGGCAGCCGGCCGCGCAGCACTTAAAACAGCATTGCAGGAGACATAGATGCCCGCCCAATATGAGGCTGTGCCCGCGTCGGGCAGCCCGCATGTCATCGCAACGGACGTCGCCATCGTTGGCGCCGGCCCGGTCGGCCTGATGATCGCTAACCTGCTGGGACAGCAAGGCGTCGGAACGATCATCATCGAGAAACTCGAGCAGATTATCGACTATCCCCGCGCGATCGGCCTCGATGACGAAGCGCTTCGGGTATTCCAGACCGTAGGTCTCGCTGACGCGCTGCTACCACACACGACCCCCGACCACTGGATGCGCTTTGTCGCTGGTAGCGGCCGCTGCTTCGCGTCCATCGAGCCTCGGACCGACGAATTTGGCTGGTCGCGCCGCAACGCATTCATCCAGCCGCTGGCGGACCGTGTGCTGTTCGATGGACTGACGCGATTCGCGCACGTAGGCGTGCTATTTGGGCACACCGTCGACTCGTTTGCCCAGGACTGCGACGGCGTGACGATTGAGATAGTTGACGCCCAAGGCGAGAAGAAGATCGTGCGTGCTGGGTACATGGTCGGCGCGGACGGCGGCAACAGCTTCGTGCGCCGCGCACTCAACGTATCGTTCGAAGGGCGCACGAAGCCAAACCAGTGGATCGTCGTCGACGTGCGCAACGATCCGCTCGGCTCGCCGCACGTGTACCTGCATTGCGACTGGCGGCGACCTTACGTGTCGGCCGCGCTGCCACATGGGATCCGCCGCTTCGAATTCATGGTGATGCCCGGCGAAACCGAGGAGCAGCTGTCGCGGCCTGAAAACCTTGCCGCGCTGATCCGCAAGGTGGTCGCCGATCCGGACAAGGTCGACTACATACGCAAGCGCGTCTATACGCACAACGCGCGGCTCGCGCGCCGCTTCGATGTCGGCCGCGTGCTGCTCGCGGGCGACGCCGCGCACATCATGCCGGTTTGGCAGGGGCAGGGCTACAACAGCGGGATTCGCGATGCGAGCAATCTCGGCTGGAAGCTCGCAATGGTCGCGAAGGGGCTCGCGCGGCCCGAGCTGCTCGCGAGCTATACGCTCGAGCGGCGCGACCATGCGCGCTCGATGATTCATCTGTCGGAAGTCGCCGGCGACATTTTTGCGCCGACGACGCGCGTCGGCCGTGTCGTGCGCGACGGGTTCGTGCGCGCGCTCGGTTTGATTCCGGCCGCGAAACGCTATTTCGTCGAGATGCGCTTCAAGCCTATGCCGCGCTACGAAGCCGGCGTTGTGATGCTGCCGCAGTGCACACGCGACGGCGGCGTGCTGGCCCGGCTGCTCGACTGCACGGGCGGCACCGCGCCGGGGCGCCTGCTCGGCCTGATGAGCCAGAAGCGTAGTTCGTGGCTGGGGCAGCTCGTGTATGGCCGCGATGCGTTCGGCCAGTCACCGGTCGGCCGGATGTTCATCCAGCCGCGCGTGCGCACGGCCGACGGCCGCACGGTGCGGCTCGACGACGCGATCGGCAACCGCTTCGCGGTGATCGGTTGGGGCAGCGACCCGACCTTCGGGCTGACCGACGCGGCCCGCACGGTGTGGGAGCGACTCGGCGCGTGCTTCGTCCTGGCGAAGCCCGACGTGCAACTCGACTATGTGGCCGACGTGCCTGACGGCGTGATCGCGATCGGCGATACGACGGGCCGGCTGAAAGACTGGTTCAGCCGGATTCCTCAGTCGGTTGTGCTGCTGCGGCCGGATCGTTTCGTCGCGGGCGTGTGCGCGCCGCAGGAAGCGTCGGACGCGATCGTCGCGCTCGCCGCGCTGCTGCAGCTCACGGATACAGTGTCCGCCGCACGCCCCCCACAGGCCGATGAGTTCGCGTACGAGGCTGCCGCGCAACCGGCTGGAGCGTGACATGCCGATCCAGCTCGAATGCCTGTCCCATACGCCGCTGCAAGGCTATTTCGATCCGGCGCCGGACGTGGTGGCCGAAGTCGAGCGCGTGCAGGCCGCGGCCCGTGCGCGCGTCGAAGTGTTCGATCCCGAATGCATCGTGCTGTTCGCGCCCGACCATTACAACGGCTTTTTCTACGACCTGATGCCGCCGTTCTGCATCGGCATCGCGGCGGAATCGATCGGTGACTACCGGAGCCTCGCGGGCCCGCTGAACGTGCCAGCCACGTTCGCCCGCGAACTGGTCGAGGCCGTGCTCGACAGCGATGTCGACGTGTCGATGTCGTACCGGATGCAAATCGATCACGGCTTCGCGCAGGCGCTCGAAGTGCTGACGGGCGACCTCGACCGCTACCCGGTGATTCCCGTGTTCCTGAACTCCGTCGCTGCGCCGATGGCGACGCTGCGCCGCGCGCGGCTGCTCGGCGACGCGATCGGCCGCTTCGTCGCGCGCTCGGGCCGCCGAGTCTTGGTGGTCGGCTCCGGCGGCATCTCGCACGAGCCGCCGGTGCCGGAACTCGCGACCGCGAGCCCGGAACTGGCCGAGCGGCTGATCGCCGGACGCAATCCGGACGCCGATGCGCGCGCCGCGCGCCAGGCGCGCACGATCGCGGCGGCGCGCACGTTCGCGGCCGGCGACAGCCCGCTGCACGCGCTCAATCCCGGATGGGACCAGGCGTTTCTCGACGTGCTCGAAAGCGGCGACCTGAAAGCCGTCGACGGGATGACTAACGATGCGATCACGCGCGACGGCGGCAAGTCTGCGCACGAGATCCGCGCGTGGGTCGCCGCGTTCGCGGCGCTGGCGGCTGCGGGCCCGTATCACGCGGTGCGGGATTTCTACCGCCCGATTCCCGAATGGATCGCGGGCTTCGCCGCCATGCACGGCTGGTCTGCGGGTGAGTCCGCGCCGCGATCGACAGACAAGGAGTGACGACATGCTGACCCCGCAACATATCGACGCGCTGGCCGCTCGCCTGCGCGCCGCCGAACGCGAACGCGCGCCAATCAAACCGCTGCGCATGGAAATCGGCGAGCAGAACGCCGAAGACGCCTACGCGATCCAGCAGGCCAATGCGGCGCTGCGGCGCGAACGCGTGGTCGGCCGCAAGATCGGCCTGACCTCGCTCGCGGTGCAGCAGCAGCTCGGCGTCGACCAGCCGGACTTCGGCACGCTGTTCGCGTCGATGGCATACGGCGACGCCGAACCGATGAGCCTGTCGCAGCGGATCCAGCCGAAGGTCGAAGCGGAAATCGCACTCGTGCTCGAGCACGACCTCGTGCACGAGAAGCACACGTTCGCCGAACTGCAGCGCGCGACCGCGTACGCGCTTGCGGCGATCGAAGTCGTCGACAGCCGCATCGCGGGCTGGAACATCCGCTTCGTGGACACCGTCGCTGACAACGCGTCGAGCGCGCTGTTCGTGCTCGGCAGCCGGCCCGTGCTGCTGAAGGACGTCGATCTTGCCGGCTGCGAGATGACGCTCGCGTCGAACGGCGAAGTGCTGTCGCACGGCAGCGGCACCGCGTGCCTTGGCAATCCACTGAACGCGGCCGCGTGGCTTGCCGACCGGATGGTGCGGCACGGCACGCCGCTGCGGGCGGGCGACGTGATCTTGACAGGCGCCCTTGGCCCGATGGTCGCGGTCACGCGCCCTGGCACGTTCACCGCGCAGATCGCCGGTCTCGGCAGCGTGCGCGCCACTTTCAACGAATGAGTATTTCCATGAGCGTTCAGAAACTCAAGGCCGCGATCATCGGTTCGGGCAACATCGGCACTGACCTTATGATGAAGATCATGCGGCATGCGAAGCATCTCGAAGTTGCCGCGATGGTCGGCATCGATCCGGCCTCGGACGGCCTCGCGCGCGCGGCGCGCCTAGGCGTCGCGACGACACCCGAAGGTGTCGAAGGCCTCGCGCGGCTGCCCGAATTCGACGACATCGACTTCGTGTTCGACGCGACGTCGGCCGGCGCACACGTGAAGAACGATGCGTTCCTGCGCACGCTGAAGCCAGGCATCCGCTGCATCGACCTGACGCCCGCGGCGATCGGTCCGTACTGCGTGCCGGTCGTGAACCTCGACGCGCATCTCGACGCGCCGAACGTGAACATGGTCACCTGCGGCGGCCAGGCAACGATTCCGATGGTCGCGGCCGTGTCGCGCGTCGCGAAGGCACATTATGCGGAGATCGTCGCGTCGATCAGCAGCAAGTCAGCCGGGCCCGGCACGCGCGCCAACATCGACGAATTCACCGAGACGACGTCGAAGGCGATCGGGGTGGTCGGCGGCGCCGCGCATGGCAAGGCGATGATCATCCTGAACCCGGCCGTGCCGCCGGTGATGATGCGCGACACCGTGTATGTGCTGTCGGAGCCAGCCGATCACGAGAAGATCGCCGCGTCGGTCGAAGCGATGGCGCGCGCGGTGCAGGCGTATGTGCCCGGCTACCGGCTGAAGCAGGCCGTGCAGTTCGACGAGATTCCCGCGTCCGCGCCGTTGAACATCCCGGGCCTCGGCCGCGTGAGCGGGCTGAAGACGTCGATCTTTCTCGAGGTCGAAGGTGCCGCGCACTATCTACCCGCGTACGCCGGCAATCTCGACATCATGACGTCCGCGGCGCTCGCGACTGCCGAGCGTATCGCGCAATCGATGCAACGCGTGAACGCTTAAGGAAGTTTCCCGATGAGCAAGAAACTCTACATCTCCGACGTGACGCTGCGCGACGGCAGCCACGCGATTCGCCATCAATACTCGATCCGCAACGTACAAGACATCGCGCGGGCGCTGGACAGGGCCAGGGTCGATTCGATCGAGGTCGCGCACGGCGACGGCCTGCAGGGATCGAGCTTCAACTACGGCTTCGGTGCGCACAGCGATCTCGAATGGATCGAGGCGGTGGCGGACGTCGTCGAGCACGCGAAGATCGCGACGCTGCTGCTGCCGGGCATCGGCACGATCCACGACCTGACGGCCGCGTACGACGCGGGCGCACGCGTCGTGCGCGTCGCGACGCACTGCACGGAAGCGGACATCTCGAAGCAGCACATCGAGCACGCGCGCGCGCTCGGCATGGACACGGTCGGTTTCCTGATGATGAGCCACATGACTACGCCGGAGAACCTTGCCGTCGAGGCGCAGAAGATGGAAAGCTATGGTGCGACCTGCATCTACGTCGTCGATTCGGGCGGCGCGCTCAACATGAACGACGTGCGCGATCGCTTCCGTGCGCTCAAGGCCATGCTGAAGCCCGAGACGCAGACGGGTATTCACGCGCATCACAACCTGAGCCTCGGCGTCGCGAACTCGATCGTTGCTGTCGAGGAAGGCTGCGACCGGATCGACGCGAGCCTCGCCGGCATGGGCGCCGGCGCCGGCAACGCGCCGCTCGAAGTGTTCATCGCGGCGGCCGGGCGTCTCGGCTGGAACCACGGCACGGATCTCTACACGCTGATGGACGGGGCCGACGACATCGTGCGCCCGCTGCAGGATCGTCCGGTGCGCGTGGACCGCGAGACGCTCGCGCTCGGCTATGCGGGCGTGTATTCGAGCTTCCTGCGCCATTCGGAAGCGGCCGCGAACAAGTACGGGCTGAAGACGGTCGACATCCTCGTCGAGCTCGGCCGCCGCCGGATGGTCGGCGGGCAGGAGGACATGATCGTCGACGTCGCGCTCGACCTTAAGCGCGCGCACTGCTGACGCCGCGAAGGGCTAACGCGGCGCGGCTCTTCGCAGGGCAAGTTCGAGCGCCGCATCTTCATCGACATCGCCGCAAAGAGCGATGCAACTTCCTATTGGAGACTTTTCATGAACACGCCGGAACACAGCCGCGCTGGCGGCGCACGCACGATCGGCTTATGCCTGCTCGTTGCATTCCTGGAAGGACTGGACCTGCAATCGGCCGGCATCGCCGCGCCAAGGATGGCGCATGAATTCGCACTGGGCGCCGCACAGATGGGTTGGGCGTTCGGCATCGGCGCGCTCGGTTTGCTGCCCGGCGCGGCGCTCGGCGGGCGGCTTGCGGACCGGCTCGGCCGCAGGCGCGTGCTGATGCTATCGGTCGCGCTGTTCGGCATCTTTTCGCTGGCGACCACGCGCGTGTGGAACTTCGAAAGCCTGCTCGCCGCGCGCTTCCTGACAGGCCTCGGGCTCGGCGCGGCAATGCCGAACCTGATCGCGCTGTGCTCCGAAGCGGCACTGCCGCAGCAGCGCAGCACCGCGGTCGGCGCGATGTACTGTGGAATGCCGTTCGGTGCAGCGATCGGCGCCGCGATCGGCGTCGTCAGCACCGATCCTGCCGGGTGGCGGCACGTGTTCTACGTTGGTGGAATCGGGCCGCTGCTGGTGCTGCCGATGCTCGCGCTGTGGCTGAACGAGTCCGTGCAATTCGTCGCGACGCGCGCGAACGCGGCGGACACGCCAATCGCGCGCGCGTTGTGGGGCGAACGCCGCGCTGCGACGACGGCCGCGCTGTGGGTGAGCTATCTCGGGACGCTCGTCGTGCTGTACTTCCTGCTCAACTGGCTGCCGTCGATGGTGATGACGCGTGGCCTCACGCATGCGCAGTCAAGCTTCGTGCAGGTGATGTTCAACGTCGGTGGCGGGATCGGTGCGATCGGCATCGCGAGCCTGATGGATCGGATCGGCCGGCGTCGCACGGTGGTCGGTATGTACGTCGGCATCGCGTGCGCGCTCGCGGTGTTGACCGGCGCAAAGGATGCCGCGTGGCTCGCCGCCGGCGGGCTGCTGTGCGGGATGTTCCTGGTCGGCGGGCAGTCGGTGCTGTATGCGCTCGCAAGCGCGATCTATCCGACGCGCATGCGCGGCACGGGCGTCGGCGCGGCTGTCGCGGTCGGGCGGTTCGGCTCGATTCTCGGGCCGTTCGTCGCCGGACAACTGCTGGCGCACGGCGAGAGCACGACGATGCTGATGGCGTCGAGTATTCCGCTCGTCGCCGTCGCGGCGTTGGCCGCGCTGACGGTCGTCGCAAGGGATCGGGCCGGCACGCCGGCGCTGGTAGCGGAGTAAGCAGCGGAGGAAGCGATGGAATAGCAGTTTCGGCAGGCGAAACGGGCTGGTCGCGCCGCTTCGCGATTTCAGATGCGGATGTGTAGGCGCGCATCCGCATGATCGACGCATGAACGAACGAGGGACGACATGACGCAGCAGGCACACACATTGACGGAAGAGAGCACGAGTCGTTTCGTGCAGGTGAAGGTGGGCGAGCACGACCTGAAGCTGCACTACAACGACGCGGGGCAGGGCCGCGAGACGGTCATGATGCTGCATGGCTCGGGGCCCGGTGCGAGCGGCTGGGCGAACTTCCATCGCAACGTCGGCGCGTTCGTCGACGCAGGCTATCGCGTCGTGTTGCTCGACTGCCCGGGCTGGAGCAAGAGCGACGCGATCGTCAACACGGGTTCGCGCTCGGAGCTCAACGCGCGTTCGCTGAAGGCGCTGCTCGACGCGCTCGACATCGAGCGCGTGAACATCGTCGGCAACTCGATGGGTGGGCATAGCGCTGTCGCATTCGCACTGCTGTTTCCACAGCAGGTCGACAAGCTTGTACTGATGGGCGGCGGAACAGGAGGACCCAGTCAATTCGTGCCTATGCCGACCGAAGGTATCAAACTGCTGCAAAAGGTGTACCGCGAGCCGACGCTAGACAACCTGAAGCAGATGCTGAACATCTTCGTGTACGACGCGACGAGCCTGACCGACGAGTTGATGCAGGCGCGTCTCGAGAACATTCTTGCGCGTCGCGACCATCTGGAGAACTTCGTGAAGAGTCTCGCAGCGAATCCGAAGCAGTTCACCGACTACGGTCCGCGCCTCGGTGAGATATCGGCGCCGGCCCTGGTGATTTGGGGACGCGATGATCGCTTTGTGCCACTCGATGTTGGCCTGAGGCTCGTGTGGGGAATGCAGAACGCTGAGTTTCACATCTTCAGCCGCTGCGGGCACTGGGCGCAATGGGAGCACGCAGAAAAATTCAACCGGATGGTCATCGAGTTTCTTGCCCCGTAATGGTCATTATCCGGCATGCCACTTTTGTGTACGTTTTCTCCTGCCGCATGGCTCACGATGCGGCAGGAGAAACAAAGGGGCCGTGCTTCGCTGTACTTTATTGCATCTATGGTTGGCGCCGCAGGCGAGATCTCGTCGCTGCAGGCGCGCAAGGCCACGCAACCTGCAGACGAACCCAAAAGCGATCGGTTGATTCGAAGCGAAGGCGAGCGGTGATATCAGAGACGAATCTGGTGACTTTCAATTGGCCGGTTTGCGATGTCTGCGACCATCCTGCTCCCTTCCGGTGCGCACTTACTGGTATCAGCCTGCGTGATATGATTCATAAAAATACAGCATTGGATTTATTTCTTGGCCGACGTCATGATTTCACCACTACACCGAATCAGGAATGTCATCATTGAAAATGAACGCCATTATCTGGCCTGAAGACTACGTGCCAGGCCATACCGAGAACTTTGCCTCCAACGAGACCATTGTTGCCGGCCTCTGCGCCGCTGACGTTTGGCCTTTGCTCAGCACGCCTTCTCTGTGGCCCACCTATTACACGAATTCGGCTAACGTGCGCATCTACGACGGCAAGGGCCCGGAACTAGCCGACGGTGACCGCTTCTACTTCGAAACGTTTGGCTTCCCTGTTGAAGCTCAATGCAACGAATATGTACCGCCCACCGCTGGGCAGCCCGGCCGGATAGCATGGCATGGTTGGGCCGGCGACGTAGGCTCCGACGTCCGTCTAGACGTGCACCACGCATGGCTGGTGGAAGACCTTGACGGCGAGCGCGTACGAATCCTGACTCAGGAGACGCAGAAGGGCAAGCCGGCACTGCAGTTGCGCGACACGAAGCCGAACCCGATGATCAACGGTCATCAGGACTGGCTCGACGGCATCGTTGCAGCGGCGCGCAAGGCGAAAGGAAGGAAGCCGTAAGCGCTCCACGCGCGGCAACGTGCAAGGGCGCTGCCGTGCGCTGAGCTACCGTGCTATAGCCCTAGCGTGCGGGTGCGGGTCCGAGCACGAGAAACACAGATCGTTAGCGATGACTGGGCGCGGTGTTCCTCTTCTGACAACACGTAGTCTTGGTGATCTGCGTCGCTCCAGCATCGCGATCGGCCAGCTCACGCACCAAGTCGGAAGCGCGCCACCGGACTCGTCGTCAAAGTGAAGCCAAACCGAGTCACCAGATTCTGTCAATCTCTCATAGAACGCAGTGAGTGTCCCACCCCGTGTGCAATACAGCAGTGACCAGATCCTCTAATACGACTGGCACCATCGGATCATGGAAAGAATCGGTTTGATCCCGATTCCTCCTGCGATGGAACGGTAATGTCTCGCATCCCCGACAAGCGGAATTTTGTTGCGCGGCGAACTCGCACGCAAGTTGGACCTGACGCGCACATGCTCATTCATCGAAAGAGACCCGCCTCGGCTGTTCGCCGCATGTCCACTCTTTACGGTGCAACGTCCGGACACGGAACTCGTACTCTGCTGCTCTGCTTGCGGAATACTCGCCTTCTAAGCGGACAGCGGTGTACGGCGCGGTTGACTGCACGCGCCCGACGGGGGCGACGGCGGACTTCCTGGGGCGTGACAACCAGACTGGCGTTGCGGTGGGACTTCGCAATGTCTTTTGACTGCCGGAATATCTTAGTGGTCTTGACTCGCGGTGAACGTTATTCTTAGTCGGAGAGGAGCGCAGCTTGGGCGCTGCGCCCTTTAGATTTCCGGCAATTTGAGCTAAGGAGTTGAGCGCGGTTCCAACGATCGCCGCTACGCGCGATAGCAGCACTCCGTAGATGTGAGATCAAGATCGCTCATCAAATCGGGCAGAACCGACGCGCAGGCCGGCTCGTGATCAACAGATACGCAGATGCTGGTCCGACTAGGTACATCAAGTGTTCCTGTTGGTGGCTCGTTTGCGCGGCGGCTTTGTCGTGTCGTCATGACACGTCTCAAACATCAGCTCGCGCAGCCACTTTTGTGCGGGGTCGCGGTGGCTACGTTCATGCCAAACAGCGAGTTTGGTAAATCCCGGAATTTCCAACGGCGGCTCTAGCAGCGTCAGCCCAGCTTCGCTAGCGACGAGGCGCTCGGGCGCGACTGCGACTAGATTGCTGGCGCGAAGGATGTTCGGCAGAACCAGGAAATTTTTTACCGATAGGCTGACGCGGCGCTGCCTGCCGCACTTGGCAAGCGCGTCATCGGTGACGCCGCTGAAACTCCCGCCGTAGTAGGACACAATCGCGTGGTCGAGCGCACAGAAGCGGTTGAGTGTCAGCCTGGATCGAGTTGCCGGGTGGTCGGTACGCATCACGCAGACGTATCGTTCCTCAAAAAGCCGGCGCGCGTGGAGATCGGGTGGCGTCATTTCCGGCGTGATCAAAGCAAGGTCTACCTCGCCACGTTCGAGTCGCGTCTGTAGGTCACCACCTTCAACCGGCACTAGCGCAACGCGGATACGTCGAGAACGCTCTTTTAGTGCTGAAAGGAAGGGGACCGCGATCGCGCTTTGCGCGTAATCAGTTGCCGCGATCGTCAGCGTAAATTCCGCAGTCTGTGGGTCGAAGTCTGGAGGGCTCAGCAAAGCTCCGACCTCGTTCATGACTTGCTTAAGAGCCTTTGATAGTCCCAATGCCCTTTGCGTGGGCGTGATGCCGCGCTGAGCCCGGACGAACAGTGGATCTCCAAAGGTGTCACGTAAGCGCGTCAACATCCCGCTCATTGCCGGCTGCGTGACCCCCATTCTGGCAGCAGCACGCGTCACGTTGCGCTCGTCCAACAAGGCGTCCAGCGCCTTGAGTAAATTGAGATCGAGATTCCTGATATCACGCATAGTTATCGGGAAAAAGTCGAATACTAACGTGGCTTTCCGGTACGCGTCTCGATCTTTGTCCGCATGTAAGTTTGAGGGACGCTAGCGCAGGCGCCAGTGATTGGGCCAGCCATGACAATTGTTTCGGCAATGCCATTGCATGGTCGAAAGCGGAAGGCACGGGCGCGGGCATATGTTTCACTTTACATAATTAACACTCTCGCCGGAGAGAGAGGCGTTGGGCCATTTGCGGCCGCGCGCTCCTACGTGTCTACATTGTTCAGTAAATCGTGGCGGCGTGTAGGGAGAGTTCTGAACGTAGCCGGGCCAACGGGAATAACTTTGGGGGCATCTTGTCGGAAATTTGCTCGGAGCCCCTTTGCCGACAACGCATTGCCGCCGATAATAGAGTGCCGCTGGAGCAAATGTGGGTAGGATCGTGGGTAGTGCGCACTCTGCGATCGTGGGAGTCTTACCTGGCGGGCCAGTACGAGCGGTGGTTGTAGTTGGCTGCCTGAGTTGACGACTACAAGGGCTTCCCCGTTAAACGCAAGCGCCCGACGTGGTTTTTATTGCTACTTGCTGCCTTGCCGACGTCGTGTGAGACGGTGAAGGACTGCGGTACTATAACCGGTCATGTTGGGCCAATAGCCCGGACCCTGATGAAAGACGCGCGCGAGGACATCAGGGCCAGACGGCCGGCATCGTAAGCGGGCGTATTCATGCTGCCACCTGCTTGCCCAGCAGCGCGTCATAGCAGCTTGCAGGCGGAATCTCGACATTGACCACCGGGCAGTCGACCTGGCGCGGCGTAAATTCCTCGCGCAACGCCTTGAGATCCGGCAACCCGCCGTCCACTAGCAATGCGTTGAGGCGTGCGGCCAGCACGGCTTCGACGCCATTGAGCGCGGCAAGCTCAAGCAAGACCGACCATCGTCCGGCACGCATCGCGCGGCGTTAACCGTGCCTCAAGCTGTTCCCACGTCCGGCGATAGGCCTCACGCGGAAACAGTTCGTCGCGAAACGCGAGTCCCTTGAAGGCCTGCGGCTTGCGCTTGCGGCCCTCGATGAAGCGCCGGTAATCAAGGCAAGGGCGCAGCGGTTGTCGTCGGCACGCGAGCCGCGCGGTGTGCTGGCCGCGCGCGGTCGCCATCCCGAGCTTCGACATGGTTTGGCAAGTATTGACGGATCCCATGTCGATCGATATGCTAACGTTAGCATTCGGTCGTAATGGGCGAATTTTTCGAGTGTGACCGGTGACTAGCCACACGTTAATACATTATTCGGACCTGCAAGGCGGAAGCCTATGGATACGCTCCAATGCATGCGCATCTTCGCGCGAGTCGCAATCGAAGGTGGTTTTGCGTCTACCGCACGCAAGCTGAACTTGGCGACTCCGGTCATCTCCCGTGCCGTGTCACATCTCGAGAGTCACCTCGGCACGCGCCTCCTGAATAGAACGACGAGAAACGTGGTGCTCACGGAGGCGGGCGAGCGGTACTTGCGTCGCTGCCGGGCGATTCTTGCGAGCATCGACGAAGCGGAAACGGAGGCGGGCTCGGCGATGCAGCGTCCGTCCGGACGCTTGCGGGTGCATGCGCTTTCGAGCTTCGGACATCACCTCGTCGTCCCGGCGGTCTTGAAGTACCAGCAACAGTTCCCGCTGCTGAGCGTCGAGCTGACGCTGTCGAGCGCGGTGCCCAACGTGCTGGAGGAGGGCTACGATGCTTCGATCGTCCTTGCTCCGGAGCTGCCTGATTCCGGTCTGGTCAGCGTGCTGCTCGGCAGCATCTCCGGGATCATTTGCGCATCGCCGGATTATCTGGCGGCTCACGGCGAACCCGGGCAGCCGTGCGAGTTGAATGCGCATCAATGCCTGCAATTGACGACACCCGTTTTCCCGGTGGACAAATGGGTGTTTGCCGGCACGGGAACGCCGTATGCCGTCGACATCGGTGCTGCGCGCTTTGCTGTCAACGTTGTCGAGGCACTGGAGCCTGCGGTACGGAGCGGTCTAGGCATCGCGATCCTGCCGTGGGCCGTCGCCCTGCCTGGTTTGGCCTCGGGTGCGCTAGTGAGGGTGATGCGGGATTATGAAGTCCAGCCGGTCAACGTCTATGCACTCTATCCATCGCGGCAGTTTCTCGATGCGAAGATTCGCGCGTGGATCGAGTTCCTTCGCGAAGATCTGCCGACGCGGTTTGATGCAGACAAGCGCGCGCTGGCGAATCTGTACGACGCGTGATTCGCATGTACCGGCGGCGCGATGCGATCGCTCATTGTCGTTTGCAACTCGTGCATACGTGACCGCGACTATCGACCTGCGCATCCCGCCCGGCCTTGATTGACATCATCGCGTTCCCGATTCCGACGTGCCTTCGCGTTGGCCACCATAGCCCGGCGCCGAATGGTCTGTGCCGTGGCGTGCGAGCTGCGCCTCGGCGGCCCGCATGCCGACTGGATAGTCGGTGCCGCTGCCCGTCGGATTGTATCCCGCCTGTTCGAGGCGGGCGAGTTCAGCCTTGACTTGCGCGCGCGTGACGGGCCCATCCGTTTGGGCAAACGAAATGGCCGGTGCGCCGAGCGCGCCGATCATCACCACGATTCCGATCGTCGATTTCATATTGTTGGTCCTCAAGGCTTGTCATCCATGCCAGCCGCGGCGAGATTGCCGCAACGCATGAGAGCAGTGTAGAGAGACCGTCGATCGGGGTAAATACTTAGGAGGTGGAATTCACCGTTGTCTTTCGCGACTGCAATTCCCAGCGGGAGCAAAAGCAGGCCGCCGGTGCTTCATCGTGCTCGACAAGCCCAAATGAACGGGCCAGCGCGACGGCTGGCCCAAGGCGACACAACGAAAATCAGGAAGGACATGCGCCACTGCTACGGACGCACGCCGATCCAGTTGGAATCAAGGAATCACGACGTAATTGCTGAACCCTCCTTCACGATCCTTCAATCCGGAGATCGCTTCATTGACACGTGAAAGCGGGAAACGGCGATGCTCGAGGTATGACAGATCGATGGCCCCGGTCTGGACCATATCGGCCATTTCCTGACCTTGCGCGGTCGTGAACCAGTTCGAGCCAATCAGATGGACCTGCTCGTCCATCAGCCATTTCACGTCGATCGGCAGGTCCTCCGCGACGCCGCCGACGTTGACGATCTTCCCGCCCCGTCGCACGCCCTTCATCGAATCGATCATCGTGGCCGCAGGGGCCTTCGCGCCAAGCGCGCTGATCACGAAATCGGCCCCTTCTCCGCCAGTCAGCGACTTCGCCCAATCGCCGACTGACCCTTCCCCGAGACGCATGACTTCAATGCGCTCGGGCGCGAGCGCCTTGACGCGTTCAAGCAGGCGCTGATCGCGCCCGGTCCCAAGAATGCGTGTCAGTCCCATCGCAAGCCCGAGCACCGTCGCGGCGACACCGAGTGTGCCCGTCACGCCATCGATCAACGCAACCTGCCCGGGGCCGGCACCGGCATTTTTCAATGCACCATACGACGTGCCCAGATAGCCGAACCGCCCGGCCTGCTCGAAACTCAGGTTATCGGGAATGTTGACGATCGCATACTCGGGCGCGGTCATGTACTCGCTGAAACCGCCATAGGGGTAAAGGTCGAAGATGCGCTGTCCGTCCCGGCTCGTACTGAAGTAGCCGTTGAGCGTGTAATAGCGACACTCGCTGCGTCGGCCGGCGCGGCATGCCTTGCAGGAACCGCACGAGCGCAGCGGGCTCACGTAGACCCGATCGCCCGGCTTGACGTTGATGACAGCCTCGCCGACTTCCTCGACGATGCCGGCAGGATCGAGGCCGAAAATCGCGGGAAACTTCGGCAGTGGCTGATGTGGGAACCAGATGGGCCAGTTGTTGATCACGTTGGCCATGTTCGGCACGATGCCGCAAGCCTTGACCCGGACGAGCACGTCGGTCGGTCTCGGCTTGGGAACGGGAATGGTGTCGAGTGTCATCGGCGTGCCGAGAGCATGCAGCCGTGCGGCAACCATCGTTCTTTCCATAGTGTCCTCTTCCATGTGAATTTTTTCCGCGTGGCTTTCGTGTGCAATATGGCGCCGGCGGACGCGCGCGGCATCGTGCGGATGCAGTCTGAGCGTGTTGAGATCGCCCCGCGCGCATATACGTTCAACGTGTTATCGACCTGTCAAGCAGTCGGGCAAAATCAGCGGTAGCTCTCCTCCAGTTCGATCGCAAGGGCGCCCATGATGCGCACGCCCGAGTTGTACCAGGCAATGTTCAGCGCCAGTTCGACCAGCTGGCGCTCGTTCAGGAACGCAGCGACATTTCGCCAGACGGCGTCGCTTACGTTGACCTTCAACGTGCATTCCTTTGCCACGGCCATCACCGCGCGTTCCTCGTCATCGAAAAGCGGTGACGCTTCGAAATCGGGAATGGCCTCGAGCTGCGCCTCGCTGATACCGGCTTTCAGCCCATGCGATTGATGATGGGCAATCTCGTACTCCGATCCCGCGCAGTGTCCGACGGTCAGGATCGCGAGTTCGCGCAACTTGGGGCTGATCGACGATGCGCGGATCGCGTTTGCATACGAGAGAAATTCCTGCAGAATCGCCGGAGCGTTCGCAAGCGCCCGGAAAATGTTCGCGGTGGGGACTTTGCGTTCACGTTCGAGCCTGTCGAAGAGCGTGTCGTCGATGCCCGCGAGATCGGAGCGCTGGAGGTATTTGACGCGTGCCATGGGTACGTGATCCTTGTTCAATGTTGGGCCGCAAGCGCTTTTTGCACATAACGCTCGAGTGTCTCGGGGTTAGGCTTGTTGCGTGTCTCGACGAGTGCCGCGCCCTCGAATTTCGATGCCTCAAAGTACCAGCGGTGCGACGCCGGCATGCCCCAGCGCACGCTCGTATTGAGCGAGCCCGCGTCCCACCGGACGGGTTCGATCTCGATATCGATCGTCTGATAGTGGCCGTCGCACAATTCGACGCGATGGCCGTCGGGGTCACGCAGGTAGACGAAAAGCATGCCGCCCGGGCCATGGCGGCCGGGGCCGCGCTCTACTTCATGCGCATAGCCGTAGATCCCCGCAAGGTCGCACGCGGTGAAGATGTCGTGCGACTCGGGAACGATGTATGCGAAATGATGCATGCAGGGGCCGTCGTTTTCGACGATGGCGAGATCGAGGCAGGTGCCTTTGCGGTACATGAAGGCGCCAAGGAGGCGTTCGCCGTGCGCGAGGTATTCCGAATTGCGGAATCCCAGCCTGCTGTAGAACGCACACGACGCGTAGGTATCGGGCGAGAAGATCTGGAAATGATCCAGCCGCTGTGCATGAGCGCCCTTGAACTTGTCGCGCTCGAGATACAGGCGCGGCCGCGTCTGCATCTGGGCGCACAGCTCGATCTTCGTTCCGAACGGATCCGACACGTGCAACGTCCTTCCCTGGAACGGAGCGTCCACCCATTCGGACGGCAGGCCCTCGGCCTTGAAGAAAGCGTAGGCGTCGTCGAGGTCCTCCTCCAGGAACACGCGAAACCCGATCCGTTTGCATGTGGATGCCTCATTCGATTGCACGAGCACCAGGCTGTGGTGACACGCCTCGGACAGTCCGCGCAGATAGCAGATGCCGTCGCCTTCCTCGGTTACGACGAGACCGACGATGTCGACATAGAATGCGCGGCTTTTCGCCAGGTCGGCGACATTGAGTACGATATGACTGGCGCGCGTGATGTTGAACGGCGGCCGATGATTGACTTCAGGCAACATGATGACCTCCTGATGATGAATGTGCAGGCAAGCTGTCTGTCTGGTTCTAATGCGATTCAATTCAGTGTTTCAGTTCGGGCGATCGCGGATCGGGAGCGCGGACCAGCCGCTGAATTGTGCGTCGCGTCCCAGCGCTTCTTCGATGCGCAGCACCTCGTTCCACTTCGCCATCCGCTCCGAGCGGGAGAACGAGCCGACCTTGAGTTGTCCGGCGTCCCAGCCAACGCTCAGGTGCGCAATGGTGACGTCTTCGGTTTCTCCCGAGCGTGCCGAAACGATGGTCCCGAAGCCGGCCGATTGGCCTGCGATGAGCGCGGCATGGGTCTCGGTGACGGTGCCGGCCTGGTTCGGCTTGATCAGGACGGCGTTGACCGCGCGTTGCGATGCGGCCAGCGCGACGCGCGCCGCATTCGTCACGAGAAAGTCGTCGCCAATGACCTGGCAGCGGGTACCGTAGCGTTGGGTGAACTCGCAAAAGCCCGTGGCATCGTCTTCGGCAAGCGGATCCTCGATCGAGAGGATCGGATAGGTATCGAGCCATCGACCGAGCATGTTGATCATGCCGTCGGTATCGAGCTCGCGACCATCGAGCGCAAGCGTATATCGGCCATTGCTGCCGAAATCGGAAGCCGCGATATCGAGCGAGATGCCGACCTGGTCCCCGGCGCGCAGACCCGTTTTGTCGATGGCCGCCACAAGCATGTCGAGCGCCTCTTCATTGCTGTCGAAGGCCGGCCAGTAACCGCCTTCGTCGGCCACCCCCTGCAGTTTGCCAGCCTGCTTCATCAGTGAGCCGGCGGCAAGATAGACCTCGGCGGTCCATTCGAGCGCTTCGCCGAAGCTGCTTGCGGCAGGGCACATGACCATGAAGTCCTGCACGTCCACGCGGCGCGACGCATGCGCGCCGCCACCGAAAATCTGTATCTCGGGCAGTGGCGTGCGAACGGTTTGCCGATCTCCGGCCAGATAACGCCAGAGCGGCAGGCCACTTGCCGCCGCGGCGGCATGCAGGATCGCCATCGATGTCGCGACGATCGCGTTGCCGCCCAGTCTGCTGCGGTTCGGCGTGCCGTCGAGATCGATCAGCCGCTGGTCGATTCGCGATTGCTCGCGGGCATCCATGCCACGCAGCGTCGACGCGATGTCGCCATTGATCTGGGCGATCGGCTGTGTGACGTCCAGGCCGCCGAATGCGCTGCCGCCGTCGCGCAGGTCGAGTGCCTCACCCGTGCCGGTGGACGCGCCGGCAGGTGCGATGGCGCGCCCGGTCGCGCCGCCTTTGAGCGTCACCTCGGCTTCCACGGTAGGCCGGCCGCGCGAGTCCCACACGCGGCGAGCACGCAGATGTTCGATTGTCGTATCGGTCATGAGAGTTCCGGTTGCTTCGTTCAAGTCTTGCCATGCCTGCAGGGCGCGGCGCTCAACGTCGGTCGCGCTGGTGCGCGCCGATCAGAATGAAAGCGAGCGTGGCGGGCCGATCGCTCTTGTTTCGCCACGCATGGCGGGTGCCGTTTTGCACGACGACGTCGTGCCTGCGCAGCAGCTCGGCGCCGCCGTTGTCGAGTTCGAGCCAGATTTCACCGTCGAGCACGATGCCGTAGTCGACAGTCGGCGTCGCATGCATGCCGTCGGCTTCGAACAGTTCGGCCAGCCCGGGACTGATGGCGAGGTTTTCCGCGACTGCCGCGCCGACATCGAACTCCGGCGAGAAATAGACGCTATCGGGCGGAAAGGTCACGACGAGGAAGCGCGTGCCGGACGGCTCGGGCACGATGCTCGCGACGGACGGGGTCGGATCCGTGCCGTCGAACGGCACGGCGGGCGCCGGGGCCGTTGCCCATACCAGGCGCGAGATCATGCCGGGGATGTGCTGAAACGCATCGGTGCGCGGAGGCATCACGTCGAGCGCGACGATCGAGGCGCCGTGATCGTCGGTGCCCGTGACGACCCGGCGGATAGCCTGTGGTACACCGTCAGAGAAAGTTTCGGGTTCCACGGTCGTTCTCCGTTGAAAGGTGAGGGTGTGTGCCTGAGACGCCTTTTCGCGAGCCTCTTCGCACGCTTCGTTGGGCCGAGTCAGGCGACATTCTTTTGGTGCTAACGTTAGCAAAAATTTTGGCAAAACCCGATTGTGCTTGTCAAGCGTGGATTACGCGTAAATTCGGATATTGACCGTTGTCTTCGATCGCTCAAGCACGTGCTTGACGGCTTAGCATGGCATTGCTAACGTTAGCAATTATGACGCCAAAAAAGGAGTGCCAACCGTGTCATCCGAACGTATCGTCAGATATTTGCTCGATGGAAGCATCTACTACGGGGTGGTGGAAGACGGCAGAACCATCGCACGCCTCGCGAACACGCCGTTCGCCGGCCTGCGCCGCAGCGGCGAAACCGATCGGCTCGACGCCGTTCGAATCCTGACGCCCGTGCCCGAACCCCGTGTGTTCGGTCTCGGCTACAACTACAGGGCGCATTCGAACGAGGTCGGCAAACCGGTCCCCGATCTGCCGGTGCTTTTCATGAAGCCCAGCACATCCGTGATCGGCCCCGGGGAATCGATCGTCTATCCCGCGGATGGGGAGAACGTCCATTTCGAAGGTGAACTGGTCGTCGTGATCGGTTCGCGCGCGCGGCATGTGTCCAAGGCGGACGCGCTCGACCATGTGCTTGGCTACACGTGTGGCAACGACATCAGCGACAGGGTCTTGCAGCGCCGCGAAAGCGCGTTCGGCTGTCTGCTCGCGGGCAAGGGCTACGATACTTTTGCGCCGATCGGACCGGTCATCGTCACGGATATCGATCCGTCGAATCTGCAGGTCATTACACGCGTGAACGGCGAAGTCAGGCAAAACGGGAACACGGCGGATCTGTTGTTTCCCGTGCCTTATCTCATCGCCTATTTGAGCCGGTACATGACGTTGCTTCCGGGTGACCTGATCATGACGGGCACGCCCGCCGGCGTGGGGCCGCTCAAGGTCGGCGACGCAGTCGAAGTCGAAATTCCCGGAATCGGCATATTGCGCAACGACGTGATTGCCGAGGATCGTCCCGGCGCACCACGCCAGTGAATCGCGCGTCGCGCGCGACGTCCACGCAGGACCGCGCGGGCGTTGCGACGCGTGGGCCCAGGTGTTCATACGAAACAGATGAGTGAACCGTTCTCGAGGTGCGTGCCAGCTTGCGATCGGTGACAGGCGGAATCGACTGGGTATTCGAGAGCCGGAATGATCCGCCCAGCTGCGCGAGCGCGCCAGCCTGGGCGTGCATCCTACAAAACGCCGCTTCGGTGCGTTCGACAATGCGCCGGTGGCCATGTGTCGATTGCGCGTCCGCGTCATCGGCTCGTCCACGTATTTCCGCTGAAATCGTGGTTGACGCACGCAGGGACTTGCGCCGTACGGGTCTCCATTGGATATGCAGATGGCCGAATCGCCGAGCACGCGCTCGACGATGGACTGTTGTCGCGGCCCGCATCGCGGCGCGGACCGGCAGATCAATGCGATTACCGGATGACTTGCGCTGTAGCGCTCACGATTCGAGTCCGATTCCTCGCGCCCATGCAGCGGATATGAGGCTAAGGTAATCGACAGGACGATCGAGCAGGCCCGTCGCGACCGCGCGCACCCCATTTCGCGCTTGCTCGTCGGTCAGGTATTCCACCGGCGATTTGCCGTCGACTCGAGCGAGCAGCAGCGCCGGCAATAGTTCGGCCGTGCGCGCCTCGAGCGATGATCGCAACTCCCAGTCGGCCTCGTCGAAGTACGCCTCGGTCAATGCCTTGAAGCACGCGATGAGGCTTACCGCCTTGTCTGGCCGCGCGATGCATTTGAGCAGAAGATGGTTCAGGCAGAAGGCCAGATCGAACGCCGGATCGCCGAACCACGCGCATTCCGCGTCGAGTAGCACGGGCCCCCTGGGGCCGACGAGAATGTTCTTGGGGCTCACGTCGCCGTGCACGAGCGCGGCCTTGACGCTGGCGGTTCGTCGCGCGAGGTGCTGCAGACGTTCGGCGTGTCGAGGATGACGCTTTGCAGTGGCGAGCAGGTAAGGGTCCAGCCGCAACGCGTGAAAATTGTCGCCCGAATCGAACAGACCGGAAAGGTGGCTGCCGTCGGCGGCGCTTTTCGCATGCAGGCGGCCGAGAAGGCGGCCGACTGCACCGGCCGTTTCCGGGACGACTTCGCCGCTCATCAACTGCTGCTTCCAGACAGGGTGCTCGTCCGGTGCGAGGAATGACATTGCAAACACACCCAGTTCGGCATCGTGTGCGAGAGGCCGGGGAACATTGTCCGGGCAATGTTGCGACGCGAACTGCATCCATTCCCATTCGAACGCGTTGCGCGACACGGGAGCTTGCCAGTCGGCAGTCACCTTCAGTTTCGCCAGCGCGCGTTTCACGCAAAGCGATCGTCCCGGCAGATCGACCCGCCATATATCAGACGAAACGCCTCCTGTCAGTGCGGACCACCGAGCAGTTTCGTTCGGCTGCGCGAGCGCGTGATCGACGAGGAAGCGGTCGAGCCGCGGGTCGGGACTCTCTTGCGGATCGGGCATGAGCGGCGTGGCCATTTCGGGAGGATTGGAATTCATGGTTGGCGGATATTGCACGGATGCCGGGGCGGTTCGCCACGCAACACACGAACCACTTCTTCGGCGGCACGCCGGCGAAGTTCAAGCAGTGATGCATCCGATGAGAATGCGACGTGGGGCGTGAGCATGACGCTTCGCTGCGCGAGCAAGGTGGCCGGAACGGCTGGCTCCGATTCGAGCACGTCGAGCGCCGCCGCTCCAAGGTGGCCACACTGCAGTGCGTCGACGACGGCATCGGTATCGACGATCGGGCCGCGGCTCACGTTGACGAGCAGGCTTCCCGGTCGCATCAGCGCAATACGCTCGCGGTTGATCAGATGCCGCGTGCCGTCGGTAAGTGGCGCATGCACGATCACGATATCGCTTTGCGCGAGCAATCGCTCGAGCGTGGCGGGCTCTACGCCTTGCGCGCCGTCCTGCAAATGTGGGTCGCAAACGAGCAGCTTGCAGCCGAACACGCCGAGCTTGCGCGCCGTCGCACGCCCGATGCGACCAAAGCCGATGAGGCCGCAAGTGAGCGACGCGAGGCGGCGCAGCCTGGCATCGGCCGGGATCCAGCACCCGGCTCGTACTTCGCGATCGAACTGCACGAGGCCGCGCGTCCAGGCGAGCGCGAAGCCGACCGCGTGATCGGAGACTTCCTCCACGCAGTAATCGGGCACGTTGGTCACGACGACGCCCTGTGCCGTCGCCACGCCAACTGCAATGTTGTCCAGCCCAACGCCTAGCCTCGCGACGATCTTCAGCGCCGGTGCGGCCTTGATCGCTGCCGCGGACACGGGCGCCCAGCAAGTGAGGATGCCGTGCGGACGATGCTCGCGCACGAGCGCTTCGATTTCGGCCGTGGGCAATGGCGTTGCCGGGCCGCTGATCAGCCGCATGCCAGCTGATTCCACGATTTCCCGCTCGACGTCGTCGTCGGGCCAGGCATAGTCGGTGAGAAAGACCGTGTCGTTCATGTGTGCGTCGACCTCGAATGCGATGGTGTGACCGGCGTCGGCCGGATGTGGCCGTTCCGCCCCGTGTTGCGCGTTCGGCGAGCTCGGGTGAGGCGGCGGGCCGGTTGGTTAGCCTCAACGTCAATTGTGCAACGTTGCACGAACGTTAGCATAACGATTTCGCGATCTCAAGTAGGGTGGATTCCCGGGGTTGAGATGCATATAGCACTTGCCTGTAAGGAAAATCCCAGAAACTCGGATTGCCGAAAACCCCAATTGGGTTCATCAGATTCTGTTTCTAGACTGCCATCAGTGCTAACGATAGCACTTTGGTGCGTGGTGCGGTTGGGCAGCGATGCGATCGAGAACTCCGGTCGGAATGCATCGGCATGTCAGAACATCCAGCCACGCCACGACAACGTGAAGACGTCAAGAGAGATTGGAGACACTGGGATGAACAAGTATCTCGCCCTTGCGATCGGTGGCTGCCTAAGCACGGCCGCTCACGCGCAGAGTTCGGTCACGCTGTACGGGCTGATCGACAACGGCGTTTCGTATGTGAACAACCAGCGCGGGCACAGCAACGTGTTCGCGTCGTCGGGCAATATCGTCGGCAATCGATGGGGCGTGCTCGGCACCGAGGATCTTGGCGGCGGGCTCCAGGCCGTATTTCGGCTGGAGAACGGCTTCACGGGGACGAACGGCACGTTTCAGCAGGGTGGGCGCATGTTCGGCCGGCAGGCCTACGTCGGGCTTTCGAGCCCGCCATACGGGACCGTGACGCTCGGACGGCAATACGATTCCGTTGTCGACTATCTCGCGCCGCGCAGTCTTGCGCAAAGTTTCGTCGGCGGCCTCGAGTTCGTTCATCCGATGGATAACGACAACTTCGGCGATTTCTTTCGGCTCGACAATGCGGTCAAGTACAGCAGCATCGATTACAAAGGGCTGAAGTTCGGCGCCCTCTACGCGTTCTCCAACACGGCGGGTGGATTTACCGACAACCGGGCATTCAGTGTCGGCGCCACCTACAGCATCGACCCGCTGACGATCAGTGCCGCGTTCATGCAGATCGACCATCCTGGCGACGGCGCGGCCGGTGCGCTCGACGGTTCGTCTAGCTCGGGCGACGCCACGTTTCATGCCGTGCGTCAGCGAGTATGGGGAGTAGGCGCGAGCTACGTATGGGGCGCGGCCACGCTCGGCCTGGTGTGGAGTGAATCACGTCTCGCCGGCGCCACCGCCGTGAACCGAGGAAGCTCGTTTGCGCCTGCTTCGACCGGCTCGCCGACTGACCTGCGCTTCGACAACTTCGAGGCAAACGTTCGATACCTGATCACGCCGGCGTGGCTCGTCGCGGCGTCGTATACGTTCACGCTCGGTTCGTACTCGAACGCGTCGGTCCGCGCCAGACCGAGGTGGAATCAGGTCAACATCATGACATCGTATTCGCTTTCCAAGCGTACGGATCTTTACTTGATGGCGGAGTACCAGACCGTCAGTGGCGTTGCCGGTACGGTCTTCAACGGTGCCTTCATCGGCGGCAGCGGAGGCCCGTCGACGACGAACCATCAATTCCTCACCAGCGCGGGATTGCGCGTCAAGTTCTGACGGACAGAGCGCCTGCGCTTGCGCCGCCACGCCGTTCCGGCGCGCGGCGCCGTTCAACCCTGAACGGGGCCCGCCGCTTGAGCGTATTGCCTCGCCTGCGTTTCGATCCAGTCGCGAAAGATCGAAAGCGCGCCATTGTCCGCCTTCTGCGCCGGACAGATGAGAAAGTACGACCGGCCACTCGGCAACTCGTGTTTCGACGCCTGAATCAGCGTGCCGCGGCGTAGCTCGTCCTCCACGAGAAGACGTGGAATCAACGCGATACCCATGCCATGGACGGCCGCCTCGGCGAGCATCGAGAATAATTCGAATCGCGGGCCCGCCATGTCGCCTTCGACGTGCATATCGCGTGACGCGAACCAGTCGCGCCATGCGTAGGGACGCGTACTTTGCTGCAGGAGCGGATAGCGCTTCCAGTCGCCCCGCGTGACGGTCGCGCGCGGCGCGATCAGTGCGGGGCTGCATACGGCAATCAGGCTCTCGTGCATCAGGAAAATTCCTTCCGTACCAGGCCATGCCGCGGGGCCGGCATGAATTGCCGCGTCGAATTGGGTCTCGTCGAACAGAAACGGCCGCGTGCGCGCCGTGAGATTCACGGTAACGTCCGGCTGTGCGCCGGCGAACAGCGGCAGGCGGGGCAGCAACCACTTCGTCGCGAACGTGGGGACCACGGCCAGTTCGAGCGTGGCCGCCTGCCCGCCTTTCGCCATGAGATCCAGCGTGTCGCGTTCGACCTCGTCGAGCCTCAATGCGACTTTCCGGCTGTAGTGCATGCCTGCTTCCGTCAATGCGACGCCACGTCGATCGCGACGGAAGAGTTTCACGCCGAGAAAATCCTCGAGTGCACCGATCTGGCGGCATACGGCGCCCTGCGTGACCGCCAGTTCGTCGGCGGCCTTGGTGAAGCTCTGATGTCGCGCCGCCGCCTCGAACGCGGAGAGTGCGACGGTCGACGGAATCTTTCTGCGCATGATCGGACTCGTTTGTCTTTGGCGATTGATGAGTGAGATTTTTGCACAAGTGGATGAGAACAAATCGTTTGTTATGCGGAAAACATGGGGATAAATTGCACCCATGCCTCCTGTTATCGCGAGAAACCAATGAGCTCAAATCACAATTCACCGGTATTTCAGTGGGACGATCCGTTGCCGCTCGATCGGCAACTGAGCGACGAAGAGCGCATGGTGCGCGAATCGGCCCGCGCATACAGCCAGGATAGGCTGGCACCGCGTGTACTCGACGCGTTTCGGCGCGAGCATACCGACGCGGCGATTTTCCGCGAGATGGGTGAACTCGGGCTGCTTGGCGTCACGATTCCCGAAGCATACGGCGGCGCGGGGCTCAATGCGGTGTCCTACGGACTCGTGGCGCGCGAAGTCGAGCGCGTCGATTCCGGCTATCGGTCGATGATGAGTGTGCAGTCGTCGCTGGTGATGGTGCCGATCCACGCGTTCGGCACGGAAGCGACCCGGCAACAATACCTGCCGAAGCTGGCGAGCGGCGAATGGATCGGCTGCTTTGGCCTCACGGAGCCCGACCATGGCTCGGATCCCGGTAGCATGGTGACGCGCGCGAAAAAGGTCGACGGCGGGTATCGCCTGACAGGCAGCAAGATGTGGATCACGAACAGTCCGATCGCCGACGTATTCGTCGTCTGGGCGAAAGACGACGAAGGCGCCATTCGCGGATTCGTGCTCGAGAAGGGCTGGAAAGGACTGTCGGCGCCGGCCATTCACGGCAAGGTCGGTCTGCGCGCGTCGATCACGGGCGAGATCGTGATGGACGACGTGTTTTGCCCCGACGAGAACGCCTTCCCGGACGTCCGCGGCCTGAAGGGGCCTTTCACCTGCCTGAACAGCGCGCGCTACGGCATCGCGTGGGGGGCGCTGGGCGCCGCGGAAGATTGCTGGCATCGCGCGCGTCAGTACGTGCTCGATCGTCGGCAGTTCGGCAAACCGCTGGCGGCCAATCAGTTGATCCAGAAGAAGCTGGCCGACATGCAGACCGAGATTGTGCTCGGCCTGCAAGGGTGTCTGCGCCTCGGTCGCATGAAGGACGAGGGGTCGGCCGCAGTCGAAATTACGTCGATCATGAAGCGCAATTCGTGCGGCAAGGCGCTCGACATCGCGAGAACGGCACGCGACATGCTCGGCGGTAACGGCATCAGCGACGAATTCGGCATCGCACGGCATCTCGTGAACCTCGAAGTCGTCAACACCTACGAAGGCACGCACGACATTCATGCGCTGATCCTCGGTCGTGCGATGACCGGCATTGCGGCGTTCTGATCGGATATGGCAGAGACGATTCGACAAGGCGCGCTCGACGGTGTGCGCGTTCTGGACCTCTCGCGTGTGCTGGCAGGTCCGTGGGCCGGCCAGTTGCTGGCGGATCTCGGCGCCGATGTCGTCAAGGTCGAGCGGCCGGGCATGGGCGACGACACGCGCGCATGGGGGCCGCCCTGGCTCGGTTCGGAAGATGGAGAGTCCGCCTACTATCTGAGCGCGAATCGCAACAAGCGCTCGGTCACGATCGACCTGACGAATCCCGAAGGGCAGCGTCTGGTGAAGGCGCTTGCGAGCAAGGCGGATATCGTGCTCGAGAACTTCAAGGTCGGCGGACTGAAGCAGTACGGTCTCGACTACGACAGTCTCGCGTCGGTGAACAGCAGGCTCATCTATTGCTCGATTACCGGCTTTGGCCAAACGGGGCCTTACGCCCAGCGTGCCGGCTACGACTTCCTGATCCAGGGCATGGGCGGGCTGATGAGCCTGACCGGCCGTGCCGACGGCACCGAAGGCGAAGGTCCGCTGAAGGTGGGTGTCGCATTGACCGATGTGATGACGGGACTCTATGCGAGCGTGGCTGTCCTTGCGGCATTCGCGCATCGCGAGCGCACGGGGCGGGGACAATACATCGATCTCGCGCTGCTCGACGTGCAGATCGCGTGTCTCGCCAACCAGGCCGCGAACTATCTAATCGGCGGCGTCCCGCCGCGACGCATGGGGAACGCGCACCCCAACATCGTCCCGTATCAGGATTTTCCGACGGCGGATGGCTACATGATCATCGCCGTGGGCAACGATGGGCAATTCCGCAGCCTGTGCGCCGCGCTCGCGCAGCCGGCCTGGGCCGATGATCCGCGGTTTTCGACCAACCCCGCGCGAGTCGAGCACCGGAACGAACTGATTGCGTCGATTCGAGCGCTCACGGTCGGCCGGTCCACGGCCGAATGGGTCGCCGTGATGGAAGCGCGCGGGGTACCGTGCGGGCCGATCAACCGCCTCGATGAAGTGTTCGCCGATCCGCACGTGAAGGCACGCGGCGTGCGTATAGAAATGTCGCATCCGATCGCGGAAGATGTGCCGCTCGTGGCCAATCCGATCCGGATGTCCGAAACGCCCGTTCAATACCGCCAGCCGCCGCCGACCCTCGGCGAGCACACGGGCAAGGTGCTACAGGATTGGCTCGACCTGAACGAGTCGCAGGTCGCGGATCTGCGTTCAGCGCGTGTCGTATGAGCAACGCGCATCGATAGACGGAAAAGGAAGCGAAGATGAAGGTATTGGTCCCGGTCAAGCGCGTCGTCGACCACAACGTGACGGTGCGCGTGAAGTCCGACGGCTCCGGCGTCGAAACCGACAACGTCAAGATGTCGATGAATCCGTTCGACGAGATCGCCGTGGAGGAAGCCGTGCGCCTCAAGGAGGCAGGCAAGGTCGCTGAAGTCATCGCGGTATCGTGCGGCTCCCGGTTGTGCCAGGAGACGTTGCGCACGGCGATGGCGCTCGGTGCGGATCGCGGCACGCTCGTCGAGACCGACGCCGAGCTGCAGCCGCTTGCGGTTGCGAAGCTTCTGAAGGCGCTGGTCGACCGCGAGCAGCCGCGGCTCGTCCTCCTCGGCAAGCAGGCGATCGACGGCGATTGCAATCAGACGGGCCAGATGCTTGCGGCGATGCTCGGATGGCCCCAGGCGACGTTCGCATCGAAGCTCCTGGTGAGCGGGGACACGGTCGAGGTCACGCGTGAGGTCGACGGCGGATCGCAGGTGCTGGCGCTCGACCTGCCGGCGGTCGTCACGGTGGACCTCCGTCTGAACGAGCCGCGTTACGTCACGTTGCCCAACATCATGAAGGCCAAGAAGAAACCGCTCGATACCGTCGGCCCGACAGAGCTCGGCGTGGACATTGCACCGCGCGTCCGCACGCTGAAGGTCGCGCCGCCGCCCGAGCGTCGTCCAGGCATTCGGGTGTCCGACGCGAAAGCACTTGTCGCGCATCTGCGGGACGAAGCAAGGATCATCTGACGCGGTCGCGTATCCGATTTACCGGTTGGCGATCCATATTCACTCCGCTACGAGACTCACTATGCCAGCGCTCGTCATTGCAGAACACGACAACGAAAGCATCAAAAGCAGCACACTCAACACGATCACGGCCGCCGTCGAATGTGCCGCCGAAGTCCACGTCCTCGTCGCGGGGCATGACTGCGCGGGCGCGGCGGATTGCGCCGCACGCATTGACGGTGTTTCGCACGTATACGTGGCAAACGCGCAGCACCTCGCCGAAGGTCTCGCTGAAAATATCGCCGAGCAGGCGCTCGCGCTGGCCGACGGCTATTCGCACATCCTTCTGCCGGCGACCGCGTATGGCAGGAACATCGCGCCGCGCGTGGCCGCGAAGCTCGATGTCGGGCAGGTCTCGGACATCGTGCGCGTCGTTTCGCACGATACGTTCGAGCGCCCGGTCTATGCTGGCAATGTGCTGGCCACCGTACAGTCCGTCGATCACGTGAAGGTGATCACCGTGCGCACGACTGCCTTCGACGCCGCCGGCGGCGCCGGCTCGGCGACGATCGAGTGCGTTGCGCCGGTCGACGATTTCGGTCTCACTCGCTTCGTGTCGCGGGAAGTTGTCCGATCGGATCGTCCGGAGCTGACAGGCGCACGGATCGTCGTCGCCGGCGGGCGCGGGCTGGGCTCGGCCGACAATTTCCGCATTCTCGAGCCCCTGGCGGACAAGCTCGACGCTGCACTCGGCGCGTCGCGTGCCGCTGTCGACGCGGGGTTCGCGCCCAACGATTGGCAGGTCGGTCAGACCGGCAAGATCGTCGCCCCGCAACTGTACGTCGCCGTCGGCATTTCCGGCGCCATTCAGCACCTGGCCGGCATGAAGGATTCGAAAGTGATCCTGGCAATCAACAAGGATGCCGAGGCGCCCATATTCTCGATCGCCGATTACGGGCTCGTCGGCGACCTGTTCGATCTCGTGCCGCAGCTTGCGGCGGAGTTGGGGTAACGCGATGGACCTCGTCAACGACAAGTCGGCTCATGCACGCGACATCATCGAATACGACGTCGTGATTGTCGGCGGCGGGCCGGCCGGACTGTCTGCCGCCATTCGTCTGCGCCAGCTCGCGCTCGCGCAACGACGCGAGTTGTCGGTGTGCGTGCTCGAGAAAGGTTCCGAGCTGGGCGCGCACATCGTCTCGGGCGCAGTGATGGACCCGATTGCGCTGACTGAACTCCTGCCGGACTGGAAGGATCAGGGTGCGCCGCTCGACACGCCCGTCAGCGAGGATCGCTTTTTGTTCCTGCGACGCAACGGCCGCGCAACGGAGATCCCGGACTGGCTGTTGCCGGCGTGCTTCCGCAATCACGGCAACTACATTGTCAGTCTCGCCAACGTCGTACGCTGGCTGGGCACGCAAGCCGAAGCGCTCGGGGTCGACGTGTTTGCCGGATTCGCGGCCGCGCAGGTCCTCTATGACGATGAGGGGCGCGTGCGGGGCGTCGCTACGGGCGACATGGGCGTAGCACGCGACGGACGACCAACCGCGAACTATCAGCCGGGGATGGCGCTGCATGCGAAATACACGTTGTTCTGCGAAGGCGCGCGCGGACATCTCGGCAGACAGTTGAGCGAGCGCTTCGGACTCCAGGCAGACAGGGATCCGCAGACCTACGGCATCGGCCTGAAGGAGCTATGGCAAGTCGACCCGGCGAAGCATCGGCCGGGGCTCGTCATTCATACGGCCGGCTGGCCGCTCGACGCCGGCACCTATGGAGGCTCGTTTCTCTATCACATGGGCAACGGCCACGTGTCGGTCGGATTCGTGGTCGGGCTCGACTACCGGAACCCATGGCTGTCTCCCTACGAGGAATTCCAGCGCCACAAGACGCATCCCGCGATCCGGCTCCATCTCGAAGGTGGCAAGCGAATTGCGTACGGCGCCCGTGCCATCGCCGCGGGAGGCCTGCAGTCGTTGCCAAAGCTCGTATTCCCGGGGGGCGCATTGGCAGGTTGCGACGCCGGCTTCCTGAACGCGAGCCGGATCAAAGGCAGCCACGCGGCGATCAAGAGCGGGATGCTGGCCGCCGAGGCCGCATTCGACGCGATATGCGCGTGCAGGCAGCGCGATGAACTCGAGCAATATCCGCGCGCATTCGAACGATCATGGCTGCATGCCGAGCTTCATCGCGCGCGCAATTTCAAGCAGTGGTTCAAGAAGGGAAGGGGCATCGGCACGTTGATGACCGGTATCGAGCAGAAGCTGCTCAGTGGCAATGTGCCGTGGACATTACGCAACAGACGGCCCGATCATGAGGCATTGAGGCCTGCGCTCCGGTGCCGTCCGATCGACTATCCGAAGCCGGACGGCGTGATGACGTTCGACAGGCTGTCGTCCGTATTCGTATCAAACACGAATCATGCGGAAGCGCAGCCTTGCCACCTCGTGCTGAAAGACGCGTCGGCGCCGGTCGACGTCAATCTTGCGCGTTTCGCGGGGCCCGAGCAGCGGTATTGCCCGGCTGGGGTGTACGAATTCGTGCGCGGTGACGACGACATTGATCGACTGCGGATCAATGCGCAGAACTGCGTCCATTGCAAGACGTGCGATATCAAGGACCCGACGCAAAACATCGTCTGGTCGGTGCCCGAGGGCGGCGGTGGTCCAAATTATCCGAACATGTGAAACGACTATGCAGATACGAACGATCGGGATCATCGGGGCCGGACAGATGGGCAGTGGTATCGCACAAGTGTGTGCAGCGGCTGGGTTCACCGTGTTGCTCAACGACGTGGACGAGCAGGCCGCGCACCGAGGTATTGCGGCGGTATCGGCTAATTGCGAAAAAGGCGTGGCCAAGGGAAGCTGGAGCAGGGCGGAGGCGGACGCCGCCATCGCACGAATCGGCGCGGCCGCGACATTGTCCGATCTGGGTGCGTGCGATTTCCTGATCGAGGCGGCTACCGAAAACGTCGACCTCAAGCGGGCGATTTTGCTGAGCGTCGACACCATCGCCAGACCGGACGCCATCATCGCGACCAACACGTCATCGGTTTCGATTACACGGCTTGCTGCGGCGCTGTCCGACCCAGGTAGGTTCGTCGGGATGCATTTCTTCAACCCGGTGCCGGTGATGACGCTCGTCGAAGTGATACGCGGATTCGCAACGAGCGACGCGACATTCGCGGCAACGGTCGCACTTGCCGAGCGTCTCGACAAGACGCCAATCGGCACCCGCAACGCGCCCGGTTTCGTAGTGAACCGTATCCTTGTGCCGATGATCAACGAAGCCGTATTCGTGTTGCAGGAAGGTACGGCAAGCGCGGATCAGATCGATGCAGGGATGAAACTCGGCGCCAACCACCCGATCGGCCCACTCGCATTGGCTGACCTCATTGGGCTCGACACGCTCCTTGCCATTATGGAAGTCTTCCAGCGGGACCTCGGTGATGCGAAATACCGGCCGGCACCGCTGCTTCGCGAGATGGTTGAGGCCGGCCACCTCGGCCGCAAGACGCGGCGCGGATTCTATCGCTATTGAAGGGCCCGGCCGGTGCTGTGTTTACGTTGGCGCACGCTCATACGGCCGCGTTGCGAAGCGTCGTGCCCGCTCGCTCCTGCGTGGCGGCCCCGACTGCGCGCGTGCTGCCGCGGACGATCATGGTTGCCGGCGAAATCGACGTATAAGGTGCTGTCTTGGAGACGCCCTGCTTGATCTGATGCACGAACCAGAGGCCGCATGCCGTTGCGAGGTCATAGACCGGAAGGCCGACCGTTGTCAGCCCGGGGCCCCACCAGCGAAAACCGATTTCATCGCCGAATCCGACGATCGAAATGTCGTCGGGAGCACGCACGCCTTGCGCAGTCAATTCTTCGAGGATGCCTTGCGTGATCTGAACCGAGCCCGCGACGATGCCGGTGGGCGGCTTGGCCTGTGTCAGCAGCGCGCGCGCGGCTTCGCGGCCGAAATCCACTGAACTGGGCACGCCAAGGTGCACGAACGACGGGCCGACTTTTGCGTCGCGCGGCAGCGCGTCGTGAAAACCCTGAAGGCGCGCCGCACCAGTGGGCAGCTCGTCGGTGCCGCCGATATACGCGATGCGCCGATGACCGAGCTGGACCAGATGGCGCGTCGCCTCGGAGATCGCCTGGGTGTCGTCGATGCCGAACCACTGGTTGCCGATCGCCGCATTCCGGCGAATCAACTGCACGTGCGGCACCGTGTCAAGCAGTCGGATCGCTTCGCGATGCGGTTTCGCCGTGGGCACGATGATGATGCCGGCGACGTTCGCGCTGATCAGTTCGCGAATGTGGTGCAGCTCGACCATGCGCTCGTCGTCGGTTTCGGAGAGCATGAGCTGGAAACCCGCTCCCTGGAGGCATTTCGACAGCGCGTGTGCAACCGTGGAATAGAACCCGTTGCGAATGTCCGGAAGCACGAAGCCAACGAGATTGCTCGACACACCGCGCATCATGCGTGCGGCCAGGTTTGCGACGTAACCCATTTCATCGGCGACTGCCGTGACCTTCTTCTTCGTCGCGTCGCTGATTCGTGGATCGTCGGCCAGCGCTCGTCCGACCGTCGATGGCGACACTTGAAGGCGAGCGGCGATGTCTTTGATCGTAACCATGAGAGCCCCGAGTGGATGCAGTTTTGTATAACGATAGCACACCGGATGACCCGCGCAGGCGGCACCAGGCGTGACTAATCGTCCATCAGTGTGGCCTGGTTGATTGCGCTAAATGCTAACGTAGGCATTCCCCTGATAGCAAGGAACTCTTTGACGGGTCACTATTGCGACTCTAATATTGCTAACGTTAGCACTGATCGTCGCAACGCACCGGATCCAGGTGAAAGTGGTGCCCAACGAATCTGCTCGATCGGGTTCGCGCATCATCGTCATCGCTTGCCGGAGGGAAGGGGGCAACATGTCGGCTCGAGAAAGATCGCTGAGGGAAGTCGTCCACAAGTGGTTTGGGCGCGCTGAATTCGGATCGCTGCACGTGAGCCGCGTGGCGAATGACCGCCTGCATCGACATCACTGTGTGCGAGTCGATTTGCCACGCCCTGGTTCCCCCATCACAGTGTTCTTCTTTCGACATCAAGACGGGGGTTGGGCTGTGTTCCCTCCGACGATTGCGTCATACACAGACGCCCGACGGCATTACGCCAACAGGGATTTCTCATTTTTTTGACGTTGAATGCTAACGATAGCAATTTGGCGCCGAGGTATGGCGCCCGATGCGATCCGGATCTTTACCAACCGAGACATGGCTCGAGCGTCCCTCACCGGCTCGCCTGGCCGAACTACATGAATATCCATGGAGGGACATCCCGTGACAGCTGTTCGACACGACACGCGGTACGAGTACAGCACATTGCTTCTGCTGGGTGCAGGGTTCGGTCTCGTCGGATTCGACCGATGGCTGATGGCGCCGCTCTTTCCGCATATGATGCGCGACCTCAACCTCAGCTACTCCGAGCTGGGAAGCCTGATTGGCGTGATAGGCGTGACCTGGGGGCTCTGGTCAGTTCTCATGGGGCCGCTCGCTGACCGAGTGGGCCGAAAGAAGATACTCGTTGCCACCATGGTGACGTTCTCCGCGCTCTCGTGTCTTTCCGGTTTCGCGACGGGGTTCATCAGCCTGCTGCTGCTGCGCGGCGCGATGGGTATTGCAGAGGGCACCTTTACTCCCGCCAGCATCGCTGCGAATAGCGAAGCATCTCATCCGTCGCGTCGCGGGTTGAATCTGGGTCTGCAAATCAGCATGGTCCCCCTGATGGGGCTTGGCTTCGCGCCCATCGTGGCAACGCAGCTTCTGCAGTGGGTCCCGAACTGGCATTGGGTGTTCGCGCTTTCGGCGATTCCTGGGTTCATTGTGGCCTTCAGCATCTGGCGCTGCATCCACGATCGGGCACCTACCATTGCTGAAGTGAGCGGGCACAAAAAGCCTCAACGCTGGCTGGACTTGTTCTCCAGTCGAAACGTTGCCGTGGCGACCGTCGCGATTCTCTGTGCCATGGGGGGCATCTTTGTCATTGGGGCGATGGTACCGACCTATCTTGTAGAGGTCATTCAGCTAGACGGCCGAAGCATGGGGTTCGTGGCGTCCGCAGTAGGCTTTGGTGGCTTCATTGGCTGCTTCACCCTGCCGGGTCTTTCGGACTACATCGGGCGTCGCCCCACTGCATTGGTCGGCTTCGTCTGTGCCGCCATTCTCCTATGTCTCTTCTCCCGCGTTGGAGCAAACCCGGTGCTGCTGTTCGTGCTGCTCTTCGGCGTGGCGCTGTTCGCGATGGGGCTTCTCAGCCTGTTCAGCGGTCCTGTTGCGACTGAGGCCGCGCCGTTGGGGCTCATTGCCTCGACGATCGGGTTCGTATCGGGCGTGGGTGAGACGTTTGGTGGTGGCGTTGCCCCTGTCATTGCCGGTTTCGTGGCTCAGAACTACGGTATCGCCAAGACACTGGATTTCGCACTCTACAGCTTGTTGCTCGGCGTCATTGTCAGCTGCTTCTTGGCGGAAACAGCACCGCGGCGCCGGAAGAGTGGTGCCGTGCTCGACGAACGGTCGGACCGGCTCGGCGCGCCCGCGGTTGGAGCAGGTGGGCCAATCAAGGCAGGCAACGACTGATTCCATGGTGGTTGATGCCGGTGTCCGATGTGCTTTGAACTTTGACGGAAGGTACGTTCATGGAATGCGCAGTTGCTAACGTTTCGTTCGCTGGCTCATTGTCGTTCCCGGCGCTGGTTATGGGAGAGCGGGCGTTTGCCTTGGCACACTGGGCGCCGCGTGGATTGCGCGGTGTTCAATCGATGCGGGCGCTGATGGAGGCGTGGGAGGCGAATGCGGAGCTGCTGCGCGTGATCACGGAGGAGCTCGCTACTCAGGAGCTGATGGCGTCGGCAGGTGTACCGCTCTCGACGTTGACGCTTCACGCGCCCGTCGCACCATCACAGGTGTACTGCACGATTGCGAATTACCGTGCGCAGCTGCTCGAAGCCGCGACAGATTCCGCGAAACACCTCGACGTGCAGGATGTAGAGGAGCGTCGAAAAGCGATGCTTGCCTCAATTGAGGCGCGGCGCCGCACTGGCGAACCGTACATCTGTATGAAGGGTATCGCTTGTGTCACCGGCCCAAGGGAGTCGCTGCGCATCCCCGAAGGACTCTCGTCGCTCGACTGGGAAGTGGAGGTGGGCGTTGTCATCGGTCGCCGCCTGATGGATGTCAGCGCCGCCGAGGCGCTCAAGGGTATTGCTGGCTACTGCGTCGTGAACGATATCACGATGCGGGAGCGGGTGTTCCGTGCAGATATGCCGAACATGGGGACCGACTGGCTTCAGTCAAAGGCACGTCCTGGTTGGTTGCCGACCGGCCCTGTACTGGTGCCTTCCTGGAACATCGACGACCCGTCCCGTTTCAGACTGCGCCTCTGGCTGAATGGTGAGCAAATGCAGGAGGGAAGCGCCAGTGACATGATTTTCAGTATCGGCGAACAGCTCGCCTACCTGTCGTCCCTCGTTGGCCTTGAGCCGGGCGACCTCGTCTGCACCGGGACACCAGCCGGCATCGGCATTCACTACTCGCGCTATCTGCGGCCGGGAGACATTCTCGAGGCCACTGTAGATGGACTGGGTACACAAATAACAACCTGCGTACTTTGATGAAAAATAGCGGGCCTTGCACATAAAACTTGGAGAAAAAATGAAAAAATTAGTCCTACTTTATATCGTGTCAACTATCGCAGCCATTCCTATTTTCGCAATGGCACAACAGCATCCGTCCAGCGGCGCTGATGGGGAGGCAGCACAATTGCAGTTGGCTTCAGCGCCGCTCACAAAAGCGCAAGCAAGAGCGAAAGCGCGCGCGGAACGTAAAGAAGCACGGCGCCAGGCGCGGCAGGCCAGGAACGCCGAGCTGCAAGGTCTCCAGAAGAACGGATATGGGCCTCAGGCCTCTCCAGAGCAGTATCCCGAGAACTTGTTGAACGCCGAACGCAAGTCTGCTCGTCAGCCCAAGGTTGCCGTACCCGCATCAACACCGATTCAATAGGAGAACAGGTAGGGCCCGGGCGCGCACGCCAGAACATTGAGCGCCGTAACCCGAGATCCAGCAGGAACACCAAGGCATTGGGCGATTTTCGTTGAAGTGACTACACGGAAGATGGAGGAGCGTATGGAATCGAGGCAATACACAACGGTCGCGAAAGTCCTGCATTGGACGATGGCCATCGTTATCATTTGTGCGTGGGCTGTCGGCTACTACTCGAGCACGTTAAGCCTGCCACAGAAAATCCAGAGCGACAGCATCATGCTGCATAAATCTATCGCGACGATAGCGATTTTTCTGCTGGCTGCGCGAGTTCCTTGGCGTCTGACGCATCGCCCGCCCGAGACGACGAATGGCCTGCCATCCTTCGAGCGGCGCGCGGGCAAAGTCGGCCACTTCGTGCTCTACATCTGCATGTTTGCTTTGCCGCTTTCGGGATGGCTCTGGAGTTCGGCCGCTGGCTTCAAAATTCCCGTTGCGGGGCTCTTTTTCCTGCCTCCATTGATGGCAAAGACGCCGGCTCTTGCGCCAACCCTCAAGCAAATCCACTTTTGTTTCGCGTATGCAATTGCATTTCTCGTAGTTGGACACGTCCTTATGGCGCTCAAGCATCACTTGGTCGACAGAAACGAGTCGTTCAAGGCAATGTTACCGCAGTGGGTCGCAAGAAAGATCGTTCGGGATAAAGAGTCGGAACGGTCGCTTCGCGTCTGACACGCGAAGTGCGTCGGTCATGAAACGCAGGTAGTTGAGGGCCCCTGCACTTGGCCGCGGCAGGTCCGCCCTCCAATCGAACTCCATGTAGAGAAACGAGTGCAGAGGACACCCCTCCTTCCGGCCGGTACACCGAAGCGCGCTACAAGCGGTGTGCAATCGTGGTGCAGCGCATTATTGAATTGCACCATCTCCATTCTCGCTGCACCGTACACAACACGCGCGGCTCGGCCTTCCTTTCGCTTCGGCGACAATCGCTTTTCAACCGACGTTCCCCAGAACCGGCATTGAAATGGCATACCCCCGTTCCGTCTACTAATGGTGGCACGGCGTTGAACAATGCGGACCTGTCGAGTCGCGCGCGTCGGCGCATCTGCGTGCACGAAGCGGTACGAAGTGGCACAGGTATTGCGTAGGATCTGGGAGAGGCCCACGATGGCCTTTGCGTTTCACCAGTTTTCCTTCCGCTCTTACGAGCGGATGCGGGGCAATGGCGTCCCGGAACGACTCTTGCGCAGATCGACCGATCGATTCGTGCACGCGTCGCTCCGGGACTTTTTTTGCCCGATTCGGCCGGCAGCGGATGCTGTCGCAACGTATCGTTCTGCACGTGCTGCTCGCTTCGCGCGGAGACGATACCGCATTGGACGTCGCGAAGCAAAGTGTGGCGATGTTCGCGAATGCACACGACGATCTTGTCGATGGCAATGAGCAATTACCTGGAGCGTTCTCCGAAGCGCTCAGGCAGCTCTATTTCGGCACTCGGCGTGCAGACGAGCATGTCCGGCGCTTCATCACGCATACTTCCAAAATGCTCGCGAGTCTCGAATCGGACAGCACTGCCACCGACGAACAGGTTGACGCGCTCGTGAGGCAGGCCACCCCGCTGCTCGAACTGCTTCAGCAGATTACGCTCGCGTACCAGAACGAGATGCGCGGCATCGAGTCTGAGGCGCTCAAACGTCAGGTGAGCATCGCCGAGCAACTGGGCAGCATCTCGATGCAGGCCAACATCGTCGCCCTGAATGCACGTATCGCGGCCGCGCGCGCGGGCTCGTACGGCCGAGAGTTCGCGGTCATCACGACAGTCCTTGCCGACATCATCAAGGAGATGGACCAGCTGATGTTCAGAGTCATCGGCACGCGCGGCACGGCCGACGCATCGCTCGGGCGCAGCGCCATGGCGTACGGCCGGCGTGCGAGTGTCGGCTCGGCGCGTCGATAGCCCGTTAACGCGTCGAGAGGATCTTACTTTATACAATTGACACTCTCATCGAGAACGCGTGTAGCAGCTTTCGCAATCCTTTGCGTGACCCGACGGTATCGATGACGGTATCTCTAAAAAGGCCGTCATCGAGATGTGCGGCCTTCGCGGATCTTCAACGAAGGCATGCCATGATTTTCCGGTGCGGTCTCTCCAGTACCGGTAACTGCCAGCCGGATTCTTCGGTATCTTTGACGGTATCATCGCTGCGCGACGGCGTGGAAGCGCCGTCTCCGCAAGGGTTCAGCCCAACAACTGACGATCGAGTGGGGCATTGAGTCATGGCTGAGCACGCTCTACTCTGGGACTGTTTGTCCGGTCATGTAGCAACACATCCGGCACCTTCATTTTTTTGTTGCTGAAACGCAACATTAGTTTGCCAACGAGCTGCGATATGGTCCGGCGTAGGTTTTGGCGTAGGTTCATAGACAGAAGCACGTCCCGTAATGCCAATTCACTACTTCGAAGAGAACGAGTAAGCGTGTTCGATGCGCCGACACCCGCCCGGGTGTGGCGCGCGTATTCGACGAAAGCCAGGCGGGAAGATGCATCCCGCTGCATTCAATTCTCGTCGTCGGTTCTTGCGACCGTCGACGCTCCTTGCCGGTGCAAGCGACGATCGCAATTGCCTCACTCCCTCGCTTTGCATTCGGGCTCGTTGCTGCACTATCGAAATTGCGCGCATGCGGCCTGGCGCGCCCCGTGCTCCCCGCACGTCCCGATCACGGCTGAACCCGCCATTGAAGATCGAAACCGAACGTTTGACGTTGCGTCGCTGGCGCCCGGGCGATGCCGGTGCGCTGGTGGCGATGCATGCGGATCCAGACGTGACCGCATGGCTCGCGCGTGGCCCGATGACCGTTGATGAGGCACGGGCCACCATCGCACGCATCGAAGCGCATTTCGACGCGTACGGTTTCGGCGTGTGGGCGATCGAGCGCCGCTCGGATGGCGCACTGATCGGCCTCTGCGGTTTGTCCCGTGAAGTTCGCGGCGAGCATCCGATGGCGCCGTGTGTCGAGATTCTGTGGCGCCAGGCACGCGCATCGTGGGGGCATGGCTATCTCGCAGAAGCGGCCGCTGCGGTATTGGCCGACGGCTTTGGCCGGATCGGGCTGGGCGAGATCTTCGCGTGGACGGCTGCTACCAACCTGCGATCGCAGCACGTGGCGCAGCGGCTCGGAATGCTGGCGCAGCCGATGCGCGATTTCGATCATCCTGGGTTGCCGCAAGGGCATGCGTTGCGACGGCATCGGGTGTTTGTCGCGCGTGCGATGACTGTTCGTCCCGACGGCGATGTCCGCGCGTAACGGTTCGGGCATGCTTGCCCGTCAATGCCACGTCGCGTTCTGCAGGACGATCCGGTAGCCATCGGCGTCCTCGAACGTCTGTCCGGATGCATCCCAATACGGATTGAACGATGTCACGCGCATGAAGCCGTGCGCGGTTGCGCGTGCGCATGCGGCTTCCCATGCGCTGTGGTCGGGCAGGTAGAAAACGATCAGGTCTTCGGGCGTCGGTGATGGTGCGACCGGATGCGCCGGGCAGTGCGTGAATTCGAAGTGGTAGTCGAGCCCTTCACGTCCGAGCATGACGCCGGAGAAGCCGTCGTGATCGTCGAAGCGCGCGAGCACCGACCACTCGAACGCGCCGCAATACATACGCTCGGTTCGGGCGAGGTCGGCGACTGGGCGGGCGATGCGCAGGTGGGTATGCATGGCGACATCGGCTGTGCGTGAAGGATTCGCCGATGATAAGCCGCCGGGGTCGGCGATTGTGCGCGCTGCGGGTGGATGGCAGCGGTTTTGATGTGCCCCCGATAAATTATCGCAGGCAAGAAAAAGCCCGCTGCTGGAGCGGGCTGAATCCATGTTTGGAGACATGGAGGAGACAGATGTAACTTTAAGGGAAAACCCGAGGGCTGGCAAGCCCTAGTTGTAATTGTGCAACGCAGCGTCGGCTGGCCTTTCTGGCACGGGTACGGAGCAGTGCGTATTGCGCCCCGTGGCGACGTTCCGCCGGCCCCGCCAAGAACATTTGATTTTCGATGGGGTGGCCGTCACGTATCCGCGGAGCCAACCGTCGTCGCCCTCACATGCCGCGCCGCCCGCGCGTGCGCGGCAAACGCGCCGAACCGCTCCTGCGCAACCGGCACCGCGTACTTGTCGCGCATTTCCGTCTCGATCCATGCGCAGGCCTCGCGCGCGCAGTCGGTCAGCGCGTGCCGTGTCGCATGTCCATCGATGCCGTAGACGAAGCGCACGCCCACCTCGTCGTCGGCTACCTGGCGCTGCAGCTCGTTGAGCTGCAGTTGCGGCCCGTGCCGCTGCGACAGCGCGCGCAGCTCGTCGAAGTGATATTCGAGCCAGTCGGCGAAGAACAGCGCATCGCTGTGGCAGCGCAGACGGAACGCCGCGCTGCGCGACGGACGCTGCGCGGCGTCGCTGGTGGCCTGCGGCTCGCCGTTCGGCGCGATGGCCGCATTGACGGGCGCAAGCGGCTGTCGGATCTGCTGGTACGGTTTGCGCTCGCGTAGCGCGTGCCACAGCAGTTCGTCGCCGGTGGCACCGGACGGCTGCATCGTCAGGTCGTGCCGGCCGTCGCCGACAGCGGCGACGTCGCGGATCACGAGACGCAGCGAGCAGAGCGGCTCGTCGGCAACCAGCAGCGTCGCCGCGCGCGGCAGCCCGCACACGAGCGGTGCGGCGCCGGCCGCCCGGAACACGAGCCCGCGGCGATCGAGCCGCACGAGCGGCAGCGGCCGCGGAAACGACGGGTAGGCGACTGCGATGCGGGTGCCGCCGGCACCCGTCAAGCCGGGCATCATCGCGCGAAAGACCTGAGACTGGTCCACGGTGGTTCTCCTTCGTTACGATGCCGCTCGGCTGGACTACGCGCGTTCCAGCTCAGGCGGCGATGGCTTGCCGGACAGCCCGTCCCGGCTCGATTCCAAGTGCGGCAAACGTTTGCGGATCGATGTCGATCCAACACGCGACAACCAGACGACCGTCCACCTGCTTCGGTGGGCCTGCCCGGTGCGCGTGCACGCCGATCCGGCGGAACAGCCGCTCCATGCTCGCGAACGTCACGCCGATCAACTGCCGCGCGCCCAGCTGCGCCGCGCATTCGACGACCGCGGCGAGCATCGGGCGGACGGCCCACTCGGCATTGCCGGTGCCGCCGTCGTCGCCGGTCGCCGCGAACCGCGACAGCTCCCAGACGGCGGCCGATTGCGGCAGCGCGACGTCTTCGGCGATCAGGTCGGCGAACAGCGACTTCAGCAGATACGGGCGGGTGGTCGGCAACAGGCGCGCACATCCGCACACGTCGCCGCCGGCGTTTCTCGCGAACACGTAGACGGTATCGTCGCGATCGAACTGGTCGCGCTCGAAGCTTTCGTTCGCAGACGGAAGTGCCCAACCGAGCTGTTCGACGAACACGCGGCGCCGATAGCGCCCCAGGTCCGCTGCAAGTTCGTGTGGCAACCGCCCTTCCTCGTGAACGAAGGTCCGCATGGTGTCCTCGGATCGGTACTTTGGTATGCACGCATTACATCGCGCGTCCCGAGGAGGTGGTAACTGGTAACTCTTACAGGGTGGGGGTGCGCCGGTGCCATTTGACCGGTGGAAGCGGTTTCTTGATCGGCGGGATTGAAATACGGGCGGCTTTTGCTTATAAAGAGCGCCAGTCTTGTGGAAATGTCAGAGGAATGCGCGGTCGGTTGTCACTGGAGCGTGGGGCCGGCATGATAGGCGTCGTTGCGACCGAGCAGTGCCGATGCAACCGCGGCCGGCCAGTCGATGGACGCGAGCCGCGCGGCGAGCGCTGCTGCGGTGCGGAACATGCCGAGGTCGGCGCCGGTGGCGTCGACGGCCATGATGTTGCTGCGGACGTCGCCGCCCGCGATCACGAACGTGCCCGTTGCGCGTTCGAGATACCAGTCCCAGCCGACCGTCAGGTACGCGACGCCGGCGCTGGCCGGGCGGTGCCATTCGGTGTAGCCGGCCAGGCGCGCGTCGATGGCGCTGTCGCGCAGTTCCGCGAGCAGCGATGCATCGAGGCCGCTGGCGACATGGTCGAGCGCGAGCACGGCCAGTGCGTTTTCGGACAGACGCACGTAGCCGTCCGGAGACGGGCCGCGGACCGGGTGCAACAAAGGTGAAGTCATGCGCGGAATGTATCAGCCCCGAACCGGCGCTGGCACCTGACAGGTATGACAGCGTGACGTTGTCGGAGAAATAATGGAATTGCGCTGGCAGGATGCCTACCAACAATTCAGTGCCGCGGAAGACGAGCAGCAGCTCTTCCAGCGGATCGCCGCTTATTCTAAACGCCTCGGCTTTGAATATTGCTGTTACGGCATTCGCGTGCCGCTGCCCGTGTCGAAGCCGGCTGTCGCGATCTTCAATACCTATCCGGACGGCTGGATGGCGCACTACCAGGCGCAGAACTATATCGAGATCGATTCGACGGTTCGCGATGGCGCGCTGAGCACCAACATGATCGTCTGGCCCGACGTCGACCGGATCGAGCCGTGCCCGCTGTGGCAGGACGCGCGCGACCACGGGCTGTCGGTGGGTGTCGCGCAGTCGAGCTGGGCGGCGCGCGGCGCGTTCGGGCTGTTGAGCATCGCGCGCCATGCAGACCGGCTCACACCCGCCGAGATCAACATGCTGACGCTGCAGACCAACTGGCTCGCGAACCTGTCGCATTCGCTGATGAGCCGCTTCATGGTGCCGAAGCTGTCGCCCGAGTCGAACGTCACGCTGACCGCGCGCGAGCGCGAGGTGCTGTGCTGGACGGCCGAAGGCAAGACCGCGTGCGAGATCGGGCAGATCCTCAGCATCTCGGAGCGCACGGTCAACTTCCACGTAAACAACATCCTCGAGAAGCTCGGCGCGACCAACAAGGTCCAGGCGGTCGTCAAGGCGATCGCGGCCGGGCTCATCGAGACGCCCTGACGTGGCATCGGCGGCGCGGCGGTGGTGCCGGCCGCCGCTCACTCCATCATCGGTTCCGCCTCCTTCGCGGTCCAGCTGACGCTGGAAATGCTCTTCTCCATGCTCATCCGGCTCGCGATCTGCTCGAGCTTCTGCTGATCCTTCGGATGCAGCTTCAGCGTCGCAGTCACCTTCAGCCGCTCCGGCTGGTCGGGCACGTCCTCGCTCGTCAGGCTCTGGAACGACAGCGGTTTCGCATACATCGAATTCGACAGCAGCGTGCGGATGTGCACTTCGTCGGCGGCCAGGCAGATCACGGTGATCTGGTATTCGCGCACGAGATCGGCATTCGATACGGGTGTTGCGTTGATCGCCTGGCTCACGCCGCGCAGCACCGTGTTGGTGAGCAGCACGACGCCCGTGCCGGCCAGCGCCGGCACGAAGTGGCCGGAGCCCGCCAGCACGCCGACGGCGGCCGAGCACCACAGCGTCGCGGCCGTGTTGATGCCCTGGATCGATCCCTTGTCGCGCATGATCACGCCGCCGCCGAGAAAGCCGACGCCCGACACGACGTAGGCGGCGATCTGCGTGACGCCGGCCACGCCGTTGCCGGTCAGCACGCCGAGCGTGACGAACAGGCATGCGCCGCTCGCGACGAGCGTGATCGTGCGCAGGCCCGCCGTGCGTTGCCGCATCTGGCGTTCGAGGCCGATCGCGACGCCGCAGGCGAACGCGGTGAAAAGACGGAGTGCGAAATCGAGAGTCATGGTTGTCCTGCCGTGCAAGGAGCGCATGCCGGCCCGCGTCGCGGCGGCGCGAGGCCGAACGCGGCACGATGGCCGTCATCGCGCGGTACTGTACCGCGCGAATGCGTCATTCGATGTGAAACGAGTGGCGTGCGGGCTCGCGGAACGCGAGCCGCGGCAGGAGAACTGCGTCGGACAGGCGTTCAGGCGGCAAGCGGCGCACGCAACGGAGTGCTGCAACTGTCCACGATGGTTCCTGAAGGAAGAATGGGCGGCATTCTAGAGGGCCGCCCGCGCACGCGTCAACCGGTTTGGCGGCCGGCGGGCGCGTCGCTGCGACGGTTATTGCGACGAGCCGATCGTCCCTGTCGCGAGCGCGAGCGCGGCGGCGGCCGACAGTGCGCCGGCGTAGCTGTCGACTTCCGCATTGCGGGCGGCGAGCAGCTGGCTTTGCGCGATCGTTGCATCGGTGACCGAACCGACGCCGTGCCGGTACGCGGTCAGCGCCGCGTCGTAGCTCGTCTGCGCGGCATCGACGAGCGCCTTCGCCGCGTCGTGCGATGCGAGGCTCGTCTGCACCGCATTCTGCGCGGCGACGACCTGGCGGACGGCTTCCTCCTTGGTTCGCGTGAGGCGCGCGGACGCGCTTTGCGCATCGTTGCGCGCCTGCATCAGCACCGCCGAGCGCAGGCCGCCGTCGTACAGCGGGATCGTCACGCCGAGGAACACGCCGCCGCCGTAGCGGCTGCCGTTCAGGTTCACGGTCGGTGCCTGGTCGCCGATCGCGGGCAGCGCGGTAATCGCGGTGCCGCCACTCGCATAGGACGTCGACGCGGACAGGAAGATCTTCGGCATGAATGCGGCTTCCGCAGCCTTGATCTTCGCGCGGTTGGCCTGCTCGAGCGCATACGCACCCTGCAGGTCGGGACGGCGCGCGATCGCATCCGACACGATCGCGTCGACCGACGAAGCAAGTGCGGGCGGCAGCGGGCGCTTGGGCAGCGCGGCGATCGATGGCTTCGACAGCGGCGAGATGCCTAGCGCCGAAACCAGCGCGAGATAGCTGTCGCTTTGCGCGCCGGTCGCTTGCACGAGCGCGAGATTCGCTTGTGCGCGGTTCTGCGTCGCCTGCGCGAGTTCGACAACGGTGCCGACGCCTTGCCTGAGCCGCGCGCGGGACGCCGCGAGGATCGCATCCGCATTCGACAGACCCTGCTGCGCGCTGGCCGCGCGCGAGCGGGCGGCTTCGTACCGGTAGTACGCGACGGTCACGTCGTGGATCACCTGCTGGTGCACGGCCGTGAACGCGACGTTCGACGCGACCGACGCCTGCTCGGCCGCCTCGACGCGCGCCGCGCGGCCGCCGAAATCGAACAGCAGCCATTGCAGCGACAGCGCCGAGATCGTGCCGTGCACGGTCGTGTTGCTCGACGCGTCGCCGAGGATCGTCGATGTCGAGCCGTGGCTCGTCTGGTATGCACCCATCGCGGTCGCGGACAGGTTCGGCAGGTACGCGGCCTTTGCGATACCGACCGCGAGTGCCGCGTTGCGGGCGTCGTTCCATGCGATGCGGGTCAGCGGGTTCGTCGATTCGGCGAGGTCGATCAGCTCCGGCAGCGTGTACGGATGCGTGGCATCGAGCGCGGCGGGCGGCGACACCGACGCGAGCGCGGGCGAGGCCGGCAGTGTGTAGTCGTGCGGCGCGCGCTGTGCGGATGCGAGCGGCGGCGCCGGCACGATGTCGCCCGCGGCCGACGTTTGCGGCTGCCACGGGCGGTCGGGTGCCTCCGGCGCCAGATCGATCGACGACGTTGCGCAACCGGTCAGCGCGATGGCGGTCGCGAGCGCGGCGGCGATCGACGCGCTCGGCGGTTCAGGGACGCGCATGAGGGGCAGGCTCCTTCGGGGTGGCTTGACGCGCGGCGTCGGCGATGTGCGCAAGCCGCGTGTCGATCAGGTTCAGCAGCGCGTCGCGTGCAGGGTCGAGGGGCGCGGCGGCCGGCACGGCTGCGGCGCCTGCGGTCGACGACGGCGCCGGCGAAGCGGCGTCGGCAGCCGGGTCGCCGTCGCGCAGGTCGATCACGCGCGCGAGCCGTGCGCCGATCGCCGCGTCGCCCGGCCTACGTTCTGCGAGCAGGAACAGCGGGCCTTCGAGCGCGCCGAGTTCCGCAAGTGCGCGTCGCCGGGTGGCGAGCCACGTGGCGGCCGGCCGAACCCACGACGGCTCGTAGTGGACGAGGCCGAGCTCCTGCGCGATTGCGCCGTGCCGCGCGAAGGCTTCGGCGGCGAGCGTGCGGCGTTCGGCCGGCTGCGCGATCTGCACGACGCGGCGCCACTGCTCGAGCAGCGTGGCGAGCGCGACGTCGATCTGCTTGCCGATGCTCACGGGCCAGATGCGCGTGAATACGAGATACACGACGACGTTGCCGAGCAGGATGCCGATCGTGCGATCGCGGGCGATCGTCAGGTCGAAGCCGGGGCCGGCGCCCTGGATCACGCACAGGAAAAACGCGAACGCGATCTGGAAGCCTGCGTACGCGATGCGCGGCGAGCCGAACGCGACCCATGCGGACAGCCATGCGCCGGCGAACACCAGCGCCATCAACTGGCCGACCGACGACAGCGCCGGCACGACGAACACGAGCGCCGCGGTACCGAGCAGCGCGCCGACGATGCAGCCGACGATCCGCAACGTGAGCTTCTCGACCGTCTCTGCAGTCGAGCCGAGCGACACGATGTAGCAGGTGACGACACACGTATGGATGCCCGACCAGTCGAGCTGCGAATACAGCAGATAGCAGAAGATCGCCGCGGCGGTCGTCTTCAGCGCATAGCGGATGTGGTCGGGATTGCTGCGTGCATCCGGCAGGAAGAAGCCGCCGCCCGGTGCCTTGGCGGGCGATGCGGCGGGTTCGGGGCGGGTGGCTGCGGACGTGCTGACAGGGGTGGCCGGCGCGTGTGCCGCTGCGTCGGCAACTGCGCCCGGTTCCGCGAAGCGCGTGATCGCCGCATGGAGATCCGTCGCGGCGATGCGCGCGAGCGGTGGCAGCGCATCGGCCGGCGGCAGCGCGAGCGTCACGTCGACCGGATAGCCGCCGCGTTCGAGAATCGCCGCCATCTCGTCGAGCGTGGCCGCGATCGGCGTGGAAAACGCGGCGGGCAGCCGCGCGTCCGGTTCGCGATCGGCCAGCGCGACGCCGACCAGCAGCGCCGTGCTCGACGCAATGGCCTGCCGCAGTGCGGCGACGTCCGCGGCGGTCGACGAGCCTTCGAGTTTCGACAGCTTGAGCCACGTGAGGAGTTGCTTGTCGCCGTCGCGCAGGCTCGCGTCGAACGCGGCAAGCGTGGTGGCGTCGCCGCGCAGCCGGAGCGCGGCGAGCCGCAGCCGCTTTGCGAGCTGCGCGAGCGCGAGACGGCGCGGCGACGGCGCGATCAGCAGGTTGACGACGATCGCGACGCCGACCGGAATCGCGATCGTCAGCCAGATATAGAGCAGCGCGCGCGTCGCGGCTTCGCCGAACGGCGCGAGGCCGAGCTGGTCGAGCCCGAAGCCGACGATCATCGCGAGGATCGCGCCCACGGGGCGCAGCTTGCTGGCCGACGTCAGGTACAGCAGCCCGACCGACAGCACGGCCATGCACGCGACCCGCAGGATCGAATAGTCGATGCTGAAGATCGCGATGCCGAGCACGAGCCCGATCACGATCGTGACGATCAGGAGCAGCGCAGCCGCGAGCACGACGCTCGTCACGCGGTCGGCGCGGATCATGAAGAACACGACGTAGGCGGACAGCGCAGCTTCGGGCGTACCGTACGCGCTCGTCACGAGCACGGTCAGCGCGCAGATCAGTGCAACCCGCACGGCGATCGACGTGCGGCCCGGAAACGACGCGAGCAATCGCAGGACTTCGCGCGGGCCCGGCGCGCGGACCTCAGCGGCAGGCTGAGCCATGCCGGACCTCGACGATCGCGCTCGCGCCGACACGCACGAGCTTGCCGTCGGGTTCGTCGAGCTTCACGCGCACGGGGAAGCGCTGCGCGACATGCACCCAGTTCACCGAGCGCTGCACGATCGGCAGTGCGCGCGGCAGGTTGATGCGATCGCTGTCCGCGATGCCTGCGCCGATGCCGACCACCTTGCCCGTCAGCGGACGGCTGCGGTCGATCATCGAATAGACGGTCGCGCAGTCGCCGACCGCGATGCGGTTCAGCGACGTTTCGCGGAAATTGCCGACGGCGAACCATTCGCTCGCATCGATCAGCGTGAAGATCGACTGGTTCGGCGCGAGGGTTTCGCCGGCAAGCACGGTCAGGCCCGTCACGAGCCCGTCGTGCGGCGCGCGCACGACCGTGTCGTCGAGCGCGTGCTGCGCGCGGGCGAGCGCGGCTTCGCGCGCATGGAGCGTCGCGATCGCGTCGGCGTCGTCGCCGATCGTTCGCGCGGATGATCGCTGCTGTTCCTGCGCCTGCGCGAGCGACACGGCGGCGTCGCGCTGCCGGACCTTCGCCTGGTCGAACTGCTGCGCGCTGACGTAGCCCTGCGCGGCGAGCGGTGCGAGGCGGTTCACGTCGCGTGTCGAGAGGTCGTAGTTCTGCGTCGCGCGCTTGACCTGTTCGGCTGCGACCGCCGCGTTCGAACGCTCGCCGATCAGCGACCGGCGACGCGTGTCGAGCGATGCGCGCGCGAGTTCGAGATCGGCCTGCGCCTGCGCGACCGTCAGCCGGTACGGCACGGGATCGATTTCATAGAGCAGGTCGCCTTTCGCGACGCGCTGGTTCTCGTGTACCGCGAGCTGCACGATGCGGCCGCCGACGGGCGACGCGACGTGGACGACGTCCGCGTCGATCGATGCGTCGTCGGTGGACGGGTAGGCCGTCGTGCGGTGGTACGCGTACGCGAGCGCTGCGATGCCGAGCGCGACGATCGCCAGCGCGATCACGCGGCCTTTCGTGGAGGGTCGGGCGATTCCGGCGGCCTTCATGCGAACGGCCCCGTGCCGGTGAGCCATACGATCACGGCGACCACGAGCCCGATCGCGGTGCAGACGGCAAGCTGGTAGGGCACCGTGGCGGCCCAGCCGGTCGCGACGAACACGCGGTGCGCGACGATCGCACCGACGATGCCGACGATCGCGCTGACGAGCCAGAGCGGGAAATATGCGCCGAACAGGACGTACGACGGTGCACCACGCGACGCGCAGCCCGCGAGCGGCAGGGCTGGCACCAGGACGGCGGCGACGCGCAGGGTCGCGCGCGGCGTTGTTTTTCTCATGGTGTGACGAGCTCGACGTGATGGGTGGATGCCGGGCGCGGCGCAAGGCGGTTCGTCGCCGCGACGACGATTCCGCGATACGGAGCCGATAATAAATCAGCGCGATGCGGACCGCCAGCGATGCGGCGCGCATCGGCAGCATGCGGCGGGCCGCCCGGCGGGCATCCCGGGAAGGTCATGACCGGGGCGCGATTCTGCCAGCGCATGCGCTTGTCGGGTTGCTGACGGACTGTAAAGGATCGTCAGGCGAAACCGAGCCGGTGGCGTTTGTTCGCCGATCGGTGGGAATCGCCGCGCGAAGACCGGATTGCCGCGTGAACGCGAGCGAATCCGCATTCTGACGTGGCGTGGCGGACCAGGTGGGCTGCGCTCGTCCGCGATGCAGGTCGATGACCGACGCTCTGCGTCGCGTCATCGTCGTTGCGATGCGTCGTGTCGTGCGGCGATCGACCGGCACGCCGGTGCCCTGTCAGCACGCCCGGACGTCCGGCGCGCCCGCCGCGGTCGTGACCGGTCGTGTCGGCCGGTATCTGTGTACCATCGTGCGAATGGCGCGGCGCGTGGCGCGGGGCATGACGAGACTTGACGTCACGGTCCCATCCGACGCGCGGCAGCGGTATCGCAACGAGGACGAGTATTCCATGCGAAGTTTCTTTGTCCGGTTCATTGCAATCGGCGTGCTGTTCCATTTGTATGTCGGGCTGCGGATCATTCCCGACGCATTCGCGTCGCCGCTCGCGCGCACGATCGCGGCGCTGGTACTCGCGAGCTTCGTCGTGCTGATCCCGGTCGGCATGTTCTCGCGCCGCTTCGACGAAGGCTGGGTCGCGACGCTGTTCGGCTGGGCCGGCTCGGTCGCGATGGGCTTCTTCTCGTCGCTGCTGGTGCTGACGTTCCTGCGCGAGCTGGTGTTGCTCGGCGTCTTCATAGGGCGGCAGTTCGGGCACGACGGCGCGTGGAGCGGCGCGGCATCCGACACGGCACTCGGCGTGCTGGCGGGGGCGGTACTGGTCAGTGCGATCGGATTCGTCGGCGCGCGCCGCACGGCGGCGGTCAAGCGCGTGTCGATTCCGGTCGACGGGCTGCCGGCGGCGCTCGACGGGCTGACGATCGTGCAACTGTCGGACATTCACGTCGGGCCGACGATCAAACGGCCTTATATCGAGCGGATCGTGCGCGCGGTCAATGCGCTCGATGCGGATCTCGTCGCCGTGACGGGCGACGTGGTCGACGGCTCGGTCAAGCGGCTGCGCGAGCATACGGCGCCGCTCGGCCGCATGCAGTCGCGGCATGGCAGCTTCCTCGTGACGGGCAACCACGAGTACTACGCCGGCGCGCATGCGTGGATCGACGAATTCCGGCGGATCGGGTTGACGGTGCTGCTCAACGAGCACGTGCTGATCGAGCACGACGGCGCGCGGGCGGTGCTCGCGGGCGTCACCGATTTCACGGCGGGCGGGTTCGATCCCGCGCATCGCAGCGATCCCGAGCAGGCGCTCGCGGGCGCGCCGCGCGACGTCGCGACGAAGATCCTGCTCGCGCACCAGCCGCGCAGCGCGGACGCGGCGAGCCGCGCCGGCTTCACCGTGCAGCTGTCCGGCCATACGCACGGCGGCCAGTTCCTGCCGTGGCCGCCGTTCGTGCGCCTGCAGCAGCCGGTGATCGGCGGGCTGAACCGGTTCGGCGCGATGTGGCTTTATACCAGCCGCGGCACCGGCTACTGGGGGCCGCCGAACCGCTTCGGCGTGCCGTCCGAAATCACGCTGATCCGTCTGACGCGCGGGCGGTAGCGTGCGTCAGACGATGCGCGCGATATCGTCGAAATCGAAGCGCGGGCTGCGCGGGAACAGGCCCACCGGGTCGCCGTAGCCGAGATTCACGAGGAAGTTGGTGCGGATCGCGGTGCCCGCGAAGAATTCGGCATCGACCTTCGCGGCGTCGAAGCCCGACATCGGGCCCGCATCGAGGCCGAGCGCGCGTGCGGCGAGGATCAGGTACGCGCCCTGCAGCGACGAGTTGCGGAATGCGGTGGCTTCGATCAGCGCGTCGTTGCCGGCGAACCAGCTGCGCGCGTCGGCGTGCGGGAACAGGCGCGGCAGGTGCTCGTGGAACGCGAAGTCCATGCCGACGATCACGGTGACGGGCGCGGCCATCGTCTTCGCGAGATTGCCTTGGGACAGCGCGGGTTTCAGGCGCGCCTTCGCTTCGGGCGACTTGACGAACACGAAGCGCGCGGGGCTTGCGTTCGCCGACGTCGGGCCGAATTTCGTCAGGTCGATCAGCCGGTGCAGCAGCGCGTCGTCGACCGGTTTGTCCTGCCATGCGTTGTGCGTGCGCGCGGTGAGGAACAGTTGGTCGAGGGCGGAATCGGAGAGCGTCATGGTGGGTCACGGAAGAAATCGGCCGAGTCGCGCCGGCCGGCATTGCGGAAGAAGACTGCGCCCCGGATATAGACGCTTTGCGACACGCCGCGATGATAGCGTGACGTGCCGAACATGCATCGGCTTCGCGATCGGCGATGCGTGCGTGCGTGCGGCCTCGTCGCGCGGCGGAATGACAGCGCATGGCGGCGCGCGTCGCCGTTGTCTACCATGCAGACATGATTCGCCAGCCTTGTTCATTTGCTGCCTGATCCCGACATGTCGACGCCCGATCTTTTCGCCGATACCCCCGTGCCCGACGTGGACTGGTACCCGGACTGGCTCGCGCCGGCCGACGCCGATCGCGTGCTGGCCGCGCTGATCGACGAGGTCGCGTGGCGGCAGGACACGATCCGCACGCCGCGCGGCCGCATTCCGCTGCCGCGGTTGACCGCGTGGCAGGGCGAGCCCGATGCCGTCTACGTCTATTCGGGGATTCGCAACGTACCCGCGCCGTGGACGCCGGCCGTGCTCGACCTGAAGCGAGCGGTCGAGGCGACCTGCGGCGCGCGTTTCAACAGCGTGCTGCTCAATCGTTACCGCAACGGGCAGGACAGCCTCGGCTGGCATGCGGACAACGAGCCGGAGCTCGGTGACGCGCCGGTGATCGCGTCGGTGAGCCTCGGCGCGATGCGCGTGTTCGACCTTCGTCACCGTGCGACCGGCGTCGTGCATGCGTACCGGCTGACGCACGGCAGCCTGCTCGTGATGCGCGGCCGCACGCAGGCCGAATGGCAGCACCGCGTGCCGAAGGCGCCGGCCGTGCAGGGCGAGCGCGTCAACCTGACGTTCCGGCGGGTATTGTCGGCGGAGGCGGGCCGGTAGCTGCGTCGATCGATGCCTCGGTCGCTCGGGATCGCGACCCGTTTTTCAACCGATCCGGCCTGTCGATCGCCCATGCGGCACGTTGCCGCACGCGTGGTGTGCCGCGCCTCGGGAATATGCTCGCGAGGCCCGTTCCGTATGGGTTTCAGGCGGGTTTCAGGTGGATTTGATTGACCGCCCGGTTCTGATAGGCAGGTGTAAGCCCTGATGGTGCGTCGCAACATTCCTTGACTAGACTGTCAAAAGGCTGAAACGCGCCGCGAGCCGGCGCTTTTTTCGACATGCCCGACGCGTCGCCGATGCGACGCGCAGGGCAGGAGCATACCCCGTGACCGTACTGGACTCATCCCTCGAACCCTCGCTGCACGTCTTCGAACAAGACGGTGGATGGCAATGGGCGCTGACGGTGAAGCGGGCGTCCGGCGTCGGTGTGAAAGTCGTTGCATTCAGCACGGACGGCTTTCGCGGCGAAGCCGACGCGTACGCCGCCGGTCAGCTCGCGCGTGCCGAGTATGACGACGCCGTGACGGCCTGACGTCGCATTGCGCCGATCCCGTTCGCGGATCGGTGCGGTCGTTCGTGTTCACGCGTTTTCCCTGGCCCTTTTCCCGCCATCCGACTTGCCCGAATCGATCCGCATGCGACGTCGCACGCGGCGCGTTTGCGTTCACCCATCGTTCGCCGGCCGCGCCATGCAGGCGATGTTCCGGTGGGCAGTCCTGTCTATCGCTGTTATCCTTTCGATCGCATCAGGCTATGCGACAGCCCGGCTGTCCGGCTGTCCGGCCCGCCTGCGCCGGATCGTGTTGATCCGGTCCGGTCGAAAATCCATAATCAAGCATTGCGGGTCTTTCGTGAACGCTTCCATTCCGTCCATGTGCACAGGGTCAATCCAACGATGAGCGGCGCATCGAAACCGCCGGCGAAGCCGGCAAGCGCGCCGCGCGCGACAGTCGGCGACGACGTCGACCGCGACGCGTCGAAGCAGGGTGCGGGCGACGACGACTCGTCCGGTGGCGCGTCGTCGTATCTGGTGCCGGGCCTTGAACGCGGGCTGCGGATCCTGGCCGAATTCTCCGCGCGCGAGCCGGTGCTCGGCGCGCCCGAGCTGTCGAAGCGCATTGGCATTCCGCGCACGACCACCTTCCGCCTGCTGCAGACGCTCGAAGCGCTCGGCTTTCTCGAGCGTGTGAACGGCGACCGCTATTTCCGGCTCGGTGTCGGCGTGCTGCGGCTCGGTTTCGAATACCTGAATTCGCTCGAGCTGACCGACCTCGGCACGCCCGTGCTCGAGCGGCTGCGCGACGCGACGGGCCTGTCGACGCACCTGCTGATCCGCGACCAGCGCGATGTCGTGTTCGTCGCGAAGGCGCAGAGCAATACGTCGATGTTCGGTTCGGTGAAGGTGCACGTCGGCACGCGGCTGCCCGCGCATGCGACCGTGCACGGCCACGTGCTGATGGGCGACCTCACGCGCGACGCGCTGCGCCAGCTCTATCCGGAAAAGCGGCTCGAGCAGTTCACCGAGCGCACGCCGAGCACCGTCGACGAGCTGTACGAGCGCGTGCGTCATTACGCGCGGCTCGGCTACGCGGTCAGCGAGGCTGCATTCGAGAGCGGCATTTCGGCGGTGACCGCGCCCGTGCGCGACCATTCGGGCGCGATCGTCGCGGCGATCACGGCGACGGTGCCGCGCTCGGAGATCGGCGAGGCCGGCGAGAAGGAGCGGCTCGTCGAAGCGGTGTGCGGCGCGGCGGTCGACCTGTCGCAGCGCCTGAACTACCGGCCGCTCGAAAGCGACCCGACGTTCGCGCACGCACGCCATCGGGTCGCGATGTTCTGATTTCTGATCCCGTCGAGCGAGCCGCGTCGCGCGGCTTCGCATGCAAAAAGAGCAGCCCAGGGGCTGCTCTTTTTGCTTCGGCGGCCGGGCGCATGTACCCGTGCTGCTCAGAACGAGTGATGAATGCCGGTCAGCACGATCACCTGGTTCGCGGTGCTCGACGTGCCGGCCGTGAAGAATGCGGCCTTCGCACCGCCCGAGCCGTGCTCGTACAACACGTTCGCATAGAGCTGCGTGCGCTTCGACAGCGAATAGATGTCGCCGAGCTCGACCTGCGTCCAGCGGCGGCCGGCCAGCGTCGTCGTCGCTGCGCCGCCCGCGATCGTGTTGAACGCGCTGCTGCGGTAGTTCACGCCCGCGTCGTAGCTCTGGAACGTGTCGGAATAGCCGTTCGACTGCATCTTCGCGCGCGTGTAGAGGCCGTGCACGAGGAAGTCGCCGAACTGGTACGACGCGCCCGCGCCGATGTTCTCGACCTTGCTCGCGAGATAGCCGTTCGCGGTGTTTTGCCCCTGGAACGACGTGATGCCCGTCTGGCTGATCAGGATCGAGCGGTCGTGCTCGTTCGAGTAGACGACCGACGCCTTGAACGGCCCGTTCGCATAGTTCAGCGCGACGCCGACCGACTTGCCGGTCGCGAAGTTCGTCGTGTTGCCGAGCGCCATCGCCGCCGCGGCCGAGAAGCCGGCGAAGCTCGGCGAGCGGTACTTGACCGCGTTGTTGTACGGCACGTTGCCGGTCGCGGCGAGCCCGTCGATGTTGCCCGGGTGGAATGCATACCAGCTCATCGCGAGGTACGCGGTGCTGAGCGGATCGAGATAGTCGAACGTCAGCGGCGTCTGGCGGCCGAGCGTCAGCGTGCCGTAGCGATCCGAGCTGAGGCCGACGAACGCCGCGCGGTTCCAGATCGTGTTCGCGGTCGCGAACTGGCCGTTGTTCGTATAGAAGCCGTTTTCGAGCTGGAAGATCGCCGACAGGCCGCTGCCGAGGTCTTCCTTGCCTTTCAGGCCCCACCGATCGGGCTGCGTGTTGCCCTGGATCATCGCCCACTTCGCGTGGCCGCCGACGTTGTTCACGTACGCGACGCCGGCATCCATGCTGCCGTACAGCATCACGCTGCTCTGCGCCCAGGCGCCCGACACGGCGCCCATTCCGATGACTGCTGCTGCTACCGCATGCTTGACCATTTGATCTCCTGACTCTCCAAACCTGATGGAAAACGTGCCGTGGCGGCGGGCGCGGGGACGGCCGGCCGTCGCGCGCTCTTCACCGCCGGGCGGGCACTCCTTTCGTTCCATACAAGGAACAGCGTGCCTCTGATGGAATGGAGTATAGAGGTGTCACGCACAGGATCAAAAATAAATTTTTCGGGCCGGATGCGGACGAGGGCGATCCGAAACACGGGTTCGAGAGTCCTGAAAATATGACTTAAACCCCCGTCATAAAACAAAAAATTACATCTGACTGAGGTGGCGAGAGCGACTGCCGACCCGGCGGTCGGTATTTTCCCTAGGACATGCAGCTTTTTGTTTTACTCGTGGAAAGTCGCTCCTATAATCACCATCCATAAACTGATGTTCCGGGTATGGAACAAACCCGGGGCGAACCGAGAGTCGATCAGAAGGAAGGGTGTGAGATGTCTGAACAATGGATTTGTGCCGGGCACGCCGGCGCGCTGTCGGAAGACACGCCGATCGAGTTCAAGCGGACCGACGGCGTCGAAATCGGGATCTACCGCGTCGGCGACGAGGTGTATGCGCTCGAGAACGTGTGCCCGCATGCATACGCGCTGCTGACGCAGGGGTTCGTCGACGAAGGCACGGTCGAATGCCCGCTGCATGAAGCCGTGTTCGACATCAAGACGGGCGAATGCCTGAAGGGCCCGGGCGGGCGTGCGCTGAAGCAGTACGCGGTGCGCCTTGCCGGCGAGGAAATCCAGATCAAGGTGGAATGACATGAAAGAAGCGACCGTCAACTTCAATCCCTTCCTGAAGCCGTGGATGGCACCGCAGCCGAACAACGTCGCGGGCAAGGGGCAGATCGAGATCCCCGGGCAGGTCGAGAACCAGGTGTGGCAGAACCGCAAGGCCGAGCCGACCCAGTACGAGAACGATCTCGGCGATGCGCTCGAACGCGTGTTCGAGAGCGGTGCGACCGAGCTGGACGATGTCGTCGCGGGCCTGAACCGCATCGGCTTCCGCGCACCGGACGGCACCGCGTGGACACCCGAGCGCTTCCGCGCCGAAATGGCCTCGCTGGCGGAATGAGCGCGCGAGCCGCGTGACCGCCGACCCGACGACAACCGCATCCGGAGCACACTGATGACGTCCCCCGCACAACACGAAGCCCAACACGACCCGGTCCGCGACTACCTCGATCGCGGCATCAAGAACTACTGGTATCCCGTCGCCCCGAGCTGGCAGGTGTCGAACGCGCCCGTCGGCCTCACGCGCCTGTCCGAGCAGATCGTGCTGTGGCGCGATCACGAGGGCAAGGTCCACGCGCTGGAAGATCGCTGCCCGCACCGCGGCGCGCGCCTGTCGCTCGGCTGGAACCTCGGCGGCAGCATCGCCTGCTGGTATCACGGCGTCGAAGTCGACGGCGGCGGCACGGTCAACCGCGTGCCGGCAGTGTCGAACTGTCCGCTCGAAGGCTCGAAGTGCGTGAAGTCGTATCCGGTCGAAGAAAAGGCCGGCGCGATCTTCCTGTGGTTCGGCGACGAAGCGCATGGCGAGCCGGCGCCGCTGAACCTGCCGGAAGAACTGGTTGCCGACGAGTACGGCCACTTCCTGTGCGTGTCGAACTGGAAGTGCAATTACCAGTACGCGATCGACAACGTGATGGACCCGATGCACGGCGCGTACCTGCACGCGACGTCGCACTCGATGGCCGAAGGCGACAAGCAGGCCGACATGCGCGTGCGCAAGACGGAAACGGGCCTGATGTTCGAGAAGATCGGCCAGCGCGACGTGAACTTCGACTGGGTCGAGCTCGGCGAAACGGGCTGCCTGTGGATGCGCCTCGCGATTCCGTACAAGCAGAAGTTCGGCCCGGGCGGCAACTTCGGGATCATCGGCTTCGCGACGCCGGTCGACGGCGACAACTGCCAGGTCTACTTCTGGCGTACGCGCAAGGTCAGCGGCTGGCAGCGCGACGTGTGGCGCTTCATGTACCGCAACCGCCTCGAGGGCCTGCACTGGGACGTGCTCGAGCAGGACCGCTACGTTCTCGAAAGCCTCGCGCCGCACGCGCGCGATCACGAATACCTGTACCAGCACGACGTCGGCATCACGCGCGTGCGCCGGATGCTGCGCCAGCGCGCGCAGGAACACCTGTCCGCGCTCGACGCGCACCGCGCGGCGCACGCCGCATCGGAGCCCGCGAATGGCTGAGCTCGCACCGGTCGTGTCGCTGCCGGGGCGCCGCGTGCTCGTCACGGGCGGTGCGCGCGGTCTCGGCGCCGCGTTCGTGAAGGCGCTGGTCGCAGCGGGTGCGCAGGTCGCGTTCGGCGACGTGCTCGTCGAAGAAGGCCGCGCGCTGGCCACGCAGCTCGCGCAAGCCGGCCACACCGCACATTTCTTCGCGCTCGACCTGGCCGATCCGGCGAGCGTCGATGCGTTCGTCGCGCAGGGCGCGGCAGCGCTCGGCGGCATCGACGCGCTGATCAACAACGCGGCGATCACGAACTCGGGCGGCAAGCTGTCGACGGAACTCGACGTGTCGACGTGGGACGCCGTGATGAACGTGAACGTGCGCGGCGTGTGGCTCGTCAGCAATGCGGCGTTGCCGCACCTTGCGCGCTCGGGTCGCGGCGCGATCGTGAACCTCGCATCGGACACCGCGCTGTGGGGCGCGCCGAAGCTGCTCGCGTACGTCGCCAGCAAGGGCGCGGTGATCGCGATGACGCATGCGCAGGCACGCGAGTTCGGCGCGCACGGCGTGACGGTCAACGCGATCGCGCCGGGGCTCACCGAAGTCGAGGCGACGGCCTACGTGCCGGCCGAACGGCATGCGTTCTACATGCAGGGCCGCGCGCTGACGCGCGCGCAGGTGCCCGACGACGTGACGGGCCCCGTGCTGTTCCTGCTGTCGGACGGCGCGCGCTTCGTGACGGGTCAACTGCTGCCGGTGAACGGCGGCTTCGTAATGAATTGAATCGAAGTTTTCACTGGAAATGAAGGAGAGGACGATGGCGGACGCAGATCTCGAACGCAAGTCGTGGGACCAGCCGGAAGGCGCAAGCTTCGGCGACTGGATGGAAGGGCGCGTCGCGCGCTACGAAACGCGGCGCTACGACTGGGACGCGCTGAAGTTCCAGGCCGACTACGACCCGAAGTACCGCCGTGCGCAGATGCGCTATGTCGGCACGGGCGGCACGGGCGTCGCGAAGGACGTCAACACGGTGCCGGCCGGCAACTTCACGTTTTCGACGATGGTCATTCCGGCCGGCAACATCGGTCCGAGCCACATCCACATCGATGTCGAGGAAATCTTCTTCGTGCTGCGCGGCAAGATGAAGGTGATCTGCGAGCGCGACGGCGAGACCTGGGAAGCGATCCTCGGCGAGCGCGACCTGATCTCGGTACCGCCGGGCGTGTATCGCACGGAAATCAACATCGGCGAGGAAGACGCGCTGATGTGCGTGATGCTCGGTTCGTCGAAGCCGATCACGCCGACGTATCCGCCGGATTCGCCGCTCGCGAAGATCAAGCGCTGAGACGGGGCGGAGCAAGCAATGAGTGTCATCGACAAACGTGAACGCGACCGCACCGCGGCGTTCGCCGCGCTGCTCGGGCAGTTTCCCGAACAGCGCTGCGCGGCCGGCGCGGCGGGCACGATCGGTTATCGCGAGGCCGGCGCGCAGCATGCGAGCCACGCGCTGCCCGTCGTGCTGCTGCACGGGATCGGCTCGGGCGCCGCATCGTGGGTGCGCCAGCTCGACACGCTCGGCGCGTCGCGACGCGTGCTTGCGTGGGATGCGCCCGGCTACGGCGTGTCGACTGCCGTGCACGGCGCGTCGCCGGCCGCCGCCGACTATGCGGTGTCGCTGAACGCGTGGCTCGAGGCACTCGGCATCGAACGCTGCGTGCTGGTCGGGCATTCGCTCGGCGCGATCATCGCGGGCGGTTTGGCCCGCGTGATGCCCGCGCGGATTGCAGGCCTGTTGCTGATCTCGCCCGCGGGCGGCTACGGCAGTGCGCCCGCCGAAACGCGCGATACGCGCCGCGACGCGCGCCTCGCGATGCTCGCCGAACTCGGTCCGGCCGGGCTCGCCGAGCAGCGCAGCGGCAACATGCTGTCCGGATTCGCGAATGAGGATGCGCGGGCGTGGGTGCGCTGGAACATGGCGCGCATCGTGCCGGCCGGCTACGCGCAGGCCACGCATCTGCTCGCGAACGCCGATCTCGCGACCGATCTCGCCGGCTTTCGCGGCCGCACGGCAGTCGCTGTCGGCGCGAACGACGCGATCACGCCGCCCGCCGCATGCGAGCGGATCGCCGCGGCCGCGCACGTGGGGCTGCAGGTGATTCCGCAAGCGGGGCATGCGGGTTATGTGGAAGCGCCGGCGGTCTACTCGTCGCTGATCGACGCGTTCTGCCGTCAATGCGACCGTCAACGGGGGCTGGAATGAACTACCCCCACGCTCACATTCGTTCGCTTGGGGGGGCGCAGCCCCCTCATCCCCAGAAGACCGATGCCTCCCTTGGGGCGGCCCGGCGGGAGGCATCATGAGCGAACCGTTGCAACAAGAGGACGCGGAAAACGCAAAGTCCGAGGCCAGCTACGTCGTGCCAGGCCTCGAACGCGGATTGCGGATCCTCGCCGAATTCTCGCCGCGCGAGCCGGTGCTCGGCGCGCCGGAACTGTCCAAGCGACTCGGCATTCCGCGTACGACGGTATTCCGTCTGCTGCAAACGCTCGAATCGCTCGGCTTTCTCGAGCGCGCGGACAAGGATCGCAACTACAAGCTCGGCATTGCCGTGCTGCGGCTCGGCTTCGAATACCTGAGCTCGCTCGAGCTGACCGATCTCGGCCTGCCGGTGATCGAGAGCCTGCGCGATGCGACCGGCTTCACGACGCATATCGTGATCCGCGACGGCCGCGACGTGGTGTTCGTCGCGAAGGCGCAGAGCCAGTCGCCGGTGTTCAGCTCGATTCGCGTGAACGTCGGCACGCGGCTGCCCGCGCATGCGACGACTCACGGCCACGTGCTGATGGGCGACCTGTCGCTGAAGGAGCTGCGTGCGCTGTATCCGGAAGGCACGCTGAACCGGATGACGAGTGCGACGCCCGAAACGGTCGACGCGCTGTACGAAATGATCCGCGAGGACGCACTGCGCGGCTACGGCATCAGCAATTCGTCGTTTGAACGCGGGATCTCGGTGGTTACGGCGCCGGTGCGCAACGACACGCAGAAGATCGTCGCGTGCATCACGGTGACGGTGCCGAGGCCGGAAATCGACGCGGCGCTGATCGCCGACGGCCTGTTCGACAAGGTGCAGCGCGCGGCGGCGGAACTGTCGCGGCGGCTCAATTACCGCTCGGATGACGAGCACACGTTTCTGAAGGCTTTAGGATTGAAATGAGACCCCCACGCATGCTTCGCACGCTGCCCCCCGAGGGGGCGGTCAATCCTCTTGGGGCGGCCCGGCGACTGATGAAACAGCCCCCACGTTCGCTTTGCTCACTGCCCCCCGAGGAGGCTGCCGGCCCTCTTGGGGCGGCCCGGCGAGGGCTGACGACATGATTGAGATCGATCTGACCGGGCAGGTGGCGGTGGTGACGGGCGGTTCGTCCGGCATCGGCCTCGCGACTGCCGAACGGTTTCTGCAGGCCGGCGCGTCGGTCGCGATTTGCGGCCGTGACGGCGAACGCCTCGCGCGCGCCGAAGCGATGCTCGGCGAAAAATACCCGGGCGCGCAATTGCTCGCCGTGCGCTGCAACGTGCTCGACGAAGCCGACGTGGCCGCGTTCGCGCAGGCTGTCTCCGACCGTTTCGGCCGGGCCGACATGCTGGTCAACAACGCGGGCCAGGGCCGCGTGTCGACCTTCGCCGACACGACCGACGACGCGTGGCGCGAAGAGCTCGAACTGAAGTACTTCAGCATCATCCGCCCGACGCGCGCGTTCCTGCCGCTGCTGCGCGATGCGGCCGCGCCGTCGATCACCTGCGTGAACTCGCTGCTCGCGTTGCAGCCTGAGCCGCACATGGTCGCGACGTCGTCGGCGCGTGCGGGTGTGCTGAGCCTCGTGAAGTCGCTCGCGACCGAACTGGCGCCGCAGCGCATCCGCGTGAACTCGATCCTGATCGGCATCGTCGAGTCGGGTCAATGGCGCCGCCGCTACGAAGCGCAGGCGCAGGCCGGCGAAAGCTGGGAGGACTGGACGGGCGCGCTCGCCCGCAAGAAGAACATTCCGCTGAACCGCTTCGGCAGGCCCGACGAGGCAGCCTGGGCACTTTTTTATCTCGCAACGCATCTGTCGTCCTATACGACGGGCAGCCATATCGACGTTTCTGGAGGCTTTGCACGCCATGTCTAAAAAAACCACGGTTGGCGAGCTGATTGCCGCCTTTCTCGAGCAGTGCGATGTCAAAACCGCATTCGGTGTCATCTCGATCCACAACATGCCGATCCTCGACGCGATCAACTCGCGCGGGAACATCCGGTATGTCGGCGCGCGCGGTGAAGCGGGCGCGGTGAACATGGCCGACGGCCTGGCCCGCGTGTCGGGTGGCCTCGGCGTCGCGTTCACGAGCACCGGCACGGCGGCGGGCAACGCGGCCGGCGCGATGGTCGAGGCGCTGACGGCCGGCACCGCGCTGCTGCATATCACGGGGCAGATCGAAACGCCGTACCTCGACCAGGATCTGGCGTACATCCACGAAGCGCCGGACCAGCTCACGATGCTCGACGCGATCTCGAAGGCTGCGTTCCGCGTGCGCACGGTCGAAACCGTGCTGCCGACGATCCGCGAAGCGGTGCGCATCGCGCAGACCGCGCCGACTGGCCCGGTATCGGTCGAGATTCCGATCGACATCCAGGCCGCCGAAATCGAATGGCCGGAAGACCTCGCGCCGGCGCACGTCGCGGTGCGCGAGCACGACGACGCACGCGTTGCGAAGCTCGCCGACGCGCTGGCGGCCAAGCGCCGTCCGCTGCTGTGGCTCGGCGGCGGTGCGCGCCATGCGCGTGCGGAGGTGGAGCGCCTGGTGAAGCTCGGCTTCGGCGTCGTGACGAGCGTGCAGGGCCGCGGCGTGCTGCCGGAAGATCACCCGGCGACGCTCGGCGCGTTCAACGTGCATTCGACCGTCGAAGCGTTCTACAAGACCTGCGACGCGCTCGTCGTGGTCGGCTCGCGCCTGCGCGGCAACGAGACGCTGAAGTACAAGCTCGCGCTGCCGCAGCCGCTGTTCCGCATCGACGCCGACGCGCTCGCCGACAACCGCGGCTATCGCAACGAGCTGTTCGTGCACGGCGATTCGAAGCGTGTGCTGGCCGAGCTGGCCGATCGCCTCGAAGGTCGTCTGTCCGTCGATCCGCAGTTCGCAATCGATCTCGCGGCGGCGCGCGAGCAGGCCGTCGCCAGCGTGGCGGAAGGCCTTGGGCCCTACAAGAAGCTCGTCGACACGCTGCAGGGTGCGGTCGGCCGCGACTACAACTGGGTGCGCGACGTGACGATCTCGAACAGCACGTGGGGCAACCGCCTGCTGAAGATCTTCGAACCGCGCGCGGGCGTGCATGCGCTCGGCGGCGGCATCGGCCAGGGCATCCAGATGGGCATCGGCGCGGCGCTGGCCGGGTCGGCGGCGAAGACGGTCTGCCTGGTCGGCGACGGCGGCCTGATGGTCAACGTCGGCGAGCTCGTGACGGCCGTGCAGGAAAACGCGAACGTGATGATCGTGCTGATGAACGACCAGTGCTACGGCGTGATCCGCAACATCCAGGACGCGCACTACGGCGGCCGCCGCTGCTTCGTCCAGCTGCACCAGCCCGATTTCGCGCAGTTCTGCGCGAGCTTCGGCCTCACGCACTACCGGATCACATCGCTCGACCAGGCGGAAGCGATCGTGCGCGAAGGGATCGCGAAGGAAGGACCGGTGATGGTCGAGGTCGACATGCTGTCGGTCGGCTCGTTCGCATCGGCGTTCGCGGGCCCGCCGGTGAAGAAGGAGGAAACGCCGTCGGAGCGCCAATATGCTTAACGGACGCAACCCGGGCCACGCACACGCGCATGCGCCCGTCGACGTCGCGATGATCGGCTTCGGCGCGATCGGTGCCGCCGTGTATCACGCGGTCGAGCACGATGCGTCGTTGCGCGTCGCGCACGTGATCGTGCCCGAGCACCAGCGCGACGCGGTGCAGCGCGAGCTCGGCGGTGCGGTGGAGGTGGTGTCGTCGGTCGACGCGCTGGCCCGCCGCCCCGAGTTCGCGCTCGAATGCGCGGGCCACAGCGCGCTCGTCGATCACGTCGTGCCGCTGCTGAAGGCCGGCACCGACTGCGCGGTCGCGTCGATCGGCGCGCTGTCCGATCTTGCGCTGCTCGACGTGCTGGCGCAGGCCGCCGACGAAGGCGACGCGACGCTCACGCTGCTGTCCGGCGCGATCGGCGGGATCGACGCGCTGGCGTCGGCGAAGCAGGGCGGCCTCGACGAGGTGCTGTACGTCGGCCGCAAGCCGCCGCTCGGCTGGCTCGGCACGCCCGCCGAGGCACTGTGCGACCTGCGTGCGATGACCGAAGAGAAGGTGATCTTCGAAGGCACTGCACGCGATGCCGCGCGGCTGTATCCGAAGAACGCGAACGTCGCTGCAACCGTCGCGCTCGCGGGCCTCGGCCTCGATGCGACGCGCGTGCGCCTGATTGCCGATCCGGCCGTCGCGCGCAACGTGCACCGCATCACCGCCCGTGGCGCGTTCGGCGAGATGTCGCTCGAAATGAGCGGCAAGCCGTTGCCCGATAACCCGAAGACGTCCGCGTTGACCGCGTACTGCGCGATCCGTGCGCTGCGCAACCGCGCGGCCCGCTGCGTGATCTGAGCGTGCGATCCGGACCTTCGGGCCATTGAGCGCCCGCCTGCGCCACGGCGCGGGCGGCAGCGCAAAGACAGATTTGTGGGACTTGCGACATGACTTCATTCGATACGAGCCTCGTACCCAACGGCGACATCCTGATCGGCGGCGAGTGGCGGCGCGGCCGTGGCGCGCCTTACGCGAGCATCTATCCGGCCGACCAGTCGCTGAACATGGAAGTATCGACGGCGAACGCGGAAGACGCGGCCGAAGCCGTCGTGGCCGCCGACGCCGCGTGGCGTCGCGCCGACTGGGCCGGGCTCAAGCCGCATCAGCGCGCGCTGGTGCTGTACCGGATCGCCGACCTGATCATGCAGCGTCACGAGGCGCTCGCGAACCTGCAGCGTCGCGACAACGGCAAGCCGATCGGCGAGACGCGCGTGCTGGTCGCGAGCGCGGCCAACACGTTCCGCTATTTCGCGGCTTGCCTGGAAACGCTCGACGAAGAGCTGACGCCGTCGCGCGGCGACTACCTGACGATGAGCGTGCACGAGCCGATCGGCGTGATCGCGGCGATCACGCCGTGGAACTCGCCGATCGCATCCGACGCGCAGAAACTTGCGCCGGCGCTCGCCGGCGGCAACGCGGTGGTGCTCAAGCCGGCCGAAGTCACGCCACTCGTGTCGCTCGCGCTGGCCCGCATCTGCGAGGAAGCCGGCGTGCCGAAGGGTGTGCTGAGCGTGCTGCCGGGCAAGGGCTCGGTGATCGGCGACGTGCTGGTGCGTCATCCGCTCGTGAAGAAGGTGTCGTTTACCGGCGGCACCGAGGTGGGTCGCGGCATCGCGCGCATCGCGGCGGAGAAGCTGATGCCCGTGTCGCTGGAGCTCGGCGGCAAGTCGCCGACGATCGTGTGCGACGACGCCGATCTCGATCACGCGGTCAACGGCGTGCTTTACGGCATCTTCAGCTCGTCGGGTGAAGCGTGCATCGCGGGTTCGCGCCTCTTCGTGCAGCGTGCGGTGTACGACGAATTCATGCAGCGGCTGGTGGCCGGCGCACGCAAGCTGCGCGTGGGCGACCCGACGCGTCCCGACACGCAGATGGGCCCGCTGATCACCGCGAAGCATCGCGAATCGGTCGAGCGCTATGTCGCGCTCGGGCTGGAGGAAGGCGGCCGCCTGCTGTGCGGCGGCGAACGGCCGTCGGGCGACGGGCGCGAGGACGGCTTCTTCTACCAGCCGACGATTCTCGAAGGTCTGCCGAACAGCGCGCGCATCTGCCAGGAAGAAATCTTCGGGCCGGTGCTGGTCGCGATGCCGTTCGACGACGAAGCGTCGCTGATCGCGCAGGCGAACGACAGCGTGTTCGGACTCGCCGCCGGCATCTGGACGCGCGACTACAAGCGTGCATGGCGCATCGCGCGCGCGCTCGAGACGGGCACCGTGTGGATCAACACGTACAAGCTGTTCTCGATCTCCACGCCGTTCTCGGGCTGGAAAGAGAGCGGGATGGGGCGCGAGAAGGGGCGTCTCGGCATCCGCGAGTACATGCAGCAGAAGAGCCTCTACTGGGGCTTGAACGACGCGCCGCTGCCGTGGGCGAACTGAGCGAAGGGGAATGACGCAATGAGCATCTTGGGTATCGAGCAGATCACGTACGGTGTCGACGACCTCGCGACGTGCCGGCGCTTTTTCGCCGACTGGGGCTTGAAGGAAGTCGCGCACGACGACGCGCGCGCGCGTTTCGAAACGCTGAACGGCTGCACCGTGCTGGTCGTCAAGGCCGACGATCCGTCGCTGCCGCCCGCGTTCGAAGCGGGCCCGACGCTGCGTGAAGTCACGTGGGGCGTCGCGACGCGGCAGGAAGTCGACGCGCTGCGCACGAAGCTGGCCGGCCAGCCCGGCTATTACGCACGGGACGATGCGGTCGGCTGCATCGATCCGAACGGGATGGCGATCCGCATCGAAGTGACGCGCAAGCGCGCGCTCGACATCACCGGTTCGCCGTCGAACGTGTGGGGCCGGACGGTGCGGGTCGACCAGCCGAGCCCGATCTATGCGCGCGCCGAGCCGGTCGAGGTCGGGCACGTCGTGTTCTTCACGAACTGCCTCGACGCGCAGGAAAAGTTCTATCACGAACTGCTCGGCTTCGAGACTTCAGACCGCTATCCGGGCCGCGGCGCGTTCATGCGCTGCGCACCGCACGGCGGCCACCACGACCTGTTCCTGCTCGCGCTGCCGAATGGCAAACGCGGCCTGAACCACGTCGCGTTCACCGTGCGCGACATCCATGAGGTGTTCGGCGGCGGCATGCACATCGACCGCTGCGGCTGGGAAACGCAGCTCGGCCCGGGGCGTCACCCTGTGTCGTCCGCGTACTTCTGGTACTTCCAGAATCCGGCCGGCGCACTGATCGAGTACTACGCGGACGAGGACGTGCTGACGCCCGAGTGGCAGCCGCGCGAATTCGAACCGGGCCCGACCGTGTTCGCCGAATGGGCCGTCGACGGCGGCCTCGACGGCAACACGCGCCGGCAGAAGAACGTGAAGGCGCCGGAAGGCAAGTTCATGACGGAGCGCAAATCATGATCGAAGCGAACACGCAGGATCAGGCCGCGCCCGGCACCGTCGTCGTGATCGGCGGCGGCCAGGCCGCCGGCTGGGTGTTGAAGACGCTGCGCGCGGAAGGGTTCGCGGGCCGCCTCGTGATGATCGCGGACGAGCCGCACCTGCCGTACGAGCGTCCGCCGCTGTCGAAGGCCGTGCTGGCCGGCGACGCCGACATCGAGACCGTGCGCGTCGTGCGCCCGGATGAATTCGACGCGCTGAGCGTCGAGGCGTGGCAGCCGGAACGCGCGGCATCGATCGACCGTGCGCGCCGCGTGGTGAAGACCGATAGTGGCCGCGAGATCGAATACGACCGGCTCGTGATCGCGACCGGCGGCACGTCGCGCCGCTTGCCCGATGCGATCGTCAGGACGACGAACCTGCATTACCTGCGCACGCTCGACGAAGCGGCCGCGCTCGGCGAGAAACTGCGCGCCAGCAAGCGCGTGCTCGTGATCGGCGGCGGCTGGATCGGCCTCGAGGTCGCGGCGACCGCGCGCAAGCTCGGTGTCGAAGCCGTCGTCGTCGAAGGCGCGCCGCGTCTGTGCGGGCGATCGGTGCCGCAGATCGTGTCGGATTTCCTGCTCGGCCTGCATCGCGCGAATGGCGTCGACGTGCGTCTTGGCGCGGCGCTCGCATCGCTCGACGCGCAGCCGGACGACGCATCGAAGGTCCGCGCGACGCTTGCCGACGGCACGACGATCGACGCCGATTTCGCGGTGGCCGGCATCGGCCTTGCGCTGAACGCGACGCTCGCGAGCGACGCCGGGCTGGCGATCGACGATGGCATCGTCGTCGACGAATTCGGCGCGACCAGCGATCCGGCGATCTTCGCGTGCGGCGACGTCGCGAACCATCACAACGGCTGGCTGAAACGGCGCGTGCGGCTCGAATCGTGGGCGAACGCGCAGAACCAGGCGATCGCGGCCGCGAAGGCCGTGCTCGGCGTGCGCGCACCGTACGCGGAGATTCCGTGGTTCTGGTCCGATCAGTACGACGTGAACCTGCAGATCCTCGGTGATCTGCCGGCCGATGCGCAGCTCGTCGTGCGCGGCGATCTTGCCGCGCGCCGCGCGACGCTGTTTTTCGTGGGCGATGGGCATATGAGAGGTGTCATCGCCATCAACAACGCACGCGAGCTGAAGCTCGCACGCAAGTGGATGAACCAGGGCCGGGCAGTGGATACGGAAGTCCTGGCGGACACGACCAAAGCGCTGGCCTGACCGGCCAAGACGACCAAAAGATCCAGGAGACACCCCGCATGAGCACTTTCGACAACGTCGTGGCCGGCAGGGCCACGATGGAAGCTGCCGCCTCCACGCCCGGCGCGATCATCGCGCGGCTCGAGCGGCTTCCGACCAACTCGATGCAGATCCGCGCGCGTGTGCTGATCGGCACCGCGACGTTCTTCGACGGCTTCGACGTGATCACGATCGCGGCGACGCTGCCGCTGCTGATTCACAAGTGGGGGCTGTCGCCGACGCAGATCGGCATGCTGATCGCGTCTGGCGCGATCGGCCAGCTGATCGGCGCGTTCCTGTTTCCCACGCTCGCCGAGAAGCATGGCCGCGTGAAGGCGATCGCATGGAGCTCGGCCGTGATCGGCATTACCAGCATCGCGTGCGGTTTCGCGCCGACGTTCGAGGTGTTCGTGCTGCTGCGGATCCTGCAGGGGCTCGGTCTCGGCGGCGAACTGCCGGTCGCGGCCACGTACATCAACGAAATCACGCGCGCGCACGGCCGCGGGCGCTTCGTGCTGCTGTACGAGATCGTGTTCCCGATCGGCCTGCTGGTGTCGATGGCGCTCGGCGCGTGGCTCGTGCCGCGGTTCGGCTGGGAGATCATGTACTTCGTCGGCGGGCTGCCGCTGATCCTCGCACTGGTGCTCACGCATCTCGTGCCGGAATCGCCGCGCTGGCTCGCGTCGCGCGGACGGCTCGCGGAAGCCGGGCGGGCGGTGGGCGTGTTCGAAGCGTCGGTGCGCGGCGAGCTGCCGCCGGTCACGCAGGTGGCCGCATACGACGAGATGGTGCGTCAGCACCCGAAGCGCCGGATGAGCGACCTGTTCAGTGCCGCGTATCGCAAGCGCACGCTCGCGGTGGCGACACTGTGGGCGACCTGCGGGTTCATCCAGTACGGGCTGTCCACCTGGCTGCCGACGATCTACAAGAACTTCTATCACGCACCGCTGCAGCTCGCGCTGAATCTCGCGGTGATCGGTTCCGTGATGGGCGTGCTCGGTTCGCTCGCGTCCGCGCTGCTGGTCGACAAGCTCGGCCGCAAGCCGGTGATCGTATGGTCGTTCGTGCTGTGCGCGCTGTCGCTGGCGCTCGCGGGCCTCTATCACGCATCGTCGGTGTATGTCGTCGCGATCTTCTGCTCGCTGTCGCTCGGGCTGATGGCGTCGGGCTTCATCACTGCGTACGTCTATACGCCGGAGCAGTATCCGACGAGCATCCGTGCGTCCGGCTGCGGGCTCGGCAGCGCGTGGCTGAAGATCGCGTCGTTCGCCGCGCCGATGATCGTGCCGCACGCGATCATCGGCGGCAATCTCGCGCCGGCGTTCTACCTGATCGGTGTCGTGCCGCTGATCGCGGCGCTGACCGTCCACTTCGTCGGGATCGAGACGAAGGGCAAGGTGCTGGAGGCACTGGAAGCGTAAGCACGGCTGGCTGCAACGGTTGACATGGAAGGCCCGGGCAATGCTCGGGCCTTTTGTTCTTGGCTGCCGGCATGGTCCAATCCATCGTCCATTTTTCCGATAGATGCCAGCGCCACGCCGATGTTTGAACCCATCACGCAAGGTTGAGGTTGTCGGCTTACGTCGCGCAATACCGTGCAGACCAGATCAATCGCCTCCGCGTGCCTGGCCGACGCACTGCGGCCGGTGCGAAAGAATGCCGCATGGCAGGCGTGTACCGGTGCACTAGAGTCGAACGGTGCGGACGCAACGACACCGGGAAGACAACGAATCATGGCCAAGAAATTTCCGCTGCATCCCAACCATCCGGAACGGATCTGCTGGGGATGCGACAACTACTGCCCGACGCATGCGATGCGTTGCGGCAATGGCTCCAGCCGGACCCAGCACCCGTGCGAACTGCTCGGCGAGGACTGGTATCGATACGGCGACTGGGGCATCGACTGCGAGGATGACGAAAGCGACAAGGCAACTGCGGCGTCGGCGGGTGGGCAGTCGTAGCGACAAGTTGTCTCACCGTGCGCCGGTGGTTTGTTGATCTGCGTCACGGTGGCCGAAGGTGCGCCGAAACATCATGCGAAAAGATGCATAAAGCAAGCATCTTGAAGCGGGCGGAATGCCCGGTGGCCTGGAACACGCTTCCAGCCGCCGTCAGAGCCGACCCGCCCCCCATGATCGATAAAGGAGAGCACCGTGTTTTGCTATCAATGCGAACAGACCGACCGGACCGGCGCACGGCCCGGCTGCGCATCGGCGAAGGGCAACTGCGGCAAGGACGAGACGACGGCCGACCTGCAGGACCTGCTGATCCATGCGGTGAAGGGCATCGCGCAGTACGGCGCGATCGCGCGCACGATGGGCGTGCCCGACCGCGAAGCCGACCGGTTCGTGCTGTACGCGATGTTCACCACGCTGACCAACGTGAACTTCCATGCGGCGCGCTTCGTCGCGCTGCTGCGTGAAGCGGCACAGACGCGCGATCGCGTGAAGGCCGCGTGCGAAGCGCACGCACGCGCCGCGGGCACGACCGTGCCGGTGCTGCAGGGGCCGGCCGCATGGCAGCCGGCCGACGATCTGGCGGGCTTGCTGAAGCAGGCGGCGACCGTCGGCATCGACGCTGGCCTCGACACGGTGGGCGCGGACATCGTCGGGCTGCGTGCGCTGGTGCTGTACGGCCTGAAGGGCGTGTGCGCGTATGCGCATCATGCGCGGGTGCTCGGCTACGAACGCGACGACATCTACGAAGGCGTCGAGGCCGCACTCGCGTTTCTCGCAAGCAATCCCACCGACGTCGACGCACTGCTCGCGCAGGCGCTCGATCTCGGCCGGCTGAACCTGACGGTGATGGAACTGCTCGACAACGCGAACACCGGCCGCTTCGGCGTGCAACAGCCGACCGCCGTGCGCGTGTCGCCGGTGGCCGGCAAGGCGATCCTCGTGTCGGGCCACGATCTCGGCGATCTGCATGCGTTGCTCGAACAGACGGCGGGCACCGGCATCCAGGTCTACACGCACGGCGAGATGCTGCCGGCCCACGCGTATCCGGCGCTCAAGGCCTTTACGCATCTGGCCGGCAACTACGGCGGCGCGTGGCAGGACCAGCAGAGCGACTTCGCGCGTTTCCCCGGGCCGATCCTGATGACGTCCAACTGCATCATCGAGCCGTTGCCGCAATACCGGCAGCGCATCTTCACGACGGGGCCGGTCGGCTGGCCGGGCGTGCGCCATCTCGAGCATCACGATTTCTCGACGCTGATCCGTGCCGCGCAGGCGCTGCCCGGGTTCGCGGCCACCGCGCCGGAGGAGACGATCACCGTCGGGTTCGGCCGGCATGCGGTGCTGGGCGTCGCGGACAAGGTCATCGATGCGGTGAAGGCCGGACAGATTCGCCACTTCTTCCTGATCGGCGGCTGCGACGGCGCGGCGCCGGGGCGCAATTACTACACCGAGTTCGCGGAACAGGCGCCCGACGATACCGTCGTGATGACGCTCGGCTGCAACAAGTATCGCTTCAACCGGCACGCGTTCGGCGATATCGGCGGCATTCCGCGCCTGCTCGACGTCGGGCAGTGCAACGACAGCTATTCGGCGATCCGGATCGCGACCGCGCTCGCCGATGCATTCGAGTGCGGCGTGAACGACTTGCCGCTGTCGCTCGTCATCTCGTGGTTCGAACAGAAGGCGGCGGCCGTGCTGCTGACACTGCTTGCGCTCGGTATCCGCAACATCCGGCTCGGGCCGACGCTGCCGGCGTTTATCACGCCGGGCGTGCTTGCGGTACTGGTCGAGCAGTTCGGGATCCAGCCGATCGGCGATGCCGGTGCGGACCTGGCCGCGGCGCTCGCGCGCCGGGCTGCGTGAGCGGGATCGTTCGATGAGCTACCGGATCGAGATCACGACGCGCGATGGTGCGCCGTTCGGCTTCGACTGCGAGCCGGGCCAGGATCTGCTCGCGGCGGCAGCGCAAGCCGACATCACGCTGCCGTCGCAATGCCGGCGCGGCAGCTGCGGCGCATGCCAGGCGACTGTCGTCGACGGCCCGTACGAGATGCAGGCGCACGGCGCCGAGGCATTGCCGGCCGGCCAGCCCGGCGCGGTGCTGTTGTGCCGGACGACGCCGCTCGGCGATCTGCGGGTGGCTGCGCCGTACGACCGGACGAAGGTGCTGCTGCAGCCGGTGCCCGTACGCACGGCGCGGATCGCCGCACTCGACACGATCGCGCGCGACACGATGCGCGTCGAGCTGCAGATCGAGCCCGACGACGCGTTCGGCGCGGCGGCGGAGTTCGAAGCCGGCCAGTTCGCGGAGCTGGAGGTGCCGGGCAGCGGCTTGCGCCGGCCGTATTCGCTCGCGAACACGAGCAACTGGGACGGCCGCCTCGAGTTCCTGATCCGGCTGCGGCCGGGCGGCTGGTTCTCGACTTATCTGCGCGAGCGCGCACGGCCCGGCGATCCGCTGACCGTGCGCGTGCCGATGGGCGGATTCGGCCTGTTCGCGGACAGCCTGCGACCGCGCTGGTTCGTCGCGGGCGGCACGGGGCTCGCGCCGATCCTGTCGATGCTGCGGCGCATGGCCGAGTATCAGGAGATGGGCGACGCGCGGCTGTTCTTCGGCGTCAATGAGGAAAGCGAACTGTTCATGCTCGACGAGCTGGAGCGGTTGCGGACCGAGTTGCCGCAACTGCGGGTCGATCCGTGCGTGTGGCGACCGGGTATCGAATGGGCGGGCTTCCGCGGGACGCCGGTCGATGCGCTGCACGCGGCGCTCGCGCAGGCGGACATGCTGCCGGATGTCTACGTATGCGGACCGCCGCCGCTCGTCGAAGGTGCGCGGGAAGTCGCCGTCGCCGCCGGCATCCCGGACGCGCAGTTCGCAAGCGAGCGGTTCACCGTGTAGGGCGAGCGCCGCGCGTTGCGGTCACGCACGCGCGGCGTTCCATCCATCCGGCAGGCGGCCGCTTGCCGGATTGCCGGGCCCAACGTACTCTTGGTCGAGACCCGGACTCGCCAGCAGGTTATCGACCATGCAAGCCCATCCTTTGCGCCTTTCCCCCGGCGACGATCTGCGTGCGTCGATCGAGCAAGCGTTGCGTCGCCTCGACGCGCACGCGGCATTCGTGATCCAGGGCATCGGCAGCCTGAACGTCGCGCAGTTGCGCTTTGCCGGCGTGGATTCGCCAACCGAACTGCGCGGCGACCTCGAGATCCTGACGCTCGCCGGTTCGGTCTCGCCGGACGGCGCACACCTGCATATGTCGGTCTCCGACGCACACGGCCGTGTATCGGGCGGACATGTCGCGAGCGGCTGCGTGGTGCGCACGACCGCGGAGATCCTGCTCGTGCTGTTGCCCGCGCATCGTTTCTCGCGTGAACCGGACGCGGGCACCGGGTTCAACGAACTGGTGATTCGCCCGGAGACAGCCTGATCGCGCGGACGGTCCTGCATGCGTGACCGAGGCGGCTTATCCCGGCACGAACACACCCATTGCCGTGACCGCCATCGCGAGCGTCGCGGCCCAGCCGCCCCATGCCAGCGCGCCCGTGACCGCGAACTTGCCCATCACGCGCTTGCTGCCGGCCATCAGAATCATCACGACCATGATCCGAACAGCCGTCACCCCGGTGATGACCGCACTCCAGTAGAGCGCACGAATCGGGTCAGCCCGGCGGCGGGTCGGCATCGACCGGACGATGCGTTTCGGCCGCGACGCGCGGTACGGCAGCGTGCCGTCTCGGGGGGGGGGCGCGTGGGAAGCGGGGATACGGGAGGGAGCGCATGGCGCGCACGTGAACGAGCGCGACCGGACCGGGGTAGCGATGGACGTTGCCGGCGCTATGACGAGAACGTGCGTGACATGTCCTGGCGACCGCTCATCGGTCGCGTCGAGCGCCGGGCCGACGGCGTATTGCAGGCTACCGGCGCGCCAATGGCGGCGGGGCGAAGCGGAACAGGCGGAAAGCGCCGGTCGCGACCGTCTCGCGGCCACGCAGCGCGGCATGAGGACAACGGGCATGGCGCCCGTTCGACCTCAACGAGCCGCCATCGCGACGTCCTGATTGCTGCGCCCGCTCACGAGGCAGCCCGACATGAATGCCTCGCTCTGGCTGCTGGCTGCCGCGTTGCCGAAGCCTCGGCTGAGCGCGTCGTATTTCACCTGCTCGGCGCCCTGCGAGCATGCCATCGGGCTGGCGTCGCGGCCTTGCGCGTGCAGCAGCGCCCGATCTCCGATCAGGTAGGCCAGCAGCGCGAAAAAAGCGATGTGTACCACTCGTCTCATGATTCGTCTCCTCGTCACTCAAGCGTAACGCGGACACGTTTCTCGAAGCACTTGGGGCTTCCCCCGGTAAACGTCTGCGGAAACGGCGGCTGGCGGCAGTGATCGTGTCCTTTTTTCCGCAGGAGCAGCGGAAAAGGAGGGCGGTCCGTCGGGCAGGCGCGCGATTGACGCGAGTTTGACGAATGTCAGGATACCGGCAGGGCGAGCCGGTCACGCTACCGGTCAAAGCGATAGCATGGATGCATGTTTTGGCGGAACGCGATGCGCGGCAAGCGATGGGCGCAGCGGTTCCGAACGCAGCTTGTACGTGTTGAACATCGCTATCGAAATAGTGAGGAATCCAAATGCTTAACGTCTCTTCCGTCCTGATCAGCATGGCGCCGTTGTGGGTCATTCTGCTGGGTGCGTCTTCGCTGGCGACCTATCTCGTCTTCGTGCGCAAGGTCATCAAGTAAGCATGTCGGCCCCGCGCGAAGGCGCACATAGGCGCATCGCAGTGTTCGCGCAAGGCATGCGACGGCTTTGCGTCGTGCAAGACGCATCGTTGCGTCGACTCAAATGAAACGACCCGCCGAAGCGGGTCCATGACGACCTGATCGGGCTGCGCGCATCGAGGTTTGCGGCGCGGTGCCGCACGACGCGACGGCGACGCGGCTGCATTCAGCCCGCTATCGCACCGCCGTCACCGGCACATTCGAAATCCGCACGAGCCGGCTCATCACGCTGCGGCGGAACATCGACAGCATCGTGTGAAACGGATCGTGCCGCGGCGCGACGACGACGATTTCGTCGCAGCCGGTCTCGGCGGCTGCGGCCGCGATCGTGTCGGCCACCGGCCCGACCTTCTTCACGACGCTGTACCGGACGCCGGCTTCCCGCAGCACCCGCTCGGCCGTCGCCAGATCGTCGCACGCGAACTTGTCCTCGATCGACCGCAGCCGCGATAGCGGGTGAAATGCCTCGAGCCGCGTCGCTTCGAGCGGCGCCTGTACGTTGATCAGCACGATCTCCGACGCGCAGCGTTCGCGATACAGGAAGGTCGCGTGGCGCACCGCCTGAAGCGAGCGGGGCGAATGACCGACGGGAACCAGCAGCTTGAGCATGGACGATGCCCCGGAATCGAGATGTTTGCAGCGTAGCGCTCGGCCGGATCGCGCAACCTTAAGAAATCGGGCGGCCGCGTAAAAATGTCGTCAACGCCGGCCGCATCGTGTTGCGCTTACTAGAAATATAAGAAATTTAAGTTTATGCGCATAAACATTTTCATCAGCCGGTCGGCCGGGTGCTGCGCCGTGTCGATTTAGTCGAATCCTCAATGAATCGCGGCGGAAAATATCGGAGGTCGGCCATCTGGCGTCGCGTAGAGTAGAGCATCGGCCGCGGCGCGGCTTTCTCCCCGGCTGTTTCCGGCCGTTCGGGATGGAGCGCCGCCATCGCGCGCCCCGCCATTCCATTCCGATTCCAGGAGACCTCGCATGCCGCACGGCGCCTCGCAGCTTCTCGCCCCCGCTTCCATCACCGTCGACCCGATCGTGCGCCTGCCGGCCGGCGAGCTCGCATCGGCGATCCGCAGCAAGGCGGTCTCCTGCGTCGAGACGATGCGTGCTTATCTCGATCACATCGAGCGCGTGAACGGCGCGGTGAACGCGCTGGTCTCGCTGCGCGATCGCGCCACGCTGCTCGCCGAAGCCGCGGAAAAGGACGCCGCACTCGCCCGCGGCGAGTATCACGGCTGGCTGCACGGGATGCCGCAGGCGCCGAAGGATCTCGCGATGACGAAAGGGCTGAGGACGACCTACGGCTCGCCGATCTTTCGCGATAACGTGCCGCAGGCCGACTCGGTCGGCGTTGGGCGGATGCGCGCGGCGGGTGCGATCTTCATCGGCAAGACCAACACGCCGGAGTTCGGCCTCGGCTCGCACACGTTCAACGAAGTCCACGGCGCGACGCGCAATCCGTACGACCTGACGAAGAGTGCGGGCGGCAGCAGCGGCGGCACGGCAGCGGCGCTCGCGGCGCGCATGCTGCCGGTCGCGGACGGCAGCGACTTCGGCGGTTCGCTGCGCAATCCGGCCGCGTTCTGCAACATCTACGGGTTCCGTCCGTCACAGGGCCGCGTGCCGCGCTGGCCAGCCGTCGACGTGTTCATGCAGCAGCTCGGCATCGAAGGGCCGATGGGCCGCACGGTCGGCGACGTCGCGCAACTGCTCGCGATCCAGGCCGGCTACGACCCGAACGATCCGCTGTCGCTCGCGGAAGATCCGGCGGTGTTCACGAAGCCGCTCGACCGGGACCTGCGCGGCGAGCGCGTCGCGTGGGTCGGCGACTGGAACGGCTATCTCGCGACCGAGCCGGGCGTGCTCGCGCAGTGCGAAAAGGGCCTGGCGACGCTGCGCGAGATCGGCTGCGACGTCGATGCGGCGCTGCCCGCATTCGCGCCCGAGCGGATCTGGCGCCTGTGGCTCGCGCATCGGCACCTGCTGTCCGGCGGCGGGCTGCTCGCGCACTATCGCGACCCGGCGCGGCGCGCGCTGCTGAAGCCCGAGGCGATCTACGAGGTCGAAGGGCTGCTCGCGATGCAGGGTGCCGAGGTGTTCGACGCGAGCATCGAGCGCACGGCGTGGCACCAGGCCGTGCTGAGCTTTTTCGATCGCTACGACTTCATCGCGGCGCCGACCGCCCAGGTGTTCCCGTTCGACGTCGACCAGCGCTGGCCGAACGAAATCGCGGGCCGCGCGATGGACACCTATCACCGCTGGATGGAAACGGTCGTGCCGTGGACGCTGGCCGGCTGCCCGGTGATCAGCGTGCCGGTCGGCTTCAACGACGCAGGGCTGCCAATGGGGATGCAACTGATCGGCCGGCCGCGCGCGGATCTCGCGGTGCTGCAGCTCGCGCGCGGCTACGAGCAGGCGGCCGACTGGGTCGGCCAGCGGCTGCCGGCCTGGATGGCTGCTTGACGCACGCTGCGGCGGCGATTCCGGCCGCCCGAAACGAACGTTATTGATGCGGACCAGGAACGAATCCTGGTGCGCGCCTGAGATCGCGCGGCAAACGCGGATGAATGCGCGCGGCGACGCGAGGTGGCCGCGGAATTGCAAGCGGCCGCGGCGCGCGATTTCGTTTCGATGTGTTTCAGTCGTTGCGGCGGCGCGCGACGCGCTTCGACAATATCGGCCTCAATAATTCGGGCACGAGGGAAACAGATGAAGCACATTCGCGCGACAGGCAAGCACCTGGCATCGGCGGGCATCGCATTCGGCATCCTGCTGGCCGCGAGCGGCGCCGCGCATGCGCAGCTCGACCTGCAGGCGATCGGATCGTCGCTGCTCGGCGGCGCGCAGCAACAGGCCGCACCGTCGCAGGGCGGCGTCGCGCAACTGATGCAGGCGTACGTCGGTGCGAACCAGCAGGTGCTGACCGGCCAGTCGTCGCTCGCGTCGGCGATGGGGCTCACCGGCGCGGCCGGGCAGGCGCAGCAGGCGGCGAGCCTGCTCGGCGGCGGCAATGCGCTGACGCCGGCCGCGCTGTCGCAGATGGGCGGCGCGCAGCAGTCGGTCTCGCAAGCGCTCGGCCAGGCGTTCGCGAGCGGCGGTGCGACACACGGCCCGATCGACAAGCCGGCGTTCAGCAACGGCCTCGCATCGCTCGGGCAGGGCCTCACGCAGTATTCGCAGCTGCAGTCGGGGCTTGGCAGCCTCGGGTCGACCAGCGCCGCATCGCTGCTGCAGGCGGGCCTGGATCCGCAGAACATGCAGGCCGCGTCGTATATCGCGCAAAGCGCGCCGGGCCAGTTGCAGTCGCTCGCGACGACGCTCAGCCAGGCCGTGCAGTTCGCGACGAGCCAGGGCATTTCGGTGCCGTCGGTCGCGTCGTCCGCGCTGAAGCTGCTGCCGTAACGTTGCCGCACCCGCGCGCTGCGGTGCCGGCAGCGCGCGCGGCGATCCGGGATGGCCCCGAACAACATGGGGATTTCGCGCGGTGCTATCGTGGCGTGTTCCCCGTTCCCGGTGCCGGTTCATGACTGACTCGTTCGACCTTCCGCGCTATTTCTCCCGCATCGGCTACGACGGCCCGGCCGAGCCGACGCTCGACGTGCTGCGCCGGCTGCACCTGCTGCACCCGCAGGCGATTCCGTTCGAAAACCTCAATCCGCTGACCGGCGCGCGTGTCGCGCTAGACCTTCCCGCGCTCGTCGACAAGGTGATCGGGCGCCGCCGCGGCGGCTATTGCTTCGAACTCAACAAACTCTTCTATACCGCGCTCACGACGATCGGCTTTCGCGTGACGCCGCTGATCGCGCGGGTGCGCTGGATGCGGCCGCCCGAGGTCGTCACCGCGCAGACGCACATGCTGCTGCGTATCGAGCTCGACGGCGCGACGTGGCTCGCGGACATCGGCTTCGGCAGCGCAACGCTGACCGCGCCGCTGTGCTTCGTGCCCGGCGAGCGGCAGCTGACGCCACACGGCGCATTTCGCGTCGTCGACGCGCCGGTCGACGGCGAGTTCGACATGCAGTTCGAGATACCCGACGGCTGGCAGACGACCTATCGCTTCTCGCTGAAACCGGCCGAGTGGATCGATTACGATGCCGCGAACTGGTTCACGTCGACTTATCCCGAATCGATCTTCGTGAACGACCTGATCGCGTGCCGCGTGCTGCCGGACGGCCGCGCGGCGCTGTTCAACACCGCGCTGACGCTGCGCGACGCGACGGGGGTGGGGCGCACCGTCACGTTCGGCGACGCGGCCGCGTGGGGCGCATGCCTGCGCGACACGATCGGTATCGATACAACCGGCTTCGATCTCGACGCGCTGTTCGCGCGGGTCGCCGCGCGGACGAACGCGATGTGAATGCTGACGAGGGCCGACGCGTCCACGAAGGAGGAATGACATGTCATCCGAGCGAATCGAAGCCGTGTACCTGACGACGCACAACTGGGGCAAGTCGGCGAAGTTCTTCCAGGCGCTGGGCTTCACGCGGGAATTCGAAACCGGTCACCACTCGGGCCAGCTGCGAAGCGGCGACGGCCCGTTTCTGTTCATCGCCGAAGTACCGGCCACCGAGACACCCGACATGCAGGGCGTGCTGAAGGTGCCCGACGAGCAGTCGGTTCGGCCGCAGCCCATCGTCGACGTCGTCACGCCGTTCGAGGATGCGCACTGGGGCACGCGCGACATGACCGTGCGCGATCCCGGCGGCCGCGTATGGCGCCTGCAGGCGCCGGGCAAGTCAGGCGCGTGAGGCCGCGGCGATGACCGATCTCCATCAGGACGCCCCCGACAGCACCGCCGCGCGTGTCGCGCTGTGGCGCGCGCTGCACGTCGAACTCGATGCGCCGCCGCATGTGCTTGCCGACGAAGTCGGCCTGCGCCTGCTCGCGCCGGAGCCCGGCTGGCAGCAGCGCGGCGACATGGATCCGCAGTTCACGCGACCGTTTCGCGCATCGATCGTCGCGCGGGCGCGCTTCATCGAGGATCTCGTCGTCGAGCAGGCCGCGCAGGGCGTGAGCCAGTATGTGATCCTCGGCGCGGGCCTCGACAGCTTCGTGCAGCGCCGGCCCGAGATGGCGTCGCGCTTGACCGTGTTCGAAGTCGATCCGCCCGCGCCGCAGGCGTGGAAACGCCGGCGCCTCGCCGAGCTCGGCTTCGGCGTGCCGGACTGGCTGCGGTTCGTGCCGGTCGATTTCGAGGCGAAGCAGTCGTGGCGCGCTGCCCTCGTGCGCGCGGGCTTCGATGCGGGCAAGCCGGCGGTCGTGGTGTCCACGGGCGTCAGCATGTACCTGACGCGCGACGCGAACGCGGCGGCGCTGCGCGAAGTCGCATCGCTCGCGCCGGGCTCGACGTTTGCGATGACCTTCCTGCTGCCGCTGGAGCAGGCCGATCCGGACGTGCGTCCGGGGCTCGAAATGGCCGCGAAGGGCGCGCGCGCGAGCGGCACGCCGTTCATCAGCTTCTTCATGCCGGCGGAGATCCGCGCGCTCGCGACGCAAGCCGGCTTCGCGCAGGCCGAGCATGTGTCGGCCGCGGCGCTCACGCGCCGCTACTTCGCCGATCGCACCGATGGCCTGCATCCGCCGAATCACGCGGAAGAGCTGCTGGTCGCGACGGTGTAGCCCCGCGGTTATGCGTCACGGGCGCTCCAGCACGGCCATCTCGCGCACGATCACGAGCAGCACCGCGAGGCTCGCGCCACCCGATGCACGCAGGTCGGCGAGCAGGTGCTCGTAGCGCTGCAGCGCCGCCTCGCGGCGTTCGCGCCACGCGTGGACGATCGTCTCGGGCGCCGCCGAGTCGGCCGATTCCGCAAGCGCGCTGGTCGCCAGCGTGCGCTTGAGCCGCGCAACTTCCGCGAGTGCAGCGGCGCGTGCCAGCATGTCCCAGTGCGTCGGGGTCGGCAGCGTGGCGGCGCGTTCGCCGATCCACCCGTAGTTCAGCAGCGTGCCGAGCGAGAAGTACACGCCCGCGACCAGTTCGAGGCTGCGATCGCAGGTTGCGGCCACTTCGGCGATGTCGAGCAGCGCGGCGGAGATGTCGCCGCTCGCGACGCGCCCGGCGAGTGCGCTGTCGACGCCGGCGTCGACCAATACGCGCTGCCGTTCGGACAGCGCTTCGAGATCGCTTGCCGGCAGCAGCGACGGCAGTTGCGGTGCGATGCGCTGCACCGCGTCGCGGCAGCGCGCGATCAGTCCGGCGACGCCGCCGTCAGCCACCGCGCCCGACTGCAGGTGCCGCAGGAACCACAGCGCCGCACGCTCCAGCAGCCGCGCGACGTCGACGAACATGCGCGCTTGCACGTCGTCGGCGACGCGGTTGTCGAGCGCGTCGATGTCGCGCCACACCGCATCGAGATCGAACACGTCGCGCGCCATGATGCAGGCGCGCACGATGTCGCCGGGCTTCGCGTCGGTTTCCTCCATCAGCCGGTGCACGAACGCGCAGCCGACGCGGTTGACGAGTGCGTTGGTCAGGTGCGTCGCGAGAATCTCGCGGCGCAGCGGGTGACGCTGCATCGGTTCGCTGAAGCGCTGTTGCAGCGGCTTCGGGAAGTAGTCGACGAGCATCGCGGCGACGAGCGGATCCTCGGGCACGTCGGATTCGAGCAGCGCGTCGTACAGCCACATCTTGCTGTACGCGAGCAGCACCGCCCGCTCCGGCGACGTGAGGCCCTGCTTGGCGGTTTGCCGTTCGGCGATCTCGTCGTCGGTCGGCAGGAACTCGATCACGCGATTCAGGCGGCCCGCGCGTTCGAGCCAGCGCATCAGGCGCGCCTCGGCGTCGAGCAGCTCGACGCTGTAGCGCCCCGCGATCGACAGCGCCTGCGTCTGGTAGTAGTTGTCGCGCAGCACCAGCAGCCCGACTTCGTCGGTCATTTCCGCGAGCAGTGCGTTGCGCTGTTTCTCGGTCATCTCGCCGTCCGTGACGACGAGCCCGAGCAGGATCTTGATGTTGACTTCGTGATCCGAACAATCGACGCCGGCCGAGTTGTCGATCGCGTCGGTGTTGATGCGCCCGCCGCGCTGCGCGAACTCGATGCGCCCGAACTGCGTGCAGCCGAGGTTGCCGCCTTCGCCGACGACCTTGCAGCGCAGGTCCGCGCCGTTGACGCGCACCGCGTCGTTCGCACGATCGCCGACCTGCTGGTGGGTTTCGTGCGCGGCCTTCACGTAGGTGCCGATGCCGCCGTTGTACAGCAGATCGACCGGCGCCTGCAGGATCGCGCGGATCAGCTCGGTCGGCGGCAGCGCGTGCGCATCGATGCCGAGCGCGGCCTGCACGGCCGGCGACAGCGGGATCGTCTTCGCGGTGCGCGGGTAGACGCCGCCGCCCGCGGAGATCACGGACGTGTCGTAGTCGGCCCAGCTCGAGCGCTCGAGCGCGAACATCCGCTGGCGCTCCGCGAAGCTCGTCGCCGGGTCGGGGTTCGGATCGAGGAACACGTGCCGGTGGTCGAACGCCGCGACGAGCCGGATATGCGGCGACAGCAGCATCCCGTTGCCGAACACGTCGCCCGACATGTCGCCGACACCGACCACGGTGAAGTCGGTCGTCTGCGTATCGACACCCATCTCGCGGAAGTGGCGCTTCACCGATTCCCACGCGCCGCGCGCGGTGATCGCCATCTTCTTGTGGTCGTAGCCGACCGAGCCGCCGGACGCGAACGCATCGTCGAGCCAGAAGCCGTATTCGTGCGAGATCGCGTTCGCGTAGTCGGAGAAGGTGGCCGTGCCCTTGTCGGCCGCGACGACGAGATACGGATCGTCGGGATCGTGCCGTACCACGTCGGGCGGCGGCACGATCGCGTTGCCGGCGAGATTGTCGGTCAGGTCGAGCAGGCCGCGCAGGAATGTCTGGTAGCACGCGATGCCTTCGCGCATCCACGCTTCGCGATCGCTCGGCGACGGCGGATTCTTTACGACGAAGCCGCCTTTCGAGCCGACCGGCACGATCACGACGTTCTTCACCATCTGCGCCTTCATCAGCCCGAGCACCTCGGTGCGGAAATCCTCGCGGCGGTCGGACCAGCGCAGCCCGCCGCGCGCGACGCGCCCGCCGCGCAGGTGCACGCCCTCGACGCGCGGCGAGTACACCCAGATCTCGAACATCGGCTTCGGCTCGGGCAGGCCGGGCACCTTCGCCGGATTGAACTTGAACGACAGGTATGGCTTCGATTCGCCGTTCGCGTCGTGCAGGAAATAGTTGGTGCGCTCGGTCGCGTTGATCACGCCGAGGAACTGGCGCAGGATCCGATCCTCGTCGAGGTTCGGCACCTGGTCGAGCGCCGTCTCGATCGCCTTCAGCAGGCGTTCGGCCTGCACGTCGCGCGTGCTGCCCGTGGCCGGGTCGAAGCGCACCAGGAACAGCTCGACGAGCTGCCGCGCGATCGCCGGGTTGCCGGTCAGCGCGCGCTCGATGTACGCGTCGCTGAACGTTGAGCCGACCTGTCGCAGGTATTTCGCATACGCACGCAGGATCGTGACTTCGCGTGCGCTCAGGTGCGCGCGCAACACGAGGCGGTTGAAGTCGTCGTTCTCGATCCGGCCGGTCCAGATCCGGTCGAACGCATCCTCGAACAGGCCCTTCACGCGCTCGATGTCGAACTCGGTATCGTCGGCGAGTTCGAGGCCGAAATCGTGCACCCAGGCGGGCGCGGCATCCTGCGTCTGGATCCGGTACGGCCGCTCCTCGTCGACGCGCACGCCCAGATGTTCCAGCATCGGCAGGCTGCGCGACAGCGCGATCGGGTCGCCCGCGCGATATACCTTGAAGCGGAACGCGCGCGGCCCGGCCTCGATCGGGCGGTACAGGTTCATCGCGAGCTGGCCCGACTCCTTCACGCGCTCGATCAGCTCGATGTCGCGAACGGCCGTGCGCGCCGGATAGTCGTCGCGGTAGCCGGCCGGGAACGAATCCGCATAGCGCTGCAGCAGCCGGTTGCCTTGCTCTTCGCCGAACGCGTCGAGCAGCGCGTCCGCGAGATCGTCCTGCCAGCGGCGCGTGACCTGCACGAGCCGCGTTTCGAGCTCGCGCGTGTCGACGTCCGGCATCGTGCCCGGTTCCGCATGGACGACGAAGTGAATCCGCGCGATCGCCGATTCCGACAGCAGCGGCGTGAATTCGACGTTGACGCCGTTGTACGCGTCGACGAGCAGCTTCGCGATGCGGCGGCGCAGGTCGGTGTTGTACTTGTCGCGCGGCACGAATGCGAGGCACGACACGAAGCGGTCGAAGCGGTCGCGCCGCACGAACAGGCGCGTGCGCTGATGTTCCTGCAGGCGCAGGATGCCGAGCGCGATGTCGTAGAGCTGGTCTTCGTCGGCCTGGAACAGTTCGTCGCGCGGATAGGTTTCGAGCACCGTCACCAGCGACTTGCCGAGATGCCCCTTCGGCAGGAAGCCCGCGCGCCGCACGATGTTCGCGCACTTGCGGCGCACGATCGGGATCTCGGCGCTCGACACCATGTACGCGGTCGACGTGTAGAGCCCGATGAAGCGGCGCTCGCCGCTCACCTTGCCGTCGGCGCCGACCAGTTTCACGCCGACGTAGTCGAGGTAGCCGGGCCGGTGCACGGTCGCGCGCGAGTTCGCCTTGGTCAGGAAGATCGGCCAGGGACCGGTGATGATCTCGGCGGCGGCTGGCGGCAGCGGTGTCACGTCCGACGCGCCGGGCGGGCGCAGCGATTCGCGCAGCAGGCCGAAGCCCGAGCCTTCGACGCCGCGCAGCCCGAAGCCGTTGCCGTCCGACACGAGCGCGTAATCGCGCTGGCCGAGGAACGTGAAGTGGTCGGCGGCCATCCATTCGAGGAACGCGCGTGCCTCGATGTCTTCCGCGGTCGATTCGCGGGCTTTCAGGTCCTTGATCGTCGCGCGCGCGATGTCGACGATCTTCGGCCAGTCCTCGACCGACGCGCGCACGTTGCCGAGCACGCGCGCGATGTCGTCGCGCAGCGTGTCGAGCAGCGCGGCGTCGCCGCAGCGGTCGACTTCGAAATGGATGAACGACGCGAGCTGCGACTGGCCGTCGCCGGGCGTCGCGCCGCCTGCGTCGACGCGCTCGATCCCGCCGTTGCTGCCGCGCCAGATGCGGAACACCGGGTGCAGCGCGGAGTGCAGCGCGAGCCCGAGGCGGTTCACCGCCATCGTCACCGAGTCGACGAGAAACGGCATGTCGTCGTTGACGATCTCGATCACCGTGTGATCCGAGTGCCAGCCGTGCTGTTCGAGGATCGGGTTGTATACGCGCAGCCGCTCGCTGCCGGGCACGAATTTCTGGGCGGTCTGCCAGTGGGCCATCGCGGCGCCGTACAGGTCGGCGATGCCGCGATTCTGCAGATCATCGGCGTCGACGAAATCGTAGTAATGACGCAGGAACGGTTCGACGATCCGGAACGTGGCCTCGGGCAGGCGAGCGCGCGCGAATTCGACGACATCGGAGAGCAGGTGTGCGACGACTTCTTCGTTCTTCGCTTCCATGGCGGGCTCCTGGTCGGGTGGCCATTGGCTGCTGCATGTGTGTTCGGCATTATGCGCCGATTGATGCGCCGATTGCGTGACGGCGCGATGTGCGAACGCAGAACAGGGAGCAGGGAAGGGAGGCTGCCTGCAACGCGCGTGCCCGGCGTTGCAGGAGAAGGTCAAGCGAGGTCCGGCGGTTTCAGGTCGGGGTGGCGCGCGTAGAGCGGATTCATGAAGTCGAGCAGCATCGTGGTCAATACTTGCGATACGAATTCGCGATAGGCGACGAATTCCGAGTCCGGACACGACGCCTTGACTGTCAGCAGGGAGCGATCCAGTTCGGCTCCCATTTGCAGGATCATGTCGTTCAAGACACTTGCGATTTGCTTGTCAGAGATCATTGGTTTGCCCTTTTAGCATCCCGCCAACGCGTTACAACTATTGACGCAGTTCCAGAACTTGAATCCGAAGTTGCCGGTGGGCAAAGTCATTGCAGAACATTTTGCTCGGCACATTTCTCGCCATTGTGCACAAATGGAGGTGTTTCAGGGCTGTGGCATCGTGTTGAGTGCGCTTGAGCCGACCTCGGAACCGACGAAAATAACGTTTTCCGACTCTCGGTTCGTCGGGTAGACGACAGCAAGATCCTCCGAAAATAGCAACGCGGCGTCAAATGCGTGCCCTACAGTCGTCGGGCAGGTCGCCGTCGCCGGCGACAACGTCACACGAGACGCATTTTCCTGACTGGGTGATTTTGCCTTTTCGGTCAGCCTGCATTTGCCAATATCGATGGACACGTCTACGAGGTTGGGAGCGACGTGGAGTTGCATCGAAGTACCGGAGACCGTTGCGGACCATTTGCCGGGGCGGATTACGTTTCGTACGTTATGCCGAGGCCGGTAGGGTTTCGCGACAAAGCTCGTGGTTTCGCCGTCGCTGCTAAGCATGACCCCGATCGATTGACTACTCGTCTCCCGAATTCCGATTGTGATGTCAGACGAAATCGACGTCCATGGCACATACTCGGTACCGGTTGGGCCGTTTCGTCGATCGTAAACAGCGTACCCTGAAATATTGTTCTTGTTTCCGTAGACGATTAAAAAACGTTCGTCGGAAACTTTGATGATTTTGTAGTCGGTGCCATTTTCGACGGCCTCCCATGTCTGGCCGGAAGATGGATTCGCTCCCGCGTCGGATGTCGTTGGCACCGGGCTGCCGAAACCGGTGCTCGAGAAGGAGGTCAATGAGAGCCGTACAGCAGCGAAATAGCCTTTGAGCGTCATGGTTTTCATGATGTCCACCTGCGATGATGAGTTGAATATCGGCATGGTTCTTTTTGCCGGGTTTTCATCGCTGGCGTTGGCACCAATAGACGGCGATCAGCTGGCTAGATTCTTTCGGATTCTGATGCAGTACATTTGATTCGTTATGCGAATTTGTATCCAGAAGAATCCGGATGCACCTGCGCTTACGAAAGCTAATTGCCACGAGACCAATTGTCAACGGCAATATATCGAGATAGTTGATGAATCAAGCATATTATTGCCGGTGAGGAGAGGGCGAACCGTTATCCGGGCAGCGCGTGTCCAGGTTCTGGACGCACGCAGATCCCGGAGACGCTCGTCAGCGCTCGTCGCTCCACAGCTTCCCGGCCGTCGCCCAGTTCTCCTTCTTCACGTCGGCGAGAATGATGTCGACCGAGCCCGGATCGCAGCCGAGCGTCTCGCACGTGACGCGCGTGATCGCTTCGACGAATGCGCGCTTCTGCTCGACCGTGCGGCCTTCGAACAACTGGATATTGAAAGTTGGCATGACTGGATACTCCGATGGTTGGGGGTTGAACGATTCGTCGGGAGATTGGTGGCGGCGCCGGATCAGTCGCGATACGACGGATCGATCCGGTCGAGGCGGCGCAGCAGCGCCGGCCACTCCAGTTCGCCCTCGATCGCGCCGCCGTCGCGCAACTGCTCGGCGGTGCGGTCGGCGACCGCCGGCTCGGGCAGCACGAGCGGTCCGCCGCCGGCCTGCGCGCGCACCTGGATGTCGCACGCCTTGATCAGCGTATCCATCAGCACATACGCCTCGGCGACGGTCCGGCCGACCGTCAGCGTGCCGTGGTTGCGCAGCAGCATCGCGGATTTCGCACCGAGGCTGGCGGTCAGCCGTGCGCCTTCGGCCGGCGAGAACGCGAGCGCCTCGTAGTCGTGATACGCGAGGTCGCCGTGGAACCGCAGCGCGTGCTGCGACGCGGGCAGCAGCCCGTCGCGCTGGATCGACACGGCGATGCCGGCCGTATTGTGCAGATGCATCACGCAGACGGCGTCGGCGCGCGCGGTGTGCACGGCCGCGTGCAGCGCGAAGCCCGTCACGTTGACCGCATGCTCGCTGTCGCCGATCCGGTTGCCGGCCACGTCGATCTTCACGAGATTCGATGCACGGACTTCGTCGAACGTGAGGCCGAACGGGTTGATCAGGAAATGGCCGGGTTCGCCTGGCACCGCCGCGGAAAGATGCGTGTAGATCAGGTCGTCCCAGCCGTTCAGCGCGACCAGGCGATAGGCGGCGGCGAGATCGACGCGCAGCCGGCGCTCGGCGTCCGAGATCGGGCCGCCGGGCTTCACGGCGTCAGGACGGTGTGCGAATGACGACATCGGGTTCTCCGAGGGTAAAGCGGCGCGCGACGGCTACCGTGATCCACGACGCGAGTGCGAACGGGGCCGTGAGCGCGGTGAGGCCCGCATGCATCGCGAGCCACTGGATCAGCGCGGCCAGTGCCGCCGCCGCGAGCGCCGCGCGCGTGCCGCGCGACATCAACGCAAGCGCGGCAAGCGCGCCGTTGAAGCCGAGCAGGCCGTCGGTGAACACTGCGCCGTCGGCACCGAGCGCGACCAGCAGCACGGTCGACACGATCGCGCCGCCGAGCGCGAACGCGGCCGCGCGGCCGGAGGCGGCCGCGATGCCGGCGACGATCAGCATGCCGGCCCACGCGCCCTGTGCGAAGGTGGTTTGCGCGACGCCCGACAGTAGTGCGGCGGCGACGGAGGAAAGCGTCAATGCCGCGCCCGCCGCGGCATCGCTCGCATGCTGCGCCGCGACAAACGGCAGCCACAGTGCGGTGGCTGCGAGGCACGGACTCGAATACGGGCACTGGCGCCATTTCGCGAGCGGGGTGCGCATCGCGCGCTGCACGAGCGCGGCGCCGATCGCGGCGAGCGGCACCAGCGCGAGCGCCGCCAGCGGGACGGGTGCAAAGAGGACGGCCACCAGCGCGGCGAGCGCGCCGTTGAAGCCGTGCAGACCCTGTTCGACGTCGCGGCGCGGCGCGCCGGTCAGCACCGCGGTCAGGTTGGCGGCGGCCGCGCCGACCAGCGCCGCGCACGCGAGCCGCAGGTCGGTCAGCGCGAGTGCGGCAACCAGCATCGCGCCGGTGAACGCGTTCGCCTGCAGCACGATCTGTCCGATGCCGCGCAGCAGGATGCGCAGATCGATCGACGGCGAAGCGGGGCGGGCGGTTGGCATGGCAGCGGCGGAACAGGACGTGCCGCGAGCATAGGACACAATCCCATGCCCCGGAATAGGGAATTCTGGATAGTCAGGATTTGGGATGGGTGCCCTGAATTGGGGCGCAGAGAGGCGGCCGGCGCGTATTCGGAACACGTGTGTTAGCGGTTTCGCGAGAACTGCGCGGTTTGGTAGCAAATTTGGATCATCGCGATTGTTTTCGTGCGCGGGCTGACGCGTTATCGTTTTGTGGGGCAACGAGGAGGCGGAACGATGCGTGAACTGCGCTGGGCGTCGCTCGAGGGCGACGGAATCGAACACCTGACGTTCGATCGGAGTGAAACCGGCATCGTCGTCGAAAGCGCCGTGGTCGGCCAGCGGTACGGCCGCGCGTACGGGCTCGCGTACCGGGTCGAGTGCGATCCGCAGTGGCGGGTCAGGCATGCGGTGCTCAAGGTGATGGGCGGCGGCACGCTCGAACTGCACGGCGACGGCGCCGGGCACTGGCGTGACGGTTCAGGCCGCGCGCTGCCGGAACTGGATGGCTGCGTCGACATCGACATCGCGGCGACGCCGTTCACGAATTCGCTGCCGATCGGCCGCCTCGGTCTCGCGCGCGGCGAGCGGCGACCGATCGACGTCGCGTACATCTCGACGCCGGATTTGACCGTCGCGCCGGTCAAGCAGGCCTATGCGTGCCTCGAGCCCGGCCGGCGCTATCGCTACGAAGGCATCTTCCGGAATTTCACGGCGGAGATGGACATCGACGCCGACGGGCTCGTGATCGACTACGAAACGCTGTTCAAGCGCCTGCCGACGTTGCGCTGAACGGCCGCTGCCGTTCCCGTTCCCGCTGCCGTCGCCGTGACGGCCGGCTTCTCCTGCGCCGCCGCAAACCGGTCGATCCGCGCCGCGATCAGCTCCGGATTGCGCACGACGATCCAGTGCGCGCCGTCGATTTCTTCGCGCACGTGCTCGCCGAGCCAGCGCTCGAGACCGACCGACATCTCTGGCGTCACGTAGCGGTCGCGCACCGGCACGAGGATCTGCACCGGCGCCTGCGCATACCGCTCGCGCGGCTTTCGCGCCCGTGCGAGGAAATTCGCGCGGTACAACTGCAACCCGTTCAGCGCGTTCTTCAGTTGCGCCGGATCGCGCTCGGGTCGCACGCGTTCGGTCAGCTGCAGCCAGCGCGGCCACAGCGCGGCGCCGCCGAGCCCCCACACCAGCGACGGCACGACCGGCAGGTGGAAGAACGCGATGTACCACGACTTCAGGCTCTGCTTGAGCCGCATCTTCGCGCGGAACACGTGGTCGAGGCAGGGGCCGGAAATCGACGTGTACGACGCGATCCGGCCGCGGAACGCGGGATCGGTCACGGCCTCCCAGCACTGGATCGACCCCCAGTCGTGACCGACCAGATGAAACGGCCGGTTGCCGCAGGTCGCGTCGGCGACGGCCTTCAGGTCCTCCGCGAGCCGCGCGAGCGCGTAGTCCGCGCGGCGGCGCGGCGCATCGGATGCCCCGGCGCCGCGCACGTCGTAGGCGATCACGCGATAGCGCTTCGCGAGCCGCGCGCGAACCGGCGCCCATACGGCAGCCGAATCGGGATAGCCGTGCACGAGGATCAGCGGCGGCGCGCGCCGCGGGCCGCTGACGTAGACGGCGAGTTTCACGTCGCCGGAGCGGACGGTCAGCATCTCGTGTGCGCGCGCCATGACGTCATGCCTGGGCAACCGGATGCAGCGGCACGCGGCGCGGGGCGGCCTGCGCCGCGTAGCGCGCGTTGGTCGCGTCGATGTTCGCGAGCAGCGTGTCGAGCCCCTGCAGGTACTGATGGTTGTCGTGGTCCCACGGGTGGAAGCCAGGACGGAAGTAGTCGAGCCATTCGCGCGCGATGCTCGGGAACACGCCGGTCCTCGGGCCGTACAGATACTTCACGAGGCGCCACATGCCACCGAACCTGCCGTGCTTGCGACGGTGCGACAGCATCAGCCGCACGTGGAAGTCGAACACGATCGTCCAGAACATCACGGTCGTGAGCAGCATCGTGCTGGTGCGCAGCAGGTAGCTGCCGAGGCCCGGCTTCGTCACTGCGTTCCATACGTCGTACGACACCGCCTTGTGCTCGGTTTCCTCCATCGCGTGCCACATCCACATCTGCTGGTAGCCTTCTACGGACCCGTCGATCCGGTGTTCGTGTCCCGACAGCAGCTGGTTCGCGAGGATCGCCGTGTAATGCTCGAGCGCGATGGTGATCGCGAGCTGCATCGAATGCGGCAGCGTCTTCTTGAAGAAGCCGAGGATCGTCCACAGCCGCTTGTCGAGCTTGTGCGCGGGCAGGCCGGACGACTGCAGCAGATCGTTGTACTCGATGTGCTCGCGGGTGTGCATCGCTTCCTGGCCGATGAAGCCGAGCACCTGCTTCTTCAGCGCCGGATCCTCGATGCGGTCGCGGTAGTTGCGCACCGAATCCATGAAGAAGCGCTCGCCGGCCGGGAACAGCAGCGACAGCGCGTTCATGAAGTGGGTGACCGGCACGCCCTGGACATGCCAGTCCTTCGCGCGCTCGGGCGGCAGCGCGAACCGGATGTCGCGCCGCACGGGCATCATGTTCGGGGTCGTCATGATTGTTCTCCTCCCTGATTGCCTGCGTTGTTGTAGGTGGCGTGAAGCGGGGCGGCCGCGGGCGCGCCGTAGCGAACAGCCGCGCGACGGGCCTTCGCGGCTTCGCGGCGCGTCACGAGCACGACGAGCGCCTGGTACGCGGCCGGCAGGATGCGCGCCATCCAGTCCGCGCCTTTCGCGTCTCGGCCGATCAGCACGCGGCGCTTGTTCTTGCGCACGCCGGCGAGGATCGTGCGCGCGGCTTCGTCGGCGGTCGTGATGAAGAACTTCTCGAAGCTGTCCTTGCCTTGCTGCTCGCTCTCGACGATGAAGCCGACCATGTTCTTCGCGACGCGGCTCGATTGCGCGATGTTGGTGCGGATGCCGCCGGGGTGCACGCATGTGGCGGACACGCCGCACTTCATCATGTCGAGCTCCTCCCGCAGCGATTCGGTGAAGCCGCGCACCGCGAACTTGGTCGCGTTGTAGCCGCTCATGCCCGGCTGCGCGAAGATCCCGAAAATGCTCGACGTGTTGATCACGTGGCCGTCGCCCGATGCCTTCAGGTGCGGCAGGAACGCCTTCGTGCCGTGCACGACGCCCCAGAAGTTGATGTTCACGATCCACTCGAGATCGCTGTATTCCATCCCTTCGATCGTGCTCGACAGCGCGACGCCCGCGTTGTTGAAGATCAGGTTGACCTTGCCGTGTTCCTTCGCGGTGTCGTCGGCCCACGCGAACATCGCGTCGCGGTCGCCGACGTCCAGCACGCGCGTCGATACGCGCACGTTCGGCGCGATCGCGCGGACGATCCGCTCGGTTTCGGCGAGGCCGACGCCGTTCTTGTCGGCGAGCGACACGTGGCAGCCGGCCTGCGCGAGCTGGAGCGCGAGCGAGCGGCCCATGCCCGAACCTGCGCCCGTGATCGCGGCGACCTTGTTGGGGAAATCTCTCATGTCGGTGGCTCCTGGTCTGGCTCAGGCCGCTTCGACGGACGTGGAAGTCGAAGCGGAAGCGGCGGGCGCGGCGACGGGCCGCGCGGTCGTGTCGTGTTGCGGTGCGCGATACGCGTGGTAATCGGCGATCGAGAAGTGCGCGGTCGCCTGGCGGAAGCGCCAGGTGAAGCCCGGCCACAGCGTCGTGTTCTTGCCGGTGCGCGGATCGAGGTACCAGCTCTTGCAGCCGCCCGTCGACCAGATCGCCTTCTTGAGCTTGCCCTGCAGGTCGCTGTTGAACTGCGCCTCGACGAGCGGGCGCACCTCGATCGCATCCGCGCGTTCGCGATGCATCGCCTGCAGCGCGCCGAGGATGTATTCGATCTGCGACTCGATCATGAACACCATCGAGTTGTGGCCGAGGCCCGTGTTCGGGCCGACGATCATGAAGAAGTTCGGGTAGCCCGGCAGCGTCGAGCCGAGATACGCGTGCGCGCCGTCGCGCCAGGCGTCGACGATGTCGAGCCCGCCGCGGCCGATGATCGCGCCGCGCGGATACGGATCGGCAACCTGGAAGCCTGTGCCGTAGATCAGGCAGTCGACTTCATGACGCTTGCCGTCGGTCGTCACGACCGCGTCGGCTTCGATGTGGTCGATGCCGGTCGTGATCACGTCGACGTTCTTGCGTGACAGCGCCGGGTAGTAGTCGTTCGAGATCAGCACGCGCTTGCAGCCGAGCGTGTAGTTCGGCGTGACGGTCTCGCGTAGCGCCGGATCGGGAATCTGCTTGCGGATGTGGCGCAGCGCGAGCTTCTGCACGTTCTTCATCAGCGACGGATGGATCGCGAAGCCGAGCACGCGCGATTCGAGCATCCAGTAGATGCTGCTGCGCACGGCCTTCTGCGTGAACGGCAGCGTGCGGAACAGCCATTTCTCGAACCCGGTCAGGTTGCGGTCGGGCTTCGGCATGATCCACGGCGGGGTGCGCTGGAACAGCGCGAGTGCCTTCACGCGCGGCGCGATCTGCGGCACGAACTGGATCGCGCTCGCGCCGGTGCCGATTACCGCGACGCGCTTGCCTTCGAGCGCATAGTCGTGATCCCACTGCTGCGAATGGAACGCGCGGCCCTTGAAGTTCTCGACGCCGGGAATCGCCGGCAGCGCGGCGCGCGACAGGCCGCCCATCCCCGACACCAGCACGCGCGCCGACAGCCGCTTGCCGTTCGCGAACGTGAGGCGCCAGCGTTGCGCGGCTTCGTCGTATTCGGCGCGCTGCAGCGCGTGGTTCAGGCGCAGGTGCGGGCCGACGCCGAAGCGCTGCACGCAGTCTTCCAGATATGCGCGAATCTCCGGCTGCGGCGCGAACATGCGCGTCCAGCGCGGGTTCGGCGCGAACGAGAACGAATAGACGTGCGATTGCACGTCGCATGCACACCCGGGGTAATGATTGTCGCGCCACGTGCCGCCGACCGACGCGGCCTTCTCGAGGGCGACGAAGTCGGTCACGCCTGTCTGCCGCAGGCGGATGGCCATCCCGAGACCGGCGAAGCCGGTGCCGATGATGGCGATGTCGGTGGTTTCGTCCAGGCCGTCGTGGCCGGGCGGGCCGAAAGGCAACGTGCGAGCATTCATCCGGGTGTCTCCGATTTGGCTCATTTTCTAATGTTACATTGTGTGATGTAACGATAGTGGGCGAGCCTGGAAACCGCAAGAGGCTAGAAGCGGCGCTCTAAGGGCCGGAAGCCGTGCGGGAAAAGGCTGAGCGGGGTTTGGAACAGGGCGGGTTCCGCATGACGGGATGCGCGGAAACGGCCGTCGGCAGGGCGGCCGAGGCGGGAGACGAGGCCGGCGGCGCGCGACGGCTTGTTTGAAACACTATCGGGGACGGATCGAGCGGGCGGCCGCCTCATGGAAAACCCCGGCGACGATCGTGACCTGCGCAAGCGCGTAGAGGCCCCAGATCAGGTAACCGATGCCGGGAAAGCCGCCGAGGAAGCGCCCGACGCCGATCAGCGTGTCGGAGCCGACGAAGATCAGGCTGCCGATGGCGACCAGCGGGCCGCGCGTGCGGGCCGCGAGCGCGAAGCTCGCCATCGCGCACAGCACGAGCATGTAGACGGCGACCGGTGCGAGCAGCTCGCCCAAGTGCGGAAGGAATGCCGCGTAGAACGCCGGTGCGGCGATCCATAGCCCGATCAGCGCGCCGATGCGCCAGCCGTGCGGCCGCGCGCGCCAGCGCATGAAGATCGTGCAGTAGCACAAATGCGTGAGCAGGAATGCGCCGAGACCGAGGACGAACGACAGCGGCCACTCGGGCAGCGCGAGCAGCACGTCGCCGAGCACGGCCGTCGCGAGCGCCGCGCACAGCCACGCACGCTCGCGTGGTGCCGCGCAGGTGCTGCCGGCCGCGAGCAGCAGGAGGCCCATCGCGGCTTTCGCGGCCGCCTGGCCGGGATAGGGCGCGGCGGCGAGCGACAGCCCATACAGCAGCGCGGCGGTGACGGCGAGCGGCCAGAGCCGGCGATAGGCGGCGGGAAGCGTGGCGAGCAAGGCGGGTGTCTCCGGATTGTTGTTGTCTGCGCTGGACGGCGCGCGGTTGGGGGCGCGGCTGCAGGCCATTATCCGGAAGAACGGGGGCGGGAAAACCGGCGAATCCTTCTAGGTTGCGGAGGCTCGGCGATCTGGGGCGCACCGATGCGGCGGGATCGAAAAAGAACAGCCGGCGGGCATTGCGTGCCGCCGGCTGTTTGGTGATCGCGATGTGTGCGTCTCGTCGTTTCGCGGTGTTGTGCCCGCGAACCCGCAGCAGCAGCGTGGCCTAGCCTTCGCCGTCTTTCGGCGCCTTCACACCGGCCTGCCGCGCCGCTTCGTCGCTGAGCTTCCTGTCGAGAATCGTCGCGACGCGGCCGCCGAGATAGGCGCTTGCCGCGTTCTCGAGCGCGCGGTTCGTCTCCCCTTCGACGAACACGGCCGCGAGCGGGCGCAGGCGCCAGATCGCATCGACGAGCGCGGGCACGTCGGTCACCGGCGGAAGCGTGCCTTCGTCATAGCGGTCGAGCCGCTTGACGACGAGATCGACGAGCAGCCTTGCGATCGCGTCGAAGTGCGGCCGTGCGAGGCTGATCACGTCGAGCAGTTCGCGCGGCGGGATGCCTTCCTTCGTCATCGCGGCCGCTGCCTCGAGCAGCGCGGGGCTTTTCGCGACGAACGACAGGCCGCGCCGTTCGAGCAGCCCGAGCTCGGTCACGCGCGACAGTTGCGACGCCGTCTGCGGGCCGAACATCTGCGCGAGCGCGGCGAGCGAATAGGTTTTCGGCAGTTCGTGCGACCAGCGGCCGCCGATCGCGTTTTCCAGGCCGAGGATCGAGCGCAGGTCGTGGCCTTCGTCGATCGCCATGATCAGGTCCTGGATGTTCGACAGCGTGTAGCCGCGTGCGAGCAGGTGGTTGATCAGCTTCAGGCGGGCGACGTGCGTGTCGTCGTAGATGCCGACGCGCCCGCGCTTCTCGGGCGGGGCGAGCAGCCCGCGATCCTGGTATGCCCGAACGTTGCGCACGGTCGTGTCCGACACGCGCGCGAGTTCGTCGACCGTGTACTCGTTGCGGGAATCGGCTGCGGCCTCGTCTGGCATGGTTGGAGTCTGTTTTGACATGCGGCCATTCTAGCGCGGCGCGACAGGCTCGGGCGAGGCGGGGAGCGTGCGTGCGCCGTCGCCGAGCGCGCGCTGCATCAGCGCGGTATCGATCCAGCGGCCGTGCTTGAATCCGACCGCCTTCAGCACGCCTGCGGGCTCGAAACCGAATGCACGGTGCAGCGACGTCGAGCCGCCGGTGCCGCCGTCGGCGATCACCGCGATCATCTGCCGCCATGGGCCGGCCTCGCAACGCGCGATCAGTGCCGCGAGCAGCGCGCGGCCGATGCCGCGGCCGCGCTGCGCGTCGTCGATGTAGATCGAATCCTCGATCGTGTGGCGGTACGCGCTGCGCGTGCGATACGGCGTCGCATAGGCGTAACCGGCCAGGCGGCCGTCGTATTCCGCGACGAGATAGGGCAGCCCGTGACGCAGCACGGCGTCGCGGCGCGCGCGCAGTTCGTCGACATCGGGCGGCGTCTCCTCGAACGACGCGACGCTGTGGCGCACGTGGTGCGCGTAGATCGCGTGAATGGCGTCGAGATCGGCATCGGTCGCGTCGCGGACGACGCAGGCGGGAGCGGCGGGCATGGTGGCGGAGCGGGCGGATGAAATTGCTACTATGCCGGCCGTCGGGTGGCGCCGTAAAGGCGTTGGTCGCCGCGCGCGCTTGCAGCGCCTGGCGTACGGATCTACAGGTGGCCGTCCGCGTCGCGAACCGCGTCGGCGATCGCATCCGCGACGCGCTGCACGCGCGGCGAGCGCCGCACGTCCGGGTGGACGACCAGCCAGATCTCGCGCTCGACATCGCAACGGGGCACGGACATCAGTTCGACGAGCGGAGTTCGCAGAGACGACGACGCAACGTCCGCAGTCCGCGTGCCTGCATCTGCATCCACGCTCATCGCCGGATCGTCGACGAGAAAGCGCGGCAGCAACGCGATCCCCGCGCCGGCGACGCACGCACGATGCAGCGCGGCCAGATCGTTGGCGACGAACGCGAAGCGGCGCCCGGCCGCGAAACGCTCGAGCCATTGCTGTTGCGGCATTTGCGCGAGTGCGTCGTCGTAGCCGAGGAACGCCCAGGTGTCGGGCGGCGCGGCAGCCCAGTCGGGCGACGCGCACAGCGCGAAGCGCATGGTGCCGAGCCGGCGCGCAGCCAGCCCCGGCTCGCTCGGCCGCGACAGGCGCACCGCGAGGTCGGCTTCGCGTGCGTACAGGTTGGCTGCATGCATCTCGCCCATCAGGTCGATCCGCAGCGCGGGCCACGCGCGCTGCGCGCGGGCAAGCCTCGGCGCGAGGAAGTGGCTCGCAAACACCGGCGACGCCGACACGCGCACGACGCCGTCGAGCGCCGCCGCTCCCTGCGCGGCACGCGCGAACGCATGCACATCGGCTTCGACGCGGGCCGCATGCTCGGCGAGATGCAGCCCTTCGTCGGTCGGTGGCCAGCCGCGCGGCAGCCGGTCGAACAGCCGGATGCCGAGCGAGGACTCCAGCGCGTCGATGCGCCGGGCGACTGTCGAATGCTGGACCTGCAGCGCCCGCGCGGCGGCCGACAGGCTGCCGCCGCGTATCACCGCGAGGAAATAGCGGAGGTCGTCCCAACTCATCGGCAGCGGGGGCGATGGCGTCGTATCGGTCGAATTTTGCACGGTAGATGGGCAAATAACAGGAATTCCGATCGATTATGCACGATGGGATGATCGTGTCACTTCATTCGATTGCGAGGAAACGTCATGACCCAGACAGCCACCGTCACCCGGATCGGGGTCGACCGCTACGGCGACGCCGGCGTGCTGCGCCGCGTCGATGCACCCGTCGTGCCGCCCGGTGCCGGCGAGGTGCGGATTCGCCAGACCGCCGTCGGCGTGAACTTCGTCGACATCTATTTCAGGACCGGCGCGCATCCGCTGCCGGCGCTGCCGGACGCGCTCGGCGTCGAGGCGGCCGGCGTGATCGACGCGGTCGGCCCCGATGTGACGGCGCTCGTTCCGGGCCAGCGCGTCGCGTATGCGGGGCTGCCGACCGGCAGCTACGCGAGCATGCGCACGCTGCCCGCCGAGCGCGTGGTGCCCGTGCCCGACGGCGTGAGCGACGACGCGGCTGCGGCCGGGCTGCTGAAAGGCATCACCGTCTACATGCTGCTGCACCGCGTGCGGCAGATCCGCGCCGGCGACACCGTGCTCGTGCATGCAGCGGCCGGCGGTGTCGGGCTGCTGGCGACGCAGTGGGCGCGCGCGTTCGGTGCGCGGGTGATCGGCACCGTCGGTTCGGCTGCAAAGGCGGCACTCGTGCGCGCGCATGGAGCGGAAGCGGTGGTCGACTATCGCGAGGAGGACTTTGTCCAGACGGCGCGTGCATTCGGCGGCGGCGCGGGCGTCGACTATGCGATCGACGGGATCGGCGGCGACGTGCTGACACGCACGCTCGGCGCGGTCCGGCCGTTCGGGATGGTCGCGAGCATCGGGCAGGTCGCCGCGATCGGCGCGCGGCAGACGATCGATCTCGACGAACTCGGCCCGGCCCGCTCGATTGCGCTCGCGCGGCCAAGCGTGCTCGGCTTTATTGCGCGTGATGTGGAAGGGTATCGGGAAGCCGCGCGCGCGACGCTCGAACGGCTCGCGGACGGGATGCACGTGGAAATCGGCGCGCGGCTGCCGCTCGAACAGGCGGCCGACGCGCACCGGTTGCTGGAGTCGCGTCAGACGACGGGCGGGGTGGTGCTGGTGCCGTGACGGCGGACCGCGCGGCGATCGAAAGTCACGACGGCGATCGCTTCGCGGTGTCGATCCGCAGGCGGGCGCCGCCGCCGCGCCGCCGTTTCCCGGCAGATCAGTGATGCTTGCGCAGCGGCGTACTCTCGACGAACCACGCCAGCACGAATGCGATCGCGATCACGCCCGCCGCCGCCAGATACACCACATGCAGCGACCCGGCGAACGCGTGCAGGTACGCATCGCGCACAGCATCCGGCAACTGGTGCACGGCTGCCGGCCCGAGCGCGGGCGGCAGCTCCGTGCCGGCCGGCAGCGCCTGCGCGATCCGCGACTGCAGCCCATGCGAGAACAGCGCGCCGAACGCGGCGACGCCGAGCGAGCCGCCGATCGAGCGGAACAGCGTCGCGCCCGATGTCGCGACACCCATGTGCCGGAATTCGACCGTGTTCTGCACCGCGAGCGTCAGCACCGGCATCACCATGCCGAGCCCGATCCCGAGCAGCGCCATATACGCGTACATCGTGTGCAGCGGCGTGTCGAGCGACAGCGTCGACAGCAGCGCCATCGCGATGCCGCCAATCAGCGTCCCCGCGATCGGAAACGGGCGATACGTGCCGAGCCGCGAGATCAGCCGGCCGCTCGCGACCGACATCGCGAGCATCCCGCCCATCATCGGCAGCAGCTGCATCCCGGCCTGCGACGGCGTCGAGCCCTTCACGACCTGCAGATAGAGTGGAATGAACGTGACCGAACCGAACAGCGCGATGCCGACGACGAAGCCGATCAGGCTCATCAGCACGAAGGTGCGCTGGCGGAACAGTGCGAGCGGCATGATCGGCTCGGCCGCGAGCCGCTCCTCGTAGACGAAGCCGCCGACCGCGACCAGGCCGAGCACGAGCGTCATCCATAGCTGCGGCGACGACCATGGCAGCAGCGAACCGCCTTCGCTCGTGAACAGGATCACGCAGGTGAGGGCCGTCGCGAGGAACGCGGCGCCCATGTAGTCGATCCGGTGCTTCACGTGCGCGGTGTGCGGCCGAAACGCGATGCCGATCACCGCGAGCGCGACAAAGCCGAGCGGCAGGTTGATCGTGAAGATCCAGCGCCACGACAGGTGTTCGACGAGGAAACCGCCGAGCAGCGGCCCGACGATCGTTGCGAGGCCGTACACGCCGCCGAACATCCCCTGATAGCGCGCACGGCGCTCGGGCGGTACCAGGTCGCCGATCGCGGCCATCGTGACGACCATCAGGCCGCCGCCGCCGAGCCCTTGCAGCGCGCGCAGCACGATCAGCTGCGTCATGTCCTGCGCGATGCCGCACAGCGCGGAGCCGGCGAGAAACAGCACGATCGCGGCCTGCAGCACGATCTTGCGGCCGTACAGGTCGCCGAGCTTGCCGTACAGCGGCAGCACGACCGTCGACGACAGCAGGTACGCGGTGACGACCCACGACAACTGGTCGAGGCCGCCGAGCTCGCCGACGATCGTCGGTAGTGCGGTCGACACGATCGTCTGGTCGAGCGCGGATAGCAGCATGACGAGCAGCAGCGCGGCGACGATCAGCCCGGTCGGCGCGTCGCGGCGGGCCGCTTCGGCGGCCGGCGGAGCAAGGAGGGTATCGGTTCTCATCGATATATCTGCCATGGCAGTGAATTGATCGAAATATAGAGCCGATTGGTTGACTAGTCAATTTCTGCCGAGCCTCGATTTGTTGCATCGGTAACGGGAGATTGCCAGCGGGAAAAAATTGATCGCGATCAGCCCGAATGAGGGCCGAGCTCAAGTTTCTTGCATGCAAACCGTAATCCAGAGTGCCGCGGACCGATTGCCGCGGCACTTTTCATCGCTCACGTGCCGTCATGAACCTGAACGCCCTGTTTTCCCGTTTCTCGATCCGTACGCGGATTTTTTCCACGCTCGGTCTCGTCGCCGTGCTGCTCGTCGTGTCGGGCCTGATCGGCCTCACCGGCATGCAGAGTTCGAACCGTGCGCTCGACGAGGCCTATACGCGCCAACTGGCCGCGAAGACCGCGCTGTCCGCCGCCAGCCTGAACCTGACGATCGTGCGCACCACGCTCGACCGCGCGCTGCTGCATCCGGAGGCCCCGGAAGTGCCGGATCTCGTCAAGAAGGCCGAGAACTATCTCGCGAAGGCCGACGCCGCGTGGCGCACCTATGCGACCATGCCGCACGACGGTGACGAAGGCCCGCTCGCGACCCGGCTTGACGCCGCGCGCCAGGCGCTCGTCGAGCAGGCGTTGACGCCGCTGATCGACGCGATCCGCACGGGACGCCGCGACGACGCCGACCGGCTGTTGATGACGGTTGCGCCGCCGCTGTCGGTCGGGCTCACGCAGGCGACCGATGCGCTCGATGCGTACCAGGCCGCACGCGGCAAGGACGTGTACGACACCGCGCAGACCTATTACGGCTGGATGCGCGCGGGCGCGATCGCCGGCATTGCGTTCGGTCTGGCCGCGTGTCTCGGCTGTGCCGTCGGCCTGCATTTCGCGATCACGCAGCCGGTGAACCGGCTGCTGTCGCATTTCCGCCGTCTGTCGGACGGTGACCTGACGTCGGAAGTGCGCTGGTCGTCGCGCGACGAGATGGCCGAACTGGTCAAGGGCGTGACGGGCATGCAGCGCAGCCTCGCCGATACGGTGCGCCAGGTCAGCCATGGTTCCGAAGCGATCTCGACCGCGACGCACCAGATCGCGGCCGGCAACACCGACCTGTCGCAGCGCACCGAGGAGCAGGCATCCGCGCTGCAGGAGACGGCAGCGAGCATGGAACAGCTGACCGCGACCGTGAAGCAGAACGCCGACCACGCGCTCGAGGCTCAGGCGTGCGCGGACAGCGCGAGCGAGATCGCGACGCGCGGCGCGACGGTCGTCGGCGAAGTGATCGGCACGATGAACGAGATCGACCAGAGTTCGCAGAAGGTGGCCGACATCATCGGCACGATCGAGGGCATCGCGTTCCAGACCAACATCCTCGCGTTGAATGCGGCGGTCGAAGCCGCGCGCGCGGGCGAGCAGGGCCGTGGCTTCGCGGTGGTCGCAGGCGAAGTGCGCACGCTCGCGCAGCGCTCGGCATCGGCCGCGAAGGAAATCCGCACGCTGATCGGCGAGTCGGTCGAGCGTGTCGCGGCGGGGTCGAGACTGGTCGGCGTGGCCGGCGCGACGATGCAGGACATCCAGCAGGCGATCGGCCGCGTGACGGGCATCATGACCGAGATCGCGGCCGCGTCGAACGAGCAGCGCGACGGCATCGAGCAGGTGAACCGCGCGGTGTCGCAGATGGATCAGGTGTCGCAGCAGAACGCGGCGCTGGTCGAGCAGGCGGCGGCCGCGGCTGCGTCGCTGGAGGAGCAGGCCGACGGGCTGCGGCGCGCGGTGGGGGCGTTTCGGGTGGCTTGATCGTTAGCGGGGTGGGCGGGGCGACAGCGGGGTTGTTCGGGCGTGTCGCCTGCGATGCGCTTTACTGTGGGATTGGTCCACGCTGTTGCGATGGTTCGGTCGAGAAGATTGGTATCGTCCGTAGGGCTTTCCGAACTGGTCAATGTACGTACATCCACGTGCCCGTCCCGGAGTACGTTCACTTCGATACGCTCAAAACAAAGGCAACCTGGCACGAAGCCAATCCCACTTGCTTGGTGGAATTGTCAGGTATTTGTCGTAGTTTGACTGATCGGTCAAGTCGATGTAGCGAACCACGCTGCCCTCATAATTCAAGGGCTGATGAAAACTCTTTCCGTGATACCAGTTCACGGAGAAATATCGTCTGGCCAGGAGTTCGCCATTGTCACTGAAAACCCGCAGTTCTATTTTGTCATTCGTTCCATTCTGATCATTTCCGCCGGTGCCACACATTGTGAACCGGTATGAAACTCCATCCATGCTTTTTATGCCGCCGTCTAGCGTTTCGGGGCGATCATAAAAATCGCAACGCCCATAGGTGGGCCGATTAAGGTGAATGATCAAGCCGATGCCGATATAGGCAATAATGGCTAGGCCAACGTATCTGATGGTTCTAATCTGCATATCTCACCAAGATCAAGATCGATCGGCTTCTTCAATTTTAGATAGATGGGCTTCGAATATAGCATGAAGTCCTTGCCGCGTTGATGCCTCTCTCGCCAGCGGTCGTAGTCAGCGTTGTAGACTGGAAAGTAAACGTCGGATTTTCTGAAATTTCTGAACAAGCCTTTTCGTGTGTCTACGGGTTTGTTGATGCTTTTCGCCCAAATATCGATATCGGAATCCCGCTTCGGCGAGCTGGAACTGGTGAGCAGCGAGCCGGGTGCAATGATGACCCCGTGCCTGTTCCAATGTCCCAAATACTGCTTTCCGTTGAATGAGTAATTGTCTTTCACGTAAGCGTAGATGTGCGTGATTTTTCCGACTGCATTGATGCAGTACAAGTTCCCTGATTTCTCGTACTTGAAGTATTTTTCACTCGTAATTTCGACATTCCCTATGGCGATGTAGATGTTGAAGTTGGCCAGTGCTCCCGTCAGATCTGTTGGGGCAAAATTTTCCAGTGTGTCCCAGTTTCTTATCGATAGCATCTGAAATTGCCAATCGTTATGAAATTTGAGTAAGTTGTCGGTTGATTGTGAGGTATTGAAATTGAATGTCGAATTTCTTTCGAGAAGGAGATTTTTGACGAAGGGCTTGATGATATCTATCGCTGTTTTTACGGATCGCCTGCTATAAATGCCGTTCGCAAGGAGATGTTCGAATTTCCTCCGGATGTTGCCAAATTTCAACGTCCAGTCGAGTGTGATGCTGTCGTCATTTAATGGCTGAGGTGACGTTGGGTCGTCATTGTAGGTATGTGCTGCACCCGCAAACCAGATTCGCGCGAGTCTGGCGGAAACCTTCCAGCCTAGATTGTCCATCGCAATGGGTACGTCCTGGAGGTCGAAAGGCGGCGGGTTTTCGCAAACTTCCGACTCTGGTTGCCTTGGCGATTCTTTCGCTATTGCCGGATCGGTTTTCGGCAGCGATCGAGGCGCCACACTTTGCGGCGGAGTCTTCGGCGCGCGCGAAATCGGCTCGGGATGAGCGGGCGGCGGCTTTGCCCCCGGAGCGGGCCGATCGAATGACACGCTTTTTTGAGTATCAAGGGGAATGCATCCTTGAACTCCCTTGTATTCCTTCAACTCCGATCCGAACAACCCTTTCTGCGGCTTGTAGTAAGGCACCTTCTTGACGTCGGCCATCGAATATTCCGCTTGCAACGAATGGCCTGGCATCGTAATGGCAGGCTGCAAGCGGATGAACCGTCAGGTGTTGCCGGAACAGCCCGAAAGGCGAGTGGATAAGGGTAGCGGGCAGAAAGAAATGTGCCGGATTGTTTCATCGAGCATGATGCGGAAGATCGTCCGCGCGGTTGAACAGTCTTCCTGCCGCGTCAACCGCCCAGTTGAGCGGCTGACCGTACCGACGCGACGAGCAGCAGCTTCATCGTCGCGCGCGTTGCCCCGACGAACAGCTTGCGTGCCGCGCGCGCATCGAGCGTATCGAAGTCGATCTCGGTCAGGATCACGCACGGCGCCGATTGCCCCTTGAAGCGGTAGATCGAATCGAGCAGCACGTCGCCTTCGCGATATTCCGGGTTGCCGAACAGATCGTACTTGCCGGTGAAGTGCTTGACCCGGTGCGGCCCGAGCTGGTCGAGCCGCGCGAGCACCGAGCTTTCGCGGCCGCGATACGACAGCACCGCGATGTCCTGCTTGCGGAAGCCGAGCGACAACGCGTGCGTGATCGCGCGCTTGGTCGCGTCGATGCAGGCTTCGGCGAGCGCATCGCCGGAAGCGCCGTCTTCCCCGTATGACGACACCGACGGATCGGAACCGTCGAACGGGCTGCCCGAGCGTAGTTCCGCCGCGAGTGGTTCGACGCGGCCGACGACGTCGCGCACGAATTCAAGCAGATCGCGTGGGCTGCGGTAGTTCGTCATCGCCTTCAGCGTGACCCAGCCGGGCAGCGCGACGGGCTCGCGCAGATAGAGGTTCTGCAGCGGGTCTTCCAGCCACCACCATGCGCCGTCTGGCACCAGCAGGCGCTCCAGCGCCGTCGCCCACGGCGCGTGGAAATCCTGTCCTTCGTCGACGATCAGCACATCGAAGCGCCAGCGTTCCGGAATCGGCGCTTCCGCAAAGCGAGCCTCGAGCCGTTCGAACGCGCCCGGCGCGTCGAAGTCGGGCGTATAGCCGCCGTCGCGGGCCACCCAGTCGCACAGCTGATGGTAGTTCGCGATCTTCGCGCCGGGCGGCGCGATGCGCGCGATGTAGTCGGCGAGCGGCCGGTTGAAACACACGTAGAGCACGCGCTTGTCGGCCGCGACCGCATCGCGCATCACCTGCACCGCGAGCTGTGTCTTGCCCGACCCCGCGGTGCCCGTCACGCGCAGACGGAATGGTGCGAACTCGAGCTGCCGCGCCCACGCCGCGAGCCCGCCCGACAGCCGCGTGACGAGCGTGCCGGCCTGCCCGACGAGTGCGCTCGTGTCGGGCGTGAGCGCCAGCTCGTCCGCGAGGAAATGATGCAGCTTCGCGGCGTTCGGCAATGCGTCGTCGTGCTCGGGCAGGATCTGCAGAATCACCTGCGCGAGCTGCGCCTTGCGTGACGCGTCGACGATGCGATCGGCCGCGACGCCCGCAATCGCCGTCTCGCGGATCGAGTAGTCGGGGCAGTACAGCAGCGCCTCGACGCCATAGACGCCCGCGCCGAGCGCGGCGGTCAGCCGCCGGTGCAGCGTCTCCTGCGTGCGCGCGAGCTGGATCGGGACGTTGCGCTCCTTCTGCAGGTAGACCTTCACGAGGCCCTTCGGCGTTTCGCGCAGGAAGCCGGCCTTCTGCTCGATCAGCAGCACGCGGCCGGCCGGGCTCACGACGACGAACGCCGCTTCGCCGAACACCGAGAAGCCCTGTTCGGCACGCGTCCAGTGCACGCCGTGGTAGACGGTGTAGCTGTCCGGCAGCGCGTGTTCGAGCGCGGCAAGCGTCTCGCGCTCGCGTTCGGCCGCGCCGGTGGCGGCGAGGCTTTTCCAGTCGTCGGGGATGAGGCGGGCCATGGAGTCGGGCGGCGGATGCCGGTCGTGAACGGGGTTCGGCTATTGTACTGAGGAACCCGTTCACGACCGCCGCGCCGAGCGAGCGTCGGCGATGCGAAGGAGGCGTATCGGCGTGCGGGAATTACCCGCGTGCGAGCCGTTTCGCGAGATCGGCGCTGAGGATCGCCATGCGCGCGGGTTTTTCGTAGCAGACGACGTCGAACGCGCGGATCACTTCGCTGATGTCCACTTCGCTCGCGCGACCTGTGAGCAGGTCGCCCGTCAGCACGAAGATCGGCGCGCCCGGATTGTCGGACGTGCGCACCGCCTTGATCGCGGTGGCGGCCGTGCTGTCGTCGAACAGCCATTCGGTGACGACTGCGTCGAACGCCTGGCCCTGCAGCGCGTCGACGAACGGCGCGAGGCCGTCGAACGTGGCCGTCGAGAAACCCTGCAACTCGAGATAGCGGCACAGCTCGGTCGCGCTGACGCGATCGGGATCGATCACCGCGACGACGAGCTTGTCGCTCTCCGCGCGGCGCGGATAGATCTCGATCTTGTGCACGTCGTATGCGTTCTGGTACAGCACGCCCGTATGGCGCAGCACGCGCCAGCGGCCGTTCTGTTCGTATGCGACGAACTCGGGGCGCGCGCCGGCTTCGAGCGGCGCGCCGATCCAGACGGTGCACGGAATTTCGGCGACGCCGGCGTACAGGACGGCTTCCTGCGAATAGGCGCCGACCATGCCGGGGTCGAGCGTCTGCGCGCCGAACAGTTGAGCGGCGGGCTCGCCGTAGGCTTCGGCGACTTTCTTGATCTGCGCGAGCGTCCAGGGGCTGCTGCCGCGCAGTTTGCGGTGACCTTGCGAAAAGCTCAGGTCGAGGATGCGGCACAGCTCGGTGGTCTGCTGGCGCTTGCCGATGCCGTTGCGGGTCATCAACTCGCGCACGCGCTCGGCAACCGCGAGGGAATCCGTGGTGATTGCTTCAGTGGTCATGCTACGGGAACGGATCGTGACGTTCAGAACGACGCCTTGCGGCAGTCTCGGCGGACAGTCTTGACGACGTCCAGTGGCGAGCCGACCGGCCACGCGCGGAAAAGATAACTTTACCGCAAAACGGCTGTCATTCCATGTCGCGAAAGGTGCGTTTCTGTGAAAGGTGTGTCACGACGTTACGCCTGGCCCCGGGGCGTGCGCCGGGGGCCACTGGCCCGTTTGCAACCTTGCCGCGCGGATTGCGAGGTGCCGGGACACGATTCCTCGCGAGGCGGCCCGTAATCGGGATCGCGCGGCCGACGGAATGCACCAGGGCAGGGCGTATACACGTCCCGGACTGCGGCGTCGTGCCGCCGCGCCGGCGACAAATTTTTACATGACATCGCGCGCCGGGTCGGGCGGAACAGCATCTTATACGCAGATCGTTTGATGGTTTACTCTAATCTCTAACGAGTCTGATACGGATCCTTTTCGAGAGGGCATGAACGCGGCGGGGCACCATGCTACGATTCCCCCGTCTCAAAAAAGCGTTGAAGCGATGCAGAAGAAATTTGTGATGCGCGGGTACGAGATGAACTGCGAACCGCGCGTGACGGAGGACGGCAAGTACGCCGCCCAGGTCGAAGTCACGAAGCTGGGTTTCAGCCGCGAGGCGGCATTCCGCAAGCTGGGCGAATTCGACACGGAAGCCGAAGCCGTCGCCTATGCGAAAAAATTCTCCGAAGAGTGGTTGAGCCGCTACGCGTAGCGCGTCGTCGCCCGTGCAAGACGGGTGCCGGCATGACCAGCAGGCGCCGCATTGTGTGCCACCGGGCCCTGGACGGGGGCCATTCAAAGCGAAAGACACGACGGACGCCCATGCACTGTGTGGACAGCGCGCGCCATCGCGCCATCAAGCCTTGGCATCGCTACTACGTCTGGATCGTCATGTCGAGCGATGTCCCGCGACGTGAACGCGGTCGATCCGCGGATAGCAATGCGCGGCCAGCCCGCATTCATCTCTGATCGTTGTCAATACCCGGGGAAGTTTGTAGATTCATTCCCCGTGTTGTGAGGTATCGTTCGGCAATCGATTGACGGCAACGCAACCGGAGACTGCGAATGACCACCTTGTCCATGCAGACCGCCGTTCACGGTAAAACTGTCCAGGTCATGTTGTCGCTGGAGTGTCGTACCGCCAGAATTTACATCGTCGACGACGAAGCGGGCAGCCATCCGCCGCGTACGATGAGCATCGAACAATACGTCAACGCCGGTATGGCGGACGACGAAATCGCCCGGCATGTGCTCGAAGTCGTCGCGATGTCGATCGAACAGCTTGCGCGGCTTCGGCCATACGACCGCGCGACAGGCGCCAGATTGCGCTATTCACACTGATCACACGGATGCCGGTACGCCGGGATCGCTCCGACCACGTCCTGCAATCATCGCGCCTTCAGCGACGTGAGTTCGAGCCGATAAGCCGTGACCGCACGCCTGGATTCGTAGTCGGCGGTCGTCGACACGTTGCGGCCGACGTCTCGCGACAGCAACCCCTGCAGCGCGGCCACGGCGAAAAAAGTCACGCAGGTCCGGCGTCGCAGGCTTCCAGAAAACCGGTGACGGCGCGGATGCTTTGGGTACGGCAGCCGTTCTTGTGATGCTCCCATCCTGGGACAACCGCATCATTTCTTCCCCTTCGATCAGGTATCAATCGGCGAAGCGACGTAAGGTCCTCGATTGCATGGCGGGCAACGTATTTGTTTGTTTTAAGAAGTGCTAATAGATAGATCGACGCGAATATTCGCTGCCAATACGCGCGATTCGATTTCTGCAACCGAATGCAATCGCCTTACGCCGGCATGTACGTGAACGGCTCGCCATCCTCCCGCTCGACGGACAGCAGCCGCTTGAGTTGATCGAGCGCAAACAACTGCTTTCCTTCTGCCGCCGCTTCGGCTATCGCAGCATCGACGAGTTTCCTCGCCCGCGCGAGAATCACGGATCGCTGACGCGCGATCTCAAGCACCATGCGTTGCTCGACGTTCTGCCGGCTCGATTGCCTGTCGCTCAGGTGACGCCAGCGATCGCGAAGCTCGGCCCAGGTGACGCGCTGAAATTCCGGAATCGCGCGCGGGAGCGTACCTGCTTCCGCGGGTTCGGGCTGCACGCGCAACGCACAGCGCAGCGCTTCGCGGGCGCGCCACTCATCTGAAAACGGTGCATACACGTCGCGCGAGCGACCGATCGGGTGCGCGCGCTCGATTTCCTTCTCGAGCAGGTAAGTCAGCCGCCGCAGCGCGGAGCCGTGCGCGAGCATGGCTGGATCGAGCGCGCGGATCCGGCGCGATGCATCCGCGACGTGAGCCTTCAGTTCCCACAGCGTCAGACGGAGATGCTGCACTTCGAGTATCAGGCGCTGGACGTCTGCATAGGTGCACTGTGTCCACCATTCGGTGAGGTCGTTCAGCTTCGGAGGATCGAATGGGGGGAGGATCATTTTTACCGCAGAGATACTGTATGGATGTACAGTTTATCGCGCGGTAACATAGCGCCGTCAAGGCGAAAAAACGGGGACGGCCCACGGTCGTAATGTCCGGCAGCGCGGCTGCTGCCAGCGGGCATTGCGGCTCGTGCATCGGCTCCGCACGTTCGCCAACTCCATTCCGAACATCACAGCATGATCCGGTGCGCGCCATCGCGAACGTCGATGGATGTGCCGGATGTATCGACGCCAACCGAGAACAATGACGACAACCTATCCGCTGCACGACGCATTGACGTACGCCGACACGGCGTTTCCCGCCGACGCCGACATCGTGATCGCCGGCGCCGGCATCATGGGCTGCGCGGCCGCGTACTACCTTGGCCTGCGCGGCCTGAAGGCCGTCGTGCTCGACAAGTCGCGCATCGCCGGTCAGCAATCCACTCGCGCGTGGGGCTTCGTGCGGCAGCAGGGCCGCGAGTCCGCCGAAGTGCCGCTGATGATGGCCGGCATGCGGATCTGGGAGGGGCTCGAGCAGGCGCTCGGCTTCGACCTCGAATGGCGGCAGGGCGGTTGCCTTTATATGGCGGACAACGAAGAGGACTGGGCGTCGTTCCAGGCGTGGCTCGCCGTCGCGCGCGAGCACGGGCTCGACACGCGCACGCTGACGCGTGCGGAGATCGACGAGCGTGTGACCGGCCTGTCGACGCAAGCGCGCACGCTCGGCGGGTTGTACACCGCGACCGACGGGCAGGCCGAGCCGCGCCGCGTGGCCGCCGCGTTCGCGGCGCGCGCAATCGAAGCCGGCGCACGGTTCTTCGAAGGCTGCGGCGTGACGGCGATCGAGACGGCCGGCGGCGCGGTCGTCGGCGTCGTGACCGAGCGTGGCGCGATCCGCACGCGGCGGGTGATCTGCGCAGCCGGCGCGACCAGCTTCCGGCTGCTCGACGGTGTCGGCATCCGTCTGCCGCAGCAGGCCGTGCGCGGCACGTGCATGCGCACCAACGTGCTGCCCGACGTATCCGCATCGACGATCTGGGGGCATGGCCTCGGTATTCGGCAACGCAAGAACGGCGCGATCAATCTCGCCGACGACATGCAGGTCGACGTCGACCTGACGCTCGGCCATCTGCGCGGCTTGAGCCTGTTCTGGCCGGAGTTCTGGTCACAGCGCGAGAAATTCCGGTTGCGCCTGAATGCGGCGGCATGGCGCGATGCATGCGTGCGCATCGGCGGCACAACCGGGCCGATCGAGCCGCGCGATCCGCAGCCACAGCCGAATCGCGCGCATGCGCCGCGCGCGCTCGCGAAACTGAAGGCGATTTTCCCCGCGCTGAAGGACGCGCAGATCGTCGAGGCATGGGCCGGCCTGATCGACGTGCTGCCCGACGGGATCCCCGTGATCGACGCGCCCGGCACGCCGTCCGGGCTCGCGATCGCGACCGGGTTCTGCGGGCACGGCTTCGCGATGGGGCCGATCGTCGGGCGGCTGCTGGCCGAATGGGTCGATACGGGCGAGCCGTCGCTCGATCTGTCGGCGTTCCGTGCACGGCGTTTCGCAGACGGAACGATGGTCCGCCCGCGCAGCATGCTGTAGCGGACGGGGCCGCGCGTTCCCGTCGTAGAATCGAGCCCGCATCCTTCAGGAGATTCCCCGTTGGCAACGCCTTCCGCCAAACACCGCTCGTTGCGCGCCCGCCTGCGTCGTGCTCGCAATCCGTGGCAGGCGCCGCGTGCACGCACGCTGTTCACGCGCCCCGCGACCTCGCCGCGGCGCACGCTGCTGTTCCGTCTCGGCGCGGTCGTGATGCTGTGCATGCTCGCGTTTCTCGTGCTGTATCTCGATCGCGACGGTCTGCGCGATTCGACCAAGAGCACGCCGATGAACGTCGCCGATCTCGTGTACTTCACGATGGTCACGGTCGCGACGGTCGGCTACGGCGACATCGTGCCGGTCACGGCGCGCGCGCGTCTGATCGATGCGTTCTTCATCGTACCGATCCGCATCGGTATCTGGTTCATCTTCCTGGGCACGGCGTATCAGTTCGTGATCCAGCGCGTCATCGAGGAATTCCGCATGAAACGCCTGCAGAAGCAACTGTCCGATCACATCGTCGTGTGTGGTTATGGCCTGTCGGGGTCGATCGCCGTGCGCGAACTGCTCGAGAGCGGTGTCGATCCGTCGACGATCATCGTGATCGATGCGCAGCAACAGGCGCTAGAGGCCGCGACGTCGCTCGGCGTGACGGGGCTGCTCGGCGATCCCGCGCATGAAGACCTGCTGCAGCAGGCGCAGGTGCGTGCGGCGAAGGCCGTGATCATCTCGGTGACCGACGATCCGACCGCGATCCTGCTGACGCTGTCGGTGCGCAGCATCGCGCCCGAGACGAAGATCGTCGTGCGGATCCAGGAGAACCTGTATCAGCGGCAGTTGCGGCAGGCGGGCGCGGACGTGATCGTGTCGTCGACGAAGATCGGTGCGCTGCTGCTCGCCGATGCGGTGCATAGCCGCTACATCGTGCCGTTCGTGAACGACATGCTGTCGACGCGCGGGCGGGCGACGCTGCTGGAGCGCGAGGCGTTGCCGCACGAGATCGGCTGCATGACGAACGTCGTGCCGGGCGTGATCATCGTCGGGCTCGATCGCTGCGGGAAGATTCAGTCGTTCTACGAGGATCCGCCGTGCCGGATCGAGGCGGGCGATACGCTGGTCGTGATTCAGTCGGCGCGGATTCCGGATCCGGATGTGTGAAGGCGCTTTGAATTTTGTAAATTCATATAATTCAATGGGTTGAGTGTTTGTATTTAAATTGAATTGCTATTTTTTCCTTTGTGTTCAGGCGCCATGTAGGCACCCGGAAGCAACATCAATCCACGTCGATCTTCATTGGAATCGATTGCTCGGAGCTGGGTTGCGCGGCAGTAAATCCGCAACAGGTATATTTCTCAACGATTTTAATAAATTGGCCAATGCATCTCCATCAGGGTTGCGTCTCGATAGCCGAGGTTGTTAAAGCGATTGCCATCTGTATGGCGCCACCTCCTAATTATGAAATGTTGGTGCAGTAGTGGGATGATGCGGATAGGTGTCCCATGGAGGTTCACGATACTTCTGTCGTAAAGAAAGAGGTGTTGGAGTGGCTGGAGCGATACAAGATGCGGGCGCTCTTGCCGACTATATCGGATGCATTCCGATATTCGGAGGCAGCCGCTGTTTTAGATCAGCATTTACAGAATGCTCAAGAGCGAGGGCCGCGGTGGTTTGACGTGAGCGTGACGGGAAGGCCGAGACGAAGCGATGATGTACATAAAGAGGCTACATCGATATTGTCGTATATGACCAAATCGTGGGTTCGAGATGAGCGGGCCTTCCATGAGGGGAGGTTGAATGGATGGCCAAACTGCGATTTCGATCATATCGAAGGTTTTTACGGGAGCGCTGGGGCCTATAGGCGGTTCGATGAGATGATGTTCGATCATAGATAGTGATTTTTCTTGCGGAATTTTGAATTAAAAACTCGGGATTGGATCACGGGATTGGTGATGCTGACGAGGTCGCAGCGTCGTCGATCGACGAGGGCGATGAATCGGCCGAGAGCCAAGGGCCCTGGTTGTCAAATTCTGACTTGCTGATTCAAAAATTTTCGGATGCTTCCGAAAGTGAGAGAAAGCGTGGCTTGTCTGCAAATGAGATGGCGGTAGCATTCGGCGGCACTGGTCATGACCATCTCAAGCTAGGACATCACCGCGGTGCCGCATACATGCGTCAATTACTGGAATCGACCGGACAGAAACGCGATAACGTCGGGTGCAGCGACGGTCATGACCGTGCCGTGATCCTTGCCCGGGTAGGTCTTGTACGCCAGCGACGGAGGCGGTGTCGTTGCTTGCAGCCGCGAGACGAGTTCGCTCGTAAGCGTCGGTTGTACGAACACGTCAGCCGTACCTTGAAGGATCAGCGTGGGCGCCGTCAATCGGAAGTGGGGGGCAACCGCCGGATCATTCGCGGCGAGATAGGCTTGCATTTCCGGCACGCTACTCCACTGCGGATTGAAGCCGGCATATCCGGCAGATGTCTTCGTCGAGATCAACCGACCGATCTGACCGAAGGCCGCGAATACGCACTCAGTTTTCAGATCCGTCAACTGGGACGCCAGATCGGCTCCCATCAGCTTCGAAACGTCCACATTGGGCGATTCGACTTGCACCGCGACAGTCAGCATACCGACGAACAAATTCTGGATTGCGGTGTAGAGCGCGGCATTCGCGGGATCGCTAGCGGCCATCTCGCTGAGTCCGTCGATTGATGCGGCGACAGACGCGAAGGGTGCGATGGCGACGGTGCCACGGAAATCCAGGCCGGTGGCTTCTCCGACAAAACGCTGGAGTTCGAGGACACCGCGTCCGCCTTCCGAATGTCCGACGGCCGCCCAACGGATGGACAGCGGCATATCGGTCTCACGCGACGCTACTACCGCCGCAATGATCGATCGCGCCTCGCTTGCTGAACTGTAGTATCGGTATGGGGTCTTCTCGGCCGGTCCCAGGCCTTCGAAATCGGGAGCGACCACCGCATAACCTGCATGGACCAGCGATTCAATGAAGTCGCTGTAATGGCTCGGGAAACCTTGCGCGGTCAGTCCTCCGTCGAGTGTGTCCAGCGTCAGGCTCGGTGCACATGTGGCTTGACCCGCGGTCGTCGTGCCGTGCGCCCACGCGACGATCGGCCATCCGCCCGCGGGTGCATTGCCCTTCGGAACAAACAGCAACGAAGTTGCGGGTGTACTGCCGCCGGCCGTTGCCGGCATCGTATAGGTGAGAAGCGTTGCATGCGCGTCCGGTACCGACGTGACTGCCTGAGGTACTGCCGACATCAGTCTGGCATACCCGGTATTGACGTCATCGTCGCCTCCGCAGGCTCCGAGCGTCAATGTCATCGCCATCATCCATGCAGTAAGCGCTCTCCGCCCTCGTGATTCGCATGAACGTCGCGCAACGGATGCTGTCTTGGGATGCTTTCCATGAACGTTGAACGAGCGAGATGAACTTGCTCGCTTTACCTCAGTCGATGAGGTCCGACAGTTTTCTTCGTGTTTATTCATGGTGTGCAGAGTCGGTCAACTGTTGAAGGGAAGGACTGCGAACTCAGCGGAAGCATGCCGAAAACCATGCGCGCCGCGCGTTCCTCACGAGCCCATTACTCCAGCGGGATCGCTTCAGCGCGGCGCTTCGACACATGAGTCGACGGGATCGCAGCGGATCAGAACCGATGTCGAATGGCGACGCGAATCGCGGTTTGGTGATTGGAGGTCGACGGCGTCAACTGATTGATGGACGCGACGGCGACCCGACCGGTCGAATCGGTCCCGCTGGCACGCTGATAGGTGCCGACGAGGTAGACGTCGGTGCGCTTCGAGAGGAAGTAATCGGCTCCGACGGAAGCCTGATTGTAGTGAGCCCCACCTTTGGAATCGGCGCCGCTGTTCCTCGTGTAGACATACGCGGCACCGATGAGGAATGCCGGCGTGAACTGGTATTTCACGCTCGCTTCGACGTTGTCGAACTTTGCTGTTCCGGCGATGCCGCCAGCGGGAACCGGTCCGCTCGACGTGTCGCCAAGATGACGGAACTGTGCGTTGGAGTAGTTCGTTCCCAACGTCAGCGCGCCGATCGTATACGCGGCACCGGCGCCGATCACTTGCAGCGAATGCGCCGACGCATAGCCCGAGATCACCGGCGATGCGCCGAAGTTCGAGCCCGGCACTTCATTGACGGTGGCCGCGACGGTTCCGCCGGAGCCGTAGAACGACGTGTTCGGGTTTCGGACGTTGAGATAGCCGGCGCCCAAAGAAAGTGGACCATTCACGTAACTGGCACCGGCCGACCAGATCTGATTGCGGCCCGTATGTCCCGCAACACCGCCGAGCGAGTAGAGCGCGGTTGCCGTCACGCCATGAAAGAGCGGGCTGGTGTACTTGATCGCGTTGTTGACGCGGTTGGTATTGTTGAAGTTGTCATTGTCGGACGGGTGAGCGGCCATGGAGCCGCCCCATTGATCACCCACCTCGAATATGCCGAGCGTATCGACGACGGAATCGTATTGTCGTCCGAGCGTTACCGTGCCATACGGGCTGGACAGGCCAACGTACGCCTGCCGACCGAATCCGAGGCCGCCTTGGCCGAGTTTGCCGGTATTGACGTCAAACCCGTTCTCCATCACGGCGATCACACCATAACCACTGCCGAGATCCTCCCGTACACGCAGCCCCCAGCGGCTGCCATTCAGGACGCCGCTCGAGAGATTGTAAAGATGATGGCCAGCCGCGTTGCTGACGTAGTTGGCACCTTCATCCAGAATCCCGTAGAGCTGTACGGTGCTTTGCGCACTTGCTGTACCGCTGACGAAGCCTGCCGCTGCGCAAAGCGCAATTGCCTTTCTCATTGAACGTCTCCAAAGTCTCTTCTAAATTTATTTCGCCGTGACGTGGCGATTCTTGGATAAAAAATCGATTCGTAAGCCTTACTAAAATGAAACGATGAGTCTCCTTGGAAAGAGACTTCAGCTCGGCACAACAGAATCTACATGGTCCAGATATCGCTACGTTCGATGATTAGATTCGCCACCACCATCATCGTCAATCGGTTGGTCTGCCTGATTCCGTGCATTGGAATGCGTATGATCCGAGGCCGTGCGGGTAGGGTGGAGACCCCTACGGGTAAACCGCGTCAAGTTGGCAGGAGCGAAGCGAGGTAACGATCCGGTGCTGACTCGTCCTACCAGAGACAATGTCAAGCGTACACAGATCGCCAAGCGTGACGGAGACGCTATCGGATTGGTCGCCAATCGTTGTTTTATCCGCGCAGTCCGAGACGGGTATTCGTCGTAGAGCAGGAGATCTTGCGAATGAGACGCCGGGTTCTGTGCCCTACGGACACGAAGGGGCAGCACGGGCGCGTCCAGGCTGGTGATCGCGGTTCGTCGCGAGCGTCGCGAAGCACTAACTCGAGATCACGTGCGGACCGTTTGAGTGCCGGCACGACTTGTTTTATGAGCGCGTCGGTATCCCGTCGACGTGATTGAATTCCACCGCGGCATATGTCGCGACACGTTTCTTGTCGTGCGTTGTTTCATTTGGAACGGCTGTGCACCGGCCGTCGAATCGGCGGCCGGTGCGCGTGGCGATGTGGCAGGGCAGATCAGACGATCTTTCGCGATCGCAAATCGGCAACCTCGTGTGCGTCCAGTCCGATGCCGGCGAGAATTTCATCGGTATGCTCGCCGGTCAACGGTGGTCGCGTATGGATCTCCGGCGGCGTGCGCGACAGCGATACCGGAGTCGCGAAGATCGGCACCTTCTTCGGTGCACCGGGATAATCCATCCAGTGGATCACGTCGGCAGCCTTGATGGTTTCGTCTTCCAGTGCCTGGCGTGGCGAATTGACGGGGCTGGCCGGGATACGCGCCTGCTCCAGTTCGGCCAGCGCGTCGGCGAGCGTCTTGTCTGCGCACCATTCGCTCATCAGTTCGCTCAGGAACGCACCGTTCTCGCCGCGCAGCCTATCGTCGGCGAAGCGCGGATCGTCGAGGAGTTCCGGTCGGCCCATGAGTTGGGTCCACCGCTTGAACATCGGACGGCCGATGACCTGGGTGATGAACCAGCCGTCCGTCGCCTTGAAGATGTCGGACGGCGCATAACCGGACGCGCGGTTCAGCGTGGCCTGGCGATCCAGCCCGAGCAACGCTTCCTCGATCAGCGCGCCGCTGGCCATGTTCAGTCCCGTGCACAGCAGCGACGCGCTGACTTCCTGTCCCATGCCGCTGCGCTGGCGTTCGTAGAGCGCCAGCATGACGCCGAGCGCGCACGAGAACGCCGTGGCGAAGTCCACCACCGGAACCATGGCCTTTTGCGGTCGATCCGGCGTACCCGCAATGTACACCGCGCCGCTCAGTGCCTGGCCGACGCCATCGAAGCCTACACGGTCGCGCACGGCTTCGCTGTTGCCGAATGCATTGGACGCAACGAGGATGATGTCGGGTTTGATCGCGCGCAGGCTGTCGTAGTCGAGCCCGAGGCTCTTGAGCGTGCGGGGCGGCATGTTGGCGATCACCACGTCGGCATCGACGACCAGCTTGCGCACGATATCGCGCCCCTCGGGGCTGTCGAGATCGAGCGTCATCGAGCGCTTGTTGCGGTTGACCTGCAAGAACAGCGCGCCTTCGCCGTGTTCGGTCACGGGTACGATATATCGATCCTCGCCGCCGCCGACGCGATCGATGCGGATCACGTCCGCACCATAGTCGGCCAGCAGCGCCGAGCAGAACGGCCCGGCGATGAAGCGTCCGAAATCGAGGACCTTGATGCCTTCGAGTACTTTCATGTTTCGTGTGCGGTTGAGTCAGGCGGAGGTCGCGGCAGCGCGCACTTCGTCGAGCGCGCCGGGATTGTCGAGTGACGACAGGTCGCCCGGGGGCTGCCCGCAGTACACGCTACGGATCACGCGCCGCATGATCTTGGAGCTACGCGTCTTCGGCAGTTGCGCGACCACATGTACTCGGCCCGGCCGGAACGGGCGACCGAGACGCTTGTCGACGTGGCCGGACACGATGGCCTCCAGATCCGCCCCCGTGCCACCGGCGCCGGGCTTGGGCACGACGAACACGACGAGTTTCTGCCCCTTGTCCGCATCGGCGACGCCGATCGCGGCCGCTTCAGCCACGTCCGGCAGTTCCAGCACGACTTCCTCGACCTCGGCCGGCCCCAGGCGCTTGCCGGCGACTTTGAGCGTGTCGTCGGAACGGCCCATCATGAAGTAGTTGCCATCGGACGTGCGCAGCGCCAGGTCGCCATGGACCCAGATGCCGGGGATGGTTTGCCAGTAGGTTTCCAGGTAGCGTTCGTCGTCGCGCCAGAACGACTGCGTCATGCCGACGAACGGCGCACGGATCGCGAGCTCGCCGATTTCGCCGGTCACGCTCTGGCCGTCGCCATTCACCACATCGGCGGCCACGCCGGGCGAGACGGTATTGAAGCCGCTCGGCGGAATCGGCCGGATCGGGACGCTGGCGAGCAGCGCACCCGACGCCTCGGTGCCGCCCGTGTAGTTGATGACGGGCGCCGTGCCGTCGCCGAAGCGCTGCAGGAACCAGTTGAAATGCTCGGGCGCGATGCCTTCGCCCGCCGTGATCAGCAATCGAACGGTGGAGCGATCACCCGCGAGCGCGAGCGCCTCGTGGCTGGCCATCCCGCGGATCAGCGTGGGCGCCGATCCGAAGTGCGTGACGCGGTGACGTTCCACCACACGCGACATGCGCGACCAGTCGGGGTAATCGGGCGCGCCGTCGTAGCACACCAGCGTCGCGCCCCGCAGCAGCGCGCAGCCGAGCACCAGCGTGCCCGCGATCCAGCCCATGTCGGCGGGCCAGCAGTAGACGTCGCCGGGATGCACGTCGAAGTGAACCAGCGAATCGTGCGCGATCTTGATCGGGAAGCTGCCGTGCGTATGCACCACGCCTTTGGGCTTGCCCGTGGTGCCCGACGTATAGATCACCATGAACGGCGTATCGGGCGTGACGGACACCGGCGGGACGCCGTGGCCCTGTCCGGCGCTCGCCGTTTCCTGCCAGTCGAGGTCGCGCGCGTCCTGAGCGGTGTCGCCTTCGCCACGCTTCCAGATCACGTGTTCGAGCAACGGCAGTTGGCGCCATGCGTCGCGCAGCGCGCCCTGTACATCCACGCGCTTGGTTCTGCGCGAGAAGCCGGTGGATGCGATCACGATGCGCGCCTCGGCAGCCGACAGACGCGCCACGATCGCATCGACCCCGAAGCCGCTGAACAACGGCACGACCAGCGCGCCGAGATGCACGATGGCCAGCAACGAGACGGTCGCCTCGACGCCGTTCTCCATCAGCAGGCCGACGCGGTCGCCCTGTTTGACACCACGCCGCACGAGTCCTGCGGCGAAATCGCCGACGCGCTGCTCCAGCTCCGCGTAGGTCAGCTCGCTGACGCTGCCGTCTTCCCGCTCGGCGACAACGGCCTTTTGTTGCGCAGTGGCGGGGTTGCGCGCCCAGCCATAGATGGTGTTGACCCAGTTGAGCTTGCCGCCGGGGAACCAGCTCGGAAACTGCGGGCCGCGCGACAGGTCAGCGTAGCCTGTCGGCAGTGCGTCCCATGCGATTGCGCATTCGTCCATCACGGTATTCCAGTAGCGTTTGGGTTCCGCGATCGACACACGCATCAGTTCTTCATACGACGGCACGCCCAGTGCGTGCATCAGTTTCACGATGCCGGCGTGCTGCAGCTCGCGCTGGCCGGGTTGCCACACCTGGCCGGATTCATGGTTGCTCATGATCGGTCTCCTGCCTTATGCGCGCTCGACAATCATCGCGATGCCCTGGCCGCCGCCGATGCACATCGTTTCAAGGCCGTAGCGGACCTTGCGGCGCTGCATTTCGTGCAGCAGCGTGCTCATGATGCGGACACCCGTCGCGCCCACGGGGTGGCCCAGCGAGATGCCGGAGCCGTTCACGTTGAGCCGGTCGTCCAGTGCATCCATGGAGCTGCCCCAGCCCTTGACGCACGCCAGCGCCTGGCACGCGAACGCTTCGTTGAGCTCGATCAGGTCCATCTGGTCGAACGTCAGGCCAGTGCGTGACAGCACCTTCTGCACGGCAGGCACCGGACCAATGCCCATGCGGGCCGGATCGCAGCCGGCGGCGGCCCAGCCGACCAGCCAGCCGATCGGCGTCAGGCCGAGTTCGTCGAGCTTGTCCTCGGCCACGATCAGGCAGGCGGCGGCCGCGTCGTTCTGCTGGCACGCATTGCCGGCCGTGACGACGCCGTCCTTCATGATCGTACGCAGCTTCGCGAGGCTTTCCAGTGTGGTTTCGCCGCGCACGCCTTCGTCCTGTTTGACGATCAGCGCATCGCCCTTGCGCTGCGGCACGGCGACGGGGACGATCTCCGCGTCGAAATGCCCGGCCTGCTGGGCGGCGGCGGCGCGCTGGTGGCTTCGCGCAGCGAAGCGGTCGGACGCGTCGCGCGTGATGTCGTATTCGCGCGCCAGCGTCTCGGCGGTTTCGATCATGCCGCTGATACGGCCGAAGCGGCTTTCCGGTTGCGAGCGTTCACGGCCACGGTCGAGCCGGTCGTGCATCGTGACCGAGCCCGCACGCTTGCCCCAGCGCATGTCGGTCGTATAGAACTCGACGTTGCTCATGCTTTCGACGCCGCCGGCCATTACCACGTCGGCCGCGCCGGTCTGCACCATCATGGCTGCCGTGGCGAGCGCCTGGACGCCGCCGCCGCAGCGCCGGTCCAACTGCATGCCGGCCACTTCGATCGGAAAACCCGCCTGCAGCGCGACCCAGCGCCCGGTGCACGGCGTTTCGCCGCTCGCATAGCTTTGCGCGAACACGACGTCGTCGATGCGTGCGGGATCGAGCCCGGTACGCTCAACGACGGCGCGCGCGACGGTCGCGCCGAGTTCCTCCACGGGAACGCCCTTCAGCGCTCCGCCAAACGCGCCCACGGGGGTGCGCAGCGGGGAGACGATGGCTGCTCGTTTCATTTCGAATGCCTCTTGAATGTCATCAATATTCAGCCACCCTCGAGCGCGTGTCACGCGCCGGCAGCCATGTTCGTTGCAATGCCGTAGCCGGATCAGCCGTAGCGTCCGCCCGTGACGTGCAGCACTTCGCCGCTGATGAAGCCGGCGCGCTCACTGGCGAGGAAAGCCACCGCGTCGGCGATATCGTCCGGACGCCCGACGCGCTTGATCGGCTGCGCGGCCACGGCGCGTTCCTTGATCGTTTCGTAGGTCGGCAGCGCTTGAACCATTTCCGTTTCCATGAAGCCCGGCGCGACGCAGTTTGCCGTGATCCCGTAGCGGCCTTCCTCCATCGACAGCGCTTTGGCCATGCCGATCAGGCCGGCCTTCGCAGCCGAGTAGTTGGCCTGCGTGGGATTGCCCAGATAGGCGCGCGAGCTGATGTTGATCAGCCGGCCCCAGCCCTGCTCGATGAAATGCGGCATGACGGCCCGCGCGGCCAGGAATGCGCCCTTGAGCATGACGTTCATGACGAAATCCCAGTCGTCTTCGCTCATCTTCACCAGGTACTTGTCGCGCGGTGCACCGGCGTTGTTCACCAGGACGTGCACGCCACCGAAATGCTCGATCGTTTGGTCGACGAGGCGCTGGACGTCGGCTTCCCGCGTGATGTCGCCTACGATGCAGTGCGCGGCCAGGCCGTCGTCCTGCAGCGCCTTGGCCGTGGCTTGCGCCAGTTCGGCATTGATGTCGGTGATGACGACGCTCGCCCCTTCCTGTGCGAGCCGGCGCGCGGTGGCGGCGCCCAGGCCGCGAGCCGAGCCCGTGACGATGGCAACTTTGCCGGTCAAACCCAGATCCATGTGTGTCTCCTGAAGAATTGCGTTTCAGCGCAGATCGACCCGCGCGTTGGTCAAAACCACCACGTTGCGCTCCACGGCCGTGACGCGCAGTGAAACCGTGTTGCCGCGTACCCACATCTCGGTGCGCAGCGTATCGCCCGGCCAGGCCGGCGCGGTGAAGCGCACGCGCATGCCTGCAAAGCGAGTGTCGTCGTAGGCCAGCACCGCACGCAGCACGGCATGCGCTGCGACGCCCATCAAGGCCATGCCGTGCAAAATGGGGCGGGGAAACCCTGCCGCAGAGGCCACGGCCGGATCGGCGTGCAACGGATTCAGGTCGCCGCTCAATCGGTAGATCAGTGCCAGTTGCGCCGGGGTGGCCAACTCGCATACACAGTCCGGCGCTCCGTCAGGCATCGCGTGCGGTGTCGGCAGGGCGTTGGTGCTCCCGCCTTCGCCGAACCCGCCATCGCCGCGCAACAGGCTCAGCTGGACGACGGTGGCGAGCAGGTTTCCCGTCTCGGCATCGGCGATGTCGCGCGTCTGCTGGAGAAACGCGCCTTTGTTTTCCCCTTTGTCCCACAGGCCGGTGATGCGCGTCGTGCCCGTGACGCGGCCGCTGGCCGGTAGGGGCGCGTGAATCCTGATTTCCTGCTCCGCGTGCAGGATCTTTTGCCAGGTGATGCCCGTGTCCGGTTCGCGTGCCCAGAAGCCCGGGTACGCGAGCACGTTCGCCATGGTCGGCAGCGCACGTAGCGAACCACCATCCCTGCCTTCGTAGACGTAACGCAATTGACGCGCATCGAGCGGGTCGGCGCCGAGGCCCAGGCCGAGCGCGTAGAGCTGGGTGTCGCGCAGCGAGTACGCATGCTCGATGGACGGGAACGGGCGAGACAGCAAATGATCGGGCTGGAGCGGCATGGTCGACGTAACGGCAGTTGATTCGAGCGCTTACGATGGAACCGGCTCAAACCGCGGTCAACGGATTACCGAACGTTGTTCCGTACCTTGACAGGAGCTGCCGTACCTATCGTGGCCAATCGCCAATGCCAGCCTTGTCGTGGCACTTTCATTCTGCGGAACGTTTTCGATGGATCGGTTGTATCGCGTTGTGGGCCGGCGCAGGATCGGAGCATGTTCATCCTTTCATCTGGCGTACCGACATGATTCGCGATCAAGAAACGCTCAACGGCCTGCTCGAGTCCATCGCCCGCTTCGTACGCGAGCGACTGATGCCCAATGAGGAACTCGTTGCAGAAACCGACGAGATTCCCGACGACATCGTCGCCGACATGAAGGCGATGGGCCTGTTCGGCCTCACCATTCCGGAACGCTTCGGCGGTCTGGAGCTGACCATGGAAGAGGAGGTGCTGGCGGTGTTCGAACTGTGCCGCGCGTCACCAGTATTTCGGTCGCTGCTGGGCACCACTGTGGGCATCGGTTCGCAGGGCATCCTGTTCGACGGCACGCCCGAGCAACAGGAGAAATACCTGCCGCGACTCGCGACTGGCGAGCTGATCGCGTCCTTCGCACTGACCGAACCGGAAGCGGGCTCCGACGCGGCGTCGCTTCGTACCACGGCCATCCGGGACGGCGACGACTACGTGGTCAACGGCACCAAGCGCTTCATCACGAACGCGCCGCATGCGGGCATCTTCACGCTGATGGCGCGCACCAATCCGGAAGACAAGGGCTCGGGCGGCATCTCGGCGTTCATCGTCGACGCGAAGACGCCGGGCATCAGCTTCGGCAAGCGCGACAAGAAAATGGGGCAGAAGGGCGCGCATACCTGCGACGTGATCTTCGACAACGTGCGCGTGCCGGCGGCCAACCTGATCGGCGGGAAAGAGGGCCAGGGTTTCAAGACGGCGATGAAGGTGCTGGACAAGGGCCGCATCCACATCGCCGCGGTATGCGTGGCCGTGGCCGAGCGAATGCTGTCGATGGCGTTGTCATATGCGATGGAGCGCAAGCAGTTCGGCAAGCCCATCGCCGATTTCCAGCTCGTGCAAGCGATGCTGGCTGACAGCAAGGCCGAGATCTACGCGGCGCGCTGCATGGTGGTGGATGCCGCGCGCCGACGCGACGACAAGCTTCCGGTCAGCACCGAGGCCTCATGCGCGAAGCTGTTCGCGTCCGAGATGTGCGGTCGCGTGGCCGATCGTGCGGTACAGATTTTCGGCGGTGCCGGCTACATGGCCGAATACGCGATCGAGCGCTTCTATCGCGATGTGCGCCTGTTCCGCATCTACGAGGGCACGACCCAGATCCAGCAGGTGGTGATCGCCCGCAACATGGTTCGTGACGCTCAATGAAGCGCGACGTGGAGGGTGCAATGAGCGGTTTCGCCGAGCATGCCGAAGCATTGCGCGACGAGGCGACCGAAGCCGAACGATCGTGCGCACGCCTGAGCCGGGACGGGGTGCGGCGCGATGCCGCGAACTGGGCGTGGGTGGGCGGCGGCGCGCACTATGACTGGATGGATCACACATCGCTGTTCATGCACCGCGACTGACGCTGGTTTCGGGCATCTGCATGCCGCACCGATGCCGTCAGCAGGTTGGCTGAGTGCTGTTCGTCGTCGCGATGCCGATAGTGACTCCCGGCAGACATCGTGTGAATGCAGATGCCCGGAGGCAGGTCCGATGCATCGCGAACGCCGCCGCGGATCCCGCGCATCGCCGGGAAATGGGTCATGCCGCGGATGGATCGCGTCGACAGGATCTCTTTAACCCTTAACGATTCATAGCTGCCGTGACTTCTACCCCCATCCAGTCCATCCTGATCGCGAACCGCTCGGAAATCTCGATTCGCGTGATGCGTGCCGCCGCCGAACTCAACATTCGCACGGTGGCGGTCTATTCGAAGGAAGACCGGCTCGCACTGCATCGCTTCAAGGCGGACGAGAGCTACCTGATCGGCGAGGGCAAGAAGCCGCTCGCGGCCTACCTCGACATCGACGACATCCTGCGCGTCGCGCGGCTGGCGAAAGTCGATGCGATCCATCCGGGCTACGGATTCCTGTCCGAGAATCCCGATTTCGCGCAGGCCGTGATCGACGCTGGCATCCGCTGGATCGGCCCGTCGCCGGACGTGATGCGCACGCTCGGCAACAAGGTGGCCGCGCGCAATGCGGCGATCGCGGCCGGCGTGCCGGTGATGCCCGCGACCGCGCCGCTGCCGGACGATCTCGCTGCATGCAAGGCGCTGGCCGCGGAAGTCGGTTATCCGCTGATGCTGAAGGCGAGCTGGGGCGGCGGCGGACGCGGGATGCGCGTGCTCGAGAACGAGCGCGATCTCGAGACCCTGCTGCCCGTCGCGCGCCGCGAGGCGCTGGCCGCGTTCGGCAACGACGAGGTGTACGTCGAAAAACTCGTGCGCAATGCGCGCCACGTCGAGGTGCAGGTGCTCGGCGACCTGCACGGCACGGTCGTGCATCTGTACGAGCGCGACTGCACGGTGCAGCGGCGCAACCAGAAGGTCGTCGAACGCGCACCGGCGCCGTATCTCGATCACGACGGCCGGCACGCGCTGTGCGAATCGGCGCTGCGCCTGATGCGCGCGGTCGGTTATACGCATGCGGGCACCGTCGAATTCCTGATGGACGCCGACACCGGCCAGTTCTACTTCATCGAAGTGAATCCGCGCATCCAGGTCGAGCACACGGTGACCGAGATGATCACCGGGATCGACATCGTGAAGGCGCAGATCCGCATCACCGAAGGCGGCCGGATCGGGTTGGCCGAGGACGCGACGGACGGCGACGGCGCGCTCGTCGCGCGCGCGGCCGGCGTGCCGGAACAGCAGGCGATTCCGCTGAACGGCAACGCGCTGCAATGCCGGATCACCACCGAGGATCCGGAGAACGACTTCCTGCCTGACTACGGGCGACTTACCGCCTATCGCAGCGCGGCGGGCTTCGGCGTGCGTCTCGACGCCGGCACCGCCTATGGCGGCGCGGTGATCACGCCGTACTACGACTCGCTGCTCGTGAAGGTGACGACCTGGGCGCCGACGGCCGCCGAATCGATCCACCGGATGGATCGCGCGCTGCGCGAGTTCCGGATTCGCGGCGTCACGTCGAACCTGCAGTTCCTCGAGAACGTGATCAACCACCCGTCCTTCATCGCGGGCGACGTGACGACGCGCTTCATCGACAGGACGCCGGAGTTGCTCGCATTCGCGAAGCGCGGCGATCGCGCGACGAAGCTGCTGCGCTATCTCGGCGAGCTGAACGTGAACGGCAACGCCGAGATGAGCGGCCGCACGCTGCCGGCACTGCCGTTGTCGAAACCCGTGCTGCCGAAGATCGATACGGCCGTGGCGATCCCGGCCGGCACACGCGATCGCCTGCGCGAGCTCGGCCCGGAGAAATTCGCGAGCTGGATGCTCGACCAGAAGCAGGTGCTGCTGACCGACACGACGATGCGCGACGCGCACCAGTCGCTGTTCGCGACGCGCATGCGCACGGCCGACATGCTGCCGATCGCGCCGTTCTACGCGCGCGAGCTGTCGCAGCTGTTCTCGCTCGAATGCTGGGGTGGCGCGACCTTCGACGTCGCGCTGCGCTTCCTGAAGGAAGACCCGTGGGAACGGCTCGCGCTGCTGCGCGAACGCGTACCGAACATCCTGTTCCAGATGCTATTGCGCGGCTCGAACGCGGTCGGCTACACGAACTACGCGGACAACGTCGTGCGCTTCTTCGTGCAGCAGGCCGCGAGCGCGGGCGTCGACGTATTCCGCGTGTTCGACTCGCTGAACTGGGTGCGCAACATGCGCGTGGCGATCGATGCGGTCGGCGAAAGCGGGATGCTGTGCGAAGGCGCGATCTGCTACACCGGCGACCTGTTCGACACGTCGCGCGCGAAGTACGACCTCAAGTACTACGTCGGCATCGCGCGCGAACTGCAGCAGGCCGGCGTGCACGTGCTCGGCATCAAGGACATGGCCGGCATCTGCCGCCCACAGGCGGTCGCGACGCTCGTGAAGGCGCTCAAGGAAGAAACCGGGTTGCCCGTGCATTTCCACACGCACGACACGAGCGGGATCGCCGCGGCGTCGGTGCTCGCGGCGGTCGGTGCGGGCTGCGATGCGGTGGACGGTGCGCTCGATGCGATGAGCGGGCTCACGTCGCAACCGAACCTGTCGAGCATCGCGGCGGCGCTGGCTGGCAGCGAACGCGATCCGGGGCTGGATCAGGATCGCCTGCACGAAGCGTCGATGTACTGGGAAGGCGTGCGCCGCTATTACGCGCCGTTCGAATCGGAGATCCGCGCGGGCACGGCCGACGTCTATCGCCACGAGATGCCCGGCGGCCAGTACACGAACCTGCGCGAGCAGGCGCGTTCGCTCGGCATCGATCATCGCTGGACCGAGGTATCGCGCGCGTATGCGGACGTGAACCGGCTGTTCGGCGACATCGTGAAGGTCACGCCGACGTCGAAGGTGGTCGGCGACATGGCGCTGATGATGGTCGCGAACGACCTGAGCGTGGACGACGTGCGCAGCCCGGACAAGGACCTCGCGTTCCCCGAGTCGGTCGTGTCGCTGTTCAAGGGCGAGCTGGGCTTCCCGCCCGACGGCTTCCCGGCCGACCTGTCGCGCAAGGTGCTCAAGAGCGAGCCGCCGGCGCCGTATCGTCCCGGCGACCAGATTCCGCCGGTCGATCTCGACGCGGCGCGCAAGCAGGCCGAGGCCGTGTGCGAGCAGCCGCTCGACGACCGGCAGCTGGCGTCCTACCTGATGTATCCGAAGCAGACCGTCGACTACTACGCGCACGTTCGCGCATACAGCGATACGTCAGTCGTGCCAACGTCGGCGTTCCTGTACGGGCTGCAGCCGCAGGAGGAAGTGGCGATCGATATCGAGCCGGGCAAGACGCTGCTCGTGTCGCTGCAGGGGCAGCACGCCGATGCGCAGGACGGCATCGTGAAGGTGCTGTTCGAGCTGAACGGCCAGTCGCGCTCGGCGCTGGTCGAGCAGAAGACGGTCGTGCAGGCGGGCAAGGAGCGGCATGGCCTGCAGCGCGCCGATCCGGGCAATCCGCTGCACATCGCGGCGCCGATGCCGGGCTCGGTGGTGACGGTGGCCGTGCAGCCGGGGCAGCGTGTGACGGCCGGCACGACGCTGATCGCGCTCGAGGCGATGAAGATGGAAACGCACATCGCGGCGGAGCGCGACTGCGAAATCGCGGCCGTGCACGTGAAGCCCGGCGAACGGGTCGCGGCGAAGGATCTGCTGATCGAGCTGAAGGGAGCCGCGTAACGCTGGATCGTTTGCCAGACCACGATTTCAGACGCATGTGGCTGTCTGTCGCGTACCTTTGATCGGATCGATTTGACTAGGGAATGATCGGTTGGACAAGCTTCAAGCAATGAAATTCTTCGTGCGCGTTGCCGAAGAGGGCAGCTTTACCGGCGCGGCAGAGCGTGTGGGCGTGACAACCGCGCTCGTGTCGCGTGCGGTAGGTGGGCTCGAGACGCATCTGCGGACTCGGTTGATCAACCGAACGACGCGACGGGTCGCACTGACGGAAGCGGGGGAACGCTATCTGGCCCGGTGCGAGCAGATTCTCGCCGGCATCGATCTGGCTGAGGCGGAGGCCGCCGACGCGCATGCGAGGCCGGCTGGGCGCTTGCGCGTGCACGCGACACCGGGCTTCGGTCAAAGCTATGTATTGCCGGCCGTCTTGGCATATCGGCAATCCTATCCGAACGTGTTGGTCGAGCTGACGCTGTCTCAGCATGTGCCGGACTTGATCGATGACGGCTATGACGTGTCGTTGCAGTTGAGTGCGACCGACCTGCCGGATTCGGGGCTCGTGTCGAAGCGTCTCGGTGGGCTCAGCAGTGTGCTGTGCGCATCACAGGCTTATCTCGACGCACATGGCGTACCGCTTGATACACACATGCTTGCCGAACACGCTTGCCTGCAAATCGTCTCGTCCGTGTTCCCAAACAGCCACTGGCAATTGACCGGGCCGCAGGGCGACGTGAGGTTTGAACTGCCGCCGGCCAAACTCCGGGTCAATACGGCAGAGGCGCTGGCCGTTGCTTTACGCGCCGGCGCTGGCGTCGGCGCGTTGCCCATGTCGACGGCAGTGCCGACACTGCGAGGTGGCGGATTGGTGCGGGTGCTGCCCGACTACACGTTGCAGTCACTGACAGCTTATGCACTCTATCCATCACGCCAGTATCTCGACGCGAAGATCAGGACCTTCATCGAGTCGTTGCAAGCATCGATTCCGATGGCCCTCGAAGCGGATATGGCCGCGCTCAAGGTGACATGACGTTTCAAGCTAGCTCCTGAGATCGCTCAACCGCCGGTAATTCGTCGACATGACTTGGTCTCGCCGTACCCCGTTGTCAATCTCGAATTAACACTGTTGTCGTCTTGTGTGTCTTGATGGCAACGCATCCCGCCCGCATCATCGTTGCTCCTGTATCCACGGACCGCGCGACGAGCGATGGGCCTCGCATTCAAATGACGAATGAGCATGCTTCTCTTTTCCGACCTCTTGTTTTTCGTAATGGCCTGAAACTGCGCAATCGCGTTGTGATGGCGCCGATGACTACCTGGTCTGCTGATCCCGACGGCACCATTTCAGATGCCGAGCTCGACTACTACCGTCGCCGTGTTCAGGGCGTCGGCATGGTCGTGACCGGTTGTACGCACGTGACGGAGAACGGCATCGGCTTTACCGGCGAGTTCGCTGCTTACGACGACCGCTTTATACCCAGTCTGAGACGGCTGGCCGAAGCGGCCAAGAGCGGGGGCGCCCTTGCCGTCCTGCAAATTTTCCATGCCGGTAACAAGGCCGTTGTCGAGGCCGTCCCGAACGGCGAGCTCGTGAGCGCATCCGCCGTCGCCGCGCTGGCGGGCCCGTTCAACCGCGGTGACGTGACGCCGCGACCGTTGGAGCCCAACGAGATCGAAGAGATGGTGCGGGTTTTTGGGGACACTGTTCGTCGGGCGATCGAAGCGGGATTCGATGGCGTGGAACTGCACGGCGCACATGGCTTCCTGCTGCAAAATTTCTTTTCTCCGCGCTACAACCGACGTCGTGACGAATGGGGCGGGTCGCTGGAGCACCGCATGCGCTTTCCCCTGGCGGTCGTCAGCGAGGCGCGACGTGTGATTGCGGCGTACGCGAAGCGCCCGTTCCTGTTGGGGTACCGGATATCTCCGGAGGAGCGCGAGGAGGGCGGATATCGTGTGCAGGATGTTTGCGCGCTGGTAGACAAGCTCATCGAGAGCGGGGTCGACTACCTGCACGCATCGCTCAATGACGTGCGAGGTGCGCAGCCGTTGGGTGCGGTTACCGGCCTCACGGTGACAGCGATCGTCGATCATGTCGGCGGCCGCGTGCCGGTGATGTCTGCAGGGATGCTCCGTACCCCGCGCGAAGCCGCGGACGCCCTCGATCTCGGGCTGTCGCTGGTAGCGGTTGGAAAGGGGCTCGTGATGAATCCGGATTGGGTGGCGATTGCCGAAACGGGTTGCGACGCACAAATCCGTAACGAACTCGATATGGGCGAGCGATCGCAACTGGCGATTCCTGAGGGTTTGTGGGCCGCGATCGAAATGGCGCCTGGCTGGATTCCCGTGCATCGGCCAGAGGCGGTTGTCGACAATTGATCCCGGGCGATTCCGGATTCGGCAGAGGCAGGGTCACGCGTTTCGGTATGCCGAGCAGGCCGATATCGGTATTCGGGTTGCAGCCGGCTCGCTCCTGACGTGGCCGGGCTCCGGGCCGGGCCAGCTGGCGCCAGGAGGATCCAGCCGGCCGGATCAGTGTCAGTTTCCGTCTTGTTCCGTACTATGATTGGTCGCGTGACGGGCGTTCCGATACGTCAACTGCGGAAAGCTGCCGATTTCCCGCGTCTGGATGCGACGCTCGTCCTACGCTGTCTTTCAAAGCACGGAATGTGTCGGCGATCCAATTGACTTGCTGCTTCCCGGATCCTGTAATGAATGCCATCGGATGCAGTCACGTTGCGCGTGCCGTTGATGCCACGCGCGGTCCGTGGTTGCAGGACAGATAGTTCATGGCCGTTTTCAGAGCCAGATAGAGACAAACGGAGCAATCGATGTCGCCTCACGCACACCGGGCAGAGACACCCGTGTCCGGACAGGAGAAGGCCAGTTGGGGCGATGCGTCGCTCGACGGCGGCCGAAGTCTGGACAGCGGATCCGCATCCCAAGCGATGGTCGTTCCATTGGCACGGAGCCTCGCGATACTGGCTGCGTTTTCACCGCACGAGCCGTGGCTCGGCAACCAGGAGCTTGTGGCCGAGACGGGCATTCCCGCGCCGACGGTTTCGCGGATGGTGCGCTCGCTCGTCGCGCTTGGTTACCTTCACTATTCGCCGCAGCGTCGAAAGTACCGGCTTGCCGCGCCGGTGTTGTCGCTGGGTTATGCGGCAATCGCCCATTCCAACGTCCAACTGCTCGCGCGACTTGAAATGCAGGCATTCGCGAATGCGAGCGAAACCTATGTGGTACTCGGCACTCGGGATCGTCTCGATGTGATCGTGCTGGAAACGTGCGCGAGCAAGCCGGCGTCAGTCGATCTGAAGCTATATGCGGGCACTCGCCTGCGTATCGCGTCATCGCCGATGGGCTGGGCCATGCTTGCGGCACTGCCGGAACTCGAACGCTTTTATTTGCTGGGCAACATTGAACGTAAGACGGGGCGTGATTGGCCCAATCTGCGTCGCCGTATCAGCGAGGGCATTTCACAGGTGCACAACGTCGGCTATTGCGTGTCGCTGGGCGAGTGGGAGCCGGATCTGACGATTCTCGCCGTGCCGCTGGTGGTCCAGGATCACACGCCGCTCGTGCTCGCCTGCATCGGCCGCAGCGCCCGGCTGGGACGTGCCCGGGTCGAGCGTGAACTCGGGCCGCGTCTCGTTGCAGCAGCACGGCATTTGCAGGAGCAGGCGATCGTCGCCGGCTGACATGAATATGGAAAAGACCGACAACCAAAAGAGTGTGACGTTGACTGTCGAGCGCGGGCTCGAGGTACTCCATGCGTTTCGAGCGGTACGTGCGCCCTTGTCGAATGCGGAGCTGGTACGGCGTACCGGTCTCCCGAAGGCGACGGTGTCCCGCCTGACGTCGACACTGATCTCGACGGGTTATCTGCGCCGGGTAGGCGGCGGGCGCCAGTTCGAACTCAGTGCCGGCGCTTTGAGCATCGGCCATGCGTATCTGGAGGCGAATCCCGTTACGCGTCTGGTTACGCCCGTGATGCAGAAACTTGCCGACAAGCTGGATCTGTCGGTAGCGCTTGCGGTCCCGCATCGGCTCGACATGGTGTATATCGCGTGGCGAGCGAGCCCGAAGATCGCGACCTTGCGGCTTGGCGTCGGCTCCTTGCTGCCGATGGAGTCGACTGCTGTTGGCCGTGCTTATCTCTACGGACTACCTGAGGATGCGCGCGACGCATTGATTGCGGAGTTGCTCGAAGCGGCGGGAGACGACGCGGATGTCGTCCAAAAGAACCTTGAGGCGGCGTTTGCCGACCTGGAGCAGTCGGGCGTGTGCATGTCGGTTGGCGAATATCAGCGGAATGCATACGGCATAGCGGTGCCGATTGTGGTCGGTCGTACCCACACGCTGATGGCGCTGAACTGCGGGGCGGTCGAGCTGGAGCCGGATATGACTGCAATCCGTCGGCGCGTGGTGTCCGAATTGAAGGCCGCAGCGGAAACGCTGTCGTTTATTTTGAGTGATGTCGACTGCGAGCCCTGACGTCCGGCAGTTCCATGATCCGACGGACGTCAGGGCATCGCAGGGGCGATGGCTTTACAGTTCGCTCACGAGCTCCGGCACGAGCGCGAACAGGTCGCCGACCAGACCGTAATCGGCCACGCTGAAGATCGGTGCTTCCGGATCCTTGTTGATCGCGACGATCACCTTCGAATCCTTCATGCCGGCCAGATGCTGGATCGCACCCGAGATGCCGACCGCGATGTACAGCTGCGGCGCGACGATCTTGCCGGTCTGGCCGACCTGGTAGTCGTTCGGCACGTAGCCGGCGTCGACTGCCGCGCGCGAGGCGCCGAGTGCTGCCGACAGCTTGTCCGCCAGCGGCTCCAGCACCTTCGTGTAGTTCTCGCCGCTGCCCAGACCACGGCCGCCCGACACGATGATCTTCGCGCTGGTGAGTTCCGGACGGTCTAGCTTCGTCACTTCACGGCTCACGAACTGCGACTTGCCGGCGTCGGCTGCCGCTTCGATCTTCTCGACCGCTGCGCTGCCGCCTTCCGCGGCAACCGGATCGAAGCCCGTCGCACGCACCGTGATCACCTTGATCGGATCGCTCGACTGCACTGTCGCGATCGCGTTGCCCGCGTAGATCGGGCGCTCGAACGTGTCGGCCGAATCGACCGCCGTGATGTCCGAGATCTGCGCGACGTCCAGCTTCGCGGCGATACGCGGCGCGACGTTCTTGCCATAGGCGGTGGCCGGCGCGAGGATGTGCGAATAGTCCTTCGCGATGTTCAGCGCGGTCGCTTCGACGTTTTCCGCGAGGCCCACTTCGAGTTGCGGCGCGTCGGCCAGGAGTACCTTCGAGACACCTGCGATCTTCGCTGCGGCGTCCGCTGCGCCCTGTGCGTTGTGGCCCGCGACCAGCACGTGGATGTCACCGCCAATCTTCGCCGCCGCCGCTACCGTGTTCAGCGTCGCGGCCTTGATCGACGCGTTGTCGTGTTCTGCAATCACCAGAATCGTCATTTCTCTGCGCTCCCTCTTACAGCACCTTGGCTTCGGTCTTCAGCTTCTCGACCAGCGTCTTCACATCCGGCACCTTCACGCCGGCTGCGCGCTTCGGCGGTTCGGCCACCTTGAGCACTTTCAGGCGCGGCTTCACATCGACACCGAGATCTTCCGGCTTCACCGTTTCCAGCAGCTTCTTCTTCGCCTTCATGATGTTCGGCAGCGTCACGTAACGCGGCTCGTTCAGGCGCAGGTCGGTCGTGACCACCGCCGGCAGCGTCAGCGACAGCGTTTCCGCGCCGCCGTCGACTTCGCGCGCAACGGTTGCCTTACCGTCGGCGATCGTCACCTTCGATGCGAACGTCGCTTGCGGCAGGCCTGCCAACGCGGCCAACATCTGGCCCGTCTGGTTCGAATCATTGTCGATTGCCTGCTTGCCGAGGATCACCAGCTGCGGCTGTTCCTTGTCGACCAGCGCCTTCAGGATCTTCGCGACGGCCAGCGGCTCGACGCTGTCATTCGACTCGACGAGGATCGCGCGATCCGCGCCGATCGCCAGCGCCGTACGCAGCGTTTCCTGCGCTTGCGCGACACCGACCGACACCGCGATCACTTCGGTCGCCACGCCAGCCTCCTTCAGGCGCACGGCTTCTTCCACCGCAATTTCATCGAACGGGTTCATCGACATCTTCACATTCCCAATGTCGACGCCCGATTGGTCGGATTTCACGCCGACCTTAACGTTCGCGTCGACGACGCGCTTGACCGGGACCAATACCTTCACTTTGCGTCTCCTTTTCCATTCAACAATCCAGCGCCCACCGCACGGAATAATCCGCCGCACTCGCGTAGCGTCAACAGTGTCGGTTCTGCCATCGTCAGGTCAATACGGGCTATTTAATGATTCCGTACTTCGGAAGACGCAAGGAGCGTGTGGAACTGACAATACGTGCCGGATGGCGCGGCGTAGACGAAAATCTGCATTGTGGTCATTCCGACGTACGGAACAACACCCGGTCGAGCATTGACGCTTCCAACCGCCGCGCACACGATTGGCATCAAAGCCGATGCGTATTCCGAAACGGCATCGGCTTCGTTCGGGCGGGTGATCATGTATCTGAATCTCGAAGGCCGCTCCGTTCTCGTGACGGGAGCTTCGCAAGGTATTGGCGCCGGTATCGCGATGGCATTTGCGCGAGAAGGGTGCCAACTGCGGCTTGTCGCGCGTTCGGCCGAACGGCTTGCGGCAGTGGCGGAGGATATCGTGTCGCACTGCGGTGTGGACGTCGAGACGTTGGCGATCGACATGGCGGAGCAGCATGCGATCGCTCGTGTGGCCGAATTCGGTGGCTGTCCAGACGTACTGGTCAACAACGCGGGAAGCATTCCGGCAGGCAACCTCTGGGAAGTAGACGAAGCGCAATGGCGCAGCGGATGGGAGCTGAAGGTGTTCGGTTACATCAATCTCGTACGCGCGTGTATCCGATGATGGCCGCGCGACGGCGAGGCGTGATTCTGAACAACATCGGGAACGGTGGGGAAAACTTCGATTTCGACTATATCGCCGGCTCGACCGGCAATGCCGCGCTAATGGCGTTTACCCGAGCGCTCGGTGGTCGAAGTCTTTCGGACGATGGGATACGCGTGATCGGAGTCAATCCGGGGCCGGTAGATACCGATCGCATCAGGGTGGTCCTGAAGCGACGCGCGTCGACTACGTGGGGTGATGCGTCTCGCTATACCGAACTGCTGGAGCGCTATCCGCTTGGTCGCGCTGCGACTGTCGACGAGATCGCGGAGCTGTTCGTATTCCTTGCATCCGACAAGTCCGGCTATACGTCCGGAACGATTGTCACGGTGGACGGCGGGATCACGTCGCGCCGCTCGGTGAGTCAAACATAAAAAGGAAGAATCATGTCAGAGAGCGATAAGGAGACATCCGTGTACGCGTCGTATTCAAGTCTTGCGTTCGATCGACCCGCGAAGGGGGTTTTGCGCATTACGCTCAACCGTCCGGAGCGACTCAACGCGCTCGACGCGCGCGGTCACGAAGAATTGGCCCGAGTGTGGCGAGACGTCGACGAGGATCCGAGTGTCGCCGCCGTGATTTTGTGCGGTGCGGGCAAGGCATTCTCGGCAGGTGGCGACTTCGACATGGTCGAGGAAATGATCGATTCGTTCGATGCGCGAGTGCGCGTTTGGCGCGAATCCAAGGATCTCGTCTACAACATCATCAACTGTTCGAAGCCGATTGTCTCCGCGATCCATGGCTCGGCGGTGGGTGCGGGGCTTGTGGCGGCGCTGCTCGCGGATATTTCGGTAGCCGGTCGATCGGCGCGCCTGGTCGACGGTCATACGCGGCTCGGCGTCGCAGCAGGGGATCACGCAGCGATTATCTGGCCGCTGCTTTGCGGCATGGCGAAGGCCAAGTATCACCTGATGCTGTGCGAACCCGTGAATGGGGAGAAGGCTGAGCAGATCGGGCTGGTATCCATTGCGGTAGACGATGCAGACGTGCAGGAGACGGCATTGTCGATTGCTGTGCGGCTCGTGAACGGTGCACCGTCGGCGGTACGCTTGACCAAATATGCGCTCAACAACTGGCTGCGCCAGGCTGGGCCGACTTTCGACGCGTCGCTGGCACTGGAGATGCTTGGGTTCGGCGGGGCCGAAGTACGCGAAGGCGTGAAGTCGTTCCGCGAGAAGCGCGCGCCGGAATTCCCCCTTGAAACGCCAGTGTCGCCGACGCGGAGCGTGTAAGCCGGAAGAGCGGTGAATAGAAACGGGCCCGGCAAACCTCGGTATTTCAGATGCGAACGCCGCGCGCCGGCTCGTTGAACTCGGCACCACTTGGTAGGGCAGCGTTGGTGTCATGTGTGCAGTTTGGTGCAGTCTGATCGACGAGATCCGATCATTGAAATCGGGCCGATCGCAGACGCGAACCTGCCATCGTACGATGCGTTTCTGCACGCGCTCTCTACGTACGCGACCCATGACCCACTCTCTGCTTTAGGAAACTGAAATGACGCTCAAGATTTCTTATTCAGCACAGTCGTATCTGTTCGTACCCGGCAATCGCCCGGAGCGCTTCCAGAGCGCATTGTCGAGTGGTGCCGATGCCGTCATCGTTGATCTCGAAGACGCGGTCGAGCCGGGGGCCAAAGAGGGTGCGCGTGCAACACTGACGGCCTGGCTGTCGCGCACTCATCCCGTTCTGGTACGGATCAACGGTCGCGGGACGCCATGGTTTGAAGAGGACGCGAAGCTTGCAGCGCTCGATGGTGTCGCCGGCGTCGTGGTGCCAAAAGTAGAAAGCGCTTCCGACGTGATCGAAGTCGCGTCGCGCGCACGCCGCAAGGTTCCGATCTTTCCACTCGTTGAAACGGCTGCTGGCATGCTCTCGGCGCTCGAGATCGCGAAGGCGCCCAACGTGAAACGATTGATGTTCGGGACGTTGGATTTCATCGCGGAAATGGGGATGCAGGACGACCGCGATGCGTTGAATCCGTATCGTGCACAGCTTGCGCTCATTTCGCGCGTCGTGGGACTTGAACAACCGATCGATGGCGTCACGCCCGATGTCAACGATGTCGAGCGACTAACGGCCGACGCGTTGAACGGCAAGCGCCAGGGTTTTGGCGCAAAGCTGTGTATCCATCCGAAGCAGATTGCGGCCGTCCATGGTTGTTATAGACCTGATGCGCAGGAGCTGGCGTGGGCAACGCGTATTGTCGATGCGATGGCGCAGTCGGACGGTGGCGTGATCACGGTAGACGGCAAGATGGTCGATCGTCCTGTTCTGCTGCGCGCGCAGCATGTGCTCGCGTTTGCAGCCGCGAAGCCATCGTGATCACTGATTCCGCTTGCCGATCGACCGGGTGTAAGAGCGCGGTCGCACAGTGAGCGATTGAAAAAGGTCGGCTGGTCATGACGACGAAGCCGAGTTCAACCCGCGATGGGAATCCATCGCTTCTACCTGATTTGAATCAGCACATGTCCCAAACCAGTCTCATCGAGCAATACGGCCCGCGCGAATCGATGGAATACGACGTCGTGATCGTCGGCGGCGGCCCCGCCGGGCTGTCGGCGGCGATCCGGCTCAAGCAACTGGCCGCCGAGAAAGGCACCGAGATCGGCGTGTGCGTGCTGGAAAAGGGTTCCGAGATCGGCGCGCACATCCTGTCGGGCGCGGTGATGGATCCGCGCGCGATCAACGAACTGTTCCCCGACTGGAAGGAACGCGGCGCGCCGCTCGATGTCGAGGTGACCGAAGACCGCTTCCTGTTCCTGTCCGAGAACAGCGCGATCACCACGCCGAACTGGGCGCTGCCCGCCAACTTCCAGAACCATGGCAACTACGTGATTTCGCTGGGCAACGTGACCCGCTGGCTCGGGGCACAGGCCGAGGCGCTCGGCGTCGAGATCTTCCCCGGCTTCCCGGCCGCCGAGATTCTGTACAACGACGATGGCTCGGTGAAGGGCGTGGCCACCGGCAACATGGGCGTGGGCAAGGACGGCGAGCCGACCGAGAACTTCCAGCTCGGCATGGAGCTGCACGCGAAGTACACGCTGTTCGCCGAAGGCTGCCGCGGCCATCTGGGCCGCCAGCTGATCTCGAAGTTCAAGCTCGACGCGAACGCCGATCCGCAGGCCTACGGGATCGGCATCAAGGAGCTGTGGGAAATCGATCCGGCCAAGCACAAGCCGGGCCTCGTGATCCACACGGCCGGCTGGCCGCTGAAGTCCGATACGTACGGCGGCTCGTTCCTGTATCACATGGACAACAACCAGGTCGTGGTCGGCTTCGTGGTGGGCCTGGGCTACACGAACCCGTACCTGTCGCCGTTCGAGGAATTCCAGCGCTACAAGACGCACCCGTCGATCCGCGCGTTCCTCGAAGGCGGCAAGCGCGTGTCGTACGGCGCGCGCGCGATCACGGCCGGCGGCCTGCTGTCGCTGCCGAAGACGGTGTTCCCGGGCGGCGCGCTGATCGGCGACGACGCGGGCTTCCTGAACGCATCGCGGATCAAGGGCAGCCACGCGGCGATCAAGACCGGCATGCTGGCCGCGGACGCCGCGTTCGATGCGGTGCAGGCCGGCCGTCAGTCGGACGAGCTCAACGCGTACCCGGATGCGTTCAAGCAATCGTGGCTGTACACGGAGCTGTACCGCGCGCGCAACTTCAAGCAGTGGATGGCCAAGGGCCTGTACCTCGGCACGCTGATGGTCGGTCTCGAGCAGAAGGTGATGGGCGGCAACGTGCCGTGGACGCTGCACCACAAGCATGCGGATCACGAGATGCTGAAGCCGGCATCGCAATGCACGCCGATCGAGTATCCGAAGCCGGACGGCAAGCTGACGTTCGACCGGCTGTCGTCGGTGTTCATCTCGAACACGAACCACGAGGAGAACCAGCCGGCGCACCTGACGCTGAAGGATGCGAGCGTGCCGGTGAACGTGAACCTGAGCACGTACGCGGGGCCGGAGGGGCGCTTCTGCCCGGCGGCGGTGTACGAGTTCGTGAAGAACGACGACGGCAGCGATCGGCTGGTGATCAACGCGCAGAACTGCGTGCACTGCAAGACCTGCGACATCAAGGACCCGACGCAGAACATCGTGTGGGTCACGCCGGAAGGCGGCGGCGGGCCGAATTACCCGAACATGTAATTGCCGAAGCGCGCCGCCACGAGCGGCGCTTTTTTTGCTTGATCAGAAGAAACGAGATGCTGCTAATAGCAGCACCTCGCTCGGAACAACGGGACATCAATGATTGGAAGCAGCCGGAAATGGCTCGCTCGGTAGGGGAAGCCGAACACGAGCCGCCGCGATGCGCGGCACAAGGTCTGGCCCCCTGCAACGAGCGCCGCCTTGTCCCGAGGGAGGCGCAGACGATTACGCTCGGGCTGGTCACGACATTCCGCAAACGGTTCGTTGACGAAGGTTTCGACGGCCGCGGCGCTCATCATGATCGCCGCGGTCGCAAACGTATGATGTTCGGCGAGTGCCGCTTGGCCGGGCCAGTCCGCAAGGCGGTGACTGGCTTCGAGCGCGTGGGCCTTTCTCGCCAGCAACGCCGCGCCGGTCAGATAGTTCATCGACAGCGAGCTCCTTTGCAAAGCGCTCGGGGCGGGTGACCGGCACGAACAGGAGGCTGCGCGCGTGTTGGACGGGGGAGCGGGGCGTGGATATGGTTCAGATTGTGCCGGCTGCGCGCAGTTGTTCGATATCGGCGTCGGTGCGTCCGAGTTCGCGCAGGATGGCCGCGCTGTGCTCGCCCAGCGCGGGCACCGGATCCATGCGCACGTCGAAGCTGTCGACCGTGGCGGGCGGCAGCAATGCCTGCAGTTCGCCGGCCGGCGAGCCGATCGTGCGAAAGCGCTGGCGCGCATGCAGTTGCGGATGCGTCCAGAGATCGCCGATCTGGTTGACGGCGGCGTTCGCGATCTGCGCATCGTCGAGGCGCGCGATCACGTCTTGCGCGGTGAGCGCGGAAAACGCCTGTTCGATCACCGCCTTCAGTTCCGCGCGGTGCTCCGAGCGGCGCACGTTGGCGTCGAAGCGCGGATCGGTCGCGAGCGCCGGGTCGCGCAGCACGACATCGCAGAACGCTTTCCATTCGCGCTCGTTTTGCAGGCCGAGCATCACGACCCGGCCGTCGCCAGCCTCGAACGGGCCGTACGGGTAGATGGTCGCGTGCGCGGCACCGTTGCGGCCCGGCTGCTGCTGGCCGTCGTACGCGTAGTACATCGGGAAGCCCATCCACTCGGCCAGCGCCTCGAGCATCGAAATTTCCACGTGCGATCCGGTGCCCGTGACGCCGCGCTGCAGGAGCGCGCTGAGGATGCCGGTATAGGCATACATGCCCGCCGCGATGTCGGCGATCGAATTGCCGGCCTTGCACGGCTCGTCGGCCGTGCCCGTGATCGACAGGAACGCCGCCTCGCTCTGGATCAGCAGATCGTAGGCTTTCTTGTCGCGGTAGGGACCGTCGGCGCCATAGCCCGAGATGTCGCAGACGATGAGCCGCGGGTGTTTCGCGTGCAGCGCGTCGAACGACAGGCCCATGCGCGCGGCCGCGCCAGGCGCGAGGTTCTGCACCAGCACGTCGGCCTGGGCCACCAGCTCGCCCAGCACCGCTTGCGCGGCCGGTTGCTTCAGGTCGAGCGTGAGGCTTTCCTTCGACCGGTTGGTCCACACGAAATGCGACGCGAGGCCGTGGGTGCGGTGATCGTAGGCCCGCGCGAAATCACCCACGCCGGGCCGCTCCACCTTGATGACACGGGCGCCCAGGTCCGCGAGCTGGCGTGTACAGAACGGCGCGGCGATCGCGTGTTCGAGTGCGACGACGGTCATCCCGCTCAGGGGGCCTGTTCGAGCTTGCATGATCGGATCGCTATTCCAGTTCGGCGCTGGCCTGCATGGCCAACTGCCCTTGCGGGCCGCGTGCCCACATGCGGGCGGCATGACCTTCGAGCTTGCCGTTCACCGTGAACGGCGCGGTGTCGAACAACGGGCTGACGGCCTTGAACTCGAAGCGGCGAACAATCTTGCCGGGGTGCGTGCGGCGCAGTTCCTCCATCAGCAGCATCGCGATCAGCGGGCCGTGTACCACGAGGCCCGGGTAGCCTTCTTCCTGCATCGCGTAAGGCCGGTCGTAGTGGATCCGGTGGCCATTGAAGGTGAGGGCGGAAAAGCGCATCAGCAGCACCGGATCGGGCGTGACGACGCGCGAATACTGTTCGTCGGTCGGCGCCGGAGCCGGTTGCGGGACCGGCGCGCCGGCCGCGGCCGACGGCGGCGCGTCGCGATACACGATGTCCTGTTCTTCGCGGATGGCCACGCCCTCGGCGTCGCTCGTTTCGTGCAGCACGGTGACGAACACCAACTGGCCGCTGCGGCCGAATTTGCTCTGCACGCTGAGGATCGTGGATCGGCGCTGCACGGGTGCGTCGATGGCGAGCGGGCGCAGGAACTGCAACCGTCCGCCGGCCCACATGCGGCGCGGCAGCGTGACGGGCGGCAGGAAGCCGCCGCGCCGCGGGTGACCGTCGACGCCGATGTTCGACTGTCGCTCACCCGGCAGGAAGTACAGCCAGTGCCACAGTGGCGGCAGCGTCGCGGGTAGTTCGGATGGGTTCGCGTAGTCCAGTGTCGCCTGCAGCAGACGGACGGGGGCCCGGGTAATCCGGTCCACGCTGTCTTCGTTGCGGCCGACCCACGCGTCGAAGGATTCGGGAGACTCGAGACTCATGGTGTTTCTGCGCGATGATTGATACGTCAGGCAGGCAGCCGACGCCTGCATGTCAGGCGTCGGCTGCCATTGCCGTTAGCGTGCGTTGCCAGCACGAGCACGGCCGCGAACAGATCGGCTTCGCGGTTGTAGTCGGCCATGCTGAAGATCGGTGCGTCGGACCCTGGTGGATCGCGACGATCACCTTCGAATCCTTCATGCCGGCCGGATTTCATGGGAGGACTCCTTCCGGAATCAGTACGAGCGGGGGAGTTTCAGCACATGCTCGGCCACATGCCCCAGGATCATGTTGGTGGAAATCGGTGCGACCTGGTACAGGCGCGTTTCGCGGAACTTGCGCTCCACGTCGTATTCGCATGCGAAACCAAAGCCGCCGTGCGTCTGCAGGCACGCATTGGCCGCTTCCCAGCTTGCCTTCGCGGCCAGGTACTTGGCCATGTTGGCCTCGACCCCGGCGTTCTGGCGCGCGTCGATCTTCTCGCAGGCGCGCCAGCGCATCAGGTTCGCGGCCTCCAGCTCGATGAACGATTCGGCCAGCGGGAACTGGATGCCCTGGTTCTGCCCGATCGGGCGGCCGAACACCTTGCGCTCGCTCGCGTAGTCGCGCGCTTTCTCGAGAAACCAGTAGCCGTCGCCGATGCACTCGGCCGCGATCAGCGTGCGCTCGGCGTTCAGGCCGTCGAAGATCACCTTCAACCCCTTGCCTTCAGTGCCGAGCAGCGCATCTTCCGGCAGCTCCAGGTTGTCGAAGAACAGCTCGTTGGTCTCGTGGTTGACCATGTTGGGGATGGGGCGCACCGTGAGGCCGTTGCCGATCGCCTTGTCCAGCTCGACGATGAAGCACGACAGCCCGTCGCTCTTCTTCTGCACCTGGTCGAGCGGCGTCGTGCGCGCAAGGAGGATCAGCAGGTCGCTGTGCTGTACCCGCGAGATCCACACCTTCTGGCCGTTGATGACCCAGCGGCCGTCCTTTTTCACGGCCGTGGTCTTGAGCTTGGTGGTGTCGCTGCCGGTGGTGGGCTCGGTCACGCCCATCGACTGCACGCGCAGTTCGCCCGCTGCGATGCGCGGCAGGTAGCGCTGCTTCTGTGCTTCGGTGCCGCTGAACACGATGGTGTTCATCACGTACATCTGGCCGTGGCACGCGCCCGAGTTGCCGCCGGAGCGGTTGATCTCTTCCATGATGACCGACGCCTCGGCCATCGACAGGCCCGGGCCGCCGTATTCCTGCGGAATCAGCGCGGCCAGCCAGCCGGCCTGCGTGAGGGCCGTGACGAACGCTTCGGGGTAGCCGCGGGCCTCGTCGATCTTGCGGTGGTATTCGGCCGGATACTGATTGCACAGGCCGCGTACCGCGTCACGGATTTCCTGGTACTGGTCGGGGGCGGAAAAAATGGAAGCGCTCATGAATCCTGTCTCGTCATTGGCATGGGTTGCTTCCATAATATATTTTGATGGATTTCTTAAACAATAGAATTTTCTGATCGTAGAATCAGTTTTTGGTATCGAGGTATTCGCGATGGATCTCAAGCAACTGCGCGCGTTCGTCACCGTGGCCGAAACGGGCAACGTCACCCGTGCATCGAGCCTGTTGAATCTCGTGCAGCCGGCCGTGTCGCGCCAACTGCGCCTGCTCGAGGAGGACATGGGGACGGAACTGTTCGACCGTAGCCGTCACGGCATGCAGCTCACGCCGTCGGGCAAGACGATGCTCGAATACGCGCGCCGCATCCTCAACGAGGTGGCGCGGGCCAAGGCCGAGATCCAGCCGACCGAGGGGCCGGTGGCGGGCATCGTGAGCATCGGGCTGCTGGCGAGCACGTCGGACCTGCTGGCCACGCGGCTGGCGGGCGAGGTGGCACGGCGCTACCCCCACATCCGCCTGCGGCTCACGATCGGCTATGCGGGCCACCTGCAGGACTGGCTCGAAGCCGGGGATGTCGATGCGGCGCTGCTCTACGGACAGAAGGAGACCCCCGCACTGCATGTCAAGGCGTTGATCGAGGAAAGCCTGTGGGTCGTCGCCGCGCCGTCCGTCGGGCTGTCGCACAAGCGGCCGCTGCCGCTATCGCGGGTGGCAAACGAGCCATTCATCCTGCCCGCGGCGCCACAGGGTCTGCGCGCGGCGATCGAGCACGCCGCGGCCGAGGCAGGCGTGACGTTGCAGGTCTTCGCCGAGACCAATGCGCTGAGCGTGCAGAAGGAACTGGTCGCGCAGGGCCACGGCTGGACGATCCTGCCGGCGGTTGGCGTGACGCGGGAGGTCGAGCAGGGCACGCTGAGCGCGGCGCCGCTGGCATCCCCGGGGCTCCGGCGCACGATCGTGCTGGCGGCGCCCAGCAGCCGGCAGGCGACCGCACCCGTTCGCTGCGTGGTCGGCGTGCTGCTCGATTGCGTGAAGGACACGTTCGAACAGCGCCACTGGCCCGATGCGCGCTGGCTAGGCTAAGCGGTCAGTTCAAAAAGACGGCGACGTTGGCGGTGCGGCGGATCGTCAGTCAAACTGATCAAGGAGTTGGCCGAGCGTGGAGTCTGGACGGGTATTGCGTTGCGTGCGACCGCGCCCGATCTTCCCTGAAACGGCGACAGCAGTGCAGTGGCAGCGGTCGCCCGGCGGGCTCGATACAACGCACGCCAAAGTACGGAACGCGGGCCGAGACCGCGTTGACGTGCCCCGATGGCAGTGCTGCAATCGATGCAGAACACCTTTGCCGCCACAGCTGCTCTCGAGTCCTACTGTAGCGGCCCCGACGGCCCAATTTGCCTGCTTGTAGAAGCATGTTGCATGCCGCGGTGGCGTGCCGACTACCCCATTCCACATAGACCGTTCCGAACGCAGTGAGCAGCGTCGGATCCGGATCTTCGTGACTTTCGATTTCGTCGCGCATGAATCACGCTGAACCCTCGATTTCGGCATCTTCGAACGATGCCGCCAAGGCTGGTCGTTGCGAAGCGCTTTCCACCATCATTCGACCTGGCGACACCGTGATGTGGGGCCAATCACACGCCGAGCCGGTAACGCTGATGCGCGCGCTCGTTGCCCAGCGCGATCATCTGAAGCGGATCCGCATCTTCCTCGGTATCGGCCTGGCCGATGTACTTGCCCCCGAGCATGCCGACGCGTTTGACTTTCTCGCCTACTGCGGGAGCGGATCGAACCGAAAGCTGGCCCGCGCGGGCGTGCTCGACATTCTTCCTGTCCATTACTCGCAGCTGCCCGGGTTGATCCGTTCTGGCGGGTTGCGGATAGATGTCGTGATGCTTCAGGTCTCGCCACCGGACGACCAGGGACGCTACAGCCTCGGTCTTGCGCGCGAGTATCTGGTCGAGGCGGTGAAGCACGCGCGCGCAATTGTCGCCGAGGTGCATCCGGACGTTCCGTGGACTCACGGTGGGCCGTATCTTCGGGCTGACGATATCGATTTGTTGGTGGCATCCGACGCGGTGTTCCCCGAGGCGCCCGTCACAGAACCCGGGCCGGTCGAGCAGGCAATCGGTCGACATGTCGCATCGCTTGTCGAGGACGGTGCGACGCTGCAGACAGGTATCGGCTCGATTCCCGATGCAGTGACGGCGGAACTGCGGGGCAAGCGCGACCTCGGCGTGCATTCGGGAAGTATCGGCGACGGTGTCGCAATGCTCTGCGAGGCCGGTGTCGTCACGAACGCGAAGAAGTCGATCGACACGGGGGTCACGATCGGTGGGGTCATTATCGGTTCCGCACGGGTGCGTCGCTTCGCGCATTGCAATCCCGCGCTCGAGTTGCGCGGTACCGAATACACGCATAACCCGGAGGTGCTTCGCAGAATCGACCGGTTCGTCGCGATCAATTCGGCGGTGGAGGTGGACCTGACCGGCCAGATCAACGCCGAGGTGGTAGGCGACACGTATGTGGGCGCTGTCGGCGGTGTCGGCGATTTCCTGCGTGCGGCACAGCTCAGCCATGGCGGCGTTCCCATCGTCGCGTTGCCGTCAACCGCGGGGCGACATAGCCGGATCGTGACGCGATTGTCGGGGCCGGTCACGATACCGAGAAGCGACGGATGCGTGATCGTGACCGAATACGGGATTGCCGATCTGCGTGGCCTGTCTCTCGCCCAGCGCATTCCGAAGATGATTGCGGTCGCACACCCCGATCATCGCGAACGTCTCGCACGAGAAGCCCATCCGGGTAGCTGAATGGCGCAGCCGGCTGCAACGGGACGAATCGAGTCGAAGCGCCCCGATAGCGAATCAATGGAAGGAGAAACACACCATGCAGAAGCGCATCCATCACGTGCGGTTGAATGAACGGACCATGTCGGACGTCGAAACGATCCATCGCTTGTCGTCTTCACGATTCACGTGCCGCGCATACTTGCCGGACGCCGTTCCGGTGAATGTGATCGGCAGCATCGTCGACATCGCGAAACGTTCTGCGTCGTGGTGCAATGTGCAGCCATGGCATGTGGTGGTGACGTCCCGCGAGACGACCGATCGATTCCGTGCGGCACTCGCCGACCATGCCGCGCGGCATACCGAGATGGATTCCGATATACCGTTTCCGGCAGAGTATCCCGGTGTCTATGGCGAACGCCGTCGCGAAGTCGGATATGCCCTTTACGAGGCGCTCGGTATCGACCGCGAAGACCGCGTCGCTCGTGCCAGGCAGGCTGCGGAGAACTTCCGGCTGTTTGGTGCGCCTCACGTGGCGATCCTGACGATGCCCGCCGAACTCGGACAGTACGCAGCAGTCGACAGCGGGGCATTCGTCGCGTCGTTCCTGCTGGCGGCTCGCGCTTATGACGTTGCCACGACGCCCCAGGCGGCGCTCGCAAACCATGCGGGCTTCATTCGAAATTATTTCGGGATCGGAGACGAGCGGAAGTTCGTTTGCGGCATCGGATTCGGTTACGCCGATCTGGCGCATCCCGCCAACGGATTTCGCTCCACCCGGGTAGCGACGAAGGACGTGATGCGGATGGTCTGAGCCGTGACGCGTTCGCCTGCCTCGATTTTTGCCGCATGTGACGGCTCGACCTGCTGAGCCGATTCGATGACAACCCGACAGCGCTAGACGGGGCGGATGTGGCGACCGAGGAACTGCGCGGCGACCTCTCCGAAGACGTCGTTGCGATCGCCAGCCACCATGTGCCCGGCGGCAGCAACGTTGACGTACTCGGCATGGGGGCACAGTTTGAGGAATTCGTGCACGCCCGCTTCGCTGACGATGTCGGAATTGCCGCCGCGCACCAGCAACGTCGGCAGCTTGAGCCTTCGCGCACACGCAGAATAGCGTGCGTGGCGTCGATCCAGGTCGCGGGGCCACGCGAGAAAATGCGGATCCCAGTTCCAGCGATATCTTCCGTCTCCGTCGTGACGCAGGCTGCGGTTCACGTTGCTTGAAATGAACATATTTTTCGGATTCTGGCGATATCGCCTGATCGCGTCGACGGCTTCGTCGGGAGATTCGAACCCGTCCGGCCGTCGCATCAGCGACTGCAGACGCACGACACCGTGCGGCTCGACACACGGCGCAATGTTGACGAGCACCAGTGCGGCTGCATCAAGAAAGCCTTCCCCGACTGCGAGCAAGCTCGTGCCACCTCCCAGGCCGGCGCCGACGAGCATCGGTCGTCGGCCGTCGAAGAGCGTCGCGACGCGTTCGAGATCGCGGACCATCGCGATCTGACTGTAGTTGCCGGTCGGCGACCAATCCGATTCACCATGGCCTCTTGCGTCGAAGGCAACGGCATGAAAGCCGGCCGCGCCGAGCGCGCGGCCGATTCCGCTCCACGCATGGCGCGTTTGCCCGCTGCTGTGCAGCAGAATGACGGGTGTGCCGAGCGGGTCGCCCCACGATTCGCCGGCGAGCCTCAGGCCGTCAGCACTCGTCCAGGTGTGAGTCCTGCCCTTCGAGCACGAAGGGCGGGTTTCCTCTTTCATCGAAATCGTCATGATTGCACCGCTTCAGCATTACGTAACCATTCGCCACTGATCCGGCATCGTGAGCCATCGAGGCACTCGGATGCCGCGTTCTCGGCCCGGGATCCGGATAGACCGATGTTGCCCAGCGTGATCACCGAGCATTCCTGAAAGTTTGACCGCGCGGGCAATTACGTCAATCTCGGCACGCGGAACGTTCCGTACTGCGGTCACGCTCGTGTCACTTTATCTGCCGCTGAACGAGTGCAATGACGGCACCGGCCAGGGAAATGATTGCAATCACATAGAAGCAGTCCAGTACGCTCATGAAGCTCGCCTGATGCGCTGCCATTCGCGCGAATTCTCCGAGAGCCGCACCTTCGGCCTGCGCGGTATTCATGCCGCGCTCGGCGAACGCATGAGCCATCGACTGCAGCGCGTTCTCGAAGATCGGGTTGTAAGGGGTTGCAAACTCGGCCAGCCGGGTTTGATGTAGCGCGAGGCGGTGCTGATCCAGGATGATGATGGAAGCGGTCGATAGCGAGTACGCAAGTTGCTTGACGATATTCTTCAGTCGGTAGCCGTGCGTAAACTCGTGATCGGGGAAGATCTGGAACGCCACGTTTCCGTTCGGCAGAGCGATGAACATCAGCAGGAAGCCGCGTACGATCAACGGTGCCAGGAGCCAGGATGCGCTCACATCGGGGGGGAGGTTGACAAACCACACGGCGATGAACGTAGCCATCAGAAATCCTGGAACGATCAACAATTTTTTGCGCGTAACGAACTTCGCGTATCGGAAATACATGAACGCCACGGCGATCGACGACAGCGATGTGAATCCGACGATTCGGCCCGCATTCTCCACCGGATATCCGAGCCCGCCTTCGAGCATTCGTGAAATCAGATAGCCGATCGCATTCGTGATGTAGTAGTAGAACGCATAGAGAACGATGGCGATTCTGAAGGGGCCTTCTCGCAATGCATTCAGCCGAATGAGCGGTTTGGGGTGGTTCCATTGTTGCCAGGCAACCCAACCGAGCGCAAGCAGGCCCGTTGCGGTAAGGAGCAACAGTATCGGCGACGTGCTGAACAGCTCGAAGCGGATCTGCTGAGCGACGATCTGCAGCGCACCGAGGGCGAGCGCGAAAATCAGGTAGGGCCAGAGATGCGTGTCGCTGCGCAGTGCCGGCTGGCGCTTGCCGATATGCGGAACGACCAGGAACGCGAATACGGCCAGTGCGAGTCCGGCGACCGTCGTGCAGAGAAAGAGCGCATGCCAGCCGAAGTTTGCAATGAGCACGCCACCGGCCAGCGGCGCAAGGGCGCTCGCCAACAGGATGATCGTCAGGAACAGGCGCGTCGCTGGCGGGCGATTCCTGGGCGAGAAGCCGGTCTGCAAGAGAATCCGACACGTACCCAGCATCGGCCCTATGAAATAGGCCTGAAAGCCTCGTGCCATCGCCAGTTGAAATGATGTAACGCTGAGCGATGCCGCCAATGAGCCGATCGCGAACATCAGCAGGCAGCCGCTGAGGTATCGGCGGAATCCGATTCGCTCGATCAACCATTGCTGTTGAAGAATGCCCAGTACCGAGGCGACAGCATATGCAGACGACGACCACACCAGTTCGTCCGGCGGTACGTTGATCCCGCCGGCCACGTAGCTGCTGAAGAACGAGAAGGCGGTATTGTCGAAGTAGTCGAGTCCGACCGACAACGCGATGGCCCAGGGAAAAAGGTCATGGCGAAGATGACGGTACGTAAGCGACCGTGCGCGGGAGAATGCCATGATCACGACGCTACGTTTCCAGATCCGAACGAGGCGGAACGGCGCTCGCGAGCGGCAAGACGTTCACCTTCGAGCACTTCCGCGGGGATGCCGGCGAGTCGCCGTCTCAAGTACTCGAGATCGTCGTTCAGCTCGTTGCGCAGTGTCTCCGCATCTTTCAATTCGCGTCGGACCTGCACGATCCGGGCATTCAGACGGGTTATCTGTTCCGCAAGACTTGACGAGATCTCGTGCAACGACTCGACGGAATACTGCCTGCGGCCGTCGGCCTCGATTGCCAGTGGCTGCTTGAGCATTTCGGTGATGCCGTGCAGCGAGAATCCAAGGGAGCGCAGTCGCAGGATCCGTCCGAGCTTGTCCAGATCGGCAACGCTGTAGAGCCGGTACCTTCCGTTGCTCCTGGCTGGGATCACAAGGCCGAGTTCCTCGTAATACTTCAGGGTGCGGGGCGTCACGGCCAGTTGCCGGGCGGCCTCGCGAATCGCGACGAGTGGTGAATTCCTGGCTTGCATCGAATGAAAGAGGGGGAGGGCGGTTGCCCGCGCATACGGATTCACGCGGCGCGTCTGGGCGCTGCATGGAACGTCAACGTATGCGTACATGTTTGGTGAAAATGAAGCGCCGACATTCTGTCGGCGCTTCGCTGAGTCGGACTGGCGTGCCGAGAGGAACGCGGTCGATCCGCTACGCGAAATCAGAGAGCCGCGTGACCCATCGATTCTGTTACCCGTGTCGATGCGCGAACCGCGCGGGAACAGCCGAATCGTCAAGCCATGACGATGGTCTTCGATTCCATGAACGCGGTCAGCCCTTCGACGCCGCCCTCACGCCCGATGCCGGACTGCTTGAATCCGCCGAAGCCGATCGAAAAATCGGTGCGCGGACCATTGTGGCCGACCGTCCCCGAGCGGATCTGTCGTGCCACGTGCAATGCACGGGCGCTATCGTTCGTGAAGACCGCGGCATTCAGTCCGAATGGCGTATCGTTCGCCATCCGTATCGCGCTGGCTTCGTCGTCGGCGGGAATGACGCTCAATACCGGGCCGAAGATCTCTTCCTGCGCGATCGTCGAACGGTTGTCCACGTTGCCGAACACCGTCGGCTCGAAGAAGAACCCGCGCTGCAACTCGGGGGGCCGTTTGCCGCCGGCTGCCAACGTTGCGCCTTCCGCGATGCCCTTTGCAACGAACCGCTCGACGGTCTCTCGCTGCCGTGCGCTCGCGAGCGGGCCGGAGGTCGTCTCCGGCGCGAACGGATCGCCGACCACAATCTGTCGGGCGATGTTCGATAACGCTTCGACCATCGCGTCGTGTTTCGCACGCGGAACGATCACTCGAGTCAGGCTGTGGCAGATTTGCCCGGTGTTGTAGCCGAAATAGGACGGCCCGAGGATGTTTGCCGCAGCTTCGACATCGAAATCATCGAGGATGACGGCGGGCGATTTGCCGCCGAGTTCGAGCGTGACGCGCGCGACGCGATCGCCGGCGATGGAAGCGATCCGGCGGCCGGCGCCAGTCGATCCCGTGAACGTGATTTTGTCGACGCCAGGATGGCGAACCAGTTCCTCGGATACGTCCCGATCAGCCGTCACGACATTGATCACGCCGGGCGGCAAACCGATTTCTTCACAGATCTCGGCGAACAGATAGGCCGAGCAGGGCGCCTCGGGCGACGACTTGATCACCAGTGTGCAGCCGGCGAGCAATGCCGGCGCGGTCTTGTACGCCATCAACCCGGCAGGACCATTCCACGGAATGATTTCCCCGACGACGCCGACCGGCTCGTAGACGCGATAGCCGAGATTGCCGGTAACCGACCGGTGCTCCTCGACGAACGGGAAGGTCGACGCCATTTCCGCATACTGGCGAAATGCACCGCTGATGAACAGCCCGATACGAGGCTGGGCGATCTTGTACACGATCCCGGTCTCGATCGACCAGATGCGTGCAAAATCGTCGTTCAGCGCTTCCAGGCGTTCCGCGAACTTCTCGAGATAAACCGCGCGTTCCTGCGGCGTCATCCGGGGCCACGGGCCGTTGTCGAATGCGTCACGCGCCGCGGTGATTGCACGCTGCATGTCGGCGGACGCGGCTTTTGCCACGGTCGCGACGACTTCTTCCGTCGCACAGTCGAGGACATCGAACGTTTCGGCGGTGGAGGGTGCCACCCATTGCCCGCCGATGTAGAACTCTCGAGGATGCTTGAGGTCGATCGTTCTCTTGGTCATCTGATTCTCCATGGCCGTCTTCGACGGCACTTTCCAAATTCCGGACGGCACGGGTGTGCGTGCCGTCAAAATACGATGACGCCCTTGCCACTCGTTTGTTGGTTGAAGTGTGCGTAGGCTTCACCGGCTTGCTCGAGACGCCACTCTTCGGTAAAGAGCTTGTCTACCTCGACACCGTGATCGGCGATGAAGTGGGCACAGTCCTTCATGCCGACTTCGGAGAAGGTGAAGGAGCCGATCAGCGTCCTTTGCTTGCCGATCAGGTCCTTCATCGCGTCGATGGTCAGGTTCCCGCCGACCGCAACGAGAACGACACGCCCCCATACTTTCGTGCTGCGAATCGCCTGTGCGCGGGGCAATTCGCCGCCGGCACACTCGACTGCGCAGGACACGCCTTTTCCGCCAGTCAGCTTGTGGATCTCCTCGACGGGGTCGACTTTGCTGGCGTCAATGCCGTGCGTGACGCCGAATGCTTTCGAGCGCTCGACGCGACTCGGATTGATGTCGATGCCGATCACCTCGATACCCATTGCGGCGGCGAGTTGAGCGGTGGAGAGGCCGACAGGGCCAAGGCCATAGACGGCAAGCGTGTCACGCGCGCTGATATCCAGACGCAGCAGCGCGCCGTATGCCGTGCCGGTGCCGCACGAGATGGCCGCACCGCCCTTGAACGACACTTCCTGCGGCAGATGGACCAGGGACGATACCGGTACCTTCATGTAGTTCGCATGCCCGCCGTGACTCAGCACGCCGTAGATGCGCGCGCCGCGATCGCACAGTTGGGTCCAGCCTGTCCGGCAGTGGTCGCAGCAGCTGCATCCCGCGTAATGAAAGACCATGACCCGGTCGCCGACCCGAAACGTTGCGGGATCGACGCCCGGGCCGACCGCGGCCACGACGCCGCAAGGTTCATGACCGCCGATGACCTGCTCGGATTCCATCCGGTCGCGCATGCCGAGCATGCTCAACGACTCCGCCATCCCGTGACGGTAATAGTGAAGGTCGGTCCCGCACATGCCGGACGCCTTCATTTCGATGACTGCTTCGCCGTATCCCGGAACAGGATCGTCGAAGTTCAGTACATCGACCTTGCAATTTCCCTGAAAGACCATGCCGCGCATGAGAGTTCTCCGAATGCTGGTGCGTAAGCCGGTGTGTGCCCTGTCGCTCCGCGAGGCGTCAATGTTCCGATACCGGTGCGCTGAGCTCAGGCACGACCCGTGGCACGATCAATGAATGGTCAGCCCGCCCGTCGGACTCAGCGTTGCACCTGTCAGGTAGGCCGACTCGTTCGATGCGAGGAACGCGACGACCTGACCGATATCCGTCGGCGCTGCAACGCCGAGCGGGCAGCCGGCGACGACCTTTTCGTATTGTTTGCGGTGCTGTTCCGACACTTTGCTGTCGGCGCCGAACACGGCGTCCCATGACGGGCTGTCGCGCACGACCGTCACGCAAACACAGTTGACCCGGATCTTGTCGCGCGCCAGTTCCTTGGCGATGACTTTGCTGGCGCGGATCAGGCCGCCGGCAAATGTCGAAACGGCCGTTTGGCCCGGTGTGGGGACCCGGCCGCCTTCCGACGTCACGAAGATCACGCTGCCGCCGCCACGAGGACGCATGTACGGCAACGCGGCCTGCACCGGAAAGAGCTTGGCGGCCGTATTTTCGGCAACCAGCGCGGCAACACGTGCGAGATCGATATCGGCGAATGCGCCCCGAACCTTGGGAGACCGCGCCTCGTCGTCGTTGCCGCCGGCATTGGCGACCACGATATCGATGCCGCCGTGGCGACGGGCAGTCTCCGCGGCCAGCGCGTCCATATCGGCCTTCGATCGCACGTCACCCGACAGAAATTCAGCGATACCGCCGGCCTGCCTGAGTTCAGCAAGAACCGACTCTGCTTTTGCTGCATTTCGCCCACTGATCACGACCGTTGCGCCGCGCGCTGCGAGCTGCAATGCGATGCCTTTGCCAATCCCGCCGGTACCGCCGGTGACGATGGCTACTTTCCCTTCAAGACCGCTCATTGAAATTGCCTTCAAATCATGGAGAAGTTCGTTCGAGTTCGCCTGTCGGTTAGGCACGCACGACATTGCGAATCGTGCGAATCCGGCTGGCGGTTCGAGAATGACTGGCGGCGAGAGGCAAATTGCCGTCTTCCGCGCGCCGTATATCTGCTTGGGCAATAGTAGGTACGGAGCCGCGGTAATTCGAGTGACGTTTTTCGAATGAGGCGTTGCTTATTTTCGAATCCGACCTTCGTCGCGCTCTGACATGGCAGACGAATGACTGGCCGGCCCATCGATCGGGGTGTGAGACCCGAGATGACCGCAACTTGCGGTGCGATGCCGTGTTCGCGAAACCGCAACGCCGCTTTCGCGAATCTGCATTTGAACGACGGGATCGGCGCCCCTAGGATTGACCGTGCTGGCTGGCTTCGTTCGACAACGAGCAAGCCCGGCAAATTGCCGACGCGCATGGCAAGACGCTTTCCGAGGCAGACAGTGGCTCGGACACAAAAAGCGGGGTGGCGATACGAAATCCCGCAAAAAAATCGGAGACAAATTTGCAACGCTGCAAAGGCCAAGGCCCGTTGGCGGGTCTCAAGGTGGTCGAGATCGGCGGCATCGGGCCGCTGCCGTTCTGCGCCATGCTGCTAGCCGATCTCGGCGCCGATGTATTGCGAATCGACCGTATCGTGCCGTCGGACAGCGGTGTTTCGCTGGAAAGCCGGTTCGACCTGTTGCGTCGTAGCCGCCGCTCGATTGCGATGGATCTGAAGAATGGCGCGGCAGTCGAGGTGATCCTGCGCCTCGTCGAGGGCGCAGACGCCGTCATCGAGGGTTTTCGTCCCGGCGTTGCCGAGCGGCTTGGCGTTGGCCCGGACGACTGTCTCGCGGTCAATCCGAGGGTCGTCTACGGCCGCATGACGGGATGGGGGCAGGACGGCCCTCTCTCGGACGCGCCCGGCCATGATCTCAACTACATCGGGTTGACCGGAGCACTCCATTCCATCGGCTCCGAAAACGGCCCGCCGGTGCCCCCGCTCAATCTCGTCGGAGATTTCGGCGGCGGGTCGCTTTATCTTGCGCTAGGGGTCGTCAGTGCGATGCTCGAGGCCCGGCGCTCCGGACAGGGGCAGGTGGTCGACGCGGCCATGGTCGACGGCTCCGCGTCGCTGATGACATTGATATACGGCATGCATGCCGGCAACGCGTGGATCGACCGGCGGGGCTCGAATCGGCTGGATTCAGGTGCGCCCTGGTATCAGGTCTATGAAACGAGCGATGGCCGCTACGTATCGCTCGCATCCAACGAGCCGCGCTTCTATCGCGAGACGCTGGCCTTGCTCGGCGTGGCCGACGAAGCGCTGCCGAAGCAGCACGACACGGACGGGTGGCCACTGCTGCGCACACGCTTTGCCGAGATATTCAGGCAGAAGACCCGGGACGAGTGGTGCAACCTCGCAGCCGGAACCAACGTGTGCATTGCGCCGGTGCTGTCTTTGACGGAAGCACCGAAGCATCCGCACAACGTCGCACGAGCAACGTTTCAGGAGGTGGCCGGCGTGGTACAGCCCGGCCCGGCACCGCGCTTCAGCCGCACGCCAGGTGCGATCCAGCGGCCCCCCGCCCGGATCGGCGAGCATACGGACGAAGCGTTGCTCGACTGGGGGTTTGCCCAACATGAGATTGATGCGCTGCGCAATCGAGATGCGATTCGGTGAGCGCGCGTGCACGATTCCAAAGATGAACGAAAAGGAGATGTGATGGAGGAGGCAATGCATGATTCGCGTGTCGGAACGAAGATGGGTGCCGATCGGCCGCTGGCCGGCATTCGGGTACTCACCGTCGAAAACTTCATCGCGGCGCCGTTTGCTTCGATGTGGTTGGCGGATGCCGGCGCGGAAGTCGTCAAGATCGAGACGCGCGAGGGCGGCGATTTTTCCCGCAGCACGAATCCTGTCAAACAGGATGCCGACGGCAGGCCGAGCGGCCTCGCCTTTCTGCGTGCGAATCGAAACAAGAAGAGTGTCACGCTCGATCTCAAGCACCCGGAGGGTCGGCGCATCTTCACCGAACTCGCCGCGCAAGCCGATGTCGTGATCGAGAATCTGCGGCCGAACGTGATGGACCGGATGGGGCTCGGCTATGCGGACCTGAGCAAGATCAATCCACGCTTGATCTACGGCGCCATTTCCGGGTTCGGACACGACGACATACTGCCCAGTCCGTACGGCGACTTCCCGGCGTTCGATATCGTGGGGCAGGCGATGAGCGGGCTGATGTATCGTCCCGAGCGGAGCGACGACCGACCGACCTATCTGGGATTCTCGCTCGCCGATATCGAGTGCGGGATCCTGGCGCTCTATGGCGTCGTGCTCGCGCTCCTGCATCGGCACACGACAGGCAAGGGAAAAAAAATCGATATCTCGATGGTCGATGCGTCGTTGATCCTGAACGAAATCTCCGTCGCGATGTATTCGGCAACGAAGCGGACATCGCCTCCCGGTGTGCACGCAGTCACCGCGCCGTTCGGAACCTATCGTGCGAAAGACGGGTATATCGTCATCGCGGTACTGGGCGAACACATCTGGAAGCGGTTCGCGGAAGTCATCGGCCGCCCGAATCTGCCGGACGATCCGAGATTTGCCGACGGCATGTTGCGCAAGCAGCATCTGGACGATCTGAATGTCGAGATCGACGCGTGGCTCGCAGATCGGTCACGCGAAACGGCGCTGGCCGAGCTTCGCGCGGGCGGCGTGCCTTGCGCCAACGTGAATGATGTGCCGGACCTGTTCGAATGTCCGCACGTCGCTGCGCGCAAGATGCTCATGACGCTCGACGACCCGGTATGGGGACCCATTCAGGTGGCCGGAAATCCGGTCAAGATGTCGGATGTTCCGGAGCCGGAAGCCAAGACGCCACCGCGTCTGGGCGAGCACAACGCGAATGTCCTGCACGAGTGGTTGGGCATGGACGACGGTGAAATCGGGAAATTGCGGGAAATGAACGTGATCTGAATCCGGTGAACCGACGGCGCGTGCCCGCTTCGCACCGATCGTCTCATGCGCTGTACAACGTCGGGGCGACCTCGGCTTCTCGACTGCCCTGGGGATATGACCGATATCGCCGAGGTTGTCCCGGTCGCCCCTTCTTCGACTCCCAATTGACGCCCGATCACCCCCGGCTTAGTCTCTATGGCTCAATTCAGCAATCCAGCCGAGCGAGAAGACCAAGGAGAGGACATGCCCGGGCTCAGTCTCCACAATCTGACGAGACGCGTCGACCTTTTCACGTTGAGGTTGTTTCTCACCGTCGTGGAAGAGCAGCAGATGCGTCGCGCGGCGGTGAGGGAGAACATCACGCCGTCAGCTGCGACGAGGCGGATCCAGGATCTCGAAGAGATTGCCGGCATCGACCTGTTCGAGCGACTGCCAACCGGCATGGTGCCGAGCGCCGCCGGCGAGGTGCTGGCTCGTCACGTGCGTTTGCTGTTCGAGAATCTCGACGTCATGCGGCGGGAGGTGGCCGAGTTCACCGAGGGCGTGCGCGGTCATATCCGCATCAGTTCCACCAGCACGATCATCGTCCAGTTTCTGGCGCGCGAGATCGCCGAGTTCACGCGGGACTTCCCCTTCGTCGACATCGAGCTGCAGGAGGATGCAAATACCAACGTGGTCGGTGCCGTTGTGGCTGGCAAGGCCGATGTGGCGATGTTCTATGCAACCGACGACATCGACCGGGATGCGCTCGAGATCATCGAGTATCGTACTGATCGTCTCGTGGCAGTGGTGCCGAAAGGGCACACCCTGGGTGAGCGCGCCAGCGTAACGACGGCGGATCTCCTCGAGCAGAACGTGATCGGCATTTCGGCGACGACTTCGATGATGACCCAGTTGCGAAATGCAGCCACCGCGCTGGGACGCGAGCTGAATGTGAAGTTCCGGGTCAGCACGATCGAGGCAGCTCGCAGCCTGGTCAAGGCGGGGCTGGGTGTGATGATTCAGCCCGAGAGCATGCTGCCGGTCGAGGATCTCAACAAAGTGACGCTGGTGGCACTCGACGAACCATGGGCATTGCGCCGGCTCTGCGTCGGGACAAGGCGGGGCGATTCCCTGACAGCGGCAACGAGGGCGTTCGTTGCCCGATTCACTGACCGCTAGCTGCGGTTTCAACGCCATTGGCATGATGTGGCGCGCTGTACCGGCTGCGTGGAGTTACGACGGTCGACAGAGGCGAGCGCGTCACGCATGCGCATGATTTTCGTTCGCGCGATGCCGCTTCCCGAGCGGCCCTGCAGTATCTCCCGCACCGCTGAATAAAGCGTTCCCTTCAATACGGCCGTCTCATCGAGACAGCGCCGTCGCGACCGTTGACAAGACGATTCGTGCGGCTTCCAGTCGATTGGAGAAGCCGGATTTTGTCGATTGATACGTTGCCTTATACCTGTCACGCACTCGCGTGCACGGCATTTCTGATCACACGAAAGGTAATTCGAATTCGCCGAATCGCCGCTTCGAAATACGTCACTTGGTCGATAAATTTCGCATCCCTATAGTGGTCGAGGAGATAAAAAACCCGGTCGTCAACGGGAATTCGTGAGTAAAAAGGAGACAACGTGAACGCATCATCCATTCGGACTCGCAGCAGCTTGTTCGTAGTCGTCTTGTGCTTTCTAACGATCGCCGTCGACGGCTACGATCTCATCGTCTACGGCGCAACGGTGTCGTCCCTGTTCGCGGAGCCCGGATGGGGCTTGAGCGCATCGGGGGCGGGAATGATCGGGAGCTGGACACTGGCCGGGCTGATGCTGGGCCTGTTCGGTGCCGGTTCCCTGTCCGATCGCATCGGCCGTCGAAAACTGATCATGGCCGGCGTGCTGTGGTTTTCCATCGGTTCGCTGCTATGTGCAGTGGCCCATTCTCCGACGCAACTGGGTTTCGCTCGCTTCCTCACGGGTATCGGGTTGGGGAGCGTGGTGCCTTCGTCGGTGGCGCTGAGCGTCGAATATGCGCCTCGAAATCGCCGGCAGCTGTATAGCGCGCTCGCGCTGACGGGCTATGCGATTGGCGGCGTAGTGTGTGCGCTGCTGGCGATGTCGCTGCTGCAGAGTCACGGCTGGCGCGTGCTCTATGCCGCCGGCGCGTTGTACGTCGTCATCCTGCCCGTCATGTACTTTTTCCTGCCGGAGTCGGTCAATTTTCTGGTCGACAGCAATCGAATGGACGAAGCGCGAGAACTGGCGACCCGCTATTCGATCGACTTCGAGCGTGTCCTGGCTGACAACGCCAGTCAACGTCAGCTTCAATCCACATCCACCGAGCTGCGCGGCTTCAAACTCGTGATGTCGTCGGACTGGCGGTCCGCGGTGCTCCTGTTCGCGGTCGTGTGTTTCTGCGGCCAGATCGTCGTCTATGGGATGAATGTCTGGCTACCGACGTTGATGCGGAAGGCCGGGTATCCGCTGGGATCAGCGCTGCAGTTTCTTCTGGTGATGCAATTCGGTGCCGCCGTGGGCAATCTGTTTGGCGCGTGGTTGGCCGATCGGTTTGGATCCCGGAAGATACTGATCGCTCTTTTTGCCGTTTGCGCAATTTCGTTGCTGGTCATGAGCCAGAAGCCGGATTACATCTGGTTGATGCTCGCCGTGTTCGGTTCAGGACTGGGGTCGATCGGATCGACAACGCTCGGCTACGGCTACATCGCTGCGTACTTCCCCGCGTCCTGCCGTGGCTCGGCCATCGGTACAGCCCAAGGTCTGGGGCGGATCGGCTCGGTGCTGGGACCGATGATTGGTGGATGGGTCGTCGGGTCGACTCTGGGGCATCAGTGGAATTTCTACGTGTTCGCGATTCCGTCCGTGATTGCCGCCATCATGGTGACCCAGATTCCTAAAACGAGGCGCGTGGACGCGTCTTACGTGAAGGCATAACTCGACGTTGTCGTCTCGACGCGATCCGGGGTACGGCGGCGCTTGCGCGCACCGTCGACTACGGGATCGGCGACAAATGCGTGCTTGTTAGCGTACCGAAGCCGGATTGATCACGACCGTGCCCGACGATTCCAGAAAAGGAACGTCGGGCACGTGTCGTTTAGAGCAGGTGGCGACCTCGCGCGGTCACACTTGCCCGATCACTGAAGCAGAACGCCCGCCGCGAAGCAGTCGCGAATCGTCTTCGCCATTTTCGAATCGTCGCTTCGAAAATGACCAGTTGGATCGCTCCCGACGTGGCCCTAACCTGAAGGTCATGACGAACAAGGCCGATGCGCGAGCAGACGCCACACACTGGAGCGAAGACAAATGGCAAACTTTCTCGACGAATCGCAAACGATGTGGCTCGACACCGTGAACAAGTTCATGGACAACGAGATCACCGTCGAATACGTGCGCAAGTGCGACATGAATCGCGACTACCCTTACGAAGCGTACGAAAAGATCGCGAAGCAAGGCTGGCTCGGCCTGCTGATTCCGGAAGCCGAAGGCGGTTCGGGCGGCGACATTTTCGATTACTCGCTGATGGCCGAAGGCCTTGGCAAGTTCGGCTTCGACTTCGCGTGCTCGGTGCTCGTGCCGACGTTCACCGCGATGAACATCACCAAGTTCGGCACGCCGGCCCAGAAGGCGAAGTACGTACAGCCGTTCATCGACGGCAAGATCCGCTTCTCGGTATCGATTTCCGAGCCCGATGCAGGTTCCGACGCAGCGAATACGAAGACGCGCGCACGCCGCGACAGCAACGGCGACTGGATCGTTAGCGGCCAGAAGCTGTGGTGCAGCGGCGCGGCGGCGAAGAACACCGTGATCGCGATGCTGGTTCGCACGAGCACCGATGACAAGCACAAAGGCCTGTCCGTGCTGCTGATCCCGAACGATACGCCGGGCATGGTCATCAACCGCCTTCCGACGCTGTCGCGTCATGCGACCGGTACGACCGAGATCTTCCTCGACGAAGTGCGCGTGCCGGGCGATGCGCTGCTGGGCGAGGAAGGGCAGGGCTGGAAGATCATCACCGAACACCTCGAGCTCGAGCGCTGCGCGGTGGCCGCGGCTTATACGGGTAACGCCCAGCAGGCAGTGACGACGGCGACGCGCTACGCGCACGATCGTATTCAGTTCGACCATCAACTGTACGACTTCCAGGTGATTCGCCACCTGCTCGCCGACTGCCAGACGAAGGTCGACGCGGCGCGTCTGCTCTGCTATCGCGCGGCACGGATGGCGGCGGACCACGTGCCGTGCAGCCGCGAAGTGTCGATGGCGAAGCTGTACGGGTCCGAGACGCTGAAGGAGTGCGCGCTCGCAGGCATGCAGATCCTGGGTGGCTACGCAAACCTGCCGGAAGCCGACATGGAGCGCTACCTGCGCGAAAGCATTCAGTCGACGATCGGTGGCGGCACGTCGCAGATCCAGCGCACGATCATCGCGAAATCGATGCGCCAGTAACGTCGTATCGCTTCACTTGAACGAAGCGCGCGGGCAGGCCTGCGCGCCGTTACCCCGAATTCAACAGGAGACACCGTAATGAGCGTTATCAACAACAGCATCAACATTCCGCTCGACGAGCTGGAGGTTGGCACCAAGTTTCGTTCGCCTGGCCGTACCGTGACCGAGAGCGATGTCGTGATGTTCTGCATGTTCACGGGCAACTGGATCGAGATTCACTCGAACAAGGAATACGCGGAGAGAACGCGCTGGGGCGAGCGCATCGTGCAGGGCATGCTGACGTTCTCGCTGATCTCGGGCCTGCTGCAGTTCGGCCCCGCGATCCAGGCGAACTACGGCGTCGACAAGATGCGCTTCCTGAATCCGGTGAAGATCGGCGACACGGTCTACGCGAGCGCCGAAGTCATCGCCAAGAAGGAAAAGGACGACAAGTTCGGCGTCGGCACGATGCTGATTCAGGCGTACAACCAGCGCGGCGAAGTCGTTCAGCGCAGCGAATGGAGCCTGCTGATGCTGCGCAAGCGCGCGGATCTCGAGGCGCTGATCGCTGAAGCGCAGCCCGAGTTCAAGGTCTGAGGAGCGCGGTCATGACTCCTCGTCCGGTTGCGGCGATCGTCGGCATGGGTGACGCCTATGCGTCACGTGCGAATCGCAAGGACCCGCTGCAGTTGGCCGCCGAGGCAACGCTCAATGCGCTTGCCGACGCGGGCATCCGCAAGGACCAGGTCGATGCGGTATTCACGGGACGCTCGCCGTGGGCCGACAAGCGTTCGCAGTGGAGCAACATCTTCATCTCGCACATGCAGATGCCGGTGACGCTCACGAGCGAGCTGACGATGCATGGCGCCGGCCTGACGTCGACGCTCGCGATCGCATCGCAGATGATCGCGGCTGGCCGCGCGGAATACGTGCTGTGCCTGCAAAGCGACGCGACCGAGCTGTTCGTCGACGCGGTCGCGATGGGCGCGGAAGCCGACGCGGACCCCCAGTTCGAAATCCCGTACGGTCCGACGATTCCGGCGCTCTATGCGCAGGCGGCGCAACGCTACTTTCACGAATTCGGCATCACCGAGGACGACCTCGCCGATGTCGCGATTGCGAATCAGCGCTGGGGACGCCATCATCCGCACGCGGCAAAGGCGAAGTTCGGCGAGATCGATCGCGCGGCGGTGCTGTCGTCGCCGTACGTGGCGACGCCGCTGCGGCGCTGGATGTGTTCGACGTGGGGCGGCGGCACGGGTGGCGCGCTGGTCGTGACCTCGCCGGAAAACGCGCGCAACGCACGTGATCCGGTGTACCTGCTCGGCTATGGATCGGCCACGACGCATGAATACCTGACGGATCGCATGAACATGCGTCGATGCAGATTCGACAGTCTCGGCGCATTTCCGAACCTGACGACCACTGCAACGGCCGAGGCGGCACGACAAGCCTATGCGATGTCGGGGCTGACGCCTTCCGACATCGACATGGCGCAGATCTCGGTGAACTTCGCGCACATGGGGCCGATCGTGATGGAGGATCTCGGTTTCGCGAAGAAGGGACACGGTATCGACCTCTATCGAGAAGGTCGTACGAGCGTCGACGGCGACCTGCCGACCGACACGAACGGCGGCTGGCTGTCGTTTGGCCAGCCTGGCATTTCGTGCAACATGGACAGCATCGTCGAAGCCGTTCGCCAGTTGCGCGGTGAGCCGCTTGGACTGGCGCCAACGCGCCGGCCGAAGACCGCGCTTGTGCAAGGCGCCGGAGGGATGCTCGCAGCGGGTGCGGTTCTGCTCCTGTCGTCCGAGACCTGATACCCGATCGAGAGGATCCCATGACGGAAACCCATTTGCCGAATACCTGGCCGCAACCGTACCGGTTGCTCGATGCGCAGCCTTACTGGGACGCGTTGGCCGACGAAAAGCTGACGTTCCAGCGCTGTACCGCGTGCCGTGAATCGGTATGGCCGGCTCACTCGTTTTGCACGCATTGTGGTGCGAAGTCGCTGGACTGGACGCAGTCGTCCGGCCGCGGCGAGATCTATTCATACAGCACGATCACGCGTGGGCCGACGCCGGTGTGGGCCGGCATCGTTCCGTACACTGTCGGCTTCATTCGCATGGACGAGGGCTATTTCCTGTTCACGCAGATCGACGAAGCACCGGAAGCGTTGCGGATTGGCCAGCGTGTCGAGGTTCGGTTCGTGCAGCGTGGCGAACAGAAGTTGCCGGTATTCGTGTTGTCGAAACAATAACGCTGACTGCGTGATCAGGCATCGCGCGTCGGCACGTGGCCGAGTCCGTATCGATGCGGCTCCGGCCGATGCCGCGATGACCTGATCGAGACATTGAAGTGGAGGAGCGACATGTTACGAGATCTACCGCTTTCGAACGTGGTGGTGGTTGAATTGAGCGACAGCGCGTCCGCGCCGTTCAGCGGGAAAATACTCGCGTCGCTCGGAGCAGAAGTATGGAAGGTCGAACGGGCGACGGGCGATTCCGCGCGCGGGTGGGGCCCAAGCATGTGGAAAGGCAGCGGCGCGGCCTACCACGCATTGAATCGCGGCAAGCGCAATATCTGCATCGACATCAAGGACAAGGAGCAACTGGCGACCTTGCATCGGTTGATCGCCGAGCGTGCCGACGTATTCATTCACAACCTGCGGCCCGGGGCGGCCGCGGATTATGGGCTCGACGCAAACAGCCTGCGGATTACGAAGCCGGAGTTGATCTGCTGCGAGATCGGTGCATTCGGCCATGTCGGACCGATGAATACGCTTCCCGGTTACGACCCGCTGATGCAGGCGTTTTCCGGGATCATGAGCATCACGGGTGAAGAAGGTCAGGCACCGGTGCGAGCGGGGGTGTCGATCGTCGATTTCGGTGCGGGCATGTGGGCTGCCATGGGCATTCTGGCTGCGCTGTACCGGCGCCAGATGAAGCACTGCGGAGCGACTGTCAACGCCTCTCTGCTGGAGACCGCGCTTGCGTGGATGTCCGTCGGCATCGCGAACTACAACGCCGATGGCGAACCGGGTGGCCGGCATGGGTCGGGGGTTGCGTTTATCGTGCCGCACCGTGCGTTCGCGACTGCGGATGGCTTCCTCATCGTGAGCTGCGCGAACGATCCGCTCTTTGCGCGGTTGTGTGCCGCGCTCGACCATCCGGAATGGTCGACGGACGAGCGATTCGCGACGAACGCGGGGCGCCTGAAGAACCGCGCCGAGATCGACCGCCTTATCGGCGACCGATTGTCGACGGGGACGCGGGAGTTCTGGACGGAACGGTTGCAGGCCGCTGGAATTCCGGTTGCACCGATTCAAACGACCGCGGAAGTTCTGGCCCACGAGCAGACGCAGGCGCTTGGCATCATCGAGAAGCCGTCGGACGACGAGATCGGTATTGTCGGCCTGCCGCTTTCGTTCGACGGCAAGCGTTCCCCGCCGCTGCATCTGGCGAAGGATACCGGCGCCGACAATTCGCTTCTCGACAGTCTTCTGAAGGTCAGTCCTTAACCGCGTTGCCCGAAGCAGACGACGATGCGGCAAGGCGGATGCCGTGCCGTTCGAGTCGTCAAGCGACGCTCGATGATCCCGCCAGCCGCGCAATTTGCATCAGGCTGGCGGGGCATCGATTGGCATACTGGACAAGTGACGTTGGTGTACGATCAAGCCCAACGTCAGTCGACGAGGAAGCACATTTCGCTGCCGAAACAGACACGGAACAGCATCGACGCGTTATCGTGGTGAGGTGTTTGAGAGCGGAAGTGCACGCCGTGTGACATGACGCCTGACAATGTCATGAAGACGTGCGCGCGAGGAGACATGAGTACATTCAACCGATTGCACCTGATTCGTCAGGTGGATTTGTTTACGCTGAAGCTGTTCGTGTCAGCGGTTGAGGAGCAGCAGATCGGCCTGGCCGCGATTCGGGAGAATATCGCCGCGTCCACTGCAACCAAGCGTATTCAGGATCTCGAAGATATTGCCGGCGTAAAACTTCTCGAGCGCGGCCCGAAAGGTGTCTCGCCCAGTCCGGCCGGTGCGGTACTCCTGCGCTATATCCGCAAGATTTTCGATGATCTGGACGATATGCGATCCGAGATTGCGTCCTTTACCGACGGCATGCAGGGCGAGCTGACAATCGCGTCCGCACGGTCGATCATCGTTCCGTTTCTTTCGCGTGAAGTAGGCGAGTTCAGTCGGGAGTACCCACTTGTCGACCTCGTGATGCAGGAGCTCGAGAATGCCGAAATCGTGCAGGCAGTTGTCCGAGGCGAAGCCGATATTGGCGTGTTCGCCGCTGCACACGAGCTGGACCTGGGCGGCGTCGATGTCACGCCATACCGGGAAGACAGGCTGATTGCCGTCGTCCCGAAGGGGCATCGCCTGAGCGAGCAGGCCAGCGTGACCTTCAAGGATCTCCTTCCCGAGAATGTCATCGCCGTCACGGCGATGCTGGGGGCGGTACGTGCGGCTACGCGGCGGCTGGGCGAAGAGTACAAGCCGCGCTATAGCGTCCGGAGCGCCGGTGTCGCAGTGAGTCTGGTGCAGGCCGGGCTGGGGGTCACCATTCAACCGGAATGCCTTGTCAGTCATGAACTGTTCAGCCGGGTTGCCGTGCTGGAGTTGGCCGAACCATGGGCGTTGCGACGCATCCATATCGCCACTGCGCGCGGTCGAGACCAGAATCCGATCGTCCGTGCGCTGATCAAGCAACTGCTGGACCGACCTCGCGACTGAGTGGTCGCTTCGGTGCTGGATGGCCGGGTTCGCGCACTTTCGACACGGCAATCACAACGACAGACAAGGAGAGGCTACGATGCAGCCCATTGTGCTTGGCAGGTTGGAGATTCAGAAGGTTGTCGAGATGGAAACGAGCTTTCCGATCGAAGTGCTGTTTCCGGGCGTCACTGCAGGCGACCTTTCCCGGCTGAAGGGTTGGTACTGGGACGATGTGCTTTCGCTCGATCCGGCTCAAGCGGGATGCGGCCTGAGCATGCACAGTTACCTTGTACGTTTCGGCGGAAAGACGATCCTGATCGACAGTTGCAACGGGAACGACAAGGAACGCTCGACCGAAGCCTTTCATCGGCTGAATACGCCTTGGCTCGACAGGCTTCGGAAACTCGGTATTGCTCCGGAAGATGTCGACATGGTCATGTGCACGCACCTGCACGTGGATCATGTCGGCTGGAACACGCGTCTCGACAACGGACGCTGGGTGCCGACGTTTCCCAATGCGCGCTACGTCATGAACCGGCGCGATGTCGACCATATCAGCGCGCCGAGCACCAATGCGATGATTCGGGAGCCATGGCTCGATTCCGTCTCGCCGGTGATCGATGCCGGGCAGGCCGATATCGTTGACGGAGACGAGGTCATTCTCGGCAAGGTAGGTGACGGCATGTGGCTGCGGCCGGCGTATGGCCATTCTCCTGGAAGCTGCATGATCCAGGCTTGCTGCGGTGGTGCGCGGGCGGTGTTCTCCGGCGACGTGGTGCATCATCCGGTTCAACTGATCCGTCCGGATCTCCATTTCGCATATGACTGGAACGGCGATCTGGCGGAACAGGTTCGCATCGCGCTGCTCGAGGAAATCGCGGGAACCGATACGATGCTTTTCCCGGCCCATTTCAGGTATGGATCGGGCGGGCATGTCGAGCGGGATGGCGACAAGTATCGCTTCCGCTTCACCCAGGTCTAACGAATCGGCCCCTCGAGCCGATTCATCGGGTGGTGTCGATGGCCACTTTCTTCGTATCGGTGTACGGCGTCAGACGAAGGCGGGTTTGACGCCGTCGGTACCCGGTTTGTTGACGCCCACGTTGCCGCGCATCAGCTTGTCGGGATGTTCGACCAACTCGGTGACCAACGCAGCTACGCTTTTGCGCGAAACCTCGGTTCCCTTGAACGGTTCGTTCCGTGCCGTGATCTCATAGGCCACTTCGTCGTTGTCCTGAAGCCAGGCCGCGCGGAGGATCGTGTATTCCGAGTCGGATGCTTCGATCAGATCGGCAGATCTGCGATAGGGCGGCAGATACTGCCCGATCTCCCGACGGTTCCACTCGCCGAATTCGCCCGGTACTTCATCGTAAATGCCGAGCGAGTTGATGAAGATCAGCCGTTTGACGTTCTTGGCCTTCATGGCAGCCAGAATATGTTCGGTCTGGGTGTCCACGTCGCCGGCCAGGTTGGCATAGACGATATCTTGTCCTTCCATGATCCGCGGCAGGAGTTTCTTGTCCAGTACGTCGCCGATCACGACGCTCGCGTTGGCAGGCTCGTTGCCGACCAGTTTTTTGGGATCGCGGATGAGGAGGGTCTGTTTGACGTCCTTTTTCTCGCCCAGCATCTGTACGACCCAGCGCGCGATCTGTCCGCTGGCGCCGAGGATCAATACCTTGGTCATGGTGTTTATTCCGGATTTGGAAAGTACGCGTCGCGCGAGAACGCAGGAGCATGGTCGATGAGCGTGACGAACCCTGCGCATGAGCGGCCGTGAGGCCGCGGGCGCCGCCACGCATGGAGTGTGAGGCAACGACGCCAGGAAGACTCGTGTTGACTCCCTGGCGCGAGACGCGGCGATCGCGGCGATGGGGATTACAGGTTTTCCTTGTAGAACGGGACCAGCTTGGCCAATGCCTTGCCGACCGGCTCCGGCTTGTCGTACAGGTCGTAGTGCGACCAGCCTTCGACAACCACGAGTTCCTTCTTTTTCGACGCCGCGCGACCGATGATTTCGCAGCCGTCGCGGTATGCGCCGAAGGCTCCGACCTTGTCGCCTACCACGACCATCAGCGGCTGGGTGAGCAGGGTTTCACACAGGTGGAACGCGTCCCAGCCCACAGCGACTGCCTGGTGGGAAAACAGCGAGCGGTTGACGCCGTTCGGCGCGCGGCCGCGATCCGAACGGTAGTATTCGGTTGCACCATACAGGTCGACTTCCGTGAGACCGGCCTCCTTGGCAGCTTCGGGCGACGGCGGCAACAGGTCGTCCACCCGCAGGGCTGCGCCGCGAGCTTCCGCCGTACGTTGCTTGGCCATTGCTTCGAGTGCCGCAATGGGGTTGTAGTTGCTGAAACCTTCACGCATCAGGCGACCATAGTTGGCACCGGTAACCGTGCCGACGGCCTTGATGCGGCGCTCGGTCATGGCTGCATTGATCGAGTAGCCGCCGCCACCGCAGATGCCCAGCACGCCGATACGCTCTTCGTCGACGTACGGAAGCGTCACGAGGTAGTCGCAGACAACGCGGAAATCCTCGACGCGCAGCGTCGGATCTTCGATGTAGCGGGGTTCGCCACCGCTATCGCCCTGGAAGCTGGCGTCGAATGCGATGACGACGAAACCTTCCTTGGCCAGCGCCTCGCCGTACACGTTCCCGGAGGTTTGCTCTTTGCAGCTGCCGATCGGATGCGCGCTGATGATGGCGGGATATTTCTTGCCTTCGTCGAAGTTCGGCGGGAAGTGGATGTCGGCTGCGATATCCCAATACACATTCTTGATCTTGACGCTTTTCATGACAGCTCCGTTCAGGGGGAGGGGGTAAGTTCGCCAGGCCGAATCGTTGGTAGCCAAGCGGCAACGACTCGAATATAGAGAGCCGATTGGAATTCCGTAAGATCGCAATCTGGACTACAGTGGTATCTTCAAATTGACAATGGCACGTGCATGGATCCCTCATTGCTCCCGTCTCTCGCGTGGTTCGCCCATGTCGCACATCATCGTAGCTTCACGAAAGCGGCTGCTGAAATGGGCGTCTCTCGAGCGAACCTCTCGCAGAACGTGAAGGCGCTCGAACGCCGGTTGAACGTCAAGCTGCTGTATCGAACGACTCGCGACATGTCGCTGACAGAGGAGGGGCAGCGACTCTACGAGGTGTGGTATCCCGCACTGGCCGCGGTCGAGCGGACAGTCGACGCGCTACATGAAGCGCGCGACGAGCCGTCGGGGTTGATTCGTATGAATACTTCGCGTGTCGCGGCGAAGACATTGATCGAGCCGCACTTCGAGGAGTTCAGCACCCGCTTTCCGAGGCTCGGTCTTGAGCTGGTGATGGATGACGGCCTCGCCAATATCGTGGCCGACGGGTGTGACGTTGGCATCCGGATCGGCGAGAGCCTCGCTCAACACATGGTTGCCGTGCCGATAACGCCGAATTTGGAGATGGCAGTCGTCGGCACGCCGACCTACTTCAAGCGCAACGGCAAGCCGGCGACGCCGACCGACCTCGCGCAGCACAATTGCTTGCGCTTCCGGCAAGTCAGCGGGGCAATTCATCCCTGGGAATTTACCTCGCCGGAAGAGTCGGGCCACAGTTTCATGGTGGAGCCGCGGGGAAGCATTACCACCAATGACGACGACGGGATGATCCGCGCGGCGTTACAGGGTGTCGGACTCATCCAGCACATCGACATCGCCGTGCAGCAACATTTGGACTCGGGAGCGCTGGTGCGTGTGTTGCAGTCGTGGTGCAAGCCCTTTGCGGGCTTTTATGTCTACGCACCGACCCGCGCACAGATGCCGGCCAAGGTCAGGGCGCTCATCGATTTCCTCGTGGAGAAGCGCGAGGCGATTGCGGCCTCGCGCGCTGTGTAGTCTGAGGGGTGAGGCTCTGTTTCTGCGATGACTGTTTTCCGACCCTGCAGTTGTCTACCCATTCCCACGCCATGTCATAGGTGACAAGGGCGTTCGAGCCTTGCTCTTTTTTTGAAGTGGCTCAGCCAGCTTGCAGTGCAGGCGTTGTCCTCGGTTGGCCACTCGTTACGATTCCGGATCCGGATATGTGAGGGTTCTGAGTATCGATACAGGCCGCATCGATCGATATCGGGCCGCGTCGTCGACGGTAGGCATCCGGCGATGGTCTCGCGAAAAAACGGGAGCATGCTTAGGTCGGCGGCTGGCGGATTGAAATGTGCGAGGCCAAACGGGTACGATGAAGACCGGGCCGGCGGTCCGACGATATTCGATTACCGCCTCCGCAGGTGCCAGATGCCATGCACCTGGCCCGGCGGCACCGTATCGGGAAATATTTTGCTCCTGCACCGACTCGACGATCTCCGTAGTATTGCCCAAGATGACTCCACTCCATAGCAATCCGGCTTTCTATCAACTCCTTGCCGACAGTTACGCTCGTCTGCTTGGTCGTCCGTTAGTCCCGCAGGCCATGTCCGTAGTCGAGGCTACCGAATGGCTTTACGAGAGCGCACCGTTCGCGGTGCTTGCACACAATACCGATCGCGATCCGATCTTTATTTACGGCAATAAAGCTGCGCAGCGCCGCTTTGAATATACCTGGGATGAAATCACCCGGTTGCCGTCGAGGCTCTCGGCCGAAGCCCCGGATCGCGAGGAGCGGCGACAGTTTCTCGAGCGCGTACAGCGTTTCGGATACGAGTCAGGTTACAAGGGGGTGCGCATCGGCAAGTCGGGCCGGCGTTTCATGATCGAGGAAGCAACGCTGTGGCAACTGCTCGACGCGAATGGAAAACTCCATGGTCAAGCAGTGGTTATTCCGCGCACGCGCGACATGTGATCCGCGTACCTGCTGCCGAAAGTGCATTCGCCGATGCACCGGTCGAATGTCAATCGGCGACACCGGCAAGGGCAAGGTGCGCGAGTTTGTCAGGGTTGCGCTGCATGAAGATTCGCAAGATGGATGTGCCGTCGGTCTCGAACGACTGCGCGGATTCGAGGCGACTGCCTATGAAGCGCAGCAGCCCCCACTCGCCATTCAGGATGACGAGCCGCGATCTTGCGTCGCCGCCGTAGCGCAGCCAGGTCGCATAGAACAGTTGCGCGATGCGCCGGCTCCCGAGCATTGGCTTCGCGACGCTTTGGACCTTGCCGCCGCCGTCGCCGATCAGCATTGCATCTTCGGCGAGCAGTGCCTGGATCGACGGGAAGTCGCCTTGTGCCGCCGCCCGGGAGAACGCCAGCACCAGTTGGCGGTGCGTATCGCGCGGCACGCTGCGGCGCGGCCGGTCGTCGTCGCGCAGTTGCGTCTTGGCCCGGCTGACGAGTTGTCTGCACGCGGCTTCGGTCTTGCCGATCGCATCGGCGATCCGGTCGTAGCCGATGTCGAAGACCTCATGCAACAGGAAAGCCGCGCGCGCTTCCGGTGTCAGTCGTTCAAGCAGCGCCAGGAACGCGACCGACACGTCGCTCGCGCGCTCGGTCATTTCCTCGGGCGTCGCAGGCGAGCCGCCGAGCTCGGGTTCGGGCAGCCAGATACCTGCGTAGTCCTCGCGTCTGATCCTCGCCGCGCGCAGGCGGTCGATCGACAGCCGCGTCGTGACCGCGACGAGCCACGCCTCGGCGTTGTCGATCTCGTCGCTTGGCGATTCGTGCCAACGGAGCCACACATCCTGCACGATGTCCTCGGCATCCGCGACGGAGCCGAGCATCCGGTATGCGATCTTTTGCAGGCGCGGGCGAAGCACGTGGAAGGTCGGTGCGTCGTCTTTCACGAATCCTCCGTCGAAGTCGAGGTCAAGGGCCTGCTCCGGAAACTCCGGGGCGCGTCGGATTGCGTTGGACGTGGCGCTGTATGACGTGCCGGAGTGCTCCCTGCCGTGTTGTGACGTCGTGCTACCGCACTATGCAGCGCAACGTTCCGGCGAATCCATGACGCTGTCCGTCGTGAACCGATCCGCGTCATTCAGATCGAGCGCCCGGACATGCTCGGTCATGAAATCCACAAAGACGCGCACGCGTGTTGGCAGATGCTGTCGGCTGAGATAGCAAATGTAATGACCGCGGTTTGTTGCGACATGTTGCGTCAGCGTCATGACGAGCTCATTGCGCCTGACGTAGCCCCAGATCTGGTGGGCCGGCATCTGCGCAATGCCGCGCCCATCGAGGACGGCTTTCAGCACGAGGTCCGCGTCATTGAAAGTCAGCTTGGAGGTCGGCAGATACTTTCGAATCTGGCCTGCCGTCTCGAACTCCCAATTGATTACGCGGCCCGTAGCGGCTCTCGTGTTGATGCAGTCGTGTTGCCGCAGCTCATCGAGCGTCGTCGGCAGGCCTCGCTTCTGGGCATATGAACGCGCAGCGCACACGATCATCTGCATCGGTATCAGCCGCTTTGCGATGATGCTCGAGTCCTCGAGATAGCCATCACGAAATGCGACATCGATCTGATCGGCGGCAAAATCCGCAGGCTTGTCATCGAGAAGCAACTCGACCGAGATATCGGGGTACGCCTCGGAAAATTTCAGCAGCAGTGGTGCCACGACATTTCGACCAAAGCCGTTGGCCGAAGAAACGCGAAGGGTACCGCTCGGGGGGCCATGACGGAGCTCGAGCATGTCGTTCATTGCTTCCGCGATGTGGGTCACCCCAAGTTTGCAGTTCTCGAAGAACCGCTCGCCTTCCCGGGTCAGGCTGGTGGTTCGCGTCGTCCGGAGGAACAGACGTGTGCTCAACTGCTCTTCGAGCCGCTGAACGTTGCGCGAGACGGCCGAGCGTCCGATGCCAAGCCGTTCGCCGGCCTTCGCGAAGTTTCCCTCCGTGGCGACTGCCATGAACACGATGATCCCTGCGTAGCTTGTCGCAAAACAATTCGACAAGTAATCGGCGTGAATTGGCATGCCAGGGCGGAAGCCACCCAGCGACATATTCATTTGATTCATTGTTGGCTCCAAAGCTAATACACTCAGAACCGCCGAGGTTCCATTCCAATCGCGTTCGCGATACGCCTGCCGACGCAATTCAAGGATACGCGTGCATGGCCATAAGACAATTCTTCAACGGGTTGGTAGTGCCTTCCATATGGGCGGCGACAACTAATACCAAAGTATGGGGCTAGCATGCCAGGAAGTAAGGCGGGCAATGTCTGATGGCGAAGAGGGCGTCGCGCGGGGCCGTGTGTTGCGGGCCACCCGGCCCGGTATGGCCACATTCCCGGTCGAGCGAGGGCCGAACTATTGAATTGATTTCGCGCGAGTGCTCCGGGCCGGCTTTCCGGTCAGGTGAGTGAAATTCCCCCGTCGACTCGCAGGTTGACGCCAGTGATGAAGGTGCTTTCGTCGCCAGCGAGGAACAGGGCGGCATTGGCGATTTCTTCGGTGCGCCCAAGTCGGCCGAATGGAACAGCGCCCGCCATGACGGCTTCGAAAGCAGGACGATCCTGTGCTGTAATGCCGAGCTTTCCGAGGATCGGGGTGTCTGTCGGGCCCGGGCTGATGACATTCACGCGGATTCGGCGCTCCTTGAACTCCAGAGCCCAGTTGCGTGCGAATGCTTCGAGCGCCGCCTTGCTTCCGGCGTAGACGGTATGTCCGTCCAGCACCTTGCCGCTGGCAATGGAGCTGACCAGGACAATCGAACTGTTGTTGCCAAGTAATGGCGCAATCTTCTGAACACCGAAGAAGGCTGCCTTGGTATTGGTTGCGAACTGTGCGTCGTACTCGTCGACCGAGACCTGATCGGACGGCGCAATCACGTTCATGCCGGCGTTGGCTACGTAGATGTCCGCCTTGCCGAAGCGTTCGGCAACCAATGTTGCAACGCGTTCGTGTGTCGCGAGGGCCGTGAGGTCGCCGGTAATGCCGGTGGCGTTCCTGCCCAGGCGTGCAGCCGCCTCGTCCACGGCGGCAGCGCGGCGGCCGACGATGACGACACTGGCGCCTTCTTCGGCAAAGCGTGCGGCGATGGCGAACCCGATGCCGCTGTTTGCGCCGGTGACGACTGCAACCTTTCCTGCAAGCTTGTTCATGAGATGGTCGGTTGGGAGTTGATTCGTTCGAGAATCTAAACGCGGCGCATTTCTTCGACCAGTCCTACAATGAGCGCATCATCAGTGCCACTTTGTCATCAATGACAATTGAACGTCTGCATGGCCTGTCGGCCTTCGTTCGCGCGGTGGAGGCCGGCTCCTTTACCGGTGCTGCGAAGCTGCTCGGCACGACGCCATCGGCGATATCCAAGAGCGTCGCCAGGTTGGAGGCGCGCCTTGGCGCCAAACTGGTCCATCGATCAACGCGTTCGTTCGAGTTGACCGAAGAGGGGCGGGCATATTACGGACGAATCGCGCTGCATCTACGCGGGCTGGAAGAGGCCACGGAAGTGCTGACGGCACCGTCTGCAGCAGCGGGGACGCTTCGAGTCAGCATGCCGAGCGATCTGGGCCGGACGCTGCTGCCGGCAATCACGTCAAAACTGATGCCACGCCATCCCAAGCTCAAGCTCGATGTCGGTCTCGGCGACCAGCATGTCGACCTCGTGCGGGACGGTTTCGATGTGGCGCTGCGAGTTGGGCATGTGGCTAACGGCAGCCTGTTCGCCAGGCCGCTGACTGAATTGCCGCTGGTTCTGGTGGCTTCCCCGGCTTACCTGGCTCGGTTCGGTATCCCGGTCACCGCGTCGGATCTTCCGCAGCACCGCCATGTGCGGTACATGCTGGCCAGGCAAGTGACGCCGATCATGTTTGCCGACGGCGATTACTTGCCGCGCGACGGTTCGTTCGATTCCGACAGCGGGGAGGCGATGAGAATCGCCGCTGTCCATGGCCTGGGCATTGCTCAGATGCTCAGGCTGGCCGTGCAGGCCGAACTCGACGCTGAACGGTTGCGTCTGGTATTGCCGGACATTCCGTTGAGATCCATACCCGTGCAGGCCGTGCATGCATTTGGCCGACGTCCGCCGGTCAGAGCCCGAATTTTCCTTGACTTCGTTGCCGCGGAACTTGCTGCGCGTGCGCTTTAGCCGCTCAGTGAGTGGGCGGCATGGAAGCAAGGTTCGGACTGGTGTCCGGGCGACAACATAGTAAGCACCGTTGCAGTACTACCCGCACGCCATGCCGTGCCTTACGATCTGCTGCAAGAAATCCCTTGGTGCTTTCGTATTATCGATTCATTCCGTCATCGAGCGCGGTAGGTGAGCGTTCCGCGATGCTTTGGCTTGGTTGGCTCCATATATTGCGTTGCTTTTAAAGCGGGATCTCCGGATGTTATATGGCTACTCTATCAATCGATCCTTGGTCACAGACGATCAATGCGCTGGCGGCATGTCAGGCCGATATTGCGGCACGAACGCATGTCCTTGCGGGTGGTGAGAAAATTCGCCCGAAGAGGGTTCAAGCCCGCTCTTCGCGCGGAGCATCGATACGCTTGATAGAACGTCCGACCTCGACGACGGTTACCGTCGCCTGGAGCGATCCGACTGTAGGTTGTTTCGGAAATCAAACGTGGCGATTGACACGGGCGCGTCACGCCGGAGTTTGTGCAATCAGTGGGCGACTGATCGGATGTGGAGAGGAGATATATCGGCCAATGTGTCGGCCTATTCCCGTGAACGCCAAGGCGATGATTTTGGCCGAGGTGGTTGCGAAATTCGGTTGGCGAGAGGGATGGAATTCATTGCCTGCACATTTGATGAACATGGGCTGATTCGGGCGTTCATCGAGGACGTGTGAAAAAAGTTGGGAAATTCGACCGGTCGAGCGAAGAGTTGATGAGGTGAATGATGCTATCGCATGAATTGATATCCCGATATGGTGCCCTGATTGTTTTTTTGAATGTCCTGGGCTCTTCGCTCGGTTTGCCGTTGCCCGCCATTCCGACGCTGATTACTGTCGGCGCCAGCATTGCCATTGCGAGCAACGCAACCGCTTCGAATTTGTTGCATTTCTCGAGCATACTTGCAGCTGCCGTCCTGGCTGGTGTCGCGGGTGATCTTGTCTGGTTCCAGGGAGGCAAACGATATGGCGAGCGAACGCTTCGAACGATATGCAAGCTGTCGCTATCTCGCGATACTTGCGTGAGAAAGACGGAGCGGTTCTTTGGACGATACGGCGTGCGCGTCATGATCGTTGCACGATTCCTGCCCGGCTTGTCCCTCGTTGCCGTGCCGTTGTGCGGTGCCATGGCCGTCAGATTGCCTTCGTTCATTTCGTACGATTGCGTCGGGGTATGTCTTTGGGCGTTCGTCGGGCTGCTTGCGGGTTCGCTGTTTTCAGCGCAGATCGACGTCATATTCATGTGGGCGGCCCGCCTTGGGTGGCAGGCGTTAATTGTCGGCGTGGCCGTTTTGGCGATTTATGTCCTGTATCGATACTGGCGGCGAAGGCTGCTCGAGAAAGCACTCGAAACAGCGCGAATGAACGCAGGCGAGTTGCATGCCTTGTTGGCAAGCAACCCGTATCCCGTGATATTCGATATCCGCTCTCCCGAGCGCCGAGTCATCGACCCGTTTGTCATCCCCGGTTCGATTTTTGCCGATGAACGAAAGGCGCATGAAATCGTCAGTGAATTCGGAACCCGTCGGACGATCGTCATCTATTGCTCGTGCCCGGCGGAAGTGTCGGCCGCCTGGATGGCCAAGCGATTGCGAATTGCGGGCGCGCAAATCGCGTTGCCGCTGGCGGGCGGTATCGATGCTTGGCGGACCGCGGGTTTTCATGTCGATCCGATTTAATGGATCAGCTACCGCTGTTTACGGAAACGCCGCATTCTGCGATCGATGCACGGTGAGGGCAGCGATCCGGTAAGGCGAGGGATCTGCATGCGGGCTTTCGGCACGTTATAGGTCCTTTTGTCGCACCGGATATATCTATGCTGACGCCCTAAAACATGCTCAATAAATGCGTGTTTATGAATCTTTCCTGGCGCCCCATCTATTAAGGAGAACAGAAATGCAAGAAACCGTCCTGATTTCCGGCGGCAACTCCGGCATGGGACTATCGACGGCGCTGCTATTGGCCCGGCGAGGATACCGCGTCTTCGCGGGAACCCGGTCCAGGGAAGGGCTGGCAACGATCCGCAGCAAGGCGAAAGAACACGATCTCCCAATTACCCCGATAACGCTCGACGTGCAGGATACCGCTTCCGTCGCGGCGGCTGTCGACGCTGTGCTGATTTCGGCCGGCCGCTTGGACATCGTGGTGAATAACGCCGGTTATGGTCTGGTGGCGAGCATCGAGGATGGCACCGACGAGGAGTTCGTCCGTCAGTTCGACGTCAATGTCTTCGGCGTGCTCAGGCTCATTCGTGCGGCCGTTCCCGCGATGCGGCAGGCACGGCATGGCGTCGTGGTGAACGTCGGATCGTTTCTCGGAAACATGGGGCTGCCGCTGCTGGCGCACTACAGCGCGAGCAAGTACGCGGTCGAAGGAATCACCGAATCGCTTCGGTGCGAACTCTCGCCCTTCGGCATTCGAGTGCACACGGTGGCACCAGGATTGTTTCGGACCGGCTTCGTGTCTCGCGGCCTGGCCGCCAACCCGCGCACGACCGCACCTGATTCCCCCTATGCCGTTGTGGCCAGCAAGCTGCTGCCGGTGATCGCCAGCCGCATCAACGAGGGCCCCGACCCGATCGCTATGGCGGAAGCCGTTCTCCGCACCATCGAGCAGCCGGATGCGCCAGCTCGCATTCCTGTCGGCGAGGAGGCTCTTTACGCCGACGAGATGAAACGCAGCCTGGCGCCCGCAGCGTTCGAAGCCGCCGTACGCCGCCTCTATGGTCTGGAAGCTCCGGCGTGACGGCGCCGGCTCTCGAGTGATTCGACGGGGGTGGTTTCGATCTGCTCGAGATGAAACGGAGCGTTGTCGATGGGTGCATTTCACGCAACACGCGTACCGATCTCATCGGCGGCGCGGGCCTTCTGGGCGGTCACCCTGTCATCGCGGCGCAGGAAGAGACGAAACGACTGCTGCTTCACGACGCAGATCCGGCGCGGTCTCTCCCGACCGTCGTATTCAAGAAGACCTAACGAATGCAACTGGGCAGCCAGCGCCTGGAACTCGCCTACTACGGAGACAGCCACGAACCCGGCAACATCTTCATCTATGCGCCGGAGCAGAAGACGTTGATGGTCGTCGATCTTGTCTTCCCGGGATGGATGCCGTTCCGGCGCTTTGCCGTTGCGCATGACGTGCCAGCCTGGATGGCGCGGGTGGAGATGATCGCGAAGCTGCCCTTCGACAAGCTGGTAGCAGGCCACGTCGCGCGATTGGGGACGCGTGCCGACGTGCTGACCCGGATCGGGTTCGATAACGACGTGAAGCGTGCGGCAACGGCAGCGCTGAAGACGATTCCTTCCGTGGACGGAATTCATCCGGCCGATGCAGAAAACCCGTGCGCGCTCACAGACGCCTATACGGCGCGTGCGGCCGGATATTGCGTCAATGCGTTGACGCCAAAATGGAGCACCCGGTTGGGCGGGTTCGACACTTTCGTCTGGGACCGGTGATACGCGATGGAGCAGAGCCTTCGCTTGGACTGAAGTGCGGTATTGCGCAACTTGAGAGAAATCCGTCGGGAGAGGCGAGCGTCGAGGCAAGCGACTGGCAACCCGACTGGCAACCCGGATACCGGCTCGATGCGCGGAGCGGACGGCTACACGGAGACGATGTTTACGCTGGCGAGGCTGGACGACTTCGTGCCGGCGCGCGCCGGACCAGATGTGGCAGGCGCATCCGTGGATGCGCCTTCGAGTTGTTCGGCCGGTATTCAGGCAGCGAATGGCGGGTAATCGACATATCCGTTCAGGCCGCCACCGTAGTAGGTCGAACGATCGGCCGTAGCGAGCGGCAGTCCGGTTTTCAGTCGGTGCACGAGATCCGGATTGGAGATGAACGGCTGCCCGAATGCGGCGAGATCGATCAGGCCATCGCTTATGAACGAGCGCGCACGTTCGGCCGTCATGCCTCCGGCGAGGATGATCGCAGTCTGGTTCGCCTCGTTCCTGATACGGGAAAGCAACTCGATGGTACGGGCTTCCGAGGCCGTGGCGTCTTGGGGCGCCACCGAGACGTTCGTCTGGTCCATGACATGGATATACGCTATGCGGCGCATGCCGAGTTCAGCGGCAAGCGATCCGTAGGTATCGAGAATGCCCGGGTAGTGTGGCATATCGAACAGCAGCCCATACGGTGAGATCCTGATCCCGATCCTCCCGGAGCCTATACGTGCGGCAATGCCGTCAACGACTTCCAGCGCGAAGCGCAACTGATTTCCAGGCGTCGCCGAATAGCGGTCGGTGCGATCGTTGACCAGGGGATTGAGAAACTGCTCGAAGAGGTAGCCGTTGGCAGCGTGGATTTCCACGCCGTCGAATCCGGCGTCGACGGCATTGGCCGCGGCGGTAACGAAATCCTCGACCACACGCCCGACTTCCCTCGTCGACAAGGCGGACGGCGTCGACGCCGAAACGAACCCAGGCCGCCCTTGGTCGTCGTAGGCAAAGACGATCGAGTCTTTTGCGAGTCGCGACGTGGCGCTGCGTGGTGCCTTGCCGTCAGGCTGAAGGCTCGTGTGCGATACACGGCCCACGTGCCACAGTTGCGCGAAAATCTTGCCGCCGACGGCGTGAACCGAATCCGTGGTGAGCCGCCACCCGGCCGTCTGCTCGTCCGAGTAGATGCTCGGATTGAACAGATAGCCCTGGCCCTCGCGTGAGATGGGGCTTCCTTCGGTCACGATCAGTCCGGCGGTCGCGCGCTGCGCGTAATAGAGCGCGGTGCGTTCGTCGGCAATATTGTTTGCAGCGCGGGATCGGGTCATCGGAGCCATGACGATGCGATTCGCGAGTGGAATTCCGTTGAGATCGAACGGCTTGAAAAGTTGAGTCATGTTGGTTTCCTCGTGTGGCAACCTATTGCTGAAGGTACAGTCCCAGTGCTTCGGCGCCGCCGATGTGCCGGCCGTTGATGAACACCTGCGGCGCGGTCATGCTGCCGGATACGGCGCCCAATACCTTGGCGCGGATGTTGTGGTCGAGCGGTACCTCGACATATTCCATGTCATGGTCGAACAGCAACTGCCTGACCCTCGCGCAGTAAGGGCAGCCGACCTTGGAGAACACGACGATCCGGTCGGGACGCAGCGCATCCGGTGCAACATGGTCGAGCAGCGTGTCGGCGTCGGACACCTTGAACGGATCGCCCGGCTCATCGGGCTCGACGAACATCTTGTCCACGATGCCGTTCCTGACCAGCATCGAATAGCGGCGGCTTCGTTTGCCGAAGCCCAAACCCGTCTTGTCGACAAGCATGCCCATGCCGTCAGTGAACTCGCCGTTGCCATCCGGAATCATCACGATATTCCGGCATTCCTGGTTCCTGGCCCATTCGTTCATCACAAAGGTGTCGTTGACGGCCACGCAAAGGATGGCGTCCACGCCGGCGGCATGGAACGCAGGTGCCAGTTCATTGAAGCGCGGCAGGTGGGTCGACGAGCACGTCGGGGTGAAGGCGCCCGGCACCGAGAATACGGCGATCGTCCTGGCATCGAACAGCTCCGCGGTGCTGACGTTCCTCCATGCGTTGTTTTCGCATAGGCGGAACGTCACGTTGGGCACGCGTTGACCTTCACGGGATTGCGGCATGTTGAACTCCTCATCGGCAGTCGGTGATCCGGGCGGGAGAACGGCATGTGTGAAACGGACAATGTCCGCACCCGGTTGATCGTTGCTGGTGATCAGTATGGAGTGCGATCGCTGTATGGTCGACGGGGTCGCGCGGCAATACAGCCGTGCGTGAAATGCACCAACGACGCGACGTAGCGATGCCACGCTCACGAGGCTTCGGCCCTCCTTGCTGCAATCTCGCGTGCGTATCGGAACGAACGACGTCGATCTTCAAACCCGGATTCACTCAAGCGATGAATCCGGAGTCCGTCGAATGTGCGAATTCGTCCCGATTTGCACGATATGCGAAATGCGGAGCGTCTCTGTATTTCCGCACGTTGTCGATTGTTGTCGCCCAGGCAATATGGTGAGTTCGCCCGCGGTGCTACCGAGGTTCGAAGCTCGGGCCTAGAATTCGCGTCGACGATCGTCACATACGCGCCATGCCGTATGTCGATCCGGTCGTACGAAGCATCTCACTGAATCTCTCCAAGGAGTGCCCCATGCGATTCGATATGGTTACGCGAGCGAGTATCTGCTCCGCGATACTTCTCGCAGTCATGCCGACAGTGGCGTTTGCCGAGCCGTTTGCCGTGAAGGTTGACGATCTCGACCAGGACGGTCGGTTCGTGAATGCGCAGGTGTACAACGGATTCGGTTGTCAGGGTGACAACGTCTCGCCCCGTGTCTCGTGGTCGCACATCCCGCCCGGAACGAAAAGCATCGTCGTGACCATCTACGATCCCGACGCGCCGACGGGCGGACTCGGATGGACGCACTGGGATGTCGTCAATATCCCGCCTTCGGAAACGGCGATTCGGAAGGGGGCATCGGGAGACGCACGACTGATGCCGGCCGGCGCGCTCGAGACGTTGACGGATTTTGGCGAGTCCAGGTACGGTGGGCCATGCCCGCCGCAAGGCGAATCACATCGATATGTCGTCACGGTATCCGCGCTGTCGGTCCCGAGCGTCGATGTGAAGCCGACGTCGAGTCCGGCGGTCGTCGCATATCAGATGCATGGAAACATCATTGCCCAGGCACGATATGTCGCGACGTACCATCGACAGTCGAATTGATGGCTGAATGCCGGTCGAGCGTATGTTTGGTCGGCATCACGACGTGCGTGGCCGTGCAGTGTCGCGGCCGGGAACGCTGCCGCGCAACGCTTCATGGTCGATACGCAAGATGGCGCCCTGAAGGGGCGCGCACGGATGACGCGTTGCTCGCGCATCGACTGTGTCCAGGTCGCACGGTGCGGTCAATTGACGGGATCGATGCACGCGGCCAGAGGTTCCTCGATGCCCGATCGTCGCGACCGGCACGGGGTTTCAAAAGCGATAGCGTACGTAGCCCGAGTAAAAATTGCTCCCCGGGTTCGGTTCCTTGATGCCGGCATTGGAGATATGCTGGAAGCGGAATCCAATTTCCGTGGCGGCGTTTTTGCCAAGGCCGACACCCACCCCCACCATATCCGAGAACTGGAACGCACTGCCCATGCGGTGCTGGTCGGAAGTGCCTGCATGGCTCAAGATGCGCACGCCAACCGAACCCTCGACGAACGGCACGACATGACCGCCGTGCTTTTCGAGGCGGAGTATCGGCGAGAGTCCGAGTTCCGTCAGGTCGCGTTTGTTCGTTTCGCCGCGTGTATTCCAGCCGGCTATATTCGCTTCTGCCTGGAGCCTGAACAACCAGCCCTCCGGATTGCCATACTGAATGGGGGTGTTGAAGTTGATGCCAAGCTCGTATTTATTGATGTCGTGACTCGTATCTCGACCATACCCGAGATGCACGGCCGGATGATGCCAGCCGACGAGCTCTGCTGCAGCGACGTTCGAATTGGCGATACTCAGCAATGCGGCCGCGGCGACAGGACGCATGAGCGCGTTGATCGAAAAATGGCGTGCCTTGATCGGTTCGCAAGGCGATTCATATGATGTCATGTGCGAAATATGGGCTATCTGTTCGACCGTCGACTTGCCGGAGAATATATGCGGTAAATCGTATGGAAATCGCCGAAATTCCAGAAGCTCGCCACGTGGAAATTGCGTGTTGCCCGGCGCACGACAATCGACGGTCATTCGGTTATTTGTGCCGCTTCCGTTGTGCTGTCTGCATCTTTGCCTGCAGTAATGTTTCGAGCTCCTTGAGGTACATCATCACGGCACGTAGATAGGTATTTTCCTTGAGCAATTCTTCGCTCGCACGTTTGGCCGGCGTGCGAGAGTCGCTGGATTTCGATGGGGGGGATGTAACCATCTTTCAAAGGCGTTCTGGTCGGTATGGCATTAAACGACGTAGGCTGCTTCGTGCTGGCGCCGCTGTTGAATTCCTTGCACTCATTGCGCTTTGTCGTTGCCGACAGATCGATGTCGCGCCTTCGGCGCATGAGATGACGGAACCGGATCGCCAGAGGGCCGGCCGTCGCGCAATGGGACGTCTCGTACGCCAGGCATCGTGAAGTCTCCAAAGAGGTCGCCGGATGGTCCGGGGCAGGCCGGTCGGTCGACGGCTCGCTTCAGGCGAGAAGCCAGCCGGCTTGCGGTACGCGGATTCCGGCAATAGCCGTGTGCCACGATCGTAGTGGGCGGCGAGCGGAGGCGGTAGGCAGCGAGGTGGACTCATCGTGTTGTCCGTTATGCACCAGTTGAATCGATGAACGCTCGAGATCGACTTGGCGGAACGGCGACCGAGACTGCGCGAACACGTTGTTCGGCTGGCCTGTAAACAGCGGCAACCAGGCCGGTTGAAGAAGGAGGTGAATCGTCCGGCCGTCGCGTCGGGCGCGAATCGCGGCCCAATATTGATGTGATAGGACTGTGTCCAATATCTGCATTTCAATGTCGCGATTAATGGCACATTCCATTCGACGGCGGGCGCAGTATAATCGTGCCCCGTATAGTTCCCGTAGGGCTGCCGCGATTTTCGGCGGCGGGATACCAGGCAGGCGACACTGGAGCGCGGTAGCGAGCGGTTCGTATGCTCACAGCAATGCAGGGCAAGGAGGGGAAATGAGCACACGGGTGCATCCGACGTTGCCCCGGCATCACGACGACCGCGAGGACCCTGTCGCCTATGTGGTCGACGACGACGCATCAATGCGCGAGGCGCTTGATGCCCTGCTGCGCTCCATCGGGCTTCGCGTCGAGACATTTGAATCGGCGCAGGAATTTCTTGCGTTCCCGAAATACAGCGTGCCGAGTTGCCTGATTCTCGATGTCAGGCTTCGTGGAGAAAGCGGTCTCGCTTTTCAGGAGCAGATAGCAACCAGCAACATGCGTCTGCCGATCATATTCATGACCGGGCATGGCGATATTGCTATGACGGTCAAGGCGATGAAAGCGGGCGCGGTTGATTTCCTGGCGAAACCGTTTCGTGATCAGGACATGCTGGACGCCGTTGCCAATGCATTGGCGCGCGACGGACAACGGCTGATAGCCGAACAGTCGGGTTTGGCGGTTCGCGCCGCCTATGATTCACTGACACCGCGCGAGCGGGAAGTCATGAGCCTCGTTGTGGCAGGCTTGAAAAACAAGCAAATCGCCTTTGAATTAAACCTCAGCGAGGTCACGGTGAAGATTCATCGCGGGCAGGTCATGAGGAAGATGGCGGTTCGGTCGGTCGCCGATCTCGTCAGAAAATCGGAATCGCTTGGCGCTACTCCGCAACTGAAGAAATAGAGACGATGCATAGGCTCCGGCGGCGCGCTGCCCCAACGGTTGTCGACCGCCTATGGCTTTTTCAGTGCGAAGTTGAGCCAATGTTCGATGGCATCGGGATCCGCTGGTTTGCCAAGCACGACCAGTGCGCCGATTGCCAGCGCCTTTGCTTTCAGATCGGCAGTCGGAAACGACGTGATGAACAGGGTCGGCATGGTGTGGCCGAGTGCCTGAATCCGGATCAGCATGTCGACTCCCGACATGCCGGGCATCATGACGTCTGAGATCAGGCACGATGTTTCGGCGATTCCACCGGAATCAAGAAATTCCTCCGCAGACGCGAATAGGCGTGTTGGCCTGCCGAACGAGCGCACGAGGCTACCCGTCGCAAGCCGGAAGGCTTCATCGTCGTCAACTATCGAAACTATTTGAGCGGCACGCAAGTGTTCGGCCTCGTACATCGGGAAAGGAGCAGCGTGCGCTGGACCGTCGTGCGGCACAGCGAGAACGCGTCGGCTTATGCTTTGACGGTAGCCAGCGTAAATCTCATCTGCAAGATGTGAAATAGTACCTATGTATTAGTGGACCTGATCGTCGACGAAGTCGAGCGAGTGTTGCGAACCGCTCTCGTTCGATCGAGTATCGCCACGAATGCGGACGCGGAGCTCGGTTTGCGTTGAACATGCGCATTCGCTGTTGGTGAGCGAGGGTGCGCCAGCGCAGCCTGCGCCGCGAGGATGATCCGGTCGTACCGACGGAAGGGTAATCGGCATGATCAGGATTCGGCGGATACGCGCGACGACCGGCGGCCGAGTGGCGAATCTTTCCAATGGTAAATATGAAAGGTAGCGGTAATCTTAAATGGCGCGGTAATATGCTGGCGGCGTACCTGTTTATGCGGCGATTTGTCATCGCGAAGATGTTTTTGACTAGATAGCTTCGGCGTGTATCGGTGCCGACTTTGCACTGAGATGCGGGGTGCAGCCGTGATCACGGACCAAAGTTCGACGGCAGCACGCGGCAGATCAAGACCTTCATAAGGCTCCGGTTCCGATGGGTGAGAGACTTCAGATTCTGTGGGACGACGGTGAGCGCATTGTCTCCCGGGGAACGTGCCGAGGCGAGGGTGGTGGCGGCAGCGTCCTGTATGCGTATCCCGCAGCCGAGCATCCATTGCCGTCCAGCATAGAGCGGCTCACTCACGAATTCGGCCTGAAAAATCATCTCGATGGTGCATGGGCGGTGCGGCCGCTGAAGCTGCTGCGCGCGGATAACCGCACGGTCCTGATGTTCGAGGACCCCGGCGGCGAGCCGCTGACGCGTCTGATTGGCGCGCCTATGGAGACCGGGGCGTTCTTGCGCGTTGCGATTGCGATTGCTTCGGCGCTGGTCAACGTTCACAAGCACGGACTCCTCCATAAGGACGTCAAGCCGCTACATATTCTGGTGAACTGTTCCGATGGACGAGCGCGCCTGACCGGATTCGGCCTCGCCTCGCGGCTGCCACGCGAGCGCCAGGCGCCTGAACCGCCGGAGACCATTTCCGGCACGCTCGCGTATATGGCGCCCGAACAGACCGGACGCATGAATCGCTCCGTCGACTCGCGCAGCGACCTCTATGCGCTGGGTGTCACGCTCTACCAGATGCTTACCGGCGTGCTGCCGTTCAGTGCAGCGGACGCGATGGAATGGGTGCATTGTCATATCGCCAGAAAGCCGGTGCCGCCCAGCGGACGTGTTGGCGTGCCGGCCACGGTGTCCCACATCATCATGAAACTGCTCGCGAAGACAGCGGAGGAGCGCTATCAGACGGCCGCCGGTCTCGCGCACGATCTTCAACGCTGCCTGACCGATTGGGAGCGTCAGCGGCGCGTGGACGACTTTCGACTGGACGAGAACGGCACGCTGGACCGGCTACGGATTCCCGAGAAGTTGTACGGACGGGAGCGCGAGGTCGGCACCCTGTGCGCCGCGTTCGAACGCGTGCTCAATACCAGCACACCTGAGCTGGTGCTGGTCTCGGGCTATTCGGGTATCGGCAAATCCTCTGTCGTTCACGAATTGCATCGAGTGCTGGTGCCGCCTCGCGGGCTCTTCGCATCAGGCAAGTTCGATCAGTACAAGCGCGACATTCCGTATTCGACGCTTGTGCAGGCTTTTCAAGGTCTGGTACGCACACTGCTCGGCAAGTCCAACGCGGACCTTGCGACGTGGCGCGATGCATTATGCGACGCACTCGAGCCCGACGCGGCGCTCGTGACCAACCTTATCCCCGAGTTGAAGCTGATCATCGGTGAGCCGCCGCCGCTTCCCAAGCTCGAACCGCATCAGGTGCAGCAGCGGTTCCTGCGCGTATTTCGGCGTTTCATCGGCGTATTCGCCAAGGCGGAGCATCCGCTCGTGCTGTTCCTCGACGACTTGCAGTGGCTTGATACGGCAACGCTGGATCTTCTGGAGAATCTGCTTGTCGACCCCGGCCTGTGTTACCTCATGCTCGTCGGCGCGTACCGCGACAACGAAGTCGATGCCACGCACCCATTGACGGGCAGGCTTCGGTCGATCCGGCACGCGGGTGCCAGGATCGACGAGATCAAGTTGGCGCCGCTCTCGAGGCATCACATCGAGCAGTTGATTGCGGAGTCGTTGCATTGCGATCGCGCGTGTATCGAGCCGCTGGCACGATTGGCGGAGGAGAAGACTGCCGGCAACCCGTTTTTCTTGATCCAGTTCCTGCAGACGCTGGCGGAAGAGGAACTGCTGACTTTCGATCATGATGCGTCGACCTGGATCTGGGATGCGGCCAGCATCCATGCCAAGGGATACACCGACAACGTCGTGGATCTGATGATCGGCAAGCTGGTCCGTTTGCCGGTTGAAACGCAGCAGGCACTGCAGCAACTCGCATGCCTTGGGAACGTCGCTGAGATTTCGACGTTGTCGCGTGTCTTTGCCGTTCCGGAATCTGCAGTCCCCGTGACATTGTGGGACGCGGTCCGCCAGGAACTGGTCGAGCAGTCTGAAGGGGCCTACGCGTTTGTTCACGACCGTGTTCATGAAGCGGCGTACTCGCTGATTCCCGAAGAGGCGCGCGCCAAAGCCCATCTGCAAATCGGTCGCGTGCTTGCTGCGCAAACGCCACCGGAACGGCGTGACGAGGCGATCTTCGAAATTGCGGGGCAGCTCAACCGCGGCTCCGCACTGATTACCGAGCGCGATGAGAGAGAGCGGCTGGCAGAATTCAACCTGTTTGCCGGCCGGCGCGCCAAGGCATCGACTGCCTACGCGTCCGCGCTCGCCTATTTCTCGACCGGCTTGTCGCTGTTGAATGACGATTGCTGGGTCCGCAGACACGAGCTGATATTCGCGCTGGAACTGGGCCGCGCGGAATGTGAATTCCTGACCGGTCAATTGTCGGCCGCCGAAGAGCGATTGGCGCAACTGTCGAAACGTGCCGCCACGACCGTCGAGCGCGCCCGGGTTGCATGTCTGCGGGCAGACCTGTATCTCATCCTCGACCAGAACGAAAATGCGATCGCGGTTTGCCTGACGTTTCTTCGTCACGTGGGCCTGGACTGGTCGCCGCGCCCGGACGCGGTGCCGGTACGCAGCGAATATAATCGCATCTGGTCGCTGCTCGGCGATCAGGCAATCGAAGAACTCGTCGAGCTTCCGTCGATGGATGACCCGACCGTTCTTGCAACCGTCGAAGTGCTGACCAAGCTGTTGGCACCGGCCGTGTGCACGGATTGCAACCTTGCCTGTCTGACCGTCTGTAAAGCAATTACCCTGAGTCTCGAGCATGGCAATGGCGATGCTTCTTGCGTGGCCTATGTTCACCTTCCGAGATTCGCCGGACGACTTTTCGGTGACTACGAGGCAGGATTCCGGTTCGGCCATCTCGGACGCACGCTTGTCGAGCGGCGCGGGATCGAGCGTTACAAAGCCAGCACGTATCACCCGTTTTCCATTTTCGTCGCTCACTGGGTACAACCGGTACGGACGTGCGGCGATCGGTTGCGCCGCAATTTCGACCTGGCCAACCAGATCGGTGACGTACCCATTGGCGCATTCTCGTGCAACTGCCTCATCTCGAATCTGCTCTTTATCGGTGAGCCGCTGGCCGAGCTGCAGCGAGAGGCCGAAAGTGGTCTCGCGTATGCCAGGAAAGTGCGATTCGGCGCCGTCATCGATTTCATCGAAAGCCAGCTCGCACTCATCCGGATGCTCCGTGGCACGACACCGAAATTTGGCTGCCTCGATGACGGGGCGTTCGACGAAGCACAGGTCGAGCAACGCTTGTCCGCGCCGTCGCATTCGATTGCGGCATGCTGGTATTGGGTCCGGAAACTGCAAGCTGGCTTCATCGCCGGAGACAACGAGGCAGCGATGCATGCCGCCGCGAAGGCACACGATCTACGCTGGACGCTGCACGCGTTCATCGAGGAGGCCGAGTACTATTTTTATGCCGCGTTGACCCTGGCCCGTCACTGCGACGCCGTCCGCCCCGAACAGTGGCCATCGCACCTTGACACGCTGAACGATCACCACCGGCAACTCCGCATCTGGTCGGATCTCTGCGCGGAGAATTTCGCGAGCCACAGTGCGCTGATCGGTGCCGAGATCGCGCGCCTCGAAGGTCGTGTGACCGACGCCGAGATGTGCTACGAACAGGCTGTTCGCTCGGCGCAGGAAAGCGGTTTCATCCACGTCGAGGCGCTGGCCAATGAACTGGCAGCGCGTTTTTATGCGGCTCGCGGCCTCGGGAGAATTGCCCGTGTATATATGCATGACGCCCGCTATGGCTATCTGCGCTGGGGGGCCGATGGAAAGGTCCGGCAACTCGAAGCGAACTATCCCTACCTGAATGCTTACCAGCGAACCGACAGGCTGACTCCCGGGCAGTCGGTCACGATCGATGCGCCAGTCGAACATCTGGATCTGGCGACCGTGATCAAGGTGGTGCAGGCTGCGTCCGGCGATATCGTCCTCGAAAAACTCATCGACATGGTCATGCGCACGGCCGTCGAGCAGGCGGGCGCGGCACGAGGTCTGCTGATCCTGCCGATGCACGGCGAGCATAGCATCGTGGCGCAGGCGACGACCGGTGAGACGGCTATCCAGTTGCAACTGTGCGATCTGCCGGTGAGCGGCGAGATGCTGCCGCAGGCGGTTCTGTACCATGTCTTGCGTACCCGCGAGAGCATCATTCTCGACGATGCCGCGATTGTGCCCACCTTTGCCGACGATCCGTATATTCGCGAGCATCGTGCGCGTTCCATTCTTTGTTTGCCTTTGATGAATCGGGCAACGTTGACCGGCGCGCTCTACCTCGAGAACAATCTGGCCGCCCATGTGTTCAGTCCGGCGCGTATCGCCGTGCTCAAGCTTGTGGCATCGCAAGCTGCGATCTCGTTGGAAAATGCCCGCCTCTATCGTGACGTCGAGGAGCGGGAGGCAAAAATCCGGCGCCTTGTCGATGCGAACATCATCGGCATTCTTGTCTGGAATGCCAACGGCGAAGTTCTGGAGGCCAACGACGTATTTCTGCGCATAGTGGGATATGACCGCAACGATCTCCTGGCGGGCCGCTTGCGCTGGAGGGATCTGACGCCGGTGGAAGCACAACAAGAGGCCGATGAAAGGCTGCAGGCGCTTCAGCGGACGGGCCGTGTCGATCCTTTCGAGAAGGAGTACATCAGGAAGGACGGGACCCGCGTGCCTGTCATTGTCGGCCTGGCGACTTTTGAGGCCAGGCGGAATGAAGGTGTCGCGTTCGTGCTTGATCTGACCGAGCAAAAGCAGGCCGCGGAAAAAATCCGCGAGACCGAGCGGCGCTATCGGGAGGTGCAGACCGAAATGGCGCATGCGAATCGTGTGGCGACCATGGGGCAGCTCGCAGCCTCGATCGCGCATGAGGTCAATCAGCCGATTGCCGCAACGGTCACCAATGCTCAGGCCGCGCAGCGCTGGCTAAACCTCCAGCCGCCGGATATCAACGAGGCTAACCTTGCGCTCGGCCGCATCGTCAAGGACATCAATCGCGCGTCGGACGTGCTGGGCAGGATTCGCCAGCTGATCAGGAAAGCCCCGCCGCGGAAGGAGCCGGTGAACCTCAACGACGCGATTCGCGAGGTGATCGAACTCACCCGGGGAGAAGCAAGGAAGAACGGCGCTTCGGTGGAGATACAGCTCGCCGACGACTTGCCATGCGTTGAAGGCGACCGTGTCGAGCTGCAGCAGGTGCTGCTGAATCTGGTGATCAATGCGCTCGAAGCGATGAACGGTGTCGACGATGGCCGGCGAGAACTGCGCATCGATACCCGGACGTCCGAGATTGGCGGCGTACGGGTGACTGTACGGGATTCGGGGCCGGGTTTTGGTCCGGACAACACGAAAAGCGTCTTCGCACCTTTCTACACGACGAAGCCCACCGGGTTGGGGATGGGATTGTCGATATGCCGCTCCATTGTCGACGCTCATGGCGGCGAATTATGGGCCAGTGACAATTCACCGCGCGGCGCTGTTGTCCAGTTCACGGTGCCGCTGCATCCGGCCACGGCAGACTAGCATCCCGGGCGTCGCGCGACGCGGCACCGACCATGCGGAACCGTCTTCGACGTTTTTTCTGCCGGCGTAACCGAAGCCCACTGCCGGTGCGGCGGGGGCGAGGATTCGGTCCTCGGACAGGATCACCACCAAGGATGGCGTCGAAATCTACTACAAGGAATGGGGCCGAAGGATGGGCAGGTAGTCACGCTCAGCCATGGCTGGCCGCTTTGCTCTGACCGCAAGCCTTGCCCACATCGCGTGGCGGTTTCTGCAGATTCCAGCTACCGTTTGTCTCCTCCCGTTGGTCGAAGCCGGATCCAGGGTGCTTCTTCGGGAATAGGCAGAGGCTTCAGGCCGGATCGACCTGCCGAGTGATTCGACTGCGCAAAGACCGGACCGATCGTGATCGGTCAGTGCGGTCGTGCCATCGTTATGGTTGCCAATACAACCATCTATGCGCTACCAATGCGATGAGTTGTGCCACGACGGCGGGCTCGAGCGTGACGAGCGGCAACCGATTGTCGAGCGCATTGAAATGGAAGATTTCGCCGAAGCCTGGCGCGATCACCGCTCCCAAGCCTGCCTGTTGCAGGCCCCACGCCGCATGCGTCCGGCTGGAACGGCAACCGACATTCGCTCCTGCAGCGAGGATGTTCGCGCGCCCGCACTCGGGATCCGCCGTGCCGGATCGAGGCGGGCGATACGCCGGTCGTGATTCTGCCGGCGAGCATTCCGGCCCCGGATGCATGAAGATCGGGTGCGACATGAGCGGGCATCGACACGCCCTTATCGCGCCATGATCGATGCCTGGGCCGCTTGATATGCCATCATGCGTCTTTTAGTATGAAGGAAGCGCGGCGTGCGTCTGCGCACAAGCTTGGTCACCGAGGAGACACATGCAATCCAGGTCGGCGGCTCCCTATACGATCGTCGTGATCGGCATCGTGATCGCCTGCGCGCTAATGGGGCTGTGCGTGCTGCAGCTGTTCCAGAGCCGCAACGACGCGCTCGAGCGGGCGAGCGAAACTTCCCGCAATCTCGGCCTGGTCGCCGAGCGAGACATCGAACGCAACCTCGAACTCTATGACTTGTCGCTGCAGGCGGTCATCCAGGGGCTTCAACGTCATGACTTGATGGACGCACCCGCGAGCGTGCGGCGCGCCGCGCTGTTCGATAACGCGATGACGGCACAATTCCTCGGCTCGATGCTGGTACTCGATGCCGCCGGCAACATCGTCCTGGATTCCGCCAACGACGTGCCGCGCCGCGGCAATTTCGCCGACCGCAAGTACTTCACCGTCCATCGCGACAATCCGGATGCAGGGCTCTATATCAGCGACCCGTACCCGTCGCGCCTGCGCAGCGGCACGCTCAGCATCGGGCTCACGCGGCGGATCTCGAACCCCGACGGCTCGTTCGCCGGGATCGTGCTCATCGCGGTCAACCTCGAATATTTCCACCATCTGTTTGCCGGCCTGTCACTGGGGCAGCACGGTTCGATCTCGCTGATCGGCAGCGACGGCGTCATGGTGATGCGTCAGCCGTACGACGCTCGCACCATCGGCCGCGACATCAGCCAGGCCGCGACCTTCAAGCGGTTTCAGACCGCGCGGGAGGGCGTATTCTCGGAAACCTCGACGCTCGACGGGGTACGCCGTCTCTACTACTTCAGGCATCTGCCGAAGCTGCCGCTGATGATCATGGTCGCCGAAGCGGAGCAGGACATCTATGCGGCGTGGCGGCACCGGGCCGCGACGATCGGCGCGCTGGTGGCAACGTTCGGCGCTGCGTTCATCGCGGTGTCGGTCATGCTCGGCACGCAACTCCGGCGCCGGATGCGCGCCGAATCGGAACTCGTGTTGCTCGCACGCACCGACGGCCTCACCGGGCTGAACAATCGCCGCAGCTTCGCGGAAGTGCTGGATCGCGAATGGCGTCGTGCCCGGCGAGCGCGATCGGTCTTCTCGTTGTTGTTCGTCGATGTCGACCGCTTCAAGGCCTATAACGACGCCTATGGCCATCAGGCGGGAGACGACGCGCTGGCCGCGGTTGCGCGCTGCATCGGCGACAACATCCGCCGGCCGGCCGATACCGCAGCCCGCTACGGCGGGGAGGAATTCGTCGTGCTGCTCCCCGATACGCCCGAGACGGGCGCCGCCCAGATTGCCGAGCGGATTCGCGCGGCAATCGACGAACTGGCGCTCGAGCACGTCGGCAGCGAACATGGGCGCGTCACCGCCAGTATCGGCCTCGCGAGCTGGACGCCCGAGCACGATGAGGAGGCCGGCAGCGTGATCAAGGCTGCCGACGAGGCGCTGTACCACGCGAAGGCGACCGGCCGGAACAAGGTCGCCGCCTTTCAGGCGCCGGCGTGACGCGTCGCGGCATGGCAGCGTTGTTGCAGCCGGCGAGCACGTATCACATGCTGTCGAGAATGTGGACGGATACCGGAAGTACGGATGCGCAACCGACGTGGTAACGAGGAAGTCCGCGCTTGCGCATGCGTGCTGCTGCCAGGCGAATGCGGCCGGAGACCTAACGACGCATACCGAACGATTCATCGATCCATATCCGTTGGGAGCCCGTCCCGGCGCGGACATGTTCCGGGGCGTCGCGGTCGGTGCGGCTGCTCCGATCGTGTTTCCGTCGATCGTGCGTCATGAACCGACGGCGCGCGATATCGACGACGAGGCGGCCGCTCGAGCGCCGGTCGTGCCGGGATCCGCAAACAAGTTCGCCGCGACCAAGGCCGCCGCGCTACAGTGGACGTCAACCGCCGTCGAACGACGGGCGATGCGAGGGGCGAGCCATGCAACTTCAAACCGGCAATCTGTTCAGCACCGAAGCGGTGCGCGGCGACGACGAACGGATCGACATACTCGTCGCGGGGCCGCGCCTGAACGTCGAGCGCATCGTGTCAATGGGGCACGCGAGTCCCGACGGGTTCTGGTATGACGATCCGCGTGCCGAGTGGGTCGTGCTGCTGTCGGGCGCGGCCGTGCTCGAGTTCGAGGCGGACGCGACGCTGCACGACATGCGCCCCGGCGACTACGTGCTGATCGAGCCGCATTGCCGGCATCGCGTTGCGTGGACGCATCCGGAACAACAGTCGGTCTGGCTCGCGATCTATTACGAACGCTGAATCGCGCGGTGGCTTATTGGCCTGGCCGGTATCGGCTGAAGCGCTGCTCGATGACGCTGGTTCCCCATTGCGCGCCCTCCGATTCGCTCGTCAGCGTAAAGCCGAACGATTCGTATAAGTGACGTGCGGAATCCAGGCCCTTGAACGTCCACAGGTAGGTCTCGCCGAACTGCTGATCGTCGACGAACTGCATCGCGCGCGTCATCAGTTGCCGCCCGATACCGGAGCCGCGCAATGCGTCGTCGACGATGAACCATCGCAAATGTGCGATTCCCGTGGCTTTATTCCCGTCGATTGCGACAGAGGCGAGCGCACGGCCGTTCTCCGCATGGAGCCACAGAGCCTTGCCTTCAGCCGGCAGCGTGCCGGCAAATTCCGCGAGTTCGGTAGCAACCTTTTTCTCGAAGAACGCGCCAAACCCCCAGTGCTCCGCATAGAACCGCGCGTGAAGGCTTGCTATGTCGCCGATACAGCCGGGTTGGTAGCCGTCGACAATCTGCGCGGCGTCCGGTTTCGGTGAAGGCGCCCCGGCAACGTTGTCCTGCGCGAGCGCATCGCTGTAAAGCGCGAGGGCGCGGACGAGGGTTTGCTGGTCTGCCGGAACCATTCGGCGTAACGCGTTCGACACCTGACGCGTCGCGAACTGGTCGATCTTCTTGCGAAGTTTTTGCCCGTCGGCAGTCAGGTACAACTCGGTCGCACGTGCATCGTCGGGGGAGACGCGGCGCGTCACGAAGCCGGCCGTTTCGAGCCGGGAAAGCTGCCTGCTCGTATTCGATTTGTCCAGGCGCAGCATGCTGCCCAGATCCTTTGCACTGATGCCGGGCGCCATGCCTATTTCGAGCACGGCGTGAACGGCAGAGGGAGCCAGATCGCTATCGGCCAATGTCGCGCGCATGAAACCCAGTTCGCGAACCAGCTTGCGGGAAAAATCGCGAAGCTCGAGGATCGTCGCCTCGCGAGGCTTCGCCGGAATATCGATGAGGTCCATGACCAGTCCAACAGAAAGTTGCGAGTCGCAAGTAATATTAGTTGCGACTCGCAACTTGTCAAGGCCGATTTCGTCGGCATGCAGGGCATGCATGACCGATATCGCAGGCCTGCGCGCCGAAAAAGGCGCGGCGGCGCGACCTAGCCGCGCCCCACGAACGGCATCGTGGTCGCCATGATCGTCATGTTCAGGATGTTGGTGTCCAGCGGAAGATTCGCCATCTGCACGACCGCATTCGCGACATGCGTGACGTCCATGCGTGCCTCGGGCGCTATGCGTCCGTCGGCCTGCAGAACGCCTTCCGTCATCCGGTCGGTGAGCGACGTCGCCGCATTGCCGATGTCGATCTGGCTGCACGCGATGTTGTACGCGCGGCCGTCGAGCGCGAGCGACTTGGTGATGCCGGCCACCGCATGCTTGGTGGCCGTGTACGCGATCGTGTTCGGGCGCGGCGTATAGGCGGAGATCGAGCCGTTGTTGATGATCCGGCCACCCTGCGGCGTTTGCGCTTTCATCAGGCGCCATGCTGCCCGCGCGCACAGAAAGACGCCCGTCAGGTTCGTCGCGACGACATCGTTCCACACGCCGAGTTCGTATTCGTCGAGCGCAACGGCCGGCGCGTTGCGGCCGGCGTTGTTGAACAGGACATCCAGCCGGCCGAACTGCCGTGCGATCTGCGCGAACGCGTGTTCGACCGACGCTTCATCGGTGACGTCCGCCGGAAACGCATGCGCGTCGCCGTGGGCGGCGGCGATCGCCTCGTTCGTTTCATGCAGCGATGCTTCCTTGCGCCCGATCAGCGCGACGGTAAATCCGGCGTTCGCGAGCGCGATAGCCGCGGCACGACCGATGCCGGAGCCGGCGCCCGTGACGGCGGCGAACTTGTTCGAGGCAGACATGGCTTGATTCCCTGCGGGTTGGGGTGAGGAAAGAGGCGGCGGGTGCGCGATGTACTCGCCGTGCGCCGATCGACGCGACATCGTACCGCGCACCACGGGTTTCGCGGTGCGAGCGCTATTTCCTGCGCGCCGGCGCGGACTTCCGTCCGCGTGTTTCGGTTTCCGCGAACAGGCTGACTACGACATCCCGCAACCACCGGTTGCCTTCGTCCTGATTCACGCGCGTATGCCACAGCATGTGAATCGGCGCGCCCGGCAGCGTGACCGGCAACGCGCGCCAGCCCAGCGAGAACGGTGCGGCGAGCTGCAGCGCAAGATGTTCCGGCACGGTCGCGATCAGGTCGGTGCGCTGCAGGATATAGCCGACGCTCATGAAATGCGGCACCGTCAGCCGCACGCGGCGCTTCACGCGGCGCCGCTTCAGCCATTCGTCGACCTGCCCGTGACCGGTGCCGGCCGACACGACGACCAGATGCTCGGCGTCCCGCCACGCGTCGATCGTCAGCGGCGCGTCTTCGAGCGGATGCCCGCGCCGGAACAGGCACACGTACCGCTGATCGAACAGCCGCCGCTGATAGAACCCGCCCTGCAGTTGCGGCAGCAGCCCGATCGCGAGATCGACGCGGCCGTCGGCCATTTCGTCGCTGAGATTGACGCTCGTGTTGCGCACCGTATTGAGTGCGATGCCCGGTGCCGCGCGCGAAAGATATTCGAGCAACGCGGGCAGGAACACCACTTCGCCGATATCGGTCATCCCGATCGTCATCGTGCGCGACGCGCGCAGCGGATCGAAGCCGGTTTCGGGATTGAGCGCGGCATGCAGCGTCGACAGCGCCTGCGCAACCGGCTCGGCCAGGCGCAATGCGAACGGCGTCGGGACCACGCCGCCCGGCCCGCGCACGAACAGCGGATCGCCGAGCCGGCGGCGCAGCTTCGCGAGCGCGTTGCTGACGCCCGGCTGGCTCATGTTCATCTGCTCGGCGACGCTCGACACGCGCCGCTCCTGCATCAGCCGCTGGAACAGCAACAGCAGGTTGAGGTCGATCTCGCTGAGTTCCATGGTTCGGTGATCATTCCATTCAGTGATGAAGCAGATTCCCGGCATTTTATTGTGGGATGAGAGTGCGCTGCTGACAATACCGATACGGCGCCTGCATTCGACAGGCGTGCCGGACAGGTCACGCGCGCCGTGGCCTCAACGACTCATTATCTGAATATCGGAGACACGTTCATCATGCAGACGAATCTGAGGATCGCGATCGTCGGTGCCGGCATCGGCGGCCTGACGCTGGCGCTCGCATTGCGCGAGCAGGGCATCGACGCGCAGTTGTACGAGCAGACCGACGTGCTGCGCGAGGTGGGCGCGGCCGTCGCGCTGTCGGCCAATGCGACGCGCTTCTACGAACGGATGGGATTGCGTCCGGCTTTCGACGCGGTGTGCGCGGAGATTCCGGGTCTCGTCTATCGCGACGGGCGCAGCGGCGCGGTGATCGGCCATCATCGCGGCGAGCCCGACTATCGCCGGCAGTTCGGCGGCTCGTACTGGGGCGTGCACCGCGCGGACCTGCAGGCGATCCTGTCGAAGGCGGTCGGTGCCGAGCAGATTCATCTCGGCCATCGATTGGTCGATCTCGCGCAGCATCCGGATCGCGTCACGCTGAGCTTCGCGAACGGCGAGCGCGTCGACGCCGATCTCGTGATCGGCGCGGACGGCGCGCGTTCGATCACGCGGCGCTGGATGCTCGGCTACGACGACGTGCTGTATTCGGGTTGCTCGGGCTTTCGCGGCGTGGTGCCTGCCGGGCGGATGGACCTGTTGCCCGATCCCGAGACCATTCAATTCTGGGTCGGGCCGCACGGCCATCTGCTGCACTATCCGATCGGCGACAACGGCGACCAGAACTTCCTGCTGGTCGAGCGTCATCCGTCGCCGTGGCAGTCGCGCGACTGGGTCATGCCGGCGCAAGAAGGCGAGCAGCTGCGGCTGTTCAAGGACTGGCATCCGGCGGTGGTGCAGATGATCACGGCGGTGCCGATCAGCCAGCGTTGGGGGCTGTTCCACCGGCCGCCGCTCGGCCGCTGGAGCCGCGGGCGCGTGACGCTGATCGGCGACGCCGCGCACGCGCTGGTGCCGCATCACGGGCAGGGCGCGAATCAGTCGATCGAGGATGCAATGGTGCTGGCCGCGCAACTCGCGAAGGCCGGGGCGGGCAACTGGCGCGAGGCGCAGGAGGCGTACGAGCGGCTGCGGCGCGGCCGCACGCGCAAGGTGCAGTATGCGTCGATCACCGCAGCCGACGTGCTGCATCTACCCGATGGGCCGGCCGCGCAGGCGCGCAATGCGCGTCTCGGCGAGCGCGACAGCGTGCTGCATCACCTGGACTGGATCCATGATTTCGACGCGCTTGCCGACGAGCCGAACGAGCGGCAGGGCGGTACGTGGCTTTGAGCGGAAAGGTGCGGTGCGAACCGCGGTAGTGCGTCGGGCGATCGGCGCGACAGTCGCGCGGTCGGTCGTCGGGAATGCTGGCCGTGCTTGTGCCGGCCGGTATGGCCATCACGCTTAGTCAGGCATCCGTTGTGCATCGCGCTTGACCTGCTCGATGTCGCGAAGCCGTGACCGATATGCGTGATCCGGTGCGAGCGCGCGATACGCGCAGTGTGCCGCGGCGAAGCGGAGTCTGATGCGTCAGGCAGCCAGTGAGCGGATGCCTGACGCGTCATGCACTTTCGTTACTTCACGCACTCCAGCGCGTACTTCAACCCTTGCCCGAGCAGCCCGCGCCACACTTCCCACGTATGCCCGCCGTCGACGATGCGCAGCTCGGCCGGGTTCTGCGCGCGGCGCAGGTGCGTGTACAGCACGCTGGATTCCGCCTGGATCGTCAGGTCGTCGTCGCCGACCGCGATGAACATCGGCACGCGCCAGTTGCGCGCGAAATAGCCGCGCATCAGCGTCGGGTAGTTGAGTTCGTGCCACACGCGCGGATCGAACTGCCGGTCGCCGAACACGCCCACATAGCGCGCGGCGGAATTGAGCGGCGGCTCGTTCGCGTAGATCGCCGGGCTCAGCAGCATCGCGCCGCAGAACAGGCCCGGTTCGAGCAGCGAGAAACGCAGTGCGCCGAAGCCGCCCATCGATACGCCGCCGATCGCGCGGCCCGCGCGCTGGTTCGACACCGCGAAGTGCGCTTCGACTTCCGGCAGCAGGTCGTTCAGGAACGCGCTCTGCATTTTCTCCTTGCGATCGACGTACCAGTCGGTGCCGCCTTGCGGCATCACGATCACGACGGGCGGGATCTCGTGGCGCTCGATCAGCGTGTCGGCCGTGGCCTGCAGCCGGCCCTGCGTGACCCAGTCGTTCGCGTTGCCGGCATTGCCGTGCAGCAGGTACAACACCGGATAGCGCGCGCCTTCCGGGTTGTAGCCGGGCGGCAGGTAGACCGTGTAGGACCAGTCGCGCTTCAGCGACGCCGAACGGAACGCGCGCAACACGACGCTGCTGCCGGGGTTGACCGGCGGCTCCTGGGCGGCCGGCACGGGCGTGGCGAGCGTTGCGGGCGGGACGATCGCGGTCGCGGTCGCGGGCGCGGACGACGCCGGCGAAACCGCGGGCCCGCCTGGCGTGGCGTGGGCGGTGGCGAGGCAGCCGGCGAGCAGGGCGGCGGCGAACGAAAGGGCGAGTCGGCGCATGGCGAATCGTTTCAGGAAAGGCGCCCGCTATCGTAGCAGCGGCGCATGACGGCGCGGCACGTCATTGCCGCGAACGGAACGGGAACGGCAGCCGCGACACCAGCGGCGCGTAGAGTTTCGCGACGAGATACAGCAGCCCCATCGCGACGACGTCGGCGGTCAGGCCGAGCGGCACGTTCAGATAGCCTTCGGTCGCCTGGTAAAGCAGCGAGTCGACCGCGAGCGAGATGCCGGTGCCGGCGACGAAGCACAGCAGCCCCTGGCGACCGATCGTGCCGATCCAGGGCATCGCATGCGCGACCTTCTTCATCCACCCGAGGTGCACGAGCTTGGCCGCGAGCCACGCGATCGCGAGGAAGTTCGCGAGCCGCAGTGCGCCGAGGTTCTGCTTGATCGACGGATCGGTCGGGAACGGTTCGATGCGCAGCCGGTAGTACGCGCCGGCCGCGACGATCGCGAGCGACGCGGCCGTCAGCAGCCAGCCCTGCGGCTTCGGCGCGAGCGTCTGGTAGACCGGCTGGCAGCGCGCGATCACGCCGAGCACGAACAGGAACTGCCACGCGAACGGGTTGAAGTCCCACGGTGCGCCGCCGACAGTCGGCAGGAAGCGCGCGATGTGCGGCGCCGCGTACCAGAGCGAGCCGCTGAACGCGAGCATCAGCCACGGCTGCGTGCGCGCGAGCGGCAGCGCGAGCGGGACGAGCAGCGCGAAGAACGCATACATCGGCAGCACCGACGCGAGATACGGCTGGCGGCGGAACAGCAGGATGTCGCGCAGCGCCGCGAGCGGCTTGTGGAGCAGGCCGTCGAGATCGTTGGTCGGCATGTTCGGACCGTCGATCGAGAACGCGTTCAGCACGGCGGTGATCAACAGCATCAGGCCGGCCGTCACGAGGAAGGCACGGTAGATCTCGAAGGCACGGCGAATGAAACGCTGGCGCGCGGCGGCCTCGTCGTGCCGTTCGGCGAGCGAGTTGTACGCGATGGCGGTCGCGAAGCCGCCGAGGAACACGAACACCTCGGCCGCATCGCATAGCGCGTACGCATGCAGCGTCACGCGCGACAGGATGCTGCCGCCGATGTGGTCGACGACGATCACAAGCAACACGAGGCCGCGGAAGAAGTCGAGCTCGGCGTAGCGGCCGGCTCGGGCTGCGGCGGTCATCGGGCCGCCTCCCGGCGCGCGCCGCGTGCGCGGCAGGCACCCGCCGCGCATGAATCGGGGTGAAGCATGACTTCGCGAAGAAATGACGAACGGATGCGCATTGTGCCACCGATGCGACGCCGCCCGGGTTTACGCGGATGGCAGGCCGGCCGGCCGTTGCCGTCAAGCCTGATCAGGCAATCGGCCGAGCGGGGCAGTTGGACGAGCGCAACGCTTTGTGCGCCGGCTCCATGCCCCGATGGACGGGCGCTTTGCGACGTGACACCATTTTGTCCTCGCGGCCGTACACCGCGCAGTCCGCCCTGCGGGCCACGCCTATAAAACAGACCAAACAATCGCCGGGCGCAACGCCTGTCCGGCAACCGGCTCCGGAGATCCGTCATGAAGAAGCACGTCATTTTTGCCGCCGCGCTGGCAGCCTTCGCCGCGCCGGCTTTCGCGCAGGACAGTGTGACGCTGTACGGCCTGATCGACGAGGGCTTCAACTACACGAACAACGTGAACGTGAATGGGGTCGGAAAAGCGAATTACCAACTCGCGAGCGGCTATGCACAGGGCAGCCGCTGGGGCCTGAAGGGCAGCGAGGACCTGGGCGGCGGGCTGAAGGCGATCTTCACGCTGGAAAACGGTTTCGACGTGAACAACGGCCGGCTCAATCAGGGCGGCCGGATGTTCGGCCGCCAGGCGTTCGTCGGGCTGAGCGCGTCGCGTTTCGGCACGCTGACCTTCGGCCGCCAGTACGATTCCGTCGTCGACTATCTCGCGCCGCTGACCGCGAACGGCAACTGGGGCGGCACGCTGTTCTCGCATCCGTTCGACAACGACAACACGGACAACTCGTTTCGCGTCAACAACACGGTCAAGTACGCGAGCCCCGACTGGAACGGGCTGTCGTTCGGCGGCACCTACAGCTTCAGCAACAGCACGGGCTTCTCGACCAACCGCCAGTACAGCATCGGCGCGCAGTATTCGCTCGTCGGGCTGCAGGTCGCGGCCGCCTATCTGCAGGCGAACAGCCCGGGCGTCGGCAGCGCGGGCGCGATCGCGGCCGACGACGCGAATTTCGTCGCCGATCGCCTGCGCATCTTCGGCGGCGGCATCAACTATACGTTCGGCCCGGCGACGGTCGGCTTCGTCTATACGAAGACCGACGTGAAGAACCCGGTGTCGACGGTCTACCTGCCGGCGTCGACGTTCAACGGCCTCGGGCTGACCGCGACCAAGTTCCAGAACTTCGAGATCAACGGCAAGTACCAGCTCACGCCCGACTTCTATCTCGGCGCGCAGTACGTGTACACGGACGGCAAGTTCGACGCCGCGACCGGTTCGTTCAAGCCGAAATACCACACCGTCGGGCTGATGGCGGACTACAGCCTGTCCAAGCGCACCGACGTCTATCTGCAGGGCGCATGGCAGAAGGTCGCCGGCGACAAGACGGGCACCGCGGCCGACGGCGGCTACGTGGTCGGGACGGACGGCCCGTCGTCGTCGTCGAACCAGTTCGCGGTGCGCGCCGCGATCCGCCACAAGTTCTGATCGCGCGTCACCGCGCCGGAGCCTGAGCGCCCCGGCGTCGGCTGCCGTCATTCCGCCCGGTGCGTGTCGCCGAGCGTTTGCGCGAGCCAGTCGACGAAGATCCGCACGCGCGGCGCCAGATGCCGGCTGTTCGGAAACACGACCGACACCGGCAGCGGCTGCGCATGCCATTCCGGCAGCACCTCGACCAGCGAGCCGTCCTCGAGCAGCGGTGCGAGCCCTTCGCGCGGTGCCTGGATCAACCCGAGGCCCGCGAGACAGCACGCGAGATACGCTTGCGAGCTGTTCACCGCGACGATGCTGCGCATCTTCACGGTCTGCAGCGCGCCCGAATCCATGTCCGCATATTCCCAGTCCAGTTCGCGGCCCGTGCGGCTCGAGAAATAGCCGACCGCGACATGGTCGGGCAGGTCGTCCGGCGAGCGCGGCGTGCCGTGCCGCGCGAGATACGCGGGCGACGCGCAGTTGATCTGCGCCAGTTCGCCAATGCGCCGCGCGACCAGCGACGTGTCCGACAGCGCGCCGACCCGCACCGCGCAATCGATCCCGTCGGCGACGAGGTCGACGAAGCGGTCGGTCGTGCCGAGTACCACGCGCAGGTCGGGATAGCGTGCGTGGAAATCCTGCAGCGCCGGAATCACCTCGTTCAGCGCGAAGCGCTCGGGCAGGTCGACGCGGATCACGCCGCGCGGCGCGGCAGCGGCGGCGGCGTCGAACAGCGTCTCGGCATCGTCGAGATCGGCCAGCAGCCGCGTGCAGCGCTCGTAGTAAGTCGCGCCCTCGGTGGTCAGCGCGACGCGCCGGGTGGTCCGCTGCAGCAGGCGTACCCCCAGGTGTTTCTCCAGATACTGGACGGCATTGCTGACCGTCGGGCGCGGCAATTGCAACTGCTCGGCCGCTTTCGTGAAGCTGCCGAGGTGGGCGACGCGCGCAAAGATGCGCATTGCATGCAGATGGTCCATGCGGGGCGGGAGCGTGGGCGGATCGGGACAGCCACCATTGTTGATCAGCGTCGAATGATTTGGGTGGGTGTTTCGCGTTGATCGCGCGCCGCGATCGCGTCGGTGCTGTCGTCATGCGGCGACGACATCGTGCCGCCGATCGGCGCTCGCGACGCGCACCCAGCGCCAGGACGCACTGCGGGTCGTTAAATCGCAACTAACGGTCAATGACCTTGCTCACATCGAAGCGGCGGTTCCCGCCGGGGTGGCTATCGACGAGCGTTATCCGCTCGCGGAAATGGCACACTTCGACAGCGAGCAGGGACGGGGCGACACATGGCGCCTGTGCATTCAGGCGCCGAGCATGGCGGGATCACGAGGTGGCGAGGCCGGCCGGACGAGCCCGAGCCAGCCTCAGGCAAAACCAGATGGCGGGCGGCGTGACGGAGGTTCACCATCGGCGCCGTATTCAACCGGACGGAACGCCTGCCATGCAAATTCATACGCTGACGATCATCGTGCTGGTCTTTCTGCTGGCCGGCGCGGTCAAGGGCATGATCGGCCTCGGGCTGCCGACGATCGCGATGGGGCTGCTGACGCTTGCGATGCCGCCATCGGCCGCCGCGAGCCTGCTGCTCGTGCCGTCGTTCATCACCAATGTCTGGCAGTTGTGGCTCGGCCCGTCGTTCGGACTGCTGCTGCGGCGTCTGTGGCCGCTGCTCGCCGGGCTGGCGATCGGCACGTTGACGGGCGGGCTGCCCGCGCTCGCGGCCGGCAGCGCGTGGACCCATGCGGCACTCGGCGTCGTGCTGGTCGCATACGGCTGCTGGGGACTTGCCGCCGCGCGGCTGCCCGCGCCGGGGCGTCACGAAAAATGGCTGTCGGCCGTGGTCGGCTACCTGACGGGCGTCGTGACGGCCGCGACCGGCGTGTTCGTCGTGCCGGCCGTGCCGTACCTGCAGGCGCTGCGCCTGTCGAAGGACGACCTGATCCAGGCGCTCGGGCTGTCGTTTACCGCGTCGACGATCGCGCTCGGTCTGCAGTTGCACGTGACGGGCGCGCTGCAGACGGTCGATCTCGGCGTATCGGCGCTGGCGCTCGTGCCGGCGCTCGCCGGGATGGTCGGCGGGCAATACGCGCGGCGCGTGATGAGCGAAAAGGCATTCAAGCGCTGCTTCTTCGTCGGGATGATCGCGCTCGGTGCGTACATGGCCGTGACGGGGCTGCGGTAAGCGCCGTGACGGCCGGCACCGTTACAGCTGCGCTTCGATCGCAGCCTTGTCGATCACCGACCAGACCTGCCGGATCCTGCCGTCGTGAAATTCGTAGAACACGTTCTCGGCGAACGTGACGCGCGTGCCGTCCACGGCGAGCCCCATGAACGTCCCTTTCGGCGCACAGGCGAAGCGAAGCCGGCATGCGACGCGCGGCGGTTCGCATACGAGCAGCCGGATGTCGAAACGGAGATCCGGGATGTCGCGGAAATCCTGCTCCAGCATCGCGCGATAACCGGCGAGGCCAAGCGGCCGGTCGTTGTGGATCACGTTGTCGGCGACGTACCGGCCGAGTGCCGGCCAGTCCTGTCGGTTCAGGCAGTCGATGTAGGCGCGGTAGCGTGCGGCGAGGTCGGGTTCGGTCATGGCTGCGGTGTCTCCTCGTGTATCGACCGGGTGTTCCGGATGGTGCGCGACGTTCAGCGTGGCGGCGTTTCGCCCGACAGGTACGACACGAACGCCTGCGTGTATTTCGGCAGCGCGTCGAACGATCGCGCGCAGAGCGTTAGCTTGCGGTGACTCCACGCGTCGGACAGCTCGACGAGCCGCACGTCCATCGTCTGCTGCGCGCGTTCGGCCGCGTGGCGCGACACGATGCCGATCCCCACGCCGCTTTCGATCACGCGGCAGATCGCATCGAAACTCTTCAACTGCACACGGTAGCGAATCCGCTTGCCGAGCGCACGCGCCTGATCCGCGAGATGGACCTGCAGCGCGCTGCCGTCGGTCAGCCCGATGAAATCCGCATCGGCGATTTCGTCGAACGCAACCTTCTCGCGCGCGGCGAGCGGATGCCCGACCGGCACGACCGCGATCAGCCAGTCCTCGCGGAACGGCTTCTGTTCGAGCCCGCCCAGCCCGACCGAATCGGCGACGATGCCGACCTCGGCCGTCTTGTTGCGGATCGCATGCACGATTTCCTGGCTCGAGCGCTCTTCGACGCTGATCGACAGTTTCGGATGATGCGGCAGATACGCGGCGAGCGCGTCGGGCAGGTATTCGCTGAGCGACGCCGTGTTGCACAGCAGCCGGATATGCCCGCGCAGCCCCTGGCCGTATTGCTGCAGTTCGCCGCGCATGTGGTCGATCTGCTGCAGCACCGTGCGCGCGTGGTGCTCGAGCGCCCGGCCCGCCTCGGTCACCTGCGTGCCCGACTTGGTCCGGTGCAGCAGCGGCACGCCGAGCTCGTCCTCCATCCCACGGATGCGCTCGCTTGCCGCCTGCAGCGTGATATGGGTCCGCTCGGCGCCGCTCGTGATCGTGCCGGCTTCGCAGATGTTCAGGAATAGCCGCAGGTCGGTCAGGTCGAAGCGCATGGTCGGTTGGGGCGCGTAAGGATTGGAATGGCCGATAAGTTAGCAGGAACCGCCGCGCCGGTCTCAGGCTGCGCTTGAGGCCCCGTTCGCCGGTTCCGCATTTCCGGGGCGGGATCGAGGCCGGATCATGGCCGCATATCAACCGGGGGAGACCGTCATGCGGGTCGATTCGTCGTGGGGCGTGTCGTTCAAGATCGCGTTGCACCTGCTGTTCCTGTGCATCGGCGTCGCGTGGGCGTGCGCGGAGCTGGTCGACTGGCTGCGTTGAGCGGGCGGCCGGTGCAGGGCGCTTCGGCTGCGCGACGCGGCGATGCGAGAATTGAAAGCCATTCGAAATAATGGCGAGATGGGAAATTTATTCCGCATCGTGCCCGAAAAACCGTCAAGTTTTTCCGGTTTCGATCGTATTACCGGTGACAAGTATCTGCCGGCGCCCGGTTCGTGATCGTTTGTCATCATTGTTTGCATCCGGTTACACGTTGGCCGTTCCGTTTTTGAGATGCTTGAAAGATTGTCAAAACGGAGTCGATCGTCCATGAAGCAGCGCGAGATTTGCCGCAAGTCGGCGTGGCTGTCTGCCCTGGCTGCCGTGCTCGTCATGGCCGGTTGTGCCGGCACGCAGTCCGTTCCGCCGAGCGACACGCTGGCGGGATCGCCGTCGGGCCAGCCCGCCGCCGCGCCGGCGGTCACGCCCGCGGCGCCGCCGCCGGCACCGATTCTCGTCGCGCAGAAGTACGTGGTGAAACGCGGCGACACGCTGACGGGCATCGCGTCCGCGAACGACTGCAGCGTCGCCGACCTGCGCACCTGGAACAAGCTCGACGCGCGCGGCCCGCTGCGCATGGGGCAGGTGCTGCGCATCGTCCGGCAGCAGCCGTTGCAGGCGCGGACTGCGAACGTCGGCACGCAGGTCGCCGCGAACAATTCGACGGGTGCCGCGCAGGCAAGCGCGTCGACGGCGAGCGACCGGCAGGTCGTGCAGGAAACCAAGCGGCATGCGGGCGCGGTGTCGCTCACGTGGCCCGCGCAAGGCAGGATCGTCGACGCGTTCCGGCCGGGGCAGAACCGCGGCATCCAGATCGCCGGCCGGTCGGGCGACCCGGTCCGCGCGGCGGCCGACGGCCGCGTGATGTATGCGGGCACGGGCCTGAACGATTACGGCAGCCTGATCATCGTCCAGCACAACGCGGATTTCCTGACCGCGTATGCGCACAACCGCAAGCTGCTCGTGAAGACCGGCGACATCGTGCGTCAGGGCGACGAGATCGCGGAGATGGGCGACCTCGACAACTCGCGTGTCGCGCTGCTGTTCGAAGTGCGGCGCGACGGCAAGCCCGTCAATCCGATGCCGTACCTGCCTTCGTCGCAGGGCTGAAGCGGGCCACGCCGCTGGAACGCGGCAGCGGTCGCTGCTACGCTAGGGGATGTTCATGCGAGTCCCGCCGCTGCGGGGCCGACGGACGTCTTCGGGGATGCGCGGCGTAGGCCGTCGCGAGCCGGCCGTCGGCGTGAACGCGCGTGCATCGCCGATGCGCGCGTGCGTTGCTCCGTGCCACCGCTTCCGACAGAACACCACACATCCATGGAACACTCTCCGACACGCCGCTCGCTGTTGCTCGCTGCCGTCGCCGCGCCGTTCGTCGCCGCATGCTCGTCGGCGCCCGTCGCCGACCAGGAGCGCGCCCATGCCGCGCAGGCCGAACTCGCCGCGCTCGAAAAAGCATCGAACGGCCGGCTCGGCGTCGCCGCACTCGATACGTCGAACGGCACGCGCATCGCGCATCACGCGCGCGAACGCTTCCCGCTGTGCGGCACCTATGCGGTCGTCGCCGCCGCCGCGATACTCGCGCGCGGTTCGCTCGACGCGTCGCTGCTGCCGCGCCGCATCCTGTATCGCCGTTATGAAGTCGTGGCCGGCTCGCCGGTCACGGAAAGCCATGTCGACACGGGGATGACGATCGCGCAGCTGTGCGCGGCGGTGCTGCAGGCCGGCGACAAGGGTGCGGGAAACCTGCTGATGGGCGTGCTCGGCGGCCCGCAGGCCGTCACGTCGTTCGCGCACGAAAGCGGCGACACCGCGTTCCGGCTCGACCGCTGGGAACCCGAGCTGAACCAGGCCGCGCCCGGCGATGTGCGCGATACGTCGACACCGGTTGCGATGGTCGACACGCTGCAGCGGCTGCTTCTGGGCGACACGCTGCGCGAACCGCAGCGTGCGCAGCTCACCGAGTGGATGACCGGCGCGCGCGGCGCGACCGGGATCGCGGCCGGCGTGCCGCCCGGCTGGCGCATCGCCGACAAAACCGGCACCGGCGGCTATGGCACGACGACCGACGTCGCGGTGCTGTGGCCGTCGTCGCGTGCGCCGATCGTGCTGGCCGTGTCGTTCACGCAGCCGCGTGCCGATGCGGCTGCCCGCGCGGACGTCGTCGCGTCGGCGGCGCGCATCGCGACGGGCGCGCTTGCCGCAACGGCCTGAGCGTTCGGCGCATCTCGCGCAAAGCCGGCGTTTGGCTTATCGTGTCGGTCAGCGCGCGCCGGTGTCGGCGCGCGGTCTTGCCGCGCCGTCCTTCGGCGCGGTCGATCCGTTTACCCGCTTCGTCATGCGCCGACTTCCGCCCCTGCACGCGCTGCAGATCTTCTCGACGGTGGCCCGCCACCGCAGCTTCACGCGTGCGGCCGAGCAGCTGTGCCTCACGCAGGGCGCGGTGAGCCGGCAGATCCAGACGCTCGAGGCACACTACGGTTTTCCGTTGTTCAAGCGGCACGCGAAGGGCCTTACGCTGACGGCGGAGGGCGAGCAATTGCTGCCGGTGGTCAACGAGAGCTTCGCGCGGATCGAGGACATCTCGATGAAGCTCACGCGGCAGCGCACCGATCTCGCGTTGAAGGTGCCGACCTGCGTGATGCGCTGGATGCTGCCGCGCATCATGCGCTTCCAGGGCGAGCATCCCGATCTCCACGTGCAGATCACGACCGTGTGGCAGCACGTCGTCGATTTCTCGACCGAGCCGTTCGATGCGGCGATCGTCTACGGCACGTCGCCGGGCGCGGGTGTATTCGCGGTGCCGCTGTTCGACGAGCGGTTGACGCCGGTATGCGCACCCGAGCTGCGGCAGGCCGCGCCGCTCGATGCGGTCGGCGATCTCGCGCGCCATACGCTGCTGCATCCGACGCGCGACCATCGCGACTGGCGCGCGTGGCTCGATCATGCGGGCGAGCGCACCGTCGATGCGGAGCGCGGGCCGACCTTCGACACGCTCGATCTCGCGACGAACGCGGCGATGCAGGGCTTCGGCGTCGCGATCGGCGACGTGACGCTCGTCGACGACGACGTCAGCGCGCGCCGGCTCGAACGGCCGTTCGACATCGTGCTCGAGACCGGCGCCCGTTATTTCTTCGTCTATCCCGAGAACATCGGCAGCCAGCAGAAGATCCGCGCGTTCAGCGACTGGATCGCCAGCCATCGCGACTGACGCGCGAGGCCGGCCGTGGGCCTTACTGGTACGTCACGACGGCGATCATCGGCGCATGTGCGTTGCCCGGACGGTCGGGTAAAACGATTGCGCGCGAGGCCTGCGTAAAGGTCGTGGTCTTGATCGTGCGCAGGCTGGCCGCGTCGACGAACGCGACTTGCCCGCTTGCCGGGCGCGGGCAGTCGGGGCGCACGCGCGCATGCGCGGCGTCGGCCGTGTCGAGCGCGAACGAGCACGGCGGTTCGACGATCATGCCGGTGAAGTGGATGATGCCGGATGTGCCGGCGGAAAATGATGGGGACGGCGCCAGAAGCGAGGCAGCCAGAACGAACGAGGCGGCGAACAGGCGATGCTTCATGACAGGCTCCAGAGAGGAAGCGCGTCGCAGCGGGGCCGCTCGAATGGCAGTCCGTCAACGCTGCGATGCTGTATGCGTAAACGGCAATTCCATCGAATCCCTTGAATGGATAATCGTAATTATTGGATATAAGCAAATAACGCGGTCTTTCCAGAATCAATTTAGGCCGGATTTGCGAGATAGCAAGTCAGAGTAATGCCGATGTCGTAAGCTCGACGGAGGCACGGCCGGCCGCTGCTGGCCGTCGCTGCGAGTCGTTGCGCAATCAACGGCTCGACAGGGCGACGCGCCGGCGAAGCCGCGCGCATGAAAAAACGGCCGCTCGTGTGACGAGCGGCCGTTCTTGCGCGGCGTGCTTGCGGCAGCGCGATTACCCCGCGCGCTTGCGCACCGCGCCGACGATCACGAGCAGCACGATCGCGCCGATGATCGACGCGATCCAGCCTGCTCCCTGGCCCGGTGCATACCAGCCGGCGGCGCGGCCGACGTAGCCCGCGACGAGCGAGCCGACGACGCCGAGAACGACCGTCATCAGGATGCCCATCTTGTCGTCGCCCGGCTTCAGTGCGCGGGCGAGGAGGCCGACGATGAGCCCGACGACCAGGGTTTCGATGAATTGCAGCATGAACGCCTCCCTATTGCTGTTGAGCTGTTGACGAAAGGAATGGACTCGCGCGGCGCGCCGGGGTTCCATGCGGCGGCGAACCGGCGCGCGGCGTGCCGAGTATCGCACGCCGCCACGTCACGCGAATGTCAGGTCGCGACGAGGTGCGCCGACGTCATTCATTGATAGTCGAGCAGGACCTGCGCCGCGGCATGAACCGAACCGCCGCCGACTTTCGCGCCCGTTTGCAGGTAGGACGCGCGGAGCCGGATCGACGACGATCCGCCGGTGGCCCGGTTGTAGCCCGTCACCGTGTGCGACTTCCCGAGCGGCAGCGGCTGGCCGGTCGCTGCGTCGGCGATCTGGATGCCGATGCCGCTGGCCGTGGCATCCGGGCGCAATTGCATTCCGCCGGGCGTGCCGGTGACGACGTCGTCCAGCGGAGCCAGTTGATAGCCGATCCGGTTGTAGCCGGCCGGGCAGTTGTTCAACTGCACCTGGAAATCCGTCGCGCCGGCGGTCGAACCGACGCCGTTGAACACGCGATGCTGCACGGGCGGCAGCGTGACGGTCTGGTCGGGAATCGAGCACGTTCCGTTGATGAAACTGACCTGCGCGGCAAGAAAGACCGGGTTCGACGCGCCGAGGAGACCGGACTTGTAGTAGATGGTGTAGTAGGCGCTGAGCGTGCCGGCATTGAGCGACCCGTCCTGCGGCTGCCGGCTGTCGCGAAACAGTACGACTTCGAGCGTGTTGCGCAAGGTCGCCTTCGTTGACGAGACGGCGACCTTGCCGTCGACGACCATGCGCGTGGACAGGCCCGACACGTTGGTTTCCAGATCGGGGCCGTCGGACGTCCACATGCTGCCTTTCGGATACATCTTGATGCTCGTGATCTGGCAGGTGCTCGCGCCGCAAACGTCCTGCGGCGTGAAGTAATGACGCGCGACGACCGTGCCGGTCGCGGCGTTCGCGGGGCTGGAAATGGTTGCCTGCCCGAACGCATAGAGGGAGCTTGCGGCCGCGGCCGCGCCGGTCGAGCATGCGAGCAGAAGCGACGCAGCGACTGCGATCGGGCGAAACGGGCGGCGGACAAGGCAGCGACGTGCATTGCGCCTGCGCGCCGTGCCTGCCGGGATCGTGACTCGGGTCAATGCGGACGATTGGCGAAAGTGGGACATAGGGATTCCTTACTGAATGTCGGTGGTCGTCGAGTCGGGCTGGCAAATACTCTTCACGGTCCGGATGCCCGACGATTGCCGGCGATGTTCCGCGAGGGGCAGGTCATATGCGATTCGGCAGATCGAGCGGGAATCGGCGCCCCATTGAACCGTCAGCGAGCCGCTATCGGCGAGCCCGCGCGCGAAGATCTTGCTCGCCTGGCCGACGACGCCGACTTCCTTGCCGTTCTCGTCGTGCACGGCGGCACCGAACGGCAGCGGCGTGCCGTCTGCCTGGCGCGCCTGAACGAGCGCCGCGCGGCCGGTGTCGGTCGCGAACCGGATCAGCGGCACCGCGCCGGCGCGCGGCGCGATCTGCCTGCTGGTTTCCTTCAGTTCGACGTCCATCGAAATGCCCTTCGGATCGAGCGCGATCGTATTGAGGCTGTATGGCGTCAGGTACGGCACGACCGCATAGCCGTTGCCGTCGACCTTGACGCCCGCCGCGTTCGTGATGCGCGCGCCGGCCGCGCCCGGCGCCTCGACGATCGCGAACGTCTCGGATACCGGCTGTGAGAATGTGATGCCGCCGCGGTGTGCAACCAGCGCGCCGCGCACGCCGAGCGAGCCCTGCTGGAAATCCGTGCTCGCGCCCGCGCTGGCGTTGACTTCGGCCACGCGCGTACGGTACGTGACGTTGCCGCTGCCGTCCGTGACCGCGTTCGGTCCGGACGCGTGGTTCGCGCTGACGCTGTACGACAGCGCGTGGTCGTCGCCGAGCGATCCGGACAGCGTCGACTGCAAGCGCGTGCGGCCAAGCGTGTCGCGCGACACGTTGCCCGAGACGGTCATCGGGCGTTCGCGGCCGAACGGGATCGTGACGCTGGCGTAATAGAGCGTGCTCATGTCGCCGCCGGCATTGCGCTGCCGCGTGGCCGTCAGGCTGTAGGACACGTTGCGGAACTGGTTCGTATAGCCGACCGAGTAGTTGATGTCCGAGCCGGGCCGGTTCCAGTAGTTGACGGCCGATGCCGTGGCATTGATGCGTCCGCCGGTCGCGCCGAGGCGCTGCGTGAGCACGAGCGACGCGCGATGGCGCTGACGCCAGACCGCGTGGGTCGAGCGGTCGTTGCGCGCGGCGTCGCGTGCCTGCATCGCGTCGTCGAGGCCGAAATAGCCGTCCGTCGAATAACGATACGCGGCGAGTGCGATGTCGGTGCCGGTCGCATCGACCGACTTCGCATAGCTGACGCGCACGCTCGAACCGCTGTAGCGCTTCGCGCCGGGGATTGCGGTCAGCGCATGCGTGACGTCCGCGCCGAACGCGCCGAACGACGTGTTGAACGCGCCGCCCAGCATCGCCGACGCGTAGCCGCCGGCGAGTGTGACGCCGCCATAGCCCGTCAGCAGGTTGGTCAGGCCGCGCTGGTAGGTGGCCTGCGTGAACAGCGGCTGGCTCGAGCCGCGAGGATTGCGCAGCGTGCCCGCGACGAAGCTGTAGCGGCCGATGCCGGGCCGCAGCGACATCGGCACGGCGGCGTAGGGCACGGAGAACGTGTGCACGGAGCCGTCGGCCTCCTCGACCGATACCTGCAAGTCGCCGCCGTACCCGGTCGGGTACAGGTCGTCGATTTCGAAATTGCCGGGCGCGACCGTCGTCTCGTAGATCGTGACGTCGTTCTGGCGGACCGTTACCTTCGCGTTGCTGTTCGCGATGCCGCGCACCACCGGCGCATAACCGCGCAGCGAGTCGGGCAGCATCCGGTCGTCCGTCGACAGGCGCACGCCGCGGAACGGCGTCGAGTCGAACAATTCGCCCGACGTGTAGCTTTCGCCGATGACGAGTTGCGACGACAGCGACGGCAGGTCGCGCTGCAGATAGGTCGCGAGGCCCTGGTACCGGCTCTCGCCGCGCGACGACCATGAATAGGAGCCTTCGTGGCGAAAGCGCCAGTTGCCGATATTCACGCCGCCGTTCAGGCCGAGATAGCCTTGCGTTTGCGCGGTGTGGCCGCTGGCCTTCGACGTGTAGAGGTTGAAGTTGTAGCCGAGCAGACCGACGGTTTCGCCGGAGGTCCATTGATCGGGGCTCACGTAGCCGCGTGCCTTGCGCGCGAGCGACGCCTGCGGGATCGACAGCCTCAGCGTCTGTCGCGTGAAGTCGAATGCCGCACTGGCGCCCGGCACGACTTCCTCGATTCGCAGGCATGCGTCGTTGCCGTCCAGTCGCGCGACGACGTCCGGCGCGAGCTTGCCGAAATCGACGCCGACACGCTCGAGCAGCGTGCGGTCGAAGCACGGACGCGCGTCGCCCGAATCCGGCGCGGCCACGAAGCGCACGTCGTAGCGGCCGATCCAGTCGGGACCGACATGCACGTCGGCGGTATACACGCCAGCGGCCGTCACGTTGCGCCGGGCGAAGCGCGACACGTCGAAATCCCTGCCCAGGCGATTCTGCATGAATGCGCCGTCGAACTCGACTTGCGCGAGCGAGCGTTCGGCGGCAGCCGGTGTCGTCGCGCGGCCATCGGCGGACCACGCGGCGACACAGGCCGCCACCAGCAGGTGGATCGGCTTGACGCGCGGCAAGTCGGCCGCGCCGCGGTGCGGCAGTCGAGTCGGGGTCATGCGCAATACTCCAGAAAGTTTCGGGGCGAGCGGGCGCGTTTCGCCGGCGCAGGCGTGCGGACGCGCTGCGCTGCGGCGGTGAGTGGCAAATCCGGGTTGTCTGTCCGGGCTGACCGGGACGGCCGAAGTGGCGTCGGACGAAAGAGGCGGCGCGCCCGGCGCGTCGTGGATGCGTGCTGCCGGCGTCGGTCGCGTTACGGTTCGACGCTGACCGGACGTTCGATGTCGGTCGCACGCCCCCAGTCGTTGATGCTGCCGAATTCGACGGTTGCACCCGCGGCGGGCGCGCCGGCGAGATCCTTGATCGGGAACCGTTGCGTGCCGCGCGGCAGCACGTAGCCCATGCCCGCGTCATGCTTGCGGCCGGCCGACTTCAGCAGCACGTTGCCGAAATTGACGACGAACGGCGTCGGATTGCTGGCTTCGAGCGCGTAGCCGCCGTCGACACGAACCACGCGCCAGTCGAGCTGCATGGGAGCGTCGTCGACATTACCGGCCAGCCCGGCGGGGCGATACATGATCTTGATGCGCGAGCGGAACGCCAGCTGGATGCGGTTGCGGTCTTCTGCCACGGACGCCTTCGGCGGCACTTCGAGCACGTTCAGCCAGAACAGCGATTCCCGATCGGCGGGAAGCGGTTCGCCGGTGTGCACGAGACGCAGCGCCTGGCCGTTGCCGGCTTCCATCCGGAAGACCGACGGCGTCAGCGTGAACGGCACGTCGATGTTCTCGGGCAGCGCGCGGCTGTCGCCATCGTCGAGCCAGGCCTGCACCAGCGCCGGACGCTTGCTGTCGTTCGTGAGCTGGATCGTGACCTCGCGCTCGCTGGACGGGAAGATGACGCGCGTGCCGGCGATCACGACGCTCGCGTCGGCTTGCGACGCGAAGGCGGCGACGGCGAGGGTCAGCGTACGGAAGAGCTTCAACAGTTTCATGGGCGTGCGGACTCGGATCGTGGGGGCAGGGAGCGGGCGGATCGACGGATTCCGCGCCGCACGGCGTGACGCGTGGAGACTGCCGGAGCGGCAACCTCCATGCCTCGTCCTTACTGGTAGATCAGCGAGTACTCGACACGCGAACTGACGTCCCCGGCCTTCACGGCGCCCGCGGCGTAGTACTCGGCGAAGTAGTTCAGCTTCGCCTTGCCGTCGGCATCGATCGCGGCCATCTCGGTGCTCGCGCCGGTTTGCGCGCCAACCGGAATCAGCTTCTGTTGCGAATCCAGCACGTTGATCTGGACACCTTCGGCGGCCTTGGCGCCCGTGTCGACCGTCAGTCGGCCGCTCGACTGATCGACGTTCGTGCCGTTTTCGAACATGACGCCGACCTTCACCGGATTTCCATCGCCGACCGCGCAGCCCGTGAGCGCCAGCGAGAACGCGCTGCGACCGGCGACGGAGCCGACATCGGCGAGTGCCGTGGTGCTGACCGGCGGCAGCGGGACGGTGAGATCCGAACCGCCTTCGACGCTGCACGTCGACGCGATAACGTTGCCGCGGAAGTCGATGGTGCCGTCAGCCGCGTAGGCCGCGGACGAAACGGCCGCGCTCGCGGCGACGAGCAGGAACGGAATGGCGCTGCGCTTGATGATGCTCATATTTAAATCTCCAGATAAACGTCGGTTTTAGAAAGCGCAAATTGAATTTAAATATTCGAATGGCGCGTTTCGGTTGAAATTATGGTGGCCATGTAATGAATTTGTAATGCGACTAGTACGAAGCGTTATATTTTTCTAATGAGACAAGTACTAAATTTGTTATTTGCCGGGATCGGCATTCAGGCGGGCAGCGGCGTGGGGGCCGCTGATGAACGGCATGCGATTCGGCCCCGTCATCGGAAATCGATCGGCGCGGCTGTATCGGTCGCGCTATTCGAAGCGGACGGGAATTGAAATATCGGGCGGGTGGCGGGCGAGGACGTGCGGTGTGCCGTGCGGCGCAATCACGTCATGCCGGGAAGGCTCGCGCGAGCGCGCGGCCTCAATATCATGCGCGCCGCGCGTCAGGCCGCGGGCGTGTCGATTGCCGGGCCGAGGCGGCGATAGCCCTCGGTCGCACGCAGCAGCGTGCGCGTGTAATCGCGTGCGACCTGTCCGGCGCGCACGTCCTCGATCCGCAGCTGTTCGACGATCTCGCCATGCTGCATCACCGCGACGCGCTGGCACAGGAAGCCGATCACCGCGAGGTTGTGGCTCACGAGGATCATCGTCAGGTTGCGTTCGCGATGCAGGCGCCGCAGCAGGTTCAGGATCTCCGCCTGCACCGACACGTCGAGCGCGGAGGTCGGCTCGTCGAGCAGCAGCACGCGCGGCTCGACGATCAGCGCGCGCGCGATCGCGACACGCTGGCGCTGGCCGCCCGACAACTGGTGCGGATAGCGGAAGCGGAACGCCGGGCCGAGCCCGACCTCGGACAGCGCGCGGGCGATGCGCGCGTCGGCGTCGTCGATCTTGTGGATCGACAGCGGCTCGCGCAGCGTCTGGTCGACCGTGAAGCGCGGATGCAGCGACGCGTACGGATCCTGGAACACCATCTGCACCTGGCGGCGGAATGCGCGATCAGGCGTGCCGCCGACCGGCCGTCCGTCGATCGACAGGCTGCCGCCCGCGAGCGGCACGAGGCCGGTCAGCGCGCGCAGCAGCGTCGACTTTCCGGAGCCCGATTCGCCGACGAGTCCGAACACTTCGCCGTCGCGTACCGCGAAGCTCGCATCGCGCACGGCGTCGACATGGCCCGTGCGGGTCGGAAAACGGATCGAGGCGTGATCGACGTCGATCATCGTGCGGCCTCCTGAGGTTCATTCGGGGATCGCGCGGGCGAAACGGCGTTCAGCCACGCCGGATCGCGCCGCAGCACGGGCAGTTCGTCGGGCGGGTTCGTGAGCGGCGGATTCGCCGCGAGCAGCCCGCGCGTGTACGGATGCGTCGCATCGCGCAGGTCGCGCGCGGCGCAGGTTTCGACGACGCGGCCCGCATACATCACCGCGACGCGATCGCAGAACGACATCACGAGCGGCAGGTCGTGGCTGATGAACATCAGGCCCGTGCCGTGCCGCGCGATCATCGCATCGAGCACCGCCAGCACCTGCATCGACACCGCGACGTCGAGCGCGGAGGTCGGTTCGTCGGCGATCAGCAGGCGCGGGCCGGTCGACACCATCATCGCGATCATCACGCGCTGGCCCATGCCGCCCGACAGCTCGTGCGGATACGCATCGGCGACGCGCGCCGGATCGCGGATCTGCACGGCCGCGAGCGCATCGACGATCCGCTCGCGCAGCGCGCGGCCGCGCAACCCCGGTTCGTGCAGCCGGAACGCTTCGCCCATCTGCTTCGCGACGGTCATTACCGGGTTCAGCGAATACTTCGGATCCTGCAGGATCATCCCCATCTGGCTGCCGCACAGGCGCCGGCGCTCGCGCGCCGACATCGCGAGCAGGTCGTGGCCCGCGAAGCGCATCGTGCGGGCCGAGCAGTGCGCGGCTTCGGGCAGCAGGCCGAGCAGCGCGCGGCCCGTCAGCGACTTGCCGGAACCCGATTCGCCGACGATGCCGAGCCGTTCGCCGGGCGCAAGCGTCAGCGACAGGTCGCGCACCGCGTCGGTGACGACACCGTCGTGCCCGCGAAAGCCGATTTTCAGGCCGTCGATCTCGCAGAGCGGCGCGGGTGCGTTGACGGAATTCAGTGACATGTCACGCTCCATGACGCGGATCGAAGACGTCGCGCAGCCCGTCGCCGAGCAGGTTGAACGCGAGGCTGACGAGCAGGATCGCGATGCCGGGCAGCGTCGCGACCCACCACGCGTCGAGCAGCACGTTGCGGCCGGACGCGACCATGAAACCCCATTCGGGGCTCGGCGGCTGCGCGCCGAGGCCGAGGAAACCCAGCCCCGCGACGGTCAGGATGATGCCGGCCATGTCGAGCGTCGCGCGCACGATCACCGACGACATGCACAGCGGCACGATGTAGCGCAGCAGGATCCGCGGGCCCGACGCCCCTTGCAGCCGCGCCGCATGGATGTAGTCGGCCTGCGCGATGCGGATCGTCTCCGCACGCGCGAGCCGCGCATACGCGGGCCACGCGGTGATCGAGATCGCGACCACCGCGTTGATCACGCCGGGCCCGAGCGCGGCCGCGAACGCGAGCGCGAGCACGATCTTCGGGAACGCGAGCGCGATGTCGGTGATGCGCATCAGCACGCTGTCGACGAAGCCGCCGCAATAGCCGGCCGTCGTGCCGATCATGAGGCCGATCGGCACGACGATCACGACGACGAGCAGCGCGATGCCGAGCGTGAGGCGCGAGCCGCCGATCAGCCGCGAGAGGATGTCGCGGCCGAGCTGGTCGGTGCCGAGCCAGTACGATGCCGAGCCGGGCGGCAGCAGGCGGTCGGACAGCACCTGGCGCAGCGGATCGTGCGGCATGATCAGCGGGCCGACGATCGCGACGACGATCAGCGCGACCAGGATCGCGAGCCCGAACAGGTTGAGCGGATTGACCGCGAAGCGGCGCCAGCGGCGGTACGCGAGGCCGAACGCGGCCTGCGAGCGCGATGCGGGCGCGTCGGAAAGAAGCCACGCGCGCAGCGTGAGACGCTCGGCATTCATGGTCGGACGGCCTTCGGCATGGACGGGGAAAGAAGCACGATGGAAGCGGTCATGTCGATGCGGCCCTCAGCGCGCACGCGGATCGAACACGCGGTACAGCGCGTCGGTCAGCAGGTTGACGGTGATGAACATCGCGCCGATCACGAGCGTCGCGCCGAGCACCGCGTTCATGTCGGCGTTCAGCAGCGCGCCCGTCAGGTACGAGCCGAGCCCCGGCCACGCGAACACGATCTCGGTCAGCACCGAGCCTTCGAGCAGGTTGCTGTACGTGAGCGCGATCACGGTCAGGAGCGGCACGGCGATGTTGCCGAACGCATGCCGCCAGATCACGCGGCGCTCGGACAGGCCCTTCGCGCGCGCGGTGACGATGTATTCCTGGCTCAGCTGGTCGAGCATGAACGAGCGCGTCATCCGGCTCAGGTACGCGACCGAGTAGTAGCCGAGGATCGCGGCCGGCAGCGCGATGTGCGACACCGCGTTGCGGAACACGTCCCACTCGCCCGCGAGTGCCGCGTCGATCAGCAGGCTGCCCGTGCGCGGGTCGACCATGCCGTCGTACACGGGATCGAGCCGGCCGGGGCCGCCGACCCAGTGCAGCCGCGCATAGAACAGCAGCAGCCCCATCAGCCCGAGCCAGAACACCGGCACCGAATTGCCGATCAGGCCGACGAAGCGCGCAAGGTGGTCGATCGGCCGGTTGTGCTTCACCGCGGCCGCGACGCCGAGCGGCACGCCGATCGCGATGCCGATCAAGGTCGCGATCGTCGCGAGTTCGAGCGTGGCGGGAAATACGCGCCGGATGTCGTCGAGCACCGGGTTCGACGTCAGCAGCGACATGCCGAGATTGCCGTGCAGCACGTCGCGCGCGTAGATCAGGAATTGCGTGACGAGCGGCTTGTCGAGACCGAGCGCGATGCGCTCGGCCGCGTACGCCTCGGCCGACGCGCGATCGCCGAGGATCGCGAGCACGGGATCGATCGGCACCTTGCGGCCGATCACGAACGTCAGCGCGAGCAGCCCCGCGAACGTGACGGCGAGCGTGAGCGCCCAGCGCAGCACGCGCAGCGCCCAGCGCACGGCCGGGTGCCGCGCGGACAGCGTGCGCAGTGCTTCGAGGGAGGAGGCGGGAGTCGACATGCGGCGAATCTTATTGCTTCTTCAGGTTACGGTACGACACGAGATCGTTGATCGGCCCGACTTCGAGCCCGCTCACGCCGGGCCGCGTCGCGACCTGCGCGACTTTCTCGAACATGATCACGAACGGCGAGCGCGCGAGCAGCGCCTTCTGCATCGCCTGATACCGTTGCGCGCGTTGCGCGGCGGTCGGCTCGGCGAGTGCGGCGTCGGTTTCCTTCGTCAGTTGCGGAATGTCCCAGCTGTTGCGCCAGGCCAGCATTTTATAGCTCGACTTGTCGGAGTTGTCGGGGTTCCATGCAAAACCCTGCGCGTTGCTGTGCGGGTCGATGTAGTCCGCCGACCATTCGCCGATGTAGATGTCGTGCTGGCGCGCGCGGTATTTCGCGAGCGTCTGCTTGTTGTCGCCGGGGATCAGCTGCACCTTGACGCCGGCTTGCGCGAAGTTCGCCTGCACGGCCTGCGCGATCTCCGTGTACGGATAGTCGTTGCGCACGTCCATCGTCACCGAGAAGCCGTTCGGCACGCCGGCCTTCGAGAGCAGCGCCTTCGCCTTCGCGACGTCGAGCTTGTACGGGTTCGAATTCAGCGTGCCGAGGAAGCCTTCCGGCAGGAAGGTCTGGTGCACCTTGTAGGTCGTCTTCACGACGTTGGCCTGGATACCGGAATAGTCGACCAGCCACTTCAGCGCTTCCTGCACGTCGGGCTTCGCGAGCGTCGGGTTCTTCGTGTTCAGGCCGAGATACAGCAGCGTCGCCTGCGGCGATGCCGCGACCTTCGCCTTGCCGGATTTCACGACCGACGCGAGATCGTCGGGGCTCAGGTCGCGCGCCGCGTCGACGTCGCCGTTTTCCAGCAGCAGCCGCTGGCTTGCCGCTTCGGGCACATGGCGCAGCACGATGCGCTTCATCGCGAGCGGCAGCCGGTAGCCGTCGAAGCGCTGCAGCACGATGCTGTCGCCGGCGCTCCACTTGACCAGCTTGTAGGCGCCCGAGCCGGCCTCGTTGGTCTTCAGCCATGCGTTGCCGAAATCGTTGCCCTGCTGGTGCGACAGCAGCAGCTTCTTGTCGACCACCGACGCGGGCCAGGAGCCGAGCACGTTCAGCACGAAGGTCGGCGCGTACTTGTGGTCGGTCGTGATCGACACCGTCTGGTCGTCGAGCTTCTTCACGTTCGCCGCGACGTTCGCCTTCGTGAGGCCGATGCCGGTCAGCACGGCGGCCGGACCCTTGTCGAGCAGCACCGCGCGCTGGATCGACCACGCGACGTCGTCGGCCGTCAGCGGGTTGCCCGAGTGGAACTTGAGACCCGAGCGCAGCTTGAACGTATAGGTCAGCCCGTCGGGGCTCACCGTCCACGACTGCGCGACATCGCCGTTGAATTTCGACGGATCGCGCAGGTTGACGCGCACGAGCCGGTCGTATGTGTTCGCGACGTATTCCTCCGGCACCAGCTCGTAGATCTCGCCGGGATCGAGCGTCGTGAATTCGTCGAGCAGCGTGGCCATCACGAACATGTCCTTCGGCGTTTCCGCGTGCACGGCGCGAAGCGGAACGGCGGCGAGCACGCACGCGGCAGCCAGCGCCGCGACGAGCCGGGATGTCTGGGGTTTCATGGGCGCTTCTCCATCGGTCGTTGAAGTCGTTGAACGTGAACGGTGAGGGGAACGTGCATCGTCGTTACATCAGCCGCCACGGGCCGCTCGCCGCGTTGTCGATCTGCGGCAGCGCGCGCGAACCGGGCAGCTCGTAGTGCCACCACTCGCTGTCGATATGCGCGAAGCCGGCCGCATGCATCACGCCGAGCAGCAGCAGCCGGTTGCGTTGCACGGCTTCGCGCAGCCCCGCGTGGAAGTGGCCCGACGCGGCCACCATCTCGTCGAAACCGGTGCCCATGTCGAGCGGCTCGCCGTTCGCGCCAACGAGCGTCAGGTCGAGCGCGGTGCCGCGGCTGTGGTTCGAGCCGCGGCCGAGATCGGCGACGAAGTTCGGATCGGGCAGGAAATCCCACAGCACCTGCTGCGCCTGCGGCGGCCGGTACGCATCGTAGATGCGCAGCGTGAAGCCGGCCTGCGCGGCGACGTCGACCGCGCGACGCAGCGCGGCTTCGGCCGGCTCGAGCAGCAGGCAGTGCGCGCGCCGGTAGATCGGCTTGCCGGTCAGGTTGCGCTCGGTCGCGTAGACGAGGTCGATCTCGACGCGATGCGTGGCGGGCGTGATTTCGACGAGGCGGTGACGGTTCATCGGCGGTTCGGGTTCGCTCAGGATTCGAATTGGTCGAATGTGCGCTGCAGCTCGCGGTTGCGCGCGACGCGCCGGTCGATCGCGGGACCGAGGCGGTCGACCACGGCGGTGATCAACAGGTTGAACAGGCAGGTGAGCGGCGCGAGCGAATCCCAGAACTGACCGACGTCGGTCTTCACCTGCAGCAGGTCGGCCGGCCATTCGCGCGCCCACGGGCAATAGAGATCGGTGACCAGCGCGAACGGCTGGCCGCGCTCGGCGGCCGCCTGGCAATAGCGGCGCGCGCTACGCGAATAGGCGCGCGTATCGGTGACGATGCAGTACGGCCGCTCGAACTCGGAATTCAGCGAATCGACGTACGAGCCCGACTGGCCGTCGGAATAGAACACGCGCGGGCGCAGGTATTCGAGATAACTGCTGAACGCATTGCTGATGCCGCGGGTCGACTGGATACCGAGGATGAACACGGCGTCGGCATGCGCGATCCGGTCCGCGACCTGAGCGAACACCGGCTCTTCCGCGAGCCGGTACACGTGGCGGATCGCGTCGAGTTCGCGATCGAGCGACGATGCCAGCGTGCCGTCGCTGCGGTTGCCGTCGTCGGCGGTCGTGGGTGCGGCTGCGGTGCGGCGGTATTCGTCGAGGCGATCGGTGATCATCCACGGGCGGTCGCTGCCGCCGCGCAGCTCGCGTTTCAGGTCGTCGAGGTTCTGGTAGCCGACGCTGCGCAGGAAGCGTCCGACCGAGATGCCGCTGGTGCCGGCCTGCTGCGCGATCTGGTCGGCCGTCTCGAGCCCGAGCCGGTCGAGGTTCGCGAGCATGTAGCTCGCGATGCGCTTCGCGGTCGGCGTCAGTTCGGCAAAGCGGGATTCGACGGTATGGGCGAACGCGCAGGTCATCGAGCTGTTAGATGTTTGTCATCTGATGATTTGGTGTCATTCATCTAACAAAGCCAAAATCATTCGCGCCAGCAGATAAAAACTATGGTTGGGGCAGGGTGATAGGGTTGGGCAGGCTCCGCTAACGACAGGAGGGGTTATGTACGGCAGCGGGCAAATTATTCCTGTCAGACATATTCGGCGCATATCTCTGACAGGAATAATTTGCGTTTATGTTTGTCAGAGATATACTGCGTTTATTGCCTACTGGACTCCATGCCGTGAATTTCATCGTCAATACCCCCACGCAACTGGGTGAGATCCTGTCGTCTGCGCGTCAGGAGAACGGGCTGACGCAAGCCGAGGCGGCGGCGCGCATCGGCGTCGGCCAGTCGCGCCTGTCGTCGCTCGAGACCACGCGCACCGCAAGCCTGTCGTTCAGCCAATTGCTCGAGTTGACCGCGTTGTACGGTCTCGAACTCAGCATCCGGTCGAAAGGCGGGCGCGACACCGGCGACGTCGAGTGGTAAGCGATGGGGCGTAAATCGCATACCCGCGCACTATCGATCTGGGCCAACGGTCAGCGGGTCGGAACCTGGCGGATTCCCGCGCGCGGCGACATGGAGTTGCGGTATGACGCCGGCTGGAAGCAGTCGGATGCCGGCCGCCCACTGTCGCTGTCGCTGCCGTTCGGCGTCGGCGATGCACCGTTGCGCGGCGAGCGCGTGAATCACTACTTCGACAATCTGCTACCCGACAGCGACGCGATTCGCCGCCGGCTCGCGTCCCGGTTCGGCACGGCAACGATCGAGCCGTTCGATCTGCTTGCCGCGCTCGGACGGGACTGCGTCGGTGCTGTTCAGCTGCTCGGCGAGGACGAAACGCCGATGGGTCATGGCCGGATCGATGGTACCCCGTTGTCGGACGACGAGGTGGCGCGCGCGCTTGATCAGGCGAGCGGGGTGGCGGGCGGTGCGGAGGATGATGACGACTTCCGTCTGTCCCTGGCCGGCGCACAGGAAAAGACCGCGCTGTTGTTTCACGACGGGCGGTGGATGCGCCCGCATGGCGCGACGCCGACGACGCATATTCTCAAGTTGCCGCTCGGACTGGTCGGCAACAAGCGCGCGGATCTCACGGCATCCGTCGAAAACGAGTGGCTGTGCCTGGAGATCCTGCGCGCGTACGGTTTGCCGACGGCCGATGCCGAAATCGTGTGTTTCGGCGAACACAAGGTGCTGTCGGTCGCGCGCTTCGATCGTGCGTTGCATCGTGACGGCGGATGGCTGTTGCGCTTGCCTCAAGAGGATTTCTGCCAGGCGCTCGGCGTGCCGCCGCATCTGAAATACGAATCGCAGGGCGGCCCCGGCGTGCCCGATCTTGCGGCCATCCTGCGTCGGTCGGAAACGGCGCAGGCCGACCTCGACACGCTGTTCACCGCGCTGGTCGTGTTCTGGATGCTCGCCGCACCGGACGGGCATGCGAAGAACTTCAGCCTGCGCCTGTTGCCGCGCGGCCGTTTCCGCCTGACGCCGCTCTATGACGTGATGTCGATCTGGCCGGTCGAGGGAGACGGCGCGAACCAGTGGTCGTGGCACAAGGCGAAGCTTGCCATGGCCGTACACGGCAAGCGGAAGCACTATGCGATGCGCGACATCACGCGCCGGCACTTCAGCGCGATGGCCGAACATTGTCTGCTCGGCGATATCGCGACGCCGATCGTCGAGCGGCTCGTCGCTGCGACACCGCACGTCATCGAGTCGGTCGGCGCGGCGCTGCCGGCCGGGTTTCCGGCGAGGATCGCCGAGCGCATTCTGGGCGGATTGCGCTTCGCCGCGCAGCGCCTCGCCGACATGCCGCGCACCTGACGTCGGGTGGCAGGCACCCGACGCATCACCTGCCGCGAGTAGACGAGCAGCGGCGATGGTGACTGGACGGGGGCGTGATGTATCCGATGCGGGCGGCAACCGGGTCGGACGGCGCCGGCGTGCCGTCCGACAGCGCGAACGGCGCACCGAGGCGACCGGGCCGCAACCGCGGCTGGCCGGCCTTATTTGGCCAGCGTCCGGTACGACACGAGGTCGTTGATCGGCCCGATCTCCGGCCCGGTCGTGCCGGGGCGCGTCGCGACCTGCACGACCTTCTCGAACATGATGATGAACGGCGAGTTCGCGAGCACGGACTTCTGCAGCGCCTCGTAGCGCTGCGCGCGCTTCGCGGGCGACGGTTCGACGAGCGCGGCCTCGGTGTCCTTCGTCAGCTGCGGAATGTCCCAGCTGTTGCGCCACGCGAGCATCTTCGTCTTCGACTGGTCGGAATTGTCAGGATTCCATGCGAACCCGCGCGCGTTGCTGTTCGGGTCCATGTAGTCGGGCGACCATTCGCCGATGAAGATGTCGTGCTGGCGTGCGCGGTACTTGCCGATCGCCTGCTTCGCATCGCCCGGGATCAGCTTCACGCGGATGCCGCCCTGCGCGAAGTTCGCCTGCAGCGCTTGCGCGATCTCGATGTACGGATAGTCGTTCGGCATGTCCATCGTCACGTCGAAGCCGTTCGGCAAGCCGGCCTTCGCGAGCAGCGCCTTCGCCTTCGCGACGTTCTGCTTGTACGGGTTCGAATTCAGCGTGCCGAGGAAGCCTTCGGGCAGGAAGGTCTCATGCACCTTGTAGGTGGTGCTGACGATGTTGCGCTGGATGCCGTCGTAGTCGACGAGCCACTTCATCGCCTGCTGCACGTCAGGCTTCGCGAGGTTCGGGTTCTTCGTGTTCAGGCTCAGGTACAGCAGCGCGGACACGGGCCACGATGCGACCTTGATCTTGCCGGCCTTGGTCAGCGCAGCGAGGCTGTCGGGGCTCAGGTTGCGCGCGGCGTCGACGTCGCCGTTCTCCAGCAGCAGCCGCTGCGCGGACGCCTCGGGCACGTGGCGCAGCACGATGCGCTTCATCGGGTACGGCGCGCGGTACTTGTCGAAACGCTGCAGCACGATGCTCTCGTTCGGCGTCCACTTGACGAGCTGGTACGGGCCCGAGCCCGCGTCGTTGGTCTTCAGCCAGCCGCTGCCGAAATCGTTGCCCTGCTGGTGCGACAGCAGCAGCTTCTTGTCGAGGACCGACGCCGGGCATGCGCTCAGCACGTTGAGCACGAAGCTCGGCGCGTACTTGCGGTCGGTTTCGAGTACGAAGGTCTGCGGGTCGACCGCGCGCACCTTCTGCATCACGTTCGCCTTCGTGAGGCCGAGATCGGCGAGCACGCCGGCCGGGCCCTTGTCGAGCAGGATGGTGCGCTGCAGCGACCACGCGACGTCGTCGGCGGTGACCGGGTTGCCGGAGTGGAAGGCGAGACCGGGGCGCAGCTTGAACGTGTAGGTGATGCCGTCGGCGCCGACCGTCCACGATTGCGCGATCTGCCCGTCGAAGCGCGTCGGGTCCTTCAGGTCGACCCGCACGAGCCGTTCGTAGGTGTTCGCGACGTACTCGGACGGCACGAGCTCGTAGATTTCGCTCGGATCGAGGGTCGTGAATTCGCCGAGCTGGGTGGCGACGACGAAAATGCCGGGCGGCGTCGCGGCCTGCGCCGGCAGCGCCGGAACGAGGGCGACGAGCGCGGCGCTGACGAACAGCCGGGACAGCAGGTGCTTCATGCGGGCTCCGTGGAAAGGGAATCGTGGTGCGATTCTCTCATCGACGGCAGCCCGGATGAAAATATTCGACAGGCGCGCATGACAGCGCCCGCGGCGGGGCTTGCGGGCCGGGCACGATACCCGGCACCGGCGGCGCTCAGATCACGCAGCGCGCGATCGCGAAGCGCATCGCTTCCTCGGCTGGCTCGCTGCCCGAGCCGCGCACGACCTTGACGACCGAACCGTGGCCCGACGGCGTGAGCGTGACGAAGTACGAGCGCGATCCGACGGTGATGTCGGTCACGCCGTTGTGCTGCGACTGCTCGGTGCCGGACAGGCGGCTGTCGAGGCAGTTCGCGATCGCGTGGGCCGGACGCGCCGACGACACGTAGATCATCGGCGCCGAGCCGGATGCGGCCGAGTTGGACGAGGGCGCGGAACCGCACGCGGCGAGCAGGGCGGCGGGAAGGAGCAGCAGGAATCGTTTCATGATCGGAATCGTCGTGTGTCTCGTGTCGAGGCTGGGGCGCGGGGTATGCGAAACGCGGAGCTTCGCGACGAAACCGCCGGAATCGTGCCGTTCTTGACGGTCGATACGGGCGGCGGCTGACGTCGGAGTATACCCGCGGCACTTGACACGCAAGGCCTGCTGAAACGATTCGATACAACAACAAGCGCCCGCTGTCGCGCGGCGGCAGCGGGCGTTTCAAGCGATGGCGAATCGACGCTTGCCGGCGTTACTGGCCGATCTTGTGGCTGACCGCGTTTTCCTGCTGGTTCAGCACGTGCTTTTCGCTCTGCGTAATGTGGCCGCGATCCTGCACGGCCATGTCCCGCTCTTCATGGCGGATCTTGCGGTCGTCACGGTGCAGGCGCGCGGCCTGGGCGTGCGACATCTCGCCTTCCTTCACTTCGTGATGGATCCGGCGATTCTGGTTGGCGAGGCGCTGGTTGACCGCTTCGCGGCGCGGATGCGCCTGCTGCCACGGCGTTTCGGCGAACGCGGTGCCGGTCAGCACCGACATCAGGGCGGCGGCGATCGCGAGATGGCGGGTAAGGGCTCGCATGACGTTTTCTCCTGTCGTTGCGCGTCCGAATCATGGGCGCTTGTCGAAAAAACGCTGTGCGGGCCCCGGCTGTTGACGTTTCTCGCTGTATCGATTGCAAGTCTTTATTACGCCCGCGATCGCCCGGTGCGATGCGGGGGGGGCGTCAGGTGAGCCGATAGGCCGGGCCGGGCGTCACTTCGGCGGGCAGCGGCTCGCGGTTCAGTTCGAGCAGCGTGCGCTCGATCATCCGCGTCATCGCATCGAGTGCGAGGTGGTTCGGCCCGTCGCCGAATGGCTCGGCGATCGCATGGGCGATCGCGTCGAGCGCGATCAGCGTATAGGCGACGAACACGGTGACGAACGGCGTCGCTGCGCCGATCGAGTCGACGAGGCCGAACGGCAGCAGCACGCAATACGCGTAGATGGTCCGGTGCAGCAGCACGTCGTACGAGAACGGGATCGGCGTCGATGCGATGCGCTCGCAGCCGCTCACCATCGACACGAGATCGTCGAGGCGCGCGTCGAGCATCCAGAGTCGCGTATCGGCGAGACGGCCCGCGTTGGCGCGCGCGGCGAAGGCTTCGCGCAGTTCGTGAACGATCGCGATCGGTGCAAACCGGGCAGCGACGATGCGCGTATAGGTACCGTCGTCGAGCAGGGTGCGCAGGTCCGCCGCCGGATCGGTGCCGCGCAACTGATGCTTGAGCGCATAGACGAACGCGACGACCTTGCGCACGAACGCCTGCCGCGCAGCATCGTCGTCGTCGATCGCGCCGTAGCAGAGCGCCTGCGACACCAGCGTGCGCGTGGCGGTCAGCACGCCGCCCCACAGCTGCCGGCCCTCGCGGTAGCGTTCGTAGCTCGCGTTGTTGCGAAACCCCGCGAAGATCGCGAGCGTGAGGCCGATCAGCGTGAACGGCGTCGGGTTCAGCGGCACCTTCTCGCCGAGCACGCGGCCGCCGCCCCACACCGCGACGATGCTGATCGCGAGCGTCAGCACGAGCTGCGGCAGGATGGTCGGCAGCACCGAGCCGTTCCAGACGAGCAGCATCCGCAGCCAGTGCTCGCGCGGACGAACGATCATCGCCGCGCTCCGTCAGGCGGCAGCCGACACCGGCGCGGCCGCGCGATGCAGCAGGACCGGCACCGACTTCGACGTCGGCGTGTTGCACACGTCGCCGACGCTGTCGAGCGGCACCAGCGGGTTCGTTTCCGGGTAGTACGCGCCGATGCAGCCGCGCGGGATGTCGTATTCGACGAGCAGGAAGCCGTCCGCGCGCCGCTCGATGCCGTCGTGCCACACGGTTTCCATGTCGACCCAGTCGCCGGCCTTCAGGCCGAGCATCGCGAGGTCGTCGCGGTTGACGAACACCACGCGGCGCTGGCCGAACACGCCGCGATAGCGGTCGTCGAGCCCGTAGACGGTCGTGTTGTACTGGTCGTGCGAGCGCGTCGTCATCAGCGTCATCAGGCGCTCGCCATGCAGCGCGCGGGCGCGCTGGATCGGCGTGTCGGTCGGCAGCGCGTGCGCGATGAAGTTCGCCTTGCCCGTCGGCGTCAGCCATTCGCGGTCGCGCGACGCGACGCGCAGGTGGAAGCCGCCCGGCCGCGCGATGCGCGTGTTGTAGTCGTAGAAGCCGTCGACGGTCGCTTCGATCGCATCGCGGATCTTCGCGTAATCGTCCTTGTACGCGAGCCAGTCGATCTTGCCGTTGCCGAACAGCGCATGGCCCATGTGCGCGACGATCGCCGGCTCCGACATCAGGTTCGCGGAAGCCGGCTTGTTCATCCCGTACGACACGTGGACCATGCTCATCGAGTCCTCGACCGTCACGCCTTGCGGCACGTTGTCCTGCAGGTCGATCTCGGTGCGGCCGAGCGTCGGCAGGATCAGCGCGTCGCGGCCGTGGATCAGGTGGCTGCGGTTCAGCTTCGTCGTGATGTGCACGGAGAGATCGCAGCGGCGCATGCCTTCCCACGTGCGCGGCGTGTCGGGCGTCGCCATCGCGAAATTGCCGCCGAGGCCGATCAGCACCTTCACGTGGCCTTCAAGCATCCCTTCGATCGTCTCGACGACGTCGTAGCCGTGATGGCGCGGCGGCTCGAAGTCGAACACGTGGCCGAGCCGGTCGAGGAAGGCCTGCGACGGCTTTTCCTCGATGCCCACGGTGCGGTTGCCCTGCACGTTCGAGTGGCCGCGCACCGGGCACAGGCCCGCGCCGGGGCGGCCGATGTTGCCGCGCATCAGCATCAGGTTCGTCAGCATCTGCACGGTCGCGACCGAATGCTTGTGCTGCGTGATGCCCATCCCCCACGTCGCGATCACGCGCTCGCTGCGCGCATAGCGCTGCGCGAGGCCGTCGATCTGCTCGTACGGCACGCCGCTTTCGGCCGTCAGTGCCGACCAGCTTTCGTTGCGCAGGTCGTCGGCGAACGCGTCGAAGCCGGCCGTGTGCTCGTCGATGAACGCGGTGTCGAGCACACGCGGCGCACCGGTGGCGCGCGCGGCATCGTCGAGTTCGAGCACGCGCTTCGCCATCCCCTTGATCAGCGCGAAATCGCCGCCGATCGTCGGCTGGATGAACGTCGACGCGATTGGCGTGCCGGACATCGTCAGCATCTCGAGCGGGCTTTGCGGATCGGCGAAGCGTTCGAGGCCGCGTTCCTTCAGCGGGTTGATCGACACGATCGTCGCGCCGCGCTTCGCGCATTCGCGCAACTCGCCCATCATCCGCGGATGGTTGGTCGCCGGGTTCTGGCCGAAGATCAGCAGCAAGTCCGCGTGCTCGAAATCGTCGAGCGTGACGGTGCCCTTGCCGACGCCGACCGAGTCCGGCAGCCCGCGGCTCGTCGCTTCGTGGCACATGTTCGAGCAGTCGGGGAAGTTGTTCGTGCCGTACAGCCGCACCAGCAGCTGGTACAGGAACGCCGCCTCGTTGCTCGCGCGGCCCGACGTGTAGAACGCAGCCTGGTTCGGGTCCGGCAGCGCACGCAGGTGGCGCGCGATCAGCGCGAACGCGTCGTCCCAGGCGATCGGCACGTAGCGGTCGGTCTGCGTGTCGTACACCATCGGATCGGTCAGGCGGCCGTGCTGTTCCAGTTCGAAATCCGTCTGTTCGAGCAGTTCGGTGACCGTGTGCGCGGCGAAGAATTCGGGTGTGACGCGCTTGCTCGTCGCTTCGGCGGCCACGGCCTTCACGCCGTTCTCGCAGAATTCGAACGTCGATGCGTGCTGGCGGTCGGGCCACGCGCAGCCCGGGCAGTCGAAGCCGTCCGGCTGGTTCTGGCGCAGCAGCGTGCGGTAGTTGCCGCCGGTGACCTTTTCCTTGATCAGGTTGATCGCGACGGCTTTCAGCGCGCCCCAGCCGGCGGCCGGGTGGTGATACGGTTCGATGCGTGCGGCGGATTTCTTTTTCATGATGCAGTGATGCGTGTGTCGGGGTCGATGCGTGGAGAGTACGCGCGGCGCTCCGGCAGCTGTATGTACACCTTTCGTCTTCAAAAAAGAGTACAGTTGCGGCCATCCAGGCAGTGCGGGTCGTAACTGTGTTGTTGAAGGGGAGTTGAAAGGGAGGCGCGTGAAGCGTTACGAACAACTGGCCGACGATCTGCAGGCGCAGATCGAGCGCGGCGTGTACCAGCCCGGCGAGCGGATTCCGTCGGTGCGGCAGGCGAGCCGCCAGCAGCAGCTCAGCGTCACGACCGTGCTGCGCGCCTATCTCGTGCTGGAGAGCCGCGGCCTGATCGAGAGCCGGCCGCAGTCGGGCTACTTCGTGCGGGCGCGGGCCACGGCGCCGGCCGAGGCCGAGCTGCATGTGTCGGCGCCGGCCGCCGAGCCGTCGGCGGTGGACGTGAGCCGGCTCGTGCTGTCGACGCTGCGCTTGATCTCGCGCGACGACGCGGTGCCGCTCGGCTCGCCGTATCCCGACGCATCGCAGTTCCCGGTGCAGCGTCTTGCGCGCTACGCGCAGGCGATCGGGCGGCGCCGCACGCGCTGGGGCGTGATCGACGACCTGCCGCCCGGCAACCAGGAACTGATTCGCCAGATCGCGCGGCGCTATGCGGAGCGCGGGATCGCAGTCGAGCCGGGCGAGATCGTGATGACGATCGGCGCGACCGAGGCGATCAACCTGTGCCTGCAGGCCGTCGCGCGGCCGGGCGACACGATCGCCGTCGAGTCGCCGACGTTCTACGCGATGCTGCACGCGATCGAGCGGATGGGCATGCGTGCGCTGGAGGTGGCGACGCATCCGGGCAACGGCATCGATCTCGACGCGCTCGAACGGATTCTCGAGCGCGAGCGCATCGCCGCGTGCATGGTGATGCCGAATTTCCAGAACCCGCTCGGCTTCCAGATGCCCGATGCGCGCAAGCGCGCGCTCGTCGAGCTGCTCGCGAAGCACGGCGTGCCCGCGATCGAGAGCGACGTCTATCACGAGCTGCATTTCGGCGACACGGCGCCGAGTGCGCTGAAGTCGTACGACCGCGACGGGCTCGTGCTGCATTGCGCGTCGTTCACGAAGAGCCTGTCGCCGCGCTACCGGATCGGCTGGGCGATGCCGGGACGCTATCGCGACCAGGTCGAGAAGCTGAAATTCCTGAACACGCTCGCGACGCCCGCGATCGAGCAGCTCGCGATCGCCGAATACCTGAAGCACGACGGCTACGATTTCCATCTGCGGCGAATGCGCAAGCAGTATGCGCAGCAGGCGAACCTGATGAGCGCGATGGTGCGGCGTTTCTTCCCGGAAGGCACGCGGCTGTCGCAGCCGCAGGGCGGGTACGTGCTGTGGGTCGAGCTGCCGAAACAGGTCGATGCGATGAAGCTGTATGCGCTCGCGCTCGCGCAAGGGATCACGGTCGGGCCCGGCCACATGTTCTCGGCAAGCACCGATTACCGGCATTTCATCCGGCTCAACTACAGCTATCCGTGGTCGCGGCAGATCGAGGACGCGCTGAAGGTGCTGGGACGGCTCGCGTCCGAGTGCGCAGGGCGGTGAGCGGCGCCGCGTGCGCCGCGATGCGGGGTTGCGTGCGGCGGCCCGTTGCAGGCCGCCGCGGCATGCATTACCGCGCGTTCGGCGCCTGCAGTTCGGCTTGTGCCGCGCCGACCATCCGGCGCATGTCGAAGCCCGACGGGTGCTGATACACGCGCAGCCCGAACTCCGGCAGCACCGCGATCAGGTGATCGAACAGGTCGGCCTGGATCGTCTCGTAGTCGATCCAGGACGTCGTGTCGGTGAAGCAGTACAGTTCGAGCGGAATGCCTTCGGCCGTCAGCGGCAGCTGGCGCGCCATGCACGTCATGTCGCGGCGGATGCGCGGATGGCCCTTCAGGTAGTTCGCGACGTACGCGCGGAACGTGCCGAGATTCGTCAGCTGGCGGCGGTTCGCCGGGCATTCGCCGGCCGCGCCGAGCGTGCCGTTCCATTGCGCGATCGCGTCGACCTTGTCTTCCAGATAGTCCTTCAGCAGTGTCAGGCGTTCGAGCCGCTCGATCTCGTCGTTGTCGAGAAAGCGCACGCTCGTCGCATCGACGAACAGCGCGCGCTTGATGCGGCGCCCGCCGGCTTCGGTCATTCCGCGCCAGTTCTGGTAGCTCTCGGTAATCAGCTTCCAGGTCGGCACGGTGATGATCGTGTGATCGAAGTTCGCGACCTTGACCGTGTTCAGCGTGATGTCGATGACGGTGCCGTCCGCGCCGGCCGACGGCATCGTGATCCAGTCGCCGATCCGCAGCATGTCGTTCGACGATAGCTGCACGCCGGCGACGAGGCCGAGCAGCGTGTCCTTGAAGATCAGCATCAGCACCGCCGACAGCGCGCCGATGCCCGACAGCAGCAGGCCGATCTGCTTGCCGGTCGCGTCGCCGATCACGACGAGCGCGGCCGTGATGAACATCACGAGCTTGACGAGCTGCATCGGGCCTTTCAGCGACATGCGCGGCTGTTCGCGACGGCTCGTGCGATGCGTGTGTTCGAGCGCGGACAGCGTCGCGCTGATCGTCATCGACAACAGGAACACGATCAGCGCGAACAGCACCTTGTCGGCGACCTGCATGGCGACGGCCGGGATGCCGGGCACCGTGCCGAGCCCGAGCTTGATCACGACGAACGGCACGATGCGGTTCAGCCACTTGAATGCGCCGAACTCGAACAGCGCGTCGTCGATGCGGGTGGCCGACAGCCGCGCCAGGCGGGCGACCACGCGGAACAGCAGGAAATGGACGGCGGCCGTGATCGCGCCGGCGGCGGCAAGGAGGATGAGGATGCCGACGAGCGGCGAAAACCAGGATTCGTTCAGGGTCATAAGGGCAGGCAGGGTCCTTCTCGTGCGTTGAATCTGCGCCGCGATGCGGCGCGCGCCCGGTGAAGGGCACATGAAAGGGACCGTGATTGTGCCATCGGGTTCCGGCCGGATGCCGCGGATGCATGACGCACGGGTTCCCGAACATCCTCACCGTTGCATGGATATTCGTCGTGTTCATGCCGCGCAACACACTGTGCACTTGCCATGCAATGCCCGCTCGGGGCACGATGCGCGAACGGCTCCGCAAGCCACGGTTCCACGTCATTCAGGCCATCCACGCATTTCACGCATGCAAGATTTCAACGAAAGCCGGCCGTCACGCGTGCGGCTGCTGAAGGGCATTCTGCCGATCCGCCGCGCGTCGGCGATCCGCGACGTGTTCGCGGGCTTCTCGCTCGCGTCGATGGACATCCCGCAGGTGCTCGGCTATGCGCGCATCGCCGGCATGCCGGCCGTGTCGGGCCTCTATACCGTGTTCCTGCCGCTGATCGCGTTCGCATGCTTCGGCGCGTCGCGTCATCTGGTGGTCGCCGCCGACTCCGCGACCGCGACGATCTTCGCGAGCCGCCTGTCGTCGATGGCGCCGGCGGGCAGCGCCGAATACATGGCGCTGGCCGGCATGGTCGCGCTGCTGACCGCCGCGATGTTGCTGCTCGCGCGCATCTTCAAGCTCGGCTTTCTTGCCGATTTCCTGTCGCGCACGGTGCTGGTCGGTTTTCTCGCCGGCGTCGGCGTGCAGGTGTCGATCGCGATGCTCGGCGACATGCTCGGCTTGTCCGTGCCGTATCCGGCGTCGCGCAGCATCGCCCAGCTCGCCTACGTCGTCACGCATGCCGCCGACGCGCATCGGCCGACGCTCGCGCTCGCGGTGCTCGTCGTCGTCGCGATTCTCGCGTGCAAGCGCTTCCTGCCGCGCATGCCGATGCCGATGATCGCCGTGGCGGGCAGCATCGCCGCGAGTTATTCGTTCGGCTTCGCCGCGCATGGCATCGCGGTGCTCGGGCCCGTCGCGGGCGGCTTGCCGCCGCTGCGCTGGCCGTCCGTCACGTGGCAGCAGTTCCTCGATCTCGTGCCGGTCGCGGCGTCCTGCTTCGTGATGATCATCGCGCAGAGCGCGGCGGCTGCCCGCGTGTTCGCGCAGCAGTACGGCGAGGACGTCGATACCAATGCCGACATCCTCGGGCTTGCGGCCGCGAACGCGGCGGCGGCGGTGGGCGGCGCGTTCGTCGTCAACGGCAGCCCGACGCAGACCGCAATGGCCGACGGCGCAGGCGTGCGCAGCCAGATCGGGCATCTGGCGTTCGCCGCGGTCGTCGCGGTGGTGCTGCTGTTTTTCAGTTCGACGTTGCAATACCTGCCGCACGCGGTGCTGGCCGGCATCGTATTGACGATCGCGCTCGGGCTGATCAACGTGCGCAGCCTTGCCTCGATCCGCAAGGAAAGCCCCGGCGAATTCACGCTCGCGCTCGTCACCGCCGCGGCCGTCGTGACGGTCGGCGTCGAGCAGGGGATCCTGCTTGCCGTCGCGTTGTCGCTGATGCGGCACGTGCGCCACAGCTACCAGCCGCACACGATGGTGCTCGAAGCGGCCGAAGGCAGCGGACGGTGGCTGCCGGTGCCCGCGCGGCCCGGCGCGATGACGGCGCCGGGGCTGATCGTCTACCGCTTCGGCTCCGACCTGTTCTTCGCGAACGACCATCTGTTCGCCGCCGAAGTGACCGAGCTCGTCGATGCATCGCCGGTTCCGTTGCGCTGGTTCGTCGTCGATGCGGGCGCGATCACCGATCTCGATTACTCGGCCGCGCGGACGATCACCGATCTCGTCAACGCGCTGCACGCGCGCCGGATCGGCGTGCTGTTCGGGCGCGTGAACCGCTACCTGCACGCGGACATGGAGCGCCACCGGATCACGGAGATCGTCGGTGCGTCGTGCATCTTCCCGACGCTGCATCAGGCGCTGGAAGCGGCGGGCGTGACGCCGGCGCAACAGGAGCCGGGTGTCGTGTAGCGGGCACCTCCGGCATTCAGCGCGAGCCGGCTCGCGCAGCCCCCGTCGGCCGTCCGCCCGCGCCGCTCGACCACCGCGGCAGCCGCAGCGTCGTCACGAAGCTCGCCGCATGCAGCGCACACAGCAGGCCGAACGCCCATGCGTAGGCGCCGCCATGCGAGCCGCTCGTCGTGGCCGATTCGACCTGCAGCCGCCACGCGAGAAACAGCGTGCACATTGTCGTGAACGTCGGGCCGCCGAGGCGCTGGACGATATTGAGCGACGTCGTTGCCATCGGCAGGTTGCGCCGCTCGACCGACGCATACGCGGCGGAAATCGACGGGGCGCCGATCGCGCTCTGGCCCATCCCGCGCAGAAACAGCGCGGGCACCAGCACGTAGGGATCGTAGCCGGCCAGCGCGAGATACACGAACGGTAGCGTCGCGACGAGCGCGAGCATCGCGCCGGCGGCGGCCAGCCGGCGCACGCCGAAGCGGCTCGTCAGCGCGCCCATCGACGGATAGGTGACGAGCATGCCGAGCCCGAGCGGGGCCAGCAGCCAGCCCATCTCGCCGGGCGAGCGGCCGCACGCCTCGATCAGGAACACCGGGATCAGCATCTGGCCCGCGTAGATCGCGCCGTTCGACAGGAATTGCGTGGCGGCGGCCGCGCCGAACACGCGCGAGCGGAACAGCGCGAGATCGATCAGCGCATGCTCGCCCTGGCGTCGCTCGATGCGCAGGAAGGCAGCGAGCAGCAGTACCGAAACGGCGATTGCGGCGATACCGGGCACGGCGTTGATCCGCTCCGCGCCGTACAGGAACAGCACGAGCGCTGGCGACAGCAGCGCGAGGCCGATCCAGTCGAGCTCGCGCCGCTGCGTTTCCTCGCGGTCGCCGGGCAGGAACCACACGGCCAGCGCAAGCGCCAGCGCGCCGACCGGCAGGTTCACGAGAAAGAGCCAGCGCCACGATGCGTGCTGCAGGATCGCGCCGGCGATGACCGGGCCCAGGATCGGCGCGATCAGAACGGGCACCGCCGCGTAGCCGATCACGCGCGCCATCTGCTGACCGGCCACGCGCGCGATCATCATCTGCGCCATCGGCGCGAGCAGCCCGCCGCTGACGCCTTGCAGCACGCGGAACGCGATCAGCGATGGCGCGGACCACGCGAGCCCGCACAGCGCCGACGTCAGCGTGAACGCGGAGAAGCACCACAGGTACAGCGCTTTCGCACCGATGCGGTCGACCAGCCAGCCGTTCAGCGGCAACACCAGCGTGAGCGCGAGCAGGTAGCCGCTCGTCACCCACTGGATCGTCGACAGGCTCGCGTGCAGGTCGGTCGCGAGGCTTGACAGCGATACGTTGACGATCGTCGCGTCGAGCTGCGACAGAAGCGAGCCGAGCGTCGCGACCGCGCTGACCTTCCAGATCGACGGATCGCGCCGGCCGGCCGCATGGCCCGGCACCGGCCGGGCGTGCTTGTCGCTCAAGCGCCGCGCCGGTCGAGCAGCGCGAGAATCTCTTGCGTCGAACCCGTCTCGCCGAGACGCGGGAACAGCCGTTCGACGCTGTTCGTGTGCGCGTCCGCGTTGAGGTCGGTCATCGCGTCGACCGCGAGCGTCACGTTGTAGCCGAGCTCGTGCGCCTGGCGTGCGGTCGATTCGACGCCGATGCTGGTCGCGATGCCGGTCAGCACGATCTGCGTGACGCCGGCCGCCTTCAGGTGCGCGTCGAGATCGGTGGCGGTAAACGCGCCCCAGGTCTTCTTCGTCACGACGTGGTCGCCCGGCTGGCGGTCCAGTTCGGGGACGAGGTTGGCCCAGTCGGCCGGAAGGGCATCCAGACGCACTTGCTGCTGCGTACGGCCCGGTGCACCGCCGTCGACGTTGACGAGCACGACCGGCAGGCCGCGGCTGCGGAATGCGTCGAGCAGGTCGCGCGTGTGCTCGATCACCGGAGCGACCGGGTGGGAGGTGGGCAGTGCGACGATGCCTTTCTGCAGGTCGATGACGACGAGTGCCGTGTTCGTGTCGAGACGGGTTGTGCTCATGGTGTCGATGCTCCGTGAATTGGGCGAAGGAAAGGGTGCGCGCGCATGCCGCGCGGCACGCAGGCGGAGGTCATTGCTCGCCGATACGCCGGATCAGCGGAATCGCGGCAGCGAGCGTGCGGATTTCTTCAGGGTCGAGCTTCTCGATCGCGGCGCCGAGCCACTTGTGCTTCGCCGTGTCGCGCTTGCGCCGCGCTTCCAGGCCGGCCGCGGTCAGCAGGAACAGGATCTGGCGGCCGTCGGTCGGATGCGGCTCGCGTTCGACGAGACCGTCTTCCTCCAGGCTCGCGAGAATCGCCTTCATCGACTGCGGCTTCATTGCCTCCGCGCGGGCGAGATCGGCGGTCGTCATCGGACCCTGCCGTTCGAGCCGCGCGAGCGCGCTCGTCTGCGACATGCCGAGCCCCTCGGATTCGATTTCGGAGCGCAACCGGCGGATCAACTGGCCGACCGCGAGGGTCAGATCGGCGGCGACAGTGTCGGCGGGAATGCCGGGCATGCGTGGCGGTGTCATGCGGCGGATCATAGGATATGACAGTTAAACTTGCAAGTTTAGCTGTCGAATTGGGTGAAGGTTCGTGACACGCGGTGCGTCGGTGTGATCGGTATGAGCGGGTGAGCGGATGAGCGCGCGTTGGCACGCAACGACCGGTTTACCGGATGCGGCCGGTGTGCGGCGGGCCGCTACACGCGGCGCGGCGACGGAACCGGCACGACGTCGTTGTACTTCGGCGACGCATTTTCGTGCAGCAGGTCGCCGAGATATTGCGCGAGTTCGTCAGCTGCGAGCGCAGGCGGAATCTGCAGGTTGGCCGGCCGCCGCTTGCCTTCGGTGCCGAGATCGAACACGGCCCAGCGGCCGTTCGAGCGCATGACGGCCAGCAGGCGTCCGAACGCGTTGAAACGGTATTCGTCGTGCATGGCATCGCGCCTTCGTGGATGAACACGCCTGCCGCGTGCGCCGTGTTCCGAATCTATTGGATCGAGCAACTCAGCCAGCGATGGATCTTCAGCGCGTCGCTCGACACGCCGGCGCGCGTTGGTGCGCCGAGCAGCACGATCGTTTCGCGGCGGCCTTTGACACGCATGCGCATGACGACGCCGTGCCCCGATTCGTTGATGAAGCCGGTTTTCTGCAGCCGGATCGGCAACCGGCCGTAGCGGACGAGCGGATCGGAGTTCACGTACAGCAGTTCGTCGTCGCCGGCCTGCACGGTGGTCGACGTATCCGTCGAGAAGTAGCGGATCAGCGGATCCTGCGCGGCCGCGCCGACGAGCCGCGCGAGATCCTCGGCCGTCGACACGTTATGCGGCGACAGCCCGGTCGGTTCGCGGAAATGCGTATGGCGCATCCCGAGGCGGCGCGCTTCGCGGTTCATCGCCCTCACGAACGCGGTGCGGCCGCCCGGATAGTCGCGGCTCAGCGCGGCTGCCGCGCGATTTTCCGACGACATCAGCGCGATATGGAACATCTGGCGGCGCGACAGTTCGGCGCCGATCGGCAGCCGCGAACCGGTGAACTTGATCGTGTCGCGGTCGCGCGAGGTGACGCGCAGCACGCCGTTCAGCGGCCGGTCCGCGTCGCGCGCGACGACGGCGGTCATCAGCTTCGAGATCGACGCGATCGGCCGCACGGTGCGTGCGTTGCGGGCCAGCAGCGGCGTGCCCGAATCGACGTCGAGCACGTAGGCCGCGCGTGAGTGCAGCGCGCGCACCGCGCGCGGGCTGTAGCCGCAGCTCGCGAGCAGGCGCGGCTTCGCGGCGGGGTGCGGGCGAGCCGCGTTCGTGCGTTTCGCGCGCCGATGCTTGACGGCCTTGTTCTTGCGATGGGTGGGTTGCTTCTTGACGACTTTCGCATGCGCTTGCGGCGACGCTGTGCGATGCGGCTGCGCGCGCTGCGCGGACGACGCGTTCGTTGCGAACGCGAGTGTCAGGAACGAGAGGGCGATGATCAGGGTGGTCCGGGCGCGAGGCAGGCGCGCGATGAGGCCGGTCAAGCGAAAGTCTCCTTTTCACGCGCGCTGCGGCGGCGCGAAATGCGTGGGCGGTGAGCGGGTGCGGGAAATTATACGGTCGATCGCGTGGCGATGACGATGGATGCGCACGCAATGATGTGTGATGCCGGTGGAATTCCGCTGTTTTTTGCAGATGGCCGAAGGTGCGCGTTCGACGGAAGGTGCATGAGGAGCGGGCTCAGCGTGGCCAGTTCCGCCGCGACACGACTGCGAAGCTGATCGCGATCGAGCCCGTGACGGCGCGCGGCGGTGCATCGTCCACTGCGTCGCCGAAGCGAAAGCGGCGGCTGCGTCCGTCGACACGCGCGGCACGACGCTCGGGTGCCGACGCATCGGGCTCAATACCGCTTTCGCCGGCGAGCACCGTGTCGCACGAGATATCGGTCAGGCACTCGGCCGGATGATCAACGGACATGACAATGAATTCCATGAAGGGCATGTCCGTATTGAACGTCATGCCGTTCGATCAGTAAAATGAATGTTTCGATCGATATGATTCCTTTCAAGAATGGAATTGAAACTGCTGCGCACCTTCCTGACGGTCACGGAGCTCAGCCATTTCAGCCGCGCGGCCGACGCGCTGCACATGAGCCAGCCGGCGCTCAGCAAGCAGATCGGCGCGCTCGAGGCGAGCCTCGGCGGCAAGCTGTTCGAGCGCGGGCGGCATGGCGCGGAGTTGACGCCGTTCGGTGAACGCTTCCTGCCCGACGCGCAGGCGCTCGTGCGCGACGCCGACGAGATCCTCGCGCGGGCGCGAGAGGCGTCCAGCGGACAGCGCGGGCATCTGCGGCTCGGCATCTGCCTGTCCGTGCTGACGCTCGTGCCGAAACTCGTCGCGGAGTTCCGTCGCCGCAATCCGGGTATCGCGGTCACGCTGAGCGACCTGTCGTCGTCCGAACAGACACGCCGGCTGCGTGCCGGCAAGCTCGACGCCGGATTTCTGCGTCTGCCGTCCGATGAAGGGTTGGCGTCGTTCAAGGTGATCGACGAGGCGCTTGCGCTCGCGGTGCCGCCGCACCTCGGCTTCAAGCGCGTGCCCGCCGATCTCGACGTGCTCAACGAGATCGGCTTCATCGCGCTGCAGCGCGCACGCGGCCCCGGGCTCGCCGCGCAGATCGACCGGTGGTGCGTCGAGCGGCGCTTCGTGCCGCAGGTCACGCAGCAGGCGGAGGACGTGCAATCGGTGCTCACGTCGGTCGCGGCCGGGGTTGGCGTCGCGTTCATTCCGTCGGGCGCGCAGTACCTGCTGCGCGACGCGACTGTCCTGCCGCTCGACGGTCGGGACGCGAAATGGCGCGTCGGGCTCGCGTGGCTGTCCGGCCGCGACGATCCCGTGACCACGCGTTTCGTGTCGTTCATGCGCGCGGCAATCAAGGGCGCGTAACCGTGTAACCGCGTAGCCGCGTAGCCGCGTAGCCGCGGCGTATAGTGTCCGCGATTGCATCCTTCCCGAATGCCGGCCCGGCGCCGGCTCACGAACCCGAACCGATGACTCCAGACTCCGACGACTCCCCGCTCGATCCCGCACTCGTTGCGACGCTCGCGACGCTGAACGAAGCCGCGAGCGATCCGTCCGGCAAGGCGTGGTCGCTGCCGAAGATCGCGAAGCGCGCGCAATTGCCGATGAGTGTGTTGCGCCGCGTGCTGACGCGGCTCGACGCCGCCGGCCTGAGTGCGACGACGCTGAACGAGGACGGCACCGGCAGCGCCGCGTTGACCGAGGAGGGGCGCGCCGTGTGCGCGCAATTGTTCGGCGCGAACGACACCTGATGAAAAAACGGACCGCCACGAAGGCGGTCCGTCGTATTGCGGTTCGACACGCGGCGTCGGCCGCATCACCACCGCGCCGTCACGCCACCCATCACGGAGTGACGGTAGGTCTGGTCGTTCAGCCCGTGCCGGTAGCCGACGTCGAGATCGAGCCAGCGCTTCGGCGAGTAGATCGCACCCGCGATCACGAACGCCGGATGCGCACCGGCCGTGCTTTCGGTGTTGCGCGACAGACCGATGTCGGCCACGAACTGCACGTTGTCGGTCGCCTTGTAGAGCGCCGCGGCCGACACGGCCCAGACCGAGCGCAGGTCGCCCTGGCGATTCGGCTGGTAGGCGAGGCCCGCATTCGCGAGCAGCGAGACGCGCGCGACGTCGGCTTGCGCGAGCAGCGTCGCACCGGTGCCGACGCGGCCCGTGCCGAGCCCGCGATCGTCGTTGCCGGTCGGCATCGTCACTTTCGGTTTCAGCGCGAACGATAGCGGACCGCGTTCGGCGAAGCGCCATTTCATGCCGATCTCGACGTCGCCGATGCCGGCGCCGTTGTCGTCGGTCCGCATTTGCAGATGGGTATAAGGCGCGTTCACGTACAGATCGACATGTTCGCCGAAGCCGCGCGTGAGTGTCGCGTTCCACAGTTGATGGCGGCCGTTTTCGTCCTGTTTCGACGTTTCCTCGGCATTGAACTCGAGCTGCCAGTTTGCGTCGCCCTGCGTGCCCGTGTCGTCGCTGACGAGCGGATGGGCCGCGTACGCGTCCAGCGGTGCGAGGAGGGCGCTCGCAGCCGCGAGCGGAAGCATTCTTTTCATCAAGTCACCCATGATGCATCGTGGGCGGCCGGCCCGCGCGGGCCGGCACGCCGTTGTCCGGTGGAGATCAGAACCACTGCTTGTAGCGGCGCACATAGATCGTCTTGACGATCTGCGCGAGCAGGATGTAGCCGACCATCGTCGCCGCGAGCCACAGCCAGTAGGTCCCAGGCAGATGCATGAAGCCGAGCGACTCCGCGAACGGCGAGAACGGCAGCCAGCAGCCGATCGCGATCGCGGTGAACGTCGACAGCAGCACCGGCAGCGCGGCCGTGCTCTGCAGGAACGGGATCTTCTGCGTGCGCAGCAGGTGCACGACGAGCGTCTGCGACACGAGGCTTTCGATGAACCAGCCGGAGTTCATCACGATCTGGCCGCTCGAGCCGCCGTGCAGGTGATACATCGCACCGGCGCCGAACACGGTCCACATCAGCACGTAAGTCGTGATGTCGAACACCGACGAGGTTGGCCCGACCCACAGCATGAAGCGGCCGATGTTGCCGGCTTCCCACTTGCGCGGCTTCTTGAGGAACTCCGGATCCATCCGGTCCCACGGCAGCAGCATCTGCGACGTGTCGTAGATCAGGTTCAGCACGAGCAGCTGGGTTGCGAGCATCGGCTCCCATGGCAGGAACGCGCTGGCGACGAGCACCGAGAACACGTTGCCGAAGTTCGAGCTGGCGGTCATGTTCAGGTATTTCAGGATGTTGCCGAACGTCTCGCGGCCCTTGATCACGCCTTCCTCGAGCACCATCAGGCTCTTTTCGAGCAGGATGATGTCGGCGGTTTCCTTCGCGATGTCGGCGCCGCTGTCGACCGAGATGCCGACGTCGGCGTCGCGCAGCGCGGGTGCATCGTTGATACCGTCGCCGAGGAAGCCGACCGTGTGGCCGTTCGCCTGCAGCGCCTTCACGATGCGCGCCTTCTGCAGCGGCGTGAGCTTCGCGAACACCGTCGTGCGTTCGACGACCTGCGCGAGCGTCGCGTCGTCGAGCGCCTCGATTTCGGCGCCGAGCATCGGCTTGCCCGGTTCGAGGCCGACCTGGCGGCAGACCTTCATCGTGACGGTCGGGTTGTCGCCCGTCAGCACCTTCACCGACACGCCGTTCTCGCGCAGCGCGGCAAGCGCCGGCGCGGCCGATTCCTTCGGCGGATCGAGGAAGGTCAGGAAGCCGCGCACGACGAGGTCGCGCTCATCGGCGGTACGGTACTGCTCGCGTTCGTCGCCGCGCGGGATCATGCGCGTCGCGAGCACCAGCACGCGGAAGCCATCCTCGTTGTAAGCGTTCGCCTGTTCGAGCAGCCGCTTGCGCGCGACGAAGTCGAGCGGGCGCACGCCGTCCTCGTCCTGCACATGGGTCGACACCGCAAGCATTTCCTCGACCGCGCCCTTGCAGATCAGCAGGTGCGTACCGTGCGTGTCCTCGACGACGACCGACAGGCGGCGACGCACGAAGTCGAACGGCAGTTCATCGATCTTCTTGTAGCCTTGCGGCTTCACGCGGTCACCGATCTCGTCGGCGCGCGCGACCACGGCGATATCGATCAGGTTCTTCTGGCCGCTCTGATGGAAGCTGTTCAGCCAGCCGAGCCGCAGGATGTCCTCATTCTTGTGGCCGGACAGGTCGAGATGGTGTTCGAGAATGATCTTGTCCTGCGTGAGCGTGCCGGTCTTGTCAGTGCACAGCACGTCCATCGCGCCGAAGTTCTGCACGGAGTTCAGCCGCTTCACGACGACCTTGCGACGCGCCATCGCGATCGCGCCGCGCGCGAGATTCGCACTGACGATCATCGGCAGCATCTCGGGCGTGAGGCCGACGGCCACCGCGAGCGCGAACGTGAGCGCGCTCAGCCAGTCGCCCTTGGTCAGGCCGTTGATCATGAACACGATCGGCACCATCACGAACATGAACTTGATCAGCAGCCAGCTCACGCTTGCGACACCGCGATCGAAGCTCGTCTCGATGCGCTTGTGGCTCACGACGTTGCGCGCGAGCGAACCGAAGTAGGTGTCCTCGCCGGTCGCGACGACGACGGCCGTCGCGGTGCCGCTCACCACGTTGGTGCCCATGAAGCACACGTTCTCGAGATCGAGCAGCGACGTCGACGCCGACGCGTCGTTCGCCGCGCCGGGTTTGCCGGCCATGCCCGTCATGTCCGACGCGCCCGTGTTCGCCGACTTGCCGGCGACCGCGCCGAGCGTGTCGTACTTCTCGACCGGCAGCGCTTCACCGGTCAGCACGGCCTGGCTGATGAACAGGTCGCGCGACGCGAGCAGGCGCACGTCGGCGGGAATCATGTCGCCGGCGGACAGATGCACGATGTCGCCGACCACGACTTCGCGCATCGGCACCTCGCGGCGTGCCGGCTCGGACGTGTCGGTCACCGCGCGCTGCACGGTCGCCGTCGTGCGGACCATCGCCTTGAGCTTTTCGGCCGCGCGCAGCGAACGGAATTCCTGCACGAAGCGCAGCAGCGCGCTGATCGTGACCATCGTCAGCAGGATCGTCATGCCCACATAGTCGCGATCGTCGGGCGCCGCGAAATAGACGTCGGTGCAGAAGCTGATCGCGGCCAGCACGAGCAGCACGTAGACGAACGGATTGTGGAACGCGTGCAGCAACTGGCGCGTCCAGTGCGGCGGCTTGTCGTGCGCGATTTCGTTCGGACCGTGGTGCTGCAGACGGTCGACGGCCTGGTCGTAGGTGAGGCCGCGCGTGCTGGTGCGCAGCGACTTGAAGGTTTCTTCGAGCGGGCGGGCCGCTTCCTGCGCGGCGCGCATGATGCGCGGTTCGTTCTTTTGACCGGGGCCGGCGTTGATGAAGCCGCGCTGTTTCGGTTGCGAGGTATTGCGTTGTGTCATGAGTCGCTCCTTGCGCACGAGGCGGCGGGCGGGGAGCGACTGTGACGTTATCGACGCACGAGCACTCCCCGCCGCGTCGCGTCAGGCGCGATCGGCTGTGGATCGGTGAAGAGGGGAACGCTCGCCGGCGCGCGGAGTGCGGTCGGAGAATCGATGCGCAGCGTCGCACCGGCGAGCGGTAATCGACTACTGTCGTCTGAGTTCATCTGCACTCCTGTCGGTTTCGGGTGGCGGGCACGGGCGATCGGCAACCGCGCACGCACGAAGGCGCGCGGCCGGATGGCACGCGAACGGAACACGCACGCAGTTCGCGCTGCGCGCAGCACGAACGCACGCGCGCGGCAGCGTATCGATGCGCTGCGCGGGCATTCGGCAATATCGAAAAATTCGGCGGGGGATTCTGGCCGGTCAGGCCGGAAGGGCGCCGCATCCTGCTTCCCGGGATGCGGCAGAAGACGAGGCTCTGCGCGGTTTCCTCAGGCAGCAGTCAAGTTGGTCGAGGACCAACTACAACTCGCATCGGTGTTCACAGAACACTCCATGTAATCAGACGGGGGCGATGGTAATGGGTCGTCGTGCGAAGCGTCAACCCTTTTTCCACACGTTGCTCAGGCAATTCTTGCAGAACGTTAGCGCGGCGATGCCGGCTCCGCGAATGAAAAAACGCGCGCGCGCTGGGCAGGCATGCGCGCGGTTGCGTCGAGGCGACGTGCCCGTTACTGCGTGGCGGCCGTGACGGCAGCGCCTGCGTCGGCGATGCCGGAGCCGGCCGGCAGCGCCGTGCACGACGTGCCGGTCGGCAGCATCGCCGCACGCGCGCCGCCTTGCAGCTTCTGCTGGATCTGCGCGGGCGTGAGGTTGCCGTTCACCGACAACATCAGCCCGACGATGCCCGTCACCTGCGGCGTCGCGAGGCTCGTGCCGCTCGCGGTGTCGTACGTGTCCGTACCCGGCGTCGTCGTGCCGCTGTTGGCCGTCGACAGGATGTTGACGCCGGGTGCGCTCAGCGCAACGTCGACACCGAAGTTGCTGAACGATGCGCGGCGGCCGGTCGCGTCGGTTGCGCCGACGCTGATCACGCCGCGGCAGTTCGCCGGCTGGTCGAGCCCGGTTGACAGGCCGTCGTTGCCGGCGGCGACGACGACGGTCACGCCCTTCGCGTTCACGTCGTCGATTGCCTGCTGGAACGTCGCGCTGCACGCGCCGACGCCGCCCAGGCTCAGGTTGATGACCTTCGCGGGATTCGGGTTGCTCGGCACACCGGCGACCGGAATGCCGGCCGCCCAGCGCATCGCGTCGGCGATGTCGCTCGTCGTGCCGCCGCACTTGCCGAGCACGCGCACCGGCAGGATCCGGCCGAGCCACGACACGCCGGCGACGCCGATGCCGTTGTTGGCGGTCGCGCCGATCACGCCCATCACGCGCGTGCCGTGCCAGCTGCTGCTGCTCGGTTCGCTCGCGCAGTGATAGTACGGGCCGCTGGAATCGTCGAGTTCCTGCTGCGTGACCCAGTCGCCCGGATCGGTGGCGTCGATGCCGCGCGTCTGGCCGTTGTTGCTGGTGTTGACGTTCGAGATGAAGCTGTAGCCGGGCAGCAGGTTGCCGACGAGGTCGGGATGCGGCCGGTAGCCGGTGTCGAGCACGGCCGTGACGACCGTCGGCGAACCCTTGGTCCGCGTCCAGGCGGGCGGGGCGTTGATGCCGACGCTCGCGTCGGACAGATCCCACTGCTGGCTGTATGCGGGATCGCTCGGCATGTCGCGAATCTGCATCGGGTGATCCGGTTCCGCGTGGTCGACGTCGCCGTCGGCCGCGAACGCCTGCGCGAGCGCCGCCGCGTCGCCGGACGCGATGCGCTGGCCGATCGACAGCACGGCCGCGCCGTCCGACAGGGTCCGCTCGACCTGCACGTTCAGCGATGCCTGCGACGTCGTCACGGCGGCATAGGCATGTGCGGCACTGGTCGTCGTCGGTGCCGTCCAGCGCGTCATCGAGCGCCGGATCACCGCGTCGAGCCGTGTGCCGGTGTCGCGGGCGGCCATCGCGCGCGTGGCCGTCAGCGTCTTCAGCTTGACGATCAGGTGATCGACCGGCGGCTCGACCGGCGCGGTGGTCTGGGCAGCCATCTGCACGGCAGCCTGCTGCGTCGCGCACGCATTGCTGCCGCTGGCCGCGGGCGGGGTGGTCGGAGCGGGCGCGGGGGCCGGCGCAGCATTGGAGGAAGACGGATTGCTGCCGTCGCCGCCACCCCCACCGCCACAGCCGGCGAGCGGAAGCAGGGCGGCGGCGGACAGCATGCCGGCGAGCATGCGCGCATGAGCGGAGCGGGCCAGCGCGAAATTGAAACGTTTGGCTCTCATGGTGAGACTCGATCCTCATAGATAACCGTCGTGCTGGCGGTCGTGCCTGGTCCGGAGGAACACCGGACCTTGTCGTTTTTGTCTGACATTCATCGCAAGATTGTTGCGACGCGCCATGCACTGGGTAACGGCCGCCACGGGCGCTTCTTGAGCGCGGTTCGCGAGAAAAAAACGGGTTGCCGCAAACGATTACGTTGCTGCGTTGCAATGCGATTGCGGGTCCAGAGCGGACGACCCGGCAGGCGGGATGCGAGCGAACGCGGCTGCCCGGGCGCGACGCGGGATGCACGCGTATTTGCGCGCCACGGAAAATGCGTCGTCCGCGCGCGCCGTGGTGGACGGTTGCCTACGCTTTCCCTGATGCGACGCGAATTTTGTCGGGCGTACGATCGCGATTCGATCAACGTTTCGTCAGGAGAAAAGCATGGATCGCCGCTTCCGTTGGTTGGCCGTCGCGCTGACCTGCGCGCTGGCGGGCACCGCGCACGCGCAGGCCCTCACCGGCACGCTGAAGAAGATCAAGGACACGGGCGTCGTGTCGCTGGGTATCCGCGAATCGTCGGTGCCGTTCTCGTATTCGGACAACCAGCAGAAGAACATCGGCTACTCGCGCGACATCGCGGCGCGCATTATCGACACGCTGAAGACGGAGCTGAAGGCACCGAACCTGACGGTGAAGGAAATCCCGATCACGTCGCAGAACCGGATTCCGCTGCTGCAGAACGGCACGATCGACTTCGAGTGCGGGTCGACGACCAACACGCTGGAGCGGCAGAAGCAGGCCGCCTTCTCGAACAGCATCTTCCTCTACGGGATCCGCTTCAGCACGCGCAAGGATTCGGGCGCGAAGGACTTCCAGGACCTGGCCGGCAAGACAGTCGCGACGACGGCCGGCACGTCGGACGAGCGCCTGCTGCGCAAGCTCAACGAGGAGAAGGGGATGAACATGACGATCATCAGCGCGAAGGACCACGCCGAAGCGTTCATGAACGTCACGACGGGGCGCGCGGTCGCGTTCGTGATGGACGAGCCACTGCTGTACGGCGAGATCGCGAAGGACCGCAACCCGGGCGCCTACACGGTGGCGGGCACGCCGCTCGTCCATGAAAATTACGCGTGCATGATGCGCAAGGACGATCCGGCGTTCAAGCACGTAGTCGATGGCGTGATCGCGAAGATGCAGACCTCGGGCACGGCCGAGAAGCTCTACGACCAGTGGTTCATGCAGCCGATTCCGCCGAAGGGCGTGAGCCTCAACTATCCGCTGTCGCCGGAGATGAAGCAGCTGTTCAGGAATCCGACGGATCAGGCGCAGTACTGATCGACGCATAGTGGTGGAGTTGCATCGTCGATAGAAAACCGCCGGCACACGCCGGCGGTTTCGGTTTTCGGCCCGGTCGCTCGCGTGATGGAACCGAGCGTCAGGCCTTGATTTCCGGCACGCGTGCGGCCGGCCTGGCCGGTGCCGCCGGGGCCGGTGCCATCGAACGCATGGACGGCTGCGCCGGCACGAGCACGACGACCGGTTCGGGCATCGCCCACAGCGGCATCGCGAACCCGACGGGCTGCGGCATCGGCATCGCGAACGCGTTGGCGAGCGCGACATGCTGCAGCGCCATCATCTGCTTTAAAGCCGGGGCAGTGCCCGCCGGACGGAGCCGTGCCGGGGTTCCCGAGGCGACTCGCCGGGGAACCTGAACGGGCATCTAGCGCGTTTCGGCATGTGCCGCAATCGGCATTCAACCTCGTCCGCGCCATGGGATTCCGGTCGCGTCGCGCAACAACAGGCACAATATGCGCTTCGCCACGCACCGTTGTTCGTCATTCGAACAAGCCGGCGCGTGTCGCCGCCGTCCGAATCCTTCCCGGTTGTCATGAACGCCTCGCTCACTCCTGCGCGCGAATCGAACTCGCCGCGCTTCCTGTTGTTCCTGATTTGCCTGTTCGCCTCCGCAGGCCAGCTCGCGATCGACATCTACGTGCCCGCGCTGCCCGACATGGCGCGTTCGTTCGCGACCACGCCGCAGGCGATCCAGTCGAGCGTGTCCGGCTACATGGCCGCCTATGCGCTCGGCCAGCTGATCTTCGGCCCGGTCGCCGATGCGTACGGACGCAAGCGGGTGCTCGCGTTCGGGCTCGTCATCTACACGATCGGGTGCCTGCTGTCGCTCGGCGCGCCGAACCTGGAGACGTTCGTGCTGGCGCGCTGCCTGCAGGGTTTCGGGATCGCGACGACGAACCTGCTCGCGAAGGCGATCATCACCGACTCGTTCTCGGGCCAGGCGCTGATGCATGCGTTCACCTACATGTCGATCGCGTGGGGGCTCGCACCGATCATCGCGCCGGTGATCGGCGCGCACCTGCAGGAATGGTTCGGCTGGCGCGCGTGCCTCGTGTTCCTGCTGGTGTATTCGCTGGTGATGTGGGCGCTGTTGTGGCACTACCGGGAAACCTTGCCGAAACCGGTCCGTCTCGAGCCGCGCACGCTGATGGCGAACGCGGGCAAGGTGCTCGCGAGTCCGGTGTTCCAGAGCTGTTTCCTTGCCCAGGGGCTGTGCTACAGCATCCTGCTGGTGTTCAACATCGTCGGGCCGTTCATGGTGCAGACCACGCTGCACAAGCCGCCGACCTTCTTCGGCTATCTCGCGCTCGGGATCGGGCTGATGTATTTCCTCGGCGGACTGTCGAACCGGATTCACGGGCACGGGCTGCCGAGCGCCGAGCAGCGGCTGCGCATCGGCGCGCGCGTAATGGCGGCCGCGGCGGTCGTGATGCTCGTGCTGGCGCTGACCGTCGGCCTGCGCGTATGGACGCTCGCGACGCCGGTGCTCGTGATGGGTTTCTGCGCGGGCGCGATGTATCCGACGCTGATGGCCAAGGGCAACTCGCTGTTTCCGCATATCGCGGGGCTGACGAGCGCGATCCTCGGGTGCGCGCTGTTGCTCGTGTCGTCCGCGATGATGGGCCTCGCCGGCTTCGTGTCGGTGCAGGTGCTGACGCCGCTCGCGGTGTTCTTCGTCGCGCTGTCGTTCATCGTCGTGTGGATGGTGACGAAGCTGCTGCGCTACCTGACGCAGCAGCAGGCCGCGAGCGTTGCTTGCGGAAGCGGGGAGGCGGCGTAAGCCGCAGAAGCTGCGTTCGTGGCTGCCGCAACGGCACGCCGGCCGCTCACAGCGGCTGCGCCGCGCCCGCCTGCGCCAGCAGCGAAACGGCGACCGGATCCGGCATCCCGTTCGAATCGATCGCACCGGCCTTGGCCAGCGCGTCGAGATCGCTGTCGATGCCCGGTTGCCCGACCACGAACGGCGTCGTCAGGAAGGCCGGCGTCGACAGCGTGACCGAATAGCGCTGCTGCAGGTTCGTCACCACCGCCGATTGCGCGGCCTGCACCCTGCCCGGGCTGCCCATCACCTGCTGGAAGTGTGCATTGCCCTGGAAATTGCCGATCAGCCCGGCCGTGTTCGTGCCGAGCTGCGCGGCGAGATAGACGAGCATCAGCTCGGTCTCGGGCGTCGTGTTGAAGGTGCCGCCCGCGTAGGCGAGCGAATGCAGGCTCGTGCCACCCGACGCGACGGTAATCACGCACGGCAGCGCGGCGTTGACCGTCACGCGGTAGTTGCCGCCGCCGTCGGTCAGCGTCGTCGCCGAGCCTTGCGCGCAACTGACCGTCACCGATGCGCTCGCGAGCGCGGTGCCGGTGGCCGCCGTGCCGGACAGCGCGACGGTCTGCGTGTTGTTGTCGTTGAAGCAGACGTCGACGCCGAAGCAGGCGTCGCCGTTGCAGCCCGCAAGCGTCGCGAGGGCGGCGACGCAGGCCGTGCTCAGCGCGGGGCGGAGGAAGCGCGGATGTCGAAGGTTCATGGTCGCGGGCGATCGGGAGAAGGGACGCGGCAGGGCAACCGGTGTGCGCCGATGCATCGGCGCACTGTTCCTATTCTAGGTCTGCGATCCGGGGATTGCTTGCCGGTTCGTTCGCCGTCGGCCGGGGGCTTGCTACGGTTTGCGTGAGCCCGGCTTCGCGAACGCCCCCCGCACCTCGAAGCCGATCGCATCCGCGACGTTGCCGCGCGCGTCGACGAGTTCCAGCCGGTGCCGGCCCGGCCACGGCATCCACGCGATGCGGTCGGCATGCCCGATCACCTTGTCGTCGAGCCGCCACGCGAACCGCGCGGCATGCCCGGACGACCGCTCGAACCAGATCCGCTGATTCTTCGGCGGAATGTCCGGATCGATCGCGAAGATCGTGCCGTCGGTCGGGGCGCCGATCGTCAGCGGCGCGCGCGCGCCGTCCTTGCTCGGCGTGACGGGCGCCGCGAGCCGGATCGTGTCGAGTGCCGTGCCCGCGACGAACCACTCGTTGCGCGACGGCTCGACGTCGCGCTCGAACGTGATGCGGCGCGTTTCGACGCCGGCCGGCGGCCTCGGCGCGCGGCTCGGCAGGTCGCGGTGCAGGTAGCCGACGACGGCCGACCACACCGGCGACGCACCCGTCACCCCCGACACGTCCCACATCGGCGAGCCGTCCGCATTGCCGACCCACACGCCGACCGTGTAGCGCGACGTGAACCCGACGGTCCAGTTGTCGCGCATGTCCTTGCTGGTGCCGGTCTTGACCGCCGAGAAGAAGCGTGTCGCGAGCGGGTTGTCGAAACCGAACGTGCGCACGCGCGCGTTGTTGTCGGAGATGATGTCGGTGACGACGAAGCTGGCCGCTTCGCTGAATACGCGCGTGCCGTTATCCGGACGTCCCGGTGCCGATGCGACGGATGCAGGTGACGGCACGGGCAGGTCGACGACCTTGCGCGCGACGCCGCCGTTCGCGAGCGCGCGATACGCATTGGTCAGCGACAGCAGCGTGACGTCCGCGCTGCCGAGCGCGAGGCTGAAGCCGTAGTAGTCGCCTTCCTGCGCGAGTGGCAGGCCGAGCGCGGTCAGCGTGCGCGCGAAGCGGTGCGGCGTGACGAGCACGAGCGTGCGCACGGCCGGCACGTTCAGCGAGCCGCCGAGCGCGGTGCGCACGCTCACCCAGCCCTTGAAATCCTTGTCGTAGTTCTGCGGAATGTAGAGGCCGCCGCCGGCCGCGAGGTTGATCGGCGCATCGTCGAGCAGCGACGCGGCCGTCAGCCGCTTCTCGTCGATCACCTGCGCGTAGAGGAACGGCTTGAGCGTCGAGCCGGCCTGGCGCGGCGCGAGCACGGCGTCGACGTCGCGCGCGCTCGACAACGCACCCGACGAACCGACCCACGCGCGAATCTCGCCGGTCGCGTTGTCGATCACGACGACCGCGCCATCCTGCACGTTGCGACGGTGCGCGGGCGCGTTGAGTTCGGTCAGCGCGCGCGTCAGCGTGTCGCGCGCGAAGCGCTGCAGCGGCGCATCGAGCGTCGTGCGCACCTGCGCACCGGCCGCCGGCTTGACCTCGGCCGCGATGCGGCGCGCGAAGTGCGGCGCCAGAGCAGCACCGTCGTCACGCACCGCGTTGGCCGGGCGCGCGATCACGAGCTGCACGTAGCCGTCGAGCGACGCGCACGCCTGTTCCGCATGCATGTCGCGCAGGATCCGGCACGCGCGCTCGGCGACCTTCGCGGGTGCCGCGTTGGGGGCGCGCACCAGCGCCGCGGCGATCGCGGCTTCGCGCGCGTCGAGGCCGGACGGCGCCTTGCCGAACAGCACCTGCGACAGCGCGGCGAGCCCGACCGTCTCGCCGCGGAACGGCACGAGATTCAGGTAGGCCTCGAGAATCTGGTCCTTGCGCCAGCCGCGTTCGAGCAGCAGCGCGTTCACCGCCTGCGTGGCCTTTTGCGGCAGCGAGCGCTGGCCCGAACGGTGCGGCGAATCACTGAGCAGCCCGGCGAGCTGCATCGTCACGGTCGACGCGCCGCGCGTGCGCTCGTTCCACAGATTGCCCCAGGCGGCACCTGCGATCCCGCGCCAGTCGACGCCGCTGTGTTCGTAGAAGCGCTTGTCCTCGGACACGACGATCGCCTCGCGGAACGCGGGCGACACGTCGGCGAGCGACACCCAGTCGCCGCGCCGCTCGGTGAGATCGACGCGCGTGCGCTGCAGCGGCGTGCCGTCGCGCGCGAGCAGCACCCAGTCGGAGCTGCGCCAGTTGCGGCGCACGTCGTCGTAGCTCGGCAGCGCATGCGCGACGAGCGGCGCGGCCAGCACCACGGCGACGAAGAGGCGGCCGGCGAAGCGCGCCGGCCGCGGCAAAGCCAGATCGATCATGACGTACTCGTTACTTGCCCGCGTCGGCCGGCTTCACGGTCATCGGCGGGTTCGGCCACAGGCCGTAGACGGACGGCGCATACAGCGCCTCGACGCGGGTCGGCGGCAGTCCGAACGTGCCGACGTTGTTCAGCCGCACCGTGTACTCGACCGAGAATTTGCCCTTCGGCAGATAGTCGTAATACGCGCGGTAGCCGTCGAAGTCGCGTTCGACGAACGCGGGCCACGCGCCGTCGGGCCGCTTCTCGTCCTGCGTCGCGGCTTCCGAGTCGCGGCCGAGGCCCGAGCCGAGGATCGTCGCGCCCGACGGGATCGGATCGTTGACGACGACCCACGTCATGTCGCTCTGCGCATCGATGTCGAGATGCACACGTACGACGTCGCCGCGCGTCAGCACGCCCTTGACGGTGGGCGACACGGGCGTGACGGTCTTCGTGATCCGGTAGCCGGCCGCGAACGGCGCGCGCAGCGGCACGGCCGCGAGGCTCTCGACGGTCGCCCATGGGCGGCCCGTGCCGTCCTGCTTGACGGACAGCGTGGCCGGCGCCTGCGATGCACGCGGCCACGGCATCAGCACGCTGCGTGCGGTGGCGGCGCGCGTCGCGGCGGTGGCCGATGCGGGCGCGTCGGCGGGCGCCGGTGCCTGCGACCACGAGATCGCGCGCTCGTTGCCGCCGAGCGCGACCTTCGTCGTGCCGGTGACCGGCACGCTCTCGTAAGTGCGCGAGAAGCGCTCGACCGCGAGCTGGCCGAGTGCGTTCGACGTCGTCGTCTGCCATGCGCCCTGGCGTTGCAGCGCGAGCAGGCCGGCCGTCACGCGCGGCATCTCGTCCTTCCACGCCGGGTCGCCCGCGAATTCCAGCGCAAGGCGCGCGGCATTGGTCTCGTTGCTCGTCATCAGCCACCACAGATCGTCGTCGCGCGCGGTCGAGAACACGAGTTGCGTGCCTTGGTACGTGAGGCGCGCGCGCAGGATCTGCTCGACCTGCGCGCGTTTCTCGTCGCGCTGCGGGATGTCCTTCACGCGCGTGAGGATCGCGTGATAGTCGATCACCGCCGACGTCGGCCACTGGTTGGGCGCGATCTCGATCGAGCCGAGCATGCGGCCTTGCGCGGCGCCGTAGCGCGACAGCGCCTCGATCGCGGCGAGCTTGCGCAGGTCGCGATCCTGGCGCGGCGCCCACGCGTTGCGCTCGATGCGGCCGTCGACGAAGCGCGCGAGCCCGGCCTCGAGCTGCGTGCGCAGGTCTTCCGGCAGCGCGAAGCGCGGGTCGAGGCGGCTCGCCTCGTCGGCGACCACGAGCAGGTACGACGACAGCGTCGGGCTGCCGTAGTGCGCATCGTCGGACGACGGCGGGAAGTAGCTCGCGAGCCCGTCGCTGTCGAGATAGACAGGCATGCGCGCAACCAGCGCCTGCCATTGCGCGGCGTCGTGCAGGCCGATCGCGCGCGAGGTCTGCTGTTCGAGGCACCTGTACGGATAGCGCTCGAACCAGCGCCGCACGCCGGGCAGGCCGTCGGCGAGCTTCGACTGCAGCGACACGGCGATGCCGCCGCGCGGTGCGCCTTGCGCGTTGTTGACGGCGCCGGCCGGGGCCGACACGGGTAGCGTCAGCGTGCCGTCGACCTGCGCGAGCGTGGCCTGCTGCACGGTCACCGGTAGCGCGGGCACGACCTTCTGCGCGACGGCCAGCGCGTCGGCCGCGCGCTTGCCGCCTTGCTCGGCTGCCTCGATGCGCCAGTTCAGCGCGCCGGCCGCGTCGAGCGCTTGCTCGGGCACGGTGATCGTCCACGCGACCTCGGTCGCCGCATTGGCTGCGAGCGACACGGTTTGCGGCGCGACGTCGAGGCCCGTCACGTGCGGCGTCACGACGACCTGCATCGCGCGGTCGGTCGTGTTGCGCAGCGTGACCTGCGCGCGGAACGCGTCGCCTTCGCGCACGAGCGGCGGCAGGCCGGAGATCAGTTGCAGATCCTGCGTGCTGCGGATCGACGTGCTGCCGGTGCCGAAGCGGTCGGGGCCGACTGCCGCGATCGCGACGATCCGGAAGCGCGTGAGCGCGTCGTTCAGCGGCACCTCGACGGTTGCGCTGCCGTTCGCATCGAGCGTCACGCGCGGATTCCACAGCAGCAGCGTGTCGAACAGCTCGCGCGTCGGCGCGCTGCCGCCACCGCCGCCGGCCGGCACGGCCTTGCGGCCGAAGTGGCGGCGGCCGACGATTTCCATCTGCGCGGTGGCCGTCTCGACGCCGTATGCGCGTCGCTGCAGCATCGCGTCGAGCAGGTCCCAGCTGTTGTTCGGCATCAGTTCGAGCAGCGCCTCGTCGACCGCCGCGACCGCGATCTGCGTGCCGGCGGGCGCGGGCTGGCCGTTCGGCAGCGTGACCTTCACGTGCGCCTGTGCCTTGCTGCGCACCGTGTAGCGCGTCGCGTCGGTCGTCACGGTCACGCCGAGACGATGCACGCCCGTGCCGACCTTGATTTCGCCGAGGCCGTAGCGGAACGCGGGCTTCGACAGGTCGACGAACGCGGTCGGCGCTTCATAGTGACGGCCTTCGCGCCAGAACGCGCGCGCCCATTCGATCGGCGCCTTCCAGCCCCACGTGAAGAACGAGTACCACGGCACTTCGCGGATCCGGCCGCGCAACGCGAGCACCGATACGTAGACGTTCGGCCCCCACGATTCGCCGACCTTCAGGTCGACGGTCGGGTTCTTGCCATTGAGCTGCACGACGTGCGTTTCCATCACGCCGCCGCGTTCGACCGCGACGAGGGCGGTCGCGTAGCGGAACGGCATGCGCACCTGGAAGCGGGCCGTTTCGCCCGGTTCGTAGGCGGTCTTCTCCGGAATCACGTCGATCCGGTCGGTGTTGTCGCCGCCGAACCAGAGTTCGTCCTCGCGCGTGACCCAGACGGACGTCGACGCGTTCGACGTGCGCCCGTCGCCGTCCTTCGCGACCGCGATCAACTGGACGTTGCCGGCCTGCTCGAGCGTCGCGTCGCAGGCCATGCGGCCCTTGTCGTCGGTCTTGCCCGAGCACAGCACGCCGAGGTCGCGCGTGTCGCTCTTGTTGTCGTACGCGTAGAAGCCGCCGACCATCCGCTTGCGCGACGACGTCGTGACGTGCGCGACGCCCTTGATCTCGATCGACACCGACGCGCGCGGCTTGCCCTGCAGGTCGACTGCGAGCGCCTGTACCGGCACGCGCTGGCCGACCGACACCCAGCGGCCGGCCTTGATACCGGCCACCACCGCGGCTGGCCACAGGATCGTGTCGCCGCGGATCGTCTGCACTTCGCCGTTCGGGTCCGCGAACGTCGCTTCGAGCGCGATGCGCTTCGGCGCATCGACGTCGGGCAGGCCCTTGAGCGTGACGGACCCCGCGCCGTTGCGGTCGAGCGTCAGCGGCAGCTTGTCCGCGATCAGCTTGGTTGCATCGGGATCGTTGTTCGCGGCCGATGCGCTGTCGCCGTCCTGCGAATCGTCGTCGGCGTTGCCGTCGCTGCGCTCCGGACGATAGGGCGTGAAGCTGAAGTCCTCGAAGCGATCCGCGAACGGGGGCGACGCCCACTTCATCAGCGCCGACACCTGCACGGGCAGGTTCGATGCACCGCCGCCCGACACGTAGTCGATCTGCACCGCGAGCGGTGCTTCCTTGACCGCGACGAGCGGGCTCTTCTGCGCGTCGCGCGCGCTGATCGTCCCCTTGAGCACCGGCAGGCGGAACGCCTCCACGCGGAAGCTGCCGCTGTAGTAGCTGGTGGTCGGCGCATCGTCCGGGCCGCCTTCGAGCGATACGCTGTATTCGCCGAGCTTCGCCGCGGGCGGCAGCGCGAACCGGGTATCCGCGCTGTGGTCGGCCGACCACGTGAGCGGCAGCTTGTAGGTCTGGTCCGAGCCGAGATGGCGGATCGTCACGCGCGTCGGGTATTGCGCCGGGAACGCGAGACTCTGCAGCGTCTCGGTGCGCAGGAAGTGCTTCATCGACACGGTTTCGCCGGCACGCAAGAGCGTGCGGTCGAACACGGTATGCGCGCGCACGGTCGGTGCGCTGTCGGTGTCGGTCGGCACGTTGAAGCGCCACGACTCGATCCCGCGGTTCCAGTTCGAGCTGACGAACGCCATGTCGGGGCCCGTCTTCGGATCGTCGACGCGCGCCGACACGAAGTAGTCGTCGAAGCGTTCCGACTGGCTGCATTCGTGTTTCGGCTCGAATGGGCCGTCGATCTTCAGCAGGCCCTGTGCATCGGTCTTGCCGGATGCGATCTCGTCGCCGTTGCAATCCGATACGCGGATCTGCGCGTTCGGCACCGGCTTGCCCTTGTCGAGTGTCGTGACCCACACGAGGTTGTTCTCGCGGCCCTGTTTCAGGTGCACGCCGAGGTTCGTGACGAGGACGGTCGTGCGCACGTACATGCTCGACGGCTTCGCGAGCAGCGAGCGGCCGAGCGCGGGCGACGCGAGTTCGAGCACGTAGAAGCCGGGCTTGTCGATCGGCACGCCGACGACCTCGAACGGACGCAGCATCTTCGGATCGGCCTTCGGCAGCGTCAGCGCCTGCGCACCCGGTTCGCCGGCGAGCAGCGACAGCGAGCGCACGTCGATGCGGCGGTTCTGCGGCGCGGGCATCTTCTCGCCCGCCTCGAGCGGCACGTAGACGGGGTGCTGGCCCTTGCGCCGGAGCAGGCCCGGCATGCGCTCGTCGATCGTGCCGGCCGTCATCGACCAGTTGTCGAAGCGCTCGACGGTGCGCATCCATTGACGGATCGCGGTGTCGTCGTCGACCTTCAGGTTCGAGAATTGCGCACCGCTCGTGTTGAGGCCCGCGATATGCAGGTCGGCCTCGACGTTGCGCAGCGTGACGGGCACGAGCGCGGGCGTATCGGGTTCGGCGAAGCGCTCGACGATCCCGAAGGTGCCCGACGAGAATTTCGCGAGCGGCGGCATCGGCGCGGTGCGCGTCGCGAGCGGGAACAGGTCGGCGTTCGCGAGCGAACGGTCGGTCACGTCGCGCAGGCCGGACGGCAGCTCGATCGTCAAGCTTGCCTGCGCGGGCAGCGGCGGATTGAACGTGACGGTCGTCACTTCGTCGCTGTGGTCGTCGGCGGCGAAGGTCGGTGAAAGCGAACCGTCAGGGCCGCGCAGCTTGATTGCCTCGGCGTTCTTGCGCGAGATCGGCGCATTGAACGACAGCGTCAGCGGGCGCAGCGGCGTGCACGGCGCCTTCGCGTTCTCGCGTTCGCACGAGAAACTCGCGGCGAACGGGGCGCGCACCGTGAAGTCGAAACGGCGCTCGGTGTCGTTCGCGATGCCGCTCGGGCTTGCGACGCCCTTGCCATAGACGAGCTGCATCTTCGCGCTCGCGGGTAGTGCCTGCGCGCACGACAGCGTCAGCACGCGCGCGGCGTCCTTCTTCAGCCCGAAGTGGTCGAGCAGCGCGTTGCGCGTGTCGTCGTCGGCGGCCGTGACGGGGATGCGGTTGCCGATGCCGGCCGCTTCGCACCAGATGTTCGCGAGCGCGGAGCGCGGCTCGGCCGGGCCGTTCAGCTTCAGCACGAAGACCTGGCGTTCCTCGATCTCGCGCGAGCCGGGACGCACCGTCACCGGGAACGGGCCGCCGGTTTGAAACGTGAAGCGGCGCGGGCCGCTTACCGCATTGCCGGCGACCGAGCGCAGCGCGTCGTTGAGCGCGACCGAGCAGCGCACGCCCGGCGGCAGGTCATTCTCGAAATCGTAGACCCAGGTCTTGTCGTCGAGCCAGTGACCCTGGCCGCGTGCGGCGGCGGAATCGTTGCAGGTCATGCGCGCGGGATTCGGCGCGGATGCCGAGCCGAACGCGACCATCGGTTCGTCGAACTTGACGACGCTCTGCCGGACTTCGGTGACCGTGCCTTGCGGCGATACGCTCACAGTGCGTGCCGCGAGTGCATGCAGCGACAGTGCCGCGGCGCCCCCGAGTGCGGCGACCGCGCCGATGCGCCAGAGCGGCCGTGTGATGGGATTGGATTGATGCGTGTTGTTGTGTTTGTCGCGCTGCTTCATCGCTCGATGCCCTCGGAGGGAAGCTTTCTGTTTGATTGCACGCGATTCTAACCGACGGGCATGTGAGCGGATGACCGGAAGCGGCGTGTCGTCGGGTTGCGACACATCGGCATCCCAATGCAGAATTGTCGCGTCGACGACACAAAATTGCAGCGAAATGTCGAGTGTCTCGGATTGCGGAACATTTAATGGACTATAAAAGCATTGTCCAATCCGAATTGTGCGCGTACATTTCAGGGCCGCGCGAAAGTTTGAGAAATATCAAGCGTGGTTTTCCCGAATCCGGTGTTCGAGAGAAGGAAACATGCACAACGACAACACCCCCCACTCGCGTCGTGACAACGACGCAGCCGCATCCGGCATCACGCGGCGTCAATGGCTGCAGGGCGCACTGGCGCTGACGGCGGCGGGCCTCACCGGCTCGCTGGCGTTGCGGGCCCTGGCCGATAATCCCGGCACCGCGCCGCTCGACACGTTCATGACGCTGTCGGAAGCACTGACAGGCAAGAAAGGGCTGAGCCGCGTGCTCGGCGAACGCTACCTGCAGGCGTTGCAGAAGGGCTCGTTCAAGACGGCCGACGGCCTGTCGCAACTCGCCGGCGCGCTCGCATCCGGCTCGTTGAGTCCCGATCAGGAAGCATCCGCGCTGTCGATTCTCGGCGCGTGGTATCTCGGCGTCGTCGACAACGTCGTGATTGCCTACGAAGAAGCATTAATGTTCAGCGTCGTATCCGATACGCTCGTGATCCCTTCGTATTGCCCCAACAAACCCGGCTTCTGGGCCGAAAAACCGATCGAGAGGCAAGCCTGATGGCCGATACCGATACGCAAAAAGCCGACGTCGTGGTCGTCGGGTCCGGTGTCGCCGGCGCGATCGTCGCGCATCAGCTCGCGATGGCGGGCAAATCGGTGATCCTGCTCGAAGCAGGCCCGCGCATGCCGCGCTGGGAAATCGTCGAGCGCTTTCGCAACCAGCCCGACAAGACGGACTTCATGGCGCCGTACCCGTCGAGCCCGTGGGCGCCGCATCCGGAATACGGCCCGCCGAACGACTACCTGATCCTGAAGGGCGAGCACAAGTTCAACTCGCAATACATCCGCGCGGTGGGCGGCACGACGTGGCACTGGGCCGCGTCGGCGTGGCGCTTCATCCCGAACGACTTCAAGATGAAGACCGTGTACGGCGTCGGCCGCGACTGGCCGATCCAGTACGACGACCTCGAGCATTACTACCAGCGCGCCGAGGAAGAGCTCGGCGTGTGGGGCCCCGGCCCCGAGGAAGACCTGTACTCGCCGCGCAAGGAGCCGTACCCGATGCCGCCGCTGCCGTTGTCGTTCAACGAGCAGACGATCAAGAGCGCGCTCAACGGCTATGACCCGAAGTTCCACGTGGTGACCGAGCCGGTCGCGCGCAACAGCCGTCCGTACGACGGCCGGCCGACCTGTTGCGGGAACAACAACTGCATGCCGATCTGCCCGATCGGCGCGATGTACAACGGCATCGTGCACGTCGAGAAGGCCGAGCAGGCCGGCGCGAAGCTGATCGACAGCGCGGTCGTCTACAAGCTCGAGACGGGTCCGGACAAGCGCATCGTCGCCGCGATCTACAAGGACAAGACGGGCGCCGACCATCGCGTCGAAGGCAAGTACTTCGTGGTGGCCGCGAACGGCATCGAGACGCCGAAGATCCTGCTGATGTCGGCGAACCGCGATTTCCCGAACGGTGTCGCGAACAGCTCCGACATGGTCGGGCGCAACCTGATGGACCACCCTGGCACGGGCGTGTCGTTCTACGCGAGCGACAAGCTGTGGCCGGGCCGCGGCCCGCAGGAGATGACGTCGCTGATCGGTTTCCGCGACGGCTCGTTCCGGGCGACCGAAGCCGCGAAGAAGATCCACCTGTCGAACATGTCGCGCATCAACCAGGAGACGCAGAAGATCTTCAAGGCCGGCAAGCTGATGAAGTCGGAGGCGCTCGACGCACAGATTCGCGATCGCTCCGCGCGCTACGTGCAGTTCGACTGCTTCCACGAAATCCTGCCACAGCCCGAGAACCGCATCGTGCCGAGCAAGACGGCCACCGACGCGGTCGGCATTCCGCGCCCGGAAATCACGTATGCGATCGACGACTACGTGAAGCGCGGCGCCGTGCATACGCGCGAGGTCTACGCGACGGCCGCGAAGGTGCTGGGCGGCACGGACGTCGTGTTCAACGACGAGTTCGCGCCGAACAACCACATCACGGGCGCGACGATCATGGGCGCGGATGCACGCGACTCGGTCGTCGACAAGGACTGCCGCACGTTCGACCATCCGAACCTGTTCATCTCGAGCAGCTCGACGATGCCGACCGTCGGTACGGTAAACGTGACGCTGACGATCGCGGCGCTGGCGCTGCGGATGTCGGACACGCTGAAGAAGGAAGTCTGACCGTGCGGAAATCTACTCTCACCTTCCTCCTCGCCGGTTGCCTCGCGCTGCCGGGTCTCGTGCGCGCGGCCGATTCGGCCGATCCCGCGCAGATCAAGCGCGGCGAATACCTCGCGGTCGCGGGCGACTGCATGGCCTGCCACACCGCGAAGGGCGGCAAGCCGTTCGCCGGCGGTCTCGGAATGCCGGTGCCGATGCTCGGCAAGATCTACACGAGCAACATCACGCCGGACCCCGACACGGGCATCGGCAACTGGACGTTCGACGACTTCGAGCGCGCGGTGCGTCACGGCGTGTCGAAGAACGGCGACAACCTGTACCCCGCGATGCCGTACGTGTCGTACGCGAAGATCAACGAGGGCGACGTGCAGGCGTTGTACGCGTACTTCATGCACGGCGTCGAGCCGGTCAAGCAGACGCCGCCGAAGAACGAGATCCCCGCGCTGCTGAGCATGCGCTGGCCGCTGAAGATCTGGAACTGGCTGTTCCTGAAGGATGGTGCATACGAGCCGAATCCGTCGCAGAGCGCCGAGTGGAACCGCGGTGCGTACCTGGTGCAGGGCCTCGCGCACTGCAGCACCTGCCACACGCCGCGCGGCATCGCGATGCAGGAGAAGTCGCTCGACGAGACGGGCGGCAGCTTCCTGTCGGGCTCGGTGCTGGCCGGCTGGGACGGCTACAACATCACGTCCGACCCGAACGCGGGGATCGGCGGCTGGACGCAGCAGCAGCTCGTCCAGTACCTGCGTACCGGCAGCGTGCCGGGCGTCGCGCAGGCGGCCGGTCCGATGGCCGAGGCGGTCGAGCACAGCTTCTCGAAGATGACCGACGCCGACATCGGCGCGATCGCGACGTACATCCGCACGGTGCCGGCCGTCGCCAACGGCGACGCGAAGCAATCGCGTTCGTCGTGGGGCAAGCCGGCGGAAGACGGCCTGAAGCTGCGCGGCGCGGCGCTCGCGTCGTCGGGCATCGATCCGGCGCGGCTGTATCTCGGCAACTGCGCGACGTGCCACCAGATGCAGGGCAAGGGCACGCCGGACGGCTATTACCCGTCGCTGTTCCACAACTCGACGGTGGGTGCGTCGAATCCGGCGAACCTCGTGCAGGTGATCCTGAACGGCGTGCAGCGCAAGGCCGGCAGCGAGGACGTCGGGATGCCCGCGTTCCGCAACGAGCTGTCGGATGCGCAGATCGCCGCGCTGGCGAACTACCTGACCGGCCAGTTCGGCAACCCGGCCGCGAAGGTGACCGAGCAGGACGTCGCGAAGGCGCGTTGATGTCACGCACGACGCGGCACGAAGCAGGGCAACACTGACAAGAGGAGGAGCACAGCACATCGGGCGGGCCCCGATGCCGGTTGTTGCAGAGCGGGGCGGGCGGCACTGGCGGCCGCCTGTCCTGGTTCGTTGGCAATCCGGTGCGCGCGGTTCGCGCATCGCTTTCGTTGATCACACCATGACACCGAATCAACCGTTTCTCGCGTCCCAGCGCGATGTGCTGCTGCTGCTGTCCCGAATCCTGCTCGTGATCCTGTTCGTGATGTTCGGCTGGAAGAAGATCGTCGACTTCTCCGGCACGATCGCGTTCATGGGAAGCGAGGGCGCGCCCGCGCCGATCATCTCGGCGGCGATCGCCGTCGTGATGGAGCTGTTCGTCGGCATCGCCATCCTCGTTGGCTTCCAGACGCGGCCGCTCGCGCTGCTGCTTGCGCTGTACACGATTGGCACCGCGATCATCGGTCACCACTACTGGACGATGACGGGCGGCGAGCAGATCAACAACATGATTCATTTCTACAAGAACATCGCGATCTCGGGCGGCCTGCTTGCGCTCTGCGCGGCGGGCCCCGGGCGTTTTTCGATCGATCGCGGGTGAACAGGCCGCCGGCGCGCGCATGGGGCGCGTGTCGGACGGTCGAGACTCCGAGGGGGCATCATTTTGCGACTCAAACACTTCGCATGGCTGATCGCGGCCGCCGCACCGGCGGCCGCGTTCGCACAGACCAGCGTGACGCTGTACGGCCGTATCGACGGCGGCGTCGAATACCTGAACCACATCGCGACGCCGAATGGCAGTTCGACGCGCTGGAGCGCGGAAGGCGGCGACTGGGGCACCAGCATGTTCGGCCTGAAGGGCGTCGAGGATCTCGGCGGCGGGATGTCGACGGTGTTCAACCTGGAAACCGCGTTCCAGGTGATGAACGGCACCACGGGCGGCGGACGCATGTGGTCGCGCCGCGCGTATGTCGGGCTGAAGAGCGACACGTGGGGCCAGCTGCAGGCCGGCCGCAATCTGTTCATCGACAGCGACGGCGTGTGGGAATTTGATCCGTTCGTTCAGCAGGCGTTTTCGTCCGCATCGCTCGTGCGTGGTCGCAACTGGCAGCAGAGCAGCAACAACATCGAATATCACAGCCCGGTGTTCGGCGGCTTCGACGTGCAGGCGCAGTATGCATTCGGCAACCAGTCGCGCGGCTTCAACTACGGCGCGGCCGACGACTTCGGCCGCTCGGACGGGATCATGCTCTCGTACCACTCGCCGGTGCTCGACGTGCGCGGCATCTACGACGAGCTGCGTGACAACAACGGCAAGTTCAGCAACATCTTCACCGCGTCGCGCGAGTATTTCGTCGGTGCGAACGTGAAGGTGTCGAAGTTCAAGATCCAGGGCGCGTATACGCACTACCAGGCGCCGGATAGCCCGGCCGGTGTTGCCGATCGCGCCGATCATTACTGGCTCGGCGCGACCTACACGGCCACTCCGCAGTGGGCCGTGACGGGCGGCGGGTACTACGTGAAGGTGGGCGACGGCGGCGGCGATGCGTCGCACGATCCGTCGGGCCACGCGATCATGTATGTGCTCGGCACCACGTACAACCTGTCGAAGCGCACGTTCCTGTATGGCACGGTCGCTTACGTGCGCAACGGCGGCAACTCGAATTTCTCGCTGCTCGCGTCGCCGCGCGACGCGACGTCGGGCACGAGCCCGATGACGGGCGAGTCGCAGACGGGCGCGTATGTGGGGATGATGCATACGTTCTGAGCGGGGTGGATAGCTCACGGGAAAGGCACGGGCGGAGAGGCCCGTGCCTTTTTGCGTTTACAGCGATTGCGAAGATCATCGCGGCAAACAAATGGGTGTCGGCGGGCGGATTCGGACGCGTCGTGCCAGCCGCGGCGGTTGTTATATCGCCGCCTGCAAGTCGCTCGGTCATCGGTTCGCCGCGGGCGGCGCAGGGCGTGCACAAGCATTGCGTCGCGGATAGTACGCGCTCGATGGATTCACATTCTCTGACGTTTATGGACTGGAAACTTTTGCCATGCAACTTTTGCCATGCGCGACGATCCGCGCGGCTGCACCTCGCCGCGACATCGTTGTGCTCGACAGCATGATGTAAGGAATGCATGGTTCCGACGCGCTGCGACACGGAATGTGAAACATCATCAGTGCATGCCGGGGTAGATCACGATTTGATATGATGAATTCCGGCTGGGCGCGATTCAGCGGTTTGAACCGCGTCGAGGCTGAAGGCCCCCAGCAGCGGCTGGAATTCTGGGCCTTTTCTCGTTTTGATGAAAAATACCAATCTGCTGCCCGGCGGCTGTTTTTGTTACAACCCAGCACGGGGTAGCCCGATGGTTTCCGATCTCCTGAACAAGACACTGCGCGCACAGTACGTGCAACACGGACGCATTGTCCGCCTTGATACGCCGCTTGGTGAAGACTGGTTGGTCCCGCTTTATGTCCGGGGGCGCGCATGTCTGGGGCGAGACTTCGAATTCACGATCGACGCAACGTCGACGCGGCTCGAAACGATTCAGGCCAACACGCTGATCCGGCAATCCGTGACGCTGTGGATTCGGCAAACGGACGGCAGTGAAATGCCGATTCACGGTTATGTAACTGCGTTCAGTCGCTTGGGCGCGGACGGCGCGAACACCTACTACCAGCTTCGATTCAACTCGTTCCTCGCGCTGCTTCGACTCGGCAGCGACCGGCGCGACTGGATCGAGACCCCCGCGCAGCAAACCGTATCTGACGTGCTTGGAAAGTATCCGCAAGCATCCGGTAACGTGACGTGGCAAGTGCGCCAAGCGCTGCGCTCGTATTCTCAACGGATGCAATGGGAGTCAGACTGGAACTACGTCCACCGCACATTCGAGGAACTCGGCCTCTTTCCGCGTTTCGATATCGCGCAGGACGGCAAATCGCACAAGGTCGTCATCATGGACGATCTGTTCTCGGTTCCCGAGTTGATGCGCAAGACCATTTCGTTCAGCGGCGCGGTGCAGGACGAGGAATTTGACGGCCTTGGGGAGTGGATCGATTCGCAAGAAATCCAGTCCGCCGAACTCGACACGGGCACATTCGATTACAAGCGCCCGGACCTTTCCAAGCACGTCACGATGCCTGCGTTCGATCTTGACGACGTTCCGGGCTTGGGCGAGCAGTATGAATACACCGGGTCACATACGTGGTCGGATCGCGATATGGGTGAGAATCAGGCAAACTTTATCGCAGAGGAATGGCGCTCGCGCGCGCAGCGCTTCTACGGGGTGGGTGCGCTGCGTTGCGCATGGCCGGGCCGCTATGGCGTGCTGACAGGGCACCCCGTGCACGATGCGCAGTCGGAGCAGGATCGAGAGATGGCGATTCTCTCGGTGAACTGGCTTATCCAAAACAATGTGCCGGGTATTGAGAACTTGACGCGCTTTCGCAAGAGCCTGCGCGCGGAGGTCGAGCAAGCGCGGGCGACTGGCACGGGTTCGGCCGTGCGCCACGAGGATGGCGGCGTTGGATTCTTCCACGTCGAAATCGAAGCGCAACGGCGTCGCGTCGCATTTCGTAGTCCGTTCGAACACAAGAAGCCTGTCATGCAGCTTCAGACCGGCATCATCGGCGGGCCGGACAACGAGGAAATCTATACGGACGCGATGCTGCGCGCGAAGGTTCGCCTGACATCCGATCGGCTCAAGGACGGCGACCAGAACGTGTCGGCGTGGATACGCGCGGCGATGCCCGATGCGGGTTTCAAGCGTGGTGGCATGTTTCCGCTGCGCAAGAACGACGAAGTCTTGGTCGGCTTCATTAACGGCGATTGTGACCGTCCCGTGATCCTGTCCAGAATGCACGGCGGCGAAAGCATGCCCGAATGGCATACGCACGGGCTGACCTCTGGTTTGTTGTCGCGCGAATACGGTGGTGAAGGTTACAACCAACTGATGATGGACGACGCCAGCGGGCAGAACCGCTTGCATTTGTACTCAACGAGTTATAGCTCTCACCTCCACCTGGGCTACCTGATCCAGCATTCGGGCAACACGCGCGGCGCGTTCATTGGCCATGGCTTCGACCTCAAGTCATTGGGCTACGGTGCGGTGCGGGCCGAACAAGGTCTCTATGTGTCGACGCAACCGGCGGCTACGCAGCCGTTGAGTGCGACGGCTGCATCCGAACAACTCACCCGCGCCGAAGCGATGCTGGAAACGACTTCGAAGGCGAGCCAGACGAATCGGGCACAAAGCCAGCAACCCGGCCGCGACGCGCTGAAATCCTTCACGGACGCCACGCAGCATGCGGTCGCAGGCACGAGCAAGGGCGGTCGCACGGCAGGCGGCGGCACGGGCAATGCGAACGGCTTCGCGAAGCCGATCATGCTGCTGTCCAGCCCGGAAGGCATCGCCGCGTCAACGCAAGGATCGGCGCATATCACGGCCAACAAGCAAACCAACGTGGTCGCCGGGGAAGACATCAACCTTGCGGCCGGCCGGGCGTTGCTCGCAAGCGTACTGGAACAGATTAGCCTGTTTGCGGAAAAGCTTGGCGTCAAAATCTACGCAGCGAGCGGCCCGATAGACCTACAGGCGCAGAATGATTCGATGAGCTTGGCGGCCTCGCAGGACGTGAAGATTACGGCGGGTAAGAAGATGTACCTGTCGGCGGATGAAATCTGGATCGGCGCGAACGGTTCGTATATCAAGCTGACGGCGAACATGATCGAGAACGCAACGTCGGGCCAGATTGTTGAGAAGTGCGCGGATTGGGAAAAAGCCGGTGCCGCAAGCGGCTCGCTGCAAAACCCGCTGTATTCGTCGCCGATATCGACAGAGGGCGGGCGCTTTACTGTGTTCTCCGGTTGAGCCGCGCGGGCGGTATAGTACGACATAAAAAATTCTGAAACCGAATCCGAGTCGGGAATCATGAGCAAGACAACGCACAAAAAGAAACATCATCCAGCGGCCGCGCCGCAATCGGCACCGAAGCCAACGGAACCCGCCGACACGCCGTTGAGCTGGGCGTATCCCTTTACACCCGTCGGGAAGGCCGACGCGACTGACCCGACGACGTATTTCAATGCACTGGCGAAGTGCGAAAACGGTTTTTATCCGATGGGTGTCAGCGGCATGTGGCATGGGGGCGTGCACTTCGCCCAAGGCAGTGCCGAAATGTTGAAGCAGGACAGCGGTGTGCGCGCCATCGCGGACGGCAAGATTGTTGCGTACCGGCTGAACACGCAATACGAGGAAACGACGTACCCGAACAACCTTGGCTTGGCGCACTACTCGACCGGTTTTGTGCTGGTCCGGCATGAACTGAAACTGCCGCCGAAACCGGCACCGAAAGAACCCGCAAAACCGGCGTCGGCCCCCGCATCGGCTCCCGCGCCAGCATCGACTACCGCCGCGCCGACACCCGCCCCAGCCGATAACCCAGCGCCCGGCAGCAAACCGGCAAGCGACAAATCCCTTGTGTTCTTCAGCCTGTACATGCACACGATGGATTGGAAGACCTATCAGAAGGCGATGGGACAAGCGAAAACCGATCGGCATCCAGATCAACCGCTCCCGTCACCAATGTCGTACTGGGAAGGCGACCGGTATTATCGGGCTGGTGAAAAGGCGAAGGACAAGCAGTCTGCGCCGAAGCCGAAAGCACCTACGCAGTCGCCTGCGACGCGTACCGATGGGGCCGATAATCTACCGATTAACAACACCAATTCGAACGAACCGCCGCCCGCGAACAGCGATCAAGATGTCGATCCACCGGCTCCCGAGACTGGGTTGAACATTCGTGACCTGCCTAAAGGCAAGGTGATCGGTCTGCTGCCGAATGGTGCCGAAGTGATTGCAGGCGAAGGCGACCCTGCGCACCCGGACTGGATCAAGATCAAGACCGTCAAATCGGGGACGATCTTGTCGGCTGTCGTCGGTCAGCCCGTATCGCCTCAAGCGCCTTGGGGCTACGTGTTCAAAGGGGAACTGGATGCTGTTGTCGATCCGCAGCCGCTTGATACTGTCGTGGTCCTGAAGGAGCCGCAGCGCGTCAAGGCGGGCGACGTCGTCGCGCATGTCGGCCAGTATCAATGGCCCATGAAAGCCAGTCCGATACCGCCCCAGCCGAACCACCCGATGTTGCATCTCGAAGTGTTCGCGGGTTCGGATTTCAAGGATTTCATGGACCAAAGCCGCAATCGCGCCAAGGAACTGAACGACAAAAACAAACCGCTTCTGGAAATCGAGCCGGGGGCGAAATTGGTGAGCGAGATTCCCGCGCCGGATCAGAAACTGACCCAAGCCGGATTGAAGCTTGTGCCAATCGGCGATGTGAAGGGTTCGCGCTGGATCAAGGTGCAGCCGAAGAGCGTGACGACCCAGCCCGCGAAGGGCAAGCAGAAGGCTGGGCAAACGTTCACGGATGTCGGGAAACCGCTGTGGGTCGAAAGCAGTCTCGCGAACACGATCAGCACAGCGAATGTTTTGGGCTGGCAGAACTTTCCGCTGGACGTTTCCAAGGCGAGCGGGCCGGGCGCGGATTTCCGGGACGTGCTTCGTCGTGCCGAACTCGACACGCTTGGCGCGGGCAACGTCGCAATTGATGACAAGGGCCATCATTGGTGGAATATCACGATTGGTTCGAAGGACGGCTCCGAGCTGAAAGGCTGGGTGTGCGACACAGACCACCCACACGTACAATTTCGGAGTTCTTGGGAATGGCCGGGTTTCGAATTGGTCAACAACGGCAGCGTTCGCCCTGTCGATATGTTCCAACGTCACATCCATACGACCGAGCAATATCTGGCGGACGAGGACGGCACCGAGTTTATGGGGGTAGCCGCGAAGGTCAACGCCGGTGAACTCATCACGAAACTTGAAAAGGCGATCGATACGAATCACGACGGGAAGGTGACGGCACAAGAACTGAAACACGCACTGGAAACGCGTTGGATGGCCGAAGCGATATCGCATCTTGTGGTGCGCAACGAAACCGAATGGGGCGGCGGTCTCGGCAAGTGGGAAGAACTCACCCCACTCATGCAGAAGCAGACCGAGATGTGGAAGACGGAACTAGACCGGCTCGCGAAACTTCAATGGTGGGAGCAAATCAAGGGGGTTGATGGGTTTCCCTCGGACCTTTCGCCTTGGCACCTCCATCCGATTGGATTGATCGGGAATTTTCTGGTAAGTGGTGGATGCAATTGCGCTGGCTCACGACTTGAGCTATCAAGCATGCGGAAAATTGCGACGGTCTGTGGTGATGCGAAAATTAACGAGTATCTTGATGCTATAAATCAGGCGTTTGTTGATTACAAGATCGACGCGTGTATGCAGCGCGCTTATTTCATCTCTCAAATTCTTACGGAAAGTGGCGAGTTCAGATATACCCGAGAGTTGTCGAAGAATAATAGTCCACTTGAGTATGATCCGTGGCGAGGTCGGGGGTTAATTCAACTTACGCACCAGGAAAATTACCAAGCCTATCAAGATTACTCCGGCGAGGATGTAACGTCCGGGATGCCGGCGATTGAGAAGGTTGAGAAGGCTCCGCATTCGGTTTTGTCGGCGGCTTGGTTTTTTGCCATTCACGTCAGCTTGCTCAAGCCTAGCGAAGAAGATGATTTGATTTGGGTGACTCGTATTATAAATGGTGGCTTTAATGGGTACGACCATCGGTTGAGCTATCTCAATCGCGCTATCAAAGCTCTCGGGATAGAGGCTTGCGCAAAGCTGAATCGGGCGGGTGTATATAGATTTGAGGAAAGTCGCGCCTATAACGAGAGGCGCGCATCATTTGGTTGGGGGCATTGGCACGATCCAGGGTCGGCAGTGTCAGGCACGCCCAAGGATAAAGACGAGGCCATCAAGGGATTTAGACGATACCTTGATCTTGATGATGCGGCGGGTAAGCCGGTAGATAAGCATGGCAAGCTAAAAGATCAGAATTGGTATCATATCGCCATTGTGCGTCCGCATGCTGAAGCGAGACTTGCGGCGCTAATGAAATCTTAATTAAGGGTCTGATCATGAATCGAAGAAATGCATTGAGCATTATAATTTTTTACTTATTGGCTTTGTGTGCCTCTCCTGCCTGGGCGCTGTCGAATAATAATAAAATGGTTGGCGACTTTGAGGGGGTTGGGAAATTTGGCACCTTCACATCTGAAGTTGCAAATAATGGATTGAATATTCAATATTACTCGCCTTCGTTGCAGCGATCGCTTTCGTATAGGGTTGAGGGCTTCGATGAATGTAGCATGATGGGCATCTATATTATTCCACATACAAATCTGCTGACTGTTGATGGGAGCTGTTCTAGTCAAGGGGGGCAGATATATCGCTACATTTACAAGTGGAGTGCCAACGAGAAAAACTGGTGCTTGATCCGTCAAGTTACTGGAGAAAAATCCGACATTACGTCTGGAACGGTAGTTCCAACGGAAGATGTTTTACGGGTAAGTGGTTGTTCGACTATAGGGAAAAATGATTCGCTGACTTATGAGCCAAAAGAGCAGGTGCGGAGCGAAATTCGCAGTGAATTGGATGATTTCAAAAAGGCTGCACGAGAGCAGTCGTCGCTGGAGAAGTATATCGCTGAGGTGCCTGATTTTCGCTTGGCTGAGCTTGGATCGTATATCGATGCAAGCAATGTTGAGGATATCAATAATTTGGCGTTTTATCTGGAAAAATATAAGAGGAGCGGCGATGCCGTGGAGGTGTTGCAGTCTTTGGTAAAAAAATTTCCAAATCGAGCCGTGGCTAGATTAAATTTGGCCGATGCATATTGGGATATTGATGCCAAAGAATTGGCGACTCCTGAGTATCGGGAGTACAAGCGCCAAATGAATGCGAAAGGACTTTCCGAAAAAATTCCCCCTAGGGTCCTGGATAGGATAAGGTAATTTATTTTTTGTTTGCTTTTAAATATGATGAATCTAATCCGAGTGGGTGACGATACAGACCACGGCGGTAAAGTCGAAACGGGCTCATCGACCATGAAATTCGATGGCCGCTATGTCGCCCGCAAAGGCGACCGGGTATCGTGTCCGCAGCATCCCGACGTGTCGCCGAACGTCATCGAGGAGGGTGACGAATCGATGAAGGACAACGGCATTCCGATTGCGCGACACGGCCATCGAGCGACATGCGGCTGCCACCTGATTTCGAGCCTCGCGTAACGCTACAACAGCGGCGCGAGGCCCGATCTCATCGGGCACCGCACGATCAGAGAGCCGTCGTTCTTCGACAGCACGACGAGCTGCGTAAAGCTGTTGGCAGGCGCGTAGCGGGACAGGTAGAGGTCGAGCTGAAGGATCAGCGCGCCCATGCTGCTTTCAATGAACGCGTTCTCGTCCGCCGCCATCACGATTTCAAAGCCTCTCACAAGGGCGGAATGCGGCTTGATCGCCAGTAGTCGCTCGACGACGTTTCGCTTCACGAACGAAATCGCGCCGACGTGTTCGGCGCGTCGGTCGCTCGGCGCAAGCTGGCGCATGAGCTTTATGAAGTCCGGCCACCCCTCACGTGTCAACTGCGTCAGGTTGGCCGTCGTCAGCGCAATCACGCGCCACTGCGCTTCCGCCTCACGGGACGCGCTATAGGTCGGTGTCGGCTGTTTCAACAGGGTAATCTTGCAAGGCACTTGATCGTTTTCGTTTTTGAGATCGCCCGTGGGCGAACCGATCCGTATCCGCGACGGCCAGTCGTGGTTTGTGCACGTGAGGTCGGCGCTCAATTGCAGCGGCATCTTCGCCGCCGCCGTCCCGTCCGCGCGCAGCAGCACGAGCGACGTTTCACGTCCGGGATGATGGATTGCCGCGTAGGGATCGTGACGCGCAATCCAGAACCGTTCGCCGGTCCCGACTCCCCACGCATTCAGCGGCGGAATAACGGTTCCATCTGACCTATCGCGAACCGCGTCAATTGAATAGATGCCACGCATGGTCGGTCGATTCGGCTTCGGCACGAGAGGATAGTCCGCGACGATTTCGCCGCGCGGCGACTTGACACCCACGTGCGCAAACAGGTTCACGATTGGTGTACAGAACAATCCGATGTTGTCCGCCGATAGCGGGGTGAGCGCTTGCGCGATGCGCGAATCGGCGTGCACATCACCAATCGCTAGATGCAGTGTTACGCGTCGCGCGCGGCGCGTTTGGGCCGGTTCAAGACATCGGCGTAATTGAATATCGACGAAATCGAACTTGTCCGGAAATCCGATGTATTCGAGGAGTGGTTGAACCAGCGGCGAGGTTCGCGATGGCGGCAGCAGCATGTCGGCCGGGCCGAATCCGACCGGTGCGACTGGTATCCCGGCAATGGGTATCCAGCGTCCGCTGTTGTCCGCTTCGACGAATGCGCCCCGGACACGCAGCAGGACCGTATCCAGCATTGCCACGACTGTCTGGCGTTCTCCGGTGAAGTGGACGCGCAGCGCGTCGGGCGAAACCGCTTCGAGCGGCGCGGCGGTGCCGGTCGACTCAATCGTGATGGAGATGAAGCAGGTTGTGTTCGGCGGCAACGCGACGCGTGCCGGTGCGACGGTACTGCGTGAGAATCGGGCGCTTGAGATACGGACCGGCGCAAGCGTTACGTCATAGGCGGTCCGAAAGCGAACCTCCCCGCCGCGCGACGTGAGTTCCATGCCACGCGGCAAGACGACCGGCTTGTCCGGCAAATCCTTGACCGGATCGAGGCGAGCGATCGAGCATGCCGGGAACGGCCGCAGGTAGTGCGGATGCAAGACATGAAGCAACGCTTCGGTGAATTTCGGTGCGCCGTCGTCGAGGTTGACCCGGATTTCGGCTGCAATCAACGCGAATGCCTGCATCATTCGCTGGACATGTGGGTCGTCCGTCTGCCCGCTTGTAAAGCTCAGGCGAGCGGCAACGCGTGGATACTCGTTGGAGAAGATTACGAACTGATCTTCCAGCTTCGCCAGTTCCTGTTCATAGTAGCCGCGCAGCTTGTCGTGCATATCCAACGTCGTAGGGTCTCTGCGGTTCACGACGAGCGCCGTATTGTCGTGCGGTCATCGTAGCCGATTCTTCATCCTCAGCGTTAGCCACCGCCCGATAGTCCGACGCTAAAATATGACGGTGGATCAGGCTGTATAGAAATGCATGAGTGCGCGGTTGGTGCTCGTGTCCGGGCCTGTCGATAGGAGGGAACAGGGCCGGAAAGTCGCGTGTGAGGCTGAAAAACGTCCACGAGGGTTGCTGGCCGAGGTGATCCAAAAGTGATTGATATTCAGTGGTTCATATTGATGGATTCTGCGTAGGCCTTGGCTTCTTCGATCTCGACATGAATATGTTTCGCAATGTGAACATCGAGAGGAATCGGCCAAGGATCGCCATTCCGATCCCAGCTTGTGATGCCCGAACTTCCATATGCTTCGCGGACTTTCGGGCGGGCTGCTCGCACTTTGCGCGACCGGCCCTGGACGTCTTTCAATCGATATCGGGTGAACGGGCCGCCGGCGCGCGCCGGACGGTCGAGACTCCGAGGAGGTATTGTTTTTCGACTCAAACATTTCGCATGGCTGATTGAGGCGGCCACGCCGCATGACGCTACCGAGAGAGTGCTCGATATGTTCACACGTCTCTGACGTTCATCGACCGAAAAGTCTGCGGCGAAGGGCGGCTATGCGATTCATCACCATCGGACTGACGTGAATTGAGATGGGAACATGAAGGTTTGCATTGTAGGCCCGTCGGGCGCTGGGAAAACGACGATCACCAGGGAATTGGCGCGCAAGTTCAATATCGCCACGTACGAATTCGATGACGTGTATTGGGATAGGAGCGGCGAAGAGTTTTTGAAGAGATCGGATGAGTCGATGGCGGAAGCCATCGAAAGGATCATCGAGCAAGGCAACTGGTTTGTCGAAGGTGCGTACGACAAACGGATGTATCCGCTGCTCGCCGAATGTTCGCTGATCCTGAGGGTGGAGGTTTCGTTCAGTGTGAGAGCGATACGCTTGATCAAGCGCTTCATTTGGTCGACGGTGACAGGCAAGCTGCCCAAGGAGACCTTCCGGAACACCGTCGATCTGATCAAGTTTTCATTTTGCTTCGAGAGACGGCTCAGCGAATTTTTATCCGCAAACGTGATGCTCTCGAGGAAGGTCGCTTCAGTTCGCGACACATCGTCGTGCATCGAAGCGATGCGCGCGGCCGGTCTTTGCTGACGCTGTTGCGACGCGTGCCGTTATGCGCCGTAGTCTGAGCGGCGTCGTGCATCAGAACCCGCACGCTTCCGCCGTCGTCAACATCGCAAACGGCCCGCCAAGCGTCGCATTGTGATGCGCGACGATCCGCTCGGCCGGCAACTCCAGCGTGTCCATGCAGGTATGCGCATCGGCAACGAGCACCGCACGCAAGCCGAGATCGCCGGCCGCGCGGCAGGTCGTATCGATGCAGTACTGCGTCTTCATCCCCGCAACCACGATTTCGCCGATCCCGGCTGCGTGCAGCCACTCCGCGAGTCGCGTGCCGGCGAAGCAGTTGGGCCGCGTCTTGTCGAACACGGTATCGCGTTGCGCATCGATCGCGAGCGCCGGCAGCAGCGCGGCGAGCGGTGCGTCGGGCGCAATCGGCGAGCCGGCCGGGCCGGTGTGGCGCACCGCGTACACGGGTGCGCCGGCTTCATGTGCGCGATGAATCAGCCGGTTGATGTTGGCCAGCACGCGTTCGCCGTCATGCGGACGGTCGGGGCCGTGAAACAACCCGACCTGCATGTCGACGACGAGCAGCGCACGTTTGGGCGAACGGACTTCGGACATTGCGTTTCTCCTGAATGACCGGTGCGGACGGAGAAACGAAGAGACCCCGTCCGGAACCGGCGGGGCCTGCGGGAATCGGTGACGCTACGACCTTGCGCGCACTCGCCGCACGGGCCCGCCGGAGGCGGTCGTGCGCGTGGTCGTCGAAAGCGTGGTCGTGGCGTTGTGCATGAAGCGATCATGCACGATGCGCGAGGGCCGCGTCAATGGCACGCGTCATGCACCATGCACAACGCACCGCCCACCAGTCAGTCGAGCGCTTTCCCTGCCTTCTCGTCCATGCAGCGAATGGCGAGCAGCGTGAACACGCCGCAACCGATCGCATACCACGCGGGCGCATTCGGATTGCCGGTCGCGGCGATCAGCCACGTGACGAAGAACTGCGCGAAGCCGCCGAAGATCGCGACGCCCACGCTGTAGACGAGCGCGCCGCCGGTCGCCCGCACCGCACGCGGGAATAGCTCGCCGAGCATGGCGCCCGTCGCGCCGATGTTGATCGCGTGCACGATCGACAGCACGGCGATGATCGACAGCAGTGAGGTGGCGCCCGGCCAGCGGTTCAACGCGATGAACGCGGGATAGATCGCGAGCATCAGCACGATGCGCGTCCACCAGACGATCCGGTTGCGTCCGTAGACGTCCGACAGGTGACCGCCGATCGGCGTCACGAGCATCAGGATCGCGCCGGCGACGCAGCCGGCCGTCATCGACAGCCAGGTCGGCAGGTGCAGCACCTGCACGCCGTAGATCGCCATGTAGAACACGATGATGTAGTGGATCGACGTGCCGCCGATCGTCACGCCGAGGCCGGCGAACACGGCCTTGCCGTGATGGCGCAGCACGTCGGCGAGCGGCAGCGACGCGACCGGCTCGTCATGCGTGGCAGCGGCAGCGGGCGCGGTGGCCGGCACTTCCTCGACCGTGCGGCGCAGCCAGTAGCCGACCGGTACGAACAGCGTGCCGATGATGAACGGCACGCGCCAGCCCCAGCTTTCGAGTTGCGCGGCATTGAGCGTCGAGGTCAGCGCGACGCCGGTCAGTGCGCCCGCGAGCGCGGCGAGCCCCTGGCTCGAGAACTGGAATGACGCGTAGAAGCCGCGGCGATGCTGCGGCGCCTGTTCGAGCAGCAGCGTCGTCGACGCGCCGACTTCGCCGCCCGATGCGAACCCCTGCAGCAGCCGCGCGAGCACGAGCAGCAGCGGCGCGGCGATGCCGATCTGCGCGAAGGTCGGCGCGACCGCGATCGTCGCGGTGCCGAGCGCCATCAGCAGCAATGTGAGAATCATCGCCTTCTTGCGGCCGGCGCGGTCGGCGTACATGCCGATCACGAGCCCGCCGAGCGGGCGCGTGACGAAGCCGACGCCGAAGCTCGCAACCGCGAGCATCAATTGCCCGAACGACGAGTGCACCGGAAAGAACAGCTTGCCGATCAGGATCGCGAAGAAACTGTAGACCGTGAAGTCGTAGAACTCGAGCGCGTTGCCGACCGCGGCGGCCGCGATCAGGCGGCGTTTCTTCGCGGCGGCGCGGGCATCGGCCGGCGAACCGGCGAACGAAAGGGCGGACGTTTCCATGGGGTTCCCCTGCTAAGGCGCGGAACTGCGTGATGAAGGGCCGTCAGGCCGCGAGCCAGGCTTCGGCAACGCGAACCCAGTAACTCGCGCCGATCGCGAGGATGTCGTCGTTGAAGTCGTAGCCGGGGTTGTGCACCATGCAGCCGCCCTTGCTGCCGAGCCCGTTGCCGATGAACGCATAGCAACCGGGGCGCGCCTCGAGCATGAACGCGAAGTCCTCGCTGCCCATCAGCGGCGCGGCCTCGGTCTCGACGCGCTCGGCGCCGAGCATCTGGCGTGCGATGTCGGCCGCGAACGCGGTCGGCTCAGGATGATTGACGAGCACCGGGTAGCCGTAGTCGTAGTCGACTTCCGCAGTGACGCCGAAGCTTTCCGCCTGTCCCTTCGCGAGCGCTTCGATGCGGCGTGCGAGCAGCGCGCGCACATCGGCGTTCAACGCGCGCACCGACAGCTTCATCGTGACGGTTTCCGGAATGATGTTGAAGGTCTCGCCGGCCTGCACGCTGCCGACCGTGATCACGGCCGCATGCTGCGCATCGACCTCGCGTGCGACGATTGTCTGCAGCGCGACCATGATGCTGCCCGCAGCCGACATCGGGTCGCGCGCGAAGTGCGGCATCGCGCCGTGGCCGCCAACGCCGCGCAGCGTGATCGTCACGCGGTCGGCCGATGCCATCGCGGCGCCGGTGCGGAACGCCATGTCGCCAGCGGCGCGGCCCGGCATGTTGTGGATCGCGAAGATCGCGTCGCACGGGAAGCGGTCGAACAGGCCGTCGTCCATCATCGATTTCGCACCGCCGAAGTTTTCTTCGGCCGGCTGGAAGATCAGGTTCAGCGTGCCGGAGAACTGGCGCGTGGCGGCAAGGTGGCGCGCCGCGCACAGCAGCATCGCGGTGTGGCCGTCGTGGCCGCACGCATGCATCTTGTTCGCATGGCGGCTCGCGTACGGCAGGCCGGTGGTTTCCGCGAGCGGCAGCGCGTCCATGTCGGCGCGCAGCCCGACGGTGCGCGTGCCTTGTCCTTCGCGCAGCACGCCGACGACGCCCGTCTTGCCGATGCCGCGATGCACTTCATAGCCCCAGCCCGTGAGCAGCTCGGCGACGAGGTCGCTCGTCAGCGTTTCCTCGAACGCGAGTTCCGGGTGCGCGTGGATGCGGCGGCGCACTTCGATCAGGTCGGGGGCGATCGCGGCGATGCCTGGGATGACGGGGTTCACGGCTTGCAGCATGGTGTCTCCTGTGGGGCCGGTGGGGCGTTTGACGCGCATATGACGTGAAAGCATATAAATTTCTTTTGCGCACCAGAAGCTGCTAAATTGCTTTGGTGCACACCGCCGGTTGCCGCTCGGGAATACCCTGAGCCGGCCTGCGCCACGGCGCACAGGGTTTCCACGAATCACGCATGCGCCATGAAATACCATCAGCTGAAAGCGTTCGTCACCGTCGCGGACGAAGGGAGCATCCGCGCGGCCGCTCGGCGCCTGAACGTGTCGCCGGCGGCGCTGACCAAGGCGGTCAAGGAACTGGAGATCGCACTCGGCGTGTCGCTCGTCGTGCGCACCGCGCGCGGCGTGCAGCTCACCGCGTTCGGCCAGCAGCTGCAGGTGCGCGCGCGGCTGATCGTCGCCGAGATGCAGCGTGCGCGTGACGACATCGAACAGGCGCAGGGCGCGATGACGGGTTCGGTCGCGGCGGCGATCACACCGGCCGCCGCGGTGACGATCCTGCCCGATGCGTTTCGCGCGTTTCGGCGGCGCTTTCCGGTCGCGCGCGTCAACCTGATCGAAGGCTTTCCGGGTGTCGCGCTGCCGCGGCTGCACGACGGTTCGCTCGATTTCGCGGTGGCCGTCGTCGTGCCCGAACTGCTCGCGGCCGAATTCGATCACGCGGAACTCTATGCGAGCCGATCGCTGATCGTCGCGCGCAAGGGGCATCCGCTCGCGTCGGCCACGTCGCTTGCCGATCTCGTCGAGACCGACTGGCTGATGAATCCGTCGCCCGAAAGCTCGACCCAGGTGCTGTTCAATTCGTTCGTCGCGTATGGGCTGCCGGTGCCGCAGCGGGTCGTCGAATGCCCGAGCTTCGGGCTCGCGCACAGCCTGATGACGGGCTGCGACCTGATCGCGTCGATGCCCGAGCAGCTGCTGCAGGGCGAGTGGGCGCGCGACCAGCTTGCGGTGCTGCCGATCCGCGAGCGGCTGCCGGGCGTATCCGTGCAGGTCGTCACGCGCCGCGACAGCCCGCTCACGCCGGCCGCTGCGATGCTGCTCGACTGCCTGCGCGATTCCGCGCGCCGCAAGGGGCTCAGATGAGCCGGTTCGTGCTCGGTCGCGCAACGCATCAAATAGTGATCCTGACTATTCGTCGCATGTCCGCGACAAGGCCCGTTTGCGGCATGCCCGCCGCGAGCCGGTATCATAGCGGCCGGCCTGCCGCCCCGGCCGGCTTCCGACAACACGCCATCCGGCATCCAGCAATCAGAGGCATCACATGACCAGTGCAACCCAATTCGACAACGTATCGGTCGTCAAGCGCGCGAACGTCTATTTCGACGGCAAGTGCGTGTCGCATACCGTGCTCTTCCCGGACGGCACGCGCAAGACGCTCGGCGTGATCCTGCCGTGCGCGCTCAATTTCGGCACGGACGCGCCCGAATTGATGGAAGTGCAGGCCGGCAAGTGCCGCGTGAAACTCGACGGCAGCAGCGAATGGCAAACCTACGGCGCCGGCGAATCGTTCTCGGTGCCGGGCAAGAGCCGCTTCGACATCGAAGTGCTCGAGACGCTCGACTACGTCTGTAGCTACCTGTAAGCGTGCAGGCACCGGCCGCGGTGCGTGCGCGCGGCCGGCGCGCTCAAACAAAAAGCCCCGCCGAAGCGGGGCTTGTCGCATGCGGACGGCGCAACGCCGTCCAGTGCGGGCTTACAGGCAGGCGTTGATGTCGCCGGCAGCAGCGGCGTCGCCGCGCACGCCGACCCACGTCTTCGCGCCCGGCTTCAACGACGGGCGAACCATTGCGGCCGCGCCGTTCGGCGGTTGCTGGCCCGGTGCGTAGACATCGGTCGCGAGGCCATTGGCGAGCACGTTCTGCGAGACCACTTGTTGCTGCGACTTGTCGGCCCAGGTCTTGGCGATGCATGCCGAGACGTCCTGGGCGGATTTCTGGCTTTGTCCCACGTTCTGCATGGCTGGATCGGCTGCGTGAGCAGAAATTGCCACGGTCAATGCGATGAGCGGTAAGTATTTCACATTCACGTTTTATCTCCCTCGAGTCGTGATTGATTGAGTGGGATGCGCAGCAGAACTGCGTTCCTGTGAGATTGCATCGGACAAATGCGGTTCCGGCGATTCCGAAACAAGTTGTTAACGCGCTTGCCAAACGGCAAGCCGGATGCTGTGCGCTCTGTCGCGTTGCGGCATGCGTCGCGTGCGACCCGTATGAAGACGGGATGCGGCAACGACGTCATGCGTCGTGAGGTCGGCTCGCTGCCCAGTGGTGTGGCGGATTGACGGCCGCGGCGCGCTGCATGTACCTGCATGTCGCGCCGCGACGCTTCTTTATTGGATGACGAAGTGGAATGGCTGAATGGTGGCCCCGTCGCATGAACACCATGATGACAAACTTTCGTCCGATGAATTGTCAACGAAGTTTAAACACCGGATGCGGCGGAATGCGAAACGGCGCGCTGGGTGCGCGCCGTTTCGGAAGGCGGGGGAAGACGACAAGTGCGGTGCGCGGCCGGAACGCCGCGCACGCAGCGAAGGTCAGCCGACCTTGCGGGCGCCGGTATCGCGCAGGTTGGCCGGCACGACCGGCCGGAAGCGCTCACGCTTCTGTTCGTCGTCGAAGTGCTGGAGCGCGGGCTTGATCAGGTCGCTGCGGGATACGATGCCGGTGATGCGCAGCGATTGCGGATCGTCGACGACCGGCAGGCGTTCGAGGCCGAGCATCGCGAGTCGCGATGCGACCACGCGGCAGGTCTCGTGTGCCTGCGCGACGGCCGGTGCGCGATCGGCGAACGCGCTCGCGAGCAGCGCGCCGGGGCCGGCTTGCGTGCGGTGCGCGTCGAGCGTCGCGCGATCGACGAGGCCGAGCAGGCGGCCGTTCTGCACGACCGGATACGCACGGTGCGTCTGCTTTGCGCCGAAGTATTGCGACTCGACGGCGTCGAGCGTCGTGGCGCCGTCGATCGCGACGAGTGCGTCGGCGGACGTCATCACTTCACCCACGTCATGCCGCTCGAGCGGATCGACGCCATATTCGCGATAGATGTGATAGCCGCGGCGCGCGATCTTTTCGGTCATGATCGAGCGTTTCATCACGATCGTCGCGAAGCCGTGCGCGACGAGCGTCGCCGCGAGCAGCGGCAGCAGCGCGTTCGCATCGTGCGTGAGGCCGAACGCGAACACGATCGCGGTGAGCGGTGCGCCGAGCGTGGCGCCGAGCGTCGCGGCCATGCACACGAGCGGCCACAGCGCGGGATCGCCGCCGGGCAGCACGGGCGACAGCACGGTGCCGAGGCCCGCGCCGAGCATCAGCAGCGGAGCGAGCACACCGCCGGACGTGCCGGAGCCGAGCGCGATCACCCACATCACGGCCTTCACGATCAAGAGCGCCAGCGCGATCTTCAGCGCGATGTGCTGGTGCAGCAGATCGCCGATCACGTCATAACCGACGCCGAGCGCGCGCGGCTCGAGCCAGCCGCCGACGCCGATCACGACCGCGCCGAGCGCCGGCCACCACATCCAGTGCACCGGCAGCTTCGCGAAGCCGTCCTCGATGCGGTACAACGCAGCCGACAGGCCGCACGCGAGCATGCCCGACAGCAGGCCCGCGACGATGCACGACAGAAGCGCGACGGGCGTCGGCGATGCGGTGGTCAGCGGAAACAGCGGCTCGACGCCGAAGAACACGGCGCGTGCGAAACCGGCCACCGCACAGGCAAGCGCGACCGGCAGGAAACTGCGCGGACGCCATTCGAACAGCAGCAGTTCGACCGCAAGCAGCACGGCGGCGACCGGCGTGCCGAACACGGCGGTCATGCCGGCGGCCGCGCCCGCGACGAGCAGCGTCTTGCGCTCGGCGGCGGTCACGTGCACGCATTGCGCGATCAGCGAGCCGAGCGCGCCGCCCGTCATGATGATCGGACCTTCGGCACCGAACGGGCCGCCGCTGCCGATCACGACGCCGGACGACAGCGGCTTGAGGATCGCGACCTTCGGCGACATCCGGCTCTTGCCGAACAGGATCGCCTCGATCGCCTCGGGAATGCCGTGGCCGCGGATCTTCTCCGAACCGAAGCGCGCCATCAGTCCGACGATCAGCCCGCCGATCACCGGCACGACGATCACCCATGCGCCGAGCGTGTTGTTGGCGGGCGAATGGTCGGCGAACGAAAACTGCTGGAAGAAGAACAGGTTCGTGAACAGGTGAATCAGGCTCAACAGCACGAACGCCGCCAGCGTGCTGAGCAAGCCGATCCCGGCAGCTAGCAACGCGATCCTGGGCAGGCGTTCGTTGGTCGAGAAATCGCGTTTGTGTGGTGCGTTCATCGGAGTGAGGAAAGGTCGGTAAAGCTTGGGTCAAAAATCGATTTGCGGTACCTGGAACGCGCCCTTGAGCGATTTCAGCTCAGCGCGATGCATGGCCGCGAGGCGGGCGAGCAGCGTTTCGCCGGCCTCTTCGAGGTGCACCTCGACTTGCCGGCGGTCCGCTTCGCTCGTCTTGCGCTTCACGAGCCCGAGCGCTTCGCAGCGCGTCACCAGCGCGACGACGCCGTGATGCTGCGCCTGCAGGCGCTCGGCGATTTCTCCGATGGTTGCCCATTCGCGGTGCGGGTAGCCCTTGACGTGCAACAGCAGCAGGTATTGCAGCGGCGTCACGCCTTCGCTTTGCGCGGCGCGTTCGGAGAAGCGCTCGAAGCAGCGCATCTGGTAGCGGAACTCGGACAGTTGCTGAAAATCGTTTTTGGTCAGCGCGCGTCGGTTATCGGTCATTGCGGTCGGTCGGTCAGACAGGCGGTTTCGGTAGCGGGAAATATATCATAACATGATATAAATGGCCGATTTTCGGCGAAATGGCCTGCATTCCGCAGTGCGTCGGCGCCGTTCGTTCGGGTTACGCGGCCTCGAGCATCTGCGTTTGCCGATACAGGCCCGTGACGAGATCCGTCTGCGTAATGATCCCGACGAGCCGGTGCGATGCGTCGACGACCGGAATGTGATGGTGCCCCGAGTGCGTAAACAGCGGCACCAGCGCGGTGATCGGCATGGTCTGCGGCACGGACGCGACGTCGCGCGTCATCAGGGTGGCGACGCTCGGCGGCTGGCCGCCGAACGACTGCGGCAGCCGCGCGGACAGCCGCTGCCACAGCGGGGTCGGGCGGCGCAGCTGGCGCGTGAGGTCGGCGCGCGTGACGATGCCGATCAGGCGATCGTCGCCGTCGACGACCGGCAGCGCCTTCACGCGATGGCGGTCGAGCAGCGTCAGCGCGGCCGTCACCGACGTCGACGGCGCGACTTCGATCGCGTTCTTTGTCATCAGGTCGGCGCACGTGAGCTGGCCGAACGTGCGCGCGTACGCCTGCATTTCGGTTTCGCGCAGCAGCATTTCGAGGTCGTCCGGATCGACGTCGAGCCATTCGCCGCGCCGCTTCAGCACCGCGTCGAGATCGGCGCGCGTGAAGCCGCCGCGTGCCGGCGTGGCGCTGCCGCCTTGCGGCTTCGCGTCGGGGCGCACGCCGCCGTGCGGATAGCGGTGGCCCGTCAGCGCGTGGTACATGAGCGCGGCTGACAGCAGGATCGCCGATTGCAGCGCGATCGGCTCGACCACGAAGCTGAAGCCGAGCGAGTGGATCGCCGGGCCGCCGAGCACGGCCGTCAGCGCGACTGCGCCCGACGGCGGGTGCACGCAGCGCAGCGCGAACATGCCGCCGATGGCGAGGGCGACCGCCACCGCGGCGGCCGTGATCGGATCGGCGATCCATTGCGCGCAGGCGACGCCGACGGTCGCCGCCACCAGGTTGCCGCCGATGATCGACCACGGCTGCGCGAGCGGGCTTGCGGGCACCGCGAACAGCAGCACGGCCGACGCCCCCATCGGCGCGACGAGCAGCGGCACGAGGCCCGGCACGCCGGGCAGCAGCCGCATCGTGACGCCGACCGTCGCGATGCCGACGAGCGCGCCCGTGCACGAACGCATGCGCTCGCGCCAGCCGAGCGTCATCGGATGGGGAATGAAGCTGTGCAGCCATTGCCTGAACGTGCGGCGCGACGGGGAGGAGCCTGACGACATGGACGGTAAGCGGTAAAAATGGCGGCGCGGATGACGCAGCGCAAGAAAAGCGGAATTATATCGTGTTGTGATACAAATTGTCGCGCCGCATCAACACGTTGCATGCGCACGACGCCGGCTGCTTGCAAAAACCTTTCATGGGATGAAAGCCTCGAGGCCCTGCGATCGCGCAAATTTGTCTGCGGCGGCGTACAATTCCGGCCACCGAATTCCCCCATATGCCACAACCACGCACGCGATGCCCGCTCTCCCGCCCGTTCCCCGGCATGGTGATCGCTTGCGCGTGGTTGGTGCGCCCGTCCCGATTCCCGTCTGACGCGAGCGCCGCCGACGTTTTCCCACCGACACTCCCCAAGCCAATTCAATGGACATGCTCGAAAACATGCGCCTGTTCGTGCGCGTTGTCGAAGCCGGCAGTTTCACCGCGGTCGCCAAAGAAATCGATGCAACCACCGCGCAGGTGTCGCGCGCGGTGTCGAATCTCGAAGCCCACGTACAGACGCGCCTGCTGCATCGTACGACGCGCCATCTCGGCCTGACCGAAAGCGGCGAGCGCTACTTCGAGCGTGCGAAGTCGATTCTCGCCGAGTTCGACTACGCGAACGCCGAGGCGCGCAACGCGCTGCTGCGGCCCAGCGGCAAGATGCGCATCCATGCGATGACGGGGCTCGGGCAGAGTCACGTCGTGTCGTCGATCGTGCGCTACCAGGAAGACAACCCGGACGTGTCGGTCGAACTGACGCTCGCGCAGCGGATGCCGAACCTCGTCGAGGAAGGCTACGACGTGTCGATCGTGACCGCCTCGCAACTGCCGGATTCAGGCTACGTCGCGCAGACCTGCGGCACCAGTTGCAGCGTGCTGGTTGCATCGCGCGAGTACCTGGCGCGGCACGGCACGCCGAAGACGCCGGACGATTTGCCGAACCACGTGTGCCTGCGACTCGATACACCCGCGTCGCCCGCCAGCGAGTGGCGGCTCGAGCGCGGCGACGACGAGGATACGGTCTACGAACTGCAGCCGGCACCGTTCCAGGTCAACGTGCCGGACGCGCTGTGCGTCGCGGTGCGGGCGGGGCGCGGCATCGCGTGCGTCGCGCTGTACACGGTGCTCGACGACATCCGCGAAGGGCGGCTGATCCGCGTGCTGCCCGACTACCGGCTGCAGACGGTCAGCGTGTACGCGGTCTATGCGACGCGCCGCTACCTCGACGCGAAGATCCGTACCTTCCTCGACCATCTGCGCACGACGCTCACGCCGGCGCTGGAAAACGACCTGCGCGAACTCGACCGGCTCGCGGTCGAGGTAACGCCGGGCAGCCGCCAGCGCGCATGACGCCGCGGGCGGCCGTTCGCCCGGCGGCGCCGGGCGTCATGCGGCCGGCGTGACGCGAATCCGCTCGAAGCGGCCGGCGAGCCACGCATAGGCGGTCCCATGATTGCGGGTTGCTAATTTCACGTTTAGCAATGGTGTGGTCGAAGCTCGACGGCTCCCGCACAAGCGAAGAATTCGGGCTTTTGCTTGGCGGCGCGTTGTCCTCGCGTCGGCTTAAACCCTCATTTCTGATCGATTCCATCCGATATTCACCGGCCCAGCAAAAACGGGGCGTGAGTGCGTCTTCACCATGACTGAGAATTCTCCCCGTGGGCCTTCGCGGAGCTTTATGGTATATGTCTGACCTTATCGCGGCACATCGGGGCGGGCTAGAGCGTTGATCGCCCCCCTATTTTTGCCTGCATATTAGAGGGTGCACGGGCGGCCCAGCGGCATTTCGCGCTCGGATTGAGGGATAAGAACAATGCAGAACACGGCACAAGCCCTGAGAGACCTTGCGCTGGGGCCGCAGCACAACCGGCAAGTGCAAATCAGCTTCCCGGACGATAACGCGCCTTACAAAATCCTGCTCCCGAATGCATTCGACGGGGTTGAAGCGCTATCGAAGGATTTCGCGTACAAGATCGAAATCCTGTCGGATAACGACCACCTCGAGCCGAAGAACCTCATCGGCAAGCGCGTGACGGTCAGCTTGGCGCGCGGCGACGGTAGCCGACGCTATTTCAACGGCCATATTTTCGCGTTCCGACACGTTCGCACGGACGGCGGCTGGGTGTTCTACGAGGCGCACGTAGGCCCGTGGCTGCGCTACCTGAGGTACAGCCAGCACAATCGCCTGTTCCTCGACCAGAATTTGCACGACCAGACGGCGACGGTTTTTCAGGACTACGGCGTGTTGCCCGAATGGGCGTGGCACGTCGGTGAAGACGATCCGCGCATGACGATGGCCTGCCAGTTCGACGAAGACGACCACAATTATCTTCATCGGCGCTGGGAACATGCGGGTTATCTGTACTGGTACGAGCACACGGCCACGTCACACACGCTGACCGTCTCCGATCCAACGCGTCCCGCGCCCGCGATCGACGGCAAGGTTCACGAAATCCGTTTCCACAATGGCATGGGTGCGGAGGAATCGGACAGCATTCTGAGCTGGTCCCCGTTCCAGCAGACCACGTCGACGCATGCGGAATTGTCCCGTTTCGACTTCAAGAGCCCGACGCCGACCCACGTTCAAACGAGCACGTTGAACCCCGAAGCCACGCTGCCGCAACTCGAATGGAACGAGTACGCCGGCGCGTACGGTTATCGAAACATGGAACACGGGTATCAGATCGCCAATCGCCGGATGGAGGAAATCGAAGCGACGATCAAGCGCTTCGACGCGAAGGGCAACAATCGCTTCGTGCAGCCTGGCCGCTGGTTCCGGCTCACCGACCGTTACGGCTCGGCGCTGAGCCGCGATCAGAGCGACGACGAATATCTGATCGTCTCGGTCCGGCATGTGGCGACCAACAACTATCTGCAGGACACGGGTGTGCTGGCGGAATACCGCAACGAGTTCACGTGTGTTCCCAGGGCGACCCCGTGGCGGCCCGGACGCGGCTTCAACAGCGTCGACACGAAGATCCTCGCGCCGCAGACAGCGACGGTTGTTGGCCAATCCGGTACGAGTATTCATACCGACGAACACGGTCGCGTCCTGGCCCAATTCCATTGGGATCGCGACGGCAAGTACTCGACATGGGTGCGAGTCGCGAGCGGTTGGGCTGGCGGTGGCCAGGGGATGGCGGCATTGCCCCGCATCGGTTCCGAAGTGATCGTGCAATGGCTCGACGGCAATCCCGACCACCCGATCATCACGGGCCGCGTGATGAACGCGCGCAACGTACCGGCATGGAAGCTGCCGGACGAGAATGCGCTGATGGGTATTCGTAGCCGGGAATTGAACGGTGCGGACGGCAACGCCTCCTCCGGCCGCAGCAATCACCTGATTTTCGACGATACGGCGAATGCTATTCAGGCGCAGCTCCGGTCCGACCATGCGGCCAGCCAGCTCTCGCTCGGCAAGATCACACGCATCGAGGACTGGCAGGGACGCAAGGACGCTCGGGGAGAGGGTTTCGAACTACGCACCGATGAGGTCGGTGCGATCCGCACCGGCAAGGGCATGGTGATCAGCACCGAGGTGCGTCCTGCGGCGCATGGGCACCTCTCTGACGTGAGCGAACCGGCATCGCGGTTGACCAAAGCGCAAACGTTACACGGGCAGCTTGGCAAGCTCGCGCAGCACTATCAGGCCCAGGACAGCGGCGCTGGCCAGACGCCGATCGCCGACGTGCTGAAGTCGCAGGTGGACGGCATTCAGGGCGCGGGGGCGACGGGTAGCAGCGACAAGGGCGACTTCCCGGAGCTCGACGAAGCGCATCTGCTGCTGGCCGGTGCAGCCGGGATCGCCGTCACGACGCCCGCGACGGCGCACGTGACAGGCGGTCAGCACGTGGCCGTCACGGCCGGTGACAGCATGTCGGTTGCGACCGGGAAGTCGTTTTTTGCCAGCGTCTCCGACAGGTTCTCGCTGTTCGTGCACAAGATGGGGATGAAGCTGATCGCCGCGAGCGGCAAGGTCCAGGTGCATGCAGAAAACGACGAGTTGGAACTGCTGGCGAAGAAGGTCGTTGCGATCATCAGCACGACGGACTGGATCAACATCACTGCAAAGCAGGGGATACGCTTGACTGCAGGAAACAGTCAGCTTGAGGTCAGTGCGAAGGGCATCGTGGGCTATACGCCCGGCGAGAACAAGATTCACGCCGGCAGTCACGATACGGTGGGACCGGAAAGCGTGCCGGCCAAGTTCCCCGGCAATGATCTGTGTGAACAGGTTGCAAGTGGCGCCGCCCAGGCTGGCCAAGCATCGGTCGCACTGACATGAGCGAAGACATATGACGATTTCTCCCCTGCAAGTCGCCCCTGACGCCTCGGGGCCGCTCACACATGGTTTCCTGTTGGTCGAACCCACGATGCTGGCTCATGCACCTGAGCTGGCCGCACTCGATATGCGTCCGTGTACGCCGCGCGTGCTGGCACACCGCGAGGAATTGATGCCCCAACTCGTCGACATCGCTGCGTTGGACGACGAAGCGCGTACGCTGGCAACCGCGTACTGGATCGCGGAAACCCATATCGAACGCCCACCGGTGGTGTGCGCATGGCTGGACAGCGAAGCGACTGCCGACGCAATCTGCGAGCACCTCGCGCGTAATCTGGTCGGTCCGGGAGCGGACGGCAACCCAGCATTCTGGCGTTACTACGATCCGCGTGTGCTGAGCCTGATGCTCGCGGTGCTCGATTCGACTCAGCAACGGGGATTGTTTGGCCCGATTCAGGCGTGGCAGTTCGCGTGGGCCGGGTACCGCTGGCGCGTATCGCGTCCCGGCGCTGGCGCCGGGAATGCCGATCAATCGTCCGGCTGGCCGCGCCCCGAGCAATGGTCGCGCATCAATTGCAGTGAAGCTGCGGATCGGGTGCTACGCAGGCTACCCGCGATGTCAGCCGAGCAGGCTGTGCAATTCCCCATCGCACTGGACCGGGTGTTCAGTGAAGCGATTCTGGGCGGCCACGCCATGGATGTCGATGTGCTTGTCGAGTATGCATCGCAGCACTTGCGACACGATTTTGCACTTGACTCCGAAACTCCAGGACCAAAACCATGACAACCAAAGGTTGCCCGCTGTGCGATCGACAATCGCTGTTGATCTATCCCGTGCGATACGCAATCGCCTGTCCGCGTGGCGCGGCGAAAGCCCCGGCGCTGTCCGGCAATTTCAAAATTGACGACCGCGCGCCCCAAGCAGTTGCCTCCGCCAAATACACGTTGCGTGCACTGCGCCAAGGCTATCTGTACACCTACGACGAGAAGCGCAAACGGCTCAGTGCTTATATGGTCCTGGATGATGGCAGTCTGTGGTATTTCCCGCCCGACACGACACCACCGCCGGGGGACGCCAAAAGCGCACTCACTCAAAGTTGCGTCGCGCGTGCCGAGACGGACTTTGAGTCGCTGGGTCGGTGCGTCAGCGTTCAACATACGCCTGGAAGCGACGAAGCGACCAACCTCTGGATTGGTTGGTCGAACGTGCGATGGACCAAGGACCTCGTACACAATAAAATCAACGACTCGGCCTGGCGCAAGCAACATATGCAGTGTGTCAATATCCCCGCGATGCTGAGCGGAGGCGCAACCGACACGGGCGAATTTCAAGTCACCCAGAGCAAAATCGCGCATTTCGCGATGGATGCCCAGGCGATGAAGGCTGCGTTCGGCTTCAGCAACCGCGCGCCCAAGGACGAGATCCGTCTGCGTCAGCGCAACGTTGCCAAACGAATCGGCGACGCGATGGCCGAGTCGCCGAACAAGAAGGGCTTCGTGTTCGCGGTCAATGATCCCGTTGGCCTCACCAACGATCTCGCCGAACTGACCGTCCCCAACCTGAACAACGGTTTCGACGAACAGGTGTACTGGAAGTGGACGTCGGCGCAATTGCTCGAACGTGCCGAGGCCGGGATTCGAGCCAATGCGAAAGCCGCGACCGAATTCAGTTACGCCGCGTCGGAAGCGGCAAATATGGCGAATGGCTCTACGATGCCTCCCACCCCAATGTCAGGTGACACGGCGGATATTGCCTTTTTGTATCGCGTTGCGAAGGGATGGATCAAGACCGGAAGTTTCCAGAAAGCTATGGATGAGGACAATAGGCGTTCGAAAAACGTGCCGGAGACCGCGCAAGAATCAGCGGACGACGCGTGGGATGATGCGGCGTTTAAGATCGGTCCCGATGGAAAACGAACCAGCGTGCTCGACGAAGACGCGTTGAAACGCTTCCCGAAGGAGTATCAGCAAGCGCTCGAAGCCTTCAATCCGACATGGAAGCCCTTGGTGCAAGCACATGCGGCATGGCTCGGTTCGCAGTTACTCGCCGAATGGATGGCAGGTGTTCATGACCGGCAGGATCTTCGGAGTGGCTACGCATACAGCGAGTCGTGCGCGCAGGCCATTGGTGCTGCGGTTGGAACTGAGGCTTGCAAGAAAGTGCTCGACGATTGGCTGAATGGTCAGGCTTCAAATATTCGCAATCTGTATGCGCGTGCCCTGATGTTCAATCAGGAGACGCTGATCAAGGCGGCGGACGCACAGGTGCACGGGTCTGATATTCAGTACGAGAACTTCCTGAACCTCTACAAGGAAGCGTTCAAAAATATCGAGAAACTCGGTAAGGCAGCTGACCTGTGGGACCGGCTCGTCGTGACCACCGGTAATCACATCGTCGATGTCCTCACAAAAGGCACGCGAGGTTCGGCGCTCGGTTTCGTGACCATTCGTTTGGCGATACAGTCCGGTGTCCGGATCAAACCGTCGCAAGTTAGCAAGCTTGCCATTCGCGACTGGGCCTTGCAGCAGGCTCGAGAATTGGGTGTCAAATTGGACGGTAATCGGACCGATCAGCGCCAGTCGGCGACCCAGGTCGGGAAGCAGGTTATAAGAATGGCGCCACCGAGCGACCCGAATGTGGTCGCCTATGAGATGGACGTGGACGCCCTTGTCCGGGACGGGAAGCTGGAAGCCAGCGCGATCAAGGCTGTGCGAGTGCCGGGCGTGGATACGGCCAAGAAGTGGCTCAATTCGTCGACAGAGTTCAACTTGGGGGTCGTGACGGTGATCTTTCAGATGGCGACGCTGGCTTTCGCTGCCAAGGACTGGAACGACCGCGATCAGTTCAATCAAACCGAAACGAGTCTGAAGGGCATCGGTGCGGTTGTTTCGATTATAGGAACGCTCGTTGAGTATTCATCGGAGACCGTAGTGAAAGCATCAGCCCATCCGTTGTCGGCATATCTCATGAAGGGGTGGGGCGTCACGAAAGGAGGCGCGGAGGTTGGGATGAGAGTAGGTCGTATATTTGGTGCGGCCGCTGGCATCTTCTTGGCCGGATATGACATCCTCAAGAATATGCCTGAGGCTTGGAATAATGGCGAAAAGAACCTTGCTAGACTTTATTTGGCGAGCGGAATTCTTGGGGCATATGTAGCTGCCGCCGCACTTTTCAGCCTGCCGCTGTTTTGGCCCGCTCTAGTTTTATCGATCATGATAGGGATTGCAATTGCGATATTCAAGGCGTCGGCCCTCAAGGATTGGGTCTCGCGTTGCAAATTTAGTAAGGGGGAACACTACGACTCGCTTGAGGCAGAGCTAAAGGCCTTTACTTCAGCAGCGGGAGGCTGATACATGGACGAACGTGTAATGAAGAAATGCATTGGCAAGCCAGTGCCGGAGTGGGACCTGGCGCATCGCTTGCCGATCAATCGATCCGTCGGTCCGGATGTCCAAGATTTCGGTTCAACGTTCAGCGTCAATTCCACCTACATGGACGTGATCGAGCCGTCTTTTCTAGAAAAGCAATGGTTCGTCACCGGTGTCGTGCTCGCTTTCCTATGCATGGGGATCGGGCCATACGCCTATGTTCTGACCCATGCGAATGGAGAATCAGGCGACTTCGTAATGGACAGCCTAGCGTTTGTGCCTGTAGCCCTTTTTGGTTCGATAGTCTGGAAGCTCGGGCGCGGCCTGTTCTTTGGTCTACGCCATCGTCCCATCCGTTTCCATCGAGAAGCCCGCAAACTTTTTGCGATTCGTGCACGCCGCTTTTTTGCGAAGCCCGGCGAGGGTGATGTCGTTTGGGAAGTGCCATGGACAGACGATTCGATTTTTTGTCTGCACCGCGAGGACACGTCTTTCGGTACGATTTTCCACATCCGGCACTATACGGTCGACGACCACGGCAATGTCACTCGTGTGTTCTCGATCGGCCGAGAATGGACCGGCAAGCTGCAGGTTGAAATGGCGCTCGCGCAGTGGAACTACTGGTGCGCGTACATGAACGATGGTCCGAACGGATTGCCCAAACCGATGCTGTTTCACACACAGCGAGAAACGCCGCGCGAGTCGTTCCTGTTTTCGCTGTATGGCTTCGGGATGCACGCATCGCTCTTCATTCGTCTGCTGATGATGCCGGCGATTCTGATCTTTACTGTCATGCGCATCATGGCGAACGCAACCTGCCGTGATCCGGTCTGGCCTGCTGCGATCGAGCAAATCTCCACGATCGCATCCGATGACCTTTATGCCGAACCTCGCACCGGAACGCCTGTCGGATGGGGAGACACGGTGCTGGCCCAGCAGCGCGGCGAGTACCCGAATGACCCGAAGGCTCGATCCGAAGACTGGATCGGCGAAACGGATGGTCAAATGCACGCTGCGGCTTGGCTCGACAAGCCGATGACTCGCGCAACATGACTGGAATTCAGCCCAGATGATCACGCGAACAGGAGTCAGCAGACGATGAAAGACGAAAACGGACGCGGCGTGATTCGCCTGCACGACAAGACGACCCACGGCGGCGAAGTGATCACCGCGAGCGACGATCTGACGGCGCAGGGCGTTCCGGTTGCCCTGAAGGATCTACCTGACATGGTGTCCGAAGTGTGGCGGCCAGTTCAGGATCATTCCGCAAAACAGCACGCGCAATCACCACGGTACGCCGGTCGCTTTTCACAACGATCTGGCGGAGTGCGGGCGTGATGATTTCGTCTCTTCAGCTAGCCGCCTTTTTTGGCCGGCCCTGATTTTTTCGATCATGATAGGAATTGCAATTGCGATATTCAAGGCGTCAGCCCTCAAGGATTGGGTTTCGCGTTGCAAATTCAGCAAGGGCGAACACTACGATTCGATCGATGCGGAAATCAAGGCTTTCACCTCAGCAGTAGGAGGCTGAAGCATGAACGAACGTTTCGTGAAGAAGTATATTGGCAAGCCGATACCTGCGTGGGATCTAGCGCATCGCTTACCTATTAATCGATCCATTGGCCCAGATGTTCAGGATTTCGGTTCAACGTTCAGCATCAACTCAATTTTCATGGATGTGATTGAACCGTCATTTTTAGAGAGGCAATGGTTTATTACGGGTGTTTTCGTTGCATTTCTGGTGGCTTTGTATGGACCATATCTATATAGCTATACGCATATCGAGGGCGCTTCATCATCAGATTTGTTTTTGGCAAATCTGATGGCCGTTTTATTCGTGGTGTTGTTTGGTGGAATTGCTTGTAAGCTCGGAAAAGGCCTATTCTTTGGTCTGCGCTATCACCCAATCCGTTTCCATCGAGAAGCCCGCAAACTTTTTGCGATTCGTGCACGCCGCTTTTTTGCGAAGCCCGGCGAGGGTGATGTCGTTTGGGAAGTGCCCTGGACAGACGATTCGATTTTTTGTCTGCATCGCGAGGACACGTCTTTCGGTACGATTTTCCACATCCGGCACTATACGGTCGACGACCACGGCAATGTCACTCGTGTGTTCTCGATCGGCCGAGAATGGACCGGCAAGCTGCAGGTTGAAATGGCGCTCGCGCAATGGAATTACTGGCGTGTGTACATGAACGATGGTCCGAACGGATTGCCTAAACCGATGCTGTTTCACACGCAGCGAGAAACGCCGCGCGAGTCGTTCCTGTTTTCGCTGTATGGCTTCGGGATGCGCGCATCGCTCTTCATCCGTCTGCTGATGATGCCGGCGATTCTGATCTTTACTGTCATGCGCATCATGGCGAACGCAACCTGCCGTGATCCGGTCTGGCCTGCTGCGATCGAGCAAATCTCCACGATCGCATCCGATGACCTTTATGCCGAACCTCGCACCGGAACGCCTGTCGGATGGGGAGACACGGTGCTGGCCCAGCAGCGCGGCGAGTACCCGAATGACCCGAAGGCTCGATCCGAAGACTGGATCGGCGAAACGGATGGTCAAATGCACGCTGCGGCTTGGCTCGACAAGCCGATGACTCGCGCAACATGACTGGAATTCAGCCCAGATGATCACGCGAACAGGAGTCAGCAGACGATGAAAGACGAAAACGGGCGCGGCGTGATTCGCCTGCACGACAAGACGACCCACGGCGGCGAAGTGATCACCGCGAGCGACGATCTGACGGCGCAGGGCGTTCCGGTTGCCTTGAAGGATCACCTGACATGGTGTCCGAAGTGTGGCGGCCAGTTCAGGATCATTCCGCAAAACAGCACGCGCAATCACCACGGTACGCCGGTTGCTTTTCATGGTGACCTGACCGAGTGCGGTGCGCAATTGATTTCATCACTTGAGTAAACGGCATTGCGTCTGAGGGAGTCGACGGATCGGATGAAGGAAACCGCATTGGCCGGCGTACCGCCACGCAATACCGTTTTAGTGTCCGATGCCCAGCGTCAAGCACTGCGCGCCGACATTCGTCAGCAGCTCGTTACCGCGTTGATGCGCTCGGGCGATGCCGTCACCGATCCGAAGCTCGCTCGCTTGCCTGGACCGGTTCGCTATCGGGTAACGGGTGCACTCGCCGCGTGGGATGCGCTGCGAACCGCAACGGACCGCGTGGCGTCGCCGACGCTGACCGAGATGCTCCGGTCGCACGGCATCCTGCGTCTGACGCGCTATTTCGATCGCTTCACGCGGGACCTCTTGCCGCACGGCGCTGACGGCCGCTCGGCCGACGTACTCGCCGGGGTAGCCCAGTACAGCGCTGTGTGGCTGGCGTTCGAGGTACGACAAGGGGCTTTTTACGAGCCGACCCCACCGCTGCACCGCCTGCTCGACGCCGCCTATATCGCGGAGGATGTGCCGATCGGCATGCTCAAAATGCCGACCGATACGCTATGCATCATTCCCGAACCCACCCGCTGGAAACAAGCGGGCGATATTGAGGCGATCGCGATCTTCAAGAACGACCGGTCGATCGGATTCGCGACATGGTTAGTGGCTGGTGGCCCAGGCGACGGTGCAACGATGGATTCGATTACGCTGCCGCTGGAGAACCCTGACAAGACGATCCGTGAATTGATGGACGAGTTGTTTCAACAACCCGCGGCTGACGGATTGCACGATCCGCCTGGCGCTCAGCAATTCTGGCGCAACGCCCTGGACTATGCGATCAAGATGTTGTTGTACCTCGACGCGCGCGACGCGCAGGTCGTTCATGATCGCGCTTATTCGAATGCGCCGCGTCATTTTCCGGGGCTCGGCAAGCGCAAGCGTATGGAACGGCTTGCGGAAATTGAACAACTCTACGACCGACATGTCGTCGGTCCCGCGATTCTCGACGCCGAGGCAGCCGGATCAGTTTCATCGGACAGCGTACAGCGCGCAGTGAGCGGTCACTGGCGGCGGCCGCACTTCCGGATGCAGCCGTACGGTCCACAAGCGGCGTTGCGCAAACTTATCTTCGTCGGCCCGACGCTCGTGCGCCCCGACCGACTGGGGCTGTAGCTGAATGGATCATCTGCTGTCGCATTACGAATACGAACTCGGGTTGTTCGCGCGAGCGCTGGGCGATTTCGCTATCCGCTATCCGAAGATCGCCACCCGGCTCGGTATCCAGAGCGGCCAGACCGACGATCCGCATGTGGCGCGTCTGATCCAGACCTTTTCGTTTCTTGCGGCGCGCCTCGATTCGAAGCTGGCAGACGACTATCCCGAATTCACCGAGGCGCTGCTTGAGATTGTCCACCCGCACTATCTGCGAACCGTGCCGTCGTGCGCGATCGCTCGATTCGAGCCGCGGGCGATCGTCGGTCAACTGACGGAACCGATCGTCGTGCCGCGCGGCGCGGCGCTGAACGCGCGCAACGCCCCGGTGCGATTCCGGACGACCTACGATGTGACCATCTCGCCGTTGCAAATACAGTCTGCACGGTATGCACCGACGACGCTGGCGCCGTCAGCCGTGAGATTGCCCGCCGACGCAACAGGCGTGCTGTCGATCAGCTTCACGTCGGCCGCCGGTCCGTTCACGGCCGCTATTCCGGATGGTCCCATCCGCGTCCACCTTGCCGGCGAGCGACCATTCGTGTCGTCGCTGCTGGACGCTTTGCTGTTGCGCGCGGCCGCCGCGTACGTTGAAGTCGATCAATGCGGGCGCTGGCGGGCTCTATCGAAGGTGCCGTTCGCGCCGGTTGGCTTCTCGGATAACGAACGCTTGTTACCAGATAGCCAAACGACCAGTCGGACTGCGACCACGTATCGTTATCTGCTGGAATACTTCGCGTTTCCGGAACTGTTCGATTTCGTCGAGCTTGACATGGGGCGCGTGCGGCGTGCCGCAAGCGCTCCCGACGCTCGGGAGCTGACCTTGCATATCGTATTGCGCGACACGCCCGCCGAGTCGTTCGCCGCGCAAGCGCTTGCGTCGCTCGGCGCAACGGCGTTCAAGCTGTTCTGCACGCCTGTCGTGAATCTTTTCTCGCAACCCGCTCAGCCCATTGTGCTGAAGGGGCAGGATGCCTATCCGGTTCAGCCTGTACGACTGGCGAAACATGCGCCGCTGGGCGTGTATTCGATAGACGCGGTTTATCTGGGCGAGTTGTCCAAGAAAAAAGACAAGGACGAGGACATAGCGCTCGAAAGCAATCGGCCCAGAATTCCGGTGCGGCCATACCAGGCCCTTGGCCACGATCCACGCCCTGATTCGTCAGCGGTCTACTGGGTCGCGTTCCACGATCGCGATGACCGATCGCCCGGCCGGCAAACCATGATGTTGTCGCTGGTCGGGCTGGACGGACAGTCGACACGACCGAAGCTGCCGCAAATCGATGTGGTCACGACGGTGACCAATCGCGACTTGCCGGCGCGCTTGCCGATCGGCAATACGGCCGGCGATTTGCTGCTCGAGAACAAGACGCTGGATTGCCCGATCCAGTTGATCACGCGGCCGACGTTGACGGCCGAGCTGGCGCGAGGCAATGGTGCGTTGTGGCGCGTACTGTCGACGTCGTCGCCGCATCCGTTTGACCTTACACGCAACGGGCTGTCGGCTCTGAAGACGTTCTTGCGGCTCCATGCGGTGCGCACTACGCCGCTCGCGCAGCGCTGCATCGACGCGATCACCGATCTGAACTACAAGCCTGCGATCAAATGGATGTCGCTGAATAGCCAGTTCCCGTCGTTCGTGCGCGGTATTGAAATCCTGTTGTCGTTCGACGAAACCTCACTTCGGGAGGTCAGTCTGGTCATATTTACGAAGCTGTTTGAACGATTCTTCGCACCGTACGGGCCGATGAACAGTTACGTCCAACTTGTGATTCGGTCGGCGCAGACCGGCCGGGAACTGACGCGAGGTGTGGCCACGCCTGGGATGCAGCCGCTGATCTGATCGGGGGCCGTACCGATTTGCAATCGGATAACGGCGTCAAGTGAAGTTGGCGTACTCCCTTTCTGCCGCAGCTAACGGTAACCAGTTCGCAACCCGTGTTCGACGCGAAGATCCGTACCTTCCTCGACCATCTGCGTATGACGCTCACGCCCGCGCTGGAAAACGACCTGTGCGAGCTCGATCGGCTCGCGATCGAGCTGACACCGGGCAGCCGCCAGCGCGCGTGATGCCGCGGGCGGCCGCTTCCCCGGCGGCGCCGGGCGTCATGCGGCCGGCGTGACGCGAATCCGCTCGAAGCGGCCGGCGAGCCACGCATAGGCGGCGATGCCGATCAGCCCGTGCGCGGCGACGAACCACAGCGCGCCCGCGAACGAGCCCGTGTGCGCGACGAAGTAGCCGATCACGAGCGGCGTGACGATCCCCGCGATGTTGCCGAGGCCGTTGAACACGCCGCCGCTCAGGCCGACCATGCCTTCCGGTGCGGTGTCGGCGAGCACGGCCCAGCCGACCGCCGCGAGCCCCTTGCCGAAGAACGCGACCGTCATCAGCGCGATCACGACGGCGTTCGACGATGCGCCGTTCGCGAGCACGAGCAGCGTCGCCATCGCCATTCCCACGACGAACGGCGTCTTGCGTGCGCGCGACGGATGCACGCCGCGCCGGATCAGCCAGTCCGACAGCGCGCCGCCGAGCACACCGCCCGTGAAGCCGCAGAGCGCGGGCAGCGCGGCGACCCAGCCGGCCTCCATGATCGTCATCCCGCGGCCCTTGATCAGGTAGATCGGGAACCACGTGATGAAGAAGTAGGTGAGCGCCGTGATGCAGTACTGGCCGACATAGATCGCCCACAGGTTCCGGTGGCGGAACAGCTGCGACGCATCGCGCCACGATACGCGCGCCCGGTGCCGGACGCGGTTCGCCTCCAGATCGACGAGCGCGCCGTGCGCACGCAGGTAGTCGCGTTCGGCGTCGCTCACGCGCGGATGGCCGTGCGGCTCGCGATACCACGCGAACCAGAGCACCGACAGCGCGACGCCGAGCAGCCCCATCCACAGGAACACGTGTTCCCAGCCGAGCGCATGCGTGAGCCACGCCATCGCGGGCGTGAACAGCACGACGGCCATGTACTGCGCGGAGTTGAACAGCGCCGACGCGGTGCCGCGCTCGGCGGTCGGGAACCAGCACGCGACGATCCGCGAATTGGCCGGGAACGCCGGCGATTCGACGAGCCCGAGCATGAAGCGCATCGCAAACAGCGCGAGCGTCGCGGCCGCCCCCTGGGCGGCGAACCAGCCGACCGTGCCCTGCAGCATCGTGAAGACCGACCACAGCAGCAGGCTCAGGCCGTACACGCGGCGCGCGCCGAAGCGGTCGAGCAGCCAGCCGCCCGGGATCTGGCCGATCGCATAGGCCCACGCGAACGCGGAAAAGACGATGCCGAGCTGCACGGGCGTCAGCCCGAGGTCGTGCGCGACGCCGGTGCCGGCGATCGACATCGTCGCGCGATCCGCATAGTTGACGACGGTAACCGCGAAGATCAGCGCGAGGACCGTGTAGCGGACGCGGCCGATCGTGCTCGATGCGGTGGATGAGGTGGACGAGGCCGCGACGGCAGCGCCGCCGCTGGATCGATTGGGCATGCGAGTCTCCTGGCCTCCGTCGTGCGGAGGCGTTTCGTTTGATGTTGTAAAACGGGGCGTGCGTCGCTCAGCTCGTGACGCTGGTTGGCGGGCGCTGTCCCGCGAAGCACGCGGCGAGGTTGGCGAGCACGATCCGGCCCATGGCTTCGCGCGTCTCGTGCGTGGCGCTCGCACGGTGCGGCTGCACGACGACACGCTCGAGTTCGAGCAGCGCGGCCGGCACGTGCGGTTCGTCGACGAATACGTCGAGGCCGGCGCCGGCGATGGTGCCGTCCGCGAGCGCGCGCACGAGCGCGGCTTCGTCGACGAGCTTGCCGCGCGCGACGTTGATCAGGAATCCTTGGCTGCCGAGTGCGGCGAGCACGTCGGCGGTGACGAGCACGTTGCCGTGATCGGCCGATGCCGCGAGCACGAGCACGTCGCTGTCGCGGGCGAGCGCGATCAGGTCGGGTTCGTAGCGATAGCCGCTGTCGCGGTGTTCGCGCGGGCCGCAATAGCTGACGGGCATCCGGAACGCCTGCGCGCGCTGCGCGATCGCGCGGCCGACGCGGCCGAGGCCGACGATGCCAAGCCGCTTGCCCGTCACCTGCGTCGCAAGCGGCTGCGCGACCTTGCCCCAGCGGCCGGCGCGCACGATGCGCTCGCCGGCGCCCAGGTCGCGCAGCGTCATCAGGATCAGCCCCATCGCCATGTCGGCGACGTCGTCGGTCAGCACGTCGGGCGTGGTCGTCACGTGGATGCCGCGGGCGCGGGCACGCTCGAGATCGACGGCGTCGGTGCCGATGCCGCTGATCGCGACGATCTCGAGCGCGCTCAGCCGGTCCATCAACGCAGCCGACAGCCCGTTCGCGCCGCCCGTGACGACGCCTCGGATGCGCGGCGCGATGCGCTCGAGCAGGGCCTCCGGCCGGTCGGCCGCATACAGCCGATGTACTGCATAGCGGGCGGACAGTTCGGCGTCGATGATATCGGGAAGCGGCTGGGTGAGCAGGATGTCGGTGGTCATGAAAGTCTCGGTCGTCGTGCGCGGCGCGGGCCGCGCATCAGGTGCAACCGAGTATAGAAATCGTATTGATATGCGTCTAACATCAAAAGACTATCGATTGATTCAAGATTTGAATGATTGAACTGAACCAGCTTCGCTGCTTCGTCGCGGTCGCCGAGGAACTGCATTTCGGGCGCGCCGCCAAGCGGCTCTTCATGACGCAGCCGCCGCTCAGCCGGCAGATCCAGCTGCTCGAACACGCGCTCGGCATCGCGCTGCTCGAACGCAGCAGCCGGCAGGTCAGGCTGACCGCGGCCGGCGAGCGCTTCCTGCGCGATGCGCGGCACATCCTCGAGTTTTCCGCGCGGGCGGAACAGGCCGCGCAGCGCGTCGCGCACGGCGGGGCCGGCCGCATCACGCTCGGCTTCACGGCCGTCAGCGCGTATCGGATGATTCCGGTGCTGCTCGCGCATGCGGCGCACGCGCTGCCGGATGTCGATGTCGAATTGCGCGAAATGGTGTCGACCGTGCAGATCGACGCGCTGGCGTCGCGCATGCTCGATGCGGGCTTCGTGCGCCAGCGCGCCGCGCGCCACCCGCTCGAATACCGGCTCGTGCAGCGCGAGCCGATGCTCGTCGCGGTCGCGCAGGGCGCACCGCTCGCCGCGTATGAACGGATCGGCCCGGACGAACTCGACCGGCAGCCGTTCATCGCGTATTCGCCGAACGAGGGAAAGTACTTCCACGACATGATCTCGGGGATGTTCGCCGGCGCCGGGCGCTTGCCGAACTACCTGCATTACGTCGGGCAGACACACACGATCCTCGGTCTGGTGCGCGCCGGGCTCGGTGCGGCGCTCGTGCCGGCATCGGCGCGCGAGCTGCATGTCGACGGCGTGGTGTTCCGGCCGCTCGCGGGCGTCGACGTGGCGGCCGAGCTGTATCTCGCATGGCGTGCGGACAACGACAATCCGGCGCTGCCGGTGTTCAACGCGATGGTCGAGCAGTTCCTGACGGAAGGGGCGGATGGCGGCGTCGTTCAATAAACATCAGTTGTCTGATGATATCTGCCGCCGCGCTTGAGGCGCGCCGTCGCCCCGAAAGATCGAAATAGGCCGGCGCGGAACCCCATCCGGCCGGAAATTCCGCCTCGTAATCTCCCATTTTTCGCTCCTGCCGGGGGAAAACCCCCATTTTTTCCTTGTCGGTCGTCGTATTACTGTATCGATACACTAAATCGATACAGTTGCGCCGGCAGGCGCAATCTCAAAGGAGACGGCCATGACAACCTTCACCCGGCGGCGCTTTCTGCAAACGGCGTCCGCTGCCACGCTCGCGGTCGCGGGCGGCCTGCCGGAGATCGCCCGTGCGGCGCAGCCGACCGTGACGCTGCGCTGCTCGTCGTCGATGCCGGCCGATCAGAATGCGGCGCACTACGTGTGGTACGAGCGCCTCGCCGCGAACCTGAAGGCGAGCGTCGGTGACGCGATCCGGGTCGACTACTTTCCGAACAGCCAGCTCGGCAAGGAGAGCGACGTCGCGCAGCAGATCAAGATCGGCGCGATCGACATGATGATCGCCGGCTCCTCGATCTGGGCGACGGTCGCGCCGGAGTTCGGCATGCTCGATCTCGGCTATCTGTTCGACAGCTATGCGCACGTCGCGAAAGTGCTCGACGGCCCGGTGGGCACCAGCCTGAACACGTTGCTGCAAAAACGCGCGGGCTGCTCGGTGCTGACGTGGGGTTCGCACTTCGGCGGGCGCTGCGTGTTCACGAAGCAGCCGGTGACGGCGTTGCCGGGCGTGAAGGGCACGAAGCTGCGCGTGCTGCCGACACCGGCGTTCATGGACACCTTCAAGCTGATGGGCGCGGTGCCGACGCCGATTCCGTTCGGCGAGCTGTACATGGCCGTGCAGACGGGCGTCGTCGACGGGCTCGAGCACGATCCGGCCACCGTGCTCGCGAGCCGCTTCGACGAGATCGTCAAGTCGTGCTGGCAATCGCATCACGTGTTCGCGGCGATGACCGTCGTGATGGGGCGGCGCGCGCTCGAGCGGATTCCGGCGAACTTGCGCCCGGCGTTCGACCGTGCGGTGGCCGATGCGACCGCGCAGCAGCGCGCGATCGCGACGCAGAAGGCCGCGCAGGCGGAGGCGGCGCTGAAGCAGCACGGGATGACGTTCCATCCGATGGCCGACGCCGAGCGCACCGCACTGCGGCAGACGATGCACGATCGCCTCTACGTCGCATTCGCGAAGCAGTATCCGGCCACCGCGCCGCTGTTCCCGGCGATCGCCGCCGCGCGGGGTTGAGCGATGGATACCGGTTCCGTTTCGAGCGTCGTGCCGGCCGCCGGCACCGCCCGTCCCGTGCGCGCCGCCGCTCGCGCGCTGGAGGCGGCGATGCGCTGGATCGAATACGTGTCGGCCGCGGTGCTGGCCGCCGACGTGCTCGTCGTGTTCGTGTCGGTCGTGTTCCGCTATTTCCTGCACGACCCGGTCGACTGGGCCGAGGAGGTCGCGAGCGCGCTGATGATCGTGCTGGTGTTCTTCGGCGCGGCGACGGTGCTCGGGCGCAGCCAGCACGTCGGCATCGACCTGTTCCGCGGCTGGCTGCCGGCACGTTGGCAGGGCGCGCTCGTGCAGATCGGGCACTGGATCGTCGCGGCGGTGTCGCTGAACCTGCTGGCGTCGTCCTGGCAACTGCTCGGCGGTTCGTACGATCAGTTGACGACCGGCGGCCTGCCGGGCTGGATCAACGTGTATCCGATGATGTTCGGCGCACTGTTCATGAGCGTATTCGCGCTCGCGAACGCGCTGAACGCGCCGCGCCGCCGCGTGCTCGGCACGCTCGCATGCTGCGCGGTGCTCGCGGGCGCCGTGTACGGCTGGAACGCGCTGCAGCCCGAGCATGCGATCGCGCCGGGGGCGCTGCTGATCGCCGGCTTCGTCGGCGGGCTCGTGCTGGGCGTGCCGATCGGCTTCGTGCTCGCGTTCTCGGCGCTGCTGTACTTTCTCGCCGACCCGACGCTGCCGCTGCTCGTCTACTCGCAGCAGGTGATGGCCGGCGCCGATCACTTCGTGCTGCTCGCGGTGCCGTTCTTCGTGCTGGCCGGCTTGCTGATGGAGTCGAACGGGATGTCCGCGCGGCTCGTCGAATTGCTGCTGCGGATCTTCGGACGCGTGCGCGGCGGGCTCGGGCTGATCGTGATCTTTGCGACGGCGTGCTTTTCCGGCGTATCGGGTTCGAAGCTGGCCGACATCGCGGCGGTGGGCGGCGTCGTGATGCCGGCCGTGCGCCGCGCGCGCCAGGACCCCGACGAAACCGCGGCGCTGCTCGCGTGCAGCGCGGTGATGGCCGAGACGATCCCGCCGTGCGTGAACATGATCATCATGGGCTTCGTCGCGAATATCTCGATCGCGGGGCTGTTTCTCGCGGGGATCGTGCCGGCAGCCGTGCTCGCCGCGTCGCTGGCGGTCGTGACCGTGATCTGCGGACGCCGGATCGACATCGACGCGGTGTTCGTCGAGCGTCGCGCGTGGCTGCCGCTCGCAGGCGGCGCGCTCGTCGCGCTGGTCATGGTCGCGATGATCGGCAAGGGCGTGACGTCGGGCATCGCGACGTCGACGGAAGTGTCGGCGTTCGCGGTGGTCTATGCGCTCGTGGTCGGCTGGGCGGCGTTTCGCGAACTGACCTGGCGCTCGGTCGGCCGCGTGTTCGTGCGCGCGGCGTCGATGGCGAGCGGTATTCTGTTCATCGTCGCGGCGGCGTCGAGCGTGTCGTTCGCGCTGTCGATCGAACAGATTCCGGCACTCGTCTCGGGCACAATGACCGCGTTTGCCCATCAGTACGGCTCGACGGCGTTCCTGTTGCTGGCGGCGCTGCTGATGATCGTGTTCGGCGCGGTGCTCGAAGGCGCGCCGGCGCTGATCATCTTTGGGCCGCTGCTCGCACCGATCGCGCTGCAGCTCGGCATCAATCCGCTGCATTTCGGCACGGTCGTGGTGGTCGCGATGGGGCTCGGGCTGTTCGCGCCGCCCGTCGGCCTCGGGCTGTTCACGACCTGCGCGATCACGGGGACCGAGGTCGCGCGCGTCGCGCGGCCGATGGTGAAATACCTGCTGGTGCTGTTCGTCGCCCTCGTGGCGCTGATCTTCGCGCCGGCGTTTTCGTTGTGGCTGCCGGCCCATTTCGGCCTGTAGCCCATTCAATGCAAGACGACATGAGTACGATTCAGGATGTGGCCCGTCATGCGGCCGTTTCGGTCAGCACGGTTTCGAACGTGCTCAATGGCCGCACCGATCAGATGAAGCCGGAAACGCTCGAGCGCGTGAAGGCGTCGATGGATGCGCTGCAGTACCGGCCGAGCACGCTCGCGCGCCAGCTCAAGACGGGGCAGACGCCGCTCGTCGGGCTGCTGGTGCCGTCGATGGCGAATCCGATGTACGGCTACATCGCACGCGAGATCGAGGCCTGCGCGCAGGAGCAGTATGGTCATCGCGTGCTGATCGGCAACACGTACCGCGATGCGGGCAAGGAGGCGTCGTTCTTCGACGACCTGTTCGCGCACGGCGTGCGGCGCGTGATCGTGATCTCGTCGCTCGCCGACGAAAGCCACCTCGAACGTGCGGCCGAACGCGGGATGACGGTCGTCAGCTACGACCGCCGCGCGACACCCGGCGAGCAATCGAAGGTCGATCACGTGACGGCCGACAACGAGGCGGCCGCGCGGCTCGCGACCGGCTGCCTCGTCGCCGCGGGCCATACGCGGCTCGCGTTCGCGACGGTGGCCGGCATCACCGTGAGCCGCAGCGACAAGATTCGCGGCTTTCTCGCGGTGGCGCGCGACGCGGGCGCAGATGCGCGGGTGCTCGACGGCGGTCCGGCGAACGAATACGGCGACGCGGTGATCGTCGAGGTCGGGCGTGCGCTCGGTGCCGCGCTTGCGGCCGATCCGGCTCGGCCGACCGGCATCGTCGCGGTCAACGACCTGTTCGCGCTCGGCCTGATGGCCGGGCTGCGCGACGGCGGCTTGCGCGTGCCGGACGATGTGTCGGTCGTCGGGATGGATGGTCATTTCCTGTCGGCGATTTCGTGGCCGGCGCTGACCACGGTGCAACTGCCCGTCACCGACATGGCCGCGGAGATGGTGCGGCGCGTGATGCGGCACGATGGCGACGCGTTGTCGGAGCCCGGGCAATGCGTGTTCCCGGGCGTCACGCTCGTCGAGCGTGCATCGGTCGCGCCGCCGCGCGCGGCCGAATCGAACGGAGGCAACGCATGACGCGCGTCTACGTGACTCATCCGTCCGGGATGTTCGATTACTACTTCGGCGCGAAGGCGCTGCGCGCGCTGCAGGCGATCGCGGACGTCACGTGTAATCCGTACGACCGGGAGCTCGGCACCGGCGAGCTGATCGCGGCCGCGCAGGGATGCGACGCGATCATCGCGTACCGGCAGACGCCGGCGCCGCGCGCGCTGTTCGCGGGGCTGCCCGCGCTCGCCGCGTTCGTGCGCTGCGCGGTCGACATCCGTACCGTCGATGTCGGTGCGGCGAGTGAATTCGGCGTGCTGGTCACGCAGGCGAGCCCCGGCTTCGGGCCGGCCGTTGCGGAATGGGTGATTGGCGCGATGATCGAGCTCGCGCGCGGGATCGGCGGCTACGCGGATGCGTACCACCGCGGCACGCCGCCGCTGCCGCGGATGGGCCGCGAATTGCGCGGCAGCACGCTGGGCGTGGTCGGCTACGGACAGATCGCGCGCCATCTCGCGCCGATCGCGACGGCGTTCGGGATGCGCGTGCTCGTGTGCGACCCGTACGTCCGGGTCGACACCCCGCCGCTCGAGCAGGTCGATTGCGCGACCCTGCTGCGCGACGCGGATTACGTCGTGTGCCTCGCACCGGCAACGCCGGCCACCGCGAACCTGTTCGATGCGCACGCGTTCGCCGCGATGAAGCCGGGTGCATGCTTCATCAATGCATCGCGCGGCGAGCTTGTCGACGAGCAGGCGCTTGCCGATGTGCTCGACGGCGGCCGGCTGGCGGGTTGCGCGCTCGATGTCGGCCGCGCGGCGGATCAGATGCCGACGCCCGGACTCGCCGCGCATCCGCGCGTGATCGCCACGCCGCATATCGGCGGGCTCACGCGGCCGGCGGTCGAGCACCAGGCACTGGAGACGGTCGACCAACTCGCCGCGCTGCTCGACGCACGCGTGCCCAACGGCGCGGTCAACGCCGCGCATGCGACGCGGCTCGAACGCTGGCGGCCGGTCGACGCGTCCGCCGCGCCGGGCGCACGATGATGCGCGACCACGGCGGTACGCAGCCTTTGCTCGCGTGCGATTGCCATATCCACATCTACGACGATGCGTATCCGCTCGCGCCGACGGCGACGTTCCGTCCGCCGCACGCGCCGGTGGACGCGTATCGCCGCGTGCAACAGGCGCTCGGTCTCGCGCGCGTGGTCGTCGTGCAGCCGACCGGCTATGGCTTCGACAACCGCTGCACGCTCGATGCGCTGGCCGCGCTCGGCCCGCAGGCGCGCGGCGTCGCGACGTTGCCGGCCGACGTGCCGGACGTCGAATTCGAGCGGCTGCACGCGGCGGGCATCCGCGGCGTGCGGTTCATGACGTTGTCGGGCGGCGTCGCCCGATGGGAAGAGCTCGAACGGATGGCCGCACGGATCGCGCCGCTCGGCTGGCACATCGACCTGCAGCTCGACGGCCGGACGCTGCCCGACGTCGAGCCGATGCTGGCATCGTTGCCGGCACGCGTCGTGGTCGATCACACGGGCAAGTTCCTGATACCGGTTGCACCCGATGCGCCGGCGTTCGTTGCGTTGCGGCGCCTGCTGGATCGCGGCCATGTGTGGGTGAAGCTGTCCGCGCCTTACGAGACGTCGCAAGCCGGCGCGCCCGGTTATGACGACGTCGCGCAGCTTGCCGCCGTGCTCGCGCGCGAGCACTCGGCACGCTGCGTGTGGGGCAGCAACTGGCCGCATCCGAACGCGTCGCCGGTGCCTGACGATGCCGGTCTGCTCGGCTGGTTGCACGCATGCGCGGCGGACGAAGCAGTCGGCCGCGCGATTCTCGTCGACAACCCGGCCGTGCTATACGGATTCCAGGCAGGAAGCCCGAGCGATATTGCAACGTGAGACTGCGTCGAGCCGGCGGCGGCGATCGCGGCGCGCAAGGCAGCGGGGGGAAGGTGAAGTGGTGCGCGCGGCACGGCGGAAACGATCCGCGGTGCCGCGCGCCGATGGACATCAGTGGGTGATCGACAGGAACAGATAGGCCGCGAACAGCGACAGGTGCACGACGCCGTGCAGCACCGTCGTGCGTCCCTGGCTGAGCGTCAGCGTGCTGACGAGCAGCGTGAGCGACAGCAGCACGGTTTCCATCGCGCCGATGCCGAGCGTGAGCGGCTGGCCGACCCAGATGAACACGGCCGCGACGGTCGGGATCGTGAGCCCGATGCTCGCGAGCGCCGAACCGAGCGCGAGGTTCATGCTGGTTTGCAGACGGTTCGCGCGCGCGGCGGTGACGGCCGCGAGCCCTTCTGGCAGCAGCACGAGCGCGGCGATCACGATGCCGACCGCCGCTTCGGGCGCGCCGAGCTTCATCACCGCATGCTCGACGGCCGGCGACAGCAGCTTCGCGAGCAGCACGACCGCGACGAGGCTCGCGAACAGCAGCAGGAGGCTGATCAGCGCGGTGCGGCTGCTCGGCGGCGCCGCGTGCACCGATTCGTTCGCGCTGTCGTGCTCGGTGAGGAAGTAGTCGCGGTGGCGCACGGTCTGCACGAATACGAATGCACCATACAGCACGAGCGACGACACGCCTGCGAACGCAAGCTGCGATTTCGAAAAAAACGGGCCCGGCGCGGCGTTCAGGTAGTTCGGCATCACGAGCGACAGCACCGACAGCGACGCGAGCACCGCGAGCGCCTTGCTCGCGCCGCGCCCCTGGAAATCCTGTTCGCCGTGCTTCCACGCACCGACCAGCAGGCAGAGGCCGACGATGCCGTTGCAGATGATCATCACGGCGGCGAACACGGTGTCGCGCGCGAGGCCGGATTTCTCGGGGCCGGCGCCGAGCATCACCGACACGATCAGCGCGACTTCGATGACGGTCACGGCGACCGCGAGCACGAGCGTGCCGAACGGCTCGCCGACGCGGTGCGCGACGACTTCGGCATGATGGACTGCAGCGAACACGGCGCCGGCGAGCGCAGCGGCGAACACGGCGATGACGAGGCCTTCGGCCGGCACGGCGCGCGACAGCGCGAGTACCAGCCAGGCGGCAAGCGGGGCCACGAGGGTCCAGCGCGGGAGCTGGTTGGACGAGAGCGGCATGGAGGGTTTCCTTATGCGAGTGACGGCGCGCGACGCACCTTCACGGGTTGACGAAGCCCGGCCGTACTATCCGCCGAACGAGGACGATGAAACCGAAGGGCGGCAGCACGCAACGGTGCTGCCTCGAGTTCGCCGCTTTGAGGCGGCGAGGGGCGCGGGCGGGCCGAAGCCCGTCGCTGGATGAAACGGTTCGATGCGACCGGTGCCGATGGCGGGGCGCGTGGACGTGACGGCTGGCGGCCCGACAGTTCGGAATTGACCCCGAAAGGGCGGCGGGCGATGGGCGGCAGCGGCGGCGTGACACGCGGTTTCCCCCTGAAATCCGGCGGTTTGTCGAATTTTATCAGGCGTTCGAGGGTCGCTATCTCATATTCGAACGCTTTCATTGACCTTTCGGTCGATAAAAAGTGCCCTGATCGTTCGATTTTTTGTTTTTGCAGATTTCGTAACGGTCTCTTGCACGACAAATTCGGGCTCGCCCTGACATAAATCTACCGGCCGGTCGGTTTATAATCGCTCGCACTTCCACTTCATGACGGATCGCAAGCGATGGCTGTTTCTTCTGCACATTCGGTGAATTCGGGCGCGCTGGCGCCGGCGGCGGTCGTCGGCGTGATCGGTGCCGGCGCGATGGGCGCGGGTATCGCACAGGTCGCCGCGGCGGCCGGTCATACCGTGCTGCTGTACGACCTGAACGAGGCGGCGTGCGACAAGGCGCTCGCCGGCATCCGCGCGCAGTTCGCGCGGCTCGCGGAGAAGGGCCGGATGGACCCGGCGCAGGCCGATGCGGCCGGCCAGCGGATCCGCGCGGTGCGTGCGCTGGCCGATTTCGCGGGCGCCGCGCTGATCGTCGAGGCGGCGGCCGAGCGGCTCGACGTGAAGCGCGAGATCTTCGCGACGCTCGAGCGTCATGTCGATGACAACTGCGTGCTGGCGACCAACACGTCGTCGATCTCGATCACGTCGATCGCGGCCGGGCTGCGCGTGCCGCAGCGCGTGGCCGGCCTGCACTTCTTCAATCCGGCGCCGCTGATGGCGCTGGTCGAGGTGGTCAGCGGGCTCGCGACCGCGCCGGAAGTCGCGCAGGCGCTGTACGACACGGCCGCCGCGTGGGGCAAGCGCCCGGTGCTGGCGAAATCGACGCCGGGCTTCATCGTGAACCGCGTCGCGCGGCCGTATTACGCGGAGGCGCTGCGCGTGCTGAACGAGCAGGGCGGCACGCCGGCTTCGATCGATGCGGTGATGCGCGAAGCCGGCGGCTTCCGGATGGGGCCGTTCGAGCTGATGGACCTGATCGGCCACGACGTGAACTTCGCGGTGACCGAGTCGGTGTTCCGCGCGTACTTCAACGATCCGCGCTACACGCCGTCGCTGATCCAGCAGGAGCTCGTGAATGCGGGCTTCCTCGGTCGCAAGTCGGGGCGCGGCTTCTATTCGTATGCGGACGGCGCGGTGCCGCCCGCGCCCGAGCTCGAGGCGCGGCGCGCCGCGCCGGCCGACGTCGCGCTGTTCGCGCAGGACGGCCCGGCCGCCGCGCTGCATGCGCGCTTCGTCGAGCGCATCGCGGGCGCGCGGCAGAACGGCGCGCATGCCGACGCGCTGCTTGCCGTGGCCGGCCGCGCGTCGATCGCGCTGACCGACGGCCGCACCGCGACGGTGCGCGCCGCGCAAACCGGCGTGGCCGATCTCGTGCTCGTCGACCTCGCGCGCGATTACGCGCAAGCCGGGCTCGTCGCACTGACGCGCGCGCTCCAGTGCAGCGACGCCGCCTATGCGGATGCGGTCGGCCTGTTCCAGCAAGCCGGCTTGCGCGTCATCGGCATCGCCGACGTGCCGGGGATGGTTGCGATGCGCACCGTCGCGATGCTCGCGAACGAGGCGGCCGATACGGTCAACCAGGGCGTGTGCTCGCCCGCCGATCTCGATCTCGCGATGGAGAAGGGCGTGAACTACCCGTGCGGCCCGCTCGCGTGGGCCGATGCGATCGGCATCGGCCGCGTGCATCGCGTGCTGTCGAACCTGGCGGCGAGCTACGGCGAGGACCGCTATCGCGTGTCGCCGCGCATCGCCGCATTGCACGCGGCCGGCCGCACGTTTCGCTAGCTGCCTGCCCCATTGTCCCGATCACGATAACGACATCACTCCATTGGAGGAGCACCCCCATGACTCACCCGACGCACCCCGCCGCCGCCCTCGATCCGATCGAGACCGCCAGCCGCGACGAACTGCAGGCGCTGCAGCTCGAGCGCCTCAAGTGGTCGCTGCGCCACGCGTACGACAACGTCCCGCACTATCGTCGGACGTTCGACGCGGCGGGCGTGCACCCGGACGACCTGAAGACGCTCGCCGATCTCGCGAAATTCCCGTTCTCGACCAAGAACGACCTGCGCGACAACTATCCGTTCGGGCTGTTCGCGGTGCCGCGCGAGCAGGTCGTGCGCGTGCATGCGTCGAGCGGCACGACCGGCAAGCCGACGGTGGTCGGCTATACGGCGCGCGACATCGACACGTGGGCGAACGTGACCGCGCGTTCGATCCGTGCGGCCGGCGGCCGCCCGGGCGACACGCTGCACAACGCGTTCGGCTATGGACTCTTCACGGGCGGCCTCGGGATTCACTACGGCGCGGAGCGGCTCGGCTGCATGGTCGTGCCGATGTCGGGCGGGCAGACCGAGAAGCAGGTGCAGCTGATCCGCGATTTCGAGCCGAAGATCATCCTCGTCACGCCGTCGTACATGCTGAACCTGATCGACGAGATGGTGCGGCAGGGGATGGACCCGGCCGAGTCGTCGCTGAAGATCGGCATCTTCGGCGCGGAGCCGTGGACGCAGGCGCTGCGTGAGGAAGTGGAGGCGCGCGTGGGCATCGACGCGCTCGACATCTACGGGCTGTCGGAAGTGATGGGCCCCGGCGTCGCGTGCGAGTGCGTCGAGACGAAGGACGGCCCGGTGATCTGGGAAGACCACTTCTATCCGGAGATCATCGATCCCGTGACCGGCGAAGTGCTGCCGGACGGCAGCGAGGGCGAGCTCGTGTTCACGTCGCTGACGAAGGAAGCGATGCCGGTGATCCGCTACCGCACGCGCGACCTCACCGCACTGCTGCCGCCGACCGCGCGCGCGATGCGCCGGCTCGCGAAGATCACGGGCCGCTCCGACGACATGCTGATCGTGCGCGGCGTGAACGTGTTCCCGAGTCAGATCGAGGAAATCGTCGTCGCGCAGACCAAGCTGTCGGGGCAGTTCCAGATCACGATCTCGCGCGACGGCCACATGGACCGGCTCGACCTTGCGGTCGAGCTGCGCTCCGAGGCCGCCGCGTGCGTGACCGACGGCGATCGCGCCGCGATCGCGCGCGAGTTGCAGCACCGGATCAAGACGATGATCGGCGTGTCGGCCGGCGTGACGGTGCTCGCCGCGGGCGGCATTCCCGCGAGCGCGACCGGCAAGGCCCGGCGCGTGATCGACCGCCGGCAGGCCGCCTGAACTTCGCCGCCGAGTTTCGCCGTTCCCTGTACTACCCCGAGGAAACCTGTTCGATGGATGGATTGAAGACCCTGGCGGTTGCCGTCGATGCGCGCGGCATCGCGACCGTCGCGCTGCGGCGCGGCGACGTGCTCAACGCGTTCGACGAGACGATGATCGCCGAGCTGACCGATGCGTTCACCGCGCTCGGCGCGCGCGACGACGTGCGCGCGATCGTGCTGCGCTCGGACGGCCGCGCGTTCTGCGCGGGCGCGGACCTGCAGTGGATGCAGCGCGCGAGCGCGAACGACGCGGCGGCGAACCTGCGCGACGCCGAGCGGTTCGCCGCGATGATGCGCGCGATCCGGCAGTGCCCGAAGCCGACGGTCGCGCGCGTGCAGGGCCATGCGTTCGGCGGCGGCGTCGGCCTGTGCGCGGCCTGCGACATCGTGATCGCGAGCGATCACGCGCGCTTTTCGGTCAGCGAGGCGCGCTTCGGGATCCTGCCGTCGGTGATCGGCCCGTATCTGGTCGAAGCGGTCGGCCAGCGCCAGGCGCGCCGGCTCGCGCTGACCGGGACGCAGCTCGCGGCCGGCGAAGCCGTTGCGATCGGGCTGATCCACCAGGCCGTGCCGCTCGACGCGCTCGATGCCGCGCTCGACAAGACGCTCGCCGAACTGGGCCGCAATGGCCCGAACGCGCTGATGGAGATCAAGCGCTTTTTCGACGCGATCGGCGAGTATCCGCCGTCGGACGAGCGCGCGGCGTTCACCGCGCAGACGATCTCGCGCGTGCGGGCCACGCCGGAAGCGAAGGAGGGTTTCGCCGCGTTCTTCGCGAAGCGGCCGCCGGCATGGGAGCCCGGCGCGAATTGAGGCCGTGGCGAGGCCCGCCGGGCCCCGGGGCGCGATTTGCGTCTCGGGCGCGGGCGCTTGCTCTACAATGCGTGACCCCCGGCGCGCCGCCGGCCCAGCCCTGACCGTTTCTTCGTCCCGATGATCGTCAACCGCCTTATCTCCGAGATCCTGTTCGGCTTCACCGGCCTGATCGGCATCATCAATCCGATCGGCATTGCGTTCCTGTTTCTCGAGCGCACCGAGGCGCTGACCGAGCATGAGCGCAACCTGCTCGCGAAGAAGGTGGCATTCAACGCGTTCATCGTGCTGATGGTCGCGTTCTTCGCCGGCACGCCGGTGCTGCATTTCTTCGGGATCTCGATGGAAGCGCTGCGGATCGGCGGCGGCTTCGCGGTCGCCGTCGCGGGCTGGCAGATGCTGAACGAACCGGACGGCCCGGCGGGCGGCGGCGATACACCGGTCAAGCCGATCGACGCGAATGCGATCATGACGCGCGCGTTCTTCCCGCTGACCATGCCGCTGACGGTCGGCCCCGGCTCGATCGCGACCGCGATCGCACTGAACGCGAACCGCACGCACAAGCTGTCGGAGTTCATGCTGTCGAGCATCGTGTCGATCGTCGTCTCCATACTGGTGGCGATCGTGATCTGGCAGGTCTACAGCCGCTCCGCGCTGCTGTCGCGCTACCTCGGCAGCGAAGGCACCAAGGTCGCGAAGCGCGTGTCCGCCTTCCTGCTGCTGTGCATCGGCGTGCAGATCATGCTGACCGGGTTCTCCGAGTTCCTGCAGCCGCTCGCCGACCAGATCAAGTAACCCGTTCGTCCTTCGACGCGCGACCCGGCCCGGCGCCATGCGTGCGGGCCGAGGGATGGATTCGTCCGTTCGACTGCTGCCGGGCCGCGGGCGCGCGCACCGATACGCGTTTGCGCGCGGCGGGCTACCATGCGACGTCCGGCGGATGCATGCTGCGGCGTTCGTGTCCGGTGCACCGAACCGCGGCGCGCATCCGCCCGCAACCCCACTTCAATGACGAGGCGAGCGATGGAATACGTGAAATTCGGGTCGACCGGGATGGACGTGTCGAAGCTGGTGCTGGGCTGCATGACGTTCGGCGAGCCGTCGCGCGGCACGCATCCGTGGACGCTGCCGGAAGCGGAAAGCCGCCCGATCATCCAGCGCGCGATCGAGGCCGGCATCAATTTCTTCGATACCGCGAACATGTATTCCGACGGCACGTCCGAGGAGATCGTCGGCCGTGCGCTGCGCGACTTCGCGAAGCGCGACGACGTCGTGATCGCGACCAAGGTGTTCTACCGGATGCGGCCGGGGCCGAACGGCGCGGGGCTGTCGCGCAAGGCGATCATGACCGATATCGACCAGAGCCTGAAACGGCTCGGCACCGACTACGTCGACCTGTACCAGATCCACCGTTGGGACTATGGCACGCCGATCGAGGAGACGCTCGAGGCGCTGCACGACGTCGTGAAGGCCGGCAAGGCGCGTTACATCGGCGCGTCGTCGATGTTCGCGTGGCAGTTTTCGAAGGCGCTGTACACGTCCAGGCAGAACGGCTGGACCCGCTTCGTCAGCATGCAGAACCACCTGAACCTGCTGTATCGCGAAGAGGAGCGCGAAATGCTGCCGCTGTGCGAGGCCGAAGGCATCGCGGTGATTCCGTGGAGCCCGCTCGCGCGCGGCCGGCTGACGCGCAACTGGGACGAGTCGACCGGCCGCCAGCAAAGCGACGACGTCGGCCAGCGGCTCTACGACGCGACGGCCGATGCCGATCGGGCGGTCGTCGAGGCCGTCGCGGCGATCGCCGCCGCGCGCAACGTGCCGCGTGCGCAGGTCGCGCTCGCGTGGGTTGCGCACAAGCGCGGCGTGACCGCGCCGATCGTCGGCATCTCGAAGCCGCAGCATCTCGACGATGCGCTCGGCGCATTGCAATTGAAGCTGACGGACGACGAAATCGCGGCGCTCGAAGGTCCGTATGTGCCGCACGCGGTGGCCGGTTTCAACTGAGTTCGACCGGGCGCCGAGCGCAACCGGCGGGATGCCGCCGCCGTGCTCGGCGTTCAGCGCGTGGCGGCGAGCATCGGGTAGGTGAACAGCCCGAAGTGGATCACGTTCAGCCCCGCGTGCGCGAGCGCGGACGCGAGCAGCCCGCCGCGCCGCCATGCGAGGCCGTAGCCGATGCCGGCCACCGTGCCGAGCACGATCCAGTGCCAGCCGCCGGCCGCGTGCGCGGCGCCGAATAGCATCGCGCCGATCGCGAGCGCGGCCCACGGCCCCCAGCCGAACCGGCCGAGCATGCGCGTGAGCCCGCCTTGCACGTAGCCGCGGAACAGCGCTTCCTCGGCGAGCGTGACGAGCAGCACGTTGTTGACGAGCCACATCCAGCCTGCCGCCGGCCATTTCGGCGCCCAGCCGACCATCCCGAACGCGAGCGCGCCGGCCAGGCAGGCCGCGGCCGTTGCGATGCCCGCGACGGCACCGGTGCGCAGCGCGCGCGCCGGCGGGACGTCCGGCGCGACCCATGGCAGCACCCACAGCAGCCACAGCCCGACCAGCGGCTTGTCGAAATTCAGGTACATCGTGAACGGTACGGCGTCCGGCGTGAAGCGCGTCGGCTCGATCACACGCGGATTGTGGAAACCGGGAACCAGGTGCAGGCTCAGCGCGATCGCGAGCGCGGCGAACACGACGTGCGCGGCGATCCGTACCGCGAGCGGGCGGCCCGGCGCGACGCCCCAGGCGGCGGCCACGAGCAGTGCGAGCGGTGCGAGCACGATCGGCGACAGCTTGCCGAACGCCAGCGCGCCGGCATAGCCGAGCGCGGCGAGGCCGATGCTCGCGCCGTGCAGCGGGCGCTGCCACGCGAACGCGGCGGCCACGAACAGCGCGAGCCAGATCGTGGCACAGGGGAGAAGCGAAAGGGACATGGGGCGATGCATGGGTCGGACGAGACGCCGCGCATCATACCCCAGCGATGGTGACGTACCGCCGGGCCGCACGCGTGGGGCGGGCGGGGCCGGTAGTCAGCGGCCGGCGATCTCGGTGACGCCGTCGCGGGTCGGGATGTCGACGCTGTTGCGCTCGCGCATGCGCCGCCGGTACCAGAAGGTCCACAGCAGCAGCGTGCCGAACACCGTGTAGCCCATGATCGGCGACACGACGAGCACGCGCTCGACGGGCCAGGTGACGACCATCCACAGGCGCAGCAGCATCTCCAGCGTCATGCACGCGCCCCACACGAAGGTCATCAGCCGCAGCATCTGGCGCAGCCCCGGCTGATCGGCCCACACCGTCTCGAAACGCGCGGCGCCGCCGGCCATCTCGCGGGCGACCGTCGCACGGGTGAGATAGAAGATCAGCGGGCGATCGCGGAACAACGACAGCAGGAACACGATGCCGATCGTGCCGGACGCAAGCGATTCGCGCATCAGCAGCGTGCGCGCGCTGCCGCCGAGCGCCATGCCGGCGATCGACAGCGCGATGCCGAGCAGCACGATGGCGGCCACCGCATCGATGCGGCGCGAGCGGATGAATTCGACGACGGACCAGACGATGGGCGGAACCGCCGACGCGTACAGCGCGCCGGTTTCGCCGAAATACGGGTGCGCGACCCGGTACGCGACCCAGGGCAGCAGCAGGTTGACGACGAGTTCGAGAATCAGGCCGGCTCGTGGTTTCACGGGGGCAACTCCGCGCAGGCAAGGGCGAACGCACGACCGACTGGCGTGCTTGAAGGTTGTGCGGTCAAGTATATCCAACAATTGCGGTATCCCGTGGCGCCGCAGGTCGGCCGCGCCGCCTTCAAAAAAGCAGCGTGCCGAGCCGGACGAGTTCCGATTGCCTGCTGCATGACATCTTGCGCATCAGCGAATTGATCTGGTTGCGCACCGTTGCCGTGGCGACTCCCGTCGCCGCGGCATATTCGGCCGGCGAGTGGCCGCCCACCAGTGCGGCCAGTACGCGGGCCTCGGCCGGCGTCAGCGAGAAGAACGCGGCCAGTTCCTCGAGCCCCGGCACGGTGAACGCGCTGTTCTTGCGGATCCGCACGATCAGCGTGGGTTCGTTCGCGAACGTGAAGGCGGCGGGGGCCGGTGCGATGTCGATTCTCAGCCCCTCGCCCCACGAGGTCGGCACCGAGAACGTCACGGCCTGCCGCTGCGCATGCGCGCGGGCGATCGCACGCTGCAAGCCTGCCGCGAGCGCCGGGTGCGGATGCGTCAGCGCGCGCCCGGTCGATGTCAGCAGCCGGCCCTCGACGAGCAGTTCGGTCGCGTTGGCGGTTCGCATCAGGATCGTGGCGGAGGGCGCGATCAGCGCCATTGCATCGCCGAAGCCCGACAGGCCGGCATCGAGCGCGTCCATGCGGCTCTTCAGCGCGCGCGATCGAGCGTGCATCGCCTGCGTCAGCGCGCGGACGAAGCGGCGGACGGGGGCGTTTTCATCCGCGCCAGCGGGTGTGCCCGGCGACGTGGCACGCAGGAAGGTCAGGCCGGCCCTCGTGTCGGCATCGACGAGCAGCTGGCACGCGAGCACCCGGCCGATGCTGTGCCTCGGCAGGTAGTCGGTGTAGAACGGATGGCGGCGAGCGCCTGGCGCGATTCTGAGGCGATCGGTGTCCAGCCAGCGATCGGCCGATGCCTGGCCGGCCCGGACGATCGGGTCGTCTGCCGCGAAATGGTCGCGGTAGTCGCGCTCGGCCGCCTCGTCGAGCCCCTGCTGGCAGAGCGCGGTGAGTTCGTATTCGCTGCTGAAGATCAGCAGGCCGGCGGCATCCGCGCCGACCATACGCCTGGCGGCATCGAGCAATGCGGCCCACGGCGGGTCGGGATCCGACAGCGCGCGAACCGCGTCCATCGCGGTTCGAAAGGCGGTATCGATCGACATTGGCGTTCAGCCCCGTCGGTCGGCTGGCGCTGCCGCGGGGCCCGAGTGGAAACCCCGAAACAGCAGCAAGTTGCGTGCAAAGGCCCGCCGGCGCGGCTTCGGCGGGCCGGCCGATGCGGCCGCCGGCCGGTATCGGCACGAAAACGTTGCAGATTCGACACGCTGACAGCCGGTGCGGCCGTGCGCCGGCCGCACCGCTGGCGGCCGGCGTCTCCCCGATGGCGTGTTCCGATCGATGACGCGTCAAGACGCGTTGGGCGCGCTCGTGCCGTCCCGATACGTGATGTTCTGGAAGAACCGGGTGCCATTCGCACTTTTCGCGCGCAGTTGCACGATGCGGTAATTGCCGTCGGTGAGCGGCAGGAACTGCGCGCCGCTGCAGGTCTGTGCGCCGGTCGTGTCGACGCCGGCCGTCACGGTGGCCGAGGTCGCGCCGGCGGGCACCGACGTAAAGCCGTCGACGCCCGCCGTCGACTTGCCGAGCGTCAGGACCGCCACGCCGGTGAGCGCCGGCGCATCCGGATCGGGTGTCCAGTCGACGCTGGCCGACGCGGCCGCGGCGGCGGCCGTGCCGCCGGGCGTCAGGAAATTCGCGACGACGTCCTGGCCGATCGTCGCCCACGGTGTCGTTGCGCCGAGATTCGCGCTGACGACGGGCGTCGGACTGGTCACCGTAAACGAATCGAGCGGATTGCCGCTGGCGTCGAACAGCGCATAGGTGTACTGCGGATAGAACGGCACGCTCGACGGATCGAGTTGCGAGGTGTCCCAGAAGTACTTCGCCGGCGGGTTGAACGTCGTCGCGGCGCCCGCCACCGTCTGCCATGACCAGCGATACTCGTTGGTATCGCTCGACACGGTGAAGGTGCTTGTCGGCGGCAGCGTCGCGGGTTTCGTGCCGGGAATCGCGACGTAGTTCGCGGTGCCGCACGCGGTCGACCGGAACAGGAACAGCCCGCCGGTCGGCAGGCCGGGGCCGGTGACCTGCACGGCATTCACGTTCGACGCGTTCGGCCCGGCCGGATTGAAGATGAACGACATGCCGGCATCGTAGTGGCTCACGTCCGCGCTGCCCGTGCTGTCCGCGAACGAATCGAGGAAGGTGCGCAACGTGACGCGCGATTCGGCGCGCGCATCGTACTTGAGCTGATTGCCGATGATGTTCCACGACGCGGTGCTGCCGTCCGGCAGCGTGACGGGCGCCGCAAGCTGGTGGACGGTCGTGACGAATGCGCCCGGGGTGCCGTCCGTCAGGACATACGGAATTCGCACAAGTGCCGACTGCACGTTGCTCGCATCCTGGAAGAACTGCAGCGTGACCGGCTGGCCGACGCTCGCACCGACCGACGTGGCGAGCTGCAGCGGCTGCACGTAGTCGCTGACGCTCGTATAGCCGTTGTCGGTGTAGTGCGTATCGAACGCTGCCGCACAGTTCGCGTCCGCGCTGCGCTGCGCGAGCGGCGCCGACAAGCACGATTGCAGCAGGCTCTGCATGAAGCCCAGGTAGTTCGCGGCGACGGGCGGCGCGGCAAGCGGCGTAGACGGTGCGGTTGTCTGGCTGTTCAACAGCAAACCCTGCGCGGGCGAGCCGCTCGAGACGAGCGTCGTGCCGCTGCCGTTGCTGAGGAGCTGCACGGAGTCGATGACGGCGTCCTCGCCGGTCTGGTTCGCGGTGAAGGGTGTCGCGATCGCGTCGAAGCTCGCGGGCGAGAGGCCGTTCTGTTTCAGGATGTCGGCAAGCGCCGCGTTGAGCGTGCCCGACGCCTTCTGGACGGTGGCCGGCTGCGCGTTCGATGCGAGCGTGGCCGGGGCCGTCAGGTCCAGCGCATTTCCGCTCGCGGTCAGCAGGTCGCCGATCGCGGTCGTCAGGGTCGTGACGTTGGCTGTCGCCGATGTGCCCGCGGCGGGCAGCGAGCCGACGACCGACACGAGCGGGTCCGCGCGGCCTTGCGGATCGGTCGCGACCACGACGACCGGTGCGCTCAGCCGGCCGACATCGAGCGAATACGCGCCGTGGGCATCGGCCGTGGCGGTCGCCGTCTTGCCGTTGACGTCGGTCGCGGTGACCGCCGCGTTGGCGATTGCGGCACCGCTCGCGACGGTGCCCTGCAACGACGTCGGCGATGCGGCGGGCGTTCCGCTGTCGCCACCGCCGCCGCATGCGCAAAGGGCTGCCGCGCCCGCGATGGCCGTCACGGCCATGCGCACCTGGGTAGGGATGGGCTTCATGATCGATTCTCCATGGATGGCGAGTGGGCGACGCTGCCGGTCCGGCGCATGACGCGTTCGCGTACGTCGTAGGCTAGGTGCGCCGGCGCGGCCCTTCCATGATTCAAATTGACTAAGGCGCGCAGGCCGGGCCTCGGCTAGTCTTCACGCGTGACGGGCCGCGAACGGGGAAGACCATGCACGGCGATGCGCGCACGCTGTTCCTGCACGGCGGCCCCGGGGGCTCCGCCTTGGCCGAGCGGGCGATGTACGGGCGCTCGCTGCCGATCCACTGGTGGGATCAGCCGCGCTCGGTCGCGCTCTATCCGCGCCCGTTCGGGGCGCTGGCCGGTGCCGCCGAGGCGGAGCTGCGACTGGTCGCGCAGCGCAGCGGCGCGCCGGTCGACGTGGTGGCCCATGCGTTCGGTGCGCAGCTTGCGCTCGACCTGGCGGCGCGGATGCCGGATCGGCTGGGCCGGCTCGTGCTGCTCGCGCCGATCGGCGATCTCGGCGCGGCGTTCGTCCGGCTGGCGTCCGCCGTCGTCGCGCATGAACACGGCGAAGCACGACTGAGCGCCGCGATGCAGTCGTTTCTCGCGCGGCCCGATTTCGCCCGGTTCGCCTGCCTGGTCGACGAAATCGAGCGGGTGCCAGCGGGCGCCGCGCTGCTGCGGGGGAGCGCGCCGGGCGCGCGACCGGACACCCGCGCGGCCGCGTTCGACCGGCAGGTGTTCGATGCGGTCGTCGCCGATGCATGGCCGACGTCACCGCGGCTGCCCCGCGCCGGGGTGGCGGGCGGCGTGCGGGTGATATTCGGCGACCGCGATCCGCTGCTCGACGTCGACACCGAGATCCGGCGCTGGACGGCGTGGTGTCCGGCGGCGTGCGTTCGCGTCGTGCCGAGCGGCCATTTCGTGCAGCTCGAGACGCCGGCGACAGTCTGGTGGTCGCCGGCAGGCGGTTGAGCGGCCGGCGTACCGCGGCCACGTCCCGGTCGTACGCCGGTCGTACGCCGGTCGTACGCCGGTCGTACGCCGGTCAGTCAGTCGGTCAGTCAGTCAGTCAGTCGGTCAGTCGGTCGCGGGCTGGACGATGATCTTCACGTTCCGGTCCTTGTGGTTGACCAGTTCCTCGAAGCCGTGCGTGACGATGTCGCCGAGCGTGATGCGTCCGGTGATCAGCGGCTGCACGTCGATGCGGCCGTCCGCGATGAAGCGGATCACGTCCGCGAATTCGCCGTTGTACGCGAGCGAGCCGATCACTTCCTTCTCGGTCGACACGATGTCGAAGAAGTTGAACGACGTCGGCTCTTCGAAGATGCCGACCATCACCGACTTGCCGGCCTTGCGGATCACGTCGATCGCGAGTTGCGCGGTGGCGGTGTGCCCGATGCACTCGAACGACACGTCGGCGCCGTAACCGCCCGTCAGCGCCTTGACTTCGGCGATCGCGTCGGACGCCTTCGGGTCGATCACGACCGTTGCACCGACTTCCAGCGCCTTCTGCTTGCGCGCCGCCGACATTTCCAGCGCGATCACGCGCCCGGCGCCCGCGGCCTTTGCGCACATGATCGTGCACAGGCCGATCGTGCCGGCGCCGACCACGACGACGGTCTGACCGACGATGTTGCCGGCCTTCTTCACCGCATGCAGCCCGACCGCGAGCGGTTCGATCAGCGCGCCGGCCTCGGTCGGGAAGTTGTCGGGCAGCTTGTACAGCAGCTCGGCCGGCACGTTCACGTATTCGGCGAATGCGCCGTTGTTCATCAGCCCGGTGAACGCGAGGTTCTCGCAGATGTTGTACAGCCCGTGCCTGCAATACCAGCAGGTGCCGCAATGCTGGCACGCGTCGGCCGTCACGCGGTCGCCGAGCGCGAAGCCCGTCACGCCCGCGCCGAGCGCCGCGATTTCGCCGCTGAACTCGTGGCCGAGGATGCACTGGCCCTTCAGGCCCGTCAGCGGGTGCGGCGCGTCGACGGGGATGAACACGGGCCCGGCGACGTATTCGTGCAGGTCGGAGCCGCAGATGCCGCACCAGTGCACGCGGATCTGGACCCAGCCGGCCGGCGGGTGTGCCGGAACGGGAACTTCTTCGACGCGGATGTCGTTGCGGCCGTGCCAGACGGCGGCCTTCATGCTGGGGGCGGTGTTCAGTGCCGGTGTGCTCACGTTGCTGTCTCCATCGGGTTGTCGTCGGACGCTCGGCAAGAGGCCGGTGCGTCCGTCGCGCGATTGCGCGAGCGACCGATATGCAGGAATGGGGCCAGCTCGAATGGGCGGTTGCGTAGTGAAGAAACGGGGCGGGTGGTGTGCGATGCAGCAGGGCGGTTTGCGTTGACGTCAGGCGGTGCTGCGTGAAAAACGCGCGAAATTTGCTGCAATGGCGATGACGTGGCCCGAATGAGACGCCGGGACATTCGTCTCAGTGGTTTGAGACGAAACGCGAGACGCGAGACGCTTGGCGCGGTCGGTGTCGCCGTCACCGCTGTCACCTCGGTCGTGCCAGCGCATTGTGCCGATGAGTGAAACGCACCGTTGCGCACGTTCCCCCCTTTACTTGAAGTTAACTTCAATTTGTATCATCTCCGGCAATGTCCGATCGCGTGCGGTGCGTGGCGGTATCACGGGAGGAGGGCACAACCGGACCGCCCGTGGCGGCTGCGCCCCCTGAGCGCGGCGCCGGCCCGCTTCAATCTTCACGGAATGTCGTCAAGCATGCCGAACTTCATCGAAAGCCTGATCTGCGAATACGTGTCGTATCACATGCTGGTAGCGGACGAGCGGGACGCGATGCCGTCGGCGGCAGAGGCCGGGATGGTCCGGCCGCCGGCGGATGCCGATCGCGCGTCGATTCCGGAGCCCGTCGCGCCGGGCGTATCACCGTTGCGGCCGCAACTGTTCGTCACGGTCCTGGAGGCTGGCGACGACGGCTTGCTGGTGCGCTGGAGCGAAAGCGGGCGCTGCCATTACGGCGAGCAACGCTGGCGCGTGCGCGTCGCGTTGCGGGCGGGCCGCTGCGCGATCTCGGGACAGGCGATCGAGCCGGGCGAGCCGGTGTACCGGCCGGTGCGGCGGCCGGTGCCCGTCAACGGCGACGAGATGATCCGCCCCGCGTCGGTGCCGGGCGCGGCCGGCGCCGGGCGTCACGTTGCGCCAGCCTGCGGCGAGGCGGCGGATCCGGTCGACGCTCTCGGCTGAGCGCGACCGGTTGCACCCGCGCGTTACTTGAGATCCTTCCGGTACTGGATGAACCCCGCGTTGTTCGCGAGCTTGTCGTACAGCGCGCGGGCGGTCGTATTGGTTTCGTGCGTGAGCCAATACACGCGGCTCGCGCCGGCTTCGCGGGCCCGCTCGTAGACGGCTTCGATCAGCGCGCCGCCGGCGCCTTGCCCGCGTGCGTCGGCCGCCGTGAACAGGTCCTGCAGATAGCAGTACGGCCCTTCGGTCCAGCACGAGCGGTGGTAGATCGCGTGCACGATACCGACCAGCGCGCCCGACGCGTCGAATGCGCCGAGCACGAACATCGGTTCGGCGGGATCCATCAGGCGTGTCCACGTCGTCGTGAACACCGCGTCGCTCAGCGCGGTCTCGTAGAACTTCTGATAACCCTGCCACAGCGGGCGCCACGCGGCTTCGTCGGCGGCGACGAGCGGCCGGACCGTGACGCGCGTCGCGTCGTTCGCGCGGCCGGCCGCGTCGCGCGCACGTGCCTGCGCGTGGCGGATCGCGACGAGCGACTCGCGCTGCGCGCCCTGGGCATCGAAGTTTTCCGGTGCGAGCCATGCTTCGAACGCGGCGCGCACGGCCGGCCATTCGCCGTCGACGATCGAGAACCAGGCGGTGTCGCGGTTGCGGCCCTTGTAGACGAGCGCCTGCCGGAACGTGCCTTCATAGCGGAAGCCAAGCCGGACGGCGGCCTTGCGCGACGGTTCGTTGAGGTCGTCGCACTTCCATTCGTAGCGCCGGTAGCCGAGCGTGTCGAACGCGTACTTCATCAGCAGGTACTGCGCTTCGGTCGAAATCGGCGTGCGCTTGAGCAGCGGCGAGAACGTGACGGAGCCGACCTCGATCACGCCGTTGGCCGGATCGATGCGCATCAGCGCGAGCGTGCCGACCGCGCGGTTCGTCGCGCGGTCGATCACCGTGTAGTGCAGCGGATCGGCGCTCGTCGCCGCACCGCGCGCGTAGTCGCGGTAGCCCGATTCGTCGGCGTACGGACCGTGCACGAGATAGGTCCAGTCGCCGCCGTCGGGCGCCTGCGCGTATGCGGCGTACAGGTCGGCGGCATGGCGGTCGGCGTCGAGCGGTTCGAGGCGGCAGTAGCGGCCCTCGAGCACGATGCGCTCCGGGCGCGGGCGCGCGGACCAATCTGGAATGGGGTGGCCGATGGGCTGCTGGAAGTCGTTGGTGAGCGTGGACAAGGTCGATCTCGCTTCGGTTGGCGGCCGGCGACATGCCGGCATGCAGACGATCGTAGTCCTGGCGAGGTACCATGAGAAGCGCCAGACGAGCACAAATTTATGGTGCCACGGTAGTGCCGTGATGGTGCCTCGATGATGCCTTGATTGCGCCACGATCGACGCGCCATGCCCTCGACACCTCCACGCCGCGATACCCCGATGACGACAACTCTTCTTTCCGGCGACGCGCCGCCGCTGCCGCTCGACGCACCGCTCGCGCGCACGGCCGGTGCGCCTTCGTTGCAGCGGCAATTGCTGCGCCGCGTGCGCGACGCGATTCTCGGCGGCGCGATGCCGGCCGGCACGCGGCTGCCCGGCACGCGCGCGCTGGCCGAGACGCTCGGCGTGTCGCGCAACACGACGGCAGCCGTCTACGAGCAGCTCGTCGCCGAAGGCTTCCTGCAGTCCGATCGTCGCGGCACGCGCGTCGTGGGCCTGTCGCGGCCGGCGGCGCCGCGCCGGCGGGCCGCGCCGCCGGCTGTCGCGCAACGGCTCGGCCGGATTCGTCCGAGCCTGATCGGCACCCGCGAGTCGGAAGCCTTTCGGCCGGGCGTGCCCGCGCTGTCGCATTTTCCGGTCGATGCATGGCGGCACGCGATCGACCGCGCGCTGCGCCGCGCCGGCCGCGACCTGCTCGCGTATGGCGATCCGCTCGGCGAGCGCGCGCTGCGCGAGTCGATCGCGCGCCACCTGGCCGTGACGCGCGGCGTGCGCTGCGACCCCGAGCAGATCGTGATCACCGAAGGCGCGCAGGGCGCGATCGCGCTGTGCGCGCAACTGCTGACGAATCCCGGCGATACGGTCTGGGTCGAGGAGCCCGGCTATCGCGGCGCGCGCACCGCGATGCAGGCGGCCGATCTCGACGTCGTGCCGATGCCGGTCGACGCGGAGGGGCTGCGCGCGGAGGATGCGGACTGGCGCGAGCGCACGCCCCGGCTCGTCTATACGACGCCGTCGAACCAGTTCCCGACCGGCGCGGTGCTGTCGATCTCGCGCCGGCTCGCGCTGATCGATGCCGCACGCCGGCATCGCGCCTGGATCATCGAGGACGATTACGATAGCGAATTCCGTCACACCGGCGAGCCGATCGGCGCGTTGCACGGGCTCGCGGCCGATTCGCCGGTCGTCTATCTCGGCTCGTTCAGCAAGACGATGTTTCCGGCGCTGCGGATCGGTTTTCTGGTGCTGCCCGACGCGCTGCTGGCCGCAGTGCGGCCGGCGCTGCCGGAGATGCTGCGCGGCGGGACGCGCCACGTGCAACTCGCGCTTGCCGATTTCATCGAGACGGGGGAGTACGGGCGGCATCTCGGGCGGATGCGCCGGTTGTATCGCGACCGGCGACGCCTGCTGCTCGCCGCGCTGGACGATGCGTTCACCGTGCCGCATCAGGTCGAGGGCGGGCCATGCGGGCTGCATCTGGCGCTGCGGCTGCCGGCGCGCTATCGCGATCGCGCGATCGTCGAAGCGGCGCGCGAGCATGGCATCGGGCCGTTTCCGCTGTCGGGGTTTTCGATCCACGCGACGTCGGCGGCCAACGGGCTCGTGCTCGGGTTCGGCAATACGTCGGCCGATGCGTTCGCGCCGATGCTGCGGACGTTGTCGGCGATCGCGCATCGGGTCGCGAGGGATTGAGCTGGCGCGGCGCGCAGCCGCAAGCGGCATGCAGTCGGCGCGCCGGCCGCGGCGCGACGTGAAGGGCGCTTACCGCACGCGTTCCGCGCGAATGATCCGGCGGGCGGCCACGAGGCTCAATGCGAGCAGCACCGCGACATACGCGACAACCGCCCCCCACGCGCCGTGTTGCCAGAACGTGCCGCCGACCGAGCCCAGTACGCTCGACCCGACGTAGTAGGACAGCAGGTACAGCGACGCGGCGTGCCCCTTCGCCGAACCGGCAAGCTGCCCGACCCAGCCGCTCGCGACCGCATGGGCGACGAAGAAGCCGATCGTGATCAGCACGATCCCGACGATGATCGCGACGAGCGAATGCGACAGCGTCAGCGCGAGGCCGGCCGCGAACACGAGAATGCCGCTGACGAGGACGGGCGCGCGCCCGAGACGATCGGCGAGGGCGCCCGCGCTCGACGAAGACACCATCCCGAACAGGTAGGCGCCGAAGATCAGCCCGCATGCGGTCGCGCTCAGGTTGAACGGTGCGGCCATCAGACGGAACCCGGCGTAGTTGTATACGGTCACGAACGAGCCCATCACGAGGAAGCCGATCGCGAACACGAACGGAAGGCGCGTGTGTTGCAGCTGCGCGTTCCAGAGACGCAGGTGATGACGCAGCGTCAGGTCGGTACGCTTCACGAAGCGCCGCGACTGCGGCAGCAGCATCACGAATGCGATGGCCGCGACGAGATCGACGACGCCGATCGTCAGCATCGCGGTGCGCCACGAGAAATGCTCTTCGAGCATGCTCATCCCGATCCGTCCGATCATGCCGCCGAACGCGGTGCCGCCGACATAGAGCCCCATCGACAGGCCGAGCCCGTCGGACGCGATTTCCTCGGCAAGATAGGCCATCGCCACCGCGGGGACGCCGCCGAGCGCGAACCCTTCGAGCGCGCGCCAGATCAGCAGCAGGTGCCAGTTCGGCGAAATTGCCGCCAGTACGTTGAACAGTGCTGCCAGCGTCATCGATGCGAACATCAGCCCGCGCCGCCCGACGCGTTCGGACAGCGCGCCGGCGCACAGGATGGAGACGGCCAGCATCCCGGTCGACAGCGACAGGGACAGCGAGCTCGATGCCGCGCCGATCCGGAATTCGCGCGCGAACGCGGGCAGCAACGGCTGCACGCAGTACAGCAGCGAGAAAGTCGAAAAACCGGCCAGGAAGAGCGCCAGCGCGATGCGCTTGTAGGCCGCCGAGCGCGGCGAAACGCCGGCGGGCAGCGTATCCGGCGTGGCGTTCGGAGCGTGGGTCGCGGCGGGAGAAATCGCAGGAGAAGACATGGTATGCACCCGATGTGCCAGGGAATACCCAAATTCTTGCGGATGCTCAAACATATGTCCAATATATGAAATGAACCGTAGCCATACGTTTTGCGACTGGCTCGGAAGCTCCCCCCCGTCTACTCCGAAATCGCATCGCGCATGGAACTCCGGCATCTCCGATACTTTCTGGCCGTGGCCACCACGTCGAACTTCACGAAGGCCGCGGAAACGCTCGGCATGGGCCAGCCGCCGCTGAGCCAGCAGATCAAGGCGCTCGAGAGCGAACTCGGCGTGGAACTGTTCAAGCGCACCGCACGCGGCGCCGAATTGACGGTGGCCGGCGAGGTGTTCGCCGAAGAGGCGCGGCGCGTGCTCGACGACGCGGAGCGCGCGGCACGGGCGGCAAAACGGGCCGCACGCGGGGAGATCGGGCAGCTTCGCGTCGGCTTTACCGGCACGGCGGCCTTCAATTCGAAAGTGGCCGACCTGATTCGCCGTTTTCGCGAGGCGTTTCCGGATACGGAGCTGACGTTGCAGGAGGCGACCTCCGGCGTGCTGCTCGAGGCGCTGGCGGCCGGGCGGCTCGATGTCGCGATCGTGCGTCCGGAGCGGCGTATCGCGGACTCGTTGCGGGCGGCGGATTGGGACGAGGAGCCGATGTTCGTCGCGATGCCGGTTGCGCATCGGCTCGCGCGGCGGCGCCGGATCGATCTGGCGGAACTGGCCGACGAGGCGTTCGTGCAGGTGCCGCGCGAAGCGGGCAGCGCGCTGTTCGACGACATCGTCGCCGCGTGCAATGCCGCCGGGTTTCAGCCGCGCATGGCGCAGCCCGCGCCGCAAATCTCATCGGCAGTAACGCTCGTCGCGGCCGGGCTCGGCGTGTCGATCGTGCCCAGCGCGATCACGCAGGTACAGGTCGCGGGCGTCGTGTATCGGCCGGTCGCGGGCAACGCGCTGCGGGCGCGGCTTGCGATTGCGTCGCGGCGCGATGATCCGTCGGCGGTGGTGCGGAATTTTCTGGCGTTGGCCTGGTAGCGCGGGACGGCGGGGCGGGACACATCGCGTCTGCGCGCATCGCCTGCAATCCGCGGTGAATATTCCGATTGACGAACCGCGGACTTTGTCCGGAACGAATCCTGTCGCGGTTCCGCCGCTGCGCGACCGGCCGGCATGCGGGTTTCGATTCGTATGTTCTCGAGGCGGCGTGGACTATAAATGGAGGCGTGTACCGGTGCTTGTCGGGCGTCCGCGCGTCTCGCGCGGATCGGCGCCGCGACTGCCGGGGGAGGTGCACCGTGGTTCGCCAGACGCTTGCTCGCGCCGTGCTTCGCACCGCGTTGATCGGGGGCGTATTTGCCTTTTCTGCGCCGCCGCCAGCCGTTGCCGGGACGCTCGCGCCGCCCGCCACACCGCCTGTCATGAAGAGCAGGCCCGCCGCACCGCCTTACTCGACGCCGACCGACTTTCCCGCGATCGTCGACCGCTACGGCCGGGCGGTCGTGACCATCATGACCGCCGCGCCCGACCAGCAGGCTGGCGGCCCGTCCTTCGCGATCCTCGATCCGGACGATCCGCTCGCCGCGTTCTTCCGCCGCGGCGCGCCGCTGCCGCCCATGCCGACGCAAGGCCCGCAGGCGCCGACGCCCGATACGTCGCCGCGCGCGATCGCGGGCAGCGGCTCGGGCTTCATCGTCAGCGCCGACGGGTTGATCCTGACGTCCGCGCATGTCGTTGCCGACGCGACCGACGTCACGGTGCGATTGGCCGATCGTCGTGACCTGAAGGCGACGGTGCTGGCCGTCGATCCGCAGAGCGACGTCGCCGTGCTGCATGTCGACGCGACGAAGCTGCCGGTCGTGCGCATCGGCGATTCGGCGCGGGTGCGCGCCGGCGAACCGGTGATGACGATCGGCGCGCCCGACGGCTCGGGCAACACGGTCACGGCAGGCATTGTCAGCGCGACGTCGCATGCGCTGCCGGACGGCAGCCCGTTTCCGTTCTTCCAGACCGACATCGCGGTCAATCCCGACAATTCGGGCGGCCCCGTGTTCAATCGCGCGGGCGACGTGATCGGCATCGCGGTGCAGGTCTATACCGGCGCCGACCGCTACGCGAGCATGACCTTCGCGATTCCGATCGCGCTTGCCGTGAAGGTGCGTGCGCAGGTGCAGGCGCAGATGCGGGCCAACGCGCAGGCACAGGCGCAGGACCAGCGCGCATCGTCCTCCGGCAATGTGCTGGGCGTCGACGTGCAGGATGTCGGTGCCGGGCTGGCCGCCGCGTTCGGCCTGCCGCGTCCGGCCGGCGCGCTCGTCAACGGCGTCGATCCCGGGTCGCCGGCTGCCGCGGCCGGCGTGAAGCCCGGCGACGTGATCGTGCAGTTCGGCGGCAAGCCGATCGGCCGGTCGGCCGAGCTGAACGACCTGGCTACCGCGTTGCCGCCCGGCGGGAAGGCGCCGCTGCGGCTGATCCGCAACCGCACGCCGATGATGCTGACGGTCACGGGGGCGGGCGCGGGGAGCGGCGACGCGATCGACAACGCGACCGCGGCCGGCAGTGCGGGCACGGTCGGTGCCGCCGGTGCCGCCGGCGTGGCGATGGCTGCCGCACGGCCGGCTGACGGCGGCGATCGGCTCGGGCTGACGATGCATCCGCTGAGCGACGCCGAACGTCGTTCGACGGGGCTCGCGGTCGGAATGATGGTGGATGCGGTATATGGGCCAGCCGCGCGCGCGGGCATCCGGCCGGGTGATGTCGTGCTCGAACTCAACGACACGCTGCTCGAAACGCCGGACGACGTGCAGGCGCTCGAAGCGCGCGGCGGCGTGATCGCCGTGCTGATCCAGCGCGACAACGCGCGCAAGTTCGTGTCGGTGCGTGCGCGGTAGGGCATTGACGGCCTTGCCGTCGTGCGTCTTGTGCGCATACAGGAACGCCCCCGAACCATTCGGGGGCGAGCATGGGGCAAAGGTCGGTATTACGGTCCGGCTCGACGCGGGCGCAAGCCCTTACGGCTTCGCCCCCATCACGAACTCGAATGACGCCACGCCATCGACGCCCCCCGTTACGCGATCGCCCGGCTGCAGCGCGCCGACGCCGGCCGGCGTGCCGGTGAAGATCAGGTCGCCGGCCTTCAGCTCGACCGCCCGCGACACATAAGCGATCACGTCCGGCACGGCCCAGATCATGTCGGCGAGATCGCCTTGCTGGCGCGTTTCGCCATTGACCGCGAGCCAGATCCGCCCGCTTGCCGGATGGCCGGTGGCGGTGGCTGCGCGTAGCGCGGTCACGGGGCCCGATGCGTCGAAGCCCTTCGCCCAGTCCCACGGCCGGCTCAGCTTCTTTGCCTCGGCCTGCAGGTCGCGGCGCGTGAGGTCGACGCCGACGCCGTAGCCCCATACGTGCGACAGCGCATCGGCCGGGTCGATCGACCGGCCGTCCTTGCCGATCGCGACGACCAGTTCGATTTCATGATGGAGGTCGTTCGTCAGAGGCGGATACGCGACGGTGCCGCCGGCCGGGACGATCGCGTCGGCCGGCTTCGTGAAGAAGAACGGCGGTTCGCGGTCGGGATCTGCGCCCATTTCGCGCGCGTGGTCGGCGTAGTTGCGGCCGACGCAGAACACGCGGCGCACCGGAAAGCGCGCGGACGATTGATCGACTTCGACGGAAGGACGCTCGGAAGCGTCGATGACGTATGCGGACATCGGATGGCCTCGTTCGATGGAAAGACGGATGCCGCCGCCCGCGCAGTGCGCCGCGGGCCGGCATGCATGGAACGATACCCGACGCATGCGCGCCCGGATGCGACGCAACTGCGCTTTAACCGGACAAAACTACGCGTCGCCGGCCGCCGGCACTTCATCGGCGGCCGGCAGCGCGGCGTTCGCGTCCCGGTATGCTTTCGGCGACACGCCGACCCGTGCGCGGAAGCGCCGCGCGAAATACCCTTCGTCGCGGAAGCCGACCGAGCGCGCGATGTCCGCGATGCGCCGGCTCGTATGCGCGAGCAGCGACTGCGCGAGCGCGATCCGGCGCTCGGTCACGAGATCGGTGAAGGTGCTGCCGGTTTCCTTGCGCACCAGGTGCGCGAGGTAGTTCGGCGACAGGAACGCGGCCTCGGCGGTGGCCGCGAGCGTCAGGTCCTCGCGGGTCAGGTTCGCACGCACGTGGCGCAGCACGCGCGCGAGCGCGTCGCGCCGGCCCGCGCGCTGGGCGCCGCGCTGCGCGAGCTTGTCGAGCGCGCCCGCGTACTGCGTGCAGACGAGTCCGATCAGCTGCAGCAGGTAGCCGCGCAGCAGCGTGGTCGAGCCGAAGGTGCGCACGCGGTCGGCATCGAGCATGCACAGCGCGAGACGGCGCGCCTCGTCGAACGCGTCGCCGGTCAGGATGAAGTCGAGATGTTCCTGGAAGCGGAACGGTGTCAGCTCGGGAAAACGGTGCGCGGGGACGTCCTCGAGATCGAGCGGATCGACGTCGAGATCGGCGCGCAGGAACGCCTGGCTGAAGTTGATCACGATGAAGTGCGCGCCTTCCGGATGCGGAATCAGGTGCTCGCGGTGCGGCAGCACGAACGCGAGCGCGCCGCGCGGAAACGGCCGCGTGACGCCGCCGATCCGCTGCTCGGTGTCGCCGCCGAGGTTGAACTGGATCTGGAAATACGCGTGCCGGTGCGGCTCGGTGATCGCCTGGCGCGACGCCTGGTCGCGGACGTAGAAATCGAGCCGGTCGCTGCGTTCGGGCATCCCGTACAGGCGCGGCGGGGCGGTGGAGGGCATGAAGGATTCTGCTGTTCGTGACGCGGTTGAGCCGCGATGGTACAGCGAACCGGGCGCGGCCGGAATCCGCGGGGTGCGCGGGTCAGCCCGCCACCAGTGGCGCGACGCGCCGCCTCAGTTCAGGCACGACCTCGGCGTCGAACCACGGATGATGTTTGAACCACGCCTGGTTGCGCGGCGACGGATGCGGCAGCGGCAGCACGTCGGGGCCATAGTCGCGCCACGCCTGCACGGTGTCGGTCAGCGTGGCCTTGCGCGTGTCGCGCAGGAAATGCCGCTGCGCGTACTGGCCGATCAGCAGCGTCAGCCGGATCGACGGCAGTTCGGCGAGCAACCGGTCGATCCATAGTCGTGCGCATTCGGGGCGCGGCGGGTTGTCGCCGCTCGCGCCGCGGCCCGGGTAGCAGAAACCCATCGGCACGATCGCGAAGCGCGTCTCGTCGTAGAAGGTGTCGGCGTCGACGCCCAGCCAGTCGCGCAGCCGCTTGCCGCTTGCATCGTCCCACGGGATCCCGCTCGCATGGACGCGGGCGCCGGGCGCCTGTCCGACGATCAGGATACGGGCATCGCGATGGGCGCGCACGACCGGGCGCGGGCCGAGCGGCAGGTCGGCTTCGCAGGCGCGGCACGCGCGGATTTCGGTGAGCAGCACGTCGAGCGGCGTGCGCGTTCGTTTCGGCATCGATTCTGGACGGGGACGGAACTGGCGGCACGGACAAGAAAGCGTCCGAGCAGCGCGGAGGCCGGTGCGGACCGGCACATCGCGTCAGGCGTTGCGCGGTGCGTCAGCCCTGCGGCCCCGTGGTGCCGGTATCCCGTGTATCGGGATCACCGGTCCGCTGAACCGCCTTCGGCGACCGCAGCATCATACAACGCCGTCTGCGCGATCGCCGCGGCGATCCCCGCGTCGTCGTGCGCGCCGTCGAGCATGCCCCAGCGCCGGTATTGCGACAGGAACCACTGGCCGTCGCGCGGATCCGGCCGGTTCACGGTGCCGCCGTCGTGGAAGCGGATTGGCAGCGGCGGCTGCGCAAACGGCCCCGCGCCGTAGTCGCCGAGCAGGCGCGGCGCGATCAGACGGGCCGGCACGCCGAGTGCATCGGGCGACGCGAGCCAGCCGGCTGCGTCGCGACGGTGCGCGGCGCTGTCGAGCCACGCGCACGCATCGACGAGCGTGCGGATCAGCGCCCGCGCGGTGGCCGGATAGAGCGCGACGAAATCGCGCCGGGTCGCGAGCACCTTCTCCGGATGATCGGGCCAGATCTCGCTCGTGACGGCGACGGTCCGGCCCGCGCCGCAGGCGTCGGCCACCGCGTGCCACGGCTCGCCCGCGCAGAAGCCGTCGAGCTCGCCGCTCGCGAGCGCCGCGACCATCTCGGGCGGCGGGATCACGACGCTGCGCACGTCGCGCAGCGGGTCGACGCCGTGCGACGCGAGCCAGTAGTTCAGCCACATCGCATGCGTGCCGGTCGGGAAGGTCTGCGCGAGCAGCGGCTTGCGGCCGAGCGTGGCGAGCGCTGCACGCACGTCGCCGCTTGCGCGGTACGCGTCGGCGAGGCCACGGGCGAACGTGATCGCCTGGCCGTTGCGGTTCAGCACCATCAGCGCGGCCATGTCGGCCTGCGGGCCGCCGATGCCGAGCTGCAGCCCGCATACGAGCCCGTACAGCGCATGCGCGGCGTCGAGTTCGCCGGTCAGCAGCTTGTCGCGTACGGCGGCCCACGATGGCTGGCGGCTCAGCTCCAGCGTCAGGCCGTGGCGCGCACCGAGATTCAGCTTATGCGCGACGATCAGCGGGGCAGCGTCGCTCAATGCGACGAACCCGAGGCGAAGATGCGCGCGTTCCGGCGCGGCGGGAGGAGAAGTGTTCATGGCGGTCATTGAGGTGGCGCATCGAGCAGTTGCCGCGCGACGTCGACGATGCGCAGCCCCTGATCCATCGCGCGCTTGCGCAGCAGCGCATACGCATCGTGCTCGGACAGCCTGCGCTGGTCCATCAGCAGGCGCTTCGCGCGGTCGATCAGCTTGCGTTCGGCGAGTTCGCGCTCGACATCGGCGAGCCGGCGGCGCAGCGCATCGTCGTGCGAGAAGCGCGCGAGCGCGACTTCGAGGATCGGCGCGAGGCGCTCGGCCGACAGCCCTTCGACGAGATACGCGCTGACGCCCGCGCCGACCGCCGCGTGAATCAGCGCCTGGTCGGCATCGTGGCTGAACATCAGCACGGGGCGCGGCGCGGTGGCGTGCATCACGGCCAGTTGCTCGAGCGTGTCGCGCGACGGCGAATCGGTATCGATGATCACGACGTCGGGGTGCTGCTCCTCGACGGCGGCGGGCAGGCGCGCGGGTGTCGCGACGTCGTTCAGCATCTCGTAGCCGAGGCGCGCGAGCGCGTCGCCGAGTTCGCCGATCGGCTTGTCGGTATCGGTGACGAGCAGCACGCGCAGGCGTGCGGGCGGGACAGGCGAACTCATGACGCGAACGGGGGCGGACAGGCTGCGGTGCAAGGGTTGAACAGGGGTTGCGGGGAGCGGACGGACATCGATGGATGCGGGACCTCGCGTCCGCCCGCCCGGCAGCCGGCGCGAACGCGGCTGCGGTGAACGGAGCGTGCGTGCGGACGGCACGGCGTGACGCAGCGCATTACGCGGCCCGGGACAGCGTTGCTTCGCTGGCGGCATCCGTGCACTGCACGGCGGCTTCGCCGATCGCCGCGCCGACGAGCATCACGGCCGGGCTGCCGAGCCCGGCCGCCGCGACGCCATGCGCGAGGCTGCCGAGCGTGCCGGTCCAGCGGCGCTCGTGCGGCGTGCCGGCCCACTGCACGGCGGCGGCCGGCGTCGATGCCGGCAATGCGGCGAGCAGGCCCGTCGCGATGCTGTCGACGCGGCTCATCCCCATGTAGATGGCGAGCGTGGTGCCGGTCGCCGCGAGCGCTGCCCAGTCGGGTTCGCCGTGATCCTGGCGGTGGGCGGTGATGAACGTGACGCCCTGGCAGTGCTCGCGGTGCGTGAGCGAGATGCCGAGGCTGGCTGCGGCCGCGAATCCCGACGAGATCCCGTTGATGATGTCCACCGGAATCGCGGCGGCGCGCAGCGTCGCGAGTTCTTCGCCGGCGCGGCCGAACAGCAGCGCGTCGCCGCCCTTGACGCGCACGACGTGCGCGCCGCGCAGCGCGTAGCGGCGCATCAGCTTCTCGATGAATGCCTGCGGCGTGGAGCGGCAGCCGCCGCGCTTGCCGACGCGGATCACGCGCGCGTGCGGGGCGAGTTCGGCGATGCCGGGGGCGACGAGATCGTCGAGCAGCAGCACGTCGGCGGCCGCCAGCGCCTTCACGGCCTTCAGCGTGAGGAGATCGGGATCGCCGGGGCCGGCGCCCAGCAGCGTGACTTTGCCTGTCGTCATGTCGTGTTCCTGTGCCGCGTGCGTGCGGCGGTCGATTGCATGTCGTTGCTTGCGGCGGCGGCGGGCGGTCGAAGCGACCACGGCATCCGGCCGTGCCGCGCACGGGGGGACGTCGTTGTCCAGATCTGCTGCACCCGCCTGTGACGGCGGGCCTGCTTTGCGGGGACTGCCCACCGGCGCCGTTGCCGGTGTGTGCAAAGGATTCAGCAATATCCGGGCCAACCTGCTCGAACCGTGCCGCGAACATGGCGGCATGCGGCGCGCGACGGCCGGGCCGGCCGCGAACACGCATGCGGTCGCGGGGCCATGGCGCACGCAATGCCGCATCGGTGTGCATCCCGCCCCGTCATCGCGCACCGCGATGTCGCACGGCGATAGTGCTGCAGCGCACCACATCTGTGCCTCGGTGCATCCCGACGCATTGCGCACGGCGCACCGCCGCGACGCGTGCGACGGGCGGTGCGCCTTGTGTGGCGGGGCGCCCGGTGCGATTCGAGCGGACATGGCACGGCGCTTGCGTTAGCTGGTTCGGGCGAATCAACGGCGATTCGTCCGCACTACCGATTACTGACGCGCCCGGCAACGGGCTTCATGGGCAACGGCGTCCTACGCATCAGGTCTCGACGAGACCGGTGCGCAGGACGCCGTTTTTCGTTTGGCGGATGACATGACCGACAAAGCTACCCGTATCGATCTCTTCAGCTTCCGCAGCGCGCCGATGCGCGCGTTCCACATGACGTGGATGGCGTTTTTCGTGTGCTTCTTCGCATGGTTCGCGTGTGCACCGCTGATGCCGCTGATTGCGCGCGAATTCCATCTCACCGCGGCACAGGTCGCGAACATCAACATCGCGGCAGTGGCCGCGACGATTGCCGTGCGGCTGCTGGTCGGCCCGATGTGCGACCGCTTCGGCCCGCGCCGCGTATATGCCGGGCTGCTCCTGCTCGGCGCGATCCCCGTGTTCGCGGTGTCGTTCACGCACGACTATCTGTCGTTCCTGATCTGCCGCCTCGGCATCGGTGCGATCGGCGCGGGCTTCGTGATCACGCAGTACCACACGTCGGTGATGTTCGCGCCGAATGTGGTCGGCACCGCGAACGCGACGACGGCCGGCTGGGGCAATGCGGGCGCGGGCGCGACGCAGGCGATGATGCCGCTGCTCGTCGCGGCCGGCCTGATGCTCGGCTTCGGCGACGACGCGTCGTGGCGCATCGCGCTGGTCGTGCCGGGCGTCGCGATGCTCGCGATGGCATGGGCGTACTGGCGCTTCACGCAGGACTGCCCGCAAGGCGACTTCGTCGCGCTGCGCAAGCAGGGCGTGACGGTCGACAGCGGCAAGAAGGGCGGCTGGGCGAGCTTCTTCACGGCATGCGGCAACTATCGCGTGTGGATGCTGTTCGTCACGTACGGCGCATGCTTCGGCGTCGAGGTGTTCATCCACAACATCGCCGCGCTGTACTACGTCAACCACTTCAACCTGTCGCTGAAGGATGCGGGCTTCGCGGTCGGCCTGTTCGGGCTGCTCGCGCTGTTCGCCCGCGCGCTCGGCGGCTGGCTGTCGGACAAGATCGCCGCGCGCCGCAGCCTCGACGTGCGCGCGATGCTGCTGTGCGCGCTGATTATCGGCGAAGGGCTCGGGCTGCTCTGGTTCTCGCATGCGCAAGGCATCGGCATGGCGCTCGTCGCGATGCTGACCTTCGGCCTCTTCACGCACATGGCTTGCGGCGCGACCTATGCGCTCGTGCCGTTCATCGACCGCAAGGCGCTGGGGGGCGTCGCGGGGATCGTCGGCGCGGGCGGCAACGTCGGCGCGGTGGCCGCGGCCTTCCTGCTGAAGGGCGTTGGCGACGTGCAGCACACGCTGAGCCTGCTCGGGCTCGCCGTCACCGCGACCGCATTGTGCGCAATGGCCGTGCGCTTCAGCGAAGAACACAAGGCACGCGAGGCCGAGCTGCGCGATCGCGCGCTGGCCGCCGCCAACGCCGCGAACTGATCGACCGAAGGAAACGTCATCATGAAACTCATCGTCATCGGCCACGGGATGGTCGGCCACAAGCTCCTCGAATGCGTCGCGGCGCAAGCCGGCACGGCGGATGCGCTGCAGGTCACGGTGCTCGGCGAGGAACCGCGCCCGGCGTACGACCGCGTGCACCTGTCGGAATTCTTCGCGGGCAAGTCGGCGGACGACCTGTCGCTCGTCGAGCCCGGCTTCTTCGAACGGCATCCGCAGTTCGACCTGCGATTGAACGCGTGCGTCGCATCGATCGACCGCGCCGCACACACGGTCACGCTCGACTCCGGCGAGACGCTCGCGTACGACAAGCTGGTGCTCGCGACGGGCTCGCGTCCGTTCGTGCCGCCGATGCCGGGCCACGACCGCGCGGGCTGCTTCGTGTACCGGACGATCGAGGATCTCGAAGCAATGCAGGCATGCGGCACGCACGCGAAGCGCGGCGTGGTGGTCGGCGGCGGGCTGCTCGGCCTCGAGTGCGCGAAGGCGCTGCGCGACATGGGACTCGACACGCACGTCGTCGAATTCGCGCCGCGGCTGATGGCCGTGCAGGTCGACGACGGCGGCGGCCGGATGCTGCGCGCGAAGATCGAGGCACTCGGCGTGACCGTGCATACGGGCAAGAACACGCGGGAGATCGTCGACGGCGAGGACGGCACGCACCGGATGGCGTTCGCCGACGGCTCGCATCTCGACGCCGACATGATCGTGTTCTCGGCCGGCATCCGCGCGCGCGACGAACTGGCGCGTGCGTGCGGCCTCGAAATCGGCCCGCGCGGCGGCGTCGCGATCGACGATGCGTGCCGCACGAGCGACGCCGACATCTACGCGATCGGCGAATGCGCGGCCTGGAACGGCATGGTGTATGGCCTCGTCGCGCCGGGCTACGACATGGCGCGCGTGGTCGCGAAGCAGCTCGGCGGCGATGTCGCCGACGCGGCCGACGCCGCGTTCGCCGGTGCCGACATGAGCACGAAGCTGAAGCTGATGGGCGTCGACGTCGCGAGCATCGGCGACGCGCACGGCGCGACGGCCGGCAGCCGCACGTATCAGTACGCGGACGAGCGCCGCCAGGTCTACAAGAAGCTGGTGGTGTCGGACTGCGGCAAGTTCCTGCACGGCGCGGTGATGGTCGGCGACGCGGCCGAATACGGCACGCTGCTGCAGATGATGCTGAACCGCATCGAGTTGCCCGAGTCGCCGGAATTCCTGATCCTGCCGTCGTCGGACGACGCGGCGAAGCCGGCGATCGGCGTCGACGCGCTGCCGGAAGGCGCGCAGATCTGCTCGTGCAACAACGTGTCGAAGTCGCAGATCTGCGCGGCGGTGGCCGACGGCGCGACGAGCCTCGGCGCACTGAAGTCGTGCACGGGCGCGGGCACGTCGTGCGGCGGCTGCGTGCCGCTCGTCACGCAGATCATGAAGGCCGAGATGAAGAAGCAGGGCCTCGCGGTCAACAACCATCTGTGCGAGCACTTCCCGCATTCGCGCCAGGAGCTGTTCCACCTGATCCGCGTCGAGCGCATCACGACCTTCGCCGAACTGCTCGCTAAGCACGGTCACGGCCTCGGCTGCGACGTGTGCAAGCCGGCCGTCGCGGGCATCCTCGCATCGTGCTTCAACGAGTTCGTGCTGAAGAAGGAGCATGCGGGGCTGCAGGATTCGAACGACTACTACCTCGCGAACATCCAGCGCGACGGCACGTACTCGGTCGTGCCGCGCATGGCGGGCGGCGAGGTGACGCCGGAAGGGCTGATCGCCGTTGGCCAGGTCGCGCAGAAGTACGGCCTTTACACGAAGATCACGGGCGGCCAGCGCGTCGACCTGTTCGGCGCGCGCGTCGAGCAGCTGCCGTCGATCTGGGAAGAGCTGATCGCGGCCGGCTTCGAATCGGGGCATGCGTACGGCAAGTCGGTGCGCACCGTGAAGTCGTGCGTCGGCTCGACGTGGTGCCGCTACGGCGTCGACGATTCGGTCGGTCTCGCGATCGACATCGAGAACCGCTACAAGGGCTTGCGCGCGCCGCACAAGATCAAGTTCGGCGTGTCGGGCTGCACGCGCGAGTGCGCGGAAGCGCAGGGCAAGGACGTCGGCATCATCGCGACCGAGAAGGGCTGGAACCTGTACGTGTGCGGCAACGGCGGGATGAAGCCGCGCCACGCGGAACTGATCGCGTCGGACCTCGATCGCGCCACGCTGATCCGCTACATCGACCGCTTCCTGATGTTCTACGTGCGCACGGCCGACCGGCTGCAGCGCACCAGCGTGTGGCGCGACAACCTCGAGGGCGGCCTCGACTACCTGACCGACGTCGTCGTGCACGACAAGCTCGGGATCGCGGCCGAACTCGAGGCCGACATGCAACACGTGGTCGACACCTACGAATGCGAATGGAAGAAGGCCGTCACCGATCCGGAAACGCGCAAGCGCTTCCGCCACTTCGTGAACAGCGACGCGCCGGACGCGACCATCGCATTCGTCGAGACGCGCGGCCAGATCCGTCCCGCGACGCCCGACGAGCGCGTGGGCGGCAAGCCCGTGTCGATTCCCGTCGTCGCCGAATCCGCCATCGAATCCGCAACCGTCTGACCCTGACCGACACCAGCGTCTTTTCCAAGGAGCCCATCATGAACGATCGTCTTCCCCTGTCCTGGACCCGCGTGTGCCCGCTCGACGACATCGTGCCGAACACCGGCGTGTGCGCGCTCGTCAACGGCGAGCAGGTCGCGGTGTTTCACGTCGCGCACGCCGAAGAAGGCGGCGTGTTCGCGATCGACAACGTCGACCCGGTGTCGCAGGCGGCCGTGATGTCGCGCGGGCTGATCGGCAGTCTCGGCGAGCGCGTCGTCGTCGCGTCGCCGCTGTACAAGCAGCATTTCGACCTGCGTACCGGCGAATGCCTCGAGTCGCCCGAGAAGTCGGTGAGCGCGTATCCGTCGCGGGTCGAGGACGGTTTCGTGTGGATTGCCGCCTGAACGCCCCGGAGCACGCATGAGCGCCACCCCCGTCAAGAGCGTGTGCCCGTACTGCGGCGTCGGCTGCGGGATGGTGCTGCACGTCGAGGATGGCGAGGTCGTCAAGGTGTCCGGCGACTCCGACCATCCGACCAACTTCGGGCGGCTGTGCACGAAGGGCTCGTCCGCGCACGTCGCGCTGCGTCGCTCCGGGCGACTCGATCGCGCATTCGTGCGGCGCGCGCGCGAGGACGACCTCGTGCCGCTGCCGGCGCGCGACGCGATCGCGGAAACCGCGCGGCGGCTGCGCGCGGTGCTCGACGCGCACGGGCCCGATGCGCTGTCGTTCTACGTGTCGGGGCAGATGTCGATCGAGGCGCAATACCTCGTGAACAAGCTCGCGAAGGGCTTCGTCGGCACCAACAACATCGAGTCGAACTCGCGCCTCTGCATGGCGAGCGCGAGCACCGGCTACAAGCAGTCGCTCGGCGCGGACGGCCCGCCCGGGTCGTACCAGGACTTCGATCGCGCGAACCTGTTCTTCGTGATCGGCGCGAACATGGCCGACTGTCACCCGATCCTGTTCCTGCGGATGATGGATCGCGTGAAGGCCGGCGCGAAGCTGATCGTCGTCGATCCGCGCCGCACCGGCACCGCCGACAAGGCCGACCTGTTCCTGCAGATCCGGCCGGGCACCGATCTCGCGCTGACCAACGGGCTGCTGCACCTGCTGCACGCGAACGGCCGCACCGATGCCGCGTTCATCGATGCATACACCGAAGGCTGGGACGCGATGCCCGCGTTCCTCGCCGACTACACCCCCGAGCGCGTCGCGGAAATCACCGGGCTCGCGGAGGCCGACATCCGCACGGCCGCGCAATGGATCGGCGACGCGCAGGAATGGATGAGCTGCTGGACCATGGGGCTCAACCAGAGCACGCACGGCGTGTGGAACACCAACGCGATCTGCAACCTGCATCTCGCAACGGGCAAGATTTGCCGCATCGGTAGCGGGCCGTTCTCGCTGACCGGCCAGCCCAACGCGATGGGCGGGCGCGAGATGGGCTACATGGGCCCCGGGCTGCCGGGCCAGCGCTCGGTGGCATCCGACGACGATCGCCGTTTCGTCGAGAACCTGTGGCGCGTGCCGGCCGGCACGCTGCGCAAGGAAACTGGCAACGGCACGGTCGACCTGTTCGAACGGATGGCGGCCGGCGACATCAAGGCGTGCTGGATCGTCTGCACGAATCCGGTCGCGACCGTGCCGAACCGGCAGAACGTGATCGCGGGGCTGCAGGCCGCGGAGCTCGTGATCGCGCAGGACGCGTTCCTCGACACGGAGACCAACCGCTACGCGGACATCCTGCTGCCCGGCGCGCTATGGGCCGAGGGCGACGGCGTGATGATCAACTCCGAGCGCAACATGACGCTGATGCACGCCGCGATCGCGCCGCCCGGCGACGCGCTGCCCGACTGGCGCATTGTCGCGGAAGTCGCGCGCGCGATGGGCTTCGGCGATGCGTTCGACTATGCGTCGGCGGCCGACGTGTTCGACGAGATCGTGCGCTTTTCGAATCCGGCGACCGGCTACGACCTGCGCGGCGCGAGCCACGCGGCGCTGCGCGACGGCCCGGTGCAATGGCCGGTCGCGCCGGGCACCGCGCGCGAGCGGCATCCGATCCGTTACCTGAACGACGGCGTGAGCCAGACGCCGCGCGCGGCCGCAGACGGGCACGACGCGCCGCGCCTCGCGTTCCCGACGCCGTCGGGCAAGGCGCGCTTCTTCGCGCGGCCGCACGTCGCGCCAGCCGAACTGCCCGACGACACGTTCCCGATCGTGCTGAACACCGGTCGGCTGCAGCATCAATGGCACACGATGACGAAGACGGGCAAGGTCGGCATGCTGAACAAGCTCAATCCGCGCCCGTTCGTCGAATTGCATCCGGACGACGCGAGCGCGCTCGGCATCGCGACGAAGGACAGCGTCGAGATCCGTTCGGCGCGTGGCCGTGCGGTGCTGCCGGCCGTCGTGACCGAGCGCGTGCAGCGCGGCAACTGCTTCGCGCCGATGCACTGGAACGACGTGTACGGCGACGACCTGTGCATCAACGCGGTGACGAACGACGCGATCGATCCGGAATCGCAGCAACCCGAACTGAAATATTGCGCGGTCGCGCTGACGCGCGTCGACACGGACGCGTTCGCGTGCGCCGACGACGACACGGCGCAACCCGAGGCGTTCGCTGCCGACGCGCGGCCCGCGCCGGCAGCGGCGCCGATCACGGCTTCACAGGAATCCGACATGGCAGACCTCGACACTTTCGCGGCCGCGCTCGGCGTGGCCGATCTCGCACCGCCGCCGCTCTCCGATGCGGAGCGCCTGTACGTGGCCGGCCTCGTCAGCGGGCTGAAGGCGAGCGCCGGCCGGCGTGAAGGCAGCGTGCCGGTGCTGCCGGCCGGCGCGCCGCTCGCGCCGCCGGTGCGGTTCTGGCTCGACGGGATGCTCGCGGGGCTGTTCAGCCGCTCGCTGCCGGCCCACTCGGCGGATGGCGCGGCACCCGCGCTGCCGTCCGAGGCTGCCGCGCCCGGCGGCGTGCGGATCGTGCGCACGCGTCCGAAGGTCGTGCTGCTGTGGGCGTCGCAGACCGGCAACATCGAATCGCTGACCGAGGATTACGCGACGCAGCTGATGAACGCGGGCTTCGAGATCCGCACCGCGTGCATGTCCGACTATCCGGTCGCGTCGCTGGCCGGCGCGCAATACGTGCTGCTGATGACGAGCACGTTCGGCGACGGCGATGCGCCCGACAACGGCAGCGAGTTCTGGGATGCGCTGCAGGCCGGCAGCGCCGCGCGCCTCGACGGCGTGCACTTCGCGGTGCTCGCGTTCGGCGACCGCAACTACGACCAGTTCTGCGGGCATGGCCGCCGGCTCGATGCGCGCCTCGCGGAACTCGGCGCGGCGCGTCTGTGCGCGCGCGTCGATTGCGACGTCGAATTCCAGCGCGACGCGGACCAGTGGCTCGAACGCGTGGTCGCACGCATCAAGGAAGCGGATGCGGCGCTGCATGCGGTGCCGTCCGCCGGATTGAGCCCGTCGGGGCTGCTGCCGACCAAGGCGCATCCGGCGCCGTCGAAGCTCGTCGCGAATCTGCGGCTCAACCGGCCGGGCGCCGCGAAGGACACGCGCTACGTGTCGCTGTCGACCGAAGGCGCGAACCTCGAATACGAAACCGGCGACGCACTCGGCGTGTGGCCGACCAACTGTCCGGAGCTAGTCGACGAGCTGCTGTCCGTTACCGCGCTGAAGGCCGACGCCCCGGTGTCGGTCGCGGGCATCGGCGACGTGCGCCTCGGCGATGCGCTCGCGCGCCACTTCGACATCACGCGCCCGCATCCGGACACGCTCGCGTTCATCGCATCGCGCAGCGCGAACGGCGCGCTGAAGGCGCTGCTCGGCGACGATCGCAAGGCCGACCTGAAGCAATGGTTGTGGGGGCAACAGCTCGCGGACGTGCTGCACGAGTTTCCGGTCGAGCTGTCGGGCACGGAACTGGTCGGGATGCTGAAGCGGTTGCAGCCGCGCCTGTATTCGATTGCGTCGAGCCCGAGCGCGCACCAGGGCGAGATCCACCTGACGGTGTCGGCCGTGCGTTATCACAACGGCCGGCGTGCGCGCAAAGGCGTCGCGTCGACGTTCCTCGCCGATCGCGCCGACGACGGCCGCGTGCCGGTGTTCGTGCAGAAGTCCGCGCATTTCCGGCCGCCGGTGAACGGCGACGTGCCGGTCGTGATGGTCGGCCCCGGCACGGGCGTCGCGCCGTTCCGCGGCTTTCTGCACGAGCGGCAGGCGCGCGGCGCGCGCGGTCGCAACTGGCTGTTCTTCGGCGAGCAGCATGCGCAGACCGACTTCTACTACGGCGACGAACTAAGCGCGATGCGCGACAGCGGCTTCCTGACGCGGCTCGATCTCGCGTTCTCGCGCGACCAGGCCGACAAGATCTACGTGCAGGACCGGATGCGCGAGCAGGGCGCCGAGCTGTACAAGTGGCTGGAGGAGGGCGCGCACTTCTACGTGTGTGGCGATGCGTCCCGGATGGCGAAGGACGTCGATACGGCGCTGAAGGCGGTCGTCGCCGAGCACGGCGGGATGTCGGACGAAGCCGCGAACGACTACGTCGCGCGGCTTGCGAAGGCGCGGCGCTACATGCGGGACGTGTACTAACCGCGCGGGCGGCGGGCGACGAGGGAATCAGGCTGAGCGGGCTCGTCGCGGCGGCCGAACGGCGGGTAGATGTCGAGTGACTCCCCGTGGGCCGTATGCGCGGCGTGGACGAGGTGATCAGGGTAGGGGGCAAGCGCTTCCCATTCGTCGATTAGGGGCATCGAACGGCGCCGCAGTGAGCGGGTGGAGGCGTGACGACCGGCCTTTCGCATGGGCATACCCAAAGCAAGCAGTCCGCGCATCGGTATTACCTAATCGTGCCATGTAGTGGTTGTCCGTTGTTACTCGCCCCTCTCGGTTTCTTCCCACTGCGCCAGAAGCTCGGCTGGAATCGCCGTGACGACCTCAGCGTAAGGCTTGCCGACGAACCGCTCCGCACGTTTGAGCAACACGGGAATCGGGCTGCTGGGTTCGTGGGTCTCGAACCACGTTCGCGCCGTACGAATCAGAGTGAGCGCGGCCTGGCGGTCCACCGGTTCGGATCTCGGTTGGGCCGTGATGCGCTCGGTGGCGCTAACCGTTCTGTCATTCACCGGTGAGAGCTGCGCGAACGCATCACTTCCTGATGATTCGCCGGAGGCCGACGTGGGGTCGTGGGATTCCTCCGACTGCTCGACCGTGTTCACCGACGCGGGCACATTCAACTTGCCGAGGAGCCGCGTGAGTGACGACAGGTCCGGCAGGTACCCTTCGAGGTGCACGGTGCACCATGCATCGATCGCAGCGAGATGCGTAATCGCATCGTCGAAACTCGCCATGACCTCCGGCTGCTGCGCGCGCACATCCAGCAACTGCTGTACAACGGACTCGGGCGCAAGGGCATCGGTGGGGCGAGGGTGCGCAAAGGCACGCTCGACGTCGCGCACCTGCAGTCGCGCAAGCGTTGACTTCGAAAGAACGATCTCGCGCACGTCGGCGAGCAGTCCGTCCGGATCGGCGAGCGCCTGTATCGCATTCGTTCGCATTTCGCGTGCGGCGTCGCGCCCGCCGTCGACATCGGGATGTGGATGCACCTGATCGGCAAACGCATCGAGCCAGGCGGCCAGCAATCCGGTGCCATCGGCAAGACCGGCGGCACCCGCGAGCCGTGTGCGGCATCGCGTATACAGCACGGCGACCCGAATATCTTTCGTCCGCAGCATGAGCCGCTGGCAGTCGCGCTCGAGCTCGCTCCAGTTGACGGGATCGGGGGCGCCGACGAACGCGCCGTACTGCACGTCCTGTCTGGGCGCCGCACTCGCGAACAGCACGACGAAATCGTGGTCGTATTCGAGGTCCGGGCCGCAGGGCATGGAATCGCTGACGGGCGCGAGCCGGTCGTGATGCGGCGTGTTCTTCGAGGTGCCTTTACCGGATACGGCCTGTCGGGGTGACTGCTTTTTGCTCATGGTCGATTGTCGGATTCAGTAGTGTGCTGTTCGAAATGCCTCACATAACGTTCGGGTTCGAACCGCATGCCGGTAATCGGCCGGTCGGGGTTCGGATGGCCAAGCCAGCCGGACCATCCCATGCGCTGCTGGCCACCCATGACGGCCGGTGGCGCGCTTTCGGGCTTGATGCACAGTTCGAGTTCCCATTCCAGTTCGTAGCCGACGAACGCACGCACCCATTCGACGAGACGCGGCAGATCCTCGCCTTGCGGCGTGAAGCGCAGATACGCGTCGAGATCGATGGGGCCGATCACGATGCGGAACCGGTGCTGACGGTCCGGCACCACGCGGCCGAGCATCGCGGCTTGTCCCATCGTCGCGGCGGGGCCCGGCCGGCCCATGCGTCCCTGATCGGCCGGGTCGATCTCGATCCAGTGGAACACGTTCTCCTTGATCGTCACTGGCACGCCGAAGTAGTGCTCGAGTGTGGCGCGCAGTCCGTCCGAGTTGCGCGACTCGCGTACGAGATGCGCGGACGCCGCCAGCCGCGCGTGCGAGGGCAAGGGACGCCGCCCGATTTCGGCGATGTCGTGGCCCGTGAGGCTCGCGATGTAGAACGAAAACCGCTCGTCGTCTTTCCGGTCGAGGCCGGCTGTCGACTGTGCCGATGCCCACGCGCGATAGAACAGCGTCAGGAACCGGTGATGGAAGATGTCGAAGAAGTCGACCGTGGTCGTGTCGCGACGGCCCTCTTCGCGTTCGCGCGCCCATTCGGTCACGTGGATCGGCAGCGGCCCGTTGGGCCCGAGCATACCGAGACCGAAGAGCCTCACCTTGAGCCGTCCCGCCGCTTCCTGGACGCTGGCGATTTCGCGCGGCGCAAAGGCGAGACTCGGCTGTTGTCCGAGCCGGAACGGCTCGGCCTGCGGCCGGCGCGCGGTGCCGACCGGGTCGACCGCGGGGTTTGCGCCGACGCGTCGCAGCAGTGACAGGAACCCGAAGCGCCACGGCTCCATTTGAAGACTTTCCAGCAGGTCGGGCGAAAGCGTGCTGTCACGCACGAGCGCGGGCAGGGAGGCGCGTTTCATCACAGCACTCCGCGTGTCCCGGTGCGCACGGGCCAGCGTGCGATACGGCCGCGCTGCATCGAATGCAATTCGGTCTGCGTGAAGCTGTTGATCGAGACGTGCCGTGCCAGCCAGTGCTCGAGAATCGTACCGAACAGATAGGGGCTCACGCCGGAGAAACCGGCCTCGTCGACCGTCACCGCACACTCGATGCCACGCCCGAACGTCATCGGGCCGGTGCCCGGCAGCTTGCGTGTTACCGGGCGAGTCTTGACGCCGACGAGGCTTTCGACTTGCCGCAGATGTTCGTTGTTGTCGTTCGAAAGGGTCAGGCGCAGCAGGTCGCGTAGTCCCTGACCACCTTCACGGTGATCGAGACCTTCGAGCGGCAGGTAGTTGAAGTTGAGCTGGCGGATCAGCCGCCACGCCATCTCTCGCTCCGCATACGGCGCTTTCGGCGGACTCGGCGGGCGAATGAGACCGATACTCTCGACTGGCGCGGACTCCTCGGTTGCCAGGTCACGCACGCCGTTGCGCGGCACGAGTGTGGCGAGATCCCGGTTCGTCAGCAGCGCGACGACTGACAGAAAACGGATGTCCTCGCCATATGGGGCCGCGTTCTGATCAACCAGCGAGAGAAACACTTCGGTGCCGACATAGGGGGTCCGTGTGCCGTAACGGCGTGCCGAATCGGACACGAGCCGCCGTTCGCGCCGTGTCGAGAAGTACCGCCCGTGATTGCCTTCGTCGTTGTTCAGCGTCTGATAGAGTGGACGGAATTCCAGTTCGTCCGAGGTCGCTGCGACCTGTCCATGCACGCTCTCCACCGAGAACACTTCGTAGTCGAGCGGTGCGAGCCGGGCAGGTACCAGATGAGACTCGGTCTCGCGGGGGGAAATCTCGATGCGGTCGGTATGCCGTTTGAAGAGGTTGATGACGGGCGTGCAGAACAGCGCGAAGCGCGACGCGTCGACGAGGTTCGTGAGCTGGCCCGGCGCTCGGTCGAGCAGCACGACGATTTCGACCTCGCGACCGTTCACGCGAGACAACCCTTCCGCAAGACCGTTGAGTGCGAAGAACCAGAACCGTGCCGGGCACGCGAAGTATTCGTGTAGCAGGTTGTGCCCGTGAAACTTCGTCCACGTGAGTGGCAGCAAGTTCTGATCGGTGCGCAAACCCTCGTGTTCGACCGCACCGTGAGTCACGACGGCGGGAGAGCGGCCCGGTACGCCGAATTCGCCCGGCGCGGCAATCACGGACGCGACGCCGGCAACGTGCAGCAACTCGAACAGGTGCGAAGCGACCTGTTCGTCGCCGGCCAGATACACGGGCAGTCGATCGAGCCCCTTCAGATCGGCGATGCGCACGTTGCCTGTCGTCGCCAGCCGCAGCCGCAGTGCACCGCGCACCTGTCGGTCGGGCGGGACATAGCGGTCGAGCGCCGGGATGTCGGGCGGAATGCCCGTCAGGCGCGCATCGGTGATCGTGAGCGGCCAGAGCGTGACGTCCTGGCCGCTCGTAAACTGGCAAGCGGTTTTTTCGCCATCGGGAACCCGCGCCTTGAACGACGTGCCGCGCGCGATACGGTGGCCCGCGGCCAGATTGCCTTCTGCCTGACCGGGGTACAGGCGCGCGACCGCGATCGACGGTGTGGGCGAGACATAATTCGGGTAGATCACTTCCAGCAGCCGGCCCGTGAAGCGCGGAAACTCCGCATCGAGCTTGAGCTGCATGCGCGCGGCCATGAAGCAGAACGACTCGATCAGGCGCTCGACGTAGGGGTCCGCCACTTCGCCGGCCTGCATGCCGAGCCGGCGCGCGATTTTCGGGTGCGCCTGTGCGAACTCGGTGGCGAGTTCGCGCATGTAGATGAGTTCGTGGTTGTAATAGTCGAGTAGTCGCGGGTCCATCGGAAAGGTCTCGTGTTGTCGTTATGCCGTGCCTACCCGGAGCGCATGCCGGTGATCTGGATCTCGCTCGTCTCGAGATCGAGCGAGCTCTGCACCATGAATTCGAGCGGATACGGGTCCATGTGAACCAAGCCGCGCACTTCGAACGCGAGCACATTGTGATGGCCGCTGGCGTCGTCACCCTGACGGGGCGACACCACCAGCGAATCGGAGATCAGCCGCGGTTCGAAATCGGTGATGGCCCGCCGGATCATCCGCTCGATGTCGTTCCACTGGCGCGACGCGAGGAAGGTACCGGCGAGCGGCGGCACGCCGAAATTGACGGTTGACGCGGCCGCCTGCGGGTGGCGTTCACGCTCGATCCGGTCTTCAATGCTTGTCGTGTTGAGCAGATAGGCGAGATCGCGTTGGACGATGTCGCGCATCTGCTTGCGCGTGACGGCATATTCTTCGGGGGCTTCGACGAGTCGATGCGGCGCGTCGTCCCGCAGCCGGTCGAGCAGGGTCGGCATCAGGTGTGCGTTTGCCCGCCGCGGTGGGCGGGCGGCGAGCGAGTCGCCCCGCGTGGGATGCCGCTTGCGTTCAGTCATCGACCGGCTCTCCGGTGGTGACGCCGTCCGCGATACGCGAGCCGAACTGCGCGTGGGCCAGTTCGAAGAGACCGAAATCCCCCTGATCCGTTGTCCAGGTTTTTCGTCCGAGCGCGATGACGGCGGTACGTCCAGACTCATGCCAGGCCGTTTCGCGCCCCAGACGCAGTGCATCGGTCGCGGCTTCCGAGCCGGGGTAGCGGGCAGGCATGAAACCGCGCACGGTACTGCCGTCGCTCAGTGTCAGCACACACGGCGCCCAGACGAGATCGATCAGGTTCGCAGGCGGCGCAATGCGCCACGCGGCGAGATCGTCGAACGGTACCCAGCGATAGTGCCCGGCCGTCATGACTTCGCACACCGGGCCGAAACGCGAATCGCTGTCGGCGATCCAGCTTGCGATGCCACGCGGCGTGCGTGCGGCAATGAGTGGCGCCGCGTCGAGCGCTTTTGCGCGAGTGTGATCGGCGAGTTCGCCGTGTCCGTCGGCAGCCAGTTCCAACGCCCCCATCAGTTCCCTGACCCACAAGGCCGGTTCGAGAACAAATCCAGGACGTTCGTGTCCCGCGACAACCTTCTGTCGCCAGCGCTCGGCCCGGATCAGGTCACGAAAAGCCTGGGCGGCCTGCGCCTGTTGTGGCTCAAGCTTCGCCCACATCTGCAGTTGAATCACGGCGCGTGTCCAGTTGCCTGTTACGCACAGCCACTGGAACAGTGCCCACCGATGGGCGGCGAAGGTCGGCTGCGCGCGAATATGCGATTCGATCCGCTCGACCCGTGCGGCGATCGGCAGGTCGTCCAGGCCGTGGCCAGACGGCTCTCCGACAGCAAATGGGATGGTCATGCGTCGTCCTTGCGTACAGGTGCGGCCAGCGGGCTATCGACCGACAGTGCGTGATGCTCGCGCCGGGTGAGCGCGGGCGGTAGCGCCGGCGCACGGCGGATTTCCGCCGCGTGGAATTCGGGAGGGGCAAAGAGGCGCAGGACTTCCGGCATGGGTTCGATCTCCAGCTCGGGAGCGAAACCAGTGCCCAGCCGTCCGAACGCGTCCTCGAGGTTGCGCTTGCCTGACAGCAACACTTCGATGGAAGCAGGGCCAGCAGGGGCTGCCGGTGTCGGCCGGACGTCGTGCGAATCGGGCGTGACCGAGGCAACAGGTGTCGCAGGCGAATCCAGCTGTTCGCTCCATGAGCCGGAAAGGGCGGTGTGCGGGTCCGTCAGCGCGCGCCAGTATTGCGCGTGAAGCGTTTCGACGAGGTCGTCGGTGCGCTCAGGAAACGGCGTCGCCCGCGGCCCGGTGCCGAGCTTCTCCCGGACGTCATTCCCGCTCATACCGTGGCTGCCGATCAGATCGAGGATCGACTGATTGCCGCCCGCGAGATCCGATGGTTCGAACAGGAGAGAGTCGGCGCCGCCCTCCTGTTTCTGGGGACCGCACGACTCGTTACGCAGCTCGGGCTCGGTAAGCGAGGTGTCGGGTTGGCGGTGCCATGGCAAGCGGAATGAGCGCATGGAAGAGTCAGTGATGACGGAATGCGCATTTTACCCATGGGAGTGGGTCATCCGTCCATTTGAAATGGATTATCTCAATTTTAAAATATTATCGAGATTTAATCTCGAAATAATAAATCAATTGAGTGACTGAATTGTGCTTGGTGAATATCGGGATGGGGGTGGTCAACGGTGAATTGTTAAAAGCGCGTTCACATTTATTATTGGTGGATTTTGTCAGTTGTATCAATGGCTTATGGATTGTAGTGTTTGTGTGGATGACTCTTGTGTGATGCGGATGGCGATGGTCGAATATCTTTGATGGTGTAAGGTGGCAAGGTGTGATTCGATGCGGGTCTATCTGTTTGAATGGGTTGACGGCGACGCGGATTAATTGGAATAATTCGCGGCCTGAGAGGCTTTCACTTTCTTTATGTGTGAAATGTGGCAGTAGGACAATGCCATCTGAATAGGATTCCTGATCGCTACGGCCAGAGCCAGGAACATACCGATAAACAACAAGAAGGTTTGCATGACGATTTCACGCCAGGCGCTGTTCGGCAAGCTCGCGGTTCAGCTCTATCGCAGCATCGAATCGGCGACACAGTTCTGCAAGCTGCGCGGTAATCCGTACGTGGAACTCGTCCACTGGTTGCATCAGCTCCTGCAGCAACCCGATAGTGACCTGCATCGCATCGTGCGGCACGCTGGCATCGATCGCGACGCACTGGATCGGGATTTCGCAAGAGCGTTGGCCGCGCTGCCGGCCGGCGCCAGTTCGATCAGCGATTTCTCGTGGCACATCGAGACGTCGATCGAACGCGCGTGGGTGCTCGCAACGCTGAGTCATGGTGATCGCCGTGTGCGCGGCGCGTGGCTCGTTGCTGCGCTTGTTTCGACGCCCGAGTTGCGGCGCGTTCTACTGTCAATCTCCCCCGCGTTCGGCAAGATCCCTGTCGACGGGCTGGGCGATGAGCTGCCTGCATGGATCGATGGCTCGCCCGAAGCCGCCGATGCGCCGTACGACCACAGCGACTTTTCGGCGGCAACGCCGGGCGAGGCGTCCGGCGCGATTCCAGTCGCATCCAAGGGTGGTTCGCTCGACCAGTATTGCGCAGACCTGACAGCGCGCGCTCGCGCGGGCGAGATCGATCCGGTCATCGGCCGTGAGCTTGAGATTCGCACGATGATCGACGTGCTGCTGCGCCGTCGGCAGAACAATCCGCTGGTAACGGGGGAGGCAGGCGTCGGCAAGACGGCCGTCGTGGAAGGACTGGCGCGCGCGATTGCATCGGGCAATGTGCCGCCGAAGCTTGCCGACGTGCGGCTGCTGTCGCTCGATGTCGGTGCATTGCTCGCCGGCGCGAGCATGAAAGGGGAGTTCGAGACGCGTCTGAAAGGGCTGCTCGAAGCCGCTGCAAAATCGCCGGCGCCGGTGGTCCTCTTCATTGACGAGATTCACACGCTGATTGGTGCCGGCGGACAGGCGGGTACGGGCGATGCCGCCAATCTGCTGAAACCCGCGCTTGCGCGTGGCACGATCCGTACGATCGGCGCGACGACCTGGGCCGAGTACAAGCGTCACATCGAAAAGGATCCGGCGCTCACGCGACGCTTCCAGGTGCTGCAGATCGCGGAGCCGTCCGAGGCTGCTGCGGTCGATATGGTGCGCGGGCTTGTGCAAACGTTTTACCGACATCACGGCGTCGTGATACTCGATGAAGCGATTCGTGCGGCGGTGACACTCTCGCACCGTTACGTTCCGTCGCGTCAGTTGCCGGACAAGGCCATCAGCCTGCTCGATACCGCCTGTGCGCGCGTGGCGCTGTCGCAGCATGCCGCGCCGCGCGAACTGGACGACGTGCGTCAGCGTTTCGCGGCCGCGCGTGCCGAGGAAGCATTGCTCGTGCAGGAAGCCCGTATCGGTCTGGATACCGACAGGGCGTTGACGGGCGTGCGAGCGCGCATCGATACATTGGCGACCGAAGAGGCTGCGGTCGAGCATCGCTGGCGCGCTCAGGCGGCTGCCGCGCAGGCGTTGCTGGCCGCGCGCGAGTCCATTGGACCCGACAACGGCGAAACCCCACGGGACGAGGCGGCGGCGCTTCCGAAGCTGCGCGAACTCGAACACGCGCTCGCTGCGCTGCAAGGCGATGCACCGCTCGTATTCCCCGAGGTCGACGAGGCGATCGTCGCGGAAATCGTATCCGATTGGACTGGCATCCCTGTCGGCCGCATGGTGACCGATGAGGTCGCCGCCGTGCGCAGGTTGCCCGACACGCTCGAGGCACGCGTGATTGGTCAGACCGACGCACTGCGTCAAATTGGCGAACGTGTGCAGACCGCACGCGCAGGCCTCACGGACCCGAAGAAACCGCTCGGCGTGTTCCTGCTCGCCGGTCCCTCGGGCGTCGGCAAGACGGAAACCGCGCTGGCGCTGGCCGAAGCGCTGTACGGCGGCGAACAGAACCTGATCACGATCAACATGAGCGAGTATCAGGAGGCACATACCGTCTCGGGCCTGAAAGGGGCGCCACCGGGTTATGTCGGCTACGGCGAGGGCGGTGTCCTGACCGAGGCGGTGCGCCGCCGTCCGTATTCGGTCGTACTGCTCGACGAGATCGAGAAGGCCCACCGCGACGTGCACGAGATGTTCTTCCAGGTATTCGACAAGGGCTACATGGAGGACGGCGACGGCCGCTACATCGATTTCCGCAATACGACGATCCTGCTCACGAGCAATGTCGGTTCCGAACTGAGCACGAGTCTCTGCGCCGATCCGTCGCTCGCGCCGAATCAGGATGGCTTGCGGGAAGCACTGCCCCCCGAACTACTCAAGGCTTTCCCCGCGGCATTCCTCGGGCGCATGACCGTCGTGCCCTACCGGCCACTTGCCGACAGTGCGCTCGCGAGCATCGTCCGCCTGCATCTGGGGCGCGTCGTCAAGCGTATGGCCGACGGCCACGACATCGCGCTGACGTACGACGACGCGGTCGTCGATTACATCGTTTGCCGCTGTCTCGTGCAGGAGACCGGCGCACGCGTGCTGATCGGATTCATCGAGCAGCACGTGCTGCCCCGCTTGTCAGCGCTGTGGCTCGATGCCTTTGCGTCGAAGCAGACCCTTTCGCATATTGCGATCGGCGTGGTCGACCCGTCCGATGCACCGGCGCAAGCTCTCGCGTTCGAGGCGACCGCCCTTCATTCAGACGAGCCGGTTCGCTGAGCTCGCCGTCTAACCACCACCGTTCAGGAGCTTCATTCATGGCCGCTTCCAGCAGTTCGCAGAAATTCATTGCGCGCAACCGTGCGCCGCGTGTGCAGATCGAGTATGACGTCGAGGTCTACGGCTCGGAGAAGAAGGTCGAACTGCCGTTCGTGATGGGCGTGCTCGCCGATCTGTCGGGCAAGCATCCGGTCGAGCCGCTGCCGGCGGTATCAGACCGGCGCTTTCTCGAAATCGACATCGATAATTTCGATGAGCGCATGAAGGCGATCCGGCCGCGCGTCGCGTTCGCCGTGCCGAATACGCTGACGGGCAACGGGCAGATGATGGTCGACATGACCTTCGAGAGCATGGAAGATTTTTCGCCCGCCGCGATCGCGCGCAAGGTCGAGCCGCTGCGCCAACTGCTGGAAGCGCGTACGCAGCTCGCCAATCTGCAGACCTACATGGATGGCAAGTCGGGCGCCGAGGCGCTCGTTACGCAGCTGCTGCAAGACCCGGCGTTGCTCAAGTCGCTGGCCGCCGCGCCGAAGCCCGAGCGGCAAGCGGACGAAATTGCCGATCAAGACGGCGCGAACTGACCGACGAACCGATAAAGGATGACCATCATGGCGAAACAGGAAGCCCGGGCCGCAGTTGTACAGACAGCCACCGAGTCCGATTTCACTCAGCTGCTGGAGCGCGAGTTCCGACCCAAGACCGACGACGCGCGCGAAGCCGTCGAACTGGCCGTTCAGACGCTCGCCGAGCAGGCGCTGGCTCAAACGGCGACGATCAGTGACGATGCGTACAAGAGCATCGCGGCGATCATCGCGCAGATCGATCACAAGCTCTCCGAGCAGATCAACCTGATCCTGCACCACGAGGATTACCAGGCGCTCGAATCGGCCTGGCGCGGCTTGAATCACCTCGTGTCGAACACCGAAACCGACGAACACCTGAAGATCCGCTTCATGGATGTCTCGAAGGCCGAGCTGCATCGCACGATGCGCCGCTACAAGGGCCTGGCCTGGGATCAGAGCCCGCTCTTCAAGCAAATCTACGAACAGGAGTACGGCCAGCTCGGCGGCGAACCGTACGGGTGCCTCGTTGCAGACTACTACTTTGACCATACGCCGCCGGATGTCGATCTGCTCGGCTCGATCGCGAAGGTCTCGGCTGCCGCGCACACACCGTTCATCACCGGCGCCGCACCATCAGTTCTGCAGATGGAGTCGTGGCAGGAGCTCGCGAACCCGCGTGACCTGACGAAGATTTTCACGCAGAACCTCGAATACACCGCGTGGAACTCGATGCGCAACACCGAAGACGCGCGCTATGTGGGACTCGCGATGCCGCGATTCCTCGCGCGCCTGCCGTATGGCGCGAAAACCAACCCGGTCGACGAATTCGATTTCGAGGAAGACACGAACGGTTCGGACCATGGGCGCTATGGCTGGGCGAACGCGGCGTACGCGATGGGCGTCAACATCAACCGTTCGTTCAAGCAGTACGGCTGGTGCTCGCTGATTCGCGGCGTCGAATCGGGCGGCACGGTCGAGAATCTGCCGACCCACACGTTCCCGACCGACGATGGCGGCGTCGACATGAAGTGTCCGACCGAAATCGCGATCTCGGACCGGCGCGAGGCCGAGCTGTCGAAGAACGGCTTCATTCCGCTCGTGCACCGCAAGAACACCGATCACGCGACCTTCATCGGCGCCCAATCGCTGCAGAAGCCTGCCGAGTATCACGATGCGGACGCGACGGCCAACGCGAACCTGTCCTCGCGTCTGCCGTACCTGTTCGCGTGCTCGCGCTTCGCGCACTACCTGAAGTGCATCGTGCGCGACAAGATCGGCGCGTTCAAGGAGCGCGAAGACATGCAGCGGTGGCTGAACGAATGGATCATGCATTACGTCGATGCCGATCCGACCAACTCGTCGCAGGAGACGAAGGCGCGCAGGCCGCTCGCGGCCGCTGAAGTGGTTGTCGAGGAGGTCGAGGGCAACCCCGGCTACTACAACTCGAAATTCTTCCTGCGCCCGCACTTCCAGCTCGAAGGGCTGACCGTCTCGCTGCGGCTCGTGACGAAGCTGCCATCGATCAAGGAAGCGGCTTAACCATCCGGTAGGTCCCGCAGGGCCGGACATCGAATTGCTTCGGTGGACGATGATCCACCTGTTTCAATCATTTAATAAAAGGAGTACTACGCATGGCACAAGATATTTTCCTGAAGATCGACGGCATCAACGGTGAATCGCTCGACGACAAGCACAAGGACGAAATCGAGGTTCTGAACTGGGAGTGGGACATCCAGCAGGAATCGACGATGCACGCCGGCAGCGGCGGCGGTGCCGGCAAGGCGACCGTCAAGGATCTGACGTTCGACCACAACATCGACCGCGCCAGCCCGAACCTCATGAAGTACGCGCTCACGGGCAAGCACATCGACCAGGCAACGCTGGTGATGCGCAAGGCCGGTGGCAACCCGCTGGAATATCTGAAGCTCACGATGAGCGACGTGATCGTCACGCGCGTGAAGCCGTCGGGCAGCAAGAACGACGCGGAAAAGAGCCGTGAATCGGTGTCGCTGTCGTTCGCGAAGGTCAAGCAAGAGTACGTCGTGCAGAACGCGCAGGGCGGCAGCGGTGGCGCCGTGACCGCGAGCTTCGACATCAAGGGCAACAAGGAAGCGTAATTGAGTGGATGCCTCGCAACCTGCGCAAGCGCATCGTCTCCGCCGGTTGTGGGGCGTCCCACACAGTGAATAAGGGTTCATAGCCGCATGCGTTCGATACCGACCGTCGCCACGCTGGCCTGTTTGCTTGCGCTTTCCGCCTGCGCGAGCAGTGGCGAGCCGAAGCCGAAGGAGCCGATCCGGCTCGACATGCGCGTGAACGCGCTGCCCGATGTCAATCCGGACGACCGGGGAAGGGCTGCGCCGATCGTCGTGCGCATTTACGAACTGAAGAACGACGGCGCCTTCGAGGCAGCCGACTTTTTCACGCTGCAGACCCAGGATAAGACGGTGCTGGCCGACGACGTTGCGAAACGCGACGAGCTGCAGTTGCGCCCTGGCGAGCACCAGACGCTCGTACGCCGGCCCGATTCGGCCACGAAGACCATCGGCGTGATCGCGGCCTACCGTGACTTGCCGAACGCGGTGTGGCGCGCAGTTTATGCGATGCCGGCTGTACCGGACAAGGCGTGGTATCGCTTGTTCACGCCGAAGCTGAAACTGACCATCGATCTAGAGGCCAAGGCCGTCAAGATTACGGAAGCCAAGAAATGAAACACGTCGCGCAACAAAACGGACGGCACGCATGAGCTGGTACGCCAAGGTCGCCTGGCAGGAAGGGCTGTTCTTCCGTCCGCAGCTGTTCCAGCAGCAGGACCGCTATTTCGAGAAATACGCGCATCAGCGCGCGGCGCCGCTGTCGCCGTTCTTTTTCGGTTTCACGCACTTCGCGCTGGACATCGAGGCGCTCGCGCTTGGTAAGGTCATCGTCAAATCGGCTGCGGGTGTATTCGCCGATGGCACGCCGTTCGATGCACCGGGCAACACGCCGTTGCCGCCGCCGTTGACGATTCGGCAGGAGCATCTCGACCAGGTCATCTATCTGGCCGTGCCCGTCCGGTTGCCGAATTGCGAGGAGACCACCTTCGACAATACCCCCGATTCGCTCGCACGCTATCAGGTGTTCGACACTGAGCTGCGCGACACGAACTCGATCGGTCTTGCGCCCGAGTCGGTGCAACTGTCGAACTTGCGCGTACGCCTGCTGCCGGAGAAGGAGCTGGGCGATGCCTGGATCGGTCTCGCACTCACGTGCGTGAAGACGATCCGCGCGGACGGCAGCATTGAGCTCGACGACACACTCGTGCCACCGGTATCCGGTTACGGTCGCGAGCGACCTGCTCACGAGCTGGGTCACGAAGATTCACGATCTCGCGCGCCTGCGCGCGAATGCGCTGGCGCAGCGGCTCGCCGGTACCGATGACACGACCGCGAGCGCGGCGACCGTTACTGATTACCTACTGTTGCAGATCCTCAACCGCTACGAGCCGCTGCTGCAGCATCTGCTGCGGGTGCCGGCGACGTCGCCGGCGGATGTCTATGCGCTCTTGATCGGCATGGCGGGCGAGCTATCGACGCATTTGCGCACCGACACGCGCCGGCCGCTCGAAACGCACCCGCCGTATCAGCATACGACGCCGCACGTGTGCCTGAAGCCGGTCGTCGACGACACGCACCGGCTGCTCAACGCCGTGTTGGTGCGCAGCGCGCAGAGCATCGTGCTGGAGGATCGCGGTCACGGCATGCGTAACGCGGTGGTCGATCCGGTTGATATGCAAGGGTTCACCGCATTGGTGCTGGCCGTGCATGCGGCGATACCGCAGGATGTGCTGCAGCAGCAGTTCTTGGCGCAGGCGAAGGCGGGGCCGTCGGACAAGCTGCCGAGCCTCGTGCGCAGTCACTTGCCGGGCATCGGCCTGCAAGCGCTGCCGGTGCCGCCGCGGCAGATTCCATTCAACGCGGGATACATCTATTACGAGCTGACCCAGGGCGGGCCGCTTTGGGAGGAAGTCGTGCGGCATGGTGGCGTTGCGCTGCACGTGGCGGGGGAGTTCCCGTCACTCAAGCTCGAATTGTGGGGCGTACGCGCATAAGCGCGGTCACGCGAAGAACCGAATCACCTCAAAAAGGAAATCTGATGATCGACCGTTCAGCTCAACAGCCTTCGTTTGCATTCGTTGCAGCCTCATGGGGCGCGCTGCTTGCGGGCTCATGTGCATACCTGATTGGCCTTTGGAACTCAGACATGCAGCTCAACGAGCGGGGGTATTACTTCACGGTGCTGGCGTACGGACTCTACGCGGCGATTTCGTTGCAGAAGAGCGTTCGCGATCGCGTCGAGGGGATTCCGGTCACCGGGATCTACTACGGCCTGAGCTGGACGTCGCTCATCCTCGCGATTCTGCTGCTCTGCGTCGGGCTCTTCAATGCAACGCTCGCGCTGAGCGAAAAGGGCTTCTATGCCATGGCGTTTGTGCTCGGTCTCTTCGGTGCGGTAGCTGTCCAGAAGAATACTCGCGATATTCAGGCCGTCCGATCAGCATTTCCGGAGTCGAATACGACATTCGAGATTCAAGATTCAGACAGCAGAGTTTGATCCATCGGAATCGGACTCGAGATGTGAATTGATGTCGCGGCGAAGCCGCTCGATTCGAGCTGATTGACACATACGTGACCGTATTGATTTGGCTCGAGAGCAATGGGAATTTCAATCCACGTTGGTCCAGCGACGCTGAAATGACCAATCTCGGCGCCGGCTTCGTCAGACACGTGTATTGAGTTAACCAGGAGATCAAAGAGGGTGAAAATTTCCATCATTGCGTCGTGCGGACGCGGTCGAGTTGCCGCTCGCCTTGCATTCGCGGTCGCCATTCTCGTTGGCGCGGGTAATTTGAGCGCCGGTGAAGAGACTGTTGATACATCCCCGTGGTCGTTTAGGTTGGTTGTCCTCGATCCTCCACGTCACGCGAATGCGGCGGCTTGTATTGCGGCGTCGGCTGACGGACGCGTGATTGCCGGGTTCCGGTCGGATGAGTCAAGTGAAACATCAAGGGCGGTTCGCTGGACCGCTCAAACGGGGTTCCAGTATCTACGTATACCCGGCTCAAAAGTAACGCGTGCTTATAACCTCTCTGCGGATGGATCGACAATCAGCGGAGCGACTCGTAGTGAGGGGCGCGGAGCACAAGGGTTTCGGTGGACAAAAAAGGGAGGGGTGAGGAAGTTTGGGGTGGGTTGGCGTCAGGTCGAAACGTCGGGTATTTCGGATAACGGCACGGTCGTTGTGGGCACGTCGTGGGAGCGAGACTTCGATCCGAAAGCGTTCTATTGGACCGAACAGGAGGGAGTGCAGTCGCTTGCAGACAATCCGGTATTCAACGCTTTAAGTCTGACCGATAGTGCGGCGCTTGGCGTTTCCGGTGACGGTTCAACGATTGTGGGGTGGGCTTCCGATTTTTATCGGAATCACGCATCGGTCTTTTACTGGACCAAGACGGCGGGCATGCAGATTATCGGTGACGCGGGAGGGAAAGACAATTTCCCTCGATGGATGGGCGTATCACGAGATGGATCAGTTGTTGTCGGCACCACGTTTGACGGCCCCAATCGAAGAGATGCAAGCCACGTATTTCGTTGGACTGCGAAGGAAGGAATGGTGAAGTTGGGCCCGGAAGGAAGCAAGTCCTATGCATTAGGTATGTCGTCCGATGGCTCGGCAGTGTTCGGTATGTATAGCGAGGAAGATCGCTGGGAATTTTTTGTCTGGTCGAAAGATCGAGGTTGGCGCGGGACGGGGATGGACGAATCCTTCTTGCGTAGTTATCAGTTTTTAGTTACAGATCGGGAAATTCTTTTGGTAAGTTTTCGCGATCAGAATTCGAGGAAACATAAGTGATGGAATATGTTCAAGAAGGCCGCGGTCACGATCGCTTATTTAATCTTCTAGGCGATATTGTCGGGTTGTCTTCACGCGAATAGTTGGAAGTAAGGTAGGGCATCCGTCACGTGCCGAATACATGACAGACGATCAATGATCCGATCGATTCAACGGAGATCCCGTAATGGCTTTGTTTGATGCACCACGGACGCTGTCGGTTTCCGGCGCTGCGCTGCCGATGTACGGCGGACAGTCGATCCTCACTCCGGTGAAGCTGACCGGCCGCGAAATCATCGGAGACCTGTTCGAGTACACGCTCGAACTGAAAACGCCGGATGCGCTCGGGTTTTCGCAGAGCATCGCGGCGAACGTCAAACTCGACAAGCTGATCGGCACGGAAGTGACCGTATCGATTCAGCTCGAGGGCAAGGGCCGCTTCATCCCCGGCTTGGCCGGCAATGCCGGAATGGCCAATCTCGGTGCGGGCGCACGCGAGATCACCGGTATCGTCAGCCACGCGACGATCGTGCGCGAGGATGGTCGTTCGATCGTGTATGCGCTCACACTGCGGCCGTGGCTCTGGCATGCAACAAAGAATTGCGACTGCCGAATCTTTCAGGACATGTCCGTGGTCGAGATCACCGATGCGGTGCTCTCGTCCTATCCGTTCCCGGTCGAAAAGCGTCTCACCACACCGCGACCGAACAAGGCATGGCCCAAGCGGGACATTCAACGCCAGCACCTCGAAAGCGACTGGGTGTTCCTGCAGCGTCTGTGGGAAGAGTGGGGCATCTACTACTTCTTCGAGCATAGCGAAGGCAAGCATCGGCTCGTGCTATGCGACTCGACCGGCGCGCTCAAACCGCTTGGTGACGCTTATGCTGCGCTTCGCTACGAGCCGCCGACCGGTCGACGGCTTGACGAGGAACACATTCAGGACTTCTCGGTCTCCCATGCGCTGACCACGGGCGCGGTGACGAGCGTCGACTACGACTATACGTTGCCGCGTGCGGACCTGACGGTGATGCACGAAGATCCTCGCGACACGGGGCTCGCCCACCAGGAGCATTACACATGGGGCGATTACGCGCAGCCGCAAGCTGGCGCGGCTGGGCTCTCCGGTGATCACAACGAGCCGCGCACGGAAGCGGAGTACCTGACGCTGGTGCAGATGGAGGCTTGGCGTTGTCAGGGGCTGAGGGCCTACTGCAAAGGTAACCTGCGCGGCGTGGTGACCGGCCAGACGTTCGTGCTGTCGCACTATCCGCAGGATGCGGCGAATCGCGAGTATGCGGTGATCGCCTGCAAGCTGACGATCGAGGAGATTGGCGAAGCGTCGGGATCCGGCCAGCGATACCGTTGCGAAGCGGATTTTACGGTGCAGCCGACCAATGAACCATTCCGGTTGCTTCGTACGATTGCGAAGCCGCGCATGAACGGCGTCGAATATGCCGTCGTAACGTGCCCCGAGAATCAGGAAATCTGGACCGATGCATACGGGCGGGTGAAGCTCCAGTTTCTTTGGGACCGGCTTGGCAATAACGACGAGCGTTCAAGTTGCTGGGTGCGCGTGGCCGGTGCGTGGCATGGCGATCAATTCGGCGGAATCTTTCTGCCGCGCCGTGGGCATGAGGTCGAAGTCGCTTTCGTCAACGGCGATCCGGACTTGCCGATCATCGTAGGTAGTGCGACCAATGCGTTCAACATGCCGCCGTTCGCATTGCCGGAAAACCAGACGCTGGCCGGCTATCGCAGCCGGGAGGTCGGTGGTCGTCGGGCGAATACGCTCGCCTTCGACGATACGAACGGAAAAATCCAGGCGCATCTGTCGAGTGACGAAGGCGCCTCGCAGTTGAATCTCGGGTATATCACGCGCATTGCCGGGAATGCGGGGCGGCAGGATGAGCGCGGTCGCGGGGCTGAATTGCGCACGGATGGTCATGGCGTATTTCGTGCCGGGCAGGGGATGCTGCTCACGACTGAAGTTCGGCAAAACGCGCATGCCCATGTGACCGACATGGGTGAAACGACCGCCCGACTCGAAGAGGCCGAGCGTTGGCAGACGATGATCGCGCAACTGGCGCAGCAGGCGACGGCTCAGGACGCGAACAGTCATCAGGAGGAAGTCGCCAAGACTCTCGCCAAACAGAACGCTGCGATAGGCGGATCGCAAGGCGCCGCCGCCGATGGCTTTTCTGAATTCGGCGCGCCGCATGTCGTTATCGCGGGCGCTGCCGGTATCCAGACCACGACGCCGGCGACAACGCATATCGCAAGCGGTCAGCACGTCGCGCTGACGAGCGGGGAGCACATCGCGGCGTCGGCGAACGGCAGTGTCCTCATCAGCGCACAGGATACGTTGCGCCAGTTTGCTGCGCGTGGCGGCATGAAATCCGTCGCGGCAGACGGGGACATTGACATTCACGCACTTAAGAAGGCGATCAATCTGCTCGCCCTGCTCGAAGTCAACGTAACCAGCGACACGATTCATATCAGCGCGAAGAAGAAGCTGGTGTTGAACGGCGGTGGCAGCTATATCGAGCTTGAACAGGGCAGTATCAAGAGTGGCACCAGCGGTGTCTGGCTTGCGCACGCCGCGAACCACTATTTCCCGCATCCCGACGAAGTGCCTGTCGAGCTTCACGTTCCCAAGGTGTGTATCGAGTGCCTGCTGAAAGCCGCGAAGAGCGGTGCATCCGCTGTTCCTCGGCTTTGAGGTTTGCTTCATGACAATGGTAGACGACAACGCAAAACTTTACGGTTTGGTTGATGGTGCTCAGTATCCGGAATCGATTGCTACATGGGTGCTCGAATTCTCGCCAGAGGTGCGATCGCTATTTGAAGGGCTACCCGAGGAGGAAGCCGGAAACGCTGCGCCGATCCTTTTCGAGATCGACGATGCAAAGAGCGAATGGGTTCGCCAAATCGATGAGATGGATCGGTATCGACCATGCTTCACGGTGGTGCGCAGCGCGTTGAGTATTGATGAGCTCAAGCTGCACTTGCAGCGCTTTCTCTTTGTCGACATCGGCGAAGGGATGCAGGTACTGCTCCGCTGGTTCGACCCGCGTTCGCTTCCGTCGATTCTGGAGGTCTGGGGGAAGGCGGCGCACGCCGAACTCACCCGTCCGATGGCGATGTGGATGTACCGGGGTGGCCGCTCGGAGTGGCAACGCGTTGAAATCGATGAGCGCGCGTCGGCCGCAGACGCGGGAGAGTTTCCCCGGTCCTTCAGTCAACAGCAGCTCGATGAGTTGGAACGGCATGATGAACCGCATGCGCTCATGAGCGAGTTGAGCGACGTTGGTTTGATCGACGCGAGTCAGTCGTATGCAGCCAGATACGCGGATTTCCTTCGACGCTATAACCGTGCAGATGAGTGGGGGCTGACTTCACGTGCGGACCGCCACGCATTCTGTGTGGCCTCGTACCAGTATGGAGAGTCTTTCGAGCGCCACGATGAAATTCGATTGGCGATCAGATCGAGTATCGCCAGCGGGGCTCCGTTGGTGCAATCGTTCGAAATGGTTCCGGCCTATGTCTGGCGGGAGTTGATGCGTAGCCTCGAGAACAAGACGGCACTTCAAGAACCGGGGGTTAGGAAATGATGGTGTTTGTCCAGAAGCGTTTCGCCGCGGTATTCGTCGTTGGTTTGTTGTTGACACTGGCGGGTTGCTCAGATGCGGACGAGAGCAATCCGTCAGATGTGAGCGGCTACAACTATACCGACTACTACATCGCAGGATTTCGTGTTGGGATTGAAGGTCAAGATCTTTGGGCGGGAGGGCCAAACATTTTTCCGAAACGACATGGCGAGTCTCGCTCGGGTGGTGGCGGGGGAATGTGTTGCATCAGTATTCCTTCCAAATGGCGTCCTGACATGAAGCTCGTAGTTAAGTGGCGACGTGACACGCATCCCTACGACGACGATCGAAGCGGTGATCAGTGGCTTACTGCGACGACAGGAGTTCCGCCATACGGGCCGCGTACGGCCGGATTCTTGGTGCACTTTCTACCTGGTGACCGAATTCGTATCCAGATCAGGGGCGAGAAAGGAGTGCTCCCCAAAATAGATGATCGTGATCCCTTCGTCGTGCAGGGTGTCCTGGACCAAGCATTGAACGAGAAATGAGGAAAAGATGCGATGAGCGTAATCCGCTGGCCTGAGCCGTTCTGCGAATACCGTCGTCTTGAAAATGCAATGGCACTCCAAGAACCGGAGGTCGGGAAATGATCATGTTTGTCTGGAAGCGTTTCGCTACGCTATTCGTTGTTGGGTTGACGTTGATGTTGGTGGGTTGCTCGGATGCGAATGACGTTAACCCGTCGGACGTGAGTGGCTACAACTATACGGACTCCTACATCGCGGGATTTCGTGTCGGAAATGAAGGTCAGGAGCTTTCAGCGAGCGGACCAAACATCTTTCCGAAAAAGCCAGGTGCGGAACGTTCTGGAGGAGGGAAATACGTTTGTTGCATTGGTATTCCTTCGAAATGGCAGCCTGACATGAAACTCGTCGTCAAGTGGCGACGAGATACGCGCCCCTACGACGACGATCGAAGTGGCGATCAGTGGCTGACTGCGACCACCGAAGTGCCGCCGTATGGGCCGAGAACCTATGGTTTTTGGGTGCATTTTCTTCCGGGTGACCGTATCCGCGTTGAGATTCAGGACAAGCCGCCAATGCCAGTTAAACCAGCTGAGCAGGATCCCTACATTGTGCAGGGCGTGCTGGACCCTGAATTGAACGAGAAGTAAGGAGAAGATGCGATGAGCGTAATTCGTTGGCCAGAATCATTCAGCGAGCAAGGGCGTCTTGCCGAAGGGGAAGCTGCCAGATTGCTAGGAAAAAGTGCCTTGGCAGAGGACACGCCGGGCTGCGCGAAGACGCTGCACGTCAATCTGTTCTTCGATGGTACGAATAACAACAAAGAATGGGATGTTAAAGACAAGAAAAGACCCACGCATAGCAACGTCGCACGGTTGTTCAACGCCTGCAGTGACGATCGCGAGGTCGGGGAATATGCGTTTTACATTGCAGGCGTTGGCACTCCGTTTGATGAGATTGGCGAAGCGGCATTCTCGTCGGAAGGCAAGGCATTTGCTCTTGGTTTCGGCATGCGCGTGGCGTGGGGGTACACCCGCTTGCTGAACGCGCTGCATCAGGCAATGACAGGTAGCGCGCTGCTGGATCACACAGAATCCCGCGCCTTGTGCTCGCTGATCGACGCTGACGTCATCGCTTCGAACGACACGATGACCCGGATCGTTGGAAGGGCGTCAACGGTTTTTCCAGTGGCGGGGTCTCTCGCAACCGCTTCACGGATGCACTACGGATACAAGACTCGAGCGAAGCTGGAACGTCTCCACGGGGAGCTGTCCGCGCTTCAGAAGAAGCATAGCGGGCCGGGCGGCCAACTCAACCGTTCGATCAAGAAAGTATGGCTGAACGTTTTTTGGGTTCTCCCGTGGCGCGGCGAGCGCGCGTGTATTTGTCAACCGCCTCATCAACACCTGGGCACCGGGTGGAATGATTGCTGGTTCGATTCAGTACGAAGTTAATTTCCTGGGAATTTTTGACACGGTGGCATCGGTTGGACTGCCGGATACCGTTACCGCTGCGGTCAATTTGGTCGACCTTGACGGGCACTGGGCATGGACGGCGGAAGGTGCCCTCAACATCCCCGCGTCGGTCAAGAAGTGTGTGCATTTTTTTTCGATTCACGAACAGCGGATGAGTTTTCCGCTCGATTCCATTCGAGAGAAGCAAGCCTATCCGGTCGGGGCGCCGCGCAGGATTGAGGTGGCCTATCCGGGGGTGCATTCGGATGTGGGGGGCGGTTATGCGTTCAACGAAGAAGGCAAGTCGCGGGATGGTGATGGTAGCAAGCTGAGTCAGATCGCCTTGCACAACATGTATATCGAGGCACTAAAGACCGGGGTGCCGTTAGCAGTAGAGACTGATAAAACTCCACTTCCGAAGATCGTGGAGCAGGACTTCCGTATATCTTCAAACGTTGCCCGCGCCTTTAACGACTGGCTCTCGACCGTCAATCAGAAACCCCTCGACAGCGTCGAATCGGCACTTCGCATCGGCATGGGGCAGTCGCTCGCATGGCGTACCTTGCGTGCGGATTATGGAAATCCGCAGGCCTACATCACGTCGCAGGAATTCTTCCAACATGCGCCTGAACACGAGGTCACGCCCTACGGACTGGAAACGCGAATCGCGAGCAAGGCCACATCGACTGCGCGGCTTGACGACTTGAAGCGCGAGAAGCAACAGCTCGAGAAGCAAAAGGCAGATCTTGAAGCTGCAGCGCTCAGCATGCCTGCGATTCCGGCCCTCGCGAATCCGTTCAAGAAAAAGGCGGCCGAACTTGCCGAGCAAATCAAGAAAAAGGATGCCGACATCCTGGCGGCCGCAGCGGGGAAACCGCCTCGCCCTGGCGAAGGCACGACGGACGTGATGACGAACGACAAGACCGACCTTCTGGAAGCCGCGGAAGAGTTCCGGCTCTTGCTGGCGTATCTGTATCCCGATCAACGATGGCGTTGGCAGGTGTACTGGGCACTCCCACCGGCAGACACGGTGACGCTGAAGAAGGGGCCGATCGGAAAGGCAATTCCCTTGGAGCAGAACGCCGAGGCGTATTACTTGACGGTCGACCGGAAGGATGTCGCTACGCACCGTAGGCAAGGGTCCAGGGCTGCCTGGATGGGGGACCGTGACCGGGTGATCATGCTATTCGGCGCCGTCGCGGGGTATCAGCCGACCCTGGATTTTGTTCTCTCGCCGACGCAGGAGATGCTACCGTTCCTGCTTAAGCACACGTCTGACGACGCCGTGCGAAAGCTGCCTCGCGCCGCGACCCGCTTGCTGGACGATTATGTTCACGATAGCCGCGCATGGTTCCGCGTGCCCTATTTCCATGAATACGCACCCGGCGGTTACGGTTGGGCACGGACGGTCTTCGTCGGCGACGACAGGCGCGTGCGATCGCTCGGCCTGAAAGACGATGCCGCGCACATTGCCGCCGAACGTGCAAGGGTGGCGGCGGCGGATCGCGGCAACTACCTCGCCGAGCAGTTCCGGACGTTACCGCCGCCAGCGAAAGTCGACTTCAGCACCTTTCCGCGCTATTGAGCGCGCCAGCCTACGAATAGCACCATGTCTACCAGCATCGCAGTCGTCGGGGACACAACCGACCATGGCGGCCGGATCATTACCGGCTCGGATACGCACAAAATCGGCGGCAAGAAAATTGCCCGCCTGCACGATCTTGTCGATTGTCCGGAAACCTATCCGGACGGACGTCCGCACGGGATCAACAAGATTATCGAAGCCCATCCTACGCTCAGCGTCGGCGGGCGGTACGTTGCATTACATGGGCACCGCACCGAATGCGGCTGTCGGTTGATTGCCGCTTCAACGGCCAAGGTGGGGCGCTAACTATGTCGACACCCAGGAAATCCAGTGCACCGTTTGGCGCCGCGCAAACTCCCGTGAACGGCGAGGAAACATTGGAGAAAGCGCTGAACCGGGGGGACGATACGCCCGCCAGCCTGGATATTGCGCCTCCCGAAAGTTTCGAGCAGCGTCTGGCCAAGGTCAAGGTCGCGTCAAATCCGTTGCTCGAGGCTTCCCGCGTGTTGCTGCGTGCGCAGGCCGACATGCCAGAAAGATTTGAGTCGAGAGACGCGGTCGTGTTGTTGCGGAGGCTTCTCGCAGAGGAGGTCCGCGTGTTCGAGAGGCTATGCGAGCAGACCAATATCCGTCGCGACCACATGATCGGCGCGAGCTACTGCCTGTGCACGGCACTCGATGAAGCGGTCGCGCAAACCGCATGGGGCAAGGAGGGCTCGTCGGCGATCGAATGGATCCAAGGTGGACTCGCGACCACTTTCCATGGAGACCTCAAGGGCGGCGACAAGGTCTACCTGCTGATCGGCCGCTTGCTGGAGGACCCTCACGAGCATCGAGACCTCCTTCAGGTGATCTACCGGATTCTCAGTCTTGGTTTCGAAGGCCGCTACCGGGGCGTGACCGACGGTAAGCGCAAGCACGACGCGATTCGTCAGCGGCTCTACAACGTGATTACGTCGCAGCGCGATCCGGCGCCGCTGACGCTGTCGCCCCACTGGCAATCGACCGCGAAAGGCAAGCGCTTGGCCTTCACCGATTTTCCGGTATGGATCACCGTAACGGTACTGTCGGTAATCCTGCTCGGACTTTTCGGATGGTTCAAGTACGAACTGTTCAGCCGTAGCGCGGATGTTCAGAAGCAGATCGCCAACATCGCCCGCATGACGCCGCCGCCTGCACCGCCGCCACAGTTGCACCTCAAGCAGTTGCTCAAGGATGAAATTGCTGCCGGCACTGTCAGCGTCGACGAAGACGCCCGCCACAGCGCCGTCACGTTCCGCGGCGACGCGATGTTCAAGCCCGGCGGCGCTTCGGTTCAGGCATCGATGAATCCGCTGATTTCGAAGATAGCCGCAGAGATCGCCAAGGTGCCGGGCAAGGTAACGATCATCGGCTACACAGACAACGTGCCGATTCGCAGCCGGCATTTCGCATCGAATCAGGTGCTGTCGGAAGAGCGCGCCACCCAGGTCATGCAGATGCTGCAAACCGCCGGGGTGCCGGCCAACCGGCTCGAAGCCGTCGGGAAGGGCGATGCCGATCCGGTCGGCGACAACCGCACCGCGCAGGGGCGCGCACAAAACCGGCGCGTCGAGATCGACGTCGCACGCTAAGCCAGATCCGTTTCCGGAATAACACATGAAGAAGTTCCAGTTCCTGTCGTTTCTGGCCTCGCGCCAGTTCCTCGCGTTCCTCGCACTGATCGTTGTCGCACTGGTGATCTGGTTCGTCGGCCCGTTTTTCGCGTTCGGTGGGCTCAAGCCGCTCGCCGGCGCCGGCATGCGCGTGCTGCTGATCGCGCTGTTGCTCGCCGGTGTGCTGCTCTGGCTCGTGGGCTTGTCGACGAGCGTCGTGTTTGTCGCGTTGCTGTGCCTGCTGATCTGGTATGCGGCGCCGCTGCTGTCGCTCGGCCATACGGCGCCGCTCGAGCCCGTGTCGGCCCGACTCACCGCGATCGCACTGGTCGTGGCCGCTTTTGCCCTCTTCTGGATCGTCCGCCTGTGGCAAAAGATGCGCGAAGACGATGCGTTCATGAAGAAGATGCTGCGCATGGATCGCCGCAAGGATGAATCGCCTGCTGCCCCACGCTTGCGGAAAATCGAAGGGATCGTGACGAGCGCGCTCACGCGCCTCAAATCGATGCGTACCGGCGCGCGTGGTCTTGGCAAGCTGTTCCAGGGCAAGCGCTATTTGTACGAGTTGCCGTGGTACATCATGCTCGGATCGCAAAGGGCCGGCAAGACCAGCGTACTGATGAACGGCGGATTGGTGTTTCCCGTTGCCGAGCAGATGCAGCGCGCGGCCGGGATGCCTGTCGGCGACGCTGCCTCGGTGGACTGGTGGCTGACCAATGACGCGGTGTTGATCGACACGGCCGGCTACTACACGCGTCATGGCATGTCGACGGCCGAGGACGTCGATGCGCCCGTCGCGGAAACGGCAAAGCAGACAACCGGCGTTCCGGGCAAGAACGGCGCCGATGTCCAGCCGGCTGGAGAGGCTAAAGACGATGCGAAGCGGAATGAGGCAGCGCAATCGAAAGCCGCCGCCGTGTCGACCGCCAGCGGCCATGTCGTTCCGCCCGGTCAAGATGCGGGTGAACGCAGACAGAAGATCGATCGCGCGGAATGGCTTGGATTTCTGGGCATGCTGCGCCGGCATCGGCCTCGCGCGCCGATCAACGGCGCGTTGCTGACGATCGATCTTGCCACGTTGGCAGGTGCCGACGAACAGGCGCGTGTGGCTGAGGCTGCCGCGTTGCGTGCGCGGCTGGCCGAACTGAGACAGGAGTTGGGTATTCGTTTCCCTGTCTACGTGATGGTCACGAAGATGGATCGTCTGACGGGTTTCGCCGAGTATTTCGGGACGCTGGCGGCTGAGGGGCGGGCGCAGGCGTGGGGCTTCACGCTTCCATATGGCAAGGAAACGGTTGCAAAGGAAGGGCTGCGCGCGCGCTGCCAGGCGGAACTCGCCGAACTCGCGCAACGGCTTAGCGGTTCGATCGATACGCATCTGCAGGATGAGCACGATTCGCGCAAGCGCCGATCGCTTGCCGCTTTGCCCGAGGAGTTTGCCGCGCTGCTCGGACCGCTGCTCGACTTGATCGACCGGGTGTTTCTCGACTCGCGTTACGACGATACCCAGCTCCATTCGACGTTGCGCGGCGTGTATTTCGCGAGTGCGCGGCAACAGGACGGCGAGATCGTTGTTGAGCGCAGTACAGTCGTTCAACGCCTTCTGTCGACTCAGGACCGAGTTCCCGTTTCGTCGGCTCGGGCCGCCGAGGGCAACCAAGGTTTCTTCCTGCACGACCTCCTGACCCGTGTCGTGTTCCCGGAAGCGCATCTGGTGAGCCCCAACCTGCGCTGGGAATACCGCTACCGGCTTTTGCGCCTGATCGGCCACACGTTGGCCCTGCTGTTGTTCGTGTGGCTGGCAATCGGATTCCGCGCGAGCTTCGGCCACAACAGCGACTATCTCGATGCGATTGGCCGCAAGGTGACGGCGCTCACGGCTCGCGTCACCCAGCTCTACAAGGAACCCAAACTGGAAACCGTGCCGGACACGCTGACCGACGCACGCTATCTGCCGACCTTCCCGGGCCTGGACCTGTCGGGCCCGGACAGTACGTGGCGCTACGGTCTCTATACGCCAACGGACATCGCCACCGAAAGCCGCCAAGCCTACGACGCGCTCGAGGACAACCTGCTGCTGCCGCAGATCGTGCGCCGCCTGGAAGGCGTCATGTCCGGTGCGATCGCCAGCAAGGATCCGAAGGCCGCCTACGATGCGCTGCGCGTATACCTGATGCTGTACGACAAGGCGAAGTTCAATGCAGATGACGTCAAGGCATGGGTGCTCGACGACTGGGCGAAGACCGACAGCGCGGCTGTTTTCGGTGGACGTGCGTCGATGATCGACCACGTGCAGCAGCTTTTCTCCGGTGAGCGCGTGGTGCAATCGCCGCTGATTCGCAACGATGCCCTGGTGCAGCAGGCGCGCGCGTTTCTCGACGGCAGCAACGCCACCGACCGTCTTTACCAGCGCGCGAAGGCGGCCATGCTCAAGGAAGCGCCCGATGAGTTTACGTTGCTGCGCGCGGTCGGCCCGCAGGCCGGCACGGTGTTCACGCGGGCGAGCGACGCGCCGTTGTCGCGCGGCGTGTCGGGGCTTTTCACGTTCGATGGTTATCGGAATCTGTTCGACAAGCGATTGCCCGAATTCGTGCAGATCGCCTGCGACGACGATGCGTGGGTGATGGGACGCTCGTATCTGGCTGGTTCGTCGGATTCGGCTCAAAAAAAAACGGCTGAGATCGTGAGCAACGCGACCGGCGCGGACGATGCGTTGACCGATGCGGTCCGCCGCGAATACCTGATGGAATATGCGCAGCAGTGGGACGCGTTTCTCGACGACATCCGGACCGTGAGCGGCACGAGCCTTGCGTTCAATCTGAAGGTGCTGCGCAGCTTCGCGGCGCCCGATTCGCCGCTGGTGCGGCTTGCGCGCGCAGCCGTGCACGAGACGACGCTCACGCAGTCGATGGCCGCGTCGGACGGTTCGCTGCTGCAGCGGGCCGCCGATCAGCTCAATCAGAAGGCGGACAAGGCGTTGGGTATTCGAGCGTCGGAACGCGTCGAACGGGAACTCGTCGACAATCACTTTGCGGCGCTGCGCGAGGTCGTGACAGGGAGCGTGGATGCGCAATCCGATCCGCAGCCTGCCGCCACGCAGGCGGACAAGACGGGGCTGGACGGCGTCACCAACCTGCTGAACGACTATTACACGACGCTCACCGTTGCCGACAATGCGTTGTCGAACAACAGCATGCCACCGGCGAGCGACGTAGCCGCGAAACTGAAGATGACGGCCGACACGATGCCCGCGCCGTTCCGCGCGGTATTGCTGCAGCTCGCCGCGGATGGTTCGCGCGAAGTCAATCAGGGGATTGGCCAACTGCTGTCGCGCCAGATGCAGGCGGTGGTCGGCGACACATGTCGGCTGATTGTCGAGGGCAATTATCCGTTTTCACCGGACAGCAAGCGTGATGTCAGCATCGACGATTTCACCCGGGTGTTTGCGCAGGGCGGCGTGATCGACGACTTCTTCGCAAAAACGCTTGCGCCGTTCGTCGATACGGCCGCGAAGCCTTGGCGTTACCGGACACTGCCGGGCGCGACCGAACCCATGCAGGGGCCGGACCTTGAGCCGTTCGAGCATGCGAAGGCAATCCGCGACGTCTTCTTCAACGATCCCGGCCACAAGCAACTGACCTGGAAGGCCGACATCCGGATTCCCGAGCTCGACCCGACGATCATGAGCCTGTCGCTCGACATCGATGGACAGACGACGCTTTATCAACACGGTCCGGTCGCGCCTTTCACGGTCACGTGGCCGGGGCCGCGCGGCGGCGTCCACACGGAAATCACGGCCAGTCCGCGGATTCGGCCGGATACGTCGACGATCGCCGCGGACGGACCGTGGGCGTTGATGCGCCTGCTCCAGACGGGTCGTGTGGTGGAGACGGCGACGCCGGGCCGCACACGCGTCGCGTTCAGTTTCGACGGTCGTCAAGCGGCGCTCGACGTCGTGAGCGCCGGGAGTGTCGCGAATCCGCTGACGAGCGACGTGCTGAAGACGTTCCGGTGTCCCAGCACGATGTCGGCGTTCAACCTGCCGGACAGCGGCCCGCCGCCGGGGTTGCCGCGAGGCATGTTGCCGGCGAGCGCGGGAAGCGCTTTCCACTGAACCGGCAGGGATCGATCGATGACTCTTTCGACAACTGATCCGCAGGGCCACGCAGGGGCCGTGGCGTCGCCGCCTGTTGCCGCACGGCTCAAGGCAGCGGAGCAGGCGATCAACCCGCTGCTCGAAGCGTCGCGCATCCTGTTGCAGGCGTTGTCCAATACGCCTGAAACGCTCGATGCCGACGCTATTGCACGGTGGCGTCGATGGCTGGGCCAGGAAATTCTTCTCTTCACCCGCATCTGCGGTGAGTTCCAGGTCCGACCCGAGCACGTCCGGTGCGCAAGCTATTGTCTGTGCTCCGCGCTCGACGAGGCGGCGATGCAGACGTCTTGGGGAAAGGGCGAAACAACCGGCGTCGAATGGCAGGACAACAGCCTGGCGAGTGTGTTAGGGCATGATCGTCAGGGCGGCGACCGTGTTTTCCAGCTGATCGACGAGGCAATGCGCCATCCGCGCGAGAACCTCGATCTGATTGAGTTGTACCAGAACATACTCGATCTCGGGTTTCGTGGGCGATACCGATTCGAAGCAGGTGGTCAAAAGCGCTTGCAGGTCATTCGCGAACACGTACACGACGTGGTTATGTCGGGTGGGCAGAGCGTGAATCGCATCAGCGAGCCGCTGAAACGTCGGCGACAGACGGTCGATCCGTGGGTACGTCCGGTGGCGGTGCGTCGGTCGCGAACGAGGTTCGTCGGAGGTCTCGCGGTTGCGTTGCTGCTGGGAGCGGGGGGATATGCCGCCGTAGACCGTTGGGTTCGCACGAAAGAGAGGCTCCGGGCGTCGCCGCTCGATGCGCTGGCTCGCAATCTGGAACTGCGCCTTCGCGATGAAGTTGCTGCAGGGAATGTCGAACTGATCCGCGACGCCGGGCGCAATGCCTTGACGCTCCGATTCAGCGGAATGTTTGGGCCCGGGGAAGCAACGGTGGCGCCGTGGGGCGCTTCGGTGGCGGCTTCGGCCGGCCGAGAAATCGCGGCTGTGACCGAGGGCGCGACCGTCCGGGTGGCGGGATACGCGGATAGCACACCGATCAGTTCGACACGTCAAGCATCTAACCAGGCGCTTTCCGAAGTGCGAGCACGGCGCGTGGCCCAAATTCTCGTTGCGGCAGGAGTACCGGCGCCGCGCATCAACGTCGAGGGAAATGGCGATGCCGATTCGCTGGCGGACAACGGCACCGCGTCGGGAAGGGCGAGAAATCGTCGCGTCGAAGTGACCATTACAGATTGATGCCTGATTGCGAACGTGCGCGCGCTCATTGACGTGCTGCGCGAGCGGGCCGGCACCGACTCGCGCGACAAGGCGGTCGGGCTGGCGGAGCACGAGCGGGCGAAGTGACGGGCGCGATGACGGAGCGATGAAGGGCCCGTGAGGCGGGCGCGGCAATTCGTCCCCATTCCCCGAACCCGTGCCCGCTCGCGGTTTTTCCCTCGCTCGCGCCGCGCAGCCGGGAGAATTTCTCCCAAAAGCATCACAAGTCATTCATCCGATGAAAAATCCGCGGTGGTCCCCTGTATGATGCGCACCTTGCGCATGAATTCGATGCGTCCCCGATCCGCCCGCCGCGCCCGAACCGCCCGGTGCGGGATCGAAAGATTCTGTAATATAAATTCCGTATACTCGTAATTTCTGATCCAGGCGCCGCCTGCCTCCGTCGCAGGCCGACCGCCCATGCAGAACAACCAGATGCGTCGCCGCCCGGCCGTCCCGCGCCGCGACATGCTATGCGCCACCACTGAACAATCTATGTCTTCCCGCCACCCTGGTCCGCCCGGCCGTGCCGCGACGGCGATCGCCCGTGTGTCGACGCTGATCCGCAACGAGCGCGTGCTGTCGCCGCTGCTCGCGCTCGGCATCGGCCTGCTGCTGATCGTGGTTTTCCAGCACCTGTCCGAATCCGTCGACTATCGGTCGGTGATCCGCCAACTGCGCCACATGTCCGTCGGCGAATGGGGCGCGTCGCTGGCCGCGACGGCCCTCAGCTATCTCGCGCTCGTCGCCCGCGATGCGGTCGGCCTGCGCTACGTCGCCGCGAAGGTGCCGCGTGCCGCGCTGTGGATCGGCGCGATCGCCGGCTCCGCGCTCGGCAACGCGACCGGCTTCGGCGCGCTGACGGGCGGCGCGGTACGCGCTCGCGTGTACGGCGTGTCGGGCGTCACGCCCGCGCAGATCGGCCGGATGACGGTATTCACCAGCGGCACGCTCGCGCTCGCGCTGGTACTGATGACGGCGCTCGGCATGGTCTGCGTGCCGCAGACGCTCGCAGCAATGCTGCATGTCGTGCCCGGCGTGCTCACGTGGAGCGGCGCCGCGCTGCTTGCGTTGCTCGCCGTGATGACCGCGATGTGCGGCAACACCGCGCGTCCGGTCGTCACGCGCTTCACATGGCTATCGTTTGACGTGCCCGCGCGGCGCGATCTCGTCGCCCAGGTCGTGTACGCGGTGCTCGACGTCGTGGCCGCCGGCCTGACGCTGTGGGTGTTGCTGCCGGCCGCGCCGGTCGGCTTCCCGACCTTCATCACCGTGTACGCGGCCGCGCTGCTGCTCGGGATGATCGGCCATACGCCGGGCGGGATCGGCGTGTTCGAGGCCGCGATGGTCTTCACGCTGGGCCGCGAAGTGCCCGCGCACGAGATGGTCGCCGCGCTGATCGCCTATCGCGCGATCTACTTCGGCGTGCCGCTCGTGCTGTCGGCCGGCCTGCTGGCCGGTTTCGAGGGCCGCGCGCTGCGGCGCCGGCTCGTGTCGCGGCAGGCCGCGCGCGTGTCGCAACTGGCGCCGCTGTTCCTGAGCCTCGTGACCTTCGCGGTCGGCGGGATGCTGGTGATCTCGAGCGCGACGCCCGCGTTCTGGCACCGGATCGCGATCCTGCGCAACATCGTGCCGCTGTGGGTGCTCGAAGGCTCGCAGGTGATCTGCAGCGTGCTGGGCGTCGCGTTGCTGTTCGTCGCGCGCGGACTGCTGCGGCGGCTGGACGGCGCATGGTGGATGACCTTCGCGCTGACGCTCGCGAGCCTCGCGCTGTCGTTCGCGAAGGGCCTCGCGTTCGTCGAGGCGGGCGTGCTCGGCACGCTGCTGGTGCTGCTGCTCGTCAGCCGCCGCCGTTTCAACCGTCACTCGTCACTGCTCGCCGAGCGCTTCACGGTGAGCTGGTTCGTGTCGGTGACGATGGTGCTCGTCCTCGCCGTGTGGGTGCTGTGCTTCGCGTTCCGCGACGTGCCGTACACGCGCGATCTGTGGTCGCATTTCGCGTTCGACGAGCGCGCGCCGCGGGCGCTGCGCGCCACGCTCGCGGCCGGCGTGTTCGTCGCGATGTTCGCGCTATGGCAACTGCTGCGTCCCGCACCCGGCCGTTTCGTGAAGCCGGTCGCGCAGGACCTGCTCGACGCCGAGCAGATCATCCGCGCGCAGGAATGCAGCGATGCGGGCCTCGCGCTGATGGGCGACAAGTCGTTCCTGTTTTCCGAATCGCGCCGCGCGTTCCTGATGTACGCGAAGAACGGCCGCACGTGGGCCGCGCTGCACGACCCGGTCGGCCCGCGTGAGGAATGGCCGGCGCTGATCGGCAAGTTCATTGCGCTGGCGCACGCGCACAGCGGCCGCGCGGCGTTCTACCAGGTGCGCGCGAACGCGCTGCCGCTGTATCTCGACGCGGGGCTCACGCTGATGAAGCTCGGCGAGGAAGCGCACATCGCGCTCGACCGGTTCGACCTGAAGGGCTCGAACCGGTCGCACCTGCGCTATGCACTGCGCCGCGGCGACAAGGACGCGCTGACGGTCGAGGTGATCGCGCCGCGCGACGTGCCGGCTGCGCTGCCGTCGCTGCGCGACATCTCGGACGGCTGGCTCGACAGCCGCGACGCGCGCGAGAAAAGCTTCTCGGTGGCCGCGTTCCACGACGGCTATCTCGCGACGCAGTCGGTGATGCTGGTGCGCCAGGCCGACAAGCCGATCGCGTTCGTCACGTTCATGACGACCGACCTCAACACCGAGGCGACGGTCGGCGTGATGCGCCATCTGCCGGACGCGTCGCCGTATGCGATGGAGTATCTGTTTACGCAGCTCGCGCTGCATCTGAAGGAAGCGGGATTCCGCAAGCTGAGCCTGGGCATCGCGCCGTTCTCGGGGATGGGGGCGGCGAAGATGCCGTCGCCATGGCACCGGTTCGGGCTGATGGTCTGGCGCTTCGGCGGCCGCTTCTACAACTTCCGTGGCTTGCGTGCATTCAAGAGCAAGTTCGAGCCGCACTGGGAGCCGCGCTATCTCGCGGCCTCGGGCTCGGTTGGCGTGTTCGTCACGCTCGCGGATCTGTCCCTGCTGGCTGGAGGTCGGCGTTCATGATGTTGAAGAAGGGTATCGCGCAGGCGGCAGTCGCCTGCGCGGGAATGATGCTGGCCGGCGCCGCGCTCGCGGCGCAGCCGGCGGCGGCGAAACCGGAAACCGTGTCGGGCGGCCGCTACGGCCCCGTGACCGTGACGAAGCCGAGCGGCCCGCTGCGCGGCTTCGTGGTGCTGTACTCGCGTGAGCGCGGCTGGGGCGCCGCCGACCAGCAGGCGGCCGACGCACTCGCGAAAGCGGGCGCGATGACGGTCGGCGTGGATTCGGAGCGCTATGCGGCGAACCTCGCCGCGAAGCAGGAAACCTGTCACCACCTCGACGGCGACGCCGAGGCGGTCAGCCACCAGCTCGAACGCCTCGCGCAATCGGCGCGTTACTACACGCCGATCGTCGCGGGCGTGGGCCAGGGCGGCGCGATCGCGAAACAGATCCTGTCGATGGCGCCGGAGAACACGATCGCCGGCGTCGCGTCGGTGGCGCCGGCCGCGAAGCTCGATGCGCGCTTCAAGCCGTGTCCGCCGGATCCGACGATCGTGCGCCGCGCGATGCCTGGCTTCGTCGAAACGGCCGCGGCCGGCGACACCGCGAAGCTCGTGTCGCTCGTCGCGTCGCACCTGCACGACACCAGCCGCAGCGACGAGCTCGACGTGTCGGACCTGCCGCTCGTCGAACTGCCGGCCAAGGGCGGCAGCGACCGCCTCGCGATCGTGATCTCGGGCGACGGCGGCTGGCGCGATCTCGACAAGACGATCGCCGAGGCGTTGCAGCGCGACGGCGTGTCGGTGGTCGGCATCGACAGCCTGCGCTACTTCTGGAGCGAGAAGCCGCCCGCACAGGTGAGCCGCGACCTGGCGCGCGTGATGCGCACGTACATGGCGCGCTGGCATGCGAACCGTGTGGCGCTCGTCGGCTACTCGTTCGGCGCGGACGTGATGCCGTTCGCGTACAACCGGCTGCCGGCCGACCTGCGCGACAAGGTCTCGGTGATGTCGCTGCTCGGCTTCGCGCCGGCGGCGGATTTCCAGATTCGCGTGACGGGCTGGCTCGGGATGCCGGCGAGCGACAAGGCGATGAAGGTCGCGCCGGAAATCGCGAAGGTGCCGCCGCCGCTCGTGCAGTGCTTCTACGGCGCGGAAGAGACGGACACGATGTGCCCCGCGCTCGTGAATACGGGTGTCGACGTGATCAAGACGGGGGGCGACCACCACTTCGGCCACGACTACATCGCGCTCGAGAGGAAGATTCTCGGTGCGTTCGGCAAGCCGGTCGCGGCGCGCTGAACGCGGGCGCCCGCTTCGTGGCGGGCGCGGCGCTTGCGGTTCATCGGACGGGCGGCCTGCGGGCCGCCCGTTTTTACTTCTCCGCGTGCGTGGCGGCGTCCTGCCGCGGTGTCGCCGTTCTCGCATCGCGCTGGTAGAAGCCCGGAAACCGGTCGAGCTGCCGGTGCGCGGCCGCGAGATCGGTGCCGGCGCCGAGCACCGCACTCGAAAACCCGGTGCGCTCCATCAGCAGCAACTGGTCGATCAGCACGTCGCCTGTCGCGCGCAGGTCGCCGGCGAAGCCGAAGCGCTTGCGCAGCAGGTACGCCTGGCTGTATGCACGGCCGTCGGTGAAGGACGGAAAGTGCAGGTCGATGCGCGCGGCCTGCGCGATCCGTGCGGCGAGCGGCGGCAGTTCCTCGTCGTTGCCGATCGCCAGGGTCGTCAAGGTCGTCAGGAGCGCGCTGTCGGGCGGATTCGCGTCGTCGGCGTGTTCGGTCGGCGTCAGAAGGCGGATGCGCGGATTCGTGCTTGCGGGTTCGTCGGTCGGTTTCATGCATGCTCCGCGTGGTGACGTGCGTCGTTTGCCGCCGCCTTGAAGGGTTCGGCGCCGATGCGGCGCACCGTGTCGATGAATCGTTCGCTGCGGCCGTCGGCATCGAGCCGCGCGTCGAGATACGTGTTGACGAGCGCGTCCACGACGTCGACGATCTCGTCCGCCGAGAACGACGGGCCGATCACCTTGCCCGGCCGGGCGGGGCCGCTCGCGCTTGTACCGTCCGAGCCGCCGAGCGTCACCTGATACCACTCCGCGCCGTCCTTGTCGACGCCGAGGATGCCGATGTGCCCGCTGTGATGGTGGCCGCACGAGTTGATGCAGCCGCTGATGTGCAGGTCGATGTCGCCGACGTCGTGCAGCATGTCGAGATCCTGGAACCGTTCGGCGATCGCGTCGGCGATCGGGATCGAGCGCGCGTTCGCGAGTGCGCAGAAGTCGCCGCCCGGGCACGCGATCATGTCGGTCAGGAGTCCGACGTTCGCGCTGGCAAGGCCGACCGCGCGCGCGTGTTCCCACAGCAGGAACAGGTCGTCGACGTGCACCCACGGCAGCACCACGTTCTGCGCATGCGTGACGCGCGCCTCGCCGGCCGAGAAGCGCTCGGCGAGCTCGGCGAGCGCGTCGAGCTGCTCGGGCGACGCGTCGCCGGGCGCCTGCAGGCGGCGCTTGAACGACAGCGTGACGATGCGCAGCGCGCGGTCGCGGTGCGCGGCGACATTGCGTGCGAGCCAGCGCGCAAAGGCCGGATGGCGATTGGCGTGTGCGGCCATGCGCGCGTCGGCGTCGTCCAGGTCGAGCGTGCGCGACTTCAGCCGCGGCGGCACGAACGATGCCGCGATGCGGTCGAATTCGGCCTGCGGAATCGTGTGCGGGCCGCCGTCGTGCTCGACGATCTGGCGGAACTCTTCCTCGACGTCGTCGATATAGCGCTGCCCCTCGCTTTTCACGAGGATCTTGATGCGCGCCTTGTACTTGTTGTCGCGCCGCCCGTAGCGGTTGTACACGCGGACGATCGCCTCGATGTAGTTCATCACGTGCTGCCACGGCAGGAACGTGCGCAGCAGCGTCGCGATCAGCGGCGTGCGGCCCATGCCGCCGCCGACGCTCACGCGAAAGCCGAGTTCGCCCGCGTCGTTGCGCACGAGCTTCAGCCCGACGTCGTGCCAGTCGGTCGCCGCGCGGTCCTCGGTCGCGCCGGTGATCGCGATCTTGAACTTGCGCGGCAGGAACGCGAATTCCGGATGCAGCGTCGTCCACTGGCGCATCACCTCGGCGAACGGGCGCGGATCGGCGATCTCGTCCGGCGCGACGCCCGCGCGCTCGTCGCACGAAATGTTGCGGATGCAGTTGCCGCTCGTCTGGATCCCGTGCATGTCGACGGTCGCGAGCAAGTCCATCACGTCGGCCGCCTTCGCGAGCGGAATCCAGTTGAACTGCACGTTGGTGCGGGTCGTGAAGTGCGCGTTGCGAGTCGGCAGGCGCAGCGTGCCGAGCAGCGCCTGCGTGTCGCACGCGGCGCGATAGGTGGCGTCGTCGGGCACGTCGTAGTCGCGTGCGATCCGTGCGAGCACGCGCAGCTGCGCGCTCGACAGTTCACCGTACGGCACGGCGACGCGCAGCATCGGCGCATGGCGCTGCACGTACCAGCCGTTCTGCAGGCGCAACGGCCGGAACGCGTCCTCGTTCAGCGTGCCGTGCTGCCAGCGTTCGAGCTGGTCGCGGAACTGGGCGGCGCGGCTGTACACGAGCGCCCGGTCGAAATCGGTATATCGATACATGACGTGATACGCGAGAGGAGCGGCGGCGCGGGGAGGCGCGCCGCTCGGGAGGGGACGTTGCGACGGGTGTCAGGCAACCGGAGACAGCGTAGGGAACGCGGGGCGGCGGGACAAGCAGCAGATCGGGACGAAAAGGGCGCAGCAGTTCGACGGCGTGCCGGCGAACGTCGGGCATGCGCTGCGCATGCCCGCGTCTGGCTCAGGCTTGCGCCTGCGCGTCGACGATCAATGCAGGATCGAGTGCGCGGATACGCTGGTCGATGAAGTAGCCGCCGCCTTCCTGGTAGCGCAGATACAGCCGGCCGCACGACACGCAGCGGCTGACGTTGCAGCGGTTGTACGGGAAGTGGCGCGGCGCGATCGGCGCGTTGTCGGACCAGTAGCGCGTGCCGGCCGGATGGTATTCGTCGTAGGTCGGCTCGGGGTCGCCGGACGGCGCGAGCGTCGCCACTTCGGCGAGCTGCGCGCCCTGCAGCGACAGCGGCAGGCTCGTCCAGCCGGCAAGCGGGGTGTTGGTGCAGATGCACGGCTGCGTGACGCCGGCGGCTTCGGCCGCGAGCTTCAGCAGCGCGGCGTGATCGAGGTAGGGCAATGCACTCATGAGATGGGCGGCGTGCGAAGGAGCGAAGGGGCTTGCAATGTAACCTGTGTGCGCGTCGGCTGCACCGCGGCGGCTTGCGTGCGGCTCAACCGGCCTTGCGTACCGCCGGCTCGGCGACCAGCTCGCCGAGCACGCGGATCGCGCGTTCGATGTCGCGGCTCCACGGATGGCCGAAGTTCACGCGCACGCAGCGCTCGAAGCCGTGCGCGGCCGAGAACAGTGGCCCGGGCGCGAAGCTGATGCCGCGCGCGATCGCCAGGCGATGCAGTTCCATCGCGTCGATCGCATCGGGAAACGACAGCCACAGGAAATACCCGCCGTCCGGCCGCACCCATTCCACGCCGGGCGGCAGCCAGCGCCGCAGCGCGTCGTCCATGCGGGCAAGCTGCGTCTGCAGCGCGCCGCGCAGCTTGCGCAGGTGACGATCGTAGCCGCCGTGCTCCAGATAGTTCGCGATGCCGGCCTGCGCGGGAATGCTCGCCGACAGCGTGGTCATCAGCTTGAGCCGCTGCACCTTTTCCGCGAAACGGCCGGCGGCGGCCCAGCCGATCCGGTAGCCGGGCGCGAGGGTCTTCGAGAACGAACTGCAATGCATCACGAGGCCGTGCCGGTCGAAGGCACGCGCGGGCAGCGGGTAGTCGGGCCCGAAATGCAGCTCGCCGTAGACGTCGTCCTCGATCAGCGGCACCTCGCGCGCGGCGAGCATCTCCACGAGCGCACGCTTCTTGTCGATGGACAGCGTGACGCCGGTCGGATTCTGGAAATTGGTCATGAACCAGCACGCGCGGATGTCGTGCCGGTCGAGCGCGTTCGCGAGCGCATCGAGATCGAGCCCCGTGCGCGGATCGACGGGGATTTCGACCGCGCGCAGGTCGAGCCGCTCGATCGCCTGCAGCGCCGCATAGAAGCCGGGCGATTCGACCGCCACGACGTCGCCGGGCCGCGTGACGGCCATCAGGCACAGGTTCAGCGCCTCCAGCGCGCCATTCGTGACGACGATCTCGTCGATGGGCTGCGCGACGCCGGTCGCGAGATAACGCCGTGCGATCTGCTGGCGCAGCGCCTCGTTGCCGGGCGGCAGGTCGACGACCGTGCTCCACGGGCTGACGAGCCGCGTCGCCTGCGCGAGCGATTTCGCGAGGCGTGGCAGCGGAAACAGCTGCGGCGACGGGAAGGCGGAGCCGAGCGGCACGATGCCAGGCTGCGTCGCGGCGTCGAGCACCGAGAACACGAGATCGCTGATGTCGACCTTGCGCGTCACGCCGGCGCGGCTCGCGCGGCGTTTCGCGGGCGGGGTCGCGGCCGGGCCCGCGCCCGGCGCGACGTAATAACCGGAGCGCTCGCGCGCGCGGATCAGCCCCCACTGTTCGAGCAGGTAGTACGCGCGAAACACCGTCGACTGGCTCACGCCATGCTGCGCGATGATCTGCCGTAGCGACGGCAGGCGCGTGCCGACCGCGAGGTTGCCGTTGCGGATTTCGTCGGCGATCGTGTGGGCGAGGGTTTCGTAGCGTTTCATCGGTGCGGATGGGAGCACGTGGCCCGCCGCGCGCGAGGCCGGTGCGGCGCCGCGCCGGCGGGCGCGGCCCGCGCGGCCCACATTGTCCGACGAGCGGCTCGAAAAGAAAAGCGCGACGGGCCGCGACGCGTCGCGCTTTCCCCGCGCTGCCGATGCCTGCGCTGCGTCAGGCCGCGTTCGGCTCCGCGTTGCGGCCGCTCGCGCCGTTGCGCAGCGGCGGCAGCGGCCCGACCTTGCCGGCGACGATCAGGTACGACAACGCACCGACCACGCACGGCGCACCGGCAACGGCGAGCGGCACGACGAACGAGCCTTTCGTGATCGACAGCATCACGCCGGTGAACGTCGTGATGAAGATGCCCGCGAGATTGCCCGCGAAGTTCCGGATGCCGCCGAGCGACGCGACGTGCGCGGGCGTCGGCGCGACTTCGCCGACCGGCGTCCACATGTTCGCGCCAGCGGACGACAGGCTCGCATAGGCGAGCGCGAACAGCGCGAGGCAGGCCCAAACGTTCTCGACGAACGCGGACAGCGCGATCGACGACGCCAGCAGCATGCCGAGCACGAGGCCGGTCTTGCATGCGGCGGTGGCGCTCCAGCCGCGCCGGAACAGGCTGTCCGACACGCAGCCGCCGAGCCGGCCGCCGGGAATCGCCAGCAGCGCGGGCAGCATGCCCCACGTGCCGGGCGCATCGAATGCATGCGCAGTGCATGCCATGCGCGGCCAACATCGCGTAACGACTTTCTCCTGATCATTGTTCGTTCGCGCGCGTGGGTTCGTCTGCTCGCGATGACATGCGATCGAACGGGCGCACGCATGTCGTCCACCGCATGTGGACGACACGGTGCGCGTGCGGCTTGTTCCAATTGCGCCGCGATATTTTTTATGGTCTCGTTGCAGGATAACGCGTCGATTCGAAAAAGGACGGCGAATGCAGTCGGGCCAGTCGTACGGGGTTCCATTGATCAGGGGAATGGGCGCGCGCGAGCGTGGGCTTCGTGCCGTCCGTCGATTGCTCGTCCTGTTGGCGCTGGGCTTGTCATGCCCGCCCGCGTTCGCCGCTTCTCCCGAAACCGCCAGCGACACTGTGCTGCGTGTTCTTGCGTGGCCAGGCTATGCGGACAACGATGTCGTCAATGCATTTGAGACGCAGTTTCATGTGCGCGTCGAAGTGACGTTCGTCGACTCCGACGAAGCGTTGTGGACGCGGATGCACAGCGCATCGCCGCCGCCATACGACGTGCTCGCGGCCAACACGGCCGAAATCCAGCGCTATGCGCGCGAAGACCTGCTCACGCCGATCGACCTGTCGCGGATCCCGAACCGCCGGCGGCAACTGCCGAACTTCCGGCAGCTCGCGACGATCGGCGGGCTCGTGCACAACGGTTCGACCTACGCGATTCCGTTCACGTATTCGTCGATGGGGCTCATCTACGATCGCAAGCAGGTGCCGGCCGCGCCGCACTCGATGCTTGAGCTCTGGAATCCTCACTACCGCGGCAAGGTGCTCGACTTCAACAGCGCGCAGCATAATTTTTCGTTTGCCGCGCTCGCGCTCGGCTATTCCGATCCGTTTCACCTGTCGCCCGCGCAGACGCTTGCCGTCGCGCACAAGCTGGTCGACTTGCGACGCAACCTGCTTACCTACTACACGCTTCCGGAAGAAGCGACCGCGCTGTTCGTCCAGCATCGTGCGGCGCTGATGTTCGGCAACTACGGCACGCAGCAGGTCGAACAGCTACGTCGCGCCGGTGCGGATGTGGGTTATGTGATTCCGGACGAAGGCGCGCTCGCGTGGCTCGACTGCTGGGGCGTCACGCGCGGCGCGGCGCATCGCGAGCTCGCGTTCGCGTGGATCAACTACATGCTCGAACCGGCAATAGGCGCGCTGCTGACAGGGCGCCAGGGGCTCGCGAACACGCTGGAATCGCCACCTGGTCTTGAGACCGGCCACCGGCACCTCGTCTGGATCCAGCCGGTCGAGGACATCACGCGGCGCGAGTCGCTGTGGAGTCGCATCGTGTCGGGCGACCGTCCGGAGCGATTCGAAAAATGATCAGGCTCGGGCTTACGTGGAAGCTGTCGGTGCTGTTCGTGTGCATCGGCGTGATCGCGTCCGGCACGACCGGCTACTACACGTACCGCGCGAACCGGACGATGCTCGTGCAGGAAGCACAGCACAGCCTGCTGATGTCGACGCACTTGCTCGGGCAGCGCTTCACGACTGCGCTGTCCGACGTGGCCGACGATGCGCTCGTGCTCGCGCAATTGCCATCGACGGCGCTGGTCGTGGGTAGCGAGAGCACCGATCGCACGCCGCGCTCGCGGCTCGAGCAGGTGTATTGCAGCTTCATGAGGAATCACCCCGAGTACCAGCAGATCCGGTTGATCGCAGCCGGCAACTTCGGGCTCGAGCGGATCCGCGTCGATCGCGACGTGCACGGCATTGTCGTGCTGCCGGAGAGCGCGTTCCAGGAGAAAGGGCAGTTTTCCTACGTATTCGATACGCTGGCGACGGCCCCCGGCCATATCTACCTGTCGCCGATCGTGATCAATCACGAGACCGGTTCACATGCGGCCGAAGGGCTGCCGATCCTGCGCGTGGGCACGCCGGTCGTCGACGCGGGCGGCCAGGTCGTCGGCGCGCTGGTCGTCGACGTCGAGCTCTCGCGCGTGTTCGATCGGCTCGAGCGAGATCTGCCCCAAGACTATGCGGTATACCTCGCGAACAAGTGGGGCGACTTCCTCGTGCATCCCGATCCGTCACAGACGTTCGGCTTCGATCGCGGGCGGCGCGTGCTGATGCAGGACAGCTTTCCCGCCACTCGGGCGTTGTTCGCCGGTACGCGCCCGAACGTCGAGATCGACGGTCTCGCGCAGCCCGACGATGTACCGGGACAGATGTTCGCGTTCGTGCGCATGCCGTTCGGGAGCAACGAGGGCAACCGGTTCGTCGTGCTCGGCATGGCGCGTCCGCTCGCGGACGTGCTGACGCCGGCCGGGATTCTCGGAGAACGGATCATCCGGATGGTGCTCTTGTTGAGCGTGGCGGCGGTGATTCTCGCGATCCTGTTTGCACGCGCGATGACGCGGCCGCTGCAGATGCTCGCGCGTGCGGCGACCCACGTGTTCGACGATCCGGTCGCCGAACGGTTGCCCGTCGCGCGGGCCGATGAGATCGGCGTGCTGGCGCGCTGCTTCGACAGCATGCGCGTCGAGATCCGCACGCAGGTCGCGATGCTGCGTGCGAAGCAACTGGAGCTCACGCACCTCGCCGGTCACGATCCGTTGACCGGTCTGCCGAACCGCCTGCTGTTCATGGAGCATCTCGATGCCGCGATCCGGCATGCGGCCGAGGTGCACGAGGGGCTGGCGGTGATGTTCGTCGATCTCGACCGCTTCAAGCAGATCAACGACCAGCACGGGCATGCGGCCGGCGATCGCACGCTCGTCGCGGTCGCGAAACGGCTGAGCCACGTGCTGCGTAGCGGCGACATGGCCGCGCGGCTCGGTGGCGACGAATTCATCGTGCTGATTTCGGACGTGCGCTCGCCGGCGTTGATCGGCGATATCGCGTCGCGCATCCAGATCGTGATGGCCGAAGAGCTGGAGTTCGGCGACCGGCACCTCGCCGTGGGCGCGAGCATCGGCGTGAGCGAATATCCGGCCGACGGCGCGTCGGCCGAGGAGCTGCTGGTGAAGGCCGATGCGGCGATGTATGCGGCGAAGGCGTCTGCGCAGTTCGCATGCGTGCGTTATCAGGAACTGCTGGGCGGCGGTGTCGGCCCGGATACCGAGGGCCGCGTGGCGGCGGGAGGCAGCCGCTGACGGCGGGCCGGCCGTGCGGGCGGCACAAACGCGACGAGCCCGTCCGGGGACGGGCTCGCTGCATCTTGCGGCGGACTGCGCGCTGCGCGCGCAGCGGCGGGCTTAGTGGCCGAAGTAGACCGAGTCGCGTGCGTTCAGCACCTTGGCTGCCGGTGCGCCGCCCTGGACGACCGGGGCCGCTTGTGCGCCGTAGCCGCTGTTGTCGGCGGCGTGCACGCGCTCTTGCGCGGCCTGGATGTCGGCCGGGTAGTACGGGCTCGACTGGCTCGGCTTGTAGCCGGCGCTTTCGAGCTGGACGAGTTCGTTGCGCACTTGTGCGCGGGTCACGGTGCTTTGGGCGAATGCGCCGAACGAAGCGGACAGGGCGACAGCGGCAACGACTGCGGAAACGAGCGATTTCATGATGACCTCCGATGTTCTATTGACTTCGCTGTCGACACCATGTCGTAAGCGATTGATTACATCGTAGGCTTCGACCGAGCTAGGGTAAACGTGGATTCCAGCGAAAGATCATTGCAAGCGAGGCAATAATTTCGAGATAAATTGGATCGGTCCCCGTCATGGGTTGCGGGAATCGCAAACAGGCGGGAGCGGTGACGGGCCGCGGACGCGCCGCGTATTGGCGCGCGCAGCGGCGTGGCGCCGCCGGCAGGTGAGGCGGGATGGGGGAAGCCGGATCAGACGCCGTCGGCGTCGTCGATCTCCTTGCGCTCGCGGCGTTCCTCGTTGCCGCGGCGTGCCCGCAGGCGCTGGCGCGACAGGACCGCGATCACCTGCTGGGTCGGTGCGCCGGACGGCAACTCGTTGCGGATGCGATCGGGCACCATCGGCAGGCCCGCGCGCTGCCGGCGCAGTGCCTTCGCGATTGCCCGGCGGCATTCGTCCCCGTGGCAATCCCATTCATCGCGGATTCTCTGGCAATAACGGCATTGTTCCATCGGGACAGTCTAACGTGTCTTGGGGATCGCGGCAGAGCCGGGCACCGGGCGGGGACTGGACTCGCGGGCGCGATGCGGCCGATTGCACCGGTCGTGAGCCGCGTGCCATGCCGGACTGTGAATCGATCGGGGGGCGGCCATCGACAGGAAAATCCGGTTTGCCGTGCTTCCGCCTACGGATTGCTTGCGCCGCGGAAGTCCGCTTGCCTGCGCGACCCGATCTCCGTCATTTCGTGTCTGCGTGCCCGCCATCGACATGGGCGGCGGGCGGTGCCGCGTGCCGGAAAACCCCCGACTTCCAGATCATCTGGGACGCGGCGACGAGCACGAACAGCAGGACGACCATCCGGAAGATGCGCGGCGACATCCTGTCCCGCAGCGGGCGAACGAGCCACATGCCGGCGATGGCGGGCAGGCTGGCCGCCGCCGAGACCGCGAGGTCGGCGCCGCTCGCATGCGCGGCGCCGCTGAACGTGGTGATCAGCGTGACGATCGACACGACGAGGATGATCGCGATCTGCTTCGTGAAGGCGCGGCCGGTCGCGCCGGATGAAATCAGGTAGGTGGCGAGCAGCGGGCCCGGCACCGACGCGATGCTCTCCATCAGCGCCGCGCCGAACCCGAGCGCAAATCCGACGGGCTTCTGCCATGCCGGTGGCAGGTTCAGCTTCGGCGCACTCAGCATCAGCGTCGCGGCGACGATCAGCAGCGCACCCGACGCGGCCTGCGCGTGGCCCGGATTCAGCGACAGCAGGATCGCGACACCGATCACGTTGCCGAGCACCGTGCCCGCGATCGGGGCGGCGATTTTCCGCACGGTGGCGAGCACCTCGCCGCCTTCCAGCGCCTGCGGAATGTTGCCGAGAATGATCGGCATCGACAGCAGCAGCACGGCATGCCGGATCGGCAGGAACTGGCTGAGTATCGGCATGGCCACCAGCGGGACGCCGATACCGGTGATTCCCTTGACCATTCCGCCGAGCAGCAGCGCGACGGCGATGCCGATCAGGTCGAGCAGCGCGAGCCCGTGCAGGCTGGAAACCAGCACACCATCAGTCAGATCGAGATGAGTCATCGGGAGCAGGTCGAGACATAAGCGGCAGCGGGTGCGGTCGACGGCACCCGCTGCCGATGCGTGCGGTGCCGCACGCTATTGTTTGGTTTCAGGTCGAACCGGTCGTCCGGTTGCGTCGACTGCCGTCGGTATCCGACGGGCCAAGCTTTGCCGTTTACCGCGTTGGCGCAAGCGTGCGCGTGCGACGGCGACGGCGACGGCGTTCGATACGGTTCGAGGCTGAATCTTACCCGAGCGCGGCGCGGGGCATCGGGCGTGGCCCGGATTCCGCGCGCCGCCGAATAGCGTTGGCCGGCTTCGATCCGGTTCATGACGCGTCACCTTATCATGTGAAAAATACATGGACCGAAACAAGGAGGCGAGATGACGCTTGCGCAATTGCAGGCTCTGGCGGCCGTCGTCGAACTCGGCTCGCTGACGGCCGCGGCCGACCGGCTGAGCCGCAGCCAGTCCGCGATCAGTCACGCGCTGACCGAACTGGAGGACATCACCGAGGTCAAGCTGCTGCTGCGCGACCGCCAGCCGGTCGTCCTGACCGCCGCCGGCGAACGGCTGTGGCCGTACGTGCAGAACGTCGTTCGGGAAGCGCAGACGCTGCGCCAGCAGTTCGGTCTGGCGCGCGGCAAGCTCGAAGGGCGGCTGGTCGTGGCGTCGCTGCCGAGCGTATCGCTCGCGTTCGTCGTCCCCGCGCTCGAGGCGTTGAAAGCCGCGCATGAGGGCGTCACGGCGGTGCTGCTCGAAGGCACGGACGCGGAAGTCGAGGGGTGGCTCGAGGACGGCACCGCCGACATCGGCGTGGTCGCCGGCACGAAGACCTTTGCGAACAGCCTGCCGCTGCTCGACGAGGATTTCGTCGCGGTGGCGGCCGACGGCATGTTCGACGGCCGCAAGAGCGTGTCGGCGAAACTGTTGTCCGCGATGCCGTTCATTTTCTCCAAGGCGGGGTGCGGGCCGGTCATCGCGGACTACTTCGCGCGCAACGGTGCGTCGCTTCGCGCGGCGTTCAACGTGGTCGAGATGCGGACCATCCTGTCGATGGCCGAGGCGGGAATGGGCGTGTCGATCGTTCCGCGCATCACGCTCACCTACACACGGTTCGGCGGCCGCGTGCTGGAGCTGTCGCCCAGGCTGCATCGTTGCGTGCGGCTGTCGTGGAACGCGACCGGCAATGCGGTCGCCGACGCATTCGTGAAGCTGGTCGACGCGCAACGCGCGAAGGCCGGAAAGGCCGGAAAGGCGATTCAGGCACGGGCGAAAAAAGGAAAGTAGCGCATCGACAGGGCAATGAGGCGATGAAGCGCACTCATGTGGGACTTGCGGTTTATTCATGCCGACAGCCGCCGACATGCAATACATTGCTGAGCATCCCACCTGATTTCATTGCGTCGAAGGAGACCGCCGTGCCGGCCTTGCCCACCCTGATTGCTTTCGGACTCGTGTCGCTCGGCATGGTCCTGACGCCCGGCCCGAACATGATCTACCTGATTTCCTGCTCGATCTGCCAGGGCCGCCGCGCGGGGCTGGTGTCGCTCGGCGGCGTGGCGCTGGGGTTCGTGTTCTACATGTTCTGCGCGGCCTTCGGCATTACCGCGCTGGTGCTGACCGTGCCGTACGCGTATGACGCGCTGCGCTTCTCCGGCGCGCTGTACCTGTCGTATCTCGCATGGCAGGCGCTCAAGCCCGGCGGCCGCTCGGCATTCCAGGTCCGGCAATTGCCGCACGACAGCGGCGCGAAGCTCTTCACGATGGGCTTCGTCACGAACCTCGCGAACCCGAAGATCGCGGTGATGTATCTGTCGCTGCTGCCGCAGTTCATTTCACCGGGGCACGGCAGCGTGCTCGCGCAATCGCTGGCACTGGGCTGCGTGCAGATCGCGGTCAGCGTCTGCGTCAATGCGCTGATCGCGAGCATGGCCGGCTCGATCGCGGGGTTTCTTGCCGACCGGCCGGTCTGGGCGCGGGTGCAGCGCTGGTTGATGGGGAGCGTGCTGGCGGGATTGGCGGTGCGTATCGCGCTGGAATCGCGACGCTAGCGGCAACGCGGCTCGCGGTGGAAACCGGCGCGCCGATGTGCACGCAATGTGCGGCGGACGAACAGGTGCAGCCGATCCACGCGACGCAGACCGTCACGTATTCGCCGTATCCGTAGGCGGATGGCGCACGATGTCCCGCACGAGCCAGCCCCGGCCGCCCGTCGCGCGATCACGCACTGCGGGCAGCCGCCGCATCAGCGTTCGCCGCGCTTCTTGCTCAACTCGATCGTCTCGAACAGTTCGTACTGCGCGCTCGGGTGCTGATCCGCGCCCGGCGAGTGGTAGTAGCGCATCGTGATCGTCGTGTGGCCGCCCGGCTTGCCCGGATCGTGATCGAACACCGCGATTCCGTAGCCCGTGCCCGTATCGCGGCGCGCGGACCAGATCGCATCCTCCAGCGCATCGGCCGGCTTGCGCACGAACGTGTTCGCCGTCGTGCCCGGCACCGGCCGGTTCGGCTTCGTGAAGACCTTGGCCTGCGCATAGCCGGTCGCCGGGTTCTCGCCGTACACGTCGAGCGGCGCGCTGGTGCCGCCGCCGCCGAGGATCAGGTGAATCGTGCCGTGGCTCGTGTCGAACGTCGTGCGGTCGGGATCGGTCGTGCCGACCGGACGCGGCTGCAGCGTTTCGACGACTTCGCCGGTCGATGCATCGACGCCCGCGCGGTGATTGCAGCCGCGCACCGGGTAGCTGCGCTCGTAGTCGTGATCGTGACCGCACAGCACGAGATCGACGCCGTAACGGTCGAACAGCGGCAGCCATGCCTCGCGGATGCCCTTGTCCGAGCCGTTGCCCGTCTTCGACGAACTCAGCGCGTCCTGGTGCATCTGCACGACGATCCAGTCGATGTCGTCGTCGTGCGACGCATGACGCAGCGTGTGCTCGAGCCAGCGCGTCTGCTCGCCGTTGCTGTAGCCGCGCACGTAGAACGACGTGCCCGGCTCGATCGGCGCGCGGCCGGTGCTCGCGGCCGGCACCAGCGGATCGGGGCCGCCGACGAACGCGGCTGCATCCTGGTACACGACATCGTCGGCGTCGAGCGAAACGAACAGCACCGAGCTCACGCGGAAGCTGTACCAGCGGCCCGGAAAGCGCGTGCCGTTCTCGGGCAGCGTATAGCGCGCGAGATACGAGTCGAGCCCCTGCGGACCATTGTTGAATTCGATCTCGTGATTGCCGGGGCAGGGCATCCACGGGCGGTTCGCGGCCGACGTCTGGTTGTTGTTGCCGAAGTCGCGCCACACTTCCGGCTGGTGCGCGGGGTTCAGGTTCGCGTAGCAGAGGTCGCCGTTCAGCAGGTGGAACAGCGGCTGGAACTGCTCGACGGCCTGCACCGCGAAGCGGCTTTGCGGCGACGACAGCACCCACGCGCCGTTCGGCGTCGCGAGGTCGCCGTAGCTCGTGAAGCGGAACGGTGCGCGCCCGCGCGGTGCGGTCGTGAAGGTTGCGGCGAACGGCTGCGCGGCGTTGCTGTCGTTGTCGGCCGTGAGTTCGTAGCGGTAGCGCGTGTTCGGCTTCAGGCCGTGCACGCGTGCGTGATACGTGAACACGGTTTCGCCGTTCAGGCCATCGGTGTAGAGGCGCTGCACGCCGTGCACGGTGCGTGCCGGCTCGCCGTCGGCGGCGATGCGCGCGCGCGGATTGACGGCCGGCGCGGGAGACGCCCACGAGATCACGACTTCGGACGTCGGGTCGCTGCCCCACGTCAGGTGCACCTGTTCGGGTGTGCCGTCCGGGTTCGATGCGGCGGCACGGGCGGCCGCGAGCCCGCCCGCGGCGGTGGCGAGGCCGGAAACGCCGGCCAGTTTCAGGAAGCCGCGACGCGACACGGAAGCGGCCGGCTCGTTCGATTCGGCGGGGAAGTTGTCCTGGTTCGACATGATCGTATTTTCGTTGGATGACACGCGAGATGCGGAACCGCCCGGCCGTGCGCGAGCGCGGTCGGGGCGTGGGCCGGAAACGAGCGGGATCCCGGTGACACGCATTGTCGAAGCGCAGTTTTGCCGGGGTGTGACAGACGGTAATCGATGCCTGGGCCCGATGCGTCGATGGGCGCGCGCAGCGTGGCCGGTGCGGCCGAAATTTTTTTGCCGGTATCGCGACGGATTTGCGCTGCATGCGCCGTTTAACGAATGAACGGCCACTTCCGGCCATGAACGTTCGATACACGACGCTTCGGAGTCTTGCATGAAACTTTCTGTTTCATTACGGTTTGCCGCGGGGTGCGCGGCTGCGCTGGCGACGTCCGCCGTATTCGCTCAGGCCGTCATCGTCGCGCCGGTCGCACCGCCGCCGCCGCGCGTCGAAGTGGTGCCGGCGCCGCGCGCGGGCTACGTGTGGGATCAGGGCCACTGGCACTGGCGGCATGGTCGCTACGTGTGGATCCCCGGGCACTGGCAGGGGGTTCGTGCCGGTTATCACTGGGTGCCGGGGCATTGGGCCGCGCGCGGCCCGAACTGGCGCTGGGTGCCGGGTCACTGGGCGTGACGCGCACCGTGCCGCGCGGTGCGCAGCGCCCGTGCGGCAGAACTTCCACGCAACCTCTCGAGTCGAGTCATGCCTTTTCGAACCCTCGTGATCCTGGCAGCCGCGGCCGTCGTGCTGGCTGGCTGTGTCGTGGTGCCGGCGCGTCCGGTGTATTACCGGCCTGCGCCGGTCGTCGTATATTGATTGCGCCGGCCGGCGGGCGATCGACAGGATCGATATGCCGTTCGAACCGGATGTCGACGAAACCGACCGGGCCGATCCCGGGTGCGGCGCGCCGCGCGTGGCCGACGCGCCGGCATGGCGCCGTCCGGCGCCGGCCCGACGCACGCAAGGAGAGCACGACGATGAGCTTCAGCGGGACGGCGGGTGTACCCGCCGGCAGCATGCGGCGTTCGCACGGCACGTTGCGGAGCCGCCCGCATTGAGCGACGCCGATCCGGACGCGGAACTCGTCGCGCGAGTCGGCGCGCGCGACGCGTCGGCCGTGCGCGTGCTCGTTGCACGCAAGCTGCCGCGATTGCTCGCGCTCGCGACGCGCATGCTCGGCGACCGGAGCGAAGCCGAAGACGTTGCGCAGGAAACCTTCCTGCGGATCTGGAATCACGCGCCGCGCTGGCGGGACGGCGAAGCGCGCTTCGACACGTGGCTGCATCGCGTCGTGCTGAACCTGTGTCATGACCGCCTGCGCGGGCGGCGCGAGGAGCCGGTCGACGCGCTGCCCGACGTGCCGGATACGCAACCGGAGCCGGCCGCTCACGCGGAGTTGCGCTCGCGCGACGCGAGCGTACGTCGGGCGCTCGCCGCGTTGCCGCCCCGGCAGCGGGAAGCGCTCGTGCTCCAGTACTATCAGGACATGTCGAACCTTGAAGCGGCCAACCTGATGGGCATCACCGTCGAAGCGCTGGAAAGCCTGCTCGCGCGCGCGAGGCGCAACCTGCGCGCGCAACTGGCCGGCGACCCACCTACCGAGGACAAGCGATGACACCCGAACGATTCCGTACCATCGTCGGCGCGTACGGCTCGGATGCGCGGCGCTGGCCGCAAGACGAACGCGCGGCGGCCGAAGCGTGGGCGCAAGCGCATCCGCGCGACGCGCTGCAGGCACTCGACGATGCCGCCGAGCTCGATGCATGGCTGATGCAGGATACGGCCGCGCCGCCAGCGCCGGCGCTCGTCGAACGCATCGTCGCGTCGGCGCCCGCGCCGCAACGTGCGCGGCGGCGAGGCAAAGTGTGGTGGTCGGGCGCGGCGTTCGCGGGCGTCGGGCTGGCCGGCGCGCTGGCGGGCGCGGTGGCCGTGTCGATGCTGATGCTCGGCAGCGCGCCGATCGCGCAACACGAACCGGGCTACCTGACGACGACGTTCGGCGGCCCAAGTATCGACGGAGGCGATGAGTGAGCGAGCGCGGCTGGAAATTCATTCTCGTCGGGTCCGTCGTGCTGAACGTGTTCATGCTCGGCGCGATCGGCGGCGGCGCGTATCAGTGGTTCGCGACCCACCGTGATCTGCATGGCGCAGGGATGCCCGGACAGCGTACGGCGTTGCGGTTCGCCGCGGACGAATTGTCCGATGCGCGTCGGCAGGAATTCGCCGCGGCGCTGAAGGCGGCGCGCAAGGACGGCCGGGATTTTGCGCGGGAAGGGCGCGACGGGCGGATCACGGTGCTGGATCTGCTGGCCGCGCCGCAGCTCGATCGTCCGGCGATCGATGCGGCGCTCGACAGGACGCGGGCGGCGGACAGTGCGTTGCGCGGGCAGGTCGAGCGCAGTGTCGTCGATTTCGCGGCGACGTTGACGCCGGACGAACGCGCGAAGTTCGTCGACGGGTTGCGGCGGAGCGGGAGCTGGCGGTTGCCTGCGAGGCTGCAGAGGAAACGCGACGCGGCGGGAAGTCAGTAAGCGGCGTTGCGTGACGACGCGCGACGTTCGAGAATCGGCTGGCGGCAATCTCGAGTGCCGCGATGGGGGCGAACCATGAATCGAAGCGAAGACTTTATCGTGCGCACCATGTCGGCCGATGAGGTGGTCATGTCGGTCGAATGGGCGGCTGCCGAAGGGTGGAACCCTGGCCGACATGACCCGCGGTGTTTCAGGGAAGCGGACCCGGCCGGCTTTTTCGTCGGGGTGTTGCGCGGCGAGCCGGTCGCGTGCATCTCCGCCGTCGCTTATGACGAACGGTTCGGCTTCATCGGTCTCTACATCGTGAAACCCGGGTTTCGCGGTCGGGGCTTCGGCATGCGCGTCTGGCAGCACGCCATGCGCTACCTTGGAAACCGCAATGTCGGTCTCGATGGCGTCGTGGCCCAGCAGGCAAACTACAGGAAGTCCGGGTTCCGGCTCGCGTATCGCAACATCCGCTATCAGGGGCGCGTGGACGGTATCGGGTGCGCGAATGTCGCGTCCGTGGCCGATGTGCCGTTCCAGCAGTTGCTTGCCTACGATCGCCGGTGCTTTCCCGCGGCGCGCGAGCGTTTCGTTTCCGCGTGGATCGCGCAGCCGGATGCCGTTGCGCTCGCGACAGTCGAGGCCGGCCGTGTCGCCGGGTACGGTGTCGTGCGGCGCTGCGAGTCGGGCTGCAAGATCGGCCCGCTCTTCGCCGATGACGCGGGCATCGCCACCGGGCTGTTTCGTGCGCTGGCGTCGCGCATGCCCGGCGAGGTGATCGTGCTCGACGTGCCTGAAACGAACCCCGCGGCCGTCGCGCTGGCTGAACGGCACGGCATGTCGAGCGTATTCGAAACCGCACGGATGTATACGCAGGAAGCGCCCGCGATTGCGATCGACCGCGTGTTTGGGGTGACGTCGTTCGAGCTCGGGTGATCGTCGCGGGTATGCCCGGACGATTGCCGTGCGGCCCGCTACCGCAACGGGATGCGGCAACGCGGAAAATGCGTGACGCGCGTCATCGGGTTCGGATTGTCCGCGTCAGGAAACGGCACACGCCGTCGAACTCAACGTGCGAGCATCCAGGCGGAGACCGCATCGACCACGTTGCTCTCCACGCCATTGAAGCCGTGATAGCCGAACGCGCCGCATGGATCGCCGCGCGATGCGCCGCCCGTGACGACCATCAGATCGGTTTTCGCCGACTGGTTCAGCTTCTTCATCAGCGAATCCGTTTCGGATACCGGACAATACTTGCAGCCGTCCTTCTCGTGGTGCACGACCAGCACCGGAATCCTGATGCTGGCGAGATCCATGTCCGGAACCGCGGTTCTGCCACGATCCTCACGGAGGATCGTGGACGTCAGCACGATACCGTCGGGTCCGCCGCTGCCGGCGAGGGCAATCGCGATCGACGCGACCGACTGCGTGCCGCGGCTCGTCCCGACCAGCCAGACCGGTACGTGCAGTTGCTCCTTCAACCATGCGATCACGGCGCGCGCATCGTCGGTATGTTCGCGCGACTGCCGAAAGCCGCTGAGATAGGGTGCCGATTGCCGGTCGCTCGGTGCGTCGATGACCGCGACGGCGATGCCGTCGTCGACGAAGCGCATTCTGGTGCGCACGAGGAAATTGCCTTCCCCCCATCCGAACTTTCCGGACGGGTCAATCTGCAGCCCGCCATGCCCGCCCGCATAGAGAATGGCCGCGACCTTCGGCGCTTCCGGCGCGATGAAGAGAAACCGTTGCGTGACGCCGGGACGGGTCGGAATGTCGACGACCCTGGGCTGGCTCTGCGCGTGCGCAGCATAACCGTGGAGCATCAACGCAATGGCGAGCAGCCACGCCCACGCGTGGTGTGACCGCGCACACGCGGGAGACGGCCGACGAAACCGCACGGAAGGACGAGGCATCATGGCTGCGGCCGCTGCATCCCGCCGTGATCGGCAGGATGGCGGCGATTTCTCCTGGTCAATGTCATGTCGCCACTGCAACGCGAGGCGCGGCGGTCAATGCGATTCGACAAACTGAACGATCTCGCCGTCAGCGCGCTCGCGGTAGAGATCTTCTCCTTTCACACGCACGTCGTTGCACAAGTACGGGCCTTGCTGCAGAGCTTGCCGTTTTCGATTTTCCGGTCGCCGTGGGCGGCAACCCCCCTGGCTCGACTTGAAACCGTAGTCGCCGCCATGTGGCGAGACGAGACTTCCGTGCTGCGGAGGCAACACATTCCTTTGAGTCTAGATGGCTTTGCGGGAAGGGCAAGCAGGCGACGAGCCGGCATGTCGCCGGGTTCCGATTCCTGCGAGGCGTGCGTCGGCCGGATCGACGCCGGTGACGCACGTGATGACCGTCCACGACTTCAGGTTCGAGCGCTCGCGACCCGTGCCGATTGTGCGAACGCGCGCGCCGATCGTTGCCGGCCGATCTGCAACATCGCGATACCGACAAGCACCAGCGCGATCGCGCTCACTTCCAGCATGCCCACGCGTTCGCCGGCGGCCCAGCCGATCAGGAGTGCAACCGTGGGCGTGATGTACGTCGAGCCTGACGCCGCTACCGGCCCGAGTTCCTGCAGCAGAAAGTAATAGAGCAGGTAAGCGACGCCGGTCCCCAGCAGGCCGAGTCCCACGACGACACCGGATGCGGCGCGCCAGTCGTGCAGGATGCGAGCGATCCCGGTGAAGTCCGTCAGCGCGGCAAGGATCAGCAATGCCAGGCCCATCTGCCACGTCACCAGCGCGAGAGGTTGAAGGCCGAACGGCGACAGGAAGCGTTTCACGTAGACGTACGACAGCCCGAGGATGATCGCGCCTGCCAACATCCACGCGACGCCCGTGGGATCGACCGGATTTCCCGCACCTTCCCACGGGCGCGCAATCAGCACGATGCCGGCGAAACCCACGACGACGCCGGCTGTCATCAGCCCGTTCACTTTCTCGGTTCGGAGGAACAACAGCGAAAAAATCGCGGTGAAGATCGCGATCGAGCCGCCCAACACGCCCGCGATCCCCGACGGCAGCAGCGCCGTGCCTTTCACGATGGCCACGTAGTAGAGCGCCGTCGCGACAGCCGCCATGACGAAAAAGTGCGGCAAATGGCGGGCCTGGCTTTGCTGGATCGCGCGCTGGCGCCAGGCGGCGAACGCGAGCGGCAGGAAGCCGAACAGAACGCGCAAGAAGGCGATCTGCATCGGACTGAGCCAGGCCGCGGCCCATTTCATGTAGATGAAATTCGAGCCCCAGATCAGGCCGAGCAGAACGAAAGCGATCCTGGTCAGTTTCATGACGCCCGCCATTTCGTCTAACGAGATTGATCGTCAGTTAATCAGGAAGACGGAGCGGCAGATAGAACAAAATCGGCATCGCGACGATGGATCGCGACATCATGTTTCGCGCCCCTGGCAATGCGCGCTCGGCATGGCCTGGCGAATTCCCGTCGCCGTCGCTTGAAAGCTGACGGAAAGGCATGCGCTTCCGGTACGGCGACGCGAAAATATTTCGCGCATCTCGCGACGGATTTCCCGCCGGCCTCCGTTAAACACAGGTACGCATCGCGAGAGCCCCCGTCATGGACCATCCGAACGACATCTCACCGGCTGCCATCGCGCTGAACCGCTTCGGTCTCGGCGCGCGGGCCGACGAAGCGCCGCCTGCGGATCCGAAGGCGGCGCTCATCGCGCAATTCGACCGTTACGACGCACGTCCCGCCGCATGGGCCGCCGAACCGGATGCGGTTACGCTCGCAACCCGGTTCGCGAATACGCGCAACGCGATGACGAGCGACGACGCGGCGGCCAGGCGCGCGACCGCCCAGTCGATCCGTCGCGACGGCTACGATGCATATCGCAGCGCGGTCTCCGCGCGGCTCGACAGCGCGCTCACCACGCCCGCGCCGTTCGTCGAGCGGCTCGTGCATTTCTGGGCGAACCATTTCGCGGTATCGGTCGACAAGGGGCAGGTCGCCGCGTATGCCGGTGCATTCGAGCGTGATGCGATCCGTCCGCATGTGCTCGGCCGCTTCGAGGATATGCTCGTCGCCGTCGAGCAGCATCCCGCGATGCAGCTGTTTCTCGACCAGGCGCGCTCGGTCGGCCCCGACAGTCCGGCCGCGCTGCGCGCCGAAGCACGCAATCCCGCAGCGCGGCGCGGTCTCAACGAGAACCTCGCGCGCGAAATCATGGAGCTGCATACGCTCGGCGTACGCACCGGCTATACGCAGGCGGACGTGACGGAATTCGCGCGTGCGCTGACCGGCTGGAGCATCGCCGGCGGGCGCGGGCCGCAGCCCGGCGATGCGGCGCCCGGCGCGTTCGTGTTTCGCCCGAAGCTGCACGAGCCGGGCGTGCGCACGGTCATGGGACGCACCTACGACCAGCCGGGCGAAGCGCAGGCGCGCGCGATCCTGCGCGACCTCGCACGTGCGCCGGCGACGGGCCGGCATATCGCGTTCCAGTTCGCTCGCCATTTCGTCGCCGATAACCCGCCGCCCGCGCTCACCGACCGGCTCGCCCGCGCATTCGAGACGAGCGGCGGCGATTTGCCGACCGTCTATCGCGCGCTCGTCGATGCACCGGACGCATGGTCGCCGGTCAATCGCAAGTTCAAGACGCCGTGGGAGTGGGCCGTGTCGTCGCTGCGCGGGCTCGGCTGGCGCGACGCGGGCGACCTGAAGGCCGCGCCGCTGCTCGCGCAACTCGGCCAGCCGGTGTGGCGGCCCGGGTCGCCGGCTGGTTACGACGACGTCGCCGCGAGCTGGGCCGCGCCCGACGCGCTGGTGCGCCGCGTCGAGATCGCGCAGCGGCTCGCCGCACGTACTGGCGACCGGCTCGATCCGCGCACGCTCGGCAACACGCTGCTGGCCGGCTCGCTGAGTGCACCGACGGCGAGCGCGCTGTCGCGTGCCGAAAGCGCGACCACGTCGCTTGCGCTGCTGCTCGTGTCGCCCGATTTCCAACGGAGATGAACATGGCCCGATCCCTTACCCGTCGGCATTTCCTGAGCATCGCCGCGGCCGGTGCCGGGGCGATGCTCGTCGCGCCGCGCATCGTGTTCGCGAACGTCGAAACAGACCGGCGCTTCGTGTTCGTGATCCAGCGCGGCGCGGCCGACGGGCTGAACATCGTCGTCCCGTATGCGGAACCTGCGTATGCGTCGCTGCGCGGCCCGCTGGCGATCGACGCAGCGGTGGCGACACGCATCGACGGCACGTTCGCGCTGCACCCGTCGCTTGTGCAGACCGCGCAACTGGTTCGCGACAAACAGGCGCTGTTCGTCCACGCGATCGCATCGCCGTATCGCGACCGCTCGCATTTCGACGGCCAGAACGTGCTCGAGACGGGCGGGCGCGCGCCGTACCAAGTGAAGGACGGCTGGCTGAACCGGCTCGCCGCGATGTTGCCGGCGACGCGCGAGCGCGCGATCGCGTTCGCGCCGACGGTGCCGCTCGCGTTGCGCGGCGGTGTGCAGGCCGCGTCGTATGCGGCGTCCGGTTTGCCGGCCGCGCCGGACGACCTGCTCGCGCGCGTGTCGGCGCTTTACGAGGCCGACGCGCAGCTCGGGCCGCTGTGGGAATCGGCGATGGCCGCGCGCGGCCTCGCCGGCGATGCACATGCGCGTCAGGATCCGGCGGGCGTCGGCAAGCTCGCGGCGACGTTTCTCGCGCGCGACGACGGCCCGCGAATCGCGATGATCGAGACGGGCGGCTGGGACACGCATAGCGCGCAGAACCCACGGCTCGCGAACCAGTTGAAGGCGCTCGATACGATGCTCGCCGCATTGCGCGATGGTCTCGGGCCCGTGTGGCAGCAGACCACGGTGCTGGTTGCGACCGAGTTTGGCCGCACGGCCGCCGCGAACGGCACGGGCGGTACCGATCACGGGCAGGCGTCGGTCGCGATGCTGGCGGGCGGGGCGGTCGCGGGCGGTCGCGTGATCGCCGACTGGCCGGGCTTGCGGCCGGGCGACCTGTACGAAGGGCGCGACCTGAAGCCGACCGCATCGCTCGACGCGTTGATCGCGGGCGCGGCTGCCGAAAGCCTGCGACTCGATCCCGGCCGCACCGCGTCCACGCTGTTCGCGGAAAGCGGCGCGACGCGGCCGATGACCGGCCTCATTCGCGGATTCGCGTGACGCACGGCATGCGTGCGTTTGCATCCGCCAATCGATTACAGAACAGGGAGAAGTGACGATGAAGATTAGATCCGTATCGCTTGCCGTGCTGGTGACGGCGAGCGCCGCGCTGATGTCCGCATGCGTGGTCGAGCCGGCGCGGCCGCCGCAACCCGCGCCGGTCGCCGAGGTGGCGCCGCCGCCGCCCGCCCCCGGCTACCGCTGGGCCAAGGGCCATTACCGCTGGGCCGGCAACCACTGGGCGTGGGTGCCCGGGCATTGGGTGGCCGTGTATTGAAGCGGGCCGGACGGCGCGCCGCTCACCAGCCGATCCGGTGCTTCTCGTCGGTTTCGCTGTGCCGCCAGTCGTCGTCCGCATGCAGATACTGGCTGGTGGTCGTCAGCGATACGTGTCCGAGGTTGTCGCGCACGAGCCGCAGGTCGACGCGGCCGTCGGCCATGTGCGAGCCCGCACTGTGGCGCAGCCAGTGCGCGGATGCCTGCTCGAGCACGCGTGCCTGTTCCTCGCCGGCATCCCCTTGCGCGCGCAACCGGTCAGCCGCGAACCGGAACACCTGCTTCACGATCCGGTGCAGCGCGGCGCGCGTGAGCGGCTTGCGCGTGTGACCGATCGGCAGCACGAGCGGCGTGTCCTCGCCGTCGGCGGGCAGCGCGGGCAGGCCGTGCGTGCGCCGGTAGCGCGCGAGCTCGGCCATCATTTCGGTGGTAGCCGGCACGAGCCGCTGCCTGCCGCCTTTGCCGGTCACGTCGAGCCACCAGCGGTCGCGTCCGTTCGCGTCGCGCCGCGCAAAGAATTGCCCCATCGTCGTATCGGCTGCCTCGGTGATGCGCAGCCCGCCGAGATACAGCAGCGTGAAGACCCAGCGCGCGCGATCCGCATGGAAGGAGGCGCGCGCATCGTCGCGCGGCATCGCGGCGATCGCGTCCTTGACTGCTTGCCACAGCGGCGGCCCGAGATGGCGCGTGACGCGCGGCGCGGGCCGCCGTTGCCGCTGCCGCGACAGCGCGAGCGGATTGCCGGCCAGATAGCCGGCCTGCACGAGCCACGAGAACATCACGTTCAGGATCACCATCGCCTGCCGCTGGCTGGCCGCCGACAGCGGCCCGTAGAACGGCCGCCAGCGCGGGTCGCCGCGCGGATGCTTGCGGCCGCCGTTCGCGCACCACACGTCGGCCGGCGCGGGCGCGAGCAGGAATTGCCGGTATACGACGAGATCCTCGTGCGTGAGCGACGACAGCGGCTTGCCGCATGCGATTACGGCCCACAGCAGCAGGCGCTCGGCTTCCTTGCGGTAGTTCTGGAACGTGGTGGGCGTATCGACGAAGCGCGCGAGCCATGCGCGCACGGCGTCGAGATCATGGGTCGCGGCGATCTGCGGATGCGCGCTGGTCGAGCGGTTCGTGCCCGCGCGTCCGTCGAGCGCGGCCGGCACGGTCAGCGCATCGATCGGCTGCGGCCGCAGCGCGGCGTCGGACGGAACGGGTGAGGTCATGCGAACAGGGGGCGCCGCTCGCCCGTGGCCAGGCGGGCACAGGCGACGCGGCGAAGCATACGAGTACGAGGAAGCGCCGATGGTAATACACGATCGGTACGCGGTGAAGCGCGCGCCGAGCGGTGCAATTTCGTGCGCGGTGTCTTTGCCGGCGCGCAGCACGGGCGTCGCGCCGATGGACTGCCTGCAGGTGCGCAGCAGTCCGGCCGAGCCGTGGAGCCCGTGGTACACGGGCATCGAGGGCTTTGCGTACCAGCCCGGCTATCAATATGTGCTGGAAGTCGACGAGTACCGTGTCGCACAACCCCCGGCCGACGGTTCGTCGATCCGCTGGGTGCTCAAGCGCGTCGTCGAGCGCCGCCAGGTGAACTGACGGCCGCGCCTGCCCGCGGCGCCGCTTACGCGGACGGTCGCGGCGCGACCGGTCTCGGCGGCGCGGCGGTATCGATCCGGCGGAACACGACGGACGACAGCAGCGTGACCGAGCCCATGCAGACGAACGACAGCATGAAGCCGTTTGCCATCGAGCCCCAATGCGCGGCGAACAGGTTCACGAGCCCGCCGCCGATCGACACGCCGAGCCCCATCGCCAGCATCTGCATCATCGTGAACAGGCTGTTGCCGCTGCCGGCGTCGGCATGCGACAGCCCCTTGAGCGTGACGGCGTTCATCGCGGCGAACTGCATCGAGTTCGCGGCGCCGAACACGATCAGCAACGCAATCTCCAGCGCCGGTGCGGGCCGCGCCGATACCAGCGCGAACCCCGCGATCGCGCAGCCGACGATCCCCGTGTTCACGACCAGGAACGTCGCATAGCCGAAGCGCTTCGCGAGCGGCGCGATCCAGCGTTTCGCGATCACGCCGGCGATCGCGGCCGGCAGCATCATCATCCCCGACTGCAACGGCGTATAGCCGAGCTGCACCTGCATCAGCAGCGGCAGCATGAACGGCACGGCGCTCGTGCCGATCCGGCACAGCAGGTTGCCGAGCAGCCCCGAGCCGAAGTTTGGCTCGCGGAACAGCCCGAGCCGGAACAGCGGCTGCGCGCGGCGCCGTGCGTGGGGCAGGTACGCGAGCGCGCTCGCCACGCCGAGCACGGCCAGCCCGATCGCCCAGCCGGTGCGGTGTGCGGGCATTGGCGGATCGATCGCGAGCGACAGCGCGATCATCGCGACCGACAGCAGCGCGCAGCCGACGAAGTCGAACGGCGGCGGCTGGGTCGCCTGGTCGTGCGGCAGAAAGCGCTGCACCGCGAGGAAGCCGACCACACCGACGGGCACGTTGACGATGAACACCCAGTGCCAGGAAATCGCCTGCGTGAGCCAGCCGCCGAGCGTCGGCCCGACGATCGGGCCGAGCTGCCCGGCGATCGACACGAACGCGATCGCCGCGACGTACCGTTCGCCCGGCACGCGACGCAACACCGCGAGCCGCCCGATCGGCAGCAGCATCGAGCCGCCGATGCCCTGCACGGCGCGCGCGACGACGAGCTGGCCGAGCGTGTGCGACGCGGCACAGCCGATCGACGCGAGCGAGAACACCAGGATGGCGACAGAGAACACGCGGCGCGTGCCGAACCGGTCGGCGAGCCAGCCGGACGCCGGTGTGAGCATCGCCATCGTCAGCGTGTAGACGACCACGATCGGCTGCATCGCGAGCGGCGACGCATGCAGGCTTTGTGCGATCGACGGCAGTGCGGTATTGACGATCGTCGTGTCGAGCGACTGCATGAAGAACGCGGCGGCGACGATCCACAGCAGCGCGGAGTGTGAGGGTTCGCGGGACATGACGAAGTTGGCGGTGCGGCGACCGGCGAGGGCGACGTGACGGGCGACGCGGCCCGGCTCGGTTCGGTTCGGCAGGCTCGCGCCGGCGTACGGCCGGTCTACAAGCGTTGATGGTACCGATTCCGGTAGTCATCGGGAAGCCGACTTAAGGCATTGACTGTCATCGGAATTGCCGATGACAATGCGGGATGCTCAATCCCGTCTGGCTCAAGACGTTCGCGACCGTCACGAATTGCCGCAGCTTCACCGAAGCGGGCCGGCAGCTCGGGCTCAACCAGTCGAGCGTCAGCGAACACATCCGTCGTCTCGAAGAGAGCGTCGGCCGGCGGCTGTTCGTGCGCGACACCCATTCGATCGCGATGACGGCCGACGGCGAGGCGCTGCTCGTGCATGCGAACGTGATCCTGCAGGCGCTGAACCGCGCCGAATCGCAGTTCCGCAAGCCGCGGCTGCAGGGCCGCGTGCGGCTCGGCGCATCGGACGATCTCGCGCTGGTCGCGCTGCCGGACGTGCTCGCGGCGTTTCGCACCGCGCACCCCGACGTCGCGCTGGAGATCACGACCGGCATGACCAGCCGGCTCTACGAACTGATGGATGCGGGCGCGCTCGACCTGATGGTCGGCAAGCGGCGGCTCGGCGAGCGGCGCGGCACGCCGCTGTTGCGCGCACGGCTCGAATGGGTCGCGCGGCCGGGCACCGTCGTAGACCTGGAAAGGCCGCTGCCGCTCGTGCTGGTCGCCGAGCCGAGCGTCACGCGCGCGGTCGTGCTGAACGCGCTCGCGGAGAAGGGGATCGGCTGGGAAGTCGTGTGTTCGAGCAGCAGCCAGCCGGGCTGCATCGCGGCCGCGCGGGCCGGGCTCGGGCTCACCGCGACGTCGCAGTACCTGTCGGCGCGCGGCCTGGCGCCGCCGGTAAACGGCGACGGGCTGCCCGCGCTACCCGACGTCGAGTTCATCGCGCTCGCCGCGAAGCGGCTCAGCCAGCCGGCCGGCACGCTGCTCGAGCTGCTGGAAACCAGCGACCTGCGCGCACCCGGCGTGGTCGATCGAAGCGCGTAGCGTCGCGCACCACTGCGCACTGCGTTACCCGACAGCCCCGCTATCAGCCTATATTCGTGCGGCTGCCGGCCGGGCCGCACGCCGCATGTCACGCGCCGCACGCCGCACGTCGCGCCTCATGCCGCGCGTTTCTGCGAAATCACTAGCAGCGCGCCGTTCCTGTCCTCCAGCACCGCGCGGTATTCGTGCGGCCCGGCCTGCACCGGCACGCGCACCGACGCGCCGGCCTTCACGACCCGCGCCATCGCCGCGTAAAGATCGTCGTCCTCGTCCACACGCAGCGTGAGCGCCGCGCGCTCGACGATCTGCTCGTCGCCGGCCACCAGCGCGATCGTCAGCGGGCCGCCGTCGAGCGCGCAGTAGCGGTCGCCGTCGCGAAACTTCACGTTCAGGCCCAGTCCGTCGACGAACAGCGGCAGGGCCGTGTCGATGTCGTCGACCGGATACAGCAGCATCGATACCTTCATTCCCTCTCTCCCTTGTCGTGATGTGACCGGCACGCACCGCACCGTCGTCCGATGCTAGCGCGCGGTGCCGGCCGCCACGCAGTCCGATCGGATGACGGTGAAACCCCTCTGTCCCCGCAGGCGGGCCGTTACTCCAAACAGACGATGCCCGTGCCGGCCCGCGCGCCGACACTCCCATCCGTGGACCGTCGCTATTCGTCCGTATCGTGCGGGCGGCTGCACGACCCCGACTCGTCCAACATACATGGAGACGCACGCAATGAAGTTTTCCCTCATCTACGAAGCCCAGACCACCGACGCATCGCGCGAGGGCGACCACCGGGTGTTCCAGGAGACGGTCGAGCAGGCGCTGCTGGCCGAGCAGGTCGGCTTCGACACGATCTGGTGCGTGGAGCACACGTCGCTGACCCACTATGCGCACATGAGCGCGCCGGAAACCTTCCTTGCGTACCTGGCCGGCCGTACGACGCGCATCGGCCTCGGTCACGGCGTCGTGTGCCTGCCGCCGGCGATGAACCATCCGATCAAGGTCGCCGAGCGCGTCGCGCTGCTCGACATCCTGTCGGGCGGCCGCGTGCATTTCGGTGTCGGCAAGGGCGGCAGCCAGCAGGAGGCGGGCGCGTTCGGCTACGACCTCAACGAACTGCAGCCGATGATCGACGAGTCGATGTACCTGGTGCCGAAGATGTTCGTGCAGGACGAGATCGAGCACGACGGCAAGTACATCAAGATTCCGAAGCGTCCGATCCACCCGAAGCCGATGCAGGATCCGCATCCGCCGATGTACCTCGCGTGCACGAACACCGATGCGCTGCTGCGCGCAGGACAGCGCGGGATGGGCGCGCTGGTGCTCGGTTTCGGCGGCCCGGACGAAGTCGCGAAGAAGAACGCGGTGTATCGCGAAGCGTGGGCGAACCGCAAGCCGGAAGACCAGGTCGGCTTCCGCCCGACCCGGCACCTCGCGGCGCTGTGCCCGACGGTCGTGATGGCCGACGGCCAGAAGGCCCGCAAGATCGGCATCCGCGGCCAGCGCTACTTCATGGAGTCGCTCGCGTACTGGTACACGGGCGGCGAGCGTCCGGACCCGGCGAAGTGGGGCGACGACCTCGTGCAGGCCGATACCGGCGAGATGGTGATCCGTTCGCGCTTCGCGTCGGAGGAAGTCGTCGTGAACTTCGCCGATCCGGCGCTCGCGATGATGAACCCGAACCACGCGTACGGCACGGTCGACGACTGCATCGGCTACGTGGGCCGCCTGCAGGAAGCGGGTGTCGACGAAGTGCTGTTCCTCTGCCAGATGGGCACGGTGCCGCACGACGCGCAGATGGAGACGATCCGCAACATCGGCGAGCACGTGATCCCGTTCTTCAACAAGGAAAAGGAACGCGCCTGCGCATGAGGCGGGCAGGGCCGCGCCGCGCCCGTCGTCCCTTCGGACGATGCGGCGCACCCGCGCGAGCCCGACCATCGGCAACTGGAACCCTCGCTCGCGGCGCCGGCCGCGACGAACCACATAGAGAGACCGGGGTGGGCGCCGTCGCGCGCGCTCCGTATCACAGGAGACATTCGTGCATCGCGACAACGATTCGAACGCACTGGCCGCCACGCTGATCGCCCGGGCCGAGGCGCTTGCGCCGACGCTCGCCGGCCGCGCCGCGCAGGCGGAAGCGCAGGGCCGCATCCCGGCCGAGACGATCGCCGACATGCAGGCCGCCGGCTTCTTCAAGGTGCTGCAGCCGAAGCGCTACGGCGGCTACGAACTCGATCCGCAGGCCTTTTTCGACATCCAGATGGCGCTCGCGCGCGGCTGTATGTCGACTGCGTGGGTGTACGGCGTCGTCGGCGTGCACAACTGGCAGCTCGCGCTGTTCGACGCACGCGCGCAGCAGGACGTATGGGGCAAGGATCCGGCAACGCTGATCGCGTCGACCTACATGCCGGTCGGCCGCGTGACGCCGGTCGACTGCGGCTTCCGCCTGTCCGGCCACTGGAAGTTCTCGAGCGGCAGCGAACTGTGCGAATGGGTGTTCCTCGGCGCACTGGTGCCGCCGGCCGTTGCCGGCCAGCCGCCCGAATACCGCACCTTCCTGCTGCCCAAATCCGACTACCGGATCCAGCAGGACTGGGACGTGCTCGGCTTGCGCGCGACCGGCAGCCACGACATCGTCGTCGACGACGTGTTCGTGCCCGCGTATCGCACGCACAAGGCGATCGACGGGATGATGGGCACGAGCCCGGGCCTGGCCGTCAACGATGCGCCGCTGTTCAGGCTGCCGTTCGCGCAGATCTTCGTGCGCGCGGTGTGCACGTCGTGCATCGGCGCGCTGCAGGGCGCGCTCGACGATTTCACCGGTTATGCGGCCACGCGCGTGTCGGCCAACAGCGGTGCGAAGACGACCGACGATCCGGGCGCGCAGAACGCGTGCGCGAACGCGGCCGTCGCGATCGACGAGATGACGGTGCTGCTCAAGCGCAATTTCGCGGAACTGATGGCGTCCGTCACGGGCGGCCCGGCCGTGTCGATCGAGCGTCGCGTGCATTTCCGCTATCAGTCGGCGCAGGTCGCCGAACGCTGCGCACAGGCCGCGAACGCGCTTCTGCGCAATGCGGGCGGCAACGGCATCTATCACCGCAATCCGCTGGTGCGCCGCTTCCTTGATCTGCACGCGGCCCGCGCGCACTACGCGAACAACGTGGACCGCTTCGGCCAGAACCTCGGCGCCGTGATGCTCGGCCGCGAGAACACGGACTACTTCATCTGACGAGGCCGCGATGAACGACACGCAAGCACAGCAATACGTGTTCGACGTCGTGGTCGTCGGCTCGGGCGCGGGCGCGCTGCTCGCGGCGTGCCGCGCGGCCGACCGCGGGCTGTCCGTCGTCGTGATCGAGAAGACGACGCTGTACGGCGGCACGTCGGCGGTCTCGGGCGGCGGCATCTGGATACCGTGCAACCACCATATCGCGGAACTCGGCGCGACCGATACGCGCGAGGCCGCGCGCCGCTATCTCGACGCGTGCACGGCCGGCGCATCGTCGCGCGAGCGGCTCGACGCGTATCTCGACCAGGCGCCCGAGATGCTGCGCTACCTCGAGGCGAAGACGCCGGTGCGCTACCAGGCGCTGCCGAAGTACGCCGACTATTTCCAGAAGCTGCCGGGCGCGATGCCGGGCTATCGCGCACTCGATCCGTTGCCGTTCGACGGCGCGCTGCTCGGTGACGAGTTCGACCGGCTGCGGCCGCCGTCGCCCGGCACGCTGATCGGCGGCCGCGTGGCCGTGACGTCGAAGGAGGCGCATACGCTGTTCTCGCGCGGGCCGGGCTTCATGAGGCTCGCGATTGCCCAGTTCGGCCGCTACTGGCTCGATCTCGGGGTGCGCCGCCGCACGCGGCGCGACCGGCGCCTGACGCTCGGCAACGCGCTGATCGGCGGGCTGCGCCGCGCATTGCTCGATCGCAACGTGCCGGTCTGGCTCGACACGCCGATGCGCGACCTGCTCGATGTCGGCGGCCGCGTGACGGGTGTGCGTGCGCAGCGCTTCGGGCAGCCGGTGACGATCGTCGCGCGGCGCGGCGTGATCCTCGGCGCGGGCGGTTTCGAGCGCAACCAACCGATGCGCGAACGCTACCTGCCGCAGCCGACGCAGATGCAATGGAGCGCGACACCGCCGGCCAACACCGGCGACGCGATCGCCGAAGGCCATCGGCTCGGTGGCGCGCTCGCGCTGATGGAGCACGTGTGGGGCGCGCCGACGGTCGGCGTCGCGGGGGAGGAGAAGCAGCGCGCGCTGTTCGTCGAGCGCAACCTGCCGGGCTGCGTGATCGTCAACGGTCTCGGCAAGCGCTTCGTCAACGAAGCCGTGCCGTATTCGGAATTCGTGCCGGCGATGTATCGCGACCATGCGCGCACCGGCGCGTGCGTGCCGGCGTGGATGGTGTTCGACGCGCGCTTTCGCCGCAAGTATCCGTGCGGGCCGATCATGCCGGCGTCGATGATGCCCGATGCGCGGATTCCGCACGCGTTTCGCGACGTGCTCGTGAAGGCCGACACGATCGATGCGCTCGCCGCGCGGATCGGCGTCGATGCGGCCGGGCTGCGCGACACGCTGCGCGACATGGCGCGTTACGCGGCGACCGGCATCGACGAAGCGTTCGGCAAGGGCGACAACCTGTTCGACACGTACTACGGCGATCCGCGCAACGCGCCGAATCCGTGCCTCGGGCCGGTCGACGAGGCGCCGTTCTACGCGGTGCGGATCGACGCGGGCGACATCGGCACGAAGGGCGGGCTCGTCACCGACGCGCAGGCGCGCGTGCTGCGCGCCGACGGCGCGCCGGTCGACGGCCTCTACGCAATCGGCAACACCAGTGCATCGGTGATGGGCGCGAGCTACCCCGGCGCAGGCTCGACGCTCGGTCCGGCGATGACCTTCGGGTTCATCGCCGCCGACCACCTGGCCGCGCAAGCGGCCGACGCCGGCGGCCGGCCAGCCCGGCCATCCACGACTGAACTTGACGGAGTCCAATGATGAGCGATCTCACCACCCATCCGCTGCGCACCGACATGCTGCTCGCGATGCGCCGCCTCGCGCGCTCCGTCACGGTCATCAGCAGCGCGTACGACGGCCGGCGCTACTCGATGTCCGCGACGGCGGTCGATTCGCTGTCGACCGATCCGCCGTCGCTGCTGATCTGCATCAACCGCAGCGCATCGCTGTATCCGCCGCTCGACGCGGGCGCGTCGTTCTGCGTGAACGTGCTGTCCGCACGCCATGAAGGCATCGCGATCGACTGCAGCGGCCGCCTGAAGGGCGAGGCGCGCTTCACGACCGGCGACTGGCACACGTCGCCGCTCGGCGTCCCGTATCTGCACGACTCGCAGGCGAGCCTCGTGTGCGAGCAGGACGGCCGCTTCGAATACGGCACGCATACGGTGTTCATCGGGCGCATTCGCGAGGTGCTGATGAGCGGCGATGTCGACCCGCTCGTCTATCTCGACGGCGCGTACACGACGCCCGGTGCGCCGGCGGCGCGCGTGGCCGCATGACGTGAGGAATCTGCGATGAGCGATTCGCGCTTCCACCGGCTGACCGTTGCCGACGTCATCGCCGAAAGCGACGACGCGTACTCGTTCGTGTTCGACGTACCCGCCGCGTTGCGCGATGCGTTCGCATACCGGCCCGGCCAGTTCCTGACGCTGAACGTGCCGTGCGCGGACGCGACCGTCGCGCGCTGCTACTCGCTGTCGAGCGCGCCGGGCATCGACGCGGCGCCGAAGATCACCGTCAAGCGCGTGCGCGACGGCCGCGCGTCGAACTGGCTGTGCGACCGCATCCATGCGGGCGATGCGCTCGACGTGCTGCCGCCGGCTGGCGTCTTCACGCCGCGCACGCTCGATGGCGACCTGCTGCTGTTCGCGGGCGGCAGCGGCATCACGCCGGTGCTGTCGATCCTGAAATCGGCGCTCGTGCACGGACGCGGGATGCTGACGCTGATTTATGCGAACCGCGACGAGCGCTCGGTGATTTTCCGCGACGAACTGCAGCAGCTCGCGCACCGACATCCGGGCCGCCTGCGCGTGATCCACTGGCTCGACAGCGTGCAGGGCGTGCCGCAGCAGCGGCATCTCGAAGAGCTCGCGCGGCCGTTCAGCCAGCAGGAGACGTTCATCTGCGGGCCCGCGCTGTTCATGGAGAACGCGCTCGCCGCGATGCTCGGCCTCGGGCTGCCGCGTGCGCGCGTGCACGTCGAGCGCTTCGCGTCGCTGCCCGATGCGCCGAAGCAGGCCGCTCCGGCGGCATCGGCTGCGACGGCCGGAACGGCCGCCGCGGCCGGAGACGGCGCGGCGATCGAGACGGTGCTGGACGGTGAGGCGTTCGCGTTCGACAGCGCGCCCGGCGAAACGCTGCTCGACGCGATGCTGCGCGCCGGCCTGCCCGCGCCGAATTCCTGCCGGATGGGGCAGTGTGGTGCGTGCATGTGCCGCGTCGAACGCGGCGAAGTGGCACTCGACGGCAACCACGTGCTCGACGACGACGAGATCGCGGCCGGCTGGACGCTCGCGTGCTGTGCGCGGCCCGCGAGCGACGCGCTGCGCGTGGTGTTTCCCGATTGAGCCGCGGCGCCTGCGGCGCGCGCGGCAACCCTGTTGCGATGCACATGACGATGGACAACGAAATCCTCACCACGCCCGCGCTGATCGCGCGGGCTGCCGCGCGCCACGGTGCGCATCCGGCAATCGAGTCGGAGCATGGCCGGCTGACCTATGCGGAACTCGATGCGGCCCGCATCGAAGCGGCGCGCGCGCTGCTTGCGAGCGGCATCGACGCCGGCGACCGCATCGCCGTCTGGGCACCGAACCTGCCGCAATGGATCGTCGCGGCGCTCGCGATCCACACCGTCGGCGCGATCCTCGTGCCGGTCAACACGCGGATGAAAGGAATGGAGGTCGGCGGCATCCTGCACGACGGCGGCGCGCGGCTGCTGTTCTGCTGCGGCACCTTCCTCGGCGAATCGTATCCGGCGATGCTCGCGCCGCACCGGCCCGCGACGCTCGAACGCGTCGTCGTGTTCGACGGCGAGCCACCGTCCGGCGCGCGCGACGAGACCTGGAACGCGTTCCTCGCGCGCGGCGCGGCGGTGCCGCTCGATGCGGTGCGCGAGCGCGAGGCGCAGGTGACACCCGACACCGTGATGGACCTGATGTTCACGTCCGGTACGACCGGCCGCCCGAAGGGCGTGATGACCGCGCACGGGCAGAACCTGCGGGCCGCGCAGGCATGGGCGACGATCGCCGGCGTGCGCCGGGACGACCGCTACCTGATCGTCAATCCGTTCTTCCATACGTTCGGCTACAAGGCCGGCTGGCTCGCCGCGCTGTCGAGCGGCGCGACCGTGCTGCCGCATCTTGTGTTCCAGCCGGCCGACGTATTGCGGCGCGTCGCCGACGAGCGCGTGTCGGTGCTGCCCGGCCCGCCGACGCTGTACTACGCGCTGCTCGATGCGCCAGATCGCGCGGCGCGCGACCTGTCGTCGCTGCGGATCGCGGTGACGGGCGCGGCCGCGATCGCGCCGAGCCTGATCGAGCGGATGCGCACGGAACTCGGCTTCGAGACGGTACTGACCGGCTACGGGCTGACCGAATCGTGCGGCTTCGCGACGCTGTGCCGGCACGGCGACGACGCCGAGACGGTCGCCTGCACGTCGGGCCGGCCGATGCCGGACGTCGAGCTGCGCATCGCGGGGTCGGACGGCGCGGCGCTCGGGCCGGACGAAACCGGCGAGATCTGGGTGCGCGGCTACAACGTAATGCGCGGCTACTTCAACCAGCCGGACGCGACGCGCGAAACCGTCGATGCGCAAGGCTGGCTGCATACGGGCGACCTCGGCTGCGTCGATGCGAGCGGCAACCTGAAGATCACCGACCGGATCAAGGACATGTTCATCGTCGGCGGCTTCAACTGCTATCCGGCCGAGATCGAGCGGCTGCTGACCGCGCATCCGGCGATCGCGCAGGTCGCGCTGGTCGGCGTGCCCGATATGCGGCTCGGCGAAGTCGGCCATGCGTATGTCGTGTTGCGTCCCGGCGCGCACGTCGACGCCGGTGCACTGAACGACTGGGCGCGCGGCAACATGGCGAACTACAAGGTGCCGCGGTATTTCACGTTCGTCGAGCAATTGCCGACGAGTGCGGCCGGGAAGGTGCTGAAGTACCGGCTGCGCGCGGGCGCCGACGCGGCGGCCTGAGCGCGTCGCACGACATCACACCAACGGGAGGAACGCATGTACGACAACGGATTTCCGCAGGGCGCGGTGCTCGTGTTCGGCGGCAGCGGCGGGATCGGGCAGGGCGTCGCGCTCGAATTCGCGCGCGCCGGCGTGCCGGTCGCGCTCGGTTATCGCAGCAGGGCCGACGTGGCCGAGCGCGTCGCGAGCAGCCTGCGCGATGCAGGCGTCGCGGCCACCACGCATCGCGCGGACGTGACCGATCCCGCGCAGATCGATGCGGCGCTCGCGGCCGCGATGGATACGCATGGCTGCGTGCACACGATCGTATGGGCGGCCGGCCCGTTCGTGAACCAGCGCCATATCGGCGATATGACGCATGACGACTGGCGTCGCGCAATCGCGGTCGAAACGGTCGGCTTCTTCAACGCGGCAAAGGCCGCGTTGCCGCACTTCCGTGCATCGGGCGGCGGGTCGTTCGTCACGCTCGGCTCGGCCGGACATCTGCGCTGGCCCGATCGCGACGGGCTGTCGGTCGCGCCGAAGGCGGCGAACGAGGCGCTGGTGAAGGGGCTCGCGCGCGAGGAGGGGCGATACGAGATCCGCGCGAATTCGATCCTCGTCGGCGTGATCGAGGCCGGGATGTTTCCGGTGCTGCTCGAACAGGGACAGTTCGATCAGGCGTGGATCGACGAGACGCAAAAAATGCTCGCGCTCAAGCGCTGGGGGAAGGCGCACGATATCGGGCGCGCGGCGGTGTTTCTGGCGTCGGATCGCGCGAACTACATCACCGGGCAGCAGTTGAATGTGTCGGGTGGGTATGGGTTGTAGCCAGCCAAGCCTTACCCAGCAATGACTGTTTAATATTCGATACGAATTCGTCGAGAACTATGTGGCCGTCACGCGCACTTTCACTGGTTCCAAACCGCGAGTATCGCCATACAAATCGGCTGTCTTGTCGTCCTTGTGATCGTCGAGCTCGCCGGCACGTCCGGCGGTTCGATCATCGCGGCCCTGTTCGCGAGCGGTATGCCGCTCGACGTCATGCGCCAGATCCTGATGGAACTGGACTGGTCGCGCATGATGGGGTTCTCGCCGTGGGCGCTTATCCGGCACCAGGCGCTGTGCTCGGGAGACGCGCTGCTGCAGTACCTGCTCGGCGTGACGAGCGGCAAGACGTTCGCGCAGCTCGACGTGGACCTGAAGGTGATCGCGGCGAACTTGCTGACCGAGCGCGAGTTCCAGTTCTCGAAAGCGGCGACGCCCGACGTGCCGATCGCGCTGGCGGCGCGCGCGAGCGCGTCGATTCCGATCGTGTTCGCGCCGGTCGCGGTGGCCGGCGGCCTGATGGTCGACGGCGGCACATGCGACAACATGCCGGTCAGCGACCTGACGGTCGACAGCGTGCCGCGCATCGGGATCTATCTCGTGTCCGACGACGATCCGCTGCCGCCCGGCGCGTACGGGCTGCCGACGCTCGCGCCGCGCATCATCGACCTGATGCTGGCGGCATGCGAAGCGACACACGTCGCGCTCGACACTGTGAATGGAGCTACGATCGTGCGCGTGCCGACCGGCTACGCAAGTTCCTTCGATCGCCACATGGCCATCGCGACCCGCGAGCGTCTATACGAGGACGGCTACAAGGTCACGCGTGCCGCATTGATGAAGTAATCGCGCGTGCGATGGACGCGTATCAGTCGACGGCAGGCCGTTGGAGTGCGGGCGGCCGAAACTTCACGTCAGCCCACGCGTTGAAGCGCTTCCGGAACGGAGCTTCGATCGATCTATTCAAGCGATGCGCGAGCGCAAAGGTCGCTATCAGATAAATAACGCCTTCAGCCGCGAGTGCGGCATGGCTTGTCGTCAACCTGCTCGCCGTGAAGAGCAGTGGCATGCAAACAGCATGTCCGAGATACAGTGAATAGGAGATGCCGCCGAGATACTGAGACCTACGGCCGAGGAAGAGGCGCGCGATCGGGCCTTCGTCACGGCTGAGCGAAGCGATAAGCAGCGCGAACACCACGGGTGCCGCAAGCGCTGCACCTGGCATGCGGTCTGCGAATAGGATCATCGCAGTGGCGAAGATGGCGATCAGGATCTGCGGCGTTGTGCGCGTCGCTGACGCGACGACGCGATGGTCACGGTACTGCGCGATGATCGCGCCGATAAAGAAGCCAGCGATACACCGCGCCCAGCCCCAGTCATATGTCATCGAAAGACAGTCACCATTCGTAATGCACGGCGTCAGTACGAGCGATGTCCATACCGCGATCACGTATCCAGCGATCGCTAATGCAGCGAACGCGGCGACGCGCGCGCGTCCTCGCAATGTCAGGCAGACCGCACCGAATAGCAGGTACACATAGAACTCGTCAGCTGAGCTCCAGCTGACGCTGTTTCCAATGCCATGCGTGAACAGATGGAGACCCTGCGTCATCGATACGATTGAGGCAGTTTCGGCACCGGTCGGCAGAAAAAGTTGCACGCCTTCGATGTGCTGCAGCATGACGGCAATCGGAATCAGATTGAGCGTCAAATAGCAGAGCGCACTCGCGACGATGTGGGTGGGCCACAGTCGACCAAATCTCCGAACCATAAAACTGAGACATTCCCGCGAGTCGGCGATTCGAGCGCTGTAGGCGCTGCAGATCACGAAGCCGCTCAGGACGAAGAACAGATCGACGGCGAGATGTCCGTTTCTGGTAGCGCCGAGTCCGGGCACGTTGAAGTGCATGTGGTAAATGACGACGAACACTGCGGCGCATCCGCGCAGCCCTTCCAGACTGGCTATCGTCCTTTTCACGTGGCGTCCCCCGCCTTATTTGTGCTTCCCCGTAGTTGTTTGGTTTATAGGGGAAAAACCGGGGCGGCTCAACTTACCTCGGGAAAGCCACTATGGTCCAGCGTGACCGCTACATCAAGCCGGCGCGCCGCAGTTCCTCGCGCAGCAGGTGGTAAAGCCGCTGGAAATGGCCGAACGCGCCCCCAAGATCGCCCCTGTTGTCCCCAGCTTTGGACGCGGTTTTCCACCAGTCCATGACCCTCTGAAGCGACTTTCGCAGTGTCACGACTTCGAGAATGAGACGCCGGATCTCCGGATCGGGGTGCGCGCGCCAAAGCTCGCGCAGTTCTGCGTCGGTCGGGGCGACGAAGTCGGGCATGATCGGTATGTGTTTGATGTTCGGGTCCGCGAGCGGTACTACGTTGCGATCGACTTGCGTTTCCTCGATTGCGCGCGCATCGGATTCGTCGAGGAACTGACCGGTGAGAGGTCTGAATTCCGCGGCCGTGACGGGAACGTACGTGCGCCGTCGCTCCCCTGATTCCAGATGCGTGTACTCCCGGGCGTACGCCCAACGCGGTTTCATGATGCGATAAGGTGCTGTATGGTTGTACAGTGTATAGCGGGGTAAGATGGTCCCGTCAAGAACGAAAATAGGGGACCCCCAATGTGCACGAACTACGTGCCACCCGGCGAGGACGCGGGCCTGAACGAGCTGAAGATCGACAACTTTTACGACCTGTACCGCTGGACGCCGTGGAAGCCAGAGATCTACCAGGACTATGACGCGCCGATCGTCGCGAGCATTGACGGGAAGTTCACGCCGCTGATTGCCGGCTTCGGCGTCTGGCCCCGCGCGCTGCAGAAGGCTAATGCCGAGAAGGCGAAGGAGCAGGGCCGCAAGCCGCCGATCATCCGGAGCACGATGAACGCGCGCGACGGCAATCTCGGGAAATCGCCACTCTGCGGCCCGACGTGGCGCGCGGGGCGACGCTGCCTGATCCCAGCCGCATGGATCTACGAGCCGAACAGGGAGACAGGGAAGCACGGGCGCTGTCGGATCGGCCTGGCCGGCTGGCGACCGATGTGCGTAGCCGGCATCTGGCGCACTCTCCAGTACGCGGACGGCACCGAGCATCACGCAATGGCGATGATCACGGTCAACGCCGACGAGCACCCCGTCATGAAGCACATGCACCGGCCCGGCGATGAGAAGCGGTCCGTCGTGATCATGCGGCCTGACGACTGGGAGGAATGGCTGACGACGCCGAATGTCGAGGCCGCGCGCGCGATGCTGCAGCTGTACCCGGCCGACGATATGGCAGCCGAGCCGGCAGAATCGAAATAAAAGAATTGGTAGTGAAATTTTTCGGAGCCGGTTCGCGCTCGCTGTTCGGGTTCGAGAGGAGCTAGCGTGAGAGCCTAGCTGAGCTATCCGTGACGTGTTTATAACCCCATCGTAAGTCATTGATTTCATTGCGCGGCATCGTGCTGTATTCGGGGGTGTCCAATACCCCTCAAAACGCGCTACTTTTTCAAATAAATCAATGACGTAACCCGTCACAAAAACACACGCCGGGTGGGTATGGCCTGTAGGGGATGGGCGGAGCCCGCTTGGGCGAGCGGGCTCGACAGCGGGGCGCGTCAGTTGTCTTGGGCGCTGACGTCGCCGGTTTGCGCAATCTTCGTCAGCACGCGTTTCTGATATGCATACCAGGACGTCAGGCATGCTTTGTCGCGACAATTTTTCTCGCGAAAATTCCATTGCTTCCGCGTTCGTTCGGCAAAAGCCGTCTTGTCGCTGACAGCGTCCTTTGCCTGCTGGTACGTTGCGGCGAGATCTCGGTCGTCGGCCGCAAGATCTGGATCGTGGCAGATCAGAAACTCCGGAATGGACTTCGCCTTGCCACAGTCGAAGCTCGTTTGTTGAAGCGGTGAAGCAGCCACGTCGCTCGCCGGATGGTTTGCTACTGGATCGGTCGCCGGCAACGTTGATTGCGTCGGGGGCGAGGTGATCACAGATTGCTGCGGTTGATTCAACGTTGCAGTCCGTTGACCATAGGGTGTGAGCTGCCCGGACATCGCGTCTTCGATCATCGCGCCGATCAAGGAGTTGGGCACAACCCTGACGGTTTCGGTTTTCAGAACCGAATCGCCGGCCATCGTTTGCGATTTCGCGAAATTGCACGGAGCCTGACACGTAATGCGATTCGATATGTTCGGATTGTCCTCGTCGACCAAAAGCAAAATATAACTTCCGTCCCTCAGACCAACGTAGCGCATCATCACAAGCGCCTTTGTCGCTTTTCCTGCTCGTACGTCATCTTCGCTGAGTGCTGGTTCGTACCCGTAAGTACCATCCTGGCTCATCGCGTAGTTGTGTGACGGAGGCGGCGGGGAAGGCGCGGGCGCCGGGGAGAGGGGGAGTGACGCGGTAGTATCGCTTGCCGATTTCGGACTTGCCGGTAACGATTGCGCGCTGCTGTCGGAATGTTTCGAGTCGCAAGCTGCAACCACAGCTGCGGCCAGCAAAAGAAGTGCGATGCGTTTCACGATATCCCCGAGAGTCGATTGATCTTATTAATTGCCGACGGTCGCAGACATCAAACGCATTCCGCTTCGATTGCAATGGAGTCGCGGACCTGCCTGCATTCCGAATCAGCTTGATCTTGGTTGGGCATTGTATCAACGTGGGCTTGCCCGTATGTCGTTCGATAAAGCAGAAGATCAATGCGTCGCAATGGTGCTCACTCTGCGGAGAGCGTCGCCAATGGACTGCTGTTCGCCAGCTTACGCGTTCTCAAGAGCATCGTGGTACCCGAAGGCGTTTGACGCGCCAAGACATGTACAAATACCGGCCTCAGTATTTCCCCTGACCTGTACGGCACGATTCACACAACTGGCTCGCCCCCGCGGCCGGCGCAAGGTCGCACGAATGAAACGCTTTTCGCGCTGCGCGCCGTGTTGCGTGAGTGCTCGCCATGCCGATCCCGACATGCCGGCGACTCGCTCGAGCATGTCCGGCGCACGTTACCGCGCCTGCCGCGCGGCGCCTCGATCATCTGCGCAGCGATGACGTACCTGGAAACAGATGCGTTCCTGAAACATTTCCATCGATTTCGCGCAGCGTAGTGCCGGGTGTTTGACGGTGATGCTTGTCCCGCGCCGGTCTGCGCCGCATGGCACACCGCTTGCGATGAGCCCCGTGCTGCTCGTCACAACCGCAACTGATGTTCACGACGAATCGCGGGAGCGGCACGCAACGACATCGAAACAACATCGAAACAACGGGGATCGGATCGAGCTGCGGAATGGCGGCCCGTCGTGTCGGACGCGCACTGCGTCGTATCGGCGACACGAACGGGCACCGCACGTTTGGTCCGTCAAACAGCAAGCTTGCTTGCAAGGTGTCGTGTCGGGGGGCCCGCTGCGCGTGGCGGCATGCGCTGCGCGCGGCGGGTTGGTGTGCCCGGCACATGTCGGGGGGGACGCCCGTGAAAACGACGGTGAACCAATGGGCAGCGCTGGCGATCGTATTCGCCGCCGGCGCGCACGCGCAGGAAATCTACCTGCAGGGCGGCACGCAGGGCGTCGGCATCGGCGCGGCCGTGAGCTTCAACTCGGTGCTCGGCGCGCACGCGGATTTCAATGCGATCAATCTGACGCATGACTTCACGGTGGCCGGCAATCGCTACCAGGACGACATCAAGCTGCGGCAAGGCGGCCTGTACGCGGACATCTTCCCGTGGCGCGGCAGCGGCTTTCGCGCGACGATCGGATTGCGCTTCAACGACGACGAGATCCGCGGCGTGTCGGTGCCCACTGACGGTACCTACGTATTCGCCGGCAAGCGCTATCCGGCGCTGCCGGGGATGTATGCGGTCGCGCAGGCGCGCTATCCGGCCGTGATGCCGTATGTCGGAATCGGCTACGGGCATCGGCCTGCATCGAAAGGGCTCGGCTTCGTCGCCGATTTGGGCGTTGCATACGGGATCCCGCGCTGCTCGTACACGCTGTCGCCGGACCTGGCCGCCGCGGCCGGGCCGCAGAAGAGCCAGATCCTGGTTGCGAGCGGCCTCGACGAACTGAACCGCATGATGTCGCGGTATCGGTGGTATCCGGTCCTGCAGATCGGGATCTCGTATCGGTTCTGAGCCGCACGAGCGTCACAGCACGGCTGTGTGCCGCTCGCGCGCGGATTCGACCGCCCGGCGCGCCGGGCGCGCATCGTTGCGCTTCGCGATGAACGGATGCTCGATGTAGCGGTAGGTCAGCAGCGAACAGAGGACGGCGACCAGTGCGCTCGCAAGCGCGAGCGCCCAGATACCGGTGTCGTCGACGGAATCGATCGGGAAAACGAACTTGTTGAATGCGCGGACGATTGTGTACACGATCACCATGTGGATCATGTAGATGCTGAAGCTGGCCGTGCCGAGCAGCGCGAGCGGTCGGGTTTCGAGCACACCGTAGAACGTATTCCCGCACGCGACGCAGAGGAACACCGGGAGGAGCGGAAGTGCGCCCTCGATCGAATAGCGTTCCGCCGGATACGGGGCGACGGCGAGAATCAACAGCGCGACGGTGGCTGCCGATTTCGTGCCGAGCAGCGAGCGGATCGCGGGATGCCGCGAGGCCTCGAACGCCAGCGCACCGAACGCGAACAGCAGGGCCATCCCGCCGGGCGGTCCGAACAGCGCGGCGCAGATCGTGACGATCGCGAGGGCTAGCAGCTTGCGCCACGCACGTGTCGCAACGAACCACGCGAGGAACGGAATGGCGACGTAGAACCGCCATTCGTATGCGAGCGTCCACCAGACGCCGCTCAGGTAGCTGGCTTGTTCCGCGCCGTTGACCGGGAACGCACCGAACCAGCCGAGCGAAACGGTCTTGAGCAGGTCGGCCAGCAACCGGATCGGCGCGTGGACGACGTTGCGGGGAAACCAGTACAGCGTGCAGGCGACGATGACGATCGCGTAAAAGAGGTAGAGCGGGGCGACGCGGCGCACGCGCCCGACGAAGAAGGTGCGCACGTCGAGCGTGCCCCTGCATGCGCGTTCCCAAAACAGGAACCCGGTGACCATGAAGAACATCGCGACGGGAATCGTGCCGAGATTGCGCAGGAAGTCGGAGGTGGCGCCCCAGATGCCGGTCGACAGCAGGCCCTGGTTGCACGCGAAATGATGGAAGACGACGGAGGTCGCGAGGATGCCGCGGAACCCGTCCAGGTTGTGATGGCGCATCGACAGCGATTTGTCGACGGCTGACCGGTAGAACGGTATGTGCCTTGCGACGAGCCACGCGATGATCGCGACGGCCGCCAGGCAGGCAGGGAAGTAGAGTTTGTCGGGGGTCGGGGAAAACAGGGTATCCAGAGAAGGTGTAATCAGGTCCACTGAAGGGCGTCTCGTGTCTTGGATCGCTTGGATCGGGATTTCAGGCACGGATGGTCCGCGTCGATGCAAGGTCTTCTGCGCGCTTCGCGCGGCGTTCGATCGCCGGTCTTGTGCGTTGATGGTATCAAACGGTCACGACGGCATGCCGCACGCAGATGCAACATGATGTTTCGATGCGGCACGTGTCATCTGTACTTCACTGGAACAAAAAAAGCGCGGGGTGGTCGATGGAGACGATACGTGGGGCGGACGATCGTGCAATCGACACGCGGCGTGTCGCAACGTATGCCGTCGTGGCGCTCGTGCTGCAGATGCTGTTCCTCGTCGTTTGGGTGATCCGCTATTACGGGTGGCACGACCGGTCCGCGCCGATGGTCGGGTCGGACTTCGCGATATTCTGGGCGGCGGCGCGGGTCGCGCGGCACGCGTCAGATGCGATGCCGCCGCGCGCCTGACGACGCGCACCTGCCTGGCTCTGCTTCGGTGCATGGCCATTCGGCCGGCTTTTTCATCACCTCGATCCGATTTACCGTGGACAACAGCAGTTCGACGCGTCGGGCCAGCGGCGGAACGCGGGTGGATTCCTGTTGCCCGCTGCCGCCGGCCCACGCCGACACCGTCTTCCGTCCGATCGCGACGATGATAGCAATGCTTGCAATTCACCGGCGAGGCGCTATCATTGATAGCAATCTGGATGGAGGGACCCATGGCAAATCTTCTGGTGCGTAACGTGGATGACAGTATCGTTCAGAGCCTGCGCGAGCAGGCCGCGGCCAACGGCAGGAGCGCCGAGGCCGAACATCGGGCCATTCTGGCCGATGCGCTCGGCCGGCCGAAGCGACGGACATTCGCGCAAGTGCTGATGAGCATGCCGGACGTCGGCGAGGACGCGGATTTCCAACGTGTTCAGGATTCCGGCGAGGTCAGGCGTGTTTTTGATTGATACGAACGTCATCAGCGAGATCAGGAAAGGCAAGCGAGCCAACCGCGGCGTGCGCGCGTTCTTCAGGCAGGCCGAGGCCGACGCGAGCCCGCTTTACCTGTCGATCGTGACGGTGGCCGAACTGCGGCGTGGCGTCGATTTGATCCGTCATCGCGGCGATCATCCGCAGGCGTCGGCGCTCGAGGCATGGATGGCGACGATCCTGTCCGGCTATGCGTCGAACATCCTGCCGGTCGATATCGAGACCAGCCAGATGTGGGGCCATCTGCGCGTGCCCGATCCGGCGCACGCGCTCGACAAACTGATCGCGGCCACCGCGCTGATCAACGATCTCACGGTCGTCACGCGCAATGTCGACGATTTCGCTCGCACCGGCGTCCGGCTGTTGAACCCGTTCGATTGATCCGGGTCGCCGCATCGCGGCAACCTGCCACCGCTTCCCGCCTTCTGCGTCGCGCGTAGCCCGTTTCACCGGGCTTCCGCGCGCGCCCGCTTCACTGCCCCAGCTTCACCACCAGCTTCCCGCTGATTCCCCATCGGGCTCTCGTCCCAACAGACGATGTGACGCCATTCCCGACCGGCCAGAATCCTTTCACGAACAACGGATTCTGAACCTGGAGGAGGCCGACATGATCGATGTCCGTGCGCTCGGCTACGTCGTCGTCGAGGCGACCCGCGTCGATGCGTGGCGCCGCTACGCGGAAGACGTGCTGGGCATGCAGGCGCTCGACGCGCCCGACGGCGCGCTATACCTGAAGATGGACGAGCGCGATTTCCGCTACGTGATCGTCCCCGGCACGTCCGACCGCTATTTCGCGTCGGGCTGGGAACTGCCCGACGGCGCCGCGTTCGACGCCGCACTCGCGGTGTTGCAACGCGCGGGCGTCGAAGCCGTGCGTGCCACGCGCGACGAAGCCGCACTGCGTCGCGTGCAGGCGATGGCGTGGTGTACCGACCCGTCGGGCAACCGGCACGAGCTGTACTGGGGCGCGCGCTGCGACTTCCGCCGTTTCGTGTCACCGCTGGGCGTCGCGCGCTTCGTCACCGGCGACATGGGCCTCGGCCACGCAGTGCTGCCCGCGCCGCAGTTCGACGCGACCGACGCATTCGTGCGCGGCGTGCTCGGCTTCGAGCTGTCCGACATCTACCGCGTGAAGTTCACGCCCGATCCCGCCGAACCCGAGAAGCGCATCCACTTCATGCACTGCCGCAACGCGCGCCATCACAGCCTCGCGCTGTTCGAGATGGCCGTGCCGTCGGGCTGCGTGCACGTGATGGCCGAAGTCGGCTCGATGGACGAAGTCGGCCGCGCGCTCGATCGGGTCGCCGCGCACGACGTGAAGATGTCGGCGACGCTCGGCCGGCACTGCAACGACCAGATGATCTCGTTCTACATGAAGACCCCCGGCGGCTTCGATCTCGAATACGGCTTCGGCGGCCTCACGGTCGACTGGTCGAAGCATGCGGTGTTCGAGGCCACCCAGGTAAGCCAGTGGGGCCACGACTTCAGCATCGGATACCGGTAAGCCAGCACGATGACGATGAAACCTCTCGACAAGACGATGTCCGCGCGCGACGTGGTCGCGCAACTCGCCGACGGCATGACGATCGGCATCGGCGGATGGGGGCCGCGACGCAAGCCGATGGCGCTGGTGCGCGAGATCGCGCGCTCGAACCTGACGGACCTGACGATCGTCGCATACGGCGGTGCCGATATCGGCCTGTTGTGCGCCGCCGGCAAGGTGCGCAAGGCGGTGTTCGGCTTCGTGTCGCTCGACGTGATCCCGCTCGAACCGCATTTCCGCCGTGCCCGCGAACAGGGCCGCGTCGACGTGCTCGAGCTCGACGAAGGGATGCTGCAGCTCGGCCTGCGCGCGGCCGCCGCGCGCCTGCCGTTCCTGCCGACGCGTGCCGGGCTCGGTACCGCGCTGCTCGATTACGCGCCGCAGCTTCGCACGGTGAGCTCGCCGTATGACGACGGCGAGACGCTGCTTGCGATGCCGGCGATCGAGCTCGACGTCGCGCTGCTGCACGTGAATGCGGCCGACCGGATGGGCAACACGCGCATCGATGGTCCCGATCCGTTCTTCGATGCGTGGATGGCGCGTGCCGCGCAGCGCTGCTACGTGTCGGCGGAAACGGTCGATGCGTCGCTCGCGAGCGACGACCTCGACGCCGCGCGCCGCAACCCGTTCGAGCGCTCGCTCGTCACCGGCGTCGTGCACGCGCCGGGTGGCGCGCACCCGACGTCGTGCGGGCCGGACTACGGCTGGGACCTGCCGCACCTGCGCGCTTACTGCGCGAGCGCGGAAGACGATGCGAAGACGGCGGCGTACCTGCGCGACGTGGTCGGCCAGGACGAACGCCAGTACCTCGAAGGCGTCGGCGGCCTGTCGCACGTGACGACGCTGCCGTTGCCGATTCTGTAAAGGAGCGCCTGTGAGCGAATCTCTCGACCATTCCCTCGCGGAACTGATGATCGTCGCGTCCGCGCGACTCTGGCGCAACGACGGCGAAGTGCTGGCGACCGGCATCGGCACGGGCCCACGGCTCGCGGCGGGCCTCGCGCGGCTCGCCTACAACAACGGGCTGATGCTGACCGACGGCGAAGCGTATCTCGTCGAGGAGCCGGTGCCGCTTGGGCCCCGTCCCGACGGCTATCGCGTGAAGGCGAGCGGCTGGATGACCTACGAACGCGTGTTCGACTGCCTGTGGCACGGTCGCCGCCACGCGCTTGTCATGCCGACGCAGATCGACCGCTTCGGCCAGGCGAACATCTCGTGGCTCGGCGACGACTACGCGCGTCCGAAAACTCAATTGCTCGGCGCGCGCGGCTTTCCCGGCAACTCGACGAACCACGCGAACTCGTTCTTCGTCAGTGGCCACGGCAAGCGCACGTTCGTCGAAGGTGAAGTCGACATGGTGTGCACGGTCGGCTACAACCCGGCGCGTCGGGTGCCCGGCATGAAGACCTTCGTCGACCTGCGCAGCATCGTCACCGACCTGTGCGTGATGGATTTCGGCGGGCCCGACCATGCGATCCGCGTGCGCTCGCTGCATCCGGGCGTGAGCTTCGACGAGGTGCAGGACGCGACGGGCTTCCCGCTGGCCGCCGCGCCCGATATCGGCACGACGGCCCCACCGACTGCCGAAGACCTGCGCATCGTGCGTGCGCTCGACCCTCACAACCTGCGCGCGGCGATCGTGCGCAACAACCCGGCGCCGCGCCGCGGATGAGGTCCGACATGGAAGCGACCCAGATGACGTTCGGCGAAGGTGTCGTCGACTACGCGGTCGAGGACGGCATCGCGACGATCACGATGAACCGTCCCGAGTATCACAACGCGCAGAACTCGAAGATGACGTATGCGCTCGACGCGGCGTTCCGGCGCGCGGCACACGACGACGCGGTGAAGGCGATCGTGCTCGCTGGCGCCGGCAAGCATTTCTCGGCGGGGCACGACATCGGCACGCCGGGCCGCGACATCCACGAGTCGTTCGATCGTGCGTCGCTGTGGTACGACCACGTCGACAAGGAAGGCGGCGAGTTCCTCTATGCGCGCGAACAGGAGGTGTACCTCGGGATGTGCCGGCGCTGGCGCGACCTGCCGAAGCCGACGATCGCGATGGTGCACGGTGCGTGCATCGCGGGCGGGTTGATGCTCGCGTGGGTGTGCGACCTGATCGTCGCGTCGGAGGACGCGTTCTTCGCGGATCCGGTCGTGCGGATGGGGATTCCGGGCGTCGAGTATTTCGCGCATGCATACGAGCTGAACCCGCGCATCGCGAAGGAATTCCTGTTCCTCGGCGAGCGGATGCCGGCCGAGCGCGCGTACCAGATGGGGATGGTCAATCGCGTGGTGCCGCGCGAGCGGCTGCGCGACGCGACCTACGCGATCGCCGCGAAGATCGCGACGATGCCGCGCCTCGGCCTCACGCTGACCAAGCAGGCGCTGAACCACGTCGAGGAGTTGCAGGGCAAGCGCGCGGCGATGGACGCGGCGTTCGCGTGGCATCACTTCGCGCATGCGCACAACGAGCTCGTGAGCGGCGACCGCCTCGGCGGGTATGACGCACGCAAGATGGCCAGCTCGCAGCGCAAGGCCGGCGACGAAGATCAGGCCGACGCCGCACCGGCCGCCGTCAACGGAGCCGCCGCATGAGCACGACGCTTCAAAGCCCGCTGCATACGCCGCTGTGCGACCTGCTCGGCTGCCGCTACCCGATCGTGCAGACCGCGATGGGCTGGGTGGCCGACGCGCGGCTCGTCGCGGCGACCGCCAACGCGGGCGGCTTCGGCTTCCTGGCCGGCGCGACGCTCGAACCGGAGCGGGTCGAGGCCGAGATCCTGAAGGTGAAGGCGCTGACCGACAAGCCGTTCGGCATCAACTTCCACATGTTCCAGAAGAACGCGCAGCAGGTCGTCGAATTGGCGATCAAGCACAAGCTGCGTGCAGTGAGCTACGGACGCGGGCCGGACGCGAAGACGATCCGCCGCTTCAAGGACGCCGGCATCGTCTGCATGCCGACCGTCGGCGCGCCGAAGCATGCGGCGAAGGCGGTCGAACTCGGCGCGGACATCGTGACGGTGCAGGGCGCGGAAGGCGGCGGCCACACGGGCTCGGTGCCGACCACGCTGCTGCTGCCGAAGGTCCTCGACGCGGTGCAGGTGCCGGTGGTCGCGGCGGGCGGCTTCTTCGATGGGCGCGGGCTGGCTGCCGCGCTCGCGTACGGCGCAGCCGGCATCGCGATGGGCACGCGCTTCCTGATGAGCGCCGAATCGCCGGTGCCGCGCGCGACGCTCGAGCGCTACGTCGCGGTCGGCGACCCGGCACGCATCCGCGTGTCGGACGCGCTCGACGGGCTGCCGCAACGGATGATCGACAACCCGTATCTGCTGAAGCTCGAACGCTTCGGCCCACTGCGCCGCACGTGGTTCGCGCTGAAGACGGCCGAAGCGTGGCGACGCAAGAACGGGCTGAGCACGACGGACATGCTCGGCCTCGCGATCAAGGCGCTGCGCTCGCACGACTACACGGCGAGCCAGACGCTGATGGCCGCGAACGCGCCGTTCCTGATCCAGCGCGCGATCGTCGAGGGGCGTCCGGACGAAGGCGTGCTGCCGAGCGGCCAGGCGGCCGCGATGATCGGCGCGATCGAATCGTGCGACGCGCTGATCGCGCGGATCGTCGCGGAAGCCGGCGAGCGGCTGGACGCACTGGCCGCGTTGCGCGGCGCGGCAGCGGCACAGGCCGCATGAAAAACATCACAGGGAGTCTGGAGATGACTGTATCCAATCAACCGGCCGGCGCGATGCCGTTCCGGATCGAGCGCACCGACGGCATCGCCGAACTGGTGATCGCCCATCCGCCCGTGAACGCGCTCGACGCGCAGGGCTGGCATGCGCTCGCGCGTGCGCTCGACGCGCTCGGCGAGGACGACGACGTGCGCGTGATCGTCGTGCGCGGCGAAGGCCGCGGCTTCTGTGCGGGCGTCGACATCAAGGAGCTGGCCGCGCATCCGGAGCGGATCGTGTCGGTCAATGCCGGGAACTACGAGACGTTCCGCGCGGTGCACCGCAATCCGAAGCCGGTGATCGCGGCCGTGCACGGTTTCGTGCTCGGCGGCGGGATCGGCATCTGCGGCGCGGCGGATATCGTCGTCGCGGCCGATTGCGCGCGCTTCGGCGTGCCGGAGATCGACCGCGGCGCGATGGGCGGCGGTGCGCACCTGCAGCGCTTGTTCGGTGTGCAGAAGGTCCGCGCGATGTACTTCACCGGCGAGATGATCGACGCGGCCGAAGCGTACCGGCTCGGCGCGCTCGAACAGGTCGTCGCGCGCGACGCGCTGCGCGACGCGGCGCTCGCGATCGCCCGCAGGATTGCGGAGAAGAGCCCGGCGATGGTGCGGCTCGCGAAGGAGGCGCTGAACGGCGTCGAGGACGGCGATCTCGAGGACAAGTACCGCTGGGAGCAGGGCTTCACGCTGCAGGCGTACATGACGAACGACTCGACGGAGGCGCGTGCCGCGTTCGTCGAGAAGCGCGACGCGCGGTTCGACGCGCAGGCCGCCGCCGAGGAGGCACGCGCATGAACCTGACCTATACGCCGCAACAGCAGGCGTTCCGCGCGGAAATCCGCGCATGGCTCGCCGCGCACGTGCCGCGCGAGCGGCTGCCGAGCTTCGATACGGAGGAAGGCTTCGCCGCGCACCGCGAATGGGAGCGCACGCTGCACTCGGGCCGCTGGAGCATGGTCACGTGGCCCCGCGAGCTGGGCGGTCGCGGCTGCGACCTGATCGAGTGGCTGATCTTCGAGGAAGAGTACTGGCGCGCCGACGCACCGATGCGCGTGAACCAGAACGGCATCTTCCTGCTCGGCCCGACGCTGATGGACTTCGGCACCGACGCGCAGAAGGCGCGCTTCCTGCCCGCGATGGCGGCGGGCGAGCACGTATGGGCGCAGGGCTGGTCGGAGCCGAATGCGGGCTCGGACATGGCCGCGATCCGCACGACGGCGATCCGCATCGGCGACGAATACGTGCTCAACGGCCAGAAGATCTGGTCGACCCGCGCGGTGTGGGCCGACTGGCTGTTCGGGCTGTTCAGGAGCGACCCCGAATCGTCGCGTCACCACGGGCTCACGTTCCTGATGGTGCCGCTGTCCGCGCCTGGCATCACGGTGCGGCCGATCCGCCAGTTGAACGGGCAGACGGGCTTCGCGGAAATCTTCTTCGACGACGTGCGCGTGCCGGTCGAAAACCGCCTCGCGGCCGAAGGCGCGGGCTGGCAGGTCGCAATGGCGACGGCCGGCTTCGAGCGCGGGCTGATGCTGCGTTCGCCCGCGCGCTTCCAGCGCACCGCACAGGCGCTGCGCGACCTGTATCTCGCGCATCGCGACAGCGCGGATCGCGACCCGACGCTGCGCGAGCGCGTGGTGTCCGCATGGATGGATGCGCAGGCGTACGCGCTGTCGACCTACGCGACCGCGAGCCGGCTGCTCAAGGGCGGCCATATCGGCGCGGAGTCGAGCACCAACAAGGTGTTCTGGTCGGAGCTCGACCTGCGGATGCACCAGACCGCGCTCGACATCCTCGGCGCGCACGGCGAGGTCGTCCCGCAGACGGCCGCGCAGCACGCGGTGCTCGGTCACTGGCTCGACGGCTTCCTGTTCGCGCAGGCGGGCCCGATCTATGCGGGCACCAACGAGATCCAGCGCAACATCGTCGCCGAACGGATGCTCGGCATGCCGCGCGCGTAGGCGTGCCGGCGACACCTCACTGAACGGACATCCTATGGATTTCGTATTCGATGAAGACCAGGAAGCGCTCGCGGACAGCGTGAAGCGCCTGCTGATGACCGAGATGACCCCGGAGCTGATCCGCGAGCTGTGGGCCACGCCGACGGGCCGCTCGGACGCGCTGTGGGCGCTGTTCGCGTCGCAGGGGCTGACCGCCGTGTCGGTGCCCGAAGCGCATGGCGGCCTCGGCCTGACCGAAGTGGAATGGGCGCTGCTCGCGCAGACCTACGGGTATTTCGGCAGCCCGGAGCCGCTGCTCGACACGGCGCTCGTATCGGCCGGCGTGCTCGCGCGGCTGCCTGCCAGCGATTGGCGCGACGCGCTGCTGAACGACATCGCCGAAGGCCGCGCGCGCGTCGCGCTCGTGCATCCGGTGAACCCGTATGCGGCCGACGTGCACGTCGCGCAAACGCTGCTGTGCGAGCACCGCGGCGAGTTGCACCGCGTCGATCCCGCGCAGTGCGCGTGGCGCGCCGTCGACAGCGTCGACCCGTCGCGGCGCCTGTTCACGCTCGACTGGGAGCCGTCGGCTGCCACCCGCATCGCGCGTGCCGACGATGCCGCGCCGCTGCTGAACCGCGCGCTCGACCACGGCGCGTTCGCGGTCGCCGCGCAGTTGCTCGGCCTCACGCAGCGCGTGCTGGATGTTGCGATCGACTACAGCGCGCAGCGCAAGCAGTTCGGCAAGGCGATCGGCTCGTACCAGGCGCTCAAGCACCTGCTCGCCGACGTCGCGATCCGCTACGAGTTCGCGCGGCCGGTGGTCGTACGCGCCGCTCGGGCGATCGCCGACGATCATCCGCAGCGCGCGGTGCTCGTATCGCACGCGAAGCTCGCGGCGGCCTCGGCCGCGCAACTGGCCGCGCGCCACACGATGCAGGTGCACGGCGCGATCGGCTACACGTGGGAGCTCGACCTGCAGATCTTCATGAAGCGGATCTGGGCGCTCTCCGGCAGCTGGGGCGACAGCGCGTTCCACAAGGCCCGCGTGGCCGACGCGATCCTCTGCGACGCATTGCCGATCGGCCCCGCGCAGACCTTCGACTTCGAGGAAACCAATTAATGAAACAAGCCTATATCGTCGACGCGCTGCGCACGCCGACCGGCCGCCGCAAGGGCGGGCTCGCGCACGTGCATGCGGCGGACCTCGGCGGCTTCGTGCTGAAGACGCTCGTCGAACGCAATGCGATTCCGGCCGACGAATACGACGACGTGGTATTCGGCTGCGTCGATACGATCGGCCCGCTCGCGGGCAACATCGCGCGCACCTGTTGGCTCGCGGCCGGGCTGCCGCTGCAGGTGCCGGGCGTGACGGTCGACCGCCAGTGCGGCTCGTCGCAGCAGGCCGTGCACTTCGCCGCACAGGCCGTGATGAGCGGCATGCAGGACGTCGTCGTCGCGGGCGGCGTGCAGACGATGACGCAGATCCCGATCTCGTCCGCGATGACGAGCGCGGTGCCGCTCGGCTTCAACGATCCGTTCTCCGGCAGCACCGGCTGGCGCGCGCGCTTCGGCGATGCGCCGGTGTCGCAGTTCGTCGCCGCGCAGCGGATCGCCGATCACTGGAACCTGTCGCGCGACGCGATGGAGCGCTACGCGCTCGAAAGCCACCGTCGCGCGGTCGCCGCGATCGAGGCCGGCCATTTCAAGCGGGAAATCGTGCCGCTCGAAGGCGTGCTGCACGACGAGACGCCGCGCCCCGACACGTCGCTCGAAAAGATGGCGACGCTGGAGCCGCTGACGCCGGGCGGCTCGCTGACGGCTGCCGTCGCGAGCCAGATGTGCGACGCGGCCGCCGCGCTCCTGATCGTGTCGGAGGACGCGCTGAAGCGCTACGGACTCACGCCGCGTGCGCGGATCCATCACCTGAGCGTGCTCGGCGACGATCCGCTGTGGATGCTCACCGCGCCGATCCCGGCCACCCAGGCCGCGCTGAAGAAGAGCGGGCTCGACTGGTCGCAGATCGACGTGGTCGAGTTGAACGAGGCATTCGCGTCGGTCGCGCAGGCGTGGCTCGCCGACACGCGCTTCCCGCACGAAAAGACCAACCCGAACGGCGGCGCGATCGCGCTCGGCCATCCGCTCGGCGCGACCGGCGCGCGGCTGATGACGACGCTGCTGCACGAACTCGAGCGCACCGGCGGCCGTTACGGGCTGCAGACGATGTGCGAAGGCGGCGGCCTCGCGAACGTCACGATCATCGAGCGCCTGTGAGCGCGTCACTTTCACGATCTCAGGATCCAAGAGGCACAAGCATGGGAATCTGCAACGGACGCACCGTCATCATCACCGGCGCGGGCGGCGGGCTCGGGCGCGAATACGCGCTGGCGTTCGCGGCCGAAGGCGCGGCGGTCGTCGTCAACGACATCCGGCACGAGGCCGCGCAGGCCGTCGTCGACGAGATCGCACAACGCGGCGGGCGCGCGCTAGCGAATGCGGACGACATCACGCGCGTCGAAACGGCGCAGCGGATCGTCGATGCCGCACGCGAAGCGTTCGGCGACGTTCACGTGCTGGTCAACAACGCGGGCATCTGCCGCGACAAGATGTTCACCAGCATGACCGAAACCGACTGGGACGACGTGATGCGCGTGCACTTGCGCGGCCACTTCTGCCTGTCGAGCGTGCTGGCACGCGCGTGGCGCGACGCGGCGAAGGCCGGCAAGCCGGTCGACGCGCGCATCGTCAACACGAGTTCCGGCGCAGGGCTGCAAGGGTCGATCGGCCAGTCGAACTACGGTGCGGCGAAGGCCGGCATCGCCGCGCTGACGCTGATGCAGGCGGTCGAGCTGCAGCGCTACGGCGTGCGCGTGAACGCGCTCGCGCCGGCCGCGCGCACGTCGATGACCGAAGGCGTGTTCGCCGACATGATGAAGAAGCCCGAGGACGGCGGCTTCGACTATTTCGATCCGGCCAACGTCGCGCCGCTCGTCGTGTGGCTCGGCAGCGCACTGTCGGCCGACGTGACGGGCCAGGTGTTCGAGGTCGCGGGCGGGATGATCGCCGTCGCCGAAGGCTGGCGCACGGGCCCGAGCGTCGATCGCGGCGCGCGCTGGGCGCCGGCCGAGGTTGGTCCGGCGGTCGCACAATTGCTCGCCGATGCGCGTCCCGCGCAGCGCGTGTACGGGAGCTGACGATGGATCTGGCGCTCACCGACGAACAGGCGATGATTCGCGATGCGGCGGCCGACGTACTCGCCGAACGCAGCGCGTCGGCCGACGTGCGCCGCGCAATCGAGCACTCGGCCGGCCGCGACGACGCGCTGTGGGGCGCACTGGCCGGCGAGCTCGGCTGGAATGCGCTGTCGTTGCCGGAGGCCGCGGGCGGGATGGGGCTCGGCGCGCTCGAACAGACGCTGCTGATGGAACAGCTCGGCCGGCGCATCGCATGCGTGCCGTATTTTCCGACCGCGTGCCTGGCGGCGACCGCGCTGGCGGGCTGCTCCGACACGCCGCTTGCGACCGGCTGGCTCGCGAAGATCGCCGAAGGCGCGTGCAGCGCGACGCTCGCGCTGCCGTTCGACCTGCCGGCCGTTTCGCGGTCGCTGCCGGTCGTCGCGGAAGAAGCGGCGGGCGGTTATGCGCTGTCCGGCACGCTCGAGCAGGTGATCGACGGCGCGCGCGCCGACCTGCTGCTGATCCCCGCTCGGATCGCGAACGAAGGGCAGGCAATCGGGATGTTCGCGATCGATGTCGCAACGGCGGCCGGCGTGAGCGTTACGCCGCTCGACACGCTCGACGCGACGCGGCCGATCGCGCGCATCGTTCTCGACGAAACCCGCGTGAACCGCGACGCGCTGTTTGCGAGCGGCGCCGTTGCCGCACAGGTGCTCGAACGCGCCGGATGGTTCGCGGCGCTTGCGCTGGCTGCGGAGCAGCTCGGCGGCGCACAGCAATGCCTCGACCTGACGCTCGACTACACGGGCCAGCGCGTGCAGTTCGGCCGCGCGATCGCATCGTTCCAGGCGGTCAAGCATCGCTGCGCACAGATGATGGTGCTGATCGAATCCGCGCGTTCGGCCGTGCTCGGTGCGGCGCATGCGTGGGACGCGGAAGCAGGCAGCGGCGCGCCCGGCGCGGCGCTGCGGGCCGACGTCGCGGCCGCGAAGGCAGCCGCGAACGACGCAGCGGCGTTCTGTGCACAGGAAGCGATCCAGTTGCACGGCGGCGTCGGCTTCACGTGGGAATACGACCCGCATCTTTATTTCAAGCGCGCGCAGGCGTCGGGTGCGCAGTTCGGCACGACGCCGCAACTGCTCGAATGGATCGCGAGCCATGCGATCGACGGCGGCACGTCGCAGCGCGACGCGGTGCTCGCGTCGTCGCAGACGTCGATCGCAACCCGTCCGTCCGCCGCGCGCACAGGAGCGCTTCAATGAATAGCGAAACGCGCGCGCAGCAATTGCGGCACGAAGTGGCCGACTGGGTGCAGTCGCACCTGACCGGCGATTTCGCATGCCTGAAATATCGCGGCGGCCCCGGCGACGAGGAAGCGTTTCCCGAGTTGCGCAAGGCGTGGGAGCGGGAACTGGCGAAGGGCGGTTGGACCGGGCTCGGCTGGCCGACGGATGCGGGTGGGCGCGGCTTCTCGGTTGCCGAGCAGGTGATCTTCCACGAGGAATATGCGCGCGCCGGCGGCCCGGGGCGGATGGGCCACATCGGCGAAGGGCTGCTGGGGCCGACGCTCGTCGCGTGCGGCACCGACGACCAGCGCGCCCGTTTTCTGCCAGTGATTCTCGCCGGCACGCAGTTCTGGTGCCAGGGCTACTCGGAACCGGGCGCGGGATCCGATCTCGCGAACGTGCGCACGCGCGCCGAGCAGGACGCGGACGGCACGTGGCGCGTGTATGGCCAGAAGGTGTGGACGTCGCTCGCGCATGATTCCGACTGGATCTTCGTGCTGGCGCGCACCGATCCCGCGTCGAAGGGCAACAAGGGGCTGTCGTTCCTGCTGATGCCGCTCGACCAGCCGGGCATCGAGATCCGGCCGATCAAACAGCTCAACGGCGGCGCGGAATTCAACGAAGTGTTTTTCGACGGTGCACGTGCGGAAGCCCGCGACCTCGTCGGCGCGCCGGGCGACGGCTGGCGGATCGCGATGACGCTGCTCGGCTTCGAGCGCGGAATGTCGACGCTCGGCCAGCAGATGCAGTTCGTCCGTGAACTCGAATGGGTGATCGACGCCGCGCGCGAATCGGGCGTCGATCGCGACCCGGTGCTGCGCCAGCGGATCGGCCGCGCGTGGGCCGGGCTGCGCGTGATGCGCTACAACGCGCTGCGGATGCTGTCGGGCGCGGACGACGCGAACGGCGGTACCGCCGCGCCGCTGCGCCGCGACGCACTGATCTACAAGTACTACTGGTCGAACTGGCACCGCGACCTCGGCCAGCTCGCGATGGATGCGCTCGGGCCGCGCGCGAATGTGATCGATCCGGCCGACGAAAAGCTCACCCATCTGCAGCGCGTCTTCCTGTTCTCCCGTGCGGACACGATCTACGCCGGTACCAACGAAATCCAGTTGAACATCATGGCCGAGCGCGGGCTCGGCATGCCACGAGAAGCGCGAGGTAACGCATGACCGAACCCACCATCCAGAAAGCGCCGGCCTACGTGCCGGGTCACCAGCTGCTCGCCGGCAAATCGGTGCTGATCACGGCGGCCGCCGGCGCCGGCATCGGCTTCGCGGCCGCGCGCCGCTGCGCGGAGGAAGGCTGTCGCGCGCTGTTCATTTCCGACATCCACGAGAAGCGCCTCGAACAGGCGGTCGACACGCTGCGTGCCGAAACGGGGCTGCAGCAGGTGTACGGCCGCCTGTGCAACGTCGCGGTCGAGGACGAAGTGCAGGCGCTCGTCGCCGACGCGCAGGACAAGCTCGACGGCGTCGACGTACTGATCAACAACGCCGGGCTCGGCGGCGCGAAACGCATCGTCGAAATGGACGATGCCGAATGGTCGCGAGTGATCGACATTAGCCTTACCGGGACGTTCCGGATGACGCGCGCGATGCTGCCGCACATGCAGGCCCGCGGCCGCGGCGCGATCGTCAACAACGCATCCGTGCTCGGCTGGCGCGCGCAGGCGGAACAGGCGCACTACGCGGCGGCGAAAGCGGGCGTGATGGCGCTCACGCGCTGCGCGGCGCTCGAGGCGTCGCCGTACGGGGTGCGCATCAACGCGGTCGCGCCGAGCATCGCGATGCACGATTTTCTGAAGAAGTCGGCCCCGGCCGACCTGCTGAATCAACTGGCGTCGCGCGAAGCCTTCGGGCGCGCCGCCGAAGTCTGGGAGGTTGCGAACGTGATGGTGTTTCTTGCAAGCGATTACGCGTCGTACATGACGGGCGAAGTGCTGTCGGTCAGCAGCCAGCACGCATGATGGACACGACCCTCGACCCCGTGCGCGCGACGCCCCGCGTGTTCGCGCATCCCGGCGAACTGGCAGCGGCCGTCGGCGACACGCTCGGCGCGAGCGCATGGCTCGCGATCGACCAGCTCCGCATCGACGGCTTCGCCGACGCGACGGGCGATCACCAGTGGGTGCACGTCGATCCGGTGCGCGCGAAGAGCGGCCCGTTCGGCGCGTGCATCGCGCACGGCTACCTGACGCTGTCGCTCGTCAACCATTTCCTGCCGCAGATCGTACGCATCGACGGCGCGCGGCTCGGCGTCAACTACGGCTGCGACAGGATCCGTTTCCCCGCGCCGGTGAAGGTCGGCGCACGTGTGCGCGGCGTCGGCGAACTGCTGCGCGTCGCGCCGCTCGACGGCGGCGTGCAGGCGTGGATCCGCGTGACCGTCGAGATCGAAGGCGAAGCGAAGCCCGGCTGCGTTGCCGACACGATCAGCCGTTACTACTTCTAGTTCCAGAGAGCCAGACACATGGAAGACGCAGTCATCGTTTCCGTCGCACGCACGCCGATCGGCAAGGCGTTTCGCGGCATGTTCAACGATACGGAAGCGCCCGCGCTGGGCGGCCACGTCGTGCGCGCCGCGCTCGAACGCGCGGGCGTCGCGCCGGCCGACGTCGATGACGTGCTGATCGGCTGCGCCGCTCAGCAGGGCACGCAGGGCTACAACATCGGCCGCCTGTCGGCCGCGGCGGCCGGGCTGCCGGCATCGGTGCCCGGCATGTCGATCGACCGCATGTGCTCGTCGGGCCTGATGTCGATCGCGAGCGCCGCGCGCAGCATCGGCGCGGGCGATGCGCGGATCGTCGTCGCGGGCGGCGTCGAATCGATCTCGCTCACGCAGAACAAGCACAAGAACGCGTATCGCGCGCGCTCGCAGGCCGTGCTCGACCACCAGCCGGCCGCGTACATCGCGATGATGGAAACGGCCGAGATCGTGTCGCGCCGTTACCGGATCTCGCGTGCCGCACAGGACGAATTCGCGCTGCAGAGCCACCAGCGCACGGCCGACGCGCAGGCGGCCGGCCGCTTCGACGCGGAAATCGCGCCGCTCGACGTGCGGCGCGCGCTGTTCGACAAGGAGGGCAACCCGGCCGGCTACGAGGACGTCCACGCGGCACGCGACGAAGGCGTGCGTGCCGACACGACGGCCGAGCGGCTCGCGGGGCTCAAGCCGTCGTGGAGCGGCGGAAAGGCCGTCGAGCAGGGCGAGTTCGTGACGGCCGGCAACGCATCGCAGCTGTCGGACGGCGCGGCGGCCGTGGTCGTGATGTCGCGCGCCGAGGCCGCGCGCCGTGGGCTCGCGCCGCTCGGCACGTTCCGCGGCCTCGCGGTGGCGGGCTGCGAGCCGGACGAGATGGGCATCGGCCCGGTGTTCGCGATTCCGAAGCTGCTGGCGCGCTTCGGGATGACGGTGGCCGACGTCGGGCTGTGGGAGTTGAACGAGGCATTCGCGTGCCAGGCGCTGTACTGCCGCGACACGCTCGGCATTCCGGACGAGCGGCTGAACGTCGACGGCGGCGCGATCGCGCTCGGCCATCCGTTCGGGATGTCGGGCACGCGAATGACGATGCACGCGCTGCTCGAAGGCGCGCGCCGCGGCGTGCGGCATGCGGTCGTGACGATGTGCATCGGCGGCGGGATGGGTGCCGCCGCGCTGTTCGAGGTCGGCACGTAGCGGCCGGCTCGGCGGCGTGGCTGCGCCGCCGGGCGAGGTAGCGATTCAGGACCCTCGAGGCCGCGGCACCGACCGCCGGCCTGGGACCGTGGCCGGCGCCTGGAGTCGGCCGCGACAACGCAAAGCGTGGGACCCGAGCAAGCGCTGAAGCGCCGGCTCGGATCGAAAAAGGCGATGGAGACAAGCGATGAAACAAACCCTGCCAGGACTCGCGATGTCGGCGCTCGTGCTCGGCGCCGCGCTGTTCGCGTTTTCGCCGCGCCCGCTGCCGGCGTTCCCGATCACTGCGATCCACGCGGATCGTCTGCAGATCAACGGGCTGGCGAAGGCCGGCACGCGCATCGTCGCGGTCGGCGAACGCGGCGTGATTCTGCTCAGCGACGATGCGGGCCGCCAGTGGCGTCCGGCGTCCGTCATGCCCGACCCGGGCTCGACGCTCACGCAGGTCAGCTTCATCACGCCGACGCTCGGGATCGCGGTCGGCCACGACGGGCGGATCGTGCGCAGCGACGATGCGGGCGTGCATTGGCGCGAGGTCCACATGGACCACACGCATTCCGATCCGCTGCTGTCCGTGTGGGGGAGCGCGAACGGCCCGCTGTTCGCGGCCGGCAGTTTCGGCCAGCTGCTGCGCTCGGACGATGCGGGGCTCACGTGGCAGCCGCTGAAGACGCCGGCGGGCGACCGCCACCTGAACGCGATCGTCGGCGACGGCCACGGCACGCTGCTGATCGCGGGCGAGAGCGGCACGCTGCTGCGCTCGACCGACAACGGCGCGACCTGGGACAAGCTGCCGTCGCCGTACGCAGGCTCGCTGTTCGGCGCGCTGATGCTCGCGAACGGCGACTGGGTCGCGTACGGGATGCGCGGCAACGTGCTGCGCAGCACCGACCGCGGCGCGACCTGGACCCACGTCGACAGCCACGTGCCGGTGTCGTACTTCGGCGCGACCCAGCTTGCCGGCGGCGAACTCGTGCTGGTCGGCCAGGGCGGCGCGATCGTCGCGTCGCACGACGGCGGCCTGACCTTCGACGTGCGCAAGCTCGGCGGCGTGCAGAGCCTCGCAGCCGTGCTCGACATGGGGCGCGGCGCACTGCTGCTCGGCGGCGAAGCCGGCGTCGCGCCGCTTGCCGCGTCGCCGTCCTGACGCGCGATGGCGGTGAGTGCCGCCGCCCGCATCCGTTCGCCTCGCTGCGCCAACCCGCATCGTCCGCATCGTCCGCATCGTCCGTTCCGACACGAGAAAGCCATGAACGACCTGTCACGTCCCACTGAAACCGTTTCCGCGTCGCGCCTCGCCGCGTTCGTCGAGCGCTGCGCCGACACGATCATCCGGCAGCGCCGGCTGTTGATGCTGCTGTGCGTCGCGGTGACGCTCGCGCTCGGCTTGTCCGCGACGCGCCTGAAGCTCGATCCGGGCTTCAACAAGATGATCCCGATGCAGCACCCGTACATGCAGGTGTTCGAGCGCTACGCGGGCGCGTTTCCCGGCGCGAACACGATCCTCGTCAGCCTGCGCTGGAAGGGCGACGGCGACATCTACAACCGGACGTTCATGGACGCGCTGCGCCATGCGACCGACGACGTGTTCTTCATCCCCGGCGTGAACCGCTCGCGCGTGTTCTCGCTGTTCACGCCGAACGTCCACTACACCGAGGTGACCGAGGCCGGCTTTCGCGGCGACGTGGTCGTGCCGGGCCAGTTCTCGAGCGCGAACCCGGACGATCTCGCGAAGGTGCGCCGCAACGTCGCGCGTTCCGGGCAGATCGGACGCCTCGTCGGCAACGACCTGAAGTCGGCGCTGATCCGCGCGGAACTGCGCGAGACCGATCCGGCCACCGGCAAGCGGCTCGACTACAGCGCGGTCGCGCGCCAGCTCGAGGAAATCCGCGCGCGCTACGCGAAGCAGGGCATCGACGTGAACATCATCGGCTTCGCGAAGCTGGTGGGCGACGTCGAAGCCGGGATCGCCGGCGTGATGGCGTTCTTCGCGCTCGCGTTCCTCGTGACGGCCGCGCTGCTGTTCGCCTATACGCGCTCGCTGAAGACCACCGTGCTGGCACTGGTCGTCGCGCTGCTGCCGGTCGTCTGGCTGCTCGGCGCGCTGCCGCTGCTCGGGCTCGGCATCGACCCGATGTCGATCCTCGTGCCGTTCCTGATCTTCTCGATCGGCGTGTCGCACGCGGTGCAGATGACCAATGCGTGGAAGCAGGCGCTGGTGCGCGGCGCGTCGTCGGTCGACGCCGCGCGCGACGCGTTCCGCAAGCTGTTCGTGCCGGGCACGGTCGCGCTGCTGACCAACGCGCTCGGCTTCATGGTGATCATGCGAATCAGGATCGACATCGTGCGCGAGCTCGGCATCACCGCGTGCCTCGGCGTGCTGCTGATGATCGTCACCAACAAGGTGTTCCTGCCGATCATGCTGTCGTACACGCGCCTCGAACGCGGCACGCTCGCGCGTGCACAGCGCGCGGCGGCGGCCGGCGGCAGCGGGAGATGGTCGCGCTTCGCGCTGTTCGCGCGGCCGGCGCCGGCGCTCGGCGTGTTCGCGGTGGCGCTCGCGCTGCTCGCGTACGGCACGCTCGAATCGCGCAGGCTGGAGATCGGCGACATCGGCACCGGCGCGCCGGAGCTGCGCGCGAACTCGCGCTACAACATCGACAACGCGGCGATCACGCACCAGTACAACATCGGCGTCGACGTGCTGTCGGTGATCGTCGAGACCACCGGTTTCGACGACGCCTGCCTGCATTACCCGGTGATGAGCGCAATCGAGAAGTTCGAGATGACCATGCGCGGCGTGGCCGGCGTGCAGTCGGTGACGAGCGTCGCGTCGCAGGGCAAGGTGTTCATCGCCGCGTTCAACGAAGGCAACCCGCGCTGGGCCGCGCTGCCGCGCTCCAGCGACGGGCTCACGCAGGGTTCCAACGCGTTCGACCCCGACAACGGGATGAACACTGCGAACTGCAAGGCGATCCAGGTGCTGATCTACACGCAGAACCACGAAGGCACGACCATCGCGCACATCGTCGACGAGATCAAGCGCTACGCGGCCGAGAACCCGACGCCGAACGTCGCGTTCCGGCTGGCCGGCGGCAACGTCGGCGTGATGGCGGCGACCAACGAGGCGGTCGGCGACGCGGAGATCGCGATGCTGCTGTCGATCTTCGGTGCGATCGCGCTGCTCTGCGCGGTCACGTTCCGCTCGTGGCGCGCGGTGCTGTGCATCATCGTGCCGCTCACGCTCGTGTCGATCCTGTGCAATGCGGTGATGGCGCGGCTCGGCATCGGGCTGAAGGTCGCGACGCTGCCGGTGATCACGCTCGGCGTGGGCGTGGGCGTCGACTACGGGATCTACCTGTACGAACGCCTGCAGCACGACATCCGCCACGGCGCGACGCTGCCGGACGCGTTCGCCGATGCGATGCGCCAGCGCGGCACGGCGGCGCTGTTCACGGCCGTCACGATGTTCATCGGCGTCGGCACGTGGGCGTTCTCCGCGCTGAAGTTCCAGGTCGACATGGGCGTGCTGCTCGCGTTCATGTTCCTCGTGAACCTGTTCGGCGCGGTGTTCCTGCTGCCCGCGCTGGCCGCATGGCTTGGCGTCGAGCGCGCCGAGCGCCGCGTGTCGCGCGAGCCGCAACCCTCGTCGCCGCAGGCCGCGCCGGCACCGGCGCTCAAGCCGACGCGCACGCTCGAACCCGGCAATCCGGTGCGCTGAGCGACGCAATCCCCGATTACCCCGGTGCGCGGCGGGCCGCCGCGCGTCCCCCAAAAAGGAGTCAACCCGCATGTCCGCACGCCCCTACAAGATCGAAGCCCAGCCGCTCGCGCAGCGCTATGCGCGCGGCTGGCACTGCCTCGGGCTCGCCCGCGACTACAAGGACGGCAAGCCGCACACGCTGAACGTGTTCGGCCGCAAGCTCGCCGCGTTCGCCGACTCGACCGGCAGGATCAACGTCGTCGACGCGTATTGCCCGCACATGGGCGCCGACCTGAGCCTCGGCACGGTCGAAGGCGACAACCTCGTCTGCCCGTTCCACGGTTGGGCATGGAGCGGCGAAGGGCAGTGCGCGTCGATCCCGTATTGCAAGCGGATCCCGCCGAAGGCGCGCATTGGCGCGTGGTCGACCTGCGAGGAGAACAACCTGCTGTTCGTGTGGAACGATCCGGAAGGCAATGCACCGCCGCCGGAAGTCGCGATTCCGCGCCTCGACGTGTGCTTTTCCGACGAATGGTCGGACTGGGTCGTCGACAAGATGGTGATCCACGCGAACTGCCGCGAACTGGTCGACAACATCTCGGATGTCGCGCACTTCGCGACCGTGCACCACGCGCCGATCGACTATTTCGCGAACCTGTTCGAGGACCACAAGGCGACGCAGCTGATGGTGGGCCGCAGCGCGAAGCTCGGCGGCGACAGCCTGACTGCGCTGTCGACGTATTTCGGGCCGGCCGTGCACATCACGCAGATGACGGGGCAGAGCAACGGGCAGCCGATCCATTCGGTGCTGCTGAACTGCCACGTGCCGATCGACATGAACAGCTTCGAGCTGCGCTACGGCGTGATCGTGAAGAAGGTGGCCGGCCTCGGCGACGAGCAGAACATGGAGATCGCGAACGCGTACGTGAAGGAAGCGCAGCGTGCGTTCTACGAGGACGTCGATATCTGGCACAGCAAGACGCGCATCGACAACCCGCTGCTGTGCGAAGGCGACGGGCCGCTGTACCAGATGCGCGACTGGTATTCCCAGTTCTATCTGGACGCGGCCGACGTGCGGCCGTCGAGCGTCGCGCGCAAGGCGTTCGAGATGAAGATCCGCGACGGCGAGACGCCGCCGCCGCTGCATCACGTGTTCGAACCGCAGTAACCAACGGCGAAGCGCGGCGAAAAAAGGGGCGCATCGTTGCGCCTCCCGATCGCCGCCCACGCCCGCCAGGCAAGGCGCGCGCGCTGCCGCGCGCGTGCGCCGCACCGAAAGAGCTTGACGGATCGGCCTGCACCGCGTAGTGTCCGAGACCGAAGTCTTCAAGAAGTTCGATTGCTCATCATTGGCCGCACGCTGTGTGGCAGTCGTTGGTCTCTCCCTCTTTTGATTCTTTCTGTGCCCGTCAGGGCGCATGTTCAATTATTCGTATTAAGGAAGTATTTGTGGATACCGGTACCGTCAAGTGGTTCAACGAAACCAAGGGCTTTGGTTTCATCTCCCCGGACAACGGCGGCGACGATCTGTTCGCCCATTTCTCGGAAATTCGCGGCACGGGCTTCAAGACTCTGGCCGAAGGCCAGAAGGTCAGCTACGAAGTGAAGCGTGGCCCGAAGGGTCTGCAAGCGTCGAACATCACGCCGCAGTAAGCCGCGTCGGCAACGGCCGCCGAGTGGCGGCCGCTGCCGGACGGATTTCGCGCGGATGCCGGCCCGAGCCGGCGTCCTGCGCGTTCCGACGCACACGACCGATGCATCGCGGGATTCACGATGCATCGGTCGTGTGCTTCCCTCACTCATCGCAGGTCCGTACGACGTGCGATCCAACGCCCTCGCGAAGCGCTCGCCGCATCGCCAGCGGCTCATGCTGCACCCGAGTAGACCGTCGCCATGCCACATGCGGCGCGGTCCCGACTTTGCGCGGTGCTGATCGCACCGCCGCCACCGACCGCCCGACCGCCGCAATGTGCCGGGCTCCGATTGCAAGACGGGCCCGTCGCCCGTCTGAACGGTCTGAACGAATGGATATCCCGGCATCCCGCCGGCCGCCGTCCCGTTGCGGGGCACGGCGCCGATGAGTTCGCCGCGGCCGCGGTCATTCACCTTGTCTGGAGGAATTGGTTTGGCAAAAGAAGAACTGCTGGAACTGGACGGAATCGTCGACGAAGTGCTGCCGGACAGCAAATACCGCGTCACGCTGGAAAACGGCGTCGTGGTCGGCGCGTACGCGTCGGGCCGCATGCGCAAGAACCACATCCGCATTCTCGCGGGCGACCGCGTGACGCTGGAACTGTCGGTGTACGACCTGACGAAGGGGCGCATCAACTTCCGCCACAAGGACGCGAACTCGCCGCGTCCGCCGCGCACCGGGCAACCGCGTCGCTAAGCAGTAACGGTCGGGCGCGCAACGCTGCTCCGATCGACCCGGTCCGGCCGTCTCATGCGGCTGGGCACACCGGATGGACGGCGCGGTTCGCGCCGTTCGTCGGTCGCCGGCGGCGGTGCAGTGCCGCGGCGGCCAACGTTTTCTCCTCCGACCGCGCTGCGTGTACGACGCTCAAGCGGTCGCGTCCCGCAGGAAATCCTCGATGAGCGTCGCGAAATACGGCGGACATTCCTGCTGACTTCCGGGTCGTCGCGCACCCTCCCGCCGCTGGAATCGGTTGCCACCGCACCCGGCGCTTTTCAATGTCTTCAGTCGCATTCAGCGCACCAACGACCGTGACGGGCGGTGCGCAGTCGCGGCCGTACAGCGCGACGTGTCACGCTGCCTGTTGCGCGCGCCGCACGCTGAGCGCCGACGCGGCCGCGCCCGTCAACTGAACCACCGCGCCGGCGAACATCGCCGCGCGCAAGCCGGCCGTGCCGCCGTGTGCGGCGGCGAACAGCGTACCGAGCATCGCGATCCCGAGCGTCGCACCGGTCATCCGCGCGACGTTGACGAGCGCGCTTGCGGTGCCCGAACGTGCGGCTTCGACCGCGCCGACGGCGACGGTCATCAACGGGCCGGTCGCGATGCCCATGCCGAGCCCGGTCAACGCAAGCCCGATTTCGGCGCCGATCAGATCCGGCGAACCGGCCGACGCGCCGATCACGGCGAGCCCGCTCGCGATCACCGCGACCCCGCCGGCCGTCGTCGCGCGCGTGCCGACGCGCTCCGACAGCGGCCCCGAGCAGGGCGACACGACGACGAACACGAGCGCCATCGGCAGTAGCGCGAGGCCCGCGCCGGTCGAATCGAGCCGGCCGATGCTCTGCCACGTCAGCGGCAGCAGGAACAGCACGCCGTACATCCCGAACGTCATCCCGGTGGTCGCGGCGATCGCGCCGCGAAACGCGGCGCCGATCCGGAAGATGTCGAGCGGCACCAGTGCGGCCGCACCGTGGCGCCGCTCGATCACGATGAAGGCGACCAACGACACGATCGCCAGGCATCCGGCGATCGCGCATGAGGCCGGCGAATCGCGGAACACGATCGCCGCATACGCGAGCGCGCCGAGCGAGAGGGCGCCCGTGAGTTGTGCTCCGCCGTCGAAGTGCCTGCCGCGCGGATCGGACGATTCCGGCACGGCGGGGATCGAGAGCAGCATCGCGGCGATGCTCAACGGCACGACCACGAAGAAGATGCTGCGCCAGCCGAAGTGCCGGATCAACACGCCGCCGAGCGTCGGGCCGATCGCCATGGCCACGCCGTTGCATGCGGCCCAGATGCCGAGCGCGCGGCCGCGCTCGACCGGGTCGCGCCACACGACGCGCACGATCGCGAGCGACGCGGGCAGCATCAGCGCCGCGCCGACGCCGGCCAGCGCGCGTGCGCCGATCAGCACCGCCACCGACGGCGCGAGCGCGCACAGCAGCGACGCGACGGTGAAGAGGGCTGTGCCGGCCATGAAGATGCGGCGCCGGCCGAGCAGGTCGGCGAGCAGGCCGCCGGTCAGCAGCAGCACCGCGTAAGTGAGGTTGTAGCTGTCGACGACCCATTGCAATGCGCCGACGCCCACGTGGAAATAGTCGCCGATCGCACGCGTCGCGAGATTGACGACTGCCGTGTCGACCTGCGCCACGAGCACGGCGAGGCAGAGGGTCAGAAGGGTCGCGCTGCGACGTTTGAAAATGATGAGGAAACCGGGGGCGGGCACGATGGGGCGTTCCGGATGCGTCAAATGGATCAACCTACTCCGGACCTGCTGACAACGGCCTGTCAGTAGCCGGTGAATCGAATCGCACGGTACCCGCATCGAATCTCCATCCATTCCGCTGGGTTTTGCTGTGACGAGGGCTCTACTAATGACAGCTTTGCTGCGGCCAGGTTGAATTCCCGGTCAACATCTTGCCCGGTGCGTGCGGCCGTCGCGAACGCCGGTCACTTTCCCTCGCGCCTGCGTCGGCCATCAGATCGACGGATATCGCGCTGTTCCGCTTGCGGCACAGCGAGGCCGTTGTTGCAATGCGGAATTTCCATGGTCAAAACCGAGTAGTGCCGTGCTTTTTAAGTGCGGTGGGGCATTTCCCTCATCCGGATTGAAATTTAGTACGGGTACTAATATTTAATTTGTTTCGAATTGAAAACTAATTAATTAATCTCAAAATAAGGATGGAAATCATCTGAATTGGTGTTGACGCGTCGCGCTCGGGAAAAATAGAATTCGTCGCCAATAAGATTCGTTTTGATTTTTAGTGAATTTTTTGCCATTTCTGGTGAAACAGAAGATTGGATTTTGGATCAATTTATTTTTCGAATCCCCGGGTTCTGCTCATTTCACGAGCACGGTTTTATCGTGTGGCCAAATTGACCGGTCCATTCCGTATGGATTCGTCGTGCCCATTCAAACTGAAGCGATGGAGGCGCACCAATGGAAGAAAGAAAAGAATCTCCGCTGGCAACGGCATCGAATGTCTACTTCGGCCCATCCGCGCAAAGGAAATGGCTGGGACGCGGCGCTCCACGCGATGTGGATGTCGTTCTGCTGACGCATCCTCGCGACCGAGCCGATGTCGTACGGATGTTTCCATGGGCCGGCACGCTCGACGACGACGCACTGGCTGATTTGCTGGACTGTCTGCAGCCCGTTTATGGCGAGATCATCGAGGCGAAAGACATCAACATCGGAATCCTCTTCCTGCCTATTCTTGCGGAAGACATGATCGACCCCAGAAAGCGGGCATCCAGCCGCAACCGCATGAAGAAGGAGGGGCTGACCAAGGCAGCCGCGATGGGCGCGCGGCACGTCTGCCTGGGCGGTCTGACCGGGGCGCTGACGCAATACGGCCGCCGCATCGAAGCGCACTCGAGGGAACTCGGTATCGAATTGACGACCGGCCATGCGGTGACGTCGGTCTCGATCGTCCGTCAGTTCGACAAGGCACTGTCCGTGTCGGGGTTGAACGGGAACGACGTCGTCCTTGCCATTCTCGGCGTCGGTAGTGTGGGCGCGGGGGTGGCCAGGCTGCTGGCGCACTCGCCACGGGTAACGCGGCCGGCGGAACTGATCCTGGTGGACACGCTGCAACAGCAGGACCGGGTTCGCGCCCTGGCGGAGGAATTGGCGGCATGTTCGCCGATGCGGGTTTCGGTAGAGGCGCTTCCGACGCGTTACGCGTTGCCGGATGGCAGCCGGTGCTATCGCGATGCCAACGTAATCGTCAGCGCGGTCAGCACGCCATCCATCCTCGATATCGACCTCGTGCGCGCCGGCACGATCCTGATCGACGACAGCCAGCCTTATTGCTGGGATCGCAACGCAGCGTGGGCGCGCGTGCGGGTACGTGGAGACATCCTCCCATGCGATGCGGGGCTTGTCGACGTAGGCGAGATCGCATACCGGTCATACTTTCCGTTTGATTTCGCCGACGATGTCGGACACGGCAGCGTCGTTTCATGGTCGTGCCTCGCCGAGGGGCTGTTGCGCGCGAGTCTGCCGCAGCTCGCGAGCAATATCGGCGAGGCCGATGTGGCGCAACTGCTTGCCTACGAGCGTGCGTTCGACGACATGAAATTCGGAATTCCGCCGCTCCAATGCGGAAAGCATCTGCTGGATGTCGCCGCTTTCCGCCGCTTTTTGCGCGATGCGGCCGGACCGTCCGGCGTTCGGGGAGGTCGTCCGTGAAAACGTTTCCGATCCATCGCGGATGCAACCAGTGCGGGATGCCGTTGCACTACGACGCGCTGATGAACGGCACCGATGCCGACGAGGCCGTTGCATCTGGGCTATGCGCACACTGTTCGAGCATGCAGTCTGTCCGACGCACGGAATACGAACCGGATGCCGATCATGAATGGTTGCTCGACGCGATCATTTCCGCTGCGGACGGCGAGCGCACCTGGCGTCACAAGGCGCTCTCCGTCGCCAAACGCGTGCCGATCGTCGGCGACGGCAGTCTAGGGGCGGCAGCGGCCATGCTCGATTCGATACCGACACGTGAGCCGCGCTCGACCTATGCCGCAATGGTGCTCTACAGCGGCGGCAAGGACAGCACCTACATGCTGGTTCAACTCGCCGAGAAAGGGCTGAATGTTTGCGCGTGGATGCTCGATCCCGGTTATCAGTCACCGCAGACCCTCGATAGCGCGCGGCGCGTTACCGAGAAGCTCGGTATTCCGCTAGTCATCGAGCGCCTCGACAAAGCGCTCACGGATGCGCTGTTCCGATCGGGATTCTCGATAGACGAAAATTCGGATGTCGATCTGCAGAAAGGGGCAATGACGTACGGCTCCGCGTGCTGGCCGTGTTTTTCGTTGATCGCAGTCAGTGCGAGCGCATTCGCGAATCGCCATCGCATCCCGCTCTGCTTCATCGGCACGCAGAAAGGGCAGAACCGGTTGAATCTCGAAGGTACGGGCGTGTTGTCCGCGCGGGCATTGCCCAAGGTCAACGATCTCGTTGCCAAGTTCGTGCAGCCATTCCGCAAAGTGATTCCGGACCACTCGGGTTCGCTGGACGCGGATCCAGACGACATCCGGTTTCCGACCGTGCTCGTGCCGTACTACGAACTGATACGAAAGCCCGCGCGGGAGATCCAGATTGCGCATATCGAGCGATATGACTGGATTCTCCCGAAAAACACGGGCGCTTGCAGTTCGAACTGCATGATCAACGAGTTGGGCCGGGCGGTCATGCGTTCGAGGTTCGGTTTCGATCTGTATCAGGTGATCGACGCGAACGAACGTCGGCTCGGTCACGCGCCGGATCGGGCGGCGTCCAGCTCACCCGATCCTGCCATCGTGCGTCTCGGCGCGACGATGCTCGGCTTGAGCGAGCAGGAGGCCACCGAATTCGGCGTGACGATTCGAAAGGGGAATCACGATGCGTAACCTGAGCGAAACCGAAGCGTACTCCTTTGCCGATCACTTCCTGAGCCGCGCCGTCTTCACGCTTTCACGCGTCGTGGGCGTGAAGAACATCACGCGACCCTTCTGGAACCGCTGGCGTGCGGCGCTGTTCGACCAGAACACGCTGGATCGCTTTCTTGCCGCGTTGCATGGTCTTTCCGACTGGCCGACGAAGGGAATGGAATTCCTGCGCGACGAGATTCGGCAGGTCGAGGCGATGCTGCCCAGAATGTCCGACGAGGAGGCCATCGCGCACTATCGGCGGCTGTCCTTTCTTGCCCATCTGGTCCAGTGGGGGTGTCTGCCGCTTTCGGATGCGAAGATGGCGGCCTATCGGCATTGTCGCGACTTCTACGTCCTGGCTGAACGTCGGGCATTCGGCGCGCGATTCGCCCGTCTGCGCGTCGACTGGAAACACAAGCCGATGTGGGCGAATTTGCATTTTCCCGAGACACCGCTGCCGTCGGGGAAGATCCCGTTGATCGTAATCGTGCACGGCATGGACGACGTCAAGGAGGAGCACCTCGCGAGCGAGCTGCTGTTTTCGGAAGCGGGTTTCGCCGTGCTGTGCATTGATGGACCAGGGCAAGGCGAAGCCTTTCTGCTTGACGGTGCGACATGGCCCGAAAACTTCGACGAGGCGATCGTCGCGGCCGTCGACGCGTTGAGCGACTATCCGCAGATCGATACGGAAGGCTATGCCATTGCCGGCATCAGTTGGGGCGGCATGTGGGCTTACAAGATCGCCGCAATCGACCCGCGCGTGAGCGCGATTCTCGATCTGGGCGGCCCTGTCGACGCACGCGAATTCAACAAGCTGCCGTTCTTCCTGAAAAGCAAGTTTTGCCAGATTCTCGGCATTACGTCGGTCAGCGACGCTCGAACCGTGGCGGATCACTTCGCCATTCGTGACGTCGCGATGCTCGAAAACATCCGCGCTCGCGTCCATATCGTTCATGGCGGACGCGACCCGCTTGTTTCGGTGGCGGACAAGACATGGCTGCGCGATACCTTGAACGGGCTCGGGCGGTCCGACGGCGTCAGACTGACACTGTTCGCCGACGGCGACCATTGCTGTACGCAATACGTGACGGAGGTCCGACGGGCGGCAGCCGCCGATTTTCTCGACGCGTACATGCAGCGCATCGGCGCGCGATACCAGTCTGATCGTCGTCTGCCGCACGCATAGACGTTCGTCGCATACACCGGTGCTACATCAGGTTTCTTCATTATGGAACGCATCACGCTCATGCCCCCGTGGGTCGGGTACGGCTTCGTTTGCGCGTGCCTCTTGACCGCGGGCTGTACAAAATCGCAGGAAACTTATCACGGCTATATCGAAGGGCAGTTTTCCTATTTGTCGGCGCCGTACTCCGGGAACCTGAAGACTCTGCGCGTGGCACGCGGCGACCGTGTCGAAGCTGGCGCTGTCGTCTTCGAGATCGGCGCTCCAGACCTGGAACAGGCAATCAAGCGCCAGTATCACCAGTGGCAATCGTCGCTGGACCTGCTCGGCGACCTGGAACAAGGCAAGCGTTCATCGGAAATCGATACGGTGAAGGCACAGCTCGAACAGGCACGGGCGAGCGCCGTTCTTTCAACGCGTCGGCTCGCCCGTGCCGAAGCCGACTACGGGATACATGCGATCTCGCTCGATCAGCTCGAACGCGAGCGTGCGGCCGCCCGAACGGACAATGCGCGAGTCAGCGAGCTTGCCAGCCAACTGAAGACTGCGCGCTTGCCGGCACGAGACGGTCAGCAGCGTTCACAACGACAGAGCGCCGACGCACTGCAGGCCGAATACGAACGGCTCCAGACGCAATACCGGCAACGGTCCGTGCAGGCTCCCGGAACGGGTGTCGTCGTCGATACGTTTTTTACGCCGGGTGAGTGGGTCGTTGCCGGCAACCCGGTGGTCAAGGTTCTCGTCGATCGCAATACGAAGGTGCGCTTCTTCGTGCCTGAGACCGCTCTGGCCAATCTGCGCGTCGGTCATGTCGTGACCCTCGCATGCGACGGGTGCGAACGCGGCTATTCGGCGACGATCAGCCATATCTCGCCGGACGCGGAATATACACCGCCTGTCATCTACAGCAATGACGCGCGTTCGAAGCTCGTGTTTCTCGTCGAGGCGCAGCCTGACACCGTTGCGGCGCGCAGTCTGCATCCCGGCTTGCCGATCGAGGTGACGCCATGAACGGGGCGACGCCGTTGATCGATGTGCATGAGCTGAACAAGCATTTCGGCACACGGCACGTCGTCAAGAACCTGAGCCTGCAGGTCGGCCGTGGCGAGATATTCGGCTTTCTCGGTCCGAACGGGAGCGGCAAGACGACCTCGTTACGCATGATGTGCGGACTGCTGACGCCGGACTCCGGCAGCGGGACCTGCCTCGGATTCGACATCCTGACGGAACGCCAGGAGATCAAGCGGCGCGTCGGCTACATGACGCAGCGCTTTTCGTACTGGGAGGACCTGACAGTGCGGGAGAACCTCGACTTTGTCGCCCGATTGTATGCAATCGACGCACGAAAGGAACGCGTCGCGCGGATCCTCGCCGAGATGGGGCTGGAGTCGCGCTCGAATCAGCTGGCCGGCTCATTGTCGGGCGGCTGGAAGCAGCGCGTGGCGCTTGCCGCTGCGCTGCTGCAGTCGCCCGAACTGCTGCTGCTCGACGAACCGACGGCCGGTGTCGACCCGGGCGTGCGCAGGGAGTTCTGGGAGGAACTGCACCGCCTGGCCGCACGCGGCATTTCTGTGCTCGTCAGCACGCACTATATGGACGAGGCCGAGCGTTGCCACAAGCTGGCCTACATCTCGTACGGCACGCTGCTGGCACACGGCGAAGCCGATGAGCTCGTCCGGCGGCATGCACTCCACACCTGGTCGGTGTCGGGGGGCGATCTCGTACGTTTGAACGATCGGCTAAAGGGCCGACCGGGCGTCGAGCAGGTGATTGCGTTCGGGCGTGCGCTGCACGTATCGGGGCGCGACGGCGCCGTACTCGGTGAGAGTCTCGAAGCGGTCGGCGGCAATGGCATCGAGATCCACAGAATCGACACGAATCTCGAACACGTTTTCCTGCATTTGATGAAGGACGCATCCGGGGAGCCTGGCTGATCATGATCGGATTCTCGGTTTCCCGCTGGTGGAGCATGGTGACGAAAGAGTTCCTGCAGATCCGCCGCGATCGCGTGACGCTTGGAATGATCGCTGTGTTGCCGATCGTACAGCTGGCATTGTTTGGCTTTGCGATCAACAGCGACCCAAAGCATCTTCCGACGATCGTACTCGCGGACGACGCAAGTGAATTTTCGCGATCGCTCGTCGCCGGGATGCGCAATACGGGCTATTTCGATGTCCGGGACGGCTTGTTTTCCGAACGGGCGGCACGTGACGCCCTGCAAAAGGGAACCGTACAGTTCGTCGTCAGCGTGCCGCACGATTTCTCGCGACGGCTGGTGCGCAGCGAGCATCCGGAAATCCTGGTCGAGGCGGATGCGACCGATCCCGCCGCGACGGGAAATGCGATCGCCGCGTTCAACACGATGGTGCGAACGGTGCTGGACAAGGATCTGACGGGAGTGTTGGCGATAACCGCGCCACCGCACGCGTTCTCGGCCCGTGTGCACAAGATCTACAATCCGGCCGGCGTTACGCAGTACAACATCATTCCGGGATTGATGGGCGTCATCCTGTCGATGACGATGGTCATGATGACGAGTCTTGCCATTACGCGTGAACGTGAACGCGGCACGATCGAAAACATCCTTGCGTCACCGGCAACATCCATCGAGGTGATCTGCGGAAAAATCGTTCCGTACATCCTGATCGGCGTCCTGCAGTGCACGATTATCCTGCTGGCGGCCCGATTCGTATTCAGCGTTCCATTCGAAGGCAATCCCGCAACCGTCTACTGCCTCGCGTCGTTGCTGATCCTCGCGAACCTGATGGTCGGCATCGCCATCTCGTCGGTCGCACGGAATCAGTTGCAGGCGATGCAGATGACGTTCTTCTATTTCCTGCCGAGCGTCTTGCTCTCGGGATTCATGTTTCCGTTTTCAGGTATGCCGGGCTGGGCGCGGCTGGTCGGCAACGGCCTGCCACTGACGTATTTCAACAGGGCCATTCGCGGTGTTCTCTTGAAGGGAAGCGGATGGAGCGAAATATGGCCCGATGCGTCGGCGATGGTTGTTTTCGCGCTGGTTGCAATGACGATCGGCCTGCTCGCATACCGAACCACACTCGATTGAACGACGATGGCACAACGAACCCGACCTGGCCGCCGCGCTTGCCGCTCGATTGCGGTTCTGCCGATCACGGTTGCGATCGTCGTGGGGCAAGGGTGCAGCCATCCCGCGTTTGTCCCGCGATCCGCGAGCGATCTGGCATTGCCTTCCACATTCATGGGAATGCGCGCCGGTTCGACCGAGCGAGACGGTGTTTCCGCACTTGCCGACGACGATACGCGCTGGTGGTCGCGCTTTGGCTCGCCGGCACTGAATGCGCTTGTCGCGCAGGCGATGGAGGATAGTCCGTCCATACGGAGCGCGGAGTCGCGACTGGTCGAAGCCACGAAGTATCTTGCGGGCCAACGTGGCGCAAGCCGCTATCCGCAGATCGACTTCGGCGCGTCGGTCAGGAAGGAGCAGTTGAATACCGCCTCGGCCGGCCTGCCGATGATTCCGAATCCATCGCCGTTCATGCTCTACAACACGAACGTGAGCGTTCGATACGACTTCGACTTCTTCGGTGCGCAGCACCATCGAATCGCGGCGAAACGGTACGAAGCGGCGCTGAGAAAGCATCAGGCGGACGCGGCACGCCTGACGCTGGCCGGTAATATCGCCGCTGCGGCGGTCCGGGAAGGACGGCTGCGTGACGAAATCGAGCTGAACGAGGTGGTGTTGCGGAACCGGCAAGCCGTTCGACAGACGCTGCACGAACGATATGGAATCGGCAGCGTGGCTTATCGGGAAACGACCGAGGCGGATTCGGACGTCGACCGAATCGAAGCAGACCTGGCGGCATTGCGCGCGGAACTGCTGAAAACTCGGTTCCAATTAGCGGTTTATGCGGGTGTTCCGTCGCCCGAATTGCTGCCACGGTTTCGTCTGGGCGATTTGCAGTTGCCGCGAGACCTGCCGTCGATCGTTCCGTCGGAACTCGTGCGTCAACGGCCCGACATTCTCGCAGCGGAGGCGAGCCTGCATATCGCCGGGGAACTGGCCGGCGTCGCCACGGCGAATCTCTACCCTCGGATCGAGCTGGGTGCGAGCATCGGGTCATCGCCTCTGGTGCTCAGCCAGTTGTTCGCAGGCGGAGCGGCGATCTGGAACATGGGTGCCCAGCTAAGCGCACCGCTCTTTCACGGCGGAGAATTGCGTGCGGCGCGGGATGCGGCGTATGCCGCTTACGATGCCACGTTTGAAGAATATCGGAAGGTCGTGCTAGGCGGGTTGCAGAGTGTCGCAGATGCAATGACCGAAATCGATCGCGATACGACTGCGCTGCAGGCCCGCACGGCCGTCGTGCAACGCCAACAGACGGATCTCGAAATGACGCAACGCCAGTTCGAAATCGGCAGCGCCGACCGGCTACGCGTGCTACGCGCCGAGTATGCGTACGATCTGGCGCGGGTCGAGGTGATTCGCCTTCGCGCGGCCAGGATGGCCAGTACGGTTTCATTCTTCGTCGCCGTCGGTGGCGATGTGAATCGTACGCATTGACGGCGGGCACGCCGGAGCCGCGACTGCTGCGTCTCCGGCCGGAGACTGCCCTATCCCGTGCCCATGGCGCGACGGGGCAGGGCAAGGCAGGGCAGGGCTTCCGTTACGCCGCCACCTCCCGCGCGCGAACCATCGTCAGCGCCGCATCCTCGATCATGTCCTCCTGCCCGCCGACGAGCCGCTGCCGGCCCAGTTCGACGAGAATGTCGCGGGCTGGAATCCCGTACTTCGCTTCCGCACGCTTCGCGAACAGCAGGAACGACGAATAGACGCCCGCATAGCCGAGCGTCAGTGCATCGCGGTCGAGGCGGATCGGTGCGTCCATGATCGGCACGACGAGATCTTCCGCGACGTCGGAAATCGCGAACACGTCGACGCCGGTCTCGATCCCCATCCGGTCGCATACCGCGACGAACACTTCCATCGGCGTATTGCCCGCACCCGCACCGAGGCCGGCCGCGGCGGCGTCGATCCGGTTCGCACCGGCGGCAACCGCCGCGACCGAGTTCGCGACGCCCATCGCGAGGTTGTGGTGGCCGTGGAAGCCGAGTTCCGTTTCCGGCTTGAGCGCGGCGCGCACCTGGCCGATGCGCGCGGTCACGTCGTCGGGCAGCATGTGGCCGGCCGAATCGGTGATGTAGATGCAGTTCGCGCCGTACGACTCCATCAGCTTCGCCTGCACGACGAGCTGCTCGGGCGACGACATGTGCGCCATCATCAGGAAGCCGACCGTATCGAGCCCGAGCGAGCGCGCAAGGCCGATATGCTGCTCCGACACGTCGGCTTCGGTGCAGTGCGTCGCGACGCGGATCGTGCCGACGCCGAGTGCGTGCGCCATGCGCAGGTGCTCGACGGTGCCGATACCGGGCAGCAGCAGCGCCGACACCTTTGCCTGCTTCAGTTCCGGAATCACGGCGCTCAGGTACGCCTCATCCGTATGCGCCGGAAAACCGTAGTTGACCGAAGCGCCGCCGAGCCCGTCGCCGTGCGTGACCTCGATCAACGGCACGCCGGCCGCGTCGAGCCCGCGCGCGATGTCGCGCATCTGGTCGAGCGTGATCTGGTGACGTTTCGGGTGCATCCCGTCGCGCAACGACATGTCGTGGACGGTGATCTTCTTGCCTGCAAGTGACATCGTGTGACTCCTCGACTCAAGTGGTGGCGGCCGTCGCGGCCAGCATCTGTTCGGCGAAACGCTCGGCCGTGGCGGCCGCGGCGGCGGTCATGATGTCGAGGTTGCCCGCATACTTCGGCAGGTAGTCGCCGAGCCCCTCGACTTCCATGAAGACCGACACGCGGTTGCCGTCGAACACCGGGCCGTTCTTCAGCGTGTAGCCGGGCACGTAGCGCTGTACTTCCTTGACCATCGCATGCACCGAGGCGGTGATCGCGTCGACGTCGGGCGGGCCGTCGGTCAGGCAGTGGATCGTGTCGCGCATGATCAGCGGCGGCTCGGCCGGGTTGATCACGATGATCGCCTTGCCCTTGCGTGCGCCGCCGACCTGTTCGATCGCGCCGGACGTCGTGCGCGTGAATTCGTCGATGTTCTTGCGCGTGCCGGGGCCCACTGAACGCGACGACACGGTCGCGATGATCTCGCCGTACGCGACCGGCTGCACGCGCGACACCGCGTACACCATCGGGATCGTTGCCTGGCCGCCGCACGTCACCATGTTCACGTTCGCCTGCGCGCTGTCGAGATGCGCGTCGAGGTTCACCGGCGGTACGCAGTACGGCCCGATCGCGGCGGGCGTCAGGTCGATCATCTTCACGCCGAGCGCGGTGAGCTTGTCGGAGTTGTCGCGGTGCACGTAGGCCGACGTGGCGTCGAACGCGATGCGGATCTCGTCGTCGACGACGTGCGGCAGCAGCCCGTCGACGCCGCGGTCGGTGGTTTTCAGGCCGAACTCGCGGGCTCGCGCGAGGCCGTCGGACGCCGGGTCGACGCCGACCATCCACACGGGTTCGAGCACCGGCGAGCGGCGCAGCTTGTACAGCAGGTCGGTGCCGATGTTGCCCGGTCCGATCAGTGCGCATTTGATTTTCTTCATCAGGGTCGTTCCTTTAGATAAAGCGGACGTCGCACCCGCCGATGCCGGAAATGTGCATCGACAGCGCGTCGCCGGCGGTGACCGGAATCAGCTTCGCGAGCGAGCCGGACAGCACGATCTCGCCGGCGAGCAGCGGCACGTCGTATGCGGCGAGGGTGTTCGCGAGCCACGCGACCGCGTCGGCGGGGTGGCCGAGCGCCGCATCGCCGCGGCCTTGCGCGACGGGCTCGCCGTTCTTCTCGATCGTCATCTCGCATGCGGCGAGATCGAGCGTGCGCGGATCGACGCGCGCGTCGCCGAGCACGTATACGCCGCACGATGCGTTGTCGGCGACGGTGTCCTCGATGCGGATCGCCCAGTCGCGGATGCGCGAATCGACGATCTCGAAGCAGGGTGCGACGGCAGCCGTCGCGGCGATCACATCCGTGCGGTCGATGCCGGGGCCGCACAGGTCGCGCGCGAGGATGAACGCGATCTCGCCTTCGGCGCGCGGCGCGATCAGCGACTCGGCGGCGATCGCCTCGCCGGCCGCGTAGTGCATGCCGGACAGCAGGATGCCGAAATCGGGCTGGCGCACGTTCAGCATGTCCTGCACGGCCTGGCTCGTCACGCCGATCTTCTTGCCGACCACCGCTTCGCCGTGTTCGACGCGGCGTTCGATGAAGCGTTGCTGGATCCGGTATGCATCGTCGAGCGACAGGCGGCGCGGACGGCTCGACAGCGGCGCGACCGGCGCGCGCGCGTGCCACGCGGCGTACAGCTCGTCGCCGAGCGTCGTATGCAGGCGGGAAGACATGAAAGGGCCCTCGAGTCTCGAATGGAAAAGGCCGCCGCCTCGGGCGGCGTCGTGCGCCGGAGCGAGGCTCCGGCGCGTGGATGGCGGATGTGCCGCGCGCGTTGCTTAGTTACCCGAACTGCGGATCGCGTCCGGCGAGAAGTACGCCTCGCTGAACTGCGGGCTGCTGTCGAGCTTCGGCATCGGCCCTTCGTTGGTCAGGCGGTCGGCCATGTACGCGCCGGAGATCAGGTCGTGGAAAAACACGACGCCCGGGTAGAACGTCTTCGCGTCATACGCGTACAGCGTCGTCGCGACGTTGGTGCGCCACAGCTGGCCGCGTGCGTCGTAGTTGTCGGCGAGCAGCGTCATCCACGAATCCTCGTCGATGTACAGCACGCGCTTCGCGTACTGGTGGCGGTAGCCGCTCTTCAGCGTCGCCTGCAGCACCCACACGCGATGCAGCTCGTAGCGGATATACGACGGGTTTTCATGACCCTTGGTCAGCAGGTCCGCATACTTGACCGAGCTGTCCATCGCCTTGTAGTTGTCGTATGGCACGTACACCTCGCGCTTGCCGACGATCTTCCAGTCGTAGCGGTCGCCGGGGCCGTTGTACAGGCGGTCGTCGTCGACGGTGCGGAAGCCGCCCGGGCCCTGCGGCTGGTCGTAGCCGTATTCCGGCGCCTGGCGCACGCGCCGAGTGCCCGGGTTGTACATCCACGTGCGCGACGAGTTGTCCGCGCCGGCCTTGTCCCAGTTCGTGAAGCCGACGATCAGCGAGCCGCGGTCCGACAGCGGCAGCTCCGTCGCATTGCGATAGAACGTGCGGTTGTTCAGGTCGCTCTTCACGTCGTACTTGCCGACGTTGCGCGGCGAGTAGATGTCGTAGCGCACCTTGCCCCACGCGATGTTGCCGTCGGAATACACGACCGCCTGGTCGTAGGTCGCCTGTTCGGTGCCGATCGCCGACGAGAAGCGCTGGTTCCACAGCAGCTCGGCGGCCGTCTTCGGAATCGGGTAGGGCACCTGCGGCGGCGCGTTGGTCAGCCCGTTCGCGTCGGAAGTCATCGTCGAATCGGGTGCGTACGCGCGGATGTCCTTGTAGACGGAATCCGCGTAGCGGAAGTCGCGATGGCTCGGATAGACGTTGATCTTGAAGCTGGCCGGATAGCGCTTGAACATCGCCTTCTGGCCGTCGGTCAGGTGCTCGGCGTACTGCGCCATGTTTTCCGCGGTAATCGTCGCGATCGGCTTCTCGCTCGCGAACGGATCGGGGTAGCGGCTGCCGCGCTTGTATTGCACGTCGGGCGGCGTGCCGAGCCACTTGCCCGACCACTCGGGCACGCTGCTGTCCTTGCTCGCGGCGCGTACCGCGCCCATCGGCGTCAGCGGGCCGTCGAGCGCCTTCAGGTCGTCCGGCGTGACTTTCGGGAACGACGCCGTCGCGACGAGTGCGCACGCGGCCATCACCGACGCGCGCAGGAGGGGGAGACGAATTCGCTTCATGACAATCCTCTTGCTGAGTGACGAGCGGACGGGCCGCTCAGAAGTGGTAGGTCGCCGTGGCGAGCACATAGTCGCGATCCGACAGCGGACGCGTGACCGGGTTGGGCGAACCGAGGAACTTGGCGTAGACGAGCGACAGCTGCAGGTTGCTCAGGCGCGTGAACGTCACGCCGGCCGTCACGCGGTGATCGCCCTGGCCCGTGAGCGAACCGAGCGCGCCGGCGAGCGGCGACGTGCCGGTCAGGTCGTGCGTGTAGGTCAGCGGCACGTCGAGATCCCAGCCGTTGAACACGTTCTTGTAGCTGAGCGTCCACGCGATCTCCATCGCGAGCGCATTGCGCGAGTTGGCGAGCGTCGTCGAGCCGTCGAGCTCGGAGATGCTGCCCGCATGCACGTACGTCAGTTCGCCGATCAGCGACTGCGAGTTCGCGAGGAAGCTCGGCCCGATCGAATAGATGCCCGACAGGTTGGTCTGCAGCACGTTCGCGCGCGTCGACTGCGGGCCGGTCGGCGTGTTGACGAGCACGGCCGCGCCCTGGCGGTACGACACTTCGCCCGCGACGTTCACCGGGCCGACCTGCGTCGAGAAGCTCGCGCCGGTCAGCTTGATGTTGCTGAAATACTTTTGCTGGTACTGGAGCGTCGGGAAGTACGTCGTGACGACGCTCGGGTTCATGTCGTTGTAGTGCAGGTGGTACAGGCCGAGCTCGGTGTCGCCGAGGACGCGAAAGCGCGCGCCGATACCCCACTGGTTGCGCGCGCTCGGCTTGTCGTCGGGGCCGCGCGGAATGATCATCCCGCCCGGGCCGATGATGTACTGCGCGCCGGGGCCCGTGACGTCGGAGTAGCTCCAGTACGTGCCGGGCGCGGTCAGCCGGTTCTGCTGGTACGAGAACTGGTAGTAGCCGAGCAGGCTGAAGTTCGGCGTGATCTGCCACTGCGTCGAGATCTGCGGCACCGGCAGCAGGATGTCCTTCACCTCGGCGCCCGCCATGTACGACTTGGCCGCATCGGCGGGACCCTGCGCGCCCGCGATGTTCGGGAAGAACAGGCTTTCGCCCCATGCGACCACCTGGTCGCCGACCTTCACGTTCAGGCTCGTCGAGCCGAGATGGAACGTGTTGTACGCATACGCGGCGAGCAGCGTCGTGTGGCCGCCCGACCAGTAGCGCGCGTCGCTCGTGAAGTCGTTGTACTGACCCGAGTGGTTCACCGTGCCCGGCGCGTCGTTGTAGTTCGGGCGGTGATAGGCCTGGTCGTAGAACGTATCCGCACGCACGAACACGCCCCAGTCGTCGTGCTTCAGGTTCACTTCGCCGAGCAGGCTGACCTGGTTCTCGATCAGCTTGTTCTTCGCGAAGTTGCGATCGCCGTCGTCGCCGTTGATGTTCGCGGGCGTCAGCAGATTGCCGCTCGGCGCACGCGTGCGCATGCCGAGCCCGTAGCTGAGCGTGAACGTATAGTCCAGCGTCGTGTCGGCGCCAAGCGCGATCGTGCTGCCTGCGTGTGCGTCGGGAACGGCGCACGACAGCAGCGCGGCGGCCAGCGTCGACAGCGTGGCGGCGGCCCGCTTGTCGGTACGGCGCGAAATCCGTTGATGCATGGTGTCTCCTCTGGGGGTATCGACGACGGTCGACTGTGGTTGTCGTGAGAGGCAGAGTAGGGAGATCGCGGTAGCAGGGAATCGTCAAAATGAACTAGATGACTTCCCTAGGACTGGAAACGATCGGGCAACGCTGCGCGTGCTGCGTGCGCTGCGTGTGTCATCGCGCGTTCGCTTGTGCCGCCGACAGGAACGCGGGCCGTTCGCCGCCGCCATCGAGCCGCAGGTTCGTGCCCGACGTGTACGACGCGTCGGGCGATGCGAGGAACAGGCACGCCGCCGCGACGTCGTCGGGCGTCGCAAGACGTCCGGCCGGTATCGTCGCGCGGATGGCGTCGAGCGCATCGTCGTCGCCGTAGTGGCCGTCGGTAGCCGATTCCGTCTGCACGAGGCTCGGGCTGATCGCGCACACGCGCACGCGCGGCGCCCACTCGACCGCGAGCGACGTGACCGCGTTGACGAGGCCCGCCTTCGCGGCGCCGTAGGCGGCCGTCCCGGGCGACGGCCGCGACGCGCTGACGCTCGCGATGAACAGCATCACGCCGCCGTGCGGCTGCATGATCGCGTTCACGCGCTGCGCGAGCTGCAGCGGCGCGATCAGGTTCAGCCGCACGATCGATTCGGTGAAGCGCGGCGATGTGTCGGCCGCGAGCGCGAACGGCGAGCCGCCCGCGTTGTTGACGAGCACGTCGAGGCCGCCGGCCGCAGCGCGGATCGTCGTGAGCATCGCGTCGACCTGATCGATATCGCGCAGGTCGGTCGCGACGAAGCGGGCCGTGCGGCCGCCGGCCGAAGGCGGCGTGTCGGGCGCGCTACGCCCGCACACGAACACGCGTGCGCCCGCCGCGAGAAAACGCTCGGCGATGCGCCGCCCGATGCCCTTGGTGCCGCCCGTCACGAGCACCGTCTTGCCGCTGTAGTCGAATCCGTTCATCGTCTGCCTCCGTTTCGGTGGCCCGATGATAGGAACAAGCGCGCGCGGCTTCGTAGTCTGAAAGGATGATGCCGGGCGGCGCCTGCGGCGCAATCATCGTGGCAAGCATCCATCGACCGACGAAGGAGACAACCCGCGATGACGACCCCCACGACGCCGCCGGCCGGCATCTTCACCGAGGTACCGGGCGGCCTGCGCCTGCATCATTTCGAGGCGGGCGAAGGCCGCCCGGTGGTGTTCATCCACGGCAGCGGCCCGGGCGCCAGCGGTTTCAGCAATTTCAAGCACAACTACCCCGCGTTCGCGGCCGCCGGCCATCGCGCGATCGTCGTCGACCTGCCGGGCTACGGACAGTCGTCGAAGCCGTCCGACGTCGCCTATACGCTCGATTTCTTCGTCGGCGCGCTGCACGCGCAGCTGTCCGCACTGGGTATCGGGCCAGCCGTGCTGCTCGGCAACTCGCTCGGCGGCGCGATCGCGCTCAAGTACGCGCTCGATTACCCCGACGAAGTCGACGGACTGATCATGATGGCGCCGGGCGGCGTCGAGGATCGCGACACCTATTTCCGGATGGAAGGGATCCAGCGGATGGTGAAGCTGTTCACCAATCGCCAGATGAATGACGACACCATGCGCGAGTTGCTGACGCTGCTGGTGCACGATCCGGCAATCGTCACCAACGCGCTCGTCGCCGAGCGGATGAAGGTATGCGTCGAGCAGCCGACCGAAGTGCTGTCGACGATGAGCGTGCCGAACCTGACGGGCGCGCTCGCCGACCTGCGCTGCCCGGTGCTCGGCTTCTGGGGCACGGACGACCGCTTCAATCCGGTCGGCGGCGCGCTGACGTTCCTCGAACGCTGCCGCGACGCGCGCTTCGTGCTGCTGAACCGCTGCGGCCATTGGGTGATGGTGGAGCATGCGGGCTATTTCAATCGGGAATGCCTCGATTTCCTGGCCGCGCCGGCTGCGCGATAACGCCTCTGATGGCCGGGCCGTTCGACGACGGTTCGCCTGAATAACGGAGACGCATTGACGCCCTCTTCCGCCTAAAGGCGGGGGATTCCCACAGCCTGTCAACAGCATGCCTTTCCTTCCCGCCATCCGCCCCGAAGGAAGTCCCCTTGGGGGAAGTGGCGAGGTTTCTCGGAGCAATTGCAATGAAACTCATCGAAGACCTGTTCGACCTGCGCGGCAAGGTGGCCGCGATCACCGGCGGCGCGCGTGGCATCGGCGCCGAAACGGCACGCACGCTGGCCGCGGCCGGCGCGAGCGTCGCGATTCTCGACGTGCTGTCGCAACCGGCGCAGGCGCTCGTCGAGGAGATTCGCGCACAGGGTGGCCAGGCTGCGTTCTGGTCGCTCGACGTGACGCACGAGGCCGACGTGGCGCGCGTGTTCGGCGAGATCGTCGCGCGCTTCGGGCGCCTCGACGTGCTCGTGAACAACGCGGGCATCGAAGGGCACAACGTGCCGACGCACGAACTCACGCTCGCGCAGTGGCAGCGCGTGCAGGACGTGAACGTCAACGGCGTGTTCCTGTGCACGCGCGCGGCGATTCCGCACCTCGAAGCGGCCGGCGGCGGCTCGATCGTGAACCTGTCGTCGATGTACGGGATCGTCGGCGGCCCCGACGTGCCCGCGTATCACGCGTCGAAGGCGGCGGTGCGGATGATGGCGAAGGTCGACGCGATGCTGTACGCGGCGAAGAACATCCGCGCGAACTCGGTGCATCCGGGCTACATCCGCACGCCGATGCTGGAGGACGCGTTCCGCCAGATGGGCCAGGATCCGGATCGCGCGTTCGAATACATGCAGACGCACGTGCCGATGGCGAAGATCGGCAGCCCGCGCGACATCGCGGCCGGCATCCTGTATCTCGTGTCGCCGGCTGGGCGCTACGTGACGGGAGCGGAGCTGGTGATCGACGGCGGCTACACCGCGCGCTGACGCGCCTGACGGCGTGCCACAACTGAAGTTTGAAGCAAATCGAAGATATAAGGAGACAGGCAGTTGAAAGCGCTCGTGGCAGTGAAGCGCGTGGTCGACGCGAACGTGAAGGTCGGCGTGAAGTCCGACCGCACCGGCGTCGATATCGCGAACGTGAAGATGTCGATGAACCCGTTCGACGAAATCGCGGTGGAGGAGGCCGTGCGGCTGAAGGAGGCCGGCGTCGTGACGGAGGTGGTGGCCGTGTCGGTGGGCGTGGCGCAAGCGCAGGAGACGCTGCGCACGGCGCTCGCGATCGGTGCGGATCGCGCGATCCTCGTCGAAGCGATCGATGGCGTCGAGCCGCTGGCCGTCGCGAAGATCCTGAAGTCGCTCGTCGACAAGGAGCAGCCGCAGCTGGTGATCCTCGGCAAGCAGGCGATCGACGACGACTCGAACCAGACCGGCCAGATGCTGGCCGCGCTGGCCGGTCTCCCGCAGGCGACGTTCGCGTCGAAGGTCACGATCGCCGATGGGCGTGCCACGGTCGCGCGTGAAGTCGACGGAGGCGCGGAAACGCTGTCGCTTCGACTGCCCGCGGTCGTGACGACCGACCTGCGCCTGAACGAGCCGCGCTATGTGACGCTGCCGAACATCATGAAGGCGAAGAAGAAGCCGCTGGAAACGATGAAGCCGGAAGACCTGGGCGTGGACGTGACGCCGCGCCTGAAGACGCTGAAGGTGAACGAGCCGCCGAAGCGCGCCGCGGGCGTGAAGGTGCCGGACATGAAGACGCTGGTCGACAAGCTGAAGACCGAAGCCAGGGTGCTGTAAGAGAGAGCGGAAAGAAATGACGATTCTGGTAATTGCCGAGCACGATGCTGCATCGGCAGGCGGCGCATCGCCGATCAAGGCCGCGACATTGAATGCGGTGGCGGCGGCGCAGGCCATTGGCGGCGACATTCACGTGCTGGTTGCAGGCCATGACGCACAGAGCGCGGCCGACTCAGCGGCAAAGATCGCGGGCGTTTCGAAGGTGTTGCTGGCCGACGCGCCGCAGCTCGCGGACGGTCTTGCCGAGAACGTCGAAGCGACGGTGCTGGCCGTCGCATCGAACTACTCGCATATCCTTGCGCCGGCCACCGCCTACGGCAAGAACATCGCGCCGCGCATCGCCGCGAAGCTGGACGTCGCGCAGATCTCGGACATCACGGCGGTCGTTTCAGCCGACACGTTCGAGCGTCCGATCTACGCGGGCAACGCGATCGCGACGGTACAGTCGGGCGATCCGGTCAAGGTGATCACGGTGCGAACGACGGGTTTCGATCCGGTTGCGGCGGAAGGCGGCAGCGCAGCGGTCGAGAAGATCGAAGCGGCAGCCGACGCAGGCAAGTCGCAGTTCGTGAGCCGTGAAGTGACGAAGCTGGATCGTCCGGAGCTGACGTCGGCGAGCATCATCGTGTCGGGCGGCCGTGGCCTGGGCAGCGGCGAGAACTACATGAAGGTGCTGGAGCCGCTGGCAGACAAGCTGCAGGCCGCACTCGGCGCATCGCGCGCGGCAGTCGATGCGGGCTACGTGCCGAACCACTATCAGGTCGGCCAGACCGGGAAAATTGTCGCGCCGCAGCTGTACATCGCAGTCGGCATCTCGGGTGCGATCCAGCATCTGGCCGGGATGAAGGATTCGAAGGTGATCGTCGCGATCAACAAGGATCCGGACGCGCCGATCTTTAGCGTGGCCGACTACGGTGTCGTCGGCGACCTGTTCATGCTCGTGCCCGAAGCGGCCGCGGTGCTCTGAGCGATGCCGCTGTTCGAATTCAACGGCATGCGTCCGCGCGTCGATCCGTCCGCGTACGTTCATCCGAGCGCGGTCGTGATCGGCGACGTGACGATCGGCGCGGGCTGCTACATCGGTCCGCATGCAAGCCTGCGCGGCGACTTCGGCGCGATCGTCGTCGACGTCGGCAGCAACGTGCAGGACGGCTGCGTGCTGCACGTCGGCATCGGCGAGACGTGCCGGCTCGGCGTGAACAGCCACGTCGGCCACGGCGCGATCGTGCATGGCGCGACGCTCGAACCGGACACCATGATCGGGATGAACGCGGTCGTGATGGACGGCGCGACGATCGGCGCGACGACGATCGTCGCCGCGTGCGCGTTCGTGAAGGCTGGGTACGACGTGCCGCGCGGCGTGTTGCTCGCGGGCGTGCCGGGGCGAGTCGTGCGGCGGCTGAGCGAGGCGGAGATCGACGCGAAGGCGAACGGCACGCGGATCTATCAGCAGTTGGCGGTGGATTGCCTGAAGACGCTCAGGCAGATCGACGACGCGTAACAACCGTCGTTCACCGGCATGAATACCGTGAATCCGCAAGCGACGAGCGTCGAACGAAGCCGCGCCGAAAGCGCGACACCATGGGTTTCCTCGGGGTTTATGCGGATGGCGATTCGCGCTCGTGCATGCCGGTCGTGACGTTCGCGCGGGATCGATTGCCTGATACGGCGTCGTTGTCTTAAGATCGGCGTCAGACCAGCCCACCGCCTCCGGCGCCGAATGAACACGACTATACGCCTGCGCGTCGCCATCATCGCTTCGGCTTTTGCCGTCTATCACGTATTCATGCACGTCCAGTGGGTCGTCAGCGGTTGCATCGAATTCCTCCGCAGCCGGCATTGCAGCTTCGAGAACAGCGCGAATTTCGAAGGGATGATGGACTTCGACCTGTTGCTGACCTGCGCGTGGGTGGCGGGCGCGGCGATGGCGTGGTTCGCCGTCGCACGCGCGCCGAAGAAACCCGGTTAGCCGCGCCGGCGTCGTGCCGCCGCCTATTGCGTGCGCACCTGCGCCGGCCGGTCGTGCAGGAACGCGAGCGACAGCGCCGCGAGACCGCAGCTCGTGATGAGCATCAGCAACGCGCCCTTGCCGGCGTGCACCATCACCCAGCCGCCGACCGACGGAAAGCCGAACGTGCCGATGAAATACGACGCGACGAACCACGTCAGCACGCCGTGCCGTTGCGTGTCCGCACAATCGTTGACCGCCTGGGCCTGGATCACCGGATACATAAGGCCGTAGCCGGCGCCGAGCAGGACGGCCGCGACGGACTGGAACGACGCATGTTCGGCTGCGCCGAACATCGCGAGTGCGCCGAGCAGCATCATCACGAGCAGCCCCTTGGTCGCCGTTTCGGGGCGCGCCAGCCTCACCCATCTTCCGAGCAGCCAGCGCGCGGTAATCACCGTCATCGTGTAAAGACTGAAGAATGTGCCGGGCCGCGCCTGCGTGCCTTGCGCGAACGACATCTGGAACGTCATCAGGCCGGAGAACACGCAGGTGCCGAGCGCGATCATCGCGATCGGCACGGCGGCGCGCGTGCGCGAGATCGCGCGAAAGTCGCGCACCCAGCGGCCGCCCGATATGGCGGCGGGCGGGCGCGGACACAGGCGGCCGAACGCCTCCAGCATCAGCGACGCCAGCGCGCACAGGGCACCGACCGCGTAAAGCGTGTCGTCGATCGACCAATGGAGCATTCGCATCGCATACGCGGCCAATGCCGGGGATGCGCCGATCCCCGTCATCTGGAAGGTTGCCGACCGGAAGAACCACACGTTTCGAGCCGCGCCGCTGGTTCGCTCGGCGAGCGACATCGGTGCGGCCAGGTGAAACGCACCCCAGCCGAAGCCGACCAGGAAGCCGGACGGCAGGTCGGCGGACGGCGCACGCCCGACGAGTGCGAAGCCGACGATGCCGGCGCCGATGCACAGCGACGACAGCGCGGCGATCCGCGCGGTGCCGATCTGCTGCGAGAACCAGCCGACCACCGACAGGCCGGCGAAGGTGCCGACCGTCGCGGCGGCCAGTGCCGCGCCGGTATTGAGATCGCTACCGCCGATCGCGTGAAAGCGCATCGACAACAGGAAGGTGGCGCCATAGCCGCCCGCGGTGAGCAGGGTGCCGACGAGAAAGAGCAACGCACTATGAACGCGCATGACAGCCATCCGGGACGGCAGCGACGAACGGGGACGTCGTCGATTGCGAAACAGTATGGACCAGCACCGTTGCGGAATGCCCGCATTTGTGGTGACGCGACCGGGCTGTCGGCTTTTGTCGGGCCGCGCTCGTACACGATCGACCGGACGCGCCGTTTCGTGCCGCGCGCCTTGCATCGGGGGCGGTGGCACGACGGCGGCGAATTCGTCGGATCAGCGCCGTCGAACGCTGCACGGACATCGTTTTTTGGGGCGATCGAGACGCCTCGTGCGCCCTTTGCTTTCCCCTGTGCGGTGCACTAGATTCGAAGCATTATGTGCCATCGATCGCGTGAGGTGACGCCATGACGCCGTGGGAGATTCAGGGAACCGAGCTGATGAACTGCAATTGCTCATACGGTTGTCCCTGCCAGTTCAATTCGCTGCCGACGCATGGCAACTGCGAAGCGATGGGGGCGATTTCGATCGACAGCGGTCACTACGGCGACGTGGTGCTCGACGGTGTCCGGATCGCGGTCGTATTCCAGTGGCCGGGGCCGATTCACGAAGGCCATGGCCGCTGCCAGCCGATCGTCGACGAAAGCGCGAGTCCCGCGCAATGCGAGGCCGTGCTGAAGATCATGACCGGTCAGGATACCGATCCATTCGCGACGATGTTCGCCGTGTTCGCGTCGACGCTCGAACAGGCGTTCGATCCGATCTTCGCGAAGATCGATTTTGACGTCGATGTCGATGCGCGGCGCGGCCGGATCAGCGTCGACGGCGTGTTCGACGTCGTCGGCGAGCCGATCCGCAACCCGGTGACGGGCGCCGAACATCGCGTACGGATCGACCTGCCGCACGGCTTCGAATACGAGATTGCCGAGATCGGTTCGGGCACCGGCCGGTCGCACGGTCACATCGAACTGGACCTCGAGCGGAGCTACGCGCAGTTCGCGCGGCTGCATCTGAACAATCACGGGCTGATCCGGCATCGCGCCGCATGATTCCCGTCGACCATGTTCTCGGGCGCGAGCGCGTCGTCACGCTGCTCGGCATGGCCGCGCTCGTCGGCGCGTGCTGGGTCTACCTGTGGACGGGCGCCGGCACTGGCATGTCGGCGCTGGACATGACGGCGGTCGCGCTGTTCCCGCATCGGCTGGCCGACGACATGGGCGCGATGGCCCCGTCGCTGGCGACCGTGATCCTGATGTGGTGGGTGATGATGATCGCGATGATGACGCCCGGCGCGGCGCCGCTCGTGCTGCTGTACCGGCGCGTGCTGCGGCATCACGATCCGGCGGGCACGGGAGCGGCATTCACGTCGACCTGCCTGCTGGCCGGCTATCTGGCATCGTGGTTCGCGTTCTCGGTCGCTGCGGCCGCGCTGCAGATGCTGCTGCAGCCTGCCGGCCTGATCTCCGGAATGATGCTGTGGTCGAAGAGCGCGATGCTGTCCGCGATCGTGCTCGCGCTGGCCGGCATTTACCAGTTCTCGCCGTTGAAGCAGGCATGCCTGCGGCAATGCCGGTCACCGGTGCGGTTCCTCACAACGTACTGGCGGCCGGGAATCACGGGCAGCTTCCTGCTCGGCGTGCGCCACGGCGCGTATTGCGTGGGCTGTTGCTGGCTGCTGATGGCGCTGCTGTTCGTCGGCGGCGTGATGAACGTCGTGTGGATCATCGCGTTGTCGCTGTTCGTACTGGTCGAAAAGGTGCTGCCGGGCGGCGAGTACGTCGGGCGCGCGTTGGGTGTCGTGCTGATCGCGTGGGCCGTCGCGACGTTGCTGGTGTAGCGCGGCGTATTCGTCATCCGCCGCGCACGGGAGTATCTCGATGAAGATCCGATGCATCGCCATTGCCATTGCCATCACAGTCCTCGGTGCGATGGGCGTTGTTGCGGCACAGGTGCGGGCGGCGGGCAGCATGTCCGACATGAACATGGGCGACATGAAGATGTCGGCACCGGCCGCGGCGCTGACCGATGCCGAAGTGAAACGGATCGATGCCGCGCGCGGGATGGTGACGCTGAAGCACGGCGCGCTCGAGAACGTCGGGATGGCGCCGATGACGATGGCGTTCAAGGCCGGCGACCCGACGATGATCGAGTCGCTGCGCGTGGGCGACAAGGTCAAGGTCCGGGTCGAGCGCGTGAACGGCGCGCTTACGATCGTGAAGCTCGTGAAGCGGCAGTGACATACGTCCGGCCGATATGGCCTTGATGCCCCTTCCTTCACGCGCCCCGCGGAAGCAGGGTGCCTGACGATGAATACGCAAACGGCAGTGCCGCGCTAACCGGCATCGTCACCGGAAATGTCGTCGGGCTGCGCGAAATTCAACTCGACGCCATTGCCGGCCGGGTCGGTGAAAAACAGCTGCAGCTGGCGCGTGAGCGGCACGTACGTGTGCGAGTACCGGATCTTCGCGTCGGTGAGACGCCGTTCCATGTCGACAGCGTCCGCGCATGAAAATGCCATATGGTCGAACGTATTGACGACATGCGCCGGCCGCACCTCGCCGGGCCATGCTTCCGACAGGTGGAGGATCGCCTGGGTCCCCGCGTAGAGCCAGTAGCCGTTGCTCTGGAACGGCGGCCGATAGCCCAACTCGAGGCCTACGACGTTCACGTAGAAATCGCGCAGCGTATCGAGCGTCGCCCGATCCGCGCGCAGGTTGTAATGATTGAGTCCGATCACTGTCATGGCAGATTGTCCGGTGCTTGCAAGGTGCGCGGTGCACAGCATCGCGCACTGAACCGCATCCTGTCACCCCCGAATGCCTTTGACCGGCGCAGCCGGACGCGCGAGCCCGCGGGCCGGCAGCGGCGTCGACATCACGATCGACGTGCGCGTTTCGCCGTACAGGTTGATGCGCTCGATCAGTTGCTCGAGGTGCGCCATGCTGACCGCGACGAACCGCATCACGTACGAATCCGCGCCGGTCACGTGATGGCACTCGACCACTTCGGGAATCGTCTCCAGCAGCTTCAGGAATTTCGCCTTCGCCGGCTGCGGCACCGTGATGCCGATCAGCGCGCTCACCGGGTACCCGGCGGCGGCCGGATTGACCCGCGCCGTGTAGCCTTCGATCACGCCGGCCGACTCGAGACGCTTCACGCGTTCCGTCACCGCCGGCACCGACAGGTGAACCTGGCGCGCCAGCTCCGTGTAGCTGATGCGGCCGTTGGCCTGCAGCAGCGCGAGTATCTTCCAGTCGAGTTCGTCCATCGTGGTGGAGTTTTTAAGCTGAAGCAGCCATTTTTCCTTAAAAACCGCCTTCAGCGGCGACCGGACTTTCCCTACGATGACGTTTCAAGCCACGGGATGTCGCGAGGAGCCGGCCATGCTGTTCATCAAGTCCGTCGTGATGGGATTGTCGATCGCGGTGCCGGTCGGCCCGATCGGCATGCTGTGCATCCAGCGGGGCCTGAGCCGCGGCTTTCGTGCTGGGTTCGCGACGGGGATCGGCGCCGCATGCGCCGATGCGATCTACGGGCTGCTCGGTGCGCTGGGCGTCGCCGGCATCGTCACCGCGTTTCCGATGCTGACCGTCGCGCTGAAAATTGGCGGCGGCGCGTTCCTCGTGTGGCTGGCCTGGACCATCGCCCGGCAGGCGCCGGCCGCGTCGGCGACACAACGCGATTTGCCGCGCACGACCGTGCTGCGCGATTTCCTGACGACGTTCGGCCTGACGCTGTCCAACCCGATGACGATCCTGTCGTTCGTCGGCATTTTCGCGGCGCTCGGCCCGCTGGCGGGCACGCATGGCGACGCAATGGGGGCGACCGTCGCGCTGATGGTCGTCGGCGTGTTCCTGGGTTCCGCGACGTGGTGGCTGTGCCTGAGCGGCGCGACCGCCGTATTGCGCACGAAGATGTCGCTGACGTTCATGCACGGGCTGTCGCGCGTGTCGGCCGTCGTGATCGCGGTGTTTGGCGCGATCCAGTTGATCGCGGGTGTGCGAGGCGTCGTATGGTCCTGATGCGCACCGCAGCGCGATCGAACGCGCCCGCTCGCGCACGACGACGGCATCCGGCACCCGAAATCGTGTCCGCAGCGGCACCCGCGACCGCGGGCGCCGCTGCACCGACCGCCCCGGTCAGAACGTATAACTGACCTTGCCGAACGCGGTGCGGCCGAGCGTGTTGTAACCGTACGCGGTCATGTACTGGCGGTCGAACAGGTTCGACAGCGTCGCCGACACCGTCAGGTGCGCATTGATCTTGTACGACGCGCGCAGGTTGACGGTCAGGTACGACGGCAGATACGTCGTGTTGGCCGGGTCGTCGAATGTCGTGCCGCCGTAGCTCGCCGTTGCCCCCGTGCTCAGCGCGTGCAGGTGCAGTTCGTCCCAGGTGTGGTCGATATTCACGCTGACCGTCTGGCGCGGCCGGCGGTTGAGCCAGCTGTCGTTGGTTTCGTCCTGCGGATTCAGGATGCCGACGGCGATGCTCACCGGCGTCGAGCGGCCGATCGTGCCCTTGTACGACAGGTCGATGCCGCGGATATGCGAGCGGCCGATGTTCATCGGCGAGAACGTCGCGGGGTTGTACGCGATCAGGTTGTTGATGCGCGTGTCGTAGATCGCGGCGCTGAACGTGCCGTACGCGGTGTTCGCGTCGAGCGCGGCCTCGACCGAATCGCTGCGCTCCGGATTCAGGTTCGGATTGCCGTAACCGGGGTAGTACAGGTCGTTGAACGCCGGCAGGCGAAACGCATTGCCGTACGACACGCGCGCCGTGTACACCGGCGTGATCGCCCACGACAGCGCAGCGTTGCCGGTGTTCACGGCTTTCCCCGCGATGATCTCGTGACGGCCCGCGACGAACATCGTCACGCTGCCGAGCGTCGCCGATTGATGCAGCGAGAACGCGGAGTCATTGCGCGTCGGCACGCCTTCCGGCATGTCGACGGGCAGGAACGCCTGCTCGCGCGTGAAGTCGTACGCGACTTTCGTCTCGCCCGACAGCGGCAGGCCGAACAGGCGGAAGCCGTGTTCCTGATGCGTCAGCGACGTCGACGAGCTGATGCGCTGCGAGTTGATCTGGTCGGTCGAAATGGACGGGTCGCTCGCATACAGGAACTGGCGGTCGTTCGCATAACCGAACGACTGGTCGAACTGCGTGTCGGGCGTGATGTCGAGATGGAACGCGATGCCGGTCGTCAGCTGATGATCGAGCTGTCGGTTCGCAAAGCCGGCGTTGTCATAGGACAGGTCGGAGCGGTGATACAGCGCGAACGTCGAGATCGACCAGTTGTCGCGTGCGTAGCCGAGGCGTGCATCGAGGTCCTGCGCGTGATACGGATTGCGGCCGTCCTCGTGGTATGGCAACACGGGCCGCGTTGCGTCGATGCCGGCCGTGTTGTAGTCGTGCAGCCCGAGCGAGTAGGTGAGTCCGCCGAGTGCGGCGAGCGGCCCGGTGGAGGGCACGGTGCCCGACGTGCGCAACTGCGTGTCGAAGGTCTTGTTCGAGCCGCCGCCGAACGACACGGTCGTCTGGTTGGGTTGGCCGGCGGCGCGGCGCGTGAACAGCTGCACGACGCCGCCCATTGCGTTCGCACCGAACGACGCGGCGGCCGGCCCCGAAATCACCTCGACGCGCTCGAATGCTTCGGTCGGCAGGTCGGCCCACGGCGCGATGCCGGTGGTCGGCGAGCCGATCCGGATGCCGTCGATGAACACCGCGACCTGGCTGGCCGACGAGCCGCGGATGCTGACCGATGCCGACGCGCCGGGGCCGCCGGTCGTCGAGACGGTCACGCCCGGCAGTGTCGCGAGCGCCTGCGTGATGCTCGGATCGCTCGGCGACAGCCGGTCGAGGTCGGCGCGCGTGAGCACCTGCGTCGTCGCATAGCGCTGGTCGAACGACTCGGGCAGGTGCCGCGTGTCGGTCACGGTGATCGTCGGGAGGTCGGCGCCATTTGCAGGCTGGGACGGCTGCGCGGGTGCCGTGTCGCCAGCGGCGTGGGCGATCGGGGAGAGCAGCGCGGTGGCGGCGGACGTGGCGAGAAGGTGGCGAAGATTCATGATGCGGCGAGCGTGATCGTGTTGCAGGTACGGCGTACGCGCGGGAAGACGCCGCGCATGCCGGCGGCGCAGCGGCGCGACGCTTCCGGCGTGGAAGCGGAGGCGGAAAGATGGGACATCCGAAGGATCCTGAGGTCGGGCCGTCCATGCAACGGGGCGACCGCCAAAGGCGGTGCCTGGCGCGCCGGGACACCCCGCCCGGTGCGGCTGCTTGGACCTCGGGTCGATGGCAGGTCTCCTGGCTCGCGGGTCGTCATTCGCGCCGGCCTTCCCGGTTTCCCAGTGGCGTGGAGTGGCGCGGATTCGCCGCTTACAGTTGCGGGGGCAGCCGCAGATTCGAGGCGCTGCCTCTCCTGCGTTCCCTTTTGATCCCGTCTCCGGGAACCATCAGCGCGCAAGCGTAATGGCGAGCGCTCGGGCGCGTCAATTATCGAAGCACGCGGGGATGCGAAAAAACGTCATTGTTCGGCGAATTTTTTCTATTTCCTTTCGCTCAAGGCGCCCGAACCGCGCTTCATGTCTGATGAAACGGGATCTCGGCGGCGCCGCAATCGCGCCGGAATCGGCTCGGTGCGATGCCCGTCCATCGCACGAACGCCCGCCGAAACGCTTCCTCGCCACCGAATCCGAGATGCGCTGCAATCCGCGCGACCGGCCAGTCCGACTCGCGCAGGCAGCGCCGCGCGACGTCGGCGAGGCACTGCTCGCGCAACACGTGATAGCCGCTGCCTTCGGCGGCCAGCCGCCGCCGCAACGTCGCCTCGCTCACGCCCAGCCACGTCGCCAGCTCGGCGAGCGCCGGCAGCGCCTGCTCGCGCGCGAGCGCCGCATCGAGAAAGCCGCGTACTTGCTGCGCCCATGACACGACGGCCGGCGCCGCATCGATCAGACGAAACGGAAAATCGACGAGGAAGGCGGCAAGCTCACCCGGCTGGCGGATCACGCGGGCATCGAGCCGCGCCGCATCGAACGCGAATCCATAGGTCTTGCGACCGATGTCGACCGGCGCGTTGAACAGCCCGAGCAGCGGCATCGCGTCGTCGCGGCGCGGATGGCCGAGCCAGACTTCGTCCGGCCGCAGCGGCTGCCCGATCAGCCAGCCGAACAACTGCAGATAGCAGAACAGCCCGGTCAGATCGACGAGGCATGCGGCCCGGCTGCGCGTGCGGCGCAGCGAATCCATCCGGAACGTCGCACGAGCGTCGCGCACCGTGAGCGACAGCGTGCCGGCACGCGGCGTCAGCATCTCGCAGAACTCGGCCGCACAGCGGATCGCATCGGCGAGCGTCGCACAACTGAGCAGGCAGCGGCACATCAGATCGACTTCCTGCTTGCGCATCGGCGGATGGCCGTCGCCGCGCGCGACCTGCGCCTCGAGCCGCTCGATCGCGTCGCGGTACAGCGCGACGAAGCCGCCGGGCGTCGCTGCCGTCGCTGCCGTTGCGGTCGTTGCGTCCGGCGTCGCGCGCGGTTGCGCCTGCGGCGCACCGCTGCGCGCCAGTTCGTCGAGCAGGCGCACGCCGAGTCCCGGCAGCACGCGGCCGCGTGCCGGCATTGCGCGCTGTTTCATGTCTCTCCCGATCTGAGCGTTGCGACAGGGGTTGGTGAGCGGGCCGGTAGGGGTTCGCCGACCGTCGCCACGCAAGAATGCTATCCACACCGGTTGCTTCCGGCCTCGCCGGAACGGCGTAGGCGGCCGGTTTTGCTTCCCGCCACGAACCACCCGAGACGACCCGCGAATGATTCAGATCGTAGACGAAATCACCCTCGCGCCCGAGCGCATTTCCGACGTGCTGGCGCTGCTGCACGACCGCTATCTGCCGGGCCATGCGGCGCGTGGGCTCGTGGCGGCCGGCCGCTGGGTGTCACCGCCCGTCGCGGTGCCGGGGCAGCCGAGCACGCTGTGGCTGACGTGGCAGGTTGCCGACGCGCCGTCGTACTACCGGATGCGCGCGCTGACCGACGGCGACGTGGTCGCGTTCTGGATGGCCGTCGACGCGCTGTGCGACACGCGTCGCCGCCATGTGATGACGGACGCCGATGCGCCGCTGCCCGCGCTGACGGAGGTCGACCATGCGGCATGACACGGCCCAGATATACGTTTCGGCGATCGACGATGCCGGCGCATTCGAACGTGCATTGCGCGACGCCGCGCATGCGCTGCCCGGCGCAACCCGCGTGGCGCTCGCGCGCAATCTCGAAGGCTGCTGGGGCGCGGGCGGCTACACGCTCGACGTATTGCGCGACGAACGGGCGACCGTTCAAGCGACGGATTTCACCGCGCTGTCGCGTGTGCCGGGCGTCGTGCGGATCGACGGCGCCGCGTGCCGCGCGATCGGCGGCGGCCTGCGCGAGCCGGCGTTGCGCGACGGCGTATGGCGCACGCTGATGCTGCGTGTGCGGCCGGAGGCCGGCGAAGCGCGCGTGCGCGACCTCGAGCGCGAACTGCTGCGCATGCCCGCGTTCATGCCCGGCATCCGCAACTGGCGGCTGAGCCGGAGCGTGGCGCCCGGCGGGTGGACCCACGTCTGGCAACAGGAGTTCGCGCACGTCGGCGACCTGCTCGGCGAATACCTGCTGCATCCGTATCACTGGGGCTGGGTCGACCGCCGATTCGACGCCGAAAGCCCCGACTGGACGGTCGATGCGCTCTCGCATGCGTTCTGTCCGCTCGCGTCGAGCCTGCTGGCCGACACGGCGGCGTGACGCGCGGCGCGCATACGACCCGCCGCAATGCAAACGACAACACTGGAGACACCACCATGCGAGCCTTGCTGATCGACCGCGTCGGTCATTCCGACGCGCTGCGACTGGCCGACGTTCCCGCACCGAAGCCGGGCCCCGGCGACGTGCTGATCCGCGTCGCGTACGCGGGCGTCAATCCCGCCGACTGGAAATGCCGCGAAGGCTATCTCGGCGCGTTCATGCAGATGACGTTTCCGTTCGTGATCGGTTTCGACGGGGCCGGTGTGGTCGAGGCGGTCGGCGACGGTGTCGAGGGTTTCGCGCCGGGGATGCGCGTGTTCGCGCAGACCGACGTCGGCGCGGGACGCTGGGGCGCGTATGCGGAATACGTCGCGGTGCGTCACGACTCCGTCGTGCGCCTGCCCGATGCGGTGGGCTTCGCGGAAGCGGCGGCCACGCCGACGCCTGCGCTGGCCGCGTGGGCCGGCCTGTTCGACGACGGCGGGCTGCGTGCGGGGCAGACCGTGCTCGTGCACGGCGGCGCGGGTGCGGTCGGCACGTTCGCGATCCAGCTGGCCGCCCAGGCGGGCGCGCGCGTCGCCGCGACGTGCTCGGCGCACAACCGCGCGAGCGTCGAATCGCTTGGCGCGGCGGCGAGCATCGACTATCGCGCGCAGGACATCGCCGCGGTCGTGCGGGCGTGGGCGCCCGGCGGCGTCGATCTCGTGCTCGATGCGGTCGGTGGCGACACGCTGCCCGACGCACTCGACCTGCTGGCACCGGGCGGCACGCTCGTGAACATCATGACGCTCGCGGCGGGCGATGCGCAGCGGCTGGCTACGACGGATGCCGAAGCCGCGCGGCGCGGCCTGCGCACCGCGATGACGTATAGCCGGATGCCGAGCGGCGCCACGCTCGCATCGATCGCCGAACGGCTCGGCCGGCGCGCGTTGCGCGTGCCGCGCTTCGACAGTTTCCCGCTCGAACAGGCTGCACGCGCACTCGATCTCGTTCAAACGGGCGACGCGAAAACCAAGTTCGTGCTGCATGTTGTGGATATCGCGGGCTGACGCCGCACGGTCCGCACGCAACATCACCTTCACCGGAGACATCATGACCGACACCCGAACCGCGACGCTCGCGGGCAAATGCGCGCTCGTAACCGGCGCGAGCCGCGGCATCGGCCGCGCGATCGCGCAGCGCCTCGCGTCCGAAGGCGCGACCGTCGTCGTGACGGCGCGCAGCCTCACGCAATCGGCGACGACTGCCGGCACGCTCGCCGAAACGGTCGCACTGGTCGAACAGGCGGGCGGCCGCGCGATTGCGCTCGCCGCCGACCTGTCGAACCCGGCCGAGCGCGATGCGCTCGTCGGACGCGCGGCCCAGGCCGCCGGCGGCCTCGACATCCTCGTGAACAATGCGGGTGTGGCCGACTACGCGTGCGTCGACGCGATGCCGATGGCGATGTTCGACACGACGATCGAGCACTATCTGCGCATCCCGTTCGCGCTGAGCCAGGCCGCGATCCTGCTGATGCGCGCGCGCGGCGCCGGCTGGATCGTGAATGTCGGCTCGGTCACCGCGCTCGCGCCGCCGCGGCCGTTCGACGATTTCTCGCGCGCGGGCGGCGCGACCGTCTATGCGGCGGTCAAGGCCGCGCTGTCGCGCTTTACGCAAGGCCTCGCGGCCGAACTCGAAGCCGACGGGATCGCGGTGAACCTGGTCGCGCCGAGCACCGCGATCCGCACGCCGGGCGCGGCCCGTTATATCCCCGAAGGCTATCCGACCGAGGACGTCGCGTATCTCGCGGAAACGGCGCTCGCGCTGTGCAGCCTGCCGGCGCGCGAGCGCACGGGACTCGTCACGCACAGCCTGCATTTTCCGCTGTCGCAGGGGCTCGCGGTGCGCTCGCTCGACGGCCGCACGCCGTTGCCGCCGCCCGAGATTCCCGCGTACGCGCATCCCCGCATCGACCCGACAGGACGCTGACATGACGTATTCGATTCGCTTCGACGGCGGCACCGCGGTGATTACCGGTGCGGCCAGCGGCATCGGCAGCGGGCTCGCGCGCCATGCCGCCGCGCTCGGCATGCGCGTGGTGCTGGCCGACCTCGACGCGGCGAAGCTCGACGCGTTCGCCGCGACGCTCGACACCGACGTGCTGTGCGTGCCGACCGACGTCAGCCGGCCGGAGGCCGTCGATGCGCTGGCCGACGCCGCATGGCAGCGCTTCGGCGGCGTCGACCTGCTGTTCAACAACGCGGGCGTGATGGCGACCGGCTTCAGTTGGGAAATCACGCCGGAACGGTTCGAGCGCAGTTTCGCGATCAACGTGCACGGCGTGCTGAACGGGATCCGCAGCTTCGTGCCGCGAATGCTCGAGCGCAACCTGCCGGCGCGCATCGTCAATACCGCGTCGGTCGGCGGGTTCCTGCCGAGCCCGTTGATGTCGCCTTACTCGGCGACGAAATTCGCGGTGGTTGCGCTGACCGAATCGCTGTACGGCGAGCTGAAGATGCTCGGCGCGCCGGTCGGCGTGTCGCTGCTCGCGCCGGGCCCGGTGCAGACGGGCATCTTCAACGACCCGTTCGGCGCCACGCACGACCGGCCCGAGGTGCAGGGTTTCGTCGAGACGATGCGCGCGATGCTGAACGCGCACGGGATTACGCCCGACGCATTCGCCGCGCGGGTGTTCGACGGCATTCGAGACGGGCGCTACTGGCTGATTCCGCAGCCGGAGACGATCGACGGCGCGCTGCAGCGGCGCACCGCGGACATCCTCGCCGCGCGCGATCCGTCCCTGCCGTCGTTGTGAGGTCGCGATGCGGGCCGGCCGTGCGATGTGACCGGCCCACGCGGCATTACATATGCGTGCCGGAGCGCGTGCGGCCGCTCGGATCGCCGCCGCGATCGGGCGGCGTATTGTTCTGATCGATCTTCGCGAGCACGAAGCCGGCGGCCGGCAGCGCGGCGGGCGAACGATGGGTGGCCTGCGCGACAAGGGCGTGCGGCGACGTGGCGGGAAAACCGGATGACGTCACGCCCGGTTGAGCGAACGCCGGGAGGGATGCTGCCGCGAGGGCGGCAGCGACGATCGCGTGCGTGTTCATGGCGACTCCTTCTTCACGACTGACCTGACTGCGGGACGACCTAATCAGTCTAGGGCGCGAAACTTAACGCGACGTGAAGCAGCGGCGGCGTGCGGATGACAGGATGTTCATATCAGTCATCCGCGCGCCGCGACGGTCATGCGGCCGCGGACACCAGCGCGCAGAAGTTCTCGAGATCGACGTTGCCGCCGCTGATCACGATGCCGACGCGCTTGCCCCTCAGTTCGTCCTTCATCCGGCGCGCGGCTGCGAACGACAGGCAGCCGGTCGGCTCGACGACAATCTTCATACGGGTCGCGAAGAAGCGCATGCAGTCGACCAGTTCCGCGTCGGTCGCGGTCAGGATGTCGTCGACGTCGCGCCGCAGGATCGGGAACGTCAGGTTGCCGAGGTGCTGCGTCTGCGCGCCGTCGGCGATCGTGCGCGGCGTGTCGATATGCACGATCGACCCGGACCGGAACGATTGCTGGCCGTCGTTGCCGGCTTCCGGCTCCACGCCGTACAGCTTCGCGTGCGGCGACAGCGCGCGCGTCGCGAGCGCCGTGCCCGACAGCAGGCCGCCGCCGCCGAGCGGCGTGAACACCGCGTCGAGCGGCCCGACTTCATCGAACAGTTCCTTCGCCGCCGTGCCCTGGCCGGCGATCACGTCGGCGTGGTCGTACGGCGGGATCAGCGTGAGCCCGTGCTTTTCCGCGAGCGCGCGGCCGATCTGCTCGCGGTCTTCGGTGTAGCGGTCGTAGGTCACGACGTTGCCGCCATAGCCGCGCGTCGCGGCCATCTTCGCGGCCGGTGCGTCCTGCGGCATCACGATCGTCGCCGGGATGCCGAGGATGCGCGCCGACAGCGCGATCGCCTGCGCATGGTTGCCGGACGAGAACGCGACGACACCGTTGCGGCGCTGCGTCGCGTCGAAGCGCGACAGCGCGTTGAACGCGCCGCGGAACTTGAACGCGCCCATGCGCTGCAGGTTCTCGCACTTGAAGAACACCTGCGCGCCGAGCGCTTCGTCGATCGTCCGCGACGTCATCACGGGCGTGCGGTGCGCGTGGCCTTCGAGCCGTGCCGCGGCGGCCGCGACGTCGTCGTAGGTGGGGAGGGTCGGCGTGGTCATGAGTCGCTCGTCGGAAGAGTCAGTCAACAGGTAAGCGGGCGTGCCATGGGCGCGCATCCGCATCACGCATCATTTCGCATCGTTGTATACGGTCGCGCGCGACACGCCGAGGTGCTGCGACACGATTTCCATCGCGCGGCGCACTTCGAGGAAGCCGTCCGTCTTCAGCGTCTGCATCAGCTCGCGGCGCTGCTCGGTCTTCAGTTCGCGCGGCGTGGTCGCGAGGCGCGTCGCGAACGCGTCGATGCGCTGCCGGATCGCGTCCGCGCCCGCCGGGTCGAGCGTTTCGGCGACCGGTTCGCCTTCGGTGCTGCAGAACTGGTGCAGCATCCCCTGGAAGCCGCGGAACAGCGTGACGTCCGCGTTCAGGCACAGCGCGGCCACGTAGCGGCCGCTCGAATCCTTGATGCCGATCGACGTGCTTTTCGCGGTGCGGCCGTCGGCGAAGCGGTTCGCGTAGTTCGCGAGCACCTGCGGAAAGTCGTCGTCCGCGATGCGGGCGAGGCCGAGTTCGGTCGCCGGATCGCCGACCGCGCGGCCCGACAGGTTGTTGTGAATCGCGAGGATCGCATGCTCGGGCGTGCGCAGGTCGTGCACGACGACCTCGGTGAACGGCGCGAACATCGCGCCGAGCCCTTCGGCGATGCGCAGCACCTGCTCGATCAGCGACGCCTGTTCCGACTGTGGTTTGGAACGGGGCGCGGTCATGCGTTGGCCTGGACGGTGGGGGTGTCGGTCGTTTCCGGCCGCGTGATGTCGGCCAGGAGCGGGCGGGCGATTCGCACGTAGTCGGATGCGTCGAGCACGACCGAGCGGTCGAGGCGGCCCGCGTTGAACGCGATTTCATCGTTCAGTTCGATCAGCGCGGGATCGACGACGAGCGTCACGTTGGCATCGAACGCGAACGGCGGCACGGCGCCCATCACGCAGCGCGTGACCGTGGCGGCGAGTTCGGGCGGCGCGAGCGTCGCCTTGCGGCGGCCGAGCGCGTCGGCGACCTTGCGGAAATCGATCTTCAGGTGGCCGGGGATCACTGCGAGCGCGGTGGCGTCGCCGCCGTCCTTGAACGTGCAGAGCATCGCCTTCGCACCCTGTTCGGGACGCGTGCCGCGAATCGCGGCGATCACGTCGGATTTGCCTTCGGCCGGGTGATCCAGCACGCGGAACCGTGCGCCGGAGGTATTCAACAGTGTGCACAGCGCGTCGAAAACGGGGTAGTCGCTCATGTCGTTCCGGGAAGGAGGAGGCGCATTGCGGTACGCGGGGACGGCGCGCATCGGTTGCCGTCGATGAATTGTCCAAGTATAGACGTTTTGTCATGTGTGTGGCAAAAGCGCGAAGCATGAATCGCCGTGCCTGTCCTCCCACCAACTGCCGAAAGGACGTTTCATATCGTGGAATGCGCGGCGCATTCCCGACGCGTCGCCTTTCCGCCGCTTGAAAATCTGTTTTGCATTGCAAAACGGGCTGCTTATCTCATTGAAAAACAAGAGAAATTTATATCTTATGTCTTATATAAGAGTTGATCGGCGATGCATCGCGCAGCGTTACTATTGAGTCCATGCAGTTCGCTTCGTCACACGGAGCGGGCAGGCTGAACCCTTTACTCAAATGCGCTTCGTTCCCAGGAGATTGACATGTCCCAATATCAAGACGACATCAAGGCAGTGGCTGGCTTGAAGGAAAACCACGGCAGCGCGTGGAACGCCATCAGCCCCGAGTATGCCGCTCGCATGCGTGCCCAGAACAAGTTCAAGACGGGCCTGGATATCGCGAAGTACACCGCGAAGATCATGCGCGCCGACATGGCCGCGTATGACGCCGATCCGGCCAAGTACACGCAGTCGCTGGGTTGCTGGCACGGCTTCATCGGCCAGCAGAAGATGATCTCCATCAAGAAGCACTTCAACAGCACCGAACGCCGCTACCTGTACCTGTCGGGCTGGATGGTCGCCGCGCTGCGCTCGGAGTTCGGCCCGCTGCCGGACCAGTCGATGCACGAAAAGACCTCGGTCAGCGCGCTGATCCGCGAGCTGTACACGTTCCTGCGCCAGGCCGATGCCCGTGAACTGGGCGGCCTGTTCCGCGAGCTCGATGCTGCCAAGGACGCCGCTGCCAAGGCCGCGATCCAGGAAAAGATCGACAACCACGTGACGCACGTCGTGCCGATCATCGCCGACATCGACGCAGGCTTCGGCAACGCGGAAGCAACGTACCTGCTGGCCAAGCAGTTCATCGAAGCGGGTGCATGCTGCATCCAGATCGAGAACCAGGTGTCCGACGAGAAGCAGTGCGGCCACCAGGACGGCAAGGTCACCGTGCCGCACGAGGACTTCCTCGCGAAGATCCGCGCGATCCGCTACGCGTTCCTGGAACTGGGCGTGGACGACGGCGTCATCGTCGCCCGTACCGACTCGCTCGGCGCCGGCCTGACCAAGCAGATCGCCGTGACGAACGCGCCGGGCGACCTGGGCGACCAATACAATGCATTCCTCGACTGCGAAGAGCTGTCGGCCGACCAACTCGGCAACGGTGACGTCATCATCAAGCGCGACGGCAAGCTGCTGCGTCCGAAGCGCCTGCCGAGCAACCTGTTCCAGTTCCGCGCCGGCACGGGCGAAGCGCGTTGCGTGCTCGATTGCATCACGTCGCTGCAGAACGGCGCCGACCTGCTGTGGATCGAAACCGAAAAGCCGCACATCGCGCAGATCGGCGGCATGGTCAGCGAAATCCGCAAGGTGATCCCGAACGCGAAGCTGGTGTACAACAACAGCCCGTCGTTCAACTGGACGCTGAACTTCCGTCAGCAGGCATTTGACGGGATGAAGGCAGCAGGCAAGGACGTGTCGGCATACGACCGGGCGCAGCTGATGAGCGTCGAGTACGACGAGACCGAACTGGCCAAGCTCGCCGACGAGAAGATCCGTACGTTCCAGGCCGATGCGTCGCGTGAAGCAGGCATTTTCCACCACCTGATCACGCTGCCGACGTACCACACGGCTGCGCTGTCGACCGACAACCTCGCGAAGGAATACTTCGGCGACCAGGGCATGCTCGGTTACGTGGCCGGCGTGCAGCGCAAGGAAATCCGCCAGGGCATCGCGTGCGTCAAGCACCAGAACATGTCCGGCTCGGATATCGGCGACGACCACAAGGAATACTTCAGCGGCGACGCAGCGCTGAAGGCGGCGGGCAAGGACAACACGATGAACCAGTTCTCGTAATCGTCTCACCCGCGGCACAACGCCAACCCGTCACATCGCGGGTTGGCGTTTTTTTTATCCGCGCACGGCCTTCACGACATACTGGCTCGTCGGCACCACGTCGATCTTGTCGAAATCGATGAAGCGTGCGCAGCTGTCCATCATCTCCGCGACGTTGCGCTGGAACTTCGCCTCGTCGCCGAGCGCATCGAAGAACGCGTACGGATCGGTCATCGCCGCAGCCGGGAAGCATTCCTCGACGATCGCGTCGTAGCCGGGCGCCGCATGCGTGAGCGCACGCACGACCACGTTCTGCACGTACAGGAAATTGTCCTGCGTATCGATCGCGACGCGCGTATGGTGACCGTGCCACACGTCGAGCCACGCTTCGTGCGTGAGGCGCGGCGGGCGCTTCAGGAACGCGAGCTGCGAGAAGCCGCTCGTGCGCTCGCCGGGCCGCGCCGGAAAACGCGTGTTCGGAATCGGCTGCGACTCGGTGACGAGATACGCGGCCATGTGCGGGACGATCGCGCGCACCGCGTCGTCGAACGGCTGTCGGAACATCGGGTTCGCGCTGTCGATCCACACGGCGACGATCCCGTCGATGCCCGGGTGCGTGTTGGTCTGCTTCAGGCCGGCGGCCGGTGCGACATCGGCGTCGGCGACGTTCACCTGCACGCCGTGCGCGCCGAGCGACAGCAGCTTGTCGGCGAGCTGCGCGCGCACGTTGCGGCTCCACTGCTCGGGCGCGACCTGCGTATCGCGCCACAACACGTAAATGACTTTCTCCATTGTTCCGGCTCCAGGGGGAATGACGGGATCGGCGGCGCTGCCGCCGGGTTTCAGGAAACGCTGACGGCCGCACCGGCCGCATCGTGTGCGCCAGGCGAGAAGCGGTTCGCGGTCAGCGTGAACGACGGTGGAATCGGCGACGTGACGGTTTCGAACAGCCGCTCGTGGCGCGTTGCATGAATGCGCCACACGCCGTCGTGCTTCACGTACTGGTCGTCATAGAACGCGGTACCGTGCAGCAGGTAGTTGTCCTCGAGATTGATCGCGTGATCCTCGAGAAACCACACGCCGCACGCATGATTGGCTGACACTAGCGTGAGCTCGGGGTGATGGCCGTGATGCATCGTCAGGAAGGTCGGCTTGCCGATCAGCGCGCGCAGGCTCGACACAAAGGCATCGCGGCCGTCGTACGCATAGCGGCCGCCGTACAAACGCGCTTCGCAGTCCTCGGTCAGGCATTGCGCGAGCAGCGACCAGTCGTGCGTGTCGACCGCGCGGAAATATCGGTACTTCAGCTGGCGGATCTGCTCGTACTCGTGGAGCGTGCGGGTCGTCTCGTCCATCGCCGTATCTCATGGTGGTGTCGTTCGATGGTAGGAATGAAGCCGCCTGCGTCACATCGTCTGTTCGGACGAACACTGCGGCGGCGCTCACCTTCACCGATACAAGGGCGCCGGTTTCATCCAAACAGGTGATGGCCGGCATCTCGTACGCCTGTAACGTGGCGTCGACGCGGCTTCGATCCGCGCACACGAGACCAAGGAGACGGCATGACCCCGATCGAACGAATGGAAGTGCGCGTGCGCAGGCTCGAGGACGCCGACGCGATCCGCCGCCTGAAGGCGCGCTACTTCACGTGCTGCGACCGGAAGGATCCCAAAGGAATGCGAGATTGCTTCACGCCCGGCACCGTGCACATCGACTACGGCCGGATCGGCACGTTCGAGCACCGCGATGCGCTCGTCGACGTGTTCGAGCAGCTCGGCTGCCACCCGCACATCGTCGAGATGCACCACGGCGTGAATCCCGACATCACCGTGCTCGACGACACGCATGCACGTGGCACGTGGGGCCTGCATTACCAGATGCTCGACACCCGCACGCGCACGCTCACGCAGCTCGGCGCGACCTACGACGACGAATACCGGAAGGTCGACGGCGAATGGAAGATCGCGGCCACGCGTTGCGTCGTCACGTCGACGCTGTCCGCCCGCTATGACGGCGATGCGCCGGGCGTGCTGTTCGCCGGCGCGCAGCCGCCTGCCGCGTGACGGCGCGCACTACTCGCATCGATCGAGAACATCCCCAGGAGACATCGAACATGACACAGAACCACGAGGCGCCGGTTGCCGTCGTGACGGGCGCGTCGCGCGGCGCGGGCAAGGGTATCGCGCGCGCGCTCGGCGCGGCCGGCATGACCGTCTACGTGACGGGCCGCTCGCAGCACGAAGGCGACGCACCGCTGCCCGGTACGATCCACGAGACCGCGCGCGAGATCGATGCGCTCGGCGGCCGCGGGATCGCCGTCGCGTGCGACCACGCGGACGACACGCAGGTGAAGGCGCTGTTCGAGCGCGTCGAGCGTGAAAGCGGGCGGCTCGACATCCTCGTCAACAACGCGACCTACCTGCACGACCAGCTGATCCTGCCGGGCCCGTTCTGGGAGAAGTCGCTCGACCTCGTGAACATCCTCGACGTCGGGCTGCGCTCCGCGTACGTCGCGAGCTGGCATGCGGCGCCGCTGATGGCGAAGCGCCGCAGCGGACTGATCGCGTTCACGTCGTCGTTCGGCGCGAGCTGCTATATGCACGGCGCCGCGTACGGCGCGCAGAAGTCGGGTGTCGACAAGTTCGCGAAGGACATGGCCGTGGACCTGAAGCCGTTCGACGTCGCGGCCGTGTCGATCTGGATGGGGCCGCTGCGCACCGAGCGCACGACCCGCGTGTGGGAAGAACATCCGGACCTGTACAAGGAATTCTCGCTCGTCGCCGAAAGCCCGGAATTCACCGGCCGCGTGATTCGGGCGATCCACGCCGATCCGCAGCGCATGGCGCTATCGGGCCAGGTGCTGGTCGGCGCGGAAGCCGCGCTGCAGTACGGCATCGAGGATCTCGACGGCAAGCAGCCGCCGTCGTATCGCGAGCTGCTCGGCGGGCCCGTGCAGGCGCATCCGGCGATCGTCGCGTAAGGAGCGGGCATGGGCATCCTCGAAGGCAAGGTCGCGCTCGTGACGGGCGCGGGGCAGGGCGTCGGGCAAGGCGTCGCGCACGCGCTCGCGGCCGAAGGCGCGCACGTGGCCGTGGTCGGCCGCACGCGCGACAAGCTGGTCGCGACCTGCGATGCGATCCGTGCACGCGGCGGTGTCGCGGAGCCGTTCGTGTGCGACGTGATGGACGACGCGCAGATCGCGCAATGCGTCGACGCGGTGGTCGAGCGGTTCCGCGGCGTGCAGATCCTGATCAATAACGCGCAGGTCGTGCCGCTCGGCCGCCTGCTCGACGTGACCGACGCGGATTTTCTCGCGGGCCTCGAGTCGGGGCCGATCGCGACGTTGCGGATGATGCGTGCCTGTCATCCGCACCTGAAGGGTTGCGGCGTGATCGTCAATTTCGCGTCGTCGGCCGCGGTGCGCTGGGACACGTCGGGCTACGGCGCCTACGCGGCGACCAAGGAAGCGATTCGCGCGCTCACGCGTGCGGCGGCATGCGAATGGGGCGCCGACGGCATTCGCGTGAACGCGGTCGCGCCGCATGCGCTGTCGCCGGGGCTGAAGGGCTGGGTCGACGCGAATCCGGACGAGGCCGCCGCGTTCTTCCGCACGATCCCGCTGGGGCGCGTGGGCGACTGCGAGCAGGACATCGGGCGCGCGATCGTGTTTCTCGCAAGCCGCGACGCCGCGTACCTGACGGGCGCGACGTTGCCGCTCGACGGCGGGCAGGCGTACTGGGGCTGACGGCGAGCGCGGGGCGACCGCATCGGCGCAGCGTCAATCATGGGCCGGCGTGCATGCGCGAGTGCCGCGCGTCGCGGCCGGCCAACCGGAATCGGAACGTATCGAAGAGAGAACGACATGGGTCGACTGGAAGGGAAGGTGGCGCTCGTCACGGGCGGCGCGCGCGGAATGGGCGCGGCGACATGCAGGCTATTCGTCGAAGAGGGCGCGCGCGTCGTGATCGGCGACGTGCTCGATGCGGAGGGCGAAGCGCTTGCGCGCGAGCTCGGCGACGCGGCGCGCTTCATGCGGCTCGACGTGGCCGACGAAGCGAACTGGGCGCGTGTCACCGATGCGACGGTCGAGCAGTTCGGCCGCATCGACGTGCTCGTCAACAACGCGGCGGTGCTGATGTTCGGCGCGATCACCGAGTTGTCGAAACGCGATTTCGAGCGTGCGGTGTCGGTCAATCTCGTCGGCACGTTCGTCGGCATTCGCACGATCGCGCCGCGCATGATCGCGCAAAAGAGCGGGTCGATCGTCAACATTTCGTCGGTGGACGGGCTGCGCGGCGTGAACGCGCTGGCCGCCTACGTGTCGAGCAAATGGGGCGTGCGCGGGCTGACGAAGGTGGCGGCGCTCGAACTTGGCCATCAAGGCGTGCGCGTGAATTCGATCCATCCGGGCGGCGTGAACACGGCGATGTCGAACCCGACCGGCGCACCGCTCGACGAGGTCAACAAGCACTACACGCACGTGCCGCTGCAGCGCGTCGGCTTGCCTGACGAAATCGCGCGCGCGACGCTGTTTCTCGCGAGCGACGAAGCGTCGTACTGCAACGGCGCCGAGTTGTCCGTCGATGGCGGGATGGCGGCAGGCGCGTATTACCCCGGATTGCCGGGCGCGCCGTTTTGAGCGGTAGCGCACACAACGCATGCGCGACGGATGTTTGTGTACGCAACCTAATTCAGGGTTTGCCTGAGTAGCGAAAACGCGAATTCGGGCCGCGACCGTTCGGGTGCATCGCATGCGAACGGTCGCGCCGGAATTTCCATCTTTGCGGAACCCTTGCGGGGCGGACGTTCCAGCCGTTTCGTCCCCAAAGCGCACGCGTCGACGCAATAAAAGGAACCTGCCGGCAAGCGACATGCCGGCACGTCGTCATAGTTGTTTCTTGTTGCAACGCAACGCCCGACCAATAACGGCGATGGTATGCTGGCCGGCATGGAGTTGTACGGCAGGTTGCTTGCATGGCGAAACTCGCGTTCGCACGCTCATACGAGACATCACATTCTCTCGCCCGCATCGCGGCATCGACACGCGCTCCGCTCGCGTGTCCCGCCTTGCGCGTCGCTTCAACCTGCGCTCCGACCGCATTCCCCATCTCGCGGGCTCGCCCCGCATCCCCCATCCCCGCCCAATACCCAATAATCTGGAGACGTTTCCATGTCGCAAAACTCCCTGGCCGAAGCGACGCACGGCCCGCTGATCGCTCCCCCGGCATTCGTCAAGCATCGCAAACTGATCGAGTGGGTGTCGCGTATCGCGGCGCTCACGGAGCCCGAGCGCGTCGTGTGGTGTGACGGCTCGCAGGAAGAGTACGACGCGCTGTGCCAGGCGATGGTCGACCAGGGCACGCTCACGCGTTTGAACCCGGCGAAGCGCCCGAACTCGTACCTCGCGCAATCCGATCCGTCGGACGTCGCGCGCGTCGAGGATCGCACGTTCATCTGCACGCAATCGCCCGACGACGTCGGCCCGACCAACAACTGGATCGCGCCGGACGAAATGCGCGAAACGCTGAACGGCCTGTTCCGCGGCTCGATGCGCGGCCGCACGCTGTATGTCGTGCCGTTCTCGATGGGCCCGCTCGGCTCGCCGATCGCACATGTCGGCGTCGAGCTGTCCGACAGCCCGTACGTGGCCGTGAACATGCGGATCATGACGCGCATGGGCCGCGAGGTGTATGACGTGCTCGGCGAGGACGGCGAATTCGTGCCGTGCGTGCACAGCGTCGGCCATCCGCTCGAAGCGGGCCAGAAGGACGTGCCGTGGCCGTGCAACCCGGTCAAGTACATCGTGCATTTCCCCGAGACGCGCGAGATCTGGAGCTTCGGTTCCGGCTACGGCGGCAACGCGCTGCTCGGCAAGAAGTGCTTCGCGCTGCGCATCGCATCGACGATGGGCCGCGACCAGGGCTGGCTCGCCGAACACATGCTGATCCTCGGCGTGACGTCGCCGGCCGGCAAGAAGTATCACGTCGCGGCGGCGTTCCCGTCCGCGTGCGGCAAGACCAACTTCGCGATGCTGATTCCGCCGCAGGGCTTCGACGGCTGGAAGGTCACGACGATCGGCGACGACATCGCGTGGCTGAAGCCGGGCCGCGACGGCCGCCTGTACGCGATCAACCCGGAAGCCGGCTTCTTCGGGGTTGCGCCCGGTACCGGCGTGAAGACCAACCCGAACGCGATCTCGACGCTGAAGGAAAACGTGATCTTCACGAACGTCGCGCTGACGGAAGACGGCGACGTGTGGTGGGAAGGCCTGACCGACACGCCGCCCGCGAAGCTGACCGACTGGCAGGGCAACCCGTGGACGCCTGAAATTGGCAAGGAAACCGGCCGCAAGGCCGCGCATCCGAACTCGCGCTTCACGGCGCCGGCGTCGCAATGCCCGTCGATCGACGCGGACTGGGAAGACCCGGCCGGCGTGCCGATCGACGCGTTCATCTTCGGCGGCCGCCGCTCGACGACGGTACCGCTCGTGACCGAAGCGCGCGACTGGGTCGAAGGCGTGTACATGGCCGCGACGATGGGCTCGGAGACGACTGCCGCGGCGGCCGGCCAGCAGGGTGTCGTGCGTCGCGACCCGTTCGCGATGCTGCCGTTCTGCGGCTACAACATGAGCGATTATTTCGCGCACTGGCTGAAGCTCGGCAAGCAGCTCGAAGGCGCGGGCGCGAAGCTGCCGAAGATCTACTGCGTGAACTGGTTCCGCAAGGACGCGAACGGCAAGTTCGTATGGCCGGGCTTCGGCGAGAACATGCGCGTGCTGAAGTGGATGCTCGATCGCCTCGAAGGCAACGGTGGCGGCGGCGAACATGCGTTCGGCGTGTCGCCGGCCTACGACGACCTGCACTGGGACGGGCTCGACTTCACGCGCGAGCAGTTCGACGCGGTGACGTCGATGAACGCCGACGAATGGCGCGAGGAGCTGAAGCTGCATGCAGCGCTGTTCGACACGCTGAAGCTGCGCCTGCCGACCGAGCTGACCGACACGATGAAGAAGATCGAGCAGCGCATCGGCGGCTGACGATCCCAATCGAAGTCATGAAGTAGCGAAGTACCGACGTAGTGGCATCGACGTCCCGCCGCCGGCACCCATTGCCGGCGGCGGGACGTTGTCGTTTCAGCTTCGTTTCAGCTTCGTTTCAGCTTCGTTTCTGCTCGGCACGTGCGCAGGCCGTGCGCCTACGCGCCGCACTGCGCGACCACTTCGTCGACCGCGCGTTGCACGTCGCCGCGCCGGTAGCGCAGCAGCGCGATATCGGCGGGATCCGGCTCGTACGACACGACGTTGCCGCGCCCCGTATAGATCGCGATGTCCGGCAGCAGCGGATGCTCCTGGTCGAGCGACGGCACCGTTTGCGGATTGCCGGCCGCGCGGAAGAACGCCGCGAAGTAGTCGGCGAAGCTCAGGTTCTCGTCGCCGACGAGATACGCCTTGCCCGATTCGCCGCGCTGCAGCGCGCCCCAGATCGCTTCGGACAGCGATTGCGTCGAGATGAAGTTGCTGCCGCCGGCCGGCCCGTACACCGGCAGCCCGGCGAGCTTGCCCTGCGCATAGCCCGTGTACGCGGCGAACATCTCGTTGCGCAGTCCCGGCACCGACCCGACGACGAATGGCGCATTGACGCTGCACACGGCGAACGACACCGACGCGAGCGCGCGCACGCGTTCGTCGGCGAGATGGCGCGAGCGCACGTACGGCACGGTGTCGACGAGCGCCGGCGCGACCTGCGGATAGAAGCTGCCGACCAGCACCGCGCGCTTCACGCCGGCATCGCGCGCGAGCGCGAAGAAGCGCGGCACCGCGTCGACGTTCGCGCGCTCCCAGTGCGCGGCTTCGTCGGTGCCCGGCGGCAGGTGGCGAATGTCGTTGCCGGCCGCGAACACGACCGCGTCGAACGGCGCGAGATCGTCGCGCGTGAAGTTGCCGGCCACGTAGTCGCGCAGCAGCACGTCGAACCGCGCGAGCGCGCTGCCGGGCGGCGGCGGCTTGCGCGCGGCGAGCGTCACGTCGTTGCCTTGCGCGTGCAGATGCAGCGCGGCATGGCCGCCGATGAGGCCGGTACCGCCGATGATCAGGATTTTCATGGTGTCTCCGGTGGCGGCACAGGTGCGCCGCTTGAACTGAACCGATGATTGAACGGATGAAGCCGCGCGAACGGCGGCGGCTCAGAAATTGAAGCCGTTGCCGGTGACGACCGGCATGTTGGTCCAGAAGCCGTTCGGGTCGCGATACCAGCCGGCTGCCGCGAGTGCGCCGCCGTCCACGTGCAGCGTCGTGCCGGTGACCCACGCGGCGAGCGGGCTCGCGAGGAACAGCGCGGCGCCCGCGATGTCGCCGGCCGTACCGAAGCGTCCGAGCGGAATCCAGCGCGGGATGTGCTCGCGATGCTCGGCCGCGACCATCGCGCTGACCGGCACCTGCGGCGTCTCGGTGGTTTCCGGCGCGATCTGGTTCACGCGGATGCCGGCCGGCCCGAGCTCGAGCGCGAGGCTTTTCGTGAAGCCGGTCAGCGCGGCCTTGAACGACGCATAGACGGTGCAGTTCGGAATCGCGCGAAAGCCTTCGATCGACGACACGCCGACGATGCTGCTGCCCGCGCCGCGCTTGCGCAGCAACGGCAGCATCGCACGCGTGACGACGAACACCTGGCGCAGGTTCACATCGAACAGCCGTGCGATGTCGTCGTCGGTATGGTCGTCGAACGGCTTCGCGATCTGCAGGAAATCGCCGACGTTGTTGACGAGCACGTCGAGGCCGCCGAAGCGCGCGTCGATGGTCCGCGCGAATGCGTTGACCGCGTCGCGGCGTGTGACGTCCACGGTGCCGACGAGCGCGTCGACGCCCGCGGCTTCGAGCGCCTGACGCACGTCCTGCGCGCGTACAGGGTCGCTCTCGGCCACCGCGACGCGCGCGCCCGCCGCGCCGAACGCTTCCGCGCACGCACGGCCGATGCCCGCGCCGCCGCCGGTGACCAGCACGGTCTTGCCGGTGTATGAAATCATCAGGACACTCCTTCGAACGGGAAAACCGCGAGCCGCGTCACAGCGACGCAACCAGTTGCGCGTTGTCGATCCGCAGTTCCGTGCCGTTCACGAAGCGCGATTCGTCGGATGCAAGAAACAGCACGAGATTCGCGACGTCCTGCGGATCGCACATGCGCGCCATCGGATCGTTGCCGATCCCGAGCTCGGCCGGATCGAGCCCCGGCATCAGCGCCTGCGTCATCGGCGTCCAGATCCCGTCCGGATGGATCGAGTTGCAGCGGATCCGGTAGCCGCTGCGCTTGCAGTGCACGGCGACGCTGCGCGCGAGCGCCGTCACCGCGCCTTTCGAGCCGGTGTACGCGCACATCATCGGCAGGCCGCCGAGCGCGGCGACCGACGACATCATCACGATCGAGCCCGGCGTGTCGTTGTCCTTCATCGCGCCGATCGCGTACTTGCAGCCGAGGAAATAGCCGTCCGCGTTCACGCGCAGCACGCGCCGCCAGGTGTCGAGGCTCGTGTCCTCGATCGAGCCGACCGGACAGATCGCCGCGTTGTTGACGAGCACGTCGAGGCGGCCGAAACGCTCGAGCGTCGACGCGATCGCGTGCCGCCAACCGTCCTCGTCGGCGATGTCCTGATGCACGAACAGCGCGGTGTCGCCGATTTCGCGCGCGAGCGCGCGGCCCGCGTCCTCGTCGATGTCGGTCAGCACGACGCGTGCGCCCTCGGCGGCCAGCAGCAGCGCATCCGCGCGGCCGACGCCGCTTGCCGCGCCGGTGATCAGCGCGACCTTGTTTGCGACTCGATTCATGTTGGGTCGTTTTGCGTGGTGGTTGAAGGAAGGCGCTCGCCCATGCGGCGCTCGGCGCTCGGCGCCCGGCCGGCCTTGACCGCGTCGAGCGCGGCCGTGCCGTAGATCTGCGCGATCGTGTCGTCGACGCGCGGGTTGGTGCGCAACTCGTGGCCGCCGTCGACCGCAAAGCTCTGGCCGGTGACCCAGCCCGACTCGGGGCCCGCGAGATAACGCACCGCATGCGCGATCGCTTCCGGTTCGCCGAGCGTGCCGAGCGGAATTTGCTCGAGGAAGCTGTCGACCAGCGCGCGGTTGTCGAACATCGGCGCGGTGGCTTCGGAGCGCGTGAGGCCCGGCCGCACCGCGTTCACGCGGATCTTCGCGCCGGCCAGCTCCTCGGCCGCGCCGCGCACCAGCGCCTCGAGCGCCGCCTTCGCGGTGCAGTACGCGCTCAGCCAGCGAAAATTGATTTGCGCGGCCGTCGACGAGATGCAGACGATCGTGCCGCCGCCGCTGTCGGCGAGCCGCGGCGCGGCGTGGCGGATCGCGGTGAACGCGCTGTGCAGGTTCAGGTCGATTTCCGCGCGGAAGCTGTCGGCGTCGTGCATCAGCAGTGGCCGGAACCCGGCGCCGCCGACGGTCGGCACGACGATGTCGAGACGGCCGTCGAGTGCCCACGCGGTGTCCAGCGCGGCCTGCAGGTCGCCGTCGTCGCAGGCGTCGCCCGCGTGGATCGCGACGCGGCTGCCGGGCACCGCGTCGGTCAGGGATCGCTGCGTGCGTTCGAGTGCGTCGCGGCGGCGGCCCATCAGCACGACGGCCGCGCCATCGGCGATGAGCGCCTGTGCGCAGGCCGCGCCGATACCGCCGGCACCGCCCGTGACGAGCGCGGTGCGGCCTGCGAGGGGAAGGGACGAGCGCATCGTTCAGCCCTCCAGCGGCAGGTCCTGCGACCAGTCGACGTGCAGCGTGCGCGCGGCGAAGCGCCACGTGCCGCCGTCGAACACGCAGCGGTCGCGATAGCGCATCCCCCAGTCGAGCTTGCGCTTGACGCCATCGCGCATGTACACGTGACACGCGACGCCGTAGGTCTCGACATCGGCCTCGCCGCCGTCGAGCGTGACGAGCTGGTTGTGCACGTGATGCTGGGTCGTTTCGTAGCGCTCGATCACGCCCATGCCAGCGACGATCGCGTCGCGGTCGTCGAAGCGGAAACCGGGGCCGTCGAGCTGCGCGTCGGCGGTGAAGAGGGTGGCGAGGCGCGGCCAGTCGCGCCGGTCGACGGCTTGCGCGTAACGGCAGGCGAGCTCGTACAGCGCGTGGCGGGGATGCGAATCGGTCATGCGTACTCCCGTGAATGAACGGAAAGACTCGGCCGCGCCGCGAGCGCGGACGCGGCGGCATTGCGACGTCGACGCGCAGGTTCGCATCGGACCGATCGATCCTCATCATCCATACGGAGCAGGGCAAGGATCGGGGAAAACACCGGGATCGACGGCAGCGCATCGTCCGATGCTGCGATGCGGCGGCGAATGCGTAGCCAATTGCAGCAAGCCGCGACAGAGGCTTTCCGGATCCAGGCGACGGCTCGGGCGTTCAGTAATGCCGCAACGCGGAATGTCGAAGGGAACCCGCTTCGCGTTTGCCCCTAGTCGAAATGGACGATGGCCGGCGGGCCGGCGCTGGCTACCGTGCAGTCATCCGGTGCTGCTGCCTGCTTGCCCGAGGCCGGTGCGCCGGACACGAACCGCGACAGCGGCCAACCGGAGGGGACGACGATCATGAGACTGACGACTCGCAAGCTGTGCGTACTGGCGATGGGTACGTTCGCGGCCATGGCAATGGCGCGATATGGTGCCGAGCAGGTCCCGTCGCCACCGTATGCGGCCGGCATCCTGCAATGCCGCACGGTCGACCCGAACGGCCTGCCGACCGGTTGCGTGCCAATCGATCCGTCGCACTTCGGGTTCGCCGCGTTGCGCGGCATGTAACACCGGCGCGGCCGCGCGACGCGCCGATTCGATGCCGCGTCGGCGCCGTCGCGATGCGGCGGCGTTCGGACGGACGGGGCCTGGTCGAGCGCCGCGATACCTGCGATATCCGCGATACACGTGCTGAGTGTCGCCCGGCGCGTGCTGCCCATCCGGTTTCCTGCTGTCGTTCGACTTCCCCGCCCACGGCACCGAGCGCGATTCGCATGCACGCCGTCGAGCGCTCGCATCGGCCAAGCGCCGCTGTTCGTGTCGGGCTTGCCCGGCGGTGCTGCGCCCCGGCTGGCACCTTTCACCGATTCCCTTCACGCCGACCCATTACCCACATGTCATCCGAATATTCCCTGACCCGCCCCCTGAACGTCCGCGACGTGCATCGCTGGGACGCCGAACACGATGTCGTGATCGTCGGCTTCGGCGCGGCCGGCGCGTGCGCGGCGATCGAAGCCGCGAGCGCCGGCGCCGACACGCTGATCGTCGAGCGCGCGTCGAGCTACGGCGGCACGAGCGCGCTGTCCGGCGGCGAGATCTACCTCGGCGGCAGCGGCGGCACACCCGCGCAGCGGCAGGCCGGCTTCCGCGACGACACCGAGGACCTGTACCGCTACCTGATGCTCGCGGGCGGCCGCGACGCGGACGAAGCGAAGGTGCACCTCTATGCGAGCGAGAGCCTCGCGCACCACGACTGGCTCGTCGCGCAGGGCCTCACGTACAAGAACACGTTCATCGCCGAGCGGATCGTCGAGCCGGAAACCGACGACTGCCTGATCTGGTCGGGCAGCGAGGAAGCCTGGCCGTTCAGCGAGGCCGCGAAGCCGTGCCCGCGCGGCCACACGCCGCAATGGCCGGGCTGGGGCGGCGGGCAGATGCTGATGCGCGTGCTGGCCGAGCGCGTGCAGGCGCTCGGCGTATCGACACGCTACGACACGCGCGCACTGGCGCTGATCGTCGACGATGCAGGCGCCGTGCTCGGCGTCGTGCTGCGCGCATACGGCGAAACGGCATGCGTGCGGGCGCGCCGGGCGGTGATCCTGTGCGCAGGCGGCTTCGCGATGAACCGCGACATGGTGCGCAAGCATGCGCCGCAGTTTCTGCGCTCGGACGAACCGATCGGCAGCCCCGGCGACGACGGCTCGGGCATCCTGCTCGGCCAGAGCGCGGGCGGCGCCGCGATCCACATGGACCAGGGCTTCGTGAGCCTGCCGTTCTACGCGCCCGAATCGCTGATCCACGGGATCTTCGTGAACGCGCGCGGCCAGCGCTTCATCAACGAGGACGGCTATCACGGCCGCACCGGCCATCACGCGTTCCACCAGGCCGACGACCGGATCTACCTGCTGGTCGACCAGGCGACCTACCAGGAGCCGCCCACGATCGCGCGGATCGGCATCGCGGCAGCGGGCGAGACGTGGGAGGAAGTCGAGCGCGACCTGCAGATGCCGGCCGGCACGCTGACGGCGACCGTCGAGGTCTACAACCGCCACGCGGCCGAAGGCGCCGATCCGCTGTTCCACAAGGCGAGGAAATGGCTGAGGCCGCTGATCGAGCCGCCATTCGTCGCGCTCGATTGCCGGATCGACTACGCGTTCTATCCGCATTTCACGCTGGGCGGGCTCGATACGCTGCCGACCGGACAGGTGCTCGACGCGGCGCGCGTGCCGGTGGCGGGCCTCTATGCGGCCGGCCGCACGACCTGCGGGCTGCCGCGCTGGGGTGCCGGGTACAGCTCGGGACTGTCGCTGGCCGACGCGACGTTCTTCGGCCGGCAGGCCGGTCGTCACGCCGCGTGCTCGGCGAGCGAGGCGTTGCGCAGCGCCGCATGATGTAGCGCACGCGTCGTGCGGAAAGGGAAAGCGACGACGCCCCGGGCAACCGTGTTGCACCGGGGCGTCGTCGTTTCAGGCGGATGTCGGCGGATCGTCCGTGCGCCGTCAACCAAGGTCGAGCGCGTTCGTCAGATCGCCCGGCGGCGTTGCGCCGCGCGACGCGAACGCCTTGTCGCGCGCGGCGACGCCATCGAGCGGTGCAAGGCCGTGCACGCGGCTGATGAAGCGCAGGATCGAGTTCGTGTCGTACATCGTGTGATCGACGTAGCCCTTCTTCGCGAACGGCGAGATCACGAGCGCCGGAATCCGCGAGCCGGGGCCCCAGCGATCGCCGACCGGCGGCGCGACGTGATCCCACCAGCCGCCGTTCTCGTCGTGCGTCATCACGATCACGGTGTTCGCCCACTGCGGGCCGCGCCGGATGCGCTCGATCACGTTCGCGATGTGGCGATCGCCGGATTCGACGTCCGCATAGCCCGCGTGCATGTTCAGGTTGCCCTGCGGCTTGTAGAACGTGACGGCCGGCAGGCGGCCCGCGTCGATGTCGGCGATGAAGCGGTTGGTCGACGGCTCGTCGCCGAGGCCTGCGTCGCGCAGGTGCTGGCGGCGCGCGTCGGTGCCCGGCGCATAGTTCGCGAAGTAGTTGAACGGCTGGTGGTGGTACTGGAAATCGGGCACCGTGCCCGTGTCGCGGTGCTCGAGCGCGTACTGCCACGCGCCGCTGTACCACGCCCAGTCAACGTTCTTTTCCGACAGGCGATCGCCGATCGTCGCGTAGCCCTGCGGCGGCATCACGCGATGGTCGGCCGGATCCGCATAGGCGGCGTTGCCCGGGTCGGCCGGCGGCACGTAGCTCGGCTGGTACGGCGGCGCCATCGTGTTGACGCCGTAGCCGTCGGGCGTCAGCGGGCCGTCGACCGCGAACTTCGGCGGGCCGTCGAGCGCGGACGCGGGCGAATCGGCGGCGAGCGTCAGGCGCGTGCCGGCCGGGTCGTCGCCGTCGACCTTCGACAGCAGCTTCGCCGCGTGCGGATGCTTGTGCGCGTCCGGATAGATCGGCGGCTGCGCGGAAATCAGGAACATGTGATTCATCCACGAACCGCCAAAGGCCGCCATGAAGAAGTTGTCGCACAGCGTGTATTGCCGCGCGAGGTTCCACAGTCGCAGCGTGTCGGCGGAATTGCGGTAGTGGCCCATCACGAGGCCGCCCGAATCGGCCCACGCGGCGAACTGGTTGTTGCGGCCCGCGGCGATCTGCATCTGGTTCTGGTAGAAGCGGTGCCACAGGTCGCGCGTGATCACGCCGTTCGGCAGCGGCTTGCCTTGCGCGTCGGCGATCCGGAACGGCGCGTTCGGCAGCTTGTCGAGGTCGCGCTCGGCGATCGCGTAGCGCTTGCCACCCACTTCCTGCGCCTGCGGCACGAGCCCGCCCCAGATCTTCGGCAGCACCGGCAGCGACGTCTTGCCGTCGCGATCGAGCTGCTGCGCATGCTCGGGCTTCACCTCGCTCAGCGGATATTGCACGCCCGGGAAATCCCCGTACAGGTTCGTGAAACTGCGGTTCTCCGCATAGATCACGACGATGTGGCGCACCTGCCGGCGCAGCGCTTCGTCGAGCCGCAGGTCGGCGGCGGAGCGCTGCGCACCGCCCGGCGTGGTCTCGCAGCCGCCGAGCGCGACGCCCGCGCCGAGCGCGGCGAAGCCGCCGAGCAGGCGGCGGCGGTCGGGATCAACGGGAAGGTCGTCGGGGCGATCGGGGGTGTCGTTCACGTCGTGTGCTCCTCGAATGGTCGGTTGTCGTTCGATGCGCGGCAGCGTCGCACAGCCTGCCGCGACGCGGGACGGCACGCAACAGCCGGCGTTGCGCACGGGCGGGGCGATGCCCGGTGCGAGGTCGACTGTCACAAAAATGTCACGAAGGCGACTATAACGCGGCCGGCGACGTCGATGAAAGGTATTTGTCGGACGATGCGGGACGCCTGCGTGAGAGCTAGACTGGAAGCACGGGCGGCGCGTTGCGGCGCGCTGTCCGCGCGAACGGCGCCCGGCGGTGCCTTCGCGGTGTCATTCATGCGACGAAACGAGGCGACGATGGCGCGGATGCATTCCGTGTGTGCGTGGCTGCCGATGCCGCGCGCCGGCAGGGCGTGCGGGCTCGAGCAAGCGCGCCGCGCGGCGCGACCGGCCGGCCCGATGCCATGGACAGGAAATTCGATTACGCAGGATTGCTGATCGCGGCGGGCTTCTTCGTGCTGTTCGCCGCGCAGTTGGTGATGCTGCGCCCGGCGTCGACGATGATCGCGTACAGCGACTTCCATCGGCTCGTCGCCGCGCGGCTCGTCGACGATCTCGACATCGGTCCGACGTCGATCACCGGCACGCTGAAGATGCCGCAGGCCGGCACGATGCTGCCTGCGTCCGAAGTCGCGGCCGTGAAGGAGGACGGCACGCCGCCGCGCTTCGTCACGAACCGCGTGACCGACCCGCAGCTGATCGATACGCTGACCGCGGCCGGCATCCGCTTTCACGGCGCGTCCGACACCGGCTGGATCACGTCGCTCGCGTCGTGGCTGGTGCCGCTTGTCGCGTTCGTGTTCATCTGGAACCTGATGCTGCGCAAGCGCGGTGGCCTGCAGGACTTCACCGGGATGGGCAAGAGCCGCGCTCGCGTGTACGTGCAGCAGGAAACCGGCATCACGTTCGACGACATCGCGGGCATCGACGAAGCGAAGGCCGAGCTGCAGCAGCTCGTCGCGTTCCTGCGCAACCCCGATCGCTACCAGCGGCTCGGCGGCAAGATCCCGAAGGGTGTGCTCGTGGTCGGCGCGCCCGGCACCGGCAAGACGCTGCTTGCACGCGCGGTGGCCGGCGAGGCCGCGGTGCCGTTCTTCTCGATCAGCGGCTCGGCGTTCGTCGAGATGTTCGTCGGCGTCGGCGCAGCGCGCGTGCGCGACCTGTTCGAGCAGGCGCAGCAGAAGGCGCCGTGCATCGTGTTCGTCGACGAGCTCGATGCACTCGGCAAGGTGCGCGGCGTCGGCCCGATGTCGGGCAACGACGAGCGCGAGCAGACGCTCAACCAGCTGCTCGTCGAGATGGACGGCTTCCAGGCCGGCTCAGGCGTGATCATCATGGCCGCGACCAACCGGCCGGAGATTCTCGATCCCGCGTTGCTGCGCCCGGGGCGCTTCGATCGTCACATCGCGATCGACCGGCCCGACGTGAACGGCCGCCGCCAGATCCTCGGCGTGCACGTGAAGCGCGTGAAGCTCGCGGCCGACGTCGACCTTGGCGAACTCGCGTCGCGCACGCCGGGCTTCGTCGGCGCCGATCTCGCGAACGTCGTCAACGAGGCCGCGCTGCATGCGGCCGAACTCGGCAAGCCGGCGATCGGGATGGAGGACTTCGACGAGGCGATCGACCGCGCGTTGACGGGGCTCGAACGCAAGAGCCGCGTGATGAACGCGCAGGAGAAGCTGACGATCGCATATCACGAAGCCGGCCATGCGCTCGTCGCGGAAAGTCGCGCACACTGCGATCCGGTGAAGAAGGTGTCGATCATTCCGCGCGGCGTGGCGGCCCTCGGCTACACGCAGCAGGTGCCGACCGAGGATCGCTACGTCCTGCGCCGCAGCGAATTGCTCGATCGCATCGATGCGCTGCTCGGCGGACGCGTCGCGGAAGAGCTTGTGTTCGGCGACGTGTCGACGGGCGCGCAGAACGATCTCGAACGCGCGACCGCGATGGCGCGCCACATGGTCATGCAGTACGGGATGAGCGACAAGATCGGGCTGGTGAGCTTCGACGACGGCGAGGCGCGCACCGGTATCCCGGGCGCATGGCATGCGGGCGACGGCCGCTGCAGCGAGCACACCGCACGGATGATCGACGACGAAGTGCATATGCTGCTGACCGATGCGCATGCGCGTGTCGCGGCGACGCTCGGCGAACGTCGCGATGCGCTCGAGCGGATCGCGCGACGGCTGCTCGCGCGCGAGGTGCTCGAACGCGATGCGTTGCAGGCGCTGATCGACGGGCGCGAGGAGCCTGACTCCGGGCCATCCATGACCGATCGCGGGCCGTGCGCGGGCGCGAATGCGCCGGAGCAGGCGTCGGCGGTCGAGCGCGATTTCGTCGCATACGGGCCGCCGCGCGAACCCGAGCGCTGAAGCGCGGATCTCTCGCGCAGCCCGCGGGCGGCCACGATCGCGCCGCACCGGCGCTGCGACTCACACTTGCCGGCGCGCCATTGCGCCGGCGTTCCTTTTCCTCTTTCCAGTCACGGAGTCGCCATGAGCGAGGCGCACGTATCGGTCGATGTCGCGCAGCATGCGCGTTTCAGTTTCGAAGTCACGTTTGCCGGCACCGAGCTTTCGCCGGTGCTCACCGACGAACCGCCGCCGCTCGGCGCCGGGCGCGGCCCGAATCCCGTCCGGCTGCTGGCCGCGGCGGTTGCGAGCTGCCTCGCGGCGAGCTTGTTGTTCGCGCTCGAGAAACAGCGCGCCGATCCGCAGCCGGTCACTGCGCATATCGAGGTCGACATGGTGCAGAACGAGGCGGGCAGGGTGCGGGTCGGCGCGATGGCCGTGACCTTGTCGGTCGGCAAGGCGTGGGCCGATCTCGCGGCGGCGACGCGCATGCTCGACCGGTTCGATGCGTATTGCGTGGTGACCGAGAGCATGCGCGAAGGCATACCGATCTCGGTGGCGGTGCAGGACGTGAACGGTGCGGTGCTCGACCGCGAGATGACCGGCGTGTGAGCGTGCGTCAGGACTCGGTCGCGGCGGCGACTTCCGCCGCTTCGGCGAGCGCGTCGAGAAAGCGCGTGCGCCACCAGTGCACGTCGGTCTTGCGCACGATCGCCATCAGCGCGTCGTGACGCTGGCGGCGTTCCTCGAGCGGCATCGCGAGCGCGCGCTGGATCGCCTGCGCGGTGCCCTGCGTGTCGTACGGGTTGACGAGCAGCGCGGATTTCAGCTGTTCGGCCGCGCCCGCGAAACGCGACAGCACGAGCACGCCGGGGTCGGCCGCGTCCTGCGCGGCGAGAAACTCCTTCGCGACCAGATTCATCCCGTCGCGCAGCGGCGTGACGAGCGCGACGCGGCTCGCGCGGTAGAGGCCCGGCAAGCGCTTGCGCGCGACCGTGCGGTGGATGTAGCGCATCGGCATCCATTCGAGTTCGCCGTAGTCGCCGTTGATCGCGCCGCACAGGCTGTCCATCTCGCGCCGCAGGTCGTCGTACGCACCGAGATCCTCGCGGCTCGGCGCGGCGATCTGGATCAGCGTCGCGCGGTCGCGGTTCTCCGGATACTGTTCGAGCAGCTGGCGAAACGCATGCACGCGCTGCGGCAAGCCCTTCGTGTAATCGAGCCGGTCGACGCCGACGAGCAGCTGGCGGCGCGAATACTCGTCGCGCATCCGCTCGAACATGTCGATCCCGTCGCGATTCGCCGCGAGCGCCGCGAATTCGTCGACATTGATGCCGATCGGGAACGCGCCGGCCGACAGCGTGCGGCCGAACGCGCGCAGGCGGCCGTCCGGCAGCCGCGCGGCGCCGGCTTCGGCCTCGACGTAGTGTTCGAAGTGCAGCAGATCCGATTCGGTCTGGAAGCCGACGAGGTCGTATGCGAACAGCGAGCGCATCAGCCACTCGTGCTCCGGAATCGCGGCCATGATCGGCGGCGGCGGCATCGGAATATGCAGGAAGAAACCGATCGGGTTCGTGCAGCCCATCGCGCGCAGCTCGGCCGCGAGCGGAATCAACTGGTAGTCGTGAACCCAGACGGTATCGTCGGGGCGCAGCAGCGTGCTCAGCTTGCGCGCGAACAGCTGGTTCACGCGCCGGTAGCCGTCCGCGAAGCGCCGGTCGAACTGCGCGAGATCGAGCCGGTAGTGGAACACCGGCCACAGCACGTTGTTCGAGTAGCCGAGGTAATACGCGTCGTAATCCTGCGGATCGAGATCGATCGTCGCGAGCTGGATGCCGCCGACGTTCTGGATCTGCACGTCGTCGCCATGTGCGGGACGCTCGCCTTCACCGCGCAGCCTGCCGCTCCATCCGAACCAGACGCCGCCCGATTCCTGCAGGCTGTCTTTTACGGCCACGGCAAGCCCGCCTGCCGCGGCTTTACGGGGATCTGCGATGCGATTGGATACGACGACGAGTCGGCTCACCAGCTCTCCTGCGAATGGTTGGGGAAGGTTCGTGCGGCCAGGGCGTGAGGCGGACGCCGCCATCGACGCGAGGTACGATGGGGCCGCGATACGGGCGGACGGGAATCAGGGCACGCGATTCGCCGTTCGAACGTGGAGTGCTTTTTTAGGATACTCGTCATTCGGCCGATTTAAAAGTGCATGACCGGGATCAGCGAATCGGCATACCCGGCGCGATGCGCGTCGTTCCGTGCATTTGGCGGGCGGGACCGGAAATTGCGCGGCAGGGTGCGCGGGGGAAGCGGAGAGGAGAGAGCGGGGGCGCAGACGAGGGCGAGCGATGGTGTTCGTCACGCATGCGCTGTCGATCGCAGCGATTCCGATCGACCGTGGTGCGCGTTGTCGAAGCGACGCGTGCGAGGATGCGTGCCGCGAGGACGTGGAGCATATCGCGACACGCGTGGTGTATCACGTCGGCACGTCCGCGCGGGCACAACGACACCGCCGCACGCAGACAGCACGCAATGCGCAGCCGGGCCGTGTAATGCGCGGCCGCGCATCGTGTCCTGCATGGCAGGAGGCTTGATCGCGTTACACGGCGGTAGCCTGCCAGCGCGACGCGCCGTCGGCCGCGTGAGTGCGCGCGTGTGCCGAGGTCGCATGTTCGCCACCGGCCGGCATCCGGAACGCGGACACCGTCCCCGACAGCTCGCGGCCCTGCGCTTCGAGCGACTTCGACGCGGCTGCGGCCTGTTCGACGAGCGCCGCGTTCTGCTGGGTCGTCTCGTCCATCTGCGTGATCGTCAGGTTCACCTGGTCGATCCCTCGGCTCTGTTCGGCCGATGCCGCCGCGATTTCGCCCATGATGTCGGTGACGCGCGCGACGGCCTGCGTCACGTCCGACATCGTCTTGCCGGCTTCGCTCGCGAGCGCCGAACCATCCTGGATCGTCCGCACCGACGCCGAGATCAGTTCCTTGATTTCCTTCGCGGCGGTCGACGAACGTTGTGCGAGGCTGCGCACCTCGCTCGCGACGACCGCGAAGCCGCGGCCCTGTTCGCCCGCGCGCGCCGCTTCGACGGCCGCGTTCAGCGCGAGGATGTTGGTCTGGAACGCGATGCCTTCGATGATGCCGGTGATGTCCGCGATCTTCGACGAGCTGTGGCCGATTTCCGTCATCGTGTCGACCACGCGGCCGACCACCGAGCTGCCGCGCTGCGCGACGTCCGACGCATTCGCGGCGAGCGTGCTCGCCTGCTGCGCGTTTTCCGCGTTCAGGCGCACCGTCGACGTGAATTCCTCCATCGTCGCGGCGGTTTCCTGCAGCGATGCCGCCTGTTCCTCGGTGCGCTGGCTCAGGTCGAGGTTGCCCGATGCGATCTCGCCCACCGCGTGCGCGATGCTGTTCGACGAATCGCGCACGCGGCCGACGATGCCGATCAGCCGTGTATTCATCGTGTGCAATGCGTCGAGCAGGTCGCGCGTCTCGTCGTTGCCGCTCACGCTGATGCGGCTGCCGAGATCGCCGTTGGCCACCGTGCGCGCGACGTCGACCGCCGCGACGATCGGCACCGTGATCTTGCGCGTCAGCCACAGGCCGCCGCCCACCGCGACCGCGAGCGCGATCAGGCAGATGGCGGACAGCACGTTGCGCTCGGTCGTGTAACGATCCGCGAATGCCTGCGCGATCGCGAGTTCGCGCTCGTGCGTATAGGTTGCGTACGCATCGGTTGCGCGAACAAGTTGCGCGAGCAACGGACGGCAGCGATTGTCGATATCGGCGGTCGCATCTTCCTTCTTGCCGGCCTGCGCGAGCCCGACGATATTCAGCGCGACGGGCCCGTAGCTCGCTTCGACGCGCACGATCTCGGCGACCAGTTCGGGCGCGCGATCGGTCGTGTCGGTGGCGTTCGCCATCATGTCCTTCAGTTTCGCGAGATGGTCCTGCACGTCCTTGTGCGCCTGCTGCACTTCGGCCAGTTCGAGCTGGATGTCGGACGGCGTGGTCACGAGCACCAGGTTGCGCGCGGCGATCGCGCGCCGGTCGACCGACGTACGGATTTGCGCAGCCAGGTTCGCTCGCGCGTTGACGCCGTTCACGTACCGGGAAAACTCGTCGTTCGTATCGGACAGTGCTTTCAGCGCCATGCCCGACACGATCACGACGACCGCGGCGAGCAATCCGAAGCCGCCAAGCAGTTTTGCTTTGATGGTTATTCTGGCGATTTTCACGAGATGCCTCTCTGCGAGTGGGTGGCGAGGGGATTTATTGTTCGACCGGATACGGGCTCGTGCCGTCATTAACGGGTGTATCGGATATTTCTTTACCCTTCGAAAACCCTGATTTCGATTTTTTCTCGCCGGAAACCCCGATGGGAAGGCCTCTTTGATCTAGATCAAAAAAGCCGGCGATCACTGATGATTCTCACGTTCATACGCGGAACTCGATATTGGTCATTATCGAAAGTTAATAGATTCGAGATCGGTTGATCGAACCATCCGATCGATTGCATTTTTGATTGATGGGTGAACTGCGCATTTATTTTTGCGCGGTCTGCGGTGCGATTCGGTCCCGTAAAACGGGTGCACGGACGTGCGCCCGGTCGAACGGCCCGCGACCGGTGCGGCAGGCCGTTCGACGGTCAGAACGTCGTTCGCAGGCCGGCCATCACGCTGCGGCCGCCTTCGGGTGCGAAGCCGCGTACGACCGAGGTCGCGTAGCGGATCTCCTGGTTCGTCAGGTTGTCGCCGCGCAGGTAGGCGAGCCAGTGCGTCGCGCCGACGCGGAACTTGTATGTGAGCATCACGCCGAGCGACGTGTAGCCGTCCGTCGAGAAGTCATTGTCGGGCACGCGGTGCTGCGACCACGCATGCGTGACCTGCGCGCGCGCACCGAACGGGCCATAGCCATAGTCGGCCGCGAGCGTCGCACGCAGCGGTGCGATGCGCGGCAGCGGCTGGCCGGTGTCGACGTTGCGCGCATGTGTGTAGTCGGCGGTCAGCTCCAGGTCGACCGTATGGCCGCGCCGCGAGAACGCGCGCCACTTGCCGTCGAGTTCGACGCCGTAGAACTCGGCGCGCACGCCGCGATAGATCGCTTCGTCGAGCGCCTCGCCGGTGCCGGGCGCGACCGGTTCGCCGTCGTCGTTCACGAGGCGGCCCGTGTTGTATTCGGTCAGGTAGTTCGAAAAGCGGTTGTAGAACACGCCGACGCTGCCGCGGTTCGGGCCGCTCGCATAGCGTAGCGACAGGTCGGTCGACACGGCCTTTTCCTTCGACGCGTTCGGGTTGCCGATCAGGAACTGGCCGGTTGCGTCGTGCGGGCCGTTCGAGTACAGCTCGTAGAAGGTCGGCGCGCGTTCCGTGTACGCGACGTTCGCCGCGACCGACCACACGGGCGTCAGCGAGAACAGGGCGCCGGCTGACACGCTGCCGGCATTGAAGTCGCGCGGCTGCGCGAGCGCGAATTTCTCGACGCCGGCCGGATCGGGATCGACCTTCACGTGCTCGAAGCGGCCGCCGAGGCTCAGCTTCAGCGCCGGGTCGACCTGCCATTCCTCGAGGCCGAACAGCGCGACGCTGTTCGTGCGCGTGGACGGCACGAGCATTTCGTCGCCGAGCGCCGAGAACGTGTTCTGGCCGAACTGCACGCCGATCGCGCCCTCGAACGGGCCGATCCTGCGATGCCGCGCCTCGATGCGCGCCTCGTAGCCGCGGTTGCGGAAGGTCGTCGCCGTTTCGCCGTTGTCGACTTCCTTGTGGCGATAGTCGGTGTACGCGAAATCGAACTTCAGCTTCGTGAACGGGCCGCTCAAGTTGCGCACCTCGGACGCGAGCGCGAGGCGTTCCTGGCGCATCCGCAGGCGCACGTCGTCCTCGGCGACGGAGCCGTAGTTCGATTCGTAGCCGCTGTACGACAGACCCGCGAAACCGTCGGCCCACGTGTACGACGCGCCGACGGCGCCGCCGTGTACGCGGCCGTCGCTGTTCGGGACGTTGCCGGCCGGTTGCGGCGTGTCGGGATCGTCGAGCGCGCGTTGCTGGCTGCTGCGCGCATCGCCGGGAATCCGCAACCTGCTCGTTTCGCGGTCGAATGCGTCGACATGGAACGCGAAGCGGCCGTTGCCGCCCTCGACCTGTGCGGCGCCTGCGCGCACCGAATTCGCGCCGCCATAGCGCGCGTCGAGCGCACCCGTCACGCCTTCGATCGCCTCGCGCGGAATCCGGTTGTCGATCGTGTTGACGACGCCGCCGACCGCGTTGCCACCGTACAGCAGCGCGGCCGGCCCGCGCACGATCTCGACGCGCTCGATCGACAGCGGGTCCTGCGGCACCGCGTGGTCGTACGACAGCGACGATGCGTCGTACGCGGCAACGCCGTTCTGCAGCAGCCGGATCCGGTCGCCATCCATCCCGCGGATGATCGGGCGGCCGACCATCGGCCCGTAGGTGGTGGTCGACACGCCGGGCAGGCCGTCGAGCGTTTCGCCGAGCGAATCGGCCTGGCGGCGCGTCAGCGCGTCGCCGGACAGTTGCACGGTCGGCGCGATCAGTTCGGTGTCGCCGAGCGGGTTCGCGGTCACGAAGATCGGCGCGAGCGGCGTGGCTTGCGTCGGCGTTGGTGTCGATGGGGCGGGCGTATCGGCCTGCGCGTGCGCGACGGCGGCGAACAGCATCAGCGAAACGGGCGAGAGCGGGCGAAGCGGGAGACGAGGGAGGTCGCGCATGGTCGGTGAATCGGTTGGAATGGGTTGGAATCGGATCGGGAAACGGGGCATGCGGGCGTCAATCGATACGATATATTGTTGCATCATCGGCGCGCAGTGACCCGCTGGAACATGATTTGGCGATGCCGGGCCGGCCAATGAGAACGGGGGGCAGCGGGCGAGCACGTGAAATGATATGTTATATCATTTCGAATTCAAAGCAAAACGGCGTCGGGCTGCAGGGTTTTCGACCAACGGCTGAAATAGCTGCGAAAGCAGAGGCGGGTCGTAAAACCGGCGCCGGGGCCGGTGGCCCGCGCAACCTGCCGCGCGATGGATCCGCCGCGCTCGCGCGCGTTTCTCGCCCCGTTGATGCGTATCAAGGCGTTCCGGTTTCCAGCCCGGATACTGGCTCGGTCATCGACCAGACAGGAGCGACACGTGACACAAACCATGAAAGCGGCCGTGGTACACGCGTTCGGCGAACCGTTGCGGATCGAGGAAGTGCCGATCCCGACGCCGGGCGCGGGCCAGATCCTCGTCAACATCAAGGCGTCGGGCGTCTGCCATACCGACCTGCATGCAGCCGACGGCGACTGGCCCGTGAAGCCGACGCTGCCGTTCATTCCCGGACACGAAGGCGTGGGAATCGTCGCGGCGGTCGGGGCGGGCGTCACGCACGTGCGCGAGGGCGATCGCGTTGGCGTGCCCTGGCTCTACACGGCATGCGGTCACTGCGAGTACTGCCACACCGGCTGGGAAACCCTTTGCCACGGACAGCAGAACACCGGCTATTCGGTCAACGGCAGCTATGCCGAATACGTGCTGGCCGATCCAGACTACGTCGGCCATCTGCCGGCGCAGGTGGCGTTCGACGAGATCGCACCGATCCTGTGCGCGGGCGTGACGGTCTACAAGGGCATTCGCGTCACCGACACGCGTCCGGGCCAGTGGCTCGCGATTTCAGGCATCGGCGGGCTCGGTCACGTGGCCGTGCAATACGCGCGTGCAATGGGCCTGCACGTCGCGGCGATCGACGTTTCCCCGGCGAAGCTCGCACTTGCGCGCGAGCTTGGCGCACAGCTGACGATCGATGCGTCGGCCGACGATCCGGCGAAGATCATCCAGAAGGAGATCGGCGGTGCGCACGGCGTGCTGGTCACGGCCGTGTCGCGCAGCGCGTTCGCGCAGGCGCTCGGGATGGTGCGGCGCGGCGGCACGGTGGCGCTGAACGGCTTGCCGCCTGGCGATTTTCCGTTGCCGATCTTCTCGACCGTGCTGAACGGCATCACGGTGCGCGGCTCGATCGTCGGCACACGGCGCGACCTGCAGGAATCGCTCGATTTCGCGGCGGACGGGCTGGTGCGTGCGCATATCCATCGCGACCGGCTCGGCAACATCAACGACATATTCGCGCGGCTGCGCGAAGGGAAAGTCGACGGTCGCGTCGTGCTGACCGACATGCATTGACGCACTCGGGCACGCCGCCGCGACGCGCGGGACGTCGCGGCGGCGCTGCGCTCACGCGCGCATCACGGCGCGAAGAACACGTCGGTGCGGTTCGTCAGGTTGCCTGCGCTGGTCTGGACGAAGAACGGATGGAACGACGACGACGGCAGCACGTCGAGCCCCTGGTAATCGCCGATGAAGAAGCCTTCCGCGTTGGGCGCGATCTTCATGTCGAACGGGCCGCCGACGCGCCGCTCGTCGGCGAACGTCGCGCCGCCGTCGTGCGAGATCTTGCGCCAGAACCCGGTCGGCAGCGTCGTCGTGTTGCCGGCCTGCAGGTCGCGGAAGTCGTAGTAGGTGACCATCACCGCGCCGGCGTTGTTGACGCGCACCGACGGATTGAACGCCGGGCGCCCGGTCGGCGTGTTCACCTGCAGCGGCGCGCTCCAGCTCGCGCCGCCGTCCGTCGACATCGACAGCGCGATCTCGTCGTAGCTGCCGCCGTTGAAGCGGCTGTCCTGCCAGACGACGTAGAGCTGTCCGGACGCCGGATCGATCGCGGGCTCCGGAATGATGTCGCCGGTGCGCACGGGCTCGCCGGTGTTCGGATCGGTCACGCCGACCGTCTGCAGCCCGGCGATCACCTGCGGCTTCGTCCAGGTGGCGCCATCGTCGGTCGACTTGACGAATGCGACCTTGCCGGCCGCCTTGCTGAACGGCGGCTGGATCAGGTCGAAGAAGTCGTAGAGCGTGCCCGTTTTCGGATCGACGACGATCTGGTTGCCGATCGTCTGTTGACGCGACGGCGTGTTGACGATAACCTTCGCGCGGCTCCAGGTCTTGCCGCCGTCGACCGTCTTCGAGAAGAACGTCGGCCCGCGGTAGGCGGCCGTGTGCAGGTTCGCGTACGGGTTGCCGTTCGGCAGTTCGAGGCGGTCCCACACGGCATAGGCGGTGCCGGCCTTCACCGGGTTCGCCGTCACCGATTCCTTGTCGTTGAAGAACTGCGTCGTCGGCTCGTCGTTCGCGATCAGCACGGCCGGGCTGCTCCATGTCTGTCCGCCGTCGGTCGACACCGATGCCGCGACCGCATTGCTGTTGTTCGACTGGTTGAACGAGATCGACACCGAGTACGCGGTGCCGTCCGGCCCGAACGACACCCACGGGTCGGAAGCGCGTTCGTACTTGAGCCCGCCGGGCGCGCACGCGCTGAACGGCTGCGGCGTGCGTGCCCAGGTCGCGCCGCCGTCGAACGTATAACCCGCGACGAGCCCGTGGGCGCCGCCGTTCGACCAGCGGTCCTGCTGCCACACGCCGATCATGTTGGTCGGGTTCGCCGGGTTCACCGACAGCCACGGTTCGACCTCGGCGTTCACGTAGTTCGTGCCGGGGCCGCCGATCGTGCAGGCGGCGAACGGACTCGGGCCGGACACGACCACGGGGTCGGCATGGGCCGCCGCGGCGGCGGCCATCGCTACTGCGGCAGACAGGCGGGTGACGCGGGTGACAAGGGAGGGGGACACGATCGTGCGTCGCATGGACTGCTCCTCGTTGACGTGCGGTGGCGACGGCGCGGCGACGCAACGCGAACCGGTACGCGGCAACGGATGCCGTGCAACGCGTCGGGTCGTGTGGTTCAGGAGGCCGCTTCGGTCATCGCTATCCGCGTGTGCTGGACGCCGCCAGCACGTCGGTTAAGACTCCTCTTCTTTTCATTGCTTGTCGGGCGCGTCTTGGGATGTGGACCCGACGGGAAGGCCAGTCCGTGCATACGACGAATGCAGCGAAGTGGATTGCAATGTAGGCGATCCCTATGCGCCAAGGGATGCAATTTTTTGTAACAGAGCGTAGTCGGAAAGCGTTGCCGAAGCGGTGCGTCAGGAACGCAAAATTTGCCGCCGTGAATGCCGGAAAGGCGAATCGAAAACGCGAATCGCAATCGCTTTCGGTTGCGACGCTCGGGTCGTATCGTATCGATGGCGTGCCGCGTGCCGCGTGCCGCGACTGACGCGACGCGTTGTCCGTGCCGTTCAGCGCTCGGCCGGAAAGCGGTCCTGCAATGCGTGCAGCCAGCGCGCGACGACGTCGAGTTCCGCGTCGGAAAATCCGTCGCACAGCTTGCCGTTCAACTCACGCAGCAGCCCGCGCGCACGCTTGAGCGCCGCATGACCTTCGTCGGTCAGGAACAGGCGCGTGGCGCGCCCGTCGTCCGAATCGGCGTGACGCGCGAGCAGGCCGGCCTTCGCCATCCGGTCGGCGAGCCCCGTCATCGCGGACGGCGCCAGTTGCAGCGCCGCGCCGACTTCACCGATCAGCGCGCCGTCCTGCTTTGCGAGGCAGAACAACACGCCGGCCTGCGCGGCACTCGCGCGCGAATCGGTCTCGGCCTTGCGGTCGACCCAGCGCTGCACGCGCCGCTGGCCGATGTTCAACAGGAAAAACAGTCGTCGGTGTTCGCTCAAGCTCGGTTCCCGGCAGCAATGGAAAGGGACGGGCGGCCCGCTTCGCGCGGCGCGTCGAGCGCTTGCGCGAGCCAGTCGGCGACCGCGGGCCACAACACGGTACCGGGCCGGCTGCGGAAGAAGCCCATGTGTCCGACCGGCCCGCTGCCTGCGGCGTGCGGATCGATCTGGCGGCGTTCGACGGCCGCCCGGGTCAGGTAGCTTACCAGCAGGTCGATCGCGGGCGGGTTCGCCCACGGATCGTCGTCGAAGCCGAGCGCGAGGATCGGCAACCGCTGCTTCGAGAAGCGCTCGGCCGCGCCGAGCGTCGGATCGTCGAAGAAGTAGCGCGGCAGCGTGGTCCAGCGGCTCCATTCTCGGAACACGCCGGCGGGGAGGTCCTCGCCGAGGCCGAGCCGCTTGCCGGGCACGTAGCCGAGCAGCGCGGACGCGAGCGGGCCGAGCACGCGCAGGATCAGCCGCACCTTCAGCCGTTCCGCCGCGCGGGAAATCAGCCGCGTGCTGCCTGCATGCGCGGCGACGAGCACGGCCGCGCGCAGGTGCACAGTGCCGGCCGACAGCCCGATCGCGTGGCCGCCGACGCTGTGCCCGACCGCCAGCAGCGGCAGCCCTTCGTACGCATCGCGTGCCCACGCGATCGCGGCGCCGACGTCGAGCTCGACCCAATCGCGCATGCGCGCCTGCAGCGCGCTCAACCGCGCGGGCCGCGACGCGCCAATGCCGCGATAGTTGTAGGTCAGCGCCGCGAAGCCGCGCTCGGTCAGGAAGCGCGCGAAGCCCGCATACAACCGCTCCGGCACAGCGGTTGCCGGATGGATCAGCACCAGCGCGCGCGGTGGCGCGTCCGGCGACCACAGCGTGCCGCGCAGCGTGTAGCCATCGGCAGCGGAAAACTCGATGGGTTCTGACGTCATGGCCGTTCTCGTTCCGGGTTTTATTTCGTATACGAAATATAGTTCGTGATTTATTTCGTGCGCGAAATATCTATCGAGGAATCATTCGAACGGGTTCCCTGCAACCCGGCGGACGGCGTCGCTACGTGGCGGCCTTTCCATAAAATATTTGCATCTTTGCAAAGCAGAATATTGCGTTTGTCTCATGACGCGGATCGACGTATCTTCACCGGTTCCATCCCGTTCGCCGGCCGCCTGGCCCGGCGGACCAAAGGGCGCCCCCATCACGCGGCAGCCCGCCAACCTCCGGGGAGATCACGTTGTTGAGCCGAATCGTCACAGCGCTGCTGCTCGCGCTAGCCGCGCAGCCGGGCATCGCGAAAGACACCGTCACGCTGCGCGTCGGTGAACAGAACTACTTCAACATCCAGGCGTCGATGGAGGCATCCGGCGTGTTGAAGGACCTGCCTTACTCGATCGAGTGGAAGCACTTCCAGGCCGCCGCGCCCGTCGCCGAGAGCCTGAACGGCAACGCGATCGATATCGGCTTCCTCGGTGATTCCGCGCTGCTCACGCTGGCCGCGCGCGGCGCGCCGGTGAAGGTCGTCGCGGTGTCGCGGCAGAGCCTCGACGGCGTCGCGATCCTCGTGCCGAAGCACTCGCCGGTGCGCACCGTCGCCGACCTGCAGGGCAAGACCATTGCCGTGTGGCGCGGCGCGTGGAGCCAGCAGCTCGTGCTGCGCGCGCTCGAACACGCCGGCTTGCGCGCGGATTCCGTCAAGTATGCGTACCTGATGCCGATCGATGCGACCAATGCGCTCGCGAACGGCTCGGTCGACGCCGTGTCGCTGTGGGAGCCGTTCGTCAGCACGCTTGCGCTGCGGCAGGGCGCGCGGCCGGTGACGACCGCGCAGGGGCTGATGCCCGCGCTCAGCTTCGTCGCCGCGAACGAGCAGGCGGCTACGGCCAGGCGCGCGGAGATCACGGATTTCCTGAGGCGTGTGGTGGCCGCACGCCAGTGGGTCGACAGCCATCCGCGCGAGTACGCGGACCTGTGGGCGAAGCGCGCGAAGCTCGAGCCGGACGTCGCGTACCGCTGGCTCAACAACGCGCACCAGCGCGTGGGCCCCGTCGACGACACGGCCGCGAAGGATGCGCAGAACACCGCCGACTTCCTGCACAAGGCCGGCGTGATTCCGGCCGCGTACGACACGGCGAAGCTGCTCGACCGCTCGTATGCAGGCGCGTTCGCGGTGCCTGCGCAGAAGACGGCCGCCGCTCCGTGACCGTGCCGCCGAGTCGTCCCATTCCGATCCACCGCCAGAATCACCAGAAGGACAACCCGACATGCCTGTCGACATCATCGGCATGATCACCGCGACACCCGGCGCGGAGGTCGACGTACCGGGCGGCGCCGCCGTCCAGCCCGACTATGTGCGGCGCTTCGCGCAGGCGCACGAAGCCGCCGGCTTCGACCAGGTCCTGGTCGGCCATTTCAGCAACGCGGCGGATGGCTTCATCGTCGCGTCGTTCGCGGCCGCCGCGACCGAACGCATCCGCATCCTGCTCGCGCACCGGCCGGGCGTGATCGTGCCGTCGGCCGCCGCGCGGCAGATCGCGACGCTCGACGTCTTCACCGGCGGGCGGCTCGCGCTGAACGTCGTATCGGGAGGCGACGACATCGACCTCCAGCGCGACGGCGATTTCGTGCCGCACGACGCACGCTACCGCCGCACCGGCGAGTATCTCGACGTGCTGAAACGGATCTGGCTCGCCGATGCACCGGTCGATCACGACGGCGCGTTCTACCGGCTGCGCGGCGCGTCGCCGGTCGTGAAAGGCGCGCAGCGGCCGCACGTGCCGATCTATTTCGGCGGTTCGTCGCCGGCCGCGCTGGCCGTGGCCGGGCAGCACGCGGACGTCTACATGACATGGGGCGAGCCGCTCGCCGCGGTGCGCGAGCAGGTCGCGCGCGTGCGGGCCGCTGCGGCGCCGTTCGGACGCGCGCCGCGCATCAGCGTGTCGTTCCGGCCGATCGTCGCGGATACCGAAGCCGCCGCGTGGGAGAAGGCCGAGGCGATCCGCGAACGCGTGCGTGCCGCGCGGCTCGCGAACGGCCAGCCGATCGATGGCCATGCGCCGCAGAACGCGGGCTCGCAGCGGCTGATGGCCGCGGCCGCGCAGGGCGACGTGCTCGACGAGCGGCTGTGGATGGGCGTCGCGAACCTGACCGGCGCGCGCTGGAACTCGACCGCGCTCGTCGGCACGCCCGAGCAGGTCGCACGATCGCTCGGCGCGTATTACCGGCTCGGCGTGTCGACGTTCCTGATTCGCGGTTTCGATCCGCTCGACGATGCGCTGGCCTATGGGGGGGATCTGATTCCGGCGATTCATGCACATGTGGCGGAACTCGACCAGCATCACGCGGCGGCGACGGCATAGGCGACGACGCGACGACGGTCGATTCTTCGTTTCGCCCCGGCATTTCGATCGTGAAGTGCCGGGGCGATTTCATTTCGTGCATCGGTGCGTCGGCCCATCGCGTCAGAACGACGGCAACCCCGGCGGATTCGTCTCCGCGCGCGCCACCGCCTCGCTCTGCAGCCCCCAGCGCGCGAGCGCCTGCCCGTAGCGGCCGTTGCCGATCAGCGTGTTCGTCGCGAGCGTCAGCGCCGGCGCGAGCCCGCTGCCGCGACGCGTCGCGATCGCGACATCGGCGTTCGCCGGCCAGCCCGCGTTGACGACGCCGACCCGGCGGATCTTGCCGTCGCGCGCAGCCTCGTATGCGAGCGACGCGTTCGGATTCAGCTCGGCATCGGCGCGGCCCGACAGCAGCGCGACGCGTGCCGCCGCATCGTCGTCGAAATAGAGCAGTTCGGTCGCTTTCGATCCCTGCGCGACATTGCGGCGGCTCCACTCGAGCAGGATGCGCTCCTGGCTCGTTCCCGCACCGGTGATGATGCGCAGGCCCGCGACGTCCTTCGGTTCGGCGATCCTCGCGATCGGGCTCGCGGTGCGCACGTAGAAGCCGTGCAGCCCGAGCCGGTAGGTCGTGAAGTCGTACTTCTCCTTGCGCTTCTCGGTCACGCCGACGTTCGAGATCACCGCGTCGTACTTGCCGGACGTGAGCCCGAGCGGCCAGTCGGCCCACGCGATCGGCACCAGCACCAGCGTGCGGCCGAGCGCGTCGGCGACGAGCTGCGCGTAGTCGGGATCCGCGCCGACCACCGTGCGCGCATCGGTCGCATAGGTCGACACCGGCGGCGCGTGCGGCGAGATCGCGACCGTGAATGCGCCATCGCGCACCCAGCGATAGTGGCTTGCCGCGCGAATCGCCGCGTCGTCGCGCGATGCGCGGATCCGGCCGGCCTGGCGCGGATCGAGGCCCGCCGTCGCGGCGGCCGCATCGGCTGCATGCCAGCGCAGGCCGGATGCGACCGCGAGCGCGGCGGTCATGAACTGGCGTCGGTCGATCATCGGCGGTCTCCTCGCAGGTCGTGAGCCGCTTGCATCACAGCACCCGCGACAGGAACGCGCGCGTGCGCGGATGAGTCGGCGCGTCGAGCACGACGGCGGGCGGACCCGACTCGACGACGCGGCCGCGCTCCATGAACAGCACGTTGTCCGCGACTTCGCGCGCGAAGCCGATTTCGTGCGTGACGATCACGAGTGTGGTGCCCGAGCGCGCGAGTTCCTTGATCACGTCGAGCACTTCGTTGACCAGTTCGGGATCGAGCGCCGACGTCGGCTCGTCGAACAGCAGCACCTTCGGACGCAACGCGAGCGCCCGCGCGATCGCGACGCGCTGCTGCTGGCCGCCGGACAGCTGGCGCGGATAGGCATCGGCCTTGTCGGCGAGGCCGACGCGCGCGAGCAGCGTGCGCGCGGTGCGCTCGGCGGCATCGCGCGTGACGCCCGCGACGGCAACCGGTGCCTCGATCAGGTTCTCGAGCACCGTCAGGTGCGGAAACAGGTTGAAGTTCTGGAACACCATCCCGACCGCCGTGCGCCGCTTCAGCACGTCGCGCTCCTTCAACTCGTGCAGCACGTCGCCGTCGCGCCGATAGCCGATCAGCTCGCCGTCGATGTCGATGAAGCCGTCGTCGACGCGTTCGAGATGATTGATCGTGCGCAGCAGCGTCGACTTGCCTGAACCGGACGGCCCGACGATCACCGTCACGCTGCCGCGCGGCGCGACGAACGACACGTTGTCGAGCACGCGTTGCAGGCCGAACTGCTTCGATACGTTGTGCACGGCAATTTCGCCGCCGGTGTGCGGCACCGGAGCGACTGCGGCGTGATCGCGGGCCGTTGCGGCGACTGTCGCGTTGCGTGCCGCGGCACGCCGCCACAGCGCACCGACGCGCACCAGCACGAACGTCAGCGCGGACGGCGGCGGGTTGCGCAGCGCGCCGCGCGCATAGTGGCGTTCGACCTGCACCTGGATCGCGGACAGCACGGTCAGGATGATCAGGTACCAGACGGTCGCGACCATCAGCAGCGGAATCACCTCGAGATTGCGGCGATAGATCACCTGGACCGTATAGAACAGCTCGGGCATTGCAAGCACGTACACCATCGACGTGCCTTTGGCGAGCGTGATCAGGTCGTTGAACGCCGTTGGCAGGATCGCGCGCATCGCCTGCGGCAGCACGATCCGCGCGGTCTGACGGCCGCGCGGCAGGCCGAGCGCGGCGGCGGCTTCGAGCTGCCCTTGGTCGACCGCGAGAATGCCGCCGCGAATCACCTCGGCGGAAAACGCCGCGTGGTTCAGCGTCAAGCCGAGCACGGCCGCGAGGAACGGGCTGATCAGGTCGGTGGTCGGCGTGTCGAACCATACGATGTCGGTGAACGGCACGCCGAGCCGCACGTGTTCGTACAGGTAGCCGAGGTTGTTGAGGATCAGCAGCAGCACGATCAGCGGAATCGACCGGAACAGCCACACGAAGGTCCACGCGCTGGCGGCGAGCAGGCGCGAGCGCGACAGCCGGGCCAGCGCGACGAACGCGCCGAGCGCGAAGCCGAACACCGCGCCGAGCAGCGTCAGCACCAGCGTGCGCGCGAGCCCGGACAGCACCGGCGGCGACAGGAACCATTCGGCGAACACGGGCCAGCCCCATTGCGGGTTGCCGAGGATCGAACGCAGCGCGAGCGCGATCAGCACGAGCGCGAGCACGGTGCCGGCCGTGCGCGACCGGTGCCGGGCCGGCACGATCCGCAGGTGCGTGCCGGTGTTGCGCACGCCGTGGGAGGTGAGCGGCGGCAGCGTGCCGCCGAGATGGGTCGTGTCGCTCATGTCGGTGTAGGTCCTCGATCGGGTCGGTCGGAAGCGCCGGGCGTAGCGGGGCGTCGGCGCATCGGCGTTACGCGTGCGCTTCGGCCGCGTCGTCCTGTTTTTGCGCGGCGTCCGGCGCCGCATGACGGCTTGCCTTGCGTGGCAGGCCGAGGTGGTCGCGCAGGGTGCTGCCCGGCAGGTCGCGGCTGTAGCGGCCGCGCGCCTCGAGCACCGGAATCACGAGGTCGACGAAGTCGTCGACGCCCTGCGCCTGTACAGGGAAACCGAGGATGAAGCCGTCGCCGGCACCGGCGTCGTGCCAGCGGATCAGTTCGTCGGCGACGTGCTCGGCCGTGCCGATGAAGTTCGGGCGCGGCGTCGCGACGGCGAGTGCCGTCTCGCGCAGCGTGAGATGCTTGCGTTTCGCGTCGGCCTTGATCCGGTCGGTGGTCGAGCGGAAGCTGTTGCGGCCGAGGTCGCCGAGTTCGGGGAACGGCGCGTCGAGCGCGTACTGCGTGAAGTCGTGGTGATCGAAGTAGCGGCCGAGATAGGCGAGGGCCTCGTCGATCGTCAGCAGGTCGCGGATCGCCTGGTATTTGTCTTCCGCCTCGGCAGCCGTGCGGCCGACGATCGGCCCGACCCCGGGGAAGATCTTCACGTCGCCCGGCTGCCGTCCGTGCTCGACCGCGCTTTGCTTCACGCGCCGCGTGAACGCAGCCGTTTCGTCGAGCGACGGCGAATGCGTGAACACGGCGTCCGCATACTTGCCCGCGAGCCCGATGCCCGTGTCGGACGAGCCGGCCTGGAAGATCACCGGCTGGCCCTGCGGCGAGCGCTGGATGTTCAGCGGGCCGGCGACCTGGAAGAAGCGGCCGTGATGGTCGAGCGTGTGGAGCTTGTCGCGATCGAAGAAGCGCCCGGTCGCGCGATCGCGCACGAAGGCGTCGTCGTCCCAGCTATCCCACAGCCCCTGCACGACTTCGAGGTATTCGTCGGCGATCTCGTAGCGCAGCGCATGCTCGGGATGCGCCTTGCCGAAATTCTTCGCGGTGCCTTCGAGCGGCGTCGTCACGACGTTCCAGCCCGCGCGCCCGCCGCTGATCGCATCGAGCGACGCGAGCTGGCGCGCGACCGTAAACGGCTCGCTGTACGACGTCGAGATCGTGCCCGCGAGCCCGATCTTCCGGGTCGCGACCGCGAGCGCCGACAGCACGGTCAGCGGCTCGAAGCGGTTCAGGAAGTGCGGGATCGACTTCTCGTTGATGTAGAGGCCGTCCGCGACGAACGCGAACGCGATGCCGGCGGCTTCCGCCTTGCGCGCGATGCCGATCGCGAAGTCGAGGTTGATGCTCGCGTCCGGCGGGTTGCTCGGGTGCCGCCATGCGTTCATGTGGCTGCCTGCGCCTTGCAGCATCAGGCCGAAGGGAATCGATCGTCGGGTCGTCATGGGAGCGTCACGCGTTCTGGTCGGGGGTAAGGGAACGTTCGGCCGAAAGGGCCGCCTGTACGGGCGTGATCGACTGCGCGCCGCCGAGCCATTCGGCCGACGCGAGCCGCGCCGCGTAATCGGTCACCGGCGAGTCGATCACGAACGCGTCGACGTCGAGCCGCCGGCTCAGCGCATCGAGCGTGCGGTGCACGCGCTCGGGCGTATCGGCCAGCACGGTCGGGCGCAGCTCGTCGATCCGGTAGTCGGACGCGCCGCTTTGCCGCGCGAATTCGGCAGCGGCCTGCGCGCTCGCGAGGTTGAAGCTCTGGCCGCCGGCGAACTGCAGCTTGAAGATCTTGAGCGATCCGATCAGTTGCTCGGCCTCGTCGCGGGTCGGCGCGGCGACTGCGTACAGCGCGACGAGCGCTCGCGTGCCGCCCGCGTCGCGATACGCGGCCAGCGAGCGCTCGAGGTTCGCGTCGTCGCCGTTGAAGTGTCCCGCATAGCAGAAGCGCCAGCCGTGGCGCGCGGCGAGCGCGCCGCTGTCGGGCGAACCGCCGAGCAGGATGCGTTCGGGCGCGTGTGGCGGCACCGGCATCGCGAGCGCGCCGGCAAGCGGATGATCTTCGGCGACGCCCCAGCCGAGGAACGCATCGAGCGCCGCGAGCTGGCCCGCAAAGTCGGGCTTCTTCGCCTTGTCGTGAAACCACTGCAGCGCGCGTGTGGTCAGCGGCAGTCCGCCGGGCGCCTTGCCGACGCCGAGATCGACGCGGCCCGGCCCGAGCGCGGCGAGCAGCCTGAACGACTCGGCGACCTTGAACGGGCTGTAGTGCTGCAGCATCACGCCGCCCGAGCCGACGCGGATGCGCGACGTGTGCGCGAGCAGGTGCGCGACGACGATCTCGGGCGCGGAGCTCGCGAAGCCCGGCGCGCCGTGATGCTCGGCGACCCAGAAGCGCTCGTAGCCGAGCTGTTCCGCGCGCTGCGCGAGGGTCGTCGTGAAGCGCAGCGCGTCGGCGGCGGTCGCGCCGTCGGCGATCGGGCTCTTGTCCAGCAATGAAAGCGAATAAGACATGGTGTTCGGCGTTCCTGCACAACGCGTGGAAGGGACGGCGCTCAGCTCTTCGGCAAGCCCGGCGGGTTCGTGCGCGACTGGTCGATCGCTTCGGAGGCGAGGTTCCAGCGCTCGAGAATCTGCTGGTAACGGCCGTTCCTGATCAGCCCGTTCAGCGCGACGGTCAGCGGATCGGCGAGCCCGCTGCCGCGGCGCGTCGCGATCGCGATGTCGGCCGTGCGCGGCCAGCCGCCGCTGATCGCGCCGACGAGCCGCGTCTTGCCTTGTTGCGCGCTCTGGTACGCGAGCACCGAGTTCACGCTGAACACGGCATCCGCGCGGCCCGACTGCACGGCGACGATCCGCATCGCCTGGTCGTCGTAGTACTGGACCTGCACCGGCTTCAGGCCGTGCGCGACGTTCTCGCGGTCCCACGCGAGCAGGATTTTTTCCTGGTTGGTGCCGGCGTCGGTCACGATGCGCAGCCCCGCGACGTCCTTCGGTTCGCGGATCGACTGGATCTTGCTGTCGTTGCGCACGTAGAAGCCGACCTGGTCCTTGCGGTAGGTCGAGAAATCGAACTTCTGCTTGCGCTCCTCGGTGACGGTGACGTTCGAGATCACCGCGTCGACTTTCCCCGATTCGAGCGCGAGCGGCCAGTCGGCCCACGCAAGCGGGACGATCTTCAGCTTGCGGCCGAGGCTGTCGGACACGAGCTGGCCGACGTCCGCGTCGAAGCCGATCACCGTGCGCGCGTCGGTCGCATACGAGCTGATCGGCGGCAGGCTCGGTGCAACGCCGATCGTCAGCGTGCCGGCTTCGGCGAACTTGAATGACGCGGGCACCGCGCGCTCGACGGCCGCATCGACCGTGCCGCGCGGACGGCCGCGCTGCTCGGGGCTCAGGTCGAAGGTCGCGGCGGCGGCGGTGATCGCGGTCACGCCGATCAGCGCGGCGGCCAGCGTGCGGATCGCGCGCGGCGTGAAGGGTGCGGCTCGTTGCATGGATGCGTCCTGTCGTTGTCGTGTCGTACGGAATGGAAGTGGATGAGGCGGGGCGTTCAGCGCGGCAGCACTGCTTCAGGCAGCGGCGCCCACAGGTCGGCGAGCGTCGACGTGCGCGACGGATCGGCGAGATCCTTGCCGAAGCGCAGGTGGAAATACGCTTCGGGCTCGATCGACGAATCGAACAGCCGCGTATAGCCGGTGCGGTCGTACAGCGCCCACGCTTCGGGCTGGCGAAAGCCGGTGGTCAGATACACGCGTCGATAGCCCTGCTGCGCGGCGCGCAGTTCGAGCGCGTCGACGATCAGGCGTGCGAGCCCCTGGCGGCGCAGGTCCGCGCGGGTCCAGATGCGTTTGAGTTCGGCGGTTTGCGCGTCGTAGCGCTTGAACGCGCCGCCGCCGATCGTTTCGCCGTCGCGCAGCAGCAGCACGAACGCGCCTTCGGGCGGCGCGAACAGCCCGGCCGGATAACGCGCGAGTTCGTCGCGTGCGGACGCGCGGCTGTCGGGGCGGTACGCGTCGTAGCGCGTCGCGTATTCGTCGATCAGCGCGTCGATCAGCGGCTGGGCGCGGACGTCGAGCGGTGTCGTGTCGATGATGCGGTCGTTCGTGGCCATGGGCATCGCGAAGGGCGCGCGATGCGGACGTTCCTGGCGGGGGCGGGGCACACGGCCCGTCCGGTCTGTTCCGTTATCGCGACGCGGTTGTCGTGATGGCGGCGGCCGTTGGGTATCCTGCGAGACATCCGGCGTGCCGCCGCCGTTTGGAACACGTTAGCGGTGCGGACGGCAAAGGCGAACGAAGCAATTTCGATAAGGATTTCGCGGGGGAAGTCAGAAGGCTTGCAGGGGAAGGGGCGACGAGGAAGGTGCGCATGCGTCGAATTTCCTGTTCCACGCACGCGCAATGCCGAACGGCGAGCGTGAACAGGCCCCTAGGCTGCGCGCACTTCGGCAAGCAGATCGGGATGACGATCCAGAATCTTGAGCAACTTCACCAGGGCAAGCGGAGGGTTCGTCTTGCCGGTTTCGTAGCGCGAGAACGCATTGACGCCGCCGCCGAATAGCTCTGCCGCCTCGCGTTGATCCAGCATCAGCTTCTTGCGCACCTTCGCAATGAACTTCGGGTCGACGATGGTCGAGTTCACCTGCTTGTTGAACTCGCCTATCGCTTCCCCAAGCCGGGTTGCCTCGTCGATATCAAGCACCGACTCTCCGCAGGCCGGACAGAAGTCGCCGGTTATATCGCGAACGACGGTCGAGCGGCCCTTGTACGTGTAAGGGATGTCTCGTGTATCACGGACCAGTTTCGCGGCACCGCACGCAGGACACTTCATTTTCATCGCGCCTTGAAAGACACGATCAACACGTCGTCTATCACGGTCGGTTTCAGATATACGTCGCCGTTCACGGTGCGACGCCAATAGACGTCCTGCCAGATCGTGTGGTCGGCGTAGGTCGTCATGCTCTTGTAGAAATCGGCGGTGTCCAGCGACATCACGACACCGATTGCCTCCGTTTCCGTGAAACCCGGTTGCCGGGCGCCGAATACCGCACTCGTCGTCATCCGGACGCTGCCGATCTCGATGAGTGCCTTGACCCGGGACAGCTTGCAGTGAGGCGTTCTCTTTTCCATCTGCGATCATAACCAAAAGGGTTAATTTGTCAGGTTGGTTAATGGCGCACGCGTGCCGTCCGCGATTACCGGCAGACAGCACAGGAAAGAGATGGATCCGGATTTGGCCTATTGACCGATGAGGCGCGGCGGCGTCGACGCCTCCGCCAGCTGAAACAGGCAATCGCCGCGTTGCACCTGCGCGGGCACGCGCTTGCACACCACTTCGCCGTCGCCCTTGAAGCGATGCAGCACCGGCTCGCGCAGCGGCGTATCGGGGAAGTGCACCCATGCGGCCGGCTGGCCGGCCGTCACCTGGTCGCCGAGTTCGACGAGCGGTTCATACAGCCCGCGTTCGTACGCATAGACGAAGTGGCGATCGCCGTCGACGCGCAGGAAGCGCGTGACGGTCGGCGGCGCGTCGGGCACGAGTGGGCCGCGCAGCAGGCCGATATGACCGAGGTAGTGCAGCAGCCCGTGGCGGCCGAGCCGGATCAGCGCCGGATCGGCCATCCCCGCACCGCCGAGTTCGGTGACGATCGAGATCGCGCCTTGCCGGCGCGCGGCCGATGCCGAATGCACCGGGTTCGGCGCGTGCAGCAGCGCGTTCGGCAGCCCGAAGGCCACGAGCAGCCCGTTGAGCTTCGCGGCTTCGTCGTCGTCGAGCGGATCGATCGCGAGCATGTTGCCGCCCTGGTACAGCAAGGAACTGCCGCCCGAATGCAGGTCGACCAGATACTGCGCGCGCGACAGCAGCGCATGCTCGATGTAGTGCGCGATCATCTGCGTCGGCGTGCCGGCCGGATCGCCGGGGAAGCTGCGGTTCAGGTTGCCCTCGTCGAGCGGCGACACGCGCAGGCCCGCGTCCGCCGCGGGGAAGTTCGCCATCGGCAGCAGGATCAGTTGCCCGCTGATCATCTCCGGATCGATCTCGCGCATCAGCTGCGACACGATGATCTGGCCTTCGTATTCGTCGCCGTGGTTGCCGGCCATCACGAGTGCGACCGGACCGTCGCCGTTGCGGATCGACGCGATCGGGATCGGCAGCCAGCCGTATGCGGAGCGATGCACGGAATGCGGCAGGCGCAGGTAGCCCGCATGCTTGCCTTGTGCATCGAGGTCGATTTCGCAGTGGATGGGATTTCGGTGTGAAGAGGAGGCGGTCATGGCGGCATCGTTCGAAGAACGGGAATCTGCCATCTTATCGGGAAACGCCCGCCGCGCGGCGGGCGCGGTGCGCGCGGCGCCGAATGCCGTCACTCGACCCATGCGCGAAGACACGACATGCGCAACGGGACCAGCCGCGTGCGATGTTGCAGCGCTGAAACGCTTGCGGGCTCGCGCGCGCCGCGTTGCGCGTCAGCCCCTTGTCGCGACAGGGCCGGCACGCGCGATCGCGTCAACGCCCCGACGTTTCAGCTTCGATACGGCCTTCTTCCCACAGCGCCCAGAAGCGGCTGCCGGCACGATACGGATTCGCGCGTCGCGCCGCATGATCGGTAACGCCCTGGCGAAAGGCGCCGTACAGCGTCAGCGGCGGGTTGTCGACGCACACGGCTTCACGGGCGGCGGTCGTGCGGCGCTCGGAAACGAGCCGCCGGATCAGCGAGGCACCGTCGATCACATCCAGTTGATCGATCGTTTCTGCGCGACTGAGGACTTCGACGGTATTCATGTGCGGGCTCCCCTGACATCCTCTTTTCCAGTCAAGGAGCAATAAGAGTGCCAACCATGAAACACCGCGCAACGCTGAGATCGTGCGGGCTTCTGCGGCGATCGTGACGCGCGGCGCGGGCCGATGTTACGGAACACGTCACGTGACATGGCCGTGCGACGCGAACACATGCGCGCACGCGCCGTGCCAGGCAACGTGTTGCGGAAATGAATCGCGGGAAGCGAAGGGACGTACAGGGAAGCGCGGTAACGGGCGACGGAAACGGGCGGCGGAAACGAGGGCGCCAGTGCGTTCAGCTCGCGGCCGCAGGCGCCACGCGGCGGCTGCCGGCCGAATAGAAGCGGTAGATCCCCTTGCCGGCGGACTTCGCATCGTACAGCGCGCTGTCGGCCTGCCGGATCAGTTCGTCGGGCGAGCCGTGCCCGTCGTCGAGCGCGATGCCGATGCTGATCCCGAAGCTCACGGTTTCGCCGATCGACAGCGTATACGGCGCCGAGATTTGCTGGATGATGCGCGCGGCGAGGACCGAGCAGGCCTGCATCGTGGTGGCGTCGAGCGCGACGACGAACTCGTCGCCGCCGATCCGCGCCGCCAGCTCGCCGGCCGGCAGCGTCTTGCCGAGCCGCTCGGCGACCTGCGTGAGCACTTCGTCGCCGGCCTGGTGGCCGAACCGGTCGTTGATCGCCTTGAAGCCGTCGAGGTCGAGATACATGACGGCGAGCGTGGCGCTCGGCAGCCGCGGCCGATGCGCGAGCATCCGCTTGAGTTCCGCATGCAGTTCGTGGCGGTTCGGCAATCCCGTCAGCGCGTCGTGCCGCGCGAGGTGCCGGATGTGCTGCTCGGTGCGGCGGCGCGCGGTCACGTCCTCGACGATGATTACCGCGTTGCCGTCCGGCACGCGATGGCGCGTCAGTTCGAGTTGGCGGCCGTCGGCGAGCGTGATGTCGAGCGGCTCCGGTTCGTCGTGGCTCAGCCAGACGTCGCATTGCGCGGCGAGACCGGCGCCGTCGGGATCGGTGACCGTGTTCGTGCCCAGCGCCGCGACGACGTCGGGCAGCGGCGTGTCCAGCATGATTTCGCGCGGAGAGCCGAACAATTGTGCGGTGCGCCGGTTCGCGACGATCACGCGGCTCTCGCCGTCGATCATGCAGAGGCCGTGCGGCATGTAGGTCAGGGCGGCGTCGAAGTGCGCGACGAGCTCGGCATTGCGCTGGCGTGCGGCGATCAGTGCGACCAGCACGCGGTAATGGCGCTGGACGACCGTGCGCATGGCGGCAAGATAGATCACGAGCGGAGGTAGCAGCAGCCATGCGCCCGGCCGGGAGACCAGCAGCGCGCCGATGCCGATCGGCACGACGCCGAGCGTGACCTGCGTCATCGCGAGCCGCGGCAGCGCCGAATTGCGCGACGCGATCCCGCCGAACACGCCGCCCGCGACCATCACCGACAGCGTGCCGAGCTCGACGTCGGGCGCATCCACGCAGCCCATCACGCCGAGGCCGAGCACGAAGCACGCGGCGAGCGACACGGGCGCATAGCGCCGCGCCCAGTATTCGGCGCGATCGTCGCCGGCGGCGCGGCGTATCGTATATGCGCGTGCGATCGCGAGCCGCGCGGCGAGCAGGGCGACGTCGACGACGAGCCACACGAAACACCACAGTTGCTGGAGCCGGATCAGCGCGATCGCCGCGACGAACGCGCTGGCGAGGCCGGATAGTGCCATCGGCCGCACGTCCTCGAACAGCGTGACGAGCATCGACGGGCGCAGTGCGGCCGTCACGCGGTGATTGCCGCAGGGGGGGGTGGCGAGAACAGCGTTCAGGAGGCGTGCCTTGACTGCCATGGCTTTTTTGACCTCGACACGATGCGATTCACCGCCGGCCGGCCCGCACGGCACGTGGCGGGATGACCGGCGAGCCGGATGCGCACGACATTACCATGAAACATCGACCGAGCGTGCCGTGCGGGCGCGTCGGCAAGTAGTCGTAAACCACGGCCGCGAGAGCCTTGCGCATTCGCCGGCGCGAGGGCAGGATCGTTGCGGACGGGACGATGTCGGGTAGCCGCCCGTGGATCGGATTCGCCGCGCGCCGCACGTGGCCTGCCGATGGCGCGCGATCGGCGGACGGTGCTCGATGCGGCCCCGCGCCGCCGCGTTGCCTCGCGCGGATGCCACCCGCGACCGGCCGCCACAGCCCGTCTGAATCCGATCATAAGAAATCCAATAAGTAATTCATGCGAGAAATACTATAGGCGATATATCCAAAACAATGCCAGAATGCGCGCCGCTCCGAACGCCGCGACACCCGATCGCCGTCCGAGCCGCATCAGGAGGTTATCCCAATGAAAAACCACGGCCTGTCACGGCGGGGTTTTCTGAAAGCCAGCGTGCTGGCGGGCGTCGCGGTCTACGTCGCGCCCATCGGCAGCCGCGCGTTCGCGGCGCTCTTCGAAGAAAAACTCCTCACACCCGTCAAATGGGATAGCGTCACCGGCATCCCCCAATTCCGCATCGACGGCATCGCGAAGGTCACGGGCGCGAAAGTGTTCGCCCGCGACGTGCGCGCGGCCGACATGCCGCACTGGCCGCAGCAGCAGTCGCACGCGCTGATCCTGCGCGTCACGCAGGCCGACCGCATCTACGCAGGTTTCGACCTGTCGCTGCTCGGCGACGAACTGAAACCGGACCGTGTGGTCACGGCCGACGATCTCGCGCGCGACGGCGTCGCATTCCCGGCGTTCTACGGCGACGACATGCTGCTGCCCGCGGGCAAGACGCCCGCGTATCTGGGCCATGCGGTCGCGATCCTCATCTATCACGACTTCGCGCGCTTTCGCTTCGCGAAGAACGCGCTCAAGTTCCGCGACGACGTGATCCGCTACGGCGCTGTCACCGGCCCGCTCGAGCGCGATCCGTGGGGCACGTTCCGCTATGTGCGCGTGGGCGGCAAGACGGCCTACGACGACGATGTCTACTCGAGCCTGAAGGACGCGCCGATCTTCCCGAGCATGATGCGCAAGCACCTGCCGGTCTGGCCGGACGGCAAGGAGCACGGCAAGCTCGACGAGCAGGGGATGTTCCTGGCCGGCCAGATCGCGGCCGAACTCGATCGTCCGTCGGCCGACTGGCTCGTGTTCGACCGCGAGTACAACACGCAGTCGGTCGATACCGCCGCGCTCGAACCCGACAACGCGAACTGCTGGTACGACGCCGCGACGCAGTCGCTGCACCTCGTCGTACCGACCCAGTCGCCGCTCGAAGTGGCGGAGAACGCGGCCGCGATGGTCGCGAAGTGCCGCTTCTCGGTGAAGAAGCTGTTCGTGCATCCGTGCTACACGGTCGGCTACGGCTCCAAGGATCACTTCAACGTGCCGTTCTACGGCCTCGTCTGTGCGCTGTATGCGGACGGCCGCCCGGTGCGGTTCGCGAACGATCGCTACGAGCAGTTCCAGACGTCGCTGAAGCGTCACGCGTTCAAGATGCATTACCGGATCGCGGTGGATCGCAACACGGGCCTGCTGCAGTCGTTCAAGGGCGACTTCGAGGCGAACGGCGGCGGGCGCTCGAACTTCTCGCCGTCGGTCGCGATGGTCGGCGCGACGGCCGCGCAATCGATCTACTACTTCCCGAAGAGCGATCTCGCGGCGGTCGCGATCGCATCGCGCGCGATCGACGCCGGCTCGGCCCGCGGCTACGGCACGCTGCAGAGCATGGCCGCGACCGAGATGGCCGTCGACGAAATCGCCGCGCAACTGAATCTCGATCCGATCGATTTCCGCCTGCGCAACGCGCTGCGTTCGGGGATGAAGAACACGCAGGGCGCGATTCCCGCGGGCGCGCTGCGCGTCGAGGAAGTGCTGGAGCGTGCGAAGCAGCATCCGCTGTGGACGCGGCGCGCCGCGCGCAAGGCCGAATTCGAGGCAGCGAACCCGGGCAGGCGCTACGGCGTCGGCTTCGCGTGCGTGCAGAAGGATTTCGGCACGGGTGCCGAGGCATCGTTCGCGAAGGTCGAATTCGACGAGAACGGCAAGGTGTCGCTGCATCACACGGCCGCCGAGATCGGCACCGGGATGTCGACGTCGCAAGCCGTCGCGGTCGCGAAGTGGCTCGGTCGTCCCGCGACCGAGGTGCGCGTCGCGCTGACCGAATGGCCGGACCTGCCGGTCGAGACGAGCGGCGATCCGTATCTGATGTCGCAGGCCGACCAGGACCGCCTGAGCGCGAACCCGCGCTGGTCGCCGGGCTATGCGTCGCCGTCGAGCGCGACGAACTCCGCGTACTACTTCACGCACAGCACGCGCGAAGCCGCGCGCGCGGTGTTCCGCTACGGGCTGTGGCCGGCCGCGATGTCGATCTGGACGCGCGGCCTCGGCGGCGGCCAGGCCGCGCCGTACACGATCCGCATCGAGGACGCGCGCTGGGTCGACGGCAAGCTGACCGCCGACGGCCTCGAGCCGCTGACGTTCGAGCAGCTCGCGAAGCAGGCGCATGCGCTCGGCCTGCCGACCGGCGCCGTCGTGCACGTGTTCAACCGCTGGCAGTGGACCGACGCCGAGTTTGAAGTAGGCGGCGCGGTCGATCGTCTGCCGATCGACGGGCTGTCGCTGCGCGTCGGCGCGCCGAAGACCGGCGACGATGGCCCGATGCCGGGCACCGCCGCGCCGGCAGGCGCGACCGCGATGCGCGGCACGCTGGCGCCGACCGCGAACGGCTACCGCGTGCTGGACCGCAAGCGCGTGTTCATCCCGCCGACGAGCCGCAACAACGCCGCCGTCACGTACTACACGGCAGTCGGCACGCTCGTCGAGCTGGCCGTGCACGAGGCGACCGGCAAGGTCGAGCTGCTCGCGCATCACTCGATCATGGAGTGCGGCAATCAGATCTCGCCGCAGCTCGTGTCGGGCCAGTTGCAGGGCGGCCTCGCGATGGGCATCGGCCATGCGCTGCACGAGTACCTGCCGCTTTACGAGGATGGCCCCGGCAACGGCACGTGGAACTTCAACCGTTACCAGCTGCCGCGCGCGACCGACGTCGCCGTGTGGTCGCAGACGGGCGACATCCTGCCGCCGCTGTCCGAGACCGATCCGCCGAAGGGAGTCGCCGAAGTGGTGATGATCCCCGTCGTTGGTGCGATCGTGAACGGCATCGCGCATGCGATCGGCCATCGTTTCACCGATTTGCCGGTGACCCCGCAAAAGATTCAGGAGGTGCTCGCATGACGACCGCCCAAACCGCGGCTTCGGCCGCGAGCGCCAGCGCGACGGCGACCGGCGCGTCCGCGCCTGACGCGGCTTCGGCCGCTCCGGCATCCGCGCCGGCCGCACCCGCTGCCGCGCCGGTCGCCGTCGAGCGTCCGCTCGTCCGCTTTCAGCAGAAGCCGCTGTCGGTGAACATCAATGGCAAGTCCGTCGGCCCGATGCAGGTGCCCGAGGAGCTGATGATGATCGAGTTCCTGCACGAGTACGCGGGCCTCACCGGTTCGCGGCTCGGCTGCGGGCAGGGCATCTGCCACGCATGCGTGGTGATCGTCGACAAGCCGGACGGCACGAGCGAGGAAATGCGCACCTGCATCACCGGCGCGCACTTCTTCCACGGCCGTTCGATCCGCACGATCGAAGGCCACGCGAAGCGTAACGAAGCGGGCGAAGTGGTCGAGCTGTCACCGATCCAGCAGAAGTTCCTCGAGCACTTCAGCTTCCAGTGCGGCTACTGCACGCCGGGCTTCGTCAACGCGGCGACGGTGCTGATCGAGCGCCTGAAGCGCGAGCCGATCGCGAAGGCCGACGTCGAGCGCACGATCACCGATGCGCTGAATGCGCACATCTGCCGCTGCACGGGTTACGTCCGCTACTACGAAGCCGTGAAGGACGTGATTTTGACGACGCCGGGACTCGTGAAGGACGCCGCATGAAACGCACATTCGCCCATCGTGCCGCGCGGGCCGCAGGCTTGCCCGCACTCGCGGCCGCCTGCGCGCTGCTGCTCGCCGCCTGCGGCGGCCATGACGCGCCGGCCTCGAGCGCGGCTTCCGGCGCGCCCGGTGCCGACCCGGTCGCGCGCGGCCGCTATCTCGTGAAGGCCGCGGACTGCGCGGCGTGCCACACCGCGAAGGACGGCGCGCCGTTCGCCGGCGGTGCGCCGCTCGAATCGCCGTTCGGCACGTTCTACGGCTCGAACATCACGCCCGACAAGGATCACGGGATCGGCAGCTGGAGCGCGGACGACTTCTACGCCGCGCTGCACGACGGCAAGGCGCCGGGCAAGCGCCTGTATCCGTCGATGCCGTACACGTCGTACCGGCAGCTCACGCGTGCCGATACCGACGCGATGTACGCGTACCTGAAGACCGTGAAGCCGGTTGCGCAGGAAAACCGCGCGCACGAACTCAAGTTCCCGTACAACCTGCGCTTCGGCATGGTGTTCTGGGACATGGTGTTCCTGAAGGACAGCCTGCCCGACGCATCGAGCGGCCAGTCCGCCGACTGGCAACGCGGCCGCTATCTGGCCGGCGCGCTCGGTCACTGCGCGGAATGCCATACGCCGCGCGCGTTCACCGGCCAGCTCGACGGCGCGAAGCCGTTCGCGGGCGCCGCGCTCGGCCGTGTGGCCGCACCGGACATCACGCCGGCCGGCCTCGCTGCGCGCGGCTGGACGGGCACCGACCTGCAGACGTTCTTCGGCGTCGGCATCGCGCCGCAAGGCTCGGCGTTCGGCGAAATGTATCCGGTCGTGCACCTGAGCACGCAATACCTGACGAAGGACGACCTGCGCGCGCTGTCCGTGTACCTGCTCGGCGATACGCCGCCGGCGCCGCAGCCGGTGAAGCCGGTGTCGGCCGACGCCGCGCAGCTCGCGGCCGGCCGCTCGGTGTATCTCGCGGTGTGCGCGGGCTGTCACGGCTTCAGCGGCGAAGGCAAGCCGCACGTGGCGGTGCCGATGAACGGCAATTCGACGCTGCGTCAGGGCGACTCGCGCAACCTGCTGGTCGCGATGCTCGACGGCATCGACGAGCAGAAGTTCGCCGGCTTCGAGAACCTGCAGCCGATGCCGGGTTTCGCGCACACGCTGAGCGACGACGAACTCGCGCAGCTCGCGAACTACCTGCGCGCGACGTGGGGCGGCCAGCCCGCGAACGTCACGCCGGCCGACGTGAAGGCCATGCGTCGATAACGCGTGTGGTGGAGCGGGGCGTCGCGCACGACGCGGCCGGTTTCCGGCTGCGCTCGCGCATGACGTCCCGCTCGAACCTGTCCGACGGCGCCTCAGTAACCGCCGCCCCCTCCGCCACCACCACCTCCACCTCCGCTGCCGCCCGCACCGCCATACCGGCTCATGCCGGGGCCTTGCGATACGCCGCCGCCCGACGACGTACATCCCGCCGACAGCACCAGCATCAGCGCCGCGAGCAGTGCCGCGGCCAGTCTTGCCGAGTTCATTTCACTCTCCTTTCGCCGCGCAGGCTGCGCGGCCACGCGGTTCGCGTGAACCGGCGAGCGCGCGATGACGAAACGTTTCCGGCGGGCGGTTTATTCCATGCTTTTTGCGTATCGGTCCAGATCGACATTCGCACCGACAATTTCCTGTTCTCGCTGGTGCTCGCTGGTGGCGATCGGGTTCGTCGCGTATGCGCGGTACCATCACGCGATCCTGCGCCGCAGCACGCGCGAATTCGGCTGGAAGCACATCGCGTGGCTGCTGCCGTGGTTCGGCGGGCTCTGGCTGCTGTCGTGGCTGGGCGGGATCGGCGGCGGCCTCGGCGCGATCGGTTTCGGCCGGGACAGCCTCGCCGTGTCGGTGTGGAGCGTGATCGTGTACGTGATGGCGCTGCGCTGCGCGCCCGGCCGCGACGAGACGGCCGGGATGATGGTGCGTATGAACCAGACGAGCTGAGTCGCATCGCAACGACGCGCAGCCGGGGCGAGCGGTGCGCCCCGGCGAGTCGCTGCATGACTGGCTACGGATGATGCGTGGCCGGATGCCGCCACTGCGGCGGCATCCGCTCAACGATAGACAAGGTCGGCGCGACGATTCTGTGCCCATGAATCTTCGTCGTGGCCGAGCGCGACCGGTTTTTCCTTGCCGAGGCTGACCGCTTCGAGTTGCGAGGCCTGCACGCCCAGCGTTTCAAGCGCGCTCATGACGGCCTGCGAACGGCGTTCGCCGAGCGCGAGGTTGTATTCGGACGTGCCGCGTTCGTCGGTGTTGCCCTGGATCAGCACATGGCGCGACGGATGGCTGCGCAGGTAGTCGGCATGCGCCTGCAGCAGCGACTGGTATTCCGGCTTCACGGAATACTGGTCGAAGTCGAAATAGACGCTGCGCTTTGCGAGCGGGCTGTTCGGATTGTTGAGATCGTCGGCCGAAACCGTGGCGACCGCCTCGCTCGAGGGCGCCGGTGCCATACCGGCATTCTCGGGCGTTTTCGCCGCGTGGTGGCAACCCGCCAGCAGGGCGAAAGCTGCCAGCACCGCAAATCGGTTCGTTTTGCTCATTGTGCGTCTCCTGCGGTTGACTGCGTGGAAAGCGTCGCGGGTGCGAACCGGCATGTCACGAATCCGGCCGAGACGGCACGAAAGTGCCGGCTTCCGTGCGTCGTGCGATGCACTTTCGTAAGCCAGCGATGTGCCATATGAAAGATTGTCTCCGCAGGAACGCCGAATCACGGCGCCGCTGCAACTAGATTAGGAAAAATGTCACAGCGTGACCAGTTTCTTCGTCTATTTCGCGCGGAAACGGGGCAGGACGCATTCTTGCTTGCGCGAGCGGCGCGGGATGCGCGATTCCGCAGCAGCGGGCAGCGGCGTCACGCGTCGCCGTGCTCGTCCCGGCCGATCACGAGTTCGGTGCGCGACGTGAACAGATAGCGCGGTACGTCCAGGTTCTGCGGCGCGGGCTTGTCGCGGAACACGCGCCCGGCGAGATCGTAGGTCGAGCCGTGGCACGGGCACAGGAATCCGCCCGGCCAGTCGTCGGGCAGGTTCGGCTGCGCACCCGCCTGGAAGCGCGGAATCGGCGTGCAGCCCAGATGCGTGCAGACGCCGACCACCACCAGCAGGTTGCGGCGATTGGCCCGCGCGCGGAACGGATTGCGGCAATAGTCTGGCAACGGCATCGAGAACGGATGCAGCGTGGCGGGATCCGCGACCATCGGCGTGGCTTTCGTCACGGCATCGAGCATCGCGGCCGTCCGGTTGACGATGAAGACCGGCTTGCCGCGCCATCCGACCGTCATCATCGCGCCTTCGGCGAGCCAGCCGATGTCGACCGTGACCGGCGCGCCGGCTGCCAGCGCACTGGCCGGCGGCGACAGCGAGTCGACGAACGGAATCGCGGTCGCGAGGCAGCCGATGCCGCCGGTGACGGTCGTCGCGATGAGCAACGTGCGCCGCTGCACGTCGATCGTTTGAAGCGGCGGGGAAGGGGTGTCCATGACGTGCTCCGCCTTCGTCGAAGGGCGCTGTGCACCAGGAGGGCGCGTGGCGCGCGGGCAACATGCAGCGCCGCGCCCGCAGCGCGTGCGCGTTGTGTTGCGTTGCGTTGCAATCCCGGCTTTTCGCTTGCGCAGGCGCGTGCGGCGCAAGCGTGTCGGGCACGGAATGGCCGCGCACCGGCGCGGCCATTCCAGCGTAGGCAGCGACGATTAAGCGAGGCTTAAACCGCGACCGCCTGTCGGGCGCGAACCAGCGCAGGTATCAGAACTTGTGCCGCAATCCGAGCGCGACGACGACCTGGTTGCTGTTGGCGGATGGCGTCATCGTCCACACGGTTGCGTTGAACGCCGGATTGCCGTTGCCGCCGCTCACGCTTTGATAGACGGCTTCGAGATACGCGTCCGTGCGGTTCGAGAACGCATAGCCAGCCTGCGTGACCACGTGGTTCCATTTCGGGCGCGTCTGGCCCGTGCGCGTGTCGAAACGGCCCATCGTGTACGTGTACGCGGCGGACAGGCTGAACGCCGGCGTGACGCAATAGCGGCCGTCGACCGTGAAGTTGTCGAAGACCAGCGATTCACCCTTCAGCGGCGTGATGCCGCCGCCCTGGAGCACGCCGCTCACGCCGTCGGTGGCCGAGTGCGACCACGCGGCGCCGACCGAATGCAGACCGAACGCATAGCGGCCGGCCACGGCCCAGACCCGCTGGTTGCCGCCCGTGATCGTCGCCGAGCCGTCGACCGTGCTCAGTGCGCCGTCCGGGTTCGACGCGTTGCGGTCGCGGCTGATCTTAAGGTAACCGGCGCCGAGCTTCAGCGGTCCGTTCGCATAGCCGAGCCCCGCGCTCCAGACGGCGTTGTTCGAGAATGCGCCGGCCGTGTTCGAGAACCCGTACAGCGCGCCAAACGTCAGCCCGCGATACGTCGGGCTCGTGTACTTCACCGCGTGATTGATGCGCAGGTTGCGGTTCGAGTCGTCGTTGTCGTACGGGTGTACCGCGAGATTGCCACCCCAGCCGGGGCCCGACGCACCAAGCGGCGTCACGAAATCGAGGATCAGGTCGTACTGGCGGCCGAACGTGAGCGTGCCGGCCGTGCGCGAACTCACACCGATCCACGCCTGACGGCCGAACATGTCGACGCCTTTCTGCGACAGCTTGCCGGTCGTGCCCGAGAAGCCATTTTCGAGCGCGAAGACCGCGGCTGTCCCGCCACCGAGATCCTCACGGCCGCGCAGCCCCCAGCGCGATGCGTTCAATGCGCCGCTCGTCAGCGCGACGCTGCCGCTGCCCGGAGAACCGGCGCCTTGCGTCCGCTGATTGGTTGCGTAGGTGATCGACGTATCGATCAGGCCGTACAGCGTCACGCTGCTCTGCGCGTGCGCGACGCACGGAATGAATCCGGCCACGCAAGCAGCAATCATGGTCTCCGGGAGCGCACTGGTGCGACGGCCGGCGTGCGTCACAGCAGCGCGCGTGCCGGCGGGCTGTCCAGTCTTATAGGAATGCATAGGATTTTTTATCGTTGGTCTCCGGCCCGATCGCCGGTGGGTCGCGTCGGCACGTGGGCCGACGGATCGAGCGGTCATTATTGGAGATCGTGTGACGGTCGATTAAGGCGCTGCACAGGAAAGGTCCGCTGCGAAATTGCGTGGAATCGCAACGTCGCCCGATTTCGGGTTTCCTGGAAACTTGCGCTTAGCGCTGGTGCATCGATTGCAGCGAACTCGACGCGAACGCCGACGCGGGTTGCTGTCATTTTTCCTGATGGATGTACTTTACATCCGATTTACAAGTGCTCCCTCGCATCAATCTGCGCCGTGTCGATGCTTTTTATGCGATGCGCTCCACGTCAAGAAGCAGTTCGCTGTCAGTCAACCTCTGAAAATTTCCGCGACGCACGATTGCCCTGACGCCACTCCGACATGCGGTACATGCCGGAGAGGGTCAACAAGTGGACGTACATGCTCAGGACTGGTTGCGGGAGACGCAAGGGGGTTGCACCATGAATTCAAACATCAGATCAAATTCGACAACGGGCAGGGCGCTTACGCCAGTTCCAGTGTCCCTTGCAGACCGACGGCCAGGTTTGCGGGGTGGTTGCTGCGTCTGTTTGCGCCGAGCAATATCCACAACCACCTGCTCGACATCGGCCTGCGTGAACTCACGCTGCTTCTTTTTGCCCGGTTGAGGTGCGTTGCGATTCGTCTTGGTCGAGTCACCTCGATGCGCTCGGGATGGCGCTTTACCAATCCGGCTGTTATCGCGTTGTGCTTGAAGGGCTTGCGCGACCTGCAGCACGTGACTCAAACGCTTGCGTTCGACAACGGCGGCTTGATCGATCTCGGCCAGCCGGTCGTACTGCCTGCAGGGCAGCACGCGACCCTCTGTTCGGAGTTCCATGCGCCCATCCGGGTACTCCCAAACCTCGATCGTTCGGTCGATCAGCTTCCGATTCTCCGGCGTATCGTCCAGCAAGTACATCACCCGGTCGTACTGCACCGTGAGCGATTTCGTCACTTTCCGCGGCTCGCGCCACGTCATCACCAAGTCGAGATTCTCGTCGGCGCGCAGCGATCGGTGTGCATTGAAGTCGCTCTTCGGCGGCTTTGCGAAGCGTGTGTTGTAGGCGGCCATGAAGGAGGGCGCGTAAGCGTTGGCGTCGGCCACCGTGTTGATCCCACGCAGCCGCATCTCCTTGACCAAGCGATCCTGCAACGTCAGATGTGCTCGCTCGACTCGCCCCTTGGCCGGACTGCTGTTTGCGCAAAACGTATCGATGTTCAGCTCGTACATCGCGCGGCCAAAGTGCGTCACCCGATTACCAGTCTTGCCCGGCGTTGTATTGCGGAACACGCTGTACTTGTCGCTATAGAACGCCCCCGGTTTGCCATGGCGCTCGATATACGCTCGCGTCGCCTCGAAGTAGCTGAAGGTCGATTCGGTCTGCGTGAAGTGCAGCATCATCAACCGGCTCGTCGCATCGTCGACGTATACCAGCAACGTGCAGGCCGGCGCCCGTTCCTCGAACCACCGATGGTCGCTGCCGTCGATCTGGATCAGTTCACCCAGGCACGCCCGCCGTGCTCGTGGCTGATAGACCTTCGGCGGTCGTTGCCGGCGTGGCACCCACAAACCAGCTTCCGTCATCAGCCGCCGTACCGTTTCCTTGGCGAGCTGGATGCCGTGGCATTCCCGAAGCTTCTCGCACGCTAGTGTCGGCCCGAAATCGGCGTAGCGATCCCGGATGATCGTCAGGGCCCGCTGGGCCAACTCCGCATCCAGCCGCCGGTTGCCAGGACCGCCACGCTTGCGCGAGGTCAGGCCCACCGCGCCAGACTCCCGGTATCGAATCACCAGCCGCTCGATCTGCCGGACCGTCAGGCCCAAGCGTTCGGCCGCGCGGCCAGGCTTCACGCCCAAATCCACTACGGCCTGGATTACCTTCAGACGGTCGAGTTCTCTCATGTTCAATGTCACCAGTGCTGTTCGGTGCATCGCCGGCTCCATGATCTGACGGGGAGCCGGCAAGCTTACCGAGGTCCAAACGCGACATTTCTAAATGGCTAGAACACGACATTTCTAAAAAGCTACTACAAGATTTAACGTTGATAATTCACGTTATGTAAAATTCAAGGCATGTCTGGGGAGCCGTGTAGACTAGCCTTGATTGCCTGCAATGCGCTCCAGTGCAGTCAGTGACACTCTGGAAAAGGACGGTATTCCCCTCCCCATTCATCTTCGTATCCGGCAATCCTAAGTCCGGACGCTGTTGTGCCCTCGAATCTCCGGGTCATTGGGTCGAAATGCCATTTCGACGGATCGTGCGGATCAATTGATTGCAATTGCCTGCGCAACTCGGCTGCATTCCAGTGGTCAGGGAAGAAGCTCTTGTTCGTGGCAACGGTTTCCCAACGATTACCGACTTCGATTTCGATCTGTCCTTTGTATGCTCCATGGAGACAGGGGCCACCGAGCGGAGTCACTCGAACGGGATATAGCTTGGGTTCGCCCGGGCCGGCGCCCCAGTCTCGAATTCGCCTTCGCTGTGGACGATTAAGGTGGAAGCCACTCAGTGGCGGGTCATTATTTCGATTGAGATCCCCGAGTATATGCGCAAGGTCCCACGGGAAATTATTATTCGGTTGCGCGCTACTGGATCGAAATCCAAGCGGATCGGTCCAAACTGTTGAATTTGGCCCGTAACGATACAAATTGACTCCAGCAGCCAAGCCTAAAGGGTCCTTGGATATGAAGCCTCCGAGAAACGGGTCGTAGTATCGATGTCGGTTGTAATGTAGCCCTGTTTCTACGTCCCAATACTGCCCTTGAAGACGAATCGGGTTGTAGTCGTTCGTGTTCATTGGAGCCGTCGATCCGCTACTGATGCCCGTAGACCAAACCTCACGTCCGTTGGAATCGATCATTTGGGTTGGGCAACCATTTATATCACGTCGGTAGTAGGAAATCCGACGATTGCGCCAATTTTTGGAACGGGTATTCGCTGCTTCGGCATCGCTAACGCAGGCTAGTGGAACAAACGTATCTGGATAGTAGACCCATTCTTGGTGTTTTCGAACTCGCCCTTCAGGCTGTCTCGGGGCTTGATCCTCATCGAGCATCAAGCCATAGGGCAATCGATATGCTGGATGTCCTCCATCGCCTTCAGCGAGTTCAGCCACGAGCGCATCGCCGTCCCAAAAAAAGTGGCTAACGCTTCGCCGCGCTGTTGTAGCGAATTGGAACGTTGCTTGCGTTCCTGCACCATGCACTGCGAGAGTCGTCTTCCTGAGTCGACGGCGAAAAGCATCATAGATATACTGCGTTCGAATGTTAAGTGCGCCATCGCCTGGTTCAGAGTCCGACGATCGAGGTCGAGTTGCCAACGACTCGATCAGTAGCCCTTGTGCATCCCATTGGAGTGCCAAATCCTGTTGTGATTCACGTTTCCATATCAAATTTCCTCGCTGATCGTACACCCAGCGGGGATCGTTTGATTCCTCATCAAGAATCCGATTTCCGCGGTTGCCCCTTATGTTGATAATCTTTCTTTGCGGCCCATTTCGAGTTCGAATGCTAAGTAAGTCTCCAGCAGAATCGTATGCGAATTCTTGCAATTTACCGGTAGGATCGAGGTGTGCGGTCAGCCTTCCTACAGGGTCATACTGGTAACCCTCGGTGCCGAAGCGGGAGTCACCCTTCCCGATCACTTCGCCATTAGCGTTGTACGCATATTCGCTGGCGAACAAAACGCTGGTGCCAGTGAGCAGTGTATGTTTCGCAAGTAGTCCGTCGGACGTGTACGAGATTTCACGCCGCATCTCTGCTCCAAGATGTTCGAGAATGACTTGTCCGAGTGGATCATGCTCGAATGTAATGGGCATCGCGTCATCGATCTGGATCGAGTTGACTGTATCGAGGGCGTTGTAACCATAGCGAACAGTATGTGTCGTAACGATGCCGCTTACGTTGAGTTGCGTTTGACGCTCAATTCGGTTACCGGCGGCGTCGTATGTATGCAGAATCACAAAATCGTTGCCCTGTCGCTCCTCCGTTACACGACCGACAGCGTCATAAGCTAGCTCGATTCGACTATCTGGATTTTCTGCGACTATCAAATTTCCATGGCAATCGTAGGAAAAAAAATCAGCACGAATCGCATCAGGTTGCCGTGGATCCGGCATTCGTTTCTGCACGAGACGGTCGAGCGTATCCGTTTCATATTCGATCGTTTGTCCCAACGGATCAATGCTACGCAACAACGCACCCGTTGCGCCGTATTCGTACCGCTGTGGTTGACCCCAGTAGTCAACCTCCTCGACTATGCGCCCCAAGGGGTCGCGCTTTATCTGATGCAGTTGGCCGCGCTCATTGACTATACCAACCAGACGAGCTTCAGTGTCGTAGCGGTATTCGACCACGCCACCATCCGGTGCCAAGTGTTTGCTGATATGTCCAAGCGGAGAGTATTCCAATTGGGTGACCTCGCCATCTGGATTGCGATAGCGTGTCAGGTTCCCGTTGGCATCGTAACTGTAAGAGGTTTCCCGTTCTCCCTGTTCGATCGCCCGTATGAGGTTGCCGTTGCGATCATATTCGTAGCGACTCATGTGGCCTAACGCGTTGACTGTCGCGATGATATTGGCTCGGGCATCGAAAGTATATCGGGTGCGATGTCCGAGCGCGTCGATTACCTCTGCGAGATTTCCATCGTGATCGTAGTCGAAGCGCGTCACTGCACCTCGTGGTCCCGTATGCCTGACAAGCTGACCAAGCCAGTTGTACTCGTAGTGCATGCGCGTCTGTATCGGTGTAGTCTGCGCAAGCAGATTGCCATGTTCATCCCATGCGTAGTGCCATTGCCTGTCTCCGGGTGCAGTTACACATATCGGCTTACCAAATTCGTTGTACTGGGCGTATACGGCAGTTCCATCCGGTAGCGTCTGCGTAACCAGATTTCCATATTCGTCATATCTCCATGTCGTAGTGCGCCCGGCTGAATCGATTTTTTCGCTCGTACGGCTCCGGGCATCGTATCGATAATTCGTTACGTTCCCGAGTGGATCGATTCTTGCGACCGGTATGCCTCGCTCGTTCGCCTGTAGGATCGTTTGGTTCCCTAGCGAATTTGTGATCCGCGTTTCCCGATGCGTGATGTCGTAGTCAAAGCGGTAGTCGACGAGGCCGCTTTCACCCCACGCGTGATCGACCCGCCACACATCGTCATCGTAGTGTCGATGGCTGTAGTAGAACGTTATTCCCCGCGCGCTTGTGTGACTTGCCATCCGATGATCGTCGTCATATGTGAACCGATGTGGGTGGTTCATCGCATCGAATACGGTAATCAGATTCCCGTTTCGGTCGTGCTCGTAGCTGACGAGGGGGTGGATACGGCCGCTTGTGTCAATTAGCGTCAAGGTAGCGAGCAGACTTGAATGGCTTCCGATCTGGCTACCGGACCTTGGATCACACCTGATAACGCGTCCGGTTTTACCATCGCTCTTCCATTCAACGAGGCGCACCAGGTTTCGATCCGGTCCGCGCTCGAATGTCCACGCGTTGCCGCTGAGATCGGCCATCCGTTCAATGGGAAGAATCAATGCGGCACCCTCAGTGAGCGTGGCTACCGCATGTTTCCAGCGTTCCGGCAACACAAATTCATGTTCGATCCCGGCATACGTACGCAGGACAAGGCGATCATCTTGCCGGTACAAGGCATGTCCATACTGCCAGTCATATACACAAGTCTGTATCCCAACCGTCTCCGGCATCGTGTCGAAAGCCGTCGAGTGATCCGAAAAATATGCGGCGACACCCACTGTTCCTGAGTTCCGCATCAATTTCAAATGGACATCTGCAAGTGTCCTCCAGCCGACGCCAACTGCTCCATCCTGCATATCGTGGCTCGCATAATGGCGATCCCACACCAACGGGAGGCGGCCGGTGATCGTGAAATCGTGTTGCTGTACAACCACTTCTCCCCTGATTGCATCGACAGGCTCTGCGTGAAGCACCTTGCACCGCAGAAATCCCGACTTCAAATGCAATTTATCCGCCAGCGTCTTCGCCCACTCCGACCCGCGGAATGCCTTGAACAAGCCCTTCGCAAGCGCCGCCATGTTGACGATCGGCGGCCCGCCCACCAGCACGGGTCGTCCGGTCGGAATCGGCAGCATGAATGACGTCGGCAACGACAGATGCTCGCGCTTCGTATGCGCACCGTTGTGCGTCGGCGGCTCCAGCCCGAGCGCCCAGCAACTCATTGCCGGCAACGCCAGAAATGCCATCGGGTCGTTGTTCGCGAGGACGGTCTTGCTGCCCATGTACGCTTCCGCGTCGTTCGATGGGTCCGGATCGGGGGGCGCGAACGATTCGCCGAGCGGGAAATGCAGCGCTGGCGCATGGAATGCGTGCGTGCCGGCGGTAGCACGCAGCATTCCGTTCACGAAGATCGGCCGACCTGCGATGCTGCCCATCCCGACGCCGGCACCCATCGCGTTTGCGATATCGCCTGCAGTCTTTGCACCCTTCAGCGCTTGCGCGACAGTCGGATCCTTCGCCAACTTTTGAAGCTCACCGGAGGCGTCTTTGAGCGTGTCGTCGAGTTTCTTCGCGTCGTCCGGGTGGTCTTTGAGATATTCGACCGCCTTTTCCTCGACGATCGTGAAGGCGATCGCGCCGATGACGCCCAAGGCGGCGTTCACATATTCGCGCAGGTCGAGCATGAACCCGATATGGGGGTGCGGCAGGAACACGGGCGTCGGGCTCGGCGCCACCAACACCGAATGCAGGTCGACGCCGACGACCGGATCGAGATGCTTGACGGCTGGAAGTGCCACGGTTTCGGCCTCCGCTCAGCGCCCGCCGCGCAACGCAGCGACCTTCTCGCTCAACGCGTTGCGCCGCCGGTCCATCGCACCCAGTTGCGACACCATCCACTCGACAACCATCGGCAGGTTACTGTTCGCCCGCATCGGCTCGTCGATCATCAACCCCGCATCGAGCGCATTGAACCCGGCCTCCAGCGCATGTTCGCGCTCCCCTGCCCGCTCCCAGCACACGGCGCTCATCCGCCACGCCTCGACCGTCATCAACCCATCTTTCGCCGCCGTAGTCGACGCCGCCGCACGCTCGTAGCAGTAAGCCGAGTGCGCATAATCCTTGTGCGTCAAATGCACGCTCGCCTCGCCGAACAACCCGTTCGCAACGAGCTTGTGCCCTGCCGGATGCCCGGCCTCGACCGCGCGCATGCCACTGCTGGCGGCGCTCTGGTAAGCCTCGATCGCCCGCGCCCGATCGCGCCATTTCAGATACGCGGCTCCCGCAATCAGGTGCACGACAACGCATTGATCGAACCACTGCTCGCACTCCGCAACCTTCAGTGCCGCCGCACGCAATTCCTCCAGCCGAGAGGGATTACCGCCTTCGATCATCTCGGTCAGCATCACGAAATGCCGTCGAAACTCACCGCTCGGCCCGCGCTCCCCCGATTCCGCCAGCAGCTCACGTGGCACACTCGCCATCGAATACTTGCCTTGCACGACGCGCACCGCGGTGCGATGCCGTTGCATGAGCGCCGCAAACGGCGCGATATCGATACGCGGTACGACAAAGCGCACACGCTCGGCAAGCTGCGGCGCGACCGCAATGATCGACAGCAAATCGTCCATCCATCGCACCCACGCCGCGTTATCCCGCACTTTCAGCGGCTCCAGCACGAAAACCATCGCCGGGAAAATGTCCGGATGGTGCTGCATCAGGCTTTCGGCAACTGCGAAGAGATACAGCATCGGATTCTTGCCATCGTCGTACGGCGCCTGCCAGTCGGCACGCATGCCCTGAGCATCGGATGCCTCCCGCCGGCTGTCGTAGAATGCGATGAGCTCGTCCGCCAACGCTGTCGCATAACCGGCTTCATTGACGAACGACGCCCGCATGGTCCTGACCGCGCACGACGTTTCGTCCTGGACCTGGAAATACAGCCGGACGAGCTCCGCATCCGTCTCGTCGGTCTGCCAGATCATCAATCGCGCGTCCTGCTCTTTCGCGAAACTCATCCAGTCCGAATGCGCATCCATGAACCTGCGCTCCACCGGATTGGTCGGCTGCCAGTTCTGCATTCGTGCGAGCCTCCGTCAGGGATTCAGTTTCAGGACGGCACCTTCGACCGTGTGTTCGGCGGTCGCCGACGACGTCACCGTCTTGCCGTTTACGCTGTGGCTTTCCGTGCCGGTCGACGTCACGTTGATGCCCTGGATCGCGATCGTGCCGTCGCTCTTCATCACGATGCTGGACATCCCGCAGACGAGCGAAAGCTGGTCGCCGGCGTTGACGAGCACCTGATGCTGCACGTTCGTCGTATGGTTCGCGCCGACATTGACGGTGTGTTCGCCGCCGACCGTGTGCGTATGGGCATTCGTGATCGTCGACGTTCGCGTGCCGATCTCTTCGGTGTGCGCCGAGGCCACCAGCGTCTTCATGTCCTTCGACGTCGTCTGATACATCTGTCCGACGTTCAGCGTCTTGCCTTCGCCGATCGTTTCGGTCTTGGCATGTGTGACCGACTCCGTGTGGCTGCCGCCGATCGTCGCCTCACGATCGGACGCGATCGTCACGGTCTCCTTCTTCCCGACCGTTCGTGTCCGGTTCCCGCCAACCCCATGCGTCTCATCCACCCCGATCTGCGCGACCCGGCTCTTGCCGATATTCACCGTTTCGTTCTGCCCGACGCTCCTTTGCCGGTTGTTCTTCACCTGCATCGTCTCGTCGTTCCCGACCGTATGCGTGTGGTTGTTCCCGACAGAAAGCGTGTGATCGGCCTCCGTCTCCGCGTCGAAATTCCGCTCCGCATGCATCCACAGCTGCTCGGCGCCCTTCTTGTCCTCGAACCGGAACGCGTTCGCGTGCTCGGTCGTCCCGCCCGGCGACGACCGCGACAACAATCCGCTCTGCGTCGCACTCCCCGGCAGCCCCCACGGCGGCATCTTCTCGCCGTTGAAAACCCGCCCCGTCACGATCGGCTCGTCCGGATCGCCATTCAGGAAATCGACCACAACTTCATCGCCCACGCGTGGAATCTGCACGCCCCCAAACCCACCCCCGGCCCAAGGACTCGACACCCGCACCCAGCACGACGAATCCTGGTTGCTCTGCCCATACCGATCCCAGCGAAACTGCAGCTTCACGCGCCCATACTGATCGGTCCAGATTTCCTCCCCCGGCGGCCCGACCACGGTAGCCGTCTGCGGCCCATTGGTGCGCGGCCTCGGCGTCTCTCGCGGCGACCGGTAAGGCAGGCTCGACGGCTGCACGATCATCATCGTCTGATGCACGACGGCCTCGGCGCCCTGATCGCTCGCATACGCGTTCTCCTGAAAGCGGTACTGGCACCGCACGATCAAATATTCGCGATTCTGGTCAGCACGCGGGCAATGCTCGAGCGTGAACAGATACCCGGGCGCGGCACCGCGCACGTCCGTCTCGGCACTCGCCCGCTCATGCTCGGCCTGCTGTTCCTCGAGCCTTACGCGGCTGTAATGCGCACCCGGCGCATCGTTGCGATACCCGCCCGGCCATTCGAACGACGCGAAGCTGTCGTGATCGTGGCCGCGCGGATCGACCTTCTGCGACGAAAGATCGGCGCGCGGCTTCGTATAGTCGTAGTCGGTGGTCTGATGCTTGCCGACGCTTACCTCCTGAGCGGGCAGCCACGCGTCGATGTGCTCCTCGTCGGCGATCGCGGTTCGATCCCGTGCGATGTACGGGATCGTTTCGTAGCCGGGCAACGCGACGTGCGACGACATCGCATCGCATAGCACGAGCGTGTGATTGTCGGCCGCGTGCCGGAAATAGAAATAGATGCCCTCGAATTCCATCAGCCGCGACACGAATGCCGTATCGGTCTCGTTGTACTGCACGCAGTACTCGCGCGGCACATAGGATTCGGTCAGCTTGTTCTCGATCGGAAAGCCATACGGCGCCAGCACTTCCTGCACGATGTCTGGCACGGTGCGGTTCTGGAAGATCCGGCAGTCCGAGCGGCGCGTCGCGAGCCACAGCCACGGCCGCACGACGAGCTCGTAGCCGTAGTGCCGTTCGGCGCGCCGGCCGGCCAGCGTCGCGCGTGCGACGATCCCGTTCAGGTATCGCGTCGACAGGTCCTGCTGCTCGATCCGCACGGTCACGGGCTTGCCGAGCAAGTCCTTCAGCGACAGGCTGTGGCTGTCCGCCAGCGCCTCGATCCGGAATTCGAACAGGCGGCCGAGTTCGTCGCTGCCGTCGAGCGTATGGAATTTCAGGTCGTCGCCGTGCGGGCTGTCGAGTGTGAATACGCGATTCACGTCGTTCCCTCCTCGTCGAACCGGTAAGCGAATTCGCCGCCGGCCGCGCTCACCTCGATCGACGCCAGCGCACGCCCTTCGAGCGTGGCCTCGAGAATCGTGCGGCCGATGCGTGGCATCACGGTATGCGTGAGGATCGCGTCGACCATCCGGCCGCCGGATTCGATGGTCCGGCAGCGTTCGACGATCAGCGCGGTCGCCGCGTCGGTGCACTGCAGCCGGATGCCGTGATGCAGGTCGATCCGCTTCTCGAAGCGTCGCAACTGCAGCTCGACGATGCGTGCGAGCGTCGCATCGGTCAGCGGGTAGTAAGGCACGACGGTCAGCCGGCCGAGCAGCGCGGCCGGGAACACGTCGAGCAGCGGCGCGCGCAGCGCATCGGCGAGCGTCTGCATGTCGGGCAGGCGATCAGGATCGCGACACAGCTGCATCACGCGATCGGTGCCGATGTTCGAGGTCAGCAGGATCACGGTATGCCGGAAGTCGATGTCGCGCCCCTCGCCATCCTCCATCCAGCCTTTGTCGAACACCTGGAAGAAAATCTCGTGCACGTCGCGATGCGCCTTCTCGATCTCGTCGAGCAGCACGACGGTGTACGGCCGGCGGCGCACGGCCTCGGTGAGCACCCCGCCCTGTCCGTAGCCGACGTAGCCGGGCGGCGCGCCCTTCAGCGTCGAGACCGTGTGCGCCTCCTGGAATTCGCTCATGTTGATCGTGATCGCGTTGCGCTCGCCGCCGTACAACGTGTCGGCCAGCGCGAGCGCGGTCTCGGTCTTGCCGACGCCGGACGGCCCGCACAGCAGGAACACGCCGTGCGGCTTGGTCGGATCGTCGAGCTTCGCGCGCGCGGTCTGGATCCGCTCGGCGATCAGTTCGACCGCATGCCGCTGGCCGATGACGCGTTCGCCGAGGGTCTCGGCGAGCTTCAGCACGGCCTGTGTCTCGTCGCGCACCATCCGGCCGAGCGGGATGCCGGTCCAGTCGGCGACGACGGCGGCTACGGCATGCGTGTCGACCGAGGGCAGCACGAGCGGTGCGTCACCCTGCAGGCTGGCCAGCGCCTGCTGTGCGGCGGCCAGGCGCGATTGAACATCGGTGCGTGCTGCGGCGGAAAGTTCGCGCGACGGATCGTCGTCGAGCAGCGTCGCGCGCGACTCGACGATCGCCGTCAGCGCTTCGCGCTCGGCCTGCCAGCGCATGTCGAGCCGATCGAGTTCCGTCTGCACGGCGGCAAGCTCGGCATCGATCGCGTCGCGCCGCGCGGTGTCGCCGCTGCCTAGCGCGCATTCGCGCCCGACCCGTTCGCGCTCGACTCGCAGGCCGTCGATGCGCCGCCGCGTGTCCTCGATCGGCGCGGGCACCGCGTGCTGGCTGACGGCAACGCGCGCGCAGGCCGTATCGAGCAGGCTGATCGCCTTGTCCGGCAGCTGCCGCGCGGGGATATACCGATGCGACAGCGTCACGGCGGCCTGCAGCGCGTCGTCGAGCACCAGCACGCGATGGTGGGCTTCGAGTTTCGCGGCGAGGCCGCGCAGCATCGTCACCGCGGCCGCCTCTTCGGGTTCGAGCACGTGCACGAGCTGGAAGCGCCGCGTCAGTGCGGGATCCTTCTCGATGTACTGCTTGTACTCGGACCACGTGGTCGCGCCGATCGTGCGCAGCAGGCCGCGCGCGAGCGCCGGCTTCAGCAGGTTCGCGGCGTCGCCGGTGCCGGCCCCCCCGCCCGCGCCGACGAGCGTATGGACTTCGTCGATGAACAGGATCGCCGGCTGCTCGGACGACATCGCCTCGTCGATCACGCCGCGCAGCCGGCTCTCGAACTCGCCCTTCACGCTCGCGCCGGCCTGGAGCAGCCCGATGTCGAGCAGATACAGCGCAACGTCGCGCAGCGACGGCGGCACGTCGCCGGCGGCGATCCGCAGCGCGAAGCCTTCCGCGACGGCCGTCTTGCCGACACCGGCCTCGCCGACCAGCAGCGGGTTGTTCTGTCGGCGCCGCAGCAGGATGTCGACGATCTGGCGGATTTCCGCGTCGCGCCCGACAACGGGGTCGATCTCGCCGGCCCGCGCGCGGGCGGTCAGGTCGACGGCGAAGCGCGCAAGGGCCGACCCTTCCGCGGGCGGTACACCGCGCACCGCGGCGGCGCCGCCGGCGCCCGAGCCCGCATTGGGATGCGCGGCCGGTGACGCCTCCGGCGAGCCGTCGACGATCGATTCGAGTTCGTCGGCGAGCACGTCGGGCACGATGCGCTCGAACTCGCGTGCGCTCGCGTACAGCACGTTGCGCAACTGCGGCGTCTTCAGGATCGCGAGCAGCAGGACGGCGCCGCGAATCCGCGTCGCGTCGTATTTCAACGTGGCATAGACCCACGCGCGCTCGACCGCGTCGTCGATATGCACGGACAGGTCCGACACCGATCCCGCGCCGCGCGGCAGCCGGTCGAGCGCGGCAACCAGCCCGCGGTCGATGGCCGCCTCGTCGATCCCGAAACGGCGCAGCACGCGCTGCAGGTCGCCGTCAGGCCGTTGCAGGAGCTGCTTGAGCCAGTGCGCGAGTTCGACGTACGGATTGCCGCGCAGCCGGCAGAATCCGGTCGCCTGCTCGAGCGTCTCGTAGAGGAGCGGATCGAGTTTTCCGAACAGGTTGACGCGGCCGATATCGGACATGACGGTTCCCGTTTAGGCGGTTTCGCGATGAAGGGCGGCGCCGGCACGCGGCGGGCCGCCACGGCGCGCGTCGTAGCGGACGACGAGATCGCGTGCGGGCCCCGCTTCGAGCCGCTGCCCGAGCCACGCGGTACGGCCGAGGCCCTGCGGCGCGCCGAGCGCGATCGCCGGTACCGCATCGGCCGCCAGTTCGAGCTGCACGTCCCAGTCGAACTCGATGCCGACGTATTCGCGCACCCATTGCGCGAGCTGCCGCGCGTGCGGGCCGCCCGGCAGGAAGCACCGGTAGGCGTCGAGCGACAGCGGCCCGAGCACGATCCGGAAATGCGACTGCGCGTCGCGCACCGCGATGCCGAGTGCGACGCCGCCGACGCGCAAGGTCGGTCGCGTCGCGCGGATCACGCAGCGCTGCGAGCGTTCGATCGCGACCCAGCGCGGCACGTGCTCGACGATGCGCGCGTCGACGCCGAAATGGCGCCGCAGGATCTGCACGAGCCCTTCCGGATTGCGCGTGTGCCGTACGAGATGGCCTGCATGGAAATAAAGCGCGTGCGGCGCGAGCGTGCCGGCTGCTGGGCGTTCGGCATCGGCCCGCGCGGCCGGCCTGTCGCCATGCGCGGCGCGCCCGACCAGGCTCGCGATGTACGCGTCGAACTGCGCCCTTCCGGGACGATCGAGGCTCACCGTCGGCTGCGCATCGGCCCATGCTCGGTAGAACAGCAGGATCAGCCGGTGATGGAACAGGTCCGCGAACGCGGTGAAGGTCGAGTCGTCGTGTTGCGCTGCGCGTTCGTGCGCGTATTCGGTCAGGTGGGTCGGCAGCGGTCCGTTCGGCCCGAACAGCCCGAAACCGTGGATCGCGATGCGCGGCCGCGCGGTGCCATTGTCATCGTCGTACGCGCCAGCCAGCATCGATGCCGCGAACGCGAGCGACGGCTGCTGCCCGAGCCGCACCGGTTCGTCGCGCGGCCGCGCGGCATGGCCGAGCGGTGCGCGGCCGGGCGACAGCGCATCGAGCCAGCGCAATGCCTCGAACAGGTCGTAGCCATGCGGCGCGGCACGCAGCCGTGCCCACCACGCGTCGCGGCGTGCGTCCTCGGTGGCCGGTCGAGCGCCGGGCGGCGTGCCGTGTTTCATATCGCGGGCCGCCTGCCGATGCGCGCCGGCCAGTGCGCGAGCGTGCCGCGCTGCGCACTGGTCAGCACGCATTCGGCGAACGCGTTGATCGAGACGTGGCGCGCGAAGAACTGTTCGAGCACCGCGCCGAGCAGGAACGGGCTGTCGCCGGAGAACGCATGGTCGTCCACGGTCACGTCGACCTGCACGCCGCGTCCGAACATCAGTGGCCCGAGCGCCGGCAGCCGCCGGAACACGGGCGAGAACGCGACGCGCCGCACGCCGTCGATCTGCCGGCGCATCGCGGCATCGGCCGGGTCGGCGTGCAGGCCGAGCAGCTCGCGCAGCGCATGCGCGCCCTCCTCGTCGTCGAGATCGGTCATCGTCTGCCGGGCCAGCCCGAGATGACGGATGAGCCGCCAGGCCGTCTGCGCGTCGGCGATCGGCGGGCGCGGCCGCGACGGGCCGCGAATCGCGACGATCCGCTCGACGGGGGCCGAGATGCGCAGCGTGAACGCGTTCGCGTCGCCGGGCGGCAGCAGCAGCGCGAGATCGCGGTTCGTGCACAGCGTGTCGACGGACAGGTAGCGCATCGTTTCGTCGTACGGCGCGCACTGGCTGTCGACGAGCGACACGTAGGCCTCGCTGCCGACGTAGCCGGTGCGTGTGCCGTTCGCGCGAGCCTGCGCGGACACCAGCCGAGGCTCGCGCCGCACCGTGTAGTACGCGCCGTAGTTGCCGTCGTCGCTCGCGAACGACGCGTGAAACGGCCGGAATTCGCGCGACTGGCCGTCGTCGCGCTGCTCGCTCGCGAGCCGCTGCACCGCATAGATCTCGTGGTCGAGCGGCCGGCTGCGGTCGACGACGACATGATGCTCGCGCGCGCCCGGCTGCACCCGAATGCGATCGCCGCGGCGCGCGAACAGGTTCACGGCCGGCGTGCAGTTCAGCGCCAGATGCCGCGCATCGACGGCCGCCTCGAGCGCCGCGTCGTGCCGGTCGAACAACACGGTCAGCTCGCACTCGTCGCCGGTGGCGCGCGCAAGTGCGGCGCGCAGCCCGCCGATGCTGAAGAACAGGAAGCGTGCCGGAAACGCGAAATACTCGCGCAGCAGCCGGTAGCCGTGGAAGCTGCGCCCGTCGTCGGGCAGGATCGCCTGCGCCGGATCGAAACCCTCGTGGACGATCGCGTCGGCGTCGAGCGTGTGCAGCCAGCGCGGCGGCTGCCCCGGGTCGTGGCAGACGGCGCCGAGCGCATGCGCGGCGATCAGTTCGAGCAGATGCAGCGCGTCGCGCTCGGGGCCTGCGAGATGAAAGGTCAGCCGATCGAGCGACAGTTGCGAGAGTTTCGTGCCGCCGCGCGCCTTCAGCCGGATGCGCAGCGTGCCGCGCACGTCCTGGCGCGCCGGCACGGCGCCGCGCGGCAGCCACGACGGCGCGCCGGTGACGGCCGCATCGGTCAGCTCGAGCGGCCACAGCGTCAGGTCGTGCGCGGTGCGGAATTCGCACGCGGTCTGCTCGGACGCGGCCGGCCGCGCGCGCAGCGCGGTACCGGCCGGCAACCGCCAGCCCTGCGCGAGGCTGCCTTCGTTCAGCATCGGCGCGAAGCGCATGATCGCCATCGACGGCAACGGCGCGAGATAGCCGGGATACACGGCATCGAGCAGCGCCTGCGTGAAGCGCGGAAACTCGGCGTCCATCTTCAGTTGCACGCGCGCGGTGAGGAAGCTGAAGCCTTCGAGCAGCCGCTCGACGTACGGATCGGGCGGCCCCGATTCGTGCAGCCGCAGCCGCGCGGCGACTTTGGGGAACTGCTGCGCGAATTCGTCGCCGAGCTCGCGCAGGTACGCGAGTTCGCGGTTGTAGTAGTCGAGCAGGCGCGTATCCATCGTGTCAGCTTCCCGCTGCGGACTGCAGCGACATCGCGCCCGTCTCGAGATCGAGGTCGGAGCGCAGCACGAATTCGACCGGGTGCGGAATCGACCACAGCGTGCCGCGGATCTCGAACAGCAGCACGTTGTGACGCCGCTCGCCAGCGCGCCCGCCCGATGCATCGGCGATGCTGCGGACCTCGACGCTGTCGGGCGCGATGCGCGGCTCGAAGCGGACGATCGCGTCGCGGATCGACGCCTCGACCGACATGCGTTCGACGCCCGACATCGGCTTGCCGACGAGCGGGCGCATTCCGTAATTGAGCACCGACGCCTGCGCGTGCGCGAACGCGGCCCAGTCGACGAAGCCGTCCTCGCCGTTGCGCGTATTGAGCAGCCACGCGAGATCGCGCAGCACGGCCGCGCGCAGGCGCTCGGCGCCGATCCATTGCGTGCCGGGCGGATCGGTCGCACGCTGCGGTGCGTCGTCGGTCAGCCGGTCGAGCAGCGCGGGCTGCAGCCGGTCGCGCATGCCGCCGTGCCGGCCGTTGCGGGTTCCCGGGTCGTCCATCGTCATCGGTCCGCCGTCACATCTCGGTGTTTTCCTTGATGTTCCAGCCGACCGACACCTCGGCGCCCTTGCCGCCGTTGTCGTTCTGCTGCCAGTACTGCTTCTTCACCTTCGCGGCCTGGAAGCCGTAATGCATCATCAGACGGTCGGCCGCGTCTCCCGGATCGATGCCCGCGACCTGCGCGGACGTGACCAGCACTTCCTGCAGCGTCACGCGCATGAACTCGATCTGCGAGCCGCCGGTCTTGCACGCGGAGATCTCGACTTTCGGCAAATGCTTGCCGCTCGCGCAGTTCTTGATGATCGCGGGCGCGCCCTTGTCCATGTACGCGGCCACGACGAGATCGTTGAAGCTCGCCTTGCCCGCATTGCCGCCGCTGCCGCTGGCCATCGCGCCCGGCTGGCTCGCGCCCCACGTGAACGACTCGATGTCGGTCCAGCCCTTGTGCTGCGCGTCCGCCGATTCGCCGGTCACGCCGTCCACCTTCATAAACATTGCCACGCCCATTGCCGTCTCCGTTTCGGTGCGAAATCAGGTTGAATGCCGGGTTGAGTGCTGTACGGAATGCCGCTTGCTGCTCACTCGTTCGCCGCCTTCGCGGACGGCAGCCGCGAGATCAGCCGCAGCGACACGGTGAGCCCTTCGAGCTGGTAGTGCGGCCTCAGGAAAAATTTCGACGTGTAGTAGCCGGGGTTGTCCTCGACCTCGTCGACGACCACCTGTGCAGCCGCCAGCGGCTTGCGCGCCTTGGTTTCCTGCGACGAGTTCACGGGGTCGCCGTCGACGTAGTTCATGATCCAGTCGTTCAGCCAGCGCTCCATGTCGTCGCGCTCGCGGAACGAGCCGATCTTGTCGCGCACGATGCACTTCAGGTAGTGCGCGAACCGGCAGCACGCGAACAGGTAAGGCAGGCGGCCGGACAGCCGTGCGTTCGCGGTCGCGTCGGGGTCGTGGTACTCGGCCGGCTGGTACAGCGACTGCGCGCCGATGAACGCCGCGAAATCCGAGTTCTTCCGGTGCACGAACGGCATGAAGCCGTTCTTCGCGAGCTCGGCCTCGCGACGGTCGCTGATCGCGATCTCGGTCGGGCATTTCTGGTCGACGCCGCCGTCGTCGGTCGGGAACGTATGGCTCGGCAGCCCTTCGACCGCCCCGCCCGACTCCACGCCGCGGATCGACGAGCACCAGCCGAACTGCTTGAACGAACGGTTGATGTTGGCGGCCATCGCATACGCCGAGTTCGCCCACGTGTAGCGATCGTGATTCGCGGCGTCGGTGTCTTCCTCGAAGTCGAATTCGTCGACCGGATTGGTGCGCGCGCCATACGGCAGCCGCGCGAGAAAACGCGGCATCGCGAGCCCGACGTAGCGTGAATCCTCCGACTGCCGCAGGCTGCGCCATGCCGCGTATTCGGTGTTCTGGAATATCTTGGTCAGGTCGCGCGGGTTCGACAGCTCCTGCCACGAGTCCATCTGCATCAGCTCCGGCGACGCGCCCGCGATGAACGGCGCGTGCGCGGCCGCCGCGATCTTCGACAGCTCGCCGAGCATCTCGACGTCGGGTGGGCTGTGATTGAAGTAGAAGTCGCCGACGAGGCAGCCGAACGGCTCGCCGCCGAACTGCCCGTATTCCTCCTCGTAGATCTTGCGGAACAGCGGGCTCTGGTCCCACGCGACGCCCTTGTAGCGCTTGAGCATCCGCCCGACCTCGTTGCGCGATGCCGGCAACGCCTTGATCTTCAGCAACTCGTCGGTCTCGGTGTGCGTGACGAGGTAATGCAGGCCGCGCCACGCGCCTTCCAGCGTCTGGAATTCGTCGTGATGCAGGATCTGGTTGATCTGCTCGGACAGCTTCCGGTCGATCTCCGCGATGATCTGCTTCACGCTGCCGTATGCGTCGGTCGTCATGCCGACCGTATGTTCGAGCGCCTGCTGCGCGAGCGTGCGCACCGCGCGCTCGACCGACTCGCGCGCCTCGGCGGTCTTCGGCTTGAACTCCTTCTGCAGCAGCGCGGCGAATTCGCCGTGTGCGGCGGCCGGTTGCGCGGCGTCGTGCGCATCGCGCGTATCGGCACGGGACTGGACAGGATCATTCATCGCGGGCCTCCGGTTGGGTCGCGTTGCCGCCCTGCGTGTCGGCGCGTGGTTCGCGCACGAGCGTCTTCAGCAGGTCGGGATCGTTGATCGCGCGCTCGATCAGCTGTTCGGCGCCATGCTTGCCGTCCATGTACGACAGCAGGTTCGACAACTCGGTGCGCGCATCCAGCAGCCGGCGCAGCGCGTCGACGTTGCGTGCGATCGCCGCCGGCGAGAAATCGTCGATCTGCTCGAACGTCATGTCGACGCTGAGCATCCCGTCGCCCGTCAGCGTGTTCGGCACCTGGAACGCGACGCGCGGCGCGACCGACTTCATCCGCTCGTCGAAGTTGTCGACGTCGATCTCGAGGAACTTGCGCTCCGGCAGGTCCGGCAGCGGTTCGGCGCGCTTGCCCGCCAGGTCCGCGATGACGCCCATCACGAACGGCAGCTGCACCTTGCGCTCGGCGCCGTAGGTCTCGACGTCGTACTCGATCTGCACGCGCGGCGCCCGATTGCGCGCGATGAACTTCTGTCCGCTGCCTGCCGCCTTGGTTCTGTCCGTCATCGTCCACTCCTTCACATCGATCAGATTGCGTGTACGTTGCCGCCGCCTGGGTCGCGGCCCTGCTTCATTCGCTCCGCTCGCCGCTCAGCAGGTCCAGCTTCGGCAGGCTTTCCGGAGCGAGATCCCGGATGATTTCGTAGAAGTCGAGCGCGAGCAGCCGCTGCGCGCGCCGCAGCAGCAGCGGCGCCGGGTGGCTCGGCTCGTGCAGTTCGAAATAGCGGCACATCTTGTCGAGGCCGAGCCGCACGTCGTCGCGGCTCGTGACCTCGGCATCGCGCCAGGCCTGCCCGTTCGGCAAGGTGGCCGGTACGGATGCGGCTTGCGCGGCGCCGGACGCGGCCGGCGTTGCCGGAATCGAACCGTCCGGCGCGGCTGGCTGCGGCACCGGCGCGGGCGCCGGCATCTCGCGGACGATGCGTTGCAACGCCTTCTCCGTATCGCTCTCATCGGGCGCCCATTCGCTACCGAGCCGGTCCGTCACCCGTGCGCGGATCGCGTCCAGCGAGTGCAGCGCGGCGCGCACCGCATCGATCGGCACGCGGCCGTCGTCGCGCGCGGTCGATAGCGCGGCGAGCAGACTGTCGCGACTGACTGCCGCCGGGCCGCCCGCTTCGTCGCGGCCGTCGAGCGCGCGTTCGCCGTCGCGCACGTTCGGGCCGCCATCGAACAGCGGTTGGCGCCGCGCCGCACGCGCGCACTCGTGCGCACCGGCGACATCGGCGAGCGCGTTCATCCGCGGCGTCGGGTCCGGTTCGCCGTCGGCATCGAGGTGCGGATGAAGGTCGTCCCACCAGCGCTCGAGCAGGCTCGCAACGATCGCGAGCCCGTCCGCGTAACCGGCGATGCCGTGCTGCTCGGTCCAGCTGCGCGCGAGATACGCGACGACGCGCAGGTCCTTCGTCCGCTCGCTCAGCGCGAGCGCGAGGCGCTCGACCGTGCGCCAGTCGGGCATCTCGGCCGGGATCACGGTGTCGCCGTACTGCTGCTCGGCGCGCGGCGTCGCCCGCTCCTGAAGCTGCTGGAAGTCGGCGTCGTATTCGAGGTTCGGGCCGCATGGGGCATCGGGCGCGACGTCCGCGAGCACCCGGCCGATCGGATCGGCGCGCGGCGTCGCCGCCGGCAGGCCCGGCGAGGGCGAGGACAACGCGGCGGCGGCTAGCGCCGCTTGGCTGACGTCATTCGAATGCATAGTCGATGCTGACCGGTTTGCTGCCGAAGTCGATCGCCACGGTGCGGTGCAACGGCGGCAGCGAGCCGTTGCGAATCTCGATCTGATAGACGCCCGGTGTCAGCGACACCGAGCGCAGCGGCGGGCTCGCGCCGCGCCGAGCGCCGTTCACATACACATCGCCCCACGGGCGTACGTTGAAGCGGACCTGGACGGTTTCCTGCTTCGTCGGGCGCTGCTCGGCGGCGGCCGGCGCACTGACCGCGGCGACGGCCATGTCGGCCTCCGACGGCAAGGTTCGCGTCGGAACGGACGCGTTCGCGGACGGCGACGCGGCGGCCTCCGACGGTGGCACGTTGACGACGCGCTCCGATGCGTCGAGGCTGCCGGCCGGTGCGATGGTCGAGCTCGAACCGGATGGCGACGGCGTGGCGCCCGCGATGTCCGTGGCGGTCGTCGCCACCTGCGGCGCGGGGACCGTGGCTACGACGGCGGGTGCGCTCGCCGGTGTGGCGGCCAGCGCCGGCTGCGGCACCTGTGCGGACGATCCGGCCGGCAGGCTCGACGGCGGCACGACGATCGGCGTCGGACCGTGCTGGGTGAGCATCGCATCCGGTGTGCTGGCCGAGGAAGCGGTGCCGGCCAGCGGCTGGCTCGCACCGGCTTCGGTTTCATCGGCGATCCGCGTCGGGCGCGACAGATAGGTCGCGGCGATGCCGACGGCGATCAGCGCGACCAGCGCGCCACCTACGTAGGTCGGTATGCGCCGGTTTCCTGCCGCGATGAACGACGGGCGGCGCGGGGGGCGAGCCGGCGGTGATGTACCCGGAGGTGACGCTGAAGTGGAAGCACCCGCCTTCGACGCCGAAGACGTACCATCTTCCGGCCCATCGCGTTCGGCAGCGGGCGTGGCAGACAACGTATCCGGTGTGCTCACTGGACTTTCCGGCGGCTCAGGCTTCGACGACCGTCCGTCCGATGCCGCATCGCCCGACGCCGTCCCGCCTTCACCGACAGCTGTCGCGGCCACAGCCGACGCTTTGTCCGCCGGGCCGGAAGCACCGGAAGCACCGGAAGCACCAGCCACGCCCGAAGCCTCGGAAACACCCGAAGCCGCCTTCCCTTCCCCGCCTCCCCCCGCATCGACCACCGGCGGCGCAACGGCCGCGCCATACCCGCCGCCCGAGCGGTCGACGTCCCGCAACCCGAGTTCGGCCGCGAACGCCGCGACCGACTCCGGCCGATCCGGGATCCGCAACTGCAGCGCGTGATCGATCGCCGCGAGAAACGCCGGGCTGTACATCTCGCCGGCCGGCAACTCGCGCGACGCGAGCGGCCGGTACGTGTCCTTGATGCTGCGCACGACGGCCGCCGGCGGCAACTCGCCCGTGATCATCGCGTGCATCACCGCGCCGAGCGCATAGAGATCCGTCCACGGCCCCTGGCTGAACGCGGGATCATCGGTGTACTGCTCGATCGGCGCGTAGCCGGGCTTGATCATCATCGCGCCGTCGTCGACGAGATCGCCGATCCGTTTGCGTGCCGCGCCGAAGTCGAGCAGGATCGCGCTGCCGTTCGGGCGGATCAGCACGTTGTCGAGCGCGACGTCGCGATGAAAGCATTGCGCGCGATGCAGCGTGTCGAGCGCGCCGAGGAGCGCGCCGACGATGTGGCGCAATTGCGTCTCGCTCATCCGCACGCCGCCGTCGAGCAGTTGCTTGAGCGTGCGTCCTTCATAGAACGGCATGACCATGTACGCGGTGCCGTGGCTTTCCCAGAAGTGCAGCACCTTGACGAGCCCCGGATGGTCGAATTGCGCGAGCAGGCGCGCCTCGTTCAGGAACGCACCGCGTCCCGCGTCGAATGCCTGCGCGAACCGTTCGGAGCGCAGCGACACCGTGTAGTCGCCGCCGCGCGTCGCGAGCATCGACGGCATGTATTCCTTGATCGCGACCGCGCGCCGCAGCGTGCGGTCGAACGCACGATAGACGATGCCGAAACCGCCGATACCCAGCACCTCGTCGAGCTGCAGCTCGCCGAGGCGATGACCGAGCGGCAGCGGCCGCACCGTGAATTCGGGCGCGCCGCCGCGGGTCGCCGTGTCGTGCTCGTTGTCTCTCGATAAAGGGTCCTTCATGTCTACCTCGCGATACCGCATCCGGGTTGCCCGCCGCCGGCCGCTAGCCGCCGAACAGCGTCATGAACAGCGCGTTGTCGGGCACGCCCGTATGCGCATGCGTGCGCAGCGGCGAGCCGTCGGCGCGATTGGTCCACCAGAAGCTCGTCCCGCCGTGCGGATCGAAATAGCCGGACAGCCCGGGCCATGCGGCGAGCGCTGGCCGCTCCGGCAGCGTCGACGGCATCCCGTCGACGGCTTCCGCGGGTAGCCCGCCGCCCGGCGCGAGCCGCACGCGCTCGAGCGTCTGCTCGAGATCGACCGGCGCGCGCGCATGCCGGATCGCGTCGAGCAGCGCATGGCCGATCTGCCAGTAGAACGCGTCGGCGGTGTCCGGCAGCCCGTTCCAGTCGTCGGCCGCCGGCATCGGCAGCGTCACGATCACCGGGTAGTAGCGCCCGACGCGGTCGCAGCTCGGCGCGAGACAGCCCGCCTGCACGCACGACGCACCGGCGCCCGCCGGCACCAGGAAATTCCAGACCGGCGCGACCGTGTAGTGGCGCGCGATCTCGTCCGGGCCGCGCTGGCGCATCGCGGCCATTCCCTGCTGAAGCCAGCGTTCCCACCAGAGCGCGAGCGCGTGCGGCAGACGGCTGTTCACGAAGTCGCCGGCGCCCGGAATCTTTCCGTACCAGGCCGGGGCGTCGCCATCGGCGCGCGTGAGCGGCGGGATGCGGCTCATTGCTTCGGAGGGCATGTAAAGGACTCCATCTGGGGCAGCCTGAACGGATTGCGGACACTGCCGGCATTCACCTGTAGCACGAGCGGTTTGCCGTCGACGGTAAAGCGCGCGATCATCTGGTCCGAGCCGCGCCCGGCCGACACGGCCGCGCGGTCGAACAGCCGATGCAGCGCCCACGGCCCGCCGGTCGTGAAGCCGTCGGTCGCGCCGGCCTGCCCCGACACCTGCAGCCGCACCTGGTTGCTGCCGCGCGGGCCCGGCCAGTCCACCGCGCTCTGCACGAGCGGGCCGTGCGCGTAGCGGACGATCTGGCCGTCGACGTCGAGCACCATCTCCGTGATCGACGGGTCCATTTCGAGCGGCTGGATCTGTACCTTCAGTTGCGCGGTGCGCGCGCCGCCGCCGAAATAGGCGTCGCGGATCACCGCGGCCTTCTCGAACGACGCAAGCATCGCCGTCGCCGCCGGATCGGCATCCGCATTGCGGTTCGCGAAACGCCACGGGTGCGACGTCGTATCGACGATCGACTGCAGGTTCTTCTGGAAGAAATCGTCCATCAGGCCGCCCGGCGCGAACATCTGCGCGAAATCCGCCGGTGCGACGTCGCGCGACGCTCCGCGCGCGAACGGATAGCGGCCCGCGATCGCCTGCCGGCAGAAGTCGCCGACGTTCGCGCCGGCCCGCTGCGCGACGCTGCGCTGCTCGACGGTCGCGACGCTGCCGTTCGCGACGTTCGACAGGTCGTCGAGCACTTCGCGGAATGGCGTGGGCAGCCGCCCGGCCTGCGCGCGCAGCCGCGCGGGCGCGTCGGACGGCGGCGGCTGGGCGCCGCTGCGCAGCGCGTCGTCGGTGGCCGTCAGGTACGTATAGAGCGCGTCGATCGACTTCAGCACCGCGTCGAACGCCTGCGCCTGGTCGCCGCTGCCCGGCGCGAACGCGCGTAGCCCGGCGAAATGACTGTCGACCACCTGCTCGGGGCTCGCGGGCGCCGCGGCGGATGGATTCGCGTCGCTCGCGCCCTGCCCCGCGAAGATCTGCGACAGCGAACTGCGCGCCTCGTCGACCTTGTCCTGGGCGCGCGACGCGAGATTGCGCGCCCCGCCCGGCGTATCGCCGAGCGCCGTGTCGCGCGCCAGCGCGATCATCAGCCGGGTGAGCGGCGAATCCGCCGACGACAGCGCACGCGCGACCTGGATGCTCTGCGCAAGCGTTGCCGTGTGCTGCAGCTTGATGTCGGCGAGATAGTCGTCCCAGATCTTCAGGTAGTCGTTCAGGTACAGCTGGCGGATGTCGCGCGCCCACGCGGCAGCATCGTTCGGCCCGGGGATCTCGGACAGCCCGAGGTTCAGCACCCACACCTCCTCGTGCCCGTACGCATCGACCTCGCCGGCGAGGCGCGGCGAGAACACGTTGCGATAGCCGTTGCGCGTATAGAGGCCCGGCACGCCTTCCGACAGCGGCTTGCCGCCCTGGCGGCGGAACACCAGCGATGCGTCGGGCCCCACCGCGCGCGCGACGCTGAAGTCGAACGCGGAAGTCGCCGGCCGCAGCGTGCGCGTGAGCTGGCGGTACAGCCGCTGGGAGAACGGCACCTGCCGCAGCCGGTCGCGCACGTCGGCCACGAGCCGCTCGTTCATCGGATACGGCGACACCGCCACCCGGTTGCCGAACAGCGCGGCAAGATGCGCGCGCAGCGCCGAGCGTTCGGCCGGCGAGAAATCGGGCGGCAACGAGCGCTCCATTTCGAGGTCGACGACGGCCTGCACGAACGCGGGATCGTAGTGCGCGCTGTCGTACAGCATCAGATAGGCCTTCAGCGCCGCATATGCGTAGTCGGTTTCGTCCGGCCGCGCATCCCTCAGCGCGGATTCCATCCGGCGCGCGGCGATCGGCAGCAGCACGTCGTCGAGCGCGCGCCGGTACACGGCGTCGACGGCCTCGTCGATCTTCTCGCCCTGGAAGAGCCCCCAGCGGTACGCGAGCGGCGGATGCGACCGGTCGACGCCGCCCGCATTCGCGAGCCCGCCGAGCGCATCGAGCACCGGCAGCAGCCGTGCGATGTCGGCCGCATCCGAGAACTTCGCGCTGGCGATCTGCGCATCGACGGCAGGCACGCGCTGCGCGATCCGGTCGAGATACGCGCGATTGTTCGAGTAGCTGCGCAGCCACGCGGCTAGCGCGATCACGCTCACGACGGCCAGCAGCGCGTAGCCGGCGATCTGCAGCACGCGCCGCTTCTGATGCCAGCGCAGGTCGCTGCCGGCGAGCGCGGCTTCGCGAAAGATGTGCTCCTGCAGCAGCGATTTCAGAAAGAAGCTGCGCCCGGTCGAGCCGACCTGCGCGACCGGCGGCACGCCCTCGATCTTCAGGAAGCGCTTGATGCCGCTCATCACGCGGTCGAACGCGGTGCCTTCCTGCGTGCCGCTCGTCAGGTAGACGCCGCGCAGCATCGGCATCGGCTCGAAGCTCGACACGGAAAACACTTCGGCGACGAACTGGCCGAGCATGTCCTGCAGGTCGGCGACCTGCTGCGGCAGCAGGTACGCCATCTCGCGCTGGCGCGCATCGGTCTGCGTGGCGAGCAGCTCGGGCAGCCCGTCGTTCAGCCGCTGGTGCAGCAGCCGGTATTCGCGGTCGAACGCGGCGCGCAGGTCGAAGCCCGGCGCCTCGCTCTGCGCGAGCGGGAACGTGAATCCCCACACCTGCGCGCACTCCGCGCGGCCGAAGCCGCCGAAGTACTCGGCGAAGCCGGCCAGCAGGTCGGCCTTCGTCACGAGCAGGTAGACGGGAAACCGGATGCCGAGCTGCGCGCGCAGTTCGAGCAGCCGCTTGCGCAGCACCATCGCGTGCTGCGTGCGCTCGGCCTCCGACGCGCCGACCAGGTCGGCGACGCTGATCGTCAGCATCGCGCCGTTCAGCGGCTGGCGCGTACGGTATTTCTTCAGCAACTCGACGAAGCCCTTCCACTCGGCTTCGTCGAGCACGCGATTGCCTTCGTGCGTCGTGTAGCGGCCGGCCGTGTCGATCAGCACCGCGTCGTTCGTGAACCACCAGTCGCAGTGGCGGGTGCCGCCCACGCCGCGAATCGCCGCGCGGCCGAACTGCTCGGCGAGCGGGAAACTGAGCCCGGAATTGACGAGCGCAGTCGTCTTGCCCGAGCCCGGCGCGCCGATGAACACGTACCACGGGAGCTGGTACAGATACTGGCGCGACATCCGGTCGAACCAGCGCGCCAGCCCCTTGCGCGCGGTATCGGCCTGCCCGAAGCGGACTTTCTTCAGCAGCGTCGCGGCCTCGTCGAAGCGGCTGCGCAGCTCGTCGAGCTGGGCCTTGGCCGGATCGTCGGCAGTGGCCGGCCCCGGTGCGGCTTCGCGCAACTGGTTGAGCAACTGCGCATTCAGGCGGCTCGCATGCCAGCTTCGCCACGCCACGCGCGCGCCCCACGCGGCGAACAGCACGGCGATCGTCACCGCGCGCGCCCAGGCGCTTTCGAGCGGCTGGACCTCGGCGAACGCGAACAGCGGCCCGGCGAGCCACACGAAGCACGCGAGCAAAACCAGACCGGCGAAGGTCCAGATCTCCCGCGACGGCAACGGCCGGACGAAACGCGCGACAGCCTGGTTCATGTCAGTTGGCCCCCTGCGTCGCGCTCGCGCCGACGGCGGCACTGCCGGGCGCCGGCAGCAGCGTGATCTCGACGCGCCGGTTCAGCGCGCGGTTCGCGGGCGTATCGTTCGGCGCAACCGGATCGAGCGTGCCGCGCCCTTCCGCCGCGAGCCGCTCCGGATGGTCGAGGCGCGCGGCGATCATGCTGCGCACGGCCTCCGCGCGTTCGCGCGACAGGTCCCAGTTCGACGCGAAGCGTGCGGTATGCACCGGCGTGTCGTCGGTATAGCCGGTCACGCGCACGTTGCCGGGCACCTGGTTCAGCGCATCCGCGACGCGCGCGAGCACCGGCGCGTAACGATCGATCACCGACGTCGAGCCGGACTTGAACAGCCCGTCGCCGCGCAGCACGATCACGCTGCGATCGGCGTCGTCGCGCACCGACACGAGGCCGGCTGCGATCTCGGGCGCCAGGAATTTCGCGACGCGCGGCGCCGGCGCCGGGCGCGGCGGTGCCTGCGCGGGCTGCAGCTTCGGCACGTGCAGCGCGTCGATCGATGCGAATAGCTGGTCCGAATGCCCGGCAAGCGCGAGGCGCAGCCCGACGAACACGCCGAAGCCGATCAGCAGCGCGAGCGCCACGCACACCCACAGCGGCACGACGAAGCGGCGCGACACGTCGCGCGTGACGACGTCGCGCCAGTGCGGCGACAGCGCGGGATCGAATTCGCCGCGCACCGAACGGATCGTGTGGGCCAGTTGCCAGCGCAGCGCATCGAGTTCCGCGTGACCGTTGTCGAGCACCCGATAGCGGCCCTCGAAGCCGAGCGCGAGACAGAAGTACAGCAGCTCCAGCAGGTCGAGATGCTGGCGCGGCTGCTGGGACAGGCGTTCGAGCAGATGGAAGAACTTCTCGCCGCCCCAGGTTTCGTTGTGGAACGACACGAGCAGGCTGTGCGACGACCACACGCTGCCGCCCCACGGCGTCAGCGCGGCCGCTTCGTCGAGCGCCGTGCACAGACAGTAGCGCGCGCCGATGATCGCCTCCGACGGCACGCCGGCTTCCTGTGCGCGCGCCTCGAACTGGCGGATCTCGACGACGAGATGCTCGCGCAGCCACGCCGGATTCGGATGATGGACGGTCGAGCGGATCTGCGGCACCAGATTGAGCAGCGGGTTCGCGGCCGCGACGAGCGGGTTCGTGCCGCTCGCGGCCCAGCGGCCGGGGCGCGGCTGCGTGGCCGTCGGCCCGGCCGCACCGGACGCCGTGGCCGGATGCATGCCGCCCGGATTCGGCGGCACGAATCCGCCTGCGCCGGCGGAGATCGAATCGGAGGAAGAATTCATCGCGCTATCCCGCCCTCACCCGCGTATCGCCCAGAACTCCATCGAGAGCCCCGGGAATTCGCCGGCGAAATGAAATGCCAGACCGCCGGAGCGCGCCAGTTGTTTCCACAGGTCGCTGCCCTTGTCGATCTCGAAGTACGTATGACCCGCGTGATACGGGATCTGCCGCGGCGCGACCGGCAACTGGCGCATCGTGATGCCCGGCAGCTGCAACTGCACCAGGTCGCGGATCCGCTCGACCGGGCCGAGCTTTGCCTGCGCGGGAAAGCGCGCGCGCAGGCTGTCGGCCGGCACGTCCGCGCGCACCGCGAGCACGAAGCCGGCCGTGTCGCGCAGCGCGGGATCGGCGAGTGTCGCGACCCGGATGCCGTTGCCCGCGTCGCGCAGCTCGATCTGGATCGCGTTCTGCTCCAGCACCGTCGACAGCGACCGGCGCAGCTCCGTCATCAGTTCGGCGAAGCTCGTGCGCAGGTCGTCGTGCACGTAGACCGCGAGCGACTGCGGGCGCCGCCCGGCCGCCGTGAACGTGCTGAGGTCGCACGCGAGCTTCAGCCAGTCGCAGAACAGCGTCTCAGGATGCGTCGCGACGTCCTGCTGCGCATGCCAGGTCAGCGCCAGATAGCGGTTCACGAGCTGCAGCAGCAGGAAATCCGCGACTTCCGACACGCCGCCGCGCCCCGGTTCCGACAGGCGCTCGCCCAGCGCTTCGCTGCGCTGCGTGAGCAGTCCGTGCAGTTCGCGCGTGTACGCCAGCAACGCGGCATCGCGCTGCGCGACGAGGCGCGGCGGAATGTAGCCGTCGTCGACGAGCAGCCGCGCGTCGGTGCGCCGCTCGACGATGCGTACGACGCCGAGCGCATGCCAGTCGCCCGTCAGCTCGGTGGCGAGCATCAGCCGGACGTTCAGGCGCCCCGTCTGCAGCAGCGCGGGGCCGAGCGCGACCGCGTTCGCATCGGCCACTTCATGCTCGCGCACGACGTAGCGCGCGACGTCCGCATTGCCCCCGTTGGCCGCACCGGCGCCGAACGACACCTCCTCGCCGCCGCCGCGCCACAGCGGCAGCGCGAGCACGACGAGCTGGTCCTTCGCATCGGCCGGCACGTCGAGCGGTTCGGGCAGATCGTCGGGATGCGACAGGTCGAACGGCGTGCCGTCTCGCATCACGCCCGCGGCCGCGCGCAGCGCGACCTTGCCGAGTGCGAGTTGCTCGCGGTCGATCTCGAGCGTGTCGAAGCCCCAGTAGAACCCCTGCAGCGGCAGGCAGCGCAGCGCGACGTAGCGTTCCCAGTGCCGTTCGAGCTGCTGGAAATGCTGCGGCCGCAGGAACATTCCTTCGGTCCACACCACGCGCTGACGCAATGCGGCGACCGGCGTCGCGGACATCGTCGGTTCCGTCATGGGCGCCCCCGTGCGTCGTTCAACGCGAGACCGCCGTTCCTGACCGCGATCGACAGCTTCAGCTCGCCGGGCGACGTCTGCCAGAACTTGTATACGTTGAGCTGCTTCGCGCGCGGCAGCGGCACCGTCAGGCGCCAGCGGTTCTTGTCGAGCATCCGGTATTCGGCGACCACGCCGATCGCGCCGGCCTCGACATTGCCGCGGTAATGCAGCGTGCGCGATTCGCCCGGGCGCAGGATCACGCGGTCGGTGCCGAGCAGGTCCGCGCCGAGGATGTTCTCGGGCTTGTCCTGGAGCGAGAAGAAGTCCGCACCGTCGAACGCCGACGCCGCGCGCAGCTGGAACACCTTCAGCACGATCGGCGAAGGCTTGCGGTTGACGTCCGGGTTGACGTCCGGCGCAACGTCGACCGTGATCGCATACGGCACCGCGGCGGCACGCTCGGTCGCACCGCATCCGGGCAACAACAATGCACATCCCAATACGATGAACCCGCTCGACCGCCATCGCATATTTCACCCTCGCAGCGCAATAATCCCCCCGCCGATTTCCATACGCGAAATTGGCGCTCCGCCTTAAAAAGGGACAATCAATTGACCGGTAATTATGTGACTTGCATATCCTTCCACTAAAATTTCATTCGGCAATTTATTCTTGTAAAAAGCCGGGTCAAATCGCCAATTACGGGCCGGGATCGAAATTGGGGAGGTGACGATGGATTGAATTGAAGTCGGTCATTTTGAGAAGACGTGTTAATCCGACCGGTTCGCCGCGGCGGCCCGGTTCTATTGCATGGATACTTGCTGTATGGACGCAGAACCCAGGCTCGCCGGCTGTCGACGGTGGGTGGCTCGCGCCCCATGGGTCGTGCGCGGCTGTTTGCATGGCCCGAATGACCGGCCCGCTTTTCCGGTCATTGACGGGCGCCGAACAAACAACTGACGAATCCCAAAAGCACAGCGAACTATAGAATCGATTTTCAGGATTAACAAGCCGAAAACCCGTAATCGATTTGAGTAACAACTCGAATGCAATTTGCAAAATGAAACAAAACGTAACGGCGGCTTCGATCGGCATGATTGGCACTAGAATCCAACAGCGTTTGTTCATCACCTTCCAATTACGCAAATATTTCATTTCAGAATGAAAGGCCGATCAACGATCGTGATTTTTCTCGGCGCCTTGTTGCTGGGAATCGGCGGGTGCAGCACGTCGCCCACCCAGTCGGCGGCGCGCGCTGCGGTCGACAGCGCGCGCGCCGCCTATGGCGCCGGCGACTACGGGCGCACGATCGCGATCCTGAGCCGCGCGAAGGAGATCGACGGGGCCGACACCGATACGCAGGTTGCCGCGCACAAGCTGCTCGCGTTCAGCTATTGCGTGACGAACCGCATCGCGCAGTGCCGCGCCGAATTCTCGAAGATTCTCGACCTCAACCCGCGCTTCGACTTGTCCCCCGCCGAGAAGGGGCATCCGATCTGGGGGCCCGCGTTCGAATTCGCGCGCCGCAGACATGCGTCGTCATCCTGACCGAACCGGTTTCCCCGCGAGCGCTTCATCACCGAGCGACGTATGACATGCAACTGATCGTGATCGAACACGCCGGCGAGCCGGTCGAAAGCGACTCCTACGACGCCGTCGTATTCCACCCGCCCGGCGGCACCATCGGCCGGGCCACCGACAATCATCTCGTGCTGCGCGACGACACCCGGCAGATCTCCCGGCTGCAGGCCCTGCTGCAGGTCGGCGACGACGCGTGCCTGCTGAAGAACCTGAGCAGCGTGTCGACGATCGAGGTGAATCGCGAGCCCGTCGGCTATGCGCAGGAGCGCCCGCTCAATACCGGCGACATCATCCGCATCGGGCCGTACGTGCTGAGGGCCGAGCGTGACGACGGACAGGACGCACCTGTCGTTGACATGCCCGCCGATGCCGGCGCGCGCGCCGACCCGCCGCGCGCGCCGGAAGCGGCCGCGCGCACGCATGGCGAAGCGAAAGGCGCCGGCAACCGGCTGTGGGGGCTGCTGCAGGATCGCCTCGTGCCGCGCGGCAAGGCGACGGACGCCGGCACGCGGTCCGGCACGGCACGCAAGAACGCGGAGCAGCCGGCGAGCCGCACCGCGCCGGCCGCATCCTCGGTGCCGTCGCAGCGCGACCTGAATCAGCTGTCGATCGATCCGCTCGACCTGTTCGCGCAGTCGTCGCCCGATATCGGCGCATCGGGCTCGGCGTCATCGGCCGAACGCGGCAACGCGGGGCGCGACGCCCCCTCCGCGACGCAGGCCGACCATGCGCCCGAGTGGACGCAGCACGTGCGCGTGCAGCCGGCGGCGCCGCATGCCGAGACGCAACCGGCCGACGCGCCGGCCCCGCAGCCGCGCCGCGTGCCGACGCCCGATGAATTGCTGAGCGCGTTCTTCGAGGGCGCCGGCCTCGATACGGCCGCGGAATCGCATCAGTGGTCGGCCGAGCAGCTGTACATCGCGGGGCAGTTGCTGGCGCTGTTCGCGAACGGCACGGTCGAGCTGCTATCGTCGCGCAGCATCCTGAAGCGGGAGGTGAAGGCGCACATGACGATGCTGCTCGATCGCGAGAACAATCCGCTGAAGCTGCTGCCGGACGGCGGCGCGGTGCTGCGCCAGATGTTCGGATTGCCGCTGCCGGGCTTCATGTCGCCGCAGAGCGCGGTGAGCGACGCATTCCAGGATCTGCATGCGCACCAGATCGGCATGGTCGCGGGCATGCGCGCCGCGCTGATGGACCTGCTGACGCGCTTTTCGCCGCAACGACTGCGCGAGCGCGACGATGCGATGCGCTGGTACGAGAAGCGCGTGCCCGCGCTCTACAAGGCGAGGATGTGGGATCGCTACGCGGCGACCCATCGCGACACGGTGTTCGCGATCGAAGACGATTTTGCGTCGGTGTTCGGCAAGGCGTTTCTCGCGGCGTACGACGCGGAAGTGGAGAGCTATCGTGGCAGCAGCCGGCATTGAGCGGCGGGCGCTGCCGGTGCCGCATCGCGACGGACGGAAATAATGTCGCGCATTCGCCTTCGTGCGCCGTGGGTCCCGCGTGCTCGACTGGAACGACCGCCACGACCGGGCGTCGTTGACGCGATCGGCGCGGGCATCGCCGGATCACGCGCGGCTTGCGCCCGCGCCCTGTGCGAGCGCAAGCCGCAATGATATGCGACGGCACCGCACGATGCGGACGCAACCATCCCGTACGGAGCGCAGAAAAAAGGCCGGGCAGAACGCCCGGCCTCCGGCAACGCGACGTGCGCGCCGCGCAAACGGCAGCACGCATGCGGTCGAACGGTCGTCAGACCGCCATCACCGTCACCGACTTCGTGACGAGATACGGCTCCAGCGCTTCCGGCCCACCTTCCGACCCGTAGCCCGAATCCTTCACGCCGCCGAACGGCATTTCCGGCCACGGCGTCGCGGGCTGGTTGATCCACAGCATCCCGACTTCGAGGCGCTGCGTCAGCAGGTGCACGTTCGCGAACGAGCGCGTGAACGCGTAGCCGGCCAGCCCGAACGGCAGACGGTTCGCTTCGGCGATCGCGTCCTCGAGCTTGTCGAAACCGCGGATCGCGGCAACCGGGCCGAACGGCTCGTTGTTGAACACGTCCGCTTCGAGCGGCACGTTCGCGATCACGGTCGGCGCGAAGAAGTTGCCTTCCGAGCCGATCCGTTCGCCGCCGGTCTCGATGCTCGCGCCGACCTTGCGCGCGTTGTCGACGACCGACGCCATCGCGGTCAGCCGGCGCGGATTCGCGAGCGCGCCGAGCGTCGTGCCTTCCTCGAGGCCGTTGCCGACCTTCAGCCCTTCGGCGTGCTGGACCAGCGCGCGTGTGAATTCGTCGCGGATGCTGTTGTGCACGAGGAAACGCGTCGGCGAAATGCACACCTGGCCCGCGTTGCGGAACTTCGCACCGCCGGCGGCCTTCACCGCCAGCGCGACGTCCGCATCTTCGGCGACGATCACCGGTGCGTGGCCGCCCAGTTCCATCGTCGCGCGCTTCATGTGCTGGCCTGCGAGCGCCGCGAGCTGCTTGCCGACCGGCGTCGAGCCCGTGAACGTCACCTTGCGGATCACCGGATGCGGAATCAGGTACGACGAGATTTCCGCCGGATCGCCGTACACGAGACCGATCACACCGGCCGGCACGCCCGCGTCGACGAACGCGCGCAGCAGCGCGGCCGGCGATGCCGGCGTTTCTTCCGGCGCCTTCACGAGGAACGAGCAGCCGGTTGCGAGCGCGGCGCTCAGCTTGCGCACGACCTGGTTGACCGGGAAATTCCACGGCGTGAATGCCGCGACCGGGCCGACCGGTTCCTTCACGACCGTCTGCTGCGCGCCGAGATTGCGCGGCGGCACGATCCGGCCGTACACGCGGCGGCCTTCGTCCGCGAACCATTCGATGATGTCGGCGGCCGACAGCACTTCGACACGCGCTTCCGTCAGCGGCTTGCCCTGCTCCTGCGTCATCAGCGCGGCGATCGCGTCGGCGCGCTCGCGCACCAGCGCCGCCGCCTTGCGCATCGTCGCCGCGCGCTCGTGCGCGGGCACCTTGCGCCATGCTTCGAAACCGCGCTGCGCCGCAGCCAGCGCGCGATCGAGATCGGCGATGCCCGCGTGGGCCACCTTGCCGATCGCCTTGCCCGTCGCCGGGTTCACGACGTCGATCGTCTTGCCGCTCGCGGCGTCGACCCACTCGCCGTCGATCAGCAGTTGTGTATCCGTATAAGTCACGTTAGCCATCCAGACACCCCAGTTTTGCGTCGATAAAACGCGCGCTGCCGCGAACGGCCGCGCGCCGGTTGACAGAAAGCGCTGCGTTGCCGGGTGCGCTGCACCCGGTAATGTTCGACGACAGGCGCGCGGCACGCATGCCCGTCGTCATCCGCCACGATCGGCCGCGCTCAGCGCGCGGCCGCCGTCGCCTTGCGGAGTTTCGCGACGTCCGCCGCCTGCACGGCCGGTGCGCCGTTGTTCCAGCCGGCGCGCATGAACGTCAGCACGTCGGCGATCTGCCGGTCGTTCAGCTCGTTCGCGAATGCCGGCATCGGATACGCGGACGGCACGCCGCCGATTACGAGCGTGTCGCTGCCGTTCAGCGTCACGTTGATCAGCGACGATGCATCGGCCTCGAGCACGTTCGGGTTCCCGGCGAGCGGCGCGAGCAGCGGCGCGTAGCCGCGGCCGTCCGCACCGTGGCAATGCAGGCAGTAAGCGTTATACACCTTTGCGCCCGGATCGTTTGCCGGCCGGCCCAGCGCGGTCTGCGTCGCCTTCGGATCATAACGGTAAGGCGGCGCGAGCGTGCCGCCCGCCGCCGGCAACGATTTCAGGTAGCGGGAAATTGCCGCCAGATCGTCGTCGGTCAGTTCCTGCGTGCTGTGGTTGATCACGCTCACCATCGAGCCGAACGCGGTCGCATGCCGGTTCGCGCCGGTCTTCAGGAACTGCGCGACATCCGCGTCGCTCCAGCGGCCGAGCCCCGTATTGTGCTCGCCGGTCAGGTTCGACGCGAACCAGTTGTCGATCGGCGCGCCCGACAGGAACGCCGCGCCGCTTTCGTCCAGCGCCTTCTCCTGGAAGCCGGCGCCGCGCGGCGTATGGCACGACCCGCAGTGCCCGAGCCCCTGCACGAGATAGGCGCCGCGGTTCCACATCGCGTCCCTGGCCGGCTTGTCGGCGTATGGCGTCGTGTCGAGGAACACCGCGTTCCACAGCGCCAGCGGCCAGCGCATGTTGAGTGGCCACGGAATGTCGGATGCACGGTTCGCCTGCTTCACCGGCTCGACGCCGTGCATGAAGTACGCATACAGCGCCTTCACGTCGTCGTCGCGCAGCTTCGCGTATGACGGATACGGCATCGCCGGATACAGGCGATGGCCGTCCTTCGCGACGCCCGCGCGCAGCGCGCCCGCGAACTCGGCTTCCGTATAGCCGCCGATGCCGGTGTCCGGATCGGGGGTGATGTTGGTCGTGTAGATCGCGCCCATCGGCGTGACCATCTTCAGGCCGCCGGCGAACGGCGCGCCGCGCGGCGCGGTATGGCACGCGACGCAGTCGCCCGCTTTCGCGAGATACGCGCCGCGTGCGACCAGTGCGCTGTCGGCCGGCGCCGTTTGCGCGGCCTGCGCCGCCGTGCCGGCCATCAGCGCCGGCAGCACGAGCAGCGATGCGCCGAGCGTGCGGGCAGCGCGATTCAGGTGTTTCAGACGATGCGGGGCGAGGTTTCGCATGATTCGTCCCTCCCCTCAGGCCGTCTTCAGCTGGCTGCCGACGGGCAGCTTGCGCAGCCGCTTGCCGGTCGCCGCGAAGATCGCGTTCGACAGGGCCGCCGCGGTCGCGGCGGTGCCCGGTTCGCCGATCCCGCCCGGCGCGTCGCCACTCTTCACGAGATGAACCTCGATCGGCGGCGTTTCATTGATGCGCATCATCCGGTAGTCGGTGAAGTTGCTCTGCACGACGCGGCCGTCCTCGATCGTGATCTCGCCATACAGCGCGCCCGTGATCCCGAAGATGATGCCGCCCTGAACCTGCGCCTCGATCGTGCTCGGATTCACATACATTCCACAGTCGACCGCGCACACGGCACGCCTGACCTGCACTTCGCCATCCTCCACTGCGACGTCGATGACGATCGAGAAGAAGCTGCCGAACGCGTGCATCACCGATACGCCGCGCCCTTGCCCCTTCGGCAGCGGCGTGCCCCAGCCGGCCGCCTTCGTCGCGACGTCGAGCACGTTGCGCGCCCGCGGCGTCTTGTCGAGCAGCGCGCGGCGATACTGGACAGGGTCGGTCTTGGCCTGCGCGGCCAGTTCGTCGATGAAGCTCTCGACGACGAAGGTGCTGCGCGTCGGCCCGACGCCGCGCCAGAACGCGGTCGGGATGTGGCGCGGCTCCTGGCGCACGTAGTCGACGAGCTGGTTCGGCAGGTCGTACGGCAGGTCGTTTGCAACCTCGACCGCGTCGGGATCCACGCCGTCCTTGAACGCGGGCGGCGCGAAGCGCGCCATGATCGACGAGCCGACGATCCGGTGCTGCCATGCGACCGGCTTGCCGTTCGCGTCGAGGCCGGCCGAGATCTTGTCGTAGTAGTACGGGCGATACATGTCGTGCTGGATGTCTTCCTCGCGCGTCCACACGACCTTCACCGGCGCGTTGACCTGCTTGGCGACCTTCACGGCCTGTCCGATCATGTCCGTCTCGAGGCGCCGGCCAAAGCCACCGCCGAGCAAATGGTTGTGCACGACGATTCTGTCGGGCGCGAGGCCCGTGAGCCGCTGCACGGTATCGCGCGCCCGGGTCGGCACCTGGGTGCCGACCCAGATTTCGCAACCGTCTGCGCGCACCTGCACCGTGCAGTTCACGGGTTCCATCGTCGCGTGCGCGAGGAACGGTTGCTCATAGACGGCATCGATGCGCGTCTTCGCGTTCGCGAACGCGTTGCCGACGTCGCCGTCCTTGCGCGCGACGGCACCCTTGCCGTTTGCCGCGGCTTGCGCGAGATCGGCGACGATGTCCTTCATCGACACCTTCGCGTCCGCACCTTCGTTCCATTTGACGACGAGCGCCGATGCGCCGCGCTTCGCGGCCCACGTGTGATCGCCGACCACCGCGACCGCGTTGTCGACGCGCACGACCTGGCGCACGCCGGGAATCTTCTTCGTCGCGGTATCGTCGACGCTAGCGACCGTACCGCCGAACACCGGGCTGTTCACGATCGCCGCGTACAGCATGCCGGGCAGACGCACGTCGAGCCCGAACTGTGCGGTGCCGTCGACCTTCTCCGGCGAATCGAGCCGCTTCACCGGCTTGCCGATCAGCTTGAAATCCGCCGGCTGCTTCAGCGCGACGTCCTTCGGCACCGGCAGCTTCGACGCGGCAGCGGCGAGTTGGCCGTACGATGCACGCCGGCCGCTCGGCGGGTGCTGCACTTCGCCGTTTTCGGCCCGGCAGGCGGCAGGCTCGACGTTCCATTGCTTCGCGGCCGCCGCGATCAGCAGCGTGCGCGCGGTCGCGCCGGCGCGGCGCAGCGGCTCCCACGCGTAGCGCACCGACGTCGAGCCGCCCGTCAGTTGTCCGCCGAGCAGCGGATCGAGGAACAGCTTCTCGTTCGGCGGCGCATGGTCGAGCGTGACGTTCGACAGCGGCACCTCGAGTTCTTCGGCGATCAGCATCGGCAGCGCCGTGTAGACGCCCTGGCCCATTTCCACTTTCGGCATCACCAGCGTGACCTTGCCGTTGCGGTCGATCTGCACGAACGCGTTCGGCGCGAATACGCCGGCGCGCGCGCTTTCGTCCGCATCGCCGCCGATCACCGAGCGCCGCGCGTCGTCGCCCGCTGCCGGCATGCTGAAGCCGAGCAGCAGGCCGCCGCCCGCCGCCGCGCCGAGCGACATGCCCGCCTTGAGAAACGAACGGCGCGACACGCCCGCGCCGGCCCGACCTGCATCGATCAGTCCTTGCGACATGTCAGCCTCCGCAGAGCCGCATCAAACTCGGATGGATGTGCGTTCGGGAGATGGGGGGGCTGCGCCCCCCCAAGAGAACAAAGTGAGCGTGGAGGTTGTTTCATCTCAGGCTCCCTTCGCAGCATGCTTCACCGCCGCGCGAATCCGGTTGTACGTGCCGCAGCGGCAGATGTTGCCGGCCATCGCCGCGTCGATGTCGGCGTCGCTCGGGTTCGGGTTCGATGCGATCAGTGCCGTGGCCGCCATCACCTGCCCGGACTGGCAGTAGCCGCACTGGACGACGTCGAGCTCGCGCCACGCCTCCTGGACCTTCTGCCCGGCCGGCGTTGCGCCAACGGCTTCGATCGTCGTGATCTTGCGGCCTGCGACGGCCGCGACCGGCAGCACGCACGAGCGTGCGGCGACGCCGTCGAGATGCACGGTGCACGCGCCGCATTGCGCGATCCCGCAGCCGAATTTCGTGCCGGTCAGGCCGACGACGTCACGCAGCACCCAGAGCAGGGGCATGTCGTCGGGGGCGTCGACCGTACGGTTCTCGCCGTTGATATTGAGGGTGACCATTCAGCCTCCGGGGCCGGTGTATTGGGGAAGCGGCGCGACCGGCGCGCCGGGTGGTTCGCCGCCGCGGCGCGGCACGCGGCGGCTGCCGCGCAGCCCGGCCGGGGGCGAGCCGGGCGGTGGTTCAGCGCGGGTTATTCGGCCGCGTCGATGCCCGACAACACCTTGATGACGGGCGGCGCCGAGAACCAGTCGGCCGACTTGATGCGAAATGCGGTGAAGTGCGGGCTCGCGAGGTGCGCGTCGAACGCGGCCTGATCGTCGTAGATCTCGAACAGGTGCAGCGCCGGCGAGCCGTCCTGTTCGCGGAACAGGTCGTAGCGGCGGTTGCCGGGTTCGGCACGGGTTGCCGTGACCATGCCGCGCAGTTCGGCCTCGACGGCCTGCGCGTGCTCGGGTTTCGGAAACACCGAAGCCATCACATAAAGCGCCATGTTTTTACTCCTTGGGAAAGGGAATCGAGCATGCCACAAGCCGGCGTCGGGCGACGCCAGCGTGCAAGCGGACGTGTCGTGTCAGGCCAGTTCGTCCGGCCCCACACGCACGACGACCTTGCCGAAATTCTTGCCGGCGAGCAAGCCGATCAGCGCATTCGGCGCATCGGCGAGATCGGGGACGACATCCTCGAGCGTCTTCACCTTGCCCTGCGCGACCCACTCGCTCATCTCCTTCAGGAACGACGCATAGCCGGTCGCATAGTGATCGAGAATGATGAAACCCTGCATACGGATGCGCTTGCGCAGGAGGGTGCCCATCAGTGCCGGCACGCGGTCACGGCCGCTCGACATTGCGGTGTCGTCGTACGCCGCGTCGTTGTAATGCGCGATGATGCCGCACACCGGCACGCGCGCATGATCGTTGAGCAGCGGCCACACCGCGTCGAACACGGCACCGCCCACGTTCTCGAAATAGACGTCGATGCCGTTCGGGCAGGCCTCCTTCAGCTTGGCCGCGAATTGCGGATCGCGGTGATCGATGCAGGCGTCGAAGCCGAGCGCGTCCTTCACGTATGCGACCTTGTCGGCGCCGCCCGCGACGCCGACCACGCGGCAGCCCTTCAGCTTCGCGATCTGGCCGACCACGGCGCCGACCGCCCCGCTCGCGGCGGCGACGACTACGGTTTCGCCGGCTTTCGGCTCGCCGATCTTGAGCAACCCGGTGTACGCGGTGAACCCGGGCATGCCGAGCACGCCGAGCGCATGCGACGGATGCGCGAAGTCACGGCCAAGCGGAATGAGATCGCTGCCGTCGGACAGCGCATAGTCCTGCCAGCCGCCGCTCGCGACGACCAGGTCGCCTTCGCGATACGCGCTCAGGTTCGATGCGACGACACGGCTGACCGTGCCGCCGACCATCACGTCGCCGAGTTCGACCGGCGGCGCATACGACGGCGCGTCGCTCATCCGGCCGCGCATGTACGGATCGAGCGACAGCCAGACCGTGCGCAACAGCACCTGACCGGCACCGGGCACCGGCACGTCGCCGGTCTCGGTGCGGAAGTCGTTCGGGGTGGGTGCGCCGACCGGGCGCGCGTTCAGGATGATTCTGCGGTTTGCTGCCTTGCTCTGCGGCATGGGAACCTCCGTCAACAGGAATGGATGTGCAACGGGCACGATCGAATCAATGATCGACAACCGCCGTGCGCGAGATTGCGGCCGTGTCGGCGAATCGGCCGGCGCAGCCGCAGCCTCGCGGGTAAAGCAATCGGACTTCAGCGTGAGTAGACCAGTCGTCTAGAGCCCACGCAAAAACAAGGCGCGCCTATGCGCGCCCGGGTTACGGCTGCACACCGTCGGGCTCGACGGGCGGCAGGTTCAGCATCCGCCGTGTTTCGAGCATCGCGCGCTCGAGCGGTTTGCGGTTGCGGTGAATCTTCTCCAGCAGCGTTGCGCCGAGCCACAGCTCATAGAGGATCGCGGCCGTATGGGCTGGATCGTCGACGCCGCCCAGCGAACCGTCGGCCAGCCCGGCCTCGATCCCGCCCGCGAGCCGCTCGATGATCTGGCCGGTGCCCCGCCGCAGGACCGCACGCATTGCCTCCGACAGGTCGGACACCTCCGCGCCGAGCTTCACCGCGAGGCACTTGCCCTCCGGATCGTCCGCGCACTGCGTGTGCAGCCAGTTGCCCCAGTACGTCATCAGGCGCTGCGCGCCCGTGCCGGCCTGATGCTTGAGCAGGTTGTCGAGATGCTCGAGATAGCCATCGAAATACGATTCGAGCAGCGCCTCGCCGAATGCCTCCTTCGAGCCGAAGTAATGGTAGAACGAGCCCTTCGGGATGCCCGCCGCGGCGAGAATCTCGTTCAGACCGACCGCCGAGAACCCCTTGTGGAGCATGATCGGCTTCGCGATATTCAGGATGTGCTGGCGGACTTCCGCGCCCGAAGATGCATTCATGATGGCGTATCTTAGCAACGATTAGACCGGTCGTCTAGTAACGCCGAGCCGGTGAATTGAGCGGCACTTTACCCGAATCGCGCCGCGTCGCGGACGTGTTGTCGCCGCACCGTGGCGCGCATGTCACGCGAGCTTGGGGGCGCGCTTCCTGGCGACTGGCTTTGCCGCCCGCAGGCTGCCGCCGGCAGGTCGACCCGGCGCCCTGCGCACGGGCGGGTGCGCCGTGCGTTCGGCACGCAGCGCGTCGAGTTCGCCGACATACGCGGCATTGGCCGCACGAGCACCGTCGAGCTGGCCTTCGAGCATGCCGCAGCGGTGTTGCGTGTCGGCCAGTTGCGTCTGCAGCGCCGCGAGATCCTTGCGGTGCTGCGTATCGCGCTGTTCGGCGCGCGTGGTGGCTGCGTCGAGTTCCTTTTGCAGCCGTGCGGCAGCGAGCCGTTCGCGATCGATTTCCTGAAGCGCTCGCTTCTCCGATGCGCGCAGGCGCTCCTCGGCCCGGCCCGCGTCGTCGCGCAGCCGGTCGAGCTGCGACGTGAAATCGGCGCGCGCCTGCGCAAGCGCGCGATCGGCGTCCGCGTTGTCGGACTTCAGCCGGTCGACTTCCGCTTGCAGCGCGCGGCGCGATGCCTCGTCGGCCGCCCTCGCCTGTTCGAGTTCCTGGATACGTACCTGCGCCGCCAGCAATGCACCCGTGCGTTGCTCCAGCGCGGTTTCGGTGCGGGACAGGTCGGCTTGCAGCGCGGCGACTTCCGCTTTTGCCGCGACGCGCGCGGCTTCGACTTCGGTGCGCAATGCATCGAGTGCGGCGGCGGCATCGTTGGTCGAGCGGTTCCACAACGCGGCGACGAGTTCGCCCGCTGCCGCCTGCAGATCGGCCGGCAAGTCCGGATGCTCGATGCGCACGCGGCTCTTTTCCCGCAACTCGGCCCAGAACTCGCCGAGCACCGCCGTCGGCGTGCTCATGCTGCCCTTGCGCACGAGCTGGTAAAGCCGGTTCGCGGTGGGCGTGATGCCGAAGCGGAAGAACATCAATGCGCAGACCTCGCGATACAGCTCGCGGGTTTTCGGGAAATCGGCCTTCAGGCGGTCGATTTCTGCGATCAGGCGGGATTCGTCGGCAGCGAGGTCGGACATGGCGGTTTGCTCTGTGATTTTATGAATAATATAACGTAAACCGCTAAATATCCAATCATCCGGCATTATTGATTTGACATTATTTCTATAATGTCGAGATCTGGTTGATCTTCGGCGATGCCGCGCTCGCGCCGTCCGTTTGCACAAAGTTGTTCCTGCCGCGACGACGCGAGCGGAAAGCGCACTCCAGGCGCACGGTGTTCTACGAATTGCATGCCGCGCGGCCGAATGCCATGAATAACGATGCACTCGCCCGCATCGGCGCACCGCGTGAAGTTGAGGAGGCGATCCGGGCAAACCGAGCGCCCGGTCGGCCTCTCGAAACTTATCGGTCAGGTGCAGACGATGGTGGACGAATCCGTCGAGTCGGCCGAGTCGGCCGAGTTTGACGCGGCGCACTCGGTTGCGCGGTGGATCGGGCGGCCCAATCTGGCGCTGAGTAACGCAAGGCGGCTGGACTGCTGGATACCGTCACGGGATCGCGATCGCGAACTGGCTGGCCAGTCCAGTGCCGAACACGGCGACCGTGTCGCCCGCGCTCTCTTCCGCGAGCTGCGCGCTGAAACAGCCGGTGCGAAAAATGTCCGGCATCAGGATCGCGCGATCGTCGTCGATTGCATTGGGCAGCCGGATCTGGCTTGCGTGCGCAAGCGGCACGCGCGTACTCGGCCTGCAGCCCGTTGAACGCGCCGCTGTCGGCCGGGTCGCCAAAGAACGCGATACCCACACTTGGGCTGCCGGGGTTCGCGACGTCGCATTGCGCGGTGTAGCCCGCGCGACAGTACGCGCAACTGCCGCATGCGCTCGTCGATGGAATCAGCACACGATCGCCGCGCCAAAGGTTGCGCACGTCGCGCCCAACGGTCTCGACGATGCCGACACCTTAATGGCCGAGGATCGTGCCCGGCTTCATCCCGCCTAACGTGCCGCACACCATGTGCAGGTCGGTGCGGCAGATCGCACTGGCCGTCAGGCACACGATCGCGTCGGCCGCCGCATTGATTTCGGAATCGGGCACCGTGTCGATGCGAATGTCGTCGATGCCGTGAGATACGACTGCTTTTATATCAGGCCCTCCTTATTCGAACGTTCTCGTACTTGCCGAGAAAGGAAACAACCAAGGAGGCAGACCCGAATTCTCCCCGCCCCGAGAGAAGTGCAGTTTAGTCGGAAGCCGCCGCAGGTTCAGGCCGCAATTAGTTCAAATTCGTTTGATGCTCAACGACGAGCGTTCGATTCGACACGTGAGCGGCGTACGTCGAGCAACCTGGCCACCCACCGTGCCTCCCGCTACGCTGGACCCGCCTGCGCGAATCCGAACGTAAGGCCGAAAGCGTCGAGGATCGTCGTCGCGGTGCTGGCCATTCGCTTGGCCATTGCCTCCGGGGTCTCGCGCATGGCGCCCTGGCGAAGCCAGTGCACCGCCGCCCACACCAATCCACCGCCAAGCACCGTCAGGCAATCCTGCTCCGCTTCCGTTCGGACTCCTTCATAAGGCGGAAGGAGGCGGCCGGCAACGAACGTCACCAATTCATCGAAAAACGCCGATGTCGCCGCGTCGTTGAATACGGTCAGATAGAAAGGCTCATGCGCATGCAGATGCTCAAGAATCAGCGCGGTTTCCACCTCCATTGACTTGACGAAAGCGGCATTCGGCGGGTTCAGCAGCTTGCCTTGCTCCTCGACGAACGCAAAAGCGTTGTCGAGCCTCACCAACGCCGCCCGCTGAGCGGCAGCCTGAAGGTCGGGAAAGTGCTGATAGAACGTAGGACGCGCGACGCCCGCGCGCTGCACCAATTGAGCAATGCTGAGTTTGCTCAGCGGCGCCTCATCGAGCAGTTCGCTCACGGCACGAACGAGAGCGTCGTAACTCCGTTGAAAGCGAGGATCGGCGGGATTAGGGCTTACATCAGGTGGCATAAAAAGATCTGGACACGTGGTTTTGTCTATTTTACATTTGTTCAATAGATTGAGATGCGATGCTCCGACATACCTCTGAAAGGCTATTGAAATGAAATCCTCCGCCCTCGTTCCCCAGCCGCCCCTGAAACCCGTCATCGGTCATCTGATGGAGGTCCTCGGGCCGTCCCCGCTTGCAAAGATGATGGATCTTGCACGCACTTACGGGCCGGTCTATTGGTTCGAGGTGTTCGGGCAAGGTTACTACGTTGTCAGCGGACAAGCACTTGTGAATGAAGTGTGTGATGAAAGCAGATTTCAGAAGTGTGTACACCAATCTCTGCTCGAGCTTAGACCCGCGATCGGGGACGGGTTATTTACGGCATTCAGTGACGAACCGAATTGGGCAAAAGCGCATCGTGTGCTGATGCAGGCGTTCGGCCCGCTCAGTATCTGGTCGATGTTCGACAAAATGGTCGACATCGCTGACCAGATGTTTCTCCATTGGGAGCGGTTCGGCCCGGAGACCCCGGTCGATGTGTCCGATCACATGACTCGACTGACGCTCGATACGATTGCCCTTTGTGCGTTTGATTGTCGTTTCAACAGCTTCTACCGTGAAGACCAGCATCCGTTTGTCGATGCCATGGTCAACACCCTCAGCGAGGCGGGAAAGCGCGAGTTGCGACCAAAACTTGTTTCGAAGTTGATGGTCAATCGCAGTCGAAAGTTCGACGCGGACATTGAAGTCATGCGATCGCTCGCGACCAAAATGATCGAAGACCGGCGGAAGAACCCGCACGACAACGAAGAGTCGATGGACCTGTTGGACCGAATGCTGAACGGCATCGATCCGGTGACGGGAGAGAAACTCGATGATGAGAATATCGTCTTCCAGATGATCACATTTCTCATCGCCGGACATGAAACGACCAGCGGGCTGCTGTCTTTTGCGACCTATTTTCTTCTCAAGAACCCGGATATCTTGCAGAAAGCGCGAGATATGGTCGACGAAATCGTCGGTAGCGAGACACCGCGGATCGAGCATCTCGCACGACTTCGCTACATCGAACACATCCTCATGGAGACGTTGCGAATCTGGCCGACGGCGCCGGCATTCGCGGTGACACCGCTCGCCGACACCACGTTCGGCGGGAAATATGCCGTTTCTCCAGACGACATCATCATGATCCTGACGCCCATGTTGCATCGGGATGTGAGCGTTTGGGGCGAGGACGTCGAGGCGTTTCGTCCGGAGCGATTTGCAGCGGAGAATGCGGAGCAGCTTCCCCCCAATTCATGGAAACCCTTTGGCAATGGTGCGCGTGCCTGTATCGGCCGCCCTTTTGCCATGCAGGAAGCCCATCTCGTTCTGATCATGCTGCTGCAGCGATTCGATTTCTCTTTCGCAGATCCGAACTACGAGCTGAATGTCGCCGAAACGCTCACGCTGAAGCCGACCGGTTTCCGGGTGAACGTGAAACCGCGGGCCCGAGGTGCGCTCAAAGTGCCCGATACGGCCCTTCACGCCCCCCCGAGCGCTCAAAGCACCAGCGTCGCCCCGCTTCAGTCGATCCCTGCCGGCGAAGATCTGTCGAACATGCTCGTCCTCTTTGGGGGAAATACAGGTTCCGCCGAATCCTTTGCTAGACGTATTGCAGGGGACGCGAGTCGTCACGGATTTCACGCCACGTGCGCTCCCCTCGACGACTTCGCAGGAAAAATCGACGGATATCCTGCAATTGTGATCGTCACCGCTTCCTACGAAGGCCAGCCGCCGGACAACGCCAAATCATTCGTCCCGTATGTCGAAGCGCTGGATGACGGTGCGCTGGACGGCGTGAATTTTTCGGTTCTTGGGTGCGGCAACAAACAATGGGCACGGACATACCAGGCGATTCCCAAGCGAGTCGATGAAGCGCTCGAGAAGGCCGGTGCGACGAGAGTGCACTTCAGAGGCGAGCTCGATTCCGGTGGCGACTTCTTTGGTGAATTCGACCGTTGGTATTCCGAAATGTGGAATCGCTTTGCGATCAGCGCCGGGAAGGACGTCTCGGTCGTTCAACATAACGATGTCGCACTGAAAGTAAGCTTCGCCGACAGTTCCCGTGAAAAAGTGCTGAATATCGGCGACATGGCGCATGCGTCCATCGTCGACAATAGAGAGCTGGTTGATATTAGCGTGGCTGGCAGCCGCTCCAAAAAGCATATTGAATTGAAACTTCCGGAAGCGATGACTTACCGGTCGGGAGATTACCTGGCCGTTCTGCCCCGCAACTCGAAAAATAACGTCGATCGCGTCTTGCGTCGATTTCGCGTGAGCTGGGACACTCAAGTGGTGATCGAAGGAACGTCGAGTAATCCACGCCTTCCGCTCGGCCAGGCAATCGGCTGCGGTGAACTGTTTTCGAGCTATGTCGAACTCGCCGTTCCCGCAACTCGATCACAAGTGTCCAGCCTGGCCGCGGCCACGCGTTGCCCGCCCGAAAAGGTCGAGCTCGAGCGCCTGAGCGCCGACGATTTCGAATGCGAGATTCTGGGAAAGCGGACAACCGTCATGGATCTGCTCGAACGCTTCGGCTCCGTCGATCTGTCGTTCGAAAAGTTCCTCGATATGCTGCCCGCGCTGAAAGCACGCCAGTACTCGATCTCGTCTTCCCCGCTCTGGAAGGCAGACCATGTCACGCTGACGGTAGCAGTGGTCGATGCACCGGCGCTCTCCGGCAATGGTCGTCATGAAGGGGTGGCGTCGTCGTATCTCGCGCGACTCAACACGGGTGACAGCCTGTCCGTTGCGGTCAGGCCGTCGAATGCACGCTTTCGACCGCCAGCCGAACCCGATCTTCCGATGATTCTGATCTGCGCGGGTTCCGGTATTGCCCCATTCCGCGGCTTTCTGCAAGAGCGCGCGTTACAGAAACAGCGGGGAGAGAACGTCGGCACGTCGTTACTCTTCTTCGGGATCGATGACCCTGACGTCGACTTTCTCTATCGCGACGAACTCGGCGAATGGGCACGATGTGGTGTGGTCGAAGTGATGCCGGCTTATTCAAACCGCCCGGAGGAAGGTGCTCGCTTTGTTCAAGACAAAGTCTGGCTGGAACGCGAGAAAATCGCCGCACTGTTTGCGCAAGGTGCCACCGTCTTTGTCTGCGGGGATGGAAAGAATATGGCGCCTGCCGTACGTGCCACGCTTGGTCGCATTTATCAGGAGGCAACTGGAGAGAACGATGAAAGCGCCAGCGCGTGGATTGACACGATGGAGCGGGAGCATGGCAGATATGTTGCCGATGTGTTTGCATGACAGCGACGGGGTTCATGCCGCCTCCGGTCGCTTTAGAAAAGGGAAAGAAATTTCGACCTGCCCCGCCACCGCTTCCCGGAACTCGCGCGACTAGTTCTTCGATCCCGGCCTGCGCCCTATTTTCCTCACGCCCTTCACTCTGGTTCCGGTCGAGTTCCGACCGGAACCAGATGGGGAATTTTCCCACTCGCTTCTAAACGGCGTCGCCATGATGGAAAAGGCAGCGTGCGAGCATGGTTCGCAGTCGCGCGAAACTTCGGATATCGGTCGGCAAAAAGATCCAGAGTCCTATATAAACCGATCGGCTCTCCGGTTCATCGTCGCGGCCAACGGCAACGCGATGGCCGTGGCCTCCGCAAGACGCCAACTCTGGTTCGCGCATTCATCCCTCTCTGGAGGCGTTGTTGTTGCGTCACCTCTGGTCGTCTCGAGACCAGACGAGATAGCACAACTGGCGCAATACCCGAACAGGAATCTTCGGCCCTGTCTGGTCCATCGAGCTTCCCTCTCGAGCTTCCCTCTCAAATCGAAATTCGGGCCTCAGCTATACGTCGATCTATTCCGGTTCACGGCTCGTTTCGCAACTCAGGGGGCACACTCCACTCGACCGCGTCGGATCGACCTCATGCCTTTCAATTACTGCAGGCTTCGGAAAGCGACGGGTTAACCACGATCGACCGCCGATGAACACCATGTTAACTTCACCGATCATAAGACTTGATCATTTGACCATATCAGGCATGAGCGTGCCTTCCCACCGAAAACCTCCGCGAATGGCTCCATGCATGCCACCTCCTGATACGTGTAATAGATCACCCATATGTCGCGACAAACGCGGAATGAATGCGCGTTTATTCGTCGTAGGCCACCACATCATCACCAACGAGACAGCCCATGAAGATTGACCTGACGAATCGCATTGCGATCGTGACCGGCGCCGGCGCGGGTCTCGGGCGCGAGCATGCGCTGCTGCTTGCCCGGCTGGGGGCAAAGGTCGTGGTTAACGACCTGGGCAGCGACGTAAACGGCAGAGGCGGCTCCGCCACGGCCGCCCAGCGAGTCGTCGACGAAATCGTCGCTGCCGGCGGCGAGGCGGTCGCGAACAGCGCATCGGTTACCGATTCCGAACAGGTTCAGCACATGGTCGACCAAGCGCTTTCGCGCTGGGGTCATGTCGATATCCTGGTGAACAACGCCGGCATCCTGCGCGACAAGAGCTTCAGCAAGATGACGCTCGACGACTTTCGCGCGGTGATCGACGTTCACCTGATGGGCGCGGTCAACTGCTCGAAGGCCGTGTGGGAATCCATGCGGGAACGGCGCTACGGTCGCATCGTGATGACGACCTCGTCGTCGGGCCTGTACGGCAATTTCGGACAATCGAACTACGGTGCCGCGAAGATGGCACTGGTCGGCCTGATGCAGACACTGGCCATCGAAGGCGAGCGATACAACATCCGCGTGAACTGCCTTGCTCCGACGGCCGGTACACGCATGCTCGAAGGCCTGATGTCGGCGGACACCCTCGACACGCTGTCGCCTGCGTCCGTCAGCCCCGCCGTCGCGGTGCTTGCCGGTGAAGAGGCACCTACTCGGTTGGTCCTGTGCGCAGGCGCGGGCAGCTTCGAGGCCGCACATATCACCTTGACGCCCGGCATCCATCTCGGGACCGGCGACCAGGTCGCTCACCAGCTCGCCCAACGCCTCGACGAGGTGACGAACCGCAGCGGCGAGACGGTTCCTTCATCCGGTGTTGCCCAGGGCGATCTCGAGCTCAAAAAGGCCCGCATCGCCTCTTCGAATACGAAGGAGCATTTCGATGCGTGACGAGTCCGGGACGGCTGCACGCAAACCTGACCGCGATCTGAGTGGCCACACGGCTGACGGACGTCGTCATGCAGGCACCCGGCTTGCTCTACCCCGGTTGTCGCCCCTCGTCGACACGGAACTGGGCATAGCCGAATGGTTCTCCATTGATCAGCCTTCGATCAATAAGTTTGTCGACTTCACAGTGACCGGCAATCGATTTATGTGGATGAGGAACTTGCACGCGCAAGATCGTCCGTCGAAACCATCGCCTACGGGTTTCTCGCGCTTTCGATGCTTTCCGAGTGGGCTTCCAACGCTCTCCCCGAGGTCAAAAGGCAGCAGAACTAGATCAATTTCAGATTGAACAGCGTGCGCTTCACATTGAAGCAGGTCACGATGCGAAACATCACGAGCATCCAGTTGACCGTTGGCGTAATGGTGGAAATTAAGAACCATCACAAGCCAGCCATCGTGGCGGAGTGGATGATGCCGATCAACTCATAATTTCCCTGAATGTTTCCCGGTTCGATCGATTTGAAACAGTAATTTCGCATTCCAGAATTTATTGAATAAATTCGAAAATTTGCCAAGACTCTAGATACTCACTCATTCGATTCCATGACTAGCGAACTCACCCTCTCCCGTCGCGACGTGGAGTTCATTCTTTTCGACTGGCTGCAGGTCGAATCTCTTACCCGTCGGCAACGGTTTGCCGGGCAGGACCGATTCGACTACACATCCGTGCTGGATGTGTACGAATCGCTTGCCACGGATCTCTTCCAGCCGCATAACAAAAAGAACGACAGCAACGAACCCGCATTTGACGGAGAACGCGTCACCATCAACCCGGAAGTGGGTGTCGCATTGCGTGCATTTTCGGCCGCCGGCTTGATCAGCGCCTCGTTCCCCAACGAATGGAACGGCATGAGCCTGCCGAGCACCGTGGAACGGGCCGGCATGGCGTATTTGCTGGCAGCCAATCCGGGAACTGCAGGCTACGCGTTTCTCACCATCGCCAACGCCAATTTGCTAATGGCCCACGGCGAGCGAGACCGGGTGGAGCACTACGTCAAGGCCATGGCGGAAGGGCGATGTTTTGGCACGATGTGCCTGTCGGAGCCGCAAGCCGGATCAAGTCTTGCAGATATCCGCACGCGCGCGGTTCCGAGTAAAGACGGCCGCTACCGCCTGTTCGGCAACAAGATGTGGATCTCCGGTGGCGATCACGAGATTTCCGAGAACATTGTCCACTTGGTATTGGCAAAGATTCCCGATGAAAACGGGCAACTTCCTCCGGGCGTTCAAGGGATATCGCTCTTCACCGTACCGCGCAAGTTGATCAGCGCCGACGGACTGCCTGGCGAGCGAAATGATGTCGTACTCGCCGGTATCAATCACAAGATGGGTTACCGCGGCACTGTAAATTGCCTGCTGAATTTCGGTGAGGGTCGCTACCGTCCGGAAGGCGAAGCGGGCGCAATCGGGGAGATCGTTGGCGAGCCCGGCAAAGGGCTGGCCTACATGTTCCACATGATGAACGAGGCGCGTATCTCGGTCGGCCTCAGCGCCGCCGCGATTGGCTATACAGGCTACCTTCACTCGCTGGATTATGCGAAGACGCGCCTGCAGGGCCGGACACGCGGTGACCGATCGCCCGCATCAGGACAGGCCCCCATCATTCGTCATGCCGATGTCCGGCGCATGCTGCTCGCGCAAAAGGCATATGTATCCGGTGCACTCGCGTTGTGTCTGTATGCGGCTCGACTTAGCGACGATATCCATTCGCAAGAAGACGTCAACGACCGCGAAGAGGCGCATTGTCTGCTTGACCTGCTCACCCCCGTCGTCAAGAGTTGGTCGTCCCAATGGGGCCTCGTCGCCAACGATCTCGCCATTCAGGTTCATGGCGGCTACGGTTACACGCGCGAATACAACGTCGAGCAGTTCTATCGCGACAATCGGCTCAACCCGATACACGAAGGCACATTCGGTATTCAGGCGCTCGACCTGCTTGGTCGGAAGACTCGCGCAAACGGCGGTACCGCCATGACAGCGCTCGACAGGAAAATTGCCACGACGGTATTCAGGGCACGGTCGATCCGTCCGCTCCAGGACCATGCCGGCACACTCGAATGCGCGTGGGAGCGCATCCGCATCGTCACCGACGCGTTGCACCGGCTCGACGACCCGGAAGTCCAGTTGGCGAATGCGGCTGCCTACCTTGAAGCATTTGGCCATGTCGTCGTCGGCTGGCTTTGGCTCGACCAGGCGATCGTGGCCAACACGCTCGAGAACGGCCCTACCGGAAGCGACTTCCATCGCGGCAAGCTCGCAGCGTGCGACTACTTCTTCGGGTGGGAAATGCCCAAGGTAGCTGCGTGTCTCGCCGTGCTCAATCCAGTGGAAACAACCCCTCTGACGATGCCGGAGCATTGGTTCTGACCCGTGTGAGACGCCTCCATTTCGTTGCTTTCGTTTAATTTTTTAGGATATCAATATGATTGATGCTGTCATCGTTTCCACCGCGCGCACGCCGATCGGCAAGGCATATCGTGGCGCATTCAACCTAACGCACTCGCCCACCCTGCTCGGTCACGCAATCAGGCATGCTGTACTGCGCGCCGGTATCGAACCGGATCGCATCGAGGACGCCGTCATCGGTTCGGTACTCAACGCGGGAACCGCCGGCAACAATATCGCCCGACAAGGTGTGCTGGCGGCCGGGCTACCTGCTTCAGTCGGCGCACAAACACTTGACCGGCAATGTGCGTCAGGCCTGATGGCGATCGCCACGGCCGCCAAACAGATCATGTGCGACGGGATGCAGGTCGTTGTCGCGGGCGGCCAGGAAAATATCTCTGCGGTACAGACCCGCTACTTCGAGTGGACGCGCGCCGACCAGGATCCCAACGTGCTGGCCGTGCAACCCGCCGCATACATGCCGATGCTCGAGACCGCCGAGTTCGTTTCCCGCAAGTACGGGATCTCTCGGGAGGTGCAGGATCAGTACGCGCTCGATTCCCAGCTTCGCACTGCCGCGGCACAAACGGAAGGCCGTTTCTCGAACGAAATCGTCCCGATCACGACTCAGATGCTGGTCGTCGACAAAGTGACCGGCGAAACGTCGCGGAAGGAAGTCACGCTCACGCAGGATGAGGGAAATCGTCCCGGCACGACGCTCGAATCGCTTGCCTCTCTCGCACCGGTGGTTGACGGTGGCGTTGTAACCGCCGGGAACGCAAGCCAGCTTTCGGACGGCGCAAGCGCCTGCGTTCTGATGAATGGTAAGACTGCCGAACAGATCGGCGCAACGCCCCTCGGCATCTATCGCGGCATGACCGTCGTCGGCAATGCGCCCGAGGAGATGGGCATCGGTCCCATCTACGCGATCCCCAAGCTCCTGAAGCTTCATGGCCTAAAAGTCGACGACATCGGCCTGTGGGAGCTCAACGAGGCATTTGCATGCCAGGTGCTGTACTGCCGCGACAAGCTGGGAATCGATCCGGCCCGGTACAACGTCAACGGCGGCAGCATTTCGATCGGCCATCCGTACGGGATGACCGGTGCCCGTACGGTCGGCCATGCACTGATCGAAGGCAAACGACGCGGCGCGCGCTACGTCGTCGTATCGATGTGCGTGGGGGGCGGAATGGGCGCAGCCGGTTTGTTCGAAGTTGTCTGACGGAACGCGCCTTTTCCCGCAAAGCGAATGGGGCGGCAGCCCCGCTAATGCGGGGCCACCACCTAATGTTTTCAGTGCTTGCGCCAAGGTTGGAACAACTTTATGCAAACTAACGCGGACCAGCGAACGTCGTCCGCGGGCAGCCGATCGTCGCGCTGAGGTTGCCTGTCAGGGATGGTTGTCGTCGCGTCCGATTCTTCATACACTTTTACGGATCCCTCCTGTCTGGAGACCCGAAATGGTGGACGTCAGATTGAGCGTGCCGCTGGTCGATCAGAGCGGCGCAAAAAAAACGAAGTCAGGATCCAGAGCGCTGAAAAACGCATGCTGGTATGCCGCGGCGTGCATGGTTTCGTACTACCACCGTCCTGGGCCGCGCCTGGGCATGCCGGCGCTATGGCAGGCGGACCAGGGGCTCCCGCCGGAAAAGATCGCCGACTTGTGCGCCATTGAAGGACTCGTGCCACTTGATCAGCCTACGGTCATTACGCCCGAGTGGCTCGCCGCGGTACTGACCGAGTCCGGTCCGATCTGGGCCGCAGGTCATTTTCTGGACAGGCCCGACCAGCCTCGAATCGGTCACGTGATCGTCATCACGGGCATCCAGCAACGCACCGTTCATTATCACGACCCGGAGGGGCCTCCCCCGCGCACGATGCTGCTGGGGACGCTCGATGCCGGAAGGTGGAGACCCGATGGGCTGCTGGTGAAGGATCGGCGCCGCTACTGAATGCGGGCACTGTGCCGCAGTTGCCTGTCGGCGCGTCATCCCGTCACTGTTGTCGTCACATTCAAGCATCTCGGCCGGCTTTGATCACTCATCGAGAGGCGCATTCGCAAGTACGCGCGTGACGAGCCGGGCATGGGCTTCCATTTCGATGACGTATGGCAATGGCGTGATGAAGCTTGCGACATGTAGTGCTGTATTGCTCCGTCATCCATCGCGGTGGTCATGCGGTAACGCCACGGACTTTCCGTGCGACGCCGTTGTAGAAGTAGGTGAAACAGCGCGGCCCTGACGCATACGCGGTATCGATCTGCTCGAACTCGAAACCCGCCCCCTCGATCAGCGACCGGATCGGACGGTTCAGATGGCAGCCGCCGCTGAGGCAGCACCATGCGGGCGTCAGGCGATCCTGCCAACGGCGTACACCGGGTTCCGGCGCAAGGCCGTGCTCGACGAACAGGAGTCGCCCTGCGGGCGCCAGCACGCGTCGGATTTCCCGGAGCGCCCGCCGGCATCAGGGATCGAGCAGAGCGTCCAGGTACTCACCACCGTGTCGACGCTTTCGTCCGACAGCGGAATGCATTCCGCGGACGCCATCAGGAAGTCCACCGGTGCACCGGCTTGCACGGCGCGAGGGCGCGCCATCTCGACCCGTTCCGTCGAAGGTTCCAGTGCGAATACGCCACGTACGCCTTTGCGGTAGAGCGGCAGGTTCCGGCCCGATCCGGCGCCGATCTCGAGCACGCGCCCCGCTGCCCCTGAGATCACACGCTCGCGATACGGCACCAGCATCGCATTGCGCATCGCCATATCGACATCCCCGCTGAAATCGGCCGCGCACGAAACGAAAGAGGCTCGCACCGCGCGAGCCTCTTGTTCATGATGCCATGATCGCCGTTCCGTACCCGTCGACCGCAGTCGATGTATCGGCAGACGAATCCATTCGATATCGATGCGGCGGCATACGACATGCCGCGCCGATCACCCCAGCGGCACCACGCTCCCGAGCAGGATCCGCACGAGCGTCGCCTGGCGCGTCACTCCCGTCTTCGAGAAAATCGCGCGCAGATGCGTGCGCGCCGTGTTCTTGCTGATCCCCGATTCCTCTGCTGCCTCCTCGAGCGTCAGCCCGTTCGTCAGCAGCAGCGCGAGCGACGTTTCGGCGGGCGTCAGGTCGAACAGCTTGCGGATGATTTCCTGTGCGCCCTGCGGCTTGCGGTCGGGATCGCGCAGGAACAGCGTGACGGCCGGCCGGCGCTTGTTGTCCTCCGACCAGTCGGACAGCAGCACGGTGCGCACCAGCAGCCCGAGGCGCGGCTTGTCGAAGCCGCGCGTGATCGGCATCGCCTCGACGATCGCCGCGGCCGTGCCGTGGTGCCCCATCACCGCGTGGCGGATCAGCCGCTTGAGCGTGCGATTCTCCTGCGCATCGGTCGCCTCGATTGTGCCGCGCGCAATCGTCAGACCGTTGTTCTGCTTCAGGATCTCATCGGCGACGCTGTTCATGTCGATGATGGTGCCGTTCTCGTCGAGTGTGATCGTGCCGATCTGCATCCGGTTGATCGCGTTCGCGTAGATCGACCGCTCGACCTCGGCCGTGTCGAGCCGCGAATGCAGCTCGACCGCGCGCTTCAGGTGCGGCAGCAGCAGCGCGCAGATCGCCTTGTCGCGCGCGGAGAACTGCTTCGACGCGTGGTTGCGGCACACGCGGAACCGGCACTCGACGCCCGACGGCGTGCGCAGGTCCGCGCCGAGGATGTAGCGCACGTCCTGCGGCTTCAGGAACTGCTTGTACAGTTCGCTCGACAGCCAGCCCGTATCGCCGAACACGTCGTCGACCGTGACCACGCGATCGGCCGGCAGGCCAACGAACGGGTCGAGCGAATAGTAGTAGTTGTTGTACGAGGCCTCGCCGTCACCCGGCACGACCGGGCCGAATTCCGATGCGTGCACGGACAGCGGCGCGCGACGATCGCTCGCGGCCGCACGCAGGATCAGCGTTACGTAGTTGGCCTGCAGCAGCCGGCGAACCATCTCGAGCGCGCCTGCCCAAGGCGGCGTTTCCATCGGCCCCTGGTAGATGCGCGCCATCAGCTCGCTGAAATCCGCGACGCCGATGTCGGCCTCTTCGCTCGTTGACTGGCTCTCCTGCGGGGCCCATCTCGTCTCCATCAGCACGCTCCATCCTCCATGCAACTTGTATTCGGTGCGATTCATCCGCGCCGCCATGATTAAGACGCGTCTTAATTCCGGCGTCATCGGGACATTCACTGAATGGTGAGCTTTGGCCATTCGGGCGCGCGAACCATCGTCCAATCGGATGATGTGGCGCCCTGCCCGCTGCGCTGGAATGCCCGTCAGGCCGTGCCGACAAGCGTCCGGCGCGGCCTCAGGGAAAACCGCGACGCGGGTTTACCTGATTCAGACCGCATCCGATTCAGACAGGAGTTCCAATGCCGCTCGACCCTCAGGCGCAGGCGCTGCTCGCCGCGCTCGCCCAAGCGCCCGCGATCGATTTCGATCGACTGACCGTTCCCGCGTACCGCGCGAACCTTGCCGGAGGCAACGCCTTCGCACCAGGTGATGCGATTGCCGCCGAAGAGGACTGGCAGATTCCCGCCCCGGGGCGTCAGTTATCCGCACGACTGTATCGGCCCGACGCCGACGGGCCGTTGCCGCTGACCGTGTTTTTCCATGGCGGCGGCTTCGTCGCGTGCGGCATCGATTCGCACGCGAATCTGTGCCGCAGCCTCGCCAGACGGGCGCGCACGCTCGTGCTGTCGGTCGATTACCGGCTCGCGCCGGAAGCGCGCTTCCCGGCGGCCGCGCAAGACGCCTGCGATGCCGTGCGCTGGGCCGCCGCCAGCACGCGCGATCTCGGCGCGCGCGCCGGTGCGATCGCCGTGGCCGGCGACAGCGCGGGCGGCAACCTGGCTGCGGTCGCCGCGCTGCAGCTGCGCGGCTCGGGCGTCGCGATCGCGCACCAGTTGCTGCTGTATCCGGTCGTCGATTGCGCGACCGAGCATCCGTCCTACGAATCGCTCGGCGAAGGCTATTTCCTGACGGCGGACGCGATGCGCTGGTTCAAGCGCCAGTATTTCGACGACGACGCCGACCGCGCATCGCCGCTCGCGAGCCCGCTCGCCGCGGCGGACCTTTCGGGTGCGGCGCCGGCCACCATCGTCAGCGCGGAATTCGATCCGTTGCGCGACGAGGCCGAAGCGTATGCACTGCGTCTCGCGCAGGCCGGCACGCCGGTGTCGCTCGTCCGCTGGCCAGGCCAGCTGCACGGCTTCGCGAGCATGCTCGGCGCGGTCGATGCGGCCGATCGGGTGCTGACGTTCGGCGCCGATGCGCTGCGTCGCGCATTTGACGCGACGGAGGCGCAATGACGCTCGCCGGTACGCTGGAAATCGTCGACGAGCTGCGTGCGGGGCGGATGGTCCTGCTCGTCGACGAAGAGGATCGCGAGAACGAAGGCGATCTCGTGATCGCGGCCGATCACGTGACACCCGAAGCGATCAACTTCATGGCGCGCTTCGGGCGCGGGCTGATCTGCCTGACGCTGACCGCCGAGCGCTGCGAGCAGCTGAGGCTGCCGCCGATGGCCGATCGCAACGGCACACCGTTCGGTACCGCTTTCACGGTCAGCATCGAGGCAGCCGAAGGCGTGACGACCGGCATTTCCGCGGCCGATCGCGCGCGGACGATCCGCGCGGCGGTGCGCTCGGGCGCGCGGCCCGACGATCTCGTGCAGCCCGGCCACGTGTTTCCGATCGCCGCGCGGCCGGGCGGTGTGCTGGTGCGCGCGGGGCACACGGAGGCAGGCTGCGATCTGGCCGCGCTCGCCGGGCTCACGCCCGCGTCGGTGATCTGCGAGGTGATGAACGACGACGGCACGATGGCACGGCTGCCCGAGCTGAAGGCGTTCGCCGCGCATCACGGGCTGAAGATCGGCACGATCGCGGACCTGATTCATTACCGCCGCGAGCACGAATCGCTCGTCGAGCGCGTCGGCGAACGGCCGCTGCATACGCCGTGGGGCCGGTTCCGCGCGATCGAGTATCGCGACACGGTGCACGGCGCACCGCATCTCGCGCTGGTGCGCGGCGAGCCCGATCCGTCGGCGCCCGTGCTGACGCGCGTGCACGAATGCCATTCGCTGCTCGATCTGCTCGACGCCGAGCCGTCCGCGCATTCGTGGCCGCTGCACGCGGCGTTGCAGCGGATCGATGCAGCCGGCTGCGGCGTCGCGGTGCTGCTCGACTGCGACATGCGTGGCGACGCGATGCGGACACCGGCCGGCCATGCACGCCACGACGGCCGCGTCACGGGGATCGGCTCGCAGATCCTGCGCGAGCTCGGCGTGCGGCGGCTGAATGTGCTGTCGAGCCCGTTCCGGCTGCCGGCGCTGTCGGGGCACGACCTGGAGATCATGGCGTTCATCCCGCTCGGTGACGACGATCCGGAAAGCGCACGTGCCGCGCATGCGAGCCCGCTGCGGGCGGCGTGACGCAGCGCGGGCGGGCTCGCGTCGCCCTTCCAGCATCGATCCACGGGTTGCCGTTTGACAGGCTATCGTTTGTTTTTGTTAAATACAGTCTCAGGTTTGTATTTTGACGATACATGCCATAGGCTGTATTTTTCGATTACAAGCGATCGCCTGTCATTTCGCGGAGAGCCCATGGCATTCCCTGTCCAGACCTTGAGCCAGTTGCGCCCCATCCTCGTCGGCTTCCGGAAGTCGGCGGGGTTCACGCAGGCGCAGCTCGCCGCCCGCCTCGGCGTCACGCAGCAGTCGTACGCGCAGCTCGAAGCCAATCCGTCCGCGGTCAGCATCGAACGGCTTTTCAAGGTGCTGAACGTGCTCGGGGTTCGCCTGTCGCTCGATCCACGCACGCCGGACGACCCAGCGGCACCCGACGACACGGCCTCCGCTCCCGCACCCAAGCGCGCACCGGCCGCGCGCGGTCGCTCATCCGGCCCATCCGGCGCGTCCGATACACCGGCCCGCGCACCGGCCGCGGCGAAGGCCCCGTCCGCCGCCGCGCGCAAACGGCCTGCCGCGGCGACACCGGGCAAGCCTCGGGGCACCAAGCGGGAGGACTGGTGACGATGGTCCGCCGCCCCCGCCATGATCGCCTCGACCTGTGGATGAACGGCATCCCGGTCGGGTACTGGGAAGTCCGGCGCGGCGTCGAGCGCCTCGTCTACCTGCCCGCGTGGGTCGACGATCCGCAGGGGCGTCCGCTGTCGCTGTCGTTGCCGTTCACGCCCGGCAACCAGCCGCACCAGGGCGCGATCGTCGCCGACTACTTCGACAACCTGCTGCCGGACAGCCAGCCGATCCGCCGCCGCATCGCGCAGCGCTACCGGCTCGGGTCGACCGCGCCGTTCGAACTGCTCGCGTCGATCGGCCGCGATTGCGTCGGTGCGCTGCAGTTGCTGCCGCCCGACGAGAGGCCAGTAGACCTCCAGGCGATCGACGGCACCGTGCTCGACGATGCGGCCGTGGCCGACGTGCTGCGCCACGCGACCGCCGCGCCGCTGCCCGGCCACGCGGAACCGGACGGCGAGCTGCGGCTGTCGATCGCCGGCGCGCAGGAAAAGACCGCGCTGCTGCGCCACGGCAACCGCTGGCTGCTGCCGTCGGGCAGCACGCCGACCACGCATATCTTCAAGCTGCCGCTCGGGCGCGTCGGGAACATGCAGGCCGACATGCGCACGTCGGTCGAGAACGAATGGCTGTGCTCGAAGATCGTCGCCGCATACGGGCTGCCGGTCGCCGCGTGCGACATCGGCCGGTTCGACGACCAGAAGGCGCTGATCGTCGAGCGCTTCGACCGCCGCCCGTCCCGCGACGGCACGTGGATCCTGCGGCTGCCGCAGGAGGACATGTGCCAGGCGACCGGCACGCCGTCGGGCGCCAAGTACGAATCCGACGGCGGCCCGGGCATCGCGACGATCATGGGGATCCTCGCGAATTCCGCCGATGCCGCGCAGGACCGGATGAACTTCTTCGTCACGCAGCTCGTGTTCTGGGTGCTCGCGGCCATCGACGGTCACGCGAAGAATTTCAGCATCGCGCACCTGCCGGGCAATACGTATCGCAGCACGCCGCTGTACGACGTGCTGTCCGCGCATCCGATCATCGGCACGCGCCGCAACCAGCTGCCGCCGCGACGCGCGCGGCTCGCGATGGCCGTGTGCGGGAAGAATCGCCATTACGTGATCGGCGATATCCAGCCGCGTCACTGGATCGCGCAAGGCGCCCGCGTCGGCCTGACCGAGGACGACGTGCGCGCAGCCATGGCCGACGTGGGCGCACGCACGGAACCGGCGATCGCCGACGTCGCGTCGCGCATTCCAGCGGACTTCCCGGCGGACGTGGCCGATGCGATCTTCGACGGGATGCGCCGCCAGGCGCGCAAGCTCGGTGCGGCCGACTAGGCGATGCGCGCGGCCGCGCACCGGCGGCGGGTCATCCATGCGGACGATGCGCCACCGTGCCGACTCCGCACAATGGTCGCCGTGCCCAATCCCGACGCCCGCCCGACATGGAACCCGCCGCCCTCGATACCGCGTTCAGCCCGTTGCAGATCGGCCCGCTGACGCTGCGCAACCGCCTGATCAAGTCAGCGACCAACGAAGGGATGACGCCGAACGGCGTGCCGTCGCGTGCGCTCGTCGGGTTTCATGAGCGCATCGCCGAAGGCGGCGCCGCGCTGACGACCGTCGCGTACTGCGCGATCAGCGACGACGGCCGCACGTTCGTCGACCAGGCGCGGCTCGATGCGCCGACGGTCCGGCAATTCCGCGCGCTGACCGACGCGGTGCATCGCCACGGCGCGGCGGCGTCCGCGCAGATCACGCACGGCGGCTGCTTCACGTTCCTGCCGTCGCTGTCGACGAAACGGCCGTTGAGCGCGTCGGGCGGGTTCAACAAGGTCGGCGTGATGAGCGGCCGCTTCCTGAAGCGGGCGATGACGCGCGACCAGATGACCGTCATTGCCGACGAATTCGCAAATGCGGCGCGGCATGCGCGTGACGCGGGCTTCGACGCGGTGGAGATCCACATGGGGCACGGTTATCTGCTGAGCCAGTTCCTGTCGCCGCTGTACAACCGTCGCCGCGACGCGTATGGCGGCGATGCGGCGCGTCGCGCGGCGTTCCCCGTCGAGGTGCTGCGCCGCGTGCTCGATGCGGTCGGCCGCGATCTCGCCGTGGTCTGCAAGATCGGCGTGACCGAAGGCGTGCGCGGCGGCGGGACGGCCGACGACGCATGCGAGATCGCGCGGCGGCTCGAGGCCGAAGGCGCGCACTTGCTGATATTGAGCGGCGGGATGAACGTCGAGTCGGTATGGCAGCTGTTCGGCAGCCCGCTGCCGGGCGACGCGCGCGCAAACGCCGACAACGCGATCGTGCGCGCCGCGATGGCGCTGCAGAAACTCACCGAGCCGAAGATGGGCGCGTTTCGGGAGATGTATTTCCTCGAGCATTCGAAGAAAGTGCGCGCGGCCGTCAGGATGCCGCTCGCCTATCTCGGCGGCGTGCGTTCGCGCGAAAACGTCGCGCTGGCGATGCGCGAAGGATTCGACGCGGTGGCGCTTGCCCGCGCGCTCGTGTTCGAGCCGGGCTTCGTAAACGGGCTGCGCGACGGCCGCCTCGCGCAGTCGGGCTGCACGTCATGCAATCGCTGCGTCGTGTCGATGTACACGCCGGGTGGAACTGCATGCGCGCTCAAGGAGCCGCACGACCCGGCGCCGAACCGCGTGCCGGCCGCGGGCGCTTGAAGTCAGGCGGCCGCTGATTCCGTGGCCGCTGCCGCTCAGCCTGCGTCGCGCGCGCGGGCCAGCGCCGCGAGGTTCCCTTCGCCGAATCCGTGGTGTCCCTGCCGCTGCACGATCTCGAAGAAGATCTCGCCGGGCCGGCGCTTGACGAAGGTCTGGAAGAACAGGCGCGGCACGCCGTCGCTGCCGATTTCGCCGTCGATCAGCACCGCGCGGCGGCGCAGCGCATCGAGATCGACGCCGTGCCCCGGCAGCCGCGCATCGACTTCGTCGTAATAGCGCGCCGGCGGCTCGATGAATTCGACGCCGTTCGCGCGCAGCGCATCGACGCTCGCCAGGATGTCGTCGGTCGCCAGTGCGACGTGCTGGACGCCTTCGCCCGGATGGTCCGGCAAATACGCATGCATGAGTTCGGTGCGCCGCGTGCCTTCCTCATAGACCGGAATCCGCACCGCGCCGCACGGCGACACCATCACGCGCGAATCTTCCGACACATGCCAGTGCGCGTCGATTTCGTGGATTTCGCGGAAGTGCAGCAGGTCGTGGTAGAAGTCGAGCCACTCGCGCATGCGCCCCGCGCCGACCGTCTGCGTGAAGTGGTCGACCTGCTGCAGGCCCGTGCCCGCGCAATCGAGATCGGTATGCGCGGTCGAGATGTCGATCGGCCGGAAATCGATGTCGAAGATCGAGATGTCGCCGACGCCGCCGCGCTGGCCGTCCCGCCCGCGCCAGCGGTCGACGAAATAGAGGTGCGAATCGCCGATCCCCTGGATCGCGGGAATCTTCAGTTCGCCGACCCCGATCCGCTCGCCCTCGAACGCCCACGCGCCGAGTTCGATTGCCCGCTCGAACGCGCGCCGCGCGCTGGCCACGCGCAGCCCGATCGCACAGACGCCCATCCCGTATTCCTCCGCATAGCGCGCAGCGAACGAATCGGGTTCGGCGTTGATCAGGAACTGCATCTGTCCTTGCCGGTACAGCGTGACGTTCTTGCTGACATGGCGCGCAATCGCCTTGAACCCGAGCTGCTCGAAGCGTTGCGCGAGCGCGCTCGGCACCGGCGCCGCGAACTCGACGAATTCGAGTCCGGCCATCCCGAGCGGATTGGCGGCCGGATCGGCAACGGGCGGCGTATCGCTGGACAGGGGGTGGGAATTGCCGGGCATTCCAGTCTCCGGAGGCATGCGGTCGATGGGGATGACGCCCGGCGCGTGCGGCACGCCCGGCCGAGGTGACGGCCGGACATCCGCCCGATTCGGGTGCGGTTTTGATGGTCCCGATTTTAACCAGATCGTTCACGGCGGCACACCCTGACCGAACGGGATATTCGTCCATCGCCTAGTGCAAACCCGAAAATCGTTCGATAATCGCACACAATCGAACGATAATCGCGCAATTTAACCGATCGGCCAATTGCCGTGACGGAGCGCGCGCCCTATTCTCCGTTCACCCTTCGACTTCAATGCAGCATCGGACGCGGCGCCGCCGCGATTCCACGATGCGCCGTGCCAGGAGACTTCGCCATGACCCCAACCTTCGACACCCTCGACGCCGCCGCCGGCGCCCGCGCGCGCAGCCAGGCCCGCAAGGCCGCGATCGGCAGCTTTGTCGGCGCCGTCGTCGACTGGTACGACTTCCTGCTGTACGGGATCGTCGCCGCGCTCGTATTCAATTCCGAGTTCTTCCCGAAGATCAGCCCGACGATGGGCACGCTCGCTGCATTCGCGACCTTCGGCGTCGGCTTCCTGTTCCGCCCGCTCGGCGGCGTCGTGTTCGGCCATTACGGCGACCGGCTCGGCCGCAAGCGGATGCTCGTGCTGACCGTGATGCTGATGGGGCTGTCGACCGTCGCGATCGGCCTGCTGCCGAGCTTTGCGACGATCGGCTGGTGGGCGCCCGTGCTGCTGGTGCTGATGCGTGCGATCCAGGGCTTCGCGGTCGGCGGCGAATGGGGCGGCGCGGCGCTGATGGCCGTCGAAAGCGCGCCGAAGCACAAGAAGGCGTTCTACAGCAGCGGCGTGCAGGTCGGCTATGGCGTCGGGCTCGTGCTCGCGACGGGCATCGTGTCGATCCTGAGCCATACGCTCGGCGAGGCCGCATTCAAGTCGTGGGGCTGGCGCCTGCCGTTCGTGTTCAGCATCGTGCTGGTGCTGATCGGACTGTGGGTCCGCAAGAGCATGGACGAGTCGCAGGAGTTCGTCGAGAAGGTCGAACACGGCAACCGCAAGCTGCGCCTGCCGGTGCTCGAGGCGCTGACGCGCCATCCGAAGGCATTCCTGCTGATCGTCGCGCTGCGGCTCGCCGAACTGTTCACGATGTATATCGTCACGGCATTCGCGCTCAGCTATTCGACGTCGAATCTCGGCATGTCGCGTGACCTGTTCCTGAACATCGGCCTGCTGGTCGGTGCGGTGAGCTGCGTGACGATCCCGTGCTTCGCCTGGATGGCGGACCGCTTCGGCCTGCGCCGCATCTACCTGATCGGCGCGCTGATCGGTCTCGCGTCGGCGGTGCCGTTCTTCGTCGCGCTGGAGGCACGTTCGATCGCGTGGATCGTGGTGTTCTCGATCCTGTTGGCCAACGCCGCGCACGACATGGTCGTGAGTGTCCAGCAGCCGCTCTTCACCGAGCTGTTCGGCGCGGAATACCGCTATAGCGGCGCGGGCGTCGGTTATCAGTTCGCGAGCGTGGTCGGCGGCGGGTTCACGCCGTTCATCGCGGTGGCGCTGGTCAGTCTGGCCGGCGGTTCGTGGCACCTCGTCGCCGGTTATCTCGCGGTGGGCTGCCTGATCTCGCTGGTGGTCGCCGCGCGGATGCGGGCGGCGCAGTGAGGGAATGACCGGATGGCCGGCCCGATACGCGGCCGGCCATTTCCGCACCGGCTGCCATCCCCGGCCAGCCGGTCAGGCCCCGCCTCCACCCAACGTCAAACACGGTCAATCCCGCGCGCGGAAGCCCATTTTCCCCTCTGAACATTCCACGCCGCCCGCCGACCAATGGCATCATATGGGCCTACGTCAGTCACCGATACGCCCCCATATCATGTCGAATCTCATCGTCCACGGCGGCAACCCGCTGCGCGGGGACATCAAGCCGTCCGCGAACAAGAACGCCGTCCTGCCGATTCTGTGCGCCACCCTGTTGACCGATCGGCCGCTGCGCCTCGTCGGCGTGCCGGACATCACCGACGTGCGCAAGATCCTCGACATCTTCCGCACGCTCGGCAGCGACGTGTCGGTCGATTTCACGACAGGCATCCTCGAGCTCCACCATCGCAACACGGCGTTCGACCCGGCCGTCCACCGCCTGCCCGAGGCGATGCGCTCGTCGATCATGCTGATTCCGCCGCTGCTCGCGCGCTTCGGCGTCGCGCGCCTCGAGAACGACGTGAAGGGTTGCACGCTCGGCGTGCGCGAAATCGATCCGCACGTCGAAGTGTTCGAGCGCTTCGGCGCGCATATCGAGCGCACGCCCGATTCGCTGATCGTTCGTGCCGACGGCCCGCTGACGGCCAACGATCACTGGCTCGACTACGCGTCGGTGACGACCACCGAAAACTTCGCGCTGTGCGCGACGGCGGCAAGCGGCACGTCGACGCTGATGAATGCGGCGTCCGAGCCGCACGTGCAGGAGTTCTGCCAGTTCCTCGCGATGATCGGCGTCGCGATCGAGGGCATCGGCACGTCGCGCCTGTGCGTGACGGGCGGCGGCAAGCTTGGCGGCGGAGAATTCCGCTTCGCCGAGGATTTCCACGAAATCGCGACGTTCCTCGCACTCGGTGCAATCACGGGCGGCGATATCACGGTCCGCAACTCGTCGCCGGAGCATTTCCCGCTGATCGACCGCACGTTCGCGAAGTTCGGCGTGAACGTTACACACCGTGACGGCTGGTCCCGCGCGGAACGCGACGGCCCGCTGCGCGTGCGTCGGCCGTTCACGCAGAACATCCTGACCAAGGTCGAAGCCGCGCCGTGGCCGTACCTGCCGGTCGACCTGCTGCCGATCTTCATCGCGCTCGGCGTGCGCGCGGAAGGCAGCGCGATGTTCTGGAACAAGGTCTACGACGGCGCGCTCGGCTGGTCCGGCGAACTGTCGAAGTTCGGCGCGCACGTGCTGCTGTCCGATCCGCACCGGCTGATCACGTTCGGCGGGCTGCAACTGACGCCTGCGCGCGTCGAGAGCCCGTACATCATCCGCGTCGCGATCGCGCTGCTGATGGTGGCCGCGAGCATCGAAGGCCGCTCGGAAATCATGAATGCGCTGCCGATCCGCCGCGCGCACCCGCATTTCGTCGAAAACCTGCGTTCGGTCGGCGCGAACGTCGAGTGGACGAGCAGCGAGTAACGGCAATCGGGATGCGGCGAGCGTAACGCGCGCGCCGCATCCGACTGTCCCGCTTTTCACATTCGGCCGGTGGCATCGATACGCCGGAAAACCCTCTTCAGCCATCGGTGGCCGTCGCGTTCGCCCATCGTCATGCGTCCCCGCCAGCGGACCAGAAACCCTCAGCGTTCAGGCAAACGGATTTCGCAACATCGGGCCGCCTTGTACTCGCAAGCCGTCATGCATGTCTTCGGTGTACAGGTATTCACACCCCTCGATCGAAGCAGTTGCCACGATGCACGCGTCGTAGAAAGACAAGCGATGCCACTCCGCCAACCGTCGCGCGAGGTCGTGCGTATCGACAGTGATCGGCACGATATGGCACAAACTCCTGATCGGCTCCAGAAACTTCCCCACCTCACGCCACGGCATCCGCAATTTCCGGTGGCAAACGCTGGCGACTTCATTCAATACCTGAACGCTGATGGTCGGCCGCCGAAGGAACAACGCTTCCGCACGGTTTGCCTTGGTTTCGTCCCCGGACAGCAGATAAAGCACGACATTGCTGTCGACGAACGATTTCTCGAACTCAATCCTGCTCATTCGCATCGTCCCGGCTGAACTTGAAATCGGCGGGCAACTTGCCCCTGAAATGCCTCAAGCGCTGCAGAAGCTCGTCGGGCCTGGGCTTGCGACTTACCGCGAAGACCCGAGGGCTGTCGACCACGATTTCGATATCGTCCCCTTCGCGGAGCTCCAGTGCGTCGACCACACTGGCCGGAAGGCGAACCGCCAGGCTATTGCCCCACTTTGCAACCTGCATATGAGCCTCCATGGATATACGTGAAAGATTGTATATCTTCAATGTGAATCAGCAAGCTAGCCGAATGGACGGTTCGGATATCGCGCACTCGTCTTCCTCCACGACTCGCGCGATAATCGCCCACTCCTGCGCGAACACCGCGCACGTCCTGACACGCCACCACCGCCCCTCGACGATGAAAAAGCCCGATCTCGACCGACGCGACTGGATTGCCGGCCTTGAAAAAGGCCTGATGATCCTCGAGGCGTTCGACAGCCAGCACGCGCGAATGACACCGACACAGGCCGCCGCCCGCACCGGGCTCACGCGCACGGCCGCGCGGCGCTACCTGCTGACGCTGGAATCGCTCGGCTACGTGTACACCGACGGCAAGCTGTACGGCCTCACGCCGCGCGTGTTGCGGGTCGGCTGGTCGTACTTCGATTCGGCGCGCCTGCCGCGCACGGTCCAGCCCTATCTGCAGCAACTGAGCGCATCGCTGAACGAATCGGCCTACGTGAGCGTGCTCGACGGCTGGGAGCTCGTGTTCATCGCCCGCAACGGCGTGTCGCGCGTGATGACGACCGGCTTCGTGCTCGGCGCGCGCGTGCCGGCCCCGCTGACGTCACCCGGCGTCGTGCTGCTCGCGCATCATCCGGATCGGGAGGCGGTCCGCGCATGGCTCGCCGATACCGCACTCGCGCCATTCACGCCGAACACGATCACCAACAAGGCACGCCTGCTCGAACAGGTCGACCACGCGCGCGACGCGGGCTTCGCGGTGATCGAGCAGCAACTGCAGGTCGGCGTGCGCGGCATCGCGGTGCCGCTGAAGAACCGTCACGGCGAAGTCGTCGCCGCGCTGAGCACGAACATGCCGATCGGCGCGGAATCGACGGACGCGGCCGTGCGGCGCGTGCTGCCGCATCTGCAGGAAACCGCGCTCGCGATGCTCAACGTGTTGTAGGGATTCGGGCAAGCGCGTACGCGGTACGCCCCCTGACGGTCACCCGATCCGCCACCACCGTGGCAGCAGATCGCGCACCTCCCGCCTTCGGTAACGATCGTCGATCAGATGCACGACGCCCTCGTCGTGCTCGGTGCGGATCACGCGCCCGGCAGCCTGCACGACCTTCTGCAAGCCCGGGTACAGATACATGTAGTCGTACCCGTTGCCGAAGCGCGCATCCATCGCGCGCCGCATCTGTTCGTTGACGTCGTTGACTTGCGGCAGCCCGAGCGTCGCGATGAACGCGCCGATCAGCCGTTCGCCGACGAGATCCACGCCTTCCGAGAACGCACCGCCGAGCACCGCGAAGCCGACACCGCGCCCGCCCGCGTCGAAGCGCGCGAGAAACGCGTCGCGCTCGCTTTCGGCCATGCCGGGCGCCTGGGCCCACACGGGTACGTCCGGATGGCGCGTCTGCATCAGCGCGACGACGCGCCCGAGATAGTCGAAGCTGCTGAGAAAGCCGAGGTAGTTGCCGGGCCGCGTCGCATACTGCGCGGCGATCAGGTCCACGATCGGTTCGAGCGAACGGTCGCGATCGCGCCAGCGCGTCGACACGTGGCTCGCGACGCGCACGGTCAGTTGCTCGGCGCGAAACGGCCCGTCGACGTCGAGCCAGCCCGTGTCGGCCGGCAGCCCGAGCGTGTCGCGATAGAAATGAAACGGGCTGAGCGTGCCGGAAAACAGCACGGTCGCGCGTGCGGCTTCGTAGCGCGGCGCGAGAAAGCCGGCCGGGATCACGTTGCGCACGCACAGCGTCGACTGGATGCGGCGTCGGCGCCCGGCCGGCGCGCCCCCGTCGGGCTCCGACTCGCGTGGCAGCGGCTCGCCGTGCAGCGTCGCGTCGAAGATCGACGCACCGTCGAACGCATCGGCGAGCACACCGAACTGGATCGCCTCGAAATGAAAGCGCAGCAGCGCATCGCCGTTCGCGCGCGGCGCATCGGTCAGATGCTCGCCGATCGCCGCGACAAGGTTCTGCACGGCCGACACGATCGGGCCAGGAATCTCCGGGTACGCCGCGTAGCGCTCGGCCTGTGCGCGATTCACCGTCCCCCACGCACGCGCGAGCCGGTCGAATGCCTTGCGCAGTGCCGCCGGTGCTGCCTCGCGCGCAGCCGCGAACGCGAACGGGTCGAGCGACGCGCTGTACATCTTGCGTGCGCGATCGAGCAGGTTGTGCGCTTCGTCGACGAGCACGCCGACGCGCCACTGGTTCTGCTGCGCGAGCGTGTGCAGCATCGCGCTGCCGTCGTAGTAGTAGTTGTAGTCGCCGATCACCATGTCGGACCAGCGCGCCAGTTCCTGCGCGAGGTAGTACGGACAGATGTCGTGCGCGAGTGCGGTCTCGCGCACGGTATCGCGATCGAGCAGCCCCGCCCCGATCGCCGCGTCGCGCGCGGCCGGCAACCGGTCGTAGAAACCTTGCGCGAGCGGACACGATTCGCCGTGGCACGCGCGGTCCGGATGCTCGCACGCCTTGTCGCGCGCGACGAGCTCCAGCACGCGCAGCGGCAGCGCCGGCGTACCGGCGCCGAGCGTCGTGGCCGCCTCGAGCGCGAGCGCGCGGCCGGGCGTCTTCGCGGTCAGGAAGAACACGTGATCGAGCTCGCCCTCGCCGCACGCCTTCAGCAGCGGAAATACCGTGCCGAGCGTCTTGCCGATGCCGGTCGGCGCCTGCGCGATCAGGCAGCGTTCGTCGCGCGCCGCTCGATAGACCGACACCGCCAGCTCGCGCTGACCGCTGCGGAATTGCCCGTGCGGAAACGTCAGCGCGCGCAGCGCCGCATCGCGGGCCGCGCGATGCGCGGTCTCGCGCTCGGCCCAGCCGACGAAGCACGCGCACTGCTCGGCGAAGAACGCGGCGAGCACGCTTGCGCTCAGCGTTTCCGTCAGCACGGTCTCGCGCTCGGACACGATGTCGAAATACACGAGCGCGACGTCGATTTCCGCGAGGTCGCGGGCGTCGCACATCAGGTGCGCATAGACCTTCGCCTGCGCCCAGTGCAGCGCGCGGTGATTGGCCGGCATCGCATCGAGGCTGCCGCGATAGGTCTTGATCTCCTCGAGCCGGTTCGCGACCGGGTCGTAGCCGTCCGCGCGCCCGCGCACGGTGAGCGTGCCCCAGGTACCCGCCAGCGCGATCTCGGTCTCGTAGCGCGCGCCGCGCTTCGACGTGACGGCACCGTGACCGGCAATGCCTTCGAGCGCGGTCGGCGCGGGCGTGAAGCGCAGGTCGAGATCGCCGCGTCGCGCGGTGAACTCGCACATCGCTCGCACCGCGACGACATAGCTCATGCGGACAGCCCCGCCGCTTCAACCTGCTCGACGCCGGCGCCTGCCCATTCGACATCGACGACACGCACCGGAATGCCATGTGCGATGCAGTACGCTAGCCAGCGCGTCTGGTTGTCCTGCAGCCGGTCGCCGGGGCCCTTCACCTCGATCAGTTCGTAGCGCTGCTCGTCCGGCCAGAAACGGACGAGGTCGGGTAGCCCCGAACGATTGCCGCGGATGTCGGCGAGCAGGCGCGTGAACCACAGCCGAAGGTGCGCCGGCGGCAGGCAGGCGAGCGCCTGGTCGAGCAGTTCGTCGGTCAGCACGCCCCAGAACACGAACGGCGATTGCAGCCCCATCTTCGTTGCATGGTGCCGGCGAATCGTGTCGCGATATGCCCCCGAGTCGAGTTGGGCGAAACAGCCGGCGAACGCATCGGTGCGGCGCACCGCGAAATCGGGCGCGTGCAGGTCGGCCGGGCCGCGCTGGAACGGGTGAAAGAACGCGCCGGGCACGGCCGCGAACACGGGCTCCCAGCACAGCAGCCCGAACAGCGAATTGATCAGCGTGTTCTCGACGTAGTGAACCGGCGCGTCGGGCTGTGCAAGATGGTCGCGCACCGCGAATTCGACGCTGACAAACGCGTCGGGACGCGCCAGCACGAGCGTTTCGCGCGGCACGTCGGGCGCGCTGCCCGCGCGTTCGACCCGTTGCCCGAGACGGCGCTGCAGGCGCGGCAGCATCCGCTCGACGCGCTGGCGTTCCTCGTCGCTTTCGAAGCCGCTGCGCGCCTCGAGCGCCAGCGTGAGCGCATCGTCGTCGCATCCGCAGCGTTCGAGCACGCGAATGCGCCGATGCCGGCTGCCCGGCCACGCACTGCGCGCATAGGCGTCGAGCGCGGCGGTCCAGTCGGCGCGCCGCTCGCAGGTCTGCCCAAGCGTAAACAGCAGCTTCGCGCGGCGCGTCGCGAGCCACGGCTGCGCGCAGCCGACCGCGTCGATCGCCCGCAGCAGGTCGTCGAACGGCAGGTCGTCGGGCCACGCGTCGAGTGCTTCGCGGCACGTCTGCAGCGCGAGATACGTATCGACGTCGGCTCGCTGCTGGAACGCGCGCGACGACGGCGCGAACGGCACGCTTTCGTACTGGAACACGCCGAGATCGGCGAGCACGAATTCGCTCCAGTCCTGATGAAGATTGCCGAAGAACATCAGCCGCAGCCGGTCGCACAGCGCACCGACCGTCACGCGCAGCACGCGATCGTCGGCCTGCGCGCACCACGCGTCGAGCGGTTGCGCAACCTCGTGCGCGGGCCGCAACCGTTCGAGCCAGTCGGGCTTGCGCTCGCCCGCGTGCGCGGCGAGCGACGGGAACATCTTCAGCAGATCGGCCTTGGTCGACAGCGCGAACAGTTCGTCGAGCGTGAGCGCGGGCGCCGGATCGACCCAGCCGAGTTCGACGAGCGGCGCGGCCGCGTCGAGCGTGCTGCCGATTTCGTCGTACACGAGCTTGCTCGCCCGGAAGTCGGATCCGCTGCGCATCAGCATCCGCACGAGCAACGCGCGCGATGCTTTCGGCAGCCGCGCGAAATGCGCGAGAAACGCGTGTTCGTGCGCGTCGAGCAGGTCGTCGTAACGCTCGCCGAGCCAGGCCAGCGCGCGTTCGAAGTTGGTCAGGTAGTAAAACGCCGGAGGCGTCGGCGATGCAGGCGTCACGGGGATCGATCACTGTACGTTTGTACAGGTCGGAATCATATCAAATGTGACGAAAAATACCGCATGCCGCGCACCGCCCGGCCGCGCCCGCGGGTCCCTCGCCGATCAGAACTGGTAGTTCACCGACATGTCGAACACGCCGTTCGTCGACTGCTGCGTGATCGGGCTGCGCCGTGCACGGCCGACGAGCTGCTCGATCGCGCCGTCCATCGTCACGAACCAGTGCTTGTTGACGAACCAGACCATCGTCACGCCAGCGCCGAACGACTTCATCCCCGCGCCCGACGAATAGGCCGGCAGCCCGGAACGCGCGGACGCCCCCGGGCTCACGCCGAACCAGCTGTTCATGTAGCGCGAATCGGCGAACGACACGGTCGGCCCGGCGAACCAGAAGAAGTGTTCGTTGCTGCCCGGCATCGGCATGTACGCGGAGAAATCGCCGACCCAGCCGTTCGAGCCGCCGATGCTGCGCCGGACGTCCGCGCGCAGCACGAGCGGGAAATCCTTCGAGATCACATAATCGGCCGCGAGCTTCATCACCGGCGCCGCGTTGATGTTGTCGAGCCCGTTCAGGTGGTCGAGATCGTCGGCCGAGCGGCGTCCAAGGTCATAGCCGACCGACATGCTCACGCGCCAGTTGGGCCCGCGCAGCACGTTCGCGCCGAGCCCCTCGCCCGTCGACAGGAAGAACAGGTCGCGATAGCGCAAGTCGAAGTTCGGGCCGCCCATCACGCGATATCGATCGGAGCCTGCGTAGCGCGGCTGCAGCGTCATCGCGGCACCGACGCTGACCTGCCACGTGCGGACGGTCGGGTTGAACAGTTTCTGCAGCGGGACGCCCGCCGAGTATTGCCATTCGCCGAGCGGCGAAGGCGTCTGGGCCGACGCGTCGCGGGCACCGGACGCCGCCAGCGCGGCGAAGGCCGACAGGCCGGACACGAACCGGCGGGTGCCGGGCGACAACAATGGGCGGGCAACGGTCATCAAGGCGGTCTCCGTCGGTTGCGCGAAACGAACCTGAGGGAAAGCGCGTCGCGCCTGACCGGCTGCAACGGCAGGCAGCCGGCGGCGCGAACGTAGCGTGCGCTGAATTAGTGAACATCCTACGCGACGCGCGCGAAGCCGCAAAGCGCCCGTTGAGCACGGGCACTTTGCCGGCCCCCGGCACGCGCCAGAGGATGGTTGCGGAATCAGAAACGCTCGACGTGATAGTCGCCGGCGAGCGCGGCCGGGCTGCGCTTCGACATCATGCGCGAGAAGCCATCCGCGAGCCGCCCGAGCGCGAGCTGCTTCTGGCTCGCGTCCCAGTGCGTGTAGGTGTCGTAGGCGGTGTCGTCGAACGACACGGTGACGGCGACCGGGTGGCCGCTTGCGCGAAAACCGATATGCAGCACGCCGCCCGGCAACTCCTCGATGTGGTAGCGCAACGAACGCGACTCGAAATAGCGGCCCAGCACCTGGGCGATCGCGCGCTTGTCCGGCGATTGCACGTGAATGTCCATGATGGTCCTCCTTTCAGTGATCGCGCGGCCGGCCGCGGTTCGCTGCGCCCGCCCGGCATCCGTATCGGCGGCGGCCGCGATGGCGGATCGCCCTGCGGCAGGCCCGGCGGCACGGGCGGATCGACCGGATCGTCGTGCTCGGGCAGCGTCGGGTCGGGATCGACGTCGGGCGTCGGTTCGGGACGGTGCAGCATGGATCGCGTGTTCATGTCATTCCTGCGCGGCGGCTCGCGCGTGTCGATTGGCGCGGCGACCGGGCGCAAGCGGCGTGCCCGCTCGCCGGTGCGGCCGCGCGGCCGGTCATGCGTCGCAAGCCGCCGTCACGTCACCCGCCCGCGCGTGCGCCCTTCGGCGGCGAGCTGCACCGCGCGCGGACGGATCGGACGGCGCACACACCGCGCGCGCTCCGGCCCAGCGTACACGGTATGTTTCAGTTCGCGAACCTCGTTCCTCCCGTCGAACATGCGCCTCTCGGGCCGATAGACCGGCGATTCGCACTTCCAGGTCGCAAACCGCTCGCACACGTGACTGAAAACGCCACCGCACCCGTTCGCGTCGTAACGTATCCTTTTTCCGTGGGTTCATTCATCACGATGTCCTCTCGTCCATGCCGGCGGCTCTCGGGCCATGTGTTCGCCAGTCCGGCCGGCCCGGCGGCTGCAAGCGCCATGCGGCCCATATTGCGCGGCACGGCGCTTGCGTCCGTCGTTACCAGCAAGGAGGTTCGATCATGACCGTTTTCGCTACCGGCCGCCGCGACGCCGTGTCACCGGCTGCCGGCCTGCTTCCCCTCGCCGTGTCGCGCAAGCCGTCCGATGACAAGACGGAGGAGCGTATCGACGAAGGGCTCGAGGAGACGTTCCCGGCCAGCGATCCGCCCGCCGTTGGCGGTGCGACCCGTATCGACCCCGCCAAGCCGTCCAGCGAACGCGACCGTCGCGCGCCCGACGCCCCACCACCGCCCCGCGATCACGGCTGACGTCGGCACCCGGCCTCCCGATGCGCGGCAGCGTAGCGCCGGGCCGGCACAACCGGAGTGAACTGATGAAACGCATGGAACGTGCATGGCACGAAGTCAGCGGCGCGGCGGGCGTCGTGGCGCTCGCCGCGATCGAGAGCGCGCTGGTATTTGCCATCGTTTTGATAACGGGCGTCGGCCACTGAGCATCATCGCTCGCGGCCCGGTCGCGACTGCCGCCGTGGAAGATGTACAAGCCGACTGGCAAATTTCTCCACGGCCCTGCCGCGCGGCGCCGGCGTGTGCCGCTTGAACGCGGCACGCGTCCTGCTTCCGGATCGTCTCGCTCACGAAGGAGGCGTTCATGTATCGCGTCAACGAAATCATGTCGCGCGACGTGGTGTGCGTCGCGCCGACCGACACGATTCGCCATGCGGCCGAATTGATGCAGCGCTTCGACATTGGCGTGCTGCCGGTCTGCGACGGCACCGAGCTCGTCGCGATCGTGACGGACCGCGACCTCGCGGTGCGCGCGCTGTCGCACGGGCATTCGCCCGACACCGCCGTGAAGGCCGTCGCGTCGACACCCGTGCAGTGGTGTGTCGAGGACGATGGCGTCGGCGACGTCCAGCAGCGGATGGCCGATGTGCAACTGCACCGGATGCCGGTGCTCGACGCCCGGCACCAGATCGTCGGCATCGTGTCGCTGGGCGACATCGCAACGCGCGCAGGCGGCCCGGCACGCGACGAGCTGGCAAATACGCTCGAGGACGTGTCGTTGCCACGCCACCGCTGACCGGCCCCTCGCTCGTGCGGCTCGCGATTCGCGTGCGCCGCGCCGCCTCGATCAGGAGAAAACGCGATGACAACGGACAGACCGTCGCGCACGCATGCGCGGATTGTCGGCGACAGCGGCCATTCGGCCGGCGGACCGGGGCCGGACGTGATGGCCGCCGGCATGCTGGAGGACGATCACGTGCTGACGATGGACGGCGACGACATCGGCAAGGTCACGAACATCATGCTCGACGTCCGCTCGGGCCGGATCGCGTACGCAGTCGTGTCGTCGGGCGGTTTCCTCGGGATCGGCGACAAGCTGCTCGCAGTGCCGTGGAACGTGCTGACGCTCGATGTCGAGCGCCGCTGCTTCGTGCTGCCCGTGCCGACCGAGCGCGTACGCGAAGCGCCGGGCTTCGACAAGGGCCGCTGGCCCGCGATGGCCGATCCGACGTGGGCCGAGGCGCTGCACGCGTATTACGGTGCGTCGCCGTACTGGCTGATCGAGGAAGGCGAAACGGCGCTCGACTCGCCGCCTTACGAGGCGTCGCCGGGCGGCCCGGAGAACGACACGCGGCGGCATTGACCGACGCGCGGGTCTGCCGCACTGGTGATGCGGATCAGCGCGCGGCCGCGACCGAATGCTCGAGCTCGCGCGCGGCGCTCAGGTGCGCCTTCAGCATCGGCAGCATGTTGGCGGCATACGCGCGAAGCTGCGGGTCTCGCCCGTTGCGCGCCTCAGCTTCGTAGAGCCTGATCGTCGCCTCGTGCGCGTTCGGTCCTGCCAGCGCGATATAACCCTTGTCAAACGCATGGCCAGTCTGGGTGCGCAGCGTCGTCACCGCCGGATCGACGAGCATGCGCGCCTGCACGGGCAAACCCTTTTGCGCGCCGAGCCGACGCAATTCCGTGGTCATGCGGCCGTGGTCGTCGAGCATCCGGCGCGCGAACGCCTTCACGTCCGGATTCGACGACCGATCGAGCGCGAGCTGGCTCGCCTGCCATTCCGTCTTGCCGACGATGCCGGCCTTGTCGACGAATTCGGCGTCGATGCCGCTCGGCCGCCGCGTCATGTCCGCTTCGTCGGCAGTCTCGCCCGGACGGATCACACCTGGCGCCACGTGAACGGACGATGCAGGCGGTGCCTGCGCATGCGCCGGTGCGAACGTCGTCGCGCCGAGCGTCGCGAGCATGGCCGGTACCAGCATGCGCGCGGTGCCGGCAAGCACGACGAATCGGCGCGAGTTCCTGACGTTCTCCGTCATCCGGATCTCCGTATCCGTCGACGGATCGGCCCGATCGAACGCCGCAGCCCATCCGTCTTGCGAGGCGATGCGCGGTCGTGAACCTGCGCGTCGATGTTGTCGGAGGCCAGCCCGCGCTCGGCGACGAGCGCCGCCCGGATCCGGGACGCGATCGTCGCATCACGCAGTTGGCCGCCTCCGGCCGACACCCTGCTCGCGAGCTTCGCCGGCACGCGCTCGTCAGCCGATGCGTAGCGCGGCGTCGCGAGCCATGCACACGACGGCACCCGTATGCTCATGATCGGCGCGACGGACGGCATGCGCCCGAGGTGCGTTGGCCTCCCTCTGGTGTCGTCGCGCTGCGTCCTGTCCGATCCCTGCATCGTGCCTCCTCGCGGGTGCGCGGATGCCCGCGTGTCAGCGGTGCCGTCCGGTTGGCGCCGCCCCATCGGCGGGCGACACGTCGGCGATCACGCCGGCGAGTGTCGGCATGTCGACCGGCTTGCACAGATACGCGTCGAAGCCGGCGGCCATCACGCGGCTCCGGTCCGCCGTGCCCGCATGCGCGGTTACCGCAACGACGGGCAGGTGCCCGACGCCGTCGGGCAGATGGCGGATGTGGTCGATCAGCCAGAAGCCGTCGCCGTCGGGCATCGCGAGATCGGACAGCACGACGCTCGGGTGCTGCCGTGCGACCAAGTCGAGCGCATCGTGCCCCGATTGCGCGGTCGATACCTGCGCGCCGAGGGTTTCGAGCGCTGCCGCAAGGCTTGCGCGCGACGTCGCGTCGTCGTCGACCACCAGCACGCGCTGGCCGTCCAGCGCGACCGCCGTGGACGCACCGCTCGGCCGCACCGGATGGCCGGTCGGATCGTCGGCGTCCCACTCCACCGGCAGGACCACGGTCACGGTCGTGCCGCGTCCCGCGCCTGCGCTCGTCGCCGCGACCTCGCCGCCGTGCAGCCGCGCGATGTTGCGCACGATCGACAGGCCGAGCCCCAGCCCGCGTTTCGGCGACGCGGACGCGCCTTCCGGCCGGTTGAACGTATCGAACAGATGCGGCAGGCGTTCCGCGGAAATGCCCTGCCCCGTATCGGCGACCGACAGCCGTACGCGCGCGCCGGCCCGGGTCAGCGACACCTTGATGCGGCCGCCGGGCGGCGTGAACTTGATCGCATTCGACAGCAGGTTCGACAGCACCTGGCGCATGCGCTCGCTGTCCGCGGAGATCACGCAGTTGGACATCGCGCACGCGGTCGACAGTTCGAGCCCGTTCGCCTCCGCGGTCGCGCCGAGTTCGCGCACTGCCTGGTGCACGATGCGCACGAGGTCGACCGGCGCGCGTTCGAGCCGCATCCGCCCCGTCGCGAGCGACGATGCGTCGAGCAGGTCGCCGACCATGCGCGACAGCGATCGCGCGCTGCGATCGATCGCGTCGATCGCCTGGTGCGCGAAGCCTTGACCGTTGTCGCTGCGCAGCACCTCGACCCAGCCGTAGATCACATTCAGCGGTGTGCGCAGTTCATGCGACACAGTGGCCAGCAGTTCGTCCTTCAGCCGGTTCGACTCGTCGGCCTGCACGCGCGCGTCGCGCGCGCCGCGCAACGAACGCAAGTCGCGCCGCTCGTCGCGGCGGCGTTCGTGCGCTTCGCGCAGCGTCATCGACAGGCCGGTGCAGTTGCCCTGCGCGTCGACGATAGGCGACGCCGCGAAGGTCGCGCGAAAGCCGCCGCCGCCGCGGCGCAGGCACAGGATGTCGAGTGGCCCGGCGGGCACGCGCGCATTCGCGAACGATGCGGGAAGCGGATGCAACCGCAGCCAGCGCGGCGCGATCAGCGTCGTGACGTCGTGTCCGATCGCCGTCGCCGCGTCGATGCCGAAGAGGCGCCGCGCGGCCGGGTTCCAGCTCGTGATCCGCCGCGCGACATCGAGGCCGACGATCGCGTCGGGCGATGCGTCGACCACGCGGCGCAGCAGGATGTCGTCGAGCGAGCGCGCCGAGGGTGCCGGTTCGCGGCGCGACGTGCGCGCGTCGTCCTCTTCAGCATCCTCGGCCCCGCGCAGCCGATCGTTTGCAAGCAGCGGCTTGACGGCCGTCACGAGCACGCATTCGACGAAGCTGATCGCGATGAAGGCGCCGGCCTGCGTCAGCCACGCGGGCAGCAGCGCATCGCGCCACCACAGCGCGCCGATCACGGCCACGCTCACGGCGGTCGCGGCTAGGCCGCCGCCGAACGACGTCAGCCACGCCGCAGCCGCGACACCGACGTAGAAAGGCAGCGGCGCAAACGGTTCATGCACGCCGACGACGTGAATCGCCCACGCCTGCAGCGCGGACGCCAGCCCGACGGCCAGCACGACCCATGCGCCCTGCCGAAACAGCTCACGGGTAAAGGTCCTCATCGTGTCCCTGCATCGCGCCGGCAACCGTCGCGCGACGGCATGCCGCCTCAGCGGTCGGCATGCCGTCAAGCGTGCCGCGCGAGCCTTCAGGCCCCCGCAACTCGCGTACCCGCGGGATGGCGTTCGAAGACCTGGCCGCGCAACCCGCGTTGACGGCGTCGCTGTCGCGTCGGTCCGCCGCGTGCCGTGTTTGCGCGGCGCGCGCTTGCAGGTGCGTTTCGATTTTTCATTCGGCGGGTGTAAAAAGGCATCGGTGGCCTATCCCCGGCTGCCGCATACCGGCATCGCGATGCGGCGATCGCGTATTTCTTCCGGCATCGCATCGAACATTGGAAATTTCTATACCGCGGCACCTTCCGCACCGTTCCGCTGTCGATAATAAATATTGCAACGAAGGGAATGCGCGATGCCGATTTTCAAAACGGCCCGCTGACACCTATGGCTGAATCCGCAAACCGTCCGAAGCAACGCGCCGACGCGCGCCGGCTGTCCGGCCGCTCCGCGGCGATGCGCACGCTGCTCGGCCGTATCGAGAAAATTGCTCCGACCCGCGCCAGCGTGATGATTGCCGGCGAAAGCGGGGTCGGCAAGGATATCGTCGCGCGACGGCTGCACGACCTCAGCGCGCGCCGCGACGGGCCGTTCGTCCCCGTGAACTGCGGCGCGATTCCGGCGGACATCGCCGAAGCGCAATTGTTCGGCCACGAGAAAGGCAGCTTCACCGGCGCCGTCGCGCAACGGGAGGGATTCTTCGAAGCCGCGTGCGGCGGCACGCTGCTGCTCGACGAGATCGCGGAAATGCCCGCGGCGCTGCAGGTCAAGCTGCTGCGTGCGCTCGAATCGAACGCGATCGTGCGCGTCGGCGGCACCGAGTCGATTCCGCTCGACGTGCGCATCCTGTCGGCGACCCGCCACAACCCGGCCGAAGCCGTGCGCGACGGCCGGCTGCGCGAGGATCTGTTCTACCGTCTCGCCGCGTTCGCGCTGTATGTGCCGCCGCTGCGCCAGCGCAACGGCGACGTCGAGGCGATCGCACATGAATTCGTCGAGGCCCTCAACGCACGGCACCGCTCGCACAAGCGGCTGACCGACGCCGCGATCGCCGCGCTGCGCGCGTATTCGTGGCCCGGCAACGTGCGCGAACTGCACAACACGATCGAGCGCGCGTACATCCTGGCGGACGACGGCATCGACGTCGCGCTGCCGAAGCCGACGCCGCTGCCCGACCAAACGTCGGACGACGCGATGGCGCTGCCGCTCGGCGCGACGCTGCACCACGCGCAGCAGCGCTTCATCGCGGCGACGCTGGATCACTTCGACGGCAACAAGCCGCAAGCAGCGAAAGCGCTCGGCATCAGCCTGAAGACGCTCTACAACCGGCTCGCGCTGATGCGCGACGGCGGCCACGCCTGAGCGTCGCCGCGCGCGTAACGCGCGGCGGCTCGAGTTGCGTCACCCGGCGCAGGTCAGGCGACCCTGAACTGCCCGACCGTCGTCGCGAGCGCGTTCGCCTGCGTCTGCAGCGCGGTTGCGGCAGCGGTCGACTGTTCGACGAGCGCCGCGTTCTGCTGCACCATTTCGTCGAGTTGCGTGACCGCGCGGTTCACTTCCTGGATGCCGCGCGTCTGCTCGTTTGCGGCGTGCGTGATCTCGGAGATGATCGTCGTCACGTTGGTGACGTTCGACACGATCTCGCGCATCGTGTCGCCGGCCTGGCGCACCTGCTCCGACCCGGCCGACACGCTCGCCACCGTCGACTCGACCAGCACCTTCACCTCGCGCGCGGCCTGCGCGCTGCGTTGCGCGAGGCTGCGCACTTCCTGCGCGACGACCGCGAAACCACGACCCTGCTCGCCGGCACGCGCCGCTTCCACGGCCGCATTCAGCGCGAGGATGTTGGTCTGGAACGCGATCCCGTCGATCACGCCGATGATGTCGCCGATCCGGCCCGACGCTTCCTCGATCTTTCCCATCGTCGCCACGACGTCCGACACGACCACGCCGCCGTGCGACGCGATCCGCGATGCCGCGGCCGCGCGTTCGTCGGCCTGGCCGGCCGCGGCCGCCGACTGGCCGACCGTCGCGGTGATCTCTTCCATCGATGCGGCCGTTTCCTCGAGGCTCGCCGCCGCCGATTCGGTGCGCGACGACAGGTCCTGGTTGCCCGCGGCGATTTCGTTCGCGGCCGTGCGCACCGATTCGCTCGCGTCGCGGATCTGCCGCATCACGTCGTGCAACTTGTCGACGAAGCTGTTGAACGAGCGCGCGATATCGGCCACCTCGTCGCGGCCTTCGGCCGGCAGGCGCTGCGTCAGGTCGCCCGTGCCCGAACCGATCGACGCCATGGCCTGACGCACCTGCGACAGGCGGCGGAACGCGGTCGTGGTGATCGCACCGACGATCAGCGACGCGACGCCGACGATCACGACCAGCGTGATCAGCGACGCGGTCAGCAGCGAGCGCATCCCGGCCGTCGCTTCCGCCTTGTCGAGCAGCACCAGCGCATACCAGTCGGTGCCCGGCACGGCCTGCGCGCGCGCGAGCTTCGCGTCGCCGCCGACGTGCACCTCGACCGGCACGGTAGCCGCGACCAGCGACGCGGCGCTCATGCCGCCGAGCTCGGGCGACACGTCGGTAACCGGCTTCAGCGTGAGCTTCGCGTCGGGATGCGCGACGACGTGGCCGCTGCTGTCGATCAACATGCCGAAGCTCGCGGGCGTCGGGTGGATCGACTTCACGTTCGCGATCACGCTGTCCATCGCGACGTCGGCCGCGACGACGCCCTTCAGCGCGCCGTCGCGCAGGATCGGCACCGCGAACGTGACGACCAGGTTGCCCGTGCCCGCATCGACGTACGGCGGCGTGACGACCGGCTTGCCGGCCTGCGCGGCCTGCTTGTACCACGGACGGCCGGTCGGATCGTAGTCGGGCGGGATACCGGTCGGGTCGGAGAAACGGAACGCCTTGTCCGCGTAGCCCGCGTACACGTTCGTGAAGCCGCCGGCCGCGGCCATCTGCTTGAACACCGACAGCGGATCGGGCGACAGCGCGGCATCCTGCAGCGACGCGATCATCCGGCTTTTCGTCGCGACCCAATCGCCGATGCCGACCACGTGGCCGCTCGCGACGGATGTCAGGTTGCGGTCGATCGCGTCGTCGTTGTACGAGCGCGCGATGAAGTAATTGATCAGCGTGGTGGCGACGAGCGCGAATACGACGATGGCGACGCACGCGGCAAGGATGCGGGTCCGGATGGACGAGAACATGGCAACGACTCAATAAGGGAGCGCGAACGCCCGGTGGACGAATTCACCGGGTAAACGGCATCCGCGCGGCTTACTTGAGGCCGTTGCGTCAATTCGATCAAACGTATGAAGAAATATGCGGCCGGGAACGCCCGTGGCGTCGGCCGCGGCGAGCGTCCGTCACAGACGGCGACTGGTACTCGTATCCGGCTCCTTGCTCGATGTACTGGACGGCATGTCGCGCTCGAGTTCATCCTGCCTGCGCATCCGTTCGCGCAGGTGACGAATCGCGAACACGTGGATGTAGTCGTGCACGCGGGCATCGGACGACAGCGCACGCACTTCGTCGTCGAGCATTGCGCGCAGCTGATCGGCGCCGATCGCACGCTGTTCGGCAACGGCCTTCAATGAATCAAGCAAATTGTCCTGTGACATCGACGGGCTCCTGACGGTCGAGGAACGAAAGGAAAAGATGACGCTACCGGAAGATTAGAAACTGGATGGCCGCCCGGCGTACGATGCGCCGAAACGTGTTTGCGCGAGATCAACGACACGTTGCGTGCCGCCGCGCCGATCCGTTGCCGGACCGGCGGCATGCGCGATTCGCGGCGCCCATGGCCCGCGAACGACTGGAAGGATTGCCACGCCACCCCGCGGCGCGGCACCGCCGATCGCGCAGACGATTGACCGTCGCGCGACGTCGGTGCAGGGGAGAACTTAGACCGTCCGAAATCCTGCGTCAAGCGACGCGCGCAGGCCGCAATTCGTCTGTTCGAATGCACCGGATCGGGGTGCCGGGCACCGTGCGCCGGCCCGCCCCGGCGCGGCTGATCGTCGGTTCGGCGTGTCAGCGGATTCCGATACGCCGCACGCAATGCCTGACAGCAACTTCGGCGCGCGCCGATTGGCAGCGCGGTGTCGGTGGGCGGATACTGATGTCATGAACGATACGTTCATACCCGGTCATCGCTCAGCCGGCCTTCGAGCCGGCACGCGGGGTCCGGTGCAGGAGACCAATCATGGCATATCGCAACTTTTCGGCCCGGAGCGGACAGCGGCGCGCGCGTGCGCTGTCCGCGCCCGCCGTGCCGACCGGTATCCGCCCGCCCGAGGATCTCGACGCGTTGCTCGCGCTCGCGCGCGAATCGGGTTTGCTCGTCACGCTCGACGGGCAGATCGGCCTTGAAAAATACCAGAGCGTCGCGGGATCGGTGCTCGCGCTGCAGCGGTTCGCGGCTGCCCTCCGCGCGCGGGCCGGTGCCGCCACGCCGGTCGTTGCGGGGCCGCGCCGCAAGACGCGCCCTGGCTGGCCGCGGCTGCGCAATCGCACGCCGGGCGGACGAGGACGGCCGCATGGCGTGCGTCGGCGCGCATGCGTACGGCGCGGCGCCGGCTGCCGGCGCGACCAGCGAGTGCTGCGTGCCGCGTGACAGCCTGAACGCAGCCGATGCGGCACGGGGCCGTGTGCGGGCTGCGACGACTGCGATACCCATTCGGCAGCGAGCGCTGCGCGCCGGGCATGCGCCAGCGCAGTGCATGCCGCCATCCACACCGATCCGCCATTTCGCGATCGCGTGCCGCCACGCGCCGTTCCACACGGCGACATCGACGAGAAAAATACCTGCGAGGAAAGTAGTCTGCACGGGGCCAGGAAAGCGGACGGGGTGAAAGACACCCCGTCCGTCGTTCCAAGGCAGCCGCCGGCTGCCTACCCTCGTGCCGGAGAGTTCTTGAGCGGCTCACGCGCCACGCGATGCGTGACGCGGCTCTGGAAATCGGTCGATCGCAACGGCGTCGGATACGTGTCCGTTCGCCCGTGTCGAACGCGTTGAATCGAATCGCAGCGTCGCATACGGACGACAGACCATCCGCCAGGCCGAACGTCGTGTCACTGTCTCACGAGCGGCGCACGACGTTTCTGATGCAGGTCAACGAAAGCTTGCTTCGCATCCATCGCATCGCGATCTTCATGCGTCGCCGCGCACGAGCAGCACCGGCACCTGCGCGAGATGCGCGACCCGGCGCGCGACGCTGCCGATCAACCAGGCGGCGATGCCGCGCCGGCCGTGCGTGCCGACCACCAGCAGTTCCGCATGCCAGTGCACCGCGTCGCGCATCAGCGCATGGGCCACGTCGTCGCTGGTCGGTCGGGTTTCGACGATGCCGCGCTTGGTCGGGTTCCCCGTTGCGTGGAACAGCGGGCCGATCCGCGCCAGCGCATCCTCCCCCTCCGCGCGATACGCATCCTCGAGCGCGCGCACCGGCACGATATCGGTCAGGCGAACCGCGCGATCGACGACATAGGCTGCGTACAGCAACGTCGTCGGCACCGCGAAACCGAGCCCGACGCGCACCGCAAGCAGCGACGGCTCGCTGCCGTCGACTGCGAACATCAGGCGCTGCAGCGGCCCTTCCGACGGCCGCGCATAGTCGGCGGGCACGATCAGCAGCGCGCAGCGTGCGCGCGCGGCCAGCGTGTCGGACATCGCGCCTTCGACGAGCCGAAGCAGCCCGTGGTGCGGATTCGCGCCGACCACGAGCACGTCGGCATGCCATGCCGACGTGTCCTTCGCGAGTGCATCGGCGACCGTGCCGCCCGTGACCGACGTATCGATGATCACCTGCTCGATCTCCGCGCCGCTGCCGGCGAACAGTTCGGCGGTGCGCTCGAGCGTCGCCTGCGCTTCGCGCGTCATCTCCTCGCGCGCCGATGCCAGCAACGCGTCGACGCGCGGGATGTCGGGCAGCACGAGGCGCGGATTGTCGATCGCGCAGACGATGCGCACCTGCATGCCGGGACGCAGCAGCGTTCGCGTGTAGCGCGCGGCGGACAGCGACTCCGGCGTCAGATCGACGGCCAGCGAGATCCGCGCAAGTGGCGGGATGGTCGGACTGGATGGCATGGCGAAGGCCTCCTTGCGGACGCGTCGTCGCGGACGACGACCGGAGCTTCGCGCGGCAACGGCACGCGGCGGACGGACGGCGCGGTCGCAGGGATCGGCGGATGGTCACGCGAAGCGCGGACAAGCGATTCAAACAGCATATGACGTTCGGCCCGCGCGTGCATGATCGTGATCAATACCCGCGCGGGCCGTGCGACGCGGCTGTGGGTGTGGCGGGCGACGACGGGATCAATCGCCTTCGGCACGAACGAACGCGCGTCGAATGTGCGTAATCAAACGCGCGCAATATGCAGGCGGAATTCTAAGAATAATCAGAGGTGTTTCGCGCCAGCCGATTTTCGCGCGAATGAGAAGCGTGAAATCGACCGCGGAATCGGGACGTGCGCGGCATTCCGCGCACGATTTATTTGGACAACGTCGCCCGCACCGTATATTCGCCGCCGAGCGCGGTGCCGTGGTCCGGCCGCACGAAATACCGCGACGCGTCGAGATCGGTCGGCATCGGTTCGACCGGATAACCGTGCTTCTCCCACGCGTCGAGCCCGCCCTTCAGCGCCTTGATGTTGTGCAGCATCTTCTTGCGCTGCATCTTCGCGATCAGGCGTTTCGCGGTGGCCTCGTTCGGACACACGCAATACACGACGATCGGCCGCTGCAGCAGCGCCGGATCGAGCAGGTCAGGCGAATCGAGATCGACCGGCACGGCGCCGGCGATCCGGTACGGTTCGCGTTCGCGGATCGCGCGCGGCCGCACATCGAAGATCAGTGGCGGTTCGTTCGACGTCATCATCTCGACAAGTTGCGGCGGCGAGATGCGCACCTGCGCGAGATAGCGGCGGAACTGCACGCGGCGCACCCAGCGGTACAGCAGGAACGTGATGAAGATTGCGAGGAACGCGTCGAGGATCGTGCCGCCGCTCGCGCGCACCCACAGCACGAACTGGACGATCTGGTCATGCACGGCCGCACCGCCGATGAGCCAGAACGCGGCCCACAACGACGCGCCGGCCAGATCCCAGAACAGGAACACGCCGATGCCGATCGCGGTCGTGCCGAGCAGCGGTGCCGACACGAGGCCGAGGCCCGGCAGGAATTTGGAGAGGACGAGCAGCGGCGCGCCGTATCTTTCGAATACATTACGCGCGAAGCGCAGCGTCGTGTCGAGCGACAGCGAGAAGCGCACGAGCCCATTCAGCAAGCGCCGGCCGCGCGTGCGGCCCATGAAGAACCACAGCGAATCGGCCAGCATCGTCGCGCCGATCGCCGCCGCGAACATGCTTGCCCAGGACGCCTGCCCCATCGCCGCCATCGTACCGCCGAGAATCAGCATCGGCACGGCCGGGACCGGCACGCCGAGCTGCGTGATCAGTACGCTCGCGAACACGGCCCACGGGCCGAGCGACGAGGGAATCGCAATGGGAAAGTGCCACACGGCGGCGCTCCTGGAAGACATGCGGACCGTGCGACGGGGGCGGCCATCGGTACGGCTGGCAGCGATCGCCGCGGCACGTCCGCAGCCGATCCTGCACCACGGTGCATTCTAAACGGGTTTGGCCGGGACCGTACTGAACGGCTGCCGTCGGAGGCAGCCGGCACGCTCACGCGTCGGGGCGCTGCGCGAGCCCCGCGACGTATTCCGCGTACTCGGGAAACGCGGCGGCGAGTGCCGTCGCGTCCGCGAGCTCGAATTCCGCGAACTCGAACCCCGGCGCAACCGTGCAGCCGACGAGCGCGACATGCTCCGGCGACGCGCAGCGCGCGCCGAACCAGCGTCCGGCCGGCACGACGGCCTGGAACACGGTGCCCGGATGCGTGAGCGGGTTGCCGAGCCGGTGGATCGTCAGGCCGTCGTGCTCGTCGAGCACCCACACCTCGAGCGGATCGCCCGCGTAGAAATGCCAGACCTCGTCGGAGCGGATCCGGTGCCACGACGAATACGCACCGTCGCACAGCAGGTAGTAGATCGCGGTCGACGCTGCGCGCTGCGCGCCGTCGGCCGGACGCACGACGGTATCGGCCGCGCGGTAGGTTTCCCGGAAATAGCCGCCTTCGGGATGCGGCTGAAGATCGAACTGGTGAATCAGGTCGGCGGCAGAGATCGGCATGGCGGATGACGTTGGTAAAGTAGGAAACCGGGCACGCGACGCACGGCACGGCCGATCGGAAATGCGATCGGCCGCCGTCGCGTGCCGCTGCGTCGATCGCCGCGGCCATGCACGCGGCGACTGGATCGCGCGCGCAACGCAGCGCGCGCCGATGAAGCGAACACCGTTCGATGCTGCCAGAAGTGCGGGCGACGATGCAACCGGCGCGGCACGATCACGCCCGTGCCGGACGATGCATACGCGATACATCGATACGTCGATCGATGCATCGGACGCATCGCTGCATTCACCACCACGCCGGCATCCGCGCATCAGCGCCCTGCCCGCGAACGCTCACGTGTCGGCGCCGCGCCGCCCCGTCACGCGGTTGCCGCCGCGGCCGGCTCGTCGTGCCTCACCAGCAGCACGGGCCGGTCGGCCGCGCGCAGCAGCGATTCCGCGACACTGCCGAGCAGCAGCCGGCGCAAGCCGTGCCGCCCGCTCGTCCCCATCACGATCAGATCGGCGCCGGCCTCGGCCGCCGTGCGCATCAGCACCACGGCGACGTCCTCGCCGTACGCGTCGAGCGCGCGCACGGTGCCCGGCACATGCTGCTGCGCGAGCACCGCTTTCGCGTCGTCGAGCACGGGCGTCGCCGCATCGGCTGCCGCCGCGTCGCCGTCGCGTTCGGCCGCAAAGCCCGCATCGACGTCGACGAGTTGCGGCCGGTGCTCGACGACATACGCGCACGTGACCTCGCCGCCGGATGCCGCCGCGATCCGAATCGCCTCGTTCAGCGCGAGACGCGCGCTCGGGCTGCCGTCGAGCCCGACGAAAATCCGCTTGTACATGTCCGCCCTCCGACCGGGCACGCGCCGCGCATCGCGCAACGACGCGCCCGTCACCGCAAGCCGGCCCGATGCCGGCTCGCCTGCCGAACAGTCTGCCCCACGTGCCGACGCGCCGGTTGACGCGCGTCAAACGTCGCCGGAACGCCCGCTGCACCGCCCGGCTATCGCATTTTTAGCTGACCCTATTACAAAAAACGTGTAAAACGCGCACAATTTCATCTTGAAAATAGACATCGCACGCGGCCGGTGCGAGTTTTTCCCGGTTTTGCCGCGCTGCCCGAGCGCCACGGGCCACCCCGACACCAGAATGGCCGATCGAATGACCGCCAGTGGAACCCCGTCGCGTGACGCCCGAGGGCCCACGCGCCTCCAGACCATGTTACGCCAGCCGCTCGCGGCCGGCGTCGTTGCGCTGTTCGCCGGCGCGGCGCTGTCGCTCGGCGTCGCGCTGCTCGTTCGCGGGCAGTGGCAAGGCGCCGTCCATTCGCGCTTCGAACGCCGCACGGCGCACGTGACGGCGATGTTGCGCCACGAGCTGCAAGCCGGCGTCGCCGTGCTCGAAAGCACACGCGGCGCGTTCGTGCTCGCGCCGCAGATGACGCCGGAACAATGGCGCCGATACGCCGATACGCTCGACCTCGACAGCGGACGTTCGCCGATCCGGCAGCTCGGCTATGCGCCGCTGTCGCCCGCGACACGCAGCGCCCTCGCCGGCAGCGCGCCGATGCCGGCCGGCCCGCTCGCGGTGGCGGCGCTCAGTGCGCCGGTGTCGAGCGCAGCCACCGTGCATTTCGGCGCATCCGATCAGGTACCACTGGCACGCGCGCTGCACACCGGCGATGTCGCACTCGGCATCCATCCTGCCAACGACGATACGTCCCGCGATACGCGCACCCTCACGCTGTTCCTGCCCGCGACGGCTTCGCCGCACACGGCCGTCACGACGGCCGGCCTCCACGAAGCCGGTGCCGACGGCGTGCTGTTCGCGCAAGTGAGCCCGAGTCGCCTGGTCGAGCGCGCGCTCGACACGGAACGCGGGCTCGACCTGCGGATGAGCGCCGGCGACGATCCGCACCCGATCGCGAGTGCCGAGACGACGACCGACGAGGCCTCCGCGTCGCCCGACCTGATGCGGCGCTCCGACCAGTTGAATTTCGGTGGCACCGTGCTGACGCTCGCCTATTCCGCGGACGGCCGCCCGAGCGCGACCGGCGCGCAGCGCGCGGCTGGCACCGTGCTCGCCGCCGGGCTGATCGCGTCGTTCGCGTTCGCGGCACTCGTCCACGCCCTGCTGCGTGGGCGCGCCGGCAACGTCGATACCGGCGCCAGCAGCCGCGGCATCCTGAACGAGGCGCGGATGATGGGCATCATCCGCTCGTCGATGGAAGCGATCATCACGATCGACGAGAAGCAGACGGTCGTGATCTTCAACCCGATGGCCGAACAGGTATTCGGCGTATCGGCGATGGAGGCGATCGGCGCGCCGCTGTCGCGCTTCATCCCCGAGCGGTTTCGCGCCGCGCATGCGAAGCACGTCGACCAGTTCGGCGTGACGGGCGTGTCCGAGCGGCAGATGGGCCGCCAGCGCGTGTTGTTCGGGCTGCGCGGCAACGGCGAGGAATTCCCGATCGAAGCGTCGATCTCGCAGATCCGCGATGCATCGGGCAAGCTCTATACGGTGATGCTGCGCGACATCACCGAGCGGCAGCGCGCCGAGAATGCGCTGAAGCAGTCTCGCGAGGAACTGCGCGAACTGTCGGCGAACCTGCAGAACGTGCGCGAAGAGGAAAAGACCCGCATCGCGCGCGAACTGCACGACGACCTGGGCCAGCAATTGACCGCACTGAAGATGGACCTGTCGGTCGTCGAGCAGCAACTGCGCGCGCCGGACCATGCGCAACCCGACGTCGGCGTGCTGTCGCACCTGCAGGGCATGCGCCGGCTGATCGACGCGACCGTCGCGTCGGTGCGGCGCATCGCGGCGGACCTGCGCCCCGTGATGCTCGACGATCTCGGCCTCGTGCCCGCGATCGAGTGGTTGGCGAACGACTTCACGAACCGCTACGGCATCGACGTCGAACGCCAAATCGAAACCGGCGGGCTCACGTTCACCAGCACGGGCGCGACCACGCTGTTCCGGATCGTCCAGGAAGCGCTGACGAACGTCGCGCGCCATGCGGACGCGACGCGCGTCACGTTGCGACTCGACATCGAGGAAGGCTTCTGCGTGCTGCGCGTGGCGGACAACGGCCGCGGCGCGGCACCGGGCGGCGCCGTCCACGAGGACAAATCGTTCGGCCTGATCGGCATTCGCGAACGCGCACACATGCTGGGCGGCAGCGTGACGATCGACACCGCGCTCGCGCGCGGCTTCTCGATCACCGTCGCGTTCCCGCTCGGCACCGTTCAACAGGAAACCACCCTCACATGATCAAGGTGCTCATCGCCGACGACCATACGCTCGTGCGCGACGGTCTGCGGCATATCCTCCAGAACGCCACCGGATTCGAAGTGGCCGGCGAAGCGTGCGACGGCCCGTCGACGATCGCGCTCGTACGTTCGACGCCCGCGCAGGTGCTGGTGCTCGACCTGTCGATGCCGGGCCGCAACGGCGTCGAGCTGATCAAGCAGATCAAGGACGAGAAGCCCGCGCTGCGCGTGCTCGTGCTGACCATGCACGCGGAACAGCAATACGCGGTGCGCGCGTTCCGCGCCGGTGCATCGGGCTATCTGACTAAAGAAAGCGCGAGTGCCGAGCTGGTCGGCGCGGTGACCAAGGTTGCGTCGGGCGGCGTCTACGTCAGCCTCGCGATGGCCGAACAGTTCGCGCAGAGCCTGAACGAGCCGGCCGAGACGCTGCCGCACCAGCGGCTATCCGATCGCGAGTTCGACGTGTTCCGCCGGATCGCCGCCGGACAGACGCTGACCGAGATCGCGCAGGCACTGTGCGTGAGCGCAAAGACGGTCAGCACCTACAAGACCCGGATCCTGGAAAAGATGCAGATGCCGCACGAAGCGGCGCTGGTTCGCTACGCGATGCGGCACAAGCTGCTCGACGAAACGGACGACGTCTAGGCGACCGGACCGGCGAACCGTGCCGGCTGCCGGCGCGCTACGCGGCCGTTACTTCGCCGGCACCGGGCACGCGAGATCGCCTTCCTCGCAGGACAGATAGCCCTTCAGCGTCTCGTTGCGCGTCTTGGTCAGATCGTCGAGGCAGGTCGACACGACCATCGGGTACACGCTGCCGCCTTCGGCGTTCGCGCTGGAGAAGTTGCATTCGGCATCGCGGTAGGCGATCCACGCGCGCTGCGCATTCACGAGTTTCTCCGCGAGCGGCTTCGCATCGCGCAGGCGCGCGGTGACGGCCTGGTAGGTGCGGTTCAGTTCCGCGTCGGATTTCTTGTACGCGCGGTCGGCACACGCCGTCATCGTTGCCTGATCCGTCGCATCCGCACAATTCGCCTGCGCATGGACAACGTTTGCCGTCAGCGCCAGCGCGCACAGCAGACCGGTCGAGACACGCATGGATGCTCCTGTTTGTTTTCGTTGATTCGAGGAACGTGGTGTCTGGCTTGCCGCCGCGCCTCGGCGCGCGGCGTCGCAGACCAGCCGGCGCTACCCCTTTCGCTGCGGCTGCCGCAGCGTGCGAGGCCGACCGCGATGCTAGCGCACACGCGGCGGATTGTCAGCCGGCGCGACGCTTGCCGCGGATGCAAAAAAGCCCGCACTCGACATCGAGCGCGGGCTTTTCGCTACGGTCTCGCCGGCGGCCAGGAGGCCGCACTGCGAACGGCTTAGTGGCCGAAGTACACCGACGAACGGTCGGCTGCGGCCGGTACCGTCACGCGCAGGCCCGACTGCGACGTCGCGACCGGGTTCGCGCCGTAACCCGTTGCGTCGGCCTGTGCGCCGGTGTTCTGTGCCGCGGCGATCTTTGCCTGTGCGGCCTGGATGTTTTCCGGATAGTTCATCCAGTCGTTCGGGTTGTAGCCGGCCTTCTCGAGCTGGACCAGCTCGGCACGCACTTGTGCGCGCGTGAGCGGCTGCTGGTTCGATTGGGCGAACGAGACGACCGGTGCGGCCACCAGAGCGGCCAGTGCAACTGCCTTGATCAGCGATTTCATGATGCGTTACCTCCAGATTGTTTTGTCAGGCGCTTCGGACTCGGTAGTCGTTGCGCATGAGTAAAAGTCTAGGCGGCGCGGCTATCAGGGTAAATACTTAAATCGCGAATTCACTGTTGACCGAATTCCGCACAATTGCCATGCCTTCCGCCCAATCATCAGATGATTTTGGTTGCATTCGCACCCAATAGGCACCCAATAGGCGCCCACAAGGCAGCGGCGCGATCGGCATGTACCGCCTGGGCGAACAGATCCACCGGATCCTCGAGAGCCGCCCCGCGGCAGTCGCGTTTGCCCGATGTGAAACGGCGACCGCGTATCAACGAACCTGATCGGCTTCCACATCTCCGATCGACAAGTCGAACAGCAGCGCCTTGAGGCGAATCCGGTCGGCGGCGGCGATTTCGCTGAAAGCGGCGTGGTGAAGCGTCCAGCCCGGCGTCGCCGGATCGGCGTGCACCGCGCGCACCGTGCCGTCGAGCGTCAGTAACGCGATGCGATCCCCGTCCGTGTACGGCAACTGCACGCTCAAAGACTCGCCGGCCGCCGCGAGCGGCCGGTCGACCGCGATCGACAATCCGTTCAGGCTCAGATCGCGAACGATCCCGATGCCGTCGGCCTGCGCCGACCCGCCCGTGCAGCAGGCCGCGATCCGTACCGGCACGCGCGGCTCCGCGCGCGTGCGCAACCGGTCGACGAAGCCCGGCGGCGAAAGCACCATGTACGGCGCGCCGCCCGGGGCCTGTACCGCTTCGACCGTCGCACCAAAGCGCGACACCGCCGACCGGCCGATTGCGACCGCCTCGACGTCGTCGCCGCGGGTGAAATCGAGCACGACCGATGGCTGCGGTTCGACGAACAGCACGCCCGATGCGCCGACTCCGATCAACCGGCAGCGCTGCAGCACGCGGGTCGCGCCGACCCGCCGGCGGATGCCGATCGCGGCACCGGCCGACAGTCCCATGCGTGTGGCGGCCGGCACGGTGTCGTGCGCCGGCGCGGCGGGCTCGTCGTCATCGCGCCTGCGGACGGGCCGGAAGTGATCGAACAGGAATGCATGCTGCGCCGGATCGCGCAGCGTGGTGCCGGCGGGCAGCAGCGCGGCGCCGCCCGCATCGTAGAGATCGAAGCCGAGGGGGACGCCGGCAGAGACGTCATCGCGCGCGAGCGCGACGTGATCGGTGATAAGCCGCATCGGAAAGGCGCGGAGCGACCGCGCGAGCTGTCGTGACAACGCTATTACGGCAGCATCGCGCGAAATCTGAACGGCTCGTTACTCCGAACCGCTGGTCGCGTCGGGTGAAACCGGAGCCGGAGCCTGGGTCGACGACGGTGCCGCCGAAGGCGGGACGGCCGGTGCGGAGCCGAGCCCCCCGCCACCCGTGTTGCCCGAACTCGTCGCGCTGCCTCCCGCGGCCGGCGGCTGCACGGCCTGCGGCTGCGACGCGCCCGCCGACAATGCAGCAGCCGATGCCGCCACCTCGGACGCCGGAATCCATTCCTCGACGATGCCGCCGGATGCCGCCTCGGGCGCCGACGCGGCCGATGCGGCCGATGCCGCCGCTGCGTCCGCCTCGGGCTGACGCTCGATATGCTGCGTCCTGACAGGGGGCGATGCCTTCTTCGGCTCGGGCCCGAACCATCCGTCGAACAGGTCGGTCACTCGCTCGCGCACCGACGCGAACCAGCCGGGCGACGGCTCGGTATCGAATTTCAGCTTCGTGTCGACGATCCGTGCGCGTTGCGCGCGCTGGAAGAAGTCGCCGACGATCGGCAGCGCGCTGTGCGCGCCTTGCCCCCAGTAGTCGCTGCGCAGCGTCACGCGGCCGTCGTCGAAGCCCACCCAGGCCCCGGCGACGAGCCCGGGCTGCATCAGGATGAACCAGCCGTCCGCGTTGTCCTGCGTGGTTCCGGTCTTGCCGGCCACGTCGCCGCGAATTCCGAAGCGCGTGCGGATGCTGCCGCCGGTGCCGCGCGTCACGACGTCGCGCATCACGTCGAGCAGCGTCTTGTCGGTTTCCGCGTCGAGCGCGCGCTCGGGCGGCGCCGGCGCGTATTCGGCGAGCACGTCGCCCTGGCGGTTCTCGATGCGCGTCACCATTTGCGGCTCGACGTACAGTCCGCCGTTCGCGATCGTCGCGTACGACGCGACCATCTCCTTCAGCGTCACGGGGCTCGTGCCGAGCGCCAGCGACGGCACGCGCTCGAGCGGGCTCTCGCGCACGCCCATGTCGCGAGCGAGCCGCGCCACGGCCGCCGGGCCGACCTTTTCCATCACCTGCGCGGTGATCCGGTTGCGCGACAGCGCGACCGCGTCGCGCAGCGTCATCGGCTTGCCCGACGGCGGCACGTCGTCGTTCGGCCGCCAGACCTCGCCGCCCTTCAGCGGAATCTCGACCGCCTGGTCGATGAACGTGTCGTCCGGCTTCATCCCGTTCGCGAACGCGACGCCATAGACGAACGGCTTGAAGGTGGAACCCGGCTGGCGCCGCGCCTGCGACACGTGATCGAACGGCTCGTTCGTGAAGTCGCGGCTGCCGACCCACGCGCGGATCTGCCCGTCGCGCGGATCGATCGCGACGAAGCCGGCCTGCACGTCGGTCTTCGCCTTGCACAGCGCGCGCATGAAACCGTGATCGGCGGCGAGCTGCTTCATCGCGGCCGCATCGTTCTTGCCGGCATCCTGCGCGGCCTTGTACTCAGGCGACTCGCGCATGAAGATGCGGAACACCTCGTTGTCGGTGCCGCAGCCGTCGCGGCCGCTCCACGCGTTGTTCGCGATGCCCTGCAGCTGGTTCGCCTGCTGCGTCAGCGCCTGGGTCGCCATCTGCTGCAGCCGCGAATCGATCGTGGTGCGCACGATCAGCCCGTCCGAATAGATGTTGTAGTCGTTGCGGTCGGCCCACGCGATCAGCCATTTTCGCAGTTGCTGCGCGAAATGCGGCGCGGGTCCGGGCGGCTCCTTCTGGCGCTCGAAGTCGATGCGCAGCGGCCGGCGCTGCAACTGCGCGAACTGCGCGGGCGACAGCTTGCCGTACTTCACCATCTGGCCGAGCACCGTGTTGCGCCGCTGCAGCGCGCGCTCGGGGTTCAGCACCGGGTTGTAGTAACTGTTGCCCTTCAGCATCCCGACGAGCGTCGCGCTGTCGAGCACGTCGAGCTCGTCGGCCGACTTGTCGAAATAGGTGCGCGCGGCCATCTCGACGCCGTATGCGTTGTACAGGAACGGCACCGTGTTCAGGTAGGTCTCGAGGATCTGGTCCTTGCTGTAGACGGCCTCGATCTTCAGCGCGGTGATCGCCTCCTTCACCTTGCGCGTGAGCGTCGGCGCGCGGCCGATCTCGTCCGGATACAGGTTGCGCGCGAGCTGCTGGGTGATCGTCGAACCGCCCTGGCGGTCGCCCGAGAACGTATGGAGCGCGGCCGACGCCGTGCGCTTCCAGTCGAGGCCGTGGTGCTCGTAGAAGCGATGGTCCTCGGTCGCGATCAGCGCATCGACCATGTGCGGCGAAATCTGCTTGAGCGACACCCATTCGCGGTTCGACGGCTTGAATTCGGCAAGCAGCTTGCCGTCGGCGGACAGCACCTGCGCAGGCTGGTCGACGCGCGCCTTGCGGATGTCGCCGATGCTGGGCGTGAACGGAATCAGCACCAGCACGTACAGCACGAACAGCGCCGGCACGGCGGCGGCCGCGCGCAGCACGCCGCGGCGCGTCGGATGACGGAGATGGTGCCAGGCGACGGCCAGAACACGCTTGACGGGCACGGCGGCAGCGGCCGCGACGGGTTGGGCGCGCGCGACCCATTTGGCACAGAAGTCACGCACTGACGACACGTTTCGGCGATTCACGCGGGTGGGGGATCTGCTGGAAAGGCTGCATCGTACCAAACTCGCGCGGCACACCGGCCCGCTGCCGGCCCGCGCCGGTGCAAACAGCGTCCGATCGCGCATTTTTACAACAAAAAAGGCGCGCGCCCCGCAACGGGACGGCGCGCCAAGCCTGGTACAACCGGGTGCCGTGCGCCGGCGTTCAGCGCACCAGAAAACCGTAGGTCAGCGGATCGCGTTCGTCGACGATCCAGTTCGCGAATCCGCAGATGTGCGCGCTGCCCTCCACTTCCGGGATCACGGCCGGGATGTCGCCGACCGTCGTCTCGCGCAGCACGCGTCCCTTGAACACCGTGCCGACGATCGATTCGTTGACGAGCGTGTCGCCGGCCGCGAGCAGCCCGCGCTGGTACAGCTGCGCGACGCGTCCGCCCGTGCCGGAGCCGGTCGGCGAGCGATCGACCTCGCGATCCGCGAACACGCAGCAGTTCGCCTGCGTCGAGCCCGGATGGCGCGGCGCGTTCGCGATGATCGTGCCGTAGATATGGTTGATTTCCGGGATCTCCGGATGCACGACCGGATACTTCGCGTTCGCGGCGGCCTTCACTTCCGCGCCGAAGCGGATCAGCTTCTCCACCGCCGCTTCGCGCACCGGCAGGTCGAACGGCGCGCCGTCGACATAGAAGTAGAACGCGCCGCCGTACGCGATATCGCCGGTCACGGTGCCGAACGACGGCGTGTCGACCGACACGTCGCGCTGCCAGATGAACGACGGCACGTTGACGAAGCGCACGGGCCCCGCGTGCTCGCCGTCCCATTTGACGAACGCCTCGATGAAGCCGCACGGCGCATCGATGCCGACGCGCGTCTCCGGCACCGTGCGCTGCACCCAACCGAGCTCGACCGCGGCGGTCGACAACGCGATCACGCCGTGCCCGCAATGGTCGCTGTAGCCCTCGTTGTGCACGAAGATCACGCCGAAATCCGCATTCGGCGACACCGGCTCGGTCAGGTAGCCGCCGTACATGTCGGCGTGGCCGCGCGGTTCGAACATCAGCGCACGGCGAATCTCGTCGGCGTTCTCCTTGAGCCAGGCGCGGCGCTGGACGATCGTGTCGCCCGGCAGGCGCGGCAGCCCGCTCGTGACGATGCGGAACGCTTCGCCGCCGGTATGGACTTCGACGGTGGAAAGGGATCGGGAGATTTTCATGAGGATCGAAAGCGTGAAGACGAAGGACGGCGCGCCGGCGCCGTCCGGTGACGGTTACTTCGCGTACGGTTCGGGCAGCCCGTTGCGGATCACGTAGACGGTGGTCGGCGCGCCCTTCAGGTCACCGTGTTCGTCGAACGAATAGGTCCCCGCGACCCCCGCGTATCTGGACTTCGCCAACTGCGCGATCAGCTTCGCCTTGTCGGTGGTCGTGCCCGCCTTGACCATCGCGTCGGCGAGCAGCTTCACACCGTCGTAGTAGTTGACACCGTAGACCTGCGTCTCCGTGTGATAGGTGTCGTGGTACTTCTTCAGGAATTCGCGGCCGGCCGGCGTTTTCTCGAGCGCGACGCCGCCCTGCGCGCAGTAGACGATCGACGCCGCGTCGCCCGCGACCTTGCCCATGTCGGCCGAGCAGATGCCGTCGCCGCCGAGCAGCTTCGCGCGCAACCCGCGCTGCTTCATCTGCTTCGCCATCGGCGCGCCCTGCGCCGCGTAGCCGCCGAGGAAGATCACGTCGGGATTGCTGGCCTTGATCTTGGTGAGAATGCCGAGGAAATCGGTCGCCGACGAGTTGGTGTACTCCTGGTCGACGATCTTGATCCCGTTCGCCTTCGCGACGCTCGCGAACTGCTCGGCGACGCCCTGCCCGTAGGCGGTGCGATCGTCGATGACCGCCGCGGTCTTCGCGTTCAGCGTCTTCGCGGCGAAGGTCGCCATCGTGCCGCCGAGCTGTTCGTCGCTCGCGCCGATCCGGAAGATGTTCTTGAAGCCCTGGCGCGTGAGTGCCGGATTCGACGCGACCGGCAGGATCGGCACGCCGGCATTGGCATACACGCGCGACGCGGGAATCGCGACGCCCGAGTTGTACGGCCCGAGCACCGCGACGACGCCCTTGTCGACCAGGTTCTGCGCGACCTGCACGCCAGCCTTCGGGTCGGCCTGGTCGTCCTCGGACACCAGCTTGAACGTGACCGTCTTGCCGGCCACCTTCACACCCGCCTTGTTGAGCTCGTCGACAGCGAGGCGCGCGCCGTTTTCATTGTCCTTGCCGTTCGCGGCTTGCGGGCCGGTCAACGGCGCCGAGTGGCCGATCGCCACGACTTCCTGCGCGTGCGCGGAAGTCAGCGCGCCGGCGGCAACGGCCACCGAAAGCGCAGTTACGAAATGTCGCATGGTGGTGGCTCCCGATTGGTTTTGTGTGAAACCAATGTAGGACACGCGTGGTCACCATGCAAGCAATTTCAAAATAACCCGTACGGCTCTGGTCATGTTTCAGACCAGAATGATGTGGCACGTGTTACTTCGGCGTGATGTCGCGCCGTACGCGCAGGATGTGCTGCTCGACGTAGAAGGCGGCCGCATCGGCATCGCCGGACACGATCGCCTCGTAGATCAGCCGGTGCTCGGACACGTAGAGCCGGATCCGACCCGCGTCGTAGATGCCGTCGTCCTTCAGCCGCTTCCACAGCGGCTGGTCCATCGTCTTCGCGACTTCGTCCGCGATCTTCACGATCAACGCGTCGCCGGTCATCAGCGCGAGCTGCCGGTGGAACAGCCGGTCGCTCTCGTTCCATAGCGCGCGCTGCTGCGGGTCGCCGATATCGGTGATCGTTTCCATCTGCGCGAGATAGCCTTCGGCGACGGGATCGGCGCGGCCGTGCGCGGCCGCGAGGCGAGCGATCGCGGGCTCGAGGATGAGCCGCACGTCGAGCGTCGACGTCGGGCTGAAGTCCGCATCGGGCGCGCCTCGCGAGTCGCCGCGCTGCGCGAGCACGTCGAGCGGCGCCGGCACGACATAGGTGCCCGAATTGCGCTTCGTGAACACCAGCCCTTCGTTCTGCAGCGCGCCGAGCGCCTCGCGCACCGCCGGCCGGCCGACCTGGAACAGCGCCGCGAGCTCGCGCTCCGACGGCAGCCTCGAATCGGCCGCATAGTGCCCCGCACGGATCTCGTCGCGAATCTTCTCCGCGACCTGCTCGTAGATCTGCAGCGGCCGGAAACCGGCTTCGAGGGATTCGGGGCGCGCGGACATCATCTGGGGCTCCTGCCCGGTCGGGGCCGTGGTTCGGGAATGGATGCGCACTATACCGAAGCGGCACCAGGGCCGGTAGGTAGACGGCCCATCTGGACGGATATTAGAACCAAAATCGGCAATCCGCATGATTTTCCGGGTTGCCGGACAGCCGTCAACTGGTATAGATTTGATCCAGACCGTCTGCCGCCGCGAGTCCGGCGGCTTCCGTGGCGAGCGCGCCATGCGCCCGTCGTTCACGCCCACCGACACAACCGACCGACACGATGACCGCTCTCTCCCGCATTCCCGCTTTCGATGCCGCCGAAACGGCCGCGCTGCTCGACTACCCGGCGCTGCTCGCGACGCTCACGCACACCGTCGCCGAATATGCGGCGGGCGAGATCGTCAGCCCCGAACGGCTCGTCGTGCCACTGCAGGCGGGCGGCGTGATGCTGTCGATGCCGTCGAGCGCGCGCGACCTCGCGAGCCACAAGCTCGTCAACGTGTGCCCCGGCAACGGCGCACGCGGGCTGCCGACGATCCTCGGCCAGGTGACTGCATACGATGCGACGACGGGCGAGATGCGCTTCGTGCTCGACGGTCCGACGGTCACCGGGCGCCGCACCGCGGCCGTCACCGCGCTCGGCATCCAGGCACTGCACGGCGCCGCGCCGCGCGACATCCTGCTGATCGGCACCGGCAAGCAGGCGGCCAATCACGCCGAAGCGCTCGCGGCGATCTTTCCGGACGCCCGCCTGCACGTGCGCGGCTCGCGCGCCGACAGCGCGGCCGCGTTCTGCGCCGCGCACCGCGCGCAGGCGCCGCGGCTCGCACCGCTTGACGGCGACGCGATTCCCGATGCGATCGATGTCGTCGTCACGCTGACGACGAGCCGCACGCCCGTGTATCGCGAAGCGGCACGCGAAGGTCGCCTCGTGGTCGGCGTCGGCGCGTTCACCGCGGACGCCGCCGAGATCGACGCCGACACCGTGCGCCACAGCCGGCTCGTCGTCGACGATCCGGCCGGCGCGCGGCACGAGGCCGGCGACTTGATCGTCGCGAAGGTGGACTGGCAACAGGTCTCGTCGCTCGCCGACGTGCTTTGCGGCGCATTCGAGCGCAGCGGGCCGCTGCTGTTCAAGAGCGTCGGCTGCGCCGCATGGGATCTGGCCGCGTGCCGCACGGCGCGCGATGCGCTGGACGCGCGCCAACGCGGCTGATTGGAGGGAGCGACAGCGGCGAGCACCGTCGGCCTGCGCGCGCGTCCGGCATCGCGACGCAGGCGCCGCCGCCTCTTTCCCGCACGCGTTGTAGGAAACGCCCTACAACGCGTCGCAGCGGCCTACACAAACTTCCAATTCGGCCGATTTCTTTTTTGGCAGCGCAACACGATACTGCCGGCATGAATGCCAGCATGCCACCCACCGCCGCGCTCCGGGTGTTCCTCGTCGATCACGCCGTCGCCGTCCGGCAGCGAATCGCGCTGCTCGTCGGCGCGATCCGTGGCGTCGTGGTCGTCGGCGAAGCCGAGGACGGCCAGGACGCGTGGACGCACATCCGCAGCAGTCACGCGGAAGTCGTGCTTGTCGATCTGCGGCTCGCGGACGGCAGCGGTCTCGATTTGATCGGGATGCTGTCGAAGGCCACGCCGCGCGTCGTCACGATCGTGCTGACGAACCACTCGGCGCCGGCATTCAGAGAGGCATGCGCGACGGCCGGAGCCGACTACTTCTTCGACAAGACCGTCGAATTCGACGCCGCATGCCGCACCATCGAATCCCTGGTGCTCGCTCGCGTGCACCACCCCTGACCGAGCCGGAGTGACTCATGTCTACAGCCACCGCCTGCGCCGCCCCGTCCGTCGCGCCTCGGCCAACGGTTCCGCTTCGCGCGGTCGCGCGTACCGAAGCCGCCAAGCATCCGGCCGCGCGCTGCTCGGTCTGCGCGATGCGCTCGATGTGCCTGCCGCCCGACCTGACCGCGGACGAATACGGCCGCCTCGACGCGATCATCTGCTCGACCCGGCAGGTTCGCCAGGGCGACGCGCTGTTCCGCATCGACGATCCGTTTCACAGCATCTACGCGGTGCGCGCGGGCTCGTTCAAGACGGTGATGATGCATCGTGACGGCCGAGAGCACGTGACCGGCTTTCAGATCGCCGGCGAAACGCTCGGCATGGACGGCATCGGCAGCGGCCAGCACTGCTGCGACGCGATCGCGCTCGAGGACAGCGTCGTGTGCATCATCCCGTTCGGCGCGCTTGAGGCGGCATGTCGCGAAATGAAATCGATGCAGCATTTCCTCTACCAGATGCTGAGCAGCGAGATCGTTCGCGAATCGAGCCAGATGCTGCTGCTCGGTACGATGTCGGCCGAGCAGCGCGTCGCGCATTTCCTGCTGAACCTGTCGTCGCGCTTCGAGGCACGCGGCTATTCGGCATCGGAATTCAACCTGCGGATGACGCGCGAGGAGATCGGCTGCTATCTCGGCATGAAGCTCGAGACCGTCAGCCGGATGTTCTCGCGGTTCCATCGGGATTCGCTCGTCGAAACGCGCGGCAAGCGCGTGCGGATCATCGACGCGCAGGCGCTCGCCCTGGTCTGACGCACGGCGGGCGCGGCGAGCGTCATTGCACGGCGGCGCCCGTCGCGACCGCACGCAACGCGGCCGCTTCAGGCCCGCCGGCCTGCCACGCGGACAGCACCTGCTCGGCTTGCGCGAACGCACGGCGCATCACCTCGTTCACGTCGTCGCCGGAGTTGCATGGCAGCGACGCCGGCACGCGATCGTGCATGACCAGCTCGAGCCGCACGTCGTAGGCGCGGCCGCCGTCGGCGGTCGTGCGCAACTCGATCGACAGCCGGCACTCGTCGAGCCGGGCGCGGAATCGTTCAAGCTGCACCAGCTGTGCGCCCGCTTCGGCTTCGAGCGCCGCGCAATCCGTGCATCCGACGCAGACGATCTGCATGCCCACGCCCATGATGTTCCTCCTGACGGGGTCGGCGCTGTCGACCGCGTTATCTTTCCCTGTGTGTCTCTGTCCCGCGCGCGGCGCGATTGCTGCCCCGGCGATCACTGCCCTGGCAGCATTGCAGCCACTCACCTCTGCGCACGAGGCGGTTCACACGCTGAATGTCTGAGAGGCCTTCATTTCGATCCACGTCATCCCGGCCCGCAGCCCTTCGATCGCGGCTTCGTGTTCGGTCGGATATGCATGACTGTGCTCGAACGTGTGATGAAAGCGCGCCGCTCCCGTCCCGTGCTCGACCGACACGCGGCAGCGGAACTCGCCGGATTCGCACGGCCGCGTCTCGACTTCGACCGACCAGTCGCGTTCATGAATCGTGCCTTGAAGTGTCATGCATCCTCCCGCGGTATCAGTCGTCCATCCGGAAGTGACCGCTGTGCAGCAACACCGGTCGGCCGCCGATTTCATCGAGCATTCGTCGTGCCATCGCCTCGATCGCCGAGCGGTGCGCTTCGAACGCCTGCAGCAAATCCCGCTCCAGCAGCGACGGCGCACCGAAATGGTCTTCCAGTGCTTCGGCCGTGATCGCGCATTGCACGCAACGGCCGTCGACCAGCGCCGAAAACGCGACGACCAGATCGCGCGCGCAATATTCGGGCGGTTCCGGTGGAAAGGCAATCTGCATCTGTCCGCCTGTCATCGTCGAGACGATCTCATGACGTGAGCATAGCGGCTCGCACGGCCGCGCACTTGACCCACGTCAACCGGTTCGTTGCGCCGCACGATGGCGGCCCCCTTCGCATGGCCGGACCGGCGTTCAGCCCGCGTCCGCGTCGATCGTCGCACCGCGCTCGGCCAGCAATTCGCGCAGCACGCTGCGATGGCAGCGGCGCTCGTCCTCGCAGTAGCAGCCGATCGAGAACGCACTCGTCGCCGACAGCGCGGCGAGCAGGTCCAGCACCTTCGGCGCGTCGCCGTGCGCCATCTCCGCGCGGAAGTGGCGCGTGAACGCGCGCCATTCGGCGTCGGTTTCGGCAGCCAGCGCCTGCGCGACGAGTTCAGGGCTCGGCGACAGCGTCGGCAGCCATACATCATAGTAGTTGCGCGATGCGAATTCCGCCTTGGGTACGCCGCGCGGCGGTCGCCGCACCGTGCCGATCCTCAGGCCCTCGCCGGCCGCGCGCGGCGTGCCGAGCCGTACGATTCGAATAGCCATGCCGCTCCTTCGTCATGCGTTCGATTCCGCATCGTACCGCCGCGCCGTCGCCGCGCAACAAAAAACCGGCTGCCTCCAGGGGAGACAGCCGGTTTCGGCGATGCAATCGGGCGCCCGTGGGCGCGCCGGTCAGACGCCGCTCTTCAGCACCTTGCCGATCGCATCCGCGACGATGCCGACGTTCGAATCGTTCAGGCCCGCGACGCACATGCGGCCCGAACGCAGGATGTACACGCCGTGCACTTCGCGCAGCGCGTCGACCTGCGATTCGGTCAGGCCCGTGTACGTGAACATCCCGCGCTGCTTCACGTAGCGCGTGAGCGCTTCGCCGCTGACGTGGTCGCGCAGGCCGTCGTGGATCGACTGGCGCATCCGTGCGATGCGGCGGCACATCGCGGCGAGCTCTTCTTCCCACTGCTTGCGCAGCGCGGGCGTATTGAGCACGGTCGCCACGACCTTCGCGCCGTAGGTTTGCGGGTTGCTGTAGTTCGAGCGCACCGCGCCGGCCAACTGGCCCAGCACGCGCTCGGCCGCGGCCGCATCCTCGCAGACGACGCTCAGGCCGCCGACGCGCTCGCCGTACAGCGAGAAGTTCTTCGAGAACGAGTTCGCGACGAGCGCCGGCACGCCGCGGCGGGCCAGTTCGCGCACCGCGAACGCATCCGCGTCGAGGCCCGCGCCGAAACCCTGGTACGCCATGTCGACGAACGGCAGCAGTTCGCGCGCCTCGATCACGTCGATCAGCTTCTCCCACTGGCCTTCGTCGAGATCGACGCCGGTCGGGTTATGACAGCACGCGTGCAGCAGCACGATGCTGCGCGCCGGCAGCGCGTCGATCGCCGCGAGCATCGCGTCGAACTTCAGGCCGCCCGTCGCTTCGTCGTAGTACGGGTAGGTGTTCACCGTGAAGCCCGCGCGCTCGAAGATGAAGCGGTGGTTTTCCCAGCTCGGGTCGCTCAACCACACCTGCGCGTCCGGGAAGTAGCGCTTCAGGAAATCGGCGCCCACCTTCAGCGCGCCCGAGCCGCCGAGCGTCTGCACGGTCGCGATGCGGCCGGTCGCACGCGCCGGGTGATCGGCGCCGAACACGAGTGCCTGCACCGCGTCGCGATACGCGGCGAGGCCGACCATCGGCAGGTAGGGCTTCGGGCCGAGGTCGCGCTGCAGCGCGGTTTCGGCTTCGCGCACGGCACCCATCACGGGAATCCGGCCTTCGGCATCGAAATAGATGCCGATGCTCAGGTTGACCTTCTGATCGCGCGGATCCTTCTGGAAATTCTCGTTGAGCGTCAGGATCGGATCGCCCGGGTACGCGTCGATGTGTTCGAACATGGCTATGTCGGTCTCGTTTGGAAGAAGGGTCGTGGTGCCCGTGTCAGCGCGCGGACGCGCCGTCGCGAATCGCATAGCCCGCATTCTTCTGACGGAAGCGATACCCGATCGCGAGCACCGCGAGCCATACGGGAATCAGGTACACCGACAGACGGAGATCCGGCGTCAGGTACATCACGACGAGAATGCCGGCCATGAATGCCAGGCACAGGTAATTCGTGAAAGGATAGCCCAGACTGCGGAAGGAAGTCTGCTCTCCCGCGATGCGCTTGGCCTGGCGGAATTTCAGGTGGATCAGCGTGATCATTGCCCAGTTGATGATCAGCGCCGACACGACGAGGCCCATCAGCACCTCGAACGCCTTGCCCGGCATGAAGTAGTTGACCAGCACACACGCGCCGGTCGCGAGCGCCGACGCGCCGAGCGCGGCGAGCGGAATGCCGCGCTTGTTCACCGAGCACAGCACCTTCGGCGCGTTGCCCTGCTTCGCGAGGCCGAACAGCATCCGGCTGTTGCTGTACACGCCGCTGTTGTAGACCGACAGCGCGGCCGTCAGCACGACGACGTTCAGCACGTTCGCGACCAGGTTGCTGCTCAGCGCGTGGAAGATCAGCACGAACGGGCTGCCGCCGGTGACGACCTTCTCCCACGGATACAGCGACAGCAGCACCGCCAGCGCGCCGATGTAGAAAATCAGGATCCGGTAGATCACCTGGTTGGTCGCGCGCGGAATGCTGCGCTTCGGATCGTCGGCCTCGGCCGCGGTGATGCCGATCAGTTCCAGCCCGCCGAACGAGAACATGATCGCCGCCATCGACATCACGAGCCCCGATACGCCGTTCGGGAAGAAGCCGCCGTGCTGCCACAGGTTCGCGATGCTCGCTTCCGGCCCGGCATGGCCGCTCGCGAGCAGCCAGCCGCCGAAGCCGATCATCCCGACGATCGCGACGACCTTGATGATCGAGAACCAGAATTCCGTCTCGCCGTACGACTTCACGCTCGCCAGGTTCAGCAGGTTGATCGCGACGAAGAACACCAGCGCCGACACCCAGGTCGGCACGCCGGGCCACCAGTACTGCACGTAGATGCCGACGGCCGACAGCTCGGCCATGCTGACGAGGATGTACAGCACCCAATAGTTCCAGCCGGACAGGAAACCGGTGAAATGACCGACGTACTTGTCGGCGAAGTAGCTGAACGAGCCGGCGACCGGCTCGTCGACGACCATCTCGCCGAGCTGGCGCATGATGAAGAACGCGACGACGCCGGCCACCGCGTAGCCGAGCAGCACGGACGGGCCGGCCATCTTGATCGTCTGCGCGATGCCGAGGAACAGCCCCGTGCCGAGCGCGCCGCCGAGCGCGATCAGCTGGATGTGCCGGTTCTTCAGCCCCCGCTTCAGGCCGTCCTTCTCGTTTCCAGAAACCATGTCTTCTCCATTCTGCCCGCCTCCGCCGGAAGCGGTGCGGCGCGCCTCGGTGTGCCGGGCGCTGTTTTGCTGTGCCGGCAGCCGTTCGTGGAGCCGCCGGGTTGGGGACTGCAATCTTCGCGCGGCGATGCCCGATGCCTGTCGGCAGGCCCGCCATACCGGACGCCGACCGTCGCCCTCGTCCGCATTGCTGCGGACGCACACGAAAATCCGGCGTCAGTTTAGCGTCGCGACCGTGAAATCGGGTTGCGTAACCCGCTCATGCAAACCCTACATTATGAGATAAGATTGCGTCCGGGAGACAGATGAGGAAACAAAAATGCCTGAACCGGTTCTCGATCGCATCGATCGCCACCTGCTGTCGGTGTTGCAGGAGAACGGCCGCGCGTCGAACCTCGACCTGGCGAAGGCCGTCGGCCTGTCGCCCGCGCAGACGCTGCGGCGCCACCGCCGGCTGGAGGAGATCGGCGCGATCCGCCGCTACGAAACCCGTCTGTGCCCCGATACGCTCGGGTTCGGCGTCACCGCGTTCGTGCACGTGACGATGGAGCGCGGGCATATCCGCGACCTGTCGAAGTTCCAGAAACTCGTGTCGGATCTCGCGCAGATCCAGGAATGTTTCTCGGTAACGGGCGATATCGACTACGTGCTGAAGGTCGTCGCGCGCGACCTGAAGGGGCTCTCCACGTTCCTGCTCGAAACGCTGATGCGCATTCCCGGCGTGAGCGGCGTGCATTCGAGCGTGTGTCTCGACGAAATCAAGTGCACGAGTGCGATGCCGGTGGAAGGCTGAAGCGCTGCCGCACGACACCCCGGGCAGCGCGCTCGGCAGCCGTGCTCACCGCACCGCCTCGAACGCGCCGATCAGCAGCGCGCCCGAAGCAATCACGAGGCACCCGCCCGCGCGACGCCGCGTCAGCCGCTCGCCGAGATACGCGCGCGCGATCAGCGCGGCGAACACCACGCTCGTTTCGCGCAGCGCCGACACCGGGCCCATCGGTGCGCGATCCATCGCCCAGATCACGATCCCGTACGCAAGCGCCGCGAATACGCCGCCGCATGCGGCTTTCGCCGTTTCCCCGACGTCCCGCGTGAGCCGCAACGGCCCCGCGCGCAGCCGGTAGTACGCGGCCATCAACAGCGCGGTCAGCACGAACATCCACGCGGTATAGCCGACCGTGCTGCCGCTTTCCCGCACGCCGATCCCATCGACGACGCTGTACGTGGCGATCGATACGCCGGTCGCGAACGCGGTCGGCAACACTTGCGTCATCCGGTGCTGCGCGCCGCGCCCGCGCTCGAGCCCGATCGCCATGATGCCGGCGCAAATCAGCACGAGTCCGCATTGCGCGCCCGCGTTCAGGCGCTCGCCCGCGAACGCCGCCGCGCCCAGCGTGACGAGCAGCGGTGCGGTGCCGCGCGCGACCGGATACGCGACCGTCAGGTCGCCGTGCTCGTACGCGCGCACCAGCAGCAGCGTATAGACGACGTGGATCACCGCCGACGCGACGACGCACGCCCAGCTCGCGGGCGTGATCGGCGCGGCGGCAGGCAGGAACAGCAGCGCGAACAGCCCGATCGCGATTTGCAGCACCGTGGCCGAGCGCAGCCGGTCGCCGCTGCTGCGCACGAGCGCATTCCATGACGCATGCAGGAACGCGGCGCACAGGACGGCAAACAGAACGGGAATCGGCACGTTGAATACTCGCTGACGGCCGGCAACGCGAAATCGTCGCCGCGGGCCGATCATCGTATGAATGCGTCACCCGATTGTCAAAAACGTGCGTGGCGCGACGTCGCGGGCGAACCGGCCCGCCGCGCGCTGCGGCCCGCCCCGCGCGGCATTCGCGGCAACGACCGCACACGCCGCCGAATGTGTCGCCCAGGTGGCATCCGCAGCGTTCCTTTCCGTTTTCTTTCGCACCGCCGCGCGTCGTAATGAAATCGATACCGCGGCGCAATCCTCGCGAAACCGCTCCGCCCCCATATCTTCATACCGGGCTGTTTCAATGCCGGTGCTCTATCAATGAGCTCCGCGCCGAACCGACACGGCGACGGGGCCGACCTCCACCATCTAACACCTACCTGGAGTTTCCCGATGTTCCGTCAAGCCTTGCTCGTCACCGCCTGCGCAGCCGCAACGCTCGCGCTGTTCGCCTGCGGCGGCAGCGACGATCCCACGTCGACACCCGCCGTGTCGTCGCAGGATGCGCTGAAGACCGCCACGCCGATCAAGCACGTCGTCGTGATCTACGGCGAAAACGTGTCGTTCGACCACTACTTCGGCACCTACCCGAATGCGACGAACCCGTCGGGCGAACCGGCGTTCACCGCGAAATCCGGCACGCCGACGATCAACGGGCTGACGGGCACGCTGCTCACCGCGAACCCGAACTTCACGAACACGGCCAACGGCACCGACGCCGCGAACCCGTTCCGCCTCGATCGCACGCAAGCGGCAACCGCCGACCAGAACCATGCGTACACGGCCGAGGAGCAGGCCGAAGACAACGGCCTCGCCGACCTGTTCCCGAAATACACGGGCAAGGCCTCGTCGGGCGGCGCCGGCGCGTTCGGCACGAAGGGCCAGGTGATGGGCTACTTCGACGGCAACACCGTCACCGCGCTGTGGAACTACGCGCAGCGCTTCGCAATGAGCGACAACGCATATACGACGGTCTACGGCCCGTCGACGCCGGGCGCGCTGAACGTCGTGTCGGGCCAGACCAACGGGATGCAGATCGTCAAGACGTCGAAGCAGCCGTCGACGCTCGCCGCCAGCTCGTACTACATCAACGACGGCCAGGGGGGTCTCACGATGATCAACGACGTCGACCCGGGCTACGACGTGTGCTCGAGCACGACCGACCAGGCGATGATGAGCGGCAAGAACATTGGCGACCTGCTGAACGGCGCGAAGATCACGTGGGGCGGCTTCATGGGCGGCTTCAACCTGTCGACGACCAACGGCAACGGCACGACGGGCTGCGCGCGCAGCATGATCGCCACCGCCGTGAACGCCGCGACGGCCGACTACATCCCGCACCACAACTGGTTCCAGTACTACGCGTCGACCGCGAACCCGCAGCACACGCGCCCGAGCTCGGTTGCGGCGATCGGGTCGAGCCTCGAAGCCGACGGCAAGACGGCCGAGCCGGCGAACCACCAGTACGACAGCGACGACTTCTTCGCGGCCGTGAAGGCCGGCAACTTCCCGTCGGTCAGCTTCCTGAAGGCGCCGGCCGCGCAGGATGCGCACGCGGGCTACTCGGACCCGCTCGACGAGCAGGCGTTCGTGACGAAGGTCGTCAACTTCCTGCAGCAGCAGCCCGACTGGCAGAACACGGCCGTGATCGTCACCTATGACGACTCGGACGGCTGGTACGACCACGTGTACACGGCACCGACCCGTTCGTCGTCCGACGCGGTCGACCAACTGAACGGCAACGGCAAATGCGGTTCGGGCGGCACCACCGGCCTGAACGGCGGCACCGTGAACGGCCGCTGCGGCCCGGGCGTGCGCATCCCGCTGGTCGTGATCTCGCCGTATGCGAAGCAGAACTACGTCGACCACACGATGATCGACCAGGCATCCGTCGTGCGCTTCATCGAGGACAACTGGCTCGGCGGCCAACGCATCGGCGGCGGTTCGTTCGATGCGACGGCAGGCGACCTGCGCGGGCTGTTCGACTTCTCGTCGAAGCCGAATACGGCACCGCTGTATCTCGATCCGACGCAAGGCACCGTGCTGAGCGCGGCGCCGGCGATCTGACCGGCATTGCGTAACCGGTAGCAGCAAGCAGCAGGCCGGCGCATCGTGCGCCGGCCCTTTCCATTTAATGCGCCGCCTGTACACGGCGCCCGACTTTCGACCGACAGCATGACAGCTCGTCCCGCGTTCTCGTCTCCCGACGCATCCGGCGCCGCCGCGCCGCGTTCCCCTGCCCGCCTGCTGCGCCGCGCGGCCTTCGTGACCGGCGCGGCCGTGCTTGCCTATGGCGCGTTCGCGGTCGCATTCCCCGCGCGGGTACCCGCGGCGATCGGCGACGTCGTCGCCGACTGGACCGGCGCGAATCCGCATCCGGTCGTGCTGCAGCGCCCGGCCGCGCAGCCGCTTTCCGCGGTTGCGCAGCTCGGGCGCGCGCTGTTCTTCGATCCCTCGCTGTCGGCATCCGGCAAGCAGTCGTGCGCGTCCTGCCATAGCCCCGATCATGCGTACGGGCCGCCGAACGCGCTGGACGTCCAGCCGGGCGGCCTCGTGATGACGCAACACGGGTTTCGGCCGCCGCAATCGCTGATGTACCTGTACCGTCAGCCGAACTTCAGCATCGGCCCCGATGCCGGCGAAAACGATGCCGCGCCGAGCATCGCGCAGCAGGCCGCATCCGCGGCCGGTGTCGTCAAGGCGCAGAAGGTGGCCGGCACGTCGGCCGCGCCGCAGCTCGTGCCGCAGGGCGGGATGTTCTGGGACGGCCGCGCCGATACGCTGCAGCAGCAGGCGTTCGGACCGCTGCTGAATCCGGTCGAGATGGCGAATGCGAACATCGACGACGTCGCACGCAAGCTCGCGCAACCGTCGCATCGCGCGCAGTTCGAGCAGTTGTTCGGCGCGCGCGTGTTCTCCAGCCCGCAGCTTCTGGTGTCGGAGGCGATGTTCGCGATCGCGCGCTATCAGGTCGAGGATCCGTCGTTCCATCCGTACAACAGCAAGTACGACCGCTGGCTCGAGGGCCGCGCGCGCCTGACGCAGGCCGAGTTGCGCGGGCTGCGGCTCTTCAACGATCCGGACAAGGCGAATTGCGCGGGCTGCCATCTGTCGAAGCCCGGCAAGGACGGCCTGCCGCCGATGTTTACCGACTATCAGTACGAGGCGCTCGGCGCGCCGCGCAACCAGTCGCTCGCGCAGAACCGCAATCCGGCGTTCTACGATCTCGGCGTGTGCGGGCCGTTCCGCGAGGATCTGAAGGACCAGACGCAGTATTGCGGAATGTTCCTCACGCCGACGCTGCGCAACGCCGCGACGCGCCAGGTGTTCTTCCACAACGGCGTGTTCCATACGCTCGATCAGGTGATGGCGTTCTACAACGAGCGCAGCATCTCGCCGCAGAAGTTCTATTCGCACGGTGCGGCCGGCAAGGTCGATGAATACGACGATATTCCGGTGAAGTACCGCGCGAACGTCGACGTGACCGATGCGCCGTTCGACCGCAAACCCGGCGACAAGCCGGCGATGACCGCGCAGGACATCAAGGATATCGAAGCGTTTCTCGGCACGCTCACCGACGAGCCGGTGCGCTGAGGGGCCGGCCGCTCGTAGAGCGCGTTGTGCGCCTTGGTCGGCGCGACGTCGGCGTAGCGTTGCGCGAAGGTGGTGTAGGTGTGGCGGGCGGACAGGTCGTTCGGATCGGTCATGCGGCATCCGTCGGCGGGAATCGGGGGTTCGATTCTGCACGATCGGGGCGCGGATGGCGATGTTCGGATTCCGCCGCTGCGGCGCCTGCGGACTAGCGCGGGTTTTCGGCCCGATACGTGCTGTTCGGGCGCAGGACGAGCTTCTTCGTGGCAGCGTCCAGTTCCTTGCCGTGATACAGGTCCATGCACTTCAGGAAGTCGAATTTTACGTCCTTGATTTCCGATTCGACAGCCGGATTCCGGTAATCGCGTGCAAGGTACTTCGCCACCAGCGCATGAACGACATCTGACGCACGCTCCATGTCGTAGTAGGTCCAGTCGCGCAACGCATTGACGCTGCTACCGATATCCTTGCCGACATCCGGCGCCTGCTTGTAAGCAGTAGCCAGGCACTCCGCGAGCACCATGTCCTTGAAGTTCTGGAGATAGGTCCGTGAGCCAGCCTCCGGCGAGGCGTGAGCCTCTCTCCCTGAAACCATCGCCGGTTGAATCGCAACGCACGCCAGCATGATTGCGAGCCGGGTTCTCTTCATGACAAACTCCAAAAATTCGCGCGATCCGTACGATACCGTGCGCCCGGTTCGTTGAAATAGCAGTGGTCGTAACACGTACGTCCGTTAAACAGCGTGGCGTGGCCCTGTGCATCGCTCCACCCCGACACCTCGAACAGGATGACGCCCTGTCGGGCCGCGAGTGGTCCGCCGTTCGAAGGCGGATACTTGACACCCTCGGCCTTCCCCACCGTTGCTCGAGAAAGCGGATCAAGTCCCTGACACGAAAAAAGTATTGCCGATTGTCTCCGCCCGATACCGTTTGTCCAGGAATACGGGGAATCACCATGCCGGCCTCGCCGAGGATGTAGCTCATCCTCACCGCGCACGTATTGCTCCATCGCTCTGTCGGGCTCGGATTGTAGATGTTTTTCTCAACGTATCCACCTATCACTTTCGCAACACGCTCGCCGGAATTGGCCGAATCGTAGATTCGCTGAGATGCCGCCCATGCGACGGCAAATGACGGTCGTTTCACTATGGCTCCTTGTTGTTGGAATGAATTCGATTGGAGGAAACACCATCGGAAAATCGCAATTGCTGGCGCCTTCCGAATCCCCTCGCGGCCCTCGAACTCGAACGTGATGATGCACGAAGTGAAAGTTTTTTGTAATGACGGCGGTCGCGGCAGCACGGACCCGCAAGCCGCTTCGCGTATCACCTCCCCCTCGTTTTCCCCAACGCCGACCACCTTGACTCCCGTTGCCCGATCGACATCACTTCGCACATCACAAGTGTGATCACAGCTCGCAGATCAAACCCAGGAGAACCCGCCTTGGCACCCCGTATCGTCCCGCCCGCACTGAAAGCAATCGAATCGGCAACGATGGCCGAAAAGGTCTACCAGCAACTGCGCGAAGCGCTGATGAGCGGCCGCTTCGCGCCCGGCCAGGCGCTGAGCCTGCGCAGCGTCGCCGAGGCGGTCGGTTCGTCGACGATGCCTGTGCGCGCCGCGCTTGCGCGGCTGCACGCCGAACGCGCGCTGGTCGACGGCCCGAACCGCGCGCTCGTCGTGCCGCCGATGACGCTCGACATGCTCGACGAACTGCGCGACGTGCGGATCGCTCTCGAAGGTTGCATCGCCGAACGTGCCTGCGCGCGGATGACCGACGCGCAGATCGCCGCCGTGCGCAAGACCTGCGCGACGATGCAGGCACAGGCCGAGGCCGGCCGTTCACGCGCGTACCGGCAGAGCAATTTCGCGTTCCACAGCGCGATCTACGCGCACGGCGCGAGTGAAAGCACGCTGGCGATCGTCGAGAACCTGTGGATGCGTGTCGGACCGTTCCTCAACATGGTCGCGCTCGATTTCCCGCACATGCGGCGTTCGATGGACGCGCACCGCGCGATCGTCGATGCGCTCGAACGGCTCGACGGCGCCGGCGTGCGTGCCGGCATCGCGCTCGACATCGGCGGCGCCGCGCATGATCTCGCTGCGACGCTGCGGGCCGAGCAATCCCCGCGGCGCGTGAACGCAAAGCCGTAGCAGCAGAATTTCGCGGCAGCCAGCCCACGAGCGACGCCGCACCCGATAACTTCAACGACGGAGACTACCCGGCATGACAGCTTCCGACCTGCTGAAACCCTATGACGGCCTGCGCGTCCTCGTGACGGGTGGAGCCTCGGGCATCGGTCTCGAGATCGCCGACACGTTCGCCGACTGCGGCGCGCGCGTCCATGTGTGCGATGCATCGCAAGCCGTGATCGCGGCGCTGGCCGACCGGCCGTCGCGCACCGCGATCAGTGCGGCGCTGGCCGACGTAGCCGATCCGGCCGCGGTCGAGCGCGTGTTCGCGGATGTCGCGGCGATGCTCGGCGGCCTCGACGTGCCGGTCAACAACGCAGGCATCGCGGGCCCGACGGGCGGCATCGACGAAATCGACCCGGCGCAGTGGGAGCAGACGGTTGCGATCAACCTGAACGCGCGATTCCAGTTCGCGCGGCGCGCGGTGCCGCTACTGCGTAACACGCAGCACGGCGGCGCGATCATCGCGCTGTCGTCGGTCGCGGGGCGGCTCGGCTACGCGTTCCGCACGCCGTACGCGGCAACCAAGTGGGCGGTCGTCGGTCTCGTGAAAAGCCTCGCGATCGAGCTCGGGCCGCTCGGCATCCGCGTGAATGCGATCCAGCCCGGCATCGTGCGCGGCCTGCGGATGCGCCGCGTAATCGAGGCGCGCGCGCAGCAGCTCGGCACCGGCTACGACGAGATGGAAAAGCGCTATCTCGAGAAGATCTCGCTGCGACGCATGACGGATCCGGCCGAAATCGCCGCGACCGCGCTGTTCCTGTGCTCGCCGGGCGGGCATGGCAGATCTCCGTCTGCGGCAACGTCGAAGTGCTCTGACGCCTCCTGCATCGCTCACCGTAAGGAATCCATCCGTGGCAAACGCTCGCAAAGTCATCATCACCTGCGCGCCGACCGGCGCGATCCACACACCGTCGATGTCGCCGTACCTGCCCGTGACGGCGCATCAGATCGAGACAGCCGCCGTCGCGGCTGCTCAGGCCGGTGCCGCGATCCTGCACCTGCACGCGCGCAACCCGTCGGACGGCAAGCCAACGCAGGATCCGGCAGTGTTCGCCGAATTCTTGCCACGTATCAAGGCGCAGACGGACGCGGTGATCAATCTCACGTCGGGCGGCAGCCCGCACATGACCGTCCCTCGACGATGCATGCCGCCTCCCGACCCGCCGCTCTCACTCCGGATACGTGACGCGCTCCGGCTCGCGCCGCATGATCACCCTCCCGCGGCGAACCGACAGCGTGGCCTTCGCCTGCCGGCGCACGGCTTCGTAGTCGCTGTCCGCGTCGAGCACGACGAGGTTCGCCGGCCGCCCGACGGCGATCCCGTAACCGTCGCCGAGATGCATCGTCGTCGCGCTGTGATCGGTCACGAAGTCGAGGCAGCGCTGCAGGTCCTGGTAGCCCATCATGTGGCAGATGTGCAGGCCGGCGTCGAGCACGCGCAGGATATTGCCGTTGCCGAGCGGATACCACGGATCCTTGATCGAATCCTGCCCGAAGCACACGTTCAGGCCCGCGCGATCGAGCTCCGCGACGCGCGTGAGCCCGCGCCGCTTCGGAAACGTGTCGAAACGCCCCTGCAGATGGATGCTCTCGGTCGGGCACGAGACGAAGTTGAGACCCGCGCGCTTCAGCAACCGGAACAGCTTCGAGCAGTACGCGTTGTCGTACGAGCCCATTGCGGTCGTGTGGCTGGCCGTCACGCGCGCGCCCATCCCGCGCACCCGGGCTTCTTCCGCGAGCACTTCGAGAAAGCGTGAATGCGGATCGTCGGTCTCGTCGCAATGCACGTCGACGAGGCAGCCGGTGCGCTCGGCCAGTTCCATCAGGAAGCGGATCGAGCTGACGCCCTGCTCGCGCGTGTTCTCGAAATGCGGGATCCCGCCGACGACGTCCGCACCGAGATCGATCGCCTGCTCCATCAGCGCACGGCCGCCGTCGAACGACTCGATGCCCTCCTGCGGAAACGCGACGATCTGCAGGTCGATCAGCCCGCGCGCCTCGTCCTTCACTTCGAGCATCGCCTTCAGCGCAGCGAGCGTCGGATCGGTGACGTCGACATGGGTGCGCACGTGCTGGATGCCGTGATCGCGCAGCATGCCGATTGCCGCATGCGCACGCGTCTTCGTGTCCTCGTGCGTGATGGTCGCCTTGCGCTCGGACCAGCGCTCGATCCCCTCGAACAGCGTGCCGCTCATGTTCCAGGCCGGCTCGCCGGCCGTGAGCACGGCATCGAGGTGGATATGCGGCTCGACGAGCGGCGCAATCGCGAGGCGGCCGCCCGCGTCGAGATCGTCAGCGCCGGCCGGCGCTATCGGCGCGGTTTGCGCGTCGATTCGCGCGAACCTGTCGCCATCGATGCCGATCGTGAACAGCCCGTCGCGGCCGCGCAGGCGTGCATTGAAGAGGTTCATGTAGGTCCAGTGCGTCGTGCGGCGCCGGTGCGCCGCGTGGTGGGGAAAAGCGCTGCGGGTGATGTGTGCGGCGCTCAGTTGAAGTCTTCGATCTTCAGGCCGGTCGCCGCGCTCATCTCGTCGTTCGTCACGTCGCGCACGTGTTTGCCGAATATCCACACATGCCGGCCAGGGTCGCGGGCGCGATACGTGCGATCGCCGTAGAACTGGTCGGCCGGCGCCTGCAGAATCTCCGCGCCGGCAGCACGCGCATGCTCGCAATGCGCGTCGATATCCGCGTCGGCAGGAAGGTGCACATGGACGCTCTGCGTGTTGCGGTCGCCGGTGTCTTGCGGCGATGCGATGAAGTCGGCCCATGCGCCGCCGAGCGTGACGAGGCCGTCGCCGAATTGCATTTCGGCATGCGCGATGTCGCCTTCCGGCGTGGTGACGACGATCGAGCGCTCGAAACCGAATGCGCGTTCGAGCCAGTCCAATGCGCCTTTCGGGTCGCGATAGCACAGCGCGGCACTGAAGGACGGTCGGCGAGGCATGGCCATGGGTGTCTCCGGATGATGAACTCGGACTGCCCATTCTCCGCGCACGCGGTGCCGCGATCAACTCCCGTGCCAACGCCACGCGTGTTGTCAATGCGCGATACGGCATGCGCGGCAACCTCGCATCGCACACCGTACCGCCGGCGAAAACGCATGGCATCCGGCTGCGGCAACGGTTTGTGAACGCCGTGTGACGCACTCTTGCGCGACTCGCAATGGAGCGCTCGCGCCCCGAGCGCCGGAATCGGGCGAACGCGCCCCTACACTTGCGCCGAACTTTGATCACCGTCCCACACGCAGGAGCAGTTACATGAACAAAACCCTGATTGCCGCCGCATCCGCCGCCGCACTGTTCGCCCCGTTCGCGCACGCGCAGAGCTCGGTCACGCTGTACGGCCTGATCGACGCCGGCATCGCGTACACCAACAACGTGAATGGCAGCGCCCAGTGGCGCATGGCCAGCGGCACGATCAACGGCAGCCGCTTCGGCCTGCGCGGCAGCGAGGATCTCGGCGGCGGCCTGAAGGCGCTGTTCGTGCTGGAGAACGGCTTCAACGCGAACAACGGCGCGCTCGGCCAGGACGGCAAGCTGTTCGGCCGGCACGCATACGTCGGCCTGAGCAGCGCCGGCTACGGCACGCTGACGCTCGGCCGCCAGTACGACACGATGGTCGACTTCGTCGCGCCGCTGTCCGCGACGGCCGGCGATTTCGGCGATACGGGCTTCGCGCATCCGTTCGACAACGACAACCTGAACCACTCGGTGCGCATCAACAACGCGGTCAAGTACACGAGCGACTCGCTCGCGGGCTTCAAGGTCGGCGCGCTGTACGGCTTCTCGAACTCGACGAACTTCGCCGGCAACCGCGCGTACAGCGTCGCGGCGAGCTACACGAACGGGCCGCTGAAGCTGGCAGGCGCGTACCTGCAGATGAACGGCACGAAGGGCTCGACGAGCGCGAGCCCCGGCGCGACGGACGTGGCCGAGGCGAAGGGCGTCAGCCAGGGCGGCTGGTCGGTGGGCGCGGACCGCATGCGCACGTATGGCGGTGGCGTCAGCTATGTGTTCGGCCCGGCGACCGTCGGCTTCGTCTACACGCGCTCGCAGTACGACAACTCGGGCTCGTTCGGCTCCACCGGCCAGGTCGCGTTCAACAACTACGACGTGAACGTGCGCTATGCGGTGACGCCGGCCGTCAGCCTCGGCGCAGCCTACGTCTATACGGACGGCAGCGTGTCGAACCCGGACAGCAAGCACGGCACCGATCCGAAGTGGCACCAGGTCGACCTGCAGGCGGTGTACAAGCTGTCGCGCCGCACCGACGTGTACGCGGAAGCGATGTACCAGCACGCGTCGGGCCGCGGCTACCAGGCGTTCATCAACACGTCGGGCGGCGCATCGAGCACCGCGAACCAGATCGTCGGCACGATCGGCATGCGCACGCGGTTCTGAGCGCCGATCCGCATGACGTGACGGCGCGTCGCCCGCCGGCCATGCCCCCTGCCGCTGCAGGCGAGGCCGGTCGACACGGGCGACGCGCCCCAATGTTGTGCCATCTGGAAAGCTGCCTGCCGGGAATCGGGGTTTTTGTGACGATGCGCGCTGCATAGACTGGCGTCGACGGTTCGGATCGAACCTAGTTCGCCGAACCGGCCACCTATCCCATCCACAGGAGAACATCGTGAAATCGCTCGTCGTCACCGCCGCCGCTGCCGTCCTGCTTGCCGCACCGGCCCTGTCGTTCGCCCAGTCGGCGCAATCGCCCGTCACGCGTGCACAGGTGCTGCAGGAACTGGTCGACCTGGAGTCGGTCGGCTACAACCCGGCGCGCGGTGAAGCGGGCAACTATCCGGAAGACATCCTCGCCGCGCAGGCGCGCCTGAACGCGCAGCGCATCGCCGGGCATCGGGCCGCGCAAGCCGCGTACGGTCCGGCGGGTGCGCCCGCAACCGAATCCGGCGTCGCGGCGAAGCCCGCGCTGTGACGACATGACGACGCGCGCCACCCGGAGCGATCGTCTGCTCCGGGTGGCGCGCGGTTCATGGCCGCATCATGCGGCCTCTCCCCTCGTAACGTGCGACGTCCGGCGGGCCGATGCTCAGGCGGCCTGCGGTTCGCGGTCGATCGCGTTCAGCATCTCGACGTCGCGCGCGATCATCCCCGGCACCTGCGCGCGCAGCATCTCGACCCAGGTACGCACCTTCGCGTCGACGAAGCGGCGCGACGGATACAGCGCATACACGTTCATCTTCTGCAGGATGTGCCCGGGCAGCACGCGCACGAGCGTGCCGTCGTGCAGCGCGTCGATCGCCGAATACAGCGGCAGCATGCCGATCCCGATGCCGTCGCGGATCGCGAGCGCGAGCGACTCGGCCGTGTTGGTCTGCACCGGCCCCGCCACGTGGATCTGCTCGACGCCCTCGGCGCCTTCGAGCACCCATTCGTGGGTCGGGAAAGCCGGCGTGCAGAGCGTCAGGCACGCGTGTGCACCGAGATCCTCCGGGCGTGCCGGCGCGCCGTGGCGCTTCACGTACTCGGGCGACGCGCACAAGATGCTGAAGGTCGAGCCCAGCAGATGCGACACGAGCTCCGAATCGGGCAGCGACGACGCGGTGACGACCGCCATGTCGCTCGTGCCGTCGAACAGGTCGGGCATGCGCTGCGACAGCGACAGCTCGATCGACACGTCCGGATACTGCGTGTGATAGCGCGTCAGCGCGGGCATCACGTAGTGATGGCCGACGCTCGCGAAACTGTGCATGCGCAGCACGCCGGCCGGCCGCTCGTGCGCGCAGCTCGCCTCTTCTTCGGCGCGATCGACGTCGGCAAGAATCTGCCGGCAGCGCCGCAAATAGCTTTCGCCGGCCGACGTCAGCGCGAGACGGCGCGTCGAACGATTCATCAGACGGGTGCGCAGGCGCGCCTCGAGCTCGGACACGGCGCGCGACATCGCGCCCGTCGTCGAATTCAGCGATTGCGCGGCCGCGGTGAAACTGCCCGTCTCGACGACGCGCGTAAACACCCGCATGTTTTGTAGGGTATCCATTCCTGTAAGCCACCTGTAGCGGAGCCGCTATTTTCCTCCAGCGGATGCGGCAGATTGTTACGCGGCCTGCAACTATCGTTTCCCCGTAGCTGCGTTAATGCCCGCGCGCCGCACTCCTACAATCGGCGCCTCACCAGTCGAACGGGCCTGTCCGGACGCGCCGCGGCACCTTGCCCGGCCCCGCCCCGGCCCCCCCTCTTTTCATGAAGCCACAACCTGCGATCGAGCGACCTTCCGTCGAACCCGCACGATGGAGAGCCTGGCTCGATCCGCTCGGCGGCGCCGCGCGCGACTGGGCCGCGAGCGACGGGACGATCTGGCTCCACCTCGCCAAGACCGTGCTCGCCGCGCTGCTCGCGATGGGCATCGCGATGCGGCTCGAGATGTCGCAGCCGCGCACGGCGATGACGACCGTGTTCGTGCTGATGCAGCCGCTGTCGGGGATGGTGTTCGCGAAAAGCTTCTATCGCGTGCTCGGCACGGCGGCCGGGCTCGTCGCCGCACTCGCGCTCGGCGGGCTGTTCGCGCAGCAGCCGGAGCTGTACATGGCTGGCATCACGCTGTGGATCGGCACCTGCATCGCGCTCGCGGTGCGCAACCGCCACTTCCGCTGGTACGGATTCGTGCTCGCCGGCTACACGGCCGCGCTGATCGGCCTGCCGTCGGTGATGACGCCGCAGACGCTGTTCCAGTCCGCGCTCACGCGCGCCGCGGAAGTCGCGCTGGGCATCGCGTGCTCCGGCGCGGTCAGCGCGCTGATCCTGCCGCTCAGCTCGGCGAAGGCGCTGATGCGCTCGCTGACCGCCCGTCATGTGAAGTTCCCGGCATTCGCGGCCGGCGCGCTGTCGGGCGACCTCGCACGCGGCGATTTCGAACGGCGCTTCGCCGATTTCGTCGACGAGATCGTCGGCTTCGAGGCCAATCGCGCGTTCGCCTCGTTCGAGGATCCGCACATTCGCGCGCGCAGCCGCCGGCTCGCGCGGCTGAACAGCGAGTTCATGAATGCATGCACGCGCCTGCATGCGCTGCACCAGCTCATCAAGCGCCTGCGCGCGAACCGCTCGGACGCCGTGCTCGACGCGCTCGCGCCGCACGTCGACGGGCTCGCGCAGCGGATCACCGCGTTGCGCGACGAGCGCCAGCGCGGGATCGCGTCGACGACCGGCGCGCTGCTCGAACTGCGCCGCTTTCACGGCGCGTTGCCGAAGGCCGCGCGTGCGTCGCGCCGCGAGATCGAGGATCACGCGGCCGGCGGCCTGCTCGACTTCGATACCGCGATCGAGCTGATGTATCGCTTCGTCGGCGAGTATGTCGGTTATGCCGACACCTATGCATCGCTCGACCGCGACGATCATGCGTTCGAACGCTCGGTCACGCATTACGCGGTGAAGACCAATTCGTTCTTCGTCGGCTTCGCATTCCTGCGCACGCTCGTCGCCGTCGGCGCGATGAGCGCGTTCTGGATCGCGTCCGAATGGCCAAGTGGCCCGCTCGCCGTGATCGCCACCGCGATCGCGTGCGCACTGAGCTCGATGTCGCCGCGCGCGCCGAAGTTCGTCGCGCAAATGGCGGTCGGCGCGGCGTTCGCGACCGCGGTCGGCTACGTGTTCCTGTGCTACGTGTATCCGAACATCGACGGTTTTCCGCTGCTGTGCGCGGCGCTCGCGCCGGTGCTCGGCCTCGGCGCGTTTCTCGCGATGCGCCCGGGCCTGTCCGGCTACGGGATCGGTTTCGCGGTGTTCTTCTGCCTGCTCGCAGGCCCCGACAACGCGATCGCGTATACCCCCGAGGTGCTGATCAACAACGGTTTCGCCGTCGTCGTCGCGATGCTTGCCTGTTCGATCGTGTTTGCCGTGGTGTTTCCGACCCACATGCCGTGGCTCACGTCACGTATCGCGCACGATCTGCGCCGCCAGGTCACGCTCGCCTGCGAAGGCGCGCGCCAGGGCCTCTCCGCGCGCTTCCAGTCGAGCACGCACGACCTGATGGCGCAGCTGCGCACGCTGCTCGTCAAGCGCACGCGAGAACATCGCGACGCGCTGCGCTGGATGCTGTCGACGCTCGAAGTCGGTCATGCGGTGATCGACCTGCGCGACGAACTGCACGGGTTCTGCGAATCGAAACCGCCGCAGACGCTGCGCTGGACCGCGTCGGTCGATGCGGTGCTGCGCGAGCTGCCGCGTTTCTTCGACGATCCGACGCCGGTCCACCACGCGCGCACGCTGAAATCCGTGAACCTGGCGATCCGCGCCGCGCAGCATACGCTGCACGCGTGGTACGCGGTGCCCGATGCGCGCCATCGCATGCAGCGCATCGTCGGCTGCCTGCACTTCATCCGCAGCGCGCTGCTGGACAAGGACGCGCCGTTCAACCGCCACCGTCATTGATCGTCGACGGCGCTCGACGGCACTCGACGGCACTCGATGCGTGCGCAACGGCATCCTTGTTCCGATTGGAAATAAGCTCTGCACCCCTGGCGATTAATCTTCAAGCAGTGCGAGCCTATAGTTTCCTCACTGCCAGCGAGACTGGCACTGACCCAGGAGAAACTGAAATGAAGCCGCTGCACCTCGCCCTCGTTGCCCTGTCGCTCACCGCCGCTGTCGCGCATGCCCAGCCCGCGCCGGCCGACCTCGCGCAGCAACCGGCGAACCGCGCCGAAACCGTCCAGGCTGCCGGCCGCGTCGATCGTGCGCAATCGAAGCAGGAAGACCCGAACGCATGCGTCGGCCCCGTCAGCTTCTGCAACGTCTACTTCGGCAGCTGAGCATGACCCCGCGTCGTCACGGCCAGGCCCGCCGCGCACGCATCGCACGCATCGCATGCATCGCATGCGCGCGCGCACGACGCGCCGGCCGATCGCCGCAACGACCCTGCCCGCCACGCCGCTTCGAGTGAAGCGGCGCATGCCGTTTCAGGCGCCGCGTCCCGGCCGCCACCCCACTTCGCGCAATGCATCCAGCAAGCGCGCCTGCCCCAGCCCTTCGACCCGCGCGCCGCGCGATTCGACATCGCTCCCCGCGACCAGCGCGTTCACGATCGCTTCCTCCACCGCTTCCGCCGCCGCGACGAACAGCGCCGAAATGTGGTCGTTGTTCACCATCTTCACGTCCGTCGTCAGCGCACCCTTGCTGCCGTAGTTCGCGGCAGGCAGCCCGTCGTTGCCCGTTGCAAAGGCCAGGAAGATGTCGCCGCTCGAATCCTCGGTGCCGCCGCCGACGCGGGCCAGCCCGACGCTCGCGCGCTGCGCGAGGCGCGTGCACTGATGCGGCAGCAGCGGCGCATCGGTTGCGATCGTGACGACGATCGAGCCCATCCCGGCTTCGCCTGGCGCACCGGGCGCGCGGAACGGCGAAGGCACGTGCCGCAGCACTTCGCCGACCGGGTACCCGGCCACGCGCAGCATCTCGCGCACGCCGTAGTTCGCCTGCACGAGCGCGCCGACGGTCCAGCCGCCCGCGTCGGCCGCGACGACCCGCGACGCGGTGCCGATGCCGCCCTTGAACTCGTGGCAGATCATGCCCGTGCCGCCGCCCACGCCGCCTTCGGCGATCGGCCCCGACTGTGCGGCGGCCAGCGCACACTGCACATGTGCGGCACTTACGTGCTGCCCCCAGATGTCGTTGAGCAGGCCGTCGTAGGTTTCCATCACGACCGGCATGCACCAGTACACGCGGCCGGCCGCCGCTTCGCGTTCGTTCGCGACCAGCGCGTCGCGCACCGTGCCGACGCTGTGCGTGTTGGTATAGGCGATCGGCGTCGTCAGCAGGCCGGCTTCGCGGATCCATTCGAGCCCGGTCGCGTCGCCGTTGCCGTTGAGCACATGCACGCCCGCGAAGCACGGCGAATCGTGCGCGGCGCCCGCGCGCGGTTCGATAACGGTGACGCCGGTGCGGATCGATGCATCGCCGTTCTCGACGCTCAGCGTGCAATGTCCGACCCGCACGCCCGGCACGTCCGTGATCGCGTTGAAGCGGCCCGGCGTGCCGAGTCCGATGCGGATGCCGAGATCCCTCGTGCGCATGATGCAATTCCTCCAGTGTTTCGATGGTTCGATGTTTCGGTACGGCAAGGTAACGACGCCGCGTTCAGAGCGAGCGGAACGCATCGCTGTGGCGCGCCCAGACCGCATACATCGCGAGCGCGGCCGCCAGCAGAACGCCGATGATGATCAGGTCGGTCGGCTTCGTCGCCGTCGCGAGCGTCGTGTAGAGCGTGTACGCGGCGCCCGCGACCGCGACGAGCGGCGTCACGGGCCACAGCGGCATCCGGTAGTGATGTTCGACGTCGCGGCGCACGAACCGGCTCGCGAGCGCGGCCAGCCCGACCACCAGATAGATCAGCAGCAGCAGGTCGACCGTGAACGCGGTCAGTTCGTCGAGGCTCGATACGAACACGAGCCCCGCCGACGGCACCGCGAGCGCGATGGTTGCGAGCCACGGCGATTCCAGGCGCGGATGAATCGTCGAGAACGCGCGGTTGCAGGTGCGCGACCAGAGTGCGTGCCTGCCGCTGCTGTACAGCAGGCGCCCCATCGTGATCACGATCGCGATGATCGCGTTGAACACCGACAGGAAGATCCCGCCGCTGACCACGCGCGACACCGTCGGGTTGCTCAGCGAGCGCACGACATAGCCGATCGGGTCGGCGCTCTTGGTCAGCTCCGTCAGCGACGGTGCGCCGAGCACGATCGCGGTAAGCGGGATCAGTTCGACCACGAGGATCACCAGCAGCGAATAGATCACCGCCTTCGCGACGTTGCGGTTGCCGCCGCGCAGGTCTTCCGCGAGATACGCGGCGGAGCCGAAGCCGTTGTAGCAGAAGATCGCCGTGCCGATCGCGGGCACTATCGCCGCGAGCGTGGCCGGCACCAGCGCATTGCCGCTCGCGACGACCGGTGAGACCAGCACGTCGGCACCGCGATGCGGAGCACCGAAACCGAGCCCCGCGATCAGCATCAGCACGCCGATCTCGACGACGAGAAACGCGCCGGTGATCCACGCATTCGTCTTGATGTTCAGCATGCCGAGCAGATAGCTGAGCAGCACGATCGTCAGCGCGACCGACTGGTTGCTGAAGTGCGTGCCGAGCGCGTTGTTCAGGTACGGCGCCGCGCCGCTCGCGAGCACGGCCGGAATGAACACGCTGACGGACAGCACCGCAATGAAGGTCAGGTAGCCGGGCAGCGTGCCGAACACGCGCTTGGCCATCACGTACTCGCCGCCTGCGCTGCGGTGCGCGGCGCTGAGCTCGGCGTAGCAGAGCGCGAACGCGAGCGCGAGCACGCCGCCGAGCAGGAACGACAGCACCGCACCGCTGCCGGCCTGCTGGATCGCGAACGGCGCGATCACGAAGATCGAGCTTGCGGGCGTCACGCCCGACACGGTGATCATCACCGCGTCGCGCACGCTGAGCGTCTGCGACAACGCGCGCGGCGCGTCTTCCGTGGCAGGCGTCGCTTGCAGCGTGCCCGTCGATTCCGACATCATCGCCATTTCGTTCTCCTGTGCTCCTATGCCCCACATTTTTGAACACCCATACTCGGGTCCGATTGATTGCGTGGCAGTCTAGGAAGCCAATTTCAGGACCGCTATTCCCCCTTCGTGTTACGCCCTTCCGGTGGTGGTATGGATCGTCTCTTCTCCGAAATCGCGATGCACCAGGCGCTCGGCCGCGCAATCGATCATCTCGGCCAGCCGCGCTTCTGGCGTTTCCTGGTGCTGCTGCTCAACGAAATGGTGCCGTTCGACAACGCGCTCGCGACCGCGATCGGCCGCGACGGCGTGCCGCTCGTGCTCGACGAATACGACACGGGCGGCACCGACAGCGCGTCGCCGGTGCCGCTTTACCTCAACGGGTTATATCTGCTCGATCCGTTCCTGCAGGCCGCGCACGACGGGCTCGCCGACGGCTGCTACCGGCTCGAGGAAGTCGCGCCCGACCTGTTCCGGCAGAGCGAGTATTTCCTGAGCTATTTCCGCGATGCGGTCGGCGACGACGAAATCCAGGTCCTGCTGCGGCCGCATCCCGACCTGCTGCTGTCGCTGTCGCTCGGTGCATCCACGCGCTTCGACGTCGAGCCGCTCGGCAAGCTGACAGCCGCGATGCCGTGGGTGCTCGCGGCGATCCGGCAACACTGGCGGCTGGTGGGCGACGCGACGCGCGTGACGCCCGACGCCGATCTCGGCGCGCGCGTCGAGCAGGCGCTCGCGCGCTTCGGCGCGGGCGTGCTGACCGATCGCGAGATGTCGATCGCGCGGATGGTGCTGCGCGGCAATTCGTCGAAGGCGATCGCGGAGCGGCTGGCGATTTCACCGGAAACGGTGAAAGTGCATCGGCGGCATCTCTATGCCAAGCTCGGGATCTCGTCGCAGCCGGAGCTGTTTTCGCGGTTCATTCAGGCGCTCGGGGAAGATGCTGCGGGATAAGCGCATCGCCGAAGGCAGGCCACTTCAACCGCCCGATTCGATGAACCCGCCATCGGGCGCCTGATGCGGCACATACCAGCCGAAATACACCTCGGCCTCGACGATTCGTCCGTCGCGCACATGCAGCCGCTCCGCGTTCCGGAATCGCCTGCCCGCGCTCGTTTCGGCTTCGTACACGACGAACACGTATTCGCCGTGCACGGCGACATCGACGAACTCGAAGCCTGCCAGCATCGCGCTGTTCGGCCAGCAGCGCGCCAGGTATGCATCGCGGTCGAGCCGGTTGTCGAGCGGGCTCGTGAAATGGAAATCCGGCGCGATCAGCGCTTCGATCGCGTCGCGGTCCTTGTCGACATACGCGCGATAGCTCGCGCGCGCAACGTCACCGGGGTTGACAGGCATCGTCGTTACCTCCGCGAAGGGCCGGGACCGACGCGACGGCCCGCGTCGCCCCGAGGCATCGTTCAAATACGTGCAGGCGGCACACACGAGCGCGACCGAGCCCGCGCCCGCAGATAGGCGCGCCCGTCCGGCACGATGCCATTCACGAAAATCCGCACCGCCCGCCGCGCACGCGCCGCACCGCGCTTTCCGCGGCAACTCGCCGATGCCGTGGTTGCCCGTTTCCGCACGCGCGGGCATGATGTCCGCCAGCGTGCCGGCTGGGTCCAGCCGCCTCGGCGGTCCGGCCGTGCCGCGATCGGCGAGCCGTCCGCGCGCGATCGCCGCCATCTTCGAGCAATCCGCGTGCCGGCCGTGGCCGCCCACCTCATTGAGTCCATGTCACTACGCGCATTCAGAACGCTGGTCGCAATCGCCCGATACCGCACCTTCGCGCGCGCCGGTGAAGCGATCGGGCTCACGCAGTCCGCCGTGAGCCTGCAGATCAAGACACTCGAAAGCGAATACAACGTCCAGCTGTTCGACCGTTCGCGCCGCCAGCCGGTACTGACCGAAGCCGGCAACATCCTCGTCGCGCAGGCCGAGCAGGTGCTCGCGATGGTCGACCGGATTCCCGATGCGCTCAGCGACGAGAAGAAGCTCGTCGGCCGCCTGCGGATCGGCGCGATCCAGACCGCGCTGTCGGGCCCGCTGCCCGATGCGCTGCTTGCGCTGCGCGATGCGCATCCGTCGTTGCGCGTGCACGTATCGGCCGGCATGTCGGTCGAACTGGCGAACCGCGTCGCGGCCGGCGAACTCGACGCCGCGATCACGACGCGCCCGGTGCGCCCGCATCCGGCGGCGCTCACCTGGACCACGCTGTACGAAGACCGCTTCTGGCTGCTCGCGCCGCCGCACTACGCGGAGCGCGACGCGCGCACGCTGCTCGAGGCGCTGCCGTTCATCCGCTTCGATGCGCAGGCGTGGGCCGGCCGGATGATCGCCGCCGAGCTGCGCCGCATCGGCGTGCGCGTGCGCGAGGAGATGGTGCTCGACAGCGCAGAGACGATCGCGCGCATGGTCGCGCGCGGGCTCGGCGCGGCGATCGTCGCACTCCCCGACTCGACGCTCGCGCGTCTGCCGCCCGTCACGCGCTTGCCGTTCGGCCAGCCGCAGATGGGCCGCGCGGTCGTGCTGCTCGAACACCAGTCGCGCCCGGCCGAGCGTTTCGCGCGTGCGCTGGCCGCCGAAGTCACCGCGACATCGATGAGAATTTCTCATTGAACACCCGATAATTAACCATTATTCCTGCTGCATTCGCGTGTTAACTTGGCGGCATCGTCACTCTTTCGATCGCGCGCCGCCATGTCGCCCGCTGGATGGACTCCCGCTTCGCTCCGCTGCTCCGCCTGCCTGCCGTCCCGTCCGGCCCACCTGAAGGCACGCCGATGATCGGCCCGATCCTGCTCGCGCTCGCGCCGGTCGCGCTGCTGGTCGCGTTCGGCCACGGCCTGCGGCGCACGGGCTTCATCGCCGATGCATTCTGGCCGCACGCCGAGCGGCTTTGCTACTACGTGCTGCTGCCCGCGCTGTTCGCGGACGGTCTCGCGAATGCACGGCTGCAATCGTTGCCCGTCTTGCCGCTCGCGGCGGCACTGGTCGGGTCGACGGTGCTCGTCGCGGCGCTTCTGCTGCTGGTCCGCCGATGTGTGCAGGTCGACGGCGCCGGCTTCACGTCGGTGTTCCAGGGCGCGGTGCGCTTCAACAACTATGTTGGCACGGCACTCGCCGCAGGACTGTTCGGTGCGCACGGGATCGCGCTCGCGGCCGTGTGCGTCGCGGCGATCGTGCCGACCGTGAACCTGATGTGCGTGCTGGTGTTCGCGCGTTACGGCGAAACGCGGCTCGGCGCGTGGGCGCTCGTGCGCCAGATCCTGTCGAACCCGCTCGTCGTCGGCTGCGCGCTCGGGATCGCGATGCAGGTCACCGGCGTTGCGTTTCCGGCCGCGGTCGAACCGGCCGTGCGTGCGCTTGGCGCCGCGTCGATGCCGCTGGGCCTGCTGTGCGTGGGCGCGGCACTGAGATTCGATGCGGCGCGCGGATGGCTGCGGCCGATGTGCATCGCGTCGGCATTCAAGTTCATGGCGATGCCGCTCGCCACGCTCGCGGCCGGCCGCCTGCTCGGGCTCGGCGATGCCGCCCTCACCATCGCGCTGCTGTTCCAGGCGCTGCCGACGTCGTCCTCGTCATACATCATGGCCCGCCAGCTCGGCGGCGACGCGCCGCTGATGGCCGGTATCACCGCGTTCCAGACGATCGCCGCCGCGCTCGCGATGCCGGCCGTGCTGACGGCGCTCGCCGCAGCGCCCGCGTTTCGCTGACGGGGCGGCCCGGCACCGCCCGTCAACGCCCGTCAACGCCAACACCAGCGGCAATCGCCGTAGAACCGTCCTGAATCCGCGCCGTCGTGCGCCGACACCGTGTCGTTGCGCGAGACACACGCGCCGCCGATGCGCCCCCGGTTCTTCTCGCAGCGCTGCCAAAAACCGCCTATGGTGAATGGAGCGGGTCCGTTCAGCCGTCATTCGACTTCGCGTCGCTCGCACCGGCTGCCACGGCACCGTGTTCCGGCACCATTCCCCGCGATCGTGCGCACGCCCGGCCGTGCGCGCGATTGCGCCGCCCACCGGACTACAAGGAGGTACTCATGAAAGCCGTGCTGCTCGTCAGTTCCGCCGTGCTCGCCATGGCGTCCGTTTCGGCCTCGGCTCAGGGCTCGATCACCAAAGTCGAAAACGGCGCGCTCGTCGCCGCGAACGGGATGACCGTCTACGCATTCGACAAGGACAAGCCCAACGCCGGCACCAGCGCATGCACGGGCCAATGCGAATCCTTCTGGCCGCCGTACAAGGCCAGCGCGACCGACGTCCCGGTCGGCCCCTACACCATCGTCAAGCGCGACGACGGCAGCCCGCAATGGGCCTACAAGGGCAGGCCGCTGTATTTCTTCTCGAAGGACATGAAGCAGGGCGACCGCAACGGCGACAACTTCAAGAACATGTGGCACGTCGTCGCCCCGTAAGCGCGCCTTCCACGCGTTGCGTGTCGGCACGGCCGCGGCACGCGTAAAAAAGCCCGCCCCGATCGCCGATCGGAGCGGGCCTGTGCGTCCTTGCGCCGGCTGTACGACGACACCCGCCGACAAGCAGGCGTCGCGCGCAGCCGGAACGCGCGTCAGCGGTTCGACGGGAAGCTGAACACAGTCCCTTCGCGCACGCCGGCCGACGGCCAGCGCTGCGTGATCGTCTTGCGCTTCGTGTAGAACCGCACCGCATCCGGGCCGTACGCATGCAGGTCGCCGAACAGCGAGCGCTTCCAGCCGCCGAACGAGTGGTACGCGACCGGCACCGGCAGCGGCACGTTGATGCCGACCATGCCGATCTGGATGTTGTCGCCGAAGTAGCGCGCCGCCTCGCCGTCGCGCGTGAACAGGCACGTGCCGTTGCCGTACTCGTGCGCGTCGATCAGCGCCATCGCCTCGTCGAGCGACTTCAGGCGGATCACGCCAAGCACCGGCCCGAAGATCTCGTGCTGGTAGATCGGCATGCCGGGCTTCACGTTGTCGAACAGGCACGGGCCGAGGTAGTAGCCGCCGTCGTGGCCGTCGACCTTCACGCTGCGGCCGTCGACGACGAGCGTCGCGCCCGCCTCCACGCCCGCTTCGACGAAGCTCGTCACCTTCTCGAAATGCTGCTTCGTGACGAGCGGCCCCATGTCGACGCCGGCACCGTTGCCCGGGCCGACCTTCATCTTCGCGATCTCGGCCTTCAGGCCTTCGACCACCTTGTCGCCCGTTTCATCGCCGATCGCGACGACCAGCGGGATCGCCATGCAGCGCTCGCCGCACGAACCGTACGCGGCGCCCATCAGCGCGTTCACCGCATTGCCGATGTCGGCGTCGGGCATCACCACCGCGAAGTTCTTCGCGCCGCCGAGTGCCTGCACGCGCTTGCCGTGCGCGCAGCCGGTCGAGTAGATGTATTCGGCGATCGGCGTCGAGCCGACGAAGCTCACCGCCTTCACACGCGGGTCGGTCAGGATCGTGTCGACGGCTTCCTTGTCGCCGTTCACGACGTTCAGCACGCCCGGCGGCAGGCCAGCCTCGAGCGCAAGCTCGGCCATGCGCAGCGTCGACGACGGCGTGCGCTCGGACGGCTTCAGCACGAACGTGTTGCCGCACGCGACGGCCATCGGCCACATCCACAGCGGCACCATCACCGGGAAGTTGAACGGCGTGATGCCGGCGGCGACGCCGAGCGCCTGGAACTCGCTCCACGAATCGATCGCAGGGCCGACGTTCTTGCTGTGCTCGCCCTTCAGCAGTTCGGGCACGTAGGTCGCGTATTCGACGTTCTCGATCCCGCGCTGCAGTTCGCCCATCGCGTCGGCGAGCACCTTGCCGTGCTCGGCGGTGATCAGCGCGCACAGTTCGTCCGCGTGCTCCTCGAGCAGCGTCTTGAAGCGGCTCATCACACGGGCGCGCTTCAGCGGCGGCGTGTTGCGCCATGCCGGGAACGCGGCCTGCGCGGACGCGATCGCGGCTTCGACGGTCAGCTTGTCGGCGAGCGCGACGCTCTTGTGCGATTCGCCGGTGGCCGGGTCGAACACCGGCTGGACGCGGCTGCCGCCGTCGACGCGCTTGCCGTCGATCAGGTGGCCGACGGTGGAGGTCACATTGCTGTCGTGTTTCATCGTTCAGACTCTTTCGTGAATTCGGTTGTCGCAGGGAGCGGCTCGCGGCTCAGTCCACTTCGTTCAGCGCATCGGACAGCGCGTTGACCAGGTTATCGATCTCGCGCTTTTCGGAGATGAACGGCGGCGCGAGCTGGATCGTGTCGCCGCCGTAGCGCACGTAGAAGCCCTTCGCCCAGCAGCGCATCGCGATCTCGTACGGGCGCCGTGCCGGCTCGCCCGGCAGCGCCGCGATCGTCAGGCCGGCCGCCAGCCCATAGTTGCGGATGTCCGCGATATGGCGCTGGCCCTTGAGCCCATGCACGGCCGCCTCGAAATGCGGCGCGAGGTCGCGCACACGGGCCACCGCGTCTTCCTTCACGAGCAGGTCGAGCGCCGCGACGCCGGCCGCGCAGGCGACCGGGTGCGCCGAGTACGTGTAGCCGTGCGGGAACTCGAGCATGTACTCGGGGCCGCCCGCGGCCATGAACGTGTCGTAGATTTCCTTCGTCGCGATCACGCCGCCGAGCGGCTGCACGCCGTTCGTCACCTGTTTCGCGAAATTCATGATGTCCGGCGTCACGCCGAACGCGTCGGCACCCGTCATTGCACCGGCACGGCCGAAGCCCGTAATGACTTCGTCGAAGATCAGCAGGATGTCGTGCGCGGTACAGATATCGCGCAGGCGCTTCAGATAGCCCTTCGGCGGAATGACCACGCCCGCCGAACCGGAGAACGGCTCGACGATCACGGCCGCGATGTTCGATGCGTCGTGCAGCGTGATCAGGTCGAGCAGGCGATCGGCCAGATCGGCGCCGTTCTCGGGCATCCCGCGCGAGAACTTGTTCTCGGCGAGTTGCGTGTGCGGCAGGAAATCGGCGTCGAGACCCTGGCCGAACAGCTTGCGGTTCGCGCCGATCCCGCCGACCGAAATGCCGCCGAAGTTCACGCCGTGATAGCCCTTCTCGCGGCCGATCAGGCGCGTCTTCGTGCCCTTGCCCTTCGCGCGCCAGTACGCACGGGCCATCTTCAGCGACGTGTCGGCCGCTTCGGAGCCCGAGCCCGTGAAGAACACGTAGTCGAGGCCGGCCGGCGTCAGGTCCTTGATCTTGTTCGCGAGCTCGAACGACTTCGGATGGCCGAACTGGAATGCCGGCGCGTAGTCGAGCTGCGCGACCTGGCGGCTCACGGCTTCGGTGATTTCCGTGCGGCCGTGGCCGAGGCCCGTGCACCACAGGCCCGACAGGCCGTCGAAGATCTTGCGGCCTTCGCCGTCCGTGTAATACGCGTCCTTGGCCGACACGATCATGCGCGGGTCGGACTTGAACTGGCGGTTCGCCGTGAATGGCATCCAGTGGGCGTCGAGCCACGCTGCATCGGTGCGGACGGCGGTCTGATCCTGTTGGGCGGCAATGGTGGTGTCGGTCATGTCGGTCGGCGCGGCGCGCCCCTCCTCCTTATGTTGATATTGCGCATTGTCGGGACGCCAATTAGTCTTTTGAATATCGCAATATCAATGTTCACTTGCGCAACTATGCAAGCAAAGAAACCGAAGAGCCGCGCGCTGCTCGGGCAGCTCAGCGACATGGATCTCCGCCTGCTGCGGGTCTTCAAGGGGGTCGTGCAATGCGGCGGGATGGCGGCGGCCGAGCTGGAACTGAATATCGGCATCTCGACGATCAGCCGCCACGTGAAGGATCTGGAAACGCGCCTCGGCCTCGTGCTGTGCCGGCGCGGCCGCGCGGGCTTCACGCTGACCGCCGAGGGGCAGACGGTGTATGAGGAAACCCTGCGGCTGCTCGCGTCGATGGAAGCGTTTCGCAGCAGGGTCGACGGCATTCACGACAAGATGGGCGGAGAACTGCATGTCGCGGTGTTCGACAAGACGGCCACCAACCCGAACGCGCGGCTCGGCGACGCGATCCGCCAGTTCGCCGACGAAGCCCCGGACGTCGCGCTGAACCTGCACGTCGCGTCGATCAACGAGGTCGAGCGCGGGATCATCGACGGCAGCTATCAGGTCGGGATCATCCCCGCGCACCGCAACTCGGGCAGCCTCGTGTATTCGGAACTGTTCGACGAACGGATGCTGCTGTACTGCGGCCGCCAGCATCCGCTCTTCGACGCGCCGCACGGCAAGCTCACGTGGACGACGATCCGCAACCACGCGTTCGCCGGCCTCGGCTTTCATTCGCCGAACATGGAGCTGAGCCATCGCGCGAAGCTCACGCGCAGCGCGACCGCATCGGACCAGGAATCGATCGCGACGCTGATCCTGTCAGGCCGCTATCTCGGCTTCCTGCCCGACCATTACGCGGAAAGCTTCGAAAACAAGGGATTGATGCAGGCGATCGCGCCGCACCGCTTCAACTACCGGTGCCGGTTCGTGAGCCTGCTGCGGCGCTCGCCGCGGCCGTCGCGGGCGGCGCTGCTGTTCCAGTCGTGCCTCGAAGCCGCGCATGCGGCGGCGCGACCGGGCGGCACCGGCGGCGACGCGTAACCGGGCTCAGGCTTCGCCTGCGCCGCCGTCGGGATGCGACTGCCGCCGCACCCGCATCAGGAAATACACGGCGACCAGCGCGGCTGCGAACCCGGACGCCGCGCCGACGCCGAGCGCCCAGCGCGGGCCGAGATGGTTCGCGACCCAGCCCGCCACCGGCGCGCCGATCGGCGTGCCGCCGAACGCAACCGCGAGCCGCAGCGCCATCACGCGCCCGCGCATCGCCGGCTCGGTCGACAGCTGCATCAGCGCATTGGTCGACGTGGTGAAGGTCATCGCGGCGATCCCGGTCAGCACGAGCGCCGCCGCGAACAGCCAGTAGCTTGGCGCGAGCGCGCCGAGCGTGCAGCCGATCCCGAACGTCGCCGCGCCGATCCACAAGTGCCGGAACAGCGGCCGTTCGCGGCGCGCCGCGAGCAACGCGCCCGAGATCGTGCCGACCGCCATCATCGACGACAGGATGCCGAAGCCGCGCGCATCGACGTGGAACACGCCGGCCGCCATCGTCGAGATGAACAGCGGGAAATTCAGCCCGAACGTGCCGATCAGGAACAGCATCACGAGCGTCGCCTTCAGGTCCGAGCGATGCCAGACGTAGCGGAACCCGTCGAGCAGGCTTCCGCGCGCATGGCCGGCGCGCGTGTTCTCGCGCAGTTCGTCGGCGCGCAGCAGCGACAGCGACGCGAGCACCGCGACGAAGCTGATGCCGTTGAGCACGAACGCCCAGCCCGTGCCGACCGACGCGATGATGAAGCCGGCCACGGCCGGCCCGATCATCCGCGCCGCGTTGAACGACGTCGAATTGAGCGCGACGGCGTTCGCGAGCTCGCGGTCGCCGACCAGCTCCGCGACGAAGGTTTGCCGCACCGGTGCGTCGAACGCCGATGCGCAGCCGAACAGGAACGCGAACAGGTAGACGTGCCACAGCTGCACGATGCCCGTGACCGTCAACAGCCCCAGCGCGAGCGCGAGCCCGCCCATCAGGGCCTGCGTCGTCATCAGCAGCCGGCGCTGATTGAAGCGGTCGGCCGCATAGCCGGTCCACGGCAGCAGCAGGAGCTGCGGGCCGAACTGCAGGGACATCACGATACCGACCGCCGACGCGTCGTGGTGCGTGAGCTGCGTGAGCACCAGCCAGTCCTGCGCGGTGCGCTGGATCCACGTGCCGACGTTGGACACCAGCGCGCCGGCCGCCCACACGCGGTAGTTGAAGCTGCGCAGCGAGCGGAACACGCCCGCGGCCGGCACGCTCATGGCCGCCGCGGCGCGTTGCCGCCGTGCAGCGCGCCGAAGTGCCGCGCGAGAAACAGGCCGAGCGCCAGCACGCCAAGGCCGAGCGCGGCCGCGTCGGCCGTGCGCGCGAGGTCGAAATCGCCGACCCGGCGCAGCAGCACATAGCCGATCGCGAGATTGACGACACCCCACACGACGTTCACCGTCGACGACGACAGCCCGCGGCCGGGCGGATTCGCGAACGGCGTCTGGAACGGCTCGCCGCGCAACCCGCTGACGAGATGCGGAACGGCATTCGCCAGAAAGGCGCCGCCCAAAAAATACGACACGAGATGCAGGATGTTCATGTTCGGGCGCTCCTCCCGCCGGGTGGGTCGATCGGGTTCACGGGCGCGCCGCGTCCTGGAATTCGGCAAGCCGCTGCAGCAGCTGCACGGCCGACGCGAGCTCGGCCTGCTCCTGCGCCGACAGCTGCGCATGCAGCGCGCGAAACAGCCAGTCGTCCTTGGCCGCGCGGTTGGCCTGCAGCCGCCGGCGGAATTCCGGCGTGAGCGCGATCAGCGTTTGCCGGCCGTCGCTCGGATCGGCTGCGCCGCTGACGGCGCCCATCGCTTCGAGCGTCGCCACCGTCATCCGCATCGACTGCGGCCGCACGCTTTCCGCCCGCGCGAGCGCGGAAACGGTCGCGGGGCCGTCGCGGTCGAGCCGCAGCAGCACCGACTTCTGCGAGGACGTGAGATCGTTCGGGTGGGTTTGTTCCCGCATCCGGCGCATGAGCTTGCTGACCGAGATGCGGAGTTCGCCGGCAAGACCGACCACGTGCGGTGCTTCCGGGGGCGAGGATGGCGTGTTCATGAATTCACGATAGCATATATACAGCAAAACTGTACAGTTAAGCTGTATATATCGGTGTGGGGAAAATGCGTGTCCGAGCCTCCGGCGGCCGGGGCGATCCGTTTATGCCCGCTCTGCTGCCCGATCAGGCTCTGCGATAATGCGCACTTCCCGTTTCCGCTCCGCCTCCGCCATGACGCAGCCGTCTGCCCCGCTCGCCACCGACCTTCCGCCGATTTCGTGCCTGCCCGGCGACGCGCTGCCGTGGCTGCCGATGAGCGCCGACCTGCCGGGGCTTGCGATCAAGTATCTGCATATCAATGCGGCGGAAGACACGCTGACCGCGCTGCTGAAGATGCCGGCCGGCGGCACGCTGCCGCGTCACCGTCACGACGGCGAGGTATTCGTCCATACGTTGCAGGGTGCGTGGCGCTACCGCGAGTACGACTGGATCGCGCAAGCCGGCTCGACGGTGCTGGAGCCGGCCGGCTCGGTGCATACGCCGGAAACGCTCGGCGCGCCCGGCGACGACGTGATCACGCTCAACGTGATGCGCGGCGACCTGGTGCTGCTCGACGACGACGGCCGCGAGACCGCGCGCGAGAATTGCCGCGTCGCGCTGCTGCGCCAGCGCAAGCATGCGCGCACGGCGCCGCATGACGCCACGGCGTTCGTCACGCGCTGAGCCAACGGTTTCGGGCCTCGTCGCGCCGCTCTGCGCTTGATGCACGGTCTGCCCGAGGTGGACACGGGCGGACGAATCGCGCCGATGCCACCTGAATCGCCCGTCGTCAAGGCCGGTTCGACCCGCTTGCCACGCATTTCTCTCGACGATAAGATTTTTACAATTGCAGTCCCCCAAGCAGCGCCACCCGGCATTCGTCCGATCATCGGCGCAATCGACCGTCGCGGAATTCGACCATGCGGTTCCGTATGTTCACCACCGGGGCTGGCGACACGCCCGGCTCTTCCCCCGTCACCGCCGCCCATCGACCGGCGCTTGCGCCGTTGCCCGAACTGGAGACCGTGTGCCGTCTCGCCTGCGCGCATTTCGGCGCGGCCGGCGCGTTCGTCACGCACGCTGAAGCCGGCGCGCAGCGCGTGGCGGCGTCCGACGGCACGCTGCCTGCGACACTCGACCCCGTATTCTTCCCGTCGCCTGTCGAGCGCGTAACGACTGCCGACCGACGATGCGTCACGCCCGGCGCCAGCCGTTCGTTGAGCGCCGCACCGCGCGTCGTCGCGGCGTGCGAGCTCGTCGCCCCCGACGGCACGATGCTTGGCGCACTGTGTGTCGCCGACACGACGGACCTGACACTCGATGCCGCACAACGTACTTTCCTGTACGACCTGGCGACGCTGGCCGAACAGGCGATCGGCCGCGCGAGCGCGCAGGCCGCGCTGCGCGAGCGGCTCCACGTCGTCGAGGAGCACAGCGCGCTGACCGCGCTGGCGCTGACCGAAAGCGGCACCGGCGTGTGGGATCGCAACGTGGAAACCGGCGAGATCCACTACTCGGCGGCGTGGAAGGCGCTGCTCGGCTATGCGCCGCACGAGCTGACGAGCCGCATCGAGGAGGCGTACGAACGGCTGCACCCGGACGATGTTGCCGACGTGAAGGCCGCGATGCTCGCGCATTTCGAAAGCCGCACCGACAGCTACGCGGTCGAGCACCGCATCCGCTGCAAGGACGGTACCTACAAATGGATCTGCAGCCGCGGCAAGGTCATCACCCGCGACAGTCATGGACGCGCGCTGCGCATGGTCGGCACGACCACGGACATCACCGCGCTGCGCGAGCTCGCCGGCCGGCTGAGCGAGTCCGTCACGCTCGTCACGAACCTGACCGACCAGGTTCCCGGCCTCGTGTTCCAGCTGCGGCAGACCGCCGACGGTCGCCGGTCCTTTACGTATGCGAGCGCGGGCGTGCGCGACATCTACGAACTGACGCCCGACCAGATCGCCGGCGACGCGGATGCGGTCGAAACCCGGATTCACCCGGCCGACCTGGCTGCGTACCGTCAATCGCTGCTGGCGTCGGCCGCGCGACTGGCACCGTGGCGGCTCGAATACCGCGTGCTGCTGCCGGACCAGGGGATGCGCTGGCGCGAAGGCGACGCGCGCCCGCAACGCATGCCTGACGGTGGCACGGTCTGGCACGGTTTCATCACGGATGCGACCGAGCGCAAGCACATCGAGACCGAACTGCACCGGATGGCGACGACCGACCATCTGACGCAGTTGTCGAACCGCCACGCGTTCATGCGGCAGAGCGAGATCACGTTGCGCAGCGTGCGGACGACCGGTCATGACGCCGCGGTGCTGATGCTCGACCTCGATCACTTCAAGGCGCTGAACGACCGCTGGGGCCATCCGCTCGGCGACCGCGCGCTGCGTCATTTCGCGCGGCTGCTGCTCGCGGAGATTGGGCCCGACGGCATCGTCGGCCGCGTCGGCGGCGAGGAGTTCGCGATCGTGCTGCCGCACGCCGGGATCGACGCGGCGTGCGCGCTTGCACAGCGCGTGCAGCAGCGCGCGGCCGACACGCGGCTCGTGCACGAGGATCAATTGCTCGCGCTGACCGTCAGCATCGGTATCGACGCAATGCGGACGTCGGACTTTGGTGCGTACCAGTCGCTGTCGCGCGCCGACAAGGCGCTGTACGTGGCGAAGGAACGCGGCCGCAACCGGATCGAGGTGTATCGGGCCTAGCCCGTACCCCACGCGGTGCGCCGCCGCGCCGATGCATCATTCGATCAATGCATCGCGTAACCCGACGTGGCGCACACGGCTCGGCACCTCGAACCTCGGCACCTCGAGCAGCACGCAGCCGATGAAGAACGGCACCGCGACGAGGCCGTACATCGCGTCGGTCAGCCCGAGATCCTGCCGCATCCGCAACTGCGCGCAGCCGATGGTGCAGCGATCGAGGATCGACACGATGTAGCAGACGCACAGGAACGGCACGATCCTGCGCGATGCCGACGCGGCGGTACAGCGCGTCGTTGTCCGGCGCGCGGGAACCGGATGCGACGGCGAGCGCGGGCTGCACGAACAGCTTGAAGCCGGGCCGACATCGATCGTCTCCTCGACGAATGCCGATGCGGCACGGGCAGCACACGCGACGCCGGCAACGGCCGGCATTCAGGCGCGCTGCGCGGGTTCACCCTTCACGCCGAGCATCAGCGCGGCGCCGCTCAGCGCGAGCAGCGCGGCCAGCAGGTACACGGCGAGATCCATGCTGCCGGTATGCGTGCGGATCAGCCCGATCACCCACGGGCTGACGATGCCGCTCGTGATCCCGATGCTGCTGATCAGCGCGATCCCGGCTGCGGCCGCGTTGCCCGACAGGTAGCGGGTCGGCACGGCCCAGAAGATCGGCAGCGCGGCGAAGATCAGCGTCGCCGCGATCGACAGGCACGCGAGCATCGCCGCGAAGCTGTGCAGATGCAGCGTCAATGCCGCGAGCGCGAGCCCGCCGCCGATCGTGCAGCACGCGAAGTGCTTGCGGCGCTCGCCGGTGCGGTCCGAGCGGCGCGCGATCAGGATCAGCCCGACCGCGCCGACCGCATTCGGCACGACCGTGTAGAGGCTCACGGCCACGACGTCGGTCACGCCGAAATCGCGGATCATCAGCGGCATCCAGAAATTGAGCGTCAGCGATGCGCAGGTCAGCGAGAAGTAGACGAATGCGAACAGATAGACGCGCGGGTTCGCGAGCGCGGCGAACAGGCTGCGTTTGTCGTGCGCGCCATGCGCGGCGCCGTGCGTACGGCTGTCGCCGCACAGCGCGGCAACGCGCGCCTTTTCGTCGGACGTGAGCCACGCGGCGTCCTGCGGACGGTCGACCAGGTACGTGAACGCGAAGCACGCGAGCACGATCGCCGGCGCGCCTTCGATCGCGAACATCCACTGCCAGCCGTGCAACCCGAGCACGCCGCTCATGTCGCGCATGATCCAGCCCGACATCAGGCCGCCGAGCACGCCCGCGACCGCGACGCCCGCGAAGAACACCGAGATCGCCGCCGCGCGCCGGTTCGCCGGGAACCAGTAGGTCAGGTACAGCACGATGCCGGGAAAGAAGCCGGCCTCGAACACGCCGAGCAGGAAGCGCAGCACGTAGAAATGCGACGGTTGCGACACGAACATCATCCCGGTCGACGCGATGCCCCACAGCAGCATGATCCGCGTGAACGTGCGGCGCGCGCCGAAGCGCGCGAGCAGCAGGTTGCTCGGCACCTCGCAGAACACGTAGCCGACGTAGAACACCGCGGCGCCTAGGCCGTACATCGCATCGCTGAAGCCGAGGTCGTGCTTCATCTGCAGCTGCGCGAAGCCGATATTGATGCGGTCGAGAAACGACACGACGTAGCAGAGGAACAGGAACGGCACGATCCGCCACGCGATCTTGCGGAACAGCAGCGCATCGCCGGCATCCGATGCCGATGCGGACGCCGATGCGGACGCCGATGCCGATGCCGATGCGGACGCGGATTCGTATGAGGAAGTCGACGCCGCGGCACTCGCGTGCGCGATCGTCGCTTCGGCGGGAAGCGATTGGGGCATGTCTCTCTCCAAACGGGCCGCGCGATTTCGAGCGCAGCAGTCTCCGCGGGCGTGCATGCGCCCTGCTTTCTTGTGAGATCGGAATTCGGCGCCGTGCAGCGCGGCGCGATGCCGCCGCCGTTCAGGGGCCTTCAGGAAAACTTCCGGAAAACGACGGGACGTCCGCCCGGACGCCCCGCCGCCGCGACCCGCTCAGTCCTGCAGCGCGTCCCACATTTCCTTGTCGCGCTGCGCGGTCCAGATGCGCGGATGCGTGATGCCACTCGCCTCGTCGAACGCGCGCGACACGTCGAACGGCAAACAGTGTTCGTAGATGAACACCTGGCCGAACTTCGGATCCATCGCTTCGCGCGTGAGCGCCATCGACGCCTTCAGGTCGAGCTGGCGCTCGACGGCCTTGCGGCCTTGCGCGAGCAGCGTCGTCACGAAGTCCTTCGTGTAGTCGAGGCCCTTGTCGACCTCGGCCGGATTCAGCAGCGCGGGGCCACGGCCCGGCACGAGCTTTTCGGCGCCGAGCGCGCGCAGCGCCTCGAGCGTGGCCGGCCACTGTTCGAGCTGCGCGTCGCCGCAATAGCAGGCCGCGTCGTATTCGACCAGGTCGCCCGAAAACAGCACCTTCTGCGACGGCAGCCAGACGATCGTGTCGCCCTTCGTATGGCCCGAGCCGACGTGCATGATCTTCACTTCGAGCTTGCCGAGGAACAGCGTGATCTCGCGCTCGAACACGAGCGTCGGCCAGGTCAGGCCCGGCACCGTCTCGACGCCCGCGAACAGGCGCGGGAAGCGCTCGATCTCCGACTTCATGTCGGCCTCGCCGCGCTCGACGATCATTTCGTAGGTGCCGCGGCTCGCGATCACGTGCTGCGCGCCTTCGTCGAAATACGCGGACGCGCCGAGCACGCGCACCGCGTGGTAGTGCGACAGCACGACGTGCTTGATCGGCTTGTCGGTCACGCTGCGGATCTTCGCGATCAGGTCCTGCGCCATCGCGGGCGTCGCGGTCGTGTCGACGATCAGCACGCTGTCGTCGCCGACGATCACGCCCGAGTTCGGGTCGCCTTCGGCGGTGTATGCGTACGCGTTCTCGGACAACTGCGTCCAGGTGACCTTCTTCTCTTCCAGATCGGCTTGGGATGCGAATGCTTTGGCCATGTTGCGTTCCGTGGCTGCGAGCCATGTGTTGAGGGGAGTGAACGGATCATCGACCTGCATCGATAATTTGTCAATGACAAATACGCTTGCTATTGTCTAATACGGGTAAACCTGCGGGCTGGCGCATCAAATGGCGTCGGATACCATGCGGGGTTTCGTCAACGGAAGAACCATCGCGTGCAGAACCACGAAGTCAGCGCAGACGACGCGCCGCCCAAGGCGCAGCGCGGGATCCAGAGCGTCGAGGTCGGCGGCCGCCTGCTCGACGCGCTCGCGCGCCGGCGCAAGCCGCTCGGGCTGTCGGAGCTGGCGGCCGCGGCCGACCTGTCGACCGCGCAGGCGCATACCTATCTCGTCAGCCTGACGCGGCTCGCGCTCGTGAAACGCGACGCGCTCACCGGCAACTACGAGCCGGGGCCGCTGTCGCTGCGGCTCGGGCTGATGTCGATCGAACGGCAGCCGGCCTATCGCGCGGCGCTGCCGCACGCGGCGCGGCTCGCGGAAACGGTCGGGCTGAGCGTCGCGCTGTCGGTGCCGGGCGCGCTCGGGCCGACGATCGTGCGTATCGAGCACGGCGGCTATCCGCTGCACGTGAACCTGCACGTCGGATCCGTGATGTCGCTCGATACGACGGCGACCGGCCGCGTGTTCCGCGCATTCGGCGACACCGCACTGCTGGACGCGATGGCGGCCAGCCAGGCAGGCGCCGGCGACACGCTCGCGGGCGCGGAAGGCGACCAGCCCACGTCCGATGCCCGCGCGTGGCAGGCCGAACTCGACGCGATCCGCGCACGCGGGATCGAACGCGGCGTGGATCGGCCGAGCCCCGGCGTCAGCGCGATGTGCGTGCCGGTGCTGGACTCGGACGGACGCCTGCAACTCGCGTTGACGGTGATCGGTTCGACCGGGTCGATTGATGTCGGCTGGGACAGCCCGATCGCGACGGCGTTGCGCGATGCGGCGCGGCAAGCCACCGCGTCGCTCGATGCGGGACGCGACGTGCAGTCGTCGCCGCCAGTCGCTACCGCGGCTGCCCAGCGCATGCCGCCCGCGCTCGCTGACGACGCGAAAGCGCAGCGCGGCATCAACGCGCTCGACAGCACGGGCGAACTGCTGCTCGCGCTCGTGTCGGCAGGCCGGGCGCTGCCGCTGCGCGATCTCGCGGCGGCGGCCGGGATGCCGGCCGCGAAGGCGTTTCCGCATCTGGTGAGCCTGCAGAAGATCGGCCTGCTGAGCCGCGACGATGCGGGCTGCTTCGACGGCGGACCGCTCGGCCAGGCGCTCGGCCTGATCGCGATGCAACGCGTGTCGCCGACGCGCGACGCGGAAGCCGAGATCGTCGCGCTGGCGGCGGCGACCGACATGAGCGTCGCCGCGGCCACGCTCGGGCCGCTCGGGCCGACCGTGATCCGCCTCGAGGAATCCGCGCGGCCGCAGCACGTGAGCCTGCAGGTCGGCACGGTGATGTCGCTCGTGAATACGGCGATCGGGCGGATCTTCGCGGCCGGCATGTCCGACGACGTGCTGGCCGGCTTGCTGGCCGACGAGCCTGTGCGCCTCGCCGGCGGCGCGACGCAGGCCGACGCCGCGTTCCGTGCGCGGCTCGCGGCGATCCGTACGGACGAACTCGATTTCGCGTTCGACGCGCCGGTGCCGGGCATCGGGACGATCGCCGCGCCCGTGTTCGATCACACCGGCAACATCCGGCTCGTGATCGCCATCATCGGCTCGTCGCGCGGCTTCCCGCGCGGGCCGGACAGCGAACTCGCCCATACGCTGCTCGCCGCGACGCGCCGGCTGTCGTGGCGGTTCGGGTGGATCGGCGAGTAATCGCCGCCCCTCGCTGCCGCCCCCTTCCTCCCCGCCTGGCACGCCTTTTCTGCTCCTCATTGCGAGGCCGTGCTCGCCGCAGCCTCGTCACGCCTGTCCACTTGGCAATGCCGATTGCGGATGCGGTTCATGTTGCGCAGCAGCAACAAAGATTGTCAGAAATTCTCATATAACGAAATCGAATTTCACAAAGCGGTGACGCTCCTTTATGATTAGGGTTATCCCTAACTCACCACCTACATGGGGCTTCGTCATGCAAACGTCTAATGTCTCCGATCGTTCCACCCAATCCGCTGGCTGGCTCGCACGTGTTGGCGAGCTGCTTGCAGAAGCATGGGCACTGCACCTCGAGAACTGCGAAGTCATCGCTGAAGCGCACGCACGCCTGCCGCGCTAAGCGCTGCGACTGGCCGCCGGCCGGCGGCACGATATCCGGCTGATCCGCTTGCCGGGACGCGCGCCGCAAGGCCGCCGCGTCCGGCATCGGTGTATCGGCGGATAACGTAAAAGACCCGATTTGAACGCGCTCACGCGATGTGAGCGCTGTGATGCAGATGCCAGCGCCGGCACCGCCGAGGTGTTGGCCGCCGCTGACCGGCGTGGCTGACCATTGCTCATGCAATGTGCGGGTGCATCGCACCGCACCGGGTCGTCACGGAAGATTCATCCGTTTTCCCGTTCTACTCGAACTTTCCTCGTACATCTGCCGTCGAGCCGCGCGCACTGGCCGCGACAGCCCGACTCCCCCTTTCTTTCGCACAGCCGCGAACGGCGTCGTCACGACGACGCGCGGTCCGTCGCTGCCGCGGTCACACCTGAATCGACGGCACGTCTTTCATGCACCGCAGCGCGAACATCGAGCGGCTGTGGCGAATGCTCGAAATCCGGTACAGCTTCTCGCGCAGGAAGCGCTCATAGCCGGCCGTGCCATCCACCGCGACCTTGATCCAGTAGTCGTATTCCCCCGACACCAGGTAGGCCTCGAGCACTTCGGGGAGTGCCGCGAGTTCGGCGCCGAAGCGCGCGAGCGCATCGTCTTCGTGGCGATCGAGCGTGACTTCGAGAATCACGATGTCGGCATAGCCGAGCATGCGCTGGTTGACGAGTGCGACGTAGCCGTCGATGTAGCCGTCGAGTTCGAGCTGCCGCGTGCGGTTCCAGCATGCGGTGGTCGACATGCCGATCTGTTCGGCCAGTTCGGCGTTCGACAGACGCGCATTTTTTTGCAGTGCACCGAGGATCTTGCGGTCCTGGTTGTCGAGGGTTTTCGGCGTGCGTTCGCGGGTGGCCATGACAATAAGAATCTTCTACTGAAAATCGGCATTCTAGCCGAATAAGATTCCGGATCGGGGTCGGTTTTGCCGGAAAACAGGAAACCTTTTAACCGGCCCGCTTGATACATTTTCTCCATGCCTGTTGTCCGGCACGCTCCCCGCGACAACCCCTTCGCAGCGGAACGCCCGGCCGCAATCACGAGTTGCGGCGCCGGACACGCAGGCATGCAATGTCCCGCCTCCCGCGCACCTATCCGGTTGCACGGGCCGGCGCCTGATCCTCCGTTTTCCGCACCTCCCGTCATGTCGTTCAGGCTTTATCTGTCGTTCCTCGCTGCGTCCGCTGTCCTCATCTACGCCCCCGGCCCCGTCAACCTACTCACCATGAACCAGGCCCTGCGCGCCGGCTGGCGCCGTGCGCTGCCGTGCGTGTGGGGCGGCACGCTCGCCGTGCTGCTGCAACTCGCGCTGACCGCGCTGTGCCTGAATTCGTTGGTCAACCTCAACGAGCACGCGCTGACCGTGCTGCGCTGGGCCGGCGCCGCGTATCTCGTCTGGCTCGGCTGCAAGCAATGGCTCAGCCGTGCGCCGGCAACCGCGCCGGCCGCATCGACGCAAGCCGGCAGCACCGCACCCGACACCGACACCGGGCGTGCGCTGTTCTGGCGCGGCGTCGCCACCTCCGGCCTGAACCCGAAGACGCTGCTGTTCTTTCCGTCGTTCTTTCCGCAGTTCATCGTCCCGAACGCCGACTGGAGCCTGAACGCGCAGTTCCTGCTGCTGGCGACGACCTTCGCGCTGCTGTTTGCCGGCGGCGTCGCGTCGATGGCGCTGTTCTCGCACCGGCTGAGCCGGGCGCTGAAACGGCCGGCGCGGATGCGCGCGATGAATCGCGTGACGGGCGGGCTGCTGGTCGGGATGGGCGCGATCATGGTCGGCTGGAACTGAGCGACCGCGCGGGTGCCGTTCTGTACCGCCGACGCCGCGCGACCGGTGCCGGTCGACGCGCGGCCGGTACAATCGCGCGATGCCCGAATTGCTCACCTACGGCGGCCTGTTCGCCGTGTCGATGGTCGCCGCGACCCTGTTCCCGCTCCAGTCCGAAGCCGTGCTTGCCGGCCTGCTGCTCGCCGGGCGCGAGCCCGCGTGGGCGCTGGTGCTCGTCGCGAGCGTCGGCAACGTCGCGGGCTCGGCGATCAACTGGGCGCTCGGCCGCGGCATCGAGCACTTCCGCGAGCGCCGCTGGTTTCCGGTGAAGCCGGCCGCGCTCGCGCGCGCCGAGCGCTGGTACGCGCGCTACGGCCGCTGGTCGCTGCTGCTGAGCTGGGCGCCGGTGATCGGCGATCCGCTGACGATGATCGCCGGCGTGCTGCGCGAGCCGCCGTGGACATTCCTCGCGATCGTGACGATCGCGAAGGTCGGGCGGTATCTGGCGGTGGCGTGGCTTGTCGTGCATTGAGGCGCATGAGGCATTGTCCTGCTGGATTGTGTAGGTCTTGCCAGCCGGCAATCAATTTGCCGCTTACCGATAAACGGCACAAAATGCAGCCATGATCCAGTCGTTCAAATGCAAAGACACTCGGCAGTTGTTCGAAACGGGACGTTGCCGACAATTCGCCAACATCGCCGATGTGGCCATGCGTCGTCTTACGCAGCTTGACAATGCGGAAACGCTCGATGCAATGAAGTCTCCGCCCGGCAACCGATTTGAGGCATTAAAAGGTGACCGCATTGGCCAGTACAGCATCGGAATCAACGGCCAATGGCGTGTGTGCTTTACGTGGGGCGATGACGGACCGGCCGATGTTGAAATCGCCGACTATCACTGAATGGAGCTTGACATGACCCGGTTCAAAAACGGTATGCGCCCGGTCCATCCGGGCGAAATTCTTCGTGAGGACTACCTCATCCCGCTCGACATGAGCGCGAATGCGCTGGCTGGCGCACTTGGCGTCACTGCCGGCCGCATCAACGATATCGTCCGTGAGCGGCGCGGCATCACGGCCGATACGGCGCTGCGCCTTGCCCGCTACTTTGGCGGCGATCCGCAAACGTGGCTGAACCTGCAAGCCACGTATGATCTGAAAATCGCCGAGCGTGACCACGGCCGTGAGATCCAGAAGCGTATCGAGCCTCGGGAATTCGCCCACGCCTGACATGACGAGGCGCGAAACCGCACCGCATCCCTGACAACTGACCACCCGTCGCCCGCCTCCGGGCGATCGGGTTGCTGGCTGCCGCGCACCTGAGCGCACCGATTACTTCTTGTCCCCCGCCAGGTCGATCGCCTTGTCCGACCCGACCGCATTGCGCAGCTGGAATTTCTGGATCTTGCCGGTCGACGTCTTCGGCAACTCGCCGAAGCGCACGACCTTCGGCACCTTGAAGCCCGCGAGCAACTGCCGGCAGTGCGCAATGATCTCCTCCTCGGTCGCGCTCATTCCGTTGCGCAGTTCGACGAACGCGCACGGCACCTCGCCCCACTTCGGATCGGGCATCGCGACCACGGCCGCCACCTCGACGGCCGGATGCCGGTACAGCGCATCCTCGACCTCGATGCTCGAGATGTTCTCGCCGCCGGAAATGATGATGTCCTTGCGACGGTCCTTGATGCGGATATAGCCGTCCGGCGTCAGCACGCCGAGATCGCCCGTATGGAACCAGCCGCCGTGGAACGCCTCGTCGGTGGCCTTCGGGTTCTTCAGGTAGCCCTTCATGCAGATGTTGCCGCGGAACATGATCTCGCCGAGCGTCTCGCCGTCGGCCGGCACCGGCGCCATCGTGTCCGGGTCGAGCACCGTCGCGCCCGCTTCCAGGTGATAGCGCACGCCCTGCCGCGCGTTCAGGCGCGCGCGTTCGTCGTCGGGCAGTGCGTCCCAGTGCGCCTGCTTCGCGCACACGGTCGCCGGGCCATAGACCTCGGTCAACCCGTACACGTGCAGCAGGTCGAAACCGATCTCCTTCATCTTCGCGATCACGGCCGGTGCCGGCGCCGCGCCGGCGACCATCGCGTGCACCGTGTGATCGATGCCTGCGCGGAACTCGGCCGGCGCGTTCGCGATCGCGCTCTGCACGATCGGCGCGCCGCAGTAATGCGTGATGCGTTCGCGGCGGATCAGGTCGAACACCGTCTTCGCGTCGAACTTGCGCAGACAGACGTTCACGCCCGCGCGCGCCGCGACGGCCCACGGGAAGCACCAGCCGTTGCAGTGGAACATCGGCAGCGTCCACAGATACACCGCGTGCTTCGGCATGTCCCATTCGAGGATGTTGCTGATCGCCGCGAGATACGCGCCACGATGGTGATAGACGACGCCCTTCGGGTCGCCGGTGGTGCCGGACGTGTAGTTCAGCGCGATCGCCTCCCATTCGTCGGCCGGCAGCGTCCACGCGTAGTCGGGGTCGCCCGCCGCGACGAATGCTTCGTAGTCGGTCGCGCCCGCGAAGCGCGCGGGGTCGGCCGGCATCGCGTCGGCGACGCTGACGATCTTCAGGCCCGGCACTTCGAGCGCCGCACGGTGCGCGAGCTCCGCGTATTCGGTGTCGACGATCAGCACCTTCGCTTCGCCGTGCCGCAGCATGAACAGCACCGACGAGATGTCGAGCCGCGTGTTGATCGTGTTGAGCACGGCGCCCGCCATCGGCACGCCGAAATGCGCCTCGACCATCGCCGGGATGTTCGGCAGCAGCGCGGCAACCGTCTCGCCGCGCGCGACGCCGGCCTGCGCGAGCGCGCTTGCGAGCTGCTTCGCCCGCGTGTAGGTCTCGCCCCACGTGCGCCGCACGTCGCCGTGCACGATCGCGAGGCGCTCGCCGTAGACTTCGGCCGCGCGGACCAGAAAGTCGATCGGCGTGAGCGGCACATAGTTGGCGTCGCGGCGGCCGAGTCCGGCCTCGAACATCTGCGTCATGATCCTGTCTCCCGTTTTCTGTCGATCGGCGCGTGCGTCGACGCCGCGGCGCACGCTTCGATCTCGTATCCAGCCGGAGTGCATGCACCCCGATGCGTTTTGATGTGGTTCAATTGCCGACAGACTAACGGGCGCTATTGTGAGCCGTCTGTCATCGAAACGACAGAGTGCGCTTCGAGCGCTGCGCGTTATCCCTATCCTCGCAAACCCGCACCCATGCACGACCACCCCGTTGCGCCGCCCGACGCGGCCGCTCTCTCGGCCAACGCTCCGGCCAACCCGCCGCTCGAACCGGGCCCGTTGCCCGCCCTGTCCGTGCTGTTCGGCCAGTGCGCGTGGTTCCGCGCACTGGCGCCGGAACACCAGGCGCTCGTGCTCGCGCAGTCGCGCGCCGAACAGCGCGAGGCCGGCGACGTGATCGCGCAGCGGCTCGCGCCGTCCGAATACTGGATCGGCGTGCATCGCGGGTTGCTGAAGCTCGCGATCTTCAACGCGTCGGGGCGCGGCTGCACGTTTTCCGGCGTGCCGTCGGGCGGCTGGTTCGGCGAAGGCAGCGTGATCAAGCGAGAGCTGCGCAAGTACGAAGTCGTCGCCGTCCAGCGCTCGATCGTGCTGTTCGTGCCGGTCGACACGTTCCACGCGCTGCTCGACACGAGCCTGCCGTTCACGCGCTTCGTGATCCATCAGCTGAACAACCGGATGGGCGAATTCATCGCATCGATCCAGAACAGCCGGCTGCTCGATGTCGACGCGCGCGTCGCGCAGGCGCTCGCGCAGCTGTTCAATCCTGCCCTGTACCCGGACACCGGCCCGTCGCTCGCGATCTCTCAGGAGGAACTGGGGATGCTCGTCGGCGTATCGCGGCAGCGGATCAACCAGGCGCTGCAGCAACTCGAGAAACTCGGCGTGCTGCGGCTCGCGTACAACCAGATCGAAGTCGTCGATCTGGCCGCGCTCGCGCGGGTCGGGATGGAACAGATCTGAGCGCGGCCCGATGAACGGAATCGTCGTGGCTGCCGCATGCGCATCCGGTGCGGCAGCCGCTTCCGGATGCTTGCGTCCGCACCCATTTCATCCGACGAATCGGCCTGTCATCGCCGCGCCCCAACCTGACAATTTCGCCAGTTTCGCGTCAGTAACCCGTTCAGCCCCGACGCCTATCATTCGGGTTCCCTTCACCGACGCCTGATCACCGCCTGTCCCGCTGCCTCCATGTGGATCGTCAATCTCGCGCTCAGGCGCCCCTACACGTTCATCGTGATGGCCATCATGATCGTGCTGGCCACCCCGCTTGCGCTGATGCGCACGCCCGTCGACGTGCTGCCTGCGGTCGACATCCCCGTCATCAGCGTGATCTGGAATTACAACGGCTTCTCCGCGAAGGAGATGACCAACCGGATCACGGCCGTCCATGAACGGATCCTCACGACGACCGTCAACAACATCCAGCACATCGAGTCGACGTCGCTGCCCGGCATCGCGGTCGTGAAGGTGTTCCTGCAGCCCGGCGCGAACGTGCAGACGGCGATCGCACAGACGGTATCGTCCGCGCAGGCGATCGTGCGGCAGATGCCGCAGGGCGCGACGCCGCCGCTCGTGATCACCTATTCCGCGTCGAGCATTCCGGTGATCCAGCTCGGGCTGTCGAGCGAGACGCTCAGCGAACAGTCGCTCGCCGACATCGCGCTCAACTTCCTGCGCCCGCAACTGATTACCATCCCGGGCGCGCAGATCCCGTTCCCGTACGGCGGCCGCACGCGCGTGGTCGCGATCGACCTCGATCCGCAGGCGCTGCTCGCGAAGGGCCTCACGCCGGCGGACATCGTCAACTCGATCAACGCGCAGAACCTCGTGCTGCCGACCGGCACCGCGAAGATGGGCCAGACCGAATACCGGATCGACACGAACGCGTCGGCCGACACGATCGCCGACATCAACAGCCTGCCGGTCCAGACCGTCAACGGCGCGACGACCTACCTGCGCGAAGTCGCGTCGGTGCGCGACGGCTTCGCGCCGCAGACCAACGTCGTGCGCCAGAACGGCCAGCGCGGCGTGCTGATGTCGATCCTGAAAACCGGCGACGCGTCGACGCTGAAGGTCGTGTCGGACCTGAAGGCGCTGCTGCCCAAGGTGATCCCGACGCTGCCTGAAGGGCTCACGATCACGCCGCTGTTCGACCAGTCGGTGTTCGTCAACGCCGCCGTGCAGGGCGTGATCCACGAGGCGTTGATCGCCGCCGTGCTGACCGCGATGATGATCCTGCTGTTCCTCGGCAACTGGCGCAGCACGCTGATCATCGCGATCTCGATTCCGCTGTCGATCTTCACGTCGCTGATCGCGCTGTCGGCGCTCGGCGAGACCATCAACATCATGACGCTCGGCGGGCTCGCGCTCGCGGTGGGGATCCTGGTCGACGACGCGACCGTCACGATCGAAAACATCGAGCGGCACCTGCATCTCGGCACGCGCCGGGCCGCCCCAAGCGTGCCGAGCAGCCCCCTCGGGGGGCAGCGACCGGAGGGGGCGTGGGGGTCGTCGTTCAGTACCAACCTGCACGACGCGATTCTGGAAGGCGCGGGCGAGATCGCGGTGCCCGCGTTCGTGTCGACGCTGTGCATCTGCATCGTGTTCGTGCCGATGTTCTTCCTGACGGGCGTCGCGCGCTTCCTGTTCGTGCCGCTCGCCGAAGCGGTGGTGTTCGCGATGCTCGCGTCGTACGTGCTGTCGCGCACGCTCGTGCCGACGCTCGCGATGCTGCTGTTCCGCCCGCAGCAGGCCAGCACCGGCCCCGACCATTCGACGTCGCGCTTCGCACGTATCCATCACGCGTTCAACGCCGCATTCGAGCGGCTGCGCGCGTGGTACGTCGTGCTGCTCAGCATGCTGCTGGTGCGCCGCCGCTTCTACGCGATGTGCTTCCTCGGCTTCTGCGTGCTGTCGACCGGCCTCGTGTTCGTGCTCGGCCGCGACTTCTTCCCGAACGCCGATTCCGGCAACATCCGGCTGCACATGCGCGCGCCGACCGGCTACCGGATCGAGGAAACCGCGCGCCTCGCCGACCAGGTCGAACGCGTGATCCGCGAAGCCGTGCCGCCCGACGAGCTCGGCGCGATCGTCGACAACCTCGGGCTGCCGATCAGCGGCATCAACCTGTCGTACAGCAACAGCGGCACGATCGGCTCGCTCGACGGCGAACTGATGATCGCGCTGAAGCCGGGCCACCACGCGACCGAGCACTACGTGCAGGTGCTGCGCACGCTGCTGCCGCAGCGCTTCCCGGGCGTCGAGTTCTTCTTCCAGCCGTCCGACATCATCACGCAGATCCTCAACTTCGGTCAGCCGGCCGCGATCGACCTGCAGGTGCTCGGCAACGATCTCGCGAGTAACATGGCTATCGCGAGCAGCCTGATGAAGAAGATCAGGCAAATCCCCGGCGCCGTCGACGTGCACGTGCTGCAGCGCAACGACGCACCGACCCTGGTGGCCGACATGGACCGTACGCGCATGCAGCAGCTCAGCCTTTCCGCGCAGAACGTCGCGCAGAACATGCTGATCTCGCTGTCCGGCAGTTCCCAGACGACGCCGTCGTTCTGGATCAATCCGCGCACGGGCGTCCAGTACCCGCTGCAGATCCAGACCCCGCAATACGACATCTCGTCGATCGACGACCTGCTCGGCACGCCGATTTCCGCGAGCGGCCGCACGGGCATGCCGCTGCAACTGCTCGGCAACCTCGTGCAGATCCATCCCGTCGCGAGCCCGGCCGTGATCACGCACTACAACATCCGCCCGGCGATCGACCTGTACGTGAGCGTCGAGGGCCGCGATCTCGGCTCGGTCGCGGGCGAGATCGACCGGATCGTGTCCGACGCGCGCGCGACGCTGCCGCGCGGCACCGACCTGACGGTGCGCGGCCAGGTCGAGACGATGCGCACGTCGTACATCGGCCTCGGCGCGGGTGTCGCGATGGCGATCGTGCTGGTCTACCTGCTGATCGTCGTGAATTTCCAGTCGTGGCTCGACCCGCTGATCATCATCAGCGCGATGCCGGCCGCACTCGCCGGCATCGCGTGGATGCTGTTCATCACCGGCACGCACCTGAGCGTGCCCGCGCTGACGGGCGCGATCATGACGGTGGGCGTCGCGACCGCCAACAGCATCCTGGTCGTGTCGTTCGCGCGCCAGCGCCTCGCGGCCGGCGCGCCGCCGCTCACGGCCGCGCTGGAGGCCGGCGCGACGCGGATCCGCCCGGTGCTGATGACGGCGCTCGCGATGATCATCGGGATGGTGCCGATGGCGCTCGGTCTCGGCGAAGGCGCCGAGCAGAACGCGCCGCTCGGCCGCGCGGTGATCGGCGGGCTGCTGTTCGCCACCGTTTCGACGCTGTTGTTCGTGCCGCTCGTGTTCGGCGGCGTGCATTCACGGCTGGCCCGCCGGCGCGCGCGCCAGGCCGGACACTGACTTTCGCCCACCCCAAACCCGGTTGAATTGGTTGAATTCATGGAAGAGAAACATCACAGCTCCGTCGGCATCCAGGTGGACGAACACGGCATGCACCTGCCGGCGCGCACGTCGGTGTCGCGGCGCGGGCGGATCGTACTGATCGTGATCGGCGTGCTGCTGGCCGCGGGCGCCGCACGCACGATCGTCGTCAACGTGCTGAACCGCAGCCGGCTCGACGCGGTGGCGGAGCAGAACACGCGCCAGTACGTAAACGTCGTGCATCCGGTCGATGCGGCCACCGGCGGCAAGCTGACCCTGCCCGGCACGCTGCGCGGCTTCGTCGAGGCGCCGATCTTTGCGCGTGCGAGCGGCTACGTGCTGCGCTGGCAGGCCGACATCGGCGCGCACGTGAAGCAGGGTCAGGTGCTCGCCGAACTCGATACGCCCGAGCTGAACCAGGAACTCGCGCAAGCCACCGCGCAGCGCCAGCAGGCGCAGGCCGCGCTCGCGCTCGCGAAGACGTCGTTCGACCGCGCGCAGCAGCTGCGCCAGCGCGATGCGGTGTCCCAGCAGGAACTCGACGACCGGCAAGGCGCGTTCAACCAGGGCACCGCGAACCTCGCAGCGGCCGATGCGAACATGCGCCGGCTCACCGAACTGAAGGGCTTCCAGCGCATCGTCGCGCCGATCGACGGGATCGTCACGCAGCGCAACGTCGACGTCGGCGACCTCGTCAATTCCGGCAACGCGGGCCGCTCGCTGTTCACGGTCGTGCAGGCCGACCGGCTGCGCCTCTACGTGCAGGTGCCGCAGGCGTACGCGCAGCAGGTGAAGGTCGGCCAGCACGTGAGCGTCGCGCAGGCCGAACTGCCCGGCCAGACCTTCGACGGCACGATCACGCGCACGTCCCAGGCAATCGACGTGGCGACGCGCTCGCTGCAGATCGAGATCACGCTGCCGAACCCGGACGGCCGGCTGCTGCCCGGCGCCTACGTGCAGGCGACGCTGCCGATGACGCCGGTCGGCCGCCTGCAGATTCCGGCCAACACGCTGCTGTTCCGCGCCGAAGGGCCGACGGTCGCGACCGTCGACGCGAACGGCCAGGTGCGCCTGAAGGCGGTGACGGTCGTGCGCACGATCGGGCAGACGCTCGAAGTCGACGGCCCGCTCACGCCGACCGACCGCCTCGTCGCGAACCCGAGCGACGCGCTCGCGAACGGCGACACGGTCGTCGTGCAGGCACCGCCGGCCGTGAAGCCGGCCTCCGCGGTCGCGGGAGCGAAGTCGTGAGCGCGATGCGCGCCCGCCTGCGCCCCACGGCCGTCGTGACCGTCGTGACCGTCGTCGCGGTGGCAGCCCTCGCCGGCTGCACGGTCGGCCCCGACTACCGGCGCCCCGCCGTCGAGACGCCGGCCGCGTGGCGGCTCGACCCGGCCGATGCGTACTGGCGCCCGGCCGCGCCGGCCCGTGCGCCGCTCGATCCGGCCTGGTGGACCGCGTTCGGCGACGCGCAGCTCGACGCGCTGGAAGCCGACGCGCTGCGCAACAACCAGAACCTCAAGGCCGTCGCCGCGCGCTACGACCAGGCGAAGGCGACGCTCGCGTCGGTCGCGTCCGCGCAGTATCCGGCCGTCGGCCTGAACGCGAGCGGCCAGCGATTCAGGATTTCCGCCGACCGGCCGCAGACCAACTACGCGACGACGAGCATGTCGACCGTGCAGAACGAGATCCAGGTCGGCGCGAGCGTCAGCTACGAACTCGACCTGTTCGGCCGCGTGCGGCGCAGCGTCGAATCCGCGCAGGCCAGCTCCGAACAGGCACGCGACGATTTCGCGAACGCGCGCCTCGTGCTCACCGCCGATCTCGCGTCGAGCTACTTCGCGCTGCGCGAGCTCGACACCGAGATCGACGTCGTCAAGCGTTCGATCGACCTGCAGCAGAAGGCGCTCGACTACGTGAGCGCGCGTCACGACCTCGGCGCCGTATCCGGCCTCGACCTGCTGCAGCAGCGCTCGCAGCTCGATGCGACGCGCACGCAGGCGCAGCTGCTGATCCAGCAGCGCGCGCAGGTCGAGACGGCGATCGCGACGCTGGTCGGCACGCCGGCCCCCGCGTTCTCGCTGCCGCCGCGCGTGGTGCCGATCAACGCGCCCGCGCTGCCGACCGGGATGCCGAGCGACCTGCTGCAGCGGCGCCCCGACGTCGCGTCGGCCGAGCGGGCGATGGCCGCCGCGAACGCGCAGATCGGCGTCGCGCGCGCCGCGTATTTCCCGCGCATCGCGCTGTCGCCCGACATCGGCTGGGACGCGACGCGCTTCTCGGGCCTGTTTACCGTGCCGGCGCTGCTGTGGTCGGTCGGCGCGTCGGTCAGCCAGCCGCTGTTCGAAGGCGGCAAGCTGAAGGCCGGCGTCGATTTCGCGCAGGCCGGCTACGTGGCGGCGCAGGCCAGTTACCGGCAGACCGTGCTCACCGCGTTCCAGGAGGTGCAGAATGCGGTGACGGGCCTGTCGGTGCTGGCGCAGGCCGCGCAGCAGGCGTCTGCCGCCGTCGACGACGCGCGCAAGCTCGTGTCGCTCGCGCAGGACCGCTATGCGGGCGGCCTGACGCCGTTCATCGACGTGCTGACGGCCCAGCAACAGTTGCTGACGAGCGAGCGTCAGGCCGTGCAGATCCAGGGCCAGCGCGCGGCACTCGTCGTGTTTCTCGCGAAGGCGCTCGGCGGCGGCTGGGACAGCGGCGCGACGAACGGCCCCGCACCGACCGACGTCGCGACGGCCGGCCCGCAGCCCGCCGCGGGCGTCGGCCCCTAACCCGGTTACGCGAACCAAGCCTATGAAAGTCCTGATCGTCGAAGACGAACCGAAAGTCGTCGAATACCTGAAGAGCGGCCTGACCGAGGAAGGCTGGGTCGTCGACACCGCGCTCGACGGCGAGGACGGCGCGTGGAAGGCCGTCGAATTCGACTACGACGTGGTCGTGCTCGACGTGATGCTGCCGAAACTCGACGGCTTCGGCGTGCTGCGCGCGCTGCGCGCGCAGAAGCAGACGCCGGTGATCATGCTGACCGCGCGCGACCGCGTCGACGACCGCGTGCGCGGGCTGCGCGGCGGCGCCGACGACTACCTGACCAAGCCCTTCTCGTTCCTCGAACTGATCGAGCGGCTGCGCGCGCTCACGCGCCGCGCGCGCGTGCAGGAATCGACGCTGATCTCGATCGGCGACCTGCGCGTGGACCTGATCGGCCGCCGCGCGACCCGCGACGGCACGCGCCTCGATCTCACCGCACAGGAATTCCAGCTGCTCGGCGTGCTCGCGCGGCGCAGCGGCGAGGTGCTGTCGAAAACGACGATCGCCGAGCTCGTGTGGGACGTGAACTTCGACAGCAACGCGAACGTCGTCGAGACGGCGATCAAGCGCCTGCGCGCGAAGCTCGACGGCCCGTTCGCGGAGAAGTTGCTGCACACGATCCGCGGCATGGGCTACGTACTCGAGGCGCGCGAGGACGCCGACAGCGAGAGGCACGCATGAAACGCTCGATCACCCTGCGTCTGTCGGCGATGTTCGGCATCGTGTCGCTGCTCGTGTTCACGCTGGTCGGCTGCGGGCTGTTCGTGATGATGGAGCGCCAGCTGTTCGCCGAACTGCGCGCGACGATCGACACGCGCGCGAAGGTCGCGCAGATGATCGTGTCGCATGCGACGACGGCCGTGCGCGGCCGCCTGATGCAGGAGAAGCTCGCCGACCTCGAACCGCCCGACGGATCGACGCGCTACCAGATCGAGAGCCCCGACCCCGACTTCCGCTTCGGCCACCCGGTCGACGGCGTGCCCGTCGGGGAACCGTTCGGTGCGTTCCAGCAGTACGCGCTCAACCACAGCAGCTACGACGTGATGACGAAGACCGTCCCGATTGCAGGCAGCGGCGAACGCCCTAACCTGAAGCTGATCGTCGCGTCGTCGTGCGAGCGCACGCAGCGGATGCTGCGCCATTTCGTGTGGACGCTCGCCGCGCTGATCGCGATCGCCACCGTGATCACGCTGCTGCTGGGCCGCGCGGTCGCGCGCTTCGGGCTCGCGCCGCTCGAACGGCTGTCGCAGGATGCGGCGGCCGTCAGCGCCACCAACCGCCGCCAGCGGCTGCAGACCGACGCGCTGCCCACCGAGCTGCGCGATCTCGCCGCGTCGTTCAACGGCGCGCTCGAGCGCATCCAGCAGACCTATGCGCGGCTCGAGGCGTTCAACGCGGACGTCGCGCACGAGCTGCGCACGCCGATCAGCATCCTGATCGGCCAGACCCAGGTCGCGCTGACGAGCCGCGACCGTTCGGTCGACCGGATGCGCCAGACGCTGCAGTCGAACCTCGAAGAGTTCGAACGGCTGCGCGTGATCATCAACGACATGCTGTTCCTGTCGCGCAGCGATCGCGGCGAACGCGCGACCGACCTGAAGCACGTGTCGCTCGCCGACGAAGTGCGGCGCATGCTCGACTTCCTCGAGATTCCGCTCGACGAAGCGAAGCTGCGCGCCGAACTGCACGGCGATGCGCGCGCGGCCGTCGACCCGTCGCTGTTCCGCCGCGCGATGACCAACCTGCTGATCAACGCGATCCAGCATTCGGCGCCGGGCGCGACGCTGAACGTGACGATCACGCGCCGCGACACGCTCGTCGACGTGTCGGTCGCGAACCCCGGCGAGCCGATCGATCCCGTGCAGCGCTCGCACGTGTTCGAGCGCTTCTACCGGCTCGAGGAAGCGCGCGCGAACAGCAAGGAGAATCACGGGCTCGGGCTGTCGATCGTCAAGGCGGTTGCGGAGATGCACGGCGGCAGCGTGTTCGTCGCGTGTTCGGGCGGTGTCAATACGTTCGGCTTCTCGGTGTCGACTCAACCCTGCGGCGGCAGACCGCTGCGCGCGCCCGATGCCGGCGACCCGCAAGGCCTGCAGCCCGCGCACGCACCGCGCGCATTGCACTGACGGCGGTCGCCCCGCCGAGGGCAGTTTTCTTCAATACGGGCCTGCGCCGCTTCTTTAGTCTCGATGCGACTTTGACATTCGCATGGAGGCACCTGATGAGCATGCTGGTTTCGATGGCCGCGTTCGCGCTGGCGTCGTCGATCACCCCCGGTCCCGTCAATATCGTCGCGCTCAGCGCGGGCGCGCGCCACGGTCTCGGCGCAAGCCTGCGCTATGCGGCCGGCGCGACGCTCGGCTTCGTCGCGCTGTTCCTGCTGATTGGCCTCGGGCTACACGCGGCGCTCGCGCGCTGGCCGATGCTGACCACGACCACCCAATGGGCGGGGATCGCGTTCCTGCTTTACCTCGCGCTGCGGCTCGCGCTCGACGACGGCCGGTTGTCGGCCGATCCCGACGCACGGAATGCGGCCGGTCCATCGGCCGCGGCCGGTGCGGCGATGCAATGGCTGAATCCGAAAGCGTGGCTCGCGTGCGTGGCAGCGATGGGCGCGTATGCGGCCGACGGCGACCGCGCGCAGGTGTGGCAATTCGCGGCGCTCTATCTGGTGATCTGCTTTGCGTCGATCGCGTGCTGGGCGTATGCGGGTGCGTCGCTGCGACACCGGCTCGCGAATGCCCGGCGGATGCGGCTGTTCAACCGCGCGATGGCGCTGCTGCTTGCAGGCAGCGCGCTTTATCTGCTCGATATCTAGCGTCGTTGCTTCGGTGTGTGAGGTCGCTGCGGATGCCGCCGGTGGTCGATGGCGGTGGTCGATGGCGGCGGTCGTCGTCGGCAAGCGGTGTGCGGTGCCGGCACCGCCTAACGTTTACCGTTCAGCTCGCGGCGCTTCGATACTGCCCCGGCGTGGCGGCCGCGATACGCCGGAACGCGCGCTGGAAATGCGCCTGGTCGGCAAAGCCCGCATCGAGCGCGACGTCGGCGATCGGCCTGCCGCGGCGCAACTCCGCCCGACCGTACTGCACGCGCCGATCGATCAGGAACGCATGCGGCGTCATCCCGTAGCGAGCGTTGAACGCGCGGATAAGGTACGACGGCGACAGGTCGGCGGCCGCGCAGATCGCATCGAGCGTGACGGCCTGACGGCAATGCGCGGCGATGTAGTCGGCCGCCCGCGCGAGCTTCGCATTGTCGACGCCGCGTCGTGCAGCGCCGGGCAGTTCGCGATCGAGCGCACCGTGCAGCCGCGTGAAGAATTCGACGGCCGCGCTTTCCTTGCCGAGCGGATCGACGCCGGGCGCGACGAGCGTGCGGTAGAAGCGGCCGAATTGCGCGAACAGGTCGCGCCGTTCCGTCAACTTCGGCGAAAACCCGTGAAAATCGCTGTTCGGATCACGCCCAAGCGAATGCTGCAGATGCGCGAGCCACGGCACGTCCACGTAGACCATCCGGTACGCCCATGCGTCGGGGCCGTACGGATTGCATGCATGCACCTGCTCCGGATCGATGATCACGAGCACGCCGCGCCCGACATGCTCTTTCGTCGCCCCGTTCAGGTAGGTACTCGTGCCGCCGACGATCGCGCCGAGCGAAAACGTGTCGTGTGTGTGCTTCGCGTAACAGATCGTTCGCCCGTCGTCGACGGTGCGCGCCTCAATAAACGGCAGCGCGGCGTCGCGCCAGAACGGCGACGGCACGGCGAGGGTGTTGGCGGAACGGCTCACGCGACAGGCTCCCGGATCGGACGGCGAACGCACACCGTACAAGACTGCTCGGCACGATGCAACAGCGAGCCGACGCTTCCTGCCCGAATCGCCTAAGCTTTGAATTCCGGCCGCCGCGGCAGACGCGGCGGATTCCGTTCCCTCTCGTTCCCTCTTCCAACCGGTACGCTCATGCACATCGATCTGACAGGCAAGACCGCGGTCGTCACCGCTTCCACCGCAGGCATCGGGCTGGCGATCGCCGAAGGGCTCGCGCACGCAGGCGCACGCGTCGTCATCAACGGACGCAGCGACAAGTCGGTCGAAGCCGCGCTCGCGCTGCTGCGCACCGCGGTACCCGACGCGAACGTCGACGGCGTCGCCGCCGACCTGTCCGACGCCGCCGGCGCCGTGCGCATCACGCAGCACACGCCCGAGGCCGACATCCTCGTCAACAACGCGGGCATCTACGGGCTGAAGGCATTCTTCGACATCGACGACGACGAATGGACGCACTACTTCCAGATGAACGTGATGTCCGGCGTGCGTCTCGCGCGGCATTACCTGAAGGGCATGCTCGAGCGCAACGCGGGCCGCATCGTGTTCATTTCGTCGGAATCGGGGCTAAACATCCCGGTCGACATGATTCACTACGGGTTCACGAAAACCGCGCAACTGGCGATCGCGCGCGGGCTCGCGAAGGTCGCGGCCGGGACTAACGTGACGGTCAATTCGGTGCTGCCGGGGCCGACGATGTCGGAAGGCGTGCGGGCGATGCTGAAAGCGACGGCCGACGAAACGGGTCGCAGCATCGACGACGTCGCGGTGGATTTCGTGCGCAGCCAGCGCGCGAGCTCGATCATCCAGCGGCCGGCGACGACGGAGGAAGTCGCGAATCTCGTCGTGTACGTGTGCTCGCCGCAGGCGTCGGCGACAACAGGCGCGGCGTTGCGCGTCGACGGCGGCGTGGTCGATACGATCGCGTAGGAGTAACGGGTGCTTGTGGTGGCATCGGAGCGGCGGGTCAATCCAAGAATTGCTTTGCCACGCCGCTGCCGCCGTACGCCGGCCGACCGGGCGGGCGTTAAACACTGGCCCGCGGGGGGAGGATTTTCGTCGGCGCGAACTTGTACCCCATCCTGAACGGCAGCCGGAATGTCAATTGCGCGAGACCGAGATATAGAGACCATAAAAAAATTACCGAATCGGGAATCAGAAACTTAATTTCCAATACATCACCTTGCATGACATTGCTGAACATCGAATTTCGGAAGATACGCTATATCAAATGAACTAGACCTCTTCTCCACCACATCAATCACATCAACTCCAAATTGATTGCTCACTACTATATATTTTTTGTCGACACTAAAGGCAGCATCATAAACGGCACCACCGTACACCTGACTTTCGATAATTTCTATTTTTGACCCCAATGAAAATACAGATATATGCATCACCTGGGGATAACTTACATCAATCTTGTTGGGCAGTCCAAATACAACCAACATCGAGTTATCAAGACTAAATACCCCTCCATGAATGGCATGCCCTACCCTTTGCAGACCCGAAATTTTTACCGTCTTTTTCTATTGCCATTCGACCACGAACGACATCGGTCGCCAAATAACGCCCATCACACGAACTGACAACTTCCGCACTCACGTCACCGAGAGATATTAAAAGCAAAATCAAAGAAGAATATTTTCTCACACCACATCCCATAGCACTTGATATGCATCTTTCATCTCACACCAATACAAAGGAGGACTTTTTGCATCATACGGATTGGCCATTTTAGTTACTGCTAGCCGCTTGAACTCGGAGTCGCTTGGCAAGCTTACATTTCCGCCTTGAAAACCGCAACCCCAAAAGAGGCGCCGGGCGATTTAATTTCCACACCCCTACATCTACAATATAAAACCCAAAACGACTAGAGACAAGTATCGATTCTTGATTGGAGCCAATCGCAACATCACATATCCCGCCATCTATGCCCACCTCATAATCAAACGCAACCTCGACTTTAGCATATAAATAGAAATAAAATCTGCCTGCGACCCACGAAGGTCTACTGCACTTCTATCCAGCAGAGCGACAAGCCATCGACGCCATATTGTTCAATAACTCTTCCCATAACCCGAGGCATCTTCAATGTTCCGGTATCGCCCACCAACTCTTTTTTACCGATATCGAGCAAAAATGACCAACAACCCTCTCCTAATTACTTGGTTACTTCACCGGAGATAAGTTGGGATATTTTTTCTCGAGCACCTTACGAATCGACTCAGCATCTTTGTAACGCGCATGAATGGAGCGCCCATCAGCGAGATCGCATTCACATTGATCCAAGAAAGGTGCACTGGCATCACTTTGCAGCGCAGCAAAAACAACCCCCGTTCGAGGGTCACCGATAAGTTTGTAGATATAACCGTCATAGTACTCCCCACCATAATCGTAATGATTAAGCGGTGTTCGCACCAAAATAACCACCCTCTTATCTTCTCGATCTCGCCCAAAATTCACAAAAAACACATCAGATATTTCCGGGGCCCCATCATCTTTCAAATAGCGATCAAATAATACGTCATGCCAAACGCGGCTTTCATCAGCAAACAGCATATGCGCATCAAGTATATATGGTCTATTATCTTTAGAATAACCAGGCACCTTAGATGTGTTCGCCACAAAATAAATATACACCCCTTGCATCACAGGACCAGCATCAACAAGCGGCGACTGCAATTTATGATTTTCGTCAGCACGAGCCTTCACCGCATCCTGAACGGCGGAGGGGATGGCGGCGCGAGACCAAGGTGTGGACAACAAAAAAAATATCAGAAATGAGATGCTAAATGCAAAAAATCGTTGTTCACGCATAACAGTCAACCCTCGCTCAACGAAAAACTCCCGAGCACCGCAAAGATATTACCTCTCCAAGATCAAATCGCAATCACCCCTCCTCTTGACGCCTTAAATTTGTTTCTGCTACAAAGTTTGACGCATCATTAAGGAAAAAATATGCATAACGAAAAAACTGTTGACGCGCAGGCAATCCACCAGCACCTCCTACCAAGCGAAAACATGCCTTGACGTCAAAATCGCCAGCACCTTTGTCGGCCTTTTTGTCAATTCGAGTTCTGACCCAGAAATAGCCAGCAGAATCCGCAGCCACTTCGGCATCACTTTGAAGAAGAAGTGGATTAGGATCACTCGTAAAATCCCTGGCACAGGGTGGTCTCAAGAATCAAGTGCAACGTTTAGCCAATCCGGCGGCAGTCAATTCCATCGCCATAGCCTCTTCAGGGGTTTTCCAGTTGAGGGTTTGGCGAGGGCGGCCGTTCATCAGTTTGGCAATGTCGTTCAATTGCATCTGGGTGACGCCTGACAGGTCGGCCCCCTTGGGCAGAAACTGGCGCAGCAGGCCGTTGGTATTTTCGTTGCTGCCCCGTTGCCAAGGGGCGTAGGGATCTGCGAACCAGATGTCCAGATTCAGTCGTTCAGCCAGCTCGACATGACAAGTCATTTCCGATCCACGATCGTACGTCAGGCTCTCACGCAGAAAGGCCGGGAGCTTCTTCATCTGGCGCGTGAACCCCTCCAGTGCGTCCTGGGCCGTACACCCATCCATGCGGCACAGCACGACGAACCGGGTCTTGCGCTCGACCAAGGTACCGACGCAGGAGCGATTGAAGGCGCCTTTGATGAGATCGCCTTCCCAATGACCGGGCCATTGGCGCGTTTCGATTGCCTCGGGTCGATGGATGATGCGCAGTTCTTCCGGTACAAAGCTCTTGCGGGCCAACGTCTTGCGCGCGTTGCCGCGCACCGGCTTGTTCTGGCGCAGGGCCTCGATCATCGCCTGCTTCAAGCCGCCGCGGGGATGGGTATAAATCGCCGCGTAGATCGTTTCATGACTGACGCGTTGCTCGGGATTATCTGGATGCATCTCGCGAAGTTTGGCAGCAATTTGCTGCGGCGACCAGCGCCGATAAACCAGGTCGTGATGCACTTGCCAGTACAGCGCGCTTCCTGTTGCCAGCTTCGCCGGACGCCGACTTCGCTCGCGGCGCGCCCGGTAGGCTCTAGCCGCGCTCGTGGCGTCATAACAGCGAGACGATTCCGTACGATTGCGTGCCAGTTCTCGCGTGATCGTCGACGCGCTGCGACCAAGCAGCCTTGCAATCGCCCTGACGCTCGTGTTTCTGGTCCTCTCGATCATGATCGCCGCGCGCTCTTCGGCGCTCAGATGCTGGTATTTCGTCATTGCAACACCCTACCTCATCCAAGGTGTTGCACTTGAAACTAGAGTCTAAGCAGTACTCGCCATATTCCCGATAACCCTTTCTCCAAGTTAGATGAATTAACCCACGCCCACAGAAACGCGGGCCGTCGCCTAGTTTTATATTCTCGCCAGCAATCGCTTTACTCTGAACCTCCGCGGGTCGCTGAGCTATGTATGTTGCGCGATCCCTGCCTTTCAAGAAGCCAAGCCTGCCCAGCCACGCATTCTTATTATCAAAATCGAAGGCCGCATCACTCGCAGAGTAGCTCTCGTACATTTTTCGAAAATATTCCGCATTGCCATTCTCTCTTGTCGAGCATAGTGCACCTGTTTCTTTTAATACCTGACCGAGAAAATGCGCCCTTCGAAGACTGCCATTTCCCAACCCGTATTTACGATACACATGATTGAGCGCCAACCACATCCGCCGAGGCGACTCCCCCCGAGCATCGCTGTTTCCTTCTGTAAATCGCTTATTACTCTCCGCCCATGAAATATCGCCGCCGGCGTCGGGCATTGAACTACGAGGAAGCAGTTGAATTTGCTCTCTCAAATCCAACCAGCCGCATCGTCTGAAGTGACGAATGAACTCAAGCGGATGAAAAAACCACAGCTTCTGCCCTGCTGGAATCCCCGTTTTGTCCCAAAACTGAACTTCCTTCAGGTACTTGAGGAAATCCCTGTAGCCCTTCTCGTTACCGTGGTAAAAGCCGCCCTCATCGAGCAGCCTCGCATAGCGTCCCTCGTTGTTCGTGCTATCCCACTCACTCGGCGCGTGACAGACAAGGCCGCGCAACTGCCGCCGTACCGGGGCAGTCGACAGCACTCTGATCTTGTGAGCTTCCGGCGCCTCCCCTGTCACCGCTGGCACTTCGTGCGAAGCAGCATCGTTCAGCATTTTCTTCAGCGCATCCACATCGCACAGTCCGTCACTGCTGAACGGCGTATTGCCCTCACTGACTTTCTGCCAACCCACAGAAGACAGGAAGTCCGCGTCGGAGAACTTGTGGATGCTTGAATCATTGATATCGATGTAGCCAGCCTTGTCTGCCGCCCAGTTGACCTGCATCCACGTCGCGCGCGCATTTGCCGCCAGAGTCTGGGACGGCGACAGGATGCGGCCAAAGCGCAGCAGCTCGTAGCCATCGCTTGGACAAGGCGGATAAAGCGCCGTCGCACGCTTGTACAGATCGTATTCGTAGTCCTTTTCCTCGACGGGTTGCGGCGTGAGCAGCGTGCGAGTGCCGTCTTGCGCCAGACTCCAGACATTGGTGTATTTCGAGCCGACGCTGAAGTAGGTCTCAACGAGCAACGGCAGGGAGTTTGAGCCCTCTTGACCGGGCTTGAATTCAATCCCATGCAACTTGTTGCGGGCATCGGCCTTCTCAGGCAAACGGCGAAACCTGCTGCCTGCCGGAATGACGAAATACGCATGCCCCCACCAGTCCGTTCCGGTTGGCGGGTTGGGCGTGCCGTTACCCAGCTGCGTACGCCCGAAATACGCGTCGAAATCCTTCGGCAACATGAAGATCTCGAAATGCAAATGCGGCATACCCTCATATTCGCCACGCCACCCCAACACATCCTTGCGCCGAACCTTCTTGCCCTCCCCGGAGACCGCCGGCGTCACCTCCCCCTTGTTCACCGAACCGGTCGGCATGCGCAGGAACTCGGGCATATCCTTGGCGTTCGCACTGTGCTGCTGATACTCGGCCAGCGGCAGCAGATGCATGTACAGCGAATAGAACGTCAGCGTGCGGCCTTCTCCAGTCTCGGTCGTATGCTTGAGCAACACAAATCCCGTATGGCTCACGCCGCCGTCAACCCCATGCTGACAAACGCGATAGGCAACGACCTCGCCGTCGGCAATCGCGTGCACCTTGCCCTTCGTATCGGGCTGAAGATGCACGCCGCAATGCCAGCGCCGATCAAACGCAATCGGATAGACGCCGTGGTCACATTCGAACTTGTCCACCGCATCCATCATCGGATCGGGGTTCGCACCGGTCGGGACCGCGAGACCGGCTTTGGGCAGAAACGGCGGGCTGATAATCATGATCGTTATTGTGTGTGGCTGTATTTGGAGCTGGGCTGGTAGTCGCTCACCGGCAATTACGGCAGGCTGATGGACGTATTGCCGGGCTCTTCGAACGTGAACGAGGCCGCCCTGATACGGAATTCACCCAGACAGTCGAAAACGACGTTGCCGTTCTCGATGGTCATCGACGCGTCGCCGCTGGCCACCATCGCACTAGTTTTGGCGTTCACGAGCACATCCATATCGGGAAAACCGTGCCGTCGGATGTTCGCGAGTGAAACAGACCGGCAGAGAAACGTCTATGGGCCGGACGCCGATATGACGCGACGCTCCCATGCCGTCCGCGAGCAGCCGGTCATACGTATATGGGCAATCGTTATAGAAGGTTTCAGAATGATCGCGGCCACCGCAAAGCGGTGGCCGCGGCACGCGGGATCAAACGCGAAGTCTGTAGACGCGTCGATGGATTTCGTGCGCAGCGAGCACGCGACGTCGATCATCCGGCGGCCGGCGCAGCGGAAGGAAATCGCGAATCTGGTGGTGTACGTGTGCTCGCCGCAGGCTTCGGCGACGACGGACGCCGCGCAGTGCGCCGACGGCGGCGTGCTCGATACGATCGCTTGATGGCGCGGATGGCCCGAATGACGAGCACGGCAGGCGCGGCGACGCGCCTGCCGTGCTATCGGGAAGCGGCCTTGTCCGGCTGGAGCGTGCCCTTGCGATCGGCGTCCATGCAGGTATCGAAGCCGTGTTGCGTGACGACCCCGGCGTTGTCGAATACGACGAAGAAAGTGCGGTGATCGTTGCCGTGCTCGATGAAGTAGTTGTAGCAGACGCCGCTGCCGTTGCGGACCATCCATACGCTGCGCGGGTTGCCGCCCGCGCGGACGACGTCGGCACGGGTTGCACCGTGCCGCGACGCGGCCCTCGCCAGCGGCGTGCGCGAATACGAGAACGGCAGCCACGAGTCGAACCATGCGCAGCCATGCAGCATCAGGCAACTGGCGGCCAGCGACAGCGTCGCTGCGGGACGGGACATCGAAATCAATCGCATGCTTGGAGAAATCTGCTGCGCCCTGCCGGCGTGATCGAAAGCCTCATGCTACTCGACCTTTGGGTCCGGATCGAAAAGAAATGTTGAGACTTGTGTCCGATGCGCCGCATCGCGCCGGTCCGCCCGATTTCGATCGTCACGAATCGTTGGGCTACCGGGCGGATTCGCGCGCACGTGCGCATCGTTGCGCCGATGTGCCGAATCGGTGCAACGGCCGTCATCGTCATGCGACCCATTCGGCCCACAGCATCGTCAGCACCGTCATCAGCGCGGGGCCGACGAACAACCCGATCAGCCCGAACGTCTCGGCACCGCCCAGAATGCCGAACAGCACGAGCAGGAACGGCAAGCGGGTTGAACTGCCGATCAGCACCGGCCGCACGAAATGCTCGGCGACGAACACGACCACGAAGCCGACCGCCAGCACCACGACGGCCCACGCGGTCGCCCCCTGCACGAACAGCCAGAGCGCCGCGCCGCAGAATACGATCGGCGCGCAGAACGGTAGCATCGCGGCGACCGCCGTGACGAGACCGAGCAGCGTCGCGTGCGGCACGCCCGCGAGCGCATACGCGACGCCGAGAATGGCGCCCTCGCCCAACCCGACGACGACCAGTCCCGTTACCGTGCCGTACACGGCCGCGACCATCCGTTCGATCAGATCCGCACCACCGCGGCCGAACGCGCGCCGCGCGCCCTGCAGCAACGCGCCCGACAACTTGTGGCCGGCCCTAAGGATCACGAACAGCGTGACCAGCATGAAGCCAAACTCGAACAACGCATGCGCGAGCTTCGAGCCGAACTGCCGCCCGAATGCGATGAACTTCTCGCCGCTCGCACCGTGCATCGCGGTAGCCGCATGCAGCGGATGACCGAGATTGGCTTGCCACCAATCGGTGATCTGCGCGGCACCGTACGGCAGCCGACTGACGACGTCCGGCAACGGAATGCCGTTGTCCTGGATCGAGTGCAGCCACATGCGCAGGTCGTGCTCCTGCGAGATCGCCTGGCCGAGCGCGAGCGCGACCGGCAGCACGACCAGCAGCGAAACGCCCGCGGTAATCACGGTCGCGATCAGGGTCGGCCGGTCGCGAAACCAGCGGTCCGCTTCGAAACGTTTCAGCAACGGCCACAGCGCAATCGCAATCACGCAGGCCCACGCGATGGCGGGAAGGAAGTCGCGGATCACCCACAGCGCGAGCACCAGCAGCGCCGCATACAGCACGACGCGGGCGATCTGCTGCGCGCGCGGCCGCGCGGCGGAATCCTGGGACGGCGAGACATGTGCGCGCATGGCACCTCGGTCGAAATGAAAAAATGGCGGCTCGCGCAGGCCGGAAGCCTGTACGAACCGCCATTCTATCCATCGGCACCGCAACGGCATGCGCACGCCATGTCATGCATCGTCAAATGCGTGCCGCGAACGCCGCGCCGCCGCGCGATGCAAGCGGGCTCAGGCCACCTTGTCGGCGACGCGATAGCGTTCGAGCCAGTGCGCGTACGGCGCGGGCAGCGTCCACGACGGACGCTCGACGCCGAGCTGCCTGGCCGCGTAGTACGGCCAGTGCGGATCGGCCAGATGCGCGCGGCCGACCATCACGAGATCGAGCTGCTGCTCGGCGACAACGCGATTGGCGAGTTGCGGCGTGTCGATCCCCCATGCGGACGACACCGGCAGGCCGGTCTCGCGGCGCACGCGCTCCGCGACCGGTGCAAGGAACGCCGGGCCCCACGGAATCCGCGCGTCGGGCGTCGAGAAACCGACCGACACGCTCAGCATGTCGAGCCCTTCCTGCTTCATCCGCTGCGTGAGCGCGATCGATTCGGCGAGCGTTTCTTCATCGCGACCGTCGTATTCGATCACGCCAAGACGCGCCGTCAGCGGCAGGTGCTCCGGCCAGACCTGGCGGACGGCCTTCAGCGTGTCGACGAGGAAGCGGCCGCGGTTTTCGGCCGAACCGCCGTACGCGTCGTCGCGCTGGTTCGAATGCACGGAGAAGAAGCTCTGGCCGAGATAGCCGTGCGCGAAATGCAGTTCGAGCCATTCGAAGCCGAGGTCGCGGGCGCGCTTCGCCGATGCGACGAAGTCGGCCTGCACGCGGGCGATGTCGTCGAGCGTCATCGCGCGCGGCATCTTCGGCAGGTGCGCGCCGAACGGTACCGCCGACGGTGCGATGGTCTGCCAGCCGCGCGGATCGCCGTCGGCGATATGGTCGTCGCCTTCCCATGGACGGTTCGCGCTTGCCTTGCGGCCCGCATGCGCGATCTGGATGCCCGGCACCGCACCGGCCGCCTTGATCGCCGCGACCGACGGTGCGAACGCGGCGGCCTGCGCATCGGTCCACAGCCCGGCGCAGCCCGGCGTGATGCGGCCTTCCGGCGACACAGCCGTCGCCTCCGCGATCACGAGGCCCGCGCCGCCGCGCGCGATGCCGGCCAGATGCACGTGATGCCAGTCGTTGACGACGCCGTCTTCGGCGACGTACTGGCACATCGGCGGCACCGCGATGCGGTTGCGCAGCGTGACGTCCTTGAGTTTGAACGGTTCGAACAGGGCAGACATCCACCACTCCTTTGCTTGGTTCTACGAAACGACTGGATGAGCCGCCGAGCGGTACGCACGGCGGAGCGATTCAGGCGGTCGCCGGGCCGGTCGCGCCCGGTGACGCAAACGGCCTGGCGCCGGTCGCGCCGGCGCCGGGCCGGCTTACTGACGGCCGAGCTTCGCGAGCAGCGCCTCGGCAGCGGGTTCCGACGACGCGGGGTTCTGCCCCGTGATCAGCAGCCCGTCGGTAACGACGTGCGGCGCCCAGTCGGCGCTGCGCTCGAACTGCGCGCCGTTGGTCTTCAGCATGTCCTCGACGAGGAACGGCACCACTTCCGTCAGCTCGACGGCCGCTTCCTCGCTGTTGGTGAAGCCCGTCGCACGCTTGCCGCGCACGACCGATTCGCCGGTTTTCGGGTCCTTCACGTGGCGCAGCACGCCCGGCGCGTGGCACACGGCCGCGACCGGCTTGCCGGCCGACAGCGCGCGCTCGATCAGGCCGATCGAATGCAGATCCTCGGCGAGATCCCACAGCGGGCCATGCCCGCCCGGATAGAACACCGCGTCGTAATCGTCGGCCGACACGTCGGCCAGCTTGCGCGTGGCGGCAAGCTCGGCCTTGGCTGCCGGATCCGCATCGAAGCGGCGCGTCGCGTCGGTCTGCGCGGCCGGATCGCTGCTTTTCGGGTCGAGCGGCGGCTGGCCGCCCTTCGGCGATGCGAGCGTCAGCTCGACGCCCGCATCCTTGAACGCGTAGTACGGCGCGGCCAGTTCCTCGAGCCAGAAGCCGGTTTTCTTGCCGGTGTCGCCGAGCGTGTCGTGCGAGGTCAGGACAACCAGAATCTTCATGATCGGACACTCCTTCGAAATGGGGGAACGGGGCCGCGTCGGACGGCAGCCAGCGAGACGCACGCCGCGTGCCGGCGACGACGGTGCGCCTGCCGGTTAGTCCGCTGGCAAGCGTCAACGTGCCGCCCCGTATCGAAAATGTTGCTCGCCTCTATTAGACCAGTCGTCTAGAGGTGGCTCGAAAAAAAACGACGGCGTCTCCTGCACGGCCGGCATCGCGGCGCGAATTGGCATTTTCGCGTCCGGCTGAGTGCGGCAGGAAGCGGCGTCGCATTCATGAGACCGGATGATACCTCCCGATTAGACCGGTCGTCTAGTAACGTCGCATTCGGCCCTGTCGGTGTCATGGCTTTTGCGGCGGGCGCGCTGCGCAAGTCCGTTGCCGATCGCGCCCCGCACGCACGCACCGCCGCGATCGGCTAGCCTTGCAGCGGCCCGTCCGTATCGCCGGCCTCGATCACCGGCATCTCGAGTCGATGGCCGCGGACGCCGTCCGCGAGCAATCCCAGCATCAGGTCCGCCAGCGAACGTCCGGTCGCATGTCCGGTCGGCTGCACCACTGCCGTCACCCGATGCGGACGCGCGACGTCCGGCGGCACGCCGTCATAGACGATCAACGACATGTCGTGCCCCAGACGCACCCCGTTGTCGACCAGCGCGCGGAACGCGCCGCCGCCGGCGATATTGTTGTCGACGAGCAACGCCGTGGGCCGTTCGGTCCGCGCGAGCAACGTCTGCACGCCCTGCTGCCCACCGTCGCGCGTAAACGGACACTCGACGAGCAGCGCCGGATCGGCCTCGATGCCGGCCTCGCGCAGCGCCGCGAGATAGCCGGCACGACGCTGCATCGCGAAATTGAGCGACAGCGGCGCGCTGATCATCGCGATGCGCCGATGGCCGAAGCCGATCAGGCGCCGCACGGCATCGCGCGCGCCCGCTTCGTTGTCGAAATCGAACCATGCGTAGGGTTCGGCGGTTTGCGTGCGGCCATACGCGATGTACGGAAACGCGTTCGACCGCAGGTAGGCGATGCGCGGATCGTCGACCAGCGTGCGCGCGACGATCAGCCCGTCGACGAGCTTGCCGTCGACGAGCCGTCGATACGTGTCCAGCTCGGCGTTCGGCCGCGCGGCCGCGACGATGAAGTCGAGATTGCGCTCGGCGAGCCGCTCCGTGATGCCCGCGACGACTTCGCCGAAACGCGGATCGCCGAGGTCGCCCGCGCCGAACGGATACACGATGCCGATCGCATCGGAGCGCCCCGTCGCCAGCCGGCGGGCGGTCGGGTCCGCGACATAGCCGAGTTCGCGCGCGGCCTTCATCACGCGTTCGCGGGTCGCCTCGCTCACGTCGTCATAGCCGTTCAGCGCGCGACTGACCGTCGTGCGCGACAGCCCGAGCGCCTCCGACAGCGCCTTCAGATTCACCTTCACGTCGCTCCTCGCGTTGTGTTTTCCATCCGTCCGAGCCACTTTCTGGCAATTATTTCCGAACAGTAGTTATTACCGTCAAATATTTATCTTTTGACGTCCAAACCGGTTTGAAATAGCATCCAAACCGGTTTGGACATCGATGCCGCCGTCAGTCGTTCCCTTTCACCGTCAACGGAAAACAACGCCGACATGACTTACTTTCCTTTTTGCCGCGCGACCGCGGCCAAACGTTTGCTGTTCGCCGGCGCCGCACTGGCCGCCTTCTCGTCCGTTTCGCATGCGCAGACCGCCGGCGCTCCCGCGCCGACGCCTCACACGCAGCAGGCATACGACCCCGAAGGCAACTTCACGATGCGCTGGACCCGCGCGGACATCCGCCAGATCGTCGCGCAGTCGCATACGGCCGGCGCCGACAAGAACTCGCTGCCGCAAGCGCTGACGATGCCGGACATCCCGCAGGATTTCCCGCTGATCAATTCCAACGTGTGGGTGTGGGACACCTGGCCGCTGGCCGACCTGCGCGCGAACCAGCTCAGCTACAAGGGCTGGGAGGTGATCTTCTCGCTCACCGCCGATCCGCACGCGGGCTATACGTTCGATGACCGCCACGTCCACGCGCGCATCGGCTTCTTCTATCGCCGCGCGGGCATTCCCGCGTCGCAGCGGCCCGCGAACGGCGGCTGGACCTGGGGCGGCCATCTGTTCCCGGACGGCGCGAGCGTCAAGGTGTTCGGCACGTCGCCGATGACCAACAACGCCGAATGGTCGGGCTCGGCGCGCCTCACGCACGGCGACAACGTCAGCCTGTATTACACCGCGACGTCGTTCAACCGCTCGGCGCCGGGCGGTGCCGACATCACGCCGCCGCAGGCGATCATCACGCGCGCCGACGGCCATATCCACGCCGACGACAAGCACGTGTGGTTCAGCGGCTTCGACGATCACAAGGCGCTGCTGCAACCGGACGGCAACTACTACCAGACCGGCCAGCAAAATACCTACTTCTCGTTCCGCGATCCGTTCGTGTTCACCGATCCGGCGCACCCGGGCAAGACCTACATGGTGTTCGAAGGCAACACGGGCGGCCAGCGCGGCGCCCGGACCTGCACCGAGGCCGATCTCGGCTACGCGCCGAACGATCCGTACAAGGAAGACCTGAACGCCGTGATGAACTCGGGCGCAGTGTATCAAAAGGCCAATGTCGGCCTGGCGGTCGCGACGAACCCGCAACTCACGGAATGGAAGTTCCTGCCGCCGATCCTGTCGGCCAACTGCGTCGACGACCAGACCGAGCGCCCGCAGATCTATCTGAAGGACGGCAAGTACTACCTGTTCACGATCAGCCACCGCACGACGATGGCCGCGGGCGTCGATGGGCCGGACGGCGTCTACGGCTTCGTCGGCAACGGCATCCGCAGCGACTTCCTGCCGCTGAACGGCGGCAGCGGGCTCGTCCTCGGCAACCCGACCGACTTCTCCGCGCCGGCCGGCGCGCCGTATGCACAGGACCCGAACCAGAACCCGCGCGAATTCCAGTCGTATTCGCACTTCGTGATGCCGGGCGGGCTCGTCGAGTCGTTCATCGATGCGATCGGCCCGCGCCGTGGCGGCACGCTCGCGCCGACGGTGAAGGTCAACATCAATGGCACGTCGACGGCGGTCGACCGCACGTACGGACGCAGCGGCCTCGGCGGCTACGGCGACATCCCGTCGAACCTGCCGGCGACGGGCGACGGTCACAACGGCGGCCCCGGCACCCGGCCGTAACCATCACGGCGGCATAGCCTGTCCGTTTTGCAGGTGCGCATCGCGCGAGTCGCGTGTGCGCCTGTCCTTTTGCTACGCAGACCGCGCATGCCGCCCTTGCCGGCGGCATGCGCCCTTCTTTCCCGCTTCGCGCGGCGAAACGGGCCCCCGCATGAGATCGACGTTTTCCCGCTTTTCCTTCCGGCTCGCCGGACTCGTATTCGCGTGTGCGGCTGGCGCGCAGGCGGCGCACGCGGCATGCGCCGCGCCGCCCGCGAACGCGACGCCGCAATGGCGACCCGCCATCCATTACACGCCGCAACGCAACTGGATGAACGATCCGAACGGCCTCGTCTACGAAAACGGCCGCTATCACCTGTTCTATCAGTACAACCCGCTCGGCCACGACTGGGGCAACATGTCGTGGGGCCATGCGACCAGCACCGATCTCGTCCACTGGCGCGAGCAGCCGGTCGCGATGCACGCGAATGCCACGGAGGAAATCTTCTCCGGCTCGATCGTCGCCGACACGCACAACACGTCCGGCCTCGGCACGCCGGGCAAGACGCCGCTCGTCGCGCTCTATACGAGCGTCTACAAGGCCGGTTCCGGTCACGCACCCGGCACGCAGGCACAGTCGCTCGCGTACAGCCTCGACCACGGCGCGACGTGGCAGCCCTACGCGCACAATCCGGTGCTCACGCTCGACCCGGAGTCGAAGCAGTTCCGCGACCCGAAGGTGTCGTGGTACGCACCGGGACGCTACTGGTTGATGACGACCGTCGTCGCCGACGCGCACGTCGTGAAGCTCTACCGTTCCGACGACCTGGTCCACTGGTCGTTCCTGAGCGACTTCACGCTGCCGGACGTGCCGCATGCAGGCGCGCTGTGGGAAATGCCCGACCTCGTGCCGCTGCCCGTCGACGACGATCCGCGGCACATCAAGTGGGTGATGATCGTCAACGTCAACCCGTGGTCGATCGCCGGCGGTTCCGGCGCGATGTATTTCGTCGGCAACTTCGATGGCCGTACGTTCGTTCCCGATCGCGTCGCGCCGGCCGGTTCCGATCCCGCTCAATTCCGCTGGGTCGATCATGGCGCCGACTTCTATGCAGCCGGCACGTTTTCGGGTGCGCCGGGCGCCCGCCCTGTCGCGATCGCGTGGATGAGCAACTGGGACTACGCGGCGAAAGCGCCGACGGCACCCTGGCGCGGCGCGACGACATTGCCGCGCGAGTTGGCGCTGAAGACGATCGGCGGCGAACCCACGCTCGTCGTGACGCCGGCCGCCGCATTCGATGCGTGGGCCGACGGGCGGCCCGCCGTGCATGAAGGCGATCTGAGCGTCGACTCCGCCACGCGCATGCTGCCGGCCGCGACGCGCGGCGTGGTCCAGCGCATCACGGTGACGATCGCGCCGCAGCGCTCGGCCCGCGCGGGCTTGATCGTGCGCGGCTCGGCGGACGGTGCGATCGGCACCCGGATCGTGTACGACACCGCGAAACGCACGCTGACGCTCGATCGCTCCCGCTCTGGCGCAACGGATTTCGCCGGCACCTTCAGCCGCGAGCACATCGTCGATCTGCCGCTCGAGCACGGACGCCTGCAGCTCGAGATCGTCGTCGATCGCGGGTCGGTCGAAGTGTTCGCGAACGGCGGCCGCACGGTGCTGACGGACCTGGTCTTTCCGCCGCTCGATGCGGACCGCGTCGCTGTGTTCGCCGAGCATGGCAGCGCGACGTTCTCGGGGCTGACGGTAACGCAGCTCGATGCGCGCGACCCAGCCCGTGACGCCTGTGCATCGCGCTAGCGATACGGATTGACGGCGGGGGCTGCGCCGCCCGACGTCACGTCAGGCGAGGCAGCCCCCGCCGCTTGTACGCTCAGAGCAGCCCCATCCCGCCCGACGCGATGATTTCCGCGCCGACGATGAATGCGGACTCGGGCGCGCTCAGGTGCAGCACCGTCGACGCGATTTCGTCCGGCGTGCCGAAGCGGCCGATCGGGACGAGGCCCTTGATCTTGTCGGCCGTCTCGTCGAGCGTGGCCGCATCGAGCCCGAGCTTGCCGTACAGCGGCGTCTGGACCGGCCCGGGGCTCACCACGTTCACCCGCACGCCGTGCGGCAGCAATTCCGTCGACAGCGTCTTCGCGAACGAGTTGACGGCCGCCTTGCTCGCCGCATACACGGACGAACCGGGCATCCCGATGTGCGCATTGATCGAGCCGTTGATCACGATCGATGCGCCGCGGTTCAGCAGCGGAACGAGCGCCTGGATCTGGAAATACGCGCCCTTCACGTTGGTGTTGAACACGAGGTCCCACATCGCCTCGTCGCTATCCGCGAACGGCGCGAGTTTCGCGACGCCCGCATTGATGAACACCGCGTCGAGCCGCGCGCCGGACGCCGCGATCGCGTCCGCCAGCGCCCGCGCCGACGCAACGCTGCCGGCCTCGTTGCGGATCGCGAGCGCGCCGTCGCCGAGCGTCTCGCGCGCGGCGGCGAGCGTCCGCTCGTCGCGGCCGGTGATGATGACCCGCGCGCCTTCGGCCGCGAATGCCCGTGCGGCCGCGAGGCCGATGCCGCTGTTGCCGCCCGTGACGAGTACCGTCTTTCCTTCGAAGCGTTGCATGATGTTCTCCTGTGAACCTGTGAGTTGACCGTGAACACAGCATGCGCGCGGCGCCCGGCCATGCCGTACGACCGGCGCGGCAGACATGTTCGAAATCTTCGAACATGTCTGCCGGGGCCTGCCGGTCGCGAGCCCGGCTGACGCTCTCAGCCCGTCACGTCGATCCCGTCGAGCAGCCGCTGCGCGAGCCTCGGTTCGCGCAGTTGCTCGAGCCACCATTGCAGCGCGCGGCCGTCGCGGTCGCCGCGCCACGCAACATACAGCACGTTCGGCTCGCGCGGATCGACCGTTTCCTTCTCCACCAGCTCGCCGCGCGCGAGCAACGACGCGACCCGCCGGCGCGGTACCCAGCCGACGCCGAGCCCGTCGCGCTGCGCGAGGATCTTCGCGCGCATCGACGGCACGGCGAGCACCGCCTGGCCGCCGAGCAGTCCGTACGCACGGCCGGCCGTGCGCCGCGACGAATCGGCGACGACGACTGCGCGATGCGCGCCGATCGCGTCCCGGGTGAGCCGCTCGCTCGCCGATGCCAGCGGATGGCGCGGCGATACCGCGAACACCCATTCCATCACGCCGAGCTCGAACCACTTGAAGCCCGGAATCGCCGGCGGCTCGTTGGTCGCGCCCACGACCAGATCCGCGCGGCCGTCGCGCAGCGCTTCCCAGGTGCCGCCGAGCACTTCGTGCGTGAACCGCAACGACACGCCCGAATCGAGCGCATCGAACGCGTGCACGACCGGCAGCAGCGTGTCGAACTCCAGCACCTCGTCGCTGACGATCCACAGCCGGTCCTCCCAGCCGCTCGCGACCTGCCGCACGCGCTGCGTGAGCCGGGCGACATCGAGCGCGAGGCGCGACGCCTCGTCGGTCAGCAGCTGCCCGGCCGGCGTGAGCTGCAGCCGGTAGCCGCGCCGATCGAACAGCAGCGCGTCGAAACGCGCTTCGAGCTGTCGCGCGGCGTGCGACACAGTCGACGGCGCCTTGCCGAGCCGTGCGGCCGCCCGCGACAGGCTGCCGGTGGCGCGGATCGCATCGAGCAGCGCGAGTTCGTCTTCGGACAGCATGAGTTGCACTCCGGTCGGGGGGGTGTGGTGGATCGTAAGGCAGCGGCGGGCGGCGGTCCAATCGAATGACGCTGTGCGCGGGGTGCGGTGGATGCCGGGCCGGCCGGTATTCATCTTGAAGCGGGTCTCGCGAATCCGGACGGCCTTGCGTCCAGCGCTCATCGCTCCGGCAACGGCACGCGCCTTCCCGGGCCGCCCGAAGTCGTTCGCGTGTTCCCGGAGGCCATTCAGGCGATGAACTTCCGGTATGCTGACCGGCATCAAATCCGGACATCCGAGGTAACCACTGCGATGGACATCGCGATCCGCATCGAAGGCCGTCACGACCTGACCGGGCAAATCTTCCGGCAATTGCGCACCGCGATCGTCGACGGACGGCTCGAGGGCGGCGCTCGGCTGCCGTCGACGCGCGATCTCGCGAAGCAGCTCGGCGTGTCGCGTAAAACGACGCTCGACGCGTTCGAGCGGCTCGTCGCCGAGGGCTACCTGAACACACGCGCGGGCGACGGCACGTTCGTCGCGGACGGCCTCGCGCGGGTTCCGCATGCGGCGGCGGGCTCGACGCCGTCGCTCGTCGAGGACACGCCGCGCGTCCACGCGGTCGACGCACGGGCGCTGTGGGACGACCTGCCCGATGCGCTCGCGATGCCCACGCCGCAGGACTCGCCCGCCTTCGACTTCCGCGGCGGCGTGACCGACAAGACGCTGTTCCCGTTCGACGCATGGCGCCGCTGCCTGCATCACGCATTGCGCCAGCAGGCGCGCGGCCCCGGCCAGTATCACGACCCGGCCGGCGATCCGCAGTTGCGCGGCGCGATCGCGCGCTACGTCGGGTTCAGCCGCGCGGTTGCCTGCGGCTGGGACGACGTGCTCGTCACGCAGGGCGCGCAACAGGCGCTCGACCTGATCCCGCGCGTGGTCGTGCGGCCCGGCGACGTCGTCGCGGTCGAGAATCCCGGCTATCCGCCGGCTCGCGCGGCGTTCGCGTCGCTCGGTGCGACGGTGATCGGCGTGCCGGTCGACGCACACGGCCTTGTCACCGAGCGGCTGCCCGACGACGCACGGCTCGTCTACGTGACGCCGTCGCACCAGTTCCCGCTCGGGATGCCGATGACGCTGGACCGGCGCGTCGCGCTGCTCGAATGGGCGCAGCGCCGCCGCGCGGTGATCATCGAGGACGACTACGACGGCGAGTTCCGCTTCGAAGGCCGGCCGGTGGAGTCGCTGAAGAGCCTCGACCGCACGGGCCTCGTCGCGTACGTCGGCACATTCTCGAAGACGATCTTTCCCGAACTGCGCATCGGCTACGCGATTCCGCCGCGCGCGCTGCGCGGCGCGCTCGCGAAGGCGAAGCAGATCGTCGACTGGCATACCTGCACGCTGACGCAAGCGGCGCTCGCGCGCTTCATGCTCGAAGGCGATTTCGCGCGGCACCTGCGGCGCGTGCAGAAACACTACGACGCGCGCCGCAAGATGCTGCTCGCGCACCTGCGCGGCGACCTCGCGCCGTGGTTCGACACGATCGTGCCGACCGCCGGCATCCACCTGGCCGCGCACCTGAAACCGGGGCTCGACGAAGCCGCACTGGTCCGCGCGGTCCGCGGGCACGACATCGGCCTGTACGGGATCTCGGCATTCCACGTCGGCTCGGCGGCGCGCGCGGGGCTGCTGTTCGGCTATGGCGGAATCGACGCGCTGCGCATCGACACCGCGCTCGCGAAACTCGCCGAGCTGCTGGGTTCGAACAGCTTCGGCAGCTCGCCACTGGTTACCTGAATTTCGCCAGAATTGGTCATTCAAGCGGGCCAGTTGCACGCTTAAAGTGGGTCCTGTCGCGCCACCGTGCGCACCCAACCGAAAAAGGACCTGCCATGCAACCGCGCCTGAACTTCTATACCGCCAGCCCGAACGCGATCAAGGTAATGCGCAACGCCGAGGAATTCATCGCGAAGAGCTCGATCGAGAAGCCGCTCGCCGAGCTCGTCCGGCTGCGCGCGTCGCAGATCAACGGCTGCGCGTTCTGCGTCGACATGCACACCACCGACGCACGCAAGGGCGGCGAGACCGACCGACGCCTGGCGACGGTGGTCGTCTGGCGCGAAACGCCGTTCTTTACCGACCGCGAACGCGCGGCGCTCGAATGGACCGAAGCGCTGACGCTGGTCGCCGACAACCACGTGCCCGATTCCGTCTGGGAAGCCGTGAAGCCGCACTTCAGCGACACGGAACTGTTCGAGCTGTCGATGCTGATCGCGACGATCAACACGTGGAACCGCTTCGCGATCGCGTTCCGCAAGATGCCCGAGTAAGGAGACGACGATGATGCATTCCCGCTCCATGCTCCGCCGCGCGCTCCTGTGCACGGCGCTCGCGCTCGGCGCCGCGCTGCCGGCCGCCGCCCACGCGCACGGTGCCGACGACAACGTGCACGCGATCATGCGGCAGGCCGTGCCCGAAGCGCCCGGCAAGCTCGCCGTCGTCGCGACCGTCGACTATGCGCCCGGTCAGTCCTCCGAAGCGCACAAGCACCTCGGTTCGGTGTTCGCGGTCGTGTCGAAAGGCGAAGTGCTGTCGCAGGTGAACGGCGGCCCGGTGCGCCGCTACCGCGCCGGCGAAGGCTGGTACGAGGCGCCCGGCTCGCGCCACCAGGTGTCGCGCAATGCAAGCGCGACCGAGCCCGCGCAGCTCGTCGTGTTCGGGCTGACGGGCGAGCACGAGCCGCTGAAGTCGCCGATCGATCAGTGACGACGTTTCAGGCGCGCGCGCCGGGCACGCGCCTGTTTCATGACCCAGACCGGTTTCCCCGCCGGTTGCGTGCGGATGCCTCACCGGTTTCCGCCGCTTCGCCCGCCATTTCCCCCCGCCGCTTCCTCATTAGCCGCTCCCTACACAGCGCCCCCCGCACGCGGCCGTCCGTCGCGCGACCTCCCCGCTCGTCCGCACCGCCATGCGACGCACGCCCGATCGCGCTCGTCGCGCGCGAAAACCCTTTCTTGAAATTAACTAACTCATCAATTAGCGTCGTCTGCATGAACGCGAAATCCACCGTCGCCAGGCCGCGCGGGCGCCGCCCGTCGGTGGAGGACTTCGACCTGCGCGATCACATGCTCGATGTTGCGATCCAACTGTTCGCCGAGCGCGGCATCGCCGCGACGACGGTCGCACAGATCGCCACGGCCGCCGGCGTCACGTCGGCGATGGTCCATTACTACTTCACGAATCGCGAGCAACTGCTCGATGCGATCGTCGAGGAGCGGCTCGCGCAAGTCATCGCGTTCGTGTGGCGGCCGACCGCGCCGCAGATCGAAGGCGATCCGTTCGCGCTCGTCGCCGAACTCGTCGACCGGTTCTTCGACGTTACGCATCGCATGCCCTGGCTCCCGTCGATCTGGCTGCGCGAGATCGTTCACGAAGGCGGCCTGCTGCGCGAGCGGATGGTCCGCCGCATTCCGCTCGAGCATGTCGGGCGTTTCGCCGAACGCATCCGTGCCGCGCAGCAGGCCGGCACGCTGAACCCATCGCTCGAACCCGCATTCCTGTTCCATTCGATCATCGCACTCGTGATGCTGCCGCTCGCGACCGCGAAGCTGTGGCAAAGCGCGCGCGGCCTGCCACCGATCGATCGCGACGTGCTGCATCGCCACGTCCGCGCGCTGCTCGACTCCGGACTGCAGCGGCCCGCCCCCGCGCCGGATGCGCGTTCTCGCGCGCCACGGAGGCCGTCGTGAGCACCGCCTGCCCGCTGCCGCTCGCGCTGGCCGCCGCCGCGCTGCTCGCCGGTTGCGGACGGCCGGCAGACACCGGCGCGACCTACCAGGGCTACGTCGAAGGCGAATTCGTCTACCTGTCGTCGTCGCAGGCGGGCACGCTGACGCAACTGTCGGTCGAACGCGGCCAGGCCGTCGCGGCCGGCACACCGGTGTTCGCGCTCGAGGCCGTCAGCGAAACGGCCGCGTTGCAGCAGGTGCAGCATCAGCTCGCGGCCGCACGCGCGCAGCTTGCCGACCTGCAGACCGGCAAGCGCGCGCCGGAGGTCGCGGTCACGCGCGCCCAGCTCGCGCAGGCCACCGCACAAGCCGCGCGGGCCGCCGCGCAACTCGCGCGCGACGAACGCCAGTACGCGGCCGGCGGCGTGTCGAAGCAGCAGCTCGACGATACGCGCACGGCCGCGCAGACCGCCGCCGCACAGACGCGCGAGTTGCAGAACCAGGTCGAAGTCGCCCGTTTGCCGGGCCGCACGCAGCAGGTCGCCGCCCAGGCCGCGCAGGTCGACGCCGCGCAGGCGGCAGTGGCCGAAGCACAATGGAAGCTCGACCAGAAGCGCATCGCCGCGCCCGCCGCCGGGCGCGTGTACGACACGCTGTACCGCGTCGGCGAATGGGTGCAGGCCGGCAATCCGGTCGTGCAGATGCTGCCGCCGCAGAACCTGAAGGTACGCTTCTTCGTGCCGGAGGCGGCCGTGGCGTCGCTCGCCCCCGGGCGTACGATCGCGATCCACTGCGACGGCTGCGCGGCCGACGTGCCCGCACGCATCACCTACGTGTCGCGCGAAGCCGAGTACACGCCGCCCGTGATCTACAGCAACGAGAGCCGGGCCAAACTCGTGTTCATGGTCGAGGCGCGTCCGGCGCCCGCCGACGCGCCGAAGCTGCATCCGGGCCAGCCGGTCGCCGTGAGCGTGCGATGAACGTGCCGCCCGCTCCGTACGCGATCGACGTCGACCGCCTGAACAAGCGGTTCGGCGACAAGCATGTCGTGAAGGACGTATCGCTGCGCGTCGCGCGCGGCGAGATCTTCGGCTTTCTCGGGCCGAACGGCAGCGGCAAGACCACGTCGATCCGGATGATGTGCGGCCTGCTCACGCCCGACTCGGGCAGCGGCACCTGCCTCGGCTACGACATCGTGCGCGACAGCGCGCAGATCAAGCGGCGCGTCGGCTACATGACGCAGCGCTTCTCGTACTGGGAAGACCTGTCGATCCGCGAGAACCTCGATTTCGTCGCGCGCGTGTACGGGATGGCCGACCGCCATGCGGCCGTCGCGCGCGCGCTCGACGGGCTCGGCCTCGCGAGCCGCGCGGACCAGCTCACGGGCGCGCTGTCGGGCGGCTGGAAGCAGCGCCTCGCGCTCGCCGCGTGCATGCTGCACGAGCCGGAACTGCTGCTGCTCGACGAACCGACCGCCGGCGTCGATCCCGCCGCGCGCCGCGACTTCTGGGAAGAACTGCACCGGCTGGCCGCGCAAGGAATCTCGGTGCTCGTCAGCACGCACTACATGGACGAAGCCGAGCGCTGCCACAAGCTCGCGTACATCGCGTACGGCGAACTGCTCGCGCAGGGCACGTCGGCGGAGATCGTCGCGTCGCAGCACCTGTCGACGCGCGCGGTGGCCGGCGAGCACCTGGCCGAACTGTCCGCGCGCTTGCGCACGATGCCGGGCGTCGACCAGACGGTCGTGTTCGGCTCGGTGCTGCACGTGAGCGGCCGCGATCGCGCGCGGCTCGACGCGACGCTCGCGCAGGTGTGCGGCAACGCGTCGTTTCAGGTCGCGCCGATCGACACCGGGCTCGAGGACGTGTTTATTTATATGATGGGCCGCGCGCCCGGCCCCGCCGGCGGAGCGCCGTCATGAGCGCGCGGGCGAGCATGCGCGGCGCGTTCTCGGTCGCGCGCTGGTGGAGCATCGTGCTGAAGGAATTCCTGCAGCTGCGTCGCGATCGCGTGACGTTCGCGATGATCGTCGGCGTGCCGATCATCCAGCTCGCGCTGTTCGGTTTCGCGATCAACACCGATCCGAAGCATCTGCCGACCGCGGTGATCGTTGCCGATTCGAGCCCCTTCACCCGCAGCTTCATCGCCGCGATGCGCAATTCCGCGTACTTCGACATCGTCGAAACGCTGCCCGACGAAGCGGCCGGCCGACATGCGCTCGCGCGCGGCGACGTGCAGTTCGTGCTGAGCGTGCCGGCCGATTTCTCGAGGCGGCTGCTGCGCGGCGAACACCCGTCGCTGCTCGTCGAGGCGGACGCGACCGATCCCGTCGCGACCGCGTCGGCGATCGGCGCGCTGCCCGGTCTCGTGCAGCCCGTCGCGGACAAGGACCTGACGGGCCCGCTCGCGCGCCTGAACGGCCGCCCGGCCGCGTTCAACGTCGTGCTGCACCGCCTGTACAACCCCGAAGGCATCACGCAGTACAACGTCGTACCGGGCCTGATGGGCGTGATCCTGACGATGACGATGGTGATGATGACGGGCCTCGCGATCACCCGCGAACGCGAGCGCGGCACGATGGAAAACCTGCTCGCGACGCCGGTGCGGCCGATCGAGGTGATGACGGGCAAGATCGTCCCGTACGTGTTCATCGGGCTGATCCAGGTGTCGATCATTCTCGCCGCCGCGCGGTACGTGTTCGAGGTGCCGTTCGTCGGCGGCGTGTTCGCGATCTACCTGTCCGCGCTGCTCTTCATTGCCGCGAACCTGACGGTCGGCATCACGCTGTCGTCGCTCGCGCAGAACCAGTTGCAGGCGATGCAGCTCGCGGTGTTCTATTTTCTGCCGAACATCCTGCTGTCGGGCTTCATGTTCCCGTTCGCCGGAATGCCGAAGTGGGCGCAGTTCATCGGCAACCTGCTGCCGCTCACCTACTTCAACCGCCTCGTGCGCGGCATCCTGCTCAAAGGCAACGACTGGGCCGACCTGTGGCCGTCGGTATGGCCCGTCGCACTGTTCACCGTCGTCGTGATGAGCGTCGCGCTGCGCTTCTACCGGCGCACGCTCGATTAGGGGCCGCGCGATGAAACCCGCTTCGCGTCGCCCCTCCCACGCTGCCCGCTGCAGCGCGCTGGCCGCCGTTGCGCTGCTCGCCGGGTGTGCGGTCGGGCCGGACTTCCGCGCGCCCGATCCGCCGGCCACGCAGCAGTACACGCGCGACGCCGCACCCGCTACCACGGCGGCCGCCGGCGGCCCGGCGGGCGACGCGCAGACGTTCGCGTCGTCCGCGCACACGCTGCAACGCTGGTGGACGCAGTTCGGCTCCGAACCGCTGGACCGTCTCGTCGATACCGCATGGCACAACAGCCCGACGCTCGCCGAGGCCCGCGCGCGGCTCGACGAAGCGCGCCAGAACCATGCGGCGCAAGCCGGCGCGACGATGTTGCCGCGCGTCGACGCGAACCTCTCCGCCACGCGCGAGCAGGTCGACATCGCCGCGTTCGGGCTGCCCGCCAACGTGCCGAATCCCGGGCCGTTCACGCTGTATGACGCGTCGGTGAGCGTGTCGTACGCACTCGACGTGTTCGGCGGCAACCGGCGCGCGCTCGAAGCGCTGCGCGCCCAGGTCGACTATCAGGCGTACACGCTCGACGCCGCGCGCCTGACGCTCGCGGGCAACGTCGTCGCGACCGCGATACTGCGCGCGTCGCTCGCGCAGCAAGTCCAGCTCACCCGGCAGCTCGTCGACGCACAGGCGCGGCAGTTGCGCATCGTCGAAGCGCGCTTCGCGGCGGGTGGCGTGTCGCGTGCCGACGTGCATGCGCAGCGCGCGCTGCTCGCGCAGACGCAGGCCTCCTTGCCGCCGCTCGCGGCTCGCTACGCGCAGGCCGGCCACCGGCTCGCGATCCTGCTGGGCGCGCCGCCGTCCGGCGATGCACTGCCCGAGCTCGCGCTCGATGCACTCGCGCTGCCTCGCACGCTGCCGGTCGCGCTGCCGTCGACGCTTGCGCGCGAACGGCCAGACATCCGCGCGGCGGAGGCCGTGCTGCATCAAGCGAGCGCGAACGTCGGCGTGGCCACCGCGAACCTGTATCCGCGTTTTTCGATTTCGGCGGGGATCGGGTCGGAGCGCACGCGCATCGCGGATATCGTCAGCGGGCTCAATGTGTGGAACGTCGGCCTGGGCCTGACGCAGCCGCTCTTTCACGGCGGCGAGCTGCGCGCGAGGAAACGCGCGGCCGAAGCGGCGTACGCCGCCGCGTTCGCAAGCTATCGGGAAACCGTGCTGCTGGCGCTTCAGCAGGTTGCCGACGCGATGCGCGCGGTCGAACACGATGCCGCCGAACTGCAGGCGAGAGACACCGCCGCGCAACAGGCAGCGGCAAGCAACGCCATTGCCGGCGACCGTTATGCGACAGGCGGAATCAGCCTGTTCAACCTGCTCGACACGCAGCGACAGGCCCTGCAGACCGCGCTCGACCGTACCCGCGCGCAAGCCGACCGGCTTGCCGATACGGCGGCGCTGTTCCAGGCGCTGGCGGGAAACTGGGCGGACGATTCGCACCACTGATCGGCACGATGGCTCGGGCATGCTTCGTCAAACCCGCGTGATGGAGAAGCGCGCCCGCGCGACGTGCTCCGCGCGAACCCACGAAAAAAACCGGCCCGAAGGCCGGTTTCTTCATACCGCATGCCGTGAGCGGCGCTTGCGCGCCGCGCGACATCAGAAGCGGTGGATCATGCCGACGCCGACTGCAACCTGGTTCTGGTTCGAACCTGCTGCCACGCCGTCGCCGATCTGGGTCGTCGCTGCCTGGATGCCGCCAGCCTTGTTCAGCGTGTTGCCGGTCGCGTGCTGGTAAGCCTCGAGTGCGTACAGGCCCGTGCGCTTCGACAGGCTGTAGTACTGCGACAGCGTGACCTGGTGGTACTTGGCCGCGCTCGAGATGCCGTTCGACTGCGTTGCCGCCGTGTATGCATAGCCTGCCGCGAAGTCCCACTGCGGCGCTGCCTTCCAGTGCAGCACGGCGCCTGCCGTGTTGAAGATCGCCGTGTTGCGGAACGCCGAACCGACGCCCGGCACGTACTGGACGTTCGTGTACGACACGGACACGTCCCATGCCGGCGTGAACTGGTAGCCGGCCGTCACACCGAGGCGCTGCTGCGTTTGCGCCGTCTGGTAGCCGCTGTTGATCGCCGACACGGCCGGCTGGCCGCCGCTCGTGACCGTCGAGTTGTCGCCCCACACGCCGCCGCCGAGCGTCGAGTTGTTGACCTTCTGGAAGCCGACCGCGACGCCTGCCGGGCCGTTCAGGTACTGGATCGCCGCGCTCCACGTCGAGCCGCGGTTCACGCTGCCTGCGACGCCGCCGAACGAGTACGAACCGCCGACCGTGAAGCCGTAGAACTTCGGCGACATGTAGACCAGCGAGTTGTTCGCGCGGTAGCTCGTATCCAGCGAGTCGATATCACCCGGGTGCGCGCCGTATGCGCCCGTCAGCCACGTCGTCGGGCTGTACGGCGACAGCAGCGTGTAGTACGCGGTGTACTGGCGGCCTGCCGTCAGCGTACCGTAGATCGGGTTCGTCATGCCGACCCATGCCTGGCGGGTGAAGATGCCGCCCGCCCATTGCGATGCGCCGTTGTTCGCGTTGAAGCCGGCTTCCAACTGGAAGATCGCCTTCGTGCCGCCGCCGAGGTCCTCGCTGCCCTTCAGGCCGAAACGGCTGCCGGCCCAAATGCCGGTGCCCATCGACACTTTCGAGTGGCCGCCGCTCGTCGCGCCGGTCGACGGCGCTGCGTTGTTCTGGTAAGCGATAGCGTTATCGACGATACCGTACAGGGTCACGCTGCTCTGGGCGTGGGCTGCGGTAGCGGCTGCGAGACCCACTGCCGTCATGGCGAAAGCGACGCGCTTTTTCATTGATTCTCCGTCCTCAAAGAATGATTTCTTTTCTGGTGTGGTTTTATGCACATGTGCGAGTACATGCCGGTGCGATTCTGACGGATTACCAATCGTTTCCCAATACGCACAGTCGGTCATCGTATGATCGACGCAACGCACGGGTTCACCAAATGGTTACATAACACCTGAAAACGCTTACGCGGTGGGGCTCTCCGGCATTTCCCGGTGAAAACCCTAGCTTTACATTTTTACTGGTGCAACACGACCGTCCGATGTTGTCAGACGCCTTCGGCAACGTTGTTCTTACAAATGCACGACCGCGGCCGACGCCGCGATCCACGCCGCCGCGCAGGATCGCTGACGTTCATGACAGCCACATTTCGGGAAGCGAAATTTGAAAACGTTTCAGCCCGTGCGCGGGAGAACGGATGGGAGCGGCCCGGCGAGCGCGGGTCGAAGGAGGATGCCGGCGCATCGCGCCGGCGACATGCGATGCGACGCGGGTCAGGCGATCCGCGCGTTCACGGCATCGACGAGCGTGTTCATCCGCGCACGGATCGCCGCGTTCGAACCGACCAGCGTGAGCGACGACGCCATGATCCGGTAGATCCGCTTGCGCGGCACCTTCGCCGGCCTCGCCGGATCGAGCCACGCAGCGTGGCCGGCCAGCAGTTCGAGCGTTTCCAGGCCGATCATGATCGGCCACAGGCAGGCGAGCCGCAGCCGCACGAAGCGGCGCGGAATCGCCAGCGTATAGAGGCACGCGTCGCGATACTGCGCGAGCGTCACGCGCAACAGGTCGACCAGCACGCCGCGCGCACGCGCCGACGCGTCGGGTGACATCAGGTCGGCAACGCCCACCCGGTGCGCGGCCAGCACGTCGTCCGGCAGGTAGCAGCGGCCGATCCGCAGGTCCTTCGCGCAGTCGCGCAGGATGTTGGTCATCTGCAGCGCCTTGCCGAACCGGATGCCCTTCTCGCGCATGTCCGCCAGGTCCCAGCCGCGCGCGGCCCGCGTGTGCGCGCCGGTCATGTCGGTCCAGAATTCGCCGACGCAGCCGGCGACCAGGTACGTGTAGCGATCGAGCCTGTCGCGGTTCGGCAGCGACGCGACCTGCCCCGACTGCTCGTCGGGGAACGTGCGCAGATCGAATTCCATCCCCGACGTCAGCGTCGCGACGACCTTGCGGATCGATGCGCGGTCCGCGTCCGGCTGCGCGCGCAGCAACGCGAGCATCGGCTGCATCGAGCCGAGCAGCACGTGCTCGTGCGAATCCGTCTGCATCCGCGTCACGTCCTCGAGCGAGCGCGACAGCATCACGCCATCGCCGAGCCGCTCGATCTCGTCGCGCAGGTCGGTCAGCAGCGCCGCGCGGCGATCGGGCGCGACGAGCGCCGTGTCGGCGATCGTGTCGGCCGCGCGCGCGAGCAGGTAGGCCAGGCCGACCGGGTCGCGCATGCCGTCGGGCAGCACGCGCAGCGTCAGGTAGAAGGAGCGGGAAACGTTCTTCAGCAGGTCGCCGAGCAGGTAGGCGGGATCGGTTCGAGTCGTCATGGGTCGGTAAAAATCGGCCGGCGCGGGCCCCGGACACCCACGGGCGCCGGGCGCCCGCGCCGGCCCGCGAGTCGCCGCATCGTCGTGCGCGGGCGGATGTCGGCCCGGCGCGGCGATGCAAAAGTCCCGCAAGTTTAGTGCATCCGGCGCGCCGGCTCGCGGAGACGGCCGGATCGCACCGCGCGCACCGCCGCGCTTTCCACCATCCCGCGCGCTCGACCCCACAACAAAACAGAAAGGCCGAAGTAATACATATGTAATGATCCGGTGCGACGATCGCGTCCCATTCGATCCCGCGCGGCCCGGCACGACACACGGCGCGGCCGGATCGACCGCCCTTTCATCGACTTCCGTTTCGAAGGTTCATCGACATGCTCCTCACGCGCCCGACCGCCCAGCGCTGCATCCCGTTCGCCTGTGCCGCCGCCCTCCTGCTTGCCGCCTGCGGCGGCGATGAGGTGTCGGCATCCGATCCCACGCAGCCGATCTCCGCGAAGGTCCAGGTGGTCGGCCATCGCGGCGCGAGCGCGCTGCGCCCCGAGCACACGCTCGCGTCATACCGCAAGGCGATCGAGGACGGCGCGGACGTGATCGAGCCCGATCTCGTCGCGACCCGCGACGGGGTTCTCGTCGCGCGCCACGAAAACGAGATTTCGGGCACGACGAACGTGTCGACGCTGCCGCAGTTCGCGAGCCGCAAGGCGACCAAGACGATCGACGGCGCGCAGTTGACCGGCTGGTTCACCGAGGACTTCACGCTCGCCGAGCTGAAGACGCTGCGCGCCCGCGAGCGCATTGCGCAAGTCCGCCCGGCGAACACCACGTACAACGATCAGTTCGAGATTCCGACCTTCGACGAGATCGTCGCGCTCGCGAAGCAGATGTCCGCGCAGACCGGCCGCACGATCCACCTGTATCCGGAAACCAAGCACCCGACCTACTTCCAGTCGATCGACCTGCCGCTGGAGGACCGTCTCGTCGACGCGCTGCTGAAGGATCCGTACACGGCGCGCACGGCGACCGTCTACATCCAGTCGTTCGAGGTCGCGAACCTGAGGGCGATCCGCAACCGGATCAAGTCGAGCCAGCCGAACTGGAAGCTCGTGCAGTTGATGGACGAAGCCGGCCAGCGTCCGTACGACTTCGTGAAGGCGAACGACAAGCGCACCTATGGCGACCTGTCGACGCGCGACGGGATGCGCGAGATCGCGTCCTATGCGAACGGCGTCGGCCCGTACAAGACGTCGATCATCGCGGTCGCCGCGGACGGCACGCTGCAGCAGCCGACGCCGTACGTGCGCTACGCGCACGAAGCCGGCCTCGTCGTGCATCCGTACACGTTCCGCCCGGAAAACAACTTCCTGCCCGCGTCGCTGAAGGACGGCGGCACGCCGGCCACGCGCAACACCGCAGGCTCGGTGCGCGAGATCCAGGCGTACCTGCGCGCAGGCATCGACGGCTTCTTCACCGACGATCCGGCCGTCGGCCGTACAGCCGTCGATACGTTCAAGCGCTGAATCCGCTGAACACGACGAGCCGCTGAACACGCAACCCCCGGGCGCGGCGCGCATCGCGCCGCGCCCGGGGGTTGCCGCGCCGTGGTCAGATCACGCGGAAGTGATGCGTGCCGTCGCGCTTCAACTGGTCGACCAGCCCGTATTCCCAGTCGAGATACGCCTGCATCGCGGCGGCCGCGTTGTCGGTGCCTTCGTACGGGCGCCGGTAGCGGTCGACACGCGGCGACGCCAGATGCGTCTCGCCGTGCTCGAGCGGCAGCCCCGCGTCGATCCACGCGGCCGTGCCGCCGGTCAGCACCGAGATTGCAGCGGAAGCCGGCAGCAACGCACGCGCGTCGTCCGCCGCGAATCGCGCGAGCAGGCTCGATCCGCACGTGAATACGTAGCGCTTCGCCGGCGGGATCGCGGCGAGCGCATCGCGCAACTGCGCACGCACGACGAACCACGCGCCGGGGATATGGCGCTTCACGAAGTTCGCGCTGGTCGTCACGTCGACGATCGCGATCTCGCCCGCAGCCGCCTCCTTCAGGCAGCCCGCGAGCGTCGCGGGCGACACCTCGGTCACCTGCGGCGGCACCGGCACGTCGCGCGGCGGCTGGCCGCGCTCGACGAACGCCGCCGTGCCGGCCGGCTCGATCACGCGCACGTCCCATCCCATCTGCGCGAGCCACGACGCGGTCATGTCCGCACGCACGCCGTCGTCGTCGGCGAGCACGATCCGCGCGCCGCGCACGGCCGCGTGATGGTCGGTCTCCTGCACGAGCTGCCCGCCCGGCGTGCTCAGGAAGCCCGGCAGATGGCCGGCCTCGTATTCCTCCGGCGTGCGCACGTCGAAGCGATACAGCGTACGGCCCGGCTCGTCGAGCGCGGCGACGCCCACGAGCGCAATGCGCGGCACGCCGGCACGCTCGGCCACCGCGCGCGCGGCACGGCGCGCTTCCTCGCGCTGCGTGGTATCGACGTCGTCGGGAAAGCGTCGCGCGGCGCCGCGCTCGAGCGTCTGGCCGGCGAGCGTCCAGCCGATCGTACCGTTGCGCAGCGCGGCGACCGGGTTCGGCAGGCCCGCGTTGATCAGCGACTGCGTGCCGATGATGCTGCGCGTGCGGCCCGCGCAATTCACCACCACCTGCGTGGCCGGATTCGGCGCGAGCGCGCGCACGCGCAGCACGAGTTCCGCGCCCGGCACGCTCGTCGACGTCGGGATGTTCATCGTCTGGTATTCGTCGAAGCGGCGCGCGTCGACGATCACGACGTCGGCCTTCGCATCGATCAGCGCCTGCACTTCCTGCGCGGACAGCGACGGCGTATGGCGCTCGGCCTCGACCCATTCGCCGAACGACTTGCTCGGCACGTTCACGTCGATGAACAGTTCGCCGCCCGCGGCGAGCCAGCCCGCGAGACCGCCGTCGAGCAGCCGCACGTCGGTATAGCCGAGTTGCGCGAGCTTCGCGGCCGCACGCGGCGCGAGATCCTCGCCGCCGGCTTCGCCGAATACGACGATCGGCGTATCGCGGCGCGGAATGCGCGTCCACGCGTCGAGTTCGAGTTTCGACAGCGGAAAGTTGGCGGCCCACAGCGGATGGCCCTGCGCGTACGGATCCTCCTCGCGCACGTCGATCAGCGCGAGTTCATCGCGGGCCAGCAGGCGCGCGCGTACGTCCTGGTACGACGCGACGGGGAAACGGGAAGTGGAATCGGCGGATTGCGTCACGATGTCTCTGTCGGATTCGGTTGAAGTCGGTGAAGAACGATGCAAACGGGAAACGGATGAATCTCGCGCGTGCCGGCGTACGCCCTCAATGGGCCGTATCGACGGCATGCGGCAACGGGCATTCGGTCACGCGTTCGAATAGCCGGACACGAACGGCTTTACGGTGCCGTCGTCCTGGAACACCGCGCGTTCGACCTTGCCGATGTTCGCGCCGTATACGTGGATGCTGATCGACACCTGGTCCGCGAATGCGTTGGTCACGCGATGGACGTCGCCGATGCGCGGCGACACGGCCTCGACCTCGCCAGGCCGCAGCCGCACCGCGTCGCCGGCCGGCACCGGCTTGCCGGTTTCATCGAACCGGTACGGCTGCGAAAGCTCGCCGCCGCGCAGCATCCCGATCAGCCCCCACACCGTGTGGTTGTGGATCGGCGTCGTCTGGCCGGGCCCCCACACGAAGCTGACGACGGAAAACCGCTCGTCGGGATCGAGATGCAGCAGGTACTGGCGGTAGCGCTCGGGATCGGGCTGCGCGAACGCGTCGGGCAGCCAGTCGTCGTGCGCGACGAGGGCAGCGAGCAGCGCGCCGCCCTCGTCGAGGATGCGCGCCTCGTTCGCGCCGGACGCGAGCAGTGCGCCCAGCCCGTCGACGAACGGACGCAGCGGCGTCTGCTGCAACGAAAGCGTACTCATCGGCTGTCTCCTCGAATATGATGCCGAATATGATGGATCGTCATGATGCACCCGAAATACCATGCAGAACAAACATGAAAATTAGCGATATCGACGCTTTTGCAGCGGTCGTCCGCTGCCAGACGCTGAGCCAGGCCGCGACCGAGCTCGGGATGACGCAGCCCGCGATCACGCGGCGCGTGCAGAATCTCGAGGAAGCGCTCGGCGTCACGCTGCTCGACCGCAACACGAAGCCGCCGCGCCCGACCGACATCGGCAGGCAGGTATTCGAGCAGTGCCGCGCGATCCTGCGCGAAGTCGATGCGTTGCGCGAGCTGACGGCCGGCCAGCGGCCGCCCGCCGGCGAATTCCGCGTGGGCCTCACGCAAGGCCTCGGCGAGCTGATGCTGCCCGGCCTGATCGCGCAGCTCGCCGCGCAGTGGCCTGCGCTCGCCACGCAGGTCACGACCGCCTGGGGCGGCATGCTCGTCGAGCGCATCGCGCGCCGCGAGCTCGATGCGGCACTGGTGTTTCTGGCCCGTGAGATGGTGCTGCCGCCGCAGGTCGACGGCGAAAGGCTGCTGGCCACGCGGCTCGTCGCGGTCGGCCGCAAGGGCGACTGGCCGCGCCGCAGCTACCGCCTCGCCGACTGCCACGCGCGCGGCTGGGTGCTCAATCCCGACGGCTGCGGGTTTCGCGCGGGCCTGCGCCGCGCGCTCGACGCGCAGGGGCTGCCGATGCCGGTCACGCTCGACACTCATGGCCGCGACCTGCAATTGCAGAGCGTCGCGAACGGCTTCGGCATCGGGCTGATGCCGAAGCCGCTGCTCGAAGGCAGCCCGCTGCGCGATGCGCTCGACATCGTGCCGCTCGCCGATTTCAAGCCGCAGATCGATCTGTGGCTGCTGCACCGGCAGGATGCCGCGCGCTTTGCGGCGCCGCTCGCGGCCGTGGCCGCGCATGCGCGCACGGCATTCGCGCTGCCGGCTGATGCCGGCGAGCACGACGAGGCCGCTTGACCGCGATCGACGACGCCTCCACGGTGTCGCCCCGTTTGCACTGACCGCCACACCGCTCGGCTCACGCATCGTTTCGATCGGGTGCCGGCGCATCGTGCGACGTCCGGGCCGTCTCCGCGTTCGCGGTTGCGGTTGCGGTTGCGGTTGCGGTTGCGGTTGCGGTTGCGGTTCGCGCGGGCGCGTCGCGTGACGTTCTCCCAGCGTCCATGTTCATCGTTGCGTTTCGCGCCGCAGCCTCGAGCGCCGCGCGTCCGGCCGCCACCGCGATCGCATCGTCCTGCGGCGTATGCACGCGGCTGCACAGCACGTCGCGATAGTGACGTTCGAGCGGATTATGGCGGCTCAGTCCGTGATTGCCCGACAGCTTCAACGCGTGCTCGACCGTGCGGATCGCCTGTTCCGTCACGGCCCGCTTGACGAGGCCGCTCGTCGTCACCGCCGGCGCATCGTTCGCATCGGTGCGCGCGATGTGCGCGTCGAGCAGCACGCGGTTCGTGTGCAGCCACCCTTCGATCTCGCCGACGGCCTCCTGCACGCGCGGCAGCGTCGCGAGCGGCGCACCGAGCCCGCTCGGCGCGCGCGTCGTCGCAAAATCGAGCAGCCAGTCGCGCGACGCGCGCGCCACCGCATCGTAGAGACTGCCGAGCAGCGCGACCATCCAGGCCTGCTGGTCGGCCTGCGCGTCGACATCCGCATGACTCGCGGCCGACACGGCCCACGCATCGGGCGCGCGCACGTCCACCGCATGATCGGCGGGCAGCCGCACGTCGTCGAACACGACCTCGTGGCTGCCCGATGCACGCAGGCCCAGGTGATTCCAGCTTTCGATCACGCGAATGCGCGCATCGTCCTCCGCGTCGCGCTCGCGCCGCACGAGGAACACGCCGACACGCGGCTCGCGCTCGTCGGTGCGGGCCCACACGGCCAGCCAGCGCAGCGCCGGGATGCCGGTGCTGTACAGCTTGTGACCTGACAACCGCCAGCCGTCGCCGTCGCGACGTGCAACCGTTTCGGGCAGGCCGCCGCGCGACGGCGACCCGAGCGCCGGCTCGACGCGCAGCGCATTGATCAGCGCGCCTTCGTCGACCGCACTGTCGAACACCGCACGCCGCAGACGCGCGGGCCAGCGGTTGTCCGCTCGGCCGAGCGCGCGATGCTGCAGATACGTCATCGTCAGCACCAGCGCGGTTGCGGGATCGGCGCGCGCGACCGCGGCCACGATGCGGCTCGCCTGCGCGAGCGTCGCACCCGCGCCGCCATGCTCGCGCGGCACGACCTGCGCGATCAGCCCGGCGCGATGCAGGCGCGCGAAGTTCTCGTGCGGAAAGCGGCCGTCGACATCGTTGCGCGCCGCGTCGGCGGCGAGTTCGGGCGCGAGACGCTCGAGCAGCGCGGCAACGCGTGCGTCGTCGGCAGGCAGGTGACGCAGCGACGACTGCGGCGGCAGCGGCGAGGAAGCGGCAAGGCTGGCGGACATCGGTACGGATTCCCTCGGTGACTGGGTAGCTGGGTGTCTGGGTAACGTAATAGCGGTAACAGCGGAGATCGATCGGCAACTGGCGCGGCGGCTGGTGAAGCCGGCAGCGGCTGGTGAAGCCGGCAGCGGCCGGCCGTAGATTCGCGGACATGATCGTGAGCATGTGTCGTGCATGCATCCGCATTCGAATCGGCCGCGAATCGCATGCCGATCCGGTTCCTGTCACGCGCACAAGCCCCGCGAACACTCGGGCGGCGCCCTTTCGATCCGATCTCGAGCCCACAGCGTATGCGCAACGCACACGCACCCAAACCATGCAAATCTGATATTCAAATCGGGATTGATTATTTCCATTCCGCATGATCCCGACGGTAATCTGCGCTCCATCCCCGCCCCTGCCGGCCGTCGCTAGCCGTGTCGGGCCGTCCTTGCATCGGAGACCCAGATGAGCGTCGAATTCATCGGCATGATCCAGAGCCAGAAGCAGTCGGAAATCCATCCGCCTGCCGGCCCCGTCGTCGACCCCGACTACGTGCGCGACTTCGCACGTGCCCACGAAACGGCCGGCTTCGACCGGATCCTCGTCCCGCACCACTCGACCGGCCCGTCGGCGACGCTGACGATCGCGTTCGCAGCGGCCGCGACCGAACGCATCCATTTCATGCTCGCGCATCGCCCGGGATTCACCGCGCCGACGCTCGCCGCTCGGCAAATCGCGACGCTCGACCAGTTCAGCCGCGGCCGGCTCGCCGTGCACTTCATCTCCGGCGGCTCGGACAGCGAGCAGCAGCGCGACGGCGATTTCCTCGATCACGACGCGCGCTATGCACGCACCGACGAATACCTCGGCATCCTGCGACGCATCTGGACCGAAACGCAGCCGTTCGACCACGACGGCGCGCACTACCGCTTCAAGCAGGGCTTTTCGGAAGTGAAGCCGTTCCAGCGGCCGCACGTGCCGATCTACTTCGGCGGCGCATCGGAAGCGGCGCTGGAAGTCGCCGGCAAGCACGCGGACGTCTATGCGCTGTGGGGCGAATCGCTCGACCAGGTCCGCGACCTGACGACGCGCGTGCGCGCCGAAGCTGCGCAGCACGGACGGCAGGTGCGCTTCTCCGTGTCGTTCCGGCCGATCCTCGCGGCGACCGAGGACGAAGCGTGGGCGCGCGCACACCGGATCCTCGACGAAACGCGCCGGCTGCGGGAAGCGGCCGGCCTCGGCACCGGCGGCCCGCAGCAGAGCGAAGGCGCGCGGCGCCTGCTTGCCGCGGCCGAACGCGGCTCGCGCGTCGACAAGCGGCTGTGGACCGAGATCGCGAAACTCACCGGCGCGCGCTCGAATTCGACCGCGCTGGTCGGCACGCCCGAACAGGTCGCCGACGCGCTGCTCGACTACTACGACCTCGGCGTGACGACGTTCCTGATTCGCGGTTTCGATCCGCTGGAAGACGCGATCGACTATGGCCGTGAACTGATTCCGCGCGTACGCAGCACCGTCGCGGCACGCGACGCGGCGCGCCGTGCCGCCTGACGCGAAGGGGAGCCGCCGATCATGTCCGCCGTCCTGTCCTCGTCCTTGCCCGCGCGCACCGCGTCGGGTCTCGTACTCGCCGATACGCCGCGCCAGCATTTCTGGTTCGATCCGCCCGCGCCGCGCGTCGACGTCGCCGCCGAGCGCCGCCACCGGCAGGAGCGGCTCGCGGCCGCGTTCCGCCTGTTCGCGCGCTTTGGCTTCGCATCGGGCCTCGCCGGCCACATCACCGCGCGCGATCCGGAACTGCCCGACCACTTCTGGGTGAATCCGCTCGGCGTGCATTTCTCGCGGATCAGGGTGTCGGACCTGCTGCTCGTCAACGCGCGCGGCGAAACCGCGATCGGCGACCGGCCGCTGAACAAGGCCGCGTTCGCGATCCATGCGGCGATTCACGATGCGCATCCGCACATCGTCGCGGCCGCGCATACGCATTCGACCTACGGCAAGGCATGGTCGACGCTCGGCCGCCCGCTCGATCCGCTGACGCAGGACGCGTGCGTGTTCTACGAGGACCACGCGCTGTTCGACGACTTCACGGGCATGGTCGTCGATACGAGCGAAGGCGCGCGAATCGCGCATGCGCTCGCAAAGCCCGACGGCACCACGCACAAGGGCGTGATCCTGAAGAACCACGGAATCCTGACGGCCGGCCCGACGGTCGAGGCCGCCGCGTGGTGGTACATCGCACTCGACAATGCGGCGCACACGCAATTGCTGGCCGAAGCGGCCGGCACGCCGCAACCGATCGATCACGCGACCGCGCAGCACACGCACGGCCAGATTGGCGGCCCCGAGGGCGCATTGCATGCGTTCGACAGCCTGTTCGCGCGCGTCGTCGCCGACGAACCCGACCTGCTCGACTGAGCGCCCTTCCGCACGACCGGAACCGGAGACCACACGATGACCGAAACCACCGCACCCGCGCCGACCGGCGCCCCTGACGACAAGCGCCGCCGGCTGCTGCGCGCGGCCGGCGCCGCCGCGCTCGCCGCGCCGGCGATCACGCTCGGCCGCAAGGCCTGGTCCGCGCCGCCGCTGAAGAAGCTCACGTTCGCGTGGAATCAGAACGCGTTCTGCCTGACGCCGATCGTCGTCGCGCAGGAGCACGGCTTCTTCGAGAAGAACGGGCTGAAGGTCGAGCTGATCAACTACAGCGGATCGACCGACCAGTTGCTCGAATCGATCGCGACCGGCAAGGCCGACGCGGCGGTCGGGATGATCCACCGGTGGCTGAAGCCGCTCGAAGCCGGCTTCGACGTGAAGATCATCGGCAGCTCGCACGGCGGCTGCGTGCGGCTCGTCGGCGCGAAGACGGCCGGCGTCACGACGCTGCAGGCGCTGAAGGGCAAGACGGTCGGCGTCAGCGATCTCGCCGCGCCCGGCAAGCACTTCTTCTCGATCCTGCTCGCGAAGAACGGCATCGATCCCGAGCGCGACATCACATGGCGGCAGTATCCGGCCGACCTGCTCGGCGTCGCGGTCGACAAGGGCGAGATCCAGGCGATCGCCGACGGCGACCCGAACCTCTACCTGCTCGAGAAACGCAGCAACGGCGCGTATACCGAACTCGCGACGAACCTGTCCGGCGAATACGCGCGCAAGGTGTGCTGCGTGATCGGCGCGCGCGGCGACCTCGTGCGCAACGACCGGCCGGCGGCCGCCGCGCTCGCGCGCTCGATCGTGCAGGCCACCGAGTACACGCACGACAACCCGAACGAAGCCGCGAAGGCGTTCGCGAAGTATTCACCGAAGATCAGCCCGGACGACCTGCGCAAGCTGTACGCGACGCTGACCTATACGCACCACCCGACCAACGTCGACCTGCAGCAGGAAATCGCGTTCTATGCGGACGATTTCCGCCAGATCAACGTGCTGAAGAAGAGCACCGACCCGCAGCGCTTCGCGCAGCAGGTCTATGCGAACGTGCTGGGGTGACGCGATGTCGACGATCGAACACACGTCCACCGCCCGCACCGCGTCGGCCCCGGCCGCCACTGCTGCCGCTACGCCCCGTGCCGCCTGCACGGCTTGCGACGCGACGCTCGCGGCCCAAGCCCGCCGTGCGCGCACCTGGCCGACCGGCGTCGCCGCGGCGCTTGCGTGGGCCGTGCTCGGCGCGATCACGCATCTGTGGCCGAACCGCGTCGTCGGCTTCACTGACTGGGCGTACACCGACACGTTCGGCACCGCCGCGTGGAGCATCGCCGCGCTGCTGCTGATCGCGGCGACGCTTGGCCATCGCGTGCCGGCCACGCGCGCACGGCTCGCCCGCGTGCGCGCGGCCGGCCCGTGGCTCGTCGCGCTGCCGCTCGTGCTCGCCGCGTGGGAAATCGTCACCGCGAAGACCGGCTGGCTGCCGACGCCGTTCTTCGCGCCGCCGCAGGCGCTGATCGAGGTCTACGTCGACGACTGGCCGCGCCTCGCCGGCAGCGCCGGCAATACGCTGAAGCTGCTCGCGCTCGGGTTTGCGTACGGCGTCGCGGTCGGGTTCGCGGTCGGCGTGTCGATCGGCTGGTCGCGCCGCATCGGCTACTGGGTGCATCCGGTGCTGCGCGTGCTCGGCCCCGTGCCGGCCACCGCGCTGCTGCCGCTCACGTTCTACTTCTTTCCGACGAGCTACTCGGCGGCGGCGTTCCTGATCGCACTGTCGACCGGCTTCCCGGTCGCGGTGCTGACGTGGTCGGGCGTCGCGAGCGTGAACCGGCAGTACTACGACGTCGCGCGCACGCTCGGCGCGAACGCGCGGTTCCTGGTGTTGCGCGTCGCGATTCCGGCCGCGCTGCCGCACGTGTTCGTCGGCATCTTCATGGGGTTAAGCGCGTCGTTCACGGTGCTCGTCGTCGCCGAGATGATGGGCGTCAAGTCGGGACTCGGCTGGTACCTGAGCTGGGCGCAGGGCTGGGCATCGTACGTGAACATGTATGCGGCGCTGATCGTGATGGCGCTGCTGTTTTCCGGGTTGATCGCGCTGCTGTTCGCCGTGCGCGACCGTGTGCTCGCGTGGCAGAAAGGAACCGTCAAATGGTAAGCACCGCCGTTCTCGAACCGTCCGTTGCCACGCCCCCCGCCACGCCGCCGCGCGGCGCGCGCATCGACATCCGCCGCGTGAGCCATGCGTTCGACGGCCCCGGCGGCCCGCTGCCGGTGCTCGACGACGTCACGCTGTCGGTCGCGGCCGGCGAATTCGTCGCGTTGCTCGGCCCGAGCGGCTGCGGAAAATCGACGCTGCTGCGGCTCGTCGCGGGCCTCGACGCCGCGCGGCAAGGCACGATTGCGCAGGACGGCGCGCCGATCGAACGGCCCGATCCGTCGCGCATCGTCGTGTTCCAGGATCCGACGCTCTACCCGTGGCGCCGCGTGCGCGCGAACGTCGCGCTTGGCCTCGAAGCGCGCGGCGTGGCACGCACCGCGCAGCATCGCGTCGACGATGCGCTCGCGCGCGTCGGGCTGCAGGAATTCTCGAACGTGTTTCCGCATCAGCTGTCGGGCGGGATGGCGCAGCGCGTCGCGCTCGCCCGCGCGCTCGTCAACGATCCGCGCCTGCTGATCCTCGACGAACCGCTCGGCAAGCTCGATTCGCTGACGCGGTTGACGATGCAGGCCGAGCTGACCGCGCTGTGGCAACGCGACGGATTCTCCGCGCTGCTCGTCACGCACGATGTCGAGGAAGCGCTGTTTCTCGCGCAGCGCGTGATCGTGTTCGGGCCGCGCCCTGCACGCATCGTCGCGGAACTGCGCGTCGACCTGCCCTATCCGCGCCATCGCGGCGACCCGCGTCTCGCCGGGCTGCGCCATGAAGCGCTGCGGCATCTCGGGCTCGATGCGAGCTGGTAGATGCGCGGTTCCCTTCGCAGGATGGCCGGTGCGCGGCAAGGACCGCGCCGATGAACGCGCCGCCGTTCGCCGACTGGGCGCGCCTGTTCCTGCAACTGCTCTATCGCGCGCAGATCGCGTTCGCACGCATGCTGCATGCGGCCGGCCTGACCGGCGATGCCGACGGACAGGCCACGTGGCCCTGGGCGCACCGGATCGCGCTCGAAACGCTGCGCATCGATGCGGGACTCACGCGCCAGCTCGCGTTCGCGGGCACGGCGACCGCGCTCGCCGTGGCGCTCGGCTGCATCGCACTCGTGTCGCGCAAGTGGCGTGCCGCATCGGCAATCGCCGCGCTGGCCGTGGCGTGGTTCGCGCCGTGGCCGCCGGCGTCGCTGTGGCTCGCGCCTGCGGTGCCCACCAGTTTCCAGCGCAGCCCCGTGCCGTTTTCCGTCGCGAACGTGATGCGCGGCGCGCACCTGTATGCGCAGCATTGCGCGGCCTGTCACGGCGCGGACGGCCGCGGCGAAGGGCCGCTCGCCGCGACGCTCGCGCACTGGCCGCCGACCTTCGCGGGCGCGCTGCTCGCCCGGCGGCTCGACGGCGAACTGTACTGGCGCGTGCGGCACGGCACGCGCGACGCACGCGGCGCGGCATCGATGCCGGGCTTTGCCGCGACGCTCGGCCCGGCCGACACATGGGCCGTGCTCGATTACCTGAAAGCGCTGTCGGCCGGCAGCGGCGCGCGGGCGGAAGGCGCGTGGCCCGTGCCCGTTCCGCTGCCGGCGCTCGACGTGCGCTGCGGCAACGCCACGCCGCAACCGCTCGAGCGCTGGCGCGAAGGCCAGCGCGTGCGCGTCGTCGCGCTCGCGCCGGGCGGCACGCCGCCGCAGGAAGACCCGCGCTGGCAGACGCTGCTCGTCGTTGCCGACGACACGCTTGCACTGCGAGCCACCGGCCCGCGCGCGAACTGTGTCGCATCGACGCCCGATGCATGGCACGCGTTCGCGACGATCGCGGGCGTGCCGCCCGCTACGTTCGGCGGCACGCAACTGCTCGCCGACCGGCGCGGCTGGCTGCGGGCGCGCGCGTTGCCGGGCAGCGCGGGCTGGTCGGCATCCGACCTGCTGTGCCGCTCGGATGCCGCCGCGCGACCGTCGGCTGCGACCCCGAACGTCGATCCGCTGACCGCGCTGCTGCTGCGCGTGGATGCCGAACCCGTGCGCGACGTGCAGGCCGGGCTTCCGCACTGAATCTCCGCACTGAATCTCCGAACTGAATCCCCGAACCGTTTCCCCGCTCGACCGAACTTCACGATGAATCCGACCCGACGCCACTTCCTCGCACAAGCAGGCACCCTCGCCGCCGCCATCACCGCCGCTCCGGCCGCACTCCATGCGCAATCGGGCGCGCGGCCGCTGCTGCGGGCCGGCGACCAGAAAGGCGGGCTGCGCGCGCTGCTCGAAGCGGCCGGTGAACTGAACGGCCTCGCGTACGACATCGCGTGGACCGAATTCCCGGCCGCCGCGCCGCTGGCCGAAGCGTTGAACGCGGCGGCCGTCGACTGCGGACCGATCGGCGACGCGCCGGTGATCTTCGCGCTCGCGTCGGGCGCCCGCATCAAGGTGATCGGCGCGAACCGCTCCGACCCGTACGGCACCGCCGTGCTCGTGCGGCCGGACGCCACGCTGCAAGGCGCCGCCGACCTGAAAGGCAAGCGCATCGGCACCACGCGCGGCTCGATCGGCCATTTCGTCACGCTGAAGGCGCTCGACGCGGCCGGCCTGCCGCCCGATGCCGTATCGTTCCGCTTCCTGCCGCCGGCCGACACGATGCTTGCGCTCGCAACCGGTTCGATCGACGCGTGGGCGACGTGGGAGCCCTATACCGCCCTCGCCGAAACGAGCGGTCGCGCGCGCGTGCTGGTCAACGGTCGGGGCCTGTGGTCGGGCTTGAGCTACGTCGCGGCGACCGACGCTGCGATCGCGTCGAAGCGCGACGTACTGCACGACTTCCTGCAACGCGTCGTGCGCGCGCAGGTCTGGTCGTACCGGCACGTCGACGCGTATTCCGCGGCACTTGCGCGCATCATCGGCATCCCGTCGGCGGCCGCGAAGCTGCAGTTCGAGCGCCGCAACACGCGCTGGCTACCGATCGACGCGACGGTAATCGCCGGTCAGCAGCGCACGGCCGACTTCTACCTGAAGGCGGGGCTGCTGCGCCAGCCGCTCGACGTGCGCGCGACCTTCGACCTCGGCTTCGCGCTCGCGTGACCGGCCGAGCGGCGGCGTACGACCGCCCGAACGGCTTTCGCACGATCTGGCACAATCGCGATTCGACCATCCCGCCTTTTTCAGCCAGCGTCATGCCAGCCATCTCCGAACTCTTCATCTACCCGATCAAGTCCTGCGCCGGCATCGCGCTGTCGCGCGCGCAACTGCTCGAAACGGGCCTCGCATACGATCGCCACTGGCTGATCACCACCCCGGACGGGATGATGATCACGCAGCGCACGCACCCGCGCCTCGCGCTGATCCGCACCGCGCTCGACAGCGATGCGCTCGTGCTGAACGCGCCGGGCATGCCCGAGATCCGCACGCCGCTCGACGGCGACGCGACGCCCGCCACGCCGAAGATGGCCGCGACCGTCTGGCGCGACACCGTCGACGCGATCGACACGGGCGCCGACACCGCCACGTGGCTCACCGAATTCCTCGGCACGCCGTTGAAGCTCGCGCGCTTCAGCGCCGACGCGCGTCGCGGCTGCAACCGCAAATGGACCGGTGACATCGACACGCACACGCAGTTCGCGGACGGCTATCCGCTGCTCGTGATCGGCCAGTCGTCGCTCGACGACCTGAACGCGAAGCTCGTCGCGAAAGGCGCGCCGGCGATCCCGATGAACCGCTTCCGCCCGAACATCGTCGTGTCGGATCTCGATGCGTATGAAGAGGATTTCGTCAAGCATCTCGACGCCGACGGCGAGACGCCCGTGCGCCTGCGCCTCGTGAAGCTGTGCACGCGCTGCCCGATGCCGACGATCGACCAGGTCACCGGTACGCCGAACCCGGACTGGCCGCACGAGCCGACCGACACGATGCAGACCTATCGCGCGAATCCGAACTATGACAATGCGCTGACGTTCGGCATCAATGCGATCGTCGTCGAAGGCGCGGGTGCGTGGCTCAAGGTCGGGCAGTCCGTCGAAGCGGAGATCGGGTTCGGCGACTGAGGGTTGCGGCGGACGACGCGTCGTGTGAGTCGCCGCCATTCGCCGCGACTGCTTTGCACGCGGCGCCTCTTCTACCGCGCCGCCTGAACCGCCGGCAGCCTCACCGCCACGATCAATCCGCCGCCCGCCGCATCGGCTAGCGTCACGCTGCCCTGATGCACGCGCGCGATCTCCCGCACGATCGACAGTCCGAGCCCCGTGCCTTCGACCGTCTGCGTCTTGCTGCCGCGATGGAAACGCTCGAACACGGCGTCGCGCTCGTCAGCCGGAATGCCCGGCCCGTTGTCGATCACGTCGAGGCGCGCATGCTCGCCGTCGCGCGACACGCGCACCGTGATCACCGCGCGATCGCCCGAGTAGCGAATCGCGTTGTCGATCAGATTGCCGATCATTTCGCCGAGCAGGTCCGGCTGCCCGAGCACGTCGACATCGGCCTCGTGCTCGAAACCCAGGTCGATGTCACGCGAACGGGCGACAGGCGACCAGTCGAGCGTCACGCTGCGCGCGAGCCGCTGCAGCGCGACCGGCTGGTGCGCGATCGCATGGCCGCTGTCCGAATCGAGCCGCGACAGCGACAGCAGTTGCTGGACAATTTTCGCCGCCTGCCGCACCGCGCCGTTCACGCGCCGCAGATGCACGTTCACGCGCGGCTGCTCGTCCGGGCGCAACGCCAGCTCGACGCCGGCCTGCACGGCCGCGAGCGGCGTCTTCAACTGATGGGCCGCATCCGCGAAGAAACGCCGCCGCGCGACCTGCATCCGCTGCGTGCGGCCGATGTACTGGTTGATCGACTCGACGAGCGGCGCGAGCTCGCTCGGCATGCCGCCGGTGTCGAGCGGCGTCGGATCGCCGTCGCTGCGCGCGGCGACCGTCGCCGACAGCCGGTTCAGCGGCCGCAGCCCGCGCCCGACGCCGAGCCAGACGATCCCGAGCGCGAGCACGACGAGCAGCCCTTCCTGCAGCAGCGAGCCCATCAGGATCTCGCGCGCGAGCGCCTGGCGCGCCTCGATCGTCTCCCCGACCATCACCCATACGATGCGCGTTTGCGCGGTCGGCACGTCGTGCACCGGCACGCGCAGCGCGGCCATGCGCAACTGATCGCCGCGATAGACGACATCGTAGTAGCGCGTGACGAACAGCGCGCCGTCGCCCTGCGGCAGCGGCAGGTCCGGATAGCCGGTGATCGTGCGGCCGTTGTCCTCGCGGATCAGGTAGTAGATCTTGCCGCCGTCGCCCGATTCGAACATCTCGAGCGCGAGATACGGCAGGTCGACCTCGATCTCGCCCTCGGTGAGGCGAACGCCTTCGCGGATCGACTTCAGCGACGACGACAGCGTGCGGTCGAACGCCACGTGCGCGGCGCTCATCGCGCGCTGATACGTGAGCCACGAGTCGAGCGCGAGCAGCCCGAGCAGCGGCAGCAGCAGCCACAGCGCGACCTGCGTGCGCAGGTTCGGGCGGTGCCACGCCCGCCGCCGGGCCGCCCCGAGGTGGGCTTGCGCGCCCTCCGGGGGCAGCGCACGCAGGTGAGCGTCGGGGTGGTTCATCCGACCGCCTTCGCCTCGAGCAGATACCCGAGCCCGCGCAGCGTGACGATCGCGACGCCGGTGTTCTCCAGCTTCTTGCGCAGCCGGTACACGTAGATCTCGATCGCATCCGCGTTGACCGACTCGTCGAGCCCGAAGATCTTCTCCGACAACGTCTCCTTGTTGATCGCGCGGCCGTTGCGCAGGATCAGCACCTCCAGCACCGAGCGCTCGCGCGGTGTGAGCGGCAGCGCTTCGCCGGCGAGGTGGAAGCTGCGGTCGATACTGTCATACGAAAGCGGCCCGCATTCGACCCGCGCATGCTCGTGGCCGAGGCTGCGCCGGATCAGCGCGCGGGCGCGCGCCTCCAGCTCGGTCAGCTCGAACGGCTTCGCCAGGTAATCGTCGGCGCCGAGATCGAGCCCCTTCACGCGGTCCTCGACCGAGCCGTGCGCGGTGAGGATCAGCACCGGCACCGGATTGCGGCGTGCGCGCAGCCGCCGCAGCACCTCGAGCCCGTCGAGCTTCGGCAGCCCGAGATCGAGGATCACCAGCGCGTAGTCCTGCGTGCGCAGCACGTGATCCGCCGCCTCCCCGTCCGCCATGTGATCGACCGCGAAGCGCGCGGCGCTCAGCGCGTCGTTCAACGACTGCGCCAGGTTCGGGTTGTCTTCGACGAGCAGCACACGCATGGGGACCTCGGGAAATCCATGACACAAAGGACGCTATTGTGAACCGAAATGAAAGCGGGCTGAAAGTGCCTCGCAATTAACATCCGCCTCACTCGAACAACACACACGCATCACTGGAGGAAGACAATGCCGTTTGCACCGAAGCAGCTCGCCGCCGCGCTGGCGATCGTCCTGGGCATCGCCACCGGCGCCGCCATCGCGCAGGTTCCGGCCGGATATCCGGGTAACTACCAGGGTGTCGTCGACACCGCGAAGAAGGAAGGCAAGCTGATCGTCTACTCGACCACCGACACGGGCCTCGTGCGTCCGCTGATCAAGGACTTCGAAAGCCTGTACGGCGTGAAGGTCGAGTACAACGACATGAACAGCACCGAGCTGTACAACCGCTACATCAGCGAGAACGCGGCCAGCAGCACCAGCGCCGACGTGCTGTGGAGCTCGGCGATGGACCTGCAGGTCAAGCTCGTCAACGACGGCCTGATGGCGTCGTACGATTCGCCCGAGAGCCCGAACGTGCCGCAATGGGCGCAATACCAGAAGCAGGCATACGGCACGACGTTCGAGCCGCTCGCGATCGTCTACAACAAGCGCCTGATCCCCGAGAACGAGGTGCCGAAGACGCGCGCCGACCTGATCAAGCTGCTCACCACGCAAGCCGACAAGTTCAAGGGCAAGGTCACGACCTACGACATCGAGAAGTCGGGCGTCGGCTTCAACTACCTGACGCAGGACGCGCACGTGAACGAGAAGGTCACGTGGGAGCTCGTGAAGGCGATCGGCACGACCGGCCCGAAGCTGCAGTCGAGCACCGGCGCGATGATGGAGCGGATTTCTTCGGGCGAGAACCTGATCGGCTACAACATCATCGGCTCGTATGCGTACGCGAAGGCGAAGAAGGACAAGTCGATCGGCTACGTGTTTCCGAAGGACTACACGCAGGTCGTGAGCCGCCTGGCCACGATCTCGAAGAAGGCGAAGAACCCGAACGCCGCGAAGCTGTGGGTCGACTACCTGCTGTCGAAGCGCGGCCAGACGCTGATCGCGAACCAGGCGAACCTGTACGCGATCCGCACCGACGTGACCGGCGAAACCTCGGCCGCGAGCCTCACGAAGGAACTCGGCGATTCGCTGAAGCCGATCCCGATCGGCACCGGCCTGCTCGTCTATCTCGACCAGTCGAAGCGGCTCGCGTTCCTGAAGCAATGGCAGCAGGCAATCAAGCGCTGATCTGCTGACCCGCTGACCGCGGGCCGCCCGCCGCACGTCGCGCGGGTGGCCCTTTCCCCTTACCGATTTCCTAGAGGCGGCCATCCGGATGGCCGCAGGGGTGAACTCATGCTTTCAACCAGCACACGGGCAACGGCGCCGGCCGTTCCGCCCACCACCGACCCGGGCGGCGCGATCCCCGCGCTGCCGGCCAACGGCCTGCAGCCGCTCGCCGGCATGCTGCGCTGGATCGTCGTCGCGGTGCTGACCGTCGCGGTCGCGCTGCCGCTCGGCTTCATCCTGTTCCAGAGCCTGCTGTCCGCACCGTTCTTCGACGCGAACAAGACGCTCGGCGTCGAAGGCTTCCGCTTCATCTTCACCGATCCGGACTTCTGGTTGGCCGTGAAGAACTCGTTCATCATCGCCGGCGGGATGCTGTTCATCTCGATCCCGCTCGGCGGCATCCTCGCGTTCCTGATGGTGCGCACCGACCTGCCCGGCCGCCGCTGGCTCGAGCCGCTGCTGCTCACGCCCGTGTTCGTGTCGCCGATGGTGCTCGCATTCGGCTACGTCGTCGCAGCCGGCCCGGTCGGCTTCTACTCGGTGTGGTTCAAGGAACTGTTCGGGGTGCAGAACGTGCCCTGGAACGTGTACTCGATCTTCGCGATCACGGTGATCGTCGGCCTCACGCACGTGCCGCACGTGTACCTGTACTCGTCGGCCGCACTGCGCAACCTCGGCTCGGACGTCGAGGAAGCCGCGCGCGTGACGGGTGCCCGCCCGTTTCGCGTCGCGCTCGACGTGAGCCTGCCGATGACGATGCCCGCGCTGCTGTTCGCCGGCGTGCTCGTGTTCTTCCTCGGCTTCGAGGTGTTCGGGCTGCCGCTCGTGCTGGGCGATCCGGAAGGCCACCTCGTGCTCGCGACCTACCTGTACAAGCTGACCAACAAGCTCGGCGTGCCGTCGTATCACCTGATGGCCGCGGTCGCGGTGTGCATCGTCGCGATCACGTTCCCGCTCGTGCTGCTGCAGCGCCGCCTGCTGAAGACGGCCAACCGCTTCGTCACCGTGAAGGGCAAGGCCGGCCGCTCGACCGTGCTGCCGCTCGGCGTGTGGCGCTGGGTCGCGCTCGCGATCGTCGCGCTGTGGCTCGTGCTGACCGTGATCGTGCCGATCTCCGGCATCGTGCTGCGCGCGTTCGTGACCAACTGGGGCGAAGGCGTGCCGCTCACCGAAGTGCTGACGCTGTCGAACTTCGTCGAGCTGTTCGAGCAGGACAACCTCGTGCGCGCCATCGTCAACACGCTCGGCATCGGCGTGATCGGCGGCGCGCTCGCGATCGGCTTCTACTCGCTCGTCGCGTTCGCCGGCCACCGCCGCCACGACTGGGCGACCAAGCTGCTCGACTATCTCGTGCTGCTGCCGCGCGCGGTGCCGGGCCTGCTCGCCGGTCTCGCGTTCCTGTGGATCTTCCTGTTCGTCCCGGGCCTGCGCGAGCTGAAGAACTCGATGTGGAGCATCTGGATCGCGTACACGGTCGTGTGGCTCGCATACGGGATGCGGCTCATCCAGAGCGCGCTGCTGCAGGTCGGCCCGGAGCTCGAGGAAGCCGGCCGCAGCGTCGGCGCGACGCGCAGCCGCGTGTCGCTCGACGTCACGCTGCCGCTCGTTCGCTTCGGCCTGCTCGCCGCGTGGCTCCTGATCTTCATGATCTTCGAGCGCGAATACTCGACCGCCGTCTATCTGCTGTCGCCCGGCACCGAGGTGATCGGCGCGCTGCTCGTGTCGCTGTGGGCGACCGGCGCCGTCGACCAGGTCGCCGCGCTCTCTGTCATCAACATCGCGATGGTCGGCGCCGGTCTCGGCGTGGCCCTGCGCTTCGGAGTGAAACTTCATGGATAAGCTCATCGTCGACGACCTGCATCTCAGCTACGGCGCCAACCCGATCCTCAAGGGCGTGTCGTTCGAACTGAAGGCCGGTGAAGTCGTATGCCTGCTCGGCGCGTCTGGCAGCGGCAAGACCACGCTGCTGCGCGCGGTGGCCGGCCTCGAACAGCCGTCCGACGGGCGCATCCAGCTCGACGACCGCGTGTTCTTCGACGGCGCGCAGCGCGTCGACCTGCCCGTCGAGCAGCGCTCGCTCGGCCTCGTGTTCCAGTCGTACGCGCTGTGGCCGCACCGCACCGTCGCCGACAACGTCGGCTACGGGCTCAAGCTGCGCCGCGTCGCGGCGGCCGAACAGAAGCGCCGCGTGCAGACCGCGCTCGACCAGCTCGGCCTCGGTCACCTCGCCGAACGCTTTCCGCACCAGTTGTCGGGCGGCCAGCAGCAGCGTGTCGCCATTGCACGCGCACTCGTCTACAACCCGCCGGTGATCCTGCTCGACGAGCCGCTGTCGAACCTCGATGCGAAGCTGCGTGAAGAGGCGCGTGCATGGCTGCGCGAGCTGATCGTGTCGCTCGGACTGTCCGCGCTCTGCGTGACGCACGACCAGGCCGAGGCGATGGCGATGTCCGACCGCATCCTGCTGCTGCGCAACGGCCGCATCGAACAGGAAGGCACGCCGGCCGAGCTGTACGGCGCGCCGCGCTCGCTGTACACGGCCGAATTCATGGGCAGCAACAACCGGATCGACGCGCGCGTCGCTTCCGTCGATGGCGAACGCGTGACGCTTGCCGGTGACGGCTGGGAACTGCAGGCGCTCGCACGCGACACCTTCGCACCGGGCCAGGACGCGCAGGCCGTGATCCGCCTCGAACGCGTGCAGGTCGCCGACGGCCCGGGCGCGAACCGGCTGCAGGCCGATCTCGTCACGTCGATGTATCTCGGCGACCGCTGGGAATACCTGTTCCATTGCGGCGAGATGCGCCTGCGCGCGTTCGGCCACGTGCCGCGCGCAGCCGGCAAGCACTGGATCGAATTCCCGACCAACGACTGCTGGGCGTTCGCGAAAGCGGGCTGACCCAGGCGCGGCGGCCGGCGCGCCGCCGCACATGCATTCAGGCGCGCATCCCGTTTCGACACAGGTTCGGCGGACGCTTCACGGTGTCCGCCGTGACGTGCTGCGCGCTGCGTAACCGTTTCACCCAACCCACAAGAACCAAGGAGACACCGTCAATGAAGTCACGCGCAGAACGTTCCCTTCGCACCGCCGTCCTGACCGGATCGGCCGTCGCAGCCGGCCTCGCGGCAGGCGCCGCGCACGCGCAGTCGTCGGTCACGATGTACGGGATCATGGACGCCGGCATCGAGTACACGAACCATGCGGCACCGGAGGGCGGCAATGCGTTCAAGCTGAAATCCGGCAACAAGAACACGTCGCGCTGGGGCTTGCGCGGCGTCGAGGATCTCGGCGGCGGGCTGAAGGCCGTGTTCCGCCTCGAAAGCGGGATCGATCTCGCGAACGGCGCGCTCGACGACGGCCCCGACTCGATCTTCGCGCGCCGCGCGACGGTCGGCCTGAAGGGCAAATGGGGCGAAGTCTCGCTCGGCCGCAACTTCACCGTCACCTACGACTACATGCTGCCGTTCGACCCGATGGGTTACGCGCAGAACTACTCGTGGGCGACGTCGTCGATGGCGACCGGTGGCCGCAAGGACGGCCTCTTCACGCGTTCGTCGAACGCCGTGCGCTACGACGGCGAATTCAGCGGCTTCAAGTTCGGTGCGCTGTACGGCTTCGGCAACGTGCCCGGCAGCGTGAAGACCAGTTCGAAGTACGACTTCGCACTCGGCTACGAAACCGGCCCGTTCGCGGCGGTCGTCACGTTCGACCGGCAGAACGGTGCGGCCGACAGCGTCACGCCGGCCGATACCGTCAACACTATCCAGGGCATCCACGCGGGCCTGAGCTATGACTTCGGCAATCTGAAGACAATGGCCGGCTATCGCAACTATCGGCGCACGTATCACACGAGCGCCGCAAACCAGTTGAGCGATATGTATTGGCTCGGCGGCTCGTACCAGTTCACGCCGACGTTCTCGATGATCGCGGCCGTCTATCACCAGAACATCAAGGGTGGCACCGATGCCGATCCGACGCTGGTGTCGGTGCGCGCGCAATACGCGCTGTCGAAGCGTACGGTGCTGTATGCGGCCGGCGCGTTTGCGATCGCGCAGCATGGGGAGAAGGTCGGCGTGTCGCGTGATTTCAACGGGTATGGCACCACGCAGGTCGGCGTGACGGCGGGGATTCAGCAGCGGTTCTGAATCTGACGTGCGGCACGGGCGGCGGCATGAGTCGTCGCCCACCCGCCTCCATGCTGCGCTGTCGCCACGGCCCTGGCGCGTCCTCGTGCGGCGAGCCATACCGCACTACGCGGTCGCACACGTACTAATCGCGCATATCTACGGCAACATGGCCTTCCATCGTTCGATCTGTGCAGGGGGAAGCTTGATCTCTCCATCGCTATCCACCGCAGTATCGAATATTATGGATTCCTTAGTCCATATCAAGCGAACAGCATCCGGGTACTCGTAAGTCCGCTCGGCAAGCAATTGCATGTCGGATGTCCGATAGAGCCGAAGAAGGATCCGATCTCCTCCCAGGTAGGCGTATTGCGCCGTGTAGCGCCCCCCGTCGTTCCTGGAGCGCTCGGTATCAAACTGTGTTGCTCGAGCGCGCACACGCGCATCCTGATAGTAAGAGCCCGCGAAGCACAAAAAAGTGACAGTTGCCAGACCTAAACCGAGCACTTTCATTCCCGACTTCATTCGTGCGGCACGCCCCTCTTTCCGTGCAAGACTGCATAAGATAACTATCAGAATGCACACTGCGATTCCGATCAACGCGATTTCTGCAAGTGCAACCAAACCTGCCCCTTGCATGGCGGTCGCCAATCCGTTCATTCGAAGTACACCGTTATTGGTTCAGCGAGCATGATCGGCCTATAGTCCGAAAATACAATGAAGTCTCCGCCTCGATGGTGCCTGTCTTGCCACTCCCGGAACGAACGGTTCCGGACCGGATAGTAAACCTTCCCTGGTTCATAGAGGTTTGCGGCCGTACTGCCGGACACGACGGGAAAGTCGAACCAGGGCTGCTCTGCGAGATTCGCTGCCGTGTAACTCGGCACGATAACCACACCGTTTTTGCTCCAGTGGCCCAGGTACTGGGATCGTGAATCTGTTGCCCCGTCGAAGGAATAGCCATCCCTGACGTATACGACAATATTCGTAACCGTCGCCTTCCTGTTCTCCGCATCGAAAATGACGCGTGCTACTGCCGCATAAAGGTTGAATGCCCCCAACGCGCCGGTCAGGTCGTCAGGAACACCGGCATCCGGAAGCCGCCGTACGGCCTGCAGTGCCTTCTGCTCAAACGAGCTTTCTACCGCTGCTCGCTGAAACTGGAATCCTTTGTGTAGCTTGCGAATATCGTAGCCGCTGACCGTCCAAGGCGATACTTCTCCGCGACCACGGTAGCGGCCGATAATGTCTTTGAGGGCCTCGTATGCACGCGAACTGTATATATCGGTATTTACCAGGTTATCGTATGCCTTCCTGGCACGCGCGTGCTTGAGGACCCAATCCAGTCTTATGGTAGTCCGATCGACCATTGACTCAGGGTAGAGTTCGCCATTCTGGTTGATCTCGTTCTGCTGATCTTTTGATGTGGGCGAGTAGTTGAGCTGCCCCGCAAACCAACGCTCCATCAGTTTCGCCGAAACTGGCATATGCTCTTTGCGCATTGCATCGGGAATTTGCTGAATATCGAAAGGCGGCACCACCCTTTCCTTCTCCGTCGGCTTCGGTTGCTTGGGCGGAACAGGTGCATCCAACCACTTCTTGAAACGAGAAAACGCAGTCGCGACCTTTTCGATATCGTCCACGCTCTTGTCGAGCGAGTCACGCTTGTCGACCTGCGCAACGGGCATAGATTGCTCTACTGGCGACTCGCTCGCCGGCGGCGCCATTGTCAGTGATAGGCCAAGATCACACGCCGGGATTCCCCATCGTCCCCGTCGCATAGCTTCCATTTCCAAATCAGCTTGTTGATCCTGAAGTACGGAATCCTATCGTTATCGCTCACCGTGGCTTCCCCTCGGGTTGTAGAATCCCGGACCTTACAGATTCACTCACCGGTTCACAACGTTACGCATGCGCCGTTCATCAAGAATCACAGATTCGACGGAGTCGCCAACGCGGAAAACTCGTGTCGTGAAACAAGCGGCAGGCAGTCCCGCGGTTCGGGACAAAGCACCCAAGCATCGTTGTCAACTGTGAACGGCGACCTCGTCATTCGTAGCCCATTCCGAACTCTTGCGCTTGCCGGCTCAGTTCTTCCATTGCATCGATGCTAACCTGATCGCGTTCCGTCTTGTAGCGCGTCAGATCGGACAAGCGCACACAACGGTGCTTTCCGGTTTTGTGATACGGCAGCGCCTTCGATTCGAGAAGCTTTATGAGATGCGGCCGCGACACATTGAGCAAGTCAGCCGCTTCCTGCGTCGTCAGCCCAGCATGAACAGGCACGACCTTGACGGCGTTGCCATCGGCGAGTTCAGCGAGGATGTCAACCAGCAGGCGCAGTGCAGACGTCGGGAGTTCGACTTGATGCGCGCAATTTTCGTCGTCGAAAATCTGGATGCGCTGTATTTCGAGCCTGTCAGATTTTTAGTGTGCCGAGGTCATGAGACGATAACGGAAATAACGTCCTATGACCGAAGCAACCGTGACGAAGAAGAGCAAGAATCCGAAGGCACCGAAGCTGTTTCCCGATGAGCTGATCGATCAGTTGCTTGCCCAGGTGCAGGGCAAGGATGCCGAGTCGATCCTGGGCGAATCGGGTTTGGCCGGCCAGCTCAAGAAGCAGCTGGCCGAGCGCATGCTCGCGGCCGAGCTGAGCCACCATCTGGAAGCCGAGACTGAGCAAGGCAAGGCCGGCAATCACCGCAACGGCACGAGCCCCAAGACGGTCCTGACGCCCAACGGCGAACTGAGGCTGGATATTCCGCGCGATCGGCAGGCGACGTTCGAGCCGCAATTGGTCGGCAAGTATCAACGCCGGCTGCCCGGCTTCGACGACCACGTCATCAGCATGTACGCACGCGGCATGAGCGTACGCGAGATTCAGGGTCATCTGCTGGAACTGTACGGACTGCAGGTGTCGCCCGACCTGATTTCCACGGTCACCGATGAAGTGCTGGCCGACGTCGAGCAATGGCAGCAGCGTCCGCTCGAAGCCATGTATCCGATCGTGTACTTTGACGCGCTGCGACTGAAGATTCGCGACGAAGGTATGGTCAAGAACAAGGCGGTGTATCTGGCGCTGGGTATCCGCGCCGACGGCCGCAAGGAAGTGCTGGGTTTGTGGATCGAGCAAACCGAAGGCGCCAAGTTCTGGCTGAAAGTCTTCAATGAGCTGAAGAACCGCGGCTTGCACGACATCCTGATCGCGGTGGTCGACGGTTTGCGCGGCTTCCCCGAAGCGATCGAGGCGGTCTATCCGGCCGCCCAAATCCAGACCTGCATCGTGCATCTGATCCGCAATTCGCTGAATCTGGCGAGCTGGAAGGACCGCAAGCCGCTGGCCGCCGCGATCAAGCCGATCTACCAGGCCGCCACGGCCGAGGCGGCGGCAGCGGCGCTGGATGCCTTTGCGCAAAGCGAGTGGGGCCGCAAATTCCCTACCGTCGCGGCCATGTGGCAGCGCCAATGGGAGCAGGTGATTCCCTTCTTCGCCTATCCGCCCGAGGTGCGTCGAATCGTATATACGACCAACGCCATCGAGAGCATGCACATGCAGTTGCGCAAGATCGTCAAGAATCGCGGCCACTTCCCGAGCGACGAAGCCGCCAGCAAACTGCTGTATCTGGCCTTGCGCAACATCGAAAAGGATTGGAAGATGCCGCCTATCACTTGGCGGCAAGCAGTCAATCAATTCGCCATTCTGTTCGGCGAGCGATTCACCGCCGCCATCAGCTGAGACTTTTTAACCGACCTCAGCACACGAAATTCCTGACACGTCCTGTATTTCCGTTCGCGTGGCGAGGCAAGCCGCCAGCGCACGCTGCCCTTCGACAGCCGCCTGCACCTCGCGGTCCACGGGCAAGATCGTGTCAGACGTCGACGTATGGGGCATCGCGCACTCCAATATAGGTTTTGGAATGCGAAATCTTAATCTCAGTCAACGAAATTCGATCGAACTCTATGGAACTAGCAACCTCCGGTATCGCTCAATACGTCGCATCCCGCTTCGTCGCCACCTCGCCCTTCCCCTTGAACCGCACCGCCAGCGCCTCCGCCCCCCTCGCCAGCAGCGTCGTATCGACTCCCACCGCGACAAACAACGCCCCCGCTTCCAGATACCGCCGCGCCGCCGCCTCATCCGCGCTGAGAATCCCCGGCGCCTTGCCGGCTGCCCTGATCGCCCGGATCGCGCCGTCGATCGCCGCTTGCACATCCGGATGCCCCGGATTGCCGAGATGCCCGAGATCGGCAGCGAGATCCGCCGGACCGATGAACACGCCGTCCACGCCCTCGACCCGCGCAATCGCATCGATCGCGTCGAGCCCCGCACGCGTCTCGACCTGCACGAGCACGGCCATCTCGTCGTTCGCACGATGCAGATAGTCACCGACCCGATTCCACCGCGACGCGCGCGCCAGCGCACTGCCGACCCCGCGAATGCCGTGCGGCGGATAACGCGTCGCGGCCACCGCCGCGCGCGCTTCGTCGGCGCTCTGCACCATCGGCACGAGCAGCGTCTGTGCGCCAAGATCGAGCACCTGCTTGACGATCACCGGATCGTTCCACGGCACGCGTACGACCGGATGCGACGGATACGGCGCGATCGCCTGCAACTGCGCGAGGATCGTCGGCACCGTGTTCGGCGCATGTTCGCCGTCGATCAGCAGCCAGTCGAAACCGGCGCCCGCGACGACTTCGGCACTGTATGGATCGGCGAGCCCGAGCCACAGCCCGATCTGCGCGTCGCCGCGCGCGAGCGCGGCCTTGAAGACATTCGACGGAATCTGCATCGCTCGCTCACCTCACTCGAAGTAGCACTGGATCGTCCCGAGCGGGCCGTAGTCGACGCTGAACGTGTCGCCCGGCCGCGCTGCGCACGGCCGCGTAAACGAGCCGCCCAGCACGATCTGCCCCGGCTCCAGCGCGACGTCGAAGCGTGACAGCCGATTGGCGAGCCACGCGACGCCATTGGCAGGATGATTCAGCACGCCGGCCGCGACACCCGTTTCCTCGACCACGCCGTTGCGCGACATGATCGCGGCAACCCAGCGCAGATCGACGTCCTGCGGCCGCACCGGCCGCCCGCCGATCACGACGCCCGCGTTCGCCGCGTTGTCGGCGATCGTGTCGAACACCTTGCGCGGCCGCTTCGTATCGGGATCGATCGACTGGCTGCGCGCATCGATGATCTCGAGCGCGGGCACCACGTAGTCGACCGCGTCATACACGTCGAAGATCGTGCAGTTCGGGCCGGTGAGCCGCTTGCCGAGCACGAACGCGAGCTCGACCTCGACGCGCGGCACGATGAAGCGTCCGGTCGGGATCGTGCCGCCGTCGTCGAAGAACATGTCGTCGAGCAGCGCGCCGTAATCGGGTTCGTCGATCTGCGACGTGTTCTGCATCGCCTTCGACGTGAGGCCGATCTTGTGGCCCTTGAGCGTGCGACCTTCCACGAGTTTCAGTGCCACCCACGCGCGCTGGATCGCATATGCGTCGTCGATCGTGATGTCGGGATGGTCGAGCGAGATCTGGCGGATCTGCGTGCGTTCGCGCTCGGCGTCGTGCAGACACCGTGCGAGCTGGTCGATGATGGCGGGTTCGAGCATGGTCGGATCGGGAATGGGTTCAGCCGGCCCGCTTGTAGCGGGCGTGGATGTTGTTGTGTTTGTACGAGCCGCTTTCGCTGAACTCGGTGAGTTCCATCGACAGCGCGAGATAACGCTTCGCGTAGAGCTCCGCGAAATGCGCCTTGATCGCGTCGAACAGCGCGTCGCACGCGGCCTTCTTGGTCTCGTCGCTGCGGCCCGAGCCGATCTTCAGCGTCACGTGGACGAACGCGTCGTCCTCGGTGCCGTCGGCGACGCAGTAGTCCTGCAGCTCGATCGCACGCGAGCGGATGCCGCCCGTCGGAAACACGCCGCCCTGCGCGATCAGCGTGGCGTTGATCGTGCGCAGCAGCGTGGGAATGCGCGCGTCGTCGCGGATGTTCGCGGTGTATTCGACGACGATGTGTGGCATGGCAACGCTCCGGATAGGTGATGCGGCGCTCAGGCGAGCGGGAAGATCGCGTTGATCTGCCCGGTGCCCGAGCTCGCGAAATAGTCGGTGACGATCTCGACGGGCTTGTCGTAGCGATCCCAGCCGAGCAGGCCGAGCAGCATCGCCGTGTCGTGCATCCCGCCTTCGCCGTGACAATGCACGTTGTACTCGGGCAGCATCGCGCAGAAGGTCTTGAAATCGCCCTGCTTCCACAGCTCGACCACGCGCAGGTCGACCTGCCGGAAGAATTCGCGGCTGATCTGGTGGATCGATTCCTCGGGGCTGCCGTTGTCGTTGAAGCGATGCGACAGCGAGCCACTCGCAAGGAATGCGACGTTCGAATCGCTCTTCTCGATCGCTTCGAGCAGCGCCTCGCCGAAGCGCCGGCTCTCGTCGAGCTGATGCCACATGCACCAGCCGGCGATCGACACGACCTTGAAGTGCTGGTCGCCGTTCATGTAGCGCATCGGCACGAGCGTGCCGTATTCGAGCTCGAGGCTGTCGATCTCGTGCGCGCGCGTCGCGATGCCGCGCGCGCTGGCCGTCTCGGCGATCAGGCGGCCGAGTTCCGGGTTGCCCGGATACGCGTACTGCATGTCGCGGATGAAATGCGGCAGCTCGTTGCTCGTGTAGATTCCCGAGAAGCGCGCATTGCAGTTCACGTGATAGCCGGCGTTGACGAGCCAGTGCACGTCCGACACGACGATCGTGTCGACGCCGAGCGCACGGCAGCGCTCGCCGATCAGCCGATGGCCGCGGATCGCTGCCTCGCGGCAGCCGTGATGCTTGCCGGGCAACTCCGACAGGTACATCGACGGCACGTGCGTGACCTTCGCGGCGAGGGACAGTTTGCCCATCATCAAGTCTCCGTATTCTTTTGCGCCGAAACGCCCCGCGCCCGTTACACGCCCCAGCGGGGAATGTGATGCGAACCCATCGAGATGCACACGTTCTTGATCTCCGCGAACACCTCGAAGCTGTACTCGCCGCCCTCGCGCCCGGTGCCCGATTCCTTCACGCCGCCGAACGGCTGGCGCAGGTCGCGCACGTTCTGGCTGTTCACGAATACCATCCCGGCCTCGATGCCGCGCGCGAGGCGATGCACCTTGCCGACGTCCTGCGTCCAGATGTACGACGCGAGCCCGTAGGACGTGTCGTTCGCGAGCCGCAGCCCTTCTTCCTCGTCCTCGAACGGGATCAGGCACGCGACCGGCCCGAAGATCTCTTCCTGCGCGATGCGCATCCGGTTGTCGACGTCCGCGAACACGGTCGGCCGCACGAAGTTGCCGTGGCGAAGATGATCGGCGAGACCGGCCGGCTTGTCCGCGCCGCCCGCGACCACGCGCGCGCCTTCCTGCTCGCCGATGCGGATGTAGCCGGTTACCTTCTCCCAGTGCTGGCGCGTGATCATCGCGCCGAGCTGCGTGCCCGGATCGGACGGGTCGCCGACCACCAGGTTGTTCGCGCGGCGCGCGAATTCCTGCACGAAACGGTCGTAGATCGTGCGCTGCACGAAGATCCGCGAGCCCGCGGTACAACGCTCGCCGTTGATCGAGAAGATCGTGAACAGCGACGCGTCGAGCGCGCGGTCGAAATCGGCATCGTCGAAGATCAGCACCGGCGACTTGCCGCCAAGCTCCATCGAATACTTCTTCAGGCCGGCGCGTTCCATGATCCGCTTGCCCGTTACCGTGCCGCCCGTAAACGACACCGCGCGCACGTCGGGATGGCGCACCAGCGCATCGCCGGCGGTCGCGCCGTAACCCTGCACGACGTTCAGCACGCCCGGCGGAATGCCGGCTTCGAGCGCGAGCCGGCCGAGCTGGTCGGCCGTCAGCGGCGACAGCTCCGACATCTTCAGCACGGCCGTGTTGCCGAGCGCGAGACACGGCGCCGTCTTCCACGTCGCGGTCATGAACGGCACGTTCCACGGCGACACCAGCGCGCACACGCCGACCGGCTGGTACAGCGTGTAGTTCAGCATCTGGTCGTCGACCGGATACGTGCGGCCGTTCATCTGCACGCACACTTCCGCGAAGAAGTTGAAGTTCTCGGACGCGCGCGGAATCAGCTGTTTGCTCGTCTGCGCGATCGGCAGGCCGGTGTCCTGCGTCTCGAGCGCGGCGAGCATCGGCACGTTCTTCTCGATCAGTTCGCCGAGCTTGCGCATCAGCTTCGCACGCTCCTTCGCAGGCGTGTTCGCCCACTTCGGAAACGCTTCCTTCGCCGCGCGCACGGCCGCGTCGACTTCGGCCTCGCCGGCCGACGCGACGTCGGTGATCACGTCGCCCGTCGCAGGGTTCAGCGTCGTGAAGGTCTCGCGGCTCTCGACTTCGCGGCCGTCGATCCAGTGCTTGATGGTCATGCTCTCTCCTTGGGCGACGGGCTCAGCCGGCGCGATAGTAGTCTGCTTCGCCGACGATCGTGTTCACGAGCCGGCCGATCCCTTCGATTTCCGTCACGACCTCGTCGCCCGGTTTCGTGTCCGCCAATCCTTCCGGCGTGCCGGTCAGGATCAGGTCGCCCGGCGAGAGCGTCATGAAGCCGCTGATATGCTCGATCAGCGCGGGCACGTCGAAGATCATGTCGCGCGTGCTGCCGCGCTGCGTCTCCTGGCCGTTCACCGTCGTGCGCAGCGTCAGGCCGCCCGCATCGCCGATTTCGTCCCGGCTGACGAACCACGGCCCGAGCGGCGTGCAGGTGTCGCGGTTCTTCACGCGCAGGTTCGGGCGGTAGTAGTTTTCGAGGTAATCCCGGATCGCATAGTCGTTCGCGACCGTATAGCCGGCGACGTAATCGAGCGCCTGCGCGCGGCTCACGTTGCGCGCCGGACGGCCGATCACGACGGCCAGCTCGCACTCGTAGTGCATGTGCGTTGCATCCGCCGGGCGCACGGTGTGCGACCGGTGGCCGATGAACGTGTTCGGCCCCTTCAGGAAGATCAGCGGCTCGCTCGGCGCGTTGAACGCGAGTTCCTTCGCGTGGTCCGCGTAGTTCAGGCCCAACGCGAACGTCGTGCGCGGCGCGATTGGCGGCAGCCACGTCACCGCGTCCTCGGCGATCACGCGCCCCGTGTCGAGGCGAATCACGCCGTCGCCCGCCGGTTCGGCCGCATGCAGTGCGCCGTTGTAGATCACGCGCGCCGTCTTCATCGTGCGTCCTCCGCAATCAGCGTATGCCGCAACGTGCCGATGCCGTCGGCGGCGATCTCGATGGTGCTGCCCGCGCGGGCGCGCGGTGCGGCGCCCGGAACGCCGAGCAGCAGCACGTCGCCCGCGTCGAACGACATGAAGGCCGTCACGTCGGCGATCAGTTCGCGCACCGGGCGGATCAGCGTGGCGGTCGACGCGGACACCGCCGTGTTGCCGTCGATCCGCACGGTCAGGCCGATCGCGTCGACGTCCCCGAGCGCGGCCGCCAGCACGATCGCCGGACCCAGCGGGCAGAAGCCGTCGCGGCATTTGAAGCGCACGGCCGGACGGTAGTAATCGGGATGCGGAACCGACACGTCGCTCGCAAGCGTGAAGCCGTGCAGGTAGTCGAGCGCCTGCGCGGCCGGCACGCGCGTCGCGCGTCGCGAGAACACGACGGCCACCGACGCGCCGATCTCCAGCGCGTCGATGCCGGCCGGCACCACGACCGCCGCGCCGTCCGCCGCATGCGTGTTGGCCGGCTTGATGTAAAGGATCGGCGCCTGCGGCGGACGGCCGTAAGGCGGTGCGTGCACGGCATCGCCGAGCGCGTCGAGTGCGGCGCGCTCGTTGAGCAGCGCACCGTAGACGGTACCGATGGCGACCGGCAGCGGCGGCGCCGCGGCGGTCCTGCAAGACAGCTCCATGCGTCATTCCCCTGCCGCGCGTCGCGGCGCATCGTCAATAGTTAATATCTTAAATAAACAACCGGACGCTGGCAACCTTGATTACCCTGATATGCGGAATTCATCACCATCGGCTGTTAAGATTGATGCGTCCCCGTCCATTCCCCACCCCCGATGAACCGTACGCTCGACCATCGCAACCTGGCCATGCTGCTGCTCGAGGCCCGCGAAACGCTGATGGGCATGTTCCGCCCCATTCTCAAGGAATTCGCGCTGACCGAACAGCAATGGCGGATCATCCGCGTGCTCGACGGCGAGCCGACACATGCGCTCGAAGCAGGACAGATCGCACGCCGCTGCTGCATCCTGAGCCCAAGCCTGACGGGCGTGCTGGAACGAATGGAACGCGACGGCCTGATTACGCGCATGCGCGCGCAGGAAGATCAGCGCCGGCTGCTGGTGAGCCTGACGCCGCAGAGCAAGAAGCTGGTGACCGAAATCGGTCCGCGTATCGACGAGCAGTATCGTCAGCTTGAAGCGCGTTTCGGCCAGGACGGCCTCGACGACATCTATCGCGCGCTCGACCGGCTGATCGAGCTCGGCAGCGCGTCGTAGGACCTGCCGGCACCGGGCCGCCGCAAGCGGCCGCGAACCTGAACCAGCAGGTGCCGTATCGCGCGGGCGCTCAGTGCAGCGCGCCGCGCATCAGCTCGGTCACCGCGACGCCGCGCGACGTGCGCATGCATTCCTCGACGTAATCGACAAACGGCAGCGGCTCGAAATCGATTTCGTCGCGCACGCGGCGATTGTCGAATACGCGATCGACCGTCGCGAATTCCGCGCAACGCTGCAGCGCCCGGCCGATCACACGCTCGAGCGCAGGATCGTGCCGCCCGAGCACGTCGCGCACCACGAGCGGCAGTTCGGCCGGCACGCATGCCGCGTAGCGCGGCGCGCCCGTCATGCCGGCCGCCTCGTCCATCGCGCGCACGATCTGCGCGACCTGCGGCGCCTCGTCGCCGGCCGACACGTGATACACGTCGTGCATCAGCGTCGGCTTTACGGCCAACAGCATCGTCGCGCGCGCAACGTCGTCGACCGACACGATGTCGATGCGCGTCATCGGCCGCGCGGTGAAGCGGCGCGCCGCATGCGCGACGCGGAACATCCAGAACGAATTCGGCGCGGGCCGCGTGCCGAGCACCGTGTGGCCGACGACATGCGACGGACGCACGACGACGAGCGGCAGGCCGAGCCCGCGCAGGCGCTGCTCCGTTTCCGCTTTCGCGTGCAGGTAGTCGGCTGCGAGCACCGCGCCGGGCAGCCCATCGCCGCCGTGCGCGGCGCCGCTCGCCACCGGGCCGGCCATTTCCTCGTGGACGATCCCGCCGCGGCCGGCATGTGCAAACGCGGTGCCGACATAGACGAAACGCTGCAGCTGCGGCGCGTGCGCGAAGCGCGCGGCGAAACCGAGCGAATCGGCGATGTCCGCCTGCAGGTGCGCACCGTCGGCCGGCGATGCATGGCCCGCGCAGTGGATCACGTGGGTCGCGCCGGCGAGACGCGGCGCATCGGGGCCCTGCCACACGTCGCCGAGCGCGCCGACGACCACGTTCGCGTCGCCGAGACGCGATGCCCAGTACGGCGCAAGCCCCGCGCGCAGCGCCGCTTCGCGCAGACGCGCGACCGCGTGGCCGCGATTCTCGGCACGCACGATACACACGATCCGTTCCAGCAACCCTGCGTTGACGAGCGCCGTCAGCACGGTACTGCCGATGAAGCCGGTGGCACCGGTAAGCACCAGCCCGCCGACGTTGGCCGCCGCGACCGGTGCGCTGGCCGGCGAAACGAGGCTCGTGCGCCAGTTGAGCGACAACGCGGTTTTCCAGATCAGCACGATAGTCTCCTTCGAAGAATCGGCCGGACGGCGCGGCTGCCCCGGGTAGCGGGGTGGCGTACGGCGGTCGGCCGGGCCGGGGCCGACGCACGCCCGGCAATCCCGATCGGGCTGCAGCCCGCGATCGCGTCGATCGCGTCTCCGGAAAGAGGTGGCGGCCCGCCACGGACGGGCGTCCGCAGCGCAGGATCGGGAAATGCCAAGTGTGGGGTCCGATCGCCCGCAAGTCTGTCCTGAAAGTTTCGTGAAAGTGTGCGGATTTGTACGCGAATGTCGGAGTGTGTCGTAGCCGCCGGGCCGTCAAATCATTGAAACGTCCGGTCGGTCGGCATTTTGCGGCGTGCATGACAGGACGACCCGCGCGCGTCGGGTGAGACCGCTTTCAGCGCGGCACTTCGACGCGGCCACCGCCCCAGGTCATCGCATGTCCTCGGCCCGCCAGCGTCCGGTCACGGCGCGCGGATCGCGCTGGCGCCTGCGTTTGCTCGCGCTGCCGGAATCGTGATGGATCGTCAGACGTCGTTTCATCTGAAACCCCAATAGACTCAATTCGGATTTATTGAGGATTATCACTTGCGTTTCACGTCAGTCTATCTAGACTGTTCAAACCAAAACGGTCGAATGTGTCATTTTCTTCAGGAGAAGATCCAATGCGCCTCACCATTCGGATTAATGGCAGCGAATCGGCAACCCGACACGCCTTCGCGGTGCTGTGGGTCGATACCGACGAGGGCCTGTGGTCACGCGAGGCACACCAGGGCATCGATCTTCCGACCTGGGGCAAGGTTCGGGACGTAGAAGGCGCGATGGCCCTCTGCGCGGCCGACAGCGGGAATGCCGTGTGCCAGTTGAAGGGCCTGTCGTTCAGCGCTTCGCAGCGCGAGCAGGGTCCCGCGGTGCTCGCCGGCGAGCACCCGCACGGCGCGTGGCGCCTGCAGGCGGTCGATCGCTCCACGGTGGAGCCGGAATACGAGGAATTTATTTCCGTCGCGCGATAGGTATTTTTGACGGCATTCCTCTGGGGTTTTCGGGTTTATTCCAGTTTCCGCGATATTCATTTCGATATTCAGAAATAAGGCGCCTCTCTCCGAGGCGCTTTTTATTTTCCCGTCTCGAAATTAATCGGGGCCGGGTTAATTGGATCGCGGCGGCGCGGTGGTAACGATCGCACCGCGCCCTCCCGATCGGGCGAACCGGCGAGCGACGCCTCGCCGTCGCTCCCACCTCGTTCCCGCCTCGTTCCGCCCTATCCGGCCTTGAATACGCATCTTTTACGGGGCCGAAACATACTTTCCCCACATGATGTTTACTCATTTATTACAATCACATTATTCCGACTGACTCGCCGCCGTCCGGCGGCCCGACCCGGCCCTTGCATGAGCGTGAAAAAGAAGACCCATCCCGCCGATCCGTACGCCGCCGCGACCAAGCATCCGATGCTCGCGTCGCGCCTGCCGATGTGGCGCTCGAAGTTCGTCGTGATCATGGTGTCCATCGGTTTCGCCGCGCTGATCGGACGCGCGTTCTGGGTGCAGATCGCGAACCAGGATTTCTACGTCGGGGAAGGCCAGAAGCGCTACCAGCGCACGATCGAGCTCGACGCGATGCGCGGGCGCATCGTCGATCGCAATGGCGCGATGCTCGCGGTCAGCCTGTCGACCTATGAAATCTGGGCAAACCCGAAACAGGTCGCCGAAATCGACTATCCGCAGGTCGCGAAGCTGCTCGACATGCCGCTCGCGGAAGTGAAGCGCCGCTTGCGCAACGACCGTACGTTCGTGCTGCTCAAGCGGCAGGTCGACGCCGACACCGCGAGCCGGCTCGACAAGCTCGCGATCGACGGCATCACGCAGATCGCCGATTCGAAGCGCTTCTATCCGGAAGGCGAATCGGCCGCGCACGTGGTCGGCTTCACCAACGTCGAGGACAAGGGCCAGGAAGGCGTCGAGCTCGCGGCGAATGGGCGGCTGTCGGGCACGTCCGGGCAGCGTGAGGTGATCCGCGACCGGCTCGGGCGCATCGTGTCCGACACGCGCCCGCTCGTCCCCGCGCAGCACGGCGCGACGATCGAACTGACGATCGACCGGCGCATCCAGCAGCTCGCGTTCAGCCAGCTCAAGGCCGCGGTGATCGAGAACAACGCGGTGGCCGGCAGCGTCGTCGTGCTCGACGCGCAGAACGGCGAGATCCTCGCGCTCGCAAACTACCCGACCTTCGACCCGAACGATCGCGCCCGGCTGACGGGCCAGCAATTGCGCAACCGCGCGGTGATCGACACGTTCGAACCCGGCTCGACGATCAAGCCGCTCGTCGTCGCGCTGTCGATCGACGAGCGCAAGGTCACGCCCAACACGATCATCAACACGTCGCCGGGCACCTACAAGATCGGCCCGGCCGTGATCCACGACACGTCGAACCACGGCTCGCTGACCGTCTCGCAGGCGCTGCAGAAGTCGAGCAACGTCGCGCTCGCGAAGCTGGCGCTGAACCTGCCGGCCGAAACGATCTGGAACAAGTACCAGGAATACGGGATCGGCCGTGCGCCGGAACTGACGTTCCCGGGCGTCGCATCGGGCCGCCTGCGCGGCTACCAGCGCTGGCGGCCGATCGAGCAGGCGACGATGGCATACGGCTACGGGCTGTCGATGTCGCTGCTGCAGATCGCGCAGACCTACACCGCCTACGCGGGCGACGGCACGCTGCACCCGGTGTCGCTGCTGAAGAACGGCTCCGACCCTCAGACGATCGATGCCCATCGCGGCCACCGCGTGACGTCGCCGCAAACCGCGGCGGCGATCCGCGCGATGCTCGAGTCGGCGGTCGGCGAAGGCGGCACGGGGCGCCGCGCGCGCGTCGACGGCTACCGGATCGGCGGCAAGACCGGCACGGCGCGCAAGCAGGTCGGCGCGACCTATGCGAAGGGCAAGTACCGCGCACTGTTCGCGGGGATGGCGCCGATGAGCAACCCGCGCCTGATCGTCGCGGTGATGATCGACGAGCCACGCGGCAAGGGCTACTACGGCGGCACGGTGGCCGGCCCGGTGTTTTCGTCGGTCACGAGCGGCTCGTTGCAGTTGCTCGGCGTGCCGCCCGACGCGCCGGTCGAGCCGACGCCGAATGCGCCGGCCAAGGCGGTGGCCCCGCAGAAGACGGTCGCAGCGCCGAAGGCCGCGGTGCAACCGAAGACGGCGGCCGCGCAGAAGGCGGCAATGCCGGTGAAGACGGCCGAGCAACCCGGCGCCGGCGCGGCCGTCCAGACGAAGGCGGCAGGCTGAAGCCTGCCGGATGGTACCGGGCGCGGCTGCCGACGCATGCGTGTGCGCTTCGCCGTGCCGAATGCCTCGCACGCGCCCTTGCGCCGTTCCCGCCGTTCCGACGGCCGGTGCAATCCCGCTAACCGGGCGGACCCGGCCGCGCGACCGTCAATGCGCTGCCGCCACCGGCCTCACCATCCTGCCGAGCACGTGCTCGGTCATCCCGCGCGCGAGTTCGCTCTCGCCCATGAACACCGTGCCGACGCCCTCGCTCGACAGCAACGCGGCCTCGTCGCTGCTGTTCGTGCACAGCACGACCTCCAGCGCCGGGTTCAGCGTGCGCGAGATCTCGACGATCTGCCGCACGTCGAATACGTCCGGCAGCGTGACGACCAGCATCCCGGCGCGCGCGATATGCGCCTGCACGAGCACGACCGGCTCGATCGCGTCGCCCGACACGGCCGCGACGCCGTCCGCGCGCAGCTTCTCGACGAGTTCGCGGTTCTGCTCGACGACGACATACGCGATCCCGCGCTCGTCCAGCGCATGTGCGATCCGCGTGCCGACCTTGCCGTAGCCGATGATCACGACCTGGCCGGTCAGGTGCGTCTGCGGCGTCGACATCGGCAGCGCGGCGAGCGGATCGTCGCGAGCCTCGAGTTTGCGCGCGAACGCCGAATGCTTGCGGATCCATACGAGCGCCGGATCGATCATCGCGAACAGCAGCGTGTTCATCGCGATCGAGATCAGCGCAACCGCGAGAATCAGGCTCTGCCCCTCGGCCGACAGCAGTCCGAGCGCCCGGCCAAGACCCGCGAGGATGAACGAGAACTCGCCGATCTGCGCGAGACCCGCGCCGACCGTCAGCGCGGTGTTCAGCGGATAACGGAACGCGATCACGAGCGCGACCGCCGCGAGCGTCTTGCCGATCAACACGATCGCCGCGACCTCGATCACGTGCAGCGGCTCGGCGAGCAGCACCTTCGGATCGAACAGCATCCCGACCGAAATGAAGAACAGCACCGAGAACGCGTCGCGCAGCGGCAGCGTCTCGTCGGCCGCGCGCCGGCTGAATTCCGACTCGCGCATCATCATCCCGGCAAAGAATGCGCCGAGCGCGAACGACACGTCGAACAGCTTCGCCGCGCCGAACGCGATGCCGACCGCCGCGGCGATCATGCAAAGCGTGAACAGCTCACGCGAACCGGTACGCGCGACGAGCCACAGAATGCGCGGAAACACGCGCTTGCCGACCACCAGCATCAGCGCGATGAACGCGGCGACCTTCAGCATCGTGACGCCGAGCGTGCCCCACACGCTGCCGCCGGCCGCGTGCACGTCGCCGGGCGGCGTGCCGCCGAGCAGCCCCGCGACGGGCGGCAGCAGCACGAGCACGAGCACCATCACGAGATCCTCGACGACGAGCCAGCCGACCGCGATGCGCCCATTGACCGTCTCGACGAGCCCGCGCCCTTCTAGCGCGCGCAGCAACACGACCGTGCTCGCGACCGACAGCGCGAGGCCGAACACGAGTGCCGCGCCAACGCTCCAGCCCCATGCGAGCGCGAGCCCGCCGCCGAGCAGCGTCGCGACGGTAATCTGGACGATGGCCCCCGGCAGCGCGATCTTGCGCACCGCGAGCAGGTCGCCGAGCGAGAAATGGAGACCGACTCCGAACATCAGCAGCATCACGCCGACTTCGGCAAGCTGTTGCGCGAGCGACAGATCGCCGACGAAACCGGGCGTGCCGGGGCCGATCACGATCCCGGCAAGCAGATAGCCGACGAGCGGCGGCATTTTCAGCAGCGACGCGAGGTAACCGAAGATCATCGCGAGGCCGAAACCGGCCGCGAGCAACGCAATCAGGCTGACATCATGAGGCATCCCCCCTCCCAAGTTCTTGTAACTATTTAGTAAGGTTCAAGAATGAAAGGATAAGGGATGACACGGAAAAAATGGCGCGCCGCCGCGAAAAATTCACGCGGTGGCGCGCCATTACGGGGTGCAACCCCGGTCGCACGGAACGAACTTCGCGGGCTAGACGGCGCCGCGAGGCGGATCGATCGGGCGGGGCCGGACGCCCCGTCGCCCCGCCAAGTTCGTCAGCGCGACGCCTGCGGGAACCGCGCGCCCGGCGGCGGCTCCGGTCGCGTCGATGGCGTGCTCTTGCGCACCTTCGCGACCTGCGCGGCCGTGACCGGCGCGCCCGTATTGCCCCAGCTCGTGCGCACGAAGTTCGACACGTCCGCGACTTCCTGGTCCGACAGGCGCCAGCCGAACGGCGGCATCGTGAAGGTCGACGGCGCGGTGTGCGTGCCCTCCAGCGCGCTGCCTTCCAGCACGACGTGAATCAGCGACGTCGGATCCTCACCCTGCACGACCGGGTTGCCGGCGAGTGCCGGGAACACGCGCGTGTAGCCGTGACCGTCGCTGCGGTGGCAGGCCATGCAGTTGTCGCGATAGACGGCTGCGCCCGGCTTGCTCGCGTCGCCGGTTTGCAGCGCCTTCGCGGCGGCCGCATCGTACACGTGCGGCTGCTCGCCCTGCACGCGCGGCGGCAGCGTCTTCAGGTAGCGTGCAATTGCAGTCAGGTCGTCGTCGCTCATGTGCTGCATGCTGTGGCCGACCACGTCCGTCATCCCGCCGAACGCGGCCGTGCGCAGCGTGCGGCCCGTCTTCAGGAACTGCACGATCTCGGTTTCGTTCCACGTGCCGAGCCCGGTGCGCGGCTCGCCGCGCAGGCTCGTCGGCACCCAGCCGTCGATCGCCGCGCCGCCGGCCAGGAAGTCGAGGCCGCCCGCGTCGGTCAGCGCGCGCTCCTGCATCGTCGCCGCGCGCGGCGTATGGCACGCGCCGCAATGGCCGAGACCCTGCACGAGATACGCACCGCGCGCGACCACCGGATCGGTGTACGGCGCCGCATCGAACGGCTTCGGCGCCGGCGCGAACATCTTGCGCCAGAACGTCAGCGGCCAGCGCATCGACAGCGGCCACACGATGTCGACCGCGCGGTTCTCGTGCTCGACCGGCGCGACGCCGTGCATGAAGTACGCGTACAGCGCCTTCACGTCGTCGTCGTTCAGGCGCGCGTAGGACGGGTACGGCATCGCCGGATACATCGTGTCGCCGTTCTTGCGCACACCTTCGCGCACCGCGCGGGTGAAGTCGTCGAGCGTCCAGCCGCCGAGGCCCGTCTTCGGGTCTGGCGTGATGTTCGTCGAATAGATCGCACCGATCGGCGTGTCGAACTTCAGCCCCCCCGCGAACGGCTTGCCGCCGCTCGCCGTGTGGCACGCGATGCAGTCGCCCGCGCGGGCAAGGTATTCGCCTCGCTTGATCAGGCTCGCGTCGGCCGACCGGGCCACGGGTGCGGCCGTACCGGACGCCGCCGAAGCCGCCGCCGACTGCGCGAAGGCCAGACCGGCGAAGCCAAACGCCGCCCATGCGGTGCCGATCGCCAGCGCGCGCCGCAGCGGGATCAGGCAGCGCACGGCGTTGTGGTGGTTCATCGTCCTCTTCATGCGGTCACCAGCGGGGCGGGATTTTTCAGGTATTGCTCGCGGATCGCACGTGCCGACCAGTAGGCCAGCGCCGCGATGATCCCGGTCGGGTTGTAGCCGATGCCCTGCGGCAGTGCCGAGGCGCCCATCACGAACACGTTGTGCACGTCCCAGCACTGCAGATAGCGGTTCAGCACGCTCGTCTTCGGGTCGGTGCCCATGATCGCGCCACCGACGAGGTGGGTCGTCTGGTACGCGCGCGAATCGAAATGCTTGCCGAACTCGCGCGTCGACACGCCGATCGCCTTCGGCCCCATCGCCTCCGCGATCTTCTTCATCTGCCCGGTCACGTACTGCGCCATCCTGATGTCGTTGTCCTTCCAGTCGAAGGTCATCCGCAACAGCGGCTGGCCGTACGAATCGCGATAGGTCGGATCGAGGTCGAGGTACACGTCGCGGTACGACATGTTCGTGCCGTGCGCGTCCATCGAGATCGTGTGCGCGTAGTTGTCCTTCACGGCCTTCTTCCACGCCGAGCCCCACTGCGGCGTGCCGGGCGGCGTCGCGATGCCGCTGATCGGCTTCACGCCGGCCTGGTTCACCCACAGCGGCGAGCCGCCGACGAAACCGAGCGGGCCATGGTCGAAGTTGTCCGCGTTGAAGTCGTCCACCGCGACGCCGTTGCCGCCCGCACCGATGAACGGGTTCGTGTACGTGTCCTTGTCGAAGAACGCCTTGATCGTCGACAGGTTCTGGTACGCGAAATTGCGGCCGACGACACCTTCGCCCGAGATCGGGTCGTACGGCTTGCCGATGCCCGACAGCAGCAGCAGGTGCACGTTGTGATACTGGAACGCGGCGACGATCACGAGATCGGCCGGCTGGTGCACTTCACGACCGGCCGGGTCGACGTAGGTGACGCCCGTCGCGCGCTTCTTCGTGTCGTCCAGGTCCACGCGCAGCACGTGGCACTTCGAGCGCAGCTCGAAGTTCGGCACCTGCTTCAGCGCGGGCAGGATGTTCAGGTTCGGCGACGCCTTCGAGTACATGTAGCACGCGTAGCCGCTGCAGTAGCCGCAGAAGTTGCACGGCCCCATCTGCACGCCGTACGGATTCGTGTACGGTCCCGACGTGTTCGCCGACGGCAGCCGATACGGATGCAGCCCGAGCGACTTCGCGGCATCGAAGAAGCGCTGCGCCGAATAGGTATTGAGCTGCGCGGGCAGCGGAAAGTTGTCGCTGCGGTTCGCCTCGAACACGTTGCCGTCGCCGACCACCTTGCCGCCGACCTTGTACGCCTGCCCCGACGTGCCGAACACCTTCTCGGCGAAGTCGAAATACGGCTCGAGCTCGTCGTAGCTGACACCCGTGTCCTGAATCGTCATCCCTTCGGGGATGAATTTCTTGCCGTAGCGCTCTTCGTAGTGGCTGCGCAGGCGCAGTTCCTCCGGCGTGATCCGGAAGTGCACGCCCGACCAGTGCAGCCCCGCGCCGCCCACGCCCTCGCCCGGCAGGAACGCGGCGAGCTGCCGGTACGGCAGCGCGGTGTCCTGCACGCCGTGGCGGATCGACACGGTCGTCTTCGACAGGTCGAGGAACAGCTTCTTGCGGACGTTGTAGGTCAGCTCGTCGATCGTGTTCGGATACGCGCCGTCCGGATAAGTGTCGCGATACTCGCCGCGCTCGAGCGCGACCACGTTCAATCCCGCTTCGGTCAGTTCCTTCGCGAGAATCGCGCCGGTCCAGCCGAAGCCGACGATCACCGCATCGACGTGCGGCTTCTTTTCTGCGGCCATCAGGTACGCTCCCCGTTGATCGAGACCGGGCCATACGGATACGGCTTGCCGTTCTGGTTGACGAAATCCATGAAGTCGGCGCGCGCGCCCGGAAAACCGATCATCTTCCACGCGGCCATGTCGTGATTGCCGCCGTGTACCGGATCGCAGAAGTAGCCTTCGCGCGTGTTCTGCAGCAACTGGCCGAAGAACACGGTGGACGGCACGTCGTCGATCTGCGCGCCGCCCTTCTCCAGCGCGCCGAGCACCGTATCGCGGGTCGGTGCGTCGAGGTCGGCGAACGCCTTGCCGTGAGCCTTTTCGCAATAACGGTTCACCGCCGCGATGCCGAGGCGGTAGATGTCGCGCGGCACGAGCTTGAGCTGGTAGCCGAGCTCGGGCACGCCCTGCTGGAACGGCCCCTGCATGTACCACGTCGCGCCGTGCGCGTACGGGGTTTCCATCTGGCGATCGATGAATTCGGGCACGCCGGATTCGAGCGCGCCGGGGCCTTCCGCGTCGGCCGGAATCATCCGGTCGACCGCGGCCTGGACGAACGCCCACTCCTTCGCATCGAAGAAAGTCGGCTTGTACGGCGCGCGTTCGGCGCCGGCCGACGCGGCGGAGGCATTGCCGGCCGTGGTGGCGGACGACGACGACGAGCGCAGGTCGCAACCGGCGACCGACGCGATCGGCACGAGTGCGACCGACGTGCGCAGGAAGCGGCGACGCGAATTGGGTTTGTCGGGTGGCGTGGACATGGTCGGATGTTGATCGTTGGGGAGCGTGGTTCGGGAGACGCGCATTTCGCATGCGACATGCCCGCCACGGTAGCCATGCCGCGCGCGGCCGGCCGTCCTGTTCTTGCTGTATTGCGAACAACGACGGGCGCCGGCCGCGCAGTGCGCGGCGGCGCCGTCGTGCAGCCGCGCGCGCGCCGGTTCCGGCGCGCTGCGCGGGGTCGACCTCTTCGCGGGTCTATCGTCGGACAAATACCGGTTACCACCCGCATCTGCCCTTCATCGCCATGGCCCTATTCAACTTAGACGCCGCGCCGACCGACGGCAAGCGCAGCGTGCACGACCCTCATTTCGAGCCTGGCGACACGTGCCGCGAATTATAAATGGAACCGGTTCCATATCCAAAGGGTTCGATGCAATTCATTGCATCGAAAAACGCAATAATCGGAAAATCCGGAAGTCGGAATACGCAAGAGCCGCGGCGCGATCGTGTCGTTGCTCGTCGGGGTGGCCGGACGCAGACGCAGGTTTCGCCCGGTCCGCGCATGTCGTTTTTTCGGGAATGCCCTCACCCGCGCCGGTCGGCGCTTTCCGCCGCGACACCGCGACCCGCGTTACCGCCGCCTCGCTCGTGCCAAGACGTCCGCCCCGATCGGCCCGGCGCTCACCACGGCCACAGCATCGACGCGGTCGACAGCGCGAGCGCCGCGCACAGCGGCGAATAACACAGGCTGTCCATCCGCGCGAAACGCGACCCGCGGATCCGCTTGAAGAAGCCGACGTAGCGGAAATCGCCGACCGCGCGCACCGCGAAGATCAATGCGAGCGCAACGACCGCGAACGCGATCGCGCCGGGATACAGGTTCGGCCACAGCCAGCCCGCGCGCGACGCCACCGCGCATGCGCCGGCCAGCAATGCTGCGGCGATGGCGAGTGTGCCGAGCGCGGTCGGCCGCAGCAGCGGCACGCCGTCCTGCTCCGGAATGGCCGCACGCTTGCCGAGCCGTCCGCCGAACGCCCAGTAGACGTGGATGAGTGCGATCGCACAAAGCGTCGGCACGCTGAAATACGCGCCGGTCATGTCGGTAAGGTTCCTTGTCGCATCGTGTCGTTGTGTCGTGATCCAGCCGGAAGGTTGCCGGCGTGCGGCCCCGTTCCGCACCACACAAGACGATACCCAAACCGCACGCTTTGTGCGTTGCGACGTCCGGTCGCAATACGCCACGCCGCGTGTTGCGGTGCAGTGCGCATACCGTCGCACCGGGCCGCCGCTTGACTTCCCTCCGGGCACCACTACCCTTTTATTCCAATACGGCCATCGAGCCGTGCATGCCCACCGTCGCACACGTGCCGTTCACCGGCACGCACGGCCGGACGACCGCAACGCGTCCGGGCATGACAACAATGACGAATACCCATGGAGGCGACTCATGCTGATCGGTGTGCCGAAAGAGATCAAGAACCATGAATACCGCGTCGGCCTCACGCCGGCCGGCGCACGCGAACTCACGCGACACGGCCACACCGTGCTCGTGCAGCGCGGCGCGGGCACCGCGATCGGCCTGCTCGACGACGACTACACGGCCGCCGGCGCAGCACTGTGCGACGACGCGCGCGAAATCTTCGCGCGCGCCGACATGATCATCAAGGTCAAGGAGCCGCAGGCCGCCGAGTGCGCGATGCTGCGGCGCGGGCAGATCCTTTATACGTACCTGCATCTCGCGCCCGATCCCGAGCAGGCGACGGCGCTCGTGAAGTCCGGCGCGGTCTGCATCGCGTACGAAACCGTGACGGGCCCCGGCGGCGGGCTGCCGCTGCTCGCGCCGATGAGCGAAGTCGCGGGACGCATGTCGATCCAGGTCGCGGCGACCCACCTCGAAAGCCCGCGCGGCGGCCGCGGCGTGCTGATGGCCGGCGTGCCCGGCGTGCCGGCCGCGCACGTCGTGGTGCTCGGCGCGGGCGTGGTGGGCACCGGCGCGCTGCAGATGGCGGTCGGCCTCGGCGCGCGCGTCACCGTGCTCGACACGAACGTGGGCCGGCTGCGCCAGCTCGACCTGATCTTCGCGAACCGGATCACGACCGTCTGCTCGAACGCACACACGATCGACGAAGCCGTGCGCGACGCCGACGTCGTGATCGGCGCGGTGCTCGTGCCGGGCGCGTCGGCACCTCGGCTCGTCACGCGCGACATGATCGCGACGATGCGCACGGGCGCCGTCGTCGTCGACGTCGCGATCGACCAGGGCGGCTGCTTCGAGACATCGCATGCCACGACGCACGCGCAGCCGACCTTCGTCGTCGACGGCGTCGTGCACTACTGCGTCGCGAACATGCCGGGCGCGGTCGCACGCACGTCGACGTTCGCGCTGAACAACGCAACGCTCGGCCACGCGCTCGCGCTCGCCGACAAAGGCTGGAAACGCGCGATGACCGACGACCCGCACCTGCGCGCGGGCCTGAACGTCTGCGACGGTCACATCACGTACGAGGCCGTCGCGCTCGCGCTCGGCTTGCCGTACGTACCGGCGGAAGACGTGCTGGCCTGACTCGGGCGGGCCGTCACGCGCCCTTCGGGCGGCCGCGCTTCGACGCGCTGCTGGCGCCCATCGTACGCGCCAGCAGCGGCCGTAGTTGCGCGAGCGTGCGCGTGTTGAGCACGTCGTGCCGCGTGAGCCAGCCGCGCCGCGCCTGGCCGATACCGTATCCGAGGTTGTCGAGATCGTCCGAGCGCTGCGCGTCCGAGCCGATCGCGACCGCGACGCCGGCCTTCGCGGCCTCGCGGCACCACACGTCCGGCAGATCGAGCCGCCGCGGGTCGCTGTCGAGTTCGACGAAGCAGTGGCGCGCGGCGGCCGCGGCGAGCACGCGCGGCACGTCGAGTTCGCACGCGTCGCGTTCGCCGAGCAGCCGGCCGGTCGGATGCGCAAGGATCGTGAAATACGGATGATCGATCGCACGCAGGATCCGCTCGGTCTGCGCGTCGCCCGGCAGGTCGAAGCCGTCGCGCACCGCGCCGACGACGAGGTCGAGCCGGCCGAGCACGTCATCCGGCACATCGAGGCTGCCGTCCTCGCGAATGCCGGCCTCGACACCCTTCAGCAGCACGAAGTCGTCGAACGACGCGTTGACGCGGTCGATCTCGTCGATCTGCCGCACGAGCCAGTCGCAATCGGTGCGGCCGCCGGCGGCATCCGGCATGCGGTCGGTGACGGCGAGATACGCGAGCCCGCGCGCACGCGCCGCGTCCGCCATCGCGCGCAGGCTGTCACGCCCGGCCGATGCATCGGTATGCGCGTGCAGATCGCCATGGACATGCTTGCGTTCGATCAGGGTCGGCAGCGTGCCGGCGCGCGACGCGTCGATCTCGCCGCGGTCCTCGCGCAATTCGGGCGGCACCCAGTGAAGGCCGATCGCCTCGTAGACGGAGGCCTCCGTCGCGCCCGCGATCCGCTCGTCGCCGCGAAACACGCCGTATTCGTTGATCTTCAGCCCGCCGGCCTGCGCGAGCCGGCGCAGCGCGATGTTGTGCGCCTTCGATCCCGTGAAATAGACGAGCGCCGCGCCGAACGCGTCGGCGTCGACGACGCGCAGATCGACCTGCAGTCCGTTGCCGAGCATGACGCTCGAACGCGTCTTGCCGTTCGCGAGCACGCGCGCGACATCGCCGTAGCCGACGAACGCGTCGGCCACCGCGGCCGGATCGCGTGCGGTCACCAGGATGTCGAGATCGCCGACCGTCTCGCGGCCGCGTCGAAAGCTGCCGGCCGGCACCGCTTCGCCGACACCGGCCACGTTGCGCAGCCGTTCGAGCAACGGCATCAGCGATCGCGCGGCATCGGGCAGCAGGAAGCGCTGCGGCTCGCGCTGCAGGCGATCGTCGATCGCGTCGAGCAGGTGCGCTTCGGTCTTCGCGCCGAAGCCCGGCAGCGCGCGCACGTGCCCGCTCTTCGCTTCGGCGCGCAGCTGTTCGAGCGAGTCGACGTGTAGTGCGTCATGCAGCGCCTTCACGCGTTTCGCGCCGAGCCCCGGCACGTCGAGCAGTTCGACGATCGCGCCCGGCAATGCATGGCGCAGCGTTTGCTGGAGTTCGCAGGTGCCGGTCGCGGCGATCTCGCGCAGCTTCGCCGCAAGATCGGCGCCGATCGAAGGGATCCGGCCGGGATCGCCGCCGCTCGCGATCATCGCCGGAATGTCGCGCCCGTAGTCGGCAATCGTACGGGCCGCGTTGCGATAGGCGCGCACCCGGAACGGATTCGCGCCCTGGATCTCGAGCATGTCGGCGATTTCGGCGAACACGGCCGCGCACTCGGCATTGTGGATCGGCATGATCGGCGTGGCTCCCTTCCACGTGGATGGCGCCGTGCGCTGGCGCGCCGGCGTCCGCCCGCCCGGCGCCGCATGTCGACGGCAGCGGGCGCCCGTTGGTCATCCTGCGCCGATTGTCCGTGTCGTGCTGCGCGGGCCGCGCTGTTCGAGCGCCCCCGGCGCCGACGTCAGAGCGATGCGCGCGGCGTCGTCGCGTAGCGACGCTCGTACACCAACTGGCAATGCGTGCAGCGCTCGGCGGCCGGCCGCGCGAGCAAACGCTCGTAGCCGACCGGCGCATCGCAATCGATGCACTCGCCGTAGCTGCCGTCGCGCATGCGCTGCTGCGCGCGCCCGATCGCGCGCAATTCGGCCAGCTTCAGCCCGATCAACGCATGATCCATGTCGACGAACAGATCGGCATTCGCCTCGTCGCCCTCGTCCGGCGCCGCGCCGGCGAGCTCGGCATAAGACTCCGACGCGCGCTGGTCCTCGCTCGTCCGGATGTCCGCCCGCAACGCCTGCTCGCTCTCGGTCAGCCGCCGCTGCAGCGTCTGCCGTTGTTCTTGGTCGAGCGCCATCGCCGTCTCTCCTTTTCCGGGTTCCGCGCAATGAGGCATGCGGTGCGCGGTTGTCGCGCCGGTGCACGGCGGGCCGGCATGCCTGGCTCGCCGCGCCCGGATACGCGTCCGGATGCACAAAGCGCCGGACGCATTCGACGCAGCATAAACCCAATGCACACGCATGTGTTGACCGGCGTCAGCGCCCGCACCGTGTGCACGAAAACCGGGGACCGACGCGAAAACCAGCCAGACTGCATTCGTCTGACGCAGCGGCCGTTGAGGTCGATCAATCCCCTGAAAAAAGTTGCGTCATAGATTGAAAGCATGCGCGGCAAATCCGCGGCTTTCCGGGAGAACGTCATGGTGTTCGGCGTCGTCATCTGGGTGGCCCTTGCGGCCCTGTTCCCGACGATGGTCGTGCCGACGATTCAGCACGCCGTCCAGCCGTCGAGCGCGCAAGCCGCGCCCGACACCCACCCCGCTGTCTCGCCCGCTGCGTTGCCGGCGGCCGGGCAGCCGCCGGCGGATAGCTGAGTTCGGCTTGTGGTTCGCGGTTGCGGTGCACGTCGCATTGATGGCAAAAAATCCCGCCTTCAATACTTCGTAATCCTCTCAATCAAAACGCATTGCGTCCGACGAAGCCGCGCACGACCGTCATCAGGATGATCTTCATGTCGAACCAGAAGCTCCAGTTCTGCATGTAGAACAGGTCGAACTTCACGCGTGCGGCCATCGCCTCGACCTTGCGCGTCTCGCCGCGATAGCCGTTCACCTGCGCCCATCCCGTGATCCCCGGCCGCACGCGATAGCGATACATGTAGCAGTCGATCAGTTGCCGGTAGAAGTCGTCGTGTTCGATCGCGTGCGGACGCGGGCCGACCACCGACATCTGGCCGAACAGCACGTTGAAGAACTGCGGCAGCTCGTCGAGCGACGTGCGCCGCAGGAACGCGCCGACCGGCGTGATGCGCGCATCGTTGCGCGAGGCCTGCCGCACGACACCGGGCTGGGCGCGGTGCGCGCGCATCGTCCTGAACTTGAGGATATGGAACTCGCGCCCGTCGGCACCCTTGCGGCGCTGCCTGAACAAGACAGGCCCCGGGGACGACAGCTTCACCGCGATCGCCAGCACCGCGAGCAGCGGCAGCAGCGGGATCAGCACGGCGACCGCGAACAGCCGGTCGAACGCGAACTTCGCCCACAGTTCCGGCGCCGAGCGCGGCGTGGTCGCGAGGTTGATTGCCGGCATGCCGAGCACGTCGGTCGTGGAACGCTCTACGACCGCCATCTGCCGCACGTCCGGCAACAATCGCAGCTCGACGAACTCGTCGCGCAATTCGCGCACGATGCGCTGGATGCGCGACTCGTGCGACATCGGCAGCGTGAGCCACACTTCGTCGATCTCGCCGGCACGGATCATGCGCCGCAGCACGACCCAGTCGTCGATCACCGGCACGCCGCCGATCCCGTCGGCCGCGGCCCGCGCATCGTCGTCGAACACGCAGGCCGCCGCGAACGGTCCGGCCGGCTCGAGCTGCATTCGCTCGATCGCCACGCGTCCGTAAGCGGTCGCGCCGACGACCGCGACCCGCCGCTGCCGCGCGCGCGGATCGCCGCGCTTCATCGCCAGCGCGCATAGCGCCAGCCTGCCGAGCAGCAGCGCAGCGTCGCCGGACAGCACCGTCCGCGCGATCCAGCGCGTCGTGACCGTGCCGCCACGGTTCATGATCCCCATCGTGCCGACCACCGTCAGCGTGCCCGCGCACACGACGGCAATCACCGTGCGCGTCAGCACGGCGCCGCTGCCGTGCGGCGACACCGCACCGCGCGGCACGCGCAAGATATGCGGCAACAGCGCGACGGTCAGCACGCACAGCAATGCGATCGCGCCGCGCTGCGCATCCGACAGATCACGCCACGCGAGCCCCATCGCGGCTTGCGCGGCGAGGGTTCCGGCCAGCACGAACGCAACATCGGCCGCGGCGATCGCGGCACGCCGCACCGCATTCGTTCCACCCGCCATCGCATGCATCGTCACGCACCGTGCGCGGGCATTCCGCCGTGCATGTCCTGCATGCGCGGCCGCACCGGCAGCACGCGCGCGCCCGCCCGCGAGCCGAGCAACCGGCGATAGTCCGCGCGAATCAGCTCGTAGCACTCGCATGCCTGGCGCTCGAGCCCGTCGCGGTCGAGCACGGTGATGCGGCCGCGACGTTGCCGGATCAGCCCGGCCTCCTGCAGATTGCCGGCCGCCTCCGTCACGCCTTCGCGACGCACGCCGAGCATGTTCGCGATCGTCTGCTGCGTGACGGCCAGTTCGTCGCCGTCGATCCGGTCGTGCGCGAGCAGCAGCCAGCGGCTCAACTGTTCGCTGACCGAGTGATGCCGGTTGCACAGCGCGCTGCGCGAAATCTGCGCCATCGTCGCCTGGCAGTAGTTCAGCAACAGGCGATACGTCGCCGGCGAACGTTCGAATTCCGAGCGCATCACGCAGGTCGGCACGCGATAGGCCATCCCGCCGATGCGGACTTCGACGCGGCTCGACACCGCGGTGCCGCCGACGAGCGTCGCCAGGCCGACCACGCCTTCGCGGCCGACCACCGCGACTTCGACCATCGCCCCGTCCTCCATCAGGTGCTGCACCGACATCATGGCGGTTGTCGGGAAATGCAGGTGGCGCATCGGTTCCCCGACCCGGTCGAGCATGCCGGCCTTGATCCTGACCAGCTCGAGGTGCGGTGCGATGGCACGGATGCTGTCCTCCGGGAGGGCATCGAGGATGGCATTCGCCGAGTAGCTCGAGTGAAGATGAAGCATGTCTGTATCCCTTTTATTGTCCGTGCCGCATGCAGTCGCGTCAGCGGAACTCGTTATCGCAATGCGCATCCGGACGGCGACGCGGGTTGCGGCCCACAACCCTCGATCCAATCGACCCTCGGCTTCACGCCGTGGATCGATTCGGCAGTCCCGTTTCGACACGCTCGCCTGAATAAGCGATTTACGTGCCAATACCCGCTCCATCCTTAATATATAAATGACACGCGATTCAGAACGACCGAATAGCTGGCAGCAAACCGCCGAAAACGTCTCATTTCCGGACACCCACCATCGTCGCGGGGATGGCACGCGATTCGACTGATCAATGACCGCGGCGCTTGCAGTGGCACCAGCGGCGGCGCGCAGAGCTTATCGTTCAAATACTTACAGCCCGTTTTCAATTGTTTCCGTGATGTCTCACGCGCCGCCCGAGCGGCGCATCGCACGCCGAATGACTGTTTTAAACTGTCTCAAATTTGAATCGTCACACTAATTCGCGGCTTTGTAAGCGAACGCACATATCGACTGCAAACCAATGATTCAATTGAACAAATTAACCAACACGCATCGATTGTCAAATAATGTTCAATGCATTCCGGATGTTTTCCTTGTACGATTCACGACATCGCCCGATTGGCTCGCGGTCGACACGGAATTCACGGCTTACCGACAATCCATTTCAATATGATTAATTAATGAAAACATGAATCTCAAATCCATATAACGTTTGCGTTTGCGCTCGAATCGTCAAACTTTGTGAGATGACGAAATGCGCAATTTATCGAATTCAATAGCGTGCTAGCCTTTTCCCGCCATCGGCATTCGAATTCCGACGAACATGAATTCGCACGTGCGTGCCAAATCCCCGTGGATACCGCCGCGCGATGTGCGATCGCCCCTTACGAGGATGCGCCGTGACCCACCAGGCCAATGACGCCGTCGCCCATGCGAGCGGCATGATCGAGCTTTCCCACAGCTTCGACGCCAACCGGTTTCTCGCGGCCCTCGACCGCGACGAACGCGCCACGCTGATCGCCAACCTCCAACTCGTTCACCTGAAATCAGGCCAGGTGCTGTGCGAACCCGGTGAAATGCTCACTGCGGTCTACCTGCCCGTCACGACGGCAATTTCGCTGCAGTACATGTCGTCCGGCGGCATGACGCTCGAAGTGGCCGAGATCGGCAGCGAGAGTGTCGTATGCGACGACGTGATCGGCGGCAGCGGCCGGATGCCGTGCCGTGCCGTCGCATGTCGCGACGGCTTCGTCTACCGGCTCGACCGGCGCATCTTCGCCGCCGCGTTCGACGCGTCGCCGGTGATTCGCCATCTCGTGTTCGTCTGCGTGCGACTGCTGATGGCCCAGGTATCGCAGATCACGTTCTGCAGCCGCCATCACGTACTCAAGCATCAGCTATGCAGATGGTTTCTGCTCGCGTACGACCGGTCGCGCAGCATCGAGATCCAGATCACCCACAGCATGCTCGCGCAAATGCTCGGCGTGCGGCGCGAGACGGTCACGGACGCGGCCGGAGAAATCCAGAAGCTCGGCCTGATCCGCCAGTACCGCAGCTCGATCGTGCTCGCCGACCTGGCGGGCCTCGAGAAACTGTCGTGCGGCTGCCGCGCGATCGTGCGCGACGAGATGAAGCGCATCCTGTCGGCCGACTCGGGCGTGGCTGCCACGGCGCGCGCATGATGCGCGCGGCAAGCCGGCACTCGCGTGCGATCCGAGTCAGCCGACTGTAGGGTGGCGAACAGAACGCCGTGCGTGCGAATGGTCTACTGATGCCGGACTGCCGGGGGGATGTCAGCGCACTGCGCGCGTCCGCCCGAGCGGACGACACCACGCACGCCGGAGCAGCACGTGAAAAACGATATCAGAACCATCCTCAAGCACGTCGCCCATCTCGAAGCCGCGATCGATTCGATCGGTGACGGGGACGACCTCTACGAAGCGGGCCTCTCCTCGCTCGACACGATCCAGTTGATGCTCGCGATCGAGAAGCAGTTCAACATCGAGATTCCCGACGAGATGCTGAACCGCAATCTGTTCCGCAGCATCGACGCGCTCGCGGACACGATCGCAACCCTGCAACGCTCCGAGCATTCCGCATGAGCGCGCTGCTTCCCGAACTCGCGGCCGACGACGACGCACGCCGGCTCGACGAGGCTGCGCACGCGGTCGCGCACATCGCCGCCCAGCATGCGGATGCCGTCGATCGCGACGCGCGCTGCCCCGTCGAGGCGATCGAAGCCATGCGCGCACGCCGGCTGCTGAGCGCGATGGTCCCGACCTCGCTCGGCGGTGCCGGCGCGTCGCTCGCCGACATCGCATCGGCATGCTCCATCCTCGGCCAGGCCTGCGCATCGTCGGCGATGGTATTCGCGATGCACCAGATCCAGGTCGCCTGCATCGTCAACCACGCGGCCGACCAGGGCTGGCACAAGCTGTTCCTGCAGCAGCTCGTGCGCCATCAGTGGCTGCTCGCATCGGCGACGTCGGAAGACGGCGTCGGCGGCAACCTGCGCGCGAGCCAGTGCGCGCTCGAGGCCAACGGCGGCGAATTCCGGCTGAGCAAATCCGCGCCGACGATCTCGTACGGCGACTACGCGGACGGCATCCTCGCGACCGCGCGGCGCGACGCCGACGCGCCGGCGTCCGAGCAGGTGCTCGTCACGCTGCTGCGCGACGGCTATACGCTCACGCGCCGCGGCGAATGGGACACGCTCGGCATGCGCGGCACGTGCAGCAACGGCTTCGTGCTCGACGCACAGGGCGCGACCGTGCAATGCCTGCCCGTACCCTTCGCGCAGATCGCGGAACAGACGATGGTGCCGGTTTCGCACATCCTGTGGGCCGCCGTGTGGATCGGCGTGGCCGGCGACGCGTTCCATCGCGCACACCAGTTCTTCCGCGCGCAGGCACGCCAGACCGACGGCGCGCCATCGCCCGCGTCGCGCCGCATCGCCGAATCGCTCGCGCTGATGCAGGCGATGCAGGCACGCGTCGACAACGTTCTGCGCCTCTATTCGAGCGCGTCCATCCGCTCGTGGTCGGCCGGCATGGCCTGGGCCGCCGAGATCAACACGCTGAAGACCTATGTGTCGTCGACGGCGCTGGAGGTCGCGCAGCAGGCGATGATGATCTGCGGGATGGCCGGCTACAAGCACGGCACGTCGTTCAGCGTCGGCCGCCACCTGCGCGACCTGCACGCGGCGCCGCTGATGATCAGCAACGACCGCATTGCCGCCAATACCTCGAGCCTGCTACTCGCACTGCGTCCCGCGACGCTGGAGAAACATTCGTGAACGATCGCCTCTCCGTGCCCTCCGCTGCCCCCTCCGCCACCCCGTCCGATGCGCCGCTCGACCGTGCGGGCGTCAATCCGCTGCGCGACGAGTTGATCGACGCGGGCCTGCTCGTGTCGACCGGCATCCAGGGCCTGTTCGGCCGCAGCGAGCGATTCGAGCGCGTCGTCGAAGCGCTCGACGCCTTCGTCACGCGTCTCGGTGCCGATCAGCAGGCCGAAGTGCTGCGCTTCCCGCCGGCGATGAGCCGCACCGAATTCGAGCGCAGCGAATACATGAAGAGCTTTCCGCAACTCGCGGGCAGCGTGCATGCGTTCTGCGGCGACGAACAGCGGCACCAGCGCGTGCTGCAGTGCCTCGAGCGCGGCGAGGACTGGACCGAAAGCCAGAAACCGACCTACATCGTGATGACGCCGGCCGCGTGCTACCCGGTGTATCCGGTCGTCGCGCGCGCGGGCGCGCTGCCCGACGACGGCCGCATCGTCGACGTGTTCTCGTACTGCTTTCGCCACGAGCCGTCGCTCGACCCGACCCGCATGCAGCTGTTCCGGATGCGCGAGTACGTGCGGATCGGCACGCCCGAGCAGATCGTCGCGTTCCGCACGACGTGGATGGAACGCGGCACGCGGATGATCGAGGCGCTGCGCCTGCCGAACGCGATCGATCTCGCGAACGATCCGTTCTTCGGGCGCGGCGGCAAGATCGTCGCGAACAGCCAGCGCGAGCAGAACCTGAAGTTCGAGCTGCTGATCCCGATCGAGCGCGACGACCGACAGACCGCCTGCCTGAGCTTCAACTACCACATGGATCACTTCGGGCTGCTATGGGATATCCGCACCGCGACGGGCGACGTCGCGCACACGGGCTGCGTCGGCTTCGGCCTCGAGCGGCTGACGCTCGCACTGTTCCGTCATCACGGCTTCGACATCGACGCCTGGCCCGGCGAAGTTCGCGACGTGCTGTGGGGTACGCGATGAAATTCGTGTCTCGCGCCGGCGAGGACGCGTCGTTCGAGGACGTGCGCCACCGCGCTCGTCACTACCGGCCGCACCCGCTGCACAGTCAGGAGATGGTCTGGAAGCAGACCAACTGCTACGTCGACATGTGGCTCGAGGTGCTCCGGTGGTGGGGCCTCAATCCGTACGCGGCGCTGCCGTTTACGATCGCGCTCGATTTCGAAGGCGACCAGTTCACGTTCTTCAAGTTTCCGCACGACGAACTGGAGCAGCTCTACGGGATCGTCGTGCAGGAGCACTCGATCTACGAACCGCTCGAACTGCACGTCGAGACGCAGGTCGCGCGCGGCCATCTGATGATCGTCGAGGTCGACGCGTGGTTCCTGCCCGACACGCGCGGCAGCAGCTACCGCACGCAGCATACGAAGACGACGATCGGCATCGACTCGATCGATCGCACGCGGCGCCAGATCGGCTACTTCCACAACAGCGGCTATTACGTGGCCGAGGATTTCGACTACAACGGCCTCGTCGGCGGCAGCGCGCCGATGCCGCTGCCGCCGTACGTCGAATGCGCGAAGCGACGGTTCGCGCCGCTCGACGAGCGCGCGCTGTGCGACGCGTCGCTCGCGTCGCTGCAACGGCATTTGCGCCGCCTGCCGGTCGTCAATCCGGTCTCGGCATTCCGGCGCCAGTTGCAGGTCGATGCGAAATCGCTCGCCGATTCGCCGCTCGAACGCTTCCACGCGTACTCGTTCAATTCGGTGCGGCAGCTCGGCGCAAGCTTCGAACTGTTCGGTCACTACACGCGCTGGCTGCAGGCAAGCGGCTGCGTCGGGCCGTTCGCGGAGATTCGCACCGCCTGCGACCGCATCGCATCCGAGTCGATGGTGCTCGAATTCCGGCTGGCGCGTGCCTGCGCGCGCGGCAAGGAAGAACGCGGCGACGCAACGCTCGAAGCGATCGAAACGGCTTACGCCGACCTGATCGACTGCGCGCGTCAGATCGCCCCGCCGCCGCCGCATGCGGCGCCCGTTCGCGTCGACGCGGCCCGCGTGCCGGTGATGCGGTGACGCGCGCGCGCGCCGCGCCCGCGTGGTCGATGCTCGCGACGGCCGCGGGCGCGGTACGCGAGCCGCTCGATCTCCCTGCCGATGGGTGGATCGCAGCCCCTGTTCCCGGCACGGTCGCGCAAGCGCTCGCGCTGGCCGGCCGGCCCGACGATACGGCGTCGCTCGACGAGCGCGACCACTGGTATCGCATCGAACTGCGCGGACACGGGCCGCGCGTGCTGCGCTTTCACGGCCTCGCGACGCTCGCCGAGGCATGGCTCGACGACACGCCGATCCTGCGCTCGGACAGCATGTTCGTCGCGCACGACGTGCCCGTGTCGCTCGACGGCACGCACCGGCTCACCCTCTGCTTTCGTGCCCTCGCGCCGCACCTGCGAGATGCACGCGCCCCGCACCGCGCACGCTGGCGCACCCGACTGGCCGAACCGGCGACGCTGCGCACCGTTCGCACGTCGCTGCTCGGGCACATGCCCGGCTGGTTCCCCCGCTGCGTGCCGACCGGACCGTGGCGGCCCGTCGACGTGCTCGATCCGGCCGACGGCCCCGTTCTAGCCCGTTGCGACTTGCATGCGCGCATCGACGGCGACACCGGCTGGCTCGATGCGGAACTCGCGTTTGCCGCACCGCTGCCCGATGCGTTCGCGGCTCGGCTGTCGTGCGGCGAGCACCACGCGACGCTCGAGCGCAGCGGCGCCGACCGGCTGCACGCGAGCGTCGCGGTGCCGAACGTGCGCCGCTGGTGGCCGCACACGCATGGCGACCCGGTGCTCTACGACGTCGCGCTGCACATCGGCGCCGATCGGCGGCCGCTCGGAGCGACGGGTTTCCGCACGATCGAACAGGATACGGGCGACGACGGCAAGGGGTTCGGGCTGCGCGTAAACGGCGTGCGCGTGTTTGCGCGCGGCGCATGCTGGAGCAGCGCCGCGCCGCTCGCGTTGCACGCGGACGACGCGACCTATGGCCGCTTGCTCGGGCATGCGCGCGACGCCGGCTTCAACATGATTCGCGTCGGCGGCACGATGACCTACGAGGCCGACGCATTCCACGCATGGTGCGACCGTCTCGGGCTGCTGGTCTGGCAGGACTTCATGTTCGCGAACTTCGACTACACGCTCGACGATCGCGCGTTTGCAGACGCCGTCGATCGCGAGGCCGAACAGTTCCTCGCACGCCACCGCGCGTCGCCGTCGCTCGCGGTGCTGTGCGGCGGCAGCGAGATCGCGCAGCAGGCCGCGATGTCGGGGCTCGGGCCGAAGCAGCGCTTCCTCGAACTGACCGCCGAGCGTCTCGCCGGCCAGGCGGCGGCGCGGCGGCCCGACGCGCTTTACGTCCCCGACTCGCCCGATGGCGGCGTACTGCCGTTCATGCCGCGCGAGCGCGTGTCGCACTACTACGGCGTCGGCGCGTACCTGCGCCCGCTCGACGACGCACGCCGGGCCGACGTGCGCTTCGCGAGCGAATGCCTCGCGTTCGCAAACGTGCCGTGCGACGCGATGCTCGCGAGTCTCGGCTGGCCGGGCGTTCATGAGCCGCGCTGGAAGGCGGCCGTGCCGCGCGACCCCGGCACGTCGTGGGATTTCGACGATATTCGGGACCACTATCTGCAGACGCTGTACGACGTGGCGCCCGACCGCTTGCGGCGCGAGGATCCGTCGCGCTACTTCGAGCTGTCGCGCGCGGCGATCGCGGACCTGATGCGGGACACCTTCGCTGAATGGCGGCGCACCGGCTCGCGCTGCGCGGGGGCACTCGTCTGGCAGTTCCAGGACGTGATGCCGGGCGCCGGATGGGGCTTGCTCGATGCGGCGCATCGACCGAAATCGGCGTGGTATGCGCTGCGCCAGGTGCTGCAGCCGGTGCAGGTCCTGCTCGTCGACGAAGGGCTGAACGGCCTCGACGTGCACGTGATCAACGAACGGCCGGCGCCGCTGTCGGCGGCCATCGAACTGGTGGCGCTGCGCGACGGCCGCACGCCGGTCGCGCGGACCGGCGGGCCGGTGCGGATCGCCGCGCACGACACGGTGCGGCTCGGTTCGGCCGAACTGCTCGGACGCTTCTTCGACTGGACCTACGCGTATCGCTTTGGCCCGTGCGAGCACGACACCGTCGTCGCGACACTGCGCGCCGACGACGGCACGCTGCTGTCGCAGGCGTTCTACTTCCCGTCCCGCACGCATCCGGCCGTGTTCGCGCGCCGCGAGCCCGGCATCGAGGCATGCGTGTCGCGCACCGGCGACACGTGGCACGTCGACATCGACACGCGCCACGTCGCGCGCCATGTCCAGATCGACGCGCCGGGCTTCGTGCCGCGCGACGACTGGTTCGATCTCGCACCCGGCACGCCGGCACGCATCGCACTCGTGCCGCTCGACGACACCCGCGACCATCGCGCCGCCGGCGCGCCACCGACCGTCGAGATCCGCGCGGTCAACGCGGCACGAGCCGTGCGCGCGGCACTGGCCGGCTGACGCGGCCGGGGCCGCACATGCGGTCGCGCGGCCGCGCCGCGCACGTCAGTCCGACGATCCCGTGCCGCGCGGCCGCTCGATTCCATATGCTTCCATCCAGCGATAGAGTGTCGCCCGCGACACGCCGAGCTCGCGCGCGGAAGCGGCGACGCGTCCGCGCGTGCGCAGCAGCGCGGTTTCGATCGCTTCGCGCTCGATCGACTTGCGGATGTCGGCAACGGACGGCGAAGCCGCGTCGAGACAGTATTCGAGCTCGAGGTCCTGCGCGGTGATCAGGCGCCCTTCCGTCATCACGACCGCGCGCCGCACGCGGTTGATCAGTTCGCGGACATTGCCTGGCCAGTCGTGCTTGTAGAGCGCCGTGATCGCATCCGTCGAGAAGCCGCGCACGCGATGGCGCGCGTCGCCGCGAAAGCGTTCGAGCATGTGATGCGCGAGCAATTCGATGTCCTTGCCGCGCGCGCGCAGCGGCGGCTGGTCGATGCGCATCACGCAAAGGCGGTGGAACAGATCCGCGCGAAACCGCCCTTCCTCCATCGCTTCGCGCAGGTCGACGTGCGTCGCGGAAACGATCCGCACGTCGACCGGCACCGGATCGCTGCCGCCGAGGCGATGAATCGCGCGCTCCTGCAGGAAGCGCAGCAGGCTCGCCTGGCTCTCGTGCGGCAGGTCGCCGATTTCATCGAGCAGCAGCGTGCCGCCGTTCGCGGCCTCGACGTAGCCGATCTTGCGCGCGTTCGCGCCGGTAAACGCGCCGCGCTCGTAGCCGAACAGTTCCGATTGCAGCAGATGCGGCGGGATCGCTCCGCAGTTGACCGCGACGAACGGACCGTTGCGCCGTTCCGAATGACGATGGATCGCGACGGCCGTCAGTTCCTTGCCGGTTCCCGTCTCGCCGAACACGAACACCGGTGCGTCCGTGCGCGCGAAACGCCGCACCGTATCGAACAGCCGCAGCATCGCGCTGCAGGTGCCGACGACGCCGTTCTCCTGCGATTCGAGGCGTTCACGATCGCGCGCGAACAGGCATTCCATCCCGTACGCATGACCGACCGTATCGGCGATCCGCTGATGCGACGCGGGCAACGTGACGTAGTCGAAGCAATAGTCGCGCAATAGTGCGCGCACGTTCGGCGAGGCCGTCTGACCGGTCTCGATGAGCGCGACCCACACGACATCGCGCATCGACGCGCAGGTGGACGCGATGCTGCCGATCGCGTCGGCGTGGCCGCCGCTCAAGTCGAGGATGCCGCAGGTGATTTCGCCGGAGGTGTCGCGCAGATCGCTCGCCTGCGCGACGATCGTCACTTTCCAGTCGCGTCGCGCGAGCTCCTTGCGGAGCATGACGGACGGTGACTGGCTCCAGTAAATCAGAGGACGCTGCCCGTTAGCCCTCTCCCCGCCGGCGCTCTTATCGCGCGTTATTGGCATATTCATAACGAACCATCACTTTCTCCACTCCGCGAACCGTTCGCGTGCGCTGCGGGCGGCGGCGCATGGCCGCCTGTCCGTGCTGCGTTTCCGCAGCTTTGGCGAAGATCGAAACTGCACACGGCGAGAGCCCCCGGAGGTCGAGCCGGATGTCATCCGGCCTCGTTGTCATCGAACTCGAAGGGAACGCGAGGCCGCGGGAGCCACGGCGTTCCGGCTTTGATGCGACGCGCCGTCAGGCGGAGCGCGTCGGCAAACGGGAATTCCGTCCGCATTTGCGTCGCGTCGTACACGACAGCCGCGCTCGATGCTGAATCGGATGGCCGCCAACCCGCTTTCGGAATGGCTGCCACATTTCATCCACTCCTGAATTTAATCCCGTATCGAGATGGCCTTGTTACCAAACGATAAACATCGATTCAGCCGGTTACACTGCCGCCCCGCCGGCGCGGCGCGCGTTTAGCGATTCAAATTTGATTATCTACGACCATTCCCGTCAATCAGTGGCAAATACTACTTTTCTGCAAGATCGGTGCCGCCCATTGCCCGCGATTCTCGCCGAAATCGCACGGAAAATTCGGGCAGTGTGTTTCGTTCGTCGGTAATCGCGTGCGCCGCGCGGCACCAGCATGACACATCGAACGCAGGCGAACCGCGCGCGCTCGTTACAACGTCGTAACGAAGCGGCTGGCCGTATCGACCCGGGCCCCGGCGTCGTCGCGCCATGCCGGGCCGGTCGATCACGGATTCCACGATGCTGCGGCACACCGCCGATCGCCACGAAACCGGCCGGATCGCCCACTTGCCGACCCAACACGGCATGGACGCCGCGCGTGATGCATACCCGCTGTCGCTGCCGACGCGTCAATACGGCGGGCACCGCACTCGTGCAAGCCGGTATGCGAATTGAAAGAGTCGGACAACGCGCTGTAGCAAGCATGCGCATATCGGCCGGCGCGCCGGAATGGCGGTGTCCGAATGAACGACGTGCGCAGCGCAAGGAAATCGACGGAGCGGCAGACGCCGGCCTGCAAGCGCAGGCAGTCGATCGCGTGCGCCCGGCACCGCAATGCACGCCCCGCCCGTCGTGAGCGATCGCAATCTTCAAGTACAGCTCCCCGGTTCTTCAATCGCGTTCGATGCTGACGTTTCGTGCTGCGTGTTTCGCAGCAGGCCGTCGCGTCGGGTCAATTATGGGAAAGCCTCCCGACGGTCAGTGTGTGCTACCGCACATTGCCCCGCTCGCGGCACGCGGCCGCAACGCGCATCCCGCGCCGACCGTGCGCGAAACGGGTGTGTGAGTACGCTTTCGAACAGACCGGCGCGCACCGCATCCGCATCATGGACATCGCCGCGCTGCACCGAACGCATTCGTGCGGCTCGGCGTGCTGAAGGCTTCACGCGAGGACCGCATCATGGAATGGCATTGTTGTGAATTCGAACATCTGAGCGCCGTCGATCTCTATTCAATCCTGCGCTCGCGCAACGCGGTGCTGGTGGTCGAGGATGCGCACACGCATCTCGACATCGACGGCAAGGATGCGCACGCGCTGCACGTGTTCGCGAGCATGCGCACGGGCGACACGACCGAAGTCGTCGCCTACGCGCGCGTGCTGCCCGGTGACGACGCCGATCCGGACGTCGTGATCGACAAGGTGCTCACGCGCGAGGCATGTCGCGACGACTCCACGCTCGAGCAACTGATGCAGCGCGCGATCACGGCCGCTCAGGCCGCGTGGCCCGACACGGCGGTGCGCACGCACGTTCCAGCGCAGCGCCAGGCATTCTACAAACGCTTCGGATTCCGCAAGGCCTACGGCCCCTATCTCGAACAGGGCGCACCGTTCGTCGGCCTGGTTCGGCCCGCGGATCGCGCTGCCGGCGCGCTGCGTCAGCTGCTGTCGCGAACCGTCTCGGCACCGCGGTCGCGAAGCGAGGACGCGCGCGTCGACGGCCGCGCACACAACCGGCTGTCCGCCGATACCGGAGCCAATCGATGACCACCACACTCCGCCCGGTTCCCGACCCCGGGCTGCCCTGCATCCTTCCCGTCATTCTCGCCGGCGGTTCGGGCACGCGGCTCTGGCCGCTGTCGCGCGAGCAGTATCCGAAACAACTGATCGAGCTGACCTCGAACGAGTCGCCGCTGTCGTCGACCGCACGCCGCCTGAACGGCATCGCGAACGCATCGCTCGGCGACACGCTGCTGCTGGTATGCGGCGAACAGCATCGCATCATGAGCGCCGCACAGGTGCTCGGACGCGCGGCACCCGCGCGCATCCTGCTCGAACCGGCCACACGCAACACGGCGCCTGCGCTGACGCTCGCGGCACTCGACGCCAGCGTGCTCGCAGACGATCCTGTCCTCGCGGTCATGCCGGCCGATCACGTGATCGGCGACGTCGGCGCATTTCAGGAAGCGATCGGGCGCGCGGCACGTTACGCGCAGGAAGGCGCGATCGTCACGCTCGGCGTGCTACCTCGTCGCGCGGAAACCGGCTACGGCTACATCCAGGTCGGCGAACCGCGCACTGGCCGCCTTGGCTGGCAAGGCGGCTACGCGATCGGGCGCTTCGTCGAGAAACCGAATGCCGCACTCGCCGAGCGCTACCTGCATTCGGGCGATTACTGGTGGAACAGCGGCATTTTCGTCACGCGCGCATCGGTCTGGCTGAAGGCGATCCGCGCGCTCGCGCCCGACATCCATGCGGCCTGCGATGCGGCGTGGCGCGCGGGCATCGCCGAGGATCCGTTCTTCCGGATCGACGCGGCGGCCTTCGATGCGTGCCCGTCCGACTCGATCGACTACGCGGTCATGGAACGCCTCGCGGAGAGCCACGAGCTCGGTATCGAAGGCATCGTGGTGCCGCTTTCGGCCGGCTGGTCGGACGTCGGCACCTGGGACGCGATCTGGGAAATCATGCCGAAGGACGATCAAGGCAACGTCGCACGCGGCCCGATCGTGTTCGAGGACACGCAGGACAGTCTCCTGCGCTCGGAGGGGCGATTGATCGCGTGCGTCGGCATGAAGGACGTCGTCGTGATCGAGACGCCCGACGCGGTACTGGTCGCGAACAAGCACGACGTGCAGCGCGTGAAGAACATCGTCGCACGCCTGAAGACCGAGCAGCGACCGCAGGCAAGCGAGCACCGCAAGGTGCAGCGGCCGTGGGGACACTACGATTCGATCGATCTCGGCGAACGGTTCCAGGTAAAGCGGATCGTCGTCGAACCCGGCAAACGGCTGTCGCTGCAGATGCACTATCACCGCGCCGAGCACTGGATCGTCGTGCGCGGCACCGCGAAAGTCACGCGCGGCAACGAGACCTTCCTGCTCAGCGAAAACGAATCGACCTATATTGCGGTCGGCGAGGTACACCGTCTCGAGAATCCCGGCCGGATTCCGCTCGAGATCATCGAGGTGCAGTCGGGCGACTATCTCGGCGAAGACGATATCGTGCGGCTCGACGACCAGTATGGACGGCCGGTCGTCGAAACCGCGCAGTCGCGACCGAGACCGGCAGCGGCAGCGGCACAGCCGACGACGCTTGCATCACGCGCGGCGGGTGAGCCTGGCGAGTCGCAGGAGGAAGCGGCGGAACGCGACGCCATCCGATAGGCGCGTGCGGATCACGCTGGCGCGCTCGCCGCATTTCGCGGTCGACGCGCGGCTCATCCGCATCCGACACGGTGTCAGTCGATGCCTCGCTGCGACCAGCGCGCCTGCCTGACGGCCTCGCGTACGCGCGGCAGCAACGACGGATTCGCGCCGGCCGCGTCCGCCACGGCCGCCGTCGACTGATACGCCGCCGCGCACGCCGCCCCTTGCGGCTGGGTCGCCGATGGCCGCGACGGCCCGCCATCCGCGCAATCCTTGCCGGGGCCGACCCGCACCGGCATGCCCCCGATACCCGACAACCGGTTATCCGCGAGCCGCACGCCTGACACGTTCCCCCACAAGCGAATGCCGTCGAATCGCGCATGCGACACGCGGTTGCCGATTATGGTCACGCGGGCCACCGAACCCGACCACGTGCTGACCTCGATCGCTGCCTGCTGCGTGAGCGGACGCGAATCGGTCCGGCTCGTCGCGGTCTGGATATCCGCGATCACGTTGTTCTCGATGCGGATGTCGGACGCGCCATAGGTCCCGTTGCTGTCCTCCTGCGCGACGAGAATCCCGGAACTGACCGCCACGTTGCGCACGATGTTGTTGGAAATGGTGACGTCCGCGCCGCCGACCACCGTGATGCCTCGTCCCCAAGGATTGCCTTCCAGCGAGTTGCCGGTAATCAGCACGTTGCGTGTCAGCACGCCCTCCGACCGGTAGCTCACGACGGCGATCATGTCGTCGCCCGTGCCACGCACGACGTTGCCCTGGACGAGCACGTCGTGCGAGCCGTGCGTCATGTGAATGCCGTCCGCCAGTGTCGACAGCACCTCGTTGCCGACGATCGCGACGTCCGCGCCGCCGAACACGAAGATGCCCGCGCCGGCGCCGCCGTCGATCACGTTGTCGAGCACCTGCACACCGCGCCCCGTGACCTCGACCTTCGTCGATGCCGGGGTCGTCAGGCGCGTCGTGCCGGTGCCCGCAAGACGGAAGCCGACGAGCGTCGTACCGTCGCCGCGCATCTCGATCGTCTGGTCGTCCGCGGTTGTTGCGATCAGCGTCGCGCCGTAGCCCGACAACACCACATTCGGCTGCCGCACGATCAACGAACGGCCGACCACGTACCGTCCCGGTGCGAATACCAGCCTCTGGCCCGGCTGCAACGCATCCAGCGTGTGTTGCAGCATGTCTGCCTGATCCGCCGTGTCCGCGGCAGGACGCACGTACGCGTCCGGCACATTCGCATGAAGCGCGCCGGGTGCAGGCGCGCCGGATGCTGCCGCGGCGCCGTCCGGCCACGCCGGCCCGCTGGTCATGCAGATGCCGGCGATCACCGCGCACGCGCGGAACACGCATTGCGATCTACGCATATCGAATCGTTTTCCCTGAAATGTCGTCACACGCGTCGGCCTGCGCACCCGAATCGCAGCGTGCCCGCCGAGTTGCCCGCCTGCGCCATCGCCGAAGCGGACGGCGCAATACGTTCGATTGGACCATTCGGTCCAGCCGGGTGTCGGTGCGTCAACAGACCGATGCAGCCTGCCTGAGCGGTGCGATCCCACGTGCCAGCCGGCGATTCGTCGCGCTTGCACGCAGCGCAGCGCCGAACGGTAGGCTCGCGAACCGAGCGACGATCGGCGATGCGTATCATGGCCACCATACGATGCGGCCTTGCGACGGCGTCGCCGCAAGACACCGGGCCCCCCCGATCCAGCGTCGCGGCCACACACGCGGCGCGCCGCGCATCCGGATGCGTCCGCTCTTCGCTCGTCCAGAACCCGTTCATGACCGACCTGACCATCGCCATCTGCAACTACAACCACGGCGCATACCTGCGCGACGCGATCGATTCGGCGCTCGCGCAGACCGCGCCCGGGGTACGCGTGCTGGTCGTCGACGACGGTTCCACCGACGATTCGCGCGACATCATTTGCTCATATGGCGAGCGCGTGACGGCGGTGTTCCAGGAGAATCGCGGTCAGGTCGCCGCGTACAACCGTGCGCTCGAGCATGTCGCGACGCGCTACCTGATCCTGCTCGACGCGGACGACCTGCTCTACGCCGACGCCGCGGCCCGCGTGCTGGCGGCGTTCGCGGCCGGCGACTTCGTGAAGGTTCACTTCCGGCTCCACGTGATCGCGCGGGACGGTGCGATGACCGGCGCGAGCGTGCCGCAGTCGGCCGTCGACACCGATTGCGGCCGCCTGTTGCGCGCGGGCTGGCTGTACCCGTCGCCGCCCGCGTCGGGCAATGCGTATCGAGTCGACGCGCTCAAGCGCATCTTTCCGGTGCCCGTTACGGCCGATAACCGGCATGGTGCCGACTTCTATGCGATCTACGGCATCGCATTGCTCGGCGCCGTCCACATGATCGACGCCACGCTCGGCGGCTATCGCGTGCATCAGCAGTCGAATCCATGCCCGGCCGGCGACGCGGACACCGACACGCCCACCCTTGCCCTCACCAATTCGGAGGACGCTGCGACGGGTGCGCTGAAAGCCGAACGCCGATGGTCGACGCTGCGCATGCTCGCCCGCACGCGTCTGCACGAAGCGTTGCCGAGCGCGCCGCTCGACTTCGCGATCGAAAAGGCCCGTTTCGCCAGCACGCTGTATCACGCGCCGCTCGTGCGGCGCTGGCGCTGGTTCCTGTGCGAATCCGGACGCTACTGGCATACCGTGCTGCGCAACCCGTTCTGGCGCCCTGCGAAGAAAGTGGCCGTCGCCGGGCTGTCGCTCGCGTGCCTGCTGCCGTCATCGACGCTCAGCAACCGCGCGATTCGCTATCTCTCCAATCCGCTCGCGCGCGTGCGCAAGTCGTCCGGACAGCGTGTCGGTACGCGATAGCGTCGTCGAGTCGCGACTTGCGGCACCGAATCGCTTCTTCGGTAAGCCATCGCACCCAGTGGACCGGGCATGCGCTGCACAATGATCCGGACCAGTGGATTCACGCGCACTGACCGCACTTCGCCATTGCCTCACCTCCGGTTGCCGTAGTCGAACGCCGGCATCCGACGTCGAGAAGGATCGAACCGGCACGTAGAACGCGGCATCGATGCGTCACGCTGCATCGTGTTCGGCGCCGTCCGGGAGCATCGACCCGATATCGAATCGACGCGAATCGACCGGCCGCCTCGTCCGCTTCGCATACGCGGGCTCGTCAGCAGGATTCACTGGCCACGACTGGCATGCATTTTTATTAGGAATGCGTAGCTCAATGAACAGGACGACTCAACCGAACGATTCATCGGCTGACCATCGTCGCGATGGAAGACGACAGGCGGGATCGGATCGCTGGACCCAAAGATGACCACAGAGAAGATCGTTCATATCGCCGAAGCGTTCGGTGGCGGCGTGCTGTCGATGCTGACCCAGCTCGCCAACCATGCCGCGGCAACCGGCGTCGACGTCACGGTGCTGCACTCGATCCGACCGGAAACCCCGACCGATTTTTCAACGCTGTTCCGGCCCGATGTGAAACTCGTCCACGTCGACATGGTGCGCGAGGTCAGCGTCACACGGGATCTGGGGAGCTTGCGCGCGCTGGTTCGGAACCTGCGCGACTGCAAACCGACCGCGATTCATCTGCATTCGTCGAAGGCCGGCGTGCTGGGACGGCTCGCCGCCCGGATCGCCGCCCCGAATGCGACGGTCCTCTACTCGCCGCACGGACTCTCGTTCCTGCGCTGCGACGTATCGCGCATGAAGCGGTTCGCGTATCTGAGCTTCGAACGTATCGCGGCGCGCATCGGCGGAACCGTCGTCGCGTGCTCGGGCAGCGAGCTCGGCGAGATCAGGAGTCAGGTCCGGCCGAAATCGGCGGTACTGGTGGAAAACGGCGTCCATGTGGCGGAGATCCCGACGCGTCGCACGCGTGGCGATCGCAGGGTCGTCATCGGGATGAGCGGTCGGGCGTCGTTCCAGAAGAATCACGAAGCATTCGTGCGACTCGCCGCCCAGTTGCGCGGCGCCGATGTCGAGTTTCTGTGGATCGGCGGGAACGCGGCCGAGATCCCGGATCCCGGCCAGCGCCCAGCCGTCGTCTGCAGCGGCTGGGTGACCCGTGCGCGGGCGCTGGCGCTCACGTCGGAACTGGACATCTACGTGCAGCCCTCCCGTTGGGAAGGCATGCCGGTCGCGCTGATCGAAGCGCAGGTTGCCGGCATACCGGCCGTGGTGACGGACGTCGTCGGCAATCGCGACGTGGTGATCCACGGCGTGACCGGCTACGTCGCGACAAACGCCGAAGAGATGGCCGCGTATCTGACCGTGCTCCGCGACGACCGGCAGCTTCGCGAGCAGATGGGCGAGGCAGCCAGGAAACGAGCGATTCAGCGGTTTTCGCTGAACGCGATCCTCCGGCAGTGGCACGCCCTTTACGGACTCGACGCCAGCGAGCCGCGTGTCGACACGCGGGATTTCAAGCCGGTCGCCGCGGATCACGTCGAGGCCTGATTCCGATTTCGACATCCTTTCATTGACATGATCGCTTTCAAGAAACCGAAACAACTCGTCTACAACGGCCGATTCACGACGCAGAAGACGACCGGCGTGCAGCGCGTCGCACGCGAGCTGATCGCCGCACTGATCAAGTTTCAGCCGCAGGACCCGGTGACCGTGCTGGTGCCTCCGCAACCCGGCGTCGCGGTGAGCGGAGCGAAGACGATCAAGGTCGGCTTCTACAAGGGCGTGGTCTGGGAGCAGTTGGTCCTCCCGCTGTTCGCGCGCCGCGGCCGCATCGTCAATCTCGGCAATTCCGCATCCATCTTCATCGGCAACCAGATCATCTACATGCACGATGCGGCGGTATTCGACACTCCCGCCCATTTCTCCCGACCGTTTCGGGTGTGGTATCGGATCATGTTCTGGATCCTGGCGCGAACCTCGGTCTGCGTGCTGACCAACTCCCGCTTCTCGCGCGATCGCCTCGCCCATCACTGCGGCGTTTCGGCGGAGAAAATCAGCGTCGTGCCGCTCGGTGCGGATCATCTCGACGCCCTGGAACCGGACACGAGCGTGCTCGACAAGCATGCGCTGACGCCGGACCGGTTCGTGCTTGCGGTCAGCAGCATGAATCCGACCAAGAACTTCGGCCGGCTGATCGCCGCGTTCCGGCAGATCGACGATCCGTCGGTCGATCTCGTCATCGTCGGGATGCAGAACACCACGGTGTTCGGCAAGCACGACGCCGTCTGCGCGACGGAACCCAACATCAAGTACGTCGGCTACATCAGCGACGAACAACTGAAGGCGCTGTATCAGCACGCGGCATGCTTCCTCTACCCGTCGATTTACGAAGGCTTCGGCATACCGCCCCTCGAAGCAATGCGCTACGGCTGCCCAGCTGTCGTCGGACAATCCGCGGCGCTGCCGGAAGTCTGTGCCGATGCGGCGTTGTACTGCGATCCGTATTCGCAGGACGACATCGCGCAGAAGCTGCGGAGCCTGCTCGATTCCGCCGAGCTCAGGGCCGAGCTCAAACGCAAGGGAAGCGCGCACGCGGAGCAATATCGCTGGAGCCGAAGCGCCGAGATGATGAAGGCGATATTCGAGACGTTGTAGCGCATTCCGTCGTACTGCACGACGAGACCGACTGTCCCCCACCGCACTGTCTCGAGCGTCGTGCCTCCATAGAGTGGAACGACTCTCCGTTATCTGCGCGGTGCGGATCCTCACGGGCCGGCCGCCCCTTCGTCATGACAGCACGCGAAATCAGCCTCGATGTCGCCCGCGGTGCGGGAATCATTCTTGTCGTATACGGACACGTCCTGCGCGGCGTCGTTTCCGCGGACCTCGTGCCGCCCGGCGTGGCCGATACCGTCCTCGCATGGAACGACTACGCGATCTATACGTTCCACATGCCGTTGTTCTTCTTCCTGTCCGGCCTGCACGTCTGCGGTTCGCTGCGCCGCGCGCCACGCGGATTCCTGTGGTCCAAGGTCAGGACGATCGTGTATCCGTACCTGGTCTGGTCGATCGCGCAGGGTGCCGTGCAGATCGCAATGGCCTCTCACGGCACCAATCATCCGTTTACGCTGAATGATTTGCTCGCAATCGGATGGCGACCGTTCGCGCAGTTCTGGTTCCTGTATGCGCTGATGCTCTGCATGATCGGCATCCACGCATTCGCGACGGCGGTGCCCGAGGTCACGCGTATTCCCATGCCGACGCGCGCCCGCGGCCGGCTCGCCGCATGCGCGGTGCTCGGCCTGATGCTCGGCGCGGCAACCCAATGGGGCATCCTGTCGATCACGCTGATGAACGGGCCGTTCTTCGTCGCGGGCGTCCTAGCGTCGCACGCATTGCCCGGCTGGCTCGAGCGCAACAGCGGACCCGCCGCATGCGCCGCAACGGCGACGGCGTTCGTCGCGGCGGTCGTATTCGCTCACCGCTTCGGTAGTGCGACGAGCGTCTGGGCGCTTCCCGCCGCCTTCGCGGGCATCGCGCTGGCGTTGCAACTCGCACACCGGCATGCGTCACGTCCGGCACGCGCGGCATGGCTGGCCGCGATCGGCTGCGCGTCGATGCCGATCTACCTGACCCACATCTTCGCGATGGCTGCCGTACGTATCGTGCTGATGCGCGCCGGGATCACCAGTGTCGCGATACACCTCGCGCTCGGCACGCTGGCCGGCGTCGCGATCCCGATGGTCGCCTACCGGGTGGCCCTGAGGACGGGGCTCGCACGTGTTGCCGGCTTCCCGTCCTGGCCCGGACGCGACACGGCGGTGCGCACGCGCACCGCGTGAGCATCACGGTCAGTGGATGTCGGACGAGCGTCCGGCGGGCGGCAATACGGTTGTCCGGCCTTCCCGCCCGTTCGTTCCCGCGGGCCGCGAGCGGCTGCCGGATGCGGCATGCGCGACATGCACGTCGGACTGCGCACTGCCTGCCGGCCGCTTCGTGAACCAGTTGAACACGATGATCGGCAGCACGATCGGCAGGAAGTTGCGTCCGCTGAACAGGTTCGGTGTACGCATGATTTCCATCATCGACACGAAAAGCACCGCGTGTGCGCAGCACCAGACTCCATTGCCGCTGCGCCAGCCCGCATAGCTGCGGCCAAGCACCCAGCCCAGCACGGCCGCGTCGAGCAACCCGAACCAGCCCCACTCGTAGAAATGGACGAAGATGCCCGACGGATTGTTGAATTCCGGGTCTGCGTAGCTGTTCAGGAACAGGTTGAAGCTGTCGCTTGAGTCGAGCCAAGGCTGAAATGTCGTGCCGATCACCGGAAAGCGCATCAGCCAGTCGAACGTGAACATCGGATGGCCCTGGCCCCAGCCGAGCACGGCGAGCATCCCCGCGCCGTTGTTCAGCGACGTCGAATAGTAGAGGCCAAGCCGTTCGAGTGCGAAGTCGAAGATGTTGTCGTAGATGTTGACGTAATAGGCTTCCCACGACCGGTTGTACTCGTTCGCGATGAACAGCGCGAACAGCAGCGGAATCGCCGCGTACGGCCCGAACGTCAGCAGCCGCGCATACCGGCCGCGCAGCCGGAACCGCACGACCATCAGCGCGAGCGGCATCGTCATCTCGATCAACGCGAGCCGCTCCGCGAAAAGGAAGCTGCGCAGCAGCGTCAGCACCGCGAGCACGGCCATGTAGATCTTGTAGCGGTTCAGGCCTTTCACCGGCGTCCTGAACACGTAGAAATACAGCGCGACGAACGGCGCCGTGGCCTGCGTGAACGAACTCAACCCGGTAACGCGACCGATCTGCTGGAGCATGTCGTACGCGGTGGCCTGGCCATGCAGGAATTCGAGCAGCAGCGCAGGATGCGCGATGATCCCGCTCATCATCACGAGATTGCCGAACAGCGCGAGCAGGAACAGGACATCGAGCACGCGCGCTGGCACCTCGACGGGAGGCGCCGGAGGGCCCCCCCGCGTCCGTGCTTCGGTCGTCGCGAGCCATGCCGCCGCCATCACGACCATCAGGAACAGCGCGCCGACGAACGCATAGAAGCCGTCGAAATAGATCCGCGCAATCGACTTCTGGTCGCCCAGCAGGCTGAGCGACAGCAAGCCGTACAGCGGCAGGATGAACATCAGCACGAGACGTGCCGGATCTTCCCACCAGTAGCCCGTATAACCGCCGGCGGCGCCGCGCACGCGCGCCGCCCCGCGCATCGTCGCCGAGCCGTGTCTCAGCCCGGCCCACGCCCCGCCCGCTCGCCGGTTCATGACACCCTTTCCACCCGTTGCCGCTGTGCCATCACCCCCGTATATCCGGACGCGGCCTGATGCGTGTTCGCATCCGTATAGCCGTAGTCGTACCGTCCGGGCGCCCCCGTGCAGTCGTTCAGGACCACCCCGCGCACGTCGACATGCGCGTGTTCGAGCCGTCGCGCGCTTTCTTCGAGCTCGGTCAGCGTCGTCACGCCGCTGCGCGCGACGAGGAACACGGTTCCCGCGAGGCGGCCGAGCACCAGCGCGTCGGCCACCGGCAGCAACGGCGGGCCATCGATCACGACCATGTCGTAGCGCGACCCGGCCTGCTCGATCAGTTCGGCGAGCGCGGGCTGCAGCAGCAGTTCGCCCGGATCCGGCACGACGCTGCCCATCGCGATGAAATCGAGGCCCGGCACGACGCCGCGCTTGATCGACTCGTCGAGCGTGTGGGTGCCTGCCACCACGTCCGACAGGCCCGGCGCCCGGCTGTAGCGGAACCGCTCGTGCAGCGAACCCTTGCGCAGGTCGGCATCGATCAGCAGGACGCGCCGCCTCGCCGCCGCCACCAGCGACGCGATATTCGCGGCGACGAACGACTTGCCGACGCCCGTCGTCGGCCCCGAGATCAGCACGACGGAATTCGACGCGTCCGGCATCGACAGTTGCAGTGCCACGCGGAAACTGCGCAGGCTTTCGAGCGCCGCGTCCTGCGCGGCAGCCGGCTGCATCGGCGCGCGCGTGTCGCGCCGTCCGGCCTTCGAGTGCAATTCCGCTTGCGCCGCGGCCGGACTGTGCGGCACCGTCGCGAACACGGGGAGCCCCGTCGTCCATTCGATTTCCTCGGCGTCGCCGATCGTGCCGACGACACGCTGCCGGACGATCACGGTCGCCGCGCCCGCGAGCAGGCCCACCATCAGCAGGCCGATCACGGCGACCCCGCGATGCGGCCCGACCGGCTGCTCCGCGACCTTCGCCGTATCGACGATCCGCACGGTGCCGGTCTTGCTGGCCCGCGCGAGGATCATCTGCTGGCGCGTATTGAGCAGGTTCGTGTACAGCGCGGTATCGACGGTCACGTCGCGCTGCAGTTGCAGCACACCCTGCTCGACGGTCGGCAACTGCTGGATCTGCTTGCGTGTCGTGTCGAGCGAACGCTGCGCGTCGGCCAGCTGCGCATCGACGGCCACCACCGCCGGATGCTTCGGCATGAAGCGCGTCAGCAATTCCTCGCGCTGCTGCTGCAGCGTCTGCACGCGCGTCTCGATGTCGACCGACTGCTGGCGCAACGCCAGCGCTTCGTCGCTCGTATTGACCGTGCCGTGTGACGCACGAAATGCGTTGAAGCGGTTTTCCGCCGCTTCCAGTTGCGCCTTCAGCTGCGGCAGCTGGGTATCCATGAAGCGGATCAGCTTGTCGGCCGCCTCGGACTTGCGCTGCGTGTTCTGTGCCAGGTATGCGTCGCCGATCGCATTCAGCACGCGGCTGTCGTGCACGGGATCGATGCCATCGAGCGTCACGCCGATCATGTTCGACTGCTTGCCGCGCTCCGAGATCAGCGCGTTCTTCTGCAGCCAGGTTGTCGCTTCTTCGTCGCTATAGCGCGTCAGGTCGAAGCGAGCGCCGGGCTTGCCGGCCACGTCGCGCACGAATAGGTCGAGCGGCCCCTGCGGCGTCTCGACATGCAGCGGCTGCCCGATGCGGCCCTGCCATGCCGGCCCCGTCCGGCCGAACCAGCCCGTACGCTGCAACGTGTAAGCACCGTCGTCGCCGACGCTCAGCGCGAACCGCTTGCCGAGCAGGCGCTTCGGCACGTCGAAGGTCGGCACGTCGACGCGCTCGGTGCCGTACACATAGCCGCCCGGCAACGGCGACGACAATCCGTCTGCCGCGTTCACGAGCCGCCAGCCGATCAGCGGCAGGTAATGCGGCCGCGCGTCGACCGCCAGATTGGTGCTGTCGATCGCGCGGTCGAGCACCGCGCGGGATTTCAGCACCTCGATCTCGGTCGACGCGTCGGTCTTCAGGTCGAACACCGACGACGGATCGCCGGGCGGCGACGTCGGTTTCGAATCGGTCGGGCTTTGCTCGACCTGGAACAGGATGTCGGTCCGGTAGACGGGGGCCGCGCACAGCGCATACACGGCGCCGGCGAGCGCGCCCGCGAGCGTCGTGCAAAGGATCAGGCGCCGGCCGCCGTACAGGATGCCCCAGTAGCGGCGCACCGGATAGGACGGCCGCAGGGCGGGCCCGCTGTGCGGGTCAGGCAGGGTCGAAGAAGTCATACAACATCAGTCCCGTATGGCGCGACGCGCGGTCGCGGTCACGAAATCCGCCACGAGCGTCACGGCGAGATGGCCTTTGCCGTCAGCGCACCCTGCGCGGACGACGGAATCAGCAGATTGACGACGCGGCTCCAGCGCACCAGCGACGACGCATCGACGAACACGACATCGCGGCGCTCGAGCGGAAACTGGTCGGCCAGCGCGAACGACGCCGGCGAGCTGCCGTCGAGGTGATATACCCGCGGGCGGTTGTCCGGGCCGCGGCGCACGACGAACACCTGGCGCGCGTCCGACGTGTACTGGCTCACGCCGCCCGTGTCGCCGAGTGCTTCGCCGAGGCTCATCCGGCCGTCGGTCAGCGTCAGCGTCGCGGGCCGCGACACCTCGCCGAGCACGAACACCTTCGCGTCGCTCGCCGCGCGCACGCGCACGAGATCGCCGTCGCGCAGCAGGATGTTCGACGGGTTCACGCCCGCGGCGATCAGCGCGGGCAGGCTGACGTTCACGGTCCTGTCGCCGCGCGTCACCGATACCTGCGAGCGGTCGGCCGTCGGGGTGAAGCCGCCCGCGCGGTCGATCGCCTCCGGCAGCGTCATCGGCATGTCGTTGACGATCTGCAGCCCCGGCGTGCGCACTTCGCCGTCGAGATACACGCGCTTGCTGCGATAGGTCTGCACGCGCAGCGCGATCTGCGGCTTGCGCACGTATTCGCCGAGCCGCTTCGTCAGCAGCGCACGCGCCTGCGCCTCGGTCAGCCCGGCGACATGCACGAGGCCCGCATACGCAAACTGCACGTTGCCGTTTGCGTCGACCGTGTAGCCCGTCGCGACCGAGCTGGCACCGACGCCGTCGCCGCCGCCCGCCGTCTGCGGCGTCGGCAGGTTCAGTTCGGGGTGGTCCCAGACGACGATGCCGAGCACATCGCCGGGGCCGATCGCGTATGGCTGCGGCTTGCCGAACAACTGGTGGATTTCCGCATCGACATTGGGTCGCTGGCCCGCATGCTGCTGTGCGACGAACGCCGGCGTGATCTCGATCAGGTCCTCGCGCGATACGTTCTGCACGCCGTCGAGGCCGCCCGAGCCCGATGCGTCGGCGCTCACGCGCGCATTCGCGTCGCGCTCGGCAGGCGCCCGGTAAGTCATGCCTGGCGACAGCGCACATGCGCTCAGTGCGCACGCGGCTGCCACGATCGCGATGCGCGACAGCCACGGTGCGTGCCGGATGCCTGCCGTGCGTGGCCGCGGCGTCCCGAGCGTCGATTCCGGTTGCGTGGTGATTGACATCGTGCCCTTCCAAAACTGTGCGGTAACCCGCCGAACGCGGCGAGTTCCGGCATTACGCTTGCCGGCGCGGCTCGCCTGGCGGTGCCGCGCCTCCCTCTTCACCTCACGTCACTCCGTACGATTCGTCATGAACTGCTCTTCGTCGCTTTCGTCACTCGTCTGCATCGTCATGGCCAGCGTTGCCTGTGCCGCCGGCGCGCAGACTTTGCCCGCCACGTCGGCCGACGCGCCGGTCGCCGTATCGCCCATGCTGCTCGCGCCGGTGCCGCTCCAGCATTCCGCGCAAACCGCAATGGTCAGCGCGACCGCGGAGCCTGCTGCCGCTGCGTCCGAAGTCGCGGCACCTGCCACTGCGCTTCCCGCTGCGAGCACCGCCGCAGCGCCCGAATCGCGCGCCCGCGGCGCGCTGCGCCGACCGCTCGTGCCGATACGGCCGCGCCGCCCGAAAGTGGTTGATACCGCCACGGAAAACGTCTGGCAGACCGGCACGCTGTACACGTCACCCTATGCAAAGCCGCCCTATGCACGGCCGGGCAATCCCCACTGACGCATCCCGATCGATCACGCCACGGCGTGGCCGTGCGCGTGCCGATACGGGATTGGACACCACGGCGAACGGCGCGTCTGTGAGCGACCCCACCGAACGCCGATCTTCACAGGAAACGGGATTCGCCCCCCCGACGCGCCGACGTGTGCGACGCGGCACGCATCATCACGACCGGCCGACCGACACGTTCGCGTACGATCGCGCGGCCGCATCCGGCGTGGCCGGATCGGCGATGCGCGCGACCGGCCATGCGGAGTCGCGCCCCAGCGCCTGCATGCACAGGTCGATCACGATGTCCGTGCCCACCGCGCCGTACACCGCGTGGTCGACCTGCGGCTCGAGGTGCAGGCGCACGTGACGCGAGCGCCGGAACGCGTGCTCGATTGCGCCGAAGTGACGCCGGACATCGTCGATGCCGGGATCGAGCGCGCCATACACCAGCGTCGTCCAGACGTTGCGCTGCGCAAGTTCATGCATCACGCCGCGGGGCGTGCCGCTGCGCGGCTTCCAGCCGACCCGCACTGCGAGCTCCTTCGCCGGCACGCTGACCCGCGCGATCGCATTCGCGGCCACCGCCCGGGCAATCGGACGCAGGTCGCGCCGCTCCCGCACGAGGCGTTTCCACTTCTGCCAGTCGCGCACCGACAGCCAGTAGCCGCGCACCGAGTTGTTCCGCTGCTTCTGTACCGCATCGAGCGTGAGCCCGGCCGGCCACACGAAGCGCGCGAGATTGACCGCGATCACGCCGCCGAGCGACGATGTCTTCACGGCCGCATGCAACGCCGCGTAGGCGCCCGAACAAATGCCGGCAGCGACCACCTCCGGATGACCGAGCGCGCGCAGCCAGTCCGCGGCAGCGGCCACGTCGTCGCTCGACTGCGTCGAATACACGATGCCCGACTGGTCGTCGAGCGCGGCGGGCCCGCTATCGCCGACGCCATGCACGTCGATCCGCAGCGTCGTCACGCCGGCACGCGCCAGCGTGCGGGCAAGCCGCACGCTGAAGCGCCCTTCGCCGCTGCGCGGATTCGTCGACGTGTTCGCGATCACGACCGCCGGGCCGACCGGATTCGCCGGTCGCGTATCGGCGGGACGGCACAGCACGCCGACCAGCCGGTCCGGTCCGACCGCGACGACCTGCTCGGTCATGTCGTTCATGTCGAGCGCGACGGCCGATTCGCCATTCCATGTCGGGTCCGCTCGCGACCCGGTATCGGCGCCGGACGGCGTACGCGGTGCGCGTTCGGCAATCCAGTTCGCGAGCGTGTCGATCGCCGCGAGCGGCAGGCGCGAGCGCGTACCGTCCAGCATCGTCGTCGCCCATTCGCGGAACGGATCGCTCGCCACATGCACGCCGCGTGCGAGCAACGCGTCGCGCAATGCCGGCCCGTCGCCCTGATCGGGCTGGATCAGCAGCATCGCGCCGGGCAACGTCGGCGCATCGCGCACGACGTCGCATAGATCGACCGCCTTCAGCGCATTGACGAAATCGACGGGAAAGCGGTGTCCGAGCACGTTCATGCACGGTTCGTCGCGATGCGCGGCGCGGATGGCCGGCGATGTGATGTCGAGCCACTGGCGCTGCACGAACGACAGCTCGCGCAGGAAGGCGCGGCCACGCACGACCGGTGCAAGCGCCACCAGCGCATCGACGCGCGGCGACGGGCGCGGGCCCATGCCCGCGGCGGCCAGCATCGCGAACAGCGCGCCCGCGCGAATCCCGACGAGCGTCAGCGCGGTCACGCCGGCCTGGTCGCGCAACAGGTCGATCGCGTCGTGAATGCTGCCGATGCACGCGGCATGCCGATCGGCGTCGCGATCGTCGCCCGCCGAGTCACCGGTGCACGGATAGTTGAATCGCAATACGGTGACGCCGTCGCGGGCCAGCCGCTCCGCGATCGCCCGCATCAGCTTGTGCGTCCACGAAGCCTCGTGCCCCAGCGATTCGCACAGGATCACGCCTTGTGTCGTCTGTCCTTCGTGCAGCCACCCCACGCAGCTGCCGAACGTTATCGGCTTCAATCGGTACTCCTCGGATCGGTCTTTGTTATCGAATGCGGACACGCGTTCCGGCGGCGCCACCGGAATCGACCATTCCACGATCATGCGACTACGGCTTCCCGGCTACGGACTACCGCCGCGCCCCTGCGCGACCCGTTCGCCCTTCGTCATGCGTCGTCCTGCCCCCGGTGCCCGGGACGGCGGTTCCCGGCCCGAGTCATCGCCAGGCCCTGTCCGCCCTCAACCAAAACAGTGCGCTCGATTAGAGCACCCGGCCCGAGTGCCCTTCGGTGCGCCAGCTTACAAATGCATTCGCCACTGCGTCGATACAACGATGCGCGCACGGAATCCGCGAACGGTAGGCTCGCGAACACAGTCGTCTCGCGCGGCCCGTATCATTGCCGCTATACGATGTGGCCGTGTCCGGCATCGCCGGACGCAACCGGCGCCCGCCGGAACGGACCGCAAACCGATGCAGCCGGGTCAGCGCCGACCGGCCGCGCGAGTGCACGGCGGCCCGCACTACACCGCCATGCGACACCCACGGCGCCGACCGAGCGAATGTCAAACCTCAAGAAGAACTTCCTGCTGCTGCTGACGTTGCAGATCTCGATGTACGCGGTGCCACTGCTGATCGCACCGCTGCTGACGCACGCACTGGGCCCGGAAGGCTACGGGCAGCTCGCGTTCTCGCTTGCCGTCATCGCGTATCTGACCAACTGCACGAGCTACAGCTTCGACCTGACCGCCACGCCGCGCATCGCGCTCGCCCGCGACAACCGCGCCGAACGCTCTCGCATCTTCTGGGCGACGCTATACGCGCAGATCGGCATCGCGGTGATCTGCTTCGTCGTGCTGGTCGCGCTGACCTTCCTGGTCGAGCGCTTCGGCGAGGACCGCGACCTGCTGCTGATCGGCTTCGGGATGGTGGCCGGCGTGGCGTTCACGCCAGGCTGGTATTTCCAGGGCATGGAGAAGCTGCGCGCGTTGAGCGTGATCCTGTTCATCGGCCGCATCCTGAGCCTGCCCGCGATGTTCGCGCTCGTGCACAACCCGGCGGACATCGACCGCGCGATGATCGTCAACGCCGCCGTCCCGACGCTGTCCGCGATCGCACTGGCCGCCTACCTGTATCTCCACCGCGAGATCGACTTCGTTCGCGTGGGCTTCACCGACATCGCCGAATCGCTGAAAGGCGGCTGGCAGGTGTTCCTCGCATCGACGTCGATCGCGTTCTATGCATCGACCAACACCGTGCTGCTCGGCTTCGTGTCGGGCAACGTCGCGGCCGGCTACTTCGCTGCAGGCGACAAGCTGATCCGCGCGGCGCTCAGCATGCTGCAGCCGCTGAAGGCCGCCACCTATCCGCGCATCAACTACCTGATGCGGCATGCGCGCAACGACGCGTTCTCGTTCCTGCGCAAGCTGTTCGTCGTGCAGGTCGCGATGGTGCTCGGCATCTCGCTCGCGATCTTCTTCGGCGCGCCGCTCGCCGTGCGCATCCTGTACGGTCCTTCGTACGAACCGACGGTCCAGGTGCTGCGCTGGATGGCATTCATCCCGTTCATGGCCGGCATGACCGACCTGTTCGGCGTGCAGACGATGCTGCCGCTCGGGATGAAGTCTGCGTTCACGCGAATCCTGATGTCATCGGGCATTCTGAACATCGTGCTGGTGCCCGTGCTCGCGAAGTACTTCGCGGAACTGGGCGCCGCCGCCGCCGTGCTGACGGCCGAGGCCGCGGTTGCCGCGGCGCTCGCGACCGTCGTCTATCGCGCCGGCATTCCGCTGCCCGGCAGCCCGGTCGCGCGGCGCGGCTAGCGTATCGTCCGTGCGGCCCGGTTTGCTCGGGCAGCCGGAATCCGACGATGTGCCATTCGATGTGCGCGCAACGAACCGCATCGTGCGGATGCACGCTTCGCGCCTTCTTTCTCTTCCTGACGCCCTCACTCAGGTACTTCTTACTCCGCAGCAGACGCTCGATCGGGAACGATGACCGCCTTTTTCCCGTGCTACGCAATTGCATCGAAAAAAGATCGTACGTATCGGTAGAAACACCGATGCTGTAGTCAAACTACATTCGTACGATTGGTCGCTGCAGAGAATCGCTACATCCGATTCGGCAGTGTCGGGCGGTCCGCGTCGCCTCCCGCGTTGTTCGATCGGGCCCAACCGGCCGTAACGATTCCCCGCCTGGCCTGGCATGCCGACGCGCAACCACCCTGCATCGCCAGCCGACTGCGTTCGATGCGAATCCATCGGACGTGCGCAGCTCCAGACATCATCCGAACAACCGGCAATACGATCATGGAGAGCAACATGCGGGACAAACTCTGGCCGGCCGCCGTGCTGGCCGCGACCCTCTGCACCAGCGTCTATGCGGCCAATGTCGATTTCGATTCACGGGGCGACGCCGCCGACGCGTTCGCGTCGTCCGCTTCGCAACGGCGCGCCGACCTCCTCGTGCGCGAGATGACGCTCGACGAGAAACTGCAGTTCATTCATTCGCAATACGAAATGTCAAAAGTGCCGGGCGGTGGCGCCGGCTACATTCAGGGCGTGCCGCGCCTGGGCATTCCCGATCTCGACATGGTCGACTCGGCGACCGGCTCCGGCAGTACGTCGCAGGCCAGCACGACCTTCCCGGCGACGATCGCCGTCGCCGCGAGCTGGGATCGCCGGCTGTCGTACGACTACGGCAAGGCGGTCGCGATCCAGTTGCGCGCGCAAGGGTTTGGCATGGGTCTCGCCGGCGGCACCAACCTCGCACGCGAGCCGCGCGGCGGCCGGCTGTTCGAGTATCTCGGCGAGGATCCGCTGCTCGCCGGCGACCTGCTCGCCGAGCGCACGCTTGCCACGCAGCGGCAGAAGGTTATCGCGACCATCAAGCACTATGCCGGCAACGAACAGGAGCATGGCCGGATGGGCGGCAACACGCAGATCGACGAGCGCACGCTGCGCGAACTCTACCTGCTGCCGTTCGAAATCGCCGCGAAGCGCGGGCGGCCCGGCAGCGTGATGTGCAGCTACAACCGCCTGAACGGCACGTATGCGTGCGAGAACAACCACCTGCTGAACGACGTGCTGAAGAACGAATGGGGCTTCCAGGGCCAGGTGCAGTCCGACTGGGGTGCGACGCACAGCACCGCCGCCGCGATCAACGCCGGGCTCGACGAGGAAGAGGACGTCGGCCCCTCCGTCTACCTGACGCCGGCCGCCGTCAAGCAGGCGATCGCGAACGGCTCGGTGTCGACCGTGCGCCTCGACGACATGGTGCGCCGCAAGCTGGCCGTGATGATCCGCGTCGGCGTGATGGACGATCCGGCCAAGGGTGGCGGCACGATCGATTTCGCGGCCGCGAACCGGTTCGCGCAGGGCGTCGCCGAGCAGTCGATCGTGCTGCTGAAGAACGACGGCAATCAGCTGCCGCTGGCGGCGTCCGCGCTGTCGCGCATCGCCGTGATCGGCGGCCACGCCGATGCCGCCGTGTTGTCGGGCGGCGGCTCGGGCAACACGCGCGATCCGGTCACCGGTTCGTTCGCGGGCTGCGGCGGGCTGACGTTCGGGTCGTCGACGGGCTGCAGCTGGTGGCGCAATCCGTGGCTCAAGGTCGACGTGCCGATCGTCGCGGCGATCCGCGCGCTCGCGCCGGCAGCGCAGGTCACGTTCGCGGGCAACAGCGACCAGCAGTCGCCGTTCCGCGCGTACACGCAGCAGGAAATCGACCAGGCCGCGGCGCTCGCCGGGCGCTCGGACGTCGCGATCGTCGTGGTCGCGCAGCCCGCCGGCGAGGATTTCGGCGACCTGCAGAGCCTGAGCCTCGCAAATCCGTCGAACCAGGACGCGCTCGTCGAAGCGGTCGCGCGCGCGAATCCGCACACGATCGTCGTCGTCCAGAGCGGCAATCCGGTGCTGATGCCGTGGAAGGACAACGTGTCGGCGATCGTCGAGGCGTGGTATCCGGGCGAAGGCGGCGGCAAGGCGATCGCGAACGTGCTGTTCGGCGCGGTCAATCCGTCCGGCAAGCTGCCCGTCACGTTCCCGGCGCGCGACCAGGACACGCCGACGTGGGGGCAAAGCGGCGCGTTCGAGAGCGACCCTGTCTACGCCGAAAAGCTGAACATGGGATATCGCTGGTACGACGCACGCAACGTCAAGCCGATGTATGAATTCGGCTACGGGCTGTCGTACACGCACTTCGCGTATTCGGGGCTGTCGGTGTCGCGGCAACAGGACGGATCGCTCAGCGTCGCGTTTACCGTGCGCAATGACGGCCGCGTCGCCGGCGCGGAAACACCGCAGGTCTATCTCGGCGTGCCGTACAAGGACGAACCGCCGAAGCGGCTGGTCGGCTGGGAGAAAATCCGGCTGAACCCGGGCGAGGCGCGGCATGTGCGCGTGATCGTGTCGCCGCGGATGCAGAGCGTGTGGGATACGTCGCGCAATGGCTGGCGCATGGTGCCGGGCGGGACCGTGTATGTCGGCGCGTCGTCGCGGGATATCCGGCTGCAGGGGAACTGAGCGGCGATAAAGTGACCGGAGGCGCCGCGTGCGGCGCTTCCGTTTTCCATGCCCGAACCGCTCTCCTCGGCCTCGCATGCCGCCTACCGGAGCAACAGCGCCGGCAGCGTCGCCAGCGCGGCGATCCCCGCCGCCATACCAGCCATACCCGCCAGATGCGCAGCGACCGCGAGGCCCGCGGGCAACCGCATCGTCATTCGCTCCCTTCCAGCGTGTCCAGCAACGGCCGCGCGAGATGCGGCACCTGATACACCGTACCGGCGCAGCCGTCGTCCGGCTCATGCTCCGAAACGCGCCCCGCGTCGGCCTCCAGCGCGCCGGATCGACATCGACGGCCGCTGCGACGACACCCGCCCGGCCCGCCGTCTCGCGATTGCGCGCGATCTCCCGCGCAGCCAACTCGATGCGGCGGTCATCCTTCAGCATGACCGCCAGCGCCTCGACGGCGAGACGATCCTGTCGGAATCGTTCGGCTGGATGGCCGCGGCCGATTTCGAGTACCATCCGCCGCAACCGCTGCGGCTCACCACGCAGGCCGAGCCTTGCAGCATGCGGCGCATGGCGGCCGACACGGGGCGAATCGCGAACGCGGCGTCGCCGTTGGTCTGCGTGACAGTGCCGAATCCCGGCCCGATGCGGCGCGCGTCGCGGGCGGGTTCGCCCGCTGCCCCGCCCGCTCGCGGTATCCTTCTCACATGCCGTCGCGTTGCCGCCCCGTTCATCGGCCGGCCCCGCGACGGGCATGTGGATGCGCGGACCGCGCAGCGCATTCGCCCCGGCCGAGACAGAAAGCGCCCGCCGTGCGGGCAACCCATTGCATGCTCCGTGCATGCCGACAACGATCAACGTGACTTACACCCTATCCGCCTCCCGCACGACCGAGCTCGAAATCCGCAAGAGCCGTTTCATCGCATACGCGATCCCCGTCGACGACCGCGACGCCGCGATGCAGGCAATCCAGCGCCTGCGCGACGAGCACCCGACCGCCACCCACGTGTGCTGGGCGCTGCTCGCGGGCGGGCAATCCGGCATGTCGGACGACGGCGAGCCGTCGGGCACCGCCGGCCGGCCGATCCTCGAAGTACTGCGTCATCACGATCTCGACGGTGTGCTCGGCGCGGTCGTCCGCTACTACGGCGGCGTGAAGCTCGGCGCGGGTGGCCTGGTGCGCGCCTATACGGATGCGATCGCCTCCGCGCTGCTCGACGCCGAGCGTATCGAACGCATTCGCCACACGCGGTTCGCGATCGAAATCGGCTATCCGGACGAAGCGCGCGTGCGCCGCTGGATCGAGCAGGCGGGTTACGAGCTGGCGGACAGTGCGTACGGGATGACGGTGAGGCTCGTGATCAAGCTGCCGGAAACGGTCGAAGCGGCAGCGAAAACCGAGCTGTTCGACCTGACGCAGGGGCGCTCGGGCTTCCCTGACCTGTAATGCGCTGCCGACCGCAGTGCGTCGGCGCCACGGATTCGCAACGATCCCCGCGAAAATTCAGATACACGCGGCACTAATTCAGGTGCGCCGGCGCATGGCGAATCCTGCGCCGACCGCGCGGGAAATCTTCGGGCAGGGTTACAGCGATCGCGCGACGCTGTTCACGATCGGCGCGAAATATCGCGATCCGGCGACGGGCGCCACGGGGGCAGCCGCGCGCTCGCCTGGATCGCGGACCGCGACCGTGGCGCGCTCCTGATTTGGGCGTGACGCGCGCCGCGTTGCACCGCGCGCCCCTGTAGCCGCTCCGATCGGCCCGAACCACTCACGCTCAATAAGTATCCGGCACGATCATGTCGTCCGGCGTCGGCCGGCGAATGTAGTCCTCGTGATGCTCGCGCTGCGGCAAATCGATCGTCGGGCGCGGCACCTCGTGATACGGCACCTGGGTCAGCAGATGGTGGATGCAGTTCAGGCGCGCGCGCTTCTTGTCGACCGCCTGCACGACCCACCACGGCGCCTCGGTGATATGCGTGCGCTGCAGCATTTCTTCCTTCGCGGCCGTATAGGCTTCCCAGCGGCGGCGGCTCTCGAGGTCCATCGGGCTCAGCTTCCACTGCTTCAGCGGATCCTCGATCCGGCTCTGGAAGCGCACTTCCTGCTCGTGATCGGTGATCGAAAACCAGTACTTGACGATCTGGATCCCGCTGCGCACCAGCATCTTCTCGAACTCGGGCACCGAGCGGAAAAATTCCTCGTATTCGTCGTCGGTACAGAAATTCATCACGCGCTCGACGCCTGCGCGGTTGTACCAGCTGCGATCGAACAGCACGATCTCGCCGCCGGCCGGCAGATGCGCGACATAGCGCTGGAAATACCATTGCGTGCGCTCGCGGTTGCTCGGCGCCGGCAGCGCCGCCACGCGGCACACGCGCGGATTCAGGCGCTGCGTGATGCGCTTGATCGCGCCGCCCTTGCCGGCCGCGTCGCGCCCTTCGAAAATCACGACGAGCCGGTGCCCCGTGCTCACGACCCAGTCCTGCAGCTTCACGAGCTCGCCCTGCAGCCGGAACAGCTCGCGGAAATACTGCTTGCGCGCTTCCCGGCGCTCCGGCGAAAACAGCAGATCCTCGTGGTCGTCGAAGCGGCGGTCGTCGAGCTCCATTTCGAGTTCTTCGTCGTATGCGTCGACGAGGTCTTCCTCGAAGCGGCGCTGGCGCGACTCCAGCGATGCCGTATCGGTGAAGTTGTCGGTCTCGGTGCGGGTATCGTTGTCGCCCATGGGGCCTCCTTCCTTCAATTGACGCAGCCAAACTCCACCATTATCCCAGCGTCGTGCGTCAAATTGATGAAAAAGGGGCCGACCATGTTGCGGCCGTCGCCCATCGGCTGCTCCGGCAACGGCGGCGCCGGTGCGGCCGGACAGCCCTAGCATGAAAAATGCCGGGCGCGAGCCCGGCATCGAGCGCCGTCGGCACGACCGCCTCGGCGGTCGCGCGTCGGGCCTGCGTCACCGAATGATCCGCGTAACGCCGCGCCCGCGCGGATCGGCCATCGCCTCCGGCGTCTTGCCGTCGATCTTGATCACCTGGATGTCGCCGCTGAAGTCCTGCCCCTTCAGCGTGTAGCCACGTGCCTCGATCTGCTTCGCGAGCTCGCCCTCGATCGGATGGTACGGCTCCCAGAAGATCGTGTTCGGCGGCAGCAGCTGATGATGGAAGCGCATCGCGCCGACAGCCTCCTTCAACGGCATCTTGAAGTCGTAGATGTTGTTGATCACCTGGAAGATCGACGTGAAGATTCGCGAGCCGCCCGGCGTGCCGATCACGAGCGACACCTTGCCGTCCTTCGTCATGATCGTCGGCGACATCGACGACAGCGGACGCTTCTTGGGCTCGATCGCGTTCGCATCGCTGCCGACCACGCCGAACATGTTCGCGACGCCAGGCTTCGCAGAGAAGTCGTCCATCTCGTCGTTCAGCACGATGCCGGTGCCGTCGGCGATCACGCCCGAACCGAAATAGCCGTTGATCGTGTACGTGTTCGACACCGCGTTGCCCCACTTGTCGACGACCGAGAAGTGCGTCGTCTCCGCCTTCTCCGGCATCGACGTGCCGAGGCCCGGCTGCACGCTCTTCGTGTCGGACGGTTCCTTCGGATTGACCTCCGCCGCGCGCTTCGCGATGTACGCGTCGTCGGTCAGCTGCGCGATCGGCACCTTGTAGAAATCAGGATCGCCGAGGTATTGCGCACGATCGGCGAACACGCGCTTCTCGATCTCCGCGATCAGATGGATGTACTGCGGCGAATTGAGCGCCACGCCGTCGAAGTCCTTCTTCAGGTCGGCCTTCATCTTCAGCAGTTGCACGAGGCCGATGCCGCCCGAGCTCGGCGGCGGCGCGGTGATCACGTCATAGCCGTTCCATTTCGCCTGCACCGGCTGGCGCCACACCGCGCGGTATTGCGCGAGATCCTCGGTGGTGATGAGTCCGTTGCCGTCGCCGGTCTTCATCGACGCGGCAATCAGTTCTGCCGTCTTGCCCTTGTAGAAACCTTCGGCGCCGTCGTTCGCGATGCGCGTGAGCACGCCGGCAAGATCGGGCTGCTTGAAATTCGTGCCGGCCTTCATCGTCGAGAAGTACTTGTCGAAATTGGTCTTGCCGCCGAACTCCTTCGACGCATCGACACCGCGCTGCGCCAGCTGTTCGTCGACGACGAAGCCGTCGCGCGCATAGTGGATCGCCGGCGCGAGCACCTGCTTCCACTTCAGCTTGCCGAAGCGCTTCTGCGCTTCCCACATGCCCGCGACCGTGCCCGGCACGCCAACCGCGCGCGGGCCGTACAGGCTCATGCCCTTGACGACGTTGCCGTCCTTGTCGAGGTACATGTCCTTCGTCGCGGCGAGCGGCGCGCGCTCGCGGTAGTCGATGAAGTACGGCTTGCCATCCTTGTAGATCGTCATGAAACCGCCGCCGCCGATGTTGCCGGCTTCCGGATACGTGACGGCCAGCGTGAACGCGATCGCGACAGCCGCGTCGATCGCGTTGCCGCCTTCCTTGAAGATCTGCTGCGCGGCGTCCGCGCTGTACTTGTCGGCCACCGCGACCGCCGAGCTCGTCAGGACCGCCGGCTGCGGTCCTTTCGCATAAGCCGGCGCGTTCGGCAGGAAGCCGACACCGGCCACCGTCGCGAGCACGACGGCGGAAGTCTTGAAGCGATTCAGCGTAGTCATTGCATGTCCCCCATGTGGATCTCCTTCAGGCAGGAAAGGCGCCTGATCCGCACGTATCCGCTGGCACACCGGAGGATATGTGCGGCTTCGTAGTATAGGGGGACAAAAAGGGTCGAACACGCGACGCACGACGAACACGTGCAGATTGTGCGGGCCCGGTCGCACATCCGGTAGAAACGGACACGCGTATCGGTCGAAATTGCGCACTCCGCTCGTTATCGCGCAATGCACAAATCCGAAAGTTGCAAAACTCACGGCCGCTCATGCTGCGCATGCAAAAAATCTGCGATCGAACCGCCCGCTGCGCGGGCCGATCTGAGAAGATAGCGCCCCGCTTTCGCGACGCATCGTTGCTGTCGCTCGCACGCCGCTTCACGTTTCTTCGTTTCGTTCCCTATGGCATCACACAATGCGCATCACGCGTCCGGCTTCGCAGCCGGTGTCGTCGCCGCCGTCCTCGTTGCGCAAACCGGCGCGACCGGCCCCTTGCACACAGGTCTGCTCGCCGCGTTCGCGGCCGGCGTCGCGGGTGGCACCGCGCCCGACTGGCTCGAAGTCGCGTGGTGGACCCGCAAGCGCCGCCTGTGGATCACGCACCGCACCGTCACGCACTGGGGCATCGGCTGGATCGCGCTGCTCGCGCTCGGATGGCACGGACTCACGCATCATCCGCATCCGCTGTGGGCCGCGCCGCTGTTCGGTTTCGCATGCGGCGGCGTGATGCACCTGCTCGCCGACTGGCCGAATCCGCTCGGCGTGCCGTGGATCTGGCGGCGCCACTCGCTGAACCTGTGGAACAGCGGACATTGCGACCTGATCGTCGTGGCCGCCGCATGGGGCGGCGCGCTGTGGCTTGCGCAGTCGCTGTGGACGCGCGCACCGTTCCTCGAACACTGGCTCGGCTGGCTGCATCGCGTGTAATTGCGCGCCGTTTTTGCCGCCGCTGCGCCAGCGCAACGGCGACGTCGAGGCGATCGCGCGCGTGTAGTCGCGTGCAGTCGACGCATCGCGCCGTTGACCCGACGCCCCTCGACCGCAGCCGCCTCCTTCCGCCGGGCCGGCGCCCGTGCACGCCGGCGCCCGTGACCGAACGGACGCCGTTGCCGTTGTCCGCGCACACCCGCACACCTGTTGAAACGCCGTCACCGCGCCTCATCTGCATCTGCGACGCGTGCATTCCCCCGCCCGCGGTGCCCGGCACGCACACGCGACGTCTGGCACACTGACGATTCGCGCGCGGCCGCCCCGTGCGCTCGCACCCCATTTCAACGCTCCGATGGACGTCACCGCCACCCGCCCCGCCAACGCGCTCGACGTGTTCCACCCGGCCGTCGCCGCGTGGTTCCGCCGCACGTTCGCCGCCCCGACCGGCGCGCAGGCGCTCGCGTGGCCGCACATCAAGGCCGGCCGGTCGACGCTCGTCGCCGCGCCGACCGGCTCCGGCAAGACGCTCACCGGATTCCTGTGCGCGCTCGACGACCTCGTGCGCGATGCGCTCGCACACGACGGCGCGTTGCCCGACGCGACGCTCGTCGTCTATGTGTCGCCGCTGAAGGCGCTGTCGAACGATATCCACGTGAACCTCGACGCACCGCTCGCCGGCATCGCCGAGTCGCTCGCGCAGCTCGGTCTGCCGGTGCCGGCGATCCGCACCGCCGTGCGCACCGGCGACACCACGCAGGCCGAACGCGCGGCGCTGCGCAAGCGCGCGCCGCACATCCTCGTGACGACGCCCGAGTCGCTGTACGTGCTGCTGTCGTCGACGTCGGGACGACAGATGCTGTCGAGCGTGCGCTCGGTGATCGTCGACGAGATCCACGCACTAGCGTCGTCCAAGCGCGGCAGCCACCTCGCGCTGTCGCTCGAACGCCTCGACGCACTGGCAGGCCGCGCGTTGCCGCGCATCGGGTTGTCGGCCACGCAGAAGCCGATCGACGCGGTCGCGCGCTTCCTGGTCGGCGGCCCGATCGATGCGCCGCGCGACTGCACGATCGTCGACACCGGCCACACGCGCGAACGCGACCTCGCGCTCGAACTGCCGAACGTGCCGCTCGAACCGGTGATGGCAACCGACGTGTGGGAACAGGTGTACGACCGGATCGCCGCGCTCGCCGCCGCGCATCGCACGACGCTCGTATTCGTGAATACGCGGCGCACCGCGGAGCGCATGGCGCGCCATCTCGCCGATCGCCTCGGCAAGGACGCGATCGCCGCGCATCACGGCAGTCTCGCGAAGGAACATCGCTTCGACGCGGAACAGCGGTTGAAGCGCGGCGAGCTGAAGCTGCTCGTCGCGACCGCATCGCTCGAACTCGGCATCGACATCGGCGACGTCGATCTCGTGTGCCAGGTCGGTTCGCCGCGCGGGATCGCACCGTTCCTGCAGCGCGTCGGCCGCTCCGGGCACCATGTCGGCGGCGTGCCGAAGGGCCGCCTGTTCCCGCTGTCGCGCGACGAGCTGGTCGAATGCGCGGCGCTGCTCGACTGCGTGCAACGCGGCGAGCTCGACGCGTTGCGGATTCCCGAGGCACCGCTCGACGTGCTCGCGCAGCAGATCGTCGCCGAAGTCGCCTGCGCGGAATGGCGGGAGGACGCGCTGTACGCGAGCTTCACGCGCGCGGCGCCGTATGCGCGCCTGTCACGCGAACGCTTCGACGACGTGATGAAGATGCTCGCCGAAGGTTTCACGAGCCGCCGCAGCGTACGCGGCGCGTATCTGCATCGCGACGTGGTCGGCGGCACGGTGCGCGGGCGCCGCAACGCGATGATGACCGCGACGACATCGGGCGGCACGATTCCCGACATGGCCGACTACGCGGTATTGCTCGAACCGCAGGGCATCCAGGTCGGCACCGTCAATGAGGATTTCGCGATCGAGAGCCTGGCGGGCGACGTGTTCCAGCTCGGCAACCAGTCGTACCGGATCATTCGCGTGGAAACGGGCCGCGTGCGCGTCGAGGACGCGCAAGGCCAGTCGCCGAGCATTCCGTTCTGGCTCGGCGAAGCGCCCGGACGCAGCGACGAGCTGTCGGCGGCGGTCGGCCGGCTGCGCGCACGGCTCGACGGGCTGTTCGCCGAAGGCGATCGGCAAGCGGATGCCGGTGGACGCAAACGCGCGAGCGGCGATGCGGCCGGCAAGACCGGCGCGCCCGGCAAGGCCAGGCAATTGCCGGAAGCCCATGCCGTCGCCGATTCGCGAAGCAACGCCGACGGCCCCGCGATCGGCCCGGCCGAAAACCGCCTCGTGCCGGCGCTGCGCTGGCTCGTCGACGATCTGCACCTGTCGCGCGACGCAGCCAGCCAGATCGCCGACTATCTCGCGCGCACGCGCTCGGCACTTGGCGCGCTGCCGACCCAGGACACGCTCGTGATGGAGCGCTTCTTCGACGAATCGGGCGGCACGCAACTGGTGATCCATTCGCCGTTCGGTAGCCGCATCAACCGCGCGTGGGGGCTCGCGCTGCGCAAGCGCTTCTGCCGCAGTTTCAACTTCGAGCTGCAGGCCGCCGCGACCGACGACGCGATCATTCTTTCGCTGTCGCTCGCACATAGCTTCGCGCTCGACGAAGTGTGGCGCTACCTGCGCTCGGCCAGCGCCGAGCACGTGCTGGTCCAGGCGCTCCTCGACGCGCCGATGTTCGGTGTGCGCTGGCGCTGGAATGCGACGACCGCGCTCGCGCTGCCGCGCTTCACCGGCGGCCGGCGCACCGCCCCGCAACTGCAGCGGATGAAGAGCGAAGACTTGCTCGCGACCGTGTTCCCCGATCAGGTCGCGTGCCTCGAGAACATCGTCGGCGAACGCGAGATCCCGCACCATCCGCTCGTCGACCAGACGCTCGACGATTGCCTGCACGACGCGATGGATACCGACGGCTGGCTCGCGCTGCTGCGCCGGATCGAAAGCGGCGCGATCGAGCTGATCGCGCGCGACCTGCCCGCGCCGTCGCCGCTCGCGGCCGAGATCCTGAACGCGAAACCGTATGCGTTCCTCGACGATGCGCCGCTCGAGGAGCGCCGCACGCAGGCCGTGCAATCGCGCCGCTGGAGCGATCCGGAATCGGCCGACGATCTCGGCGCACTCGACGCCGACGCGATCGACGCGGTGCGCGACGAAGCGTGGCCGCTCGTGCGCGATGCTGGCGAAATGCACGACGCGCTGCTCACGCTCGCGTGCGTCGCCGACGGCGAAGCTCAGGCGAACGAAGGCTGGCCCGACCGGCTCGCGGAACTGGCCGAACGCCGTCGCGCGACGAAGCTCGTCACGCCGGACGGTACCGCGCTGTGGGTGCCGATCGAACGGCTGGTCTGCATGCGTGCGCTGCATCCCGACGCACGCGTTGCGCCCGCGCTGAAGGTGCCGGCCGCTTGCGCGACGCCATGGGAAACCGACGCCGCACTCGTCGACGTGATCCGCGCACGGCTCACCGGCTTCGGACCGCTGACGCTGGACGCGATCGCGCGGCCGCTCGGCCTGCCGCCTGCGGTGATCGCGACAGCGCTCGCGGCACTGGAGCGCGAAGGCTACGTGATGCGCGGCCGCTTCACGCCGGGCGTGACGGCCGACGAATGGTGCGAACGCCACCTGCTCGCGCGCATTCATCGCTATACGGTCAAGCGGCTGCGCCGGGAGATCGAACCGGTCGAGCGCGCCGATTTCATGCGCTTCCTGTTCCACTGGCAGCACCTGACGCCCGACACGCGCGGCACGGGCCGCGACGCGCTCGCAGCCGTCGTCGAGCAGCTGGAAGGCTACGAAGCCGCGGCGAGCGCATGGGAAGACGCGCTGCTGCCCGCGCGGCTGACCGACTACACGGCCGGCGGCCTCGACGAGCTGTGCCGCTCCGGCAAGCTCGTGTGGACCCGCATCGGCGCACCGGCCCGCGCGGCGGGTACGCCCGTGAAGACGACGCCGGTCGTGCTGCTGCCGCGCCGCCACCTCGGCGCATGGCAGGTGCTGCGCGACCCCGATGCGCAACCGACGCTGTCCGCGCGCGCGACGCAGGTGCGCGACGCACTCGCCGCGCACGGTGCGATGTTCTTCGATGCGCTGCTCGACGAGCTGCACATGTTGCCCGTCGAACTCGAACAGGCACTCGGCGAACTCGTGTCGGCCGGTCTCGTGAATGCGGACAGCTTTGCCGGACTGCGCGCACTGCTGAAGCCGGCAGTCAAGCGCAGCGCGACGTATGCACCGCGCACGCGACGCGGCGGCGCACTGATCGGCGGGATGGACGATGCGGGCCGCTGGGCGCTCGTGCAACGCGTTTCGGCATCGAACGACGCGCCAACGCCGGCACCGAAGCGTAGTGTGCCCGCGACCGATCCCGATGCGCTCGAACACATCGCCTGGACGCTGCTGCGTCGCTATGGCGTCGTGTTCTGGCGGTTGCTCGAGCGCGAAGCCGACTGGCTGCCGAGCTGGCGCGAACTCGTGCGCGTGCTGCAGCGGCTCGAAGCACGCGGCGAGATTCGCGGCGGACGCTTTGTCGCGGGGCTCGCGGGCGAGCAGTTCGCGCTGCCTGAAGCGATCCCGATCCTGCGCGAACTGCGTCGCCAACCTGGCGACGGCCAGTATGTGTGCGTGACGGGCGCCGATCCGCTGAACCTTGCCGGCACGCTGCTGCCCGGCGACAAGGTGCCCGCGCTGGCCGGCAATCGCGTGCTGTTCCGCGACGGCGTGCCCGTCGCGTCGCTCGTGTCGGGCACGTTCCACTACGCGCCCGAACTGCCGCCCGCCGCGCGCGAGGATGCGCGCCTGCGCCTCGCACGGCGCTACTGACATCGGCTGACACGCGACACGTCGCGGACTACTGAACGCCGCGCGGCATCGACGCACCCGTTCGGGTAGCATCGAACGATTCACCGCGCGAGCGACTGCAGAACGACCGCGCCCAGAACAAGCCTTCCGGAGACTGCTGTTCATGCCCTCGCATGCCGATTCGCCCGCCGTTCATCACGTCGGCTCGCTGACGATTTTCCAGGGCGCTGCGCTGTATATCGGCGCGGTGCTCGGCACCGGCGTCATTGCGTTGCCCGCGCTCGCCGCCGAGGTTGCGGGCCCTGCGTCGCTGCTCGCGTGGGCCGCGCTCGTCGTGCTGTCGGGGCCGCTTGCGGCCACCTTCGCGGCACTTGGCGCGCGCTACCCGGACGCGGGCGGTGTATCCACCTACGCGCGTCGTGCATTCGGGCCGAAGGCCGCGGCGATCGTCGGCTGGTGTTTCTATTTCGCGGTGCCGGCCGGTGCGCCGGCCGCCGCGATGTTCGGCGGTGCATACGTCGCGGCCGTCACGGGCGGCGGGCATGCGACGGTCATCGTCACGGCCGCTGCACTGATCGCCATGGTGTCGGCCGCGAATACGTTCGGCGTCACGGTGTCGGGCCGCATGCAGCTCGTGTTGTCGGCGCTGCTCGTCACGCTGCTGCTGGCCGCGGTGCTCGCGTCCGCGCCGCATGCACGCGCGGAGAACCTGCATCCGTTCGCGCCGCATGGCTGGCTCGCGGTCGGCCAGGCTGCGGCGCTGCTCGTGTGGAGCTTCGCGGGCTGGGAAGCAATCACGCACCTCGCCGCCGAGTTCCGCCGGCCCGCACACGACATGCCGCGCTCGGCCGCCATCGCGGTCGTGGTCGTCGGCTTCCTGTATCTGTCGGTCGCGGCCGCGAGCGTAGCGGTGCTCGGGCCGTCGGCCGGCGCATCGGGCGCGCCGCTTGCGGAACTGATCGCGGGCGGCATCGGCGGTCACGCGCAGGTGCTGGCGGCCGCTGCCGCGCTGCTGCTCACGCTCGGCACGATGAATGCATATTTCGCGGGTGCGGCCAAACTCGGCGCGGCGCTCGGGCGGGATGGCGCGCTGCCCGCGTGGCTCGCGCAAGGCAGCCAGGTCGGCGGCGTGCCGCGCCGCAGTCTCGGCGTGATCACCGTGCTGGCAGCCGTCGCACTCGCCGCGACGACGCTCTCGGACGTCGGGCCGAAACCGCTCGTGCTCGTCACGTCCGGCTGCTTCGTGATGGTGTACGGGCTCGGCGCGGCTGCCGCGCTGAAACTGCTGCCGCGTGGCGGCATCGCGTACCGCTGCGCGTGGATTTCGCTGGTCGCCGTCGCCGGGCTGTTCCTGACGACGGGGTGGTATATCTTGTGCCCGCTGCTGCTCGCGTGCGGTGCGTTGCTTTACCTGCGGATGGCCGGGCAGCGCACATGATCGTGTGCCGATGCCCGCGAGCGGATGAACATGCACCCGCTTGCCGCGATGCGATGCGCCAGCCCGCCGCGAACGGGCCGCGCACCGTTTCGCCGAACACGTCAGGCTGGCACCAGCTCGAAACTGAGCCGCTTGCCGAGTGCGGTGGCCGCGCTCGCGAGCGTCGCGAGCGTGAGGCTCGTGTCGGTTTCATCGAGCAGACGATTGAGCGCGGCGCGGCTGGTCTTCATTCGCGCGGCCATCGCGGTTTTCGTGATGTGCTGCGCCTTCATCTCCTGCCCGATCTGCCACGCGATCACGCGCTTGATCGCGGTGGCGGTGGCCGCTTCGAGATGGCCGTCTTCCTCGAGGAAGGTGTCGAAGTCGCTGCCGATATGCGGATTGTTCGTGGTCGTCATGGGTACTCCAATACATGGCGTTGCCGGCCGGCACAGCGGCGAACCGCACGTGCCGGCGCAACCGGGAAATTCAGATGGCGCGCGTGAGCGCTTTCAGCCGCGCGACGGTCACGTCGAGATCGTCGGACGGCGTGGCCTGCGACTGCTTGAAGAACGCGTGCAGCAGCACCATCGTGTCGCCGACGACCGTGAACAGCACGCGCGCGCTTTGCCTCGGCAACATCACGCGGATCTCCCACAGATCCTTCGACATCTTCCGGACCAGCGGCATGCCGAGCGGCCAGCCCAGTTGAACGGTCTTGATCTCTTCGCCGATCACCCTGCGCTCGATCTGCCCGAGCGCGTTGAGCCATTCGCGCACCGGTTCGTTGCCACGCGCGGTGCGGAAGAACCGCACGCCGAGCGTGAACTGCATTTGCTGTCTCACCATCGTCGTGTCATCGATCGTACCAAAAACGATACGATATGCCAAGCACGACGAGACCCGCTACTGACCGAACGGCTAACGAATGGCGGTGAACGAACGACGGCCGGACGACACGTGGCCCGGCCCTGCGCGGCGTCTCAACGTTCGCGGCGAACCGGCTTGCGCGCGCCGCGCGGCGCGCGATGCGCTCGCGCATCGCCGAACCGCGCCTGCGCGATTTCACGCACGGCGTCGATGAGCGTCCGCGCGACGGGCGACGGTTGCGCATCGGTGCGCAGCACGAGCCCGACCGGTTCGTCGGTGCCCGCGGACGGCAGCGGCAGGCGCGCGAGCGCACCGGCCGACAAGTCGTATTCGGCCGCATAGAGCGGCACGAACCAGACCGCGTCGTTCTCGAGCGCGAGCGCGCGCGCGACCGACACCGACAGCACCTCGATGAACGAATCCAGCGGCGGCGCGCCGCATGCGCCGAGCAATTGCTCGGCCGACTGGCGGATCAGCGTGCCGAACGGCGGCAGCACGACCGGATAGTGCGCGAGTTCGACGGCCGGCGTGGCACTGGCCAGCAGCGGATGGCCGGCGCGCACGACCGCGACGAGCGGCTCGTTGTACAGCTGCTCGAACGCGAGCCCGATCATCCGCTCCGGCTCCGACAGGCGCCCGATCGCGCACTCGATCGCCCCCGCCTTCAGCCGCTCCAGCAGTTCGGCATTCGCGGCTGTGGCGATCCGCACGACGACGCGCGGCCAGCGTGCGGTCAGCGCCTTCATCAGCGCGGGCGCGAGCGATGCCGCAACCGTCGGCAGCATGCCGATCTCGAGCGTCGCCGCGGCCGCGCCGCCTTCGCGCGCGAGCAGCCCGACGCCCTGCCGCAACGCCAGCACGCACGCGTTCGCATGCGGGATGAACAGTTGCGCTTCGCGGGTCGGCTGCGCGCCGTGCCGCCCGCGTTCGAACAGCTTCACGCCGAGAATCGACTCCAGTTCGGCGATCGTCTTCGACACGGCCGGCTGCGTGATCGACAGGCTTTCGGCCGCCTTCTGCACGCCGCCCAGCTGCGCGACCGCGAGAAAACACTGCAGGTGTCGGAATTTGACGCGGCCGTCGGCGATACGGTTATTCATAACGAGTGGTTATGCAAGTGGCGATGTTGTGTCATTTTGCATAACTTTCCGGAAAGCCCCAAGCATTCGGCGCGGCGTCATGCATGGCGCCGCAGCGCGTGGAATCCGGTCGGCTCCCAGATCCGCTTCGCGATCAGCAGGGCCGTACCGCGCTTCTGCCCGAGCGGCGCGGACGACGATTCCGCATGCAGCGCGGCCACCTTGCTGCTCAGCCGCCGCAGCTCCTGCGCGAGTTCCGCGGCGGCCGCCTCGGTCAGCATCCCTTGCGAAAACGTCATCGTCTCGCCCGGGCCGTCGAAACGGCTGCCGAGAAAGTCGTCGAGCACGTGCGCACGGAAATATCGGCGGATCGGCCCGCCCGGCAGCCAGTCGAAATCGCGTGCGACGCGCACGCGGATGCGATCGCCCGGCAGCAGCGCGATCACGTTCATCCGGTCGAGCATCAGCAGGTATTTCACGCACTCGGCCTGCGTCAGGCAGTAGGCCGATACGATGTCCTGCACGGTCCAGTAGTTGACCGCGCAGACGGCGACGAGCAGCAGCTTCTCGTCCGACACGAGCAGCGCCTCCTGCTGTTCGGTCAGCACGCGCAATCGCGGCGCCGATGCCGACGCCTCCTGGACCAGCTCGGCGAGCGTATAGCCGAGCAGCTGCGCGATCTCCGCGATGCGCTCCAGCGTGAAGCGGCCGCTCGCGAACAGCCGCTTCACGCTCGTCTCGGACACGTCGAGCGCACGCGCGACGTCGCGGTAAGTCATTCCCTGCGCCTTCAACTGGCGCTTCAACGTTTCGATGAGTTGGGCGGTCTCGGTCATGTTGGTATCGAAAAATGATGCTCGAGGTCGGATATTAGGCTACTCAAGCATCCAAACAAGCACTTTCAGGTACTTGTCAGCATAATCCGCTCCGTCCTGTCACTCACCGACGGAGCCGCGATGAGCACCCGAACCGACACCACCGCTTTCGACCTGCATCCCGCCGCACCGCGCGACGCTCGCGACACGGATCGCACGCTGCCGCTCGCCACGGTGCGCACGCTGGCCGCCGGCGCGCACGTCGGGGATCTCGTGTTCATCCGCGTGCCGGCCGGCGCGCCCCGCGACGCGGCAGGCAACGCGGGCGCATGGGCCGATCGCTTCGGCATCGTCGTCGATACGTCGGGCAACGAGCCGCTGATCGCCGAGCCGGCCTTTGCGCGAACGAAGCTCACGCCGCTGTCGCGCTTCGTCGCCCGCGCCGACGGCGGACGCATCGCACTGGCGCGCCGCGTCGCCGCACCGACCGCCGACGCGCAGCGCACCGTGCACGCGCTGGCCGAACGGCGGATCGACGCGCTGCTCGGCAGCCGCTTCAGCCTGCTGGCGCGGCGCGGGTTCTGCGCGAACTACGTGAGCGACGTGCTCGGCGCCGAGCACGCCGCGACACCGGCCGCGCTGCTGTGCAGCGGCACGCTGTCGCTCGAATTCGACGGGATCGTCTTCGATCCCGCCCGACCGTAACGACCAAGCACCCAGGACAATCGACGGGCACGCTCGGGGAGACCGGATAACAACAACAACGAAACACAAAAAAAGCAGCGACGGGCTGGCTGGAGGGCCGTGCACGGAGTCGTCACCGACGACGCGAAGCCCGATCGCTTTTTCCGCCGGACAGGCCGCCTGTCCGGCGGATTTTCATTGGCGTCGCCGAACATAACGAATGGTTATGCGATTTGCGAAAAAAGGTCATTTTGCATAACTTTCCGGATTGGCTAAAGTCTTGCCATCCACTTCGCGAAATACCTACCTATCAGGAGACGCCCGATGGATTCCCCCACGATCCTCACGCCGCGCGACTGGCCGTCGCATCCCGCGTATGTCCACCCCGAGTACCGTTCGTCGGTGAAGCGCGGCCCGACGCGCCCGATGATCCCGTTGAAGGAAAAGCTGCGCGACCAGTACGCGCCCGTCTACGGCGCCGAAGATCTCGGCGCGCTCGACCATGATCTGACGAAGAACGCCGTGAAGAACGGCGAGCCGCTCGGCGAGCGCATGGTCGTCACCGGCCGCGTGCTCGACGAAGGCGGCAAGCCCGTGCGCAACACGCTCGTCGAGGTATGGCAGGCGAACGCGGCCGGCCGCTACGTGCACAAGGTCGACCAGCACGACGCACCGCTCGACCCGAACTTCCTCGGCGCGGGCCGCTGCCTGACCGACGACGAAGGCCGCTACCGCTTCCTGACGATCAAGCCCGGCGCATATCCGTGGGGCAACCACCCGAACGCGTGGCGCCCGAATCACATCCACTTCTCGCTGTTCGGCGACTACTTCGGCTCGCGCCTCGTCACGCAGATGTACTTCCCCGGCGATCCGCTGCTCGCGTACGACCCGATCTTCCAGGGCACGCCGGAAGCGGCGCGCGACCGCCTGATCTCGCGCTTCTCGATGGATATCACCGAAGAAGGCTATGCGCTCGGCTACGAATTCGACATCGTGCTGCGCGGCCGCGACGCTACCCCGATGGAGCGCTGAACCATGACGACGCTGAAGCAAACCCCTTCGCAGACGGTCGGCCCGTACTTCGCATACGGCCTGTGCCCGCAGCAATACGACTACGACCTGAAGAGCCTGTTCACGCCGACGATCGCCACGCCGGACGCCGAAGGCGAGCACGTGCTGCTGGTCGGCCAGGTGTTCGACGGCGACGGCAACGTCGTTGGCGACGCGGTGCTCGAATTCACGCAGGTGGACAGCGCCGGCCGCTATCCCGCGTCGCGTGACGACATCGCGAAGTCCGGCTTCACGGGCTTCGCACGCGTCGGCACGGGCACCGATGCGCAGCAGCGCTTCGTCGTCGCGACGGTGAAGCCGGGCCGCATCGCCGCCGACGAAGCACCGCACATCAACGTGACCGTGATGATGCGCGGGATCCTGACCCACGCATTCACCCGTGTGTATTTCGATGACGAAGCCGCGGCGAACGCAGCCGATCCGGTGCTGAACCTGGTGCCGGCCGAACGCCGCGCGACGCTCGTCGCGAAGCGCGACGCGCAGCCGGGCCGGCCCGTCGTGTACCGCTTCGACATCCGCATGCAGGGGCCGGACGAAACCGTGTTCTTCGACGTGTGACACGCAAGCCGGCGCACGCCGGCTGCTCGCACCGAACCGCCGTGTGGCGCGATACCGACAGGCATCGCGTCGCGCGGCGGTTTTTGTTTTCGGGCAACAACATTCGATGCTGTGTCGCAGCACGCCCGAACGGGATCGCAGCTACCGATGTTTGAGGGTCTCCGACCCCGCCATCAAACGCGCGATTGAAACGCATGCTGCGAGCGCATATGAATCGTTTGACGTGCACGATATCGTTTGCGCGTTATGCGGCGTATGCTTTGCTATCCATAACGCACCGATGGAATTGAATCGGAATAAGAAACAATTTCACGAGTCAATGCGCGAGCGCTGCCCCGATGGCCGGTCGCGCATTTTTTCTGACCGGGTGCCTTCAAACGCGTCTGACCGAATCCTGGCAGGCGCGTTTTTTTGTGCGCGCGGCGACGGCCAGCGCGGTGCGCCGCCCCCGTTACTATCTTCACGCCCCGATAATTGGGGCTTTGGCCAGCCAGGCCCGGCATGATTCTCGCCCCCAGTCGCAGTCATGATCCGGGGGGTGTTGTCACCGGGCCTGGTGGGTGGCTGGTGATCGCTGATAGGGGTTTGGCCGGGATATCCCGACGCCGTCCGTAACGTGGATGCCGAGACTTGCCACCGTTGTTGCAGGCCAATCCGTTCACTCTGCATAAACTTCGATGCAAGACACTCAACAACGTGACGCCGTCGATATCTTTGTCGGCGTCGATGTCGGTAAAGGCCACCATCACGCCGTGGCACTCGATCGGAACGGTAAGCGCCTGTACAACAAGGCTCTACCCAACGACGAGGCCAAGCTGCGCGCCCTCATCGCCGAACTCAAGACTCACGGTCGACTGCTGTTCGTCGTCGATCAGCCTTCCACCATCGGCGCGCTTCCTGTAGCCGTCGCCCGCGCTGAAGGCGTACTCGTCGCCTATCTGCCCGGACTGGCCATGCGCCGCATCGCTGATTTGCACGCTGGCGAAGCCAAGACCGACGCCCGCGACGCCGCGATCATCGCCGAAGCCGCTCGTTCGATGCCGCATACGCTGCGCTCGCTTCGCCTGGCCGACGAGCAGCTCGCCGAACTCACCATGCTCTGCGGCTTCGATGACGACCTCGCCGCTCAGGTCACGCAAACCAGCAACCGCATTCGCGGCCTGCTTACTCAGATCCATCCAGCGCTCGAGCGTGTTCTCGGACCGCGCCTTGACCATCCGGCGGTACTCGATCTGCTTGAGCGCTATCCGTCGCCCGCCGCGCTTGCCGGCACCAGCGAGAAAACGCTCGCCAATCGCCTGACCAAGCTCGCTCCTCGCATGGGCAAAGGCTTAGCGGCCGAGATCGTTCAGGCACTGAGCGAACAAGCCGTGACCGTGCCCGGCACGCAAGCCGCTACCATCGTCATGCCCCGTTTAGCCCAACAGCTTGCGGCCTTGCGTCAGCAACGCGACGAGGTCGCTGCCGAAGTTGAGCGACTGGTGCTTGCTCACCCTCTTTGGCCGGTCCTGACCAGCATGCCGGGAGTCGGCGTCAGGACTGCCGCCAGACTCCTGACCGAAGTTGCCCACAAAGCCTTCGCCTCGGCTGCACACCTAGCAGCCTACGCAGGCCTCGCGCCAGTCACCCGACGCTCAGGCTCGTCGATCCGTGGCGAGCACCCATCCAGACGGGGCAACAAGGTGCTCAAGCGCGCCTTGTTCCTATCCGCCTTCGCGGCCTTACGGGACCCAGTCTCACGGGCCTATTACTCGCGCAAGATCCAGCAAGGCAAGCGTCATAACCAAGCGCTCATCGCGCTCGCACGGCGACGCTGCGACGTTCTGTTCGCCATGCTGCGTGACGGCACCATTTACCAACCCAAGTCAGCCCTTAACGCTTGACGAAGGACATAGGGGCACCCCCCCCGCCGCCCGCGGCCCTCCCGGCTAGCGGCGAACCTCCAGATACCGGCTCGGCGTATCGCCGAGGATGCGGCGAAACGCGGATATAAAGGCGCTCGCGCTCGCATAGCCGAGATCGAACGCGACCCGCGTCACCGGCTGCCCGTCGCTCAGGCGCGTAATCGCCGCGAGCATGCAGACCTGCTGACGCCACGCGGCGAAACTCACGCCGGTCTGCGCACGGAACAGCCGCGTAAACGTGCGCGTGCGCCGGCTCACGCCCGCATCGGTCGCCATCTGGTCGAGATCGGCCGCGATCGACGGCGACACGAACAGATGCCGGCAGATCCTCGCGAGGCGTGCATCGGCGGGCAGCGGCGCATGCAGCGACAGCCGCGGCATCGTCGCGATCTCCGCGACCAGCAGCGCCATCAGCTTGCCCGCCCGGCCGTCGACGTCGTACATCGCCGGCAGGTCGATCGCATCGTCGATCAGCTGCCGCAACAGCGGCGACACACAGTACACGCCGCACTGGTCCGGCAGCCCGGCGGCCCGGGCCGCATCGTCGGACACGAACGTGTTGAGCATCGTGACCGGCCCGGTCGTCGTCATTTCGTGGTGCACGCCGGCCGGCACCCAGCACGCACGCTGCGGCGGCACCAGCCAGCGGCCGTGCGGCGTCGACACGCCGATCGTGCCGCGCGACGCGAACGCGAACTGCCCGCGCCCGTGCGCGCGTTCCGGAAACGTCGTACCCGCCGCGTAGTCGTTGGCGGTCACGACCACGCTACGCGGAATGTGTTCGTAGGGATCCAGCAGCGTATTTCTCAAGGCCCGAAGTCCATCATGTGACGCGCCGCGCATCGCGCGGCATCCGGTCGGCATGCCTCATCGCAGCATGAACGACATGGCCGACAGACTGTTCAGCGTGCGCACGACGTGCTCGACCGACGGCCCGTCGAAGCGCAGCGTCACCGCATCGACCCGCTCGAGCGACGGCAGCACGCAGAACAGATCGGCGAGCGCGGCCGTCTGAACGCGTAGCGTGCAGGCGGCCGGTGCGGGCCGATGCGCGCTCGCGCGCCAGCCTGACGACAGCGCATGCGCAACCGTGTCGCGTGCGGCGGCCGCAAGACGCGCGCAGGACGCGGCCGGCGTGAGCGTGTCGCCGCTCGATGCACCGCCGGCCGTCTTGACCGTCTCGAAACGCGCGTCGGGAAACAGCGGCCGGGTTTCCTCGGCGAACACGTCGTCGCCCGACGCCAGTGCGACGTGCGCGCCGTATTCGCGCGCCAGCGCGCCGTACAGCCCGGCCTCGCCGAGCTCGACGCCATTCAGCCACACCTGCGTGAACGCGAAGCTGTTGATGGTGTGCGCGAGCACGCCGCGCGTCTGCGATTTCGCATGAAAGCCGATCATGAACACGAGATCGGGCTGCTGTTCGAGGCCCGCCATCATCCCGAGCGTGCGCGGCTTGCCGAGCACGACGCGCGCACGCGCATCGAGCCCGTCGGGCAGCAGATTGCGATAGCCACCATGCGAGTCGTTGACCCAGACGGCCTGCGCGCCGCCCGCGAACGCGCCTTCGATCGCCGCGTTCGCCTCGGCGGTCATCCAGCGGCGCGCGCGTTCGTATTCCGGATTGCCGGCACGCGTCTGCTCGGCGGCGAATACGCCGGCGACGCCTTCGATGTCGGTCGAGATCAGGATCTTCATGACGGGGAATGACGTCCTTCGTTGTCGTCGTTGAACAGGTTTTCGAGATCGGGCACCGCGACGCGCAGCGACTGCCGCACGTGACCGTCGCGCCCGACGACGGTCACGGCCTGCAGCAGCGCGTCGGCGATCGCGTGCTCGACGCTTTCGGCCGCGGCCATGAACAGCGGATCGAGCGCCGCATCGGCCACGAGGGCCGGCAGCGCGACGGTCGACGCGTCGTGCGCGATCGTGTACGCGGTGGAAAACGCGAGCGCGATGTCGCCGCTGCCGTGTCCGTAGACCGAACCGGTGCGGGCCAGGCCCGCGCCCGCGCGGCGCGCGAGCCGCGACAGTTGTCGCGCGTCGAGCGGCGCATCGGTCGCGAGCAGCAGGATGATCGAGCCTTGCTCGGGCGGCGCTGCATGTGTCGCCTGCGCGACCGAGGCTGCGGCGGCATGCCGCTGCGCGACGATGCGCCCGAGCGGCACGCCGCCGAGCGTCAGCATCGGCAGCCGGCCGAAATTCGCGAGCACGAGCGCGCCGACCGTATACGGCCGGCCGGCCGCGACGGCCACGCGCGACGCGGAGCCGATCCCGCCCTTCAGGTCGAAGCACGACATCCCGCGCCCGGCGCCCACCGCGCCGCGCGCGAAGCCGCGCGCCGCCGTGCGGCACGCGTCGTCGTAATGCGCGGCCGTCACCGCGAACGCCTGGATATCGTTCAGATAGCCGTCGTTGCACTCGAACACGAGCGGGTTGACGGTCGACCAGTCGCGGCCGATTTGCGGATTCGCCGCGATCGCCGCGCGGATCTGCGCCTGCGCGACCGCGCCGACGCCGAACGTGTTGGTCAGCGCGATCGGCGTATCGAGCGTGCCGAGCTCGTCGACCTGCACGAGCCCGACGCTCTTGCCGAAGCCATTGATCACGGCCGCGCCGGCCGGCACCTTGCTGCGGTACAGGTCGCCCGGGTGCGGCTTCACGACGGTGACGCCCGTCTGTACGTCGCCGGCATCGAGCGTCGCATGGCCGACCGTCACGCCCGGCACGTCGGCGATCGTGCCGCGCGGCCCGGCCGGCAGCGTCGCGCTCCACATGGGAACTGCACGCATCAGCGGCGCTCCAGCTTCGGGTCGAGCGCGTCGCGCAGCCCGTCGCCGAGCAGGTTGAACGCGAGCACGGTCAGGAAGATCGCGAGGCTCGGGAAGAGCGCGACGTGCGGTGCGGTCACCATGTCCGCGCGCGCCTCGTTGAGCATCGCGCCCCACTCCGGCGTCGGCGGCTGCGCGCCGAGCCCGAGGAACGACAGGCTCGCGGCCGTGATGATCGACGTGCCGATCCGCATCGTGAAGTAGACGACGACCGACGACACGGTGCCCGGCAGGATGTGCCGCATGATGATCGTCCAGTCGGACGCGCCGATGCTGCGCGCGGCTTCCACGTAGGTCATGTGCTTGAGCATCAGCGTGTTGCCGCGCACGAGCCGCGCGAACGCCGGAATGCTGAAGATCGCGACCGCGCAGATCACGTTGACCATTCCGTTGCCGAGGATCGCGACCACGCCGATCGCGAGCAGTATCCCCGGGAACGCGAACAGCACGTCGGCCACGCGCATCGTGATGCGGTCCCACCAGCCTTCGTAGTAGCCGGCGAGCAGCCCGAAGAACGTGCCGATCAGTGCGCCGAGCGCGACCGAGAAGAAGCCGGCCGCGAGCGAGATGCGCGTGCCGGTGATGATCCGGCTGAAGATGTCGCGGCCGAGCGAATCGACGCCGAACCAGTGCACGGCCGACGGCCCCGCATTCAGCGCGTCGTAGTCGAAATAGTTTTCCGGATCGAACGGCACGATATGCGGGCCGACGAACGCCAGCACGACGAGTGCCAGCACGAAGCCGCCCGCGACGAGCGCGACGGTCTGCTTGCGGAACTTGCGCCAGAATTCGCGCCACGGCGTGCGGATCGCGGTCGATGCGGCCGGCGCCGCGGGCTGGACAGTCGCGTTCATGCGCGCCTCACTTGAACCGGATGGTCGGGTTGATGACCGCGTACAGCACGTCGACGGTCAGGTTGATCAGGATGAACTCGAGCGAGAACAGCAGCACGATCGCCTGGATCACCGGGTAGTCGCGCATCGTCACCGCATCGACCAGCAGGCGCCCGAGCCCCGGCCAGTTGAACACGGCCTCGACGACGATCGAGCCGCCGAGCAGGAAGCCGAACTGCAGCCCCATCATCGTGACGACCGGGATCATCGCGTTGCGCAGGCAGTGCTTGAGCACGACCATCGGCTCGTGCACGCCCTTCGCGCGCGCGGTGCGCACGTAGTCCTCGTTGAGCACCTCGACGAACGATGCGCGCGTGAAGCGCGCCATCACGGCCGCGACCGCGGCGCCGAGCGTCAGCGACGGCAGCACGTAGCTCTTCCATGTGCCGTCCGGCACGACCGGCAGCCAGCCGAGCTTCACCGAGAAGATCTCCATCAGCAGCATGCCGAGCGCGAATGCCGGAAACGAGATGCCCGACACCGCGATCGTCATCCCGAGGCGGTCGGGCCAGCGGTTGCGCCACACCGCCGACGCGATCCCGATCGCCATTCCGAACGCCGTCGCCCACACCATGCTGACGAGCGTGAGCAGCAGCGTCGGCATGAAGCGCTCGCCGATCTCGGTCGACACCGGTCGCTTGCTGCGCGTCGACGTGCCGAAATCGCCGTGCGCGATCTTCACGAAGAAGTTCGCGAACTGCGCAGGCAGCGGCCGGTCGAGCCCGAGGTCGGCGCGCACGAGCGCGACCGTCGCGTCGTCGGCTTCGGGGCCCGCCGCGAGTCGCGCCGGGTCGCCCGGCAGCAGGTGCACGAACAGGAACACCAGCACCGCGACGATCGCGAGCGTGGGCAGCAAGCCGAACAGGCGTTTGACGAGAAAATTCAGCATGGGGCACCGATCGAATCAGTGCGCCGGCAGCTTGCGCCGCCGACGCCACGCAGCGGGCGAACCGCCGTCATTTCACCGAGATTTCGTCGAAGTTGAACGAACCGTCCGGCATCACGTACATCCCGTGCAGGCGCTTGCTGCGCGCATAGACGATCTTCTCCTGCACCAGGAAAATCCACGGCGCGTCGGTCCACACCTGCTTCTGCGCATCCGCGTACAGCGACGCCTTCTTCGCACGATCGGTCGTCTCGAGCGCCTTCGCGAGATCGTCGTCGACGGCCGGGTTCTTGTAGTACGCGGTGTTGTAGAGCTTCGGCGGCGCCGACGTCGACGCGAGCAGCGGCGACAGCGCCCAGTTCGCCTCGCCCGTCGACGCCGACCAGCCGCTGTAGTACATCCGCACCGGTGCGGTCGCCGGATCCTGCGCGCTCTCGACCTTCGCGACCCGCTCGCCGGCCTCGAGCGCCTGCACCTGCACCTTCACGCCGACCTGCGCGAGCTGCTGCTGGACGAACTGGATCAGCTTCTGCGCCGTCGAATGGTTGTATGCGGACCAGAGCGTCGACTCGAAGCCGTTCGGATAGCCGGCCTCCTTCAGCAGCGCGCGCGCCTTCGCCGGATCGTACGGCCACGGCCCGAGCTTCGTCGCGAATTCGACGCCGACCGGAGCGACGCCCGTCTGCGGGGTCGCATAGCCGGCGAACACGACCTTCGCGAGCGCTTCCTTGTTGACCGCGTAGTTCAGCGCTTCACGCACCTTCGGATTGTCGAACGGCTTCTTCTGCGTGTTCAGCGAGATATAGCGCTGGATGATCGACGGCCGTTCGATCAGCTCGACCTTCGGATTGCTCTTCAGGTCGGCCGCCTGCTCGAACGGAATCGTGAACGCGAAATCCGCCTCGCCGGTCTTGAGCAGCGCGGCGCGCGTGTTGTTGTCGACCACCGGCTTCCAGTCGATCGAATCGACCTTCGGATAGCCCTTCTTCCAGTAGCCGGCAAACTTCTTCACCTTCATGTCGTCGGTCTGCTTCCATTCGACGAACTCGAACGGGCCTGTGCCGACCGGATGCAGCGACACGTCGTGCCCCCACTTCTTCAGCGCGGCCGGCGAAATCATCACCGCCGACGGGTGCGCGAGCGTGTTGATGAACGCGGAGAACGGCTCGCGCAGCGTGAACCTCACCGTCATCGGATCGACCACCTCGGTCTTCTCGATCACGCGGAACAGCCCGTAGCGCTTCAGCTTGTTCGCAGGATCCGTCACGCGGTCGAAGTTCGCCTTCACCGCGGCGGCGTTGAAGTCGGTGCCGTCGTGGAACTTCACGCCCGGGCGCAGCTTGACCGTGTATGTCTTCGCATCGGGGCTGGCCTCATAGCCCGTCGCGAGCACGTTGACGAGCTTCATGTCCTTGTCGAAACCGAACAGCCCTTCGTAGAACGACTTGACGACCGCTTGCGACACCGTGTCGTTCGCGTCGTACGGGTCCATCGTCGTGAACGTCGAGTACACGGCGACCACGACGTTCTGTTGCGCGAACGCGGGCACCGCGACCGACAGCGCGAGCGCGCCTGCCCCTGCAGCGAAGAACGCGCGCGGACGGAACATCGGGAACGAATTCGGCTTGTTCATTTTGTCTGGCTCCTGTGGATGATTCGGTAACGCGTGGTGGAAATCGCGGTGTGACTGCATCCGCTCGGGAAAATGACGCCGTTGCCTGGCTCGTGCGCAGCTGCGGTCCATATGTCCTCCGCCGTGCAATCAATACGCGCCGCCGACGCGATGCGTCGCGACGTAATGATCGGGGCCGACCGCAACGAGCGGCGCGACCGTCGGCTCGTCGCCGGCCGCGCGGATCGGGCTCGGAATCTCGTCCGCCGCGAGTTGCCGCGGCGCATGCCGACGCGCCGGGTCGGCCACCGGCACCGCGCTCATCAGCTTCTTCGTGTACGGATGCTGCGGCGCCTCGAACACCGCGCGGCGCGGGCCGATCTCGACGATCTGGCCGAGATACATCACCGCGACGCGATGGCTGATGCGCTCGACGACGGCCATGTCGTGCGAGATGAACAAGTACGCAACGCCGAGCTCGCGCTGCAGGTCGAGCATCAGGTTGACGATCTGCGCCTGCACCGACACGTCGAGCGCGGACACCGATTCATCGGCGATCACGACCTTCGGGTTCAGCGCGAGCGCGCGGGCGATGGCGATCCGCTGGCGCTGGCCGCCCGAGAACTCGTGCGGATAGCGGCGCGCGGCCTCCGGCGGCAGGCCGACCTTGTCGAGCAGCCAGTCGACGCGCGCCTGCGCGTCGCGGCCGCTCGCGACGCCGTGCACGAGCAGCGGCTCCATGATCGAGAAGCCGACCGTCAAGCGCGGATTCAGCGACGCGAACGGATCCTGGAAGATGAACTGGATGTTCCGGCGCAGCGCCTGCAGATCCGCGCCCTTCAGCGCGCTGATGTCGCGGCCGTCGAATTCGATCGAGCCGCTCTGCGATTCCACGAGGCGCAGCAGCGAGCGGCCGGTGGTCGACTTGCCGCAGCCCGATTCGCCGACGAGCGCGAGCGTCTCGCCCGCGCGCAGCTCGAAGCTCACGCGCTCGACCGCATGCACGTATTGCGACACGCGGCCGAACACGCCGCTCTTCACCGGGAACCGCGTGACGAGATCGCGCACGCGCAGGATCGGCGGCGCGGCCGGATCGACGTGCGGCTGCGCATCGACCGCGGCCGCGCCGGAGGTGTCGTTCGCGGCAGGCGCCGGTGCGGCGGCGCTCTTGCCGTCCACCTTCAGCAACGGGAATTTCTCGGGGATATCGGTACCCTGCATCGAGCCGAGCCGCGGCACGGCCGCGAGCAGCGCGCGCGTGTAGCGGTGCGCGGGCGTCGCGAAAATGCGCTCGGACTCGCCTTCCTCGACCTTCTCGCCGCGATACATCACGAGCACGCGATCGGCCACTTCGGCGACCACGCCCATGTCGTGCGTGATGAAGATCACGCCCATGTTCATTTCGTCCTGCAGGCCGCGGATCAGTTGCAGGATCTGCGCCTGGATCGTCACGTCGAGCGCGGTCGTCGGCTCGTCGGCGATCAGGAGCGCGGGCCGGCACGACAGCGCCATCGCGATCATCACGCGCTGGCGCATCCCGCCGGACAACTGGTGCGGATAGCGCGCGAACACGCGGCGCGCCTCCGGAATGCGCACGAGATCGAGCAGCCGCAACGCTTCCGCGCGCGCTTCGGCCGCGCTCTTCGACTGGTGCAGCGCGATCGCCTCGCTGATCTGGTCGCCGACCGTAAACACCGGGTTCAGCGACGTCATCGGTTCCTGGAAGATCATCGCGATGTCCGCGCCGCGGATTCCGCGCATCGCCGCCGCGCTCGCCTGCGCAAGATCGACGATCGCCCCGCCGCGGCGCCGCAACGCGATCCGGCCGCTCGTGATCTCGCCGCCGCCGTGCTCGACGAGCCGCATCAGCGCGAGCGACGTGACCGACTTGCCGGAGCCCGATTCACCGACGATCGCGAGCGTCTCGCCGCGATCGACGTGAAACGACACGTTGCGCACCGCATCGAACGTCGCGGTTTCGCGACGGAACATGACCGACAGGTCGTCGACGGCGACCACGCGCTGCTCCGGCAGCACCAGCGCGGACGGGGTTCGGCTCGAAGTCATGCGAAGGTCTCCTCGTGCGGTCCGGGATCAGGCCGCATCGTCGCGATAGATGCCGACCACCGGCGTCTCGCCGACGCGCGCGTAGCCGCGATACATCCCTTCCGTGTTGAACGGCATCGCGACGTTGCCGTGCGCATCGACCGCGATGATCCCGCCGCGCCCGGCGAGGCGCGGCAGCTTGTTCATCACGGCGTCGTGCGCGGCGTCGGCGAGCGATGCGCCGCGATACGCGATCTGCGCGGCCACGTCGTGCGCGGTCGCAAGCCGGATGAACATCTCGCCGGTGCCCGTCGCGGATACCGCGCAAGTCGCATCGTCCGCGTAGCAGCCGGCGCCGATGATCGGCGAATCGCCGACGCGCCCGGGCTGCTTGTTCGTGATGCCGCCGGTCGACGTCGCCGCCGCGACATGGCCGTTGAGGTCGCACGCGACCGCGCCGACCGTGCCGTGCTTGCGATCAGGATCGAGCGGTTCGGCCGGCTGCCCGGCGCCGAACGAGAAGGTCGCGGCATCGTGATCGAGCATCATGCCGGCTGCCGCCGCGCGCGCCTTGAGCCACTGCGCATGACGCGCTTCGGTATCGAAGTAGCCGGGCTCGGCGAGTTCGAGGCCCTGCGCGGCCGCGAACGCATCGGCGCCCGCACCGGCGAACAGCACGTGCTCGCTCGCCTCCATCACGCGCCGTGCGGCGAGGACCGGATTGCGCACCCGGGTCGCGCTGCAGATCGCGCCGGCCGCGAGCGTCGCGCCGTCCATCACCGCCGCGTCGAGTTCGTGCTTGCCTTCGGCCGTATAGACGGCGCCGCGCCCTGCATTGAAGAGCGGGCAGTCCTCGAGCATCCGCACGGCGACGGTCACGGCGTCGAGCGCGCTGCCGCCGTCGGCGAGCACCTTCTGCGCGGCCTGCAGGATCGCGGTGAGCTCGGCGCGGTACTGGCGTTCGGTGTCGGTATCCATCGCATCGCGCAGGATCGTGCCTGCACCGCCGTGAATCGCGACAATCGCGGGTGAAGTCATGATTTTTTCGGACCGGAGGAAGAAGGGTTGGCGGCCGGCAGCACCGCTTGCGGCTGGATCAGCCATGGCAACAGGAATTCGGTCATCTCGGCCGCGGACTTCGCGGAGCGGTGCGTGCGCAGCGCGACCGCATCGATCAGCGCCTCGATCATCGTCAGCACGGCCGCTTCCGACGTGGCCGCGAAACGCCGTTCGGCCTTCACGTACAGATTCAGCGACGCGACCGGTGCAAGCGGCGAACCCGGCCCATCGGAAATGCCGAGCACGCGTGCGCCACGCGCGGCCGCGCGACGGGCCAGCTCGATCGTGTCCTTCACGTAGCGCGGAAACGCGAGCGCGATCACGAGATCGCGCGAGTCGGCCGTGTACAAGCGCCGCGCCGCATGCGAAGGGCCGCCGAGCAGCGCGAGCGACTGCACGTTGTCGTGGCACACCGACAATCCATGCTCCATCAGCCCGGCCAGAAACGCGCTCGAACCGGCGCCGAGGATCAGCACGCGCCGCGCACCGACGATCGCTTCGACGGCCGCCTCGACATCGGCCGCGTCCAGCTGCGCGCGCGTGTTCCCGATGTTCGTGACGGCCTGGTCGAACACCGCGTCGATCCACGCGGCGCCGCGCACGCCCTGCTCTTGCTCCTGTTCCTGCGCGGAACGCAGCCGCTCGACGGGGCCGAGCGTCGCCTCGAAACCGCGCACGAGCGCCGCGCGCATCGCCGGATAGCCATCGAAGCCGAGCGCCTTCGCGAAGCGATTCGCAGTCGCGATCGATGCATTCACCGCCTGCGCGAGTTCGTCGATCCGCATCGTCGCCGCACGAAACGGATTCGCGAGCACGAACTCGCCCATCCGGCGGTGGATCGGCGTCATCCGCGGCATGGCCGACGCGATGCGCTCTGCGATCGCGGATTCGTCCTGACTGGCATCGTGCGGAACGAGAGGCGTCATACGAATGGTTTTGCAAGGTAGATGAAAATCAATTTACACAATCTATCGGTTGGAAAAAATAAATTTTCATGACGGTGGACATGCGCTGCGTCGTACCGGCCAGGAATCGGGCAATTGTCCGGCCGTTGCGAAGCCCCGCTGCACGGGCGTTGCGCACGCAATCGTCGCGCGTCGCCATGCGTGCCGTGCCCGCCCGCCCATCGGGAATACCCCCAGGCACATTCGAATGCGGATTCGCGACGGCTGGACTCGGCTTCGAATAGCCGGCGTGGACGCAATGCACTGCCATCCGGCTTCCACCCCTCCGTGTTTCAGGCGCCGCGCTGCTCGTGCGGGTTTTCGCACTCGCCTCGATACCTTACAATTCGTCAGCTTTATCGCTGCATGCTCCCTCTTGCAGTCCTGACACCACGGTACACTCGACGCACGCCGTATCAGGGTCCGACGCGCGACAGGCGCGCCGGGCGGCGTCGCGCCTCGTTGCACCCACAACTGGATGCCAGCCATGCCAGATCCCCGTCCCTCGCCCCGCACGACATTCAAGCCGCAGGTCGTGCTGCCCGCGCTCGCGGTCATCGGCGCACTGCTCATCGTGTGCGGGTGGCACCCGAACGAAGCCGGTGCGCTGTTCTCCTCCGGCCAGCAATGGGTCGTCGCGCGTTTCGACTGGTTCTACGTACTCGCCGTCACCACGTTCCTCGTGTTTCTCGTGCTGATCGCGGCGAGCGACTTCGGCAACATCCGGCTCGGCCCCGATGACGCCGAGCCCGAGTTCAGTTTCCTGTCGTGGACGGCCATGCTGTTCGCGGCGGGCATGGGCATCGGCCTCATGTACTTCGGCGTCGGCGAGCCGATGCAGCACTTCCTGAAGCCGCCGACCGTCGACCCCGGCACGCCTGCCGCCGCGCGCGAGGCGATGCTGATGACCTTCTTCCACTGGGGCTTCCATGCGTGGGCGATCTACGGGCTGATGGGGCTCGTGCTCGCGTACTTCGGCTTCCGCTACAACCTGCCGCTGACGCTGCGCTCCGGTCTGTACCCGGTGCTGCGCGAGCGCGTGAACGGCTGGATCGGCCACACGGTCGACGCGTTCGCGCTGGTCGGCACGGTCGCGGGCATCGCGACGACGCTCGGCTACGGCGTGATGCAGATGAGCGCGGGCCTGCATACGGTCGCCGGCTGGGACACGAGCGGCAACGCGTTCCGCATCGGGCTCGTCGCGATCGTCGTGATCCTGGCGGGCGCATCGGCCGCGAGCGGCCTCGACAAGGGCGTGCGGCGGCTGTCGGAGCTGAATCTGCTGCTGGCGTTCCTGCTGCTTGCGTTCGTGGTCGTCGCGGGCCCGACGTCGTTCCTGCTGCGCGCGCTCGGCGACAATATCGGCCAGTATCTGGCGAATCTCGTCGACCTGTCGTTCCGCACCTATGCGTACGCGCCGCCACGCGAGGAAGGCTGGTTCGGCGGCTGGACGATCCTCTACTGGGCGTGGTGGGTATCGTGGTCGCCGTTCGTCGGCATGTTCATCGCGCGGATCTCGCGCGGCCGCACGATCCGCCAGTTCGTGATCGGCGTGTTGCTCGTGCCGACCGCATTCAATCTCGTATGGATGACCGTATTCGGCAACAGCGCGATCTGGCTCGACACGCACGGCGCGGCCGGGGCACTCGCGCAAACGGCTACCCGTGTCGATGCGTTGCTGTTCCGCTTCTTCGATTTCCTGCCGCTGCCGCAGTTGCTGTCGATCGCCGCGATCGTGCTGATCGCGGTGTTCTTCGTCACGTCCGCCGATTCGGGTGCATTCGTGATCGATCAGATCGCGACGCGCGGCGCCGCGCATTCGCCGGTCTGGCAGCGGCTGTTCTGGGCTGGGCTGCTCGGCGTGACGGCAGCCGTGCTGCTGGTCGCGGGCGGGCTCGGCGCACTGCAGGCGATGACATTGATCGCCGCATTGCCGGTCGCCCTGATCATGCTCGCGCTGTGCTACGGACTGTGGCGTGGGCTCGCGGCCGATCGCGTGCACTATTCGCAGGCCGTCGCGCCCGCGACGAGCTTCTGGACCGGCCAGCACTGGCGCCATCGCCTGACGCACATCCTGCGGCAGACGACCGAAGCCGACGCACGCCAGTTCGTCGCGGAAACCGTCGAGCCCGCGCTGCGCAAAGTCGCCGACGAGTTGCGGGCGGGCGGCGTCGACGCGCACGTGCAGCGCGACAGCGAAGACGCGGTACGGTTGACCGTGCCGACCGCGGAACACCGTGACTTCGTCTATGGCGCGCGCGTGACGGCGAAATCCGCCGCCGCGTTCCTCATGCGCGAGGCGGCCGAGCCGGAATCGCAGCGTGCACACGTGTACGGCATCGTCACGTTCTTCGAGGATGGTCGGCTCGGCTATGACGTCGAATACCTGCGCGGCGACGAACTGATTGCCGACGTGCTGCGTCAGTACGAACGCTACGTGTCGCTCGCGGCCGACCAGCGTACGCATCTGCTGAGCCGTGCGCCGGGGCACGCTACGGAGGCCGAATGAACGAGACCGTCACCTTTATCGCGTCAAACCGGCGCGCGGCACCCGACGGAGTCGCACGATGAGCGGCCTCCTGCACGATCGCACCGGCGACGTCGTCGCGCTCGCCACGCTCGCGCTGCTGTACCTCGGCGGCGTCGGCCTCGCGCTGTGGCGGATTCGCACCGCCGCGCGACGCGGCAAGTTCTACTGGATCGCCTGCATCGCGCTACTGGCAGGCGGCGCCATCGTGATGACCGCGAACCTGTCGCCCGTGCCGAACAGCGGTGAAATGCCGCCGGGCTTCGCGCTCGGCGTCGAAGCGGTGCTGCTCGGGCTCGCGCTCGTTGCAGCCGGCTGTGCGTGGCTGATGTTGCGCGCCCGGCGCGGCTGATATCCGCCTTTTGCATGGCCCGCCCTTGTCACGCGTCAACAGCAGCGCGCGTGCCGAACGTCGTGCCGCTTCCCCTCTCCCGATGCGTCATGCGGACGGCGCACGTGCGGTGACGAGCCAGCATGCGGCATCGAAGCGCACGTTCGTGCCCTGCAGGTAGCCGTCGTACTCGGCGCGAACCGTATCGATCACGCGTCGCCGCGTCGCATCGTCCGCGTGCTGAAGCGCGAGCCCGACCGGCCCCAGCCGCGCGATGTAGTCGTCCAGCGCGGACGCCGGCAACGTGCATGCGACATCGATCGGCTCGATCGCGATATCAGCCCAGCCGCTATCCGACAACACCGACGCGATCCGCTGCCGGTCGCCGAATGCGAATTGTCCCGGCGCACCCCGCTGCCGCGCCGGCAGGTTCGGCAGCAACGGCGCCGCGGCGCGTTCAGCCGTCGTCATGAACGGATTGTCGGCCGCGCCGCGCCATGCGACGAATCGCAGTTGCGCGTTCGCGCGCGCCGCACGCCGCAGGTTCTCGAACGCGCGCACCGGATCGTCGAAGAACATCACGCCGAAGCGCGACACGATCAGGTCGAACTGACCGGGCGCAAACGCATGCGTCTGCGCATCGGCATGCACGAAGTCGGCGCCAGGGCCGTCGCGTTCGGCGCGTGCCTTGGCGGCGGCAATCATCCGCGCCGAGATGTCGACACCCGTACAGTGCACGTGCGCGTGCACGCCGCGCCGCCGTGCAATCGCGAGCGTCACCGCGCCCGTGCCGCACCCGACGTCGAGCACGCTGCGTGCGGACGCCGCCGCCGCATCCGCGAGCAGTATCTCGAACGGCTCGAACATCCGGTCGAGCGAGCGCTGCGCGTCGACCCACGCAAGCCCCGACGGGCCGTTCCACAGCGCAGACTGCGCTTCGTTTGCCGGGCTGTCTTTCATCGTCGACTCTCCTTTGTCCGCGTCGTTGATCGTGATCCGGACTATGCTGCTTCAAGCCGGCTTGAGGTCAAGGCCACGACGCTGGCACGCTTCACGCCGAGCACCTGAGCACTTGTCGCGCCCCACTTTTCATAATTCTTACATTCGTGTTGCGTATCGTTGACGGCTTTCCCACGGTGCCTCCCATGCGACGATTCCTCTCTCGCGCGCGATTCGTGCGTTGCGCCCCGCTTGCTGCCCTCGCGGCGCTGTCCGCGTGTTCGAATCACATCGATACACCCGCCGATCCAGCGAGTGCCGCGATCAACGTCCAGGCCGCGTGGGTCGAGATCGGTGATGCGAACCAGGCGATCGCGCGCGTGATCACGAACTACAGCCCCGCGTCCGCGAGCGATCCGCTGTGCCCGCAACTGTCCGTCGACGGCAAGCTGTCGCGCATGACGCTGCGCACCGGCGCCGCGACCATCGCGCAACGGCCGACCGCCAGCGACCCGGCCGATTCGAAACCGTCGAGCTTCCCGGTGTCGGTCTGCGAAACGACGCTGCCGGCCGATGCGCAGACGGCGAGCGTCGCAGGCCGCGCGCTGCCGCTGCCGAAAGCGCAGCCGCAGCGCATCGCGATCATCGCCGACACGGGCTGCCGGATGAAGAAGGCCGACAACGCATGGCAGGCGTGCAGCGACGCGACGGTCTGGCCGTTCGACACGATCGCGGCGAGCGTCGCGAAGCTGTCGCCGGACCTCGTGCTGCACGTCGGTGACTATCACTACCGCGAGAACGCTTGCCCGCCCGACATCGCTGGCTGCAAGGACAGCCCGTGGGGCTACGGCTGGGATACGTGGCAGGCCGACCTGTTCCGCCCGGCCGCGCCGCTGTTCGCGAAGGCGCCGTGGGTCGTCGTGCGCGGCAACCACGAGGAATGCGCGCGGGCCGGCCAGGGCTGGTACCGCTTTCTCGATCCGCACCCGTATTCGACAGCCCGCTCGTGCGACGATCCGGCCAACGACAACGATGCGAACTATTCGGATCCGTATGCGGTGTCGCTCGGCGGCGGCACGCAGGTGATCGTATTCGACACCGCGAAGGTCGGCCGCAATCCGCTGAAGACGACCGACGCGCAATTCCGCATCTACCAGAAGCAGTTCCAGACGGTGGCGTCGCTCGCAGCGAAGGCCGGCATGACGACGACGATCTTCACGAACCACCATCCGATCCTCGCGTTCGCGCCGATCGCCGGCAGCACGCCCGCGCCGGGCAACCTCGCGCTGCAGTCGGTGATGTCGAGCCTGAACGCGCAGGCGTACTACCCGCCCGGCATCCACGTCGCGCTGCACGGGCACGTACACGACTTCCAGGCGATCAACTTCTCGTCCGGGCATCCGGCGACGATCGTGTCCGGCAACGGCGGCGACAATCTCGACGTCGCGCTGCCCGATCCGTTCCCGGCCGACCTGACGCCCGCGCCGGGTGCCGTGATCGAGCGGCTCTCGCATAACAACAGCTTCGGTTTCCTGATCATGGAGCGACGCGCGGCGCCGGCGACCGGTTGGGTGTTCCATGCATATTCGGCGGCGGGCAAGCTGCTCGCGTCGTGCGACCAGTCGGGCACGACGCTCGCATGCGACAAGACGGGGTTCATCGCGCCGTGAGTGATGAAGTTCGATTGCTTGGCGGTTTGACGGGTTTGACGGGTTCGACCGGCCGCCGGTGGTGGACGGCCGGAACGCGGAAACGGCCGGGTTCGTCGGCGGCTTCCGTCGAGCGTTCGGCTGCGGCTTCGGCTTCGGCTTCGGCTTCGGCTTCGGCTTCGGCTTCGGCTTCGGCTTCGGCTTCGGCTTCGGCTGCGGCTGCGGCTGCGGTTTCAGTTTCGGCTTCGGTCGCCGGCAGCGGCTGCACGGCACGCGTACTTGCCGCCGCCTTGCTCGCCGGCGCGGCGCTCGCAACCCACGCCGCACCGTCCGAAACGACCCTGCTCCCCGGCGCGCCGCCGTCGCGCGTCGTCGACACGATCGGCAACGGCACGCCGCAGGTGACCGGCAAGGTCGACGCGGCGACCGCCCGTTTCGCGCCCGACCCGACGCTCGTCGCGCTCGGCCGCCGGATCTTCTTCGATCCGCGCCTGTCCGAGCCGCGCGGCATGTCGTGCGCGGGCTGCCACGATCCGGCGCGCGCATTCGCGCCGACGCTGTCGGCCGCCTCGCTCGCGGGGCCCGGCGTGCCGGAAGGCAGCCGCCACGGGCGCTTCAGCCAGCGCAACGCGCCGTCGCTGCTCTATGTGCGCTACGTGCCGCGCCGCCACTTCTACCAGGACGACGACGCGCCCGCGCCGTCGCCGTTCGGCGGCCTTTTCAGCGACGGCCGCGCCGACACGCTCGCCGAACAGATCCGCGGCCCGTTGTTCGATCCGAACGAGATGAACAACCGGTCGCCGGCCGCGCTGCTGCGCAAGGTTGACGCAACCGAACTGGCGGGCGATCTCGCCGTGCACTTCGGCGCATCGGTGCGGCGCGATCCCGAGCAGCTGGTGCGCGCGCTGGGCTCGGCCGTCGAGGCCTATCTGCAGAGCGACGACATGGCGCCGTTCACGTCGCGCTTCGACGCGTTCCTGCGCACCCGCAAGCCGCTCGCGCCGGCGGAGATGCACGGCCTGGCGCTGTTCCGCAATCCCGACAAGGGCAACTGCATGAGTTGCCACACGCTGTCGGAAACGTCGAACCGGCCGGAGCGCTCGCTCTTCACCGATTTCGGCTACGACGCGATCGCGGTGCCGCGCAACCGTGCGCTGCCCGCGAACCGCGATCCGCGCCATTTCGACAACGGCCTGTGCGACACGGCAACGCGGCTGCGCTGGCCCGAGCCGACGCAGTGGTGCGGCTACCTGCGCACGCCGGGGCTGCGCAACGTCGCGGTCAAGCAGACATTCATGCACAACGGCGTGTTCACGACGCTGCGCGACGCGGTCGCGTTCTACAACACCCGCTCGACCGACCCGGGCTACTGGTATCACGGCGCCAGGACGTTCGACGACGTGCCGGCCGCCTATCGCGGCAACATCAACGTCAATTCGACGCCGATGAACCGCCAGCCGGGCCTGCCGCCCGCGCTGACCGACGCGGAAATCGACGACATCGTCGCGTTCCTCGGCACGCTGACCGACGCGCGCTACGCGCATCTCCTCCCGCCCGCCGCCCATGCGGCCCCGGCTGCCCCGCTCACCGGGTCGCCGGTCGTCCGCACCGCCGCGCCTGCGCGCTGACCCTGGCCGAACGGCCAGGCGCATGCGCGCCCGCTTGCGGCCGCCTCACATACTGGTTATATTTACAGTACTGTATTTATGAACAGTGAGGTGCGCGATGGAACATCTGGTCCGTATCGTCAACGACACCGATCGCCAAGTGCTGGCCTGGCTGCGTGCGCAGGTCGGCGACGCCCGCGTCGAGCGCGCGGCACGCCAGCTCGGGCACACACGCAAGCCCTTTCCTTCCGCGGTATGCCGGTATCTCGGCATGAGCGCGCCGGCCACGCTGCGCCAGGCGGAACGGCCGCGTGCCGCACGCGACTTCTCGGTCGGCGATCGCTACCTGTCGCTGATCCGTCAGCACCTCGCCGCGCATGCGGTCAGCCGATGAAATCGCCGAAATCGTATCGCCGGCGCGTGATGGCGCGGCGGGCCACCGGGGTGAACGCGGCGTGCCGGATTGGCCGGCCCGTGCCGCCGTCACGCCAGCCGAGCCCGATAGCCGACGCGCCAGCCCGGCCGTCACCGGCCCTGCTTACGCAGCGGCGGCCGCGTCGCGTATCAGCCGGCCGAGCGTTTCGATCGCCGCTTCGTGCGCCGTGTCGAACGCCCGCGTGCAGGCAAGCCGGATACACGCATCGAAGCGGTCGGAATTCGAGAAGATCGACCCGGGTGCGATCCTTACCCCGCATGCCAGCGCGGCCTCGAACAATGCTTCGGAACGCACACTGTCCGGCAGCGCGATCCACAGCAGCATGCCGCCGGGCGGCCGGTTCATTCGCGTGCCGGCTGGAAAATGGCGTGCGATCACGTCGATCGTCACGTCGCGCTGCACGCGAAGCTGTTCGCGAAACCGGTGCAGGTGGCGATCGAACGCACCCGAGCCGACGAATTCGGCCACGACGGCCTGCAGCAACGCGGCGTTGTGCCGGCTGTGCGCGAACTTGAGCATCTTCACGCGCGCGTGCCAGCGGCCCGCGCTCATCCAGCCGAGCCGCATTCCGGGCGCCAGCACCTTGTTGAACGACGGGCAGTAGATCACCGTGCCGTCGCGGTCCCATGCCTTCTCGGGCTTCACCGCGTGCGGCGCTTCGACGAGCTCGCGATACGGTTCGTCCTCGATCACGGCCACGCCGCGACGCGAGCACAGCGCGACCAGCGCGATCGTGCCCGGTTCCCGCACCGCGCAGGGCCGATTCAGCCGAGCAGAGCCGACAACCCCACCCGACACATCCTGCCCGCCGCGCGGCATGCACTCCACGCCTTTGCTACCGCACCTTCCACGCACGCTCGAGCCATTCGAACAACGCCATCCCGGCCAGCATCGCGACGACGAATGCGATGCCCTTGACCGAGCCGAGGCCGATCGACACGAGCGCCGGCCCCGGGCAGAACCCGGCAAGCCCCCAGCCGATGCCGAACACGGCACTCCCGACGACGAGCCGCACGGTGATCGTCCGCGCGGTCGGCCACTGGATCGGCAGACCGAGCAGCGACCGCGTCCGGCGCTTCGCCCATGCGAACGCGAACACGGCGACGCCGATCGCGCCGGCCATCACAAACGCGAGCGACGGATCCCAATGGCCTGCCAGGTCGAGAAAACCGAGCACCTTCTGCGGGTTGGCCATCCCCGACACGATCAGCCCGACGCCGAACAGCAACCCCGCCAGAAATGCGAATCCTGCCTGCATGTCAGCCTCCGAGCACGTGCCGCCGCACGAATACGGTTGCGAAGCCCGCGACCATGAACACCGCCGTCGCGACGAGCGAGCGCGTCGCACCGCGCGACAGCCCGCAGACACCGTGACCGCTCGTGCATCCACCCGCATAGCGCGTGCCGATCCCGACCAGCAGGCCGGCCGCCAGCAACGTGCCCCAGCCTGCGTCGACCTGCGGCGTGACGGCGGCACCGGCGATACGCATCATCAGCGGCGCGGCGACCAGCCCGGCGACGAATGCGGCACGCCAGTCGCGCTCCGCGCCACCGGCCGTGAACAAGCCGCCGACGATGCCGCTGATCCCGGCGATTCGCCCGTTGAATGCGACGAGCCACGCGGCGGCAAGCCCGATCAGAACCCCACCGGCAAGCGACAGCCACGGCGTGAAATGAAGCGAATCAAGCTGCATGGCGCGTCCCCTTCGCGGCCGGGCCGCAGAACTGTTCGTACAGCACGCCCATCACCGCGATCGCGGCCGGACTGTCGAGCGAGTAGTGGATGTTCTTGCCTTCGCGGCGCGTGCGGACGAGCGCGTTGTCCCGCAACACGCCGAGTTGCTGCGACAGCGTCGGCTGACGGATATCCAGTCGCGCCTCGAGATCGCTCACGCAGCGTTCGCCCTGCGACAGTTCACACAGCAGCAGCAACCGGTCGGGATTGGACAGCACCTTGAGCAGCGCGCACGCCGATTCGGCAGCGGCGCGCATCTGGCCAGGCTCGGGCAGCCCGGCGGAAGGATCGGCATTCATGGGGATGGTGGCACACGATTAACGAATCAATATTATATCGATTTATATATTGATGACTCGTACTATCGTCCGGCGCCATTACTCGAATGGCGCCATCACCACCGCCCTCCCGTACCACCCGCTACGCCTGCTCCCCGGCAATCGCATCGGCCGCCGCCGCGCGCTTCGCGCCGGCCCGCACCGCGCCGAGCGCCAGCACCGCGATCCCCGCGATCACGCACGGCGCCGCGACGCATGCGAACGCGGTCGGCAGCGGCAACCCCATTGCGAGCATCGCCCCGCCCGCCATCGAGCCGACGACCGATCCGCCGCGGCCGATCCCGTTCGCCCAGCTCACGCCCGTGGTCCGGCATTCGGTCGGATAGAACGCGGCCGACAGCGCGTTCGCGCCGACCTGCGAGCCCGACACGCAGAAGCCGGCTGCGAACACGGCCAGCGCGGCACCCGCCGGCGACGCCGCAAGCACGCCGATCGCCGCGACGAACACACCCGCCGCCGCATAGCTGCATGCAAGCACGCGGTGCGGATCGAAGCGGTCCATCAACCAGCCGAGCACAATCGCGCCGAGCGTGCCGCCGACCTGGAACATCGCGGTCACGCGCGCGGCCGTCTGCAGCGACGCGCCGGTCGTGCGCAACAGCGTCGGCAGCCAGCTCGACAGCAGGTAGATGACGAGCAGGCTCATGAAGAACGTAAGCCACAGCAGCAGCGTGCCGCGCAACAGGTCCGCGCCGAACAGGCGGCCGAGCGGCGAACCGGCCGGCTTGCCGCGCGGCGCGATGAACGACGCGTGCGCGAGATGCGGGTCCGGTGCGATACGCGCGAGCATCGCCGCGATCCGCTCGCGCGCCGCGCCGGTGTTGACGAGGTAGCGCACCGATTCCGGCAGCCGCCACGCGAGCACCGGCAGAAGCAGCAGCGGCGCGGCACCGCCGACGACCAGCACCGTGCGCCAGCCGTCGCGCTCGATCAGCGCCGCGGCCGCGAGCCCGCCGAGCGCGGAGCCGATCGTGAAGCCGCAGAACATCGTCGTCACGAGCAGCGAGCGCCGCCGCGCGGGGCAATACTCGGACGTCAGCGTGATCGCATTCGGCATCGCTCCGCCGAGCCCGAGGCCGGTCACGAAGCGCCACGCGATCAGCTCGGTCAAGCCGCCCGCGCTCGCCGACGCGGCACTCGCGATGCCGAAGCACGCGACACAGGCGAGCAGCAGGCGCTTGCGGCCGAACCGGTCGCCGAACGGCCCGAACACAAGTGCGCCGGCCATCAGCCCGGCGAGCCCGGCACCGAATACCGGCGCGAGCTGCGCGGGTGAAAGGCCCCATTCCGCGCGAATGACGGGGGCGATGAATCCGATCGATGCCGTATCGAAACCGTCGATCGCGACGATCAGGAAGCACAGCGCGACGATCGCGGCCTGAAACGGCGCAACGCGATGCCGGTCGATCCACTCGCTGACGTCGATGGACAGCGTATCGGCCATGATGGTGTCTCCTCCATGAAGGCGGTCGCGCGTGATGTCGTTGGAATGCGCGCCGCCGGATTCGGGCTGAAGCGCGTCAGGCGACGAACTTCAGGCAATCCTCCGCACGCCAGCCGTGCAGCCAGTCGAGCGCATCGTAGAACTGCGCCTGCGTGCGTCCGACCCACAGCGCGTTGCGCACCTGCCGCTCGACGCCCTTCGCGTGATAGATCCGCCCCATCTCCCGCGCCGAATACAGCACGCGCGCGGTGCGCGGAATCCGCACGCGCTCGTACAGCGCGAACGCGGCCTCGAAATCGCCGTCCGTCTGCGCGACGGCCGCGCCGAGCGTCACCGCATCCTCGAGCGCCTGGCACGCGCCCTGCGCGATGTATTGCGTCATCGGATGCGCGGCGTCGCCGAGCACCGTCGCGCGGCCCGCGCTCCAGCGTTCGACCGGGTCGCGATCGGCGGTCGCCCAGCGCTTCCACGACGTCGGCCGGTCGAGCATCTGCTTCGGCAGCGGATGGATGCCGTCGAAGTACGACAGCACTTCCTCCTTGCTGCCCTCGCGCACGCCCCAGGTTTCCTGCTCACGGCTGTGGAACGTGACGACGAGGTTGTATTGCCGTCCGCCGCGCAGCGGGTAATGGACGAGATGGCAATGCGGGCCGGCCCAGACGACCGGCGCATTGATCTGCAGATCCTTCGGCATGTTGTCGACGTCGACCACCGCGCGGTACACGACGTGCCCCGTCACGCGATGTGCGTCGCCGATCAGCGCCTGCCGGATCGCGGACTTCACGCCGTCGCAGCCGATCACCGCGTCCGCGCGATAACGCTCGCCATGCTGGTCGGTCACGGTCACGCCGTTGTCGTCCTGCTCGAACCCGCACACCTGCGTGCTGGTCCGGAATTCGATCAGCGGATGATCCTTGACCGCTTCGTAGATCGACAGGTGAATGTCCGCGCGATGGATCACCGCATACGGGTTCCCGAAGCGTTCGCGATACGCGGCGCCCGTGTCGATGCACGCGACTTCCCGCGCGTCGACCGCATCCATCAGTTGCAACCGGTCGGTGAACACGGCGCGGCCGCGCGCGGCGTCGCCGACGCCCAGTGCGTCGAGCGCGTTGAACGCATTCGCGGCGAGCTGGATGCCCGCGCCGATCTCGCCGATCTGCTCGGCCTGCTCGAGCAGCTTCACGCGAATGCCCTGGCGCGCGAGCGCCAGCGCGGTCGCGAGCCCGCCGATGCCGCCGCCGATCACGAGGACGCGCCGGCCTGTGTTGTGTGTCTCGCTCATGTCTGTCTCCTGCTTCGTGTTACGCGACGTAGTCCGGCTGTCGCTGCGGCTGCGCCGCGTCGAACGCCGGCTCGCGCCGCGCGTGTTCATAAACCGCGAGGCTGCGCGGATACGCGCTCAGGTCGCAGTCCATCCGCAGCGCGTTCGCAACTTGCGGCACGAGGCACACGTCGGCGAGCGTCGGCGCATCGCCGAAACACCACGGGCCCGTGTCCGCGCGCGCGAGCAAGCGCTCGACACCGGCCATTCCTTCCGCGATCCAGTGCCGGTACCACGCACGCTTCTGCTGCGGCGTGACCTGAAGTTCGCTGTCGAGGTAGCGCAGCACGCGCAGGTTGTTGACCGGATGGATGTCGCATGCGATCAGCGTCGCGAGTTCCAGCACGCGCGCGCGCTGCCGCGGTTCCTGCGGGATCAGCCGCGGCGCCGGATGCATCCGGTCGAGGTAGTCGATGATCGCGAGCGACTGGCCGAGACGGAAATCGCCGTCGACCAGCGCCGGCACCGACGCCGACGGATTCACCTGCGCGACGTAGCCGGCCTCGCGATGCTCGCCCGTGCGGATGTTCACGGGCAGCGTGTCGTACGGCAGTCCTTTCAGCGCGAGCGTGATGCGCACCCGATAGGAGGTCGAACTGTTGAAGAAGCTATGCAGTTGCACGATGTAGCCTTTCGAGGAAATCGACGAACGCGCGTCAGACCACGCGCACGGCCAGTTCGCCGAGACGCTCGACGCCGACCTTCATCACGTCGCCCTTGACCACCGCGCCGACGCCTTCCGGCGTACCGGTGAAGATCACGTCGCCCGGTTCGAGGCGGAAGAACTTCGACAGGTCGGCGACCGTTTCCGCGACCGACCAGATCAGGTGCGACACGTCGCTCTTCTGCTTCGTCGTGCCGTTGACGGTCAGCCACACGCCGGCCTGCTCGAAGTGGCCGACTTCGCTCGCCGGATGCACAGGGCCGATCGGCGCGGAACGGTCGAACGCCTTGCCGATTTCCCACGGCCGGCCCATCTCGCGCATCTTCATCTGCAGGTCGCGACGCGTCATGTCGAGGCCGACGGCATAGCCCCACACGTGCTCGAGCGCATGCTCGAGCGGAATGTCCGCCCCGCCCTTGCCAATTACCGCGACGAGCTCGGCTTCATAGTGGTAGTTCTGCGTCTGCGACGGATATTCGAGATCGAGCGTTTCGCCGTAGGCGACCGGCACGATCGAATCGGCCGGCTTGCAGAAGAAGAACGGCGGTTCGCGATCGGGATCGAAGCCCATTTCGCGTGCATGGGCCGCGTAGTTGCGGCCGACGCAGTACACGCGGCGTACGGCGAAGCGGGCGTCGCTACCGGCGACGGGAAGCGCCACCGGCGCTTCGGGCGGGAAAACGTAAGTCATGAACGGCTCCAGCTTGAGCATGAAAGAAGGAACGCGCGCCGCCTTGGCGGCGCACTGGACGAATCGGGGAAATCGGGGAAAAGCGGGAAATGCGGCCGCATCAGTCGCGCGCTTCGCGCAGCAGGTTCAACGCGGACAGCACGGGCCGGTCGGAATAGCTGAACAGCACGCTGTCGGAGGACGCAGACAACCGCACCGGCACCCACGACGGCGCGACGAAGATGTCGTGCGGCTCGAACGCGAACGCGTCGCCGCCGATGTGCGCGGTGCCGCTGCCTTCAACGACGCAATAGATCGTCGCGTCGGTGCTGCGATACGTGCGGCCGTCGAAACCGGCGGGCAGGAACTGCATGAAGGTCGCGATCGTCGGCATCGGCCAGCCGCCCGTCGCGGGGTTCACGTAGCGCAGCTTCACGCCGTCCCATGCGTCGAGCTCGCCGTTGCGGTACAGCCCGTCGAGCGCCTCGCGGGTGCGGGCATATGGATAGCTGAACACCGGCGACGTCGGATCGCTCGCGCGATGCCGCACCGGCACCATGTTGTGACCGAAGCGCGCGAAGCTGTCGCCTTCCGCGCGGCTGACGGGCTGCTCGGCTTCCGGATAGTTCTCTGCGAAGCCCGCATCGAGGTTCGCGACGAGCGGAATGTCGAGCCCGTCGAGCCACACGACCGGCTCGCCGCCGTCTTCCACGGACGGGTTGCCGTGGTCGTGCCACGCCCACGACGGCGTGATGATGAAGTCGCCCGGATGCATCGTCGTGCGCTCGCCGTTCACCGCGGTCCATGCGCCCTTGCCTTCGACGATGAAGCGCAGCGCCGACTGCGTATGCCGGTGACTCGGCGCGATCTCGCCCGGCAGGATCAGCTGCAGGCCCGCGTACAGGGTCGGCGTCATGCTCGACCGGCCGGGCAGCCCCGGGTTCTCCAGCACCAGCACGCGACGCACGGCTTCTTCCGCGCTGATCACGCTGCCGGCCTGCATCACCAGGTCGCGCACCTGCGCGTACTTCCAGATCGCGGGCTGCGCGGCCGGCTGCGGGGTTTTCGGCACGAGGTTGTGCAGCGACCCCCACAACGGCGCGAGGCGCTGTTCGGCGATCCGTGCGTAGTAGTCGGCGCGCGACGTATCCGGGTGTCGGCTGGTCATGATGTCTCCTTGAGGCGGCCGATCGCGGTCGGCGCTGTGTCGGGTCGGGAACCGCGTGCCGCAGTCCGTTAGCGCATTTATATTCGACGCAGACATACCCGGTAAAATGATGAAATCATCTAATCCATATGATTTCGGATATACCTTCCGACACGGAGCGCGCGATGGACTGGACCTACCGGCTGCGATTGCGGCACCTGCAAGTGCTGTTGAGCCTGGCCAGCACGGGCAACCTGAGCCAGTCGGCGGCAGCGCTCGCGACCACCCAGCCCGCGCTGTCGAAATGGCTGAAGGAACTGGAGGAGGACGTCGGGTTGCCGCTGTTCGAGCGGCACGCGCGCGGTTTGCGGCCGACGGCCTACGGCGACGCGCTGATCGAGCACGCGCGCCGCGTGGAGGCGCAGCTCGACGTCGCGCGCGACGACATGGCTGCGCTGCGCGAAGGCGGCAGCGGCCTGGTGACGATCGGCACGTCGGGCGTCGCGGCCGCCGATACGGTGCCGCTCGCGGTGTCGCAGTTGCTGAAGCGGATGCCGCGCGCGCAGGTGCGGCTCGCGGAGAGCACGATGAACCAGTTGATGCCGCAGCTCGCGCGCGGCGAGCTGGACATCGTCGTCGGCCGCTCCGGATCCGCGTCCGTCGATCCGCACCTGCACGCCGAAGCGCTGTATGTCGATCCGGTGGTGTTCGTTGCGCGGCCCGATCATCCGCTCGTCGGCACGGCATCCGTCGGCTGGGACGAGGTGCTGGCCTACTCGTGGATCGTCTGGCCGCCCGGCACGCCCGTGCACAACGCGCTGCAGGTCGCGCTGACGGCCGCCGGCCGCGTGCAGCCGCCGCACTGCGTCGAATCGAATTCGTCGATCCTGAACCTTACGCTGCTGAACAACACCGACCTGCTCGGCGTCGCATCGCACCGCGCCGCACGGCGTTTCGAGCAATTGAACGCGATCCGCATCCTGCCGATACGGCTCGAGGGCCAGGGCGCGGTGTCGATGTACTGGCACCCGGACAGCGCGAATCGCGCGGCCGTGGCCGCCGCGATCGAGTGCCTGCGTGCCTGTGCGGCGCCGCAGGTGGGCGGATGGGAGAAAGTGAAGGCGGATTGAGCGGCGAAGCGGCCCGGCGCGAACCGCGCCGCTTCACCGTGGCGCGTCAGGCGCCGTCGCAGGACGCCGTGTCGTCCAGCATCAGCGTGCCGACCCGCGCAGGCACGAGCGGCGTGCGCGGCACCGGCGGCGTCCAGCCGAACAGCGCCTGCGCGGCCGCGCCGCACACGCGGCCCTGGCATGCGCCCATCCCGCAGCGCGTCTGCAGCTTCGCGGCCGTCCAGCCCGGCGCCGGCGCGACCGCGTCGAAGCGCACGTCCTCGCAACGGCACAGCAGCGTATCGGGCCGCGCGAGCCGGCGAATCGGCTCGCGGATCGTGAAACGCTCGCGCACGGCGTCCGCGAACGCCTGCCAGTGCGCTCGCCGCGCAACCAGCGCGGCGAGCGGCGCCGTCTGCCCGGTGGCCGCGCAGCCGGCGATCTCGCCTTCGACCATCGCCAGCTCGCTGCCGCCGACACCCGTGCACTCGCCCGCCGCGAAATACCCGTCGCGGCTCGTACGTTGGCGCGCGTCGACCGCGACCGCGCCGTTCTCGATCCGGCAGCCGAGATGGCTCGGCAGCACGGTGTTCGGCACGAGGCCGAAGCCGCACGCGAGCCGGTCGCAGTCGACGTCGAATTCGCGCTCGCCCTGCCGGATCCGCACGTGTTCGAGCCGCTTGTCGCCGAACGCTTCGACGACGTATGCATTGGGCCGGTAGGCGGCCGTGACGAGCTTCGCCGCCTGCGCGAGCTTCGACGGCCAGCGCCACAGCTCCGCGCCGAAGCCGGCGACGTCGCTCCACGCCGCCTGTTCGAGCACATGCGACACCTGCGCGCCGGCCTGCCGGGCCGTCGCCGCGCTCGCGAGCAGCAGCGGGCCGCTGCCGGCGATCACCGTGCGCTGCTCGCGCACGTCGAGGCCGTACTTGATCAGTGCCTGCAAGCCGCCCGCGCCGGTCACACCGGGCAGCGTCCAGCCCGGGAACGGCAGCAGCAGCTCGCGCGCGCCGCAGCACAGAATCAGCGTGCGGAATTCGAGCAGGAATCCGCGCTCGTCGTCCTCCAGCAACAATGTGCCCGGCTGCGTTTCGGCGACGATGCGCGTGGCCGCGAGATGCGTGACGTTCGGCTGCCGCAGCACGGCAAGGCGTTCCGCCGCGGCAGGCACTGGCATCGCGGTAGCCGCCTGGCGCCAGATCTGCCCGCCCGCGCGCGGGTTGTCGTCGACGATCGCAACCGTTGCACCGCTTCGTGCGGCAGCCCGCGCGGCCGATAGCCCTGCCGGGCCCGCGCCGACGATCGCGATGTCGACGCTCAGTCGTTCCTGTTTCATCGCGTCCGCTCCACCCGCATCCCGTCGCGGCACAGCGTCTGGCAAGCCAGACGGCGGCGGCCGTCGATCGTCATCCTGCACTCCTGGCAGATGCCCATACCGCAAAACGGCGCGCGCGCCGCACCCGTGCACGACACGCGCGTCGTGTCATCGCCGCTCGCCGCGACGGCGGCCGCGACGGTCGCACCGTCGGCCACCGTCAGCGCGCGGCCGTCCAGATGAATGATCATGTCAGCCTCCGCCGGGCCGCCCTGCACGTTCGGGAATCGGCCTTCGAGGGATGGGGGGACTGCGTCCCCCCAAGCGAACGAAGCGAGCGTGGGGGTCGTTTCATGTCAGCGCTCCGGCTACAGGGGACGTCGTCAGGAAACGTCCCGGCAAATACGGTTCGATGTCGATGGGCGGCCGTTCGCCCGTCATCAACGCGGCGATGAGCCGCGCACTGCCCGGCGCGGTCGTCACGCCGAGCCCTTCGTGCCCGACCGCGAGCCACACGCCTGGCCGCGCCGGATGCTCGCCGAGCAGCGGCAGGCCGTCAGGGCTCGCCGAACGGAAGCCCGTCCATGCGCGAATCCCGTTCAGGTCCGCCAGCTCCGGCAGGTAGCCGACCGCGCGGCGCAGCATGCGCGCGAGCACGGGCGGCTCGATGCGCGCGTCCTCGGTGTCGAACTGGCGCGACGAGCCGATCAGCAACTGGCCGGTCGGCCGCGGCTGCACGTTGAACGCGACCGACGTGCCGTCGCTCGCGTGCGCGCTCGCCGCATAGCCGAGCTCGACGAGCTGGTGCGACACCTGGCCCGGATAGCGGTCGGTGATCAGCAGATGACCCTTCTTCGGGCGCAGCGGCAATTCGGGCAACAGCGTGCGCGCGGCGACGCCGTTCGCGACGACGACGCGTTCCGCGCGCAGCGTGTCGCCGCTCGCGAGCGTCACGCTCGGGCCGTCGACCGCCACCGCGCGATCGCGCCGCAACGTGATGCCCGATGCGCGCTGCAACAGCCAGCTCGCGGCGACGGGCGCATAGAGAATCGCATCGCCGGGGATCTTCAGCGCGCCGCCGAGCCCCGCACGCAGCATCGGCTCCAGCCGCGCGAGCGTCGCCGCGTCGATCAGCTCGCCCGCCACGCCGTGCGCGGCGAGCGTCGCCTGCTTGGTGCGCGCGAGATCCATCTCGTTGGAATCGGCCGCGAGCCACAGCGTGCCGCAGTTGCGGTACGCACAACCTTCCGGCATCTCGCCGGCGAGCACGCGCCACAGCTCGATCGAGTAATGGCTCAGCGCGAGCTCGGCCGCGTTGTCGTCCATCGCGACGAGGTGCCCCATGCCGGCGCCGGTCGCGCCGCCGCTCGCGTCGTCGACGACGAGCACGCGCAGCCCGCGCTGCGCGAGTTCATGCGCGCATGCGGCGCCGACGATGCCGGCGCCGATCACGACGACGTCGGTCCGGGTCTCGCTCACGACACGATGCCCCAGCCGAACGGATCGTCTTCCTCGATCAACAGCGTGGCTTCCGCGCTCAGGTGCGCGCTGCCGCGAATCGTCGGCACGATGCCGCCGTCGGCCTGCGCATAGCTCGCCTGGAACACGCTGCCGATCACGCTCGCCTGCCGCCACACGACACCCGGTTCGAGCTTGCCGTCAGCCGCGAGGCACGCGAGCTTCGCGCTCGTGCCGGTGCCGCACGGCGATCGGTCGTACGCATGCCCCGGGCACAGCACGAAGCTGCGGCTGTCGTGCTCGGGATCGTCCGCGAACAGTTCGATATGGTCGATCTCGCCGCCGTTCGCACCGGTGATGCCCGCGTGCTCGAGCCCTGCGCGCACAGCGGACGAATAGGCGGTCAGCGCGGCGACGTTGTCGCCGGCCACGCGCTGGCCGTGATCGCTGATCAGGAAAAACCAGTTGCCGCCCCACGCGATGTCGCCCTTCACCGGGCCGTAACCCGGCACGTCGACGGCGACGGCCTTCGCATGGCGGTACGCGAGCACGTTGCGCACGCTGACCGACAGGTCGTCGTGCAGCGTCGCCTCGACGGTGCCGACCGGCGTTTCGATCCTGTGCACGCCCGGCTCGATGCGGCCCATGTGATGCAGCGTGCGCACGACGCCGATCGTGCCGTGCCCGCACATCCCGAGATAACCGCTGTTGTTGAAGAAGATCACGCCGGCCGCCGCCTCCGGCGACACGGGTTCGCACAGCAGCGCGCCGACCAGCACATCGCTGCCGCGCGGCTCGAGAATGCACGCGGTGCGATAGCGATCGTGCTCGCGCGCGAGCACGTCGCGGCGCTCGGCCATCGTGCCGTTGCCTAGCGAGGGGAAACCGGACACGACGAGCCGCGTGGGTTCGCCGCCCGTGTGCGAATCGATGATCTGGATGCGCTTCATCATGAGCCGTCCGAAGTGGGGAAAGGAGCATAGCTTCCTCCGTCGTGCGTCCGTCCGCTTGTGGCTTTTCGATGAGGACGGCGACGAAATCGGCATAGTGCGGAACGCCCTTCGCACCCCTTCCGGCTACTGTGCCGATTTCGTCATTCTGCTCCGCGATACGACTCAAGCGTGATGGGTGTTTGCACGGCGATACTGGTTGCACGTCGACGCGCCTGTCGTCGGCCGATACGTAGCAGGAGATTGCAGTGAGCCGAAACGCCATCCCGCGGGCCGGAGTGTTCCCCGCCCTCAGCAACCGGTTCGTGCCGGGCGCTTCCATCGCTTCCATCACCTTCGACGCCGCGCACCGCGCCGGATAGAACCGGGCGAACCGCTGACCGATTTTCCCCCGGCGGTGCAACGGCTTCCCCCGTCGCATCGCCACTTCCGGTCCGGCATGGCCCGCACGGGCCCGTTCGCCGCAACGCCAGCCCGCGCCGCGCATGAACGGTCCCCGGCCCGCCCCGGCCGTTCGAACCGGTCGCGCGCCGGCCGGCAGGTGTGCGCCGCTGCTCCGTCGGAGCGCGGCGCACGCCGCACCTGCCCCGATATTTCCCAGGAGACAAACCCATGCCAGGCCAAGGCAACACACACCCGTCCGTCCCGCTTTCCCGTTCCGTGCCCGCCGACGGCGGTCACGGCAAGTTCAAGAAGCAGCTGTCGCTGACCGACCTGACGTTCATCGGTCTCGGGGCGATCTTCGGTTCGGGGTGGCTATTCGCCGCGAGTCACGTCTCGACGATCGCCGGCCCGGCCGGCATCTTCTCGTGGCTGCTCGGCGGCTTCTCGGTGCTGCTGCTCGGCATCGTCTATTGCGAACTCGGCGCCGCGCTGCCGCGCGCGGGCGGCGTGGTCCGCTACCCGGTGTTCTCGCACGGCCCGCTGCTCGGCTACCTGATGGGCTTCATCACGCTGATCGCGTTCTCGAGCCTGATCGCGATCGAAGTGGTCGCCGCGCGCCAGTACGCGGCCGCGTGGTTCCCCGGCCTGACCAAGGCAGGCTCGAGCGACCCGACCACGCTCGGCTGGCTCGTGCAGGCGGCGCTGCTGTGCTTCTTCTTTTACCTGAACTATTCGAGCGTGAAGACTTTCGCAAAGGCGAACAACGTCATCAGCGTCTTCAAGTTCATCGTGCCGCTGTCGGTGATCGCGGTGCTGTTCACGTTCTTCAAGCCGGCCAACCTGACCGTGCACGGCTTCGCGCCGTTCGGCATGCCGGGCATCGAGATGGCCGTGTCGGCCGGCGGCATCATCTTCGCGTATCTTGGCCTCACGCCGATCGTGTCGGTCGCGAGCGAAGTGCGTAATCCGCAGCGCACGATCCCGATCGCGCTGATCCTGTCGATCCTGCTGTCCACGCTGATCTACGTGCTGCTGCAGCTCGCGTTCATCGGCAGCATCCCGACCGACATGCTCGCCGCCGGCTGGCATGACGTCAGCCGCGCCTTCTCCCTGCCGTACCGCGACATCGCGCTCGCGCTCGGCGTAGGTTGGCTCGCGGTGATGGTCGTCGCCGACGCGATGATCTCGCCGAGCGGCTGCGGCAACATCTACATGAACGCGACGCCGCGCGTCGTCTACGGCTGGGCGAAGACCGGCACGTTCTTCAAGGTGTTCACGCGCGTCGACGAAGCATCGGGCATCCCGCGCGCGGGCCTGTGGCTCACGTTCGGCCTCGCGATCTTCTGGACGATGCCGTTCCCGTCGTGGGAAGCGCTGATCAACATCGTGTCCGCCGCGCTCGTGCTGAGCTACGCGGTCGCCCCCGTGTCGGTCGCCGCGCTGCGCCGCACCGCGCCCGACCTGCCGCGGCCGTTTCGCGCGGTGGCGTTCGGCATCACCGGCCCCGCGTCGTTCGTGATCGCCGCGCTGATCGTCTACTGGTCGGGCTGGGGCACCGTGTCCTGGCTGCTCGGCCTGCAGATCGTGATGTTCGTGATCTATCTGGCGTGCCGCCGCTGGGTGCCGACCGCGCACCTGAGCCTCGCCGAGCAGGTCCGTTCGTCCGCGTGGCTGATCGCGTTCTACGCGGCCATGATCGTGCTGTCGTACTTCGGCGGCTTCGGCGGCACGGGCCAGCTCGCGCATCCGTACGACACGGTCGTCGTCGCGGCCGTGGCGCTCGTGATCTTCTACTGGGGTGCCAACACCGGCATCCGTTCCGACAAGCTGCAGCTCGAAGACGACGAAGACTGACGCACCCGTTTTCCCCTTTCCACACCGGCCGGGCGCACCACGCCCGGCCCCGCATTTTCCGAGGAAGAACCATGCAACTCACAGGTCAGCTCCTGATCGGCCAGTCGGCCATCGCCGGACAGAACGGCACCCTCCACGCGATCGCCGCCGCAACCGGCGAACCGCTCGAACCCGCGTTCGGCGGCGCGAGCCTTCACGACCTGGAGACGGCCTGCGCGCTCGCCGACGACGCGTTCGACACGTACCGCGAAACGCGCCCCGAGCAACGCGCCGCGTTTCTCGACGCGATCGGCCGCAACATCATGGCGCTCGGCGACGACCTGATCGAGCGCTGCGTCACCGAAACGGGCCTGCCGCGCGCGCGCATCGAAGGCGAACGCGGCCGCACGGTCGGCCAGCTCGCGCTGTTCGCGTCGCTCGTGCGCGACGGCGGTTACGTCGATGCGCGCATCGACCCGGCCCGTCCGGAGCGCAAGCCGCTGCCGCGCGTCGACCTGCGCCTGCGCAACCTCGCGATCGGGCCGGTCGCCGTGTTCGGCGCGTCGAACTTTCCGCTCGCGTTCTCGGTCGCGGGCGGCGATACCGCTTCGGCACTCGCCGCCGGCTGCCCGGTGATCGTCAAGGCGCACTCCGCGCATCCGGGCACGTCCGAGCTCGTCGGCCGCGCGATCCAGCAGGCCGTGCGCGAATGCGGGCTGCCGGCCGGCGTGTTCTCGCTGCTGTTCGACGCGTCGCGCGAGATCGGCCAGGCGCTCGTCGCCGATCCGCGCATCAAGGCCGTCGGCTTCACCGGCTCGCGCCGCGGCGGCGTCGCGCTGATGAACATCGCGGCCGCACGCCACGAGCCGATTCCGGTCTACGCGGAAATGAGCTCGATCAACCCGGTGCTGCTGTTCCCGGCCGCGCTCGACGCGCGCCACGACGCGATCGCGCCGCAGTTCGTCGCATCGCTCGCGCTCGGCGCCGGCCAGTTCTGCACGAACCCGGGCCTCGTGCTCGCGGTCGACGGCCCCGCGCTGCGCGCGTTCGAAGCCGCGGCGGCCACCGCAGTGCAAGCGACTGCCGCGCAGACGATGCTGACGCCGCACATCCACGCGAGCTATGCGCAAGGCGTGGCCGCCCTGCGCACGCACGACGCGGTCGAGCTGCTGGCGGAAGGCGCGGAAGGTGGCCGCTACCAGGCGCGCGCAGCGCTGTTCGCGACGTCGGCGGATGCGTTCATCGCCCGCCCCGAACTGCGTGACGAGGTGTTCGGCCCTGCGTCGCTGATCGTGCGCTGCCCGGATGGCGGCACGCTGCATCGCGTGCTGCAGTCGCTCGAAGGCCAGCTGACGATCGCCGCGCATCTCGCCGACGGCGACGCCGCGCTGTTCGCCGCGCTGCGCCCGACGCTGGAGCGCAAGGCCGGCCGCATTCTCGTCAACGGCTTCGGCACCGGTGTCGAGGTCGGCCATGCGATGGTGCACGGCGGCCCGTTCCCGGCCACGTCCGACACGCGCACGACGTCGGTCGGCGCACGCGCGATCGAACGTTTCCTGCGCCCCGTGTCGTACCAGGACGTGCCGGACGCGCTGCTGCCCGACGCAATCCGCGACGGCAACCCGCTGAACGTGCCGCAACGCATCGACGGCGTGCCCGCGCCGCGGGAAGCGCGCGATGTCTGAGCCGCTCGCCGAAGTCGTCCTGTCGCTCGATGACGTGCACGCGCTCGCGCTGCGAGTGCTGACGCACAACGGGATGTCCGACGCGCACGCGCGGGCGATCGCCAACGTGATCACGCAGGGCCAGCGCGACGAGTGCCACTCGCACGGCGTGTACCGGCTGCTCGTATGCGTGCGCTCGCTGAAGAAGGGCAAGGTCGATCCGCAGGCCGTGCCGACGCTGCGCCGGCTGTCGTCGTCGATCGTCGCAGTCGACGCGCATCGCGGCTTCTCGCTGCTGAGCTTCGAAACCGGCCTGCCGGTGCTCGTCGAGATGGCGAAGCAGCACGGGATCGCCGCGATGGCGATCAACCACTGCTACCACTTCTCGGCGCTGTGGCCCGAAGTCGAGGCGATCGCCGCCGAGGGGCTGGCCGGCATCGCGATGAACCCGAGCCACAGCTGGGTCGCGCCGGAAGGCGGCCGCGAACCGGTGTTCGGCACCAACCCGATCGCGTTCGCGTGGCCGCGCCCGGACGGCGTGCCGTTCGTGTTCGACTTCGCGACCAGCGCGATCGCGCGCGGCGACATCGAGCTGCACGCGAAACAGGGCAAGACGATCCCGCCGTACTGGGCGATCGATGCCGACGGCCAGCCGACCACCGATCCGAAGGCCGCGCTGCAGGGCGCGATGCGCACCTTCGGCGGCCACAAGGGCTCGGCGCTCGCGGCGATGGTCGAGCTGCTCGGCGGTGCGCTGATCGGCGACATGACGAGCCAGGAGTCGATGGACTTCGACGAAGGCGTCGGCGCGACGCCGTGCCATGGCGAGCTCGTGGTCGCGTTCGACCCGAAGGTGTTCCTCGGCGACGGGCTCGACGCGGGCCTCGCGCGCGGCGAGCGGATGTTCGCGTCGATCACCGGGCAAGGCGCGCGGCTGCCATCGCAGCGGCGCTTCGACGCCCGCGCGCGCAGCCTCGCGCACGGCGTGCGGATTCCGAAGGCGCTGTACGACGAAATCCTGACGCTGCTCGACTGACGCGCGATCGCGGGGCGCGGCTTCGTCGCCGGCAGAACGGCGATGGCGCCGTCGCCCGTTCCGCCGCCGAGGTCCTGCGCTCGCGTGCGCGGACGCCGCCCGGCGCACCGTCCGCGGCGCCCGCTCCCGCGGGCGCCGCACGCCCGGCGGCTGTGGGATAATCGCTGAGTTTGCCCAGGGCGCAGCTCAAGAGGTTGTTCGCACGGGCGCGAGAGAGGCCTTTATTCCCGTGCCTCCACCCTTTTTCGCGATATTTCTTCAGCCATCACAATGCCCACATACCGTTCCAAAACCTCCACCGCCGGCCGCAACATGGCAGGTGCACGCTCGCTGTGGCGCGCCACCGGCATGAAAGACGACGATTTCTCGAAGCCGATCATCGCGGTCGTCAACTCGTTCACGCAGTTCGTGCCCGGGCACGTGCACCTGAAGGATCTTGGCCAGCTCGTCGCGCGCGAAATCGAAGCCGCCGGCGGCGTCGCGAAGGAATTCAACACGATCGCGGTCGACGACGGCATCGCGATGGGCCATGACGGCATGCTCTATTCGCTGCCGAGCCGCGACATCATCGCCGACTCGGTCGAATACATGGTCAACGCGCACTGCGCGGACGCGATGGTGTGCATCTCGAACTGCGACAAGATCACGCCGGGGATGCTGATGGCCGCGATGCGCCTCAACATTCCGGTGATCTTCGTGTCGGGCGGTCCGATGGAAGCCGGCAAGACGCGTCTCGCGAACCCGGTCACCAAGACCGTCGAACTGAAGAAGCTCGACCTCGTCGACGCGATGGTGATCGCGGCCGACCAGTCGTATTCGGATGCCGACGTCGCCGAAGTCGAACGCTCGGCCTGCCCGACCTGCGGTTCGTGCTCGGGCATGTTCACCGCGAACTCGATGAACTGCCTGACCGAAGCGCTCGGCCTGTCGCTGCCTGGCAACGGCACGGTGGTGGCCACGCACGCCGATCGCGAGCAGTTGTTCAAGCGCGCCGGCCGCCGCATCGTCGAACTGACGCGCCAGCACTACGAGCAGGACGACATGCGCGTGCTGCCGCGCTCGGTCGGCTTCAAGGCGTTCGAGAACGCGATGACGCTCGACATCGCGATGGGCGGTTCGACCAACACGATCCTGCACCTGCTGGCGATCGCGCAGGAAGCCGGTATCGACTTCACGATGAAGGACATCGATCGCCTGTCGCGCATCGTGCCGCAGCTGTGCAAGGTCGCGCCGAACACGAACAAGTACCACATCGAAGACGTGCACCGCGCGGGCGGCATCATGGCGATCCTCGGCGAGCTCGACCGCGCCGGCAAGCTGCACACCGACGTGCCGACCGTGCACGCGCCGACGCTGAAGGATGCGCTCGACCAGTGGGACATCGTCCGCACCGAGGACGCGGCAGTCCGCACGTTCTACCTGGCCGGCCCGGCCGGGATCCCGACGCAGGTCGCGTTCAGCCAGGACACGCGCTGGCCGAGCCTCGATCTCGACCGTGCCGAAGGCTGCATCCGCTCGTACGAGCATGCGTTCTCGAAGGAAGGCGGCCTCGCCGTGCTGACCGGCAACATCGCGCTCGACGGCTGCGTGGTGAAGACGGCCGGCGTCGACGAAAGCATCCACGTGTTCGAGGGCTCGGCCCACGTGACCGAGTCGCAGGACGAAGCGGTCGAGAACATCCTGAACGACAAGGTCAAGGCCGGCGACATCGTGATCGTGCGCTACGAAGGCCCCAAGGGCGGCCCCGGCATGCAGGAAATGCTGTACCCGACGAGCTACATCAAGTCGAAGGGCCTCGGCAAGGCCTGCGCGCTGCTGACGGACGGCCGCTTCTCGGGCGGCACGTCGGGCCTGTCGATCGGTCACTGCTCGCCGGAAGCGGCAGCAGGCGGCGCAATCGGCCTCGTGCGCGACGGCGACAAGATCCGCATCGACATCCCGAATCGCACGATCGACGTGCTGGTGTCGGACGACGAACTCGCGCGTCGCCGCGAAGAGCAGAACGCGAAGGGCTGGAAGCCGGCGCAACCGCGTCCGCGCAAGGTGTCGGCGGCACTGAAGGCCTACGCGAAACTGGTGATGTCGGCCGACAAGGGCGCCGTGCGCGACCTGTCGCTGCTGGACGACTGACGCCCCGGGCAGCGGGCCGCACGAACGGCCCGCCCGGTCGAAAAGCCGCTCTCCGGAGCGGTTTTTTTTCGTCGATGGCAGGCCGAACCGTCGCGCGCTCAGCGACGAAACTCGTCGCTGCGCCCGTCGCTGCCGCCCCCACCGCCACCGTGGCCTCCCTCATGGTTTCCGCCACCTTGCGGCCGGGCGCCGAAACCGCCGCCGCCCGGATTCGCCTGCGGCGGCATCATTCGGGTCACCGCGCCGCCGCCGGGCGCAGGCGCGGGTGCCGGACGCGCGACAGCCGCCGGCGGATGCGCATTGCCGCCCGCGCCCGGCATCGGCGCGGGCGCCGGTGCCGCCTGCGGAGCCGGCACGCGATTCGGGCCGTTCCAGCCGCCGCGCGTGGCCGACGGCCGCGTGTCGTGCTGCACGGGCGGCAGTGCACCGCCCGGTGCGCGCTGGATCGGTTCGCCCGGCTGCGGGTGCCCATAGGCGGGCGGCCTCCCGCCGGGGCCGACGCGCGGCTCGGCACGATGCTCCCAGCGGTCTCGATCGTGATACCACGGCCGATGCCGGTAATAACGGTCCCAGTACGCGCCGATCGCGAACCCGGTCACCGGCACGCCGATGATCGCGCCATATTCCAGCAGCGGCACGTAATTGCCCTGGTACGGATAGTCGAGCTGCTGCGCGTCGATCCAGCCGCGCACGCCCGGCAACGCGACGTCGCACCACGAGTAGTCGCTCAGGCAGCCGAACACGTCCAGCGCGGTGCCGGGCGGAACCTGCGCGACGACGGGATAATCGGGTGCCGGCCCCGCATAGAGTTCGGCCCCCGAGTTGGTGTAGGCGCTGCTTTGCGCGTCGGCGATGCCCGGCACCGCGGCGATGCCGAACAGGGCGACGCACAGACTTCGGATGATCGTGTTGCTCATGTTGCTCTCTCCCGCGCGGTGCCGCCGCGCGTCGGTCAGTGTCGATGGCCCCCGCCGCCCCAGTGTCCGCCACCCCAGTGGCCGCCGCCCCACGGACGGCGCCAGTACCCGCCCCGGTAACCGCCGCCCCAATGCCCCCAGAAGCCGAGGCCGATCGTGACGGGCGGCCCGTACCAGCCCGGGTAGTACGCGGGATAGTAGGCCGGGTAAGGCACATAGGCCGGCGCGGCATAGACCGGAGCCGGCGCGTAAGCGTAGTCGTCCGCCGGCGGCGGCACGGTCGGTGCCGCGGGTGTCGACGCGACCGGTCCGGCGTTTGCCGGCGCTACCGGAATCTCGCGCTGCGACACCGTGGCGGGCACGGGTGCGTAATACGGTGCATAGCCGTAAGGGCCCGTGTAATAGCAGCCGCTCAGCGCGAGCATGGCCAGCACGACGATGGATGGCCTTGCGGCGGGAATCGGGGTCATGTGAAGCTCCGCAGGAATCCGCGCGTCGCCGCGTGGCGCGCGCCTGACTGTAGCTTACGTCCCCTGCATATTTCTGCGGGTTTGATCGGTTACTTTTTGTTTCCCCGCGGCGAATGAAGGGTCGGACTGCGCGGGCATGCCGCGTGCTCCCGCGTCTGCCGCGCCGGCGTTGAAGTTGGTGCAAATGCCCTCAACTTGAATATCGAGTCAGGCTGGCCGGCGCGGACGGGTGTTCGCGGCCCCCGGCGGCCTGAAACCCGCGGACCTCGGCCCGCCCAGACAGGAACGCGGCTCACGCCGCCATCGACATGACTACGCCACGCCCCACGCTTCGGGCGGACACGCCCCTCGATCCGATCATCCAGCTGCTGGCGCTCGCCAGCGAACAGGGTTATCTGACGCACGCCGACCTCGTCGACGCGCTGCCGCCGGAAAGCGACAGCCCCGACGCGCTGGACGTCGTGCGCGCCGCGCTTGCGGACATCGGCATTGCCGTGCTCGACGAGCCGGCCGCGCCGGCGCCGTTCGCGGGTGCGGCACCGGTCGACGTCGATCGCGACGCGCTCGACGAAGGCCGCGCGCTGCTCGGCGATCTCGCCCGCGGCACGAGTGCTTCGACCGATCCGCTCGCGCTGTATATGCGGCGCATCCATGCGGTGCCGCTGCTCAAGCGCGAGGACGAAATCGTGCTCGCCCGCGAAATAGAAACGGGCCGCCATCAGATCCTGCATGCGCTCGCCGGCTGTCCGGCCGCGGTCGATGCGCTGCTCGCGCGCCATGGTGCAACGGGCGCAACCGGCACGGCCGGCGACGAAGGTGCTGACGTCGACGATCGCGAAGACGACACACCCGCGCCTGCGCGCTATGACACGCTGCAAGCTGCAGTCGCGGACGTGCGCGGCGCATTGCGCGCGCATGGCTGCCGCTCGTCCGAATACCGCGACGCGCGCAACCGCCTCGCCGCACTGCTCGGTTCGCTCGCGTGGGTTGCACCGGCCGTCGACGATGCGAGCGGCGTCGTGCGCGCACTCGCCGCCGCGCCGGTCGGCGCCACCCCGGACGCCGATACCGATGCCGCCTGTTTCGACACGGTCGCGCGGCGTGCGCTCGGCGCCGCACTGAGCGACGGCCAGCAGAAGGTGCGCGACGGCACCCGCGCAATGCTGGAGGCGAACCTGCGGCTCGTGCTGTCGATCGCGCGCAAGTACATGAACCGCGGCGTCGACCTGCCCGACCTCGTGCAGGACGGCTGCCTCGGCCTGATGCGCGCGATCGAGAAGTTCGAATACCGGCGCGGCTTCAAGTTCTCGACCTACGCGACCTGGTGGATCCGGCAAGCGGTCGCGCGCGCGGTAGCCGACCGCTCGCGCACGATCCGCGTGCCGGTGCACGTCGGCGACCAGTACCAGCGCGTGCAGCGGCATGCCCTGCGTTTCCGCCAGCGCACGGGCCGCCGCGCGACGCCGGCCGAGCTCGCGACCGAGACCGGGCTCGCCGAGGACAAGCTGCGCGCGGTGCTGGCGCTGCCGGCCGAGCCACTGTCGCTCGACACGCCGCTGCCCGACGCGGACGCCGGCCTCGTCGACCTGATCGAGGACCAGGCATCGGCAAGCCCGTTCGAGCGACTGGCGGACACGCGCATGCGCGAATGCGTGACGTCGCTGCTGCGGTCGGTCACGCCGGCCGAGGCCGACGTGCTGCGCCGGCGGTTCGGCCTCGGTGGTGCCGAACCCGATACCTACGATGCGATCGCGCAGGACGCGGGGATGTCGCGCGAACGCGTACGGCAGATCGAGAAGCGCGCGCTCGCCACGCTGCGCACGGCCGCCGAGGCCGAGGGCGCGCAGTCGTTCCTCGACGCGTAACCGGTCGCGCGGTCGTGCCGCGCTCCGGCACGACCGCGCGGCCCGGATCCGCATGTGCAACGCTTACCATTGACGCACATCAAGTTTTGTTCGCCGCTTGCCGTAACAATGTGCTGAAATGAAAGGTGGACCGGCGCGTTGCGCGCCCTGTCCATTCCGTTTGCGCTTCCCCGGGTCCCGCACCATGCAGACGACCGTCAGCCAGACGCACGAGGAAAACCGGCAGATCGCGGCCTGCCTGCGCGAAGCCGCGCAGTTGCTTGCCGACCAGGGTGCGAATCCTTACCGGGTTGCCGCCTACCGCGCGTCGGCCGACACAATCGAGTCGCTCGACGACGGTATCCGCATGCAGTTCGACGCCGGTGGCGTCGATGCCCTCGACGCGCTGCCGGAGGTCGGCACGGGCGTCGCGCAGGCAATCGCCGAACTGCTGGTGACCGGGCGCTGGCGCCTGCTCGATCGGCTGCGCGGCGACGCGGAACGCGCGTCCGCATTCGAAGCCGTGCCGGGTATCGGTCATGCGCTCGCGCTGCGGATTCACGACCAGTTGCACATCGATACGCTCGAGGATCTCGAACGCGCGGCCCGCAGCGGCCAGCTCGAAGCGATCGCGGGCGTCGGCCCGCGTCGCGCAGCCGGCATCCGCGCGGCGCTCGACGACGTGCTGAGCCGCCGCCGGCGCTGGCAAGGCCACGCACGCGATGCCGGCCCCGGCACCGAACCGCCTGTCGAACTGCTGCTTTACATCGACCGCCTGTACCGCAACAAGGCCGCCGCCGGCATCCTGCCGACGCTCGTGTCACGTCGCCTGAACGCGGACGTCAGCGTGTCGCCGCCCGTGATGCACATGACGAAAGGCGGCTGGCATTTCACCGCGCTGTGCCCGTATCCCGCGCGCCCGCACGAGTCCGGCCGCACCGCGGACTGGGTCGCGCTCTACTTCTACGATGCGTTGCAATGCGAGCACCAGCGGACCGTGGTCACCGAAACGCTCGGTTCGCTCGTCGGCAAGCGCATCGTGCGTGGACGCGAAATGGAGTGCCGCGTGTATTACGCGGGGTGAGGCGCCCGGGGCATCGGCGACCGCCCGTCCCAGGGCACGCTCGGCGCCACCTTTCAACAGGCCGAACCGCTCATGCGCCTTCCGTCTTCCCGCGACGCGCCGGGTGACGATGCGCCGCGATACGCAGCAGCTTGCGAAACGACGGACACTCGAGATGGCTCGGCGCCGGGCACACGGCCGCATGCCGCAGCGCATCGCGCACCGCACCGAGACGGCGGATCGTACGGTCAAGCTCATCGGCCTTGTCGTCGAGCTTCGCTCGATCGATCGCCGGCCGGCCGTCCGCGCCGAACATCGCGAGGATATCGTCGAGCGAAAAACCGGCCTCGCGCCCGAGCGCGATCAGCGCAAGGCGCTCCAGCACCGACTCGTCGTACTGGCGCCGCAGCCCGTGACGGCCGTTCGGCACGATCAATCCCTTTTCCTCGTAGTAGCGCAGCGTCGACGCGGGCAATCCCGAGCGACGCGCGACATCGGCGATGTCCAGACGGCTCATGCTTGACCTCAAGTGAACTTTAGGTTGCAAGATAGCCGCTCGACTCCTTCGACACAAGCCTGGACCGCCATGAACCCGCCGCAACCGACTCGTCTCCCATCACGCCCGGCCGCCGCAACCGTTCGACGCGGGGGCGCGCGATGACCTCACCCGACTTCCTGCCGCGCATCCTGCTGATCGGCGCGGGTGCGACGCTCGTGATGGACCTGTGGGCGCTGCTGCGGCGCAAGGCATTCGGGATTCCGTCGCTCGACTACGCGCTGGTCGGCCGCTGGCTCGGCCACATGATGCGCGGCCGGTTCCGGCATGCGTCGATCGTCGCCGCGCCGCCCGTGCCGGGCGAACGAGCGTTCGGCTGGATCGCGCATTACGCGATCGGCATCGCGTTCGCGGCGCTGCCCGTCGCGATCGCAGGCACGGAATGGGTCGGTGCGCCGACGCTCGTGCCCGCGCTCGTCGCGGGCTTTGCGAGCGTCGCCGCGCCGTTCTTCGTGATGCAGCCGGCGTTCGGGTTCGGCGTCGCCGCATCGCGCACGCCGCAGCCGGGCGTCGCGCGCCGGCGCAGCATCGTCACGCATCTGGTGTTCGGGGCGGGGCTCTATCTGGCGGCGTTCGGGCTGGCGGCGCTGCGCTATTGAGCGCCGCGCACCGCGGTCATTCGCCGCCGCTGTCGATCAGGTTGTGGCGCACGCGCCCGAGCAGGCGCACGAGCGTGTCGCGCTCGTCGCGCGTGAAGCCGCGCAGCCCGTCGTCGGTGACGGTGTCGCCCACTTCCAGCATCTGCGGAAAGATGTCGCGCGACTTGTCGGTCAGCCGGATCACGAACGCGCGGCGATCGTCGTCGTTCGCGACCCGTTCGATCCACCCGCAGCTTTCCATCCGGTCGAGCAGCCGCGTCAGCGAGATCGGCGTGATCTCGAGCCATTCCGCGAGCCGCGCCTGATTCATCTCGCCCTTCCACGTCAGGTACGCGAGCACGCGGCTTTGCGCGCGCGTCAGTCCGATGCGCTTCGCGCGCCGGTCGAACAAGCGTCCCTGCAGGCGGGCCACATCGGTGATCAGGTAGCCGATCCGGTTCTCGTAAGTCTTGTCCATGCGGCGATTATAGGGGCAGGCCGCGAATGTCCCGCGGCTCGAGTCAGGCGATGAGCACGGATATAATGAGCGTGCTTATAATTCGAGCCATACCGGATCGCCCCCACGGCGACCGCCGCACGGAGACGCCCGCTTGAACCCCGCCGCCGACACCCCCGCCTCGCCGCCCACCCTCAATCGGCCGATGCTGACCCTGTCGATCATGCTCGCGACGCTGATCCAGACGCTCGACAGCACGATCGCGAACGTCGCGCTGCCGCACATGCAGGGCACGCTGTCCGCGTCGCAGGACGAGATCACCTGGGTGCTGACCTCCTACATCGTCGCCGCGGCGATCGCGACGCCACTGACCGGCTGGCTGTCCGACCGCCTGAGCATGAAGCGGCTGCTGACGATCTCGATCGCGGGCTTCACGATCGCGTCCGCGCTGTGCGGGCTGTCCGAGTCGCTCGTGCAGATCGTCGGCGCGCGGCTGCTGCAGGGCGTGTTCGGCGCCGCGCTGGTGCCGCTGTCGCAATCGATCCTGCTCGACATCAATCCGCGCGAGAAGCAGGGCCAGGCGATGGCGATCTGGGGGATGGGCGTGATGGTCGGCCCGATCCTCGGCCCGACACTCGGCGGCTGGCTCACCGACAGCTACAACTGGCGCTGGGTGTTCTTCATCAACGTGCCGATCGGCGCGTTCGCGCTGGCCGGCGTGCTGACCTTCCTGCCCGCGCGCGCGCCGCGCCCGCACGTGAAATTCGACGCGTTCGGCTTCGCGACGCTCGCGCTCGCGATCGGCGCGTTCCAGGCAATGCTCGATCGCGGCGAACAGCTCGACTGGTTCGGCTCGTACGAAATCCGCATCGAGGCGCTGGTCGCGGCCCTCAGCTTCGCCTTCTTCCTCGTGCACACGGCGACCGTCGGCAAGGCGTCGTTCTTCAAGTCGGAGCTGCTGCGCGATCCGAACTTCGCGACCGGCACGCTGTTCATCTTCGTCGTCGGCGCGGTGCTGTACGCGACGCGCGCGCTGTTGCCGCCGATGCTGCAGAACCTGATGGGCTATCCCGTCGCGACGACGGGCCTCGTCACCGCGCCGAGCGGTGCGGGCACGATGATCGCGATGCTATTCGTCGGACGATTGTTGAAATACGTGGACGCGCGGGCGCTGCTGTTCGCCGGACTGGCGATTTCCGCACTCGCGCTATGGCAGATGATGCAGTACACGATCGTGTTGTCCGAGGCGGACATCGTGTGGCCCGGGGTGATCCAGGGCTTCGGGCTGGGGCTCGTGTTCGTGCCGCTGAGCGCGCTGTCGTTCTCGACGCTCGCACCCGAGCTGCGCGCGGACGGCACGGCCACCTACAGCCTGATGCGCAACATCGGCAGCAGTATCGGCATCTCGATCGTGCAGACGCTGATGACCCGCAACACGCAGGTCGCGCATGCCGACCTCGCGACCCACATCACGCCGTTCGACCCGGCCGTGCAGGCGCTGGCCGGCAGCCACCTCGACATCGCGCTGCTCGACCGCACGATCAACCAGCAGGCCGCGATGATCGCGTACCTGAACGACTTCAAGCTGATGTTCGTCGCGACGCTGCTGATGATCCCGCTGTTGCTGCTGATCCGCCCGCCGCAGAAAACGGCGAGCGTCGACGTCGCGCACGCGGCGATGGATTGACGATGCGACGGGCATACGCGCGTCGCGGGCCGCAACGTCAGGCCTTCATCGTCCCGGTGCGCACGTAGCGCTCGTGCCACGACAGCGCCTCGGCGAGCAGGTGCGGCGTGTGCTTGCCGAAGCTCTCCCGCGATGCACGCTCGAAGTAGTCCTCGAGCATCGGACGGTAGTCCGGATGCGCGCAGGTCGCGATGATCTTGCGCGCGCGCTGCTTCGGCGACAGGCCGCGCAGGTCGGCGAGCCCCTGCTCGGTGACGACCACCGCGACGTCGTGCTCGGTATGGTCGACGTGGCTCGCCATCGGCACGATCCGCGAGATCGCGCCGCCCTTCGCGGTGCTGGCCGACATGAAGCACGACAGGTAGCCGTTGCGCGCGAAGTCGCCCGAGCCGCCGATGCCGTTCTGGATCTTCGTGCCCATCACGTGCGTCGAGTTCACGTTGCCGTAGATATCGGCCTCGATCATCCCGTTCATCGCGATGCAGCCGAGGCGGCGCACGAGTTCCGGATGGTTGCTGATCTCCTGCGGGCGCAGCAGGATCTTTTCGCGGAACGTCGCGATCTCGTCGGCGAAGCGCTGCACCGCGGCCGGGCTCAACGACAGCGCCGTGGCCGACGCGAAGCTGAGCGTACCGTCGTCGAGCAGGTCGAGCATGCCGTCCTGGATCACTTCGGTGTACGCGGTCAGGTTCGAGAAACCGGCCGAGCTCAGTTCCGCGAGCACCGCGTTCGTGATGTTGCCGACGCCCGACTGCAGCGGCAGCAGGTTTTCCGGCAGGCGGCCGCGCTTCACTTCGTGGCGCAGGAAGTCGATCAGCTGATGCGCGATCTGCTTCGACGTCGCGTCCGGCGCGGAGAACGCGTTGCTGCGGTCCGGCGCGTCGGTCTCGACGATCGCGACGATCTTGTCGACCGGACAGCGCAGGTACGGCTCGCCGATCCGGTCGTCGCTTTTCGTCAGCGGAATCGGCTTGCGGTGCGGCGGCAGCGCCGTGCCGTAGTAGACGTCGTGCATCCCGTCGAGGCCGAGCGGCTGGCGCGAGTTGACTTCGAGGATCACGTGCTTCGCCTGCTCGAGCCACGTCTTGTTGTTGCCGATCGATGCGGACGGAATCAGCAGACCGTCCTCGCGGATGCCCGCGACTTCGACGATCGCGACGTCGAGGTCGCCGTACAGCCCGAACCATGCATATTGCGCGACGTGGCTCAGGTGGACGTCCTGGTAGTCGACTTCGCCGTTGTTGATCTTGTCGCGCAGCGTCGGGTCGGACTGGTACGGCAGGCGCATCGAGATGCCGTTGGTGCGGGCGAGCGCGCCGTCGAGTTCCGGCGCGGTCGATGCGCCCGTCAGCACGTTGACCCGGAAGTCCTCGCCGCGCGCGTGGGCGGCGTCGATGTGGGCGGCGAGCGCGGCCGGCACGGCCTTCGGATAGCCCGAGCCGGTGAAGCCGCTCATCGCGACGGTCATGCCGGGACGGATCAGCGCGGCAGCTTCGTCGGCAGTGCGGACGAGCGAACGCAGGGCGGGAGCGAGGATGCGTGAAGAAGACATGGCTATATATCTGACGCTTTTGGTCTGTCGTTGACGTCGCGGGGGGTGTCTCCTGAGCGACGCAAAGCCCTTGGGGCCGCGAGGGGCGGCCCGGCACCACGGGCACGGCCCGAGTATCGCAGAGGCCATCGCCGCGAAATGTCCGCCGGGTGCAAAAGATACTTACTGAATGCGCCGGGTATCGAACGGCCGTTCTATGACAGACGCGTGAGCCGTTCCGAATGCACGCGAAAGGCATGCGAAAGCAAATGGCCGATTTGCCGCGCGCGGATTACGAATGGCTTAACGTCAATCGACCGATACCCTTCCGGATTCATCGTGTGAACGCAGGGAATCCCATGCAATGGCCGACCGGCGATCACCGCGGCCAATTGTCGCCCGACACCGCCTTTTAGTGCCTGATGCACATCAACCCGGCAACGCGCGCGCGAATCGCCGCCGACCCGCGTGCGAGGCCCGTTCGCCCTTGACAGCCGCGCCATGCGAACCACACTGGATCAGGTATGGCCCGCGCGCGCGAACGCCCGCTTCGCGCATCCGGTTCGCAACCGGCCGAGGTCCGGAATACGCGGTAACACTCCCGCATGTCAGGACATTGGTCGAATAAAAAGCAACAAATTACAAATCCGTATATATTTCGCCGATGGACCAAAGAAAAACCGCAACACGTTCCGAGCCCCCCCTGCCACGCACCTGGGATGCGCGGCTGGCGCGTGCGCTCGTCCGACCGCTGATCGACACGCCGGTCACCCCGAATCACCTCACTACCCTTCGCCTGCTGATCGGCCTCGCCGGTGCCTGGTGCTTGGCGCAAGGCGGCTTCGGCTGGAGCAACGCGGGCGCATTCCTGATCGTGCTGTCGAACTTCGTCGACCACACCGACGGCGAACTCGCGCGCATCAGCGGCAAGTCGAGCAAGATCGGTCACTTTTACGACCTGGCGGCCGACGCGCTCGTGACGGTCGCGCTGTTCGTCAGCATGGGCCTCGGCATCGTCGCCCAAGGCGGCCAGATGGCCGCGTCGCCGGTGCTGCTCGGCGCGGTGGCCGGTGCGGCCGTCGCGCTGATCTTCTTCCTGCGCATGCGGATCGAGTCGATCGCGGGCAAGGCCGGCACCAAGCAGGCATTCGCCGGCGGCTTCGAGACGGAAGACGTGCTCTACCTGCTGCCCATCGTGACGCTCGTCGACGGCGTCCAGCCGTTCCTGCTCGCGGCGTCGATCGGCGCGCCGCTGTTCGCCGCATGGGTCGTGATCGACTGGTGGCGCATCGTCCGCCGCGGCAACCTCCAGCAGAACTCAACCGAAATCCAGGCTTCCAAATGACTCCTAGCACGCGCGACGACTCCGTGCTGAGCCCGGCACGCCCCGCGCCTGCGCGCGCGGCAGCGGCCGAACCCGATCGCGCCGTGGCCGACCGCGTCGGCCGTCTCGACCTCGACCGCCTGCGCGGCGACTACACGCGCCAGGGGTCGTTCCTGTACCTCGACGAATTCCTGCCGGCCGATGCGCACGCGAAGCTCGCGGCCGCCGCCCGCGCGATGCAGGCCGGCCTGAACCGCAACTACCTGCCCGGCCACAAGCAGGGCGGCAGCGTGAGCCGGCACACGATCGACGAGCAGGCGCCGTACATCGCCGAGCTGTACCGCTCGAAGGCGCTGATCGGCTTCCTCGAGAAGATCACCGGCGACAAGCTGATGGTGTCGCCGGACAACGATCCGCATGCGTACGCGCTGTACTACTACACGAAGCCGGGCGACCACATCGGCTGGCACTACGACACGTCGTACTACGACGGCCGCCGCTACACGCTGCTGATCGGCGTGATCGACGATTCGTCGTGCCGGCTCGACTACGAGCTGCATACGCGCAATCCGGACGTGCCCGACGAACCGGGCTCCGTGCAGATCGCCGACGGCGGCATCGTGCTGTTCGACGGCGACAAGCTGCGTCATCGGATCACGCCGCTCGGCCAGAACGAGACGCGCGTGTCGCTGACTTTCGAATACGTGACCAACCCCGGCATGCGGCCGTGGAAACGCTTCATCTCGAACATGAAGGACGCGATCGCGTATTTCGGTTTCCGCCAGGTGTTCAAGCAGCTGGCCACGCGACGGTCGACCGGGTCATGACACGCGCCGGCCTGATCCTGCTGTCCCTCGGAACGGCACTCTTCGTCGCCCTGCTCGCGTGGCAGGGTGTCGGCGCGGTCGCGTCGACGTTCCTCGCGGCCGGCTGGGGCCTCGCGCTCGTCGCGGCGTTCCACGTCGTGCCGCTCGTCATCGACGCGCTGGCGATCTCCGTGATGTTCCGCCGCGGCCAGCCGGGCGCCGAGCTCGGCAACGCGCTGCGTGCGCGCTGGGTCGGCGAATCGGTGAACAGCCTGCTGCCCGCCGGGCAGATCGGCGGCCCGGTGCTGATGGTGCGCCACCTCGCGCAGCGCGGCACGCGAATGGCCGATGCGGCCGCCGCGGTCACCGTCAGCACGACGATGCAGGCGCTCGCGCAGATGGCGTTCGCGTTGATCGGCATCGCCACGTTCAGCCTCTATGCGACGCACGATTCGGTCGCTCACCTGCGCACACCGGCGCTGATCGCCACCGGCGTGCTCGGCGCCCTCGCCGTCGCGTTCTACGCGGCACAGCGGCGCGGGCTGTTCGGCCGCGGGATGCGTCTCGCGTCGAAGCTGCTGGGCCCGCGCGACTGGTCGTCGCTCGCGACCCGCGCGGATGCGATCGACGACGCGGTCGGCGCGCTGTACCGCGATCGCGCGAAGGTCGCGAAGACCTTCGCATTGAGCCTCGTCGGCTGGATCGTCGGCACCGCCGAAGTGTGGCTCGCGCTGCACTTCCTCGGGCACCCGGTCAGCTGGCTCGACGCGCTGCTGCTCGAGAGCGTCGGCCAGGCGATTCGCGGTGCGGCGTTCGCGATCCCGGGCTCGCTCGGCGCACAGGAAGGCGGTTACCTGCTGCTCGCCCCGCTGGTCGGCCTGCCGCCCGACGCGGCGCTCGCGCTGTCGCTCGCGAAGCGCGCGCGCGAACTCGCGCTCGGCCTGCCCGGCCTGCTCTATCTGCATTTCAGTGAAAGAAACTGGCAGCGGCGCCGTGCGCCGCAGCCGCTCGCCGACTGATCGTTCAGATCCGCCGGCTTTTTGGTTGGAGAACCCATGCGAGCCATCATTCTTGCGGCAGGCCTCGGCTTGCGCCTGCAACAACCGCCCGAGGCGCAATTCCCGAAGTGCCTGCTGCGCTTCGACGACGTGTCGCTGCTCGAGCGCCATCTGCGCGTGCTCGACGCCGCAGGCGTCGATGAAATCGTGCTCGGGCTCGGCTTCCAGTCCGAGAAGGTCGAACAGGAATTGAAGCGCCTCGGCCGCACCGCCGAGATCGTGCTGAACGAGCGCTACGACCTCGGCAGCGTGCTGACCGTGCACACCGTCGCCGATGCGATGACGCGCGGCGGCGACGTGCTGCTGATGGACGCCGACGTGCTGTACGACGAGAACATCCTGCATGCGCTGGTGGCCGATTCCGACAAGGCGGTCGACCGCCTGCTGATCGACCGCGACTTCGAGGCCGGCGACGAGCCCGTCAAGCTGTGCCTGAAGAACGGCGTGCCGGTCGAGCTGCGCAAGCAGCTCGCGGTCGACCTCGACTACGACACGATCGGCGAATCGGTCGGCTTCTTCCGCTTCACCGAAGGCACCGCGCGCCGCCTCGCGACGATCGTCGCGGGCTACGTCGACAGCGGCCGCGCGAACATGCCGCACGAGGAAGCCGTGCGCGACCTGCTGCTCGAAGGCGGCCACTCGTTCGACGTCGCCGACGTCACCGGTTCGCCGTGGATCGAGATCGACTTCCCGAACGACGTCGCACGCGCCACGCAAGACATTCTCCCCCTGATTCAACGCACTACCGCAGGAGCCGCGCGATGAACGCACGCGAACCCAACTTCTCCGAATCGCGCAGCGCACGCCTGCGCCGCATGCTCGTCAGCAGCGATCTCGAATTCCTGATGGAAGCGCACAACGGCCTGTCGGCGCGCATCGTCCGCGAAGCGGGCTTCAAGGGGATCTGGGCCTCGGGCCTCGCGATTTCCGCGCAGTTCGGCGTGCGCGACAACAACGAAGCGAGCTGGACGCAAGTCGTCGACGTGCTCGAGTTCATGGCCGACGCGAGCGACCTGCCGATCCTGCTCGACGGCGATACCGGCTACGGCAACTTCAACAACGTGCGCCGCCTGGTGAAGAAGCTCGAGCAGCGCGGCATCGCCGGCGTGTGCATCGAGGACAAGCAGTTCCCGAAGACCAACAGCTTCATCGGCGGCGAGCGCCAGCCGCTCGCCGAGATCGACGAGTTCTGCGGCAAGATCAAGGCCGGCAAGGATTCGCAAAGCGATCCCGACTTCTCGATCGTCGCGCGCGTCGAGGCGCTGATCGCGGGCTGGGGGATGGACGAGGCGCTGCGCCGCGCGAACGCGTATGCGGAAGCCGGCGCCGACGCGATCCTGATCCACAGCAAGCTGTCGCGCCCGGACGAGATTCTGCAGTTCGCGCGTGAATGGAGCGGCAAGGCGCCGCTCGTGATCGTGCCGACCAAGTACTACAGCACGCCGACCGACGTGTTCCGCCAGGCCGGCATCAGCACCGTGATCTGGGCGAATCACCTGATCCGCGCATCGGCATCCGCGATGCAGGCGACCGCGCGCGAGATCTACGAGAGCGAAACGCTGATCAACGTCGAGGACCGCGTTGCATCGGTCAACGAGATCTTCCGCCTGCAGGACGCCGACGAATACTCGGCGGCCGAGCGCATCTACCTGTCGTCGTCGTCGCGCGCGTCGAACGCCGCGATCGTGCTCGCCGCGAGCCGCGGCAAGGGCCTCGAGGCCGTCACCGAAGACAAGCCGAAGGTCATGCTGCCGGTCGCCGGCAAGCCGCTGCTGCGCTGGCTCGTCGACGGCTTCAAGACGCACGGCGTGAACGACATCACCGTGGTCGGCGGCTATCGCGCCGACGCGATCGACACGTCGGGCATCAAGCTCGTCGTCAACGAGCGCCATGCACAGACGGGCGAGCTCGCATCGCTCGCGTGCGCGGCCGAACGCCTGACCGGCGACACTGTGATCTCGTACGGCGACCTGCTGTTCCGCAGCTACATCGTGCGCGACCTCGCGGAGAGCGAGGCCGAGTTCAGCGTGGTGGTCGATTCGTCGCTCACGGAAACCAACCAGAGCGTGCGCGATTTCGCGCTCTGCTCGGCTGAAGACGATCGCGGCCTGTTCGGCCAGAAAACCTATCTGCAACGCGTGTCGAGCGACGTCGCCGCGGGCACGCCGCACGGCCGCTGGATCGGTCTGCTGAACGTGCGCGGCGCAGGCGTCGACCGCCTGAAAGCGATGCTCGCCACGCTGCAGGCGCGTCCCGACTTCGACACGCTCGACATCCCGTCGCTGCTCAACGAACTGATCGCCGCCGGCGAGAAGATCGAGGTGCAGTACGTGCACGGCCACTGGCGCGGCGTCAACGATCTCGAAGACTTCCGCCGCGCGGGCGACTTCGCGCACGGCCAGACGCCGCTGTCCGAACCGAGTGCCGGCAACGGGGGCGCGCAATGATCGAAGCGGCCCAGTTCGTCGAGGCCGCGCGCGAGCGCGGTTTCGACTGGTACGCGGGCGTGCCCTGCTCGTACCTGACGCCGTTCATCAATTACGTGCTGCAGGACCCAACACTGAATTACGTGTCGGCCGCAAACGAAGGCGACGCGGTCGCGCTGATCGCGGGCGCGACGCTCGGCGGCAAGCGCGGCATTGCGATGATGCAGAACTCGGGGCTCGGCAACGCGGTGAGCCCGCTCACGTCGCTGACCTGGACGTTCCGGCTGCCGCAGCTGCTGATCGTCACGTGGCGCGGCCAGCCGGGAGTCGCCGACGAGCCGCAGCACGCGCTGATGGGCCCGATCACGCCCGCGATGCTCGACACGATGGAGATCCCGTGGGAGACGTTCCCGACCGACCCCGAACAGGTCGGCCCGGCACTCGACCGCGCGATCGCGCACATGGACGCGACGGGCCGCCCGTACGCGCTCGTGATGCAGAAAGGCAGCGTCGCGCCGTATGAACTGAAGGCGAACCCGGCGGCGACGCCGCGCGCGCATGTCGCCGCGCAGTCGTCGGCGCGCGCCGAATTGCCCGCCGCGTGGCCGACGCGCCACGACGCGCTGCAGCGCGTGATCGCGCACACGCCGGTCGACTCGACCGTCGTGCTCGCGTCGACCGGCTTCTGCGGCCGCGAACTCTATGCGATCGACGATCGTCCGAACCAGCTGTACATGGTCGGCTCGATGGGCTGCGTGACGCCGCTCGCGCTGGGTCTCGCGCTCGCGCGCCCCGACCTGCGCGTGGTGGCCGTCGACGGCGACGGCGCCGCGCTGATGCGCATGGGCGTGTTCGCGACGCTCGGCACCTACGGTCCGTCCAACCTCACGCACGTGCTGCTCGACAACGGCGCGCACGAATCGACGGGCGGCCAGGCGACCGTGTCGCAGCATGTGTCGTTCGCGGGCGTCGCGGCTGCATGCGGCTATGCGTCGGCCGTCGAAGGCGACACGCTCGACGTGCTCGATGCGACGCTCGCCGCGCAGGCGGACGGGGTCCGGCCATCCGGTACGCAGTTCGTGCGCGTTGCGATCCGCACGGGCGTGCCCGACGGCCTGCCCCGCCCGACCGTGACGCCGGTCGAGGTCAAGACCCGCCTGATGCGCCATATCGGCGCCGCACAGGCCGAAGCCCACGTTGAAGGAGCCCATTGATGCTGCTGCTGAACCCCGGCCCCGTCACGCTGACCGAACGCGTGCGCCGCAGCTTGCTGCAACCCGACCTGTGCCATCGCGAAAGCGAATTCTTCGATCTGCAGGATGAAGCGCGTGCGCGCCTCGTCGCCGCGTATGCGCTCGATCCGGCTGAATGGGCCGCCGTGCTGATGACGGGCTCGGGCACCGCCGCCGTCGAAAGTATGATCGCGGCGCTCGTGCCGCAGGACGGCAAGCTGCTCGTGATCGAGAACGGCGTGTACGGCGAGCGCATCACGCAGATCGCGACGCAGTACGGGATCGCGCACGACGTGCTGAAGCATGAGTGGATGCAGGCGCCCGATCTTGCGCAGATCGCCGCGCGCCTCGACGCGGGCGGCTACTCGCACGTCGCGGTGATTCATCATGAAACGACGACGGGCCGGTTGAATGATCTCGGTGCGATCGCCGAGGTGTGCCGTGCGCGCGGCGTGAAGATGCTCGTTGATGGTGTGAGCAGCTTCGGCGCGGAAGCGATCGACTTTGCCGGTGGCGTGATCGACGCGGTCGCCGCGACCGCGAACAAGTGCCTGCACGGCGTGCCGGGCGCGGCGTTCGTGATCGTGCGCCGCAGCACGCTCGCGAAGGCCGCGAGCCGTACTTACTACCTCGATCTCGGCCGTCTCGCAAAGCTGCAGGATCAGCGGAATACGCCGTTTACGCCTTCCGTGCACGCGTACTATGCGCTCGTCGAGGCGCTGCGTGAGTTTGATGAAGCTGGCGGCTGGCGTGCGCGGCATGCGCATTACAAGGCGCTCGCCGATCAGGCACAGGCCGGCCTCGCCGCGCGTGGAATGCCGCTGGTGCTGCCGGAAGGCGCGTCGTCGGTCGTGCTGCGCGCGTATCGGCTGCCGCAAGGTGTCACGTATGAGACGCTGCATGACGGGCTGAAGGCGCGTGGCTTTGTAATCTACGCGGGCCAAGGCGGGTTGTCGAAGGAGCTGTTCCGGATTTCGACGATGGGCGCGATCCAAGCGGCCGATGTCGATCGGTTGCTTGACGGGTTTACGGCGCTGACGCAGTAAGCGCTGCCCCACCTTCGTCGACGAAAGGCCCGCGAGGGCCTTTTTTTGTTCTTCGAACATTTCTCGGCAACACGGAATCCAGTGTCGGCACCCGCCGCCATGTTCGGCCGCTCGCCTTTGCGCTTGAATCGTCGACCGTTGTGCCAACCGTTGTGCCAAGTGGCTCAAGCACCGAAACCTCATCGCCGGCGATAAAGACCGGCGGTACGGTTTGCGCGGATGACAATCCCGATTCACGTTCGACCGCATGGGCTGCAGTCATGGACAACTCGCGTCACACTCCCGCAATGGCCGCTTCGTCATCCGAACGAATCTCGTCCTTGCGATGTCCACCGGCATCATCAACCGAAACGACCGCGGGCAACGACGGCGCAAGCACGTTTTCCCATTTCGCGACGGCGGCCGAGGCGACCGCATTCCCAAGCACGTTGGTCGCGGTACGTCCCATGTCCAGAAAATGATCGACGCCGATGATAAGGAGCAGCCCGGCCTCGGGGATATTGAACTGGCCCAGCGTCGCGGCGATGACGACCAGAGATGCACGCGGCACTCCGGCCATGCCTTTGCTGGTCAGCATCAGGATGGCAAGCATCGACAACTGCTGCACGAACGACAGATGAACGCCATACGCCTGTGCGATGAACAGCGTGGCAAAGGTGCAGTACATCATCGTGCCATCGAGATTGAACGAGTAGCCGATGGGCAATACGAAGCTCGCGATACGTTCGGGAACACCGAAACGGACCAGTTGTTCCAGCATCTTCGGATAAACGGACTCGCTGCTGGCCGTACTGAAGCCGATCAGCATCGGCACGCGCATGAAACGCACCAGCGAAAATACCCTGCGCCCGAACAACACGGCACCCGCCAATACCATCAGAAGCCATAGCACGATCAGGCTTCCGTAGAATTCGCCCATGAACCGGCCAAAAGTGACGAGCACCGACGCACCGCGTGTCGTCACGACGTTCGCGATCGCGCCGAACACCGCGAACGGCGCGAGCGCCATCACATAGCCTGTCACTTTCAGCATGACGTGAGAAACCTGCTCGAGCATGCGAATGACGAGTTGCGCCTTGTCGCCAAGCGTCGTAAGCCCGACGCTGAAGAAGGCCGCGAACACCACGATCTGCAGGATTTCGTTGTTTGCCATCGCCCCCACAATGCTGCTAGGCACGAGATGCACTACGAATTCCTTGGGCGACAGCCCACTCGTACTCAGCCCGGTCGAGGCGTTTATCGCGGGCAACGGCAAGTTAAGCGCGCTGCCGGGCTTCAGCCAGTTGGCGATCAGCGCGCCCAGCGCGAGCGAGATGAAAGACGCGAAGAGAAACCAGCCCAGCGTCCTGAGCCCGATGCGGCCCACCGCGCGGACATCGCCTATCTTCGTCACACCGATGACGAGCGAGCAGAACACAAGCGGCGCAATGATCATCTTGACCAGGCGTAGAAACACGTCGGCGAGAAGCGAGAAATAGCCGCCGACCTGATTGGCCGCTTCCGCGTCGGGCAGCATCGCATGACAGGCAACGCCGGTTGCGATGCCGAGCATCATCCCGACAACAATGCGCGCAGCAAGAGGAAATTTCATGAGTGTCTCCAAGCGTGTCGTTGACAAACGACATTGATGTGAGGTGGCAGGTCAGGCGCCAAGCCGCATGTAAGCCATATGCGCAACGGCCGCGTCCTGCAGGGCGATGCCGACTGCCTTGTAGATCACGATGTCGGTGGCGTCCCGGGCGCGATGCTCATCGGCGCCGATGACGGACGAAAGATCCACCAACGTCCTGCTCTCGATCAGTTCACGCGACGGACGCAGCAGATCGCCCGTTTCGAATGGCGTCTGCTGCGTCCAGTCCACGACGATGCGAGAGGCCGCGAGCAACGATGCGTCGTCGAGCTCGCGTTGATCGGGACGCGTCGCGCCGATACTCGCGACGAATGCGCCCGGTCGTAGCCATTCGCCGCGTATGACCGGTTCGGATGCACGCGTTGCGACGACGACGATGTCGGCGGCGGCGCACGCTTCGGCATCGACCACCGATACGTCGAGACCGAACCGATGCCCGAGGCTGTCGGCAAGTGCCTCCGCGGTTGCGGCATCGCGGCTGTGAATCAGCACTTCGCGCAATCCGGTTCGTTCAGCCAAGGCCTCTGCATGAGCCCGCGCCTGCACTCCGCTGCCGAACAGTCCAAGGCTTCGGCTCTCCGGACGCGCCAGATGTCGGGCTGCAAGCGCGGTGGTCGCGGCCGTGCGCACGCCCGTGATCGCATCGCCTTCGAGCATCGCGAGGAGCGCACCATCGACGAGCGAAAACAACGCGATGTAAAAGCGGAATTGGCCATCGAGCGTCGTGTACATCTTTATCGCCGCGACCTTGGCAATGCCCAGCATTGCGCTCATTGCGCTGAACTTCACGTCGGACAAGCCGATGCGTGCGCGAGGCTGAACGGCCGCCGCGCCGTTTTGCAGGTCGAGATAGGCAGCGCGAATGGCGTCCGATGCCAAGCGCATGTCGAGCACTGCCGCGATCTGGTCGTTGGTCAAGATCTTCATTGCTGCGGCTCCAGCATCATGCTTTCGACTGCTCCGCCGATCCAGCAGCCCGCGTCGGCGTTGTCGGGGTCTCGCATTTCGACCCGGATGCTGGACGGCTTGCCCATCGCGTACCCTTGATGCACGGTCATGCCCGACGCGCCATGCGCGAGCAGACCGTAGTGCAGCGCACCGTAGAGGGTCGCTGCCCCGGCGATGCCCGTCGCCGCATCTTCGGGATATCCGGACGAGCGCGGAAACTGCCGCGCGTGCACCTCGAGAGGCCGTGTGCGCTCGACGGCAAACGGATAGAGGCCGGTCGATCCGAGCGCGTCACATAACGCCTGCACCTTGTCGAAGGACGGCGTGAGCGCCTGAAGTCGCTGTACCGAGCGCATCGGTATCAGCGTCTTGGTCCGGCTCGTCGTGGCGTTGACAATGCCGAGAGCATCCAGATCGTCAGCATCGATGCGCAGCACATCGCATATCGCGGCGTGCAGCCGCGCGTCTTCGATCGGTTGCACGATGCCTTTGGGCTGGCTCGCTTCGATGGATTGCGTGCTTTCGTCAAAGCGTGCGTCGACGATGCCGCTCAACGTTTCGAGTGTCGCGACGCGGGACGTCCAGCGGCCAAGCCTCCGCAGAAGCCACAATGCGCCGAGCGTCGCATGACCGCACATCTCCATCTCGTGCCGGGGGACGAAGAAGCGCAGGCGATACGTGTTGCCCGTGTTGCGCGGCGCGCACACGAATGCACTCTCGTGACCGTAGCTCGCGGCAATCGCCATCATCTCGTCCGCAGACATGGCATCGGCATCCAGCACGACGGGTGCGGGGTTGCCGCCGCCTCGCCCTGCGGGAAAGACGCGCACGAAATAGAGGCCCCCGTGAGGACGCGACTCGAACTTGGCGTTGGGTGAGCGAGGTAACAAGGAAGGGGCGTTTTCAACCGACATGAACGGGCTCCAGCGTGTAAGTGACGCCAGCATGCCGAAGGGGAAGCAATGTTTCGCCGCCTGTCGGGCCACGACATGCGCACAATCAGGCCAATTGCGCGTTTGGCCCGTCGCGCGGGAGTTCGCGCACACCCGTGTTTTCCCTGAGAACAGGGCTGGGCCTGGGGCGTGCGTGCCCCGGTTACGTGCACGGAAGTTTGAAACGCTATACTGGGACATCCCATTGATACAGCGGCCCACAAGTCCCGCCACATATGGCGGCTACCCACCGCATGCTGCGCCCAAGGGTCATTTCGTGAAGCACTATCCGACCGCCAGTACCCACTTGTCCGAAGATCGCATTGCCGATGTTCGGCAGGTTTCGATCGGCGATTACCGCACGCAGCCCCACGAACATGACGAGTACATGTTTTTGCTGCCGCGCACGGGCCAACTGATCCTGAACGTCGAATCGAACGCCTCGCCTTTGCGCGTGGCGCCGATGTCGTTTGTCGTGGTGCCGCCGCGGCGCCTGCACGACACGCACGGCTATCTGACGCAGCAGGAACACGTCGCCGTCTATGTGGCGAGCGATTTCGTCGCGTACTGCGAGCGCAAGGCGCAAAGGCGTCTGTCGTGCGCGAAGATATCCATCTGGTCTGCGCCATTGGCGCTGCTCAACGCGGTGCGTCTCGCCACCGACACAGGTCAGCGCGACGTCGGCGAACTCGCGGCCTATCGTCGGGAGCTGGCCAACAAGATGTTGGCGGCCACGTGCGTCGAGGCTGGGTTGATCTCGGGCCATCGTCCATTGACGGCCGCCGACGCTCGCCATGAACTCGTGAAAGATATTCGGGCCTTTCTCGACTCGACACTCGATCAATCGATCGGACTCGATCGCATCGCCTACGAGTTCGGCCTGTCGCGGCGCACGTTGACGCGCATGTTTCGCGACGTCACGGGCGAATCCATCGTCGACTACCAATCGCGGCAACGTGTGCGCCACGCGTCGCTGCTGTTGCAATCCCCCGGCATGACGGTCGTCATGGCGGCGGCAGCGGTCGGTCTCGATTCACCGTCCTATCTCGCCCGCCTGTTCCGGAAGCACGGACAGGCGCTACCGCGATCCTTCAAGACGTGACGACGAGAGTCCTGCGCTTCGCCCCACTGCTGGCGCTCGCCACCGCCTCCGCCGCTCAGGCCGCCGACAGCCAGCCTTGCGGTGACGCGACCGTCACGGCCATCGCCCGCTGGGCCGGCATCGCAAGCGCCCGCATCGCCATGCGCGACGCCGACCGGCTCGTCGTCGCATCGGCGTGCAAGGCCATGCCGAACGCGCCGGAAACGACGATCGCGGCCGTCGCGTTCGATTCGCTGCCGAAGAGCAGGAACCCGGACGAAAGCACGAAGCTGCAAGTCGTAGCACTTGTCGAAGGTGGGAAGGTCGTGGCGGCCGAGCGGACGATCGTCGAGGAAGACGCCATCACGGAAGTCGGCCCGGACAGCTATCGCATCGATACCGCGCCATACCGGCTGTCGCCCGACGTGCGCGCGTTCGGCGTCGTGTTCACGAGCAGCGCGCGTGGGCCGAGCTGCCCTGATGCGAACGCAAGCGACGAGTTGACGCTGTGGGTACGCGAAGGCAACCGTATCCGCCCGGTGTTCGGCACCAACCTGTACGGCTGGGTCAGCGTTGAAGGCGAAGCCTGCGGCCCCGGCGTCGGCGATGCCCGCAGCGAAGCGGCAAAGATGACGATCGCGGTCGAGAAATCATCGAGCCACGGCTTCGCCGACCTGTCGATCACGGCACACATCACGAAGACGCAACGCAAGGACGGCGACTACTCGGATACGGGCCAGCGAATCGCGCGCGCGGTCGTCACATACGACGGCAAGTCGTACGGGATCGATATGTTCCGGACCTTCTGGTATTCGCCTGAGGCGCTAAAGCGACTCAAGTGAAGCCGGCGGACGGATCACGCCCCACCCGCCTACTCCACCACCTTCGCCCCAATCGCATCGCCTGACGTCGGCATCCGCAGCCCATCGTCGCGCACACGCCGCGTCTCCCGCGCCGTATACCGATCCTTCAGCCGCAGGAACGGCTTCTCGATCAGGAAGTAGCTCGCCGTCGCCGCCAGCAGCGCCCAAACGATGCCGAGCGGAAACACATGCGCGACCGGCAGATCGGGATTCGCGAACGGCTGCTGCCACAAATACAGGCTGAACGAAATCGTGCCGACGAACACGACCGGCGCGGCCCGCAGCCAGCGCGCGCACCAGAACTCGCTGCGGAAATTCAGCACGACGATCACGATCGCGATCAGCGCGGCCTCGAGCGTCACGCCGTAGGTGGCATTCCAGAACCCGCCGAGCCGATGTTCGGCGAGCGGCATCCCGAACAGCACGATGAAGACGAGCGCCGTCACGATACGCGTCTCGCCGCGCCACGAGCCGATCCACGTCTCGAGCCGTTCGCGGTTGAGCGCCGCGTAGCAGCCGATCAGGATCGGATCGACGCCCGTGTGCAGCATCATCCCGAGCTGCCCGCGCAGCGCCGGCGCGACGAAATACGTCAGCGCGCGCACCAGCGGCACGATCAGGATCAGCGCGGCCAGCCAGCGCGTGCCGGCGCGGCGCATGCCGTACACGAACAGCAGCGGCCAGAACCAGTAGAACTGTTCCTCGAGCGCGAGCGACCAGAAGTGGCCGAGATACCACGCGCCGTCCGGATGCGCCACGTTGTCGCCGGCCAACCCGAACCACGCCGAGTAATTCCATAGATGCAGCGCCGCATACAGCCACTGGCGCCGATCGACGTCGAGCCAGCCGGCGACGGCAAGGACGCCGACGGTCGCGAGATACATGTAGCAGGCCGGCCAGATCCGCAGCGCGCGGCGCACGTAGAACGAGGTCAGCGCGATCCCGCCGGTGCGTGCGAACTCCGCGCGCAGCACGTTGGTGATCAGGAACCCGCTGAGGACGAAGAAGATCAGCACGCCGAGCCGGCCGTCGGCGATCAGCCGCAGCGGCGCGAACCAGCCGGTGTAGCCGCCCGGCAGCACGTGCTCCGCATGGCCGACGACGACCATCGTGACCGCGACGGCGCGCAACCCGGTCAGCTGCTTGACGCGATGGTTCATCGGCTGGTTTCCGTTGGCACGGTGAAGGGATGGCAGACCGACGCCCTCATCCGCAGCGCCGATCTGCCGCCGGGATTTTGTCTGAAAAATATCGGAATGAAATTGTCTAAAAAATCCGGTGCGCATGCCGGCCGGCACGCCGCGCCGCGCGCCCGGGCGCCGGCCGGCGCGCAGCGGCCCGGATGAATGGGCATAATGACAAGCCTTGTCCGGCAGCGGCCGGCCCGATGCAGGCACAACGAATCTTGCGGCGCCGCACTATCCGCGATCCCGGCGCCGCCGTCCGCATCCTGGCCCGTGCCTCGTCCGCCCTCCCGTCGACCCTCACCCGGAGCCAGCCTGTGTACCCACCGATCGAACCCTACGCCCACGGCCACCTCGACACCGGCGACGGCCACCGCATCTACTGGGAGCGCTGCGGCACCCCGTCCGGCAAGCCCGCGGTGTTCCTGCACGGCGGTCCGGGCGCGGGTTGCAGCCCCGACCATCGCCGCCTGTTCGATCCCGAGCGTTACGACATCCTGCTGTTCGATCAGCGCGGCTGCGGGCGCTCGACGCCGCATGCAAGCCTCGACAACAACACGACCTGGGACCTGGTGGCCGACATCGAACGGCTGCGCGAGATGGTGGGCGCGGAACAGTGGCTCGTGTTCGGCGGCTCGTGGGGCAGCGCGCTCGCCCTCGCGTACGCGGAAACGCATCCGCAACGCGTGAGCGCGCTCGTCGTGCGCGGCATCTTCACGATGCGTCGCGCGGAATTGCTGTGGTACTACCAGGAAGGCGCATCGTGGCTGTTTCCCGACCTGTGGGAAGCATTTCTCGCACCGATTCCGGAAGCGGAGCGCGACGACCTGATGGCCGCGTACCATCGCCGGCTGACGGGCGACGACGAAGCCGCGAAGCTCGAAGCCGCGCGTGCGTGGAGCATCTGGGAAGGCCGCACGATCACGCTGCTGCCCGATCCGGCGCTGGCCGCGCACTTCGCGGACGGCCACTACGCGCTCGCGTTCGCGCGGATCGAAAACCACTACTTCGTGAATCGCGGGTTCGTCGACGAAGGCCAGTTGCTGCGCGACGCGCATCGCCTCGCCGGCATTCCGGGTGTAATCGTGCAGGGCCGCTACGACGTCGCGACGCCCGCACGCACCGCGTGGGATCTCGCGAAAGCCTGGCCGGACGCGACGTTCGAGATCGTGCCGGACGCCGGGCACGCGTACAACGAACCGGGCATCCTGAAGGCGCTGCTTGCGGCGACCGACCGGTTCGCTGCGTAGGCGGCACCGCGCGGCACAATATGACGCGGCGCGCTGCAGCCGGCCATGCCGGCCTGCACGCGCCGCAAGCTCAAAGCGCGGCTTCGACGATCGTCCGGCCGCTGATCGCCCGCTCGACGAGCTGTTCGTCCCCGACCTTGCGGATCGCATCGTCGAGCAACCCTTCCGGCTCCTCGGTGGCCACCTTCAGCAGGCCCGACAGGCCGCGCGCGTCGAGCACCACGAGCGTCTCCATCGAATCCGCACGGCTCACGAGCACACGGCGAAACGCCGGGCCTGCGCCGAAGCTCGCGCAAAGCGCGATCGTCTCGTTGCCGAGCGTGTAGTCGAAGGTCTTGATCATGTTTGCCGCCGTTGCATGGGTATGGCTGCGCGCGACGGCGCGGCGCCATGACGTCGACGCACCCGCGCGTGCCGCCGCCGGACCGCGGTCCGGTCCGTTCGCCGGCATCACCATGCTAGGCGGGCAGTATTAACGAAGACTTAAACGGCCGGCATGCGGCGCTTGAGGCCGATCACGCCGTATCACGACGCATCGTCGAGCGGCTCGACCGTCACGCCGACCTTCAGCTCCTGATCCGCGCCGCCGCCGCGAATCACGCCGCGCAGCGGCGTCACGTCCGCATAGTCGCGGCCGATCGACAGCATCACGTAATCGTCGCCCGGCGCACGGTCGTTGGTCGGATCGAGCTGCAGCCAGCCGTCGTCCTCGGGCCATGCCGGGTCGTACACGTCGACCCACGCATGCGACGCATCCGCGCCGATCAGCCGCGGCTGCCCGGGCGGCGGCTGCGTCAGCAGATAGCCGCTCACGTAGCGCGCGGCGAGCCCGAGCGAGCGCAGCGCGCCGATCATCACGTGCGCGAAATCCTGGCAGACGCCCTTGCGCAATCGCAATGCATCGAGCGCGGACGTCGTGATGTCGGTGCTGTTCGGCGTATACGCGAAATCGGCGTGGACTCGCCGCATCAAGTCCCACGCGGCCTGCACGAGCGGCCGCCGCGGCGTGAAGCTCGCGGCCGCATACGCGGCCAGTTCGGGATCGCACGCCACATGCGGCGATGCGAACACGAACTCGCTCGCCGCGTCGTACGGCTGCCCCGCGCGAAACCGCAAGCGCTCGCGTACGGCTTCCCACGCCGTTGCGTGTTCGGCGTCGGGATTCGCGATCGCGGGCGGCGGCGCACCGCGCGCGCCCTGCGACCATACGGGCGGGCTCACGCGCACCGTGCTGCGGCTGCGCACGAGCAGCGCATCGTGAGGCTGGTTCAGCGCGAACGATGCGCGTGCGTTGCCGAACGCGTCGATCTCGGTGCCGACCGCTTCCGGTGCAGGCTCGATGTCGAGTGCGAACGACAACACCTGCTGGCGCGGCGTCGCGAGCGGCTGCAGCCGCGCCTGGTGCTGCGCGGATTCGACGCGTGCCGCGTAGCGGTATTCCGTATCGTGCGTCACCCGCAGCAGGCGGCCGGGCGCGGCAACAGTCGACGTGGTCGGGGTTGCAGGGGTTGCAGGCGTAGCCGCCGCTGCCTCCTTCGCGCTGCCGGAACCCGGCGTGGGCGACGTCTTCGCCGCATGTTTCGTCGTCACCATAGCGTCCTGCCCGCCTCGCGTACGTGACTGAAATAACGCTCGCCGATCCGGTTCGACAAGTCCCATACCGCTTTCACGGTCGTGTCGAGCGCATCGAGCAGCTTGTCGTGGCGGCCGTCGTCGCCGGTTTCGCACAGTTCGTGCAGCGACCACGTGGGCACGTCCGGAATCGTCTCGGCCAGTTCGGACAGCGCATAGCCTTCGCTGCGCTCGACCTTCGTCAGCCGGCCGCGCAGCGCCTGCACGACCCAGCCGAGCGAGCGCGGGTTGTCGGTGTCGAGCACCACAAGCGACAGCAGCGGCGCGACGTCGAAGCCGCGCTGGAAACGCGAGCGGAACGTGATCGTGCTGTCGAACAGTTCCAGCACGAGTTCGAAGCCGTCCTGCCGGTGCACGGCGCCCTCGTCGAACGCGAACTTCAGCACGCTGCACAGGAAGTCCAGCCGGTCGATCTGCCTGCCGATCGACAGCAGCCGCCAGCCGTCGTCGCGCGTCATGTTGTCGGTCTGCGCGCCGGTGATCGCGCCGAGCAGCAGCGCCAGCCGCTCCAGCAACTGCAGCGCCTCGTTGCCGATCTGCTCCTCGGCTTCCGGATGGCTCGCGCTATCGGCGAACAGCTGCGTCGCGTCGTCGATCAGCCGCCATTGTTCGCTCGACAGCCGCTCGCGAATCGCGGCGGCGGCGGCGCGCATCCCGAACAGGCAGGAGGCGATGCCGGACGTGCGGTCCGCGCCGCGCGTCAGCGACGTCGCGAGCGTGTGCTGGAACGCACGCGGCGCATCGACCGCGTTCGGCGCATCGGGGGCGATCAGGCCCGTATCGCGACAGAGCGTGTCGATCAGCTCCAGATGCGCGGGACTGTCGACGTCGTCCTCGCCGCGCAGCCGCTCGAGCGCGGCACGCGCGAGACGCATCAGGCCGTTCGCGCGCTCGGTGTAGCGGCCGAGCCAGAACAGGTTCTCGGCCGCGCGGCTCGCGATCGCGCGCGGGCGCTCGACGAGATCGTCGGGGCCGAGATGCGTTTGCAGCAGCGTCGTCGAATCGACGATGCCTTCGGTCATCACCCACGTATCGACGGTGCTGCCGCCACGCGGCATCGGCGCATTGAACAGCGTATCGCGCGTGCCGACCCGCGACAGTCCGCCCGGCAGGAGCCGCCAGCGCTGCGCGCCGTCGGCGAGCGCGAACACGCGCAGCAGCAGCGGTTTCGGCACGATGCGCGCGCCGCCGCTGCCATCGGGCGCGTCGCGCCCCGGCCAGGTCGGCGCCTGCGACAGCGGCAGGTCGGCCTGCACCGTGTAATGCTCGGGCCGGGCAAGGATGCGCGCACGCCACTCGGCCAGCTGCGCCGGCGTGAGGCGCGCGCCGATCACCGGATCGAACGCGCCGCCCGCCTGCACGTCGGGCGGATACGACGGCTTCACGATGCTGCGCGCGAGTTGCGGCAGCGCATCCGCGCACGCGGCCGCCTCGCCGCACCACCACGAATGCACGGCCGGCAGCGTCAGCGTTTCGCCGAGCAGCGCTTCCGCGAGGCGCGGCATGAAGCCGAGCACGCCCGGCGATTCGAGGAAGCTCGAACCCGGCGCGTTCGCGAGCAGCACGTTGCCCGCGCGCACGGCCTGCAGCAACCCCGGCACGCCGAGCATCGAATCGGGCCGCAGTTCGAGCGGATCGAGCCACGCGTCGTCAACGCGCCGCAGGATCCCGTGCACGGGTTCGAGCCCGCTCAGCGTCTTCAGGAATACGCGGTTGTCGCGCGCGGTCAGGTCGCCGCCCTCGACGAGCGTGAGGCCGAGGTAGCGTGCGAGATACGCATGCTCGAAGTACGTCGCGCTGTGCGGCCCCGGCGTCAGCAGCACGATCCGCGAATTCTTCGAGGCCGGGCTGAGCGCCTGCATGCTCTCCAGCAGCGACCGGTACGCGGACGCGAGCCGCTGCACGCGCAGCCCGCGGAAGCCGCGCGGAAAGAGCCGCGACACGATCAGCCGGTTCTCGAGCAGATAGCCGAGGCCGGCCGCGCCCTGCATGTGCTGCGCGACGATCCGCCATTGCCCGTCGGGGCCGCGCGCGAGATCGAACGCGACGACGTGCAGCCACGTATCGCCCGGCACGCGTGCGCCGCGCATTGCACGCAGGTAGCCCGGGTGGCCGGTGACGAGCGCGGGCGGCAGCAGCCCGCGCTCGAGGATCGTCTGCGGCCCGTACAGGTCGGCCAGCGTCGCATTGAGCAGCCGCACGCGCTGCAGCACGCCGCGCTCGATCGCGACCCAGTCCTCGGGCGTGACGATCAGCGGCAGCAGGTCGAGCGACCACGGGCCGGCCGCGCCGTCGCCCGCGCGTTGCTCGTGGAGCTGGTAGAACAGGCCGTTCTCGCGCATGCGCCGCTGCAGCGCGTCGGCGCGGCGGTCGAGGTCGGCCACGCCGTCGCTGCCGATCGACGTGAAGAAGCTGCGCCAGGCGGGCGCGAGCAGCGGCGCCGTGAGGCCGGCGGCGCTGCCGCGCAGTTCGTCGTAGCGGCCTGCCGCGGACGGCGCCGCGAGCGCGGCGGCCAGTTCCGCGGCGTCCGGCTGCGCGCCGGTATCGAAGAGCGTGGGCATCGCGTCGGCGTCGGCGAGATCGTCGGGGTGAATGGGCGGCACGGTCGGTATCGTTCCGTCGTCAAAGGGCAGCCACGCCCGCGCGCCGCCGCACCGGCGGCCAGGCATGGCAGACGCGGCAGACGCGGCGGGCGGCCGCGGTCTGCCCGCATCCTAGCACTCCGGCGGGCGCGCCGGGAGGTCGCGAACCGCACATCGTCGTCCGTCCTTTCATCCGACGATCAGGGCCGTCGCAGGTCGAGCGTGAACGGGAATTCACGGCTCGGCGCGGCGGCCGATACCGTCATCCGCCCCGGCGTGTGCCCCATCGCGACGAAGCGCGCGAGCCGGCGGCTCTCGGCCTCGTACGCATTGACGGGGAACGTCGCATAGTTGCGCCCGCCCGGATGCGCGACGTGATAGCGACAGCCGCCGAGCGAGCGCTGCAGCCACGTATCGACGATGTCGAACGTGAGCGGCGCATGCACGCCGATGGTCGGATGCAGCGCCGACGGCGGCGCCCACGCCTTGTAGCGCACGCCCGCGACGTATTCGCCGACGGTGCCGGTCGGCTGCAGCGGCAGCGCGCGACCGTTGACGGTCACGACGTGCCGGTTGTCGTTCAGACCGGTCACGCGCACTTCGAGCCGTTCGACCGACGAATCGACATAGCGCACCGTGCCGCCGGGCGCGCCCTCCTCGCCCATCACGTGCCACGGCTCCAGCGCGCCGCGCAGCGACAGCTGCATCCCGTTCACCGCGATCTGGCCAAACAGCGGGAAGCGGAACTCGAAGTGCGGCGCGAACCAGGCCGGATCGAACCCGAACCCGGCGTCGCGCAGCTCGGCCAGCACGTCGTCGAAATCCATCTTCAGGAACGCGGGCAGCATGAAGCGATCATGCAGCGCGGTGCCCCAGCGCGTGAGCGGCGTCGTGTACGGGGCGGCCCAGAAGCGGGCGACCAGCGCACGCAGCAGCAGTTGCTGCACGATGCTCATCCGCGCATGCGGCGGCATCTCGAACGCGCGCAGTTCGAGCAGGCCGAGCCGGCCGGTCGACGAGTCGGGCGAATACAGCTTGTCGATGCAGAACTCGCTGCGGTGCGTGTTGCCGGTCACGTCGATCAGCAGGTTGCGCAGCACGCGGTCGACGAGCCATGGCGGCATGTCCTGCCCGAACAGCAGCTTGTTGCGCTGGATTTCGGCGAACGCGATGTCGAGCTCGTAGAGCTGGTCGTTGCGCGCCTCGTCGACGCGCGGCGCCTGGCTCGTCGGCCCGATGAACAGCCCGGAGAACAGGTACGACAGCGACGGGTGGTTGTGCCAGTAAGCGACCAGGCTCGCGAGCAGGTCCGGGCGGCGCAGGAACGGGCTGTCGGCCGGCGTCGCGCCGCCGAGCACGAAGTGGTTGCCGCCGCCCGTGCCGACGTGCCGGCCGTCGACCATGAACTTCTCGCTCGACAGACGCGACTGCCACGCGGCGTCGTACAGGAATTCCGTCTGGTCGACGAGTTCGTCGAAGCTCCGGGCCGGATGGATGTTCACCTCGATCACGCCAGGATCGGGCGTGACCTGCAGCAGCTTGAGCCGCGCGTCGCGCGGCGGCGGATAGCCTTCGAGCACGAGCTTCACGCCGAGCGCCTGCGCGGTCAGCTCGATCGCGGCGAGCAGGTCGAGATAATCCTCGAGCTCGGCCAGCGGCGGCGTGAACAGGTACAGGACGCCGTTGCGCACTTCGACGCACAGCGCGGTGCGCGTGATCCACGCGGCCGATTCAAAGCGCTCGGGGCGGCGCTTCAGGTCCGGCACGGCGTGCGCGTGCTGTTCGCCCGCCGCGGTGCCGTCGCTGCGCCACTGCATGACGGCTTGCGCCGACGCTTCGCGATGCACGCCGGCCAGATAACGCGGCGCGTCGGCCGTGCCCGCGTAATGCGCACGGAACGCGGCGGCATCCGGCAGCGCGGTGCGCGGCGCGAACGGATCGCGCTCGACCAGGTACGGATAGTCGGCGCCGGTCACCCACGGCAGCGAATCGAGCGGCAGCCGATAGCCCATCGGCGAATCGCCGGGCATGAGGTACATCCGCTCGTCGCGGAAGAACCACGGGCCCGTCTGCCAGCGCGGGCCGTCGAGCCCCGGCACATCGTCCGTGCGCTTGATCGGCAGCACGTAGCCGACCACGCTGTCGAGCCGCTGGTCGAACACCTTGCGCAGCCGCGCGCGTTCGAGCTCGTCGTCGAGGCGCGAGTCGAACGGATCGACGTTGACGGGCAGCCGGCGCTCGCGCCACAGGTAGTACCAGACGTCCTCGTAGCCGGGCCGCACGAATTCGTCGGTCAGGCCGAGGCGCGCGGCCAGCGCATCGATGAAGCGCTTCGCGTCGTCGGTCGTATGCTCGGACGGCTCGCGCTCGTCGGCGAACAGCGACGGATCGTGCCATACGGGCTGGCCGTCGGCGCGCCAGCAGATCGACAGCGCCCAGCGCGGCAACTGCTCGCCCGGATACCACTTGCCCTGCCCGAAATGCAGGAAGCCGCCTTCGCCGTATTCGGCGCGCAGCCGCTGCACGAGTTCGGTCGCGTAGCCGCGCTTGGTCGGGCCGAGTGCATCGGTGTTCCATTCGGCGCCGTCGCGATCGTCGATCGACACGAAGGTCGGCTCGCCGCCTTGCGTCAGCCGCACGTCGCCGCCCGTCAGCGCGCCGTCGACCTGTGCGCCGAGCGTGCGCACGGCATCCCATTGCGACTCCGTATACGGCTTCGTCACGCGCGGCGACTCATACACGCGCGTCACCGCCATCTCGTGCTCGAACGCGACTTCGCATTCGTCGATCAGCCCTTCGACCGGCGCGGCGCTGGTGGGCTGCGGCGTGCACGCGAGCGGGATATGCCCTTCGCCGGCGAGCAGGCCCGAGGTCGGATCGAAGCCGATCCAGCCCGCGCCCGGCAGATAGACTTCGCACCACGCGTGCAGGTCGGTGAAGTCGACCGACGTGCCGCTCGGGCCGTCGAGCGCCTTCACGTCGGGCGTGAGCTGGATCAGGTAGCCGGACACGAAGCGCGCGGCGATGCCGAGATGCCGGCACAGCTGCACGAGCAGCCACGCGCTGTCGCGGCACGACCCGGACGCAAGCTCGAGCGTCTGCTCGGGCGTCTGCACGCCCGGCTCCATCCGCACGAGATAGCCGATATCGCGCTGCAACTGCTGGTTCAGCGCGACGAGGAAGTTCACGGTGCCGGCCGGCGTGAGGTCGACGCTGTCGAGATACGCGCGGAACAGCGGCGCGGCGGTCGTCTGCGGATCGCATGCGAGATACGGCGCGAGTTCGGTCTTCTGCGCATCGTCATAGCTGAACGGGTATTGCTCCGCGCTCGCTTCGAGAAAGAAGTCGAACGGGTTGTATACCGACATCTCGGCGACGAGATCGATCGTGACCTCGAAGTGTTCGGTGCGCTCCGGAAACACGAGTCGCGCGAGATAGTTCGAGAACGGGTCCTGCTGCCAGTTGATGAAGTGCTGCGCGGGCTCGACCGTCATCGAATACGAGACAATCGGCGTCCGGCAGTGCGGCGCGGGCCGCAGCCGCACGATCTGCGGCCCGAGGTTGACGGGCCGGTCGTAGCGGTAGCGGGTGGTGTGATGCAGCGCGACGTGAATGGGCATGGGAGAGCCGCTCGGTTCGGGTTGAGCCGGCCGCACGCGCCGCGTCGCCGTCGTTGCGGCGGCACGGCACGGCGGGTTAGGCGAAGGGGTGCGTCAGACGAGTTCCGGCGACTGCACGACGCTGATCTCGACGCCGACGGTGCTCGCGCCGAGCCCCGTCACGGGCTGCGCGTCGCGATAGTCGAGGCCGACAGCGATGCGCACGTAGCGCTCGTCCGGGCAGCGGTTCATGAACGGATCGAAGCCGACCCAGCCGAGCCCTTCGACATAGGCCTCGGCCCATGCGTGGCCGGCCGGCTGCTGCATCAGCGTGGCGGCCTGCGGCTGCGCGCCGAGCGCCGCCTGCGGCAAGCCCTGCGACTGCGCGGCGTGCGATGCGCCGAGCGCCTGCTGCATGCCGTCGCCGCTCTGCAGCGCGAGCGCTTCCTCTTCCTCGTCGCCGGCCGCGCTCTGCTTCGCGTCGGCGATGCGCTGCATCGCGCTGTCGGCGAGCACGTAGCCCGAGATGTAGCGCGCGGGCACCTTCAGCGCACGCGCGGCCGCGATGAACGCATGCGCATGGTCGCGGCTCGTGCCCTCGCCGCTTTGCAGCGCGGTTTCGGCATCCACCGGCGCGTCGGCCAGGCTCGGCGCATACGCGATGCGGCCGTGCACTTCCGTCATCAGCCAGTGCAGCGCGTCGAGGCTGTGCGGCTCGATCGGCAGCGCCTGCGTGATTTCGAGCACGGTGTCTCCAGCCTTCGTGAGCGCGGTCTCGCGCTCGAAGATCCACGGCGGCGCATAGCCCTCGGGGTTGCCGAGAATGCCTGCGCGGTCCTGCGTCTCGACGACGCCGGCCGCGACCACGACGATCTCGTTCTTCGCGCCGCGGTCGTGGCGCACGAGGTCGATCCGGTTGCCGAGCCCGTCCGCATAGGACAGCGTCGGCTCGACGCCGTCGATCGTGACCTGCCACGCGCGCACGGTCTGCCCGGGCCCCGACTGCGGGCGCAGCCGCAGCCGTTGCAGCGCATGGGTGGCTTGATCGTCGAACCGATAACGCGAAATGTGTCGGATGGCGAGTCGCATGGAAAGTCTCTCAGTCGAAGTTGTAAGCCTGGGCGATATCGACCCCGAGGCTGTTGTTGCGGCCGATGAAGTCGGTCAGGAACTCGTGCAGGCCGCTCTTGAAGATCCGCTCGACCGTCGTGTCGGACAGCATTTGCAGGATCTTCGTGGCCGTGTCGTGACACGGGTGTGTCACGCCGTAATCCTTCGCGAGCAGGTTGAGACTCGACATCACGCGGCCATAGCAATAGCGCAACGAGCGCGGCATGCGGCCGTTCAGGATCAGGTAGTCGGCGATGTTCATCGGCTTGTACTGCACGTCATATACCCAGCGATACGACCGGTGTGCGGCCACGCAGCGCAGAATCGTCTCCCACTGATAGTTGTCGAGGATCGTGCCGACGTGCGACACCGACGGCAGCAGCAGGTGGTATTTGACGTCGATGATCCGCGCGGTGTTGTCCGCCCGCTCGACGAACGCGCCGATCTGCGCGAAATCGAAGATCTCGTTGCGCAGCATCGTGCTGTAGAAGCTGCCGAGAATCAGCGCGGTTTCGCGCTTCACTTCGTCGAGCACCGCCGGCAGCCCGCTCTCCGGCACCGGCTGCGCGAGCGCGCGGCGCAGCGCGAGCCAGGCACCGTTCACGCTCTCCCATGCCTCGCGCGTGAGCGCCGTGCGCACCATCCGCGCATTCGAGCGCGCGGCCTCGATGCACGACAGCACGCTCGACGGGTTGTCGCGGTCGCGCAGCAGGTAGTCGGTCACGGTATCGGCGGCATACGCGTCGTATTTCTGACGATAGCCGTCGTCCGCGCCCGAGCTGACCAGCACCGACGACCATTCGGCCGGCGCGTCGGACGTGCGCGTAAGCGCCATCCGCAGCCCGGCATCGACGATGCGCGCGATGTTCTCCGCGCGCTCGATATAGCGGTACATCCAGTAAAGCCCGCTCGCAGTTCGTCCCAGAAGCATCTCGTGTCCACTCCGTGTTCGTTCGGTTCGCGCGCCGGCTGCGGCGCGCGTGCTCGTGCCCGGCTCAGTCGGCCAGCACCCAGGTGTCCTTGGTGCCGCCGCCCTGGCTCGAGTTGACGACGAGCGACCCCTCCTGCAGCGCGACGCGCGTGAGTCCGCCCGGCGTGATGCGGATCCGGTCCGACACCAGCACGAACGGCCGCAGGTCGACGTGGCGAGGCGCGAGGCCGGCTTCGGTCAGGATCGGCGTCGTGGACAACGCCAGCGTGGGTTGCGCGATGTAGTTCGCGGGCCGCGCGCGCAGCTTCGCGGCGAATGCCTCGAGTTCGGCCTTCGACGCGCACGGCCCGACCAGCATCCCGTAGCCGCCCGAGCCGTGCACTTCCTTCACGACCAGTTCGTCGAGATGGTCGAGCACGTATTTCAGGCTGTCGGCCTCGCCGCAGCGCCAGGTCGGCACGTTCTCCAGCAGCGCCTTGCGGCCCGTGTAGAACTCGACGATCTCCGGCATGTACGAGTAGATCGCCTTGTCGTCGGCGATGCCGGTGCCCGGCGCGTTCGCGATCGTGATGTTGCCGGCGCGGTAGACGTCCATGATCCCGGCCACGCCGAGCACCGAATCGGGGCGGAACGTGAGCGGATCGAGGAACGCATCGTCGACGCGACGGTACAGCACGTCGATCGCCTGGAAGCCTTCGGTCGTGCGCATCGCGACGCGGCCGTCGACCACCTGCAGGTCGCTGCCCTCGACGAGGTGCACGCCCATCTGGTCGGCGAGGAACGAGTGTTCGTAGTACGCGGAATTGTGGATGCCGGGCGTGAGCACGGCGATGGTCGGGTTGTCGGCGTTGCCGCCCGGCGGGCACACGGCCGCGAGCGACTGGCGCAACATCTGCGGATAGGTCTCGACCGGGCGCACCTTGACCTGCTGGAACAGCTCCGGGAAGAGCTGCATCATCGTCTCGCGGTTTTCCAGCATGTACGACACGCCCGACGGCGTGCGTGCGTTGTCCTCCAGCACGTAGAACTCGTTTTCACCGGTGCGCACGATGTCGACACCGATGATGTGCGTATAAACGTTGCCGGGCGGCCGGAAATCGATCATCTCGGGGATGAACGCCTCGTTGTGCGCGATCAGGTGCTTCGGCACGATGCCCGCGCGCACGATTTCCTGGCGGTGGTAGATGTCGTCGAGGAACGCGTTGAGTGCCATCACGCGCTGCTCGATGCCCAGCGACAGCCGGCTCCATTCGGCGCCCGAGATGATCCTCGGCACGATATCGAATGGAATCAGCCGCTCGGCGGCTTGCGCGTCGCCGTAGACGGCGAACGTGATGCCCGTCCTGCGGAACACACCTTCCGCATCGTGGGCCTTCTGGGCGAGGCTCGCAGGGTTCTGCGTGTCGAGCCATTGCTTCAGGCGCGCGTAAGGCGCCCTCACCATCTCGCCGGATTGCAGCATTTCATCGAACGGTTTCATCGAATTGTTCTCCATCGTTCTTCCCCGGCATTGCGCATGCCGGACCGGCGTCACACCTTCTTTGCAAGGAACGTGCCTTGCGCTATCCGCTCGATTCCCCCCTTTTTGCGCCGCGCCGCGCACGTTCGTGCGCCACGCCGCACCACGACGGTGCAGCGAAGGCCCTCTGGGCGGCGTCCGCGCGCCACGATCGCGCGCGACCGATGCCGCGCCTGTCGAACATAGTTCCCCCGCGTGTCACGAATGTGCAATCTGCACCGCACCATATGCACGCGCGCACCGATCGTGCGCGTGATGGCGAATCGTGCCCCCGCACCGTCCGCCCTCGTCTCGGCTTCGCGATCCCCGACGCCCGCCTGCCGGCCGGGATGGCACGCTGCCTGGCCGTCGCGATGGACTCGGGGAAAGGCGGGCCAGCCACGCAATCCGCGCGGCCGGCCCTGGGGAAGTACCGTCTGCGGCCGCACCGGCGTTCGACGCGGTGAACTAACCGGTTAGCCGTGTTCGGCGCCTCAAACTTATGCAGCCGTAATGCCGCCGACAACGCTCATGCATATTTCGACTGACACCGATCGAAAAAAAACATCGGCTGTTTGCGCACGAGGCACGGTAGGCTAGAAGGTTCGTGCAGCGAAACGGCGCCGCCGCCCCGGTGGGCGCCGACCATAAAAAGCGAAGATCGAAATGGAAGCGAAGTGGCTGGAAGATTTCCTGAGCCTTGCGGATACCAAGAGCTTTTCCCGGGCCGCGCGTCATCGGCACCTCACGCAGTCGGCATTCAGCAGACGAATCGCCGCACTCGAAACGTGGATGGACGCGAAGCTGGTCGACCGCAGTATCAACCCGATCGCGCTGACGCCGGCCGGACAGATGTTCCGCGGGCTGGCGGCGGACATCCTGCGCAGCATGTATGCGGCACGCAACCTCGTGAACGGCTACGACCAGTTCGCGGCAAGCGACCAGGTCGTGCGCTTCGCGGTCGCGCATACGCTCGTGTTCACGCTGTTCCCCGAATGGCTCAAGCAGCTGAATGACGAAGTCGGCCACGTGACCGCGCGCGTCAACGCGGTGAACGTGCCCGAAGGCGTGCAGCAGCTCGTCGAAGGTGAATGCGACCTGCTGCTCGGCTATCACCATCCGCAGTTGCCGATCGTGCTCGATCCGAACCACTTCCCGTTCGTCACGCTCGGAGTCGAACGGATCCTGCCGGTGTCGACGCCCGACTCGCGCGGCAAGCCGGTATTCGAACTGCCGGGCGCGCCGGACGCGCCGCTGCCGCTGCTCGCGTATTCGTCGGGCGCGTTCCTCGGGAACGTCGTCGAGATGCTGCTGCTGAACGCGTCGGAATCGTATGCGCTGCATCGGTGCTTCGAGACGCACATGTCCGAGGCGCTGAAGGGCATGGTCGTGGCCGGGCACGGGATCGGCTGGCTGCCGGAAAGCTGCGTGGCGAAGGAGCTCGCGGAAGGTTCGCTCGTCTGCGCGGGTTCGGCGGACTGGATCACCGAACTCGAGATTCGCCTGTACCGGTCCGCGCGCAAGCGCGGGCTCGCGGCCGAACAGCTGTGGACCTACATCATGAACCGGCCGCGCGCCGCGGCCGACAGCACGATCGCGGCCGATCCGATCGCGCCGGCCGTGCGCATTGCGCGCCGCAGTGCCAGCGGCGGCCGATAGCCCCCATCCCCGTCCCTCATCGTCTGACTCGCCGGCGCACGATGCGCGGATAACCGGGCGTCGCGCCGTCATTCCAGCGGCGCCCGGCAACGAGCACTTTCCGGTCCTGCCCGGGGTTTTGATGGAATATCGCACGTTGAATCAAGCGCGTAAAACAGCCAAACGTTTGCGAGTCCGAGCTGTATTTATTTCTATCACAAATATCCCTCCCGAATAACTTGCCGATTTCAACAGCGGAAATAACCTGTTACAGAACAAAATAAAAGTTTCGATTTGCATGGAACGACGATTCGCGCCAAAGCCGTCGCACCCTCTTTTTCGATTTCTACAATGTGTACACCGATTTCATCGCGATGCCTTGAATACAGAGGCAAAACTTCCTTTTATCAGTCATTATTTTCGGCACGAATTCCGGTACCTCTTACGTCGTAAATTTCCCGCCGGGTCATCGCTACCGCTGAGCAAATTTCATGTCCGGCAATATCGCCTTTATTCTGCTGAGAGGCATTCGTCGAATAAATCAGAATCCTATTTAAATAAGACATTTTAAACAGTGTGCCATTCGGGCTACACATAGTTGTTTGTTCAAAACCCATCGTGTATCAATAGCATGTCGCAAAAGCACGCAGATAATTTCGACTCGGAATAAATGCGTTGTCATCGATTCCGGATGGAGGTTGCAATGTCTTCCTCGTCATTTAAACAGCATGCTCGCCCGCGCCTCGGCATCGTCATATTCGCACTCTGCATCCATGCCGTGGCCCAGGGCCAGACCCAAACCGAGAAGCCTGCGTCCGGTGCGGGCCCGGAGCGATATGTGATTTCGTACATCTGCGGTGATGGACGAATCGACGGTACGGCGCCGCTTCCCCCCGACGGCCGTCCGTACAACCTCGGCGTGTCGTTCGTATCGGGCGGCACCGGGCAGCCGCTGTCGAACGTCCAGGTGCGGCTGCGGCGACATGGACGCGTGCTCGTCGAGTTCAAGGCAACGGGGCCGCGCTGTCTGTTCAGCGTGCCCGATGCAAGTTACCGGGTCGAAGGAACCTATCAGGGGGCCACGCAGTTCGCGATCGTCGAAACGGGTGCGCTCACCACGCAGTTGAAATGGTGAGCCCCGCCTGAATCCGCGTGCCGACAGCGCGCAATCACGCCATTCACCGCCATCCATCGAAGCGAGGAACATTGAATGACTCGTGCAGATCGACCGGACGGCTCGCCCGCCCGTCAGCCGAAACCCTCCTGGGGTCCGGGCAGGAATGCGGCGCTCAGCATCGTTGCGTTTGCCGCGATCTTCGGTGCGTTCGCGTATGTCGAGCGCGACGTGGGTGTAGGCAACGCATCCCACACAACCGTGACGCACGACATCGCCGGCGTGATCGGCTCCGCCGTCGGGAAATATCGCAACGCCATTGTGGCCGTGACGGACAACGCTTCCGGCGCCTCCGCGCCCGCCGGCGTCGCATCGACCGTCGCGCAGGCCGCGCCGGCTGCGTCGTCTGCAGCGGCCGCGCCCGTGATGTCCGCCGCGGCCGAACCGACCGTGCGGCCGCAAATGGCGGCCCGCTCTCACGCGAAGCACACGCGCCGTGCGCATGGGTCATCCACGACGCTCGCGGCCAACGCGCACGCCGCATCCGCCGGCACTCGCGCCACGCGCTCATCCGAAGCGCACCGGACGTCGCGCTCGCAAACGCTGGCGCGCACGAAAAAACCCACCGACCCCGAGCCGAGAGTTCAGCCGCATTCGTATATCGCAGACTCGGCGCACATGGAGGCTGCCAGCGTCACGCGCGAGGAGGTGGAAGGCGCCCGCGCCCTGGCCAAGGCGCGCTCGTGCGCACAGATGGACAAATGGAACTGCGTGGAGCAAAACGCGAGCCGGGCACTCGCCATCGACCCGAAGAACAGCGAATCGCGCGCGCTGCTTGGACAAGCGATCCGCAACCGCCTGTGAACCGGCCGGATGCGGCCGGGTCTCGCCACCCGGCAGCGTGACGGTCGGCGACGAGCGTCGTCGGGCATGCAACCGATGTGATCGATTCGAAGTGAGGACATACCGTGGCCAACAATCGTAAACAACAATGCACCACCGTCGCTCCGTCCAACCGGCGGATCCTCCTGCATGCGCCATTGCTGTTGCTGCTCGTCGCGTCCGGCCCCTGCTTCGCCGCCGAAGGCGACGCGGAACCGGGAAGCGCGCGCGAAATCGCCGGGACCAACGGCGCGCGGGATGCGCTGCCGCCCGACATGCAGCCAACGGGGGCGCCGATGCAGGTCGCCCAGGGTTCGGGCGCTCTGCCCCCTCAAGCGCCGACGCCGATCGCGCAGGCGTCCGACGCGTCGGTGCAGATCGCTCAGGCATCGAATATGCCGACCACGGTCGTGGTGGAACCGGAAGCGCCGCAATCGAGCGACCCGGCGCCTGGCGCGCAGTCATCGGGTACGCCGGCGCCGGTCGCGCAGACGCGGGACACGCCGATGCAGCTGGCGCAGGCATCCGACACCGCACCGCCGAATACGCCGGCACCGGCCGCGCAGACGCCGGACGCGCCGATGCAGCTGGCGCAGGCATCCGACACCGCACCGCCGAATACGCCGGCGCCGGTCGCGCAGATGCCGGACGCGCCGATGCAGCTGGCGCAGACATCCGACACCGCACCGCCGAATACGCCGGCACCGGTCGCGCAGATGCCGCCTGCACAGGCCGCCAGCACTCAATCGCCCGATACGCCAGCGCATACCGTCCCAACCACATCCGATCCATCCGCATCCGCTGCGCCGGCGCCGAGCGCGCATACCTCGGACATCCCGCTGCAGCCCGCACAAGCCGCGACCACCACGCCGCCGAATGCGCCGACGCAAACCGCTCAGGCATCCGGCACGCCGATGCCGAACTCGCCCGCGCCCGTGACGGAGATGCCGGGCGCGCAATCGCCGTCGTCCCAAGGGCCGAGTTCACAGACGCCCGGCGCCCAGCTACCCGGCGAATCCATGCAACGATCGCAAGGACCTGACGTCGAAATGCCGAATGCCCAGGCACCGAACCTCCGCACCGCCGACGTCGCGACCGTGCGCAACGACGTGTTCGGCCTCGCCGCGAGCGGCGGCGCGATCAAGGCGCTCGAGGAAGCGAAGGCGCGGCCCGATGCATTCTCGGCCGTCGACATCGCGCAACTGGAAGAACTGTCGATTCGTCAGCAGGTACGAGGCGGACGCGACAAGTCGCGCTCGATGACGAGTGCGGACCGCTTCGACGGACTCGACAGCGCACTGCGCGCGGCGGACGACCTCGACAAGCGAATGCCGGCCACGCCCGAATACACGCCGGTCAGGACGGCGCTGGCGGGCGATCGCACGATCGCCTATGCGGCACGCGGCGACATGAAGACGGCCGTCGCGACGTTCGAGACGATTCCGTCCAACGCTGAAATCTCGATCGACGCGCTGGCGGCCGTCGGCGACGCCTATCTGTACCTGAGCGAGCCGGCCAAGGCGAACGCCGTCTACGCGCGTGCGCTGCAGCAGGCCACCGCGTCACCGACGGATCGCGCGACCCGCGGCTTCCAGTACGGTTCGCGCACGCGTCCGATCGAACTGCGCGAAGGGCTGTTCTGGTCGTACGTCGACCAGGGACGCGCGGCGGACGCGAAGCAGGTGCTCGACGACATGGGCAAGTCGCTGCCGCCGGCCAAACAGGTGACCAACGTCGGTCCGGGAGAAAGCGACTATCTGCGCTACTACCGGCTGCGCGCGCAATACCTGATCTTCACGGGTCATCCCGACGAAGGGATCGCCGCACTCGAAGAACTCGAGAAACAGGTGCCGTTCAACTCGGAGATTCGCGCCGCACACGCCGACGCGGTGTCCAGCCAGTCGCATCCGCGCCAGGCGATCGCGATGTATCGCGCGTCGCTGACCGACCACCCGGACAGTGTCGAGATGCTCGCGGGCCTCGGCCGTGCGTCGCTCACGGCAGACGACTATGCGAGCGCGAAGTACGTCGACCAGACCCTGGGCAACACGTTCCCGGACAGCGGCGCCGTGCGCGGCTTCAAGCGCGACTACAAGGCGTACCGCAGCCCCGTGTTCACGACCGACCTGAGCTACGAGCACGGCAACAGCGCGCTGGCCGACAACAGCTTCACGTCGGACAGCTATGTGTATTCGCAACCGTTCGGCGACAACTGGCGCGTCTTCTCGCACACGTTCTTCGGCTATGCGCAGACCGACTCCGGCAACGTCAGCCGCACGCGGACAGGCGTCGGTGGCGACTACCGGCACGGGCCGCTCACCGTGCAGGGCGAAGTCACGCGCTCGTTCGGCTCGGACGGCCGAACCGGCGGACGCGGGTCGATCGCGTACGCGCTGAACGACTACTGGACGGTCAGCGGCGCGCTCGACACCAACGACAACTCGCTGCCGTGGAAGGCGTATGCCGCGCACATCTGGGGCCGCTCGGCGAACGTCTCGGTCGTGTATCGCCAGAACGACCGTCGCGAGGTCAAGCTGAGCTACGGCGTGAGCCGCTACAGCGATTCGAACCTGCACCAGGAGATCTCGGCGACCGCCACGCAGCGCGTGTACACGTCTGCCAACCAGCTCGTCAACGTATCGCTCGATCTCGGCACCGACAGCAACACGCGCCAGGACGCGCCCTACTTCAGCCCGGGCCGCGACTACGCGGCCGCGGCGACCGTCATGCACCAGCTGATGCTGTGGAAGAAGGGCGACATGGGGCTGAAGCAGCGCATATCGGTGTCGGGCGGCGTATACAACGAGCGCGGTTTCGGCACGAGCCCGCTGTGGAGCGCGCGCCTCGAGCACGCGTGGACGTTCAAGCACGACATCACGCTGAGCTATGGCGTCGAGATCAGCAGCCACGCATACGACGGCGAGCGCGAACGCTCCGAAACCGGCTTCCTGTCGGTCAACCTGCCGTTCTAGCAAGGAGATCGAGTGATGCAATCAAGACGGACCTTCATGTGCGGATGCATGGGCGCATTTGCCGCCTGTTCGCTGTTTCCGGGCGTGACCAATGCCAAGATGATCGACCTGCTGCCGCCGTCCGATCCGGCCGACGGCAAGACGTTTCGCGTGATCTGCATGCATGACGTGCGTGACAACCTGATGGCATCGTTCTCGTCACCTTCGGCTTTGGTGGACCCGTTCGCGGTCGATACCGGCACGCTGACCGCGATCTTCTCGTGGCTGCAGACCAACAACTACCACACCATCACGGTCAAGCAGATCGAAGAGTCGCGGCACGGCGGCAAGCCGCTGCCGCCGCGCGCGGTGCTGCTCACGTTCGACGACGGCTTTCGCAGCCACTACACGAAGGTGCTGCCGCTGCTCGAGCGCTTCAAGTATCCGGCCGTGATGGGCATCGTCACCGCGTGGATCGATACACCGCCGGATACGCCGATCCGCATCAGCGACAAGATCCAGGTGCCGCGCGACTCCTTCCTGTCGTGGGACGAGGTGAAGAAGCTCGGCCAGTCGAACCTCGTCGAGCTCGGCTGCCATACCCACAATCTCCATCATGGCGCAATCGCGAATCCGCAAGGCAACGAGTTGCCGGCGACCACGTCGCACCTCTATCTCCAAAACGAGAAACGCTATGAAACCGACGCCGAATTCCAGGCTCGCGTACACGACGACCTGCAGACCTGCGTGCAGCAGATCCGCGAACATACAGGCATCGTCGCACGTTCGATGGTGTGGCCATACGGCGCGGAAAACCAGCCCGTGCGCCAAATATCGACGTCGCTCGGGATGGACATCCAGTTCAGCCTCGACTCCGGTCCGAATACGCCGGACGTACCTCTGGACCGGCTGAGACGGATCCTGATGATGTACGACGTCGACATCGGCGGGTTCGAGCGCTCGATGCGCGAGCCGGCGTCCAACCGCGGCGACGTCGACGTGCCCGAGCGCACCGTGCAGGTCGATCTCGACCAGGTCTACGACCCGGATCCCGGGCGGCAGGAAGCGAATCTCGGCAAGCTGGTCGAGCGCATCTACCGGATGCAGCCGAAATCGGTGTATCTCCAGGCGTATGCGGACCCGAAAGGCACCGGCGTGGCCGAAGCGGTGTATTTCCCGAACCGGCACCTGCCGATGCGCGCCGACCTGTTCTCGCGCGCCGCGTGGCAGCTCAACACGCGTTCCAACGTGCAGGTGTACGCGTGGATGCCGGTGCTCGCGTTCCGGCCGCCGGCCGACAAGCAGCGCGGGCTCGAGGCCGTGAGTGCATACGGCGGCGCACCGGCCCGCGAGAACGGTACGCGCATGTTCCGGCTGAGCCCGTTCGATCCGGACGCGCGGCTGATGATCGAGCAGATCTACGAGGATCTCAGCAAGCACGCGTCGTTCAGCGGCATCCTGTTCAGCGACGACGCCGTGCTCGACGACTACGAGGATGCGGGCCGGCATGCGCTGCGCACCTATGCTCAGTGGGGGCTGCCGGCCGACGTCGGCAAGATCCGCGAGAACCCCGACCTGATGAAGCGCTGGACGCGCCAGAAGTCGCGCTACCTGATCGACCTGACCCGCCAGCTCGAACAGATCGTGCTGGCCCACCAGAACGTGGGCGACGTGCTGACCGTGCGCAACATCTTCGCGATGCCGGTGCTCAAGCCCGAATCGGAAGCGTGGTACGCGCAGAACTACGACGATTTCCTCGCCACCTACGACTACGTCGCGCTGATGGCGATGCCGTACATGGAGCAGGCGAAGGATCCCAATGGCTGGCTGGACCAGCTCGTCAAAGCCGTGCGCGCGAAGCAGCGCGGGCTGCAGCGCACCGTGTTCGAACTGCAGTCGTACGACTGGCACGCGCAGAAGGCGGTGCCGGCCAGCACGCTGCTCACGCAGATGCGGCGGCTGCGCAGCGAAGGCGCGGTGAATTTCGGCTACTACCCGGACAACTTCCTGAACGGCCAGCCGGAGCTCGATGCGATGCGCGACGTGATGTCGCTGAAGAGCCGCCTCGACCCCACCTCGATCAACGCGCTGATGCAGATGCAGCATACGCAGGGGACCAAGACACCATGACCACCCATAGCATCATCCAGCGCCTGCAGGACTTCGTCTTCTACTATCCGTTCTTCATGTCGTACCTGTGGATGATCGGCGGTGTCGTGCACTACTTCCTGCTCGAGGAAGGCCGCGAGCTGTCGATGCGCACGATCGCGTCGAGCGGCATCCCGAAGATCTCGATCGTCGTGCCGTGCTTCAACGAAGCGGCCAACGCGCGCAGCGTGATCCGTCACCTGGACGCAATGGACTACCCGAACTACGACATCATCGCGGTCAACGACGGCAGCAAGGACCGCACCGGCGAGATTCTCAACGAGCTGGCCGTCGAGATCCCGCGGCTGCTCGTGATCCATCACGCGCGCAACGAGGGCAAGGCGGTCGGGCTCACCACCGCGGCAGCCGTATCGAACGCGGATTACCTGCTGTGCATCGACGGCGACGCGCTGCTCGCGCACGATGCGATCGGCTGGATGCTCGAGCATTTCCTGACCGATCCGGGCGTCGGCGCAGTCACCGGCAACCCGCGCATCCGCACGCGCACGTCGCTGCTGGGGCGCATGCAGGTCGGCGAATTCTCGTCGATCGTCGGGCTGATCAAGCGCACGCAGCAGGTGTACGGCCGCATCTTCACGGTATCGGGCGTGATCACGATGTTCCGCAAGACCGCGCTCGCCGATGTCGGCTACTGGAGCTCGGACATGCTGACCGAGGACATCGACATCAGCTGGAAACTGCAGTGCCGCGACTGGCGCGTCGTGTACGAGCCGCACGCGCTCAGCTGGATCCTGATGCCCGAGACGCTGAAGGGGCTCTACCGGCAGCGGCTGCGCTGGTCGAAAGGCGGCATCCAGGTGCTGCTCAAGTACGCGGGCACGCTCGCGCGGCCGACGCAGATGATGATGTGGCCGCTGTTCGCCGAGTACCTGATCGGCATCGCGTGGGCGTACTCGATGTCGTTCATCCTGCTGCTCGCGCTGATCGACCTCGTCTACCCGCTTCCGCAGAGCTGGCATGTGTCCGTGGTGCCGCACTGGCACGGGATGCTGCTGGTCGCGACCTGCATCCTGCAGCTGATCATCGGCAGCATGATCGATCGTCGTTACGACGAGAAACTCCTGATGTACTTCCTTGACACCATCTGGTACCCCGTCGCGTTCTGGCTGATCAGCATGATCACCACCGTCGTCGCCCTGCCCGCCGTGTTACTGCGGGGCCGCGGCAAACGCGCCGTTTGGGTCAGTCCCGACCGAGGCATTCAACATGAAGAACGCGCCGATTATTGACCTTTCCCTGCGCGCGCCGCGCGAACTGATCGCCGAGCGCGGCAACATCGTCGGACCCGTGCTCGTCGCGTGGTTCCGCCTCGTGCGGCCCGCGCTGGTCGGGGGTGTCTGGGCATCGATTTGCATCTATACGTATCGCTACCTGCTGCCGTTCAACCAGGCCGAGATGCCGATCGAGCAGATCGTGTTCTACGTGACGAGCATCGCGCTGATCGCCGGCACGATCGTCACATGGCTGATCGCCGGGCGCGTCGTGCATCCGCTCGCGTACCGGTTGCGCGTGTCGAAAATGCTGCGGCGCTCGGCCGGCGTAAAGGCGCGCTCGGTGCCGGCAACCGCGCTCGCGGGTGCCCGCCGGCGCGGTGCGCGGCGCACGACGCGCATTCTCGTCGCGTCGCACGACGCGAACGGCTCGATCTCGGGCATCGAATGGGTCGCGCATGCGGGACCGCAGCCCCGCGAGTAGGTCACCGGAAACGTGCCGCGCCGGGCGCGACGCATGCCGCACGGCGCGACACCGCTCCTGAAATCGTGCTGCCGCGCGTCGCGCGCCAGCCGGCAACTTCCTGTAGACGAGGTGAATCATGTGCGGAATCGTCGGAGCAAGCGGCCTGAAGAATCAGGTGCCGCAACTGGTCAATGCGCTGAGCCGGCTCGAGTATCGCGGCTACGATTCGTGCGGCATCGCCGTGCTGCGTGATGGCCGCCTGCGCAGCGAACGCACGTTGCGACGCGTGGCGGACCTGCAGGACCGCGTGCTGACGCTCGGTCTCGAAGCGCAGACCTGCATCGCGCACACGCGCTGGGCGACGCACGGCGCGCCGTCGGAAATGAACGCGCACCCGATCATGTCGGGCGACACGATCGCGGTCGTGCACAACGGGATCATCGAAAACCATGAGGCATTGCGCGCCGAACTGCGCGAGGGCGGCTATACGTTTCGCGGCGAAACCGACACCGAAGTGATCGCGCACCTGATCCACAGCGTGTATAGCGACGACCTGTTCGATGCCGTCATCCGCGCGGTCAAGCGGCTGCACGGCGCGTATGCGATCGCCGTGCTGAGCGCGCGCGAACCGCAGCGGCTCGTCGCCGCGCGCGCCGGCTCGCCGCTCGTGATCGGCATCGGCGCGGACCAGAACTATCTCGCGTCCGACTGCGCGGCACTCGGCGACCTGACCGACCGCTTCGTCTACCTGGAAGACGGCGACGTCGCGCTGATCACGCCGGAGCGCATCGACGTCGTCGATTCGGTCGGTTGCGAAGCCAGGCGTCCGCTGTGCGAGGTCAAGGCACGCAATGACGACGCCGCGCTCGGCCCGTACCAGCACTTCATGCAGAAGGAGATCTTCGAGCAGCCGAAGGCGATCGCCGCCACGATCGACGGCATCGACACGATCTCGCCCGCGCTGTTCGGCGGCAACGAAAGCACCCGTGCATTGTTGTCGAGAACCCGGAGCGTGCTGCTGCTCGGCTGCGGCACCAGCTACTACGCGGGCCTGACGGCGAAATACTGGCTCGAGGGTATCGCGGGCATCCCCGCACAAGTCGAGATCGCGAGCGAGTACCGCTATCGCGATACCGTGCCCGATCCGCGCACGCTCGTCGTCGGCATTTCGCAGTCCGGCGAGACCGCCGACACGATCGGCGCGATCGAGCGCGCGCGCGGGATGGGACAGGACCTGTCGATGGCGATCTGCAACGTCGCGACCAGCTCGATCGCGCGCACGGCACCGCTCTGCTTCCTGACGCGTGCCGGCATCGAGCTCGGCGTCGCGTCGACCAAGGCGTTCACGACGCAGCTCGTCGCGCTGTTCCTGCTGACGCTGGCGCTTGCGCAGCAGCGCGGCCGGCTCGACGCGGCGCATGTGGCAATGCACCTGAAGAAGCTGCACGAACTGCCGGAGCGCATCGGCCACGCACTCGCGCTCGAAACGCAGATCATGGGCTGGGCCGCAAAGTTCGCGCGCACCGAGAACGCGCTGTTCCTCGGTCGCGGCATTCACTATCCGATCGCGCTGGAAGGTGCGCTGAAGCTCAAGGAAGTGTCGTACATCCATGCGGAAGGCTATCCGGCCGGCGAGCTGAAGCATGGCCCGCTCGCGCTCGTCACGAGCGCGATGCCGGTCGTCACGATCGCACCGGACGACCGCCTGTTCCAGAAGCTGAAGTCCAACATGGCCGAGGTGCGCGCACGCGGCGGACGGCTGTACGTGCTCGCGGGCAATCATCTCGAGATCGACACCGACCGCGACACGCACCTGATCCGCGTGCGCGAATCGGGCGACGCGCTGTCGCCGATCGTCAACGTGATCCCGCTGCAGTTGCTCGCGTATCACGTCGGCTGCGCGCGCGGCGCCGACGTCGACAAGCCGCGCAACCTCGCGAAATCGGTCACCGTCGAATGATGCGACGGCCGTTCGTGGCGCACGCATTTTCCATGCGCACACACGCGGCCCGGCGTGCCGCCGCGTGGCGCGTCGCAACCGCGCTGTGCGGCGCGTGCGGTGCCGTCGCCACGCCGTCGTACACGTGCGCCGGCGCACCGGTCGTGCATACGGTCGCCGTGCAGGAACCCGCGGCGCCACCGGAAAGCGGCGACCCGCGGCGCTTCATGCACGGGATCGGCGTGGCCGACGCCGGCGGCGGGCGGCGCTGGGTGTTCTTCAGCAGTTCGGGCATCGTGCCGCACGGCGCGCTGCGCAACGGCAACTGGCCGCATGACGTGTATGTCGGCCAGTGGCTGCCGGGCAAGCCGCGCTTGCTGCGCGTCCATACGTTCATCAGCCGCCCGGAAGCGCAGGAACCCGTATCGATCGCGCAGAATCCGCGCGGCGACATCTTCGTCACGTTCGAGGACGGCTGGAACACGCCGCAGGTGGTCAGCCAGCGATACGGTGTCTATCGGCGCGACCTGAAGCCGATCAAGCCCTACCCGAACGATGTCGAGGCGGGCGGCCACTCGGGGCACGTCGCCGCGGTGGGCGAACGCTTCGTCGTGTTCTATTCCGCAGACTGGATCGACGGCGGCGGCGTCGACAACCTCGGCACCGGCGACGGCGTCTACGTGAAAACCTACGATGCCGAAGGACGCGTGCTGAACCATGTGTCGGTCGCGCCGCACCGCCGCGAGTGGTGGCCCGTGGTCGCGGGCTCGCCGCACCGCGCGCTGCTGGTCTGGCAGAAATACATCGAAGGCAGCACGGACGCGACGCTCGAATACGCGATGTTCGATCCGGTCACGGCGAAGCTCGACACGCTCGGGCCGCTGAACGACGCGATCCAGTACTACGTGTATTCGTCGGCCTATGTGCCGGCGGTCGACCGTTTCATCGTCGTCACGACGACCGCTGACCATCACAGCGTCGCGATGCTGATCGATCCGGACGGGCGTCGCCTCGCCACGCTCGACTGCCTGCCGGCGTCGGTGCGCGAGTCCGGGATCGGCGTCGACGGCACGCATGCGTATGTGCCGACTCGCGACGGGCGGCTTCTGACGCTGGCGCTTTCGCCAACGGGCATGTCGGTGAGCGGCGTGCAGCGCTCGCCGGTTCCGTGGGGCGCGACCGGCATCGCCGGGTTCCCGGCACGCGACGGGGCGATGCATTTCGTATCGCTGACACCGTCCGGGACGCGCGAAGCGGATTTTGACACCGCACGGGAAGCGCCGTTGCCGAAGGCCGACGCGCAGTGTCCGACACATTGAGATCGTGGCGCGTCGATCCGGATCGACGCGATTCGCCCGCGCATTTGCGCCGCTGCCCGAATCGTACGGCGCGATCGCTCCGCACGCATTCGGCGGCCGGGTAGCTGGACACGCTGCTGCCTGCCGGCCGGCCGGCCCGCTCCCGGCCACGCCCATGCTTTCGCGCTGCAGTCGCCAGCGCCGCCCGTAGCGGATAGACTGTCGCCCGATTCCTTCATCGGCCGCGGCGCACGCGTCCTATGCCGCCGCCAGAACGCCCCGCCACGGAGAACGAATGCTGAAGCGCCAGTGGTTTTCGCTGTTGCTGCTGACGGTGTGCCTGATCGCCACGCGCGCGTCAGCACAGGGCTCGCTCGAGCTCGAGACCGGCGGCACGCCGCGCGTCCTGACGCGCCAGGCGCTGCTCGCGCGCACCGACGCGACGGACATCCACGTGCCGCGCGACATTGCGTACGGCCGGCCGATGACGTTCCGCGCGGTGCCGTTCGCCGCCCTGCTCGGCGACACGCCATTGCCTGCCGACGGCGTGCTCGAAACACGCGCGGCCGACGGTTTCGCCGCACAATTGCCGCTGGATCTCACGCGCCGCCGCACACCGGCCGGCGCCGTCGCATGGCTCGCGATCGAGGATCCTGCGCACCCGTGGCCGAAGCTGCCGGGCAAGCAGGTCAGCGCAGGGCCGTTCTATCTCGTGTGGTTGGGACCGGACGCGTCGTCGGTACGGGGCGAACAGTGGCCGTATCAGATCGTGCGCATCACGATCGAATCGTCGCCGCTCGCGCGCTGGCCGTCGCTCGCCGTCGATCCGGCGCTGCCTGCGAACGATCCGGCCCGCGCGGGCCAGCGACTATTCGTCACGCAATGCCTCGCATGCCATCGTCTCGACGGCGCGGGCAGCAGCCAGGCCGGCCCCGACCTGAACGCGCCGATGAATCCGGTCGACTACTTCCAGCCCGCCGCGCTGCGCCGCTACATCCGCAATCCGGCATCGGTGCGCGACTGGCCGGGCCGCGCGATGCCGGCGTTTCCGCCCGATCAGCTGAGCGACCGGGAGCTCGACCAGGTCGTCGCGTACCTCACGTACATGGCGCGGCGCAAGGCCGGCAAGTAAGCCGCGCCTGTCACGTGCCCATCAGGCGCCCGCTTCCTGCGCGCTCTGCAGCACCGCGCGCAGCAGCACGTCGGCGCCTGCCGCCGACCATTCCGGCGTGATCGCCTCGGCCTCGTTGTGGCTCAGTCCGTCGACGCAGGGCACGAAGATCATGCCGGTCGGCGCGACGCGCGCGACATAGCACGCGTCATGGCCCGCACCGGACACGATGTCCATGTGCGACAGCCCGAGTGCCTGCGCAGCGTCGCGCACCGCGTCGATGCAGCGTGGCGCGAACGGCACCGGCGGATATGTGAAAATCTGCTCGATCTGCGCGCCGAGGCCGGCGTCGGCCGCCACGCGCGCCAGCTCCGCACGCAGCGCCGCATCGAGTTCATCGAGCACCGCATCGTCGGGATGGCGGAACTCGACCGTGAAGAAGCAGCCGCCCGGTACCGTGTTGCGCGAATTCGGCCGCGCCTCGATCATCCCGACCGTCGCGCGCGCGTGTGGCGAATGGCGACGGCCGAGCGCATCGACGAACTCGATCATCCGCGCGGCACCCACCAGCGTGTCGCGCCGGAACTCCATCGGCGTCGTGCCCGCGTGCGCATCGACGCCCGTCAGCGTCACCTCGTACCAACGCTGCCCCTGCCCGGCCGTCACGACGCCGATCGTCTTGCCCGCGCGTTCGAGAATCGCGCCCTGTTCGATATGCAGTTCGTATGCGGCATGCACCGGATAGCCGCCGACGGGCTCGGCGCCCGCGTAGCCGATCCGCGCGAGTTCCTCGCCGATCGTCTTGCCTGCGCCGTCGGTGCGGGACAACCCGTATTCGAGCGGATAGACGCCCGAGAACACACCGGCCGAGATCATCGCCGGCGCGAAGCGCGAGCCTTCCTCGTTGGTCCAGATCACGACGTCGATCGGGCGCTCGGTCTCGATGCCCGCATCGTTGAGCGCACGCACGACCTCGAGGCCGCCGAGCACGCCGTAGATGCCGTCGTAGCGGCCGCCGGTCGGCTGCGAATCGGCGTGCGAGCCCGTCATCACCGGTGCGGCGTCGGGATTGCGGCCCGCGCGTCGTGCGAACACGTTGCCCATCTGGTCCACCCGCACCGTGCAGCCGGCGTCGCGCGCCCACTGCACGAACAGGTCGCGCGACTCGCGGTCGAGATCGGTCAGCGCGAGACGGCAGACGCCGCCCTTCGGCGTCGCGCCGATCTGCGCCATCCGTTCGAGCGATGCCCACAGCCGCGCGCCGTCGACGCGCAGTACGCCCGCGAGGTCGTCATGCATTGCCGGCCTCCGCTGCATCGTCGCGCGGCGCGGCCTGCAGCGCATAGCGGAAATCGCAGCGCTTGCCGCCCTGCATGATCGTGCTCGTGCGCGTCAGCGCGATGCGCGGGTCGTAACCCTCGATGAAGTAGCTGTCGCGCGCGCAGCTCAGCAGGTGGCCGATCTCGCCGAGCCCCATCGCGTGATACATCTCCGCATAGCTGCAGCGATGCACGTCGTAGTCGTAGTGCGCGTCGTCCGCGCGATGCACCTCGACGTCGAGCGCGTCGTCCTTCTCCCACAGCACCTGCAGCGCGATGAACGACTGCACGCTCGTGCCGTCGTGCTCCTGCGCGGCGAACGTGCGGCCTGCGTCGACAGCCGCGCCGCGCACGGCTTCGGCGATCACGGCCTGCGCGCGCTCGGTGCCGAACTCGCGCTTCATGATCTCGTAGATCGGCTTGATGATTTCCGCTTCGATGCGGCGCCGCGCGAGGATACCGAGGCGCGTGTCCTCGGGTGCCGCCGCGGATGCATGGGTCGTGTCGGTCATGGGGTTCGTCTCCATCGTCATTTCGTTGCGGTGCGCGCGCCGCCGAGCACGTCGACGACGGCCCACTTGCCGTCGCGTACCTGGTAGATCGTGAACGCAGGGTCCTTCAGGTTGCCTTGCTGATCGAACGCGACCCGGCCGGTCACGCCGGGCCGGTCGATCGCGCGCACCGCCGCGACCAGCTTCGCGGGCTGCGTCGTGCCGGCCTTCTGCGCGGCCGCGATCAGCGTGGCGGCCGCGTCGTACGCGAACGGCGCATGCAGTTCGATCGGCGCATGAAAGCGTGCGCGGTATTGCGTGTCGAACGCCTTGCCGCCCGGCATCCGGTCGAGCGGCAGGCCCGGTTCGAGCGCCGTCACGCCGTCGCCGTCCTTGCCGGCGAGCGACAGGAAGGTCTGGCTCACGAAGCCGCCGGCGCCGAGCAGCGGCGCGCTCACGCCGAGCTGGCGCATCCGGCGCGCGATCGGCGCGGCCTGCGCGTCGAGCCCGCCGAAGAACACGAGATCCGCGCGCTTGCCCTTGATCGCGGTCAGCACGCCGCTGAAATCGGTCGTCTTGTCGTTCACGTACTGGCGATCGACGATCGTGCCGCCGTTCGCCTGCACGCCCTTGATGAACTGGTCGGCCAGCCCCGCGCCGAACGACGTGCGATCGTCGATCACCGCGATGCGCTTCGCCTTCAGCGTCTTCACCGCATAGGCACCGGTGAAGTTGCCGCCCGTATCGTCGTGACCCATGATGCGGAACGCCGTCGCATAGCCCTGCTGCGTGTACGGGTGGCCGGTGGATGCCGGCGCGATCTGCGGGATGCCCGCATCGCGATAGACGCGCGACGCCGGCACGCTGCAGCCCGTATTCCAGTGACCGACGACGCCGATCACGTGCTGATCGACCAGTTGCTGCGCGACCGCGACGGCCGTGCGCGGATCGGATTGGTCGTCGGCCGCGACGAGCTTGTAGACGACCGGCTTGCCGCCGATGCTCGGATGCTTCGCGTTCGCGTCGTCGATCGCGAGCTGCGCGCCGTTCTGCAGGTCCTTGCCGATCCGCGCGGACGGGCCGGTGAGCGGCGCGGCAAGACCGATCAGGATCGTCTGCGGCGCGGACTGCGCGAAGGCGGGAACGGCAGCGATCAGCGTGGCCACGGAGAATGCGAGGCTGGCGGGAAGAAAAGCGATTTTCATGTGCGGGGGTCAGTGATTCGGATCAAAACATGAAAAATATTAAATATTCAGCATCTTCGCCCCAAATACTCAATTGTTGGATGCTTATGCCATTCCCGACACAATAACGTAATTGCCTGTAAATACAGGGTATTTTCACGTTGTCACTTACCCTGATTTTTCGATAAAATTCGATACATGAAAAATATCGAACAATTGCCACACGATCCGCCGCTGCGTGCCGTCCGCGCGTTCGAGGCATTCGCGCGCCTCGGGTCGGTCACCGCGTCCGCGCGCGAGCTCGACATCACGCCATCCGCGGTCAGCCACCAGTTGCAACTGCTCGAAGCGTTCATCCAAACGCCGCTGACCGTGCGCGAAGGCCGGCTGCTCGCACTCACCGACGAGGGGCGCGACTATTACCGCTCGATCAGCGCCGCGTTCTCGGTGCTGCGCAGCGCGACGCGCTTCGTGCGCGACCGGTCGTCGCTGCGGCAGATCACGATCAGCCTGATTCCGCTGCTCGGCATCGGCTGGTTCATCCCCCGGCTGCATGCGTTCCTCGCCGACAACACCGACGTCGACGTGACCGTGCTGTATGCGCATCACCGCAACTATCGAAGCGACGCGTCGGACCTGTCGATCCGCTTCGGCACCGGCGACTGGCCCGGCTATCGCTGCGAACGGCTTCTGCCGGGCGCGATGGTGCCGATGTGCAGCCCGACATTCCTGAAACGCCACGGGCCGTTCCGCACTCCGGCCGATCTCGCGCACGCGCCGCTCGTGCACGACGAGGATCGCAGCACCTGGGTCAACTGGCTGCAGGGCGCCGGCGTGCGGCACGTGTCGCACGCGGTGGGGCCGATGTTCGAGGACGGGCAACTGACGCTGAGCGCCGCGCGCGCGGATCTCGGCGCGGCGCTGCTGCGCCCGCGGCTGGTCGAGCGCGAACTGGCGAGCGGCGAACTCGTGAAGCTGTTCGACCATGCGCTCGACGACGGGCGCGACTACTACCTGTGCACGCGCGAGGATGCGGACATGCCGGACGGGGCGAGACGGCTCGCCGACTGGCTGAGAAAGATCGCCGCCTGAACGCCCGCGCCGCCGGCTGTCGGCGAGCCGTCATGCTTGCCGGGCGAGCCGGCGCCTTGCGGACGGCCGCATGCATATATATGATATGCATATCATATATCGGAGGCTGCAATGAGCCGTATCCTGATCGATCTGTCGAATGGCCAGCTCGACGAACTGGCCGCCATCGTCGAGACTGAGCAACGCCCTCGCGCCGCGATCATTCGCGACGCGATCGACGCGTATATCGCGCAACACAAGCGAGCGCATGCCGATAACGTATTCGGCCTGTGGAAGGATCGCGCGGTCGACGGGCTCACCTATCAGGAGGCACTGCGTTCAGAATGGTAAAAGCACTCTTCGACATCCGCGGCACGGCCACGCATTCGGGCCGCGCGCTTGCGGCCCACGCATGCGTCGTGCCGCACCGGCCGCCGCATGCCTGCACCGTGTTCGGTCTCTGGAAAGCGCGTGCGCTCGACGGGCTCGCCTATCAGGAGGCACTGCGCGCGGAATGGTAAAGGCACTCTTCGACACCAACATCCTGATCGACTATCTCGGCGGCGTGGAGTCCGCGCGCGCGGAGCTGGCCCGCTACGACTATCGGGCGATCAGCATCGTGACCTGGATGGAAGTTCTGGTCGGCACGACGGCCGGCGACGATGCGCCGATCCGCGCGTGGCTTTCGTCGTTCGACATCATCCCGCTCGACAGCACGGTGGCCAATCGCGCCGTAACGATTCGCAAGGAACGTCGCATTCGTCTGCCCGATGCAATCGTCTGGGCATCGGCGCAAGTGAACGGCCTGCTGCTCGTATCGCGCAACACGAAGGATTTTCCGCTCACCGAGCCGGGCGTGCGGGCACCCTATCGGATCTAGCGCGAGCGAAGTCCGTCATGCATGCCGGAGGTCCGCGCATCGCGCCGTCGCCGCGCATCACACTGCCCGCCCCCATCCTCGCTCGGCCGCATAGGCGACCGTCGCGCGCGCCAGCTCCTGCGTGCTGTCGACCAACGCGAACGGCGCATCGCGCAACGCCCGCGCGGCGATCGGAATCTCCGTGCAGCCCATCACCGCGACACCCGCGTCGCGTCGCGCCAGCGTCGCGAGCGCGCGTGACAGGCACCGCACCGACGCATCGATCTTCCCCGCCTTGACGGCCGCGATGCACGCGGCGATATCGCGCTGCGCGGCCACGCCTGGCATCACCGGCTCGAATCCGCGCGCACGCAGCGCTGCCTGGTAGAAGCCCGATACCAGCGTGCCGCCGGTGGCGAGCACCGCGACACGCCGCACGCCGGCCGGCAACGCGGCCACCGATGTCTCGACGATATGCAGGATCGGCACCGCGCTGCGTTCGCGCAGCGGCGCATACCAGTGATGCGCCGAGTTGCACGGAATCGCGATCACGTCGACACCGCAGCGGTTCAGCAGCGCGACGCCGTCGAGCAGTGCCGGCAGCGGATCGGCCCCGCCGCCGATGATCGCGCGCGAGCGATCGGGCGTCTGCGTCAGGTTCGCGACGATCATCGGCAGGTGCTCCTGATCGCAGCGCGCGCGCGTCAAGCGAATCACGCGATGCATGAAGTCGACCGTGGCCAGCGGCCCCATTCCGCCCAATACGCCGACGAGCGCCATGATGTCTCCTTCACGCGCGCGGCGGCCGCGCGCAGATCGCGGATACGACGGCCGAGTTGCCGATCACCAGCAACAACGTGCGCAATATCTCGCAGAACGGATCGACCGCCGCGAACAGCACGAACGCGGCCTCGAAAGGCAGGTGCAGCGCCGCGCATGCCATTCCGGCAAGCGACACCGTCACGACGCCCGACGTGCCGGTCGACGCAAACCCGGCCAGCACCGATGCGACCAGCACGACACAAAGCTCGCCCGGGCCGAGCGAGCGTTCGTAGAGTTGCGCGACGAACAGCGTCGCGCTTGCGTAATAGACCATCGGCCCGACGCGCAGCAGCGACACGGCGAGCGGCACGACCAGCTCGACGCGCGCGCGTGCAAAGCCGAAGCCGTCGGCCAGGCACTCGATCATGCTCGGCATGCAGGCCACGCTGCTGCGCGTGGCGAGCGCCATCGCGAACGGCGTGCGCAACCCGGCGAGCGTCTCGGCCAGCGTCGCGCCCGAGCGCTTCCAGATCACGGCGATCGCCGCCGCGATCAGCACGAGGGTGACGACGACGAACGCCGCGACGAAGCGGACCATCGCCTCGAGCGGCCCGAACCCGGACGTGCCGATCTGCGCGGCGCCGCCGCAGAACAGCACGATCGGCGTCGGATACGCGAGCCAGTGCATGATTTTCTGGCACGTGAAATACACGGTCTCCAGCGTCTGGCTCAGCGCCGCCGAGATGCTCGCCGGCACGCGCCCCGACGCGAAGCCGAAGAACAGCGAGAACACCAGCGCCTTCAGCGTGTCGCCGCTCGCGAGCGCCGCGAAAAAGTTGCCGGGCACCAGCGCGATCAGCATGTCGGCGAGACCCGACGACTTCTCCGCGGGGTCGGTGCCGTACAGCGTCATCACGGTATCGCTCGCCGCGCCGTCGCTGCCGACGAGCGCGCCGAACGCCTTCAGCGTCGCGGTCGACAGATGCTCGCCCGGGCGCATCGCGATCAGCACGACCGCGCCGACCACCACGACGAACACCGACACGCAGCCGAAGATCGTGATCACGCGCATCACGAGATCCGACGCGTTGCCGTCGCGCAGCAGCCGCTGCAGGCTGAAGATCACGGCGGCGGTCATGAACGGCAGCGCCGTCATCTTGAGCAGGCCGACGTACACCTGGCCCACGTAGTCGAACTTCGGCGCGGCCGCCGGCCACAGCGCGCCCGCCACGATCCCGAGCGCGAGGCTGCCGAATACCGTCAGCGGATGGATCGCGAACGCATGCAGCCGCTCGATGCGGGGTGTGATCCGGATGTTCTCGTTCATGTTCATGCTAGTGACCCATCGCATCGAGCAGGGATTTCACGTCGAGCCGCTTGTTGCGCTCGGCCAGGAACTGGTTGACGAACGCGAGCAGCGTCGGCGCGGACACCGGCACGCCGACGGCGAGCGCATCGGTCAGGTCGTCGAAGGTCGCGACGCGCAGCCGGATCGGCGCGGACGGGTCGTCCTGCATCACGACCTTGATCGCGAGCTCGTCGCGATACACGGCCGTGACCGCGCCGGCGTTCAGCGCGTCGAGCGTCGCCTGCCAGCTCGGATAGCTGCGCACCTGCGCGGCCGGGAAGTCGCTGCGCACGTATTCGGCGTAGGCCGAGCCCGCGACGACACCGATCGTGCCGCGGTAGTCGCGCACGACTTCGGGCAGCGGCCGCCCTTTCGCGAGTTCCGCGAAGCGGACGCGGTTGATCAGCAGCGCGCGCCGCAGGCTGATATACGGCGCGCTGAAGCGGATCACCTGCGCCCGCGGCAACGTGCGCGACAGCTTGCTGATCGCGACGTCGGCCTGCCCCGTTGCGAGCAGTTGAACGACGTCGTCGAACGTGCGCGCATCGCGGTCGAACTGCACGGACACGCCGAGCTTCTTCGCGAGTTCGTCGGCGAGGTCGATGTCGACGCCCGCCAATGCGCCGCTGCGCGACATGAAGAACGGCGGCTGATCGACGCCGAGCACCGCGACGACGAGCGTGCCGCGCGTGACGATCCGCGCGAACTCGGGCGCGAGCAGCCGGCCGTCGGGCATCGGCACGAGCCCGGTCGCCGTGGTGGCGGGCGCCGCCGGCACGGCCGGCGCGGCGGTATCGACGGCCAGCGCCGGCGCGGCGCACGACACGGCGACGATTGCCCAGAGCGCACCGTGCAAATGCCGAAGCAGGCAGCGGCGCTCGCCGAAGATGGCGCGAAACCACGCAAGCAGCGCGCGTGCGGCGCGTCCGGAAAAGAGGTTCATGGCGAAGTGGGACGGAGCGTGTCGAACGACCGCGCAGCCGTTCGTGCCGAACGGGCGCCGGGCCCTGGCGCGGAGCGCGTGGCCGTTGCTTGGCGCCGCCCGCTCCCGCACGCCCAATGTGTCAGAAGCGCCAACTGGCCGAAATCCGCCGGAAGGCCCGGCCCGGACGGCACGGGCCGTCCGGATGGCCCGCCGGAACGAGGGCCGGAAGCAGATAGAAATTCCCGATGCCGCGGATTAAAACAAGCAATTTCACAAACCCAGGGTGAACCCGGATACTGGCAACACTTCATCAACACCACCGCAAAGGAACTCGCAAGATGCCGATCATCAACACCCAAATCAAACCGTTCAAGGCAACCGCATATCACAACGGCGATTTCGTGCCCGTGTCCGAAGAGAACTTCAAGGGCAAGTGGTCCGTCGTCGTGTTCTACCCGGCCGACTTCACGTTCGTCTGCCCGACCGAGCTGGGCGACCTCGCCGACCGCTACGCCGAATTCCAGAAGCTGGGTGTCGAGATCTACGGCGTGTCGACCGATACGCACTTCACGCACAAGGCATGGCACGACACGTCGGACACGATCGGCAAGATCAAGTACCCGATGATCGGCGACCCGACGCTCACGCTGTCGCGCAACTTCGACGTGCTGATCGAGGAAGAAGGGATGGCGCTGCGCGGCACGTTCGTGATCAACCCGGAAGGCGAGATCAAGCTGTGCGAAATCCACGACAACGGCATCGGCCGCGACGCAGGCGAACTCCTGCGCAAGGTGCAGGCTGCGCAGTACATCGCGGCGCACCCGGGTGAAGTGTGCCCGGCCAAGTGGACGCCGGGTTCGGAAACGCTGACCCCGTCGCTCGACCTGATCGGCAAGATCTGACGATCGCGCCGCGCGCCTCGCACGAGGCGCGCGTCATGCAAGACGGGCCGCCTCGTGCGGCCCGCGCCCTCCTCCGGCACGACGTGCCCGACCAGCATTATCAATACGGAATCCGAAACGCCATGCTCGACGCCAATCTCAAGAATCAACTGAAAGCGTACCTCGAAAAGATCACGCGCCCGATCGAACTCGTCGCGTCGCTCGACGACAGCGCGAAGTCACAGGAACTGCTTGCGCTGCTGAACGAGATTGCGTCGCTGACGTCGCGCGTGACGGTGACCGAACGCCGCGACGACGCCGAGCGCAAGCCGTCGTTCTCGATCGGCGAACCCGGCAAGCCGGCCGGCATTCGCTTCGCCGGCATCCCGATGGGCCACGAATTCACGTCGCTCGTGCTCGCGCTGCTGCAGACGGGCGGCCATCCGATCAAGCTCGACGACGACGTGATCGAACAGATCCGCGCGCTCGACGGCGACTACGCGTTCGAAACGTATTTCTCGCTGTCGTGCCAGAACTGCCCGGAAGTCGTGCAGGCGCTGAACGTGATGTCGCTGATCAACCCGCGCATTCGCCACGTCGCAATCGACGGCGCGCTGTTCCAGAACGAAGTCGAAGCGCGCCAGGTCATGGCCGTGCCGACGATGTTCCTGAACGGCGAATCGTTCGGCCAGGGCCGCAGCAGCGTGAAGGAAATCCTCGCGAAGCTCGATACGGGCGCGAGCGAGCGGGCCGCGAAGTCGCTGGAAAACAAGCCGGTATTCGACACGCTGATCGTCGGCGGCGGCCCGGCCGGTGCGGCCGCCGCGATCTACTCGGCGCGCAAGGGCATCGCGACGGGCGTCGTCGCCGAGCGTTTCGGTGGCCAGGTACTCGACACGATGGCAATCGAGAACTTCGTGTCGGTGCAGGAAACCGAAGGGCCGAAGTTCGCCGTCGCGCTCGAGCAGCACGTGAAGCAGTACGACGTCGACATCATGGACGTGCAGCGCGCCGACGCGCTGATTCCGGGCGACGTGCACCAGATCCGCCTCGCGAACGGCGCGGTGCTGAAGGCGAAGACGATCATTCTCGCGACCGGTGCGCGCTGGCGCGAAATCAACGTGCCGGGCGAGCGCGAATACCGCAACCGCGGTGTCGCTTACTGCCCGCACTGCGACGGCCCGCTGTTCAAGGGCAAGCGCGTCGCGGTGGTCGGCGGCGGCAACTCGGGCGTCGAGGCCGCGATCGACCTGGCCGGCATCGTGAAGGAAGTCACGCTGATCGAATACGGCGCGCAACTGCGCGCGGACGAAGTGCTGCAGCGCAAGCTGCGCAGCCTGCCGAACGTGACGATCGTCACGCAGGCGCAGACGACCGAGCTGACCGGCGACGGCAGCAAGCTGAACGGGCTCGTCTACAAGGATTTGCGCTCGGGTGACACGAAGCGCGTCGATCTCGAAGGCGTGTTCGTGCAGATCGGTCTCGTGCCGAACACCGAATGGCTGAAGGGCACGATCGAACTGTCGAAGCACGGCGAGATCGTCGTCGATGCGCGCGGTGCAACGTCAGTGCCGGGCGTGTTCGCGGCCGGCGACGTGACGACGGTGCCATTCAAGCAGATCGTGATCGCGGTCGGCGAAGGTGCGAAGGCATCGCTCGGCGCGTTCGATCACCTGATCCGGCAAGACGTGTCGCCGGCTACAGCCGACGCGCCGCAGGCCGAAGAAGCGATCGCCGCGTAACGCGCGCCGCGCCGCACCGATTCGTCTCTCTTGGCCCCGCATGCCCTGGTCGGCGTGCGGGGCCCTTTTTCATCCGGTGTCGAGCGGCGCTGCGCGAGCGCGGCGGCTCCCTTCTCACTGGCTTACGCCGGGTCCGGCATTCGCCGGTGCAGACGCCTTGAAGCTGCTCGACTGCCTGACCAGCTGGTCGGTCATCGCGGCGCCCACCGCATTCGCGCCCGCCGACGCATGCGGTCGGTCGCCACTCGGCGTCGCCACGTATTGCGGCGGCGGCAACGACGGGTCGAGCTTCGCCGATTCACGCACGAGCGCAGCGGTTTCAGGCGTTTCGGATTTCATGACGGGCGCCGCTGCCGCGTGCCGTTCAAGCCCGTCGCGCTTGCGCGCCGCGCGTTGAGTCGGCTGACTCGGGGGGCTCGCTTGCGCGGCCTGAACCGGGGGTGACGATTGTGCCGGCTGCGCCGCTTGCACCGGTGCTTGTACCGGTGCTTGCACTGCTTGCGCGGGCTTGGCCTTCGCCGGGGTCGAATCCTCCGGCTCGACCGTCACGACGTGAACGGTCGGCGGCGGCGCACTCGGCTTCGCCGGTGGCGCCTGCGCGGCGACGACCGGCGCGACGGGGGCGGATGGTGGCGCCGCGCTCGTGCGCGCGGGAGCCGCGGCTGGCGGCCGCACGGCCGCTTGTTGCGGCACGGCCTCGTCCACATGCGCGGACGGGACGGCAACCGCCGCAGGCGGCGCGATCGTGCCTTGTGCGGTATGGCCGTCGTTCGCCGTTGTCACGGCGGCGACAGGTGCTGCGGAATCGCCGATGCCGGCCTCCGCGATCGCGCGATGGTCCGCACGCAGGAGCATCACGTAGCCGGAGCCTGCCGCAGCAACCAGCAATCCGCCGGCGATCATCAATGTCTTTCGGGTACTAGTCATGCTTGCTCACCGATCTTATCGACGTGAACAAGCCATCATACGCGTGCGTTCGCGCGAGATCCCGCATGAATACATTTGGTTGCATTGATGCCGACGCAGGGCCGGCGGGACCGTACTACGCTGCGTCGCTCTATCGTCAGACGGTTCGACACCGGCTGCCTTCCGCCCGTCAGATGCAGAAGATCGCGACCGCCATCCCGCCGAACAGCGCCCACTTGACGACGTAGTACACGGTGCGGTTCCCCGCCTTCAGCCGCTTGCCGGCGCGGCGAATCGCATACAGATACTTGAACGCATGATTGAGCCCGCCCGTGCGGTCGCCCGTTTCGTTCGGCGATGCGGCCGCGCGCATCGGCAGTTGCCCGAAAAAGTCTGCCATTCGCGCTGCAGCACTGCGAGTTCCGGAAAGTGCCGCGTGTCGAGAAACGGTGTGGTCGGCACCGACGAGAACGCGTACGAAAAACAGTTCAGCGGCGCGGTGAAGGTCGAGTGATCGGATAGTTGCCTGAACAACCTGTGCCGAATCTTGCCGCGTCGGTGCGTATGCACGACGCACGCAATGAACACGATCAACAGGACCCAGCGCATCGATATTTCCCCGTAACTTGTTTGCCGGAATTCCAGGTACGGGGAAAATTGCCTGCGCTGACGCGCTGGTAATGCGATGTGCTTCAGCAAGACGCGGCGAGGATGTCGATCGGCGCATGCCAAAACGCCGAAAAGCCCGTGCGAACGGGCTTTTCGACGCAATCGGAACGCGCGCGCGGCATATACCGAAGCGTGCGCATGCGGCAATTATTCCGGAAACGGCAAATCAGTTTGTCCGTCCGCGCGCATACCGAACGTGTTGAGCGTCATCGCCACGAGCGCGTAATAGCCGAGCAGCGCGACGAGATTCACGACGGTCTCGTGGCCGAAACGTGCCTGTGCGCGCGCGAACGTCGCATCGCTCACGCGCTGTGTGTCGTACAGCTCGGTCGCGAATGCATGGATCAGCGCATCGTCGTCCGATTCGAACGCCGGTGCGACGCCACGCCGGATCGCGTCGGCCGTCGCGGCCGGCACACCGGCATCGAGCGCGATCGGATGGTGGATGTGCCACTCGGCCTGCGAGCGCCAGCGCGCGGCGGTCACGAGGATCGCGAGCTCCGACAGGCGCAGCGACAGACCCGTGCGATAGCGGCAGAACGCGCCGAGCCGCTGCGCGTGCTGCGCGAGCTCGGGGCTCGCGATCCAGCCGAGGAACGGCCCGTTCAGGTTGCCGCGCGGGCCGCTGAGGATCTCGGCGAGCACGGCCTTCTGTTCGTCGGTGGCCGATGCGGGATCGAAGGGAGGCAGTCTGTCAGTCATGGTGAGGGTTCGATGAGGTCGGGGTTCACGCGCCGGCCGATGCGAGCGCCGCATCGATCGCGCCGGACAGCCGTTCGACGATCGTGTCGATCTGCTGCGCGGTACAGACGAACGGCGGTGCGACCAGGATGTGATCGCCGTGCACGCCGTCAATCGTGCCGCCCATCGGATACACCATCAGGCCGCGCTGCATCGCCTCGCGCTTGACTGCCGCATGCAGCTTCAGCGCGGGATCGAACGTCGCCTTGCTGTCACGATCGCGCACGAGTTCGACGCCGACGAACAGCCCACGGCCGCGCACGTCGCCGATATGCGGATGCGCACCGTAATGCGCGCGCAGCGAAGCACGCAGTTGCTCGCCGCGCGCCTTCACGTTGTCGAGCAGCTTCTCTTCGGCGATCACGCGCTGCACTTCGAGCGCGGCCGCGCAGGCGGTCGCATGGCCGAGATACGTGTGGCCGTGCTGGAAAAAGCCCGAGCCGTCGACGATCGTCCGGTAGATGCGATCGCTCACCAGCGTTGCGCCGATCGGCTGGTAACCCGCGCCGAGCCCCTTCGCGATCGTCAGCAGGTCGGGCGCGACTCCGTCTTCGTCGCATGCGAACAGATAACCGGTGCGCCCCATCCCCGACATGATTTCATCGAGAATCAACAGTACACCGTACTTGTCGCACACCGCGCGAATCTTCTTCAGGTAGGTACGCACCGGCGGCACGGCACCGGCCGTCGCGCCGACCACCGTTTCCGCGACGAACGCCGCGACGTTTTCCGCACCGAGTTCGACGATCTTCTGCTCGAGCTCGTCAGCCAGGCGCTGCGCATACGCTTCGTCGGTTTCGCCCGCCTGCTGGTCGCGATACGCATAGCACGGGCTCACGTGATGCGCTTCGATCAACAGCGGCAGGAACGGCTCGCGCCGCCATGCGTTGCCGCCGATCGCGAGCGCGCCGAGCGTGTTGCCGTGATAGCTCTGGCGGCGTGCGATGAAATAGCGGCGCTGCGGCTCGCCCTTCTCGACGAAATACTGGCGCGCGAGCTTCAAGGCGGCTTCGATCGCCTCGGACCCGCCCGACACGAAATACACGTGTTCGAGACCGGCCGGCGCGGCTTCGACGAGCCGGTCGGCCAGTTCCTCGGCCACGTCGGTCGTGAAGAACGACGTATGCGCGTACGGCAGCTGCTGCGCCTGCCGCTTGATCGCGTCGATCACGCGCTGGTTGCTGTGGCCGAGACACGAAACGGCCGCCCCGCCGCACGCGTCGATATAGCGTTTGCCGGTCGAATCGATGATCTCGATGCCGTCGCCTGCGACGGCGACGGGCAAGGTGGTGCGCGGAGCGCGATGGAAAACGGTCGTCATGCGTTGCCTCATGGATCAGGACGCGCCGGGCGCGGGCGCTAACGGCACGATGCGCGTCGCGAAGCGCTGCGTGCCGTGTTGATGGATGGTGAGATCGATCGCCGTGTCGCGAATCGCGAACACCGCGGTCGCCAGCGTGTTTTCGTCGTCGGGGTCGGCCGGATCGTCGCGATAGATCGGCAGCCCTTCCGGTGCGCGGTCGCCGAGCACGCGCAGCAGCGCGGCTTCGTCGATCGCGTCGATGCCCGGCGTGAGCGCATCGACGCGGCGCTGACGATCGCCGGACGACTGCGTGACGATCTGCGCTTCCGCGTCGCACCCCGGATGCACGAGATGATTCGCGTGACCGGCAAGACCCGCGACTTCGACGACCGAACAGCGCGCGACGCTCGCCTCGATACTCAGGAGCCGCGCATCGCCGGTCGCGCCGAGCGTGTGATGAAAGCCGCTGGCACGCGCATGCGTGCGCAGCACGTCGGCGGCCACATCGAGCGACGTCGCGTCGAGCACCGCGCGTGCGAGGATCATCCGCGGCACGCCGGGCGCCGGCGTACGGATCCGCAGGTTGTTGATCGCCTGCACGATGCCCGCGCGGTTCGCGGCGAACGTATGCCCGGGCAGCGAGCCCGGGTAATAGAAGCTGATGAAGCCCGGCTTGCCCTGTGGCTGCACGTCGACGAGCAGGCAGCGCTCGCGCAGGTACGGATCGCCGTCCTCGTTGTGCGCGATCCAGCGTGTGCCGTGCGCGTCGCGCGCGGCGAGCGTCGTGCAGCCGTCCGGCGCGTTGTGGATCAGTTCGCCGCGGCAGTTCCACAGGAAGATGTCCTCGGACGGCCAGCCGACGCCTGCCGCGATCCCGTCCAGTTCCGCGATGAGATCGGGGTACGCGGCGAGCGCCGCCTGCCGCAGCGCGGCGACGAACGGATGGCCGCGCCAGCGGCGCACGGCCTGCCATGCGCTGCTTTGCTGCATGTACGTATCGAACACGGGGCGGGCAAGCTCGCCGAGGCGCACGCCGATGTCGAACGGCGTGCCGGCGATGACGGGAGTAAGGGAAAGCGGCATGTCAGGTGATTCGGTTTCGTTCAGGACACGTGTTTCAGGAATTCCTTCAGGCGCGGTGTCGGCGGCCGGTCGATCAGGTCGACCGGATGGCCGTCCTCGGCGATACCGCCCTGATCCATGAACAGCAGCCGCGTGCCGACCCGCTTCGCGAAGCCGATCTCGTGCGTGACGACGATCATCGTCATCCCTTCGGTCGCGAGATCCTGCATCACCTTCAGCACTTCGTGGCGCAATTCGGGATCGAGCGCCGACGTCGGCTCGTCGAACAGCATCAGCCGCGGCCGGATCGCAAGCGCACGCGCGATCGCGACGCGCTGCTGCTGGCCGCCCGACAGCTCGGACGGGTAATGATTCGCGCGCGATTCGAGGCCAACCTTGTCGAGCAGCGCCATCGCCTGATCGCGCGCATCGGCACGCGACGCGCCGCGCACCTGGATCGGACCGAACATCACGTTCTCGAGCGCGGTCATTTGCGGAAACAGGTTGAACTGCTGGAACACCATGCCGGCTTCGAGCCGGATGTTGCGAATCGTCGACGCGTTGCCGCGCACGCTCTGGCCATCGACCAGCAGCTCGCCGCCGGTGATTTTCTCGAGCGCATTGATACAGCGCAGCATCGTCGACTTGCCCGAGCCCGACGGGCCGATCACGACCACGACCTCGCCCGCGTCGATCTTCAGGTCGATATGCTTCAGCACCGGTACATGGCCGAAGCTCTTCGACACGTTCTGGAATTCGATCATGCTCATAGGATCCTCATCCGCTTTTCGACGAGCCGAAGCGTCAGCGTCATTGCACCGGTCAGCATCAGGTAGATGACAGCCACCGCGCTCCAGATCTCGACCGCCTGGAAATTGCCCGCAATGATTTCCTGCCCCTTGCGCGTCAGCTCGCCGACGCCGATCACGATGAACAACGACGTGTCCTTGAGGCTCACGATGCACTGGTTGCCGAGCGGCGGAATCAGCCGCCGGAACGCGAGCGGCCCGACCACCTTCAGCAGCACGCGCGGCATCGACAGGCCCATCGCGAGGCCGGCTTCCGTCAGCCCCTTCGGGATCGACAGCAGCGCGCCGCGCACCACTTCCGCGAGATACGCACCCGAATTCACCGTGATCGCGATGATCGCGGCCGTCAGGCCGTCGATGCGGATATGCGCGAGCAGCGGCAGCGCGAAGTACAGGAACATCACCTGCACGACGATCGGCGTGCCGCGGATCAGTTCAATATAAACCTGAGCGAGCACGTTCATCGCCTTCGGTCCGTATGCGCGGAACATGCCCGCGATCATCCCGACGATGAACCCGCCCACCAGCCCGAAAAACGCGATGAACACCGTCAACCGGACCCCGTCCATCAGGTCCGGCAACGCCACCCAGATCGCCGACCAATCGAAATTCACGTGTTGCTCCCCGTTCGATTCAAGACCGGCGCGGCCGCGCGGCCGCACCATGTTGTGCCGTCACGCTCACATCTTCGGCGGCTCGGCGCCGAACCACTTCTTGTAGATCTGCGCGTAGCGTCCGTCGGCCTTGATCTTCACGAGCGACGCGTTGACCTTCGGCACGAGCGGGCTGCCCTTCGGGAAGCCGATCCCGTACTTGTCGCCGCTGACCGGCTGGCCCGCGACCTTCACCTTGCCCTTGCCTTCGTTGTTCACGAAGAACAGCACGTTCGGCGTGTCGTGCATCGCCGCGTCCACGCGGCCGGCCTCGAGCGCGAGGTAAGCCTGGTCGATGTTCGGGAACTGGCGGATCTCCTTCGGCTTCAGGTGCGCCTTGATCCAGTCGATCGTCGCCGTGCCTGTTTTCGCGGCGATCACCTTGCCGTTCAGGTCGTCGATCGACTTGATCGACGTATTGTCGACCTGCACCATCGCCGCGAGCCCGCTGTCGTAGTACGGCGCGGAGAAGTCGATCGCCTTCTTGCGCTCTTCCTTGATGGTCATCCCCGACAGCGCGACGTCGATGTTCTGCGTCTGCAGCGCCGGAATCAGGCCCGCGAAATCCATCGGCTGGATCGTGTATTTCCAGCCCTGGTCCTTCGCGATCTCCGCCCACAGGTCGAGATCGAAGCCGACGTACTTGTCGCCCTGCTTGAATTCGAACGGCATGAACGACGTATCGGTCCCGACGACGAGCGTCTTGGTATCCGCGTGCGCAATGCTGGCGCCGAGCGCGGCGACCACCGCGACGGCTTTCAGGAAGGAACGGCGACTCATGGTTTCTCTCCGCATGATTGAGCGATGTAACCGGCCGGCTGGCCGGGGAACGACGACATCAAGCCGCACCGCAACATGCGATGTTGAATTAGACAGTAGTGCAACAAGTGTTGTCAACACGGATAGTACGACACCAAAAAAAATACTCAATGGGTAAATGCATCGAGACAAACCCGAGCCGGACGGACGGGATAGATCGGAGGAAAAGGAAGCGCGGTGCAGGTGGGAAGCAATGGCGGCGGAAGCGCCCGGGGGTGCGGCGGCGCCTGAAGTCGGGCATGTTGTGGTGCGCGCGACCGCCGTTGCCGCGCACTGGCGTGTTGCCGCGGCGATCCGCGAGCCCGGATCGCCGCGATGTGCCCCGCCGCATGGGCGGGCGTTTGGTGTCGGGTGCCTGGTGCTTCGATGCGGCACTGCGCACCGGACCTGTGGCCCCCTGATGCCGGCAACCGCCGGCGCGGCTCAACGAGCGGGCTGAGCCCCGAACGGCAACGCCATCCGGCGTGACCTCAAGGCGGCGCCGTGTGCGCCGTGTGCGCCGTGTGCGCCGTGTGCGCCGTGTGCGGCGCGGGCGGTGCGGGCGGTGCGGGCGGTGCGGGCGGTGCGGGCGGCGCGTAGCGTGCCCGCCTCCGAAGCCCGCGCGGGCGTCGGCGGTTCATTCCCTCGTCACGGTGCGGCAAAGAACAGCGCGACGACGCAGGCCATCCCCGCGAACCATACGAGCGAGCGCAGCGACGCCCAGTTCAGCAGGTACATCAGCGCATAAACGATGCGAATCGCGACGAACCCCATCGCGAGCTGGTCGACGTGATGCGCGTTCGCGCCGTTGTGCCAGGCGACGACCAATCCGGCCGTAAACAGCGCCAGCGCCTCCCACGCGTTCTGGTGCGCGGCCTGCGCCCGCGCGCGCCAGCCTTCGAGCTTCGCCAGGTACTCGCGCGGCACGTGATTGTCGTACCCCTTGCGGGCCTTGGCCAGAAACGTCATCGGGAACGGCAGCAGCGCGACGATGAACAGGCACAGCTGGGACGTCGTCATCAAAGTCTCCTCTTTTATGATTACATTGATCAATGACACGGTGGCGCAGAGCTTAGCATTGCGCCAGCGGTTCGCGCACCGGTTTTCTAGACGGGGGACTCGGCAGCGGTGCCTCTGGAGGTTGCGACGGCAGTGGCCCATCGCCAAAAATTCAACCAAATCCCGGACAAATACGTTAATTAAAACTGGTCGATCACCAATAAGATAGCGCTCAACACTGGCTCGATGCGTTGTCGCGCCAGCAGCCTGCCGAACCCGCGCCGCCACGTGCGCCGAACGACACTCCGACCCGAGACATCGTCATGCCCCGTCCCATCGTCGCCCATATTCGTCCTGACGCCGTCCGCCACAACCTCGATTTCATCCGCCGCACCGCCGCGCAATCGCGCGTGTGGGCGGTGGTCAAGGCCAATGCCTATGGCCACGGGATCGAGCGGATCTATCCGGGCCTCGCGGCCGCCGACGGCATCGCGCTGCTCGATCTCGACGAAGCCGTACGCGTGCGCGAGCTCGGCTGGGACAAGCCGGTGCTGCTGCTCGAAGGAATCTTCGAGCCGGCCGACGTCGAATTGGCCGACCGCCACCGGCTGACGGTAGCCGTGCACTGCGACGAGCAGCTCGACCTGCTGATCGCCGCGAAGCCGCAGCAGCCGATCGACATCCAGCTGAAGATGAACTCCGGGATGAACCGGCTCGGCTACCGGCCGCACGCCTTCCGCGCCGCGTGGGAACGCGCGGCGGCCGCGCCGTCGATCGGCAAGATCACGCTGATGATGCATTTCGCAAATGCGGACGAAGGCGAAGTCGACTGGCAGCTCGAGCAGTTCGATGCGGCCACGGCCGGGATTCCGGGCGAGCGCTCGGCGTCGAACTCGGCGGCCGTGCTGTGGCATCCGCGCGCGCACCGCGACTGGGTGCGGCCCGGTACGATCCTGTACGGCGCGTCGCCGACGGGCGCGTCGCGGCACATCGCCGACACGCCGCTGATGGCCGCGATGACGCTGACCAGCAGGATCATCGGCGTGCAGACGCTCGCGCCCGAGGAAACGGTCGGTTACGGCCGCCGCTTCACGGCCGACCAGCCGATGCGGATCGGCGTCGTCGCGTGCGGCTACGCGGACGGCTATCCGCGCCACGCGCCGACCGGTACGCCGATCGCGGTGGACGGCGCGATGACGCGCGTCGTCGGCCGCGTGTCGATGGACATGCTGACCGTCGACCTGACGCCGTGCCCGAACGCGGGCATCGGCTCGAGCGTCGAGCTGTGGGGCGATCAGGTGAAGGTCGACGACGTCGCGGAAGCCAGCGGCACGATCGGCTACGAGCTGATGTGCGCGCTTGCACCGCGCGTGCCGGTCGTGATCGTGCCGTCCGGCGCTGCGCACGGGCAGCTACGGGCGATAACGCCGGTCGCCGATGCGGCGGCACGATCGCGTGTCGCCTCGCATCCGGATCCGATCGCGGGCCGCCTTGCCAGCGGCCCGTTTGCTTTTGCGGCGTGTGAAAAGGACGCACGCATCGTGCGACGCGCACGCGCTACCGCTATTGCCCCGCGCTAGGAACGCCACGCCGGCTTGCGCTTCTCCAGGAACGCGTCGATCCCCTCGCCGGCATCTTCTTCCATCATGTTGCGCGCCATCACGTCGCCCGCATACGCATACGCTTCGTCGAGCGGCAGTTCGCGCTGCCGGTAGAACATCTGCTTGCCGTAGCGCACCGCCGCCGGGCTCTTCGCAACGATCTCCGCGACCTTGCGCGCGACGGCCGCGTCGAGTGCATCCTCGGGCACCGCTTCGTTGACGAGCCCCCACGCAGCCGCCGTCGCCGCATCGACGAAACGCCCGGTGACGAGCATGTCGAACGCGCGCTTCGCCGACACGTTGCGGCTCAACGCGACAGCAGGCGTCGAACAGAACAGCCCGACGTTGATGCCCGACACCGCGAAGCGCGCGGTGTCGGCCGCGATGGCGAGGTCGCACGCGGCGACGAGCTGGCAGCCGGCCGCCGTCGCGACCCCTTGCACGCGCGCGATCACCGGCACCGGCAATGCGCGCATCGCGAGCATCACGCGGGTGCATTGCGCGAACAGCGTGCGGTAGTAGTCGAGAGCGGGCTTGCCGCGCATCTCGCGCAGGTCGTGGCCTGCGCAGAACGCCTTGCCTTCCGCGGCCAGCACGACGCAGCGCACGCGCGGATCGGCGGCCAGCGAATCGAACGCATCCTGCAGACTCGCCAGCATCGCCTCCGACAATGCGTTGAACTGTTGCGGCCGGTTCAGCCGCAGCGTGACGACGCCGTCGCGCACGTCGCGCAACAGGATGGGTTCTGCTGAAGCGGGATTCGAGTCCATGACGTCCCCAATTCGAAAGCGATCGTGATGCGGATCGTGATGCGATACCGCATCAATATAGTCCAACGGGGAAGTCTGTGGATGCCGGCACCATGCCGGCCGCGCCGTCAGCCCGCGAGCTTCTTCAGCGCGTCGAGCACCGCGTCGCCCTTGAACGGCTTCACGATCCAGCCCTTCACGCCGGCGGCCTTGCCGCGCTCCTTCATCGCCGGGCTGCTTTCGGTCGTCAGCATCACGACGTTGACCGACGTGTTCGCCAGTTCCCCGCGGATCTTCTCGACCATCGTCAGGCCGTCCATGTTCGGCATGTTCACGTCGCTGATCACGAGGCGCACGCCGGGCGTCGCCTTGAGCTTCGCGAGCCCGTCCTTGCCGTCCACCGCCGTCGCGACGTCGAGCCCGTGATTGCGCAGGAAACCCGCGACTTCATCGCGCACCGTGCCCGAATCGTCGACCACCAGAATCTTTGCCATGCCATCTTCCCCTTTCGTTGTTGCTGACTTCAACATTCAAAACAGTTCGAGTTCGCCCGATTCGACCATCGGCCCCACGTCCTGCACCGATTCGCGGAAATCCTCCGGCGACCAGCTCAGGCTGAACACGAAACGCTGGTCGATCCGCACCGACCGCCCCGATGCCGGGTCGGTCATCCGGTACTTGAAACAGAGCTGCGGACAGTCGCCGCCGAACGAAATGAACTTCTGCTTGTGATTGACGACGAGCGGCACCTGCACCGGATGGCGTGCAAGCGCCTCGGCGTCGCCGAGATAGCGGTTCTTGAACGCGCCCCACACGAGATTGGTCAACTCGCCGAGCACGCTGTTCACGTCGCGGAAATCGGCTGCGCGCGCGTCGTCTCGCGTGCCGCCGATCATGTCGAGCAGCGGCTGCTCGCTCGTCTGCAGCAGCATGTAGCCGCGGCACCAGGCGCTTTCCAGCGCGATCAGGCTGAACACCTCGCCGAAGATGATCTGGTCGCGGACGATGCACGGCGTGTCCCGCTCGATCGCGAGGCCCGGGAACAGGCTGTCGAGCCGCGCCTCGGTGATCTCCGCGATGCCGCGCACCAGCGCGTTCGGGTAGTCGCGGCCGAACAGGTATTCATCGATCGCGTGCTTGAGCGGCGTCAGATCGTCGGCGACGTAGGCCGCGCATGCGACGCGCGCGAGCGCATCGGGCAGCCCGTCGCGCGACGCGTCGGACGCGCGGCGCAGGATGATCGGCAGCTCCGGCCGCAGCGCATCGATCTGCGTCGCGATGATCGCGCTCTCGTCCGGCGAGCCGCCGTAGTCCTCGGCGAGCAGGATCGCGCCGAGATCGATGTTCGAGCGCAGCACCTTCAGCAGCCGGTTGCGCCGCACGGTCAGCCCGACCAGGTTGTGCTCGTCGCAGAAGCGCTTGATCGTCGCGGCGTGCGCACGGCTGTCGTCGAGCACGAGCACCTTGCTGACGGGTTGGTCTACGGTCATCTCGGGAAGTCCTCGGAATCGGTCAAAACAGTTCGAGCTCGCCGCCCGTGTCCACGCTCGCCACTTCCGGCACGTGGAAATCGACCGGCGCATTCGCGCACACGCACAGCGTCGCGCCGATCCGCACGTCGCCGCCGAGCGTCACGTCGTATGCGGCCACGTGATCGAGGTTCAGCGCCGGCAGGTAGTCGATGCTCGCGCCGCTCAGCAGGTAAGGCGTCGACATCCCGAGATCGGGAAACGGCGCGGTCAGCGCCTGGTTGATCGCGCCGCAGCACAGGTTCGCGACTTCCATGAACGCTTCGGGCAGCGGCCGCTGCGTGCTCGCGCGAGGCGCCGCCGCGGCGACATGACGGCGCGTCGGCTCGTCGTCACGAAAGCGCAGCGCGAGCAGCAGCCGGAAATGCAGTGCCGAGATCGTCAGTACCGCGACGTGCTCGGGCACCTTCGGCGCCGCGTACGACTTCGTGCGCGACTGCATGCGTGACGGGTCGTGCGACGCGTCGTGCACATCGCCCGCGGCCGGCCGGATCTCGCACGCGCCGCCGGACGCGAGCCGCGTGCGCGCCGCATCGAAGAAGATCCGCTCGAAACCGGCCCGGGCCTGCGCACTGATCACGCCGCCGCTCCTTCGAGCCGCGCGTGCAGCTGCCCGGCCAGCGTTTCGACCGTCGCCAGCGCGGCCGTGATCATCTTGCCGCCGGCCTGGATGTCCTGGAACGTCGCGGCCGTCACGAGATCGTTGCGGTTCAGGCTGTCGCGATAGCTGTTCGACAGTTGCTGCGAGCGCGCGGCGAGCCCGCGCACCTCACTCGCGACGATCGAGAAGCCGCGGCCGGCCGTGCCCGCGCGCGCGGCTTCGATCGACGCATTCAGCGACACGATCGACACGTGCGCGACGATCGCCGATAGCTCCTGGTTCTTCGTGCGCATGTCCTGGTTCTGCGTGGTCAGCGAGATCATCTGCTCGTGCCAGCGCTCGAACGTGCCGGCCAGCCCGCGCAACCGCGCCGCTTCGCCGGCGAGCTTCGTCGCATGCTGCGACAGTGCGGCGCGCTCGGTCGCGAGCGCCTGCAGCGCGTCGCGCTGCTCGCCCGTGCCGGCCGCCTCGCGCGCCAGCGTTTCCTCGAGCTCCGCTTCGCGGCGCGCCCATGCCTGCGCCGCTTCGGCATGCGCGGCGACGACTTCGTCGGCCCGCGCATCGGCCGTGCCGAGCGCATCGCGCAACGCATCCGCTTCGCGCATCATCGCGGCGACGAGCCGCGCTCGCGCGACGCGACACACGATCGCGGCGATCGCCGCAACCACCAGGCCGCCCGCCAGCGCGGCGCCGATCGGAATCATCCACGCCTGCACGATCACACCACCGCGTCGACGTTCGCGATGCCGGCGCGTGCGTGCGGCTCGGCGTCGTGCGCGGTACCGTTCGCGGCGAAACGCACGGGCAACGACACGATCGTCTCGAACGCGCGATACGGCGAGCCGACGCGATCGTCGGTGAAGCGCAGCGCGATGTCGCCGCCGTCGCGCTTCAGGAAGTTGCGCACCGCGTCCATCCCGACGCCGCGCCCCGACACCTCGGTCACTGCACGCGCGGTCGAGAAGCCCGGACGGAAGATCAGCTCGGCCACCGCCTCGTCGGTCAGCGCGGCTTCGTTGCCGGCATCGATCCAGCCGCGCTCGCGCGCGATCCCGCGAATCCGGTCGAGCGCGAGGCCGCGGCCGTCGTCGCCGAGCACGAAGCGCAGCGCACCATCCTCGACGTCGACCGCGATGTCGATCTTGCCGGCCGGCGCCTTGCCGGCCGCGCGACGCTCGTCGGACGTCTCGATCCCGTGGTCGATCGCGTTGCGCAGCAGGTGCATGAACACGTTCTTCAGCGTCGCGCCGATCTCGCTGCGCACGCGATGACCGTTGCTGTCGATATGCACGACGGGCGCCGGCTTGCCGAGTTCGGCCGCGAGCGACGGCAGCGACTCGATCACGCCGCCCAGCGCATCGCCGATGCCCTGCGTGCCGAACTGGCTCAGCAGGCGGCGCACCGAGTCGCGTGCCGCGTGCCAGTCGCCCGCGTTCGCCGGATCGGCGCCATCGAGCATGCGCAGGCCCTCGCTGATATGCACGCGCTCGACCATCAGGTAGTCGGCGCCGCCGTGCTGCGCAGGCTCGCCGTGGCGGCCGAGCGTGACCGCATTGATCGTCGCATAGTGATCGACCGCCTCGCGCACGCGGGCCAGGTCGTCCATCAGCGCATCGCGGTTCCACTCGGGGCCGCCGTCCGCGCGGCGCAGCGCTTCGTACGCCTGCTCCGCTTCATGCACGATGTTGGTCAGATACTGCAGGCTGTACGTGCGCGCATTGCCCTTGATCGTGTGCATGTTGCGGAACAGCGCCGCGACGATCGAATGATCCGCGCGTTCGTGCTGGCGGATCATCCGCTCGTTCTCGCTGAGAAAGCCCTTCGCGCTGTGCACGAAATCGTGGAACTTGTCCTGGCTGATCGACAAGATCTCGCCGATCATCTCGAGGCGGCGCTGCTGCTCCCCGGCCTGCGCGGTCAGCTCACGGATCTCGGTCACGTCGCGCACGCACAGCATCAGGCGCACGACCGTGTCGGTCTCGTCGGTGATCGCCGACCAGCTCAGGTCGAGCCACTTCTCGCGGCCGTCCGGCATGCGCTTCGCGACTTCGTTGACGAGCAGGTGCTCGTTGAACGCGAAGTTCATGCTGTCCTCGCCGAGGCACGCATGCACGGCCGCATCGACCTGCGAGCGCGCGTCGGCGCCGATGCTCGAATCGTCGAACACGAGCGTCATCAGGTCGCGCCCGGCGATGTCGCTCGTCTCGAAGATGCGCTCGAGGTAAGCCGAGTACTCCGCATGCACGACGCCGCCCTCGACGACGGTCAGGATCCCCTGCTGCATGTTCTGCAGCATCGCCTGGATGTCGGCCGTCTTCTGCTTCAGTTGCGCGGCGTTCTCCTGGATCTTCTCGATCATCCCGTTGAACGCGACGATCGAATGGCCGATCTCGTCCATCCGGCCCACCGGCACGCGACGCGTGAAATCCTGGCTCGCCGCGATCTCGCTCATCGCCGTCTGCATCCCGATCAGCGGGCGCGTGATCTGCCGGTACAGCACAAAACCGAGCGCGGTCAGCAGCACGACGACCGTGCCCGCGACAGCCGCGATCGCGGTCGCCGTCGTTGCGAGCATGCCGTTCAGCGCGCCGATCGCGTCGTCCTTCTGGCGGTTCTTCTCGACGCGCAGCGTATCGACGATGCTCTCGAGTTCGTCGCGATACTGCGCGACGTTCGCGAACAGGTACGCCTGCGCCATCTCCGGCTTCCCGTCAGCCTTCATCTTCACGGTATCGTCGATCGCCGCGAAGTAGTTCGCGGCGCTGTCCTTCGCCTGCGCGACGAGGCCCTGCTGCGCCTGCCCGACCGCCGATCCGGCCTGCGCGTCGAGCGCCGCGCGCAGGGCGGCCTGTTTTGCCTTCAGCTCGTCGCGCGCCTGCGCGGCGGTGTTCGCGTCGGGCGCGTACACCAGCGTCATCGTCGCGATCTGGATGTTCTTCACGTCGGCGACGAGATCGGCGGACGCGAGCGCGCTCGGCACGATTCCCTGGGTAACCTGACGCACCTCGGTCGCGCTCTTGCGCGTCTGGTACACGGCGTACACGCCGATCGCGGACAGCGCGAAAAACGTCAGGACGACTAGCAGCGTAATGCGATGACGGATGGTCATGAGTACAGCTCCCCGCAGCGATCCGGCTTCGATCGCCGTTTGGCCGATTGAAAGAATATGAGCGCCGAATTATCGGGGATGGTGTATGACCGTCCGATGACTGAAAATCAATCGGTCATTGAGGAAATCGCAATGGTTTATTGCGATGGGAAAATCCTAAAGTTTTTCTCGAATCGGCCGTTAACCCTTGGCCCATGCGGTTCGGCTGGGCTTGCCGGCAGCCTGCAACAAACGAATCCGGATATTCATTCTTTTAATCATGATCCGGCCATTCAATCCGGTCGAATACCGGTAAAACGTTTGCGCATTATCTTTGAAGCGGATCGGTCATGCAGCCCTTTACGCACGATAGCGAATTCAATGACGCGCGACGTCTCACCGGCCCGGTCATCGCCGCTCACGGATCGAGCGCGATACCGCCCCTGCGAGACCAGCCGCTCGCGATTGCCATCCGCGCCGATTGCCACATGACTTGCACTGCGGTCAGTTGTCGCGCGCCGCCGCGAGCCAATCCTCGACCTGTAGCTCCGAGACCCGCTCAAACTCGCGCGTGTTGTGCGTGACAAGCACCAGGCGCCGCGCTCGCGCCTGTCCTGCGATCAATGCATCGTATGGCCCGATCGGTGTTCCCACCGCGGCCAGTTGCGCACGAATTTCACCGGCATGCTGCGCATCTTCCGCATCGAACGACACGACCTCGAACTGAAGCCCCTCGACGCGTGCCAGATTCGCTGCCGCTCTCTGACTTTTGTACGCCCCGTAATAGAGTTCATGCGCGACGATCGCGGAAATTCCGAAATCTGCGGGTTGATGCCTACGCAATCGGGCCAGCATGGCCGGCTCGCCTTTCAGAATGGCGATCACCGCATTGGTATCCAGCAGAAACTTCATTCAAACACGTCCAGTCCCGGACGCTCCTGAGCGGCAGGCTCGGTTGCCGCGGCGGCCTCGAAATCGGCGTCAACCGGGCCGATCAACGGTGTCAGCCATGCCCAGTCTTGCGGCACCGGTTCGAGAATGACAGACGCGCCGTGCCGACGAATCCGAACCTCCGTTGTATCGAAGCGGAAATCCTTCGGCAAGCGGACGGCCTGCGATCCACCATGCTTGAAAATCTTGGCAGTCTCCATCTCGCAACCCCATGTATCTACAAAACGTATCTATTTTATCAACTATGGGTTGCGATGACGAGTCATCCAATCGGCATATTGACGACAAACCGTCGCCTCTCGGCAAATTTGCACGCACTACGATATAAGTAGCCGTCCCCAATACCGAGGGCCCCGGCCTCCGCATTCATTCCAATCAGGAAACAATCAATCGCCACCCGGCGATTCACCTCCCCGCCCGCGCGCTCTAGACTGTCGACTGATTCCCTACCGGACCCACGCAATGACCGACGTCCTGCCGCTGACCACCGACTCCGAATCCGGCCTCCAGTACCGGCTGCGCCCGGCCGCCGGCCACCCCGCTGGCCGGCTGTTGCTGCTGCACGGTGTCGGCGGCAACGAAACCAACCTGCTGAACCTGGCCGGCACGATCGATCCGCGCATCGACATCGCGTTCGTGCGCGGCCCGTTGACGTTCGGCCCTGGCCAGCACGCGTGGTTTCCGGTGCGCTTCGGCCCGAACGGCCCGGAAATCGATGCGGCCCGCGCGGAGGCGAGCCGCGTGCAGTTGATCGCGCTGCTGCGCGCGTTGCGCGCCCGGGACGACGCGAACGAAAGCCCCGCGTTGCCGGTCGTGATCGCCGGTTTCAGCCAGGGCGGCATCATGAGCGCGAGCGTCGCGCTCACGTCGCCGGCCGACGTCGCCGCATTCGCGGTGCTGTGCGGGCGCATCCTGCCGGAGATCGATCCGCTGATCGCGTCGCGCGATGCCTTGAGCGCGGTCCACGCGCTGGTGATGCACGGCCGCTTCGACGACAAGCTGCCGGTCGCGTGGGCAACCACGGCCGACGCGAAGCTGACGGCGCTCGGCGTCGCGCACGACACGCGCCTCTATGACGCCGGCCACGAACTCACGGTGCAGATGGCCGGCGACTTCGGCCGCTGGGTCGGCGCACGCGCCGGATTGAACTGAGCGCGACGGGCGGTCGACCCGCCCGTGCCGATCGAACATATCGTCAGACGTTGCTCGCCGGATCGGCGCCGATCGGCGCGCCGGCCGCGGCAGCGGCCTCCCGCGCGGCACCGCGCTTCGCGAGCTTCCAGCCGACTACCAGCGCGAGCACGACGACGGGAATCATCGCGACGGTCCACGTGCCGCCCGGGTAATCGAACGCCATCAGCACCAACACGCTGACGAGGAACCCGAGCGTGAGCCACGACGTGAACGGCGCGCCGGGCATCCGGAACGACACGGGGCTCAGCTCGCCGCGATTGACCGCGCGGCGGAACAGGATCTGGCACATCACGATGAAGCCCCAGGTTGAGATGATCCCGAGCGACGCCATGTTCAGCACGATCTCGAACGCCTGGGACGGCACGATGTAGTTCAGCGGCACGCCGATCGCATTGATCGCGACCGTGACGAGGATCCCGCCGTACGGCACGCCGCGCGCATTCATCCGCGACACGAAGCGCGGCGCCGAGCCGCCCATCGCGAGCGAGCGCAGCACGCGCCCGGTCGAATAGAGGCCGGAATTCAGGCTCGACAGCGCGGCGGTCAGCACCACGATGTTCATCACCGTGCCGACGTACGGCACGCCGAGCTTGCTGAAGAACGTCACGAACGGGCTTTCGTGCGCGCTGTACGCGGTCCACGGTAGCAGCATGGTCAGCAGCACGACCGAGCCGACGTAGAACAGCGCGATACGCCACATCACGCTGTTGATCGCCTTCGGCAGCACCTTGCGCGCATCGGCGGTCTCGCCCGCCGCGACGCCGACGAGCTCGATGCTCGCATACGCGAACACGACGCCCTGCACGATCAGCACCGCCGGCAGGATGCCGTGCGGGAAGATCCCGCCGTGATCCGCGATCAGGTGCAGCCCCGTCATCTGCCCGGCGACCGGATGGCCGCTCGCGAGAAACACGGCGCCGACCGCGAGGAACAGCGCGAGCGTCCCCACCTTGACGATCGAGAACCAGAACTCCATCTCGCCGAACACCTTCACGCCGATCATGTTCATCACCGACACGATCCCCAGCGCGCCGAGCGCGAACACCCACTGCGGCACGTCGGTGAACACGGCCCAGTACTTCATGTAGATCGCGACCGCGGTGATGTCGACGATGCCGGTGGTCGCCCAGTTCAGGTAGTACATCCAGCCCGCGACGAACGACGCGCGCTCGCCCATGAACTCCCGCGCGTACGACACGAACGAGCCGCTGGTCGGCCGATGCATCACGAGCTCGCCGAGCGCGCGCATGATCAGGAACGCGAATACGCCGCACACGAGATACACGACCGCCAGCGCGGGCCCCGCGCTCTGCAGGCGGCCGCCCGCGCCGAGAAAGAGGCCGGTGCCGATCGCACCGCCCATGGCGATCATCTGCACGTGTCGCGGCTTCAACTGTTTCTCATAGCCGGATTCGTGCGACGCGAACATCGCATCCCGGTCGGCGTGACGGGGATCCGCGCCGCCGGCCGTCTCGGCCGGGCGCTCGCTGGCGTGCTTCATGGTATGTCTCCGTTTCTTGATGTGTGGCGTCCGTCGACAGGACGCTGCGGGAACGGCAGCGCGAGGGTCGCCGGCGGCATGCGCCGGCGCCGCGCGGCCGGTATCAGTACGCGCGCGGGCGGATCAGCGCTTCAGGCTGCAGCGCTTCGTCCAGTTGCGCGTCAGTCATCAGCTGGTGATCCAGCACGACCTCGCGGATCGACTTGCCGCTCTCGTGGGCCTCGGCGGCCACGGCGGTCGCGCGCTTGTAGCCGATGTACGGGTTCAACGCGGTTGCAAGCGCGACCGAACGCTCCATCGTTTCGCGCAGCCGCTCGGGGTTCGCGGTGATTCCGCTCACGCAGCGGTCCGCGAGCGTCGTGCACGCGGCCGTCAGGTAGCTGAAGCTGCGGAACAGCGCGCTCGCGATCACCGGCTCGAATGCGTTGAGCTGGAGCTGTCCGGCCTCGGCGGCGAAGGTCACGGTCAGGTCGTTGCCGAACACTTCGAACGCGACCTGGTTCACGACTTCCGGAATCACCGGGTTCACCTTGCCCGGCATGATCGACGAGCCGGCCTGCACCGGCGGCAGGTTGATCTCGCCAAAACCCGCGCGCGGGCCGCTCGACAGCAGCCGCAAGTCGTTGCATATCTTCGACAGCTTGACCGCGATCCGCTTCAGCACGCCGGAGATCTGCACGAACGCGCCGCAATCCTGCGTCGCTTCGATCAGGTTCGGCGCGGTGCTCAGGTCGAGGCCGGTAATGCGTTGCAGCGCGGCCAGCGCCTTCTCCGCGTACTGCGGATGCGCGGTAATGCCGGTGCCGATCGCGGTCGCGCCGAGATTGATCTCGCGCATCAGCCGGCCGGCTTCCTGCAGGCGCGCGATGTCTTCCGTCACCATCACCGCGTAGGTCGAGAACTCCTGGCCGAGCGTCATCGGCACGGCGTCCTGCAGTTGCGTGCGGCCGAGCTTCAGGAGGCCCGAGAACGCATCGGCCTTCTCCGCGAACGCATCGCGCAGGCGCGCCATCGCCTCGAGCAGATGCTCGACCGCGAAGCAGGTCGCGATCCGGATCGCGGTCGGATAGACGTCGTTCGTGCTCTGCGCGAGATTGACGTGCTCGTTCGGATGCAGGAATTCGTACTGCCCGCGTGCATGCCCCATGATTTCGAGCGCGCGGTTGCAGATCACCTCGTTCGCGTTCATGTTGGTCGACGTGCCGGCCCCGCCCTGGATGATGTCGACCACGAAGTGGTCGTGCAGCCGGCCTTCGCGGATCTCGACACAGGCGGCGGCGATCGCATCGCGATACGCGGCCGGCAGCAGCCCGAGCTCGCAGTTCGCATCGGCCGCGGCTTCCTTCACGGCCGCGAGCGCCATGACGAGGTACGGCAGCGACGCGATCGTCCGCCCCGAAATGTCGAAGTTCTCCTTCGCGCGCAGCGTGTGGACGCCGTAGTACGCCGAATCCGGAACGCTTCGTTTCCCTAAAAGATCCGCTTCGACGCGGAAGCCGTTTTCCGTCATGGTGCCCCTCCTGAATTGTCTCGTGCCGCCGCAGGAAACCGGCTGCGTGCGCCGCTTCCCGGTACGACGGGTCGCATTCTATGCCTTTGCATAAAGAAGCTCGCTTCTGTATTATCGAAAGCGGTTTTGCGCGGGGCGCAACAGCGAGAGACGAATGAAAACAATGGCGAGAGACACCGGCATCGATCACCTCGGCGCGATGCGCGCGTTTGTGCGAGTCGTCGAAATGGGAAGCTTTTCCGCGGTCGCCAAGGAGATGCACGTGTCGACGTCGACGGTCGCGCGCAAGATCACGGCGATCGAGGATGCGCTCGGCGTCGCGCTGCTGCATCGCTCGACGCACAGCGTGACGCTGACCGAGGCCGGCCACATCTACCTGGAACGCGCGGTCACGCTGATCGCCGACCTCGACGACACGCTGCGCGTCGTCGCCGAGCTCAATAGCCAGCCGAGCGGCCCGCTGAAGCTCACCGCGCCGGTCGCGTTCGGCCGCCGCCATCTCGCGCCGCTGATCGCGCCGTTTCTCGCGCGCTACCCGACGATCCAGCTCGACGTGCGGCTCACCGACAACCACAACGACCTCGTCGCCGGCGGTTTCGATCTCGACATTCACGAGGGCGAGAACTACCTGGACAACCTGGTCGTCCACCGGCTGTCGCGCAACGACAGCATTCTGTGCGCGACGCCCGGTTATCTCGACCGCTGCGGGCGCCCCGCGACGCCGGACCACCTGCAGCATCACAACTGCCTGCGCTACGTGCATCCCGAAGGCGATCCGCGCTGGGAACTCGTGCGCGGCGACGCGCGGCACAGCGTACTGCCGGCCGGCAACCTCGTCACCGATCATTCGGAGCTGCTGCTGGATGCGACCTGCGCGGGGCTCGGCATCGCCGAGTTCGAGATCTGGCTGGTGCGCGACCTGCTCGCGAGCGGCCGGCTCGAAGCCGTGCTGCCGCGCTATCGGCTGCAGAACAAGCTGACGGGCGACTACATCTACATCGCGTATCTGGCGAACCGGCGCAGCTCGGCGAAGCTGCGCGTGCTGAAAGACTTTCTCGCGGAACATCTCGCGCACATCGGCGAGCTGTCGGAAGTCGAGTTGATGAAGATTCGCGACGCGCTCGCGTAGCGGCTGCGAGGGCAGCCGCCGCCGCGGTCACGCCGGTCGGCAATCAGGCGCCGATGCGCGCCGCCCTTGCCGCCACGGCGCACGGCATCGACGCGCTGCCGCCCTTCAGGCAGGCTGCAATTCGAACGGGAATGTCGCGTGCCCGATCTCGACACCCTGCGTGTTCAGCATCCGCGGCCGGTGGAACGCGGCGAGCCGCGCGCGCTGCGCGTCCGTGCCGATCTGCAGCCGTTCCAGCAGTTCGCTGACCATCATGTACAGCACGTCGATGTTGCCGTCCTCGATCTTCACCGAGATGCCGAGCGCGCCGTCGGCACCGAGCGCCCGCGTGCGCGCCGACGCGCGTACGCCGATCCCGTAGCACGCATCCGCGCCGAGCTTGCCGACGACCCGCCCTTCGAACGCGTCCATCAGCACCGTGCAGTAGCGCCCCTCTCCGGCAACCAGCTCCGGATGGGCCGTCATCGCATGATGAATCCGCGCCAGCGCGCGCACGCGATCGGTCGTCGCGGCGCCGCCGGCTTCCAGCGTATCCGCGCCGTCGGCCAACGATGCGTACAGACGCGCAAGGCGGTCGAGCGGGAACGCCGGTGTCGGCAGGTTGCAGCCGTCGATCGCCCAGTCGACCTCGTCGTCGCGCAGGCCGCACGCATCGGCGACCACATGCTTGACGCGCACCTGCATCGGATGCTCCGGCAGATGGTAGTCGGCGATCGCGGCGCCGATCGACCGCGCGCCGGCCAGCATCCCGACGTGCTTGCCCGAACAGTTGCTGCAGACGCCGGTCGGCGTGTAGTCGCGCTTGATCCACGCCCGGTACACCGCGTCCGACAGCGGCGCATGGCCGCCGCATCGCAAATCCGACTCCTGCGCATCGACCTTCGCCAGCATCGCCCGCGTGCGCGCGATGTGCCGCTCCTCGCTGCTGTGCGACGCGCACATCAGCGCGATATCGGCATCGTCGAAGCCGAACTGCTCGGGCGCACCCGTCTCGATCACGGACAGCGCCTGAGCCGGCTTCGCCGCCGAGCGCGCGAGCGTCGTCCGGAACGGATCGCCGAGCCGGAACAGCAGCTTGCCGCGGGCGTCCACCACCGCCACATCGGCGACGTGCGTGTTCTCGATCGCATTGCCGCGGTACGTGACGACCGCTGCGCGTTGGGTGTCCATCTTGCTGTCTCCTTCGTCGGGGCCTGATTGCCGGGGCCCGTGCAACCGGTACGGCAGTGTATCGACTCGCCACCGGGTCGCGCCGGTCGGCCGATGGAAAGCGGTATTGCGCCCGATGCAAAGGCGTCGCGCCAATCACGAAAACCCGACGGATTTCGTACAAAGACCATTCGATCGTTTACATGTTCAGTCATGGTTCGTAGAAGCGCGATCGCTGACGGCACGTGTTCGCCGGTTGCGCGTACCCGAACGCGATCACGATCGACGCGGGCCCAGGCAGCCCGGGCGCACCCGCCTGCCGATGGGGACGCGATCGAAGCACACTTTCACGCTATGGCCGCCACCCCGCCCGGCGGTCGCCCGATCTCCAGCGAATCGACTACGCGTCGATCGCCAGCAGCGCGAACGTCGCGAGCCAGTGCTCGCCCATGTAGTCGCCGGCCACATGCGCGAGCGCGCTCGCGAGATGCCGGTCGGCCGCATCGAGCAGCTTCGCGCGCCGCGCATCGCCTTCCGGCAGCGCGCCGGCCAGCGAGCGCTGACACCACGCGCGGCTCAGATTCAACCCGTCCAGATGCGCGATCTTGCCGTCGCTGCGATCGCTGACCGTCGCCGGCACGAACAGCGTCGCCGGCTCGCCGCGCGCGAGATCCGGCAGGAAGCGCGCGAACCAGCCGTCGAATTCGCCGGCCGGCAGCACGCGCCGCATCAGCTCCGCCTCCATCAGCGCGGGCGACAGGAACTCGTCGCCCGACGGCTCCCACGCCTGGCACGCGACATCGTTCAGGTGCCAGCGCTTTGCCGTATCGACGACCAGCGCCGCGAGCCCGTCGCGCTGCGTCGCGCGCGCGAAGTCGAGCGTGAGCGCAAGCGCGAACGCGGTGTTGAAGTGCGTGCCGACGCGCAGCGGATAGGTCGCCTTCGGCAGGAAGGTCTCGAAGCGCGCGACGAACAGGTCGGTGAGCGGCGCCATCGACTTCGCCCAGCGGGCGGCCTGCGGCGCCACGCCCTTCAGCGCGAGCCGTTCCAGCTGCGCGGACAGCGCAAGCAGCCACGCCCATCCGTAAGGCCGCTCGAAGCCGCTGTTGTGCGGCAGCGCGAGATACGCGCGTTCGCCGGCGACGTTCAAGTCGGTGAAGTGCGCGTCGACGACGGCGATGATCCGTTCGGCCTCCGGCAGCGCCGGATGGCGTTCGAGCACACGCAGCACGAGCCAGTAGCCGTGCACGCACGAATGCCAGTCGTAGCTGCCGTAGAAGATCGGGTGCAGCGCGCGCGGCCCCTGCACGTCGTGCGGGCCTTCGAGCGAATGCGTGAGCTTGTTCGGATATTCGCGGGTCAGGTGCGCGAGCGCGAGCGACGCGAATTTCGATGCGAGTTCGGGAGTCAGTCGGTCGGTCATGGGCATCTCATCTCGTCAGAAGCGGAATACGAACGCGTACATCAGCAGCGTGTTCACGGCCAGCAGCAGCAGGGCGGTCGGCCACTGCGCCTTGATCACGCCGTTCTTGTCCTTCAGTTCGAGCAGCGCCGCGGGGACGATGTTGAAGTTCGCGGCCATCGGCGTCATCAGCGTACCGCAGAAGCCGCTCAGCATCCCGATCGCGCCGAGGATCGCCGGGTTGCCGTGAAATTGATGGACGATCAGCGGCAGGCCGATGCCGGCCGTCATCACGGGGAACGCGGCGAACCCGTTGCCCATGATCATCGTGAACAGCGCCATGCCGACCGTATAGGCGGCAACGACCGCGAACGGCGAGTCGATCGGCACCCAGTCCTTCACGAGCCCCGATACCACGCCGCCGACGCCCGCGACCGCGAACAGCGCGCCGAGCGCCGCGAGCATCTGCGGCAGGATCGCGGCCCAGCCGACCGCGTCCATCGTGTGGCGCGCCTCCTTCAGCGCGTGCTCGGGCGAATCGCGCAACATCGCGAGCGCGACGGCGAACGCGACGAGCGTGCCGAGCACGAGCGAGATCAGCGTCACGCTCTTCGGATCGACGAACGGCACGCGCTTCAGCGCGAACGTGCCGATCAGCGTGACGACGGGAATCAGCAGCGCCGGCAGGAACAGCCGGTTGCCGAAGCGCAGCGCCTTCGCGTCGCGCCGCGCGGCCGCCGCAACGCCTGCTTCATCCGACTTGCCGCGTCCGAGCTTGCCCGAGCCCGCGATCAGCGCGAGCGCGATCGCGAGGCAGCCCGTCACGAAATGCGGCAGCAGCGCGCCGAACAGGAACGTGAGCGCGTAGATCGCCCAGAACGCGAAATTGACGACGCGGCGCGGATTCGTGCGGTCGGTCAGGTTGAAGCACGCGAACGCGGCGAACATCAGCCCGGCGAGCGTATAGAGCGGTTCGAGGCCGATCATCGCGCGCCCTCCCGCCCGAAGGCGCCGAAGCCGCGCGACAGCCGGCGGTCGAGCAGCGCGAGCCGCGTGCAGTGGATCAGCAGCGCGGCGATCGCGGTCGGGATCGCCCAGACCGACAGGTGCAGCGGCTCGATCGCGATCCCGTTCTGTTCGAGAAAGCCCTTGATCAGCAGGATCGACTGGATCGCGATGAAGATGTCCTCGCCGAAGAACACGGCGACGTTGTCGGCGGCCGACGCGTGCGCGCGGATCTGCTGGCGCACCGACTCGGGCAGGTCGCCGTGCTGGCTGACGGCCGCGGCCTCGGCCATCGGCGCGATCAGCGGCCGCACCATCTGCGCGTGTCCGCCGAGCGACGTGAGGCCGAGCGCGGCGCTCACCTGGCGCAGCACGAAATACAGCATCAGCACGCGGCCGGTGGTCGCCGCGTGCACGCGCGAGATCATCCGCTTCGCCTGTTCCTTGAGGCCGTTGCGCTCGAGCAGCGCGATCACCGGCAGCGTCAGCCAGATCAGCCCCATGTAGCGGTTGTCGGTGAACGCCTTGCCGAATGCGCTCACGATGTCGACGAGATTCATCCCGCCCGCCAGCCCCGTCGCGAGGCCCGCGATCGTGACCACCAGCAGCGCATTGAAGCGCAGCGCGAAACCGATCACGACGATCGGCACCCCAATCAGCACCAGCATTGCCCCTCCTTGTGTCGGATGTGCGGCGTCGCGAAGACGCGCCGCCTGCCCGGTTTCGACCGGGTTCAGGCCGCAAAATCTAACACGAGACTTTATCGATAAAAAGTCGATAATTTGAAGCTTCGGGTAAACGTTGAAACCGGTACTACGTTGCGCCGGCCGTGTGTCCGTGGTGTTTCTGCGGTGTCGAACCGGAGCGGTCCGCGGCGTGCGCCCCGCTCCCGCCACGCATGGCGGAGCGCCGGTGCGCCGACTAAACTGGAAGGCATCGGCAACGTTCGGGAGAGCCGCCATGATTGACGTATTCCAGACCATCGGCAGCCGCGCGTTCTCCGCTCATCTGGCGAAGGACGGGATGGTGACGCTGATGGAGCAACGCCAGGAAGTCGACCGCGTGACGCTCGCGACCGCCTATGCCGCGCTCGTCGAGGAATCGGAGCAGGAAACCGATCTGCTCGACGCGACTGTCGAAGGGATGATGCGCGCGCTGATCCAGGGGTACGCGCGCAGCCATTGAACGACTGAACGCGTGCCTGCCGTCGTACGGCCGGCACGCAAGCGCCGCGCACGCGCCCCCGGGCGCTCGTCCCTTCCTGTCGAAACGAACGCACCGGCATGGCGCGCCGGCGACTTTTTCCGCACCGCCGCATGGCCGCGTGCGCGGTTTTTCGCCGCGCGGACGGCAAGAATGCCGCCCGGCCATCGAAGAAAGGGGCGGAAACGACACAATGCGCAATTTTTTCGATTGCCGCCGCTCGCGCCGCATGACAGCATGCGGGCGTCGCCAATCGAAAAGAATTCCGTGCCGTCCCGGCCGCCGATGCCATTCGGCGGCGCCGCCCGGCACTGCCTTCCATGAACCCGGCCCACCTCCAACACTACGAACCGACCGGAGTATCCCGCTTGTGAACATCGGCATCGTCAACGACCTCCCGCTTGCCGTCGAGGCGATGCGCCGTGTGATCGCGCGCCGGCCCGAGCACCGCGTGCTGTGGGTCGCGACCGACGGCGCGCAGGCCGTCGAACTGTGCGCCGCGCAACCGCCCGACGTCGTGCTGATGGACCTGATCATGCCGAAGTTCGACGGGATCGAGGCAACGCGGCGGATCATGCGTTCGAGCCGCCCGTGCGCGATCCTGATCGTGACGAGTTGCATCGGCACGAACGCATGGCGCGTGTTCGAAGCGATGGGCGCCGGCGCGCTCGACGCGGTCGACACGCCGCGCCTCGGCGAAGGCGAAGCAGGCGACACCGCCCGGCTGCTGCTCGCGAAGATCGACCAGATCGGCCGGCTGCTCGAGGCGCCTGGCGGCATGCGCGCGGCCGGCACGACTGCACGCGCGGGCGGCGGCCCGCTGATCGCGATCGGCGCGTCTGCCGGCGGCCCCGGCGCGCTCGCGTCGATCCTCGGCAGCCTGCCGGCCGACTTCAGCGCGCCGATCGTGATCGTCCAGCACGTCGATCGCGCATTCGCCGAAGGCATGGCGCAATGGCTCGACGGCCAGACGCCGCTAACCGTGCGCGTCGCGCGCGAAGGCGACCGTCCGCAGCCGGGCGTCGCGCTGCTCGCGGCGACCGACGATCACCTGCGCATCACGCGCGCCGGCATGCTCGAATACACGCGCGAGCCGGCCGCCACGCCGTACCGGCCGTCGGTCGACGTGTTCTTCAACAGCCTGACCGAGCACTGGCCGGGTCGCGTGATCGGCGTGCTGCTGACCGGCATGGGACGCGACGGCGCGATCGGCCTGAAGGCCCTGCGGATGAAGGGCTACCACACGATCGCGCAGGACGAGGCGACCAGCGCCGTCTACGGGATGCCGAAAGCGGCCGCGACGCTCGGCGCGGCACGCGCGATCCTGCCGCTCGAGCGCATCGCGGGAGAACTGGCGGCGCTCGCACGGATCTGACCCAGCCCGATGAAACCCCGTTACACCCCTCGCAGCCATGGCGCAACCTGGCATCAATCATGACTAGCGATCTCACCCGGCCGCCCGGCGGCCTGCATGCGGCGTTCGACGCCGCACACGTCCGGCCCACGCCGCACGCCGACGCCCCCGCGATGGTCCTGCTGGTCGACGACCAGACGATCGTCGCGGAAGCCGTCCGGCGCGCGCTCGTCGACGAAGACGGCATCGACTTCCACTACTGTCCGCGCTCGGACGACGCGCTGGCAACCGCGATCGAGACGCGGCCGACCGTCATCCTGCAGGATCTCGTGATGCCCGGCACCGACGGGCTGAGCCTCGTGAAGACGTACCGCGCCAATCCGGCGACGCGCGACGTACCGATCATCGTGCTGTCGACGCAGGAGGAGCCGGTGATCAAGAGCGCCGCATTCGCGGCCGGCGCGAACGACTACCTCGTGAAACTGCCCGACCGCATCGAACTGGTCGCGCGGATCCGCTATCACTCGCGCTCGTACATGAACCTGCTGCAGCGCGACGAGGCCTATCGCGCGCTGCGGCAATCGCAGCAGCAACTGCTCGAAGCCAATCTCGAACTGCGGCGCCTCACGCATTCGGACGGCCTGACCGGGCTGTCGAACCGGCGCTATCTCGACGAATACCTGGCCGCCGAGTGGCGGCGCGCCACGCGCGAGCGCAGCGAGCTGTCGCTGCTGATGATCGACGTCGATAACTTCAAGCTGTACAACGACACGTACGGCCACGTGTCGGGCGACAGCGTGCTCAAGCAGGTCGCGGCGACCATCGAGCGCTGTCTCGGGCAGTCCGGCGATCTCGCCGCGCGCTTCGGCGGCGAGGAGTTCGCCGTCGTGATGCCGACCACGTCGCCGGGCGCCGCGCGGCTGCTCGGCGAGAAGATCCGCCTCGCGATCGAGACGCTGCGGCTCGAGCACATGCACTCGTCGACCGGTCGCTACGTGACGATCAGCATCGGCGGCGCGAGCATCGTGCCGGCCCACGGCCTGCCGACGACATCGCTGATCGAGGCGGCCGATCGTGCGCTGTATCGCGCGAAGCACGACGGCAAGAATCGTGTCGAGATCGATGCGCCGCCCGCGCCAACCGTCCCGCCCGCCCCGCCGGCCGGCGGCGGTTTCGCCTGAGCGCCTACACGGCGACGAGCCGGCGCGCGTAGTCGGTCGGATCGAGCGGCCGGCCGAACAGGTAGCCCTGCTGCATGTCGCAGCCGATCTGCTGCAGGAACCACGACTGCGCCTGCGTCTCGACGCCTTCCGCGGTCACCTTCATCCCGAGCGAATGCGCCATCGCGACGACGGCCTGCGTGATCGCGACCGAGTCGCGATGATCGGGCACACCCGACACGAACGACCGGTCGACCTTCAGGTTGTGCAGCGGAAACCGCTTCAGGTACGCGAGCGACGAATAGCCGGTGCCGAAATCGTCGACCGAGATCCGCACGTTCATGTCCGTGAGCGCCTCGAGCATCGGCAGCACGGTGTCCGTGTCGTTCATCAGCAATCCTTCGGTAATTTCCAGCTCGAGCGCGCCCGGATCGAGTCGCGTCTGCGCAAGGCAGCGGTCGACCGACTCGACGAGCCCTTCGTGGAACTGCCGCGGCGACAGGTTGACCGCAAGCATCAGGTCGGGCGCGATCGTGCGGCGCCATTCGGCGGCCTGCCGGCAGGCCGTTTCGAGCACCCACTGGCCGATCGCGACGATGAGCCCCGTATCTTCCGCGACCGGGATGAATTCCGCGGGCGACATCGGCCCGAGCTCGGGGCTCGTCCAGCGCAGCAGTGCTTCGGCGCCCACCGTCCGGCCGCTGCGCGCGTCGACGACCGGCTGGTAGGCGAGCCGCAGCGCATCCGAGGAGATCGCGCGCCGCAACGACTGCTCGATCGCGAAGCGGCGCTGCAGGCGCAGATTCAGTTGCGCGGTGAAGAACGTGAAGTGATTGCGGCCGCGCTGCTTCGCGTCGTACATCGCGGAGTCGGCATTGCGCATCAGCGTGACCGCATCGTCGCCGTCGCGCGGCGCAACGCTGATCCCGATCGACACGCCGAGCCAGTACTCGTTGTTCGCGATCGCGAACGGCTTCGCGATCGTGTCGATCACCTCGCGTGCGAGCACGGCCAGCTCGTCGGGATCATCGCAGTGGTCGACGAGGATCACGAATTCGTCGCCGCCGACGCGCGTGAGCGCATGGCGCCCGCCCGCGCAGGCCGCGAGGCGCGCCGCGACGCTGCGCAGCAGCGCGTCGCCGGCGTCGTGGCCGGCCGTGTCGTTGACCTTCTTGAAACCGACGAGATCGATGAACAGGATCGCGACGCGCGCGGGCCCGTCCGCCGCATCGCGCGTGCCGAACAGCTCGCGCATCCGCTCGGAGAGCCAGCGCCGGTTGTAGAGCCCCGTCAGCGCGTCACGCGTCGCCAGGTAGCGCAGCTGCTGCTGCGCTTCGCGCACGGGGCCGATGTCGTGAAACGACACGAGCACCGATTCGGGCTGCGTCTCGCCCGGCTTCACGATCGGCACTGCGTTGCCGCGCACCCAGATGATGTCGCCGTCCGCGAGCCCGAAGCCGACCGAGTAGTCGAGCAGCGGCATGGCCGTGACGAATGCGCGCCGGGTCGGCCATTCGTCGGGCGCGATCGGCGTGCCGTCCTCGTGCAGCTTGTACAGGACCACCGTCGACAGCCGGCGTCCGACGAGGTCGCCCTTCACGCGCATCATCCGGTTCGCGCTCGGATTGCTTGCGACCACCACACCGTCGGGCGACACGACGAGAATCCCCTCGTTCAGGCTGTTGACGACCAGGCGGTGATGTTCCTCGCTGCGTGCGAGCTGCCGCGCGATCCAGTCCTGGTGCACCGCAAGGCCGACGCTGTTGCCGATATCGCGCAGCAGGTCGGATTCCGCGTCGCTGGGCCGCCGCGGCATACGGTGATAGACGGCGAACGCGCCGAGCACGGTACCCGTATCGTCCAGGAACGGCACCGACCAGCACGCGCGCAGGCCGAGCGGCAGCGCGAACGCACGATAGTCGGCCCACAGCGGATCGGTTTCGATATCCTCGACGGCGATCATCCGGCGCTCGTACATCGCCGTGCCGCACGAGCCCGCGGCGGGCCCGATCGATGCGCCTTCGATCGCGGTGCTGTACTGCGCGGGCAGCGACGGCGCGGCGCCGACGTGCACATGCACGCCGTCCGCGTCGAGCAGCAGGATCGTGCACGACGCGCCGTCGCCGAGCAGCGCCTCGGCGCGCCGGCAAACCTCGACGAGCAGTTCCGGCAGCGGTGTGTTGCGCGTGATCAGCCTCAGCACGCTTTGCTCGGACGCGAGGACTTCCGCCGCAAGACCGAGGCTGTAGCGAGAACTTTGCGGTTCGGTATTCAAGATGAATCCTGCCGTCAGTTCGACCGGGTTCTGATGCGCCCGATTCGTTAGCGATCCTTCGTGCCGTTTTTTGTCGCCCCGGGTTTACGCTAGCCCGGGGCGTCCCCATGCGTGCGCGCCGCAACGCGCACCAAGTTACATTTAACACCAATCCACGCCGCCCCGCGCATCCGCGCGCATCAGGGCTTACGCGCGGTTGCGGCCGCCATGCGTGCCGCAGCGCGATTCATCAGACGGTTGCCGCGCGTCGCACCGCTCACGCATTCGCGCCGGGCGGCTCGCGCGTGACGGCCTTCAGCGCGTCGATCGCGGCCGTCACCGACCCGCTCGCGGGCGCCGCGTACAGCGCGCCGACCGTGTCGGGCATCGTCGACGGCTTCAGCGGCAGGCGGCGAACGCGCTCGCCGGCGTCGGCCGCCATGGCGAACGCGCGGGCCGACGGCGCGAACAGGCACGGCGTCTGTTCGGCGACCGCACGGTTGGTCTGCCATGACACCGATTCCATCAGCACGGCCGGCGGCGGCAGGCATGCCTTCGCGAACTCGGCGTCGAGCGCCGCGTGCGCCGGCGAACCGAGCGGCGGCGCGATCCACGGAAACGCCGCCGCGTCTCGCCATCTGACCCGCGGGCGCCGCAGCAGCGGATGACGCGGCGCGCACACGACGATCATGTCGTCGCGATAGAGCGGCGTGATGCCGATCCGCGACGGGAAAGTTCAAGTGCAGATCCGCAAGCATCACTGAGCGCCCCGGCGGGCGCTCGTGAAGCTAGACCACGTGGTAGCTCGCCGACGGGTAAGCCGTCTCCAGCGCGGCCCTGAGATCCGCGTCGGACGCCGTGGCCGACGTGAACGCAGCCGTCGTGGTGCTCGCCGTATAGGCCAGCGTCACGGCCCACGTCGGATGGTCCTGGTTGAGGTTGTCGCGCGTGGCTTGCGCGCTGAGCTGGCTCGGGCCGCCGTCCGGCCTGAACCCGTAGACTGAAATGGTTGGCATGGCATGTCCTTCCCGGTTGGTTGAGGGGCGCCGCCGGCACGCACCGGCAACGAGGCCAGCGTAGGCGCCGCACACGCGAGCGAGAATGTGCCGAAGGTCAGTGCCGAAGGCCCGTGACTTGCGTTGCCGCACCGGCTTCCCCAACCCGCCTTCCCAACGCGGCGCGACGCGCTCCAGCCACCCCCGGGGTTCATCGCGACGCCGCGGCCAGCCGCGTTGGCGGAACCGTGCTTCAATGTCGTTAGAACCGGCGTCGCGCGCTGCCGCCGCGCAGCGCATTGCACCCCTTCCACCGACCTGCACGGAAATCCCATGACGAACCCTGCCGACATCAAGGCGCTCGTTTTCGACGTGTTCGGAACGATCGTCGACTGGAGAAACGGCGTCGCGCGCGAAGCCGCCACGTTCCTGGCACGCCATGCGCCGGATCTCGATCCGTTCGAATTCGCCGATGCGTGGCGCCGCGAATATTCGCCGTCGATGGAGGAAATCCGCAGCGGGCGCAGGCGCTACGTGCGGCTCGACGTGCTGCATCGCGAGAACCTCGTGCGCACCCTCGATCGCTACGGCATCGACGGTGCGCCCGATGAAGAGATCGACGCGCTCAACCTCGCGTGGCACCGGCTCGATCCGTGGCCCGATTCCGTCGCGGCGCTGCAGCGGCTCAAGCAGCGCTACGTGATCGCGCCGCTGTCGAACGGCAACATCCGGCTGATGGTCGACGTCGCGAAGCACGGCGGCCTGCCGTGGGACGCGATCCTCGGCGCGGAAGTCGCGCACGCGTACAAGCCGTCGCCGAAGGTCTATACCGATGCGGTCGAGATTCTCGGCGTCGCGCCGGCCGGGCTGTGCCTGGTCGCCGCGCACAACGGCGACCTCGCCGCCGCGCGGCAACTCGGACTGTCGACCGCGTTCGTGCTGCGGCCGACCGAACACGGGCCCCATCAGACGACGGACCTGAAAGCCGACGATGCGTGGGACTTCGACGTCAAGGACCTGAATGAGCTCGCGGATCGGCTCGGTTGTCCGGGTTGAGGGCCGGCCAGCCGCCTGATCGCCACGCGTCGGCCCGCCGGGCGAATCACCGCCGCCGCGCCGGTCGTCCGTCAAACCGCCGATCCGCTATTCCGGATCCCCGACGAACCGAAGCCGCTCCGACTCCCCCATCAGCAACGCGCGGTTCGCGTCCGCCGCCGCGCGCAGGTAATCCCACAGCGCCGTCACGCGCCGCAGCTTGCGCAGATCCTCGCGACAGGTCAGCCAGAAGCACCGCGTGACCATCACGTCGTCCGGCAGCACCGGCACCAGCGCCGGCTGCGTGGCCGCCATGAAGCACGGCAGGATCGCGAGCGCGCCGCCCTGCAGCGCCGCGAACACCTGCGCGATCACGCTCGTCGTGCGCAACCCGGCCGTCGCGCCCGGCACCGCGCGCTCCAGGTACAGCAGTTCGCTGCTGAACGCGAGATCGTCGACGTAGCTGATGAACGCATGCTGCGCGAGATCGGCGGTGCAGGCGATCGGCGGATGGTTCGCCAGATAGTCGCGCGTCGCATAAAGCCGCAACTGGTAGTCGCACAGCTTCGTGACCACGTAAGGTCCGCGCTCGGGGCGCTCGAGCGTGATCGCGAGATCGGCCTCGCGCTTCGGCAGGTTGACGAAATGCGGGACCGGCAGCAGGTCGACCGTCACGTGCGGATGCGCGACACGAAACTGCGCAAGCTGCGGCGCGAGGAAAAAGCAGCCGAACCCTTCGGTCGACCCGATCCGCACGTGGCCCGACAGCGCCTCGCCGGTGTTCGCGACCTGGTCGCACGCGGACTGCACGGTCGTCTCCATCGCATCCGCATACGCGACGAGCCGCTGCCCCTCGGCCGTCAGCGTGAAGCCGCCGGAGCGCGACTTGTCGAACAGCAGCGTGCCCATCGCGGCCTCGAGTGCGCGAATGCGCCGCGCGACGGTCGTGTAGTCGACGCCGAGCCGCTTCGCCGCGCCGCTCGCGCGCTGCGTGCGTGCGACTTCGAGGAAAAAGCGCAGGTCGTCCCAGTTCAGGTTGCCGGAAACCGGCTCGGTGGCGTGTCGCATCGGCGGGAAAAAGGGCAGGAGTCTCCGGGCCGGCAATCGATATGCATAAATGCATATCCAACCGGTTTTCTTGTCGGTACATCATGGATTCGCGCATAACTATACTCGACCCTGACCTGCGGACCATGAGCCGCGGGCAATAAATTCGGAGACACCATGCAGACGCGATCCACCCTCGATGAGCATGCGACAGTCGCAGCGCCGGCACCCGCCCGCACCGCGAAGCATTACCTGCTGGCCGGCTGGGCCAGCATGGCCGGCACCACGATCGAGTGGTACGACTTCTTCCTCTACGGCACCGCCGCCGCGCTCGTATTCAACCGCATCTTCTTCCCGTCGCTGGACCCCGTCGTCGGCACGCTCGCCGCGTTCGGCACGTTCGCGGTCGGCTTCATCGGCCGTCCGATGGGCGGCATCGTGTTCGGCCACTTCGGCGACCGCATCGGCCGCAAGTCGATGCTGATGATCACGTTGCTGCTGATGGGCGTGCCGAGCATGATCATCGGGCTGATCCCGTCGTACGACCGCATCGGCTATTGGGCCGCCGCACTCCTGATCGCGATGCGCTTCCTGCAGGGGATGGCGGTCGGCGGCGAATGGGGCGGCGCGGTGCTGATGGCCGTCGAACACGCGCCGAAGGGCCGCAAGGGGCTGTTCGGCAGCCTGCCGCAGACGGGCGTCGGGCTCGGCCTGATCCTGTCGTCGGTCGCGATGGCCGCGGTGGCTGCGCTACCGGACGCCGACATGCTGTCGTGGGGCTGGCGCGTGCCGTTCCTCGCGAGCATCGCGCTCGTCGGCCTCGGCTGGTTCATCCGCGCGAAGGTGCCGGAGTCGCCTGACTTCGAGAAGATGCAGCGCCAGGGCAAGGCCGAGAAGTCGCCGGTGACGGCCGCGCTGCGCCGCCATCCGCGCGAGGTGCTGACGATCGTCGGCGCGCGCGCCGCCGAGAACACGTGGTTCTATATGGTCGTCACGTTCGCGCTCGCTTACGCGACGCAGCAGCTGCATCTGCCGAAGGCCGAGATGCTGCACGCGATCACGGCCGGCGCGGCGCTGTCGCTCGTCACGATGCCGCTGTGCGGACACCTCAGCGACCGCATCGGCCAGCGCCGGATGTTCGCGATCGGCCTCGTGCTGATGTGCGCGTTCGCCGCGCCGTTCTTCATGATGCTCGGCACGCAGCAGACGTCGTATGCATGGTGGGCGATCGTGCTCGGCCTCGGCGTCGTGTTCCCGATCCTCTATGCGCCGGAATCGCTGCTGTTCGCGCAGCAGTTCCCGGCGGAAATCCGCTACAGCGGCATCTCGCTGTCGGTGCAGCTCGCCGGCGTGATCGGCGGCGGCTTCGCGCCGATGATCGCGACGTCGCTGCTCAAGGCCGGCGGCGGCCAGCCGCACTATGTGATCGCGTATCTCGTCGGTTTCGGCGTGTTCGCGCTCGCGTGTACCGCACTGATGCGTCCGCCGCGCCCGTAAGCGCTCCGAAGTACCGGCCCGCATCGCCCCGATTCCCGTTTGACCTGCCGTTCGCCGTGGCTGCACGCGCGACGGACGCAGGCCGCCCTTTTTCTTCGCACCACCGTTTCCCGGAGACATCCATGAACGCCGCAGTTCCCCAGACCACCCTCGCCCTGCCCACCGCCAAGCTGCTGATCGACGGCGCGTTCGTCGAATCGCAAAGTGCCGAATGGGGCGACATCGTCAACCCCGCGACGCAGGAAGTGATCGGCCGCGTGCCGTATGCGACGCTCGACGAGGTCGATGCCGCGATCGCGTCCGCGCAGCGCGCATTCCAGACCTGGAAGACGACGCCGATCGGCGCGCGGCTGCGCATCATGCTGAAGTTCCAGGATCTCGTGCGCCGCAATCTCGAACGGATCGCGCACACGCTGACGGCCGAGCAAGGCAAGACGCTGCCCGACGCGCAGGGCGATATCTTCCGCGGCCTCGAAGTGGTCGAGCACGCGTGCTCGATCGGTACGCTGCAGCAGGGCGAATTCGCGGAGAACGTCGCGGGCGGCGTCGACACCTACACGCTGCGCCAGCCGATCGGCGTGTGCGCGGGCATCACGCCGTTCAACTTCCCCGGGATGATCCCGCTTTGGATGTTCCCGATGGCGATCGTGTGCGGCAACACGTTCGTGCTGAAGCCGTCCGAACAGGATCCGCTGTCGACGATGCAGCTCGTCGAGCTCGCGATCGAGGCCGGCGTGCCGCAGGGCGTGCTGAACGTGGTGCACGGCGGCAAGACGGTGGTCGATCGTCTCTGCACGCACCCGGACATCAAGGCGATCTCGTTCGTCGGCTCGACGCGCGTCGGCACGCACGTGTACAACCTCGGCAGCCAGCACGGCAAGCGCGTGCAGTCGATGATGGGCGCGAAGAACCACGCGGTGGTGCTGCCCGATGCGCACCGCGAGCAGGCGATCAACGCGCTGGTCGGCGCGGGCTTCGGCGCGGCGGGCCAGCGCTGCATGGCGACCTCGGTCGTCGTGCTGGTCGGCCGTGCGCGCGACTGGCTGCCCGATCTGGTCGAGAAGGCCAAGGCGCTGAAGGTCAACGCGGGCGCCGAAGCCGGCACGGACGTCGGCCCGGTCGTATCAAAGGCCGCGAAGGCACGCGTCCTGTCGCTGATCGACGCCGGCGTGAAGGAAGGCGCGACGCTGCTGCTCGACGGCCGCGACGTGAAGGTGCCCGGCTACGAGCAGGGCAACTTCGTCGGCCCGACGATCTTCTCGGGCGTGACGACCGACATGTCGATCTATACGGAAGAAATCTTCGGGCCGGTGGTGGTCGTGCTCGAAGCCGACACGCTCGACGACGCGATCGCGCTCGTCAACCGCAACCCGATGGGCAACGGCGTGGGCCTCTTCACGCAGAGCGGCGCGGCCGCGCGCAAGTTCCAGAGCGAGATCGACGTCGGCCAGGTCGGCATCAACATTCCGATCCCGGTGCCGGTCCCCTACTTCAGCTTCACCGGTTCGCGCGGCTCGAAGCTTGGCGATCTCGGCCCGTACGGCAAGCAGGTCGTGCAGTTCTACACGCAGACGAAGACGATCACCGCGCGCTGGTTCGACGACGACGCGACGGCCGGCGGCGTGAACACGACGATCGCGCTGCGCTGAAGGGGAGCCTGTACATGGAAATCGCATTCATCGGACTCGGCAACATGGGCGGCCCCATGGCCGCCAACCTGCTCAAGGCCGGCCACGCACTGACGGTGTTCGACCTCGACGCGAACGCAGTCGACGCCGCGGTGCGCGCGGGCGCAACGGCGGCCGCCTCGCCGCGCGACGCGGCCGCCCGCGCGGCGCTGGTGATCACGATGCTGCCGGCCGCGCAGCACGTGCACGCGGTCTATCTCGGCGACGACGGCGTGCTGGCCGGCGCGCGTGCCGGCGCGACGCTGGTCGACTGCAGCACGATCGATCCGGGCACCGTGCGCACGGTGGCCGACGCCGCCGCGCAGCGCGACTTCCCGCTCGCGGACGCGCCGGTGTCGGGCGGCACCGGCGGCGCGCAGGCCGGCACGCTGACCTTCATGGTCGGCGCGCAAGGCGCGCTGTTCGAGCGCATCCGCCCGGTGCTGCTCGACATGGGGAAGAACGTCGTGCACTGCGGTGGCACCGGCACCGGGCAGATCGCGAAGATCTGCAACAACCTGCTGCTCGGGATCTCGATGATGGGCGTATCGGAAGCGATGGCGCTCGGCGCCGCGCTCGGCATCGATCCGGCCGTGCTGGCCGGCATCATCAACACGTCGACCGGCCGCTGCTGGAGCTCGGATACGTACAACCCGTACCCGGGCGTGAACGACGCGGCGCCCGCCGCGCGCGGCTATGCGGGCGGTTTTGCCGCGAACCTGATGCTGAAGGATCTCGGGCTCGCGACCGAAGCCGCGCGCAGCGCGCGGCAGCCGGTGTGGATGGGCGCGCTCGCGCAGCAGCTCTATCAGTCGATGAGCCAGCAGGGGCTCGGCACGCTCGACTTCTCCGCATGCGTGAAACTGTACGAGGCGCAACCCGCGTAACGCGAGCGACGGACGTGCGCCGACCCGCGATGCCCGTCAACGGCATCGCGGGTCGTTTCACATCCGGAGCAGTGCGATCGCGAGAGCCGCGACCGCGCAGGCGACGCGGCGCTTACCCGCGCGGATTCGACGCAGTGTCGAAGGTCGGATGGCACTCGAACGCGAGTTCGGAGCGCGCGTCGACGCGGCGGCCGCCGGTCACCGACTCCTGCTTCAAGCTCGCGCGCATGCCGCGCTGGGTGCAATAGCTGGTCGCTTCGCTGACCGCTTTTTCATGGGCGTCGGCCCACGTCGTCGACACGCCGAGCGTGCGCGTCGTCACGGTGAAGACGTTCGGGTTCGACGTCGTGGTCACGTCGGAAGCGGTCGAACACGCGGCGAGCAAGCATGCAGCAGCCGTGATGGTCAACCATCGCAGGGATCGAAAAGGTACAGGGATGGACATTGGAGGCAAGCGCACGTCGATTCGACGGCATTGAGCAACATAGGCGACAGTATGCCTGCCCGATCGCCGGAGATCATGCCCTTTTCGGTGAACACATTGTTTCGAATGGTTAAACGATGAGCCGCCGCCGGCAAGATTTACGGCTCGCATCGCGCCCGTCGTCGCGCACCGTGGCGCTTTTCCCGGCCGGCGCGCGGTTTCGTGCCGCGCACCGTCATGGCCGGCACGCCGGTCAATGCGGGCGCTCCTGCCGGATTCTCGCCGATGCCTCCTCCAGGCTCCGCCACGCCGGCTGGCCGGGTGCGTAGCGCGCGCGGATGTACGCGGCGAGTTCGGCCATCTGCCGGTCGTCGAATGCGTCGCGAAAGCCGGGCATATAGCCGAGCGCGTCGGTGGCCGGATGGTCGATCCCGTCGTGCAGCACGCGCAGCAGGTTGTCGGGCGCCGCCTGGCTGACGCTCGTGTTGAGCCCCATCAGCGGACGCACGCCGAAATGCCCGACCCCGCCCGATTCCGCATGGCAGACCGCGCACGCGGCGTCGAACGCGCGCCGGCCGCTCTCGAGGCCGAGTGTCGCGACGGCTCGAGCACCGTGTGCATGGCGGGTCGCCGCGTCGGCGGCCGCGGCCGCGTCGACGGGCGGCGACAGCGATGCCAGATAGTGGGCAATCGCCCGGACGTCCGATTCGGGCAGCGCCGCGAGCCCCGCGACGACCGGCGCCATCGGTCCGGCCGCGACGCCGTGCTGCGCGGAGAAGCCGGTGCGCAGGTAGTCGAACAACGCGCCCTCGGTCCACGGCACCGGCGACGCCGGCGATGCGACGAGCGGCGGCGCGATCCATCCCTCGGCCTCGCCGCCGGCCAGGTATGCGCGCCCGCCCTTTTCCGCGCCGAGCGCGTTGCGCGGCGTGTGGCACGCGCCGCAATGCCCGGCGCCGTCGACCAGATACTTGCCGCGATTCCACATCGCGGAGCGCGCCGGGTCCGGCGCGAACGGCCGCGCGTCGTGAAACAGCCAGTTCCATCCGGCCACGAGGCGTCGCTGGTCGAGCGGGAACGGCAGCTTCGTCTTCGGCGGCACATGCGTCACCGGCGACTGCGACATCAGGTACGCATAGAGCGCGAGCAGGTCAGGCTCGCTCAGCTTTGCAAACGCGGTGTACGGAAACGCCGGGTACAGATGCGCGCCGTCGCGGCCGATGCCTTCGCGCATCGCACGCGCGAACGCCGGATACGACCATGCGCCGATGCCGGTTTCCGGATCGGGCGTGATGTTGGTCGTGTAGATCGTGCCGAACGGCGTGTCGAGCGCGAGACCGCCTGCGTTGGTCGCGCCGCCGGGCGCGGTATGGCACACCGCGCAATCGCCGGCGAGTGCGATCAGGCGGCCGCGTTCGAGTGTCGCCGCGCTCCACATCGCGCTGTCCGCGCCGCCCGGTGCGACCGGCGCGATCGGCGCCGGGCCCGGCAGGATCGCGCAGGCGAGCCCGATCAGCCCGCCGACCACTCCACCCGCGCCGCCGCCCGCCAGCCAGCGGCGCCAGCGCGACGATGGGCGGCGCGGCGCGCCGGAACGGCTTTCGCTCGAATCGACCGGCTCAGGCCGAGCCAGCGCATCACGAATACGCGCGGCGTCGAACGGCGGCGCGCGAAAACGCACGCCCGTCGCGTCATGCAGTGCGTTCGCGATCGCTGCCGCGGCCGGAGCGGCTGCCTGCTCGATTCGTTGCGCATCGAAGGCCGACAGCGATTGCGCGCGATTGGCGCCGGGCGCCGCGTCGTCGAACGCGACGAGTTCATGCGCGATCGCGTCCGGCGCCGCATCGCCGCCGGACTCGTCATGCGCCGGCCGCGCGGACAGCCGCGCGCCCATCACGCGCGAAATCGCCGCCTCGATCTGCCATGCCGGCAGCCCCGCCATCGACGGCTGCCCTGGTTCGCCCGCGCCCTGTCCGGCGACGACGCGACGCACCGCGACGTTGCCCGTCGTGCGATCGACGTCGAGATCGACGACCCACGCGGACCAGTGCGGTTCGCGATCGCGGCTCGCGTCGGCGTGCGGGTTGTCCTCGCCTGACGGCGCGGTGGGCGCGCCTGCGCCGTCGAATGCAAAACCGCGCCCGCTGAGGCGCCCATGCGCAGGCGCCTGCCCGCGAGCCACGGCCGGCTCGCCCCACGCGGCACGTTCGCTGACCATCCGGATGATCTCGCGCGGCCCCGCATCGCGCGACGCATCGAGATGCTGCAAACGCAATGCGACCGGATCGCGCCTCAGCGTACCGGCAAGTTCGTCGAAGAACGATTCGCGCGCGAACGCGTGTGCGTGACCGGAAATCGCATGGTGGGCGTCGGCCATCTCGATCGACGTCTGCGCGTGCCGATAGACGAACGGCGACGACGGCACGCATGCTCCGCCCTCCGCCACCGTTCGAGCCGCATCCGGCACCGCACCGGCCTGCGCGCGATATCGCCAGGTCGTCATTCGTCCGTCGGCGGCGGTCCGTGTCTCGACATCGAACGACGCCTGCACGCGCGCATCGCCGATCGGCCATTCGTAACGTGCGCGGTGCATGCGCGCGGGGTCGTCCGCATGTCGCGCCGAACCGGCAACCACGTCGTCGCGCCGCACATCGTTCGCATCGTCATTGGCCAGCGCGGGCACGCTCAGGTCATGCTTCATCGCCGTCGCCCCGCAGATAGCGCGCGGCCCGATGCACCGCGCGGATGATCTCCAGATGCGTGCCGCAGCGGCAAAGATTGAAGCGCAGCGCGTCGCGGATCGCCGCATCGTCCGGCGACGGATTGCGATCGAGCAGCGCCTTCGTGCTCATGATCATCCCGTTCAGGCAATAGCCGCATTGCGCGGCCTGCTCATCGATGAACGCGCGCTGGACAGGATGCGGCGCATCCCGCGAGCCGAGCCCTTCGAGCGTCGTCACGTCGCGCCCGTTCACGGCGGCGGCCGGCACCACGCACGCGCGCGTCGCTTGCCCGTCGACCAGCACCGTGCACGCGCCGCACTGCCCGAACCCGCAGCCGTACTTCGGGCCGTTGTGCGCGCAGTCGTTGCGCAGGACCAGCAGCAGCGGCGCGTCGGGCGCGGCGGCGTCGAACGTGTGCGGCGTGCCGTTCACGCGAAACGCGAGCGGCCGCGATGGGGAGGCGGGATGGGACATGAATGGATCCGGAATGCGGGGCGCGGGCCGGCCGGAGACGGGCAAGCCGGAACCTGAGGCCGGCGGCGGGCATGGCCGCCGGCTCGCGACGGCTGGCGCCGCGCACACCGCTCACGTATAACACGCCGAAATGCGCGCGTACCGCCGCATCGATCACCGATACGGCGGCGCGGCATCCGGTGCGAACACTGCTTGCGCGTCAGGCGACGGCCGCCACGTTGCCGCGCGACGGCGACGCCGACGGCGACGGCGACGGCGACGGCGACACGAGCGGCACGTCGAACACGTCGTAGCCGAACACCCACGACGGATCCTCGTTGGTGCGCAGCCACGTGTTGTTGTGCGACACGAGCTGCACCTTCGACGCGCGCGCCGCGCGATTCGCCTCGTACAGCGCGAACGCACCCGCGTAATCGCCGATGCCGACTTCGTCGAGACAGCGCGCGAGCATCGCGGCATCCTCGATCGCCATCGCCGCGCCCTGCGCCATGTGCGGTTTCATCGGATGGCACGCATCGCCGAGCAGCACGAGACGGCCGCGGCTCCACAGCGGCAGCGGGTCGCGCTCGAGCAGCGGCCACTTGGTGATCGACGGCGATACGTCGATCAGGTGCTGGATATCGGCGTGAAAACCCGCGAACGCCTCGCGCATCTCGTCGCGGCTGCTGTCGACCATCGACACGCCTTCCGGCCACTCGGCCTGCGGCACGCCGGTCACGTAGTAGTACTCGTCGCGCTTCTCGGTCACGTAGTAGACCATCATGTGACGATCCTCCGACCACCACTTCACGCACATGTCGTACGGCTTGTTGCCGAGCAGCGATGCCGGGAACACCGCGCGATGCGCGACGTAGCCCGTATAGCGCGGCGGTTCCGCGCCGAGCAGGTGCTCGCGGATCCGCGAATTCACGCCGTCCGCGCCGATCACGATGTCGGCCGTCTCGACGCTGCCGTCGGCAAACGTCAGGCGCACCGCGCCACCCGTGTCCTCCACCGACGCGAGCCGCTTGCCGAAGCGGATCGTGCCGGGCGTCACCGCCTGCGTCATCAGCGCGTGGAAATCGCCGCGATGCACGGTCAGGTAGCGCGCGCCGTAGGTCTTGCGCGCATAGTCGCCCAGCGGAATCCGAGACAGCACGTCGGCCGTCCGCCAGTCGCGGCTGTACCAGAAATCCGGATGCGAACCCATCGTCTCCAGCGCGTCCTCGCAGCCGATGCGCCGCATGATCTTCATCACGTTCGGACCGAGATGGATGCCCGCGCCGAGGCGCGAGAACGCCGGTGCCTGCTCGTACAGCGCGACGTCGTAGCCGCCGCGCTGCAGCAGCGCCGCAGCGGCCGTGCCGCCGAGACCGGCGCCGATGATTGCGATACGGGGTTTGCTCATGCGGATCTCCTGATCGTGAGCCCGTCGCCGAATGCGGTGCGAGAACGGGCGGATTGAATGGCGTTTATGTAGCGTACACACTCAATTTATTCAGGACAAGCGGATTGTCGACCATGGCCACCACATTCGGGAAAACACTAATAAATCCTCTTTAATTCATGCACAAAAACGAGCACCGTCTCGTATCGACCATTTTGATCCATTGCCATTTTCAAATGTACACACTAGACTTTGCTCGACATCAGGCGATCGCGCACCAGCGTGCCGCCCCCCTTACCGACACGGAGCCTCCCGTCATGAGCAAGACCTACCGCATCGGCCAGATCGTGCCGAGTTCCAACACGACGATGGAAACCGAAATTCCCGCGATGCTGCGATTGCGCGAGGCGATCCGGCCCGAGCGCTTCACGTATCACTCGAGCCGGATGCGGATGAAGAAGGTCGTCAAGGAAGAACTCGCGGCGATGGATGCCGAATCCGACCGCTGCGCGGTGGAACTGAGCGATGCGCGCGTCGACGTGCTCGGCTACGCGTGCCTCGTCGCGATCATGGCGATGGGCCACGGCTATCACCGCGTGTCGCAGGCGCGCCTCACGAAGCACACGGCCGACAACGGCGCGCAGGCGCCGGTGCTGACGAGCGCGGGCGCACTCGTCGATGCGCTGAAGGTGATCGGCGCGAAGCGCATCGTGGTGGTTGCGCCCTACATGAAGCCGCTCACCGAGCTCGTGGTCGACTACATCCGCAACGAAGGTTTCGACGTGCTCGACTATCGCGCGCTCGAGATTCCCGACAACCTCGACGTCGGCCGCCACGATCCGGCGCGCCTGCCCGACATCGTGAAGACGCTGCCGTACCAGGACGCCGATGCGATCGTGCTGTCCGCGTGCGTGCAGATGCCGTCGCTGCCGGCCGTCGCGAAGGTCGAGGCGATGACGGGCAAGCCCGTGATCACCGCCGCGATCGCGACGACCTACGCGATGCTGCGCGAACTCGATCTCGAACCGATCGTGCCCGGCGCCGGTGCGCTGCTGTCCGGCGCGTACTGAATGCCGCCGCTACTTCGGAGTGTTCCCATGCCCTCGACTTTCCTGTACGGCGCGAACGTCCGCGCAAACGGCATCCGCCAGCACTACCTGCGCTACGGCGGCGCATCGGGCGCGCGTGCGTCGCGCCCCGCGATCGTGCTGATTCCCGGTATCACGAGCCCCGCGATCACGTGGGGTTTCGTCGGCGAAGTGTTCGGCGCGGCGTTCGATACCTACGTGCTCGACGTGCGCGGCCGCGGGCTGTCCGACGCGTCGCCGTCGCTCGACTACAGCCTCGACGCGCAGGCCGACGATATCGCGGCGTTCGTCGCCGCGCTCGGCCTGCCGCGCGCGAGCCTCGTCGGTCATTCGATGGGCGCGCGGATCGCCGCGCGTGCGGCGCGGCGCGACATCCGCGGGCTCGAGTCGGTCGTGCTCGTCGACCCGCCGGTGTCCGGCCCGAACCGCCGCGACTATCCGGGCAAGCTGCCGTGGTACATCGACTCGATGGCGCTCGCGCGCGCCGGCACCGATGCCGAAGGGATGCGCGCGTTCTGCCCGACCTGGACCGATGCCGAATTGCAGCTGCGCGCCGAATGGCTGCACACCTGCGACGAGCGCGCGGTGCGCACGACGTACGAAGGCTTCCACACCGACGACTTCTACGCGGACGCCGCGCGACTGGCCGTGCCGTCGCTGCTGATCACGGCCGAGCGCGGCGACGTGGTGCGCGACGACGACGTCGCCGAACTGCAGCGCGCGACGCCGTCGATGCGCCACGTGCGCGTGCCCGATGCCGGCCACATGATTCCGTGGGACAACGCGGCCGGCTTCTACGCGGCATTCGGCGACTTCCTCGGTGCGCCGCTCGCGGCCTGATTCCGCCTTTCGCCATTTTTCCTTCACGCCTTTACCGGAGCCAACGATGCCAGTCAGCGACTATCAACTGATCGACGCGTGGAAGCAGGTGCTCACGCTGTCGCGCCTCGAACCGGGCCAGACCGTCACGATCCTGACGAGCGCGGCCACTCATCCGCAGACGCTGTCGTGCGCGCTGATCGCGACGCAATCGATGGGCGCGGTCGTCAATCGGCTCGACCTGCCGCCGGTAAACGGCGAGAAAGCGTTCAGCCGCGATCCGCTCGCCTATCTCGGCACGACGCCACTGACCGGCAACCGCGCCGCGATCGCCGCGCTGCGCGAGAGCGATCTCGTGCTCGACCTGATGACGCTGCTGTTCTCGCCCGAGCAGCACGATATCCTGAAGTCCGGCACGAAGATCCTGCTCGCGGTCGAGCCGCCCGAAGTGCTGGTGCGGATGGTGCCGACGCTGGCCGACCGCACGCGCGTGCTCGGCGCCGCGAAAAAGATCGCCGCCGCACGCGAGATGCGCGTGACCTCCGCGGCCGGCACCGCGCTCGTGTGCCCGCTCGGCGATTTTCCGCCGACCGCCGAATACGGCTTCGTCGACGCGCCGGGCCGCTGGGACCACTGGCCGAGCGGCTTCGCGCTGACCTACCCGAACGACCGCACCGCGCGCGGCACGATCGTGATCGATCGCGGCGACATCCTGCTGCCGCAGAAACACTATGTGAGCGAGCCGATCGCGCTGACCGTCGAAGGCGGTTATGCGACGCGCATCGAAGGCGGCGTCGATGCCGACCTGCTGCGCGACTACATGGAAACGTTCGCCGACCCGGAAGGCTATGCGATCTCGCACATCGGCTGGGGGCTGCAGCCGCGCGCGCGCTGGTCGACGCTCGGCCTGTACGACCGCGAGGCGACGATCGGGATGGATGCGCGCGCATTCGAAGGCAACTTCCTGTTCTCGCTCGGCCCGAACAACGAAGGCGGCGGCAACCGTACGACCACCTGCCACATCGACATTCCGCTGCGCAGCTGCACGGTCGAGCTCGACGGCGAGACCGTCGTGCGCGAAGGCCGCGTGACCGACCAACCTGCCTGACCGACGAGTGCCCGACACCATGACCGATCTTTCCCGCCACGCCGAAGCGAACGTCTACCGCCAGCAGGGTTTCGGCACGCCGCTGCCGCCGCACGGCAACATCGCGCTGCTGATCGTCGACTTCGTGGTCGGCTTCGCCGATCCCGCGACGTTCGGCGGCGGCAACATCGCACCGGCGATCGCACGCACGACGCGCGCGCTCGCGCTCGCGCGCGAACGCGGCTGGCCCGTCGCGCACAGCCGCATCGTGTACGCGGACGACGGCAGCGACGACAACGTATTCTCGCTGAAGGTGCCCGGCATGGCGACGCTGACCGAGCACCATCCGAACAGCGCGATCGTGCCCGAACTCACGCCTGCCGCCGGCGAACTCGTCGTGCGCAAGACCGTGCCGTCGGCGTTCTTCGGCACGCAACTCAGCGCCTGGCTCGCGCAGCGTGCAGTGCAGACGCTGCTCGTCGCAGGCGCCGTGACGAGCGGCTGCGTGCGCGCGAGCGTGGTCGACGCGATGTCGCACGGGTTCCGTCCGCTTGTGCTCGCCGATTGCGTCGGCGACCGCGCGATCGCGCCGCACGACGCGAACCTGTTCGACATGCAGCAGAAATACGCGGCCGTGATGCCGCTCGACGATGCGATCGCGGCGATCGATGCCATGCACGCACGCTGAGCAGCCGTGCCGCGCGGGCGGCACGAGCGGCGGCGGCGGCCGTGCCCATGCCCGCACGCGATTGACGCTGCGGTTTTGGCGACCTAGATTGATCGTGACCGCATGCGCCGTCGCGCAACCGCCGGCCATCATCCCGTGCGCGGCAAGCGAAGCCCGCGCGCCGCACGCGGTGCGACCGACCGCCGGCCGCGCCCTCCCCGACAGGACACCTCGACCGTGAACCGCTCCGAACTGCTTGCGCGCGACGGCTGCCTGACCGTGATCCGGCCGCCCGCGCCGCCCGTCAAGCCGGCGCCCGGCCAGCCGGGCAGCCTGTCGTCGTACGTGCCGGCGCTGCCCGACGTGTTCGTCGCGATTCTCGACGACGGGCGCATCCTCGCATTCAACGGCCACGTCGATCTCGGCACCGGCATTCGCACGTCGCTCGCGCAGATCGTGGCCGAGGAGCTCGATGTGCCTGCCGCGCGCGTGACGATGGTGCTCGGCGATACGGCCGCGACGCCGAACCAGGGTCCGACCATCGCGAGCGCGACGATCCAGATTTCCGCGACGCCGCTGCGCTGCGCGGCCGCGCAGGCGCGCCACGCGCTGCTGACGCTGGCCGCCGAGCAATTCGGCGTCAACCTCGCGAACCTGAGCATCGACGACGGAACAATCTGCGCGTCGGCACACGGGCACACCGCGACGTTTGCCGCGCTGGTCGCGGCGCGCCGCATCGCGCTGACGCTCGACCTGAATACGCGCACGAAGGATCCCTCGGACTACCGGATCGTCGGACGATCGTCGCCGCGCGTCGACCTGCCCGCAAAAGCCACCGGCCAGCTCACGTTCGTGCACGACATGCGCGTGCCGGGCATGCTGCACGGCCGCGTCGTGCGGCCGCCGTATGCCGGCCACGACAGCGGCGCGTTCGTCGGCACGTCGCTGGTCGACATCGATCGCGCATCCGTCGCCGACGTGCCGGGGCTCGTGGCGGTTGTTGCGCTTGGCGACTTCGTCGGTGTCGTCGCCGAGCGCGAGGAACATGCGATCCGCGCGGCGCGCCAACTGCGCGTCACGTGGCGGCCGCATCCCGCGCTGCCGTCGCTCGACACCCCCGCCGCCGCGATCGCCGCCGCGCCCGCGCAGCGCCGCGTACTGCTCGACGAAGGCGACGTCGATGCGGCGCGCGCGCAACCCGACACGATCACGTTGTCGCGCACCTATGCGTGGCCGTTCCAGATGCACGGATCGATCGGTCCATCGTGCGCGCTCGCCGACTATCGCGCGCCGGGCAACGGCCGGATCACCGTATGGTCCGGTACGCAGAACCCCGTGTCGCTGCGCTACGACCTCGCGACGCTCGTGGCACGCGACGAAGCCGATTTCGACATCGTGCGGATGGAAGCGGCCGGCTGTTACGGCCGCAACGGCGCGGACGACGTCTGCGGCGACGCGCTGCTGCTGTCGCGCGCGGTCGGCCACCCGGTACGCGTGCAACTGTCGCGCGCAGACGAGCATCTGTGGGAACCGAAGGGTGCCGGGCAGCTGATGCGGGTGACAGGCACCGTGACACGTGACGGCCGCCTGCTCGGCTACGACTTCGCGACACGCTATCCGTCGAACGACGCGCCGCTGCTCGCGACGCTCCTGACGGGCGCGATCGCGCCGGAGCCGCGCGTGTTCGAGATGGGCGACCGGACGGCCGTATCCCCCTATGAAAGCCCGAACCGCCGCTTCGTCTGCGAGGATCTCGCGCCGCTCGTGCGCGCATCGTGGCTGCGCGGCGTGTCGGCGCTACCGAACTCGTTCGCGCACGACGCGTTCGTCGACGAATGCGCGGCACTGACCGGCATCGATCCGCTCGCGTTCCGGCTTCGGCATCTGCAGGACATACGTGCGGCCGAACTGCTGCAGGCGGTGGCCGATCGCGCGGGCTGGACGCCGCGCACGGGCCGTGGAAATGAACGCGACGCATCGCGGGTCGTACGCGGACGCGGCGTCGCCTACGCGCGCTACGTCCACAGCCGCTTCCCCGGTTTCGGCGCGGCATGGTCCGCCTGGATCGTCGACCTGAGCGTCGATCGCGTATCGGGCGAGATCCGCATCGAACGCGTGACGGTCGGCCAGGACACCGGCACGATGATCAACCCGGACGGCGTGCGTCACCAGATTCACGGCAACGTGATCCAGGTATTGAGCCGCACGCTGAAGGAGCGCGTGCGGTTCGCCGACGGCAAGGTCGCGTCGCGCGAATGGGCGAGCTACCCGATCCTGACGTTCGACGAAGTGCCGGACGTCGACGTCGTGCTGATGCAGCGGCAAGGCGAGCCGCCGCTCGGCGCGGGCGAATCGGCGTCGGTGCCGGGGCCGGCCGCCGTCGCGAATGCGCTGTTCGATGCGACCGGCGTGCGCTTCTACGCGCCGCCGTTCACGCCCGAGACGGTGCGCACCGCACTGCGCCACGCCGGCCGGCTGATGCACGCGGAAGCGTCCGCCGCATAACACGGGCCGGCATCGAGGGCCGAACGGCGCCGCGTGTCACGCGTCGCCGTCGGCCTCCATCATCTTGCGCAACAGGTACTGCAATGCAACACGTTCGCCCGGGTTGAGCGGCCCGTACGTCCGCTCGGTCACCTGCCGCGCGAACGGCACCGTGCGGTCGATCAGCGCGAGGCCCGCCGCGGTCGCGCGCACGATCAGCTTGCGGCCGTCGCTCGGATCGGGCAGCACCTCGATCAGCGCGCGCGTCTTCAACCGCTCGACCACGCCGCGGATCGTCGCCTGGTCGATCGCGGTCGCCTTCACGATGTCGTTCAGCGAACACGCCTGCTTTTCCTTGACCGCGCACAGCGCGACGAACTGCGCGGCCGTCAGGTCCGAATCGGGGATCGCTTCCTGGAAGATTGCAACGTGCCGCTGATAGGCACGGCGCAGCAGGTGCCCGACCTGGTCGTGAAAGTCGTAGGAATCCTTGGAAGACGCCATGAAAATGAAGGCTCGCGCGGCATGAATGGGAAAGGCAAGCAGTGTACACCCTCAAATCGGCGCGATCGATCGCGCGGCCGCCGCTTCATTGCGGTGCATCAGGGTTCGTCGCGCCCTTCTCGCGTCGTGCCTGACGATCGCCTGACTGTGTCGACCCGCGCGCGGACATCGTCCTTGCGGTGCCAGCGGCTCGCGCCGTCCGGCAGCCGGCTGAACACACGTTTCCGCACCGTCGAAGGCATTGCATGCACACACTCCACTTTTAAGTGCGTACGCACGAAATTCGTGCATCTCGCGTCGCTCTGGAAGACCGTGCCGATATGCGCATCGTTTCGTCAAAATCCCCAAAAAATACGCGGTTTATCCGGTTTATTAGTCGATCATGACGCGTCCTTTTTCATGCCTGTGCGATTCCGTATTTTCTAGTGTGTACGCTATGTAATTGGCGTGCTATACAGACTCCAGCGCGCGGCGAACCTTCGCTCGCGTCGAACGGCCACCCACTCATCCGTCACATTCGAACAGGGGCAATCCCATGTCTACCGCACACCCGAGCGCCGCCGTCTCCGCCGACGACACGCTCCACGGCGCGCTCTACCGCAAGGTCACGCTGCGCCTGATCACGCTGTTCTGCCTGTGCTATTTCGCGGCCTATCTCGACCGCATCAACATCGGGCTCGCGAAGCTGCAGATGCTCGATGCGCTGAAGTTCAGCGACACCGTGTACGGGCTCGGCGCCGGCCTGTTCTTTGGCGGCTACATCCTGTTCGAAGTCCCGAGCAACCTGGTGCTGCAACGCGTCGGCGCGAAGCTGTGGATCGCGCGGATCATGATCACGTGGGGCCTGCTGTCGGGCGCGACGATGTTCGTGCATACGCCGATGCAGTTCTACATCGTGCGCTTCCTGCTCGGGGCCGCCGAAGCCGGCTTCCTGCCCGGCGTGCTGCTGTACCTGACGCAGTGGTATCCCGATGCGCGCCGCGCGCGGATCGTCGCGCTGTTCATGGTCGGCCTGCCGCTGTCGAGCATGATCGGCAGCCCGATCTCCGGCTGGATCATGCGCGCGTTCGACGGCGCGCACGGGCTCGGCGGCTGGCAGTGGCTGTTCCTGCTCGAGGCATTGCCATCGGTGCTGCTCGGCTTCGCGGTGCTGCGCTGGCTGCCGAACAGCATCGAGACCGCGCGCTGGCTGGACGCCGACGAGAAGCATGTGCTGCGCGCGAATCTCGACGCCGATCCGGCCGGCAACAAGAGCCATGCGCTCGGCCGCGCGTTCTCGGATCCGAAGGTGTGGGCGCTGGGCCTCATCGATCTGTGCGTGCTGCTCGGGCTGTACGCGGTGAGCTTCTGGCTGCCGACGATCCTGCGCGACACCGGCGTGAAGGACGCGTATCACATCGGCTGGCTGATGGTGATCCCGAATGCCGCGGCCGTGCTCGCGACGCTGTATTGCGGCGCGAGCTCCGACCGCGCGCGCGAGCGCCGCTGGCATATCGTCGTGCCGTTCCTGGTGTCGGCCGTCGCGCTCGCCCTCGCGGCCGGGTCGTCGCACGGCACGCTCGCGACCGTGCTGCTGTTCTCGCTGATCAACGCGGGCGCGGCCGCCGCGATGCCGGTCGTCTGGGCGCTGCCGTCCACGTTCCTGAAGGGCTCGGCCGCAGCCGGCGGGATCGCGTTCGCGTGCTCGATCGCGAACCTCGGCGGCTTCGGCAGCACCTACTTCATCGGCTGGCTGCGCGACACGTTCCATTCGCAAAGCGCGGGGCTGTATGGCTTCGCCGCCTGCATGCTGGTCGGTTGCACGCTCGCGCTCGCGTATCCGCCGAAGCTCGTGAACCGCTGATGTCATTCATGCGCGCGGCGACGCAACGCCGTCGCGCGCGATAGAACGATTTTCCGCATGTCGATGCGTACACAACGATATGCGGTCATGTGCCGCACCGCTTCCGGGTCGCGACAATCGTAAGAATTTTCGCGGCGCGTATCGATTGCCGTTTGAAACGCCGTTGCAGGAACGCCGCACGCGCAAGCAGTCACGTCCGTCACCGCGCTGCCTTTTTACAAGCACATCCGCCGACGCGCACGATCGCGCACGGCATGCAACGGCCTCCGCGCGCCGCACACGCCGCCGCACTGGCATCGCCGCGTTGCACACCGCGCAGGCACATCGCTTGCGCTATTCCTGCGCCCGCCAACTCCGGCGGACAACCATCCTTCCCTCAACCGGCGCTGCGTACCGTGCGGATCCTCGCGCGGCGACACCGCATCGCAAGCAGGTTCCCTGAACGAGAGGACGACAATGAAATCCATTCGAACGATAGTGGCCCTGTGCTCGGTCATTTCCGTACTCGCGGCATGCGGCGGCGACGGCAACGACGTCGGCACCGAACTCGGCATCTCGAAACCGCAGGCGCGCTTCATCAACGCGGTGCCGGCCGGCCCGAATCTCGACTACTACCTGAATGCGAAGGTGGATGCATCGGCCGTCGCGTACAAGGGCGTGACGCGCTATCACGACATCGACTCCGGCACGCAGACGGCCAGCTACGATGTCTCGGGCACGACCGCGACCGTCGCGTCGCAATCGTTCAGCGCGGCGAACGGCCATCACTATACGACGATCGCGTTGCCGAGCACGTCGTCGGCGATCTCCGTGATCGACGATCCGTTCGACAAGAAGCTACTGTCCGACAAGGCGCGCGTGCGCAGCTTCAACGCGTCGCCGAACGCGCAGAACGTCGACGTGTACGTCGTGCCTCCCGGCACCGACATCAACACGCAAAGTCCGACGCTGGCCGGCGCGGCGTACCAGAACGCAGTACCGGCAACAGGCCAGGACTCCGTGTACCTGAACGGCGGCAACTACCAGGTGGTCGTCACGACGGCCGGCAGCAAGACGCCTATCCTGAGGACCGCACCGGTCGCGATCAACAACAATGCCGACTGGCTGCTGGTGACGATTCCGTCGGGCGGCATCGGCGACGTGACGCCGAACGACGTCCACGTGCTCGTCGCGCAGGGCAACGATGCGGACACGTCCGCGCAGGAACTCGGCCCGCAGTAAGAACCTCGGCGGACTGCCGGCCGGCGGTCCGCCAAAGCAATGATCGCTGCGTCAGTCGGTCCGCTCGAGGCGGATCACGTGCTCGGCCCGCGTGCCGTCGCCGTGCTCGACATCGACGTCGCCGACATACCGGACCCGCCAGCCCGGCCGCGTCGCGATCTGCGGGACATTGCCGCCCGGCCGGCTCTCGATGCCGCCGAGCCCTTCGTCGGGCGTATCGACCGCGTCGTCGAGCGACGCGTTCGAGTAGATCACGTTGTCGTGCCACTCGGTCGCACCGGTGCGCGCCTCCATGCCCTTGCCGTCGACGTCGACGGTGTCGTCCGTCATCGCCATGTTCGCGTTGTCGAGCGTCACGATCCGGCCGGCGGCACGACGCACGGGGTCGCCGCTGTCGACCGCATAAGCATCAACGTCGATCGGCGGCAGACCGGTCGGCGTTTTCGCCGCGACCGCCTCCGGCGTCAGCGGCCGCTTCGCGACCTCCGCGGCCTGGGTCCCCGCATCGGGCATGTCGCCGGCCGCCGGCGTCTTCACCGGGCGCTTCTCGATCTGTTCCCGCTGCTGTTTGGGGGTTGGGTTCGATTCCGCGTTCTGCATCGCACCTCCTGTTCCGGACGGCGTGCGCCGGCATGATCCGGCGGGCTCCGATCCGGGAATCGCTACACGGTCCTTGCAAATCTTTCACGCGCAGGGCGCCGCACACGTGCGCCCTGCGACGCACGTGCCGCACCGGCCTGTCACCACGGCAGCACCGGGCGACGCGCCCGCGTATGCCGCGGGCGCCGCCCGCTTCCGCCGGTCAGCCGCCGCTCGCGCCTGCCGGCGCGGATGCCGCGCCCGGCATGCTCGCCGCGCCGCTGTCGGCGCCGCTGCCGGCCGCACCGCTGCTCGGCATGCCCGATGGCGCGGTGGACGGCGCCGGCGCCATGCCGCCCGTGGCGCTCGAACTCGTGCCGGTGTCGGTCTCGCTCTTCTTCTGACAGCCCGCACCCGCCGCCAGGCCGGCAATCAGGATGCCGGCGAAGACGGCTCGCGATACGTGACGAATGGAATATCGCTGCATGACACCTCCGCTAATGTCGATGTGGATGGAGACCCCTGACCAGCAATTCGCGTGCCTCGCCATCGCCGCCGACGATCGCACCCCATTCATTTTTCAAATGACGCCCAACCGAATATTTAATTTCCCATCGCCACGGCGGCCCCCCATACTCGCGAACAAATCCGAGACATAACGTCCACGGCGGCCGGACCCGCGCTGCGTGCACACGCTGCCGGTTCGCGCCCCATACATGGAAGGAGACAAGGCGTGCAACTGGAAGCCACCCACCGCGCGAGCATCGTGCTCAGCGCGGACGACGCACTGCATCGAACCGACACGGCCGCGCGCGATCCCGCGCTGAGCCCGCGGCTGCACAATCCCGACCTCGCGCCGACCAAGGCCGAGGGCCGGACCTGGGGCCGCTACAGCATCTTTGCGTTGTGGACCAACGACGTGCACAACATCGCGAACTACTCGTTCGCGATCGGCCTGTTCGCGCTTGGCCTGTCGGGCTGGCAGATGCTCGCATCGCTCGCGATCGGCGCCGTGCTCGTGTACTGCTTCATGAACCTCACCGGCTACATGGGCCAGAAGACCGGCGTGCCGTTCCCGGTGATCAGCCGGATGAGCTTCGGCATCTACGGCGCGCTCCTGCCCGCGATGATCCGCGCGGTGATCGCGATCGCGTGGTTCGGAATCCAGACCTATCTCGCATCGGTCGTGCTGCGCGTGCTGCTCACCGCGATCTGGCCTGGCCTCGCCGCGTTCGACCAGGACGCGATCCTCGGGCTGTCGACGCTCGGCTGGATCACGTTCGTCGCGATCTGGCTCGTGCAGATCGGCATCCTCACCTACGGGATGGAGATGGTTCGCAAGTACGAGGGGCTCGCCGGCCCGATCATCCTCGTCACGACGCTGTCGCTCGCCGCGTGGATGTTCAGCCGCACCGGCGGCCATCTCGCGATGTCGATCGGCAAGCCGATGACCGGCCTGAAGATGTGGACCGAGGTGTTCGCGGGCGGCGCGCTGTGGCTCGCGATCTACGGCACGCTGGTGCTCAACTTCTGCGATTTCGCGCGCTCGTCGCCGAGCGCGAAGACGGTGCGGGTCGGCAACTTCTGGGGCCTGCCGGTGAACATCCTCGTGTTCGCGACGATCAGCTTCGTGCTCGCGGGCGCGCAGTTCAAGCTGAACGGCCACATCATCCACAGCCCGACGGAAATCATCGCGACGGTGCCGAACAAGCTGTTCCTCGTGCTCGGCTGCCTCGCATTCCTGATCGTGACGGTCGCGGTGAACATCATGGCGAACTTCGTCGCACCGGCCTTCGTGCTGACGAGCCTCGCGCCGCACCGGCTGACGTTCCGCCGCGCGGGCCTGATCAGCGCGACGGTCGCGGTGCTGATCCTGCCGTGGAACCTGTACAACAGCCCGATCGTGATCGTCTACTTCCTGTCCGGCCTCGGCGCGCTGCTCGGCCCGCTGTACGGGATCATCACGGTCGACTACTGGCTCGTGCGCAAGCAGCGCGTGAACGTGCCCGATCTCTATACCGAAGCGCCGACCGGCGCCTATTTCTATACGCGCGGCGTGAACCGCAAGGCGCTCGCGGCACTCGTGCCGTCCGCGCTGATCTCGATCACGCTCGCCGTCGTGCCGGCCTTCAGCGCGATGACGCCGTTCTCCTGGCTGCTCGGCGCGGCCATCGCGGGCAGCGTGTACTGGCTGACGGCCGATCGCAAACGGCAATACGAGGAGCGCTCGGGCGAACCCATCGCGGTCGCCTGTGCCCAACACTGAACGCAGCATACGGAGTGAGTGCACCGATGAGAATCCTGGTAGTCAACGTCAACACGACCGAATCGATCACCGACGCCATCGCCGCGCAGGCGCAGGCCGCCGCGTCGCCGGGCACGGAGATCGTCGGGCTGACGCCGCGCTTCGGCGCGGAGTCGGTCGAAGGCAACTTCGAGAGCTACCTCGCGGCGATCGCGGTCATGGACCGCGTGCTGAGCTACGACGAGCCGTACGACGCGGTGATCCAGGCCGGCTACGGCGAACACGGCCGCGAAGGGCTGCAGGAACTGCTGACGGTGCCCGTCGTCGACATCACCGAAGCGGCCGCGAGCGTGGCGATGCTGCTCGGCCACCGCTACTCGGTCGTCACGACGCTCGACCGCACGGTGCCGCTGATCGAGGATCGCCTGAAGCTCGCGGGGCTCGATGCACGCTGCGCGTCGGTGCGCGCGAGCGGCCTCGCGGTGCTCGAGCTCGAGGAGAATCCGGCCCGCGCGATCGAGTCGATCGTCGGCCAGGCGCAACGCGCGGTGAAGGACGATCACGCTGAAGTGATCTGCCTCGGCTGCGGCGGAATGGCCGGCCTCGACCGGCAGATCGAGGAATGCACGGGCGTGCCCGTCGTCGACGGCGTATCGGCCGCCGTCGCGCTCGCCGAATCGCTGGTGCGCCTGAAGCTGAAGACCTCGAAGGTCCGCACCTATGCGCCACCGCGTCCGAAGCGGATCGTCGGCTGGCCGGGCACCTTCGTCAAATGACGGGCCGCGGGAACGCGTAGCGACATGCGGGACGCACCGGCGCCGAACGGCCTTCCCCTCGACGCGTCCGACGCAACGGGCGCGCTCGACGTACTGGACGCGCGGCTGATGCGCATCCTGCTCGTGCTGCTCACCGAGCGCACCGTGTCGCGCGCGGCCGTCCGGCTGAACATGTCGCAGCCGGCGACGAGTGCCGCGCTCAAGCGCCTGCGCACGCTGCTCGGCGATCCGCTGCTGGTGCGCAGCCGCTACGGGATGGTGCCGACCGAGTTCGGCGCGCGGTTGATCGACCCGCTGCGCAATGCGCTGCGCGTGATCGACTTCATCCGCATCCAGCAGCCGACGTTCGACGCACGCACATCCGTACGTACCTACCGGATCGGCTGCCCCGATTACCTGAACGTGCTGTTCGTGCCGAAGCTCGTCGCGCTGTTCCGCGAACGCGCGCCGAACGCGCAGCTCGTGTTCCATCCGCTCGGCGACGGCTTCGACGACGAACGTGCGCTCGCCGACGGCGAACTCGACGTCGTGATCGACAACCGCCCTGCCCGTTCATCGCGGTTCCGGCAGGACGACCTGTTCGACGACCGCGTCGTGTGCCTGATGCGCGCGACGCATCCGATCGCGCGGCGCGGCGCGATGACGGCCGCCGAATTCGCGCAGGCAGCGCAGCTGTGCCCGACACCGTCGTGGCTCGAAGCGTCCGGCGCGATCGACCGGCAGCTCGAACGCGTCGGCCTGCAGCGGCGGATCGTCGTCACGCTGCCGCATTTCGAACTCGCCGCGCATACGCTCGTGCGCTCCGACCTGATCCTGACCACCACGTACCGGCTCGCGCGCCACTACGCGAAGCTGCTGCCGCTCGGCGCGGTTGCGCTGCCGGCCGAGCCGCCCGACATCGTGTACCGGATGACGTGGAACGAATCGGGTTCGTGCGTCGACGGCGTGCGCTGGCTGCGCGCGCTGATCGCCGAAGCGACGCGCAGCTGGCTCGATACGGAGGCCGCTCGGCCGGCCGTCGCGGCGGTTGCCGCGAATGCGGATGTACCCGCGCGCCCGACCATGCCGACCGCCAGCGACCCGCTCGAACCCGCGCGACGCCCCCGTCGCCGGCAGGCGACGCATTGCGGCACGTCGCAGCGGCCACGCGTCGCGCGCGCGGCGCGCATCCATCGCATCGCGACGAAGTCGCACTGAATCACTCGGAATTGCGCTGAATTGTGCCGAACCGCTCGCGCCGCACCGGGCGCGGCGTCACACGTGCCGCGCGATCGCGAGCAGCACCGACAGCGACACGATCGACCCGAGCGTCGACAACAGGATCGTGCGCGACGTCACATGCGCTTCGCGCCCGTAGAACTCGGCCAGCATGTATGGCCCCGTGCCGGTCGGCAGCGCGGCGAGCACGACCACGATCTGCGCGAGTACCGGCGGCATCGCGAACACGCGCACGCCGAGCCACCACGCGAGCGCGGGCTGCACGTCTTGAACACGCTGCGTAAGACCGGAACGCGCAAGCTTAACGGCGCCGTATCTTCGCGTGCAATGGGCGGCGTACGCGCCGCCGCGCGGATCACGCATCGCGCATCGGTTGCGTAAGCAACTTGTATGCAACCGTAGCGGCAGCGAGCGCGAGCACGCCGCTCACTGTCAGCGCGGCGGCGAATCCGCTCGCAAAGGCCGCGGGCGCCGCGTCCGCGAGCGTGCGCGCGGCCGACGGCGGCACGTGCGCGAGCGCCTGCGCGAGATCGCCGGCCAGCAGGCTCGACATGAACGGCGCATCGACGAATGCCTGTGCGCCCGGCGCGGCGGACAGCAACCGGTCGAGATGCGCGTGCGTGCTGGCAGCCAGCACCGCGCCGAGCACGCCGACGGCCGTCACGATCGCCGAGAAGCGGGTGGTCGTGCTGATGCCCGACGCCATCCCGGTACGGTTCGGCGGCACGCACGCCATGATCGCCTTCTGCGTATCGCCGTTCATGATGCCGGCGCCGCAGCCCGTCACGAACATGCCGAGCGCGACGAGCCGGTAGTCGCCTGCGGCCGTCAGCGCCGCGGTCGCGAGATTGCCCGCGCCGATCAATGCGAGCCCGCCCGCCAGCACGCCGCCGGACGACACGCGCGTGGCGAGCATGCCGCCGAGCGACGGCCCGGCGATCATCGCGATCGCGAACGGCAGCATTCCGAGCCCCGCGTCGATCGCCGACATGCCGAACGCGTTCTGCAGGTACAGCGGCAGGAACGTCATCATCACCTGCGCGCATGCCGCATAGCCGAACATCGCGAGCACGGCGCCGACGAAGCGCGGCTGGCGGAACAGCGCGAGATCAATCATCGGCCGTGCCTGCCAGCGCTCCGCGCCGATGAACGCGGCCAGCAGCGCGGCGACGAGCGCGAACCGGCCGAGCGTCGCGGCCGACAGCCAGCCGTGCGCCGGCGCACCGATCAGCGCCGCGATCGCGCACGCGAGCGCCGCGCCGAACAGCAGGCTGCCGGCGGCGTCCATCCGTTTCGCATGCGGATCGCGCGATTCGTCGATCGCGACCCGCGCGCCGGCCGCGAGCAATGCACACACCGGCAGGTTCAGCAGGAACACCCAGCGCCAGCCGATCCACTGCGTGATCGCGCCGCCGACGAGCGGCGCGACGGCCGTCGCGATCCCCATGCACATCCCCCAGATCGCCCACGCGCGGGCCCGCTCGCGCCCGTCCGGAAAACGGTTCGCGATGACCGCGAGCGCGGCCGTCAGCAGCAGCGCGGCCCCGCCGCCCTTCACCGCGCGCGCGGCGATCAGCCAGCCGGCCGACGGCGCGAGCCCGCAACCGAGCGACGCGAGCGAAAAGAGCGCGAGCCCCGCGCCGAGCATGCGCTTGCGCCCGAAGCGGTCCGCGAGCCCGCCGGCCGGCAACAGGCATGCGGCGAACGCGGTCATGTAGGCGCTCACGACCCACTCGATGTCGGCGAAGCTCGCATGGAAGCCGCGCGCGATGCTCGGCAGCGACACGGCAACGACGTTCGTGTCGAGCACGATCAGCGAGCACGTCGCCGATGCGACCGCGAGCGTCGCGGCGGCCGGCAGGCGGGTGCCCGCACGCACGGCGGCGCGCGCGCCTGCGCGCGGGGCGGGGGAAGACTGGGACATCGACGGCTCCAGAGCAAGAGGAACGAGCCGTATGCTAGGCTGCGGCCGTATTGCCCGTCATTGATACATCCATGCAGTTTTATTAACGAAAATTGCAACCATGAATCCGCTCGAATTCCGTCATGTACGCGCGTTCCTGAGCGTCGCGCGGCACCTGCATTTCGCCCGCGCGGCCGACGCGCTCGACATGGCGCCGCCCGCGCTGACGCGGCAGATCCAGGAAGCCGAGCGGCTGCTCGGCGTGCGGCTGTTCCAGCGCTCGCGCCGCGCGGTCACGCTGACGGCGGCAGGCGTTGCGTTTCTCGCCGAGGCAACTGCCGCGTTCGAGCATCTGCAGCGCGGCCGCGAACTCGCGACGCTGGCCGAGCGCGGCGAACTCGGCCGCATCGAAATCGGCTACGTGTCGTCGGCCGTCTATTCGGGCACGCTGCAGCGTACGGTCGGCGCGTTCCGCGCCGCGCATCCGCGCATCGAACTGAACCTGCGGGAAGTGCCGATGGACGACGTCGCGAAGCAGCTCGACGCGGGCCGGCTCGACCTCGCGTACGTGCGCCCGCCGTTGCCGCTGCCGGGCGCGCTGCGGATCGTCACGCTGCAGCGCGACGTGTTCGTCGCCGCGGTGCCGGCCGATTCGCGCTACGCGGCGATGACCGCCGTGCGTGCCGCCGATCTCGCCGACGCGCACTTCGCGGTGCCCGAACAGGAGCGCGGCACGCTCGAAGTCGCACGCCGCGGCCGCTTCGCGCCGGTAATCGCCGCGCGGCCGGGCGGATTGCTCGCGGTGCTCGCGTGCGTGTCGGTGAACGGCTGGGTCGCGGTGATTCCGGATGCGCTCGCCGGCTGCGTATCGTTGCCGGGCGTCGTGTACCGGCCGATCGCCGGCAAGCCGATCATGTCCGAACTCGCACTCGCGCACCGGCGCTTCGAGAAAGCGCCTGCGGTGCGCGCGTTCCTGCGCACCGTCCCTGCGGCAGGCTAGAAGCTGTTCACGCTGATAACGGGTTTGCGCCGGCCCCACGAACGAATTTTTCCAAAACAGGGGAACGCGCGTTGCCTGTCGTTCGCCGAGGCGGCCACCGCCTCATCTTCCCCGCCATGCCTCTCTCACACGAATAAGCATTTCGCGATTCGATGTTTGCCGGCGCCAGACCGATTTCGTAATCTGCCCGGCAGCCGCGCGGCCCGCGCGCGGATTACCGAGGACCCGCCGCCGATGACTTCGCCCCCCGCCCCGGCCCGCCGCCGCGCACTGCTGCGCGTGGCCGCCCTGGCCGCCGCACCGCTTGCGGGCGCCGCCGCCCTGCCCGCCCGCGCGGCCGGCACCGACCTGTCGAACGTCACGCTGGTGCTCGGCGACCAGGCCGGCGGCCTGCGCGCGCTGGCCGAGGCCGCACGCGTGCTCGACGGCGTGCCATACCGGTTTCGCTGGGCGAATTTCCAGGGTGCGGCGCCGCTGTTCGAAGCGCAGCGCGCGGGCGCGATCGATCTCGCGCCGGCCGGCGACCTGCCCGTGCTGACGGCCGCGCTCGGCGATCCGGCGCTGCGGATCGTCGCGACGCGCGTCGGCTCGCCGGCATCGCTCGGCATCGTCGTGCAGCCCGATTCGCCGGTGCGCACGGTTGCCGACCTGAAGGGGCGCACCGTCGTCGTATCGTCGGCACGCGGCAGCATCTCGCAATACCAGCTGTACGGCGCGCTGCGCGAACACGGCCTCGCACCGGGCGACGTCGACGTGCGCTTCGTGCTGCCGGTCGACGCGTTCGCCGCGTTCGAGGCGAAGCAGATCGGCATCTGGGCGACCTTCGACCCGTACTACGGAAACGTGGTGCGGCGCGGCGCGCGCATCGTGCGCGACGGCAGCGGGATCAATTCCGGGCTCGCCTTCCTCACGTCGCCGGTCGATACGCTCCACGACCGGTCGAAGCGCGCTGCGCTGTCGGACGTGCTCGCGCGGCTCACCCGTGCCGGCCAGTGGGCGCTCGCGCATCCGGCCGACTATGCGACCGTCTATGCGTCGCTCACGCGCCTGCCGCGCGATGCGGCCGCCGATATCGCCCGTCGCGCCGCGCTCGCGCAGCGCGGCGTCACCAGCGCGGACATCGACGTGCTGCAGCGCGTCGCCGATCGGGCAGCCGCGGACGCGATCCTGCCGAAGCGCGTCGACGTCGCATCGATCGCGGTGCGCAACCTGTCGGCTGCGTAATCGGCCACATAGCTGGCTGCGCACATACTCAACGCGGCTTCGACATGTCGAGATCCGGCACGTCGTCGCCGAACGTCGACGCAACCAGCGTGCGCATCGCGGCGACCAGCAGCGTCGGCCCCGACTGGTTGAACGTGCAGCGCTCGCCCGCCGCTGGCACTGCCCGATGCAGCACCGCGCGCCACGCGCCATGCCCGCCGTCGCGCTCGAACGCGCCGAACGGCAAACGCTCGACGAGCAGGCCGCCGTCCGCCCATGAAGACGACGGCGCGTACGGCACCGGCACGCCGCCCGGTTCGCGAATGACCGTGCATCCCGCGGCGCCGACGCGCGGCGCGCCGAGGTCTTCCGCCATCGCCACCCAGAAATCGAGCGGCGCACCCGTCAGATCCTGAACCTGCATCGCGCCCTCCGTCGGCACTGAAAACGCCATCCTAGCGCCGCCGCGCGCGGCTCGCCGACAATCGCCCGCCGGTGTTTTCCCCGGTGCGCCGTCCCCCGTGGAAATCCATCGATACGTGTTACGAATCGTCGATTCCTGCCTACAATGAACGCAACACCTGTCGTCCGGCCTGCGGTGGACCAGCACGCCGGAATCGAATTCGCGTCGAACCGGGCCAGGCCCGTTCGGCAGACGACAGCCGGAACCATACGGTGCAGCGCAGGCCGGATCTCTCGGGGGAGCCGCAGCATGTCCACGCACGCCAGGAAGCCGCTGATATCGCTCGTCGTGCCGTTTCATGACGAAGAGGAAACGATCGACGCGTTCTTTGCCGAAACGCTGCCCATTCTCGAGTCGGTCGCCGGGATCCGCTTCGAGGTCGTCTGCATCAACGACGGCAGCCGCGATCGCACGCTCGACCGGCTGCTCGCGATCGCTGCCGGCGACTCGCGCGTGCACGTCGTGGATCTCACGCGCCGCTTCGGCAAGGAAGCGGCGCTCACCGCGGGCCTGGACGAAGCGGCCGGCGCCGCGGTGATCCTGATCGACGCCGACCTGCAGGACCCGCCCGCGCTGATTCCCGCGATGATCGAACACTGGCGCGGCGGCGCCGAGGTCGTCGCCGCGAAACGCACCGACCGGATGTGCGACCCCTACCTGCAGCGCGCGGCGGCGGCGCTCTACTATCGCGTGCACAATGCGCTGTCCGAGGTGGAAATGCCGGAAAACGTCGGCGATTTCCGCCTGATGGACCGCGAAGTCGTCGATGCGCTGCGCGCGCTGCCGGAGCGGCGACGGTTCATGAAGGGGCTGTTCGCGTGGGTCGGCTTTCGCACCACGATCGTCGAATACACGCGTGCGCCGCGCAGCGGCGGCCGCTCGAAGTTTTCCGGATGGCGGCGCTGGAATTTCGCGCTCGAGGGCATCACGAGCTTCAGTACGGTGCCGCTGCGCGTGTGGACCTACGTCGGCCTCACGTTCGCGATGCTGTCACTCGTGTATGGCGCCTTCATCGTGGTGCGCACGCTGCTGTTCGGCAATCCGGTGCACGGCTACCCGTCGCTGATTTCCGTCGTGCTGTTCGTCGGCGGCATCCAGCTGATCGGCATCGGCGTGATCGGCGAATACCTCGGCCGGATCTATCACGAATCCAAGCAGCGCCCCGTCTATCTCGTCAGGCGCCGCTTCCGTGCCGAGCGCGATGCCGCCGCGCAGCCGGCATCGAAGCTGCTGCAATTCCCGCTGAAGCGTGCGCCCGCGGCCCGCCGCCGGGCAGCGGCACCGGCAGCCGCCGGCATCGCCGCCCGCAAAGCATCGTTCAAGTAAAACCGGGCCGCGGCAATTGGACATTACGCAACAATCGACGCACTCGACGAAGCGCCCGGTCGGCGAGTGGCTCACACCGCGACGCATCGCCCTGTACAGCATGCTGATGCTCGTGTTCTACGTGCTGTTCGTCGCGATCTGGATATCCGTCATTCGTCATGCGCAGGGAGCCGTCCTGTCGCGCGCCGGCGCCGACTTCTCGATATTCTGGTCGGCATCGTACGTCATGCTGCACGGCTCGCCATCGCAGGCATACGACTTCTCCGCGTTCTCGCGACTGACGGGCGAACTGTTCGCGAACCTTCGTCGCGACGTCTTCGCCCCGTGGCTGTACCCGCCCACCTATCTGCTACTCGTGACGCCGCTGGCGCTGTTGCCCTTCGCGCTCGGTTATCCGCTGTTCGTCGCATTCGGCGTCGCCGTGCTCGGCGTCGTCGCGTGGCGCGTATCCGGCCTTGGTGCGATTCCCGGCGCATGGCGCTCCGGTTCGCTCGCGCTGGTCGCCGCACCCTGCGTGTTCGTCACCGCGACGCTCGGGCAAAACGCGTTTCTGACCGCATCGTGCGCGGCACTGGCCGTCCATTGGGCCGGTCGACGGCCGATGTGGGCCGGCTTCTGCATCGCCCTGCTGTCGGTCAAGCCGCAGATGGCGTTGCTGTTCCCGTTCGTGCTGGTTGCGGCACGCGCATGGCGCACGATCGCGTGGGCCGGGCTCGCCACTGGCACATTCGTCGCGCTGAGCGTCCTGGTCTGCGGCCTCGAGTCGCTACGCCTGTTCGTCGCCAGCACGGGCCTCGCGCGCTCGATCGTCCTCGAACATGGTGTCGTGTTCTGGCTCGCGTCGCCGACCCCGTTTGCGGCGTTCCGACTGGCAGGCGTGCCGCTCGGTGCCGCCTATGCCGCACATGCGTGTATCGCCGCGATCGCGATCGCAGCCGCCTGCATTGCGTGGGCGCAGTCGCGCGATACCCGCTTGCGCGCGGCCGTGCTGACGGTCGCGACGCTCACGGCGAACCCGTATGTGTGGCACTACGAACTCGCGTGGCTCGCCATCGCGATCGCCTGCATGCTGGCGATCGGCTGGCGCGACGGCTGGCTGCGCGGCGAACAGACCGCGATCGCGCTGATATGGGCGCTGCCGATCGCCGAATACCTGAACCCATGGCTGGAGCTACCGCAGATCGGCCCGGCCGTGACGCTCTTCGCGCTGCTCGTGCTGCTGCGCCGCGCGCGGCACGACGCTCACAACGCGAGCCGCGGCGGCACGTACACGCCGTAGTACGGCCCGACGCCCGTCGCGACGCCGGTCATCTTAACGCCTGCGACGAAGTGCCCCTGGATGTACTTGTACGAGCTGCCGAGCGACACGTCGATGTGGAACGCAGCAAACGCGACGATCGGCACGTAGGTGCTGCTCGATGTCTGCGTGACGACCGGCAGCACGACCGTCGCGCCGACCGGCACCGACGTGTAGAGCGTCGCCTTCACGCCGGTTGCGAGATAGATGCTGTCGCCGATATTGAGCGTCGTCGGGTTGCCGGTCACCATCAGGCCGCCCATCGTCGTCGTGTCGGTCGCGGTCGACTGGAATGACGTCCACTGGCCGCCCATGCACAGCAAGCCATAGGTCTGGCCGTTGGTGATCGAGAACTCGAACGGCTGGCCCGTCAGCGGATTGATCAGCGGCTGGTTGGTCGCCGTGTTCCAGTACTGGTTGTACACGCACTGGTCGATCGCGACCGGAAAGAGACCGCCCGCCGCCACCCCGCCGGGCGCGGCGAGCACCGCGATCGCGGTCGCGCTGCCGGACGCACCGGGGATGCCCAAAAGCCCGCCGAGCAGCAGCGGAATCGAGCCGCCGTTCACGCCCGGCGCGCGCGATACGGTGACCTGCACCGCCGGCACGTCGTACGCGCCGGGCGTGATGGTGGTCGGCTGCATCGTTGCGGGGCTGCGCGTCACGTTCCAGTACCCGGTCGTCACCGTGCCGGTCGACAACGGCGCGCCCGCGGCCGTGTTCTGCGCGATCACGCCGTTCGCCGCCGGCGCGGCCTGCGACCAGTTCAGCGCGCCGCCGCTCGGCGACATCATCGCGTCGGCCGCCGCGAGCGCTGCCGCGTCGGCGGCGTTCTGCAGCTGGTTGCGCACCGCGGCGACCCACGCAATGTCGATCGCCAGCGCGCCGAACGACAGCAGCGGAATCAGGAACATCACGAAGAACAGCGCGACGGAGCCGCGCTCGCGCGCGGCGCCGCTGCATCGCGTGCCGGCTGCGTCATTCATAGAGCATCACCGCGCTGGCCGAGACCGTCACCGGGCCGGTCAGCGCGCTGAGCGCGGAACCCAGCACCATCCCGGAATACGTGTAAGTCACCGTCACCGTCAGCGCGGTGCCCGACGTCGTGCCGTTCGCCTGCGTCACGGTCACGGTCGGCGGCGTCGCCGTGCCGCCCGTGATCAGGCTGTTCTGCGTGTAGCTCAGCGCGACGTTGGCGATCTGTGTCGTGGTCAGCATCGGCACGCGCAACACGACGCCGGCACGTGCGGCTTCGCGGCTCGCGTTCGTGATCACGGCCTTGTCGCACAGCAGCAGGCTCGTATCGATGATGCCGATCAGCACCATCAACAGGAACGGCAGCATCAGCGCGAACTCGAGGGACACGACGCCGCGCGCGTGGCGGGCGCGCATCGCGCCGCGTGTCATTTTGCGGCCCCCGCGACGGGCGGCGCGACACGTGGATCGAGCGCGGCGCCCGTCAACGGTCGCGCGGCATTGGCGACCGGGCGCGCCGCGAGCCGGGCGCGCACGGCCTGGTAGACGCGCAGATTGTCGGCCACGGCCGACGCGGGCAAGTCGGCGGACAGCAGCTTCTTCGCCGAATCCGTATTGCCGAGCACGCCATAGGCGAACGCGAGATTCTGGCGCGCCTGCCACGGCGCATCGGGCAGCCCTGCGACGTCGAGCAGCACGTTCACGCCCTCGCGCGGGCGGTTGCTCAGCACGAGCGACAGCCCCAGGTCGACGCGCAGCCCCTGCGCATCCGGATGTGCGCGCAGCGCATCCCGGTACACGGCCTGCGCGTCCTCGTGGCGGCCCTGCAGGTCGAGCACCGTGCCAAGCCCCTGCGCCGCGAGCGGCAGGTTCGGCTGCGCGGCCAGCAGGTCGCGGTAGCGCTGGCCGGCCTCGTCGAGCCGACGCTGCCGCAACGCGACGCGCGCGAGCCCGACCTGCGGCCCGAGTTCCGCGGGCGCCTGCTGGTGAGCCTGCTCGTAGAGAATCCGCGCGCGCTCCAGGTCGCCGGCCCGGTAGTTGACGTCGCCGAGCCCCAGGCGCGCCGCGAGCGAGTCGGGATGCCGGGCGAGCACCTTCTCGTACAGCGTCGACGCGAGATCGATATTGCCGCCGACGAGCGCGCTATCGGCGATGCGCAGTTCGGCCTGCGGGTCGTCGCTCTTGTGCGACAGCGCCGGCCTCGTCTGGATGCCCGGCGCGCAGCCGCCGGCCAGCACCGGCAGCACGGCCGCGAATGCAAGCGCGCGGACGACGGAGCATGTCATTTGAGCACCTCGATCAGACGGATGGCCGCCGGGCCCGCCGCGATCAGGCCGACCGTCGGCAGGATGAACAGCATCATCGGCAGCGTGATCTTCGGCGCGAGCTTCGCGGCCTTCTCCTCGAGTGCGACGATCTGCTCGGTGCGCTCGCTGCGCGACAGGGTTCGCAGCGCCTGCGTGATCGGCGTGCCGAATCGCTGCGATTGCGTGAGCGTCGTGGCCAGCGAGCGTGCCGACGCAAAGTCGACACGTCTCGCGAAATGCGTCAGCGCTTCCGATACGTTGCCGCTCAGCGTCAGCTCGTCCGCGCAGACCGTCAACTCGTCGGCCAGTGGCGGGCAGATGCGCTCGAGTTCGCGCGCGACGCGCCGCACGCCCGATGCGAGGCTGTTTCCCGCCATCGTGCAGATCACGAGCAGGTCGAGCGCATCCGGAAAGCACGCGGCGATGATCCGCCGGCGCCGCCGGATCATCGCGCCGAGCACGTATTCTGGCACGATCACGCCGATCACGAACGCGCCGACCATCGCCACCGCTCGAATCACGAAGTATTCGCCGAGGCGCGGAATGTACGGGCTGAACACGATCGCGATGCCCGCGAACAGCACGCCGCAGCTCAGCTTGATGCCGATCATCGACAACACCGCACGCCGGTCGCGAAAACCCGCGCGCGTCAACTGCAGCCCCAGCTTCACACGCTGCATCGGATCGAGCACCGGCAGCCGCTCGCCGAGCTGCGCGAGCCGCCGCGTCAGGTCCTGGCGCACCTCGCCGGGCTGCAGGCGCCCCGGCACCAGCGACGGCGGGCGTTGCCCGGCCGCCTGCTGCACGCGCGCGGCGATCCGCCGCCGCGTGCCGCCGCCGGGCGTCGCGAGCGCCACCGCGACGCAGGCGAGCAACAGCAACAGTTCGAGGCCGCGGGCGGCCAGCATCGAGATCGTCATCGCGCGGTATCCAGTTTCGACATCTTGTTGATCGTCAGCAGTCCGATCGTCAGCAGCACCGCGGCAATCGTCAGCATCACGCGCCCGGCGTGCGTATCGAACAACAGCATCACGTACGCGCGGTTCACGAGGAACAACGCGCCGATCATCACGAACGGCATCGCCGAAATGATCTTCGTCGTGATCCGCCCCTCGGCAGTCAACGCGCGTGTCTTCAGGCGAATGTCGCGGCGTGTGCGGATGATGCTCGACAACTCGTCGAGCGTCTCGCCGAGGCTGCCGCCGGTCTCGCGCTGCAGCAGCAGATAGACGGTGAAGAACGAGAAGTCCGCGATCATCAGCCGGTCTGCCGCGTGCGTCAGCACGTCCTTCAGGTCGGCGCCGACGCGCAGGCTGTCGCCCATCGTGCGGAAGGTCGAGCGCACCGGCTCCGCCGCGTTGTCACCCACCGTGCTGATCGCCTGCGTGACCGGAATGCCCGCGCGCACCGCACGCACGATCAGGTCGATCGCGTCCGGGAACGCTTCGAGAAAGCGCAGCCTGAAACGCTCGACCAGCGCGCGGTAGCTGGCGCGCATGGCGACCAGCGGCAGTCCGACGTAGATCAGCGGATGCACCACGCGCGGCAGCGCGACGAGCTCGACCGCGACGATCGCAGCGATCGCGCCGGCGATCGTGCTGGCGACGACGATCCGCATGCCGTGCTCGCCGCCCACCGCACGCACGCGCGTCACGTAACGCTGCAGCCACGCGCGCGCGCGGCCTTGCCGGCGCGGCAGGTTGAACAGCGCGACGCCGGGCGCGGCGGACGCACCGGCCTCGCGGCCCGCCAGCGACGGCGCGAGGTGCCGCATCCGCACACGAATGCGCTGCTCCGGCGCCTGGCGCGCGCGATCGAGCAGCGCGGACAGCGCGAGGCCGGCCCCGAGGATCACGACGAATGCGCCGAGCGCGAACAGGTCTGCCGTGCTCATTGCCGGAATACCTCGGAGAGCGCGTCCTCGATGCCGTAGTCCGCGGCGCGCTGCGCGAACGCGGGCCGCAACGACGACGCCTCGAACATGCCTTTCACTGCATCGCGCGTCGTGTCGCTTTCCTGGCGGAACGTGAACAGGTCCTGCGTGATCACCACCTCGCCTTCCATCCCGACGATCTCGGTGATCCGGGTCACGCGGCGCACGCCGTCGCGCATCCGCTCGACCTGCACGAACAGATGCACGGCGCTCGCGATCTGGCGCCGGATCGACAGCAGCTGCAGATTCGCGTTCGCCATCATGACCATGCTTTCGAGCCGGCTGATCGCGTCGCGCGGCGTGTTCGCATGGATCGTCGTCATCGAGCCGTCGTGGCCCGTATTCATCGCCTGCAGCACGTCGAAGGCCTCCGCGCCGCGGATTTCGCCGAGGATGATGCGGTCGGGCCGCATCCGCAGCGCGTTACGCACGAGGTCGCGCTGCGAGATGCCGCCGAGCCCTTCGGTATTCTCCGGCCGCGTCTCGAGGCTGACGACATGCGGCTGCAGCAGCTGCAGCTCGGCCGCATCCTCGATCGTCACGATCCGCTCGTGCTCGTCGATGTGCTGCGACAGCGCGTTGAGCAGCGTCGTCTTGCCCGAACCCGTACCGCCGGAGATCACGATGTTCAGCCGGCACGCGCACGCGATCTTCAGCACCTGCAGCATCCCGTGCGAAATATTGCCCTGATGCGCCATTCGCGCGAGCGTGATGTCGCGCTTCGCGAACTTGCGGATCGAGATCGACGCGCCACGCAACGCGATCGGCGGCAGGACCACGTTCACGCGGCTGCCGTCGGCAAGCCGCGCGTCGACCATCGGGCTGCTCTCGTCGACGCGGCGCCCGATCGCCGCCGCGATCCGCTGCGCGACGCTCGTCACGTGCGCGTTGTCGCGAAACTTCAGCGACGTGAGTTCGAGCCGGCCCGCGCGCTCGACATACACCTGATCGGGGCCGTTCACGAGGATGTCCGAAACTGTGTCGTCGGCGAGCAGCGGCTCGATCGGCCCGACGCCGAACATGTCGTTCAGGATCGCGTCGACGATCAGCACCTGCTCGCCCGCCGTGATCTTCAGGCGTTCGCGCTCGACCGTGTGCGCGGCCACCTGTTCGATGCCCGCGCGCACTTCGTCGCGCGTCTTCATCAGCGCCGCCGACATGTTCAGCGACGCGAACACCGCAGTGCGAATCGCGTCGAACTTGCCGGAGCGGATGAGCGCCTCCTGGGTGTCGGCGGCCGCAGGCCCGCGGGCGAAGGCCGAAGCCTGGCTCGCGGTCGGCCCCGGCCCCGGCCCCGGCGTGGGTGCCGGTGCGCCGTCGCGCGGCGCGGCAGGAGAAGCGGCCGGCACCGGATCGGGCGCCTGCCGTTTGCGGGTACCGAACGTCACGATCCTTTCCTCCATTTGACGAAGCGCGCATACCACGGCTCGGCGACGGCCATCGATTCGCCGGTGATGCCGTTCGCAAGCAGCCGGATCTCGTCCACGAAACCCTGGCGTTTGGCGGCTTCGATCGGCTCGCCGAGGTTCTCGGCGACCGCGAGCGGCTGCGGCTCGTGCGGCAGCTCGCGCAACCTCACGCCGCCGAACGCATCCTCGAAATCGGTCTGCGCGACGCGTCCCTTGACCGGCTCGAGCGGATTGTTCAGCACCATCGACAACAGCCGCTCGCCGGGCAGTTCCCTCACGAAGCGCGCAAGCCGCGCGGCTTCGTACGCGGCATGCACGGAGCGGTCGGCAACGATATAGACGAGATCGGACGCCTCCAGCGCACCTTCGAACAGCTTGCCGGCGCGGTATCCCACGTCGAACAGCACGTAATGGAAGCGGTCCTTCAGCATGTCGACGAGCTGCGCGATCGCACCGTCGCGCAACGGCGCATCTTCGCCGTACGCCAGTTCGGCCGACAGCATATGCAGGCGATCGCCCTTCGGGACGACCATGCGGTCGAACAACGCGTCGTCGGGACGCTGCTCCATGTTCAGCAACTCGATCAGCCCGTTGTTGCTCGACAGCCCGAGCATCGAGTTCGCGCCGCCGCCATGCAGGTTCAGGTCGACGTATGCGACGCGGCGGCGTTTCTCGCCGGTCAGGCAGCGTGCGAGACTCACCGCGATCGTCGTCGTGCCGACGCCGCCGCGCGCGCCGACGAAACTGACCACCTTGCCGGTGCGCACCTGGACGACCGATTCCGTCGCGGTCAGCGCACGCCGCATCAGCTCGACGGTCAGCGGCTTCACGATGTAGTCCTGCACGCCGATGCCAAGCAGGTTGCGGAACAGACCGACATCGTTCTGCATGCCGATCGCCACGACCCTCACCGACGGATCGCACACATCGGCGAGCCGCATCAGGTCCGACACCGGCAGCACGGAATCCGACACGTCGACGATCAACTGGCGCGGCGAGCGCTCGTGCTGCTGCAGCAGCCGGATCGCGTCCTCGCAGTTGCCCGGCTGCACGTGCGCACGCGTGATCGACAGGTCCTGCGCGACGCGGCGGATCACGTCTTCGCTGCCCGCGTCGGACACGACCGCGATGAGATCCGCCGCTCCGGCGGGGGCGGCGCGCTTGGCGTTCTGGCGGTCGAGGACGTTCATGGGCGGCATCGCGATCGCATCGGGAGTGGGTCGAGTGGGTCAACGGCCGGGCGAACCGGTCGTCGTCAGCGTCTTCTCGGGTGTCGGCTGCTTCACGCGATCCTCGACGTAGCGGCGCACCGCGTCGGCGGCGACTTGCGCATCGGCGCCGCCGTACGGAACGGGCGCGACGAGATCTTCCGGCCGCGCGAGCATCGTCGCGAGATTCGTGTAGGTCGCACAGCCGAACGGCACGCCGGGCCGCCCGAACCCGGCATCGACGAGATGCGACGGCTGCATCAGCTTCGCGCAGTCGGGCGGCACCGCGTGCACGCCGTCGAAGCCGATCGCGCGTGCATCGGGCAGGTTGATCGGCGGCGGCGCCGACAGGCAGCCTGCGAGCGCCAGCGGCAGCAGTGAGGAGACGATGGTTCGAACTCGCATGCGCGCGCCTCCGGTCAGTACACGAAACCCGCGGCGCCGACGAGACGCGGCGTGTCGCCCGACAGCAAGTCGAGCCCGAGATTGTGCTGGATCGCGAACTCGAGATCGCTGCTCGGCCGCGCGACGGTGTCGAGCGCCTGCTCGAGCTGACCTGGGCCGGTGGGCTGCACGATATACGGCGTGACGATCACGACGACCTCGGTCTTGTTGTCCTGGAAGTTCTTCGACGAAAACAGCCGGCCGATGATCGGTAGCCGGCCGAGCCCGGGGATCTGCGACACGGTATCGGCCGTCTGGCTCTGCAGCAGCCCGCCGATCGCGAAGCTCTGCCCGCTCGACAGCTCGACCGTCGTCTCGACGCGCCGCACCGAGAGTCCCGGCACCGTGACGCCGCCGGTCGTCACGCTGTTGCTCGAATCGACCTCGCTTACTTCAGGGCGCACTTTCAGGCTGATCCGGTTGTCGGCGAGCACGGTCGGCGTGAAGTCGAGCGACACGCCGAACGGCTTGAACTCGACCGTGATCGCACCGGTCGTGGTGCCGGCCTGCGCGACCGGAATCGGAATCTCGCCGCCCGCGAGGAAGCTCGCGGTCTGGCCGGACATCGCGGTGAGATTGGGCTCCGCGAGCATCGTGATCAGGCCTTCCTGATCGAGCGCGTCGAGCACGACGTCGATCGACCAACGCCCCGCGTGGAAGCCGCCCAGCACCGAATACGCGCCGGTCGGCGACAGGTTGAACAGCTTGGTCGTCGGGTCGATCAGCGTGCGCCCGTTGAACAGCCCGCCGATGAAGTTGCCGGCTGCGCCGAGCGAGCTCCAGTTGATGCCGAGCTGCTGCGTGATGTTGCGGCTGACCTCGGTCACGCGCACGCGCAGGTTCACCTGGATCGGGCGCGACAGCGTGAGCCGGTTGACGATCTTTTCCCGGTCGTTCACGTAGGGCGCGAGCGACTGCATCACGGCGTCCGCATCGGCCGCGCTCGGTACCTTGCCCGACACCATCAGCGAGCCCGGCGCGCCGGACACCGACAGCTTCAATTGCGGAAACCGGCTGTCGAGCACCGCCTGCAGCGATGCCGTGTCGACCTGCACGATCACCGTGCGGCGCAGGATCGGCCGGTGGTTCGCGCCGAGCGCGATCAGCGTGGTGGTGCCTGCCTTCTTGCCGAATACGAACACGGTGCGCGGCGACGGCACCTGGATGTCCGCGATGCTCGGGTCCGCGACGAACATCGCGGTCGCGGGTTCGGACAACGACAGCATCTCGCCCTTGCCGGTCGCGATCGACAACGCCGCACCCGCGTCCGCCACCTGCGCGCGCTGCGCGAGTGCGGCACCCGGCAAGACGATGCAGGCCAGGTACCAGAAAGCGATCCAACGAACCGTGCGCACCATGCGTTTTCTCGTCAAATGCCGGCCGCCGGGCGGCCGGCCCGAATCGTCACCGCGTCACTGCGACACCGCCGCCCGCGGCGCTTTCGCCGTTGCGTCCGCGGCGACATTACCGCCCGCCGACGCGGCCGGCGCAACCGGTGTACCTGGCCAGCCCGACGGCAGCGGCGGCAGGCCCGGCGTGCCGATACCGCCGCCGCTACCGCGCGATACATCGTCGACCGACGAGCCGCGATAGATCACGACCGTGTTGCCCTGCGCTGCCGGCCGCGTGCCTGCGTCCGTCCTCGCGGACGTCGCCCGTGCCGCGCGCGACACGTCGCCGGCCCATACCGGTGCCGTATCAGGCTCCTGTTCGTCGCCGCCGGCCGCCTGACGGCGATCGCTCGTCGCGAAGCTGCGCAGCGCCAGCGACAGCGAACCGAGGCGCGTCGCGACCAGCACGACCTGAGCGGTGCGCGGTGCGACTTCGAGCGTGACCGTGCGTGCGCGAACCGGCACGTCCGGCGCACTCGCAGGCGTCTTCGCACGCTGGAACTCCGAGCCGACCGCGAGCACGCGCGCGCGCCGCACGACCGTCTCGGCTTCGAACGTGCCGGGCACCGTCGCGGAACCGCCGATCTCCTGCGTGAGCACCACGTCGACGAAGTCGCCCGGCTGGATCAGACCCGCGTTGCCCGACACGTCATCGACCGGCACCGAGATCGCGCGCATGCCGGGCTGCAGCGCGGCCGCGAGAAAATCCGGCGCGCCGGCCGGTATCACGTTATCCGCGCGGATCGGCGCGCCGGCTTCGACGCGGTTGCGCAGCAGCGCGCCTTTCAGGTCCGCGCCCGGCTGCGACTCGACAAACGCGCCGGCCGGCACTTGCGTGCTCGGCATGCGCTTCCACGCGAGATCGTTGTCGCGCAGCAGCAGCCCTTCCGGCAGGTCCGCGGCCGCGACGCGCACGCGTGCCTCCGTCGCTTCGCCAGGCGCCGACGGCGTCGACGCGGCAACGTACAACTGGCGCAGGATGAACGCACCGATGCCTGCAGCGATGATCAACACGGCCATTCTCAGCGGTTTGGGCATGGCGGCGTGCGTCCCCCGGCTAAGTGAGCGAAACGGCGTGGGGAAACCGCGCCCAGACGGCCAACCCGCCGCCGAGCGCGAGCGCGACGCCGTACGGCACGCCGCGCGTCGCGAGCGCGGTCGCCGGCGCGATACGACGCCGTCGCGCGACGATCGCAAGCGCTGCGAGGCCGCACGCGGCACCGCTCGCACAGACGAGCGTCAACACCGGAAATGCGAGCGTCGGGCCGGCCCATAAAAACACCGCCGCCGCCAGCTTCACATCGCCGCCGCCGATCCAGCCTGCGTGACGCAGGCCGCCGAACACCGCCAGCATCGCCGTTGCGGTCGCAACGTGGCCGGCGACCTGCGCAAGACCGTCGTGCGCAAGCGCCGCCGCGACCAGGTACAACGTCGCGAACGCCAGCACCGCGCGATTGGACAGCCGCCGCGCGCGCACATCCTGCATCGCGAGCGACGCCAGCACCAGCGTCGCCGCCGACTGTACGAGATAGAGCATCGGAGAGCCGTCCGTGGGCGCGCCCCGACTGGATACGTCGTACCGCTGCGGATCCGTATGTGCGTCGGCGGCGCGCCGGTTCGGGAGATCAGATCAGCGATGCGACCTTGTTGATCAGCGACGTGAATATGCTCTGCAGGCCTGACGTGCCGCTGAGGTAGGTGCCAACTGCCGCAAGCGCGACCACGATGATGCCGGCCAGGACTGCGTATTCGAGCGAGCTGACACCACGTTCATCGCGCAGCAAGGACTTGACGTATTGCAGCATGACAACCTCCGTGTGACGGGGTCGGTGATCGACCGTTGAATGCAAAGACGCGGCGTTGTTGTTTCGGTGATGCGCACGGCGTTCGTCCATTCACGACTCATGCGGCAGCCCGGCATCGGGCCGTTCGCATTCCCCGGAATCCATTCGATCGCTGCAACGCGCGGCGTACGGCAACGGTATCTGCACTACATTCGCGCGTCTGCTGCGTAGCCGCATTGACACGATGCGGTTCACGCCAATTCGTCTAGGGTATAGACAATTTTTTTGACGATTTCAAATAATTTAGCGTCGGAGTGTATTTATGGGAGGCGCGCTTCAACAATGAAATACACGTAGATCGTTTACCGCTTTCTCGCGCCGCTGCACGAGGCCTGTCGAGACCATGCGTAAGAATGTTAATGCCGGGATGCATCATTGCTGATGGCGGACTGTTCAATGATTTTTATCGGTTTTTCCAAATGCGTGGCGATTCCAATCCGAAAATTCAAACGGTCATTCATGCGCGCTGATCGGCAATTTTTTCGCGCCTGCCGATTGGTCGAGGAAAATATTACGCATCCCGATTGAATAGCCTGATTCGCGTGGGTACCGCTCCCGGCAACGATCGATCCGCTGCAAAGCCAACGCGAATTACGCCCTCCTCGCTCCCCCAAAGCATCGCGATCTCCAACCGGCTCTCGCATGCCCCGCCAACCCGCGAAGCGGCGATAAGCATAGTTCAAATCGTTGCTTGTCCCGCGCCGGAGGCGTCCTCCAGAATGGTTCGACGCCCTTTGGCCCGACTTCCCTCCCTCACTTGCCCGACACTCGATGATCGACCGATTTCACTCTCCATTGCGCCTGCTGCGATCGCTGCTGATCGCGTCCCTCGTTGCGTTACCCGCTGCCGCCGCGCATGCCGGCGAGCCCGCCACCATCCGCATCGGCGTCGCCCAGCAGGGCGCCGGCGATCCGCCGACCTTCGGCGGATCGAGCGCGGCCACCGTGCAGCTCCAGCAGCTCGTCGAAAAGGAATTCGCGGCCGACGGCATCAAGGTGCAGTGGCTGTTCTTCAAGGGCGCGGGCCCGGCTGTCAACGAGGCGATCGCCGATAAGGCGCTCGACTTCGCGTACCAGGGCGACCTGCCGTCCGTGCTCGCGCGCGCGAACGGGATCAAGACGCGCCTGCTGCTCGCGGCCAGCGTGCGCTCGGGCGTCAAGATCGCGGTGCCGCCCGACTCCGGCATCCGCTCGATCACGGACCTGAAGGGCCGCCGCGTATCGATTTTCCGCGGCACCAACCTGCAGCTCGTCGCCGACAACGCGCTCGCGAAGAACAGCCTGAGCGAACGCGACCTGCGCGTGATCAACCTCGACTCCGCGAGTGCGCTCGCCGCGCTCGCGTCGAAGGGCATCGATGCCTCGGTCGGCGACTATCAGCTGTACAAGCTGCGCGACGCCGGCCTCGCGAAGATCATCTACGAATCGCAGAACGACGGCCCGCAGTTCACGCGCCAGACCCACCTGCTCGTGCTCGACGACTTCGAGCGCGCGCATCCGGACATCGTGCAGCGCGTCGTCAACGCGTTCGTGAAAGGTGCGCAATGGTCGTCCGACGAGGCGAACCGCGATGCGCTATTCAAGCTGTGGGCAAAAAGCGGCGTGCCGTATGCGTCATGGCAGGCCGACTATGCGAACCAGCGCCTGAAAGACCGCTTGTCGCCGCTGATCGACCCGTTCGTGATCGCGCGCTACAAGGCCGTCGCACAGGATGCGCTGAAGCTGAAACTGATCCGTCAGCCGGTCGAAGTCGACGGCTGGTTCGAGCCGAAGTATCTCGACAACGCGTTGCGCGCGCAGCACCTCGAACACTACTGGCCGCGTTACGACGCGGCCGGCAAGCCCCTCTCCTGACCCGGACCGCCCCCGATGAGCGATACCGCGCTTCCGCGTCCGTCATCCGACCCGCACGCGCTCGCCGCGCTGCCGCCCCGCGCGGCGAGCGCGAGACGCGTGGCGTGGCGGCTCGCGCCGTGGGCGCTGCCCGCGCTGCTGTTCGTGCTATGGACCGTCGGCAGCGCGCGCGGCTGGATCGCGCCGCAGATCCTGCCGCCGCCCGGACGGGTGGCCGACTCGCTCGCGGAGCTCGCGGCGAGCGGCGATCTCGTGCGCCACACGCTGATCAGCCTGCAGCGCGTGCTGGTCGGCTTCGCGGCCGGCACGCTGCTCGGTTTCGCGACCGGTGCGGCGCTCGGGCTGTCGCGCACGCTGGAAGCCTATGTGCTGCCGAGCTTCAACGCGCTCGTGCAGATTCCCGTGCTCGGCTGGCTGCCGTTCCTGCTGCTGCTCGTCGGCGTCGGCGAGCCGCTGAAGTACCTGCTGATCGCGCATGCCGCCCTCGTTCCCGTGACGATGAGCACGCTGCAGGGGTTCCGCCAGACGCCGCCCGCGCTCGACGAAGCCGCGCGCGTGTTCGGCTACACGCGCCGCCAGCGCATCGTCCACGTCGTGCTGCCGGCCGCGATCCCGACGCTCGCGACCGGCGTGCGGCTCGCGTTCACGAAATCGTGGCTCGCGCTCGTCGTCGTCGAACTCGTCGCGTCGTCGGAAGGGCTCGGCTACCTGATCGTGTACGGCCGCCAGCTGTTCCAGCTCGATCTCGTGATGGCGGCGGTGATCGTCGTCGGCGCGGTCGGCCTCGCGATCAACCGGCTGCTCGACGCGCTCGAGGCACGGCTGCGCCGCGGCGTGCCGTCCGCGTTCCGCGGCTGAACCCGATTCAAGGAGCCCTTCCGTGCCGCCTGCCTCCACGTCGACGCCAGACACCGCATCGCCTGCCATCGCGGCCGCCCGCCGCTTTCCCGTGCCCGACTGGCGCGGCTTCGTCCTGCCGCTCGCCGCGCTCGCGCTCTGGTGGGCCGTCTCGTCCGCGCATCTCGTCAAAAGCGGCTTGCTGGTCGGCCCCGCCGACGTGCTGCACACCGCGTGGACCCAGGCGGCCAGCGGTGCGCTGGCGCGCGCACTGTCCGCGTCGCTCGCACGCGAAGCATGCGGCTTCGCGATCGGCGCGACCGGCGGTCTGCTGCTCGGCGCCGCGCTCGGGCTGTCGCGCATCGCCGCGCGCGTCGTCGACCCGAGCTTCGACACGTTCAAGCAGATCTCGCTGTTCGCGTGGATTCCGCTGATTTCCGTATGGTTCGGCCTCGGCGACGTCGCCAAGGTCGTGTTCCTGTCGCTCGCCGCGCTACTGCCGGTCGCCGCGCATACGTGCGACGGCATCCATGCGGTGCCGCGCGCGTATGTCGACGTCGCCCGCGCGCTGCGTTATTCGCGGCTTCAGCTGGTGCGTTACGTGATCCTGCCCGCCGCATTGCCGTCGATCTTCACCGGGCTGTATCTCGGCCTCATCTACTCGTGGCTCGCGACGCTCGGCGCCGAATACCTGCTCGTCGCGGGCAGCGGGATCGGCAACACGCTGATCGACGGCAGCGAGCAGTTCCGGATGGACCTCGTGCTGTTCGGGATCATCGTCGTCGGCGTGACCGGCTGGGCGCTGAACGCGATCGCGCGCGCGATCGAACGCAAGGTGCTGGCCCGGCGCGGCGACCTGCGCCGCTGATCGCCCTCCTCTTTCCTGTTGCCGCCTTCTCTGCCATGACGACCCTCGCTTCCGATTCGCTCGATATCCTCCACGTGAGCAAGCGCTATGCGCAACGCGGCACATCGCTCGCCGTGCTCGACGACGTGTCGCTGCACGTGCGTGCCGGCGAGTTCGTCACGATCGTCGGCGCGAGCGGCTGCGGCAAGTCGACCTTGCTGCGGCTGATCGCCGGGCTCGATACCGACTACGCGGGCGAGATCCGCGCCGGGGACGAATGGGTGCGCGACACGTCACTGCAGCGCGGGATCGTGTTCCAGGATCACCGGCTATTCCCGTGGCTGACGGTCGCGCAGAACGTCGAAGCCGCGCTGCGCAACGCGCCGCTCGATGCGACTGCCAAGCGGCGCGCGGTGGCCGAGCACATCGCACTCGTCGGGTTGAACGGCTTCGAGCATGCGTACCCGAACCAGCTGTCGGGCGGGATGGCGCAGCGCGTCGCGATCGCGCGCGGGCTCGTGAACCGGCCGCGCGTGCTGCTGCTCGACGAACCGTTCGGTGCACTCGATGCACAGACCCGAGCGCGGATGCAGAACGAACTGCTGCGCATCTGGGAGCAGGAGCGCATCACGATGGTGCTCGTCACGCACGATGTCGACGAGGCCGTGTATCTCGGCGATCGCGTCGTCACGATGGCGCCGCGCCCGGGTCGCATCGAGCGTATCGTCGATGTCGCGCTGCCTCGGCCGCGCCGGCGCGACTCACCGGAATTCGCGCGGCTGCGCGACACGGTGCTCGCCGACTTCGACGATCGCGAACCGCCCGGAGGCAGCGGCAGCGACAGCGGCGGCGCGAAACACGTCGATGCGTCCGATGCGCACCGGATCGGCGCATGGCGGCTCGCGTGGTAACGCCATGACGCGGCCGACCCGATGCCGCTCGCGAATCGCTCAGCATGACGATACATATCGATCATCACGGCGCACGCTAAGGTTGTGACGATTCATCGGTTCCGGTTTCGCGCGCGCCCTGTTTGAATGGAGACTCGACCGACCCGACCCAGGAGACTCCCGATGTCCGACGTCCAGCACGCCGCCCACCCGTCATCGCATGCTTCGCACACCGCCGCGCCGCGCACGGCCGCCGTTCCGCTTCAGCTTCGCCAGGTCGCCGGCCGGATCGGCGCCGAGATCGCCGGTGTCCGGCTGTCGAGCACGCTCGACGACGCGACGTTCGACGCGATCCAGGCCGCGCTGCTGCGCCATAAGGTGCTGTTCTTCCGCAATCAGGGCCATCTCGACGACACCGCTCAGGAAGCATTCGCGCGTCGCTTCGGCCACACCGTCGCGCATCCGACCGTACCGTCCGTCGACGGCAGCGCGCACCTGCTCGAACTCGACTCCGCGCACGGCGCGCGCGCCAATTCGTGGCACACCGACGTGACGTTCGTCGACGCGTACCCGAAGGTGTCGATCCTGCGCGCAGTCGTGATTCCGCCGTTCGGCGGCGACACCGTGTGGGCCAACACGGCGGCCGCCTATTCGCATCTGCCGGAGCCGCTGCGTGCGCTCGCCGACACGCTGTGGGCAGTGCACACGAACGCCTACGACTACGCGTCGACGCACGTGCACGCCGACGACACGCAACTGAAGCGCTACCGCGAGGTGTTCACGTCGACCGTCTACGAAACCGAGCACCCGGTCGTGCGCGTGCATCCGGAGACCGGCGAGCGCACGCTCGTGCTCGGACACTTCGTGCAGAAGCTCAAGGGATTGTCGTCGCAGGATTCCGCGCATCTGCTGCAGGTATTCCACGAACACGTGACGCGCCTCGAGAACACCGTGCGCTGGAGCTGGCAGCAAGGCGACGTCGCGATCTGGGACAACCGCGCGACGCAGCACTATGCGATCAACGACTACGGCGATGCACGCCGCGTCGTGCGTCGCGCAACCGTCCACGGCGACGTGCCGGTCGGCATCGACGGCCGCCGCAGCGTCGTGCTGAAGGGGCCGGGCGCGACGCTGCAATGACGTTCGCCGCGCACGGTGGTAGCGTCAGCCGCCGCCGTGCGCGCCGCCACGCCTGCATTCCCGCATTCCCGACCGGAGGATCCGATCATGACCTTCCCGCTACCGGGTCAGCGCATTCATGCGCAACGATGTCGCCGCCCGTCCGTCTCGTTCACTTCCGCCAGGAGCGTCGCATGAGCGCACTACCCGAACCCGCCGCCCAGCCGGTCGACGTGATCCCGCTGTCCGCCCACATCGGCGCGGAGATTCGCGGCATCGACCTCACCCAACCGTTGACCACGCTGCAGATCGCCGCAATTCGCGCCGCGCTGCTGAAATGGCGCGTGATCTTCTTCCGCGAACAATTCCTCACGCACGAGCAGCACGTTGCGTTTTCCGCGCAGTTCGGCGAGCCGACCGTCGGCCACCCGGTGTTCGGCCACGTCGAAGGTCATCCGGCCGTCTATTCGATCGCGAAGCATCGCAAGGCGACGCGTTTCGAAGGCGAGCCGGTGCGCCGGCCGTGGACGGGCTGGCACACCGACGTGACCGCCGCCGTCAATCCGCCGTGGGCGTCGATCCTGCGCGGCGTGACGATCCCGCCGTACGGCGGCGACACGTACTGGACCAACCTCGTGCGTGCATACGAAACGCTGTCCGCGCCGCTGCGCCGCTTCGTCGACGGGTTGCGCGGCATCCATCGCTTCACGCCGCCGGCCGGTGCGCGCGCGACCGGCGCGTTCGACGAAGCTGTCGAGCGCCGCCCGCTCGTGACCGAGCATCCGCTGGTGCGCGTGCATCCGGAAACCGACGAACGTGCGCTGTACGTGAGCCCGAGTTTCCTGAAGTCGATCGTCGGGCTGACGCCGCGCGAGAGCCAGGCCCTGCTCGAACTGCTGTGGGAACACGTGACGCGGCCGGAATTCACGATCCGCTTCAAGTGGGAACCGCGCAGCATCGCGTTCTGGGACAACCGCACGACCGCGCATCTCGCGCCGGTCGACATCTTCGACCTCGACTTCGATCGCCAGCTCTACCGGACGACGCTCGTCGGCGACGTGCCGGTCGGCCCCGACGGCCGGGCATCCGTCGCGCTCGAAGGCTCGTCGGTCGAGGCAGCGGGCGCAGTCGCACTGAACTGACCATCGCTTCGATAGCCGGCGCGCCCGCACGCGCCGGCTGCCCTGCTTCAATCCAGCCACACGCCGTCGAACCGGTGTCCGCCGAGCGGCGAGAACGTCAGCCCGTGCACACGCTTCGAGACCGGCAGCGACACGATAGACGTCGCGATCGGCGTGAACGGCACCTGATCCTTGAACACGACCTGCGCCTGCTCGTAAAGCGACGTGCGTTTCGCGACGTCCGCGTTCGAGCGCGCCGCGCTGACGAGCCGCTCGAAATCCGCGTTGCACCACTTCGCGAGATTGCTGCCGTGCACTGCATCGCAGCCGAGCAGCGTGCCGAGCCAGTTGTCGGGGTCGCCGTTGTCTCCGGACCAGCCGTACAGGATCGCGTCGTGCTGCCCGTCGCGTTTCGCGCGGCGATTGTATTCGCCCCACTCGTAGCTGACGATCTTCGCGCGCACGCCGATCTTCGCCCAGTCCTGCTGGATCAGTTGCGCCATCAGCTGCGCGTTCGGGTTGTACGGTCGCTGCACCGGCATCGCCCACAGCGTCAGGTCGAAGCCGTTCGGGAACCCCGCTTGCGCGAGCAACGCCTTCGCGGCGGCCGGATCGCGCGGGGCGTCTTTCAGGCGGGGGTTGTACGACCATTGCGCGGGCGGCATCGGGTTCGTCGCAATCGTCGCATCGCCGTTGAACACGGTCTTGACGATCGCCGTCTTGTCGACCGCGATGTCGAGCGCGCGCCGCACGTCGACGCGATCGAGCGGCGGATGCTGCGTGTTGTACGCGACGAAGCCGACGTTGAAGCCCGTCCCCGAAAACAGCGTCAGCTTCGAATCGCGCCGCACGGTCTCGAGATCGGCCGGCCGCGGGAACACCGACACCTGGCACTCGCCAGCCGTGAGCTTCTGCAGGCGCGCGGCCGGATCGGGCGTGATCGCGAACACGAGATGCGCGAGCTTCACGTCGTCCGGTTTCCAGTAATCGGAGTTCGCGTCGTAGCGGATCACCGCGTCCTTCTGGTACGCACGCAGCTGGAACGGCCCGGTGCCGACCGGGAACTGGTTGATGTCGGCCTCGCGATGGCGTGCCGCCAGCTGCGACGCATATTCTGCCGACAGGACCGACGCGAACGCCATCGCGAGATTGCGCACGAACACGACGTCGGGCGATTTCAGAACGAAGCGCACGGTATCGTCGTCGATTTTTTCGATGCGCTCGATATTGCGGTCGAAACCGAGATCGCTGAAATACGGGAAGCTGACCGGGTAGGCCTTGCGGAACGGATCGTCGGGATCGAGCATCCGGCGAAACGTGAACATGACGTCGTCCGCCTGGAACGGACGCGTCGGCTTGAACCACGCGGTCGTCTGGAACTTCACGCCGCGCCGCAAGTGGAACGTGTAGACGCGCTGGTCGGACGACACGTCCCAGCTCGTCGCGAGCGACGGTACGAGATCGAGCGTGCCGCGCTTGAACTGCACGAGCCCGTTGTAGATCGTGTACGTGCTCGCGTCGAAATCGGTGCTGGTCGTGTGCTGGCCCGGATCGAAGCCGGCCGGGCTACCCTCGCTGCAGTACACGAGCGTCTTGCCGGCCGGTACCGCGAATGCGTGCGTGAGCGCGCCGGCGAATAGCAGCGACGCGGCCATGCCGCGCAACGCCACGACGGCAACGGACGTGCGCCGCGCGCGATGCGCGGCGGATGAGGAGAATGGAATCTTCATGGTGGTGGTCGAGGAAGGACTGTCATGCAAATGACGACTGCCGATCTTCGCGCGCCACCCGCCGATCGCTTACCAATTAGTTCCGCGTTGCTTATCGCGGCGGATACATCTCGCTGCCACTGCATCGAAATGTTCATGCGAGCGCCGCGGACATGCCGGCGAACACCGCAGCGGCGGCCCACCCTGCGTCGCACATCGACACCCTTCGTCCGGCACCGCGCGCCGCCTTCCGGCCCCCTGCAGGTTCTCGGGAATTGGCGCATCGTATCGGTTGGCCGACGCCAGCACCGGCGCGCGGGGATCCGCCCGGCGCGCGTTCCGGCACGGCGCGCCAGCCCGCGCGCCGCCCCTTCCTGGAGGACCCACGATGTCGATCAGCCCTGATACGCCCTCTCGCCCCGTAAAGTCGCCGGGCCCCGATCATCCGATCACGATCGAACCGCATCCGTCGCGCGTCGTGGTCAAGGTGGCCGGCAAGACCGTCGCCGACACGCGCCACGCGCTGGCGCTGCGCGAAGCCAGCTATCCGGCCGTGCTCTACATTCCGCGCGAAGACGCCGACATGTCGCTGCTGCAACGCACCGACCATGCGACGTACTGCCCGTACAAGGGCGATTGCGCGTACTACTCGATCCCCGCCGGCGGCGAACGCTCGATCAACGCGGTGTGGACGTACGAGCATCCGTACCCGGCCGTCGAATCGATCCGCGCGCATCTCGCGTTCTATCCGGACCGCGTCGACTCGATCGAGGAAAGCCCGCTCGGCACCGATTGAGCGCATCGGCGCCCTGCCGGCCTGTCGTTCGCGTATCGTCCGGGCGCTGATTTGCATATGCGGATTCATTGGTTGGCCGCCGGCCCGCGCGGCCGTATCGTCGTGAATCCGGCGCGGGCCGGCCGGTCGCGCGCCTCGCCCGCATCCGGCCGTGTCCTGCGCCGATCGCGCCGCAAGCGCGACCCGTGAACCCGCCAGCAGGACGCCTCGATGAACGACACACCGCACGCAGACCTTGAAACGACCCCGGCAAACCCGCGCCGCCGCCATTGGCTGCACGGCGCGGCCGCCGGGCTGGCCGGGCTCGCGCTCGGCCCGCTCGCGGGCCTGCCCGCACGGGCCCAGGGCGGCGACAAGCGGCTGCGCATCGGCTTCCAGAAGTACGGAAACTTCGTCGTGCTCAAGGCGCGCGGCACGCTCGAGAAGCGGCTCGCAAGCCAGGGCGTGGCGGTGCAATGGCTCGAGTTCCCGGCCGGCCCGCAATTGCTCGAAGGGCTGAACGCCGGCGCGATCGACGTCGGCACGGTCGGCGAGACACCGCCGATCTTCGCGCAGGCCGCAGGCGTCGATTTCGTCTATATCGGCAACGAACCGCCCGCACCGCACGGCGAGGCGATCGTCGTGCTGCCCGATTCACCGATCCGCACCGTCGCGCAGTTGCGCGGCAAGAAGGTCGTGCTCAACAAGGGCTCGAACGTCCACTACCTGCTCGTGAAGGCGCTCGAACATGCGGGCCTCACGTATGCCGACATCCAGCCGATCTACCTGACGCCCGCCGACGCGCGCGCCGCATTCGTGCAGCGCAGCGTCGATGCGTGGGTGATCTGGGATCCGTATCTGGCCGCCGCCGAACGGCAGCTCGGCGCGCGCGTGGTCGCGAACGGCGACGGACTCGTGCGCAACACGCAGTACTACCTCGCCGCGCGCAAGTATGCGGCCGCGCAGCCGCAGGTGCTGCGCACGCTGCTCGAGGAAGTCGACGCGGTCGATCGCTGGGGACGCGACCACATTCCGGAAGTCGCCGCGCAACTGTCGCCGCTCGTCGGCCTCGACGCGCCGACGCTCGAAGTCGCGCTCAAGCGGACCGGCTACGGCGTGCAGCCCGTTACCGATGCGACGCTCGCCTACCAGCAGAACATCGCCGACGCGTTCAGCACGCTGAAGCTGATTCCCGGCAAGGTGACGGTCGCCAACGCGCGCTGACGCACCGCTGCCGCGACGCGTTACGGCTCACGCGTCGCGCCGATCCGCCGCCATTCGTCGTAATCGGTGACGAGGCCCGCGCCGTCGATAGCGATGTCGGCCGCATACGTGCCGCTCTCGTAGCGGTACACGCGCTGCGCGGTGCGCGCATAGCGCTGCTCGCCACGCACGATCTCGAACTCCGGAAAACGCAGCCATGCGGTATGGATGACGACCGACGCGCCGACTTCAAGTCCGAGACGCCGGATCGGCAGCGTATTGGTCGACGGGCTGAAGCCGAGATCGATGTCGGTCGCACCCGCGAGTGCCGGCGCGTCGGCGCCGCCGACCGTCCAGCGCCCCGCTTCACATTCGATCTCGAACTGCCTGGGCGGCGCCGCGCCGAGCCAGTGCGTCACGCGCGCCGAGCGCGTCAGCCAGTCGGCGCCGCACACGATCGCATAGTCGACGCGAAACGGCGTGCCGTCGATCGCGCCCGCGACCGCTCCCGACAGATCGATGCCCGCGCGCGTCTCGACGAGCCTGCACCATTCGGCCGCCTGCCAGGTCTGCGTGATCTGCCATGCGACGCATCGCGTATGCGCCGCTTCGTCCGGTTGCGCCATGTCGCCGTCTCCTGTCGATCGGGTGAGTCACGCGCGCCGCATCACCACGCGTGCCGATAGATCGCGAGCGCGTCGGCTTCCGTCACTTCGCGCGGATTGTTCACGAGCAGGCGCGTCTGCAACATCGCATCCGACGCCATCCTCGGCAGGTCGCCCTCGCCGATGCCGACCTCGCGCAGCATGCGCGGAATGCCCGTCGCGACGATCAGGCGATCGATCTCGTCGATCAACGCCTGCGTCCTCGCTTCGTCGCTGCCCGTCGCCGACGGCGCGACGATCGCCGCGAGCTCCGCATACAGCGGCGCGGCGGCCGGTGCGTTGAAGCGCAACACGTGCGGCAGCACGAGCGCGTTCGACAACCCGTGCGGCACGTGGAAGATGCCGCCGACCGGATAGGCCAGCGCATGCACGGCCGCGACCGGCGCGTTCGCGAACGCCTGGCCCGCGAACATCGCGCCGACCAGCATCGCTTCGCGCGCATGGCGATCGCGGCCGTCGTCGCAGGCCTTCAGCAGGTTGCGCGACAGCAGCGTCAACGCCCGCGCGGCCAGCAGGTCGGACACCGGGTTCTTCAGCCGCGACGACGTATAGGCCTCGATCGCATGCACCATCGCGTCGATGCCCGTCGCGGCCGTTGCCGCGCGCGGCAGCCCGAGCGTCAGCTCCGCGTCGAGGATCGCGACGTCCGCGAACAGGTGCGGCGACACGACGCCCATCTTGCGCGCCTCGCCGACCGTGACGATCGACACGGCCGTCACTTCGGAGCCGGTGCCGGCCGTGGTCGGCATCTGCACGAGCGGCAGCCGCGACGTGGCGACCTTGTCGACACCGTACATGTCGGCCAGCGCCTGCCGCCCCGGCGCGAGCACCGCGATCAGCTTCGCGACGTCCATCGACGAACCGCCGCCGAGGCCGAGCACGATCTCGGCGTCGGCCGCCACCGCCCGCGCGGTCGCTTCGAGCACCACGTGCTCGGGCGGATCGGCTATCACGTCGTCGATCACGGTCACCTGCCAGCCGTGCGCGGCCAGGCTCTCGAGCGCAGGCGCGAGCACGCCGCTGCGATGCAGGAACGCGTCGGTGACGACGCACAGCCGCACGAGCGCCGGAAAGCGTTCGCGCAACAGCGCGCCGAGCCGGCGCGCGGCGCCGAATTCGACGATTTGCGTCGGAACGGTACGGAACTGAAACGGGTTCATCGAGTGCCTCCCGGTGGCGTCGCCGTGCCGGTGTCCGGCTGCACCATGTAGCGCGTCACGTCGCGGCGATCGAGCAACGGAATGATCGCGCCGACACCGATCCGCTGGAAATGCGGCGTTTCCCGATGCACGTCGAGGCCGTCGGCATCGCGGTAACGCTCGAGGATCACGATGTGATCCGGGTCGACCGGCGACCGGAAATACGCGTAGTCGAGGTTTTTCGGCTCGGCGCGCGTGGCCGGCGCGAGTTCCGCGAGCAGTTCAATCACGCGCTCGCCGTTGCCGGGTTTCGCGAAGTAATGCGCGATGACCTGCAGGTAAGGTTCATTCATGCTGCGCTCCGTATTCGCCGGTGACCCGCCGACGGGTCGTCATTCCACAATGCGCGGTCGCTCATCGATACCGCGCATCGAACATGGCGGCCGGCTGCCCGACACGGCGCCGACGCCTCGACGTCGCATTGTATTGAATCGGCGCAATCGGCGCAGCGTGTGCAGCGCACCGTCGCGCGCCCCGCGGCTCCGGCCGCTACCACGGCACCGTGCGCCCCTGGTAGTCGAGGTATTCGAGCCCCGCGCGCCGCTGCTTCCCGATCAGCACGTTCACGAGACTCGGCACGCTTTCGTCGATCGTCAGCCGCGCATCGGGCCCGCCGAGCTCCGTGCGGACCCAGCCCGGCGCCATCAGCACCATCGCGCGCGGCGTGCCGGCCTGGCGCGCCGCGAAACTGCGCATGAACTGGTTCAGCGCGGCCTTGCTGCCGCGGTAGACCTCGCGCATGCCGCTGACGTTGTTCGCGACACTGCCCTGCCCCGACGACATCTCGCCGATCAGGCCGTCCGCGGTCACGAGATCCTGCAACGCATCGATCACGCGCATCGGCGCCAGCGCATTCGTGATCATCACGCGCACGAACTCGTCGGTCGTGACTTCGCCGATCGTTTCGTTCGGATCGTTGGTCGTGCCGGCATTCACGAACAGCATGTCGAAGCACCGGCCCGCCAGGCGTGCGCGCAACGCGGCCAGTTGCGCCGGCTCGCAGATGTCGAGCGTGTCGATCTCGAGCCGCCCGTCGAAGCGCTCGGCGAGCGCGTGCAGCTTCGTGCGCCCCGATCCGGCGCGCACGGTGCCGGTGACATGCCAGCCCTTGTTCAGGAATTGCTCCGCCATCGCGAGCCCGAGGCCGCGCGAGGCCGCGACGAGCAGGATCGAGGGCGTCCTGGCGTTCGATACAGTCGATTGCATGGGTTCCACCTTTGCCGAAGTCCGTCATCCAGCCACTATAGGTGCGCACCATCCAGTGCACCAGACGCACCGAATTCAATCGATAGTTGCATCAAACGCCATGCCATGCGGCGCGATGTCGTATGCTGTCCGGATGGAAGACATCGACCTGAACCTCGTCACCGCGCTCGACGTGCTGCTGACCGAAGGGAGCGTGACCGGGGCTGCGCGCCGGCTCGGACTGAGCACCTCCGCGATGAGCCGCACGCTCACGCGGCTGCGCACCGCGACCGGCGATCAACTGCTCGTGCGTGCCGGGCGCAAGCTCGTGCCGACGCCGCACGCGACGGCATTGCGCGATCGCGTGCATGCCATCGCGTGCGACGCGCGCGCCGTGCTTCGGCCGGCAACGGCCGAGATCGACATGACGACACGCTCGTCCACGTTCACCCTCCGCGCGGCGGCGTCGTTCATGGACATGCTCGCCGGCCCGGTGGTCGCCGCGATCGGCGACATCGCACCCGGCGTACGCGTGCGTTTCGTCCCCAAGCCCGACCGCGATCCGGGGCCGCTGCGCGACGGCACGGTCGACCTGGAAATCGGCAAGCGCGGCGACGACGCCCCCGAGCTGCACACGCGCGAGCTCTTTCACGACGGGCACGTCGCGGTGGCGCGCGCCGGGCATCCGCTGTTCGCGGCGGCCAGGATCACGCCCGCGCGCTACGCCGCCTGCCGTCAGGTGATCGCATCGCAGCTCGGCGATTTCGGCGGGCCGGCGGACGATCCGGCCGGCATGCTCGCCCCCGCTCATGCCGTGCAGGTCGTGGTGCCCGGCTATCCCGATGCGATGCGCGTCGCGGCCGGCACCGACCTGATTGCGCTCGTGCCGCGCTCGAGCCTCGGCAACGCATTCACGCCGGGGCTCGTGGACGCACTGGGGCTGCGCAGCTTCGCGATACCGGTCCGGCTGCCCGAGATCCTGATCTCCGCACTGTGGCATCCGCGCATGCATGGGGACGCCGTGCATCGGCGTCTGCGCGATGTCGTCATCGACGTGTGCAGGCGCGCGTATCCGACAGCCCGCGCACCGCGCCGCGCGCGCTGACGAACCGCTACGGCGCCGCGCGTTCGACGGCACGGATCCGGCACCGCTTTCCCGAATCCCGACTATTGCAGCGCACCCGGGCGGCGCCGGTGGGCCCTTCGGCTAAAATGCCGCACTTTCCACCTTGTCCGGCCCGCTCGCCATGCAATCCGCTTCCCCCGCCCGATCTGCCGCCCACGGCGCCGCCGACGCAGATTCGTCGCACGACCTCGTCTATGGCCCCAATGACCGGCCCGCGCCGATGGTCGCGTTCGTCGCCGCGCTGCAGCATCTGCTGGCGATCATCGTGCCGATCGTCACGCCCGGGCTGCTGATCTGCCAGGCGCTCGGCGTATCGAGCCGGGATACGACCCTTATCGTATCGATGTCGCTCGTGATTTCGGGCATTGCCACGTTCGTGCAGTGCAAGCGCTTCGGCCCGCTCGGCGCCGGCCTGCTGATCGTGCAGGGCACCAGCTTCAACTTCGTCGGCCCGCTGATCGCCGGCGGCAGCGTGATGGTCAAGCAAGGCACGCCGGTCGAGACCGTGATGGCCGCGATCTTCGGCGTCGTGATCGCCGGCTCGTTCGTCGAGATGGGCGTGTCGCGCATCCTGCCGTTCGTGAAGCGCCTGATCACGCCGCTCGTCACCGGCATCGTCGTGCTGCTGATCGGCCTCACGCTGATCAAGGTCGGCCTCATCAGCATGGGCGGCGGCTACGGCGCGATGGCCAACGGCACGTTCGCGAGCGCCCAGAACCTGACGCTGTCGTGCCTCGTGCTCGGCACGATCATCCTGCTGAACCGCGTGCCGATCGTGTGGGTGCGCAGCACCGCGCTCGTGATCGCCCTCGTGATCGGCTATGCCGCGGCCGCGGTGCTCGGCCGCCTCGACTTCACCGGCGTGCACCAGGCCGCGCTGTTCCAGGTCCCGACGCCGCTGCACTTCGGCATCGGCTTCTCGTGGTCGCTGTTCGTGCCGATGCTGATCATCTACCTCGTCACGTCGCTCGAAGCGATCGGCGACGTCACCGCCACCAGCAAGATCTCGAAGGAGCCGGTCGAAGGGCCGGTGTGGATGCAGCGAATCAAGGGCGGCGTGCTCGTGAACGGCGCGAACTCGCTGCTGGCCGGCGTGTTCAACACGTTCCCGAGCTCCGTGTTCGCACAGAACAACGGCGTGATCCAGATCACCGGCGTCGCGAGCCGCTACGTCGGCATCTGGATCGCGGGCATGCTCGTGGTGCTCGGCCTGTTCCCGGTCGTCGCCGGCGCGCTGCAGGCCGTGCCGGAGCCCGTGCTCGGCGGTGCGGCGATGGTGATGTTCGGCGCGGTGGCCGCATCGGGCATCAACATCCTGTCCGGCATCCCGCTCGATCGCCGCGCGCTGCTGATCATCGCGGTGTCGCTCGCGCTCGGTCTCGGCGTGTCGCAAGTGCCGGACATTCTGAACAGCCTGCCGCATGCGCTGAAGAACGTGCTGGAATCGGGTGTCGCGACGGGCGGCATCTGCGCGCTCGTGATGAACTGGTTCCTGCCGGAACAGAAGTAACGCCACGGATTCCATGACGACGCGGCCCCACGGACGGGCCGCGTCGCTACGGACGATACTGACTTGGCCAGACACCCGCCGCTCGGTAGAATCGTTTTCATGCCACAAGCACCCGCCTCCACGAGCGTCCCGCAAACCGGCGCCGTTCCAATCAAGGAACGGGCGACCGTCGTCTGCTACCGCGAAGAACGGGTCTTGCTCGTGGCGCGCGCATCGTCGCGCTGGGCACTGCCCGGCGGCACGATCAAGCGCGGCGAAACGCCGCTCGAGGCCGCACATCGGGAACTGCAGGAAGAGACCGGCATGACCGGCCAGACGCTCGTCTACTCGATGCAGTTCACCGGGCTCGCGAAGGTGCATCACGTGTTCTTCGCCGCAGTCGGTCCGGACCAGGCGCCGCAACCCAACAACGAGATCGAGAAGTGCAAGTGGTTTCGCATCGACAGCGTCGATGAACTGCGCGTGAGCATCCCGACGAAGCGCATCGTCGAACTCGTCTACCGGCACGAACTCCGCAAGTAGGTAGACGCCCCACCCCCACCGGCTCGCACGAGCCGATATCATGCGCCCACGGTCCGTCGTCGCGTTCCCTTCCGAGCGAGCTGCAGATGAACAGTGCGTACACCTACCGCGGATACACCATCGACGTCCGCTGCGAATTCCGGCTCGATCTGCCGCGCAACCCCGCGCCGCCGCCCGACGCGCTGCGGTTCGGGTTCGTCGCGATCGTGCAGGTGCGCGCGGCCGGCAATGCGCGGCGTCTGCTCGCACCGGTCCGCCTCGCGGGCGATGGCGGCCGCCTGTTCGACGACACCCTCGATGCGTTGCGCGCGGGCCGGGCGGCCGGCGAAATCATCGTCGACGATCTGTTGGTCGATGCGAGTCCGGCCAAAGGGCGAGCGCATCCCTGAGCCATCCATCGGCCCAGGACGGTTTTTTTGCGGATCGACTGCGCGCCGGCACTCAGTGCAGGCGCTTTCTTCGCAGTTCGTGCGTGGAATAGACGACGAGGAAGATTCCCAGCATCGCGACGCCGGATGCCATGAAGTCGTTCGCGGTTCCCGCGCTGTTCAGCGCCTTCGGGAAGATCCCGAGACTCAGTCCTGCGGCAGCCAGGAGCACGCCTGCCGCCACACCCCACACCGGTCCGGTAGTTTTTTCGATTGTGTTTTTCATACAGCACCCGTCTGCAGTCATTGCCTGAACGGTGTCGGCGCATGCCGCCGCGTCTCTCGTTCGTTCTTCGACTATAGCGGGGAAATAACCGGCGCGAATTCGGGGCTTTTACCAATCAAGTTTTGGATTCCACGGTGTTTGAACCGGACTATTTCCTGCGTCAAGGCCAATACCCACTACCCCGCCGCATGAATGCCTTTCTGCAATCGCGATGTCGTTCGGACGGTCGTCCGCCGAGCGGCAGAACCAGGCGCAACTCGCCATTGTGATTCCTTGCCTGTCATCTTCAGGATCCCGGGGAGGCGGAACGTTGTTCGGATTTCGTGAAACAACGCTCCGCGCAGTCGCGAATCCCCCCGGATCAACGCAGACCGCGACTGCCTGGCAGCTGTCAGCTTTGCGCGGGCGGCAACAGCTTCTGGTCGATCATCGACTGGAGCGCAGCTTGAAACGCGTCGCGTGTGTCGACCGCCGCGTTGAAGCCGGCCTTTCTGAGCTTGATCGTGCTCACGAAGGCGACAGGCCCCGCTGGCGCACCGTACGCAAACGCGAAATCGGCATGCTGATCGCCCGGTGCGACGAATGACCGCAAATCAGCACTCTTCAGCCCGTACTTCCTGACGATATCCTGCCAAACATCGGCGTTCTGCCGGATGTACGCGGCCAGACTCGCAGGTGCGTCCGCTCCCACGGTAACGCCCAGGGTCTTTGCCATCGCCGGCCAAACGCTTCGCCACTCGAACACGTCGCCATTGGTGACGTTGAAGGTCTCGTCGACAGCCGCCTTCGCCTCTGCCGACCACACCATGACTTCGCCGACCAGGTCCGCATCCGCCATCTCCCAGACAAACGAAGGACCACCGGGGAAGCTGAACGGCTCCCCTTTTTCTCGGCGAATCGCAGCGTAGACACCGATGGCCGGAAGGACATTGAGGGCGCCGGGTGTTTTGCCCGTCACCAACTGAGGACGAAGGACGGTATAGGCAAATCCATGGCGAGCCCCGGCTTCGCGTAGGTAGTCCTCCTGATCGAAAAAGAAGTTTGCGTGGCTATCGCGCGGATCGCTTTCGCGTGCCGGAATCGCGATCGGATGGAGATGCACGCCGTAGGCTTTCGTCCCCTGCAGGATCGACACGTGCTTGAGCGGCGCCTTTGCCGCTATCAACGACTCGACGACGTTGCGCAACATCGCGTTGTTGGTCTTGATCTGTTCGGCGTTGGACCAGCCTCCGACCAGGTCGTCTGCGCTTTCCGAGAGGGCGGCATAAGCGACATGCGTGACATTGCCGAGGTGCGCCATGGCTTCGCGAACGGAAGACGCATCGCGCAGATCCGCCGCAACGAAATCGAAGCTTCGGCCGCTGGGCAACTCCGGCTTGCGCCTCGAAGTGCCTGCGACGTCCCAGCCGGCGTCAAGAAAAGCTTCGATCGCCGCTACGCCGATAAGGCCGCTTGCGCCGACAACCAGAACCTGGTTTTTCATAATACGTACCTTTCTCCGTATGAGGGGTAATGACTGCACTCTGCACGCGAGGATCGCGCGCCAACTTGAAATTCCCGGCCATCTGCGGGCCGGGTGCGAGCGAGATCTCGGCACGTAGCTCGCGCCCTTCCGGTACAGGACAGGCGGGTGCGACGCAGCCGAGCAATACCGATTGAATGTGCCGAAACAGCACGGACGCTATTGGGAAATCAGTCTTGCGGGACTAATGCAGTTACGCGGTGAATGCCACGCTGCACCGCTTCCAGCGTGATGGGTACTCGCACACTGTTGGGCGTTGAAAATACAAAAACTCTCGGCATCAGTTTTCCTTGCTATCCGGTGGAAAAGAAGTGCTCCGTCTGATGCTCCATTTGGCCTATTCCGCCGCGATTGTGGTAGGCAGGAATCGGTGATATCGTTCATTCCAAAGAGGAATAGCAATGAACCGATTCGCGGCTATGGAAGCCTTTGTGCGCGTCGTCGACACGGGATCGTTTTCGGCGGCGGCACGGCAACTTGGAATTGGCCAACCGGCTGTGTCCAAGGCTGTCGCGCAGTTGGAGGTGCGGCTCGGCGTGCGTCTTCTGCTCAGATCGACGCATGGTCTTGCCCCGACGGAATCGGGGCAAAATTTTTACGAGCATGCAAAGCGGGCACTTGAGGAGGCGGAAGAGGCGGACCTGGCCGCTCGCGGTGCAAGTGCGACGCTATCGGGCAGATTGAGGATATGTGCCGCCGTGACGTTCGCCCGCCTTCACGTCGTGCCGCATCTGCCGGCCTTTCTCGACCAACATCCTTCGCTGGATCTTCATGTGGTCCTGGACGACCGCAACGTGGATCTCATCGAGGCCGGCATCGACATCGCGTTACGCATGGGCGATCTCCCGGACTCAACCCTGACCGCCCGCAAACTGGGACGCGGGCGTCGGGTGCTCCTGGCCACCCCATCCTACTTTGCACACGCTGGACAACCGCAAACACCGGACGATCTCGCCACGCACCGGGCCGTGATTTACGATCAGCGTGGCGGCGGCGCGACGTGGGTTTTCAAGCGTGGCGCAGAAGAAAAGTTGATCATCGCAAGAGGACGCGTCCACATGACAGCGGCCGAAGGGGTGCGGGAAGCGGTGTTCGCCGACCTGGGCATCACTGTTGCGTCGGAATGGATGTTCGCCCCGGAACTTCGCTCCGGGAAGGTCGTGGAAGCACTTGCGGACTGGGCATTGCCCGATATCGATCTTTGGGCCGTGTTTCCGACAGGCCGCCAAGCAAGTATGAAGGCGCGTGCCTTCGCAAACTTCATAGAGACCCGGCTGTTCGGCAAGGCGGTGATTGAGTAACCGATCTGCTCTATATGGCCAGCTCCGCCGGACACGAAAAGAGCGGCGGACCGGGAGGCATCCGGAATTCTGTGCGTGAGGCGGTTCAGGACTCAGACCTCGACGTTGAATCGCTCCCGGTAAAGCAGCGCGAACCGAGTCATCGCACTTTCCTCGATGACAACTTGCCGCGCGGGAACAATTCAGCGCCCTGTCGTCGCCGCCAATTTTGAGAACCACCCCGTCACATGATCCGCCGGCATCGAGCACCAGCATAATGCCGGGTTGATCGGGGCTCCCACGTCCAACAACGGAGCTCAGGCAGAAGGCGCGATGGTAGCCGTGGATTTTGGCAGTGCGCTTCTCTGCGACGGGGAAGATCGGGTCCCGGATTAGCGATCCATAAGCAAAAATCCAGACGTTACTCCGGTCGACTCCCGCATTCAGCCCCCATCCCCCGATGAACTGTTGTCGCGTCGCTTCTGATCGTCTCGACAGCAAACGAGATGGCAACAACTCGCTCAACGCCCCGGCAGGAATCGAAGACGCCCTCTGGGCCACCAAGCCTCGCATACGAGCGGCCGTCTCAAGTCGAATTGCGTGCCTCGGTGATACGTATGTCCCCGCTCTACGCCTCGACTTGCAGCTCAAGGCATGACCACAGTTTGCTCATCCGCATCAAAACGGCATCCCGACTTTCAATGCGTCACACCATTCGGAAAGCGAACGGGTTAACCATGATCGCTCATCGAAAAACGCCGTGCTAACTTCCACGATCATGTGACTTGATCGTTTGACAATATTGATTTCGTAAGCACACCACTTCACCGGAAACCTCAGCGAATGGCTCCAGGTCTGCCGCTTCCGGAAACTTGCCACGGATCACCGAGAGGTCGCGACAACCGCGGGAAGAACGCCGCGGTCCATCGACTGGCGTGAAAGGAATCTACGGCACAACGCCACGCCATACATAGTCACTTGATCAAGTCAAACATTCAATTTAACGTCTGACACCACCCGAATCAGCAAGCGACGCCGCTTCTGATTTATCCGTCCACGCAACTTCGAGGCAAACATGAACGCAAATATTCAGAACATTCAGGACACTCTCCCCACCGTCCCCAAGCAGACCAGCGCACAAGAGATCGTGTCGCTGATGAATCAATACGGCGGAGTCCGCATCAAGGACTATCTGACCCAGGAGCAAGTCGCGAACATCAATCGCGAGGTCGATGGTCCGCTCGAGCGGCTCCGCGAGGGGTCGTCGCACGAAAACGAACTGATCAAGGAGTTCCACGGCACCTATACCAAGCGCCTGACGAACATGGTCACGCACAGCAGGACTTTTGGGGACGTGCTGGACGACGAACTCTTTCACGAACTCGGCGAGGTGCTCTACCGTGAAGAGTCCGGCGATTGGTGGCTTTCGACCGCACAGGTCATCGACATCGGCCCGGGCAACACAGCGCAAATGCTGCATCGCGATGTCGGCAATTTTCCGCCCCTGTGCGCGCTCGGAATCAACGGGCCTACGGTGTTTACCAACCTCATGATTGCGCTGACGCGCTTCACCGCGGAAAACGGTGCCACCCGAATTATCCCGGGGAGCCAAAACTGGGACGAGGACTACTTCGACAGCAAGGGTACGCCCGAGATGACCATTGCTGCCGAGATGGACGCCGGCGACGCTTTGCTGTTCAGCGGAAAAGTGATCCACGGTGGCGGCGCGAATGTAACGAAGAGCGAGCGCCGGCGCGGGCTCACGATTCCGATGCAACCGTCCTACCTGACTCCGGAGGAAGCGTATCCCTTCATCGTCGACATGGACATCGTGCGACGCCTGTCACACCGCGTTCAGCGAATCATCGGCTTCCGCTCGCAATACCCCGCTGGCACGCCGGGCCTGTGGCAAGTCGACTACGACGATATCGCAACGCACCTCGGCCTTTAAGCCAGGAACAGAGGCCTGCCTCGATCCGGGATGCGGCAATGGCCTCCCGGATCCAGTCATGCACATTCGAAGGCCACGGCAGTATCACCACCAGCGAGACAACCCTTGAAGATTGACCTGACGAATCGCATTGCGATCGTGACCGGCGCGGGCGCTGGTCTCGGGCGCGAGCATGCGCGGCTGCTTGCCCGGCTGAGGGCAAAGGTCGTGGTCAACGATCTGGGCAGCGACGTAAACGGCAGAGGCGGCTCCGCCACAGCCGCCCAGCGACTCGTCGACGAGATCGTCGCTGCCGGCGGCAAAGCGGTCGCGAGCAGCGCATCGGTTACCGATTCCGAACAGGTCGCCTCCATGAATGCGCAGGAGCAATCCGATGCATGAAGCGTTCGAGGTGATGGCAGGCAAAACCCGCTTCGATCTGAACAGCTACACGGCTGACGGGCAGCGCCATGCAAGCGCCCCACTTGTTCTGTCCCGCCTATCTGCCCTCGTCAGCAAGGCGCCGGGCGTATCCGATTGGCCCTCCATTGATCGGCCTTCGATCAATGCATTTGCCGACTTCACGAGCGACTGCCAATCGAATGCGGGCATTGCACGCCGTTCCGGGGATGTTCCCCAAATCTCGATTTTCGAATGCACCTCATCCAATACAGGAGCGTGATCATGGTGAAGCGTTTATTTGTCGTACTCTCGCTTATCGCCGGGATACTTTTTGTTTTAAGCCCGGGATTCATGGTTCTGTACCACATCGAGCATTACGACTCGACCCAATAGGGTTCGCGTGGAAAGTTCGAAAATGCCGGCGTAGCCTTGCGGGCGGATCGTGTCGAACACGACCCGCGCGGCGCATTGCCCGTGCTTCGGTCGACGGCTTTCTGTCCTGAACCGGCCCGACAGTTCGTTGGCCCGCGTGCCCATGACGCGGGCTCGCGCGCGTCGGATACTTCTGCCCGCGTGGTTGAGTCTGCCGCAACCCTGAGCACACCGTGCTTCCGAACACACCCGTACGCCACACGATCTCGCGCGGCGAAACCTTCTGGCGGAAGTGCGCCACCCAATCCCGGCCCACATCCTCACCTTGATCGCGCCTCCTCCACCATCGCCGCGACAGTCCGAACATGACTTTGGTCGACTGCTGTGCAGGGCTAGTGGAAAACGCCAATTTCCGTCGGGAGGGCATTTGTAGACACTGGACTTGGTCATTTGATCAATTTCATGAAGCGACGACAGACGTTCGGCCAAGCGACGCAATGAAGCTACGTTCGTGACGTCAGGCTAAGCGGCGCATTGATCTGTCGGCGAGACACGAGATTTCAGAAGCGGCATTCCTCACAATTTCAGGGCGTCCGAGTATATGGTCACCTGACTCAGTCATAAGACCCGATACCGGATCTGGTGTTCCCAGAACGAATTTTTCACAAGGAGTCGAGCATGGACAGGCTGGCAAAGAAAAACGAGTGGTTCGCAAGAGCCGAAAAGGTCATCCCTGGCGGGATGTACGGTCACCAGAGCGTCAAGTATTTGACGGAAGATTTCCCGCTGTACTTTGCAAAAGCGAAAGGGACCTATCTCTGGGACGTCGACGGCAACAAGTACATCGACTACGTGTGTGGTTACGGCACGAATCTGTTCGGCTACGGCAACGAGCGGATCGAGCAAGCTGCGGCCCTTCAGCTGCAGAAGATCGACACGGCGACGGGCCCCAGTGAGGTAATGGTCCAGCTCGCCGAGGCGCTCACTCAACAGGTCAGCCACGCCGATTGGGCGATGTTCTGCAAGAACGGCTCCGACGCCACTTCGATGGCCATGGTGATCTCGCGAGCCTATCGTGAGAAGCGAAAGATTCTTGTTGCACGAGGCACGTACCATGGTGCGTCCCCGTGGAACGTGCCCTATACGACGGGGATTACCAAGGAAGACCGGGCTCACGTCGTCTACTTCGAGTACAACGATATCGAGAGCCTCAATGCCGCTGTCAAGAGCGTCGACGGTGACGTAGCGGCCATCTACGCGACGCCGTTCCGCCACGAAGTGCTCTACGATCAGTTCTTCCCGTCGATCGAGTACGCGAAGGAATGTCGTCGCCTCGCGGACGAGCAGGAAGCGCTTCTGGTCGTTGACGAGGTCCGTACGGGGCTGCGCCTGTCGCGTGACTGTTCATGGTCGGACTGGGGTGTGCACCCGGACCTCAGTTGCTGGGGCAAGGCCATCGGCGGCGGCTACGCGATCGCCGCGGTTCTCGGTTCCGACAAGGCACGCGAGGCCGCGACGAATATTTTCGTCACGGGCTCCTACTGGCTCTCCGCTGTGCCGATGGCCGCGGCCATCGAAACGCTGCGCCTGGTACGAGAAACGGACTACCTCGAACACACGAAGCGGTTGGCGGACAAACTGCGCGCCGGCATTGCCGAACAAGCCGAGCGGCATGGCTTCGAACTCAAGCAGACCGGGCCGAGCGTCATGCCCCAGATGCTTTTCGCGGGTGACGACGAGCTCGTGTCGCGCGGCCGGGCGTGGGCTTCGGAAGTCATCAAAAATGGCGCCTATCTCCACCCGTGGCACAACATGTTCTTCACGGCGAGCCATACCGACGAAGACATCGCGCGTACGCTCGAGGCGACCGAAGCAGCGTTTGGCACGATCAAGCAGAAATCGGTTGCATTGAACCGTCTGGATATCCTGGACACCGTGCAGCGTTAGTGCCGGATGTTTCATGAGCCTTCGGCCCACGGCCGAAGGCTGTATTGCCGGGCGAATTCGCCCGGCAATACAGCCCTGAATGGCAGCTCGATCAATCGATACACGTGGCTCCAGGCAAGGCACGATCCGCTCTCGAACCGTGTCTTCGCCAAATTCCCGTCGCCTATCTCGTCCGCGGCCAATCGCCCTTCTGCTTTGAAAGCCTTGTCTCTCTGCCATCAAAGGTTGAGTGCATGTGTCCACGCGGACACTTGGCATCAGACCTTCTGCCCTCACTGGAAGGGCGTCCCTCATCGACTGCTCGATCAAGTGCCTGCACGGAAGACCGTCGGCCGGACATTGGTGAAGTTCGGCACATCGCCGACCACCTCAGCCGTTCTGGCAGAAGACAGCGCGGCATCGATTCCGGCCTGATCGCTGAAACGCAGTACCGTAATGCATGCAAAGGGCTGTGGACCCGGCGCCGGAAACAGAACCTCCGCCGACTGCAGGCCAAACTCGCCCCACGCTGCCCGTACAAGCGAGGCATGCGTTGCAAGATAGTACTTGCGATCAAATGTCACACCCGCTACTGCCGGATAGCTCACGATCAACGTAGCCACATCTATTCTCCTGTATGAACGGCCCAAGGTATTCCGGCGAGGGGCGCGGCAATCACTGCGGATTTCGTCCCAGACTGCCAAGGGTATAACCTCGAATGAGGTTCATCTCCTTTTCGTGCGCGCGCTCCAGCGCACAATAGGCGTAATACAACGAAACGGACATGTAAGACCAGGAAAGCAGCGCGAAGATATAAAAAATCATGTGATCGCTGTCGCCAGGTATATGGTAAAAATCATAGGTGCTCGCAATAATTTGCGTGGCGACCAGTGCCAGGATCACACTCACGGCGTTGCGCTTCTCGCCAATTCTCAGCAACTTCCCGACAACGTAAACGAGATATACCGAGAACAAGGACCACATCACCAGATAGAAATAGGGCTTGGGTTCAACCATGAAATCTGCTGCCCACACAACGATGGTTCCCGCCAGCGCACCCACCACATACACGGCATCCGTGACGATCGATGGTTTATATCGATGCGTAACAGCCATCATGCCCGCGATGGTGATAACGGGTACGCCGAATCCTCTGGAAAATGCATCGCAAAAAAGCGAGACACTTAAAAAAATGGGCTTACCGGTCAACGCATTGATCATCAAATTCGTTGCCGAGAACGTCGTCACCAGCCACTCGAACCCGAGGAGGCAGTTGCGCTTCTTGAGAAGCTTCACGCCATAGACGAGGGAAGTCGTGATCAATGCGAGGTCGGCAAGACAGTAAAGATAAAATTTGAGTTCCATGGCAAATTCCAGTGATCATCGAGAATTTGGGCAACCATTACGCTTGACCACGTCAATACTCATCCCTGCATCACCTCTCGACGCGAGATGGCGCTATCGATACAGGTTGGTTTGGCACTGGCATGGCAGGCGGCAGGCGCCCCCCCGGCGCCCGCGACGGCCCGGGTACGTTCGTGCAGCAAGTCGATCGCTTCGCCTCTCGCGTCAGGCGATAGCTGCCTGGGAATGTCGTGACTTGAGCTGCCGGATCGCAACGCTGGTCAGAAAGATCGGCACCACCAGCAACCCGACGGAGAGCCAGCCGACCGCGCGCAAACCGGCCACACTGAACACCGTGCCAGCAATCGCGGGGCCCACTGCCAGGCCAAGATTGATTGCCGACGCACAGGTCGCCGTGCTTCTCCCGCTGGAATCCATTTTTGAGAGTGCAGCCACCATATAAGGGGCAACCAATGTCGCACCGGCACTGACGAGGGCCGTCGATACGAGAAACGCCCACCGGCCGCCCACGCAATACATACCGATGCTGCATGCGATCAACAGCGCGAGTCCCAAGGCGATCGGCTTGAACAAGCCAAACCGATCACCCAGCCACGTGACTGCTACTCCCACCGGCAATTGGACTGCGGCATTGACCATGAACAGAACGCCGAGTTGCCCTGCTTCGACACCTCGAGTTGCAGCGACCTCCGCGGCGAATCCCATGAGGGCCGTCTGCGAAACGTAGATGAAAAATGCGCTGGCCAGAATCCCCCGGACGTCATTGGATCTGATGGCATCCTTCGCGACATCTTCCTCGCTTGCGTTAATGGCAGGATGCATGAATGCCCCGAAGAACAGAGCCGCCACGACGATGGCGAGCTGGACCGCATCCGCTCCGATACTGCCCATCTTCACATTCATGATCGGTACAACGTACATCGCAAGAGAAAATATGACGGCCATCGCCACTGCAACTTGTGCCGCGACCTTCTCCGGGTGCCTGACGTGTGAAATCACTCCGTACGCGCAAACACAACTCACGCCCAACGCGACTCCGAGAACCATTTTTGCGGCGACAAATACATAAAAATTATTTGAAAACATCGCGCAAGTCGACAGAACGGCAAGCGCCGCCGCAGTAAGCGCGCCCGTCCTCTTGTTCAACGTCGCCATGTGCCGTCCAAAAATGACGATGGAGAGCGAAAGACAGAGAAGTACCGCGGACGCAAGCCATCCCGCGCTGCTTTCGGACAGTCCGAACCTGGCCATCGATTCTTCGATGTTGAATGGAAGCAGGTAGGTTGGCGTCCAGACCACGGCCCCTGTATAAAGCAGAGCGATTTTTCGGATTCTCTTGATTTCGTAATTCACGATCTACTCCTTGTCATTTGCACGAATGCGAGATCGTGTCGAGGCATCGAAATCGCCCTCCCGCTCGCATCCACACTTGCACTGTTTCGAAGACTGCTTCATTCGACCGAAAAATCGCAATACCAACCTTGCCCGCTCTTCGCCAACCGAAATATCAGCTGGCGCGGCAACGCTTACAACCAGCCAAGATCGATACCGATGCGGCAATTGATAATACGAAGTGGATGCCATGCCGAATCCGGAATGCCTATGTTTGGGATGACGAACCTCGCCCTTCTGTGGCCTTTCCGGTGCGACGTCGTATCCCGAGATTGTCTGTAGTGCAAGCGCGCCATCAGCCGTAGCGGCGAGCACCACCGACCGCCCGCGATGCATTTACGCGATGGAATCGCCCGATTTCCATCTGAGAACCGGGCCAGGATCCCACCACACATCACATCCGTTAATCGAAATGCCCGACCTCGAGGAAATCCTTCATTTTCAGCAGGTCGTTCGGGTCCGACATTTGTCCGTTACGCTCGACAAAGCCGGCAAAAGTCGTTCCGTACGTCCAGCCGAGCAATCGCTGCAGTTCTTCCGGATAGCGCTTCACGCGTTCAATCGGCAGCGTGAGATACTGGTTTTCTTCCTGCCGGAGGATCGCCAGGTCATAGGACATCGTCAGGCCGGTTCGCGGTGCATCGCTGGTATTCTGCCCGCCGCCGTGATAAGTGGAGCCAATGAAGAAAAGGGCATCGCCAGCGGACATTACCGAGGGAACGGCTTCCTCCTGCTTGGGCATGCGCTCGTCATCCCACTTGTGGCTACCCGGGATGACAACGGTGGCGCCGTTTGCCTCCGTAAAGTCGGATACTGCCACCATGACCTGGAACCTCGCTTCACGCCCATAGTTCGGGTGCCGCCAAAGCCATACCGAGTCGTCTCGATGCAACGGCTGAAGGCCTTGACCCGGCAGAATCTGAATGGCTTGCGTCACCCCCACCTGAATATCCGGAGCGATATCGATCTGGTTCTCACCGCTCCAGATCTTGATCGGCGTCTGCAGGATACTGCGCGCCGCGCCCAGGTAGAGCGGGTGCAAGGCAACCTCGGCCATCCAGTCGGTACGCGCGAAGAGGCGCGAGACGCGACGCGTCTGCGTACCTGCGAAGTATTCGTCTACTCCATTCGGAGCGGACTCGAGCGTGTCAAAGAGCGTACGCTGGATTCGCGCAAGCAAGTCGGAATCGAGAAAGTTCTTGACGATCGCTCCGCCATCTTGCCGAACTGCATTCGCAAGATCTTCAGGAGTGCTATTACTGGAAAGGCGTTGCAATGACATGATGATTCCTCCAACAGATTTTTACTGGTTAAAAAGTGCAGCGTATCCTCGGTCACCATCGCCTTCTGCAATGGATGACAGGATCTGCTCGCGGATAGCCTTCAGAATTCTCGGCGGATGTCCGATGTCTTCCTGCGCCTGCTGGAACAGACCGGTCGCTCGCGCGTAGATGTCCAGGTCTGCGCCCCGTGGTTGATAGTCGGAAGCCGACACGGATTCGAACAGACCTTCGATGAAGCGAGTCTGACCGGCGATATAGGTTGGAATCAGGTCACGAATCTCGTCGATCGAAATGCCTGAATTCACCACGAATCTGAGACCTTCCAGGAAGGCCGCGCCAGCACCAAAGACAAAGGTCCCCGTCAACCCGGCGTCGAGTACGTTCGGCACGTCGGGTCTTGTACTGACGTATGTGGATTGCGGCGCGATCTTCCGAAGCAGGGGTTCAACTTCGTTCCAGATCTTTTCTTCGCCACCAAAAAGGATGACGGCGTTCTCGCCGCCGATCTCGGGCGGGAAGCACTGAATTGTTCCGCTGATGAATTTCGCTCCAGCGCCACTCACGATTTGATCCAGTGTCTGGACCTCCGACGGCCGCCCCGTTGCCAGATTGACAACCGTTTTCCCTTTCAGGCGCTCGCCCAACTCCTCGAAGTCCGCCGCGAGGTCAATCGGTGTCGCTGTCACGACAACGATGACATCCGCCTGAGCACAGGCTGCCGTGGCACTATCGGCAACGCGAGCGCCCAGTTCACGCACGCGCTGTGCCTTCTCCGCTTTTCTGTTCCAGACGACGACCGGCGCGCCTCCCTCAATCAGAGAGGTGGAAATTGCAGCCCCCATCGCCCCCAGGCCCAAGACAGCAATCAAATTGCTCATTCGCATTCCCTATCGTTTCCGTTGACCACTCCACCAAGAAACAGCCATCGCTCAAGTCAACAAACATGATCTTTCGACTTGATCAAATGACTGTCAAGCAAAGCACATGCCAACCCGATTCAAGTGTTCGTCCGTCCCTGCATTGCAGTTGACGCGCCCTGTGGCGAGACCTATGCCCCGGAGAGGGGAATCAGCCGCACCAAGTGATTCCCACAAAGTCACGTCAGCGGTGCAGAGAGGTTGACTTGATCAAATGACCACGAATCTACAGGCACGAGTCTTATGCCTCGACAGGACATTTGGAATACGGAGTTTCCATTAGCCCCCTCATGAAAGCACCGTACAAGCCAACGCGGCTGCGCCCGTTCCACGACGCGCATGGCTGTCTTTTCGTGCACACACGTCGGTCACCGCACCTGCGCATCTCCCGAGACAGCATCATCGAAACGGGAACGCAAGCGCTGCTCGACAAACGGCGCATCGCTTGATGAGCCGGGCCGATGCCCGATGAATGAGTGCGCTCCTGGTTCCCGAAGCATGCGGCCGAATCGCGTCGGCTTCGTGATGTTGGCCTGGCACCGCGACACACCGGCACCGTAGCCATGCCCGGCACGTACCAGCGAACGACATTTCTCGCACCGCCATAGGTGCGCCACATCCGAGCAGGACAATGCCTTACGTTGCTTGCGAAATGCTGCTCATCGTCATGCTAATATCCGAGAATTCGACTACCCCAGCACGGGTAGCGCCTTTGGACGAAGACATAAAACGGAGCTCTGGCCTATGCAGAGAGTACGGGCTGAAGTCCGCCGCCAGGACCTCGTAGCGGCGACTGTCGCGGTTATTGCAGAGCACGGTGTGAAGGGTGCCACGACCCGCCGCATCGCCGAGGCCGCAGGGTGCCCACTGGCTTCCCTGCACTACGTCTTTCACTCGAAGGACGAACTGTTATTCGCTGTCTACGAGTCCTTGATCGACCTGATCCGCTCGGATAGCCCGGAGGCTCCGGAGCACGGCACCCTGTCTGACCTGGCGGAGTTCAACCTGCGCTCCGTGATGGCCTGGTTCGAAGCAAACCCGACATACGCGAAGACCCAGTCAGAATTGTTTACCTGGGCACTCAGGCATCAGCCCGATGTGGCCATTGGCGCCTTTCGCATTTCCCTCGAAGGCGCCCGAGGCAACCTGTCCTCCGCCGAGCCTCGTGCGGATGCCAAGGCACTGGATGCCATCGCGCGGTTGACCATTATCCTGATCGACGGGTTGCTTTTCTCCTGGTTTGCCCAGGAAGATCCGAAACGTCTGGCTGCTGATGTCGACCATGCCAGCAGGATGCTGGCTTCCTATGCAGCGACACTTTCGGACGCTCGCTCTACTGCCAAGCCCCCTCGCAAGTCGGTACGGAAGCAGTAAGTTGCTGCCATCTGCCTCGAGGCGCCGGCTTCCCGGTAGCCTCACGGCAGCAACGTCGCATCGCCTCTTCAAAATGTCCGCACGGCTCGCGGCGCATGACGTTTGCAACGTCGTTTCATGCGCCGCCCTATTCGCAGGCTCTGCTCGAAGGTGCTGTCAGTAAACGTCACTCGCGTCCAACTGCGGCACGTGCGACGCGAGGTAACAGGCATCGCCGAGACTTCGCACAAACTGCCGCCAGGCATCAAGCTTCCATCCGCATAGAGACCTGACGCTCCAGGCAGCCTCAAGGCTTACGTTGCGCCCTTTTCGCCCACGGGTTTACCTCCATCGACGGCAAGCCTCTGTCCGTTTAACTTTAACCGATCATTTGATCAAGTCATTGGATCAGTCCATCTGGAAACGGCTCGACCGAGCGAACTGGATATTCGGGACACCAGTGGCCCGGCCCGTCCATAGACAAACTTTCAAGAAGCCGACATAATTCACGACGTTTATGGTCGCTTGACCATGTATCTCGAACGAACGCTACGCGCCTGCATGACGTGGACGGAAGAGGGTTTTTCGGGTACCGGAGTTTACCAATGACAAGAGTTCGCGCTGCGTTGCGGCGACAAGATTTTGTTGACGCTGCCGTCGAGGTCATCGCCGCGCATGGCGTCGCTGGAGCCACCACGCGCCGAATCGCTGAAGCCGCAGGCTGCCCTCTGGCATCGCTCCACTATGTATTTCATACCAAGGACGATCTGTTTGACGCGGTTTACGAATCCCTGTTTGATCTTCTCGCGACGAACGCCCCCGCTGATATTGAATTCCAGTCTTTCGGCGAACTTGCCGGATGGCAGTTGCGCAAGATAGTCGAGTGGCTCGTGCAGAATCCCTCATACGCCCGGGCGCAGTCGGAACTGATCCAGTGGGCGGAACGTCATCGCCCGGATTTCGCGTTGAAAACCTATGTCCAGACTGTCGAGCGAACGATCGCCTACTTGGGCAAGTGCGCGCCGCAAGTCAACCGTGACATGATTGAACCCGTAGCCAGAATGAGCATCATCCTGATCGATGGATTGCTGAACAGCTGGCACGCGGAAACGAATATCCATCGGCTCAGGGCGAACCTGAATAGTGCAAGTTCAGCGTTGGAGGCGTTTGCCACCGCCATCTCGAAGTCGACCATACGGGTTTGAAAATCGACGCGATACGTCATTGCGCCAAAAGCCGACAACCTGATCGAGCCGACGCGATGCACGCTCGCTCTGCACCCCGCCCCATGGCCGGCTTCGATCTTGTTACCGTTCCGGAGATGGACGAACCCAGACGCCGGGCGCCCATCCGAAATGGGCGCCCGGCGTCGATTCCAGCTAGCTGACGGCGCCCGGCGTCGCGCCGAACATGGACTTCGTCTCCAGGAACTCCTCGATGCCGGCGTAGCCCCACTCTCGACCATTGCCGGACTGCTTGTACCCACCGAACGGGGCCGCGATATCAACGGCCGCGCCGTTCAAATGTACCATCCCGGTCCGCAATTTTCTTGCGACACTTTCCGCCTGTTCGATCGAGTCACCGTAGACGTAGCCGGACAATCCGTACGGCGAGTCGTTGGCGATGGCGACGGCGTCTGATTCGTCCTGATAGGGGATGATCACCAATACTGGGCCGAAGATCTCCTCGGTTGCGATCTTCATGCGGTTGTTCACGCGGCTGAAGATCGTCGGCTTGACGTAGTAGCCCCTTTCAAGCCCGGAAGGATTGCCAAGCCCCCCAGACAGGAGAAGCGCGCCTTCGTCGATTCCCACCCGGATCATTTCCTGCACCTTTTGATGCTGGCGCTGGTTCGCCATGGGCCCCATGGTTGTACCGGGATCGCGCGGATCGCCGACGACGACCTGCCCGCACGCACCGACCGCAATCTGTTCCGCCTCCTCGAGGCGATGCGCCGGCACCAGCATTCGCGATGGCGCGGTGCATGTCTGACCGGAGTTGGCCATCATCTGGAGCACCCCATGCGTGACGCCTTGCTGAAAGTTTTCGCCATCCAGAATGATGTTCGCCGATTTTCCGCCTAGCTCCAGCGTCACCCTCTTGATCGTCGTTGCTGCGGCCTGAGCAACCTCCACGCCAGCGCTCGTCGAACCCGTCAGCGACACCATGTCGATCAGCGGGCTGGAAGCGATGGCCCTTCCCAGGCGCTGCCCGGAACCCTGCACGAGATTGAATACGCCGGGAGGTACGCCTGCCTTCTCAAGGATCTCGGCAAGGACAATGGCCGAGTACGGTGCATTCTGGCTGGGCTTCAACACGATCGTGCAACCCGCAACCAGCGCCGGCGCAACCTTGCACATGACCTGGTTCATTGGCCAGTTCCATGGCGTAATCAACCCGCAAACCCCCACCGGCTCCTTCACGATCCGCGACGTGCCCTGGGTTCGTTCGAACGGATACTGCCTTGCAACTTCCAGGGTCGTATGGAGGTGCCAGAGCCCCAACGCCGCCTGAAGCGGACGAGAAATGGCGTCCATCGGTGCGCCCATCTCGAGCGTGATTGCGTCCGCCATATCCTGCAACCGCTCGGTGTAGGCACCGATCACGCGCTCGAGCATCTTGAGCCGCTCAACAAGAGGCGTGGTCGAGAATGCCGCGAAGGCGTCATGCGCCGCCTTCGCAGCCAGGTTCACATCCGCCTCGTCAGAGAAGAGCAGCACGCCGGAGACTTCGCCAGTCGCCGGATTGATGATTTCGTGCTCAATGCCTCCGTTCGCCGGCTCCACCCAACGGCCGCCTATGAACGCCCTGCGGAGATGGTCTTCTTCAAAAATCGGCATCAGCTCGCTCCATGTCAGTTGGTCTCGGGGGCGAGTCTTCAGCCGCCGAATCGCCCGGGAAGATTCATACTATCGTCTTTTTGATCATTTGGCCAAGTCACGTGACTCAGTAATAATCAGTATTGCCACCGGCACTTCAAAGTAAGACGCTTCAGGGAACGAACAGCCATGCAGCAGCAGAAAGATCTGAAGTGAGTGCGACCGGACGATGACGAAGACGAGACCACGAGGCGACTTCCAGCGAAGTCCGCCACAAGCCGAAGCTGCTTTCCCGGGCGAATCGGTTGGGTCTACCGACGCGAGCATTCAGCCATCACTGGGCGGTGAGTTCAGGCCAGCGCGCCGTTCGAGTACCCAAGCGTGCATCACAGAGGGTTAACCTTCATCGACAAGGAATTTTTCGAGCAATATTTTCTACTACAAGGTCAATTGATCAAGTCATGTGTCAGACTTCGCGCCGGATAGCCGAGAAGTAAGCAATCCGTAAAGTAATGCACCGCGATCCGGCCGCTTATTGACGTCAACGTCGAATCACAATTCTCCCTCGGGAGCGAAAGGTAATTACCATGCCAATCATTCAAGTACAGCAGATCATGCATGAGAACCCGTTGCATGCTCGCGCTCCGCATGAACCCCGCTACGAAGACGGCAGTGCGTTCTGCGACGGCAACTATGTCCCCATCACCGAAGCGACCGTCCCGCTCGTCGACGCGGGATTCCTGCATGCCGATGCGGCCTACGATGTCGTCACCGTCTCGCGAGGCAACTTCTTCCGGCTCGACGATCACCTCGCGCGCATGGAAGAATCGTCGGCGAAGTTCTTCCTCGAGAATCCGTTCAATCGCGATCAGGTCAGGGAAATCCTCCACAATCTCGTGCGAAACGCCGGCCTGAAGGACGCGTATGTCTGGTGGTGCGTCACCCGCGGTCCGCTGAGCGTCGATCGCCGCGACCGCAGCGCAATGAAGAACGCCATGTTTGCCTTTGCCGTGCCGTTCTTCTTCCAGGCGGACGACGAGGTCCGTACGCGAGGCTCGAACCTGCTGATCAGCAAGCTGTATAACCGCATTTCCGCGAAGGCTGTCGATCCCACTGCCAAGAACTTCCACTGGATGGACATGAAGCTCGCCCTCTTCGAAGCCATGACACAGGAAAAGGACTGGGCAGTTCTCGTCGATGAAAGCGACAACCTCACCGAAGCAGCCGGTGCCAATGTCTTTTTCGCCAAGAACGGGGAGCTCTATACCCCGGCTGAAGGCTGTCTGTTGGGCATCACGCGCCAGAGCGTCTTCGACATCGCCGCCGAGCTCGGCATCAAGGTGAACATCGGCAAATACACCGCGACCCAGTTGCGCGAAGCCGATGAAGCATTCACGTCCTCGTCCGCAGGCGGAATCATGCCCGTCAGCGCCGTTGACGATCAGCCCCTCGGCAATCGCAACGGCCCCGGCCCGATCTCCGAGAAGATTCACAACCTTTACTGGGAGAAGCGTTGGGCAGGATGGCACGCGCAGCCGGCCGAATACTTCTCGTCGGTCCCCGCATAAGCCGGAAGCCACTCGAAAGTGGCGCGCAAACAGAGCCGATGCGGTCGAGTAAGCCGCATCCGGATTTGGTAGGCGCCCGATAGCTGTATGCATCGACAGACGTCCGGCACCCCACCAAGGCGCCGGTCAATACGAACTTCTACGTTATAGCAATGACCTGGAGTTCGTTGATTCAATAGAACAAAGTACAAACGCACCTTCATTCATTTCGCATAGCTAAAAAACGGACAGGACTATCGGCACGTTCATCCGCATTCGTCTATGCACAACCCTTTGGCAGGCACACGTTACCTGGTCAAGGTCAAGGAGATTGCTGTGGTCAAGACTCATTCTTTCAAGAAATCTGCCTCGCTCATCCGATCGGCAGCGAAATCGTCACTCATCGCTTCCGCGGTCGCGATGACTTTGACCGGTGCGTTTGCGGAAGGTACGGATTCATCTCATACGCCATCCGGGGCCGAAGTCGCCGGCACCGCGAGCGGCATCCCCGCATGGACACCTGTCGGTAACGTCGGGACGGGCTGGACTTACGGCAAGCGTCGCGCGGATTTCTTCAAATACAAATCAGACAAACCCTTGTATACGATCGACGCCAGCAATGTCGACAAATACGCGGACAAGCTCAATCCGGGTCAAATTGCGCTGTTGAAGAACCTGAAGGGCTTCACGATGCCGGTCTATCCGTCCCGGCGCACGTGTGGCGTCCCCGATTTCGTCGCGGAGAATACGAAGAACAACGTGGGCTTCGCCAAGATGTCTGCGGACGGGTCGGAACTCGCCGATGCGCATCTGCCCGGCTACCCCTTCCCTGCGCCCAAAACCGGCGCGGAGGTGATGTGGAACGCGAAGCTGCATTATCGCGGCGCCGGCGTCGAGATGCGCGACATCACCACCGCCGTCTCACCCCGGAAGGGCTCTTCCGACTGGATCAGGAACGTTTCCGACGCGTGGATCTACCAGCCTTGGGGTGACAAATCCGGCACGACGTTCGCGAAGGTCAACCAAGTCGAAGGAAACGCCTACTACGCGTACAAGTCCCCGGCGGCCATTGCCGGCCAGGCCGCGATCTTCACGACCTACGCCGGTAAGCCGACCGAAGTCTTCTATTACTTCCCGGGGCAACGCCGAACCCGTCGCATGCCGTCGTATGCCTACGATGCGCCCCAGATCGGATTCGACAACCAGTACAACATGGATGAAGCGCTGGTCTTCTCCGGACAGACGGATCGATTCTCCTGGAAGTTGCTCGGCAAGAAGGAAATGATCGTTACCTATAACGACCTGGGCATGTACGACTTTTCGGACAAATTTGAAGATGCCTATGGCCCTGACTTCGTGAACCCGTCGAAGCGTCGCTACGAACTCCATCGCGTGTGGGTCGTGGAAGCCACGGTCAAGCAGGGTATGCGCCATACCGCGCCCAAGCGCCTCTTCTACGTCGACGAAGATAGCTGGAGCTACCTCGGCGCGGTGGACTATGACGCGCAGGGAAACATCTCGAAGGTTCGCGAAGGTTACATCATTCCGGTGTATGAGACGGGAAGCTGCGACACGCTCGCATTCGCTCAATACAACCTCGTCGATGGCCGATACCTCGTGGACGGTTCGATGCTCGCGGCCGGACGGGACGCGAAGTGGTCGGTCGACTCGTCGGCGGACCAACACTACAAGCCCAGCTTCTACAACGCCGATAATCTCCGTGCGTTGAGCGAGCGTTGACAGGTGCCGAAACAAAATGGCTACCACTTCCTCATTTCAGCCCCGATCCAGTGTGGCTTTCGTGCGCGCGGCGATCGCGGCGCTTGTCACCGTCGGGTGCGGCAGCGCACACGCCTTCACTTTCACGATCGGGAATGTTGAAGGCAGTTTCGATTCGACGATATCGGCCGGCGTCGGCGTTCGAACTGCCTCGCCAAGCAGCAATCTCGTATCGCCGACCTACAATCAGGCCACCGGTGCGCGGACCGGTGGCGGCCGACTCGGTCAATTGAGCGGCCTCTCCGATCAAGGCGACATCAACTACGGCAAGGGAGATCCTTTCACGAGCTATCTCAAGGGCAACCACGAGTTGGTCCTGAAGATGCCGTCGCAAGGGCTCACGTTCATGGCGCGCGGCACCTGGCAATACGACTACTCCGGGACCCACACGACAGGCGCAACCAGCGGACAGGACCTTTTCTATAACCCTGCGCCCAACCTGAGCGGCGGGCTCCCGTCCGATGCCGAGAAAAACATCCGCTTCAAGCCACGCTTGCTCGACCTGTGGGTCAGCAAGCAGTTCAACGTAGGCGACCAGATTGCACGCGTCCGTGTGGGTAATCAGGTCGTCAGCTGGGGCGAAAGCATCTGGGAAATCGGTGGGGTCAATGCGACGAATGCGATCGACGTGAATCGCGCGTCCCAACCTGGGGCGCAGGTCAAGGAGATCATCCTGCCCGCACCAATACTGAGTGTCGCCTCCGGCTTGGGTCACGGCGTGAACGTCGAAGGGTACATCCAGAGCAACTGGAACCAGAATTACCTTCCGCCGGTTGGCAGCTATTGGTCGAATCAGATCGTAGGGCCAGGCAACAACACGTATGGCGTCTCGACCATCCATCCGAAAAACGGCGGGCAGTATGGCTTTTCCATTCGCTACCAGCCCGCGGGAACGGACCTGAATCTCGGTTTCTACACGATCGCGTATCACGACAAGTTCCCGCAAGTCTCGCTGAGTTCAACGGGTGGGACGGTCTTCAGATTTCCGGAAGACCGTCACATGATCGGTGTCAGCGCCAACTTCCCCGTTGGCGATTGGGCGATCGGTACCGAGCTCTCGTACCGTCCGCGAGATGCCGTTCCCCTGAATCCGGCCAGTGGATGCGTCGCGCAAGGTGGAAACTGCTGGGTCGACGAGAAGCGATTCCAGTGGCATCTGACTACCCTCTACTCGCTCCAGCCAGGCAATTCCGGAGCATTCCTCAAACTGCTCGGCGCCCAGACCGCCACATTGACGACCGAGACGGTGATCATTGCTTATCCCGGGCTTCACAAGAGCTATGGCGGGTCGCCGATTTCGCCTGGTGCGCTTCTGTGGGGGAATGAATTCAACGACTTGTTCGCGACCGGCGCACTCAACTCACCGGGTAGCGCACAGGGAACGAAATACTCCGGCGGGATTGATGTCGACTTCAACTGGGTTTACGACGGCACCCTCATTCCCGGGTGGCAGGTCAATCCGGGGATATTCGTCCGATACGGCCTGTTCGGCAATACGCCGAACGTGAATGCCCAGTTCATGCGCGGCGTGACGGCCATGAACCTGTATGTGAATTTCATACAGAACCCGGCGAAGTGGCAGGTTGCATTGAACTACACCCGTTTCATGGGCCCGACCAACCCTCTGGCCAACCCGCTACGTGACAGGGACTTCGTGGCAATCGTCGCATCCCGAAATTTCTGAGGTCAATATGAATCAAACGCCTGTTTCCGACGCAGCCCGACCCAGCAAGCTGCTAAGAACTCTTCATTCGCTGGAAAATACGCTGTTCGGTCACAGGCGTCTCGTACTGGGGCTTCTGGTTCTCTTCACGGTCGTCATGGCCTGCTTCGCCGTCAAGCTTCGCATGGATGCGGGGTTTGAGAAGCAGCTTCCTCTTGGCCATGAATATACTCAGACGTTTAATGAGTATCGCGGTGATCTGCTCGGCGCCAACCGTTTGATCGTGGTGGTCAAGGCCCGCAAGGGAAGCATCTGGACGCCGGCCGCGTTGAAGCGGCTGTATGACGTCACCCAGGCGGTCACGTTTCTGCCAAACGTATCTCGCAGCAGCGTTCAATCACTCTGGACTCCAAATTCATTTGTCAATGAGATTACCGAAGACGGATTCAGAGCCGACCCGCTCATTCCCGGCACCGTGACGCCGGATCAGCTCGACGGCAACACGGTCGGTGCCATTTCGCGCTCGACTGCCCAGGGTGGATTCGTCGGCAGCCTCGTGTCGCGCGACCAGAGCAGTGCAATGGTCACCGCGGACCTCAACGAACTGGATGCAAAAGGCGAGCGGATCGACTATGTGGCATTCGATCAGGCACTCGAATCGCAGTTGCGATCCAGGTTCGAGGATTCGAACTATGAGATCCAGATTATCGGTTTCGCGAAGCAGATCGGTGATATTGCCAACGGCGCATCGTCTGTCCTGAAGTTCTGCGCGATCGCCCTGCTCCTGACCGCGTTGGCCGTCTACTGGTACTGTCGCTCCGTTCGTCTGACGATCCTGCCGTTGACGTGTTCGCTTCTCTCACTCGTCTGGCAGTTCGGCACGCTGCATCTCCTCGGCTATGGGCTCGACCCGTTGGGCGTATTGGTTCCGTTTCTCGTGTTCGCGATCGGCGTTTCACACGGTGTTCAGCAGATCAATTTCATCGTTCGCGAAATCTCTCACGGGAAGTCGGTGGAGCAAGCCGCTCGATCCAGCTTCAGCGGGCTGCTGATTCCCGGGACGCTCGCCCTTGTGACGGCTTTCGTTTCCTTCGTCACGTTGATCCTGATTCCGATTCCGATGGTCCGCGAGCTCGCGATTACCGCTTCGCTCGGTGTTGCGTACAAGATCGTCACGAATCTGGTGATGCTCCCGCTGGCGGCGTCCTTGCTCAAGGTCGACCACAATTATGCGAAGAATGCCGAGCTGCATGCCGCTCGTCGCGCTCGCGTGCTCCGGGTCCTCGCAAAGGTCGCCATTCCCCGCAATGCGGCGCTCGTCCTTCTGGCTGCCGTCGTGGTCTTCTGCGTGGCGGCCTGGGAAAGTCGAGACCGCGTAGTCGGCACCCTGCAGGCAGGCGCGCCCGAACTTCGTGCCGACGCCCGGTTCAACAAGGATTCGGTTTCCATTGCGTCGAGCTACGACGTCGGCCTGGACTGGATTTCCATCGTCTTCGAAGCGCCGCCCCAGTCTTGCAACAACGTGGAAATCGGCGCCTATCAGGATCGCTTCGTCTGGTCGATGCGCGCCGTTCCCGGCGTATTGTCGGTCGTTTCATTTTCGTCGTTGCTGCGGCAATACAACGAGGGGTACAACGAAGGCAATCCAAAGATGTCCGCGATCCCCATCGACCCGGACAACTATTCGTCGTTGGCCGGCGAGGTGGCCCGCACCCCGGGCGTCATGCGCAAGGACTGCAGCATGACCGCGGTGAACATCTATCTGGCAGACCACAAGGCGACCACGATCAATCAGGTCATCAATGCCGCGAAGCATTTTCGCGATACGAACACGCTGCCTGGCGTGAAGATCCGGCTTGCGTCCGGAAACGCCGGTGTCCTGGCCGCGGTCAACGACGAAATCGAGCGCAGCGAACTGCCGATGATGCTTTACGTCTATGCGACCATCGTCTTGCTCGTTCTCCTCACGTACCGCGACCTGCGCGCTGTCCTCGCATGCTGCCTGCCGCTGACGATCGGCACCTTCATCGGATACTGGTTCATGAAGGAGTTGCAGATCGGCCTGACCGTCGCCACGTTACCCGTGATGGTGCTGGCCGTTGGCATCGGCGTCGACTATGCGTTCTACATCTACAACCGCCTGCAGCTGCATCTCGCCAACGGCGTCGGAATCGTCAAGGCGCTCGAGCAATCGATCCTGGAGATCGGGACGGCAACCATCTTTACAGCGATCACGCTCGCGATCGGCGTCGCCACCTGGTCATTCTCCGAGCTGAAGTTTCAGGCGGATATGGGCAAGCTGCTGGCCTTCATGTTCATCGTCAATATGGTCATGGCCATGACTGTTCTGCCGGCCTTCGCCGTCTGGCTCGAGCGCATCTTCCCGAGACGGCGGCCCGCGCGCGCACCTGGCCTGCTGGCACATTGAAGAAGAGGATTCCATGACTATGTATCGTAAGGTTCTCTCCATTTCGGCAGGTATCGTCATCTTTGGAGCGCTGCTGGGCGGCATGCAAAGCGCGGTCTCCGCACCCGAACTCAGGCCCGTTCCGGCTGTCCTGTCCGGCATTGCGACCCAGTCGCCCGTGCTGGATGCAACGTGGGCAGGCCAGCGGGTGGTGAGTGTCGGCGCGAACGGCATCATTCTTCTGTCCGACAACCGCGGTGCGACGTACCGTCAGGCCAAGTCTGTCCCCGTGAGCTCGACGCTGACGTCTGTCAGTTTCATCGACGCCAACACAGGTTGGGCAGTCGGCCACTGGGGTGCCATTCTCAAGACCACCGACGGCGGCGAGACATGGAAGATACAGCGGCTCTCGACGACCGAGGATCGCCCCCTGTTCGGCGTTCACTTCCTTGATGCCAACCATGGCGTGGCCGTTGGACTCTGGTCGCTGATCCTTGTCACCGATGACGGCGGCAAGACCTGGACAAAAAAAGAAGCCGTTCTTCCGAATGGCAAGAAGTCGGACCTGAATCTGTTCGGCATTTTTTCAAACAGCAACGGCGACATTTTTGCTACGGCCGAGAAGGGGCGGCTCTTTATTTCCAAGGACAAGGGCAACACGTGGGATAGCACGGAGACCGGTTACAAGGGGTCGTTCTGGTGCGGTGTGGCACTCCCCAATGGTGTGCTTCTGGTCGGAGGGTTGCGCGGTACGTTGATGCGAAGCGAAGACAACGGCCATACCTGGTCACGCGCGACGCTCGACACCAAGAATTCCATTACCTCGCTTGCGTCCAGAGGCTCCACGGTATTGGCGGTCGGTGTCGACGGGTTACAGGCTCAAAGCGCCGACGATGGAAAGACGTTCCAGCAACTGCACACCGCGACCGGGACGACGTACACAGCGGCCCTCCCCTCGCCTGGCGACAAGTGGCTGATTTTTTCTCGTGACGGGGTCGTCGCACAGTAACTGACCGGTGTCCGACACGTGCAGCGGGCCGTGAATCTGAGAAACACGGCTCGCTGCCTCGAAGCCGTCCTGACCCAAGACGGATTGGGCAGCCGTAGAGCGATCGAGCTCCCCTGTCGTGGGGCGAGAAGAACGCGATGAAGAAGCGGCATACGGACGAAATGTCCATCCGCATCCCGCGGAAAACCGGGAACCCAGAGATCACATTCAATGACCTGTGCGAACGCCGCAACGCCTCGGAGCAGGCGATCTGCCGATAGCGCACCAGACTCGACGGCATGCCGACTCACCGAACAGCAGATTCGGACAACGAGCGCCGCCCGCTCCCGTCAGCCGGGTTTTCGAAGACGATAGCCGACGCCGTGCACGCTTTCCAGGATGCCCGACGCCCCTGAGGCCATCAGCTTTCTGCGCAGCCGGCTCATGTGACTGTCGACAGTGCGTGTAGATGCACCTACGTCCGTCATGCACGCGTTGAGCAATTCGATGCGTGTAAATGCACGATTCGGCAGCTTGGCCATGTGAGCCAGCAGGCGAAATTCGACGAGTGTGACGGAAACGGGCGCTTCACCGGTGGACGTTCTCACGCATGCCATATAGCTTTCCGTGTCGATCTCGAGCATTCCAACCCGGAGACGGCGCGCAGGGGCGAGCGCACCGGAGCGGCGAAGAATCGTGAGCAATCGCGCGACGAGCACTTCCTGGTTGAACGGCGTGACAATGTAATCGTCGGCGCCGGCATGCAGTGTCCGCAACCGCTCGCTGTCCAGATCACATTCCGACACGACAATGATGGGAGTATCGCTTTGCCGTCGAAGCGTGGCGAGCATTTCCACGGTATCCGCGCGCAGCTCACGCACGTCGAAAATGACCAGATCAGGCTTCAGGTTCAATTGCGTCGCAAGCAGGGCCTGAGAGGCATGGGTCCGAAATGTACGAAACCCGTTGCAAGTCAGGCAGATGTCGAGCATCGACGACATTTCCGGCGCGTCATCCGCGATGAGTATCAGCGCGTGCATGATTGAATTTACGGGTCATTGCCGTTTGTGCGCGTGAATACCTGCCGGACAGCGTTCAGGTGCCGGACAGGATTCAAGGTTCGCAGGCATGACTCGACGTGTTGAAGACGGCGCTCGGCATCGCGCGCGCTGAGGCCATTGCGATAGAGGCAGGGGAGGAAGATTTCCTGCGCCCGCACCGGCCCGATGTCGAACAAGGTCGATCGACTGACTGGTTCGTTTTTTGCTGCGGCTCGTCGCCGCGAAGCGAGCACCGGCCTTTCTCCGGTTGTTGGCGCGCGTAGGTCACCGCCCGACAGCTCGACCGCAGGTGGCGACATCTGTTGCCTCGTGCTCGCCTTGCCCTTCAAAGAGCAAGGATGCTTTCATGAACGGTGGTTGGCCGCGTCACCAGACCTCACGGCTCACGCGCTCGACGCCAGAAAGCTCGCGGTGCCCCGGAGAGCGTCCAGTGAGCCCCGGCCTTCCGGCAGCGGACATTGCGACGCATATCATGCTCGCAACGTCCGTGTACGATCGAGGCCTTTGCGCCGACGAATGCCGGCGCGGGAAAGGATCGGTCAAACCACGATTCCGGCTTTCACGCCGGCATCGCAGCCGGGAATCGCGAAATCCTCCGAATCAGATCCGAGGCTTTCTCTCCAATCATGATCGTTGGCGCGTTCGTGTTTGCACCAACCAACGTCGGCATGATCGAGGCGTCAACCACACGCAAGCCTTCCGTCCCCCGTACGCGCAATTGCGCGTCGACGACGGCGAGCTCGTCGTTCCCCATACGACACGTTCCTACCGGGTGATAAACGGTGTCGGTCCGCTCGCGCAACAACGCACGAATGTCTTCGTCGGATCGCGACCGAGACTCAAGCAGATCCTCCGTCACGAACGCCGAGATGGCCGGCGCCGCCATCAACCGCCGGGTCAACTTGTATCCCTCGACCAGGACATCAAGGTCATCCGCGTGCTCGAGGAATGCCGGGTCGATCAACGGCGCATCAAGCGGATCCGCGCTTCGCAGCTTGACCGAGCCACGGCTTTTCGGCCTCAACAGGCACACGTGACAGGAAATGCCATGTCCGAGCTGCAACTTTCTCCCGTGATCGTTGACGGGACCCACGACAAAGTGCATCTGCACGTCCGGCCGCTCCAGATCGGGACGCGTCTTCAGGAAGGCGCCGCCTTCGGCAAAGTTGGTTGTCATGGTACCGCGCCGTGACGCCCGATATTGCCTGATGTCGCGCAGCGTCTTGATCCCGCCGCGTACCGATACGCCGAGCGCATCCAGGCTATTCGTCTTGTAGCTGACGACGAAGTCCGGATGATCCTGCAAGTTCTCTCCAACGCCAGGGAGATCGGCTACGACCTCGATCCCGTGACGCTGGAGTTCGTCCCTCGGACCGACGCCGGACAACATCAGCAACTGAGGCGATTGAAGGGCACCCGCGGAAAGGATCACCTCTTTTTTTGCCCAAACCGTCTCGACAGTTCCCGCACGCGTGACTTCGACACCAACGGCCCTTTTACCGTCGAACACAATGCGCCTGACCTGCGCATGGGTCTCCACCGTCAGATTGTCGCGGGCTTTCATATGCGGAAAAAGATAGGCACGTGCAGCACTGCAGCGCTCGCCATCCTTCTGGGTCACCTGGTAGATGCCGACCCCTTCCTGCTCCGCACCGTTGAAATCGTCCGTGATGGGCAAGCCGCACTGTCGTCCGGCATCCAGCCACCGTGCCTGAAACGGATTGCCTGTCCTCAGATCACTGACCCAAAGCGGGCCGCCGCGCCCGTGCCATTCATTGCCAAGACGCTCGTTATGCTCGCTTCGCTTGAAATAGGGGAAGACGTCGCGCCAGGCCCAGCCTTCGTTGCCGAGCGCGGCCCAATCGTCGTAATCGGCATGATGGCCACGCGTGTACACCATCGCATTGATCGCAGACGATCCGCCCAACGTCTTACCACGCGGCTGGTAGCCGCGCCGTCCCAGCAGCCCCTTCTGGGGAACGGTCTCGAACGCCCAGTTGTTCAGCCGGGACGGGACCATCAGCACCAAGGCGGCCGGTACGTTGACTGGCCATCCATCGCCGGTGCCGCCGGCTTCGAAGAGGCACAGCGTCACATCAGGGTCTTCGGTCAAACGCGAAGCCAGCACACTGCCTGCCGAGCCGCCGCCTACAACAAGATAATCGAATGAATTCTTCACGGGTCTGTGTCCTGGATAGGTGCTTGAGCGCTTCACAAGCAACTACCTGATGCATCGATTCCGCCACTCGCGTCGCAGCCCCACCGAGCCGTCGCGCAATCGGCTTCATTCCGTCATGCATCAGAACTGTGTGGCCGCATCGGCAACGTTGGAGGTCATCCATCGAGCCGCATGCGGCCACGAAATGGCGGAAAGCAAGATCAAGTCGCTACCGCCAACGTATCAATGGTGCTGCGCGCTGCCGAGTACCTTTCGAAAAATCGCGAGCCCCTTCTCGATCGACGCCTGGGCGCCCGGCGAGATCGCCCCCATGTCGAAGAACCCGTGAAGCATGCCATCGCACCTGATCGTTTCGACCTTGACGCCGCTTGCGTGGAGCAAGCGTCCATAGGCCTCTCCCTCGTCGCGCAGCGGATCGAATTCCGCGGTAACGATGACCGCAGGCGGCAACCCGGCAAAGTCCTTCGCAAGGATCGGGGCCAGTCGGGCATCCTCCCGGTCGGTACCGTCAAGCACGTAATGTCGATCAAACCACGCGATCGTCTCGAGATCGAGCAGGTAGCCTTCACCGTTTTCCTTGAAGGAAGGAAAGCCGGAGCGGTCTTGTGCCACAGCGGGGTAGATCAGGAACTGGGCGGAAAGCGAAATTCCCTCGACGTGCAGTTGCTGGGTCACGACGGCCGCGAGATTGCCGCCGGCGCTATCTCCGGCCACCGCCACTACGTCGTTTCCGCCCAACTCACCCGCGTTCGCGATCACCCATTTGGTCGCGGCAATCGCGTCGTCGGCCGCGGCCGGATACGGATGCTCGGGAGCCAGCCGGTAATCCACCGAGACGACTACCGCATTCGCGCCACGAGCCAGCTCTCGACAAATGTTGTCGTGAGTATCCAGATCGCCAATGACAAACCCGCCGCCGTGAAGATAAACGACCGTCGGCAGATGACGCTCCCGGGTCGGACGATAGAGCCTCGCACGCAGCGATCCAGTCGCGCCGGGGACGGTCAGGTCTTCCACGCTGTGCATGGCGACAACTGCATCTGGTGCACGAACGGCGCGTGCCAGATGCTGCATCAATACGCGCGCCTCTTCCGGGGTTGACTGCGGCAATGGTTTCGCGCCGGACCCGGCAAAGGATTCGAGAAAACCAGCGAGGTGCAAATCGAGTGCCATAACATCACCTTGTAATCGAACGTTGCTCGGAGATCAGCGATACACGAGGACTTCGGAATCCGGGCTCAATTCCGGAATGCTCTTGCGCTCCTCCTCATACTCGAAGTGGTGCTGCCACGGCATACGATCACCACGCGAATGCATCTGGTGTTGCGACCGCATGACGTACCCGGCATTGAAGTTGGTCGGGTCCGTCCACGGCAGCCGCTGCATGTCGGCGTCTTCGGCTCGCAGGCACGGCTCCACCGTCTTCGCACCGACCTTTTCCATATGCGCAAGTACACGGCAAGTGAATTCGCAGACCAGATCGGCACGGAGCGTCCAGCTCGAACGGTAGTAGCCGTAGATGAACGCCATGTTCGGGATACCCTCGATCATCATTCCTCGATACGAGACCCGCTTGGTCATGTCGACCGGATCTCCATCGAGCTGAAATGCGATCTGGCCGAAAGCGCTCATGTCGAAGCCGGTCGCCGTCACGACGATGTCCGCCTGCAGGTGCTCGCCCGACGCCAACGTAATGCCGCTTTCGTCGAACGATTCGATGGTGTCCGTCACGACGGATGCTTTCCCGTCCCGGATGGCCGTGAAGAGGTCTCCCTCGGGGACTGCGGCCACTCTCTGCTGCCACGGGCGATAGCTGGGATTGAAGTGCTTGTCGACGTCAAAACCCTCCGGCAGCTGTTGCCGGGTCTCGTTGATCAGCCAGTCGCGAACCGCGTCCGGATTCGCTGCGGCAAGATTGATCAGGTCAAACGTCTGCTTCAGGTGCGCGCGCCGCAAAATCTCCGACCGCCATTCTTCGGGAAGGCTGAGTTCACGAAGCGTAGCGTCCAGCTGGTGGGTCCACGGAACCGCCGTGAAGAACGTCGGCGACCGTTGGAGCATCGTCACATGCGCCGCGGTTCCGGCCATTGCCGGAATCAGCGTTGCGGCGGTCGCGCCCGAGCCGATCACGATCACACGCTTTCCGGCATAGTCGAGCGCTTCGGGCCAGTGCTGCGGATGAACGACCGTTCCCTTGTAACGATCGAATCCGTTCCACTTGGGCGTAAAGCCTTGACGATGATCGTAGTACCCGGCTCCCAACCACAAGAAGTCGGTGGTCATCGTGAAGCGTTCACCGGTATCGTTGCGCGATACCTCGATCGTCCAGCGCTTTTGTTCACTCGACCAGTTCACCGTTTGAACACGATGCCCATAGCGGATCTTCGAACCGAGGTCATATTCCTCGATGACCTCGCCCAGATAGCTGTGGATCTCATCTGCCGTGGCGATCGATCGGCCCTGCCACGGGCGGAATCCGAACGCGTACGTGTACAGGTCGCTGTCGGAACGCGCGCCGGGGTAACGATGGGTCCACCACGTACCGCCGAATCCATCCATTGCTTCCAGAATGGCTAACGAGCGACCCGGCAAATGCATGCGGAGATGACAAGCGGCGTCGATTCCCGAGATTCCGGCCCCAATGATTAGTACGTCTACGTGCTCAGGAGAACACGAATCCGTTTGATTCTTAGCCATGAGATCCCTCCAATGACCAGTTATTGAAAATTCTCGTAACGCCGCACGACCAAATCATACGACTTGGTCATTTGACTTCGAATTAAAGTAGATGCCCACAGGTGCATGCCAGCATCAACGCTTCAACCCAATGCGGACAACCCCAGGTGAGACCTGCTACGCACCAAGCTGACATGCACGCGGGTCATTGACGTACGTATCCCGGTTTGACCTGTCATCTCGAACATGATCATTTGACCAAGTCCCACGGTTCCCAGTCTTATGCAGTCAAGGGACAATTTGAATAAGGGGTTTCCATTACACCCGCGGTTGTGAAGGTCGCGATGCTCTGCATCGGTCATGTAACGTGCCGAATGCTACGTCGAGCCCGGCGCTCTACCTCGCCCCGTTGCCCTCACACAGCCCTCGATCCTGGCTGACTGGTAGCCACCCCGGACCAAGGCGTGGAGGCAAGGTGCCTCTCGAAACCGCAAGCAAACCTCGCGACGGACGCGTCCCGCCGCATCATTCCCGTGCTCGTTCGGGGACGTGCGATGGGGGTGGCTCGATCCTGAAGGCATCGGACGTTGAGGATGATGTCAGTCGTTCGGCACCCGCAACTCTCGCCGAAGGATCTTCCCGACGTTGCTCTTTGGCAGGGTGTCGCGAAACTCGATGCTTTTCGGTCGTTTATAGCCAGTTAGCTGCCCTTTGCAGAACGCCATCAAATCTTCGTCCGTCAGTTCCGGGTCTTTCCTGACCACGAACAGCTTGACGGCCTCTCCGGAATGCTCGTCGGGTACGCCGATGGCAGCGACTTCGTATACGCCGGGGTGTTTGACAACGACCTCTTCGATCTCGTTCGGGTAGACGTTGAAACCGGACACGAGGATCATGTCCTTCTTGCGGTCGACGATTCGCACGAAGCCGTCCGCGGAAATCGACGCAATGTCGCCCGATCTGAAGAAGCCGTCCTCGGTCATCACCTTCGACGTCTCGTCGGGTCGCTGCCAGTAGCCCGCCATCACCTGGGGACCACGAATGCACAACTCCCCTGCTTCTCCAGGCGGCAGTTCCTTGCCGTCGTCGTCCCGGATCGACACTTCGGTAGAGGGCAACGGCAAGCCGATCGTGCCATTGAATTCACCGCGGGCAACGGGATTGATCGTGACGCATGGCGACGTCTCGGACAGCCCGTATCCTTCGATAATCGGCGCGCCGGTCATCTCCTTCCAGCGCTTTGCGACCGCCTCTTGAGTGGCCATTCCGCCGCCGTTGGCCAGCAGCAGATTGGAGAAATCGAGGCGCGAGAACGCGGGATGATGGAGCATCGCGTTATAGAGCGTGTTCACTCCCGGAAAGCTCGTGATCTTGTATCCGGCGAGCGACTCGATCATCCCGCCGATGTCACGCGGATTGGGAACCAGTACACAAAGCCCGCCCGTGTGCATCGTCAACAGACAGCAAACGTTGAGCGCAAAGATGTGATAGATCGGAAGTGCCGCTACCGTGATGAACTGCGTCACGTCAGGACGCCAACCTCGGGCTGGCTTGAGCCAGACGTCCGCCTGCAATACATTCGCGACAATGTTCCGATGCAACAGCGTCGCCCCTTTCGACACACCGGTTGTCCCCCCCGTATATTGGAGAAAGGCAACATCATCCGGTGACTGGCAAGCCGGCACGAATTTGCTCCGACGCCCCTCCGCAATCGCGTCGTCAAATGTCGTATATGCGCTCGGGATCTGCCCCACGGTAGAAGCGTTGTCCTGCGTGGCAACCAGAACATGCTTCACCTGCGTTTGCGTAATGATTCCGTCCAGCGTTGCAGCGCAACTGTCGAGTATGACGATCGCTTCCGCGCCGCTGTCGTTCAACTGATGTTTCAACTCGCGGGGGGTATAAAGCGGATTGACGTTGACGACAACGTAGCCGGCGCGCAGGACTGCACAGATCGAGATCGGGTAGTGCAACATATTCGGCATCATGATGGCGACGCGCGCACCACGCTCGAGCCCCCGTGATTGCAGCCACGCGGCCAGTGAGCGCGACATCATGTCGAGCTCACCATACGTCATCCGCGTTCCATTACACGCAAACGCGAGACTTTCCCGAAACTTGCCGAAGCTTGCGTCGATCAACTCGCTAACGGATCGATACGCGCTGGAATCAATCTCTGCTGGAACCTCTGGCGGATAGGAAGCAAGCCAAATCTTTTCCATACCCAATCTCCTCTGTCCTGTTTGAATAATCGCGCGACGCCAGTCCCCTCGTCACGCTCGTAGCGAGCCGGAGCGCCTTGAACTACGCGAGAATGATTTCTGGAAAACGCGTCGCAAGCATCGTCGTCCAAACGTCAATGCACCAGCCCGAGCAAAGGTCAAAGCGTCAAACACTGACGCGGTCTTTTTCGGCAAGTCGCCGAACAAAGGCAGCGGCGCGTTCCAGCAGATATCTCGCTGTCGCGATATTGCGGGCCGCGGTAACGATCCCGTGATGATGCCCCGGCAGATGGTGATGCTCGACTTCGCTCCCGGCGCGTGCCGCGCACGACGCGTAAGCAACGCCCTCGTCGCATAGCGGGTCGAGCCCCACCGTTGCAATGAACATCGGCGGCTGCGGCCGGCCCTCTGCATGCAACAGCGGGGACAGGCGCGGAAGATCGAGCGGCGTACCGGCAGGCACGTAGTGGTCGCGGAACCAGAGCATCGATTCGGCTACGAGCGGAAATCCACCTTGAACACGTTGATATGACGGGAGTGACGCAGTCAGGTCCGTCACCGGATAAAGCAGGATCTGTCCGACGATCGAGGATCCCGTCGTCGATGCTGCATTGGCGATGATGGTCGCCATATTGCCGCCGGCGCTGTCGCCCGCCAGAACCACGCGAGACGCGTTGATGGAGAGCGCTGGAGCGTTCGTGACCAGATAGTCCAATGCCCGCTCGCAGTCTTCGAGCGGGACCGGCCACCGGTGCTCCGGCGATCGCCGGTACTCCACCGATGCGACCGGGCACCCACTATGCCGTGCGAGATAACGGCAAATGCCGTCGTGCGTGTCCACGCTCCCGATCACCCACCCGCCTCCGTGAATGAAGACGACCAGCGGATTGTCCTCGGCGTGATCCCCGTTGTGTGAACGATAGAGCCGCACCCGAATGCTGCCGCCCGTTACGGGAACACCTATATCGTCATGATCAACAGCCTCGTCACCCGTGATGCCGTTCAGTTCGCAGGCACGCACGAAGTTCACACGAGACTGGTCCACGGAAAAGCTGCCGTAGTGCCGTCCACCCAGTTCGCGGAACGCCCGAACGGCGTCCCGCGCATCTTCAGCAACCTCCGTCAGCGGCAACCAGAGCACTGATGTCATGCGCATCCCCGCTCAGATCGTGCCGAACACGCTTTGATCCCATTGCGTCGCGGCGCGGTACTCGTCCACTGTGCCTGGCCAGTTGTTGATCACCTTGCCCTGCGCGTTCTTGTACCAACTCGAGCAGCCTGCGGAAAATGCCGAGCCGGCCATCGCTGACTGCAGCCCGCTGTTGTATTCGTCAAACACGGCCCTATCGACGTCGACTGCCTTGACGCCGGTCGCAGCCATGCCACCGATCGCGTCGATGATGTAGTTTTGCTGGATCTCGAGCATCGACACGATGGAGTTGTGGTTCAGGTTCGTGTTCGGCCCATACAACATGAACATGTTGGGAAAGCCTGGCACCGTGATGCCCAGATAGGCCTCCGGGCCATCTTTCCAGGCCTGCGCCAACGTGCAGTCCGCCCCGCGAACCTGCAAGCTGCCCTGGAATGCCTGACTCTCGAATCCCGTTCCGAACACGATCACGTCAAACGGGAGAACTCGGCCGTCCCTGGTCAGGATACCGTCCTCGACAACCGCCTCTACGCCCGCCGTTTCCAACGCGACGTTGTCGCGCACGAGCGCCGGATAGTAGTCGTCCGATCGCAGAATGCGTTTGCACGCGTATTCATAGTCCGGCGTCAGCTGCTGGCGCAGGGCCGGGTCGGACACCTGCCGATGAAGGTGTGCCAAAGCCAGACTCTTGCCTTCCATCTGTGCGTTGGAACCCATCCGTGTGCGCTCGAACCCGGATTCACGGAAAGCGTGCAGCGATTTCCGGCTTTCTTCGAACAGATGGGGCTCGCTCTCGTACGTATCGAGCTGCTCCATCGAGAAGATGATCTGGTTGCGCGGCATGATCCAGTTTGCGCTTCGCTGGAACACCGTAAGTTGCGCGACCTTCGGCGCGATGGCCGGCACATACTGCACGGCGCTAGCGGCATTTCCAACGCTCGCCACACGCTTGCCACTCAGATCCACATCGTGCCGCCATTCCGCGGAGTGGAAATAGTCTCCCTTGAAACCCTCCAAGCCGCGAACCGCGGGAATCATCGGACGGTTTAGTTGCCCCCACGCCGGCACGAAGAAGCGGGAGGTCAATCGCGAACCGTCGTCCAGCTCGAACCGCCAGAGGCTTGCGCCTGCATCCCATTCAGCGCTCCGAATCTCGCAGTTGAACCGCAGGTGTTCTGTCAAGCCGAACCGCATGGCAAGCGATTTCAGATAATTGAGCAGTTCGTTCCTGCCGGCATACATGGCGCTTACGCGCAAATGCGGATGGAAGCTGTAGCAATACAGGTGCGATTCGGTATCGCATGCTGCGCCGGGATACGAATTGTCAAGCCAAACGCCGCCGAGTCCGGGACGTTTCTCCAACACGACAAAGTCGTCGATGCCCGCGATCTTCATGCGAGCAGCCATTCCGAGGCCTCCAAAGCCTGCACCCAAAATGACGACCTCGTGGTGCTCAATCCTTTCTACATTGTTCACGGTGCACTCTCTATATTAACGTTACGGCGACTACGGATTTGCCTGTGTCGGTTCAATAGGCCTGTTCATACAAGCGCAATGCGTCGGAATCCGTGACAACGACCGGATTGTTCAACAGCAGGCGCTGCTGCTTCATGGCATCTGCCGCCAGGATCGGCAGGCTCGAACGCGTGACGCCCGCGTCGCGGAGACGACGCGGCGCGCCGGACCGGTCCATCAGGTCATCCATGAATCCGATGAACGCGGCCGTGCGTTCCGTGGCGTCGCCTTTTCCACCCGCGCCTACGAGATCTGCCAGTTCCGCATATTGCGAAGCTGCCGCCTGCGCGTTGAAACGCAGCACGGGCGCAAGCATCAATGCGTTGGACAAACCATGCGGGATATGAAAGTGGCCGCCCAATGGATAGGCCAGCGCATGAACGGCAGCCACCGGAGCATTGGCGAAGGCTTGTCCCGCCAGGGTTGCGCCCAGCAGCATTGCCTCTCGCGCGCGCCGGTCGTTGCCATCTTCGCAAGCCGGGACCAGGTTGTTCGCCAGCAATCGCAGTGCCTCACGCGCAAGGGCGTCGGAAATCGCATTCTTCTTGTGCTTGCTGGTATATGCCTCGATGGCGTGGACCATCGCGTCGATGCCGGTTGCAGCGGTATGACTGCGTGGCAGACCGACAGTGAGTTCAGCGTCCAGGATCACTCTGTCGGCATACAGTTGACGGGCGACGATTCCCATTTTGTTTGTTTCGTTAACCGAAACGATGGAAATATTGGTGACTTCCGACCCAGTGCCGGCCGTCGTCGGGATTTGCACCAATGGCAGGCGCTCGCCGTGAACGTTGCCAATTCCGTACATTTCCGCGAGAGATTGCTGCGAGACGGCAAGGACGGCGGCCAGCTTTGCAATGTCCATCGATGAGCCGCCGCCCAAGCCGATGACGACATCCACCTCTGCACTGCGTGCGACCTCAACGCACCGCGATACCACGATCTCCGGCGGATCGGCCACGACCTCGTCAAAAACCGCCGCACGAAATCCGGCGGCTGCCAACGATGCTTTCGCCGGCTCCAGCACGCCGGCCTCGTGCAACCCTGCGTCCGTGACGATCAGCACATTGCGGCGATCCGTCCATGCCGCCATCACTTGACCCAGGCGGCGCACACAGCCCCATTCCTGGAGAATCGACGGGACCGTTTCGAAGAGCATCGACTGCGGGGACATTTCCATTGACATTTCCTTGATGCCGACGTCGCCGTCAGACCTGGGTACACATGTATTTGATTTCCAGATATTCGTCGATTCCGTAACGGGAACCCTCTCGGCCAAGGCCGGATTGCTTTACCCCGCCGAACGGCGCGACCTCGTTGGAAATCACCCCGGTATTCAGGCCGACCATGCCGTACTCGAGTGCCTCGCCCACACGCCAGATGCGGCCGTGGTCGCGTGTATAGAGATAGGCCGCCAGCCCGTACTCGGTGTCATTGGCCATCGCAATCGCCTGAGCCTCATCCTCGAAGCGGAATACCGGACCGACGGGCCCGAAGAGTTCCTCACGCGCGACACGCATGGCCGGCGTCGCATCGGCAATAACGGTCGGCTCGAAGAACGTGCCTCCAAGCTGATGGCGTTTCCCGCCAGTGACGATTCGGGCGCCCTTGCCTACCGCATCGTCGATCAGCTGATCCAGATGGTCGCAGGCGGACGGCTGGATCAGCGGCCCCTGCTGCGCCCCCGGTTCCATGCCGTTTCCTACCTTGAGCGCCTGAACTCGCCGGGCGAGCGCGTCGACGAAGCGGTCATGAATTCCAGCCTGGACAAGAAAGCGATTGGCGCAAACGCAGGTCTGGCCGCTATTTCGGTACTTTGACGCCATCGCGCCTTCAATTGCCGCGTCGAGATCCGCATCGTCGAACACGATGAAAGGTGCGTTGCCGCCGAGTTCGAGAGAAAGCCGCTTGATCGTCCCGGACGACTGGCTCATGAGCACGCGACCGACTTCGGTCGAACCGGTAAACGAAAGCTTGCGCACGATCGGGCTGGCCGTGAGGACCGCTCCGATCTCGCGCGACGGGCCACACACCACTTGAAGTACACCGGCCGGAATACCCGCTCGCTCGGCCAGCACGGCTAGCGCAAGCGCCGTCAGCGGAGTCAGGTCCGCCGGGCGCACGATGATGGAACAGCCGGCAGCCAACGCTGGAGCCACCTTGCGCGTAATCATCGCGGCGGGAAAATTCCACGGCGTAATTGCTGCGCAAACGCCGATCGGCTGACGAATGACGAGGATGCGCTTGTCGGCTTGCGGGTGAGGCATGACGTCGCCGTATACGCGTTTCGCTTCTTCGGCGAACCACTCCACGAAGGAAGCGGCATACATGATCTCGCCGCGGGCCTCCGCGAGAGGCTTGCCCTGCTCCGACGTCATGATGAATGCGAGGTCGTCTGCATTCTCAATGATCAAGTCATACCATGCGCGCAGGATCCTCGCCCGCTCGTGGCTGGTCCTTTTACGCCAGGCTTCTTGTGCTGAAGCCGACGATGCAATTGCCTTCTCCACCTCTGCAGCGCCGAGGCTGGCCACGCGCGCCAGAATCTCGCCGGTGGCCGGATTCGTCACGGGAGACGAACGACCATCCGCGCCCCCCGTCCATCCCGACGCAAGCCAGGTGCGCGTCTCCAGCAAGGAGGCGTCTCGCAGTCGGGCGCTCAGCGCCGAAGATACAGTCGCTTGGTTCATTCTTTCGCACTCTGTGTAGTGAAATTCAATCGCGCCGGCGAAATACTGTTCCGACGCCAAATGCAAAACGACTTCTCTCGTTGAAGAAGCCTCGTGCGACGCCCCTGCAGGTGGCTCGCGCAATTTCGCCGCCGCCCCTCGGTTTCCGCTGAACATTGCGCAGCATGAAAACGTCCGCCTCTGAACGCGAGATATCCGAGTTTGAGATAGACTACGCGCCATTGGTCAATTGACATGGTCATTTGACCACAACAAGAAATTGGCGGCAACTTGGTAGTTGCACGGGGCTGCGACGCGAGAACCGTCGACGCCAGACTCGAACCAAAAATGCGGGCCGTTGGCGCCTTCATCTCAAGGAATCCACATGAAAATGCAGAAGCGATGCAGCTACAGTGCCGTGTGCGCGCTGGTGGCGGCTATGCTGGCGGGCTGCGGGCCCTCCGAACAGCGGGCTGCCGCGCCAGCCACCCCGGTGGCGGCAATGACGCTGGCAGCCTCCTCCCTCGACCTGACCGAAGACCTGCCCGGCCGCATCGCGGCCGTCCGGATCGCCGAGATCCGGCCGCAGGTCAGCGGCATCGTGCAGCGACGGCTGTTCGAACAGGGCACGGAAGTGCGTGCGGGCCAGCCACTGTTCCAGATCAACCCGGCCCCGTTCAAGGCCGATATGGACACGGCCGCGGCGGCCCTGCAACGCGCACAAGCCGCGCTCGAACGGGCCAGGGTGCAGACCACGCGGCTCAAGCCGCTGGTCGAGGCCGACGCAATCAGCCGGCAGGTCTACGACGATTCGGTGTCGCAACGCGACCAGGCCGCCGCCGACGTCGCGCAGGCGCGCGCGACGCTCGCACGACGCCAGCTCGACCTGAAGTTCGCGACCGTCGAGGCGCCGATCGCGGGCCGCATCGATCAGGCCCTCGTGACCGAGGGTGCGCTGGTTGCGAGCAGCGACAGCCAGCCGATGGCACGCATCCAGCAGATCGACCAGGTCTACGTGGACGTGCGCCAGCCGGCCGCGTCGCTCGAATCGCTGCGCGGCGCGCTCACGGCGCAGCCGGACACCGCGGGCAACGGGCTGCCGGTCGACGTGCTGCGCGACGACGACTCGCGCTATGACGTAAAGGGCCGCATGCTGTTCTCGGGTGTCAACGTCGACCCGGGTACCGGCGACGTGCTGCTGCGCGTGCTGGTCGACAACCCGAAGCGCGAGCTGCTGCCGGGCATGTACGTGCGAGCCCGCATCCCGCGTGGGCACTACGACAACGCGCTGACCGTGCCGCAACAGGCAATCGTCCGCGCGGGCGGCAAGCCGCAGGTCTGGGTGCTCGACGCGAAGAGCCAGGCGCATCTGAAGTCCGTGGAAGTGGGCGAGCTGACGAACCGCAGCTACCGCATCAAGTCGGGTCTGCAGGCGGGCCAGAAGGTCGTCGTCGAAGGCATGGAGCGCCTGAGCGACGGCGCGACCGTGACGGCGACCGCATGGAAGGCACCTGAAGCGGTCAAGACCGCTTCCTCGCACTGAGTCACGGGGAGCCTCCAGTCATGTCCCAATTCTTCATCCGGCGCCCGGTCTTCGCGTGGGTGATCGCCCTCTTCATCATCCTGCTGGGCCTGATCGCCATCCCCGAATTGCCGGTTGCGCGCTATCCGTCGGTCGCGCCGCCGACCGTCACCATTACCGCCACCTACCCGGGTGCCACGCCGCAGACGATGAGCGACAGCGTGCTGAGCCTCATCGAGCGCGAGCTGTCCGGCGTGCGAAACCTGCTGTACTTCGAATCGTCGGCGGATACTTCCGGCCAGGCACAGATCACCGCGACCTTCAAGCCCGGCACCGATTCGGCGATGGCCCAGGTCGAAGTGCAGAACAAGCTCAAGTCGGTCGAGCCGCGCCTGCCCCCCGTCGTGCGGCAAAACGGCGTGATCGTGGAGTCAGCCGCCACGGGCTTCCTGTTGTTCGTCGGCCTGAAGTCGGACAGCGGCCGCTACGATCAAAATGCGCTTGCCGACTACATGGCGCGCAACGTCGTCGAGGACCTGCGACGTGTCGAAGGCGTCGGCAAGGTGCAACTGTTCGGCTCCGAACAGGCCATGCGCATCTGGGTCGATCCGCAGAAGCTGATCACCTACGGCCTGTCGATGAACGACCTGACGACGGCCGTCAGCCAACAGAACGTGCAGATCGCCCCGGGCAGCCTCGGTGCGGCGCCCGCGCTGCCGGGCCAGCGCGTGACGGTGCCGCTCACCGCGCAAGGCCAGCTCACGACGCCGGAGCAGTTCGCGAAGATCGTGCTGCGCGCGAATGCGAACGGCTCGAAGGTCGTGCTCGGCGATGTCGCGCGGGTCGAACTCGGCCCGCAGGCGTTCACCTTCGTCAACAGCGAGAACGGCAAACCCGCCACCTTCGCGGGCGTGCAGCTGGCGCCGGGGGCCAACGCTGTGAAGACCGCCGAGGCTGTGCGCGAGCAACTGGACATGATCGCCAAGACGATGCCGGCCGGCATGACCTACTCGATTCCGTTCGATACTGCCCCGTTCGTGAAGATCTCAATCGAGAAGGTGATTCACACGCTGCTCGAGGCGATGGTGCTCGTGTTCCTGGTGATGTATCTGTTCCTGCAGAACGTGCGCTACACGCTGATCCCGGCAATCGTCGCGCCGGTGGCGATGCTCGGCACCTTCACGGTCATGCTGATGACAGGCTTCTCGATCAACGTGCTGACGATGTTCGGCATGGTGCTCGCGATCGGCATCATCGTCGACGATGCGATCGTCGTCGTGGAAAACGTCGAGCGCCTGATGGTGGAAGAAGGCCTGTCGCCGAAGGACGCGACGATCAAGGCCATGAAGGAAATCACCGGCGCGATCATCGGCATCACGCTGGTGCTGACGGCCGTGTTCCTGCCGATGGCGATGTCGAGCGGTTCGGTCGGCGTGATCTATCAGCAGTTCACGCTGTCGATGGCCGTGTCGATCATGTTCTCGGCCCTGCTCGCACTGACGCTGACGCCGGCCCTGTGCGCGACGATGCTCAAGCCGGTCGAGCACGGGCACCACGAGAAGCGCGGCTTCTTCGGCTGGTTCAACCGCCGCTTCGACCGCCTCACGCAATGGTATGAAACGCGCGTCGGCCGGCTGGTCGGCCGCACCGGGCGCGTGATGCTGCTGTTCGTCGCGATTTCCGCCGCGCTGGTGTTCGGCTTCCGGATGCTGCCGTCGTCGTTCCTGCCCGAGGAAGACCAGGGCTACTTCATGACCGGCTTCCTGCTCCCGGCGGATTCGACCGTCGAGCGCACGGGTGACGTGGTCAAGACCCTCGAGAAGCACCTCGCGTCGCGTCCGGCGATCCAGTCGAGCATCTCGATCATCGGCTACGGCTTCTCCGGCCTCGGCTCGAATGCCGCACTGAACTACTCGGTGCTCAAGGACTGGAACAAACGCGGCGGTGCATCCACGATGGACGAAGCCATGCGCGCGCAGGCAGCGATGAGCGGCGTGACCGAAGGCACGGTCATGAGCCTGTTGCCGCCGGCGATCGACGGGCTGGGCACCAGCTCGGGTTTCACGATGCGCCTGCAGGATCGCGCCAACCAGGGCTATGCGGCGCTCAAGGCGGCTGAAACCAGGCTGCTCGAACTGGCCGCGCAAAGCAAGGTGGTGACCGGCGTCTATCCGGACAGCCTGCCGGCCGGCACGAGCGTGAAGCTGGACATCGACCGCGACAAGGCCGAAGCGCTCGGCGTGTCGTTCACGACCATCAGCGACACGCTGTCGGCCGCGATGGGCTCGACCTACGTGAACGACTTCCCGAACGCAGGCCGCATGCAGCAGGTGATCATCCAGGCCGATGCCCCGGCACGCATGCAGATCGAGAACGTGATGAAGCTCTACGTGCGCAACGCGACCGGCGGCATGGTGCCGCTGTCTGAAGTGGTGCGTCCGGTCTGGTCGGAAGCCCCGCTCCAGATGGTGCGCTTCCAGGGTTATCCGTCCGCGCGTATCTCCGGCGGTTCGGCCCCCGGCTACTCCAGCGGCGCGGCGATGGCCGAGATGGAGCGTCTGGCGGCGCAGTTGCCGCCGGGCTTCACGGTGGCCTGGACCGGCCAGTCGCTGCAGGAGCGCGAGTCGGCATCGCAGGCGCCGATGCTGATGGCGCTGTCGATGATCGTCGTGTTCCTGGTGCTCGCGGCGCTCTACGAGAGCTGGGCGATTCCGTTGTCGGTGATGCTGGTGGTGCCGCTCGGCCTGATCGGCGCACTCGGCGCGGTGATGCTGCGCGGGCTGCCGAACGACGTCTTCTTCAAGGTCGGGATGATCACCGTGATCGGCCTGTCGGCGAAGAACGCGATCCTGATCGTGGAATTCGCGAAGCAGCTGCGCGAGGAAGGCATGGGGCTGATCGAGGCGGCCGTGCGGTCGTCCAAGCTGCGCCTGCGTCCGATCCTGATGACGTCGCTCGCATTCGGGCTCGGCGTGGTGCCGCTCGTCATCGCCTCCGGCGCCAGCTCCGAGACGCAGCACGCGATCGGCACCGGCGTGCTGGGCGGCATGATCACCGCCACCGTGCTGGCCATTTTCTTCGTTCCGGTTTTCTTCGTGTTCGTGATGAGCATCCAGGAACGCATCTCGGCATGGCTGGTGTCCCGCAAGAAGCCCGCCGCCGTGACCCACGAACAACAAGGTTAAGGCCATGCGATCACTTATTCTTACCGTCGCGGTTTCCGCCGCCGTCGCGCTGTCGGCGTGCTCGATGGCGCCGAAGCTGGTCAGGCCCGAGATGCCGGTGCCGGCCGCCTATACGACCGCTGCCGCGGCCGACCAGCACGCGAACGCGGCCGATCTCGGCTGGCGCACGATGTTCGGCGACCGCCGCCTGCAGCGCCTGATCGAACTCGCGCTCGACAACAACCGCGACCTGCGCCTGGCCGCGCTGAATGTGCAGGCTGCCGAAGCGCAGTACGGCATCCAGCGCTCCGCGCGCCTGCCGTCGATCGACGCAGGCGCAAGCTTCACGCGCCAGCGCACGGCCGCCGACACGCAATCCAACCCGCCGCTGCTCGAAAACACGCAGAACCAGTACGGCGTGAACGTCGGTGTCAGCGCGTTCGAGATCGACCTGTTCGGCCGCGTGAAGTCGCTGTCCGATGCGGCGTTCGCGCGCTACCTCGCGACCGATCACGGCCGCCGCGCGGTGCAGATCGCGCTCGTCGGCTCCGTGGCCAACGCGTACTTCGCCGAGCGCCTCGCACAGGAACAGCGCGCGCTGTCCGAACGCACGCTGAACGACTGGCGACAGTCGCTCGATCTCGCGCGCCGGCTCAAGCTCGCTGACCAGGCCAGCGGCGTGGACATCGCGCAGGCCGAAGGCCAGGTCGCGAGCGCCAGCGCCGATCTCGAGGCGCGTTCGCGCGCCGTCGAGCAGGCGAATAACGCGCTGCGGCTGCTGGTCGGCACCGACCTGCCGAAGAACCTGCCCGACCCGCTGTCGCTGGAACGCCAGCCGGTGATGACGCAACTGCCGGCCGGACTACCATCGGAATTGCTGTACCGCCGGCCGGACATCCAGCAGGCCGAGCAGAATCTCGTCGCCGCCAACGCCGATATCGGCGCGGCGCGCGCGGCATTCTTCCCGCGCCTGTCGCTGACCTCGTCGATCGGCTTCCTCAGCCCGGGGCTGGGCAGCCTGTTCGACGGCGGCCAGCGCGTGTGGAGCTTCGCGCCTCAGGTCACCGTCCCGATCTTCCAGGGCGGCCGGCTGCGCTCGGAGCTGAATCTAGCGGAAGTGCGCAAGTCCAGCGCGGTCGTCGAGTACGAACGCGCGATCCAGAACGCGTTTCGCGAGGTGGCCGACGGCCTCGCCGGGCGCGAGACCTTCAGCCGCCAGATCGACGCGCAAATCCGGGTCGTCAAAAGCGCCGAGCGCCGCACCGATCTCGTGAACCTGCGCTATCGCGCCGGCATCGAGGACCGTCTGGAACTGCTCGACTCGCAGCGACAGCTGTACGCCGCGCGTCAGGCCCTGCTGGATCTGCGCAACGCCGAACTGGGCAACGCGGTCGCGCTCTACAAGGCCCTCGGTGGCGGCTTGATCGACACCGACGTGCCTGCCGCCAGCAGCGTGGCCGACAACTGAGCCACGCATCGTCGCCGATCCGTCCGCGACGACCGGCAGCACGGCGAAGGCCGCCGGTGCCCGTACGGTGCCGGCGGTCCGCCGACGGATCACGCTCACTTCCGGCAAACCCGATGAATCCCTTGATACGCATTGCCGGACGATCCGGAGATCGCCGAAATACTCGACGCCTACCTCGCGCACGACGGTTTTCGCACTTGCCGCGTCGGGCACGGCCAGGCCGTACTCGACGTGGAGCCCGTGCTTGGGCCCGACCTGATCCTGCTCGACGTCAGGATGCCGCAGAAAGGCGGTTGGAAAGTCCTCGTCGAACTGCGCCGCCGGAGCGACACGCCGATCGCCATCATCACGGCGCTCGATCGCGAAATCGATCGTCTGCGGGGGCTGCGTTGCGGTGCGGACGACTCCATCACGACAAGCCGGTTCTCCCGACCAGGAACCACGTGCGGAACTCGCCCATGCCTTTCGCCGCGATCAAGCCACGCTCCTCGAAAACGAACGATTCATCCAGCATTGCACGCGTCGCATCCGTTACCTGCACGCGCCCGGCGACGCCCTGCGATTCCATCCTGCTCGCGAGATTGACGGCCGCACCCCACAGGTCGTAGATGAACTTGCGCTTGCCGATCACGCCGGCCACGACCTCGCCGCTGTTGATGCCGATTCGCAATTTCAGGTTGCAGCGTCTGACCTCGTTGAAACGGGCCAGCGCATCGATCATGTCGAGCGCCATGTGCGCGGCCCGCATCGCGTGGTCCGCGGCAGGAACGGGCAGGCCTGCGGCCGCCATGTACGCGTCGCCAATCGTCTTGATCTTCTCGAGACCGCGGTGGTCGGCGATCATGTCGAAGCCGGTAAAGATCTCATTGAGCATTTCAACGAGCTGCTCGGGACGCATGCCGGCCGAGAAGCCGGTGAAATCCACGATATCCGCGAACAGCACCGACACGTCGGCGAAGCGGTCCGCGATCACTTCCGGAAAACTCCCCGCGATGTCGTCGAGATGCGCCTTCAGCCGCTCGGCGATCGGAAAGGGCAGCATATTGAGCAGCAGCCGCTCGGACACCTTCTGCTCCGCCACGACCTTCGCATACAGGCTCTGCAGTTCGCCGCTCTGGCGGCGAATCAGCGCATGGCTCGCCTCCACTTCCCGCACCTTCTGCTCGAGCGCGTCACCGCGCTTGCGCAATTCCCGGTGCAGCAACCGCACCTCCAGCATGTTGTGAACCCGCATCAGCACTTCCGCCAGATCGAATGGTTTGCTGATGAAGTCTTTCGCGCCGACCTGCAGCGCGCGCAGCTTGTGAGCCGGCTGGGCAGTGATCACGATGACCGGGAGATAGCTGTCCGCCTCGAGCGACTTCAGGCTTTCCATGACCTGGAAACCGTCAGTGCCCGGCATCTGCAAATCCAGCAGGATCAGATCGTAACGATGCCTGCGATGAAGTTCATGGACTGCGGATGCATCCACCGTCGATTCGACGCGTGCATATCCTGCCCGGCGCAGGATCTGCTCGAGAAGCAGGATATTGGCCTCCAGATCGTCGACGACCAGAATCCGGGCGTCGAGAATCGTTGACGAATCGATCATGGTTCGGGCCCTGACGACCTGTCCACACTATTTGCGCGCTGTCGCGAGCGCAATGGCTTCAGCAAGCGCATGCATGAAGGGGGCGATCTTGATCGGCTTGATCAGATAGCGGAAGAAACCCGCCTCCAGGCCTTGCTCGACGTCGTGCGGCATCGCATTCGAACTGAGCGCGACGACGGGAATGTCCGCCGTCTCGGGATACTTGCGCAACAGCTCGAGCGCTTCGATCCCGCTGATGTCGGGAAGGTTGATGTCCATCACGATCACCCGCGGCTGCGCACGGCGCGCCAGTTCCACGCCGAGCTGGCCCGTCGCGGCACCGATCATGCGCAGGTCCGCGCGCCGCCCGATCAGTTGCTCGACAAGCTTCAGGTTGGCCGAATTGTCCTCGATATACAGCACGGTATGCACGGGCGCCCCGGCTACATCGCTGCCAGTCGCGCCCGCGGCCGGCGTGTCGGACTGTGCGGCAAGTGTCGTCGCCATGTCCGGCGCAAGTGCCGAATCCAGTTCGATCCAGAAGACACTGCCCTTTCCCGGCGTACTGTCGACACCAATGCCGCCACCCATCAACTCCATCAGCCGCTTTGCGACCACCAGGCCAATGCCCGTGCCCTCTTCGGCGCCGGCTTCCTGCCCCAGGCGGTTGAACGGCTGGAAGAGCCCACCCACCTGCTCCGGAGACAAACCCGGACCCGTGTCACTGACGCTCACGCGAACCCGACCCGGCACGGGCGCGCTGCAGGTGATGTCGACCGCGCCCGACGGACGGTTGTACTTGACCGCGTTCGACAACAGATTGATCAGGACTTGCTTGACGCGCGTGCGGTCGGCGCGAACATGGCATAGCGTCTCGACCTGCGGAAAGGTCACGCGAATACCCCGTTGCCGCGCCTGCGTCACAATCATCGAATCGCACTCTCGCAGGACGTCGCCCAGCGATACGGATTCGGGCGAGATTGCCACTTGCCCGGCGTCAATCTTCGCAAGATCGAGCACGTCGTTGATCAGTTCGAGCAGATGCCATCCTGCCCGCAGAATCTGGTCGATGCTCGCCTGTTGCGACGAGGTCGGCGGTGGAGAATCGGTCGCCATCAGTTGAGCGAACCCGAGGATCGCATTGAGCGGGCTGCGCAATTCGTGGCTCATGCTGGACAGGAAGTCCGATTTCGCGCGGTTAGCGCGCTCGGCCGCGGCCAGGGCTTGCTTGCGGTCCTCGATGTCGGTGACAGTGCCCACCCACTTCACGATATTGCCGTTCGCATCTTTCAACGGCGATGCACGTTCCAGGTGCCATCGATAGGTGCAATCGGACATTCGCCATATGCGCACTTCGTTTTCGTATTCAGTACCGCTCGCAATCGCGTTCTCCCAGTGCGCGATTGAGGATTCCACGTCATCCGGATGGATCGTCGACATCCAGTTCCACCCCTCCACTTGAGCAAACCCCAGCTCCGTATACATCTCGATCCGCCGGTTAACATAGTCGACTGAGCCATCTGGCCCGGCCGTCCATACGATATGGGGTATCGCATCTGCAAACGACCTGAAACGCCGCTCGATGTCGTCAACTTCGATTTCCGTACAAGAGCGATTCGCCGATACGGGCTGTTGTTTCATGATGCAACCCCAAATCAGACGCCGCAGCGACCGTGACGAAGCCACTGGAACCCGTGCGGACGGGTCTGGGCGTTTCCAAGGTCGGAAGCGGTCGTCTTACGACAATCGACAGCGAGTCCATCCGGGCACGATGTCGCATCGCGGCCCTCATCATCTCGCAAGCATCAACAATGCGCCGAATACGAGGCAGTGTGCAAGAGCGCGCGGCACCAGCCGCTGCTTCACTTCGTGTCGACGTCGGTGGAGTTAACCCTGTCGCTCCGGATACAGCGTCACACCAAGGTTGCTGAATCCATCGAGCGCCGGAGCCCGGCAAGCGAGCGGTATTTCAGCGCGCTACGGGGATGCTTCTCGTTGAAATGCGCGGACGCGATGGTCAAGTTGCGTGCCGCAATCGCGGCATCCGGCTTCGGCATGAAGGCGCCGTAGTCGCGCTTCATCGTCTTCACGCAGCTTTCGGCATCCCGTTACTTTGCGTGCTGTACACAGGCATGGCGATTGGCTTCAAGCCGACGGCCGCTGCGGACCGGCGCGGTGTGGACGGCATGACGCCGCAGTGCTTCGCGCTCAGGTGCGGCAAGATCCCATCCTGCCTACCATTCGGCAATGGTCACGTCGTATTCCTCGTCGTAGAAGGCGACAAGAAACTCCTCAGGCATCAGCCACGAGTCGACGCTCACCGTTTGCGCACCAATGTCAACATCGACTTTCGCGTCGGCATCGACGGTCTTCATCGCATGCTCGATCGTCGAACGATCGTCTGCGTGGATTTCAGTTTTCATCGAGAACTTCACTTTTCACCTCTCCAGTCAACAACGTTCCAACAAAGCAGTTCCTCTCGGCTCGTAGGCGCCATGCGACGATGTGCCTACCGTCCGGCTGCACACCCACCGCCGAATGAATCTGTCGGAAAAACTATAAGATCAAACCTCGGTGTCACCAACCTGGCTAGGCTCAATTCACTTTTTACAGCGCGTAACCAAGGCGCACCTTCGAATACAACGATGCCAACTTTCATGTCGTGATCTTCATGGGTGTAACCCTGCTTCCGTTCGTACAGCCAGCCCACGCCGGATCGATACAAACCGACTCGACACCATGTTCGGAACCGCCCCGCCATGGATCGGTTTGCTTCATTCCCTGCTCAACCCGCATGGCTCGCGCGATCACGCGACGCACCACGCGTCGCTGCCTGCTTTGCACCGATCGCGAGCGAATCCATTTCGTTCTGCTCGATGATCTTCGTGATCTCGGCATCGGCTTGTGCACCATACTGCTCGAACACGCCGGTGCGATAAGTCGTTTTCACGGCGGCACCAAGCTGCGTGCCGGAATCGTCGTGCGTATCGGCATCGACCACCATCGACAGCCCGATTCGCAGCGGATGCGCTGCGAGCTCGCGTGAATCCAGCTGGATGCGTACCGGAAGACGCTGCACGACCTTGATCCAGTTGCCCGTCGCGTTTTGCGCCGGCAACGTGGCAAACGCGCCGCCGGTGCCGGCAGAGAACCCCTCGATCCTGCCGTGATACTTGATGCTCGAACCGTACACATCGGCCGTCAGCGTGACCGGCTGGCCGATCCGCATCCGCGTGAGCTGCACTTCCTTGAAGTTCGCATCGACCCATACGCCGTCGAGCGGCACGATCGCCATCAGCGGCGTGCCGGGCGACACACGTTGGCCGACCTGGACCGACCGTTTCGCTACATAGCCCGTCACCGGTGCCGGCAACGTATTGCGCGCGTAAGCGAGATAGGCATCCCTGACTTTCGACGCCGCCGCCTGCACGTCAGGATGCTGTCCGACGGTCGTGCGGTCGGTCAGCGCGTGATTCGCGCCGGCTTGCTGGCGCGCCGCATCGCGTGCGGCCTGGGCAGCCTTGACGGCATCGCGAGCGTGGGCGATATCTTCAGCGGAAACGGCGCCCGTGCCCGCAACGGCCTCGCGCCGCCGCAGATCATCGTTGGCGCGAGCGAGATCCGACTCGCGTTGCGCCACATTCGCCGCATAGAAATCGTTGTTCACATACAGGCTGCTCACGCGGCGCACGGTCTGGCCAAGGGCCGCCTCGGCATTCACCAGCGCGATCTTCGCATCGGCCGGATCGAGCGTGACGACCGGGTCGCCTGCCTTCACGATCTGCGTGTCGTCCGCATTGACGGCGACCACCGTTCCGGTGACTTGCGGCGTCAGTTGCACCAGGTTGCCGCTCACGTACGCATCGTCGGTCGCCTGGTAATAGCGGCCGACGGTGAAATAGTAGGCCGCATACGCAGCCCCCGTTACCGTGACGACCGCCGCCAGGAGGGCAAGCAGGCGCTTGCGCTTGCCCGGAGGCGTCGCGCCGGCGTCCTGGCCGGCCGGATCGGCTTGCGCGCCGCGGTTGCTTGCGCCGCCGCGGTCAACCGTTTCGTGGTCGGGCGTGAGGGTATCGCTCATGTCAAATCTCCTTGCCGGTAAGTGAACGTGCCGTTCAACGCGCGGCGACGACGGGATGGGTGGATGCGGCAGCATCCGCACTGACGGTATCGGCCGACGTGTCGACGTAGCCGCCGCCGAGCGCCGACGCGAGTGCAATCTGCTGGTCGCGGCGGTTCATCTTCAGGTTCGCAACGGCTTCGTCAGCATTCAGCGCCGTGACATCGGCACTGAGCACGGTCAACTGGTTGGTCAGGCCGGCCTTGTACTGCGTGATCGCCAGCCGATCGGCGTCCTGCGCGGCCTGCCGTGCCGCGTTTGCATCGACGAGTTGCGCGTCGCTCGAGCGGATCTGCGCGAGCTGCGTCGCAACGTCGCTCAGCGCGCCAACCAGCGTTTGGTTGTAGGTGGCCACCGCGTAGTCGAACTCGGCATAGCGCCCTTTCAGTTGCGCGCGCAGTGCGCCTGCATCGAAGATCGGCAGGTGGATCGCCGGTCCAGCCGACGCCGTGCGGCTTGCTGCGCTCAGGAAACGGCCAAAGCCGAACGCGTCGAGGCCGATCGCGGCGCTCAGGTTGATGTCCGGATAGAACTCCGCCTTCGCCTCCTTGACCTGGTGCGTCATCGCGTCGACACGCCAGCGCGCGGCGACGAGGTCCGGACGACGGCTCACCAGGTCAGCCGGCAGGTTGTCCGGCAGCCGCACGTCGTTGCCAATGCCGAGCGCCGGCCGCTCGATCGCAAGGCCGCGATCCGGTCCTGCGCCGAGCAGCGCAGCCAACTGGTAGCGCGTGGTCAGAATGCTGCCGTCGAGTGCGGTGACACGGGCGCGGCTCGTTGCAAGATTCGCCTGCGCGGTCTTGCGCTCCACCTCCGTATCGAGGCCGGTCGCGATACGGCCGGCCGTGATGCGATCGATCTGCTCGCGGCGCGCGACTTCCTGTTGCGCGATGTCGCGCAGCACGTAAAGGCGGGCCAGCTGGTTGTAGGTACGCGCGATGGCGGTGTTCAACGTGAGCGTGACGAATTCAACGTCCGCCTTGCTCGCTTGCGCCTGCGACACGGCCGCCCTCAGGGCTTCGCGGTTCTTGCCCCACAGGTCGAGGTCGTACGACGCGCTCAGCAGGCCCTTGTTCTCGGTCCGCCAGGAACCGGCATACGGCGGCGGGACCATCGCCGTGCTGCTGTACTGCTGGCGCGTCAGCGAGTAGCTCGCATCGACGCGCGGCAGTGTGCTCGCGTTCGACGCTTCGGCGAAGGCCTGCGCCTGGGCCACCCGCGCACGAGCCTGTTCGATCGTCGGACTGCCACGCAGTGCCTCGGCGATCAGCGTCTTCAGTTGCGCATCGCCGAACTGGTCGGCCCAGTCGGCAGCCGGCCAGCGGCCTTGCTCGGCCGGCAGGCTGCGGGCCGTATCGAGCTGTTGCGGCGCCACGATCCGCTTGTCGCTATGGATGCCCGCATAGTTTGCACATGCCGACAGTACCGCCACGAAGATCGCCGACACGCCCAGTTTCAATGCGCGGGCGCCGAGGTTGGATCCATTTATCTGCGATTTCATTTTCTGACCTGTCAGATTAATGATTCAAAAAAAGGCGGGCACGCCCGCCGCGCTCACTCGCCGATGAACTTGTGAAGCAAACGAGACAGCTCTGCGAACTCGGCCTTCGTGAAGTTGCGCAGCCGGGCGTTCAACACATGCGGCGCGACTTCCGGAATCCGGGCCGCGACTTCCTCGCCCTTCTCCGTCAACGTGAGATTGACCACGCGGCGGTCGTCCGCGTCGCGGGAACGTTCCAGCAGTCCCTTCGCTTCCAGCTTGTCCAGCATGCGCGTCATCAGGCCCGTGTCGATCCCGAGCAGCTTCGACAGCTCGAACGGCGTGGCGGCCATGCCGCTGCGCATCGACAGCAGAATGCCCATTTGCTGGCTGGTGATGTCGAGGTCCTTGAGCGCCGCGTCCATTTCGGCAACGATCAGGTTGCGCGCCTTGCTCAGCATGAATCCGACACTATGCGTGAGCGTGAAGCTTTTGATCGTGTAATGGTCCATGGTGCCGTCCTATGTGATTGATATTGACAATAACTGCAATGTCAGAGTTTGTCAAGATGGATTTCCGAATGCCACGCCCGGTGTGTCGCGTTGCCCGGATTCGCGTCGGTCAGTGGCCGCCGGCACCCGCGGCGCCCGCGCCAGCGCCCTTGCCCGGCTTGGTCACCCAGATCAGCGGGACGATCACGACAAAGATCACGCCCGATATCCAGAAGATGTCGTTCAGGCCCAGCATGGTCGCTTGTGCGTTGAGCGACGCTTCGAAGAAGGCTGTCGCCTTGGCGGTACCGGCGCCGAGCACCGTCTGCAGATTGGCGATACCGGCAACGTAGGTCGGGTTGCCCACGTCCGTTTGCTCGGCGAGCCGCGCATGATGGAGGATCGTCCGGTCGTTCCAGCCGGTGCTCAACAGCGACGTCCCGACCGCGCCGGCGAAAATGCGCACGAAGTTGGACAGGCCGGCCGCCGCCGGAATCTTCTCGGGCGGAAGCCCCGACAGGATGATGCCCGTGAGCGGCGTGAAGAAGAGCGCGGTGGGAATGCCTTGCAGCAACGTCGGCAGCACCAGCGTCCACGCGTCGACGCCGGTCGTATAGTTCGAGCGCATGAAAAACACGCCCGCGAAGCCAACGAAGGCCAGCGTGGCGAGCACCCGCATATCGGAGCGCGGCATGATCTTGCCCATCACGGGAGCCAGGATCACCGCGAAGATGCCCAGCGGCGCCGTCACGAGCCCCGCATCCACCGCGCGGTAGCCGAGAAAGCCCTGGATCCACTGCGGCAGGATCACCAGGTTCGCGAAGAAGATCGCGTAAGCGACCGATATCGCGACCGTGCCGCCGAGAAAGTTGCGCCCGGCGAAAAGTCGCAGGTCGACGATCGGCTTTGCCTCGGTAAACTCCCAGATCAGGAAGAACACGAAGCTGATTGCCGCCATGATGGTCAGCGCCCAGATCACCGGCGAATTGAACCAGTCGAGGTCCTTGCCCTTGTCGAGCATGATCTGCAGCGACGCGACCCATGCGATCAGCGAGATCAGCCCCACCTTGTCGATCGGAAGCTTGCGCGCGGGCGTATCGCGATCACGGTAGATCGCCCAGACCGTGCCGGCGGCGAACAGGCCGACCGGCACGTTGATGTAGAAGATCCACGACCAGCTGTAGCTGTCGGTGATCCAGCCGCCCAGCGCCGGCCCGGCGATCGGCCCAACCGTCGCGGTCATCGCCCACAGCGACAGCGCGCTCGAGCTCTTGTCCTTTGGAAAGGACGCCAGCAGCAGCGCCTGCGACAGCGGCACCAGCGGCCCCGCCACCGCGCCTTGCACGATCCGCGCGGCGAGCAGCACGAACAGGTTCGGCGCAAGCCCGCACGCCGCGGACGACAGCACGAACAGCAGAATCGCCCAAACGAACAGCTTCACTTGCCCCACCCGCTGCGTGAGCCACCCGGTCAGCGGAATCGACACCGCGTTGGCCGCGGCGAACAGCGTAATGACCCACGTCCCTTCGTCGATCGACACGCCGAGGTTGCCGGAGAGCGTCGGAATCGCGACGTTCGCGATCGACGAATCCAGCACGTTCATGAAAGTGGCGAGCGCCACGGCGAACGTGCCGAGTGCGAACCTGACGCCGGTCAGCGGCGCCGGCACACGAGGTTGGGGCGACGAATTCATGTTGCATCCTTTAGTCTGAAATCGAACTGCCTGTCATGGGGCGGAAAATATCTGATATGTCAGATATTTGGATAAAAAATTTCGCGTCAGCCTTCGAGCAATTTGCAAACGAGCCTGCTCAATGCATCGAAGTCGGATTGCGTAAAGTGCGCGAGCCGCCGTCTCCGTATCTCGGGGATGACTTGCGCGCTTCGGGCGATGGTTTCCCACCCTTCTTGCGTCAACGAAACGTCGACCACGCGTCGATCCTTGTCGCTGCGGGCGCGTTCCACCAGGCCGCGACTTTTCAGCACGTCCAGCAACCGGGTCATGCGGCCGGGGTCGACGCCAACCAACTTCGCCAGCGCGGCCGGCGACCGCGCATTGTCGTACGCCAGCGTCAGCAGAATGCCCAGTTGCCGCGCATCGACTCCGACTTCCGCGAGCCCCGCGTCCAGTGCCGCAGTCACCCTGTTGCAGGCCTTGCCGAGGGCGATGAGGAAAGGCTGGGTTCGCTCGGATAGTTCGTTGACCAGCTCGGTCATCGGCCACCTCCATTTTCTGACATGTAACATATCTGACATTGCAGATATGTGCAAGAATTTTTTGAGGGGCGCGAAGCAGTCGTGCCGATGCTGCCCCGGAAGGAACGCCGACGGGATTTCCTTTCCGGTTTCGGCCTTTCCGAGGGCCGGGTCACGCCCGGCCGGACTCGCACAGCGCCGCCTTGTCGGCATCCAGCGCTTCCGGAACGTATTCCCGGAGGAAATCGACGAACGTCCTGATCTTCGCGTCGAGGTATTGGCGCGACGCGTACAGCACGTAGGCGGTCAGCGTCTGTAACTGATATTCGGGCAAGACGCGCACCAGCGCGCCGCTGCGAAGCGCCGGCAACGCCGTTGACAACGGGAGCGCACCGATGCCGATGCCATCCCGCAACGCAGCGCCGAGCGCATCCGGCACGTTGACCTGGAAGTCCGCCGGCGGCAGCTTGAACGTTTCCCGACCATTGGGGCCGTCCAGATGCCAGTGATCGCGCGGAAACACGGACGTGACGATCTGCAGGCACGCGTGCCCGTCGAGCTCCGGCACCGTGCTCGGCGTGCCGTGCGCGCTCAGGTAGGCCGGCGCCGCGCACAGCACGCTGTGTACGGTGCCGAGCCGATGCGACACGAGGCCCGAGTCGGGCAGATCCGACGAACTCAATTGAAATGACACGTCGTAACCCTCATCGAGCAGATCGGGCACATGATGCGACAACGTCAACTCGACGGATACCGAAGGATTGCGTTCCCGGTAGCGCACGACCGCCGGCACGACGTACGTCTGGCCGAAACCCGTCGTCGCGTGCACATGCAGCTTGCCGGACGGCCGGGCCTGCGCATCCGCGGCCTCCGCTTCGGCCTCGTCGATGTACGCGAGAATCCGCTCGCATCGCTCCAGATATCGCTGCCCCGCCTCGGTCAGCGCGATGCGACGTGTGCTGCGCTGGAGCAGGCGTGTGCGCAAGTGCGTCTCCAACTGCGCGATCGATCTCGATGCATAGGCGGTGGTGATGTCCTGGCGCCGAGCGGCGCCGGTGAAGCTGCCCTCTTCCGCAATGCCGACAAAGATCCGCATCATTTGCAGCGTGTCCATCGACGCTTCCCTCAAATGAAATCACCCTGCGCCCGATTTTATCCGGTCCTCGACAACGACCCGGCATGGGGAACAGTCGGTGGCGCGCACATCGCCTCCGACTCGCCCCGGCTGCGTCCTTACTCGTCAATCGCCGCGTGCAGGAACTTCTCCTGGCGCGCGATGTGCATCGACTTGTAACCGGGTGCGGTCGATGCCGTTGCCTCGGGTCCGATATAGCGCAACGTGACAGGCGCCTTCACGATGTCCAGCAGCTGTTCCAGCACAAAATTCCACGAACCCTGGTTTTTCGACTCTTCCTGACACCAGACAACACACTTCAGATTCGGATAGTGCTTCAGCACCGAACGGATCTGCGTGGCGGGGAACGGATACAACTGTTCAACGCGGATCAACGCGATATTGTCCTTTTGCGCCTTGCGCCGGCGCTCCAGAAGTTCGTAATAGACCTTGCCCGAACACAGGATGACCCGGTCGACCCTGGACGCCGCTTCGACCGTAGGCGATTCCGCCAGAATCTCGTTGAATCGGCCTTGGGCGAGATCGTCCAGGCTGCTGACGGCCTCCGGATGGCGCAGAAGCGACTTGGGCGTCATCACGACCAGCGGAACGCGATCGTGCAGCACGGCCTGCATCCGCAGCAGGTGGAAGATCTGGGCCGGTGTCGTAGGCTGAACCACCCGCATGTTGTTCTGTGCACACAGTTGCAAATAGCGCTCGAGACGCGCGGACGCGTGCTCCGGCCCCTCCCCCTCCTGACCGTGCGGAAGCAGCATCGTTAGGCCGCTATGTTGCCCCCACTTTGCAGCGCCCGCTGACAGAAAGTTGTCGATCACGACTTGCGCGCCGTTCGCGAAGTCGCCGAACTGTGCCTCCCACAATACGAGCGAGTTCTGTCGAACAATCGAGTATCCGTACTCGAAACCCAGAACCGCAGCCTCCGACAGAACCGAGTTGGTGACCGAAAATCGTCCTTGGTCTTCCGACACATGATGCAACGGGACGTACGTGCCTTCCGCCCGAATCGACCGCTTCTGATCATGGAGCACCGCGTGACGATGGCTGAACGTGCCACGTTCACTGTCCTGCCCACTCAAACGCACGTCAATGCCAGCGGCGAGAAGCGAGGCAAAGGCCAGATGCTCGGCCATCCCCCAATCCAGCAGACGCTTGCCTTCCGCCATCTCGCGACGCGCAGTCATCACTTTTCCCACCAGCGGATGCAGCGAGACCTGCTCGGGAATGCGCGTGATGTTGTGTGCGAGTCGATGAACGAGATCCGGCAAGGGCGGCGCGTAATAGATACGGCCGACGTTTCCATCGAGCAGTTGCGGCCAGCTCACTTCTTCATTCTTTTGATCGGCCGGCTTCCTCTCTTCAGCGGTTTGCGCGGCGTCGAGACGCTCACGGTAGTCATGGACATACTTCTCCACGTCTTCCGCCGTCAGAATCCGCTCGTCCACCAATTTCCTTGCATAGAGCGCGCGGGCACCCGGGTGGCTCGCGATGGAGCGATACATCAACGGTTGCGTGATGTTCGGCGTGTCCTGTTCCTGGTGGCCATGGCGGCGGAAGCAAACCAGCTCGATCACGACGCTCTTGCCGAACGTCGCACGAAAATCGATTGCCAGGCGTGTTGCGGCAACGACCGCCTCGGGGTCGTCGCCATTGACGTGCAGGATCGGCGCCTCGATCATCTTGGCAATGTCGGTGCAATAGAACGACGACCGGACATCTCGCGGGTCCGAAGTGGTAAAGCCAACCTGGTTGTTCACCACCACATGTATCGTGCCGCCCGTGCCGTAGCCCCGGGTATTCGACAGGTTCATCGTCTCCATGACGATGCCCTGCCCCGAAATCGCGGCGTCGCCGTGAATCTCCACCGGCAGGACCGCACTCGCACCTTGCCCCAATACTTCGGCGCGCGCACGCGCGATTCCCTGGACAACCGGGTTCACGATTTCCAGGTGCGACGGATTGAATGCGAGCGTGACCTCCGCCGGCCCGGTTGCCGTCGGGAGCAGGCCGGTAAAGCCCTTGTGATACTTGACGTCGCCCGCCGGAAGAAGATTCGCGGTTTTTCCCTCGAACTCGTCGAACAGCGCAGCTGGCGGCTTCCCGACGATATTGACGAGAACGTTCAGGCGTCCACGGTGCGCCATGCCGAGAATCGAGCTCTTGACGCCCCTCGTCGCGCCATATGCAACCAGTTCATCCAGCAGGACGATGAGCGACTCGCCCCCCTCGAGCGAAAAGCGCTTCTGACCGACATAGCGCGCATGCAGGTATTTCTCGAGGCCTTCGGCGGCCGTCAGCCGCTCGAGGATGTGCAGCTTGTCACCGTTATCCAGGCTCGCGCTCGAACGCGACGACTCGAGACGCATGGGCCACCAGTCGCGCTGCTCCGGATCGGCCAGATGCATGAACTCGGCGCCCAGCGTGCCGCAATATGTCTTCGTCAGCGCCTGCACCAGATCGCCGAGCGTCGCGTCTTCGTCCGGGAAATGCGTGCCCGACATGCTGAACGTCGTGTTCAGGTCCGCCTGGGACAGATCGTAGTAAGTCGGGTTCAATTCGGGCACGGGCACCGGCGCCGTCCAGCGCAGCGGGTCCAGATGCGCATTGCGGGTGCCTACCATGCGATAGGCCGAAATCAAGGCCTGCACGGCGACCTGCTTCCGGGCAAAACCGAGTACCTCGCTTTCCGAACGTCCGCCAGTGCGCGCCTTCTTGGCCAACTCGACGAAACGAGACACGACGGGTGCGTGCGCAACATCGCCGGCACCCGATCCGTCAGCCGCCGGGACGCCCTGCAACGCGTCGAAATAATCGCGCCACTCGGCCGACACCGTGTTTGGGTCTGCGAGGTACGCCTCGTATTGCTCCTCGACATAAGAAGCATTGCCTCCGAACAGGAAGGAGGTACTCCGGTTCCGCATCGTCATGATGACTTTGTCCTCAGTCAGGCTCACGCCCGATATCTGCCACGAATGTATCCAAGGCAGCACCCGCTCCCGCCTTGGCCGAGCCAATGCATTCACAGGCACACGAAGACAAAGATCCACATCCGAAAGGAGGCAAGAGCTCGTGCCACCCAGTTCGCGTCAATTCGTGCAAGACCCCGTGACTCAAGCCACCGGGTTCCCGTGCCCGCCAGGACCAGCCGTCTCCTGACCGCTGGTAAGGACAGTTTAGGTTCTGCGGGTTTTCACTGACGCGTTAGCTACGACAGTTTCGGGACATTCAGCATTCATTTCCGGACATCGCGCCAAGATCACCGGAAATTCACAAGCATTGCAGATGAACTCGTCGTTCGTTTAATCCCGTTTCTGCGAGAGATCAGGGACATGACCGCGAGCCCCGAGGTCGAGCAATGGCTGAACACGAAATATGGCGTTGAAAGCGCCTTGTACCAGCACCTGTCTTGACTGGTTATCAGCGGCGTGCAAGAGGGCTGCGCTATCATTCAGGCAGCGAGCTGGACGCTGTACGAGGCGCTGTAGTACGACACGCAGAGGATTCGCAGCTTCGACTGGAGCAGTTATCCGATCCTGCGCTTCTCGGTGCCGCCGCACGGCCCGAGAGTCCACCTGATCAATCGTCCCGGCGCGCCGTTCCTCGGCGCGGCCGGCGTATCGATGGGGCCGACTGCCGGCGCACTCGCCAACGCAATCTTCCGTGCGACTGGCCAGCACATGCGCGACATGCCGTTCGCCGGTGACGAACTCATGAAACACATCGACGCCAAGACGCCTCGATGCATGAAAACTCACTGACGCACCGGCGCGCTCCGGTGCCGACGATTCGCCGCGAGGGGATCCGCCACTCATGGACACACTGCTTTCGATGCGCATGTTTACACGCATCGTTGAAACGGGCAGCCTCACGCGCGCGGCGGACACATCAGGTCTGACGACACCGCGCGTGTCCGCGCTGCTGCGTACGCTGGAACAGCATCTCGGCTGTCGGCTGTTGAACCGCACGACCCGCAGGCTGTCGCTGACCGAGGATGGGCAGGCCTACTACGAACGCTGTGTCGCGGTGCTGCGCGAGATCGACGAGATGGAGGCGTCGATGTCTCACTCGCGCAATGCGCCACGCGGCCGCCTGAAGGTGAACCTGCCATCTGCGATGGCCAAGCGGATCGTGGTTCCCGCACTGCCCGCCTTTCTCGTCGCCCATCCGGACATCACGGTGGAGCTCGGCGTGACCGATCGCCAGATCGACCTCGTCGGCGAGGGTGTCGACTGTGTCGTGCGGGTCGGCGCGCTCGACGACTCCGGGATGATCGCGAAGCGCATCGGCAGTCTCACGACCTGCACGTGCGCGTCGCCGTCGTATCTCGAACGATTCGGCGTCCCGGAAACGATCGACGACCTGACCCAACACATCGCGGTCAGCCACGTGTCGGCCGACACCGGCCGGCCGCGGAGCTGGGATTTCGTCGTCGACGGCGACACGCACATCGTGCAGATGCGCGGCACGGTCGCGGTCAACGAGGCGGATACCTACATCGCATGCGGACTCGCGGGCCTCGGATTGATCAAGACCACGCTGTTTTTCGTCGAGCCGTATCTGAAATCCGGCGCGTTGCAGGAGGTACTGCCCAAGTTCAACCCGCCGCCGCGGCCGATCTCCGTGCTGTATCCGCCGAATCGGCACATACCGGCCAAGCTGAAGCTCTTCGTCGACTGGCTCGCCAGCGTATACGCGCAAATCCCGACACTTCAGGGCAAGCGATGCTGAGCGGCGGCGGACACGCACAGCACGTATCTTCATTTCGGGACAAAAAAGGTTCATCGCGGGAAACCGTGGCGCCTTGGAGAGTGATTGACCCGCTCCCCGCGTTTAGTACGGTGACGGTGGCCCGTCCAATCCCGCTCGATGCACCCGTGACAAGAATCGATCGGTCAGAAAAATCGAAAATAGTCTTCATCTCGCGCTCACGCCGGTTGTAACCGATGCATGATCGGCTTCAAAGCCGGATACAGATCGGTATAAACGCCAAAGCGCTGCTCATAGAGAACCATCCGCGCGGCGTCTGGTTGCGCGCGGGCGGTCAACGTCACCCATCCGTCCTGCGCCTCTTCACGCGAAATCAATCCGATCCCAACCGCTGCGAGCAACGCCGCCCCCATCGCCGCTTCCACCTCCTGCTCGATTGTATAAACCGGATAGCCCGTAATGTCGGCAATGATCTGCATCCACAAATCCGAATGCGCGGCGCCGCCGACCACAATCAATTTTTCGTCCAGCGATTGCGCGCCTTTGCGCCCCGCTTCGATGTTGTGCTTCAATGCAAACGACACGCCCTCGAGTACCGCTCGATACAAATGCGCACGCGTGTGAAACAGGCTCAAGCCGACAAACGCACCGCTCGCCCTGGCATCCCACACCGGACTGCGTTCGCCCATCAAATACGGCAAAAACATCACGCCGTCGGCACCTGGCGGAATCACCGAAGCGGCTTCTTCGAGCAAACGATGCGGATCACCATGCGGCGTCGCGCGTGCCGCTTCAGTCTCCGCCTGGCAAAACTGCTCGCGATACCACGTGACCGAAGCGCCCGCCGTAATCGCGCCGCCGAACACATAGATATCGCGCTCGCCGTTGAACACATGCGGCATGCTGATCAAGCCATGCCGCGCATCCACGCGCTGATTGATATACCCCCAGCACATGCTGGTGCCGATCATCGCGACGTGCTGCCCCGCGCGCGTAACGCCTGCGGCAAACGTCGCCACCGCCGCATCGACGCCACCGGCGACGATGGCCGTACCCGCTTCCAGTGCAAGCTGTTCTGTCCACTGCGATAGCAATCCGCCCACCACGTCCGACGACGCCACCAGTCGTTCCGGAAACATCGTGGCGGGAATGCCGAGCATATCGAGTGCTTCGTTGGACCAGTCGCGCCTGGCAATGTCGTAGATGCCGCCAATATTGCCCGCCGAACTGTGGTCGACAGCGACTTCGCCGGTCAGCATGTAGATCACGTACGCGTTGGGTGGCAGGAAGTAACGCGTATGCGCCCACACATCCGGCTCGTGTTCGCGCAGCCACAACATCTTCGTATAGCCGTAATAGCTGTCCACGCCGTTGCCGGTGATCATGTAGAGGCGTTCGAGATCGACGTGGTTGCGTACCCATTCGACCTGATCGGTCGCACGCCGGTCCATCCAGATCAGACACGGATAGAGCGGCCGCATGTCGCGATCGACTGGAATGCCGGAGCCTCCATAGAGACTACTCACACACACCGCCTTGATCGACTTTGCCGCGATGCCCGCCTCCTTTGCCTTCCCGACGCACGCAGCGATGCACTCCACCACCGCGTTCAACCAGACCGCCGGCCACTGCTCGGCCCATAGCGGCCTGGGCGTATCCGGCTGATAGCTCGACGCATGCTGCGCGACGATCGCGCCGTACTGATCGACCAGCAACGCTTTCGTGCTCTGCGTGCCGATATCGACGCCGATGACGTAGTCCATAGAGTCTCCATAAGGTGCCGCTTTTGGTGTCGGAACGCTCCGGCGCACGGCTTCATGAATACCAAACCGCCCCAGGAATCCTTAGGCCGTTTTACGACGGCTGTAATACTCGATCAGCGAAATATTTGAGCATCGAGATGCCTGCTATTGACACGCGTTGTTATAATTCTCTCATCTTATGACTCTATTCTAACGTTCGGGCGAGCCTTTCTCTGGCGGCCCGCACGCTCCCGCCAGATGGCCAAAATCGATCGCTTGCGCCTGCTTGCCGACACCTTGAAAACGCAAGGTGTCCTGCATCTACGCGACGCCGCCACGTTGCTTCAGGTATCCGAGATGACCGTGCGACGCGACATCGCCGCGACGCCAGGTCAGTTCACCTATCTGGGAGGCTATATCGTCAGCGCGAGTGACGTACCCAACGCCTCGGGCTACACCATCGAACACGAAAAAGACCACTTCGCGCAAGCGAAGGCCGAAGCGTCCGCTGTTGCCGCGAGCCTGCTCGCGAACGACGAAACCATCTTTATCGATTGTGGGACGACGCTTGTCGCACTCGCACGCCTGATCCCCGCAGATATGCGTCTAACGGTGGTGTGCTATTCGCTGAACGTCGCAGAAGTCTTACGGCGCAAACCGAACGTGCGAATGATTTTGCTGGGCGGAGAGTACATGCCGTCGTCGGACTCGTTTGCGAGCGACGAGAGCGTCGAGACGTTGCGGCGAATGGGGATCAACAAGGCGTTTCTATCGGCCGGCGGCGTCGACGAAGCACGCGGCGTGACTTGCTGGAATTTTCACGAGGTGGCGATCAAACAGGCGGCGATGGCGAGCGCCGTCGAACGTCACCTGGTGGTCGATCAGAGCAAGATCGGCAAGGTCAAGGCGGTACGATTTTCCCGGCTCGACGAGTTCGATTCGATCATGACCGAGTTCGGGCAAACGGTGCGCGAGCGGCAAGCAGGCTGACCTGAAGCCGCGCGCGGTTCGTCTCTGACTGTCAGTTCCGCCGCCCGAGCGCGAACAACGTCCCGGCAATGAGAATGAAGGCGCCGATAATGGCCTTCTGCCAAGTGCTCGGCACGCCGATCAGGATCAGCACGCTATTGATCAGCGTCACGAGCGCGACGCCGAGCAACGTGCCCATCACGGTCCCCGTGCCGCCGGTGATGCGCGCGCCGCCCAGAATCACGGCAGCAATCACATCGAGCTCGGTGCCCACCAGATCGAACGGATTCGCGAGCCGGTTCGTCGACACATGCAGAATGCCGGCCACGCCCGCGAGCATCCCGGTATAGCCGAACACGAACAGTTGGATCGCCCGCGCGTTGTAGCCGAGCCGTTCGGCGATTGGCAAACTGCCGCCGATCGCATACACACCGCGCCCCATCATCGTGCGATTGAGTAGCCACCACGTCAGCACCGCTGTCACGACCAATGCGACGACCGACACCGGCAGCACCGCGCGGAGCCCATCGGCGGTCGTGTAGAAGAACAGCGGCAACTGGCCGAAACGATCCATGCTATGCGGAATGTTCATGAAGAACTGCGTGCCGACGAATGTCAGCAACACGCCGCGAAACAGGTACTGGGTGCCGATCGTGACGATCAGTGAAGGTGCCTTCAGCCGATGCACCAGCATCCCGTTCACGACGCCGAGCAGCGTGCCGCCCACCGCACCGGCAAGCATGATCAGCATGAACGGCGCATCGGGCCACCACGCGAAAACGGCCTTCGTCAGCGAATACATAGTCAGCGCCGCAATCGCGGTGAACGACACATCGATGCCGCCCGACGCGAGCACCACGAGCGTGCCCATCGCGAAGATCGACATGGTGGTCGCCGAATGCAGCAGGTCGAAGAGCGTCGCGTACTGGAAGAAGCGCGGATTGATCGCTCCGACGATCAGACACGTCAGCACGATCAGCGCGACGGTGAACCATTCGGGGTTGCGCATCAGACTCGCGCGCATGTCGAGCTTGCGCAAGCCAGGCGCACTTGCCTCAACTGCGGCGGCCGTCTCGGGATGCGGAGCGGATTGCAAGGATTCGTTCATGAGATTGCTGTTCACGTGGGTCAGGCCGCCTCGGAAAGAAGTGCGTGATACAGACCGACCTCGTCGAGTTCATCGGCACGATATTCGGCCGCAACGCGACCTTTCTTCATCATCAGGATGCGGTCGCAGTTCTGTAGCAACTCGGGCAGGTCGTCGCTGATCAGAATGATGCCGATACCCTGCTCCGACAAGCGCTGCATGATCCGGTAAATGATGTCCTTCGACCCAACGTCGACGCCGACCGTCGGTCCGTGCAGAATCAGCACGCGCGGATCAATCGCGAGCCAGCGGCCAATCAGCACGCGCTGCTGGTTGCCGCCGGACAGCGACTGCACAGGCTTGTCAATGTCGGGCGTCGCGATCTGAAGATCCCTTACCGTCCGCTCAGCCAGTTCCCGCGCGCGGCGCCGGTCGATCTGCGCGAAGCGGTCGCGCAATGTCGAGATCATCGCGGTGATCACGTTATCGCGGATCGGCTTGTCGAGAAACAGACCTTCGTTGAGGCGATCCTCCGGTACATAGCCGATGCGCTGCACCTTTGCATCGGATGGCGTGCGCAGCCGGACGAGGTCGCCATCGAGCGTCACCGAGCCGGTGTCAGCAGGACTCACGCCTGCCAGCGCCCGTGCCAGTTCGTTGCGGCCCGAGTCGAGCAGGCCGGTCACGCCGAGGATCTCGCCGCGATACAGCGAGAACGACACATCGGCAAACTGGTTGCGGCGGCCGAGCGCCCTGACATCGAGTATCACGTCGTGCGCTTCGGCACCGGCGACCTGGCGATACCGCTCGGTCGACAGATGCTTGCCCGTCATCAGTTCGCTGATCTGTGCTTTCGTGAAGTTGGCGATCGGGCCTTGAGCCATCTTCTGGCCGTCGCGCAGCACGATCACCTCGCCGCCGATCGCAAAGCATTCGTCGAGCTTGTGGCTCACGAACAGCACGGCGACTCCCTCCGCGCGCAGCTTCGCGAGCACCGCGATCAGGTTATCGACTTCCTTTTGTGTCAACGACGTGGTCGGCTCGTCCATGATCACGAAGCGCGCTTCGCTTGCGATCGCGCGCGCGATCGCGACCAGCTGGCGTGTCGCGAGCGGCAACTGTTCGATCAATGTACGCTGGAACTCGGCGTCGCCCCGCAGACCGACCGCTGCGAGCGCGCGGGCTGCCGTCTTGGCGAGCACCTTGCGATCAAAGGTCCGCGCAAGCCGGCCGTTATGCTCGGCAAGTTCGACCGTCAAACCAACGTTCTCCGCGACGCTCATGTTGGGCAGCAGCGACAGGTCCTGATAGACCGTCTCGACGCCCGCTGCCAGCGCCTCCAAAGGCGACAGGCGCGCATGCCGCGTGCCTTCGATCACCAGTTCGCCCTGGTCGGGCGGCTGCGCGCCCGAGATGATCTTGATCAGCGTGCTCTTGCCGCAACCGTTCTCGCCGAGCAGATGGTAGATCTGCCCGCGCTCGAACTGCAGATTCACGCCGCGCAGCGCATACACGCCGGTGAAGCGCTTATGGATATCGACGACTTCGAGAAGCGGTGCCTGACTCATGTTCACCTGCAATGTTGAAGGCGGCGTGCGCCGGTGGTCGGCGCACGCCGCCGCACATCAGAACGGATACTGCTTGTAGTTCGTCTTGTCGACGTCGACCCAGCCCGCCCCGCGCACGATGATGCCCTTGCCCGGTCCCTTGCTGACGGTCACCTTGTTATAGCCGACGATGCCCAGGTCCGCGCCGTTCTCCACCGTTTTGCCGGCGACGAGCATCTGCGCGACCTTGTTCATTGCGATGCCGGCGAGCTTCGGATCCCAGAACGCGATGCCGTTGATTGCGCCGCTTTCAAGGAATTTTCCGGCCTCGGTCGGCAGGCCCGTGCCGTACACGCAGATCTTGCCGATCTTGCCCGCCTCTTCGACCGCACGGCCAATGCCGATCACATCCAGCGACGATGAGCCCTGGAAGCCGTTCAGGTCCGGATGCTTACGCAGGACTTCCTTCGCGACCTTGTACGCCTGTTCGCCGTCGTTATTGGTTTCGAGTTTCGGCTCGACGAGGTCCATCTTCGGGTACTTCTGCTTCGCATTGCCGATGCCGCCGTCGGCCCACTGCACCTGCGAACGGCTGCCGAGCGAACCCACCAGCACTGCCCACTTGCCCTTGCGCCCCATGCAGCTCGCCAGACGTTCGTTCAGACCCGCGCCGTACGCGGTATTGTCGAACGCTTCGATGTCAACCATCGTGTTCTTCTCGTTGTCCGCTTCATGCGTGACGACCTTGATGCCGCGATCCATCGCCTTCTTCAACGCGGGTTCGAGCGTCGGCGGATCGAACGGCACAACGGCGATCGCCGAGACCTTCTTGGCAATCAGGTCTTCGACGATCTTCAGTTGCTGAGCGGCGTCCGCGCGACCGGGCCCCGTCTGATACACGTTGACGGTCGGATTTTCCTTGCCGAACTCCTTCACGCCTTCGTTCATCCGGTTAAACCAGTTGATGCCGGTCACCTTGACGACCGTGACGATCGTCTCGTCAGTCGCGGCTTGCGCCGTAAGGATCGCGCCCGCCGCCACGGCGGCACCTGCGACGGCGATTACAAGTCGATTCAATTTCATGCGATGTCTCCTGTGTCGTTTGAATGTGCTGCACATGAAAGCAGGGTTGAACCTAACGTCCGGTCGATGCGGGTGGCCGCGGCACGTTGGGCGCCGCTCGTGCGCCGCCAATGCCGAAGATGGTGCGAACCCGTTCGCCACCCGCAAACGCCAGCGAAGCAAGCAGCAGGAAACCCCAGGCGCAATCGCCAAAAAACTGCGAAACGCCCAGCAGATTGAACAGGCTCGACAGGAATTGCAGTGCCGTCGCGGCGAGGAATACGCAGACGATGCGGCCATAGCCGCCCGATGGATTCACGCCGCCCATCACCGCGATCAGGATTGCGATCAACAGATACGAGTTGCCGTAGTCCCACTTTGCGCTCGACGTGTGCGTGGCGCTGATCAGGCCGGCAAGCGACGCCAGCACGCCGCACAGGCCATACGTGATGACCAGCATCCGGGTGCGAGGAATGCCCGCGTAGAACGCCGCCTTTGGATTGGTCCCCATCAGGTACAGACGCAGACCGAACGGCATGCGCTTCAGCACCCAGCCAAGCACGAGCACGGTCACCGCGAAAATCGCGAACGAGATCGGAATCTGGAGCCACGTACCGTTGCCGATCGCCGACAACGGATCGACGTACTCAACCCGTACCGACGCGCCGTTGCTCAGCACGACGGCAATACCGGTGAACAGTAGCGACGTACCGAGCGTGCACAGGATCGGCGTCAGGCGCAGGCGTGCGATGACAATCCCGTTCAGCATGCCGCCGAGCACGCCCATCGTCAGCACGATCGCGGTGAACACGGCAGTGTAGAGAGCGGGCGAATCGTCGGCGGAGACCATATGCGGCAACAGCATCGCTGCAACCATTCCCGACAGATTCGCGAGCCCGACGCCCGACAGGTCAATGCCGCCATTGCCCGACACCATCGACAGCATGATGCCGAGCGCGAGCAACCCCAGCTCAGGCAACTGACCACCCATCGATTGCAGGTTGTCAATGTCGACGAACTGCCCGTGCGACAGCACAGTCGCGACGATCACAATCAGCAGGTTCACGCCGACCAGGAAGTTCAGTTGTTTGTCCCTGAACCAGGACGTCATGTTCAGGCCATTCATGATTGAGCCGCGAGCGCTACGTGAGCGCCGAGTACCGCGTTGATCTCGTCGAGCGTCGGCATCGACGGCGCGGTGCCCGCTCGCGTGACCGACAGGCTTGCCAGCGCACAGCCGAAGCGCACCGCATCGAGCGGAGAATCGCCGCGCGACAGCGCCGCGGCCAATCCGCCTGCGAAGCCGTCGCCGGCACCCGCGGTTTCCACGACACGGCCGCAATCGAATGCGGGCACGTGCTCCGAAACCTCACGCGTGTGAAGCAACGCGCCCGCCTTGCCGAGCGTCACGATCACCGCACGCACGCCCTTCGACAGCAGGATATCGGCGGCACGACGGGCATCGTCGACCGTTTCGATCGGCACACCCGTGAGCGCCGTCGCTTCGGTTTCGTTCGGCGTGATGAAGTCGCACAACGGGAACATGTCGTCGTCGAACGGCACGGCCGGCGCGGGGTTGAACACCGTCGTCACGCCGTGGCGGCGCGCGAGTTCGAGACCGCGCTTCGCCGCCGGAACCGGTTGTTCCAGTTGCGTGACGAACACCTTCGCTTTTGCAATGTCCGCCTCCATTGCGTCGACGTCGGCAACGCCCAGTGTGCCCGCAGCGCCAGCAGCAACAATGATCGCGTTGCCGCCTGTGACGTCGTCGACGTAGATATGCGCGGCGCCGGTCGCCATGTCGTCGACGACCGTCGCACGCGCCGTGATGCCTTCGGCGGCCCACGTCGATTGCGCGATTGCACCGAATGCATCGCCGCCGATACGCGTGCAGAACACGACATCCGCGCCGGCTCGTGCGGCAGCCACGGCCTGATTCGATCCCTTGCCGCCCGGGCCCATCGCGAACGAGGTGCCGGCAATCGTTTCGCCGAGCGCCGGCATCCGGCTCGCGCGGAAGCTGAGGTCGGTCACATAGATACCGAGAATGACGACGCTCATTGACAGGCCTCCGCAACGGCAGGCGTATCGGGCGCAAGCTCGACGCCCTTCTTGAAAATGAAGCAGCCATAGCCGCGCGCTTCGCCGGTGGCGATCACGCAGTACGCCTTTTTTGCGCGCTCGTAGAACGCGAAGCGCTCGATCGACACGAACGGCGTCGACCGTCCTTCCGCGCGATCGACTTCCCGCTGCGCTTCACGCTGCACTGCAGGCAACGCATCGGCATCGCCGACCACTTCCATGCGCTCCGCCGGATGCTCGACGAACGAGTCGAGCGGCAACACCGACAGCACCGCGCGAATGGCGCGTGGCGCGTTCGCGCCGTCGAGCCGCAGCACCTTGCCCAGCACGGTTTGACGGGCGACGGAATCCGCCGGGAAGTTCGCATCGCAGACGACTACTTCGTCGCCGTGGCCCATCGAGCAGAGCGCATACAGCACGTCAGCGTTGAGCAACGGATCGATATTTTTCAGCATGTATCTCCTCCATCTTGCGGGCGCCCGTTGAAGGTCTGATCCCGCGGCCATCAGCGGCGACGATCAGTCGCCGTACGGAATCCAGATGTTCTTGACCTGCACCGCCTGCCGCAGGAACGGCAAGCCTTCCGCGGACGCGTCGTACCAGTCGAACACGCGCCCATGATCGACGAACGTACGCTTCAGATTGCCGACCGATTCACGCTCGACAAGCGTCGAGAGCGCTGCGCCGCCGAAACTCCAGAGCGCGTCGACGTCATCGTGCTGCGCAAGCGTCTTCGCAAGCGCGGCATGTTCGCCGGTGACAATGTTCAATGCCCCCGCCGTCACGTCCGACGTCTCGACGACCTGATAGAAATCCGTCGCCATCAACGGGCAGCGTTCACTCGGCACGACGACTACCCGATTGCCCATCGCAAGCGCCGGTGCAATCAACGACACGAAACCCAGCAACGGTGCTTCGTCCGGACTGATCACGGCGACCACGCCAAGCGGCTCGTTCATGGCGAGTGCGACGCCGCGCAACGGCGGCGAATGGACCGCGCCGTCAAACTTGTCGGCCCATGCGGCATACGTGAACAGCCGCGTGATCGACACCTCGACTTCGCGTTCGGCGGCGGCGGCGTCCAATCCCGCGCGAATCACGAGTTGCCGCCCGAATTCGTCCCCGCGCGCAGACAGGTTTTCAGCGAGGTAATACAGTATCTGAGCGCGGTTGTGCGTGCTGGCCTGCGACCACTTCGTCGCGCCGCGCGCCGCTGCGACCGCATTGCGAATGTCCTTGCGGCTACCGTCTGCCACCTCTCCGACGACTAACCCGGACGGTGCACGCACGACGCGCGAGCTGCCGTTGTCCGCACGCACCTGCTTGCCGCCGATAAACAGCTTCGCGGTCCGATCCATCGTACTAAGATAGACATCGGCTTGCGCGACGGGCTTCACCTCGTGACGTTCGTTCGAGCGCAGCGGCAGATCAGTCCACGCCTGCGGCTCAAGGTACTCGTAAATCCCTTCGCGGCCGCCTTCCCGTCCAAAGCCCGACTCGCGATAACCACCGAAGCCGACACCCGCATCGAACAGGTTCGTCGCGTTGACCCACACGACACCGCATTCAAGACGCGGCGCGATATCGAGCGCGCGGCCAATCGTCTCGCTCCACACACTCGCGGCCAGACCGTAACGTGTATGGTTCGCGAGCGCGACTGCTTCGTCGGGCGTGCGAAAGCTCATCGCGACCAGCACCGGTCCGAATATTTCTTCCTGCGCAAGTGTCGACGCGGGCGCGACTTTGGTGACCAGCGTCGGCGGGAAAAACACGCCGTTGTCAGGCATCCGCAGATTCGCAGGCTGGTAGACCTCGCACCCCTCCATCTCGCCTTGTGCGACGAGCGACCTGATACGCTCCAGCTGCACCTCGTCAACGATGGCACCCATGTCGATGCTCTTGTCCAGCGAATGGCCGACCCGCAGCGTCTCCATCCGGCGCTTCAGTTTTTCGATGAAGCGCGCTTCGACACCTTCCTGCACCAGGAGACGCGAACCCGCGCAGCAGACTTGCCCCTGATTGAACCAGATCGCGTCGACCACGCCTTCGACCGCGCCATCCAGATCGGCATCATCGAAGACGATGAACGGCGACTTGCCGCCGAGTTCGAGCGTGAGCGACTTTCCCGAGCCTGCGGTCGCGGCGCGGATCTGCCGGCCGACACTGGTCGATCCAGTGAATGCAATCTTCGCCACCTGCGGATGTTCGACCAGCGCCGCGCCGGTACGGCCGTCTCCCGTGACGACGTTGAGCACGCCCGCAGGCAGCCCCGCGCGATGGGCGAGTTCCGCGAACAGGAGTGCCGTCAGCGGCGTAAATTCAGCGGGCTTCAGCACCACGCAATTGCCGGTTGCCAGTGCTGGCGCGATCTTCCACGCCAGCATCAGCAGCGGAAAATTCCAAGGCACGATCTGCCCGATGACGCCTAGCGGTTGCCAACCCGATAGTTCGCTTTCCTGGAGTTGTGCCCACCCTGCGTGATGCAGAAAGTGCCGCGCGACAAGCGGAATGTCGATGTCGCGCGTCTCGCGGATCGGCTTGCCGTTGTCCAGCGATTCGAGCACGGCGAAGAGCCGGCTATGCCGCTGCACCATCCGGGCAAGTGCATACAGATGCCGCGCACGGCCCGCGCCGCCCAATGCCTGCCAGCCAGGCTGCGCATTGCGTGCGGCGACGACCGCTGCATTCACATCGGCCTTGTCGCCTTGCGCGATGTTTGCGAGCACCCGGCCCGTCGCCGGCTCGCGGGATTCGAATGTTTCGGCACCGTCGCCGGACGTCGGCACGCGAAAAGCACCATCGATAAAATGGCCAAAGACGTTCTCATGCTCAGCGAGCCACGCGCGCGCGGCTTTGTCGTCTTCCGGGGCGGGTCCGTATTCCATCGAAGAAAAGTATTCAGCTACGCTCATGTGGGGTCTTCGTTGTGCGAGATCACGCGAGAGCGTGACGATGGAAGGCGGAATAGCGGCCGGTCACGTGATGCTCGAGTTGCCGCTCGATATCGGCCAGCAGACTCGATGCACCGATGCGAAACAGATCGGGTTCGAGCCACTGCCTTCCTAGTTCTTCTTTCATCAGGATCTGGTATTCCAGCACCGACTTCGCGGTCGACACGCCGCCGGCCGGCTTGAAGCCGATTTCAATGCCGGTGCGCTCGAAGTATTCGCGGATCATGCGCACCATCACGAGCGACACGGCGAGCGTCGCGTTGACACCTTCCTTGCCAGTCGACGTCTTGATGAAATCGGCGCCAGCCATCATGCAGACCATCGACGCCTTCGCGATGTTCGACAGCGTGTTGATGTCGCCAGTGGCGAGAATCGCCTTTACGTGAGCGTCGCCACACGCAGCGCGGAAGTCGCGCATCTCGTTGTACAGCGCTTGCCAATTGCCGGTCAGCACGTGTTCGCGCGTCACCACGATATCGATCTCGGCGGCGCCATCCGCCACGGACGCTTCGATCTCTTTCAGCTTCAGCGGATGCGGAATCAGTCCGGCAGGAAAACCGGTGGACACTGCCGCGACCGGAATGCTGCTGCCCGCCAGCGCCGCGACCGCAGTGCCAACAAAGCGGTGATACACGCAGACCGCGCCGGTTGTGATGGACTGCGCCGGCATGCCAAGCGCTTCGAGCAGATCGTCACGCACCGGGCGGCGAGCCTTTGCACACAAACGTTCGACGCGACCCGCGGTGTCGTCCCCAGAGAGCGTGGTCAGATCGATGCACGTAATGGCTTTGAGTAGCCACGCGGCCTGTGCATCTTTTTTGACCGAACGGCGCGTGCCGAGCGTCGCGACACGCTGCTCGACCGCCGACCTGTTCACACGCAGCGAATCGAGCCACGCCAGATCGAAGGGAACGCCAGGATTGCGGGCGCGGGCGCTTGACGCATGCGCGTAACCCGGCCAGGCGATGACGGAATGAGATGCTTCATCGAACATAGGTAGGCTCGTTGTTGTGTGATGCACAACATCATCCGATAACTTGAGATCATCGTATCACGCCGATGTTACGATCATGACATAGGGAAAACCTCCATTGGTCGGCTGGGTGCTGTCACGTTGAGGAAGTGGCCGGGTAAGACGTGGTGATGAATAAGACCAAATCGCTTTATCACGACCGCCGGCTTCCGGCGGCGGTCATCAGCCACGCGGTTCGGTGGTATTTCCGGTTCCACCTGAGCCTGCGCGACATTGAGGAGTTGCTGTTCGAGCGCGGTGTGGTCGTGAACGATGAATCCGTCGCTGGTGCGACAAATTCGGCGCGGGCTTTGCCCGTCGTGTCAAAGCGGTGCGGCGCAAGCCGGGTAGCACCTGGCGTCTCGATGAGAGGTTTGTGACGCTGCGCGGCGCGAAGATCGTCGGAGAGAATCCGGTGTCGAGTTGATGATTGCCGTGCAGATCGCAATCCGACGAGATGTCGAGCAACTGCCGGCGCTGCCGTTCACGCCGCGCGAGGATGGGATCAATCAGATCCCCTGACCATGTCACGGGAAGTCGAGGCCAGCCGCCGTGCCTCGCCGAGCGAAACGCGCGATACAGGTCCGAGGCCCATTTCCCGTGCACATCCGTTGAGCCTGAAGCGGAACACCCGGGAATGCGCGCCACTGTCCGCGATCTGCATGTAGAGACCACCACCGTCGGCGTAATGGCCCGGAGTCACCTCCTTGGCAACCCGCAACGCACCGAGCCAGTGTAATTGTCGTCCTGACATGACTCCCTCCTACCCGCTTACCCATCTTCCTGCCCATACATCGGGCAGAAATTGTGCGGAAATCTGGCGGAAGCAGCAAGCACGTCGCCACCCATAAACCGATTTGAAATCAGCGACTTAAAGGACGCCTTCGGAAGCTGCTGGAATGCCCGGGAAGCCTTGCCGGGCGGAAGGCAGCCGATTCCAACCACCGCTGCCTCAGGGCCGCCAGGTAAGACTCCCTCCATCGCAGCAGGCTTCTTATCCACGATCCTACCCACATTTGCCGCAGCGGCAATCCAACTCATACTAAAGTGCGCCAAGGCCAAGTTCTTCCGATTCGTACTTGGCGGATCGGATCGCCTCATAGAAGCTCGATTCGATCGCGACTTCCTTCCGGTCGACATGAACGACCCACGCGTTGAACATGAAGCGCCAGCGGATGCGCCGCTCTTCGAGCATCGCCGCAAACCATCTCCATACCGAAGCATCGTCCGCGTTCGCGGTAGCAGCGGCAACCATCCGTGCCTCGCAGATTGCCTCCCAGCCCAGTGAAGGATCGCATCTCGAAATCATGATGTCAGATGATTTTTCTCTCGTGCAATGCGTCGATCTCTTCTTCGCTCAGTCCCAGCCATGCGCCCAGGATCTCATCGGTCTGTTCGCCGAGCCGCGGCGGCGGACGAAGATACTGGACCGGCGAATCGGACATTCGGATCGGATTTGCCACGAGCGGCACGCTGCCGGCCGATGCATGCGGCATCTCGATACGAATGCCGCGCGCCTTGACCTGTTCGTCCGCGAATACCCGGTCGAGCCCATTGATCGGCCCGCACGGCACGCCCGCCGCCTCCATCGCGATGACCCACTCGTCGGTCGACCGGCACGTGGTCACTGCGCCAATCAGCGCGACCAGTTCGTCACGATGCTGTACGCGTAAAGGATTCGTCGAGAAACGTGCATCGCTCGCCCATTGCGGCTGACCGAGCACCGCACAGAGGCTGGTGAACTGGCTGTCATTGCCGACCGCGATGATCATGTGGCCATCGGCCGTCGGAAAGTCCTGGTATGGCACGATGTTCGGATGTGCGTTTCCCATCCGCCGCGGCACGATGCCGCCGACCAGGTAATTGGCGGCCTGGTTCGCGAGCGCGGCGATCTGCACGTCGAGCAGCGCCAGATCGATGTGTTGTCCGCGCCCCGTGCGCTCACGATGGGCAACGGCGGCCAGCACGGCAACCGTCGCATACAGCCCCGTCATCACGTCGGTCAGCGCGACGCCGACCTTCACCGGGCCGGCACCTTCCGTGCCGTCGGCGCGCCCCGTCACGCTCATCAGGCCGCCCATCCCTTGTATCAGGAAGTCGTAACCGGCACGTGACGCATACGGGCCCGTCTGCCCGAACCCGGTAATCGAGCAGTAGATCAGGCGCGGGTTCTCGGCGCTGAGCGTCGCGTAATCCAGCCCGTACTGCGCAAGGCCACCGGCCTTGAAATTCTCGAGCACGATATCGGCCTGCTGCGCGAGTTGCCGAACCAGCGACTGACCGTCCGGCCGGCTCAGATCGACCGCGATCGAGCGTTTGTTGCGATTGGCGCTCAGGTAGTACGCCGATTCGCCCGTCGACTGTCCGTCTTCATCGAGGAGCCACGGCGGGCCCCACGCCCGCGTGTCGTCGCCCGTCCGCGGCCGCTCGACCTTGACGACATCGGCGCCGAGATCGGCGAGAAGCTGGCCGGCCCACGGCCCGGCCAGCACCCGCGACAGATCGAGTACGCGGAGGCCGGCCAATGCGCCTTGCTGTGCGATCGTTTCCATGGCGGCTCAGAATGCGGCAATGCCGGTGATCGCCCGGCCGAGGATCAGCGCGTGGATGTCGTGCGTACCCTCATACGTGTTCACGACTTCAAGATTCACGAGGTGCCGTGCGATGCCGAATTCGTCGCTGATCCCGTTTCCGCCCAGCATGTCCCGCGCGACCCGCGCAATGTCGAGCGCCTTGCCGCATGAGTTGCGCTTCATGATCGACGTGATCTCGACGGCCGCCGTGCCTTCGTCCTTCATCCGGCCGAGCCTCAGGCAACCTTGCAGACCGAGCGCGATCTCGGTCTGCATGTCGGCAAGCTTCTTCTGGATCAGTTGATTCGCGGCAAGCGGCCGGCCGAACTGCTTGCGATCGAGCACGTACTGCCGAGCGCGATGCCAGCAATCCTCGGCAGCGCCGAGCGCGCCCCACGCGATACCGTAGCGCGCGCTGTTCAGGCAGGTGAACGGCCCCTTGAGGCCGCGGACGTCCGGAAACGCGTTCTCCTCCGGACAGAACACATCGTCCATCACGATCTCGCCGGTGATCGACGCACGCAGCCCGACCTTGCCGTGAATCGCCGGCGCCGACAAACCCTTCCAGCCCTTCTCCAGCACGAAACCGCGAATCGCGCCCTCGTCGTCCTTCGCCCAGACGACGAAGACGTCCGCGATCGGGCTGTTCGTGATCCACATCTTGCTGCCCGTCAGGCGATAGCCGCCGTCGACCTTTCGCCCGCGCGCCGCCATGCCGCCCGGATCGGAACCGTGATTCGGCTCGGTCAGGCCGAAGCAGCCGACCAGTTCCCCCGATGCCAGCTTGGGCAAGTATTTCTGGCGAGTCGCTTCGTTGCCGAATGCATGGATCGGCACCATCACGAGGGACGATTGCACGCTCATCATCGAGCGATAGCCGGAATCCACACGTTCGACCTCGCGCGCGACAAGGCCATAGCTGACGTAGTTGCTCCCCACGCCGCCATAGGTGTCCGGAATCGTGATGCCGAGCAGGCCCAGCTCGCCCAATTCGCGAAAGATCGCCCGATCGGTCTGCTCGCGACGAAACGCATCCAGAACGCGCGGTGCCAGCCGCTCCTGACAGTACGCGTGCGCGGAATCGCGCACCATGCGCTCCTCCTCGCCAAGCTGCTGGTCCATCAGCAGCGGGTCGTCCCATTGAAACGAATTCGATTTGTGTGCATTGGTCATTTGTTGATCGCCTGCGTGAAGGTGTTACGCCAACTTTATTCGCCATGTATCGTCAAAACAAACGATTTGTTTGCACCGACATGTGCAAAAATCTCACTCGTTAATTTCATTACTCACCTGGACACGCATCATGCGCCGCACGATCCCCTCCACAACGGCTTTGTCCGCATTCGAGTCCGCCGCTCGCCACCAGAGCTTCACGAAAGCGGCGGACGAGCTCGCCGTCACGCAAAGTGCGATCTGTCGTCAGATCGGTGTGCTCGAGGAATTTCTTGGCGTGAAGCTGTTTCGGCGCACCCGACGCGGCGTGACACTGACCGAAGCCGGTGCGGCGTATAGCCGCCGTGTGGCATCGAGACTCGATCAGATCGAATACGACGCGCTGGAGATGATGGCGACGGGCGGCAAAGGCGGTACCCTGGAGCTCGCGGCCGTGCCGACCTTCGCAACCCGTTGGCTGCTGCCGCGCATGCCGGCGTTCATCGATACGCATCCGGACATCACCGTCAATCTGACCGCCATGCCGCGTCCGTTCATGTTCGATGCGACAGGGTTCGACGCGTCGCTCCACGCAGGCCCCGCGCCGTGGCCCGGTACGGCCGGCGATTTGCTGATGCAGGAAAGCGTGATCGCGGTCGCCAGCCCGAAGCTGGTCGCGTCGCGCATCCAGCCGACTCGGGCGGACTGGCGGCGCTATCGGTTGCTGCAGCAAAGTACGCGACCGTACGCATGGCGCGAATGGTTCGCGGCGCAAGGACGCGAAATGGAAGGCGACCTGTCCGGACCGCGTTATGAACTGTTCTCGATGCTGGCCGAAGCGGCGTCGAGCGGAATCGGAATCGCATTGATTCCTCGCCTGCTCGTCGAGGACGAACTATCGCGCGGGACGCTGGTTCAGGTCGGTCGCTACGAACATCCGACCGGGAATGCGTACTTCCTGATCTACCCGGAAGCCAAGGCGGAAAGCTCGACGCTGTCGGCGTTTCGGGAATGGCTGTGCGGCGAAGCGCGACGATACAACGAGAACATTGCGCACATGGCTCAATCACGCGGCGCGCGACATCACCGGCCCGCACCGTGACTGCATCTGATCGAAACGGCGTTTCGCGAGTGTGCGCGTCAACTGAAGCGCATGGGTGACTGACGGCCTCGCCGCCGCGCCCGGCACGATATGCGCTGCACGCTACTACCGCGATGGTGTCGATCGCATGAGCAAACGCGGCGCCGGATAACCGGTCGCCGCGCCGACTACCTATAGAATCTCGCACGCCTCGTCGAAATCGAGCCGCGGGCTGCGGGGAAAAAGTCCGCCCGAATCGCCATACCCGAGGCAGCAAAGAAAGTTCACGCGCAGTGCCGTGCCTTCGAAGAACAGCTGATCGACTCTGGCCGCGTCGAATCCCGACAGCGGCCCGCAGTCGAGACCGAGCGTGCGCGCCGCCATGATGAAATAGCCACCCTGCAGCGAGCTGTTGCGAAAGCATGTGTCGCGTGCCAGCTCCGGTTGCTCGATGAATATCTTCGCTGCGCCCGGCCGATGCGGAAACAGCTTGTCGAGCTGCGTGTAGAACGCCACATCCTGCGCAATGATCGCAACGACCGGCGCGGTACGCACTTTCTCGACGTTCCCTGGAGAAACCGCCGACAACAGCCTTTCGCGCGCCGGCGGCGACCGCACGAACACGACGCGCATCGGCGAGCAGTTCATGCTCGTCGGACCCCACCGGGTCAGTTCGTACAGGTCACGCAGCACCGCATCGGGCACCGCCTGGTCCAGCCACGCGTTCTGGCTGCGTGCGTCGGTAAATAACTGCTGGCGCGCGCGGGTATCGAGCGGCTCGTTCATACCGTTTTCCTCCAGATCGACCATCGAAAGACCATGCGTGCGCGTCATGTGCGCGTCGCACCGACCATGAAGAACGCCACGGTCGCCGGGCTGTTCCCCTTGTTGCGCCATGCGTGGCGCGTGCCGTTCTGCACGACGACATCCATTGGCCCGAGCCGCGTCGCCCGCCCGTCATCGAGCTCCAGCCAGATCTCGCCCGACAGCACGAGCGCATAGTCGACCGTTTCGGTCATATGCATGCCTGGATGATCAGGCTCGAACGTCGCCGCGAGATCCGGCATGCGCGCGGCACATTCGTTTGCCGCCGCTGCCGGATCGAACTGCGGAGCCGCCATGACCTGATCCGGCGGAAAGGTGACGACCAGGAGACTGGTCGCGCCGGCCGGCGGAATCAGGGTGTCTTTTCCGACCGTCGGATCGGCCGTCGTCGCCATCGACGGAGATGCCGCGGTCGTCCACACCTGTGCGAATGCATGTCCGGGAATGGTGCCGAACAGGACAGTTCGGGGTGTCGGGCCATCGGAAATCACGACGGACCGGCCGTGCGGATCACGGCCGGTCACCACGCGTCGAATGTGCATGAGTTGCCTCGCTGTAAGGAAACGCTTTCGGCCGACGACACCCCGGCGCCGATGTGACGCGGAAGTGTCGCCGATGTGCTTTACGGACAGATCACGTAGTTGCTGAAGCCGCCATTGCGATTCTCGATCCCGCCCAGCGCGACATTGATGTCCTCCAGCTTGAACGTGCAGTGTTCGAAGACCGACAGGTCGACGACGCCGGATTCGACCATGTCCGCCATTTCCTGTCCTTGCCCAGCCGTGAACCACGCGGAGCCGCTCAGGCGCTGGTCGTTGTCCATCATGTAGTGAAGATTGACCGGCACGTCGCCGGCGACCGCGCCGACATTGACGAGATGACCGCCACGTCGCAGCGTCTTCAGCGACTCCTGCAGCGTCGTATGCGGTGCGCCCGGCCCGAGCGCATCGATCACCGCATCGACGCCTTCCCCGCGCGTGATGCGCGCCGCCCATGCGTCGACCGGCTCGTCATCGAGCGCCAGGACCTCGATGCGATCCGGCGCAATCGCCTTCACGCGCTGCAGCAATTCCTTGTTGCGTGCGGTGCCGAGAATCTTCCGCGCCCCCATTGCGAGCCCGAACAGTGCAACCCCGATGCCGAGCGTCCCGCTGATGCCGTTGACCAGGATCGTGCTGCTCGGCCCGACTTCCGCCTTCTTCAGCGCACGATAGGCGGTGCCGAGATAGCCGAACCGCGCCGCGGTCTCATGGCTCAGGTTGTCGGGTATCTTGACCAGGCTGTATTGCGGCGCGGTCATGAACTCGCACAGCCCGCCGTACGGATAGTCGTCGAAGATGGCCTGCGATCGCTGGCCGAACCCGAAATAGCCGTTGAATGTGTAGTACGGACAGGCCGTGGTATCACCCGAGCGGCACGCGCGGCAACCGCCGCAATAGCGCGCCGGATTCACGTAGACGCGGTCCCCCACGTTGAACGCATGGACCTGACTGCCAACCTCCTCGATCACGCCCGTCGCGTCGAGACCGAAAATCGCCGGCAGTCGGGGCAGCGGCAGGTGGGGAAACCATTTCTGCCAGTTGCTCAGCACGTTGCCGAGGTTGGGCACGATGCCACATGCCTTGACTCTCACCAGCACGTCGGTCGGCCGCGGCGACGGCACCGGAATATCCTCCACCACCATCGGTGCGCCGACATCGTGCATCCGTGCTGCTCGCATCATCTTCGTCATGTCTGTCTCCTGTCTGTCACTCTTCGTGTATTCGCAACACACATTCACCGGCCCGGTCATCTGTCTGCGACTCAAGCCAAGCTAAATGCATGATATCAATTTTTATGCATAAAAACTCAGATTCCGCCTGAACTTCATCGCAGGCCGTCGAGACCCTTGACGTCCGACGCCGCGAGGCCGCCCAGTCGCGCATGCACGCGCCCGCCCGTCGCCATCGCGAGTGCGAACGCGATCTCGTTGCGGCGCGGGCCATCCCAGACGGTCACCTCGCACGTGCCATAGTGACTGCGGACATAAGACGCCTGAATATGGCCCAGCGGCACCATCAGGCGCGCACCAACGCCGCCGATCGTCTTGGCCGACGGCACCATGGCTTTCGGCTGGCCCAGCGATTCCCGCATCGCCCAGCCGCCGGCTTCGTGCCATACGGCACCATGCTCGAGTTCGCCATCCTCGCCGACGATCGCGCCCTTTCCGTACGCCTGGACGTTCTCCGCGCCGCCGAGCAGCGCCACGAGGCGTGACGAGAGGTCATGCCCGAGTTCGCGCAGCGCCTGCATGAACGGCAGCAGGTCGGGCTCGTACCGCCCCGCATACGGATTCGCGACGACGGCAGTCGCGACCGCAACCCGCAGCGGCTCGCTCACGCGCTCTCCCCCTTCGTGCCAGACCTCCTCCACATCGAGCTTGATCTTTCTGACATTGACCAGCGGCATCTTTCTGCTCCACGAAAATTGTTCGGATCGCCGGGAGCCAGTTTGTGCTCCCGTGCTTGCATTATATCCATTCCGATGTAATATGCATAAAAACATGTTTTATGCCCAAACGGAGGAGCAATGAAACTCGTGTCGTATCGCCGGGCCGGCAAGGCCGCTTTCGGTGCAATCAAGGAACAAGGGATCGTCGATCTCGCGTCGCGCATGCCGGCGCTGGCCGATCTCGCTTCACTGCTCGCGGATGACGCGGCACTGGACGAAGCACGCCGGCTCGTCGCCGCGGCCGCGGCCGCGGATTTCCCGTTGACCGATGTCGAACTCGAGCCGGTCATTCCACGCCCGAACAAGATCATCTGCGTCGGCATCAACTATGTCGCGCACGCAGCGGAAGCCGGGCGCACGGTCGGCAAGTACCCTGTCATCTTCCATCGTTACGCGGAAACCCTGTTGCCGCACGGTGCACCGCTGATTCGTCCGACCATTTCGGACAGTTTCGATTTCGAGGCCGAACTCGCGGTCGTCATCGGCCGCGGCGGTTCGCATATCGCACCGGAAGACGCGATGAGCCATGTTGCCGGCTATACGTGCTTCAACGACGCCAGCGTCCGTGATTGGCAGTTCCATACGCACCAATACGGGATGGGCAAGAATTTCCGCGGTACCGGCGCGCTCGGCCCGTGGCTCGTCACGACCGACGAAATTCCGGACTACCGTGAACTCTCGGTACACGGTCTGTTGAATGGCGAACAGATGCAGATCGGCAAGCTGTCCGAACTCGCCTTCGACATTCCGGCCCTGATCGCATACGTATCGCAGGCGCTCGACTGGCAGCCGGGCGACATCCTCGCGACCGGCACCCCGAGCGGGATCGGCTTCAAGCGCCAGCCGCCGGTGTTCCTGAAGCCTGGCGACACCTTCGACGTGGTGATCCCGGGGGTCGGCACGCTGTCGAACCCCGTGGCCGAGGAAGCGTGAGCGATACTCGAACAATCAGGAGACGATCATGGCAGCATTGCCGAAAATTCAGTTCACCCACTGCGGAATCTTCTGCAGCGACCTCGACCGGATGGTCGACTATTACCGCAAGGCACTCGGGTTCGTGATCAGCGACAAGGGTGTCGCGTCGACCGGACACAATCTGTACTTCATGACGCAGGATCCGGAAATCCATCATCAGCTCGTGTTGTTCGATGGAAAGCCCACCGACCTCCCCTTCAACCCGGTCAACCAGCTTTCCTTCCTGCTCGATTCGCTGGACGATCTGCGCACGTATTACCAACGCGCGAAACGCGCGGGCGTCGCCGGTATCGAGCAAGTCGATCACGGTAACGCGTGGTCGATCTATTTCAAGGATCCGGAAGGCAATCCGATCGAACTCTACGTCGACAGCCCATTCTTCACCGCGCAGCCTTGTCGCGAGCCGCTCGATCTCGATCTCCCGAGCTCTGAAGTCCTGAGACGGACGGAAGCGATGTGCCAGCGCCGCCCGGGCTTCCTGACGCGCGACGCATGGATCGCGGCAATGCGCGAACGCATCGCCGCCCAGCGCACCGCGTTCGACGAATAGACATACCAATCCGCAGCGTCCGCCGCGTTCGACGGCAGGCGGACGCCACCCTGCAAAAATGGGGGAGATCACTGGTCATGAAGTGCAATCTGATTGGCGGGTCGTGGCGCACCGGCGCCACTTCACGCCGCAACATCAATCCGTCCGATCTCGACGACGCGATCGGCGACTATGCGCACGCGGATGTCGAGCAGGCACACGAGGCAATCGACGCCGCTAGCGACGCTCAACGCGGCTGGCGGGACAGCGGCATCCAGGCCAGAGCGAATGCACTCGACGCGATCGGCAGCGAATTGCTCTCGCGACAGACGGAACTCGGTACGCTGCTGTCGCGTGAAGAAGGCAAGACGCTTGCCGAGGGCATTGCCGAAGTCGCGCGTGCCGGGCAGATATTCAAGTTCCACGCCGCCGAAGCGGTGCGCTCGGGCGGCGAGTCCCTGCCGTCGGTCAGGCCGCTCGTCGATGTCAGTATCACGCGCGAGCCGGTCGGTGTCGTCGGCATCATCACGCCGTGGAACTTCCCGATGGCCATTCCGGCCTGGAAGATCGCGCCGGCACTGGCGCACGGCAACAGCGTCGTCTTCAAGCCGGCGGACCTCGTCCCGGGATCCGCATGGGCGCTCGCGGACATCATCCACCGCAGCGGCATTCCGCCCGGCACATTCAATCTCGTGATGGGGCGCGGCAGTGTCGTCGGCAACGCGATGGTCGCCTCGCCGAACATCCACGCGATCTCGTTTACCGGATCGGTCGATACCGGGCGGAACCTGCTGCTGCAGGGCGCGCGCCAGTTCAAGCGGATGCAGCTCGAGATGGGCGGCAAGAATCCGCTCGTCGTCCTGAACGACGCGGACCTCGACGTCGCCGTCGACTGTGCGATACAGGGCGCCTATTACTCGACCGGGCAGCGCTGCACCGCATCATCCCGTTTCATCGTGCAGAAAGGCATTTACACGCGCTTCGTCAACCGTGTTGCGGAGGCACTCGGGCAGCTCCGAGTCGGGCATGCGCTCGACGCCGACACGCAAATCGGGCCCGTTGTCGACAGCGAGCAACTGCGACTGGACGAAGCGTACGTGGAAATCGGCCGGAATGAAGGGGCGACGCTGATCTGCGGCGGAACGACCGTCGTCCGCAGCACTCGAGGCCATTTTCTGACGCCGGCGCTGTTCTCCGACGCGGCACCGACGATGCGCATCGCGCGCGAGGAGATCTTCGGCCCGATCGCGTGCGCTATCCCGGCGAAGGATTACGACGAGGCGCTGGAGATGGCGAACGACAGCGAGTTCGGATTGTCAGCCGGCATCTGTACGACGTCTCTGAAACATGCGGCGCATTTCAGGCAACACATGCGCAGCGGGATGGTGATGGTCAACGTGCCCACCGCGGGGGTCGACTATCACGTGCCGTTCGGTGGCACGAAGTCGTCGAGCTACGGCCCGCGCGAGCAAGGCCGATACGCCGCCGAATTCTTCACGACCGTCAAGACCGCCTACACGAAGGCATACTGAGATCAGTCGGGCGACGGTCCGGTGGACCCGCCCGCACCGCCGGGCGAACGTGGTCGGCTCTGGCGGAACGAATATGAACATGGAGGAGATGTGGACTTCGATTTGATCATTGTCGGTCTCGGCCCGGTCGGTGCAGTCGCCGCCAACCTGGCCGGTCAGGCCGGCCTGCGTACGCTGGTCGTCGACAAGTCGCCTACTGTCTACGACAAGCCGCGGGCAATGGGATTCGACCAGGAAATCATGCGAATCCTGGCCAACCTCGGGATCGCAGACAGGATCGCGCAATACGTGATGCCGTACCGCCCGTCCGAATACCGGACGACCGACACGCGGGTGATCCGCCGCATCGACGCGGCAGCCCCGCCGTACCAGCTCGGCTGGGCACCGAACTACGTGTTCATGCAGCCGCAAATCGAAGGAATCCTGCGCGACAATCTCGCCGGCTACCCGTCGGTCAGGGTCGAGCTCGGTGCGGAAGCGACCGCGGCCGAATCGCACGACGATGCCGCATCCGTGACGATCTCGCTGGCGTCGGGCGAGCAACGCACGTTCACCGCGGGCCATGTGCTGGCCTGCGATGGAGGAACGAGCCCGATCCGTACGCGGCTCGGCTTGGACATGGAGGATCTCGACTTCGACGAGCCATGGCTCGTCGTCGATGTGATGCTCAAAGACGGTGCCGGCGAGAGCCTGCCGGCAACCAACGTGCAGTATTGCGAGGTCGCGCGCCCTTCGACGTTCGTCGTCGGACCCGGCCGCTGCCGCCGTTGGGAGTTCATGATCAACGCGGACGAGACGCCTGCCGAGGCCTGCCGGCCCGAATTCGTGAAAAAGCTGATTTCGCGCTGGCTCGCCGACGACGAATACGAAATCTGGCGTGCATCCGCCTACCGGTTTCACGCGCTCGTGCTGCGCCGCTGGCAAGCCGGACGGATATTCTTCCTCGGTGACGCGGCGCACATGACGCCGCCGTTCCTCGCGCAGGGAATGTGTCAAGGCATCCGGGATGCGTCCAATCTCGTCTGGAAGATCGCGATGGTTTCGCGCGGCAAGGCCGGTACGGCACTGCTCGACAGCTACCAGGCTGAACGGTTGCCGCACGTCAAGCGCACGACACTCGTGACGAAGGAACTGGGCAAGCTGATCTGTGAACGCGATCCGGTCGCGGCCAGCGCGCGCGACGAGCGCTTGCATGCGGAGATGGCCGCCAATCCGCAGGGAATGGTCCGGCAATCGTTGATCCCGGGGTTGAGCGACGGCTTTCTGTCCGCTTCGAGCGACGGGCCACGCGGGCTGCTGTTTCCGCAACCACGCGTGCGGACGTCCACCGGCGACGAGCGCCTGCTCGACGACGTGACCGGCGCGACCTTCCGGCTCGCGGTGGACGCACGTACTGATGTCGCGACCGTCGCGCAACTTCGGCAGGCATGCGATCGCCTGCAGTATCCGGCGATCCGGTTCGTCTCGATCGGGCCCGACGCGCTCGCGCCCGATGCCTCGCCGGATACGTATCAGGACGTCAGTGGCGTGCTGACCGGCTGGATGGCTCAACACGATTGCCGTGTGGTTCTCGCCCGCCCCGATCACTATGTGTACGGTGGTTGCCGCGAGCCGCATGAGGCGCTTGCGCTGCTCGACGAGCTCGTGGGCGCGCTGGCCACCAACGGCTCGCAAGCACTTGAGGCGCCGGCAACGAGCCTTTGATCCGGAACGCGCATCATGTAACAGCCTTCAGCGCTCGGTGCTTTGCCCGAGCGCTTTTTTTTGTTCGACGAGCCTTTCGAGTCAATCTTGCATAGAAGCGAGCTTTGCGCATAAAATTACCGCATTGACAATCCGGAATGCCACGCCATGGATTCGACACCTGCCTCCAATGGTGCCCCGCTCATCGATGTTGCTTTCGCACGGATGAAAACCTCGATCATCCGGTGTGAACTGGAGCCAGGCACGCGCCTGAAAGTCGAGAGTCTGTCGAAGACCTACGGTCTTAGCAGTTCACCGATTCGCGAAGCACTGAACCGCCTCGCGCAGGACGGAATCGTGCAGGCGACCGAGAATCGCGGCTTCTGGGTCGCACCGATCAGTATCGACGACTTCAAGGACATCACGCGCCTGCGCATCCTGCTTGAACACGAAGCGCTGATGGATTCCATCGAGCATGGCGACGACGACTGGGAAGTTGCCGTGCTGACGGCGTTCCATCGGCTGAGCCTCGCCGAAAAACGGATGGGTACCGGCCCTGTGGCCCTCGACGACGACTGGTCGGAGCGCCATCGCGCCTATCATATGGCGTTGCTGTCCGCGACGCCAAGCCCGCTGCTGCTGAACATGGTCGGATCGCTGTTCGACCGCGCCGAACGCTATCGGCGCTACTCGGCACTCCATCGGACGGAGGAACGCCACAAGGGCGCGGAACACGAAGCGCTGATGAAAGCGGCGATCGGACGGGAAAAAGACAAGGCAGCGAAATTGCTGCGCAAGCATATAGAAGGAACGTTGACTCGTGTTGCCGCCGCACTGGAACGGCAATTGGCATCGGTGCAGTAAGTCGCGCGCAGTGCCCCGATACTGCGTCTGCGAATGCACCCCATTGCGACGACGACTCCCGCCGCCGTCGCACGGATCAATCAGAACATCGTTTGCATGCCGATCCGGCCGATGAACTGCGAGCGACTGCTCGACGGGCCGAACGTCCCGTTGATCGCCGCATTCGCCCCCCCGTTCGTCAGCTGATACACCGATTGCAGATAGACGGCCGTCCGCTTCGACAGATGGTACTTCGCAACGGCCCCCCATTGATGGGCGTGATTGCGGTCGACAACCTCGTTCCCCCACATGTAGGTGTAGGCGAGGCTCGTCGAGAACGCCGGCGTGAACTGATACAGTGCGCCGACCTCCGCTGCGTTGACAACCGCGCCGTTGTGGGTATTGCGCGTGTCAGTGAACAGCGCCGTCAGCAGCAGCTTGTCGCCGCGATATTTCGCGCCGAGCCCGTAGTTCCTGATGCTGTCGCCGAGCAATGACGCATAACGCACGTCGGTATAGGCCGCGCCGAATGCAAACGCGCCGGCACCGTAGCTGGCACCGAAGCTTTCCGCGCTGTTTTGGCGGAAATCCCCGGCCACGCCGCCGAATGCGTACATTCCGCCGAACCGGAATCCTCCCAGCAACGGACTCGTGTACTTGACCGCGTTGCCAAGAGGCGTGTCGCCGTTCATGCGGTCGAAGTCGAACGCCTCGTTCGGCGGAGAATCAGGAACGCCGAGCTTCGCAAACGGACCATCCCGGAAGCCGTAAAATCCGCCGCCATACATCGCCATATCGGCCCCGACATCGGCGAACAGCGTGTCGACCATGAAGTCGTACTGGCGTCCGAGCGTGAGCTTGCCGAAGCGCGCGTTGTCGAGGCCGACCCATGCATTGCGCGCGAAAAGCCCGGTTCCGGTACCGCTCCCGTTGCTCTTCTGAGCGACGAGATTGCCCTGCAGCGTGAACTGCGTCACCAGCTGGAACACCGCGCGGGTGCCGCCACCGAGATCCTCGGTCCCGCGAAATCCCAGCAGGTTGGGCAACGCGATGCCGTCGTCGAGCCGCCATGCAGGGTGGCCCGACGTATTGCTGATGTATGACACACCTGCATCGAGCAAGCCCCAGAGCGTCACGCTGCTTTGCCCATAGGCACACGATACCGGGCCCAGACCCACTGTCGCGCAGGCAATTGACGTAATGACCCACCTTTTCACCGTCGTCTCCTCCATATCGTTTACGAAGTCGCCAATGTGCACAAGAAATGCCTAAGATAATTTTTTGTGCATATTTATATTCTTTGCGCACACTCTACACGGCTTTGCAAGACGCAAAACTCCGTGTTTACGCGTGAGTGCGCTGCAGCATGAAGACGCAAGCCGACGTCGAAGCTGCAGCTACTCCACGCGCTGCGGCGGACGCTACGTGGCACGTCAATGAAGTTGCAAAGGGTCAGCGACCAGCATCCGGGGGAGAAGGCCGAGAAGCGAGGCTTCGCTTCGAACCGTGATGGTCTTTCAACGCTGCACGTGTTCGTGACTCAATGACTTTCATAACGATCACGACGGCGGCGAGTTCGTATTCCCCGATCGCGGCAAGTACGTCCTGCCCGGTTGCGGTGTGGCCGCCGGGTCGCACGATCCCATCAACTCCAGACTGCGATCTGAAGCGGGAAAAGGTTAGGCGAATCGTTGGATTAGATGGCGGTCATTCAGAGACTGGGGGGACTATCTCGATGTGACGAGCCAGGATGTTGGCCGACAAGGGGTCTACCCGTAGCAGGCAAAATCGCCAGATGCCCGCACGATGGGGCTTTCAGTGTGCATAGGGTCACCAACCCGAGCACGGAGGAAATACACCCGATAGAGAAATCTGCTCGTATGCCCTTATGATCGACGATCAGCCCACCCACGGCGGACCCAATCGCGATGGCGACTTGAACAACGCAAATGAAGAGTGCCGAACCGACTTCGGGGCAGTCAGCGGCATCGTGCTGAGTCCAGATGCTGAAGCACAACGGGATTGCACCGAACGCTACGCCCCAGAGCGACAATGCTGCGGCCTCGCCGATTCGCGCGTGATCCAGTACCACCATCAGCAACAATGCGAAGAACAGCAGAGCCGTCGCGATCGCGGTGGCGACTTTCACGTGGCCATCCATCACCGCCGAAAGCGTCACGTTCGACATGAAGCCGACAATACCAAACACCATCAGCAGGCTTGAAATCTCCGATACCGAAAAGTCCTCTCCGAGACGAGGTTCCAGGTACGTATAGGTGGAAAAATGCGCGCCGAATACGAACGCCACCATCATCAGGCTCAGACGCACGTGCGGCCGGCGCAGCAGCGAAATGAAGTCCTGAACGCCCACGGTGGTTTCAGCTGTCAGCTTCGGCACGAAGGCGACCTGCGCAAAAAGCGCTACCGTTGCGAGGACACCGGTCGCAACGAACGATTCCCGCCAGGACGCGAGCGTAGCGATCAGTGTCCCGAGCGGCACACCAATGACAGTAGCCGATGCAACCCCGCCCAGGATGCATGCGATCGCACGCGCCGTATCCCGGGCTTGCACCATGCGCCCCGCCGCTGCGGTCGCGAGCGTCCAGAACCCTCCCAATGCGATCCCCAACAGTGCCCTGCCGGCAAGCATCGTCGTGAAGTTCGTCGAGTACGCACTGACGAAGCTTGAGCACGTCAGCAATCCGGTTAATATCAAAAGTATGTACCTGCGATCCCATTTTCCAGCAACAACCACCGAGGTCGGCGCGGCCAAGGCAGCCATCACACCGGGCAAAGTCATCATCAAGCCTGCCGTCCCGGACGTGACATGCAGATCCAGAGCGATGTGCGCCAGAAGGCCGACCGGTAGAAATTCGCAAGTGACGAACGCAAATGCGCTGACCGCGACGGCAAATACGGCGAACCATTGATGTCGTGAAGTTGGGACATCGCCGGGAAACTTCCCGGACGAGCGGCTTTTGGAAGGCATGCTATCGGAGCGCGGATGTGGAATGATGGAAGCAACGGACGATACGGTCGACAGCGTGCGCATGACGACACCGGGCGGGTCGCCGATAGCGGAATGAAGGGAGCGCCCCGAGCAGTTGTTGCTCGCGAGACGCTCCTTGAGCGCTAATCCGGAATACCCCCGATCAGCGCGCATCCCCCGTTTCCCGTCCTCGGTCGCTTCAGGAAAAGCGCAACGGCAAAGTCAAATAGTTGCGAATGCGATCGTCGTGCTGAACCGCGGGAGAGCCGGCGAGCTCCACGCGTGAATAGCGTTCCGCTATGGCTGACAAGATCACCTCGATCTCGACACGGCTGATCAATTGCCCCGCGCAGCTGTGTGTTCCGATGCCGAACGACAGCATCTGGCTTTCACGCATCGAACGAGTATGGTCGAATGTGTTCGGATCCTCGAACACATCAGGATCCCGATTGACTGCCGCAGTCATGAAGCGAATGACGCTATTTTCAGGGATCACCGTGCCTCTGATCGTAACCGCGGCTTTGTTGTACCGAGTGAAGGACATCTCTGGCGGATACAGACGCAAGAATTCGTTGATCATCGCCTGGCGGTTTTCGCGATCGGCTTTGTAGAGGTCGAAGAGTTCAGGCTCGCGCGTGAAATGCTCCAACGTCGACGCGAGCACGTAAGCCGGATTAGGTGCACCGGAGAAGAAAAAATTGACCATGGCCTGGACGACTTCAGCCTCGGATAGTTCGCCTCGCGCTTGTGCCTCGATTAGTGCGTCCGCAAGACCGTTTCCAGGATTTCGGCGCTTCTCGGCAACAAACGCGTTGCACCGGTCGAACAGATACTTGAACCCCTCTACCGCATCGTCCAGCTGCGCCTTCGTTGAAGCCGGAGACTGAGCCATGACAATACGCAACCCGTTCTCCATCACACCTTCGATGTCGTCTTCCGGTATGTCGAAGATGCGGCACATCGTGACGTGGGTGGGTACGACACAAATAGTGTGATGAGCCTCGACAATGCCATCTTGCGGGATATTGTCCAGTGCGCCGCTCACAAGCGCCTTTGTATGCTTCGCCCACTCCGCGACCATCTTCGGCGTGAACCACTTGTTGAAGTGCCGCCGCAATAGCGTCTGCCGTGGCGGATCATAGAACAGCACACTTTCCTTGAACACGTGCCACGGATGGGGTTTCACCCAGTTCGGCTCCTCCATGCTCATCGCCGGATGCTTGGCAAACTCCACATAGTCAGAATACTTCGAGACGACGAACTCACGTTCGCTAATCCGATACACCGGTGCCTCGCGTTGCAATCGCTCATACCACGGATACGGGTTGTCGCGAAATGCGAGGTCCGCCCACGGAAGGTAAGGATCGCTCATGAAATCGCCCGTTTGATTTTTCATCGAAACCACCTTATTCGCCCAAAATCGAAAGGATGCCTTGTGACCATGCCACCGCCACCTGGTTTGCAGGCATGCCTTTCGATGCATTGTGCCGTCCCGTTTCGCCAATTTGCGTTGCACCGCACGAAGCGAGCATCTCAGTCAATAGATCGATTGCACGGTTGTAATTCTCGTAGCTGGAATCCCCGAGCCCAAACGCGGCAAATCTCATCGAAGCCAGATCGGGACGCTTCGCGACGAGCGCGCGATAGAACGGCTCGGTCGTCTCCGGCATATCGCCCTCACCGTACGTAGAAGTAACAAAGATCGCGAATCTGACCGCCTCTAGTTCGTCCACTGCTTGATCCGCCATCGATTTGACGACGCTCGGCATATCCTTCTCGGCGAAGCACATCGCAATATCGTCGGCAACCATCTCTGCGTTACCGCTCTCCGTGCCAAACAGAATCAGAATTGATGCATTCATTTCTTTTGCTCATATTTAGACGATTACCCCACGCTCACGACCTGCCTTGCAACTTCCAGCAGGCGCCTGCGATCTGCAATTTTCTTGCGGAGCCTGTTCGGCCCCGCCGCATCCCGTTCATACCGGTCCACCTCCAGCCAGCCGGCGTAATTCACGAAATCGGTTGGAAACTGGTCTCCGAGCGCGGCCAGTCCAGGTCGGCCGATCGGCAGCGCTCCGTCTTGCACCATCGCAACGATCTGCGCGGCCACGGCTTGTGCGTCTCTGCGATTCGCGGCAACCCCGCCCTTTCCGCCGTTCTTCGCCCAACCGACCTCGAATACATTCAACGCACGCCACGGCCCGCATCGAGCGCCGATATCGCCGACCTCGTTCGTAAAACCAATGGCAGTAACGATCGTGTCAACGTGAAAGCTCACGATACCTTCCGCTTTCGAGTGTCCGCGCAAAACACTTTTCGTCAGCAGTGCGTCGACCTGCACCGGCGTACATTCGAAGTGGAAAACAATTTCCACCAGCGGTTTGGCAGATACGATGCGTCTCGCGGCATTCCGCAGCACTTGTGCCTTTTCGCTCTGATCGTCGTTCGAAAGACCCGATGCAGATACCTTTACATGCCCCAGATCACAGAGTTCACGCAGCATGGCAAGGTCAAATTTCGCGTCGCCTGCGCTGGATCTTCCGACGAGGTGAATCCGCTCGAGACGATTCGAGCGAAGCATCGATAGCCGCTCGTCGTCGATATCGGAGTTATCGAATTGCTCGATGCGTTTGGCCAGCAACCGGGCAACGTCTATGGCGACGTTCCCGTGCCCGACGATCGCCAACGATTCACCCAAGGAGCAAAATCGCCCTCTGTCATGGGGCAACCGAGGCTCGGGATAGCCGTTCAGCGCCCGCAGTATTTCGCCCGCCCCAACGACGTTTGCTTTCGGGTGTTGTGGAACCGGAAGAACCGAATCCGTTGCCAAACCAGTCGCGAGCGCCACAATGTCGAAACTCTCTGTCAATCGCTCAAACGACAGGTCTTTTCCGATAGTTACATTCCCGAAAAAATTGACCCCATCGCGTCTAAACAACCGATCGAACTGCATCGCCACGGATTTCGAACCCTGATGATCGGCCGCGATGCCGTAACGCAACAGACCGAATGGTACCGGCTCCGATTCAAACACCGACACTGCGGAATCCGGCCAAACCTTTATCAACGACTGAGCCAGGTAGCACCCGGACGGTCCGCTTCCCACGACAGCAATGGATGGATTAATGATGCGCATGAACGTACCTGGACTGGTCTCTTGAAACGGAGATGAATCGGATGCCGAGTTGCTTCGCGACTGAAGCCGAAGCTATCGAGATTCACATCCGAAGCATGGATATGTCATTGGGTGACGGCGAGAACGGCCTCGTCGTCCGTGCCGCCATCTCGCGGCTCGACGTCAGGATTGCGCCCCAACCGCCGGAACACTTCCGGCTTGGCCTTCCTGAAATAAACAGCCAATGCCATCCCGAAAATCTGCACTGCGCACAGGCTATAGAGCATCCACGTGCTTTGGCCCGGTTCGCCGCCAACGAGAAGCTCGAAGTGCTTGCCAACGAGGACGACGAGCGCAACAAACAGGACTGCGGAGATGCCGGGCGCAACACACGCTTTGAAAACGCCTGCACCGATGAACCGCCCCTCGCGGAAATACCAGACGAGACATGAAACATTCACGACGGTCATAAGGATCAGTCCTCCTGCGGTACCGACGCCAGACAGTCGACCGTAAAGCAATTCCGGTTGGGCCCCGGTCACGATGAACGGCAGAAGAACAAGCAGCGTCAGCGTCGAAACCGTAACGGACGAGCGGTGCGGTGACAAATGCTTCGGATGGATCGCACTCAGGTACTGCGGAAATGCGCCGTCGATGCCGAGGTTGTGAAGATAACGCGTCAGCACGTTATGAATGGACAAGCTGGACGCAAACGCCGAGGTCAAAACCAGGATCGCGACCGGCGTGCGCATCCGCGCACTGACGAACTTGTCGAAGGCATTCTGAAACATGGTGGCGGGCGATTGCGTTGCGACGGAGATCACGTCGTGTCCATACACGCGAATCAGTGCATATGCGCAGAACGTATACAACAGACCGATGAAGATAACCGCACCATAAGTTGCTCGCGGAATGGTTCTATCCGGGTCGCGCACCTCATCACGGAACAATGCTGTCGCCTCGAACCCCATAAAGAAAGAGACGGCAAACAGCATGGCAAACGGGCTGTTCGCGTTGAACAATCCGGATGGGGAAAAAATGGCGTTCGGCGGCAAGTCGCTCAGGGGATTGCTGCCAATAACTCCAGTGCAGAACGCGATGCAAACGATGACTTCGGCGACCATTACCCAAGTCAGGAACTTCGCGGATACTTCGATGTGCAGATATCCGAAAATCGCGATGGCAAGCCAGCATGCGAGCGTAAAGTAGTACCAGGGGAATGCCCATCCCGTGAGCGTCCGCTGCAGATCAGCGGACGCAACGCCAAAATACGCCGGAACACCGGCAAGGATGATGAAGTACGTAATCGTGGCGAGCATTCCGGCTCCAAGCCCGGCACTCTTGCCCAATCCATGCGTGATGAATGCGTAGAAGTCGCCTGGTCGCTTCGCAGCATGGTTGAGTGTCAGATATCCCAGCGAGAACAGCATCAGCAGAACCATCGTCGCGATGAAGATGGTAGGGCTGGCTGCACCGCCATACATCAACGCGACCGGCACATATCCCGATACGGTCGTGAGAGGGGCCGAAAAAGCCAGAACACTCAGCGCAAGACCAAAGGCGCCCATATTCCCGGTAAGTTTATTTCCCTTCTCAGCAATCGCCCAGTAACCGCTTGTCTTCATTCGAGCCACCTCTTTTCTGTGCGCGGTTCTCTCGGTATCGCACTGTGATGCGCGTACCGCAGAACCCGTTGACTTGGTAGCCGAACTATATTCAGCGAATTTCTGGCCAACATCCTCCGAAAGTATCTATGCGTCGCTTCAAGATGGAGCGCCGATCGCGCGTGGTGCGCCATGCACGACCAACGTGCAATGACGCGCTTCCAGATCGTGCGTCTACCTCTACGGCACCCTGGCACTTGGCCGGATTCGTCGCCACCGTCGCCATATACGGGAGCGTGTGACCCGCCAGTCGCCTTGGCTCGGTTCTTGCATCCAATCGTTGAACATCGCGCTAGCAGCCTTTTCGCGTAGGCCGCCAGCGTTCCAGCCTCCGTCAGACAGGTTCGGAAAAGGATCCTTTGTCTATTCCACTTGGATAAACCATGCGATATCACCTGAACGACGATTGCAAGGACTTCGCCAAGCGGACCATTGCGTTTTCCCAAACCCTTCTGGAATCGTCTGCCGCAATCTTTACCTGGTTTGACGCTACCCAGAAGATCCCACCGTGCACGGAACACGGCCTCGGCGACGTGATGATTCGCGACTATTACCGAGACTTCAGAGAGTTCGATCCGATCTCCCCCGACTTCCTTTTATCAAACAGATCTTCGGTCGTTACTCTAAGAAAGATCGCAGACAATAGATTTAGAGATTGCCACATCCCGTACGCACAGTTTATGGCGCGGTACGGGTTCGTGGACGAGGCCGCCTTTGTCTTTTGGCAGGACAACCGAGCCATCGCTTTTCTCAATGTTCTAAAAGGCAGACACGACAAGACGCTCGACAATGAATCCGTACTCCAGGAAATGCATAGCTATATCCAGTACAACCTGCTCGGATTGAATTCAATAAAAACCCATCGACTCAATCGGAAACTCACCGAGCACCATCTATTGACAGCCCGCGAGCTAGCGATCGCCAACTTGATTGCGAGTGGACTTTCCAACAAGGAGATTTGCCACGAATGCCAGATCGAGCTGGTGACGGTCAAAACGCACGTGGGAAGAGTTCTGGCAAAGCTCGGATTGAATACACGGTCACAAGTCGCGTCATTTCTGCACTCGATAACTGCGGATTGACCGTTGCAGTTCCGCCTCGTGGCAGCGAAGTCTGATGCGTGCGGTCCATTGCAGTTCAGTTGCAGGCGGGGCGAACCGACGCCGCCCTCAACCAGGCCGTCGAAACGACTTGCGCCCCGCTCCAGGCACCATACGAACGCACGCGGCCCGCTGAGCCTGCAAGCTTTCGCAATACCATCAGCTTGACACGCCATGGTTTCGACAGCTTCGTCAAAGGTACAGACGAGAGATCGGGGCCGAATTGGCATGTTCTGTGGCGTTTCCACCGCGTACTCTCGCGGTGGCCGCTTCCATGCCGTGATCTGAAGTTGGACCGGTTTTTTTACTTTCGGCTACGCTCGGCCGGACTCTGCTCTCCATTCCGCGCGTCGAAACGCAGGTGCGCAACCACTTGTCCGAGGCTGTAGTACGTAACCAAGCTGTTTCGGTCTGACTCAATGTTACGGATTCCAGCATCGGAATCCGTCTGACAAGCAGAGACCTCCGCTGAGTCAATCGGATGACGGCTATGCAGCGATCGCAGGAATATCTTTCGCATGACTCGGTTCCCTGTTGAGTCCACTACTGAGGTCTGCGCGCCAACCCGACGTTGAAGCGCAGAGGTGGTTACAATCGACAAAGCGCGAAGCATCATGATCTGTTCAAGTCGAACGCCGGATCGCTCGACGCCAATCACAACGACATCGGAACGACGACGACCCAGGCGACGTGGACGATCTACACATCGTCTCTAGCGATACCCGATGCCCCTTGCTTGGCCAAGGCTTCCGCCAATAGCTTCCTTAGTCGATCATTCTCGCCCTCAAGGTACTTCAACCTTTGCGATTCAACGCCGTCGTTGCCACCAAACTTCGCCCGCCAAGAGTAGAAGGAGGTATCGCTGAAACCGTACGTCCTGCACAGATACTGGACCGCCTCGCCAGCTTCGGCCTCTCTCAAGAAGCCGATGATCTGCTCGTCCGTAAAGCGCTTCCGCATTCTCAAACCTTCCTCGAAAGTGACCTTTGCTGGCGTCAGGTAGCCTAGCGCTCCAGAGAACAGGTCGTTTCTCACATGGCCCCTCTAACTCGAGGCAGCATGTGACGACAGTTCCCTTCGTCGATTGCAGTACGATTCGATACCAACAAAGAGGATCACCTGGACAAACACCAACACCGGTGTCGCCCACTGGTACAACGATGGGAAGAGCGATGCGTTACCGATGCACACTCCACATAGGGTTGCGATCAGGCATGAACTCAATCCCGTCCATCGCCAGTTCTTGATCACTTGAGGCATGACATCGGGCACATCTCGGGATCGTCCAACCCAGAACTGATCGACGAGAAGCAACGTGACGAAGCAAGCCATGGACATACCGATATAGTTCAGGGCACTCGCGAGCAAGTGCGTACCATCTGAAATCAGCACAGCGGCCGCAACCGCGCAGAAAGCAACGATGACGACTCTTCTGCTGACGGAAACGCCAAATAGATGCTCGAGTGCGTTGACGAAGGCAACGGTGCCTGAGTAGATGTTCCCGAGATTGATTCTGAGCTGCGTCGTACACGCGAAAATGATCCCCCCCGCACCCAGCAACGAAACGAAATAGACGCCAGGATTGCTTTCCCGCATCTGGACAGCGAACCAGATCCCCAAGATCCCGGTGATCCCATAACAGAACGCTGGAAACAACGCGCCAACAAACACCGTCCCTGCTCGGAGTTCTCGTTTGCGCACAAATCTTGCATAGTCGGCAGTCACAAGACCAATGATGAAGGCGAGACCGTTAACGATGCCCAATACTTCAAGCAGGCTGGTGAAGGGGGCTGCCGCAAGCCGAATCTCCGGGAGCGGAGCGCCAGCCACGGGAACATCAAGCGCGTTTCTTATCGCCCACACAACAAACACAACGAACAGCACCAGACTCATCGTCTGGAATCTTGCAAGGACCTTCATGCCCGACCACACGAGCGGCAACATGACGAAGACAAGGCAGATGTATATCAACGCATGAGGAGCTTGCGGAAAGAGAGCCTGCAGCGAAGCCCCCATGATGCTGGCTTCTGCGACGAAGTAAGTGAGGCAGGCCACTCCGTAGGCCAGGCTGAATAATCCCGCTCCACGATACCCGAGCACGGTTCTGGCCCAGATATTGATGCCAAACCCTGTCTGGATGGATCGACGAACGAGCAGCACACCGACGAATGTCGAAACGCAGTATCCGTAGGCCAGTCCGATCAGCGCTGCTGCTACGCCAAACCTCACGGTAATGATCGACGCAATCTGAGCAAAGAAAAGCGCGGTCGCAATACCTAACGTAGCGAAGAATATGCCCTTCCAACCGGTCCTTGCATCTTCAGGAACCGGACTGGACGCGTAATCATCATCGGAGTGAGTTGATGCCGGCATACAGAAATCCCAATACCTTCGTGTCAGGAAAATGAGCAACGCGGCGCCGCGGAACTCACGAAGGAATCACCCTCGTATCGGTCCGCGGCGCCTCATACAGATTGCTTCAGAACTTGTGCCGCAGGCCGACGGCTACAACTTCCTGAGTACCTTTGCCCGCCGCAATTCCGTACGACCCGATGGAAGCCTCGGCGGCGCCTTGCCCGTTCTGCCCGCTTGCATGCTGATACCCTGCGAGCGCATAGACGTCGGTGCGCTTGCTCAAGCTGTAGTCGGCCCCGATATTCACCTGGTGGTACTTGGCAGACGAATCCCCCAGTGCGCGCGTGTAGTTGTAGCCGGCGATGAGCAGGAACGCAGGCGTCACCTGATACTGGGCAAAGACCGAACCGTTGTGATACTTCTCCGACCCCGTGAACGTCGATGCCGAATCGGCCGAATACTGGGCATAGCCATACGCCGCGCCCACCGTGAACGGGCCCGCAACGTAATTGGCACCGATCCGGGCGATATTGATCGACCGGGCTGACGCATAAGCCGCATTTACCGGCGAATTGAACAGCGAGTCGGACGAGGAGGTGCCGCGATTGCGCAACGTTGCGTTGCCGTTGTCGATGTGGAGAACGCCGCCGCCGACGCTGAACGACGTGCTTTGATAGCCAACTGCTGCGCTCCACGTCTGCCCCGACCCCGTGGATCCAGCGACGCCACCGAGCGCATACATGACCTCGGCCGAAACACCGCCCCACGACGGACTCACCCATTTCACGGCGTTGTTGAATCGAGCACTCGAATCGTAATTGTCGACGTCACCCGGCGTAGCGAACCAGCCGCTGTAGACATCAGCGGTCAACTGCTGTTCGAGATCGGTCAGCGGATCGTACTGACGACCGAGCGTCAGGGTGCCGTACTGGCTCGAAATGCCCACGAACGCTTGTCGGCTGAACAACTTTCCCGGTGTCGCAAGCGCGCCGTTCGTGCCGTCAAAGCCGCTCTCTACTGTAAAGATGGCCGAGAGCCCGCCACCCAGATCCTCCGTTCCCTTCAATCCCCACAGGGAAGCCGAAAGATTGCTGGGCAACATCCTCACTTGCGAACTCTGCCCGCCGCTGTTGTGTACATAGCCCACACCCGTGTCGACGATCCCATAGAGCGTTACGGAACTTTGAGCCTTTGCTTGCGAGTAAGCTACGATGCTCAGTGCGGCGACTGCAATGATTTTCTTGTTCATTCCCCCCCCAAAATCACCAAAGTTAATTTCACTAGGAATACTGATTAAACGAACCATCGAATTTCTTCGATGCCTTCCGTTTCCATCTCAAGATCGACAATCTCTCATCGGGCAGAGTGCAGCGCCCGCGACGCACTGACATCGCTCGGCAGCATGCGGCGCGCGCTCCATACCCGTTCGAACTGGGCGCCGGATTTCTCCAGACGCTGGCCAGATCGTCAGAAGCGGCGCCGGCTTGTCCGCTCGTACTAGCCGAAGAAACTCTCGAGTTCCTTTGCAAGCGCCTCGGGCGCCTCTTCCGGGATATAGTGTCCGGAAAAGACCATCGTGCCGCGAACGTCCGCCGCGACCTGCTGCAGCTGCGGAACCAGGTCGGGCATTGATCCCTGATCTGCACGGACCGCAAGAACTGGCATCTTGAGCTTGCCCTTCGCGCTCAATTCGCGATTCTGCTCCGCAGACACCGAGATAGCACGGTAGTAAGCGAGACCGCCTTTCAGGCCATTCGTCAGGAACACGCGATGGTATTCCTCGAAGTCCGCTTGGGAGAACACCTGCGGGTTTGCCGCCTTCCGTTGCAAATACCACTCGAGATAGATGTGTTCGCGGCCGGCCAAGAGCGCTTCGGGAAGATCCGGGATGTTGTGGAATGCGACGTGCCACGTCCGCCACGCAACGTCGGAAGCCCACGGCAGCGTATCCGGAAGACTGATGCCCGGGATACCCGTGTCGAGGATCGCGAGGGCCGTGACCTTGTCGCCATTCATCGCCGCATAGGGATAACCGACCCATCCACCGATGTCGTGTACGACAAGTGCATGTCGATCGACACCGAGTTTCTCGACCAGGCCACGAAGGAGCCTGGCGGCCTTAGCCGTGTCGAGCGTACCCGCGGGACGATCCGAGTCACCTTGCCCGGGAAGATCCGGGGCAATAACACGGTACCGATGCCCAAGCAGAGGCAAAACCTTGCGCCATGCATACCAGCTTTGAGGGAAACCGCAAATCAGAACCAGCACGTCGCCGTCCGCCTTGCCGCCGCTCACATAATGCATCCGCACGCCATCAACCGTCTGAAAGCCTCGCTTGAAACCTTCGATGCCGGTCTCCGGCCATTCACGATTCGAAAACATTCACAAGCTCCTGTTGTTCCACCGACATGTGCAGGCGCGGGTACCTGCGCCGCGCCACGCGTGTAGCCAAACACCCGCTCAGAAGGGATCCCGGGCAGCAGCAAGCCAGCCGCCGTCCATCACGTACTCGCTGCCATGCACGAAGTCGGCATCGTCGCCGCCCAGATACGCGGCGAGCTTGGCAATTTCTTCCGGCTGACACCAGCGGCGGGCCGGGAATTTCTGAAGGGCCGCCTCCATATCAGGCGAATTCGCCGTCGTGTGCTCCGACATCGCCAGCGGGGTTGCGGTTGCGCCCGGACAAATCGTATTGACGCGAATGCCGCGCGCGCCGTATTCGAACGTGAGTTGTCGAGTCAGACCGATCACACCGTGTTTGGACGCCGTGTAGGCAGTCCCGCCGCCCGCAGCACTGAAGCCCGAGGTGGACGACGTGTTCACGATCGCCCCTTTGCCTTGCTTCAACATCTGCGGAATGACCGCTCGGGCCATCAGGAACGGTCCCGTGAGGTTAACGGCGATGACGCGGTCCCACTCTTCGACGCTCACCTCGTGAGCCGTCGCGTGTCCATCCAGAATGCCGGCGTTATTGCACAGAAGATCGATGTGCCCCCAACGCTCGATCACCGCCTTGACAGCGGCCTCGACGCTGCGCGGGTCGCTGACGTCCACTTGATGTGCGTACGCCATCGACGGATTCGCCAACGCTTCGACAGTGGCAACGGCATTCTTGAGATTGATGTCGAGTGCGGCTACGTTCGCCCCTCTCGAAACGAACTCGCGAACCATTGCTCGCCCCATGCCGGAACCAGCACCGGTTACGACAACCACGCGCCCGGAATAATCATTCACTGAAACGTCTCCTTGACTTCACTTTAACCAGCACGTGCGCTGCTCACTGAGCCGGCGAATCGTGCGCTTTCTGTTTCCAGGATTCGCGTGCATGCATCGTCTTGCGCCAATTAGACGAGGTCCAATTGTGATTCTCGATGCATGCAGATCACGAATTTCTATCAATTCGGCGAACTGGACCGAATACGGTCCACAATCAACCGGCACTCGGCAAACATCCGTCACGCATCGGAAGTTAATTCGTTATGCGAATTGACAGCCGGACGCCGCTCAAGCCATGTGTAACACGCACCATCCTCAAGGTTGAAGATCGTGATCGATGAAGTGAGCTGTCAGGCCACGCAACAGGCGTGAACCAATGCGAGCGTTACGACCGTCTGGATGATGTCCGGCGGCCTTGAAACCATTGTATGTATGGCCAAGACGCCGTTCGTCCATCCAAAGGATGAGAAAAATTTCCATTGATGCAACCGGCGGCGAAGACGAACGCACCGCCCCGGTGCACCCAGGCTATTTCGTTGTCGGTGTGCCCAGGTCGGCGGAGAATGCCGCAAGCTGGGTTCGGCTCTCGATGCCCAGCTTGCCCAGGATTCGAATAACATGTGACTTGACCGTGGCAAGCTCGATGCCCAGTGTCTCGGCGATATCCTTGTTGGACAGGCCGGCGGTCATCAGGGACGCGACTGCGAGCTCCCGCTCCGTCAGGAAATACTCGTTTCTCAGCGCGTGGTCTGCCTGGACCTTCTTGACGGATGCAAGCATCGAGAAGCTGTGCTGCATATAGTCGTACATCTGTCCGAAGGGTTCGGGAGTCGAGAACGGACTATCGCCTTGCTTCTTGATGACGGAGAGGCACGCTAGTGGCGTATCTCCCGCCCAGAACAGGAACCCGACTTCGTCCACGAGCCCGTACTTCCGCTGGTAATCCGACCAACTGGAGTGCTGGTCGTCGCGCTTTGCCCCTTTGAGGGTCACTACGGTCGCACGCTGTTTGATCAGACGATAGACGTTCAGCGGATCGGCCGAGGCGAATACCGTGTAATAGTCCTTGATGGTCTCTTCGGGCCATCCCATCTGGGTGTGCGGCAATAGCTGGTCGTGCGAATCGAGCCATGTGAACACGGCTGCCGAACAGTTGAGCATCGACCGCGCAAAGTTAACGGTCTGAAGAGCGAACTCCTGGGATTCTCTGAATTTGCTGACTTCGACTAACATCGCCAATTCTCTTTGCCGGTAGGGATGAGCGCGAGCGCTGATCGCCCGAAATCAGCGGCCCGACAGGTGCGCCAGCACCGAAACCGCAAGCCTCACGAGCGGAGAGCATGAAATTCGCACCAGACTAACATCTGATACCTAATGCGACAGGCTACCGTAACGCGCCGCCGGATCATATTAGGGAAGTCATATACCCGCCGGCGACCATATTCCGAAAGTCAATCGGTACACCCCCACTGCCCGAACGACCGCAATCGGGATGATCAGTCACGCGGCCCGGATCAGCGTCTCGGGTTTTCCTCGGCAGTATGTAGCGCACACATCCCGGGCCGCGTCGGCTGCCGCTACGACGGCCGGTGATGCATTGACCGGCATGCACAACGACACGTCGATCGACGGCGGCTGCGGCTCCAGCGCGAGCTCGGCGATTCGCCCGTTCTCCAGTTCGTCATGCACGAACAGGTGCGGGACTGCCCCGACACCGTATCCATCACGCACCAATTGCACGATCGCAGCGACCGAAGAGGCACAGGTTATGTGTATCGCCTCGTCCGGGATGCCGGCTCCACCGGCCAGTGTTCGGACGATGCGTTCCACCGCCAGGTGCGACGTCGTGCCCCTTCCGAATGTCAGTATCGGCCGCGCCAGGGCGAGGCGAACCGGATCCACGTCCGAACCGGAAAGCAGCTCCCGGCTGACAATCCATCGAACCGGATAGCTTGCAATCCTGCTCGACGTGACCTTATCGCTCCCAACAACCTCTGCGCAGACAGCCATGTCGAGCTCGCCCTGCAAGATTTTCTTGTTCAGCGCCGGGCTCGAATCTACGGTCAGCTCGACCACCAAGCCCGGGACGCGCTCCCTCAACTGCGTCACATACAAGGAAAGCCAGCTGTGAACGATCGTGTCTATCACGCCGAAACGTATCGGTCCGCGTAACGCGAGATCGAGACCGGCTGCCTTCTTGAGCGCAAGGGTCGCGTCTACCACGTTCATCGCCAGCGTCAACAAGCTCTGCCCAGACAGGGTGAGACGAAAATCCGCCGCCGTTCGATCGACGAGCTCGGTCCTCAACTCGTCTTCCAAAGCCTTGATACGTGTCGATATCGTCGCGGGCGAAGTATGAAGAAGACGCGCCGTAGCCCGGAAGCTGCCTTGTTGCGCGAGCATCACGAACGTCTCCAGGAAGCGTGTATTCATTGCCTCACCATCGAGGATGCAGGTTTCCGTCCCGTCATACGCCACAGAACACCTGCCTGCGTCCGTCGATCTTCTCGAGTCAACACGGCGAAGACAGCACATTGGCGTCGAACATCGCTACGTTGGTCTCTGCTTGTCAGGAAAATGTTGACAGCCGTGTGCGGAATTTCTCGTTGGCTCAAGATCATCTCCGATCCTATTATTTATTCGCATTCCTTCTTTATGACGTAGAGTGCGAAAGCCATTCGGCAAACCGCGAATCTCGAAACGACGGATATATCTGGACCCTCGCCCCATGACGCCACGGAAAGTTCTCGGCACCGCCCTTCACAACGCTGCCCCGGTAACCCGCACGAACCATCGAAACGTACCCGCCACGGACCAGCGAAACGTCTCTCCGTACACCGCCCTTCTGCGTGAACCGATGTCTTCCATCGTGGCGAATGTTCCCGATCGGCCCGATCTCCGGTCGGTATCGATCCTCGGCTACAACTAAGTCTCGCGCCACGGATCTGCATCCGCGACAGGAATTCGAGGCACGCCGAGCGAGCCTCGGATAGTGTGTCGCGCAAGTTCTCTCGACTTGAACGCCTACAACAGCAGCCGCTTCTCCGTTCTCGGTACTGCGCGCACATCATCGAGCGTCAGGTTTCGGCGGACGAAACGCGTCGGTTCGACGGAAACCACCGTTCCCGTGCGAGCAGACGCCTCGATCGCCAACAAGGCCCTCAGGTCAGCCAGGCCCTCTTCGACACTCGACGCAGGCTTGCTGCGTTTCTGAATGCATTCGGAAAACTGCTGAATCAACCCGCCGAAGTGATCGCAGTGCCGGAAATGCATCGTCTCCGAAGCATCCTTCGTGTTCAGTACCATTCGGGTCGGCGTTTCGAACCTGAAACCAGGTTCCATGGTCAGGTCCCCTTCGGTTCCCAGCACCCTGTACATATCGATCGACGCCGTGCCAAAACTGCAATAGAACTGCGCGATTCGATCGCGAGGGAAGCGCAACGTGACCGCAATGGCGTCGTCGATGTCCGAGAAGCGGGGATCTCCGGGCCGGCGCGTCGTGATCGCCGACGCATCAACGGGTTCGTCAGAAAAGACGTGCCGCGCCGCGTTGACGCAGTAAATCCCGATGTCTTGAAGCGGGCTGCCCCAGTTCTTGCTGTCCAGCCGATGGTTGCCCGTCGCGGACTGAAATCCGAACACCCCGCTGAAGTACTTCGGATCGCCGATACGGCCTTCCCGGATCGCTTCCAGTGCCGCGATCGTCCCTGCCTCGTGATGCAAGCGGTAACAGGTGCTCAACAACACACCGGCCTCGGCTGCTGCCCCAATCATCGCCTCCGCATCCGCGACGTTGGTCGCCATTGGCTTCTCGACCAATACGTGCTTTCCGGCTCGTGCCGCGCGAATCGCATAATCGGCGTGGAGCGGATTGGGCACGGCGATATAGACCGCGTCGACGAGATTGCCGTTCAGCATCCGGTCGTAGTCGTCGTACCCGACGATCGTGTCGACACCATGGAATCTCGCGAGCTGCCGCGCCCCGTCAGGATTTCCAGAAACCAACGCGCCGATCGTCGAATTTCCGGTCTGAGCAACAGCCGGCATGAACGCCTCTTGCGATATCCATCCAGCGCCTACAACAGCGTATCTGATCATGTTTTCCTCTATGCCTGGCTCAGGAACCGTAGACGATCGGCACAACACTCCGCTCGCGCAGAGACCGACGCGCCGCGTCCAGCACGACGGCTGCGTCATATGCGTCGTCGAGCGTCGACAACGGCGTCGTACCTTTCGCGACGCACTCATTCACGAAAAAGCTTTCGACCTGAAGAAAGCTGTCCCAGTAGGTCGCGTCATCCCAGAACGGAAGTCTCGCGTCGCCAAACTTCGTGATATCCCAAGGGATCACGCCGCTTCCGTCGGAGCCGATGATCTTGAAATAGACGGACCATGGGTCCCGACTGCGATCGTCGGCGGAAAAGCTTCCCCACAGATTCGCAATCCTGCCGTTCGGATATTCCGCGGTGATCATCAGTTGATCGTCGGCATGCGGATCATCGAAGTGCACGTTGGAACCGGTCGCGAACACCGACGACGGGCGGCCGACGAAGTACAGCATGCAGTACGCGTGATGCACCATCAGTTCGCGCATCGTCATATCCGGCGCACCGATCGAAGCGTCATGTCGCTTGTTGTAGATCGCCCAGAAATTGACAATCCTGCCCAGTTTCCCGGAAGCAACATGCGCATGCAGTCGCCGCATGCTCTCTGCATAGACATAATTGTGGGAAGGCATGCAGATCCTCGATTGCGAACGTGCAATCTCCGCAAGCTCGCGAATCTGCGTCGCCTGCTCGCACAACGGTTTCTCGAGCAATACGTGCTTGCCTGCCAGTAGCGCACGCCTGGCCATGTCGAAGTGCGACGCGGTATTCGTGCACACGACAACCGCGTCGACCGCTTTGTCGCCCAGCAGTTCGTCGACAGTTTCGTACGCACGTCCACCGAACCTGTCGACGAATTCTTGCGCCTTCCTGTAAGTCCGGCTCCAGCCGCCGCAAAACAACTGCGGATCCAATTCGGCGAGAGCCGTCACGTGCAGCTCTGCTACGTTGCCGAGGCCGGCGATACCGATCTTCATGAGCGCACCCGATATGTGAGAAATGGCGACCGGCTGGCCTGCTCATGCCGGTCATGTCGATCAGCCGGCGATGTCCACCGGCTGCCCGCGCTGCCACGAAAGCGTGGCGGCGTCGGCGATCAACTGGGCCTTCAAGCCATCGCCGGCATCCGGCCGCGGCATTTTTCCCGCCGACAGGGTGTCGACGAAGTAGCGCATTTCGGCGAGATAGGCGGCGCCGAAGCGCTCGAGAAAGAACGGCTGCGCGACCGGCATGGCGAACCCGACTTCCGTGGCACGCTCCACCTGAGACTCGTGAACGTTCTTGACACGCAGCATGCCGCGCGATCCGTGGACCTCGATTCGCTGGTCATAGCCGTAGGTCGAGCGGCGCGAATTCGAGATCTGGCAGATGCGCCCCGACTTCGTCGTCAGGATCACTGCCGCCGTGTCCACGTCGCCCACCTCCGCAATGGACGGCTCGACCAGCACCGATCCGGCGGCGAACACACGCACCGGATCTTCGCGCAACAGGAATCGCGCGAGGTCGAAATCGTGAATCATCATGTCGCGAAAGAGGCCACCGGACGTCTCCAGATACGACAGCGGCGGCGGTGCCGGATCGCGCGATGTGATCGTGACGGTCTCGACGTCGCCGATCTCGCCCTCGCGTACGCGGCGCGCCAACTCGCCGAAGTGCGGGTCGAACCGCTGGTTGAACGCCGTCATGAAGGGCACCCCCACATTCTCGACGGCCTCCATGCATGCCTTTACCCGGGCCGACGACAGGTCGATCGGCTTCTCGCAAAAAATGGCCTTTCGCGCGACCACCGCCGCGTGAACGAGATCGAAATGCGTCGATGACGGTGTCGCAATCACGACCGCATCGATGTCCTTCCCTTCGAGAATTTCCGATGCATTGCGTGCGTCAACCCCAAATCGGTCAGCGCAGGCTTCCGCGGCGCTTTCGTTGACGTCTGCAACCGCGACCAGCGTTGCCGATGGAATCTGCTTGATACCGAGTGCATGAACTTGACCAATGCGCCCACATCCGAGAATTCCGATTCTGATCATTTTTCCTCCTGAGTGGCACAAACCTCTGCATTTCCGTGGATTGGCATGACTACGCGTACATCGTCGGACGGTAACGCTCGGCCGCGAACGTCACTGATGTTCCGCGCCCCATCTCAGCGACGATCTGCTCTGCGACTGACGTCGTGACATAGCCGTCCCAAGCATTCGCGCCACCGCTTGACGTACCGGCGCCGATCGAGCGGACCCACTCATTGAGTTGCTTCACATAGGCCGACCTGAATCGGTCGATCCAGTTACCTGCATAGGCCGTCATGCCGTAGCCGCCGGCATTCCTGCCAACACATCCGGGCGGAGCAGTCTCGATCGTTCCGTTTCGCCCGACGACCTGTACGTGCACGTGATAGCCATACTGGCAATTCATGAACACCTCCGACGACACGATTACGCCGCCGGTCATTTCCATCACGACGACCAGCGGATCGCCGTTTCCAGCACTGTAGACACGTGCGCCAACAGGTTCGGAATCGAGCAACCATCGGCTTGCATCGATTTCATGAACGAACGCATTGGTGATGGACATCGGGCCGTTGAACCAGTCCGGCGCGATGGGATTTCGGTGGACGTTGTGCACGACAACCGGTGCGCCGATGTCGCCCTCCCGGACAGCACGCTTCATCTCGATGTACGGTTGGTCGAAACGACGCATATAACCGACCTGGACCAGCCTTCGGCCCTTCGCAATTTCCGCGTCGACGACCTTGAGTGCCTCGGCCGCCGTACCGGCCAGCGGCTTCTCGCACAGAACCGGCTTGTCGGCCTCGATGCACTGCAGTACGAGGTCGCCGTGCAGCGTGTCCGGTGCGGCAACGAGAACGGCGTCGACATGCTCGGAGCGAATCAGCTCCCGCGGGTCCGTATAGACTCTCGCGCCGCCCGCCACGGTCCGCGCGCGCCCTTCATCGGCATCGCAGACCGCGACCAACTCCGCACCCGACGTCTCTTCACGCAGAATGCGCGCGTGCTCCGATCCCATTACGCCGACACCGATCACCCCAATTGCCAAGGTCATCCCCTGCCTCCGATCTATTGACACGCTATCGTTCGAACGCGGCCGTAGTGGAGGCCGCATCCGGATCTATCGCAGTTCGCCGCCCCGACGGTGATGCTTCGACGTTGGCCGCAGATGAGGAGGCGCTCGCCGGATCCATTACCGACGAGCCGCGTTACCGATTCGCCACTCACCGAGGAGCTCACCGCCTTCGCACGACTTCAGGCGGCGGCCGTGTTATCCGCGAGCCGGCTGCTGGATGTGTTCCCACACGCCGCTTTGCCCCGACACGAGGATCGCATCCGCGATGCGCTCGATCTGGACGCCGTCCTCGAAGTTCGGCGCGGCAGGCTGGTTCCCGGCGATGGCCTGCAGGAAGTTGTACCACTCGATCGACTTGATATCGATGTAGCCCTGCCCCATCCCGGCAACCGGCCACAGCTTGTCGCCGAACGGTTGATGCGGGCCGGAGTAGATCGTGCGGAAGCCGAACGCGTCCGACGGATCGTCCGCGAACGCCACACGCAGTTCGTTCAGGCGCTGATAGTCGAACGCAATCGAGCCACGGGTACCGTGGATTTCGAAGCCGAGCTGGTTGTGGTGGCCCCACGCATTGCGCGTCACTTCGATCGTTCCGCACACGCCGTTGCTGAACTTGATCATCGTCATGGCCATGTCGTCGACGTCGACCTTGCCCTTTTCCGACGATGCCTGACCTGCCGGGCCGAAGAAACGGCCAGCCGGCAGCGGCCGCTCGGCGATGAAGGTCTTGACGATCGAGTTCACCGATTCGAACTCGCCGACGAGCAGGCGCGCCGCATCGATGACGTGCGTGCCGATATCGCCAAGCGTGCCCGAACCGGCCTTCTCCTTGTTGAAGCGCCACGACAGCGGCGTGCTCGGATCCGCGCCCCAGTCCTGCAGGTAGTAGCCGCGGAACGTCAGGATCTCGCCGATACGCCCTTCGTCGATCAACCGCTTGGCCATCTGCAGCGCCGGCGTGTGGCGATAGTTGTACGAAATCATCGTGACCACGCCCGTTTCCTTCGCGGCCGCATGCATGGCTTCCGCGTCGGCTACCGTCATGGCCATCGGCTTCTCGCACATCACGTGCTTACCCGCCTTCGCGGCGGCGATCGCGATCGCCGCGTGCGTGTCGTTCGGCGTGCAGATGTCGACGATATCGATATCCGGGCGCGACACGACTTCTCGCCAGTCCGTCGCGTGCTCGGCGAACCCATATTGCGCAGCTGCATTGCGTGCGAGTTCGTCGTCGATGTCGACCACGACCTTGCGTTCGATTTCCACCGGCGAGCCGAACAGGATCGGCACCACGGCAGTAGCGATGGAGTGGGCCTTGCCCATGAAGCCAGTGCCCACCAGAGCGACATTCAGTTTTTTCACGGTTTTCCTCCAATAAGGCTGTCGTACTCGTGACGCACTCAGCCGATTCCTTGACTCTTCCGACATCAATTTGATTGTTCGCCAGTCACTCAGGATTCCGAATCACATGACGTACACCTTCTACATCTCGACAACTCAAATTCGATTCAATGTCTCCTTCGCTCCTTACTCGATAACCGCGATCTTTTCGCCCGCCGTGACCGGACGTCCGGCTTCCCCATGGATGCGGATTCGACCACCTTTCGGTGCGACGACACGCATTTCCATCTTCATCGCTTCCATGATGGCGACGGCATCGCCCTCGGCCACCGTCGCACCCTCCCCCACCAGCCACTTCTGCAGCGTTCCAGGAACCGGCGCCGTCACGATGTCGGCGCCCGCTTCCGCCTTCGCCGAATCGTCGAATGCTCGCGGGACGCCGACATTCGCAAACAGCGACGCAGGCAGACCGATCGTGTGACGCTTTCCATCGATCTCGATGAAGCTTTTCAGCAGCCCGCCCTCAGCCGGCGTGACGCGTCCGGAAGGTTCGACCCCGCCAAACTCCGTTTCGATCCAGTTGGTATGAACCTTGAATCCATCTTCGCCGCTGAAGCTCTTTTCCTCGAGCACCGCCCGATGGAATGGCAGCACCGAACCCACTCCCTCGATATCGAATTCGGCAAGCGCACGACGGGCGCGAGCGAGCGCTTGTTGGCGCGTATCGCCGGTAATGATCAGCTTGGCCATCAGCGAGTCGTACAGTCCCGGAATCTGCGAGCCGGATTCGACACCGGAGTCGAGCCGCACACCGGGACCTGCGGGCGGACGAAAGCGCGTGATCGCGCCAGGTGTCGGCAAGAAACCACGACCCGGATCTTCCGCATTAATACGGAATTCGATCGCATGACCGCGGGGCTCCGGCGTCGCCGTAATCGACACAGGAAGGCCATCCGCGATGCGCAGTTGTTCGATCACGATGTCGACACCGGTGGTTTCCTCCGTCACCGGATGCTCGACCTGCAACCGCGTGTTCACCTCGAGAAACGAGATGACCCCGTCTTGAGAAAGCAGAAACTCGACCGTGCCCGCCCCCGTATAGCCGGCCTCTGCACATATCCTGCGCGCGGCGTCGTGAATGCGCGCGCGCTGCTCGTCGGTGATGAAAGGCGCGGGAGCCTCTTCCACGAGCTTCTGGTTTCGGCGCTGCAGCGAACAGTCGCGCGTGCCGAGCACGACGGTGTTGCCGTGATGGTCGGCCATGATCTGCGCCTCGATATGGCGCGGACGGTCGAGAAACTGCTCGGCGTAGCAGTCGCCCCGGCCGAACGCCTCCGTCGCCTCACGGACGGCCGAATCGAACATCTCCGCGACGTCTTCGATACGTCGGACGATCTTCATGCCGCGCCCGCCGCCCCCGAACGCGGCCTTGATCGCCAGCGGCAAGCCCACTTCCCGCGCGAAGGCCACCGCGTCCGACGCACTGTTCAACGGCCCGTCGGATCCCCTGACCAGCGGCGCGCCGACCTTCGATGCGATACGCCGGGCCTGCACCTTGTCGCCGAGCGCGGTGATGACCTCCGGCGACGGGCCGACCCAGATCAGTCCGGCATCGATGACCGCCTGGGCGAACTCCGCGCGCTCGGACAGGAAGCCGTAGCCCGGGTGGACCGCATCGGCACCGGCGCGACGGGCGATCGCCAGAATCTTCGAGATGTCGAGATAGGTCTCCGCCGGGCGGCCAGCACCCAGCCCGTACGCTTCGTCGGCCAGTTCGGCATGCAGCGAACCGGCGTCCGCGTCCGAGTAGATTGCGACCGATGTCACGTTGTAGTCGCGCGCGGCGCGAATGACGCGAATGGCGATTTCGCCGCGATTGGCGATGAGCAGCTTCTTCATCGAACGAGTTCCTTCACTTGCGGATCGAATGCGGATATCGGGTTGAAGCGGATGCGGGCGCCGATCGGAATCTGCCCGAGCATGCCGAGATGATGGGCCGCGACGACGGCAATCACCGGGTACCCGCCGGTGACGGGGTGATCGGTCAGGAACACCACCGGCTGGCCGCTGTGCGGCACCTGAATCGATCCGAACAACGTGCCTTCCGACGGTAGCTCCGCGTCGTCGCGCCGCGCCAGCGCCAGGTCGCCCGACAGCCGCATGCCGACGCGGCTCGACTCGGGCGTGACGCGCCATTCCTGCGACAGAAACCGTGCAACACCTTCGTCGGTGAACCAGTCGGTGCGCGGCCCCGGGACGACGTCGACATCGACTACGTCGCCTTCGCGCGGAAGCGTCCGCGCGGCCGGCAGCTCCGGCTCGACGAACGTAGCGGCCTCGTCGGCCGGGACCAGGACATCGCCGCGAACGATCGGCGCCGGGCCGATCCTCGAAAGCGTATCGGTCGACGCAGACCCCAGCGTGCGCTCGACGACGAACCCGCCGCGCAGTGCGACGTAGCTCCGCATGCCGCGGCCGGGCATATCGAGCGTGACTTCCTCGCCTGCATCGACGGCAAAAGGACGCGAGTGAGGGATCACCGTCACGCGGCCATTCGCGTCGCGAATCGAAATCGGGCACGGCGCCCCCGTCACTGCGAGGGTCACCGGGCGATCGGGCACCAGCGAAAGGCCGCCGAACATCACTTCGAGCGCGGCGCGACTGCCCGGATTGCCGACACAGGCGTTCGCGAGTCGCAGCGCGGCGCTGTCGACGGCGCCGCACACGGAGACACCCTGGTCAGCCTGTCGGGGCCGTCCGAGGTCCTGATACAGCACAGGGCGGTCCGCACGCGTCACCAAAATGCCGGCGCCCGAAACCTGGCGCGCCGGCGTCGGCGCCGGCTCCGGCCACCCCGATACCGGAACGGCCGAACCTTTGCCCGCATCGCGGAAACGAACCCGATCGCCGGGTGCGAGCAAAGCCGCACGCGGACGCGTCGTGTCCCACATGGGCACCTGCGTCGTACCGAGAAGCTGCCATCCTCCGGGGCTATCCGACGGATAGATCCCGCTGAATTTCCCCGCGATCGCGACCGAGCCCGCCGGGATGCGCACGCGAGGCGTCTTGCGTCGGGGAACGTCGAATCCCGGATCGTCGGTGGTCATATACGCGAACCCCGGTGCAAATCCGGTAAACGCGACCGAGTGGACCGCATCCAGATGTCGCTGGACGAGCTCGGCCACGGACCATCCCAGCAGTTCGGCGACCTCGCCCAGATCCTCTCCGTCGTAGGAAACCGGGATATCGAACATGCTCCCGCCGCGCTCCCGACGAACGGACACGTCCAGTTGCCCGAGCCGCTCGATCAGCGCCGCGCGATCGATGACGGCCGGGTCGAAGCGAACCAGCACGGTACGCGCGCCCGGAACGACTTCGTCGACGCCGTCCACTTCGCTCGCGAGCAGCCGGTCGAGAAGCGCCAGCGTCGTTTCGAGACTCTCGAGCTCGACCAGCATGCCGGCAGAGCCGGCCGAAAGGATGCGCATCTGCTCAGACACGGTTCTCTCCCCTGCAAGCCCCGGCAAATGGCCGAAGCGCGACGCCGCGCGCGGCGAGTTGCGTTTGCAGCAAACGAGCAGTTGCAACGGCCGACGGGTTGTCTCCGTGGATGCAGATCGACTGTGCGTCGATCGTGATGTCCGTGCCGTCGATCGCGGTCACGACACCCTCCTGCACGAACCGCAGCATGCGACGCGCAACGGTGTCTGGATCGTGAATGACAGCCCCTTCCGCGCGGCGATTCACGAGGCTTCCATCCACGTTGTACGCGCGGTCGGCAAATGCCTCGCCGACGACGGCAAGGCCGGCTTCACGCGCCTGATCCGCAACAGGTGCGCCGGCGAGCACCATCAGCACGAGCGTCGGATCGATCGCCAGAATCGCATCGATGACAGCCGCCGCCTGGTAGGTATCGTGCGCGATCGTGTTGTACAGCGCGCCGTGAGGCTTCACGTAGCGAATCGACGTGCCCGCGGCCTTTGCAAGCCCCTGCAGCGCACCGATCTGGTAGATCACGTCGCCCGTCAGTTCTGCATGAGATGGCTGCATGTTGCGACGTCCGAAGCCCACCAGATCGCGATAGCCGACGTGCGCGCCGACGGCGACACCGCGCCGTGCCGCTTCATGCAGCACGGTATAGATCCCCGCCGGATCGCCGGCATGAAAACCGCAGGCAACATTCGCGCTCGTCACGATGTCGAGCATCGCCGCATCGTCGCCCATCCGCCAGGCGCCGAAGCTCTCACCGAGATCGCAGTTCAAATCAATGCTTACCATGACGCTGCCCACAGGATTTCTTCAGTGCACGAACACGCGATGCCGCTCGGGCGTTCGTGCGCGGTTCACGCGATTTTCCGGAACTTGCTGAGCGAGACGGATTCGATCCATTGCCCCGCCCGTGCGCCGAACGCCTTCGCGAACTCGGTATTCGAATGGGTCTCGAGGGCGGCTTCGTCTTCCCAGATTTCGTAGAAGACGAACTGCCCCGGCGTGTCGGCCGATTCGTGAAGATCGTATTGAATGAACCCCGGCTCCGTCCTTGCGTACGGCACCAGTTCCTTCAACGCTTCGCGCAGCACGTCTTCGCTACCGGATCGGGCAACGACGGTTGCGACCACGACCAGACCTTCCTTCTTCATCTCACTTTCCTCATTACGTTTGTTGATCGGCTGGCAACCGATCCCGGTCCAAACTCAGCCGAGATCGATTTCCACTTTCGACTTGATCGAATTGGCGATGAAGCACCCTTTGTGGGCACGGTGATGCAGCCGCTCGAGTTGCGCCTGGTTCGGCTGCTTTTCGGACGCGAAGGTCACGCGGGGCCTGAGCACGATCTCGGATACCCAGTGAAACCCGTCCGCGCTTTTCTCGACTTTCCCGACTGCATCGTCGGAGTACGATGCGACCGCATACCCGCTTCCTTCGCAGAGCGCGAGGAAGTACAGCATGTGGCAACTCGCGAGCGCGTTGACGAGCAACTGCTCCGGGTCGGCCAGACGTTCGTTCCCGAGATAGTCGGGAGCCGCGGATACAGGGATCGTCACCGTCGGGCTGATGATCGCCCGGTGGTCCCGGCTATAGGTCCCTTCCCGCTCGTGGTGCTGCTCGATAGTCCATTCCAGTCGGACGCCATGCTCGGACATCGGTGTCTCCCGGCGAGCTTCCCCGCCAAACGGTCAATTTCCATTGCGGGCAAGCTGCGACAGCCTCGCCGTATCATTGCGCCACAATATATTTATTCGCACTCTTTATCGATCCGACGCCGCCGGATTTCGCAATCGAAACCCATTCGCTCCAGCCCGTTTGCGCATCGTCGGTACGAATGCGCAACGCGCGGGAGCCGTCGCCGAATGTCAGCCATTCGATTTCGCGAGGAACCTCGGAACCGGCGCCCTCTACGGCCAGACGCTCGATCCGATGAGAAAAATCGAGCTGTCCCTCGCGCAACACGTCAAGGTATTGCCTGCCACATTGGTCCGACGCCTGCGATGTGCCGCGATTGAGCAGCTTCGCGGCGATTTCCGCATCGAACATTGCAACGACTCCTGGCTCACACGGCCGCCGCGTTCGCCGGCAAATCCGTGACGAGCATGTACCCCGGTTCATGCGTGATCGCAAAGTCCGGTTTCGCCGCCTGAAGTGCCATCTGCGGCGTGACCCCGCAGGCCCAGAACCCGAGGATGTCACCGGCCTCGATCACTGGCGGATCGCCGAACTCCGGCCGCGTGACGTCGCGAATCCCGATGGTCGCCGGGTCGCCGATATGAACCGGTGCGCCGTGCGCGAGCGGAAACCGTTCCGACAGCACGATCGCCTGGATCGCATCGGCGGGCTTGAACGCACGCATCGACACGACCATCGGGCCGCGAAACGGCCCCGCGGCCGTCGTCTGGATATTCGTCACGTACATCGGCACGTTCCGGTTCGCACTGATGTGGCGTATGTCGATTCCCGCCTGCAGAATCGCGCTCTCGAACGAGAACGAGCAACCGAGCGCGAACGTCACGAGATCGTCACGCCACAGATCGACTAGATCGTCGACCGTATCGGTGTGAACCCCGTTCCGGTACACGCGGTAGCGGGGCACGTCGGTTCGAATGTCGATCGCGCCCAGTCCGTCCAGCCCCGGGTTGCCGGGCTGCCCGACTCCCACCAGCGGACAGCTCTTCGGGTTGATTCGGCAAAACTCGCGAAAATCATCTGCGTACGTCTTCGGCAGAATTGCCAGATTTGCCTGCATGAAGCCGTCGGCGTATCCCGTCGTCGGCGCACGCAGCTTGCCGTCGCGAATCAGCAGCCGAACCTGGTCGGCCGACATCGTCCGCGTACCTGCAGTCGATTCCATTGAAAGTACCCTTGCAGGAAGATGTTCAGTTCTCGCCGAGCGCAGCAACCATCGCACGCGCAATCGCCACGTCCGCTTCCTCCGGACCACCCGACACGCCGACGCCGCCAATGACCTCGTCGCCGTGCTTCACCGGCAGGCCGCCGCCGAACACGACCAGCGGGCGGGACGCTGCGCGCTCGAGCCCGTAGAGCGAGGCTCCGGGCTGGACGAGTTTCATCCAGTAATCGGTAGGGAACCGCAGTGCTGCGGCGGTATACGCCTTGTTGTGCGCAATTTCGATCGTGCCGAACGCCGCGTCGTTCACGCGTGTGAACGCAACAAGGTGGCCGCCCGCATCCACGATCGACAACGACGAGCGCTGCGCCAGTTCGTTCGCCTTCGCGACGCCCGCTTCGATCGCCCGCCGTGCGGCTTCATATGTGATCTGCTTGCTCATTGGTTTCTTCCCGATTCTGTCCGGCAGTCAGTTGTACGCGCCGCCATCGACATTGATTGCCTGCGCGGTGACGTAAGACGACTCGTCCGATGCAAGGTAGACAAACAGCGGCGCGACCTCGTCCGGCGTCGCCTGTCGGCCCAGGGGAATGGCCGTCCGAACCACCGACTCCTGCTTGTCGCGGCCGCCCATGAAATCGATCACCGGTTGATTGAACGGCGTATCGATCCAGCCGGGGCACACGGCATTGACACGCACGCCGTCCGGCGCGAGCTCGATTGCAAGCGTGGTCGTCAGACCGATGATGGCCGCCTTGGACGCCGAGTAGCATGCGAGGCCGGTGCCGCCGCGCTTGCCCGCGAGCGACGACATCATCACGATCGACGACTGCTTCGCGGCTCTCAGGTGACGGAGCGACTCACGCGCGAAAATGAAGTTGGCGCGCACGTTGATCCCGAAGACCTTGTCCCAGCTCTCGGTGCTGAACTGCTCGATCCGCCCGGAGAGCTGGACGCCGGCATTCAGACACAACGTGTCGATGCCGCGCATCCATTCGGACGACTTTTCGATGACGCCCTTGATCTCGTCTTCGCTCGAGATGTCGGTTCGGAAAAACCGCACCTTGTCGCCGAACCGGGATTCGAGCGCGCGGCCCTTGACCTCATCGATATCGACGACCGACACGGTCGCACCTTCGGCAACGAACGACTCCAGAATGGCGAGACCGATATTGGCAACGCCGCCGGTCAGAAGTACCCGCTTGCCTGTCAAACGTCCTGACATCACAATTTCCTCAAGATCACTGCGTCGATAACCACCCAACCCCACCGGGTTCCGCTCATGACGCGAAGCAAAGCGAACCGCCGGGCGCAGCTGAATCATTGCTGCGCCGCTCGGCAGAAACGGTCATCGGGCGCGATTGATGTTTTCCAGCAGCGCGTCGTTCACGACCGACGCTGCCTCCATTTGCGGCATGTGGCCGACATCCGGAATCACGCGCAGCTGCACCGTGGACGGCAGACCGTCGGCCTGCGGGACCGGAATGATGGCGTCGCGCTCGCCCCAGAGCAGCATCACGGGGCAGGTGAGTCCCGCCAGCGTCGCACCGATCGTCTGAACCTGGCCGTTTTCGTCGGCGATGGTGTCGGCGATGGCAGACAGCGCCTCCTGGACGCCTTCCAGCCGCTTGAACTGAAGCGTGCCCTCGACCATTTCGCTCGTGATCTTTGACGGATCGGCAAACAGCTTCTCCAGCGCGGCCTGAAGCGGACGGCGGCGCTCCGCAGCAACGAATTCGGTCACGAAAGAGCGGTTGATCTCCTTGCCCAGGCCGATCGGCGCGATGAGCGTCACCGATGCGACACGCGACGGGTTGGCGGCCGCGAAGGCCGCGGCGATCGCGCCACCGAACGAGTGACCGACCAGGTGCAGTTTCCCGGACGTGATCGCGCTCGCCGCTTCCTCGACCGCCACAGTGATCTTTTTGATCACACCACCACCGGTAATCGGCGTCGACGCGCCGTGCCCGGGAAGGTCCACCGCAATCGTCCGGAACTGCTCGGCGAGCGTGCCCTGGTTGAACAGCCAGGTCGACAGGTCCCCGCCGAAGCCGTGAATGAACAGCACAGCCTCGTTGCTTTCGGGGCCGAGATCCAGCACGTTCACGCTGCCGCCGGACACGGCGACCGCCTTCGGCGCGACCACACCGCCCGCGTCGCCGTCGTCCGCATTCAGGCGATGCGCGTAGCTTGCGACGAGCGCGTCGATTTCCTCCTCGGTCGCCGCCTCATCGGCGATGACGCCGATCAGCGCGCCGACCGGCGCGATTTCGCCCTCGTTGATGACGATGCGCCGCAGGATCCCGGACACGGTCGCCTCCACCACGTTGTTGACCTTCGTGGATTCGACCTCGAGGAGTTCCTGGCCGCGTTCGACCTTGTCTCCCTCCTTCGCGTGCCATTCGAGCACGGTGCCTTCGGTCATCGTCATCCCCCACTTGGGGATGGTGACGGCTTCAATGAACGACATGATTGATTACCCCTTCAGAATCGACTTGACGGCATTCACGACGGCTTCCGGCGACGGCACGTACGCGTCTTCCAGGTTCGGTGCATACGGCACCGGCGTGTGCGGCGCCGTCACGAGCCGGATCGGCCCCTTCAGCGAGTCGAAGCACTTGTCGGCCAGTAGCGCGGAGATGTCCGTCGCGACGCTGCAGCGTGGATTCGCCTCATCGACGATCACGACCCGTCCGATGTCCTCGGTGTATTCGAGCAGCGTGTCCTCGTCGAGCGGCGACGTCGTGCGCGGATCGATGATGCATGCCGACACGCCGTCCGCCGCGAGAAGGCGAGCGGCCGTCTCCGCCACGCCGACCATGCGGCCGAGCGCAACGATCAGCACGTCTTTCCCGTCCCGCACCACCCGCGCCTCGCCGAACGGAATCGTGTATGCGCCGTCGGGCACTTCGCCCACGGTGTCGTACAGCATCTTGTTTTCGAGGAAGATCACCGGATCGTCGTCGCGGATCGCCTGGAGCAGCAGGCCTTTCGCGTCGTACGGATTTGACGGGATCACAACCTTGAGGCCGGGAATGTGCGTGAAGATCGGATAGAACGCCTGCGTGTGCTGCGCGGCCGAGCGCGTGCCGGCCCCGTACGTCGCGCGAATCACGAGCGGCGTCTTGGCGCGGCCGCCGAACATGTACCGGAACTTCGCGATCTGATTCATGATCTGGTCGAGACATACGCCGGCGAAGTCGACGAACATCAGTTCGGCGATCGGACGCAAACCCGTGAGGGCCGCGCCGGCGGCCGCGCCGACGAATGCGGCCTCGCTGATCGGCGTATCGCGAATGCGCTCGGGGCCGTAGGCGTCGAGCAGCCCGCGCGTCACGCCGAAAGCACCGCCCCACGCATCCTTGACGCCGTTGGCGCCCGCGCCGCCGGTCAAATCCTCACCCATCATGATCACGCGCGGATCACGCGCCATCTCCGAGTGCAGCGCGTCATTCAGCGCTTGACGGAACGATTTCTTTGCCATTGCTGTGGGTCCTTACAGATACTTCACGTAGACGTCGGCGGTCAGTGCCGAAAGCGGCGGGAACGGGGCTGCGCGCGCAGCACTCACGGCGGCGTCGATCTCGGCCTCGATCTGCGCATCGATCGCGTCCAGCTCGCCGTTGGCCACTTGCGATCCTTCCTGCACCTGCCTGCGGAAATTGGCGACGCAATCGCGCTCCTGGCGCATGGCCTTCTTTTCTTCCGGCGTGCGATAGTTGTCGGGGTCTCCGCTGTAGTGACCGTAGTAGCGCGGCACGTGAATCTGCAGAAGGCTCGGGCCGCCGCCATTGCGGGCACGATCGATCGCCTGGCCGGCGGCATCGTAGACCGCGAACAAGTCGGTACCGTCCACCTCCGCAGCGGGAATGTCGTAGCTCTGCGCGCGCCGCGTGAAGCTGCCGGCCGAGACGAACGCGTTCGCCGTCGCTTCGCCGAAGCCGTTGTCCTCGATCACGAAGACGATTGGAAGCATCCAGATCTTCGCGAGGTTGAAGCTCTCCGACATCACGCCTTCGTTCATCGCACCGTCACCCGCGAACGCCACCGCCACGCCACCGGTGCCGAGCAACTTCGCCGTGAGTGCGGCGCCGCACGTGATCGGCGCACCGCCGGCCACGATGCCGTTCGCGCCCAGCATCCCCTTGCGCAGGTCGGCGATGTGCTGCGAGCCGCCTTTGCCACCGCACGTTCCCGTCGCACGCCCGAACAGCTCGGCCATCATTGCGCCGATATCGCATCCCTTGGCAATGCTGTGACCATGCCCGCGATGGGTCGACGAAATGTAGTCCTTGTCCGTCAGGTGCAGGCACACGCCGACGGCGCTCGCCTCCTGCCCGGCACAAAGATGGGTATTGCCCGGAATGTCGCCGGTCGCCATCTCGTCCATCACGCGCTCCTCGAAGCGGCGAATCGTTCGCATGGCGCGATAAGCGTCCACGAGCCGCTCACTGGGAAACTTCAAGGCGGACATTCCAATCTCCTTAATTTAAATGGTGTGCGTGGCTGTGCGCCTCGACGCGACACACTCGACCGTGTTGCAAATCCGGCTCGCCCCACGAATATCGCGACAGCAGTGCCGACATGCCATTTCAATCGTCACCGTTCAATTTCGTCCGGTCCAATTGTGATTGGCGATTTCGCGCGATCACCGATTCTTATCAGTGCGTGAGCGCCAGTCCGCATCCCGATCATGAATTCACGTCGACACCAGAACCGTGCGAGCGCGATCGATCGTCGACTGCTCGCTTCAACCGCCACGAACGCACTGTTCGTTTCAGCGTTGTTAAAATTCTAGTGATGCGCCTGATGAGGTTCGTCCACCTAAAGGTGGAGAAAGAAATCGCAGCGCGTCCGCTTTCCCCGGAATCGGGTGTTCTGTGTTGAGCACCCCACCCTTCGTCGCTATGATCGATCGAACCTTCCCCGCGCCGGGGATATGTGTCGCCTCGTCCGATCGCCGGTCGACATTCGGATGCGCGCGATCGAATCGCTTTTCCCCACGCGGGTGGAGTTCGCCACATGATCGATCTTCGAAACCTGGAGACCTTTTACGCCGTCGCCCAGCTGGGGGGATTTCACCGTGCCGCGGAAAGGTTGCACACGACACAGCCCGCTGTATCCGCGCGCATCGCGCAACTCGAACAGCAACTGAAGGGACGTCTGTTCGAGCGAGACAAGCGGGGTTGCTTCCTGACCATCAAGGGCAGGCAACTGCTCGTCTACGCGGAACAAATGATTTCGCTGAGCGCCGAAATGGTCGAGGCCGTCGCTGGCCGGACGGCCCTGAGCGGGACGGTTCAGCTCGGCGCGTCGGACACGATCGTGCACACATGGCTGTCCGCGCTGCTCAAGCGGCTCAGCGTCGAATACCCGCAGATCACGCTCGAGGTCAATGTCGACGCCACGCCGAACCTGACCGCTGGGCTCGCCGACGGCACGATCGACGTCGCGCTCCTGATGGGCCCCGTGAACGCGAGCAACGCGGAGAATCTGCCGTTGTGCAGCTATCCGATCAGCTGGATCGTCTCGTCGGATTTTGAATGCGACACGGCCCACCTCACGCTGAGCGATCTTGCGCGGCAGCCGATCATCACGTTCTCCAGATCGACACGTCCGTACATGCAGCTAAAGGAGATGTTCGATCGGTCGCATCTGCATCACGTGAGAATCTTCGGCAACTCGTCGCTGTCGTCGATCGTCCGGATGACGCTCGACGGCATCGGCATCGCGGCAATTCCACACCACGTCGTGGCCGAACATCTGGCCAGCGGCCGCCTGCTCCGAATCGACACCGGCCACGAGATGCCGGTGATGCCGTTCACCGCCAGTTTCGTTCGCCGCGTCGACATGCCGCTGAGTGCGATCGTTGCCGGGCTGGCGCAAAACGTCGCCGCGCATTACGAAGGGCGCTAGGCGCCACGCCGCGCTTGCTTGGCGCAAGCGCAAAAAAGCCAGGACTCGGCGAGTCCTGGCTTGTCGTCATCGTCAACCGTTCTGGCTGCGCCCCAGGCATTCGAAGACTTCGGGGCGCCGGTGCTTGAAGTATTGGGCAAGTGCCATGCCCGCGACCTGCACACCGATCAGGCAGTAGAACATCCACACGTACTGCCCGGGGTCACCGCCCGCAAGCACGTCGAAATGTGCGGCCACGAGATAAACCAGCGCGATGAAGAATACTGACGAAATCGCCGGTGCCAGAAACGACTTGGCGAAACTCACGCCCTGTTGCCTGCCTCGGCGAACGTACCAGACCAGCGACGAGATGTTGACGATGGTCATCAGAATGATGATGCCCGACGTTCCGACTCCGGAGAGCTGCCCGTAAAGCAGATCGGGCTTGGCGCCCATCAGAATGAACGGCAACAGCACGCACAGCACCATGACCGAGACGGTCATCGAGGCAAGATACGGAGACTCGTGCTTCGCGTGCACCTTTCCGAGGAAGCGGGGCAGCGCGCCGTCCGTGCCCAGGTTGTGCATATAGCGCGAAAGCACGTTCTGCGTGGACAGGCTCGCCGCGAACGCCGACGTCATCACCAGCACCGAAACGATCAGGTGCAGGCCAGGGCTCACGAATTTCGCGAAGGCGTCAGGGAACATCGCCGCGGGCGTCTTGGCCGCGATCGACTGAACCTGCGGCCCGTAAGCCATGATCATCGCATACGCACACAGCGTGTAGATCACGCCGATGAAGATGACGGCACCATAGGTCGCACGCGGAATCGTCCGGTCCGGCATCTTCACCTCGTCGCGAAACAAGGCGGTCGCCTCGAACCCCATGAAGAACGACACGGTGAACAGCATGCAGAACGGCACGTTGGTACTGTTCGCCAGTTGGCTCGGCATGAACGGAGCGGATGCGGAAACACCCGGCACGCCGCCTTTTGCCAGCACACCGAACGAAAATACCAGACAGACGACGATCTCGAGAATCATCACCCACGTCAGCACCTTCGCGGACAGCTCGACATGAAGATATCCCAGCATCGAGACCACCAGCCAGCACGCGAGCGTCGGCCAGTACCATGGAATCGCCAGGCCGGTCATGTCGTGCACGAGATCCGAGCACGAGACGCCGAAGAACGACGTGACGCCGGCGAGGAGCAGGAAGTACGAAACCGCCGCGAGTATGCCAGAGCCGAGGCCGGTCGACTTTCCGATGCCATAGCTGATGAACGCATAGAAGTCGCCCGGGCGCTTCACGATATTGTTGAGCGTCACATAGCCGACGGAAAACAGCAGCAATACCAGCGTCGTCAGTACGAATATCACGGGGCTGCCGACTCCGCCGAACATCAGCGCGAACGGGATGTAACCCGACACGGTCGTCAACGGCGCCGAGAACGCCAGCACGGTGAGCGCCAGGCCGACGGCCCCCATGCTGCCCGACAGCTTCTTCTGCGGAGACGCTTCTATCTGCACGTCTTCCACATTCAGTTTCATCTCCATCTCCATTTCCATCTCCTTACGCCTCCAACATATCGTCAGCATGATCGAACGATCGCTGCATCGCGCCGCGATCGTTCATGTGTCCGGGCACCCTTCATCGGTTTCGGGCCGGTACGGTACTCAGTCCGGTTCGTATCGCGGCCATCTTCGGCCGCCAAATTGATCGGGTCCAATTGCCGTTGGCGATGTTTTTCGATAACCGCGCTTTATCACGCGCACCGGCTTCGCCCCTCACGCAACGCCGGCCCCATGCGCCTGCAGATCCGCGTGATAGCTCGACCGCACCATCGCGCCGACCGCCGCGTGCGTGAAGCCCATCTTGTACGCCTCTTCCTCGTACATCTTGAACGTATCCGGATGCACGTACGCTCGCACCGGCAGGTGATGCTCGGACGGCTGCAGATACTGGCCGATCGTCAGCATGTCGACGTCGTGCGCGCGCAGGTCGCGCATCACCTGCAGGATTTCCTCTTCGGTTTCACCGAGGCCGACCATCAGCCCCGACTTCGTCGCGACATCCGGATGCTGCGCCTTGAAGTCCTTCAAGAGCTTCAGCGAGTGCGCGTAGTCCGAACCCGGGCGCGCTTCCTTGTACAGGCGCGGCACCGTTTCGAGGTTGTGGTTCATCACGTCGGGCGGTGCGGCGTTCAGGATCGAGATCGCGCGGTCGAGACGGCCGCGGAAGTCCGGCGTCAGGATCTCGATGCGCGTTTCCGGCGACTGCTCGCGCACTTCGCGGATGCACTCGACGAAGTGGGCCGCGCCGCCGTCGCGCAGGTCGTCGCGGTCCACGCTCGTGATCACCACGTACTTGAGCTTGAGCGCGGCGATCGTGCGCGCGAGGTTCTTCGGTTCGTCCGCGTCGAGCGGATCGGGACGGCCGTGACCGACGTCGCAGAACGGGCATCGGCGCGTGCACTTGTCGCCCATGATCATGAACGTCGCGGTGCCCTTGCCGAAGCATTCGCCGATGTTCGGGCAGCTCGCTTCCTCGCACACGGTGTGAAGGTTGTGCTCGCGCAGGATCGTCTTGATCTCGAAAAAGCGCGTGTTGGGCGTCGCGACTTTGGCTCGGATCCATCGTGGCTTGCGAAGCGGCTCGATCGGGACGATCTTGATCGGAATGCGCGCCGTCTTCGCGTACGCCTTCTGCTTTTCCGATGCGTCGTAGCGCACCGCCGGGTTTGTCGAGGCCACCCGCTTCTCGCTCGCATCGGTCATTTGCGCCCTCCTGTCCGGCGCTCTTGCGAAAACCGGTGGTCAACAGCCTGTTTGTCGGTCGAAATGATCGCCATGCCGCGCTTCCCTGAAACCCTGTCGAAAGGCGCGCAACGTGCGCATCGCGTCAAGCCGGACGGTGATATCGCGTGTGCCGGCAATTGATTTCATTCTAGAAATGACACGTGCATCCCTCGTCCACCCAAAGGATGATAAAAATCTCCAAACCTCGTCAGGCAACGGGTTGCGCGTTGATATAACCCCATTAATCGCGACGCGTTGTCGCACGTCGGAACATGCGTCTAGCGACGCGTCGACGCGGCCGCGTCGTGGGCCAATCCGGTCAGGATTTCGTGGATGCGTACGTCGAGCCCGCGTGCGTACGCCGCGCTGAATACGAAATCGTCCAGCGCGAGTGTCGATTCCTTGACGACGAGTACTCCCGTCTCGATTTCGCGCCGCGCGACCGCACCCGGCATCACGGCGATGCCGATCCTGTCGATCGCCATCTTCACGATCGTCGACAGCGACCCGTTCGAGAAGATGCGCGGAGACGGCTTGTCCCGCGTCGCAATGGCGTCTCTCAGCCTGATGTACGGATGGGTCCGCTTCGGCAGCGTGATGATCGGGAAGCGCGCCAGGGTGTCCGGCGTCAACGGGCTGTCGCCGACATCGAGATCAGGGGAAACGAGGAAGTCGACCGGATATCGGCACAGCTGCACTTCGACGAAATCGGGATCCACCACGGGCCCGGCCAGCAGAAACGCCATGTCGATCTCGCCGGACTTTAGCGCGTCGCGAAGCGTCGGCGTGATGTCGACCACGATGTCAATGACGATCCCCGGATGTTCGCGATGCGCACGCTCGATGAACTCGGTGAGCCACATATGGACGATCGTTTCGGCGACACCCAGCCGAACCACGCCGCACAGCGTCCGAGGGCTCGCGATCGCCGCGATCAGTTCGGACTCAAGCGCGAGGAACCGCTCTGCGTACTCCAGCAGCGTCCGGCCGCGCGGTGTCAATCGGATGGTACGCGCCGCGCGCTCGAACAGCAGCACGCCCAGATCGTCCTCCAGGCCGGAAATCCGGTGCGACACCGCGGACTGCGTCGTGTGCAGTTTGGTCGCCGCCTTGTGAAAGCTGTTGAGCGTTGCGACCCAGTAGAAGGTTTCCAGGCTTCTCAGATTGATCATCGATTCCTTCAGGTTTCGTGCCGCGGTGATTCCGTCGCGCCCGGCAATCCGCGCATGCGGGCATCAAGCGACTTCGACGGTCGCCTCCACCTCCACCGCCATGCCGGACGGCAGGGAATTGGCGCCGGTCGCGATGCGGGCATGCCGCCCCGCTTCGCCCAGCACGGCGTAGAACAGATCGGAAGCGCCATTCAGCACCTGCGCATGCTCGGTAAAGTCGGCATCGCACTGCACGACGCCGGCCACGCGAACGATGCGGACGACGCGCGAAAAATCGCCGCCCAGCATGCGCCCGATGTGGCTCAGGATATTCAGTGCACAGAGCCGAGCGGCACGCTGCCCGTCTTCCACGCTGAGGTCGGTGCCGACCTTTCCCGCATACAGCAGCTCACCGCCCAGACGCGGGCCCTGCCCGGCTATCTGAAGGTAGTTCCCCGACCGCACCGCGGGCAGATAACTGCCGCGCGGCACGCTCGCCGGCGGCAGTTCGAGGCCCAGTTCGGCGAGGCGCGCATCGATCGTGGTTTTCTCCGTCATTTCAGTTGCCTCCAGTCGCCGCGTTCGCCCTGCCAGTTGATCGAGTCCCCAAGCGTGCGTCGAACACTTGCGCGAAGTGTACGAAGCAATCCCTCCCATTCGAGCGCACTGATGCCGTCCACGGCAGGCTCGGGCGCCATGAACATGCCGTCCACGCCTCCCGAATTGACACAGCATTCGATGCAGCGGATCTCGAGTTCGGGATCGTGAAACACGACAGGGTTCTCCAGCAGCGCCGAAAGCGCCGCGATGATGCCCGTCGCGCCCCAGTTCGATACGTTCGCGACGACCAGGTGATCGGCCGCATTGACCGCCGCCACGCCGCCACGCCCCGCAACGCCGGTCGACGCAGCCTTCGGCGAAAACGCGGGCAGATCGGCCGCAATGACACCCATGCCGAGTTCGTTCCCGCCGTCGCCCACGCCGATATGCAGGATGCCGCGCGCCTTGCCCTGATAAAACAGGTAGTCGAGATCGGCGACGAGCCCGTCGAGCGGACGACCGCCCAAGCCGTGGTAGAGCCCCAGCGCATTGCAACCAGGGCGCTCGATCGAAATCATCACGCTGGGCCGGGTGCGCTCGAGCAGGTCGTCCGACACGCGATGACTGCCTTCCTTGTCCTTGGGGACGGTCCGGATGTAGACGGGCCGCAGGTACTCGATTCCTTTGACCACGCCATTGTCCGGGAACGGCATCGGCGCCAGCCCCGCGCCTCGGCAGGTCTGCACCATCATCTCCTCCCAGTCCTCGTCGATCACGATGACGGTCGGCACCCCCAGGCCCAGGAAGAATGCGCGTGCCATCAGCGCGGCGCCCACCGGTCCATCGGTTTCGGGCGCACCGCCGCCCTCCGGGAATCCCGTGGCGATGAGCACCGGCCCCCCTTGTCGCCTTACCGCCTCGACGATTCGTTCGGCCGCGCCCATGCATGCGAAGCCGGGTTGCCGCTTCTGCAGCGCCGCGTAGATGTTGCCGATCAGTCCGACGCCCGTGTAGTCGAGCGTCATGAATGCGTCGATCGTGTGCGCGACGCGTCGATACTGTTTGCTGTCTGGCTGCAGCATGGCAATTGCCTCCTGGCAGGAATGCGCTCTGGGTAGACGTGCGGGATGATCAAACCAGCGCACTGACGAACACGTCGTGGTCCACGTTACCGCCGCTCAGCACCAGCACGACGGTCTTTCCGGCTACGTCGAGCTTGCCGGCAAGGACCGCCGCGAGCGGCACCGCGCCACCGGGTTCCACGACGAGCTTCAGCGTCTCGAACGCCGCTCGCATCGCCCGACGCACCTCGTCATCGTCGACGACGAGACTCCCGGCCAGAAGCCGCTTGTTGACCGGAAACGTCAGCTTGCCGGGAGACGCGACCTGCAGCGAATCACAGATGGATCTGGTGCCCGCGGCATTGGCGACCTGCTCGCCCTTCGCCAGCGATCGTGCGTGATCGTCGAACCCCTTCGGCTCGACAGCGTAGATGCGCGCTTGCCGGCAGTACGCGTTGATCGCTGTCGCGACCCCGGCGACCAGCCCGCCGCCGCTGGCTGCCGCAAGCACCACATCCGGGACCACGGAGATGGCTTGCGTCTGCTGCACGATCTCGAGACCGACGGTGCCCTGGCCGGCCATCACCTGGCGATCGTCGTAGGGGGGAACGGTCACCGCGCCGGTGCGCTCCGCGATATCCCGGCCGATTGCTTCCCGGTCGTCCGTTTGTCGGTCATAGAGACGCACGGTCGCACCGTAGGCCCGCGCGCCTTCGATTTTTGCCTTTGGTGCGTCCGCCGGCATGATGATCGTGGCCGGCATGCCGAACCGCGCGCAAACCGCCGAGATCGCCAGCGCGTGATTTCCCGACGAGAAGGCGACAACGCCGCGCGGCCGCAGGGCTGCCGGAATTTGCAGCACGCGATTGCATGCGCCCCGGAACTTGAAGGACCCCGTCTTCTGAAGGCTTTCCGCCTTGACGAGTACACGGGCGCCCGCCGCACGGTTGAGCGCCTCGCTCTCGAGCAGAGGCGTTCGCACGACGAACGGCAGGATGCGCACGGAGGCGGCTTCGATGTCGGCGACCGAGAAATCGCCGGATGAGAGATCGGTCATGGCATTCGCTCACGATGAAAGACGTCAGCGCATTACATCAACCTGGACCGATTCAATCCAATGAAGAACAAAAATGCTCGCTGATCGAAATTCGTAATCAATCGACAACGCATGCCTGACGTTCGATCGCGTGCCGCGACTCATTCGCGGCGCGCATACGTCACGACTCGATCTTCCGGCCGCCGAACGCGGCGAGCAGCAGCAACCCGGCGAGCAACGCAAATGCTAGATGCAGACCGATCGCATGCGCGAAGAAGCCGACAATCGCCGGTCCGACCAGATTGCCGCCATAGCCCAATGTCGTGATCGATGAAATCGCGGCGGATGGATCCATGGCCGTTTGCCGCCCGGCAGCGGCAAACAGGATAGGTACGATGTTCGCGCACCCGGCTCCGCATACGGCAAACCCGACGATCGCGCCCATGCCCGACGGCGAAGCAATCGCGATGCACATCCCGACTGCGCCGAGGGTCCCGCCCGAGACGATCACCGTGCGCGAGCCGAACCGGGTAATCAACATGTCGCCGAAGAGTCGACCGATCGCCATCGTCATCGCGAACGCGGTATAGCCGAAGCCTGCGCGATCCTGCGCGTAAGACTTCACGGATGTCAGAAACAATGCGCTCCAGTCGAGCATCGCGCCTTCGACGAGAAAGCATCCGATTGCAATGGCGCCCATCAGGACCACGATCCCCTGCGGCAGGATCAACGCCGACGCCGTGCGCTCGCCGGGCCCTGCCGACTCCAGGTATCGCGCGTAGCGAAACATGAGCACGGCGATGACGGCGACCATCGCACCCGCTACCCCAAGCGGATTCGCGCCGGCCGACAGCAGTGATCCGCCGACCAGCGAGCCCGCGATTCCGCCGACGCTGAACAGGGCGTGGAAGCCGGACATGAGTTGCTCGCCGCTTTGCCGCTCGATGAGCGTGGCCTGGATATTCATCGCGACGTCGACGAATCCCAGGCCGGCGCCGAAGATCAACAGCGTGATCGCCATCGCTGGCATGCCGGACAGCGTCGCCAGGAGCGGAAGCGATGCGCAGATCATCGCGGCGCCCGCGCCGATGACCTTGCGGCAACCGAATCGCTCGACCGCGCGCTGACAGAGCGGCATGCATCCGACGGCGCCGATTCCCAGGAACAGCAGCAGGAAGCCGAATTTCGCTTCGTCGACGTCAAGCCGCGCCTTCGCATACGGCACCAGCGGCGCCCACGTCGCGACGCTTATTCCAGCGAGAAAGAATGATGCGCGTGTTGCAGCCCGTTTGTTGTTTTCGCTTGCAGTCTCGACGACCATGGTTTGGGATGCGTCCGACAAATCGGACATCTTCTGGATGAACGGATGATCCGGTCGTGACGTTTCCGCACCGGCCGTGACTGGCAGCCGGGCGCATCTGATGCAACGAGCCGGAAAATAAAAAAAGATCCCGAAATTGCTCGGGATCAAAGGAGAAACGACCCGGGATGAGGCAGAACGTGTCCGCCCCGGTCGTTCAACGATTCAGTCCTTGTGGCTGCGGCCGAGTCTTTCGAAAATTTCCGGGCGCAGGTACTTGAAGTATTGCGCCAGTGCGATGCCGACGAGCAGCACACCAATCAGGCAATAGAACATCCACACGTACTGCCCCGGATCGCCACCTGCCAGAACATCGAAGTGCTGCGCGATCAGCACGACGAGCGCGATGAAGAACACCGACGAAATGGCGGGCGCGACCGCCGACTTGAAGAAGCTGACGCCCTGGTGCCTGCCGCTCCGGCCGTACCATACCAGCGACGAGATGCTGACGATGGCCATCAGAACGACGATCCCCGACGTACCGACTCCGGAGAGTTGCCCGTACAGCAGATCGGGCTTGGCGCCCATCGCGATGAAGGGGATCAGCACGCAGAGCACCATCACCGACACCGTGATCGACGCGAGATAGGGCGACTCGTGCTTCGGATGAACCTTGCCGAGGAATCGCGGCAGCGCGCCGTCGGTGCCGAGGTTGTGCATGTAGCGGGCCAGCACGTTCTGCGTGGACAGCGCCGATGCGAACGCCGACGTCAGCACCAGCAGCGAGATCACGACATGGAGACGGCCGCTGACGAACTTCGAGAATGCGTCGGGAAACATTGCGGCAGGGGTCTTGGTAGCGATGTCCTGGACATGCGACCCATAGGCCATGATCAGCGCATACGCACAAATGGTATAGACGACGCCGATGAAGATGACCGCACCATACGTGGCTACCGGAATCGTCCGGTCGGGCATCCGGACTTCATCCCGGAACAGCGCGGTCGCCTCGAATCCCATGAAGAAACCGACGATGAACAGCACCGAGAACGGCACGCTCGCGCTCTTCGACAGCTGGCTCGGCGCAAACGGCGCGGTTGCCGAGATGTCCGCCGCCCCGCCCTTCGCCAGCACGAAGAACGAGAAGATGAGACATACCGCGATCTCGAGCAGCATGATCCACGTCAGCACCTTCGCCGACAACTCGACATGCAGGTAGCTGAGGATCCCGCACGCCATCCAGCATGCGATCGTCGGGATGTACCACGGGAGCACGGCACCAGTCGTTTCATGAAGGAGATCGGAACAGGACACGCCGAAGAACGACGTCACCCCGGCGAGCAGCAGAAAATACGACACCGCCGCGAGGATGCCTGAACCGAGGCCAGTCGACTTCCCGATGCCGAAACTGACGAACGCGTAGAAGTCGCCCGGGCGCTTGACGATGTTGTTGAGCGTCACGTAGCCGACGGAAAAGAACAGCAGAACGATCGTGACGACGACGAACAGGATCGGACTGCTGACGCCTCCGAACATCAGCGCGAACGGGATGTAACCGGATACCGTTGTCAAAGGTGCCGAGAACGCGAGCACCATCAGCGCCAGGCCGATCGGCCCCATGTTTCCGGACAACTTTTTGGGTGCAGATTCGCTTATGCGAATCTCTTGCATGTTCATCTCCATCTCCGTCCCACCTCCGTCATTATGTGAATCTTCGCCGTACGAAAACACCTGGAAATGCAGCAACGACTGGTATTTGTCGGTTTATTTCGCTACATTTGTCTCACGATTTCGCCTCTAGAAGCTTTTTGTTCACGGCAAGTGAAACGATCGTCCACCTCCAAATTGAAGCGGTCCAATTGCGATTCGCGATTTGCACTGATCGCCAAAATTTATCAGTGCGACAGTAGGCCTGCCCTGCGTCCGAAACTTGGCCACGCCGTTCGTCGCAATCGCCGCGAATCTGTTACGCATGCCGTCACCCAATGTCAGACAGGGCTGTAGCGATAGCAGCCGTCCGGCAGGTAATACAAGGCAAATGATGATCAGGGATCACGCGGACATCGCCCGGTATGCCTGGGTGAAACGCAGCTGGGGTGAGACCGCACGCGCCGGACGCTGCAAAACCGATTCAGCGCGACGAGCAGCCTCGCTGCAGGTGGGTGCGGCCTGACGTTTCACCTCGCGGTTCATCACGCGTACTTGATGCAGACGCCCGACTGGACGAGCCGTGGAAGGAAACCAAGCAATTTTGGGGAAAGCTCGAACGGCTTTCGGGTGTGAAGGCTGCGCGTGTTCGAGAAGACCGGACGGCAGTTCCATCCGGCAAAATCGCCTCCTCGAATCGCGCGATGTCGGCCGGTAAGCAGCTCGGGAGGCATAGTGAAATAGCCCGACAAGACCGGATACCTGCGCGGCGAGACAGGTCGCCCGCCCCTCCGTGTATCAAACCGGGCCCGCGAAGCAGTGGCAAATACGAATCTTGTGGATCGTCGATGCCACGCCTCTGTCGTTTCCCGATCGGAAATCAGATTTCCGTCACGAGTTTCTTTGCGCGCAGTACCGAGTTGGGGCTCATACTGAGTTCGTCGACCCCGAGGTTCACGAACACCGGAATCATGTTTGGCCGTGACGCAGCTTCACCGCACACGCCGACACTGATGTGCGCCCGCTTCGCCGCGTCGCATACCATCTTGATCGCCTGAATGACAGCCGGGTGCTCGGTCCTGTAGAGCGAGGCAAGGCTGGGATTCATGCGATCGACGGCCATGATGTATTGCGTGAGGTCGTTGGTGCCGATCGAGAAGAATTCGACTTCCTGCGCCAGCAGATCGGCCGTGAGAACCGCAGCCGGCGTCTCGATCATGATGCCGAGCTTCGGAACCGCAAACGGCACCCCCGCTTCGGTCAGTTCCACAGCGATGCGCTCGATGATCGCCTTCGTGCGGCGAACCTCGTCGACATCGTCGACCATTGGCAGCATCACGCAGATGTTTCCGTGGGCAGCGGCACGCAGTAGCGCCCGCAGTTGCGGCTCGAACACTTCGGGGCAGTCGAGACACATCCGGATGCCTCGCCACCCCAGAAATGGATTCTCCTCCTTCGGGAAGCGAATGCCCGGCAGCGGCTTGTCGCCGCCAGCATCGAGCGTCCGAATGATGACAGGCCACGGGTGAAAGCGCTGTGCGAGCGTGGCATAAACTTCGTATTGCTCGTCCTCCGTAGGCACGCGCTGATGGTCCATGAACAAAAGCTCGGTACGGAATAGTCCCACGCCCATCGCGCCGGCTTGCAGGGCCGAGTCGAGTTCCGACAGAGAACCCATGTTCGCGGCGATCAGTATCTTGCGTCCGTCGCGCGTGGAGGGCTCGACGTCCCGGTAAGCAAGGAGCGCCGATTGCTGTTCGCGCTGCGCGTCGATACGGCGCGACAGTTCCTTTTCATGCGCGTCGGAATGGTCGAGCCAGACCTCCCCGGTCGTACCGTCAATCGATACACGTGCGACCGATCGCAGTCTGTCCTTGTCGATCGGCAGACCCAGAACTGCCGGAATGCCATGCGAGCGTGCGATGATCGCAACATGAGACGTCGCGCTGCCGGATGTGCAGACGATTCCGAGGATATTGGCGAGGTTCGCGCGCGCGAGATCCGGCGCGGACAGTTCTTCGGCAAGGATAATGCTCGGCACCTCCAGTTCCCGCAGCGACTTCTGCTGCTTGCCAAGAAGCACGGCCACGATCTCGCGTGTCAGGCCGCGAATGTCGTCGGCGCGGCTGCGAAGGTACTCGTCCGTCATCGATTCGAACGCGAACGCCAGATCCTGCCCGCATTTCAGCGTAGCCGCCGCCGCGCTCCACCGCGTTGCGATGAGCTCGCGAATCGTGCCCGCATAGTCGTCGCTCCTTGCGACATCGGCGATCGCCTCGATGATCTCGTTTCCCATCGTCCCGTCGCCCGGCTCGAGCATCGCAGCCAAAGTGGACTCGAGCGTCGCGGTGAATCGCGCGGCCTCGTCTGTTACCTCGTGTTCCGACACGAACTGGCGATCGACCACGAGCTCGTCACGAACATACGCGAGCGCACTGCCGAACGCCAGGCCTTCACTCGCCGGAACACCTATCAATGCGCCCGAAGAATCGGCATCGTCAGCGGATCGCGCCGCGCCCGTGTGCTCGAACGCTCGCGGAGCCGTCGCTGAGCCGTCGGACCCTTGATGGCCGTCCGGCGCGGTGGCGCCCTGCACGATTGCGCTGACATTCGACAGAAATTGCGTCAACCTGTCGAGCGCCTCGCATTCATCTTCGCCGTCCGCTCGGAGAAGTATCTGCTCGTCCTGCTTCACACCTAGCAACATGAGCTTCACAGCGCTCTTCGCGTCCGCCCATGCATCACCTCTCCCGATTTTCAGCGCGCTATTGAACTCCTTCGCAAGCTTGGCGAATTGAGTCGCGGGGCGTGCGTGCAGACCCTCGTGTACCTTGACAACAACCTGAGTTTCCAACATGACGATGCCTTTTCGTATTCCGTGGGTGACGACGATTGACGTCGGCGCGATTCAGGCGTCAACGATCTCGATGACGGTCCCTTTCTGCATGCTCTTGAAGAGCCGTTCACAATCGACCGTCGATGCGCAGATCTCGCCGGGGCGCTCTGCCGAATGGGCTCCATTGAACGTGATGACGACATGGCCCAGTTCGCTCACCTTGTTCCAGGCCGTCGGTCCCACGGCGGTCACGACCGCGGAAATTTCGCCGATGCGCAGCACGGAACCGATACGCGGCGCCTGGCTGTGCGCCTGCTCTACGCGGTGAAGGACCGATACCTCTGCCAGTTCGGGAGGCGCTCCATCCGAATACAAAATCAGCACGCCACCTTCGAGAAGGGACTCCACCTCTTCGCCGATACTGGAAATGATTGTCTTGTAGTAATGCATGCGTGACCTCAAGATGTTTTTATAGAGCAAAACTGACCACCCAGGCGATCAACACCGAGATCGGCCCCATGATCTGTCGACTGATCAGTACGGCCGGCACGCCGACGCGAATCGTCTCCGGTTTCGCTTCGCCGAGTGCCATCCCGACTGGCACGAAATCACAACCGACCTGGGTGTCATACGCGAATAGCGCCGGCAGCGCCATATGCGGCGGAATCGTGCCATTGCCGATGGCCGGCCCGATGATTGCCGCGCCGATGACCTGCGCGATCACGGCACCCGGTCCGAGTACGGGCGACAGGAACGGAAGACCGCAGATCGCCGACAGGATCACGAGCCCGACAATATTACCGGCCAGCGGCGAAAGCAGATGAGCGAGCCCGGTCCCCACCCCGGTCGAATTGATCACGCCGATCAGCATCGTCACGAACGCCATGAAAGGCAGCACGTTGCGAATGACAGTATCGATCGACTTGCGCCCACTCGTGAACAGCACATTCACGACGCCGCCCATGCCGCGGCCAACCGACGTGATCATCCCAACGAAGCCGCCGTGGCTTGCCCCGGTTCGCGGTTGCGCCGGCGACGGCGTTGCGGCGGGTGATGTGTCGCCGTTCGTCAAGGCGGCGCGATGCGCGTCGACGTTCGACGCGTCGTCGTCGACGGACCGCAAGCTGTTCAATTCGACGCCGGACACGTAGATATCCTCGGTAATGAACTGCGCAAGCGGGCCCGACTGCCCGACCGGACTCAGATTGATGGTCGGGATGCGCTTTCGCGGATATACGCCGCACCGTGCGGTTCCCCCACAATCGATGACGACAGCCGCGATTTCCGATTCGAGCGGCGGATTGCGAAAGCCGTCCACAACCGTTGCTCCGGTCAGATCGGCCAACCGCTGTGCCACCTTCGGAATATCTCCCCCGGTCACGGCTACGATCTTGTTGCGCTCCACCGTCGGTGCGATGACGAGTGGACCGCCCCAGCCGTTGGCCCCCTTTCGAACCTCAACCGCCTTGTACGTACGCGCATCCATTTCCTTCTCCTCCAGATGATTTCTCGTGTTTTATCGTGTCGAGTTCAGAGCGTCAGACCTTCGCGCTTCGCGATCATGCGGGTGATCGCTTCGGTCAGCACCCCTTTCAGGAGATTGACGAAAAGGCCGACGCCCAGGTAGAAGAGCGCGAGTTTCGGCAATGAAAACGGTGCGGCATGGGTTTCAGCGAGCTTCGTGATACCTGCTGCCACACCAAGCCAGACGAAAAGCTCGCCCGGATTGCAGTGCGGAAACAAGCCCGTAATCGGGTGACACAAGGACACTGCGGAATCGTAGAACGCGGGTTTGTGACGCTCTTCAAGGAAGACGCCGAACGTGTAGGCCATCGGATTGGTCAGAAAGAACATCGCGAGCAACGGCAACAGCGAATATCGCGTCACGATGTTCTTCGAAAGGAAACGAGCCAATCCCTGAATCCGCTGCTCGCCCACCAGCGCGATGATCGTGTAGACCGCGGTGAGCAGCACGATCAGTGTCGGCAAAATACCTGTAACAAAGCCGACGAACGTCTTTCCGCCTGCGTTGAATACACCGATAAATGCCTCGGCGGCATGAGTAAGAAAATCCAGCGGATTCATGGTTGTCTCCTGATGAAGTTGTGATGTGCGACAGATGCGTCAATCAAAACAGTGCTGCGACCTGCGTGCCGTACGGTGTTCGTCTACTCAATCACGACACCGATAGGACGGTTAGCGTTCGCGGTTCTGCAAGCCATGTCGAGTGCGTTGTGAAGCGCGTGCCTAAGACGAGGTGCAAGCGACAAGGACTCCAAATTGTGTTGAAACTCGCCGATCGACCCGCCATTGAATCCGGAAAGCGCCTCGAAACGAGCGAACACCGTCAGTCCAGACATGGCCAATACTTGTCTGACAATGCAATCGTCACCGATGACAACGATCGCAACTGCGCCGCGCCCGATCCGCGGCTTGAACGTCCCCACGCCGAGAAAGCCGTCGCCCCACGTTCGCGCAGTCTTTCTGAGCGTGTCCCGGTAGTAGCGCATATGGGCCCACCCGGCGATGAGCTGCAGCGCCCACGTAACAGCCAATGCCAGTAAACCGAACCGAACGAGTTCCATTGCATGTCTCCTGCCTCGCACGAACTGCTTTAACAAACGAGACGAATCCGGCGGTTATTTCGCGCCGCCATTTTGAACAAATGTTTATCGCAATAATACAATTGTTCATTTTCAGGTAAATACGGGAAAACGCGACACGAAGCCCGCAGCAACGATTCTTCTAACAAAAACCCGAATTGACCTCAATCGGGAACACGAGACCCGAAATGTAGTGTGACGCCTCCGAAGCCAGGAATAGAGCGGCACGCACTGCGGCGGACATGCCGTCATCTCGCCTCGGGATCGACGGCAGCGGGGTCGGCTGCAGCGTCACACCATGTGAGGCGCGGCGAAACTCGTCATATGAGGGTACCGTTGGACAGACGGCATTGACACGGATCCCGTCACCTTTCAATCGTTGCCCCATTGCTTGGGACAGCTGACAGAGCGCCGCGGCACAGGCGCTCTGCCACGGCACGCACCAGGAATCCGCTTCGGCAGTTGGCGCGATATTGACGATCACGCCTCGCTTGACTCGCCGATACTGCAAAGCTGCGGCATGGGCGATGTAAAACGCAGCCTTGACGCACTCGGCGTACGCGTGATCGATCTCTCGTTCGTGAATCTCGAGATCGTTTCCCGCATCCAGGCGCGCGCAGCCGTTATGGACGACGATATCGAGTCTCCCGAATTCAAGCACGGTCCGTTCAACCAGTTCAACCGCACGTCGCGCCGTGAAGATTTCCGCCGGCGTACTGTCGACATTGGCTTGACCGTCTCCCGTTTCACCCACCAGTTCGAGAACGCGTGCCCGCTGCGTAAGCACCGTTGCGCCGGCGGTACGCAACGCACGGACCACCTCGTCGCCGACGGGGGACGATAGCCCCGTAACCAGCGCGATCTTGCCGTCAAGCTCCAGGTTCATGAATGGCTCCGCCTACCGTGACAGTTGCTCGCCGACGATACCGACCACATCAGCCAGCGCTTCGACGTGCGGCAAATGACCGACGTCTGCGAAGCGGTGCTGCGCAATCCGGCCAGGCAGGCCGTTCGCGTGCGTAATCGGAATGATCTTATCCGACGCCCCCCAGACGACGCGAACAGGCATCGTCAGCGACGCGATGGCTTCTCGCAGATCGATCTTCTGCCGGCCGCCCGGAAAGAACGTCTCCGCGATTGACGCAAGCGTCACACGTTTTGCCTCACTCGACAATTGCTGCTCCGCCGTCGCGATGAACGCTTCGTCGATCACACCGGGACGCGCGACCAATTCCCGCAGCCATGGCGTAAGACTGGTTCGATCAGCAGCTTGCGTCAGCCCGCGCAAGAACGCACCGTTGCATTCGGTACCCAGCCCGGCCGGTGCGGCCAGCGTCAACGACGACACACGCACCTGGCGCGACGCGCTCAACGCGATCGCGACAGCCGCGCCGAAAGAATGCCCGACGAGATGGCAGTTTGCGACATCTTCGGCCGCCAGCGTAGCGCCGATCGCGTCGACGATTTTCTCCAGTGATGCGGCAGCGTCAGCCGGCGATTTTCCATGTCCGGGCAAATCGATCGACAGGACACCGAGATTCTTGGCAAGGCCGGCGTCGCGCAATGCATTGAAGAACGGGCGCCAGCTGTTCGCCTCGGCCCCGAATCCATGCAGAAGCACCAGCGTCGCCGGACCGCCGCGCTGCAGCCAGACCCGATTGAGCGCGCCTTGCCGGCTCGCGCCGGCCGGCACTTCACGTGAACCACCGTTGCCGACGGCGACGGCGCGCACGTCATTCTCGACGATCCGGCCATGCGGACCGGATCCTTGCAGGCTGCCCAGGTCGATTTCGCTTTCGCGAGCAGCCCGACGAGCGGCGGGCGTTGCACGAATCCGGCTATCGCCGATATGGCCCGACGATGCCGCGGCTGCGACGTCCGCGCGACGATGGACCGAGGGTTCAGCCTCGGCGTCAAGCTCGGCAACGCCTGATGCGGTTGTGCCGGCGTCCTGCTCGATGACGGTCTCGCCATTGGCATAGATCCATGCGATCACGGTTCCGACGGGGACCGTATCGCCGACGCTGGCGGTAATCTGCCGGACCGTGCCACTCGCCGGGGCCTCCACTTCCATCGTGGCCTTGCTGGTCTCGATGTCGAAGATCGGCTCGCCCTGCCTGATCGTGTCGCCGTCCTTGACATACCAGGCGGTAATCGTGCCCTCGGTCATGTCCATGTCGACGCGGGGAAGGATCACTTCGGTCGCCATCTCAGCCCCTCCGACCGACAATATGCCGAACCGCCTCGACAATGTCGGGCACCTGCGGCACGGCAGCCTTCTCGAGCTGCGGGTTGTAAGGCAGCGGACAATCCGAGCCGCCCAGCCGGACGATCGGTGCGTCCAGATAATCGAAGGCGTCGCTTTCGCATACGATCGACGCGATCTCGGCGCCTATGCCCAGTTGCTGAACACCTTCGTACACACATACCAGACGCGAAGTCTTGCGTACGCTGGCGATGATCGCCTCGCGGTCGATCGGCCGGATGCTGCGCAGATCGATCACTTCGACGTCGATGCCTTCCTGCTGCAGCGCGTCTGCCGCTTCCAGCGAACGCACGGTCATGATCGAAGTCGCGACGATCGTGACATCTCGCCCCTCGCGGCGAACGACGGCCTTGCCGATCGGCTCGACATAGTAGCCCTCCGGCACGATGCCCTTGCTCTTGTACAGGAGCTTGTGTTCGAAGATCATCACCGGATCGGGATCCTCGAGCGCAGCAAGCAGTAATCCCTTCGCGTCATGGGGCGTACTGGGTTGCACCACCTTCAACCCAGGAACGTGCGCGAACCAAGCCTCGAGGCTCTGGCTGTGCTGGGCTGCAGCACCTGTCCCCGAACCGGCCGGAAAGCGCATCACAACCGGCACCGAGACTTCTCCGCCCAGCATGTAACGCATCTTCGCGGCCTGGTTCACGATTTGTTCCATCGCAAGCGTTGCGAAGTCCGAAAACTGGAATTCGTAGATCGGCCGGCAGCCGGTCATGGCCGCGCCGACCGCAATGCCGGCGCCTGCCAGCTCCGCGATGGGCGTGTCCATGATACGTTCCGCACCAAAGCGCTGAAACAGGTCACCGGTCACCTGGAACGCACCGCCGTAGACTCCGATATCCTCGCCCATCAGGAACACGCGCTCGTCTCGCTCCATTGCGATGCCCATTGCCTCATGAATCGCCTGAGCGTAAGTCAGTTCGCGCTGGTCACTCATGGTCATTCCCCCCGTTCTCCGTATATACATAGCGCGTCAACTCGGCGATGTCCGGTGCCGGGCTGTTCTGCGCGTAGTCCAGACCTGCCTTGATTTCTTCCTCGACTTCCGCGTGGATTACTTGCACCGCTGCGGCGTCGATCAGTCCAAGCTCCACCAACTGCCGCTCGAATTTCGCAATGGGATCCCTTGCGCCCCAGGACTCGATCTCTTCGCGGGTGCGATAGCGGTTTCGGTCGCTCTTGGAGTGGCCGCGAATGCGGTATGTCTCGCACTCGATGAGTGTCGGCCCCTCGCCTTTTCGCGCACGCTCGATCGCGCCTTCAGCCGCCGTCAGCACGTCGCCGAAGCTGTTGCCGTCGACAGTTACGCCGGGCATGTCATACGCAGCCGCGCGCTGCGAGATCCGACTGACGGCCGTCGAACGTTCGACCGACATCGACATGCCGTACCGGTTATTTTCACAGACGAAAATCACCGGCAGCTTCCAGATCGCGGCGAAATTCAGCGATTCATGGAACGCACCTTCATTGTTCGCGCCATCGCCGAAAAAACACACGACAACCGAGTCCTTGCGCCGCTTCTTGATCGACAGCGCCGCGCCAACCGCGATAGGCAAGCCTCCGCCCACGATACCGTTGGCGCCGAGATTTCCGCGGCTCACATCCGCGATGTGCATCGAACCGCCCCGCCCCCGGCAATACCCCGTCTCCTTACCGAAGAATTCGGCGAACATGCGTTTCGGATCCGCACCTTTGCCGATACAGTGGCCGTGTCCCCGATGCGTCGACGTGATGTAGTCCTCATCGGTGAGGAGCATCGTCATCGCGATCGCGGAGGCTTCCTGCCCGATGGACAGGTGCATCGTGCCGTGAATCAGGCCGCGCATGTACGCCTGTTCCGCACTCTCCTCGAATCGACGCACGAGTTGCATCTTCTTCAGCGCGTCACGCAACGCTTGCGCGGAGACGTGCCGATAGACTTCGGGCATTCCTTCGATCTTCTCTGCAACGAATCCCATCATCCTCTCCTCAAGCGGCGGCACGCGCGCCACGGACCATCTCGTCCTGACGCTGGCGCAGTTTGACAATCGGTGCGTTCGCGTCGACCGCGGCGTTCTGGTACGTCAGCAATTCGCCCTTTCGGATTGCTTGGGTGACGATGCCGCCTTCCAGCAAGCCGCATGGAACCGCGCGCTCCGCAAGCGCGTCATCCGCCGCGATGGCCCACGCGCGGTACGTAAATTCGCCGATCGCGTCGAGGCGGTCACCGACTTTCAGGTCTCGCTTCGCCACCGCGCAAACCTCGACCACCGGAACGGGAAGCGGCCGCATGTCGGCTTTGCCGTACAGGACAGCGCGCGCGCAGCTGAGCGGTACTTCGAGGCTCGTCAGGTGATACGGGCGATAGAACGTGTAATACGGCCCCTTGCCGAGCTTGAGGTCTGCCATGCGCTCGCGCAGGCGAGGATGTGCAAGTTCGGCAACGACGAACACCCCGGGCGCGACGCCCTTTCCGATGGTGTAATCGACTACGCCCTTTTGGGTGAGGATCCCGCCGTCCGCCACCGGACAAAGCACCTCATGCAGTTGGTCGAGCGTGGCCGCGGGACCGTGCATGCCTGCCACATCCGGAATCAGCCCGGTCGCATTTCCGATCGCCGCCATTTCGACCGCGGTCTTCGAACCGTCGACAAACTCCACCAGCATGCGCGGATTCATGTTGCGCGCCTTGGCTTCCGCCATGTAGTCGTCCGGTGTCGCGTCGATATTCAGCGGGTTGTTCTTGCCCTTACCCGCGGCGACGATCGGATAACCGAGCGCGCTGACGAAATCGATCAACTCGATCGTCGAGCTCGGCTCGTCGCCGGCGCCGAGCGTGTACACCACGCCCAGCCGCTCCGCTTCACGACGCAGGTATGCGCCAATGGTCACATCGGCTTCGACGTTCATCATCACGAGATGCTTGCCATGCTCCATGGCCAGCAGCCCGATCTGCGCGCCCACCGCCGGTTTGCCGGTCGCATCGATAACCACGTCGATTTGATCGTTGGTACAGATCGCATTCGAGTCTTGCGTGATGGCGATCGATCCGGCCTCGATCGCCTGCGAAATTCCCGAGCCAGTCTCGACGACGCGATAACCGTCGTCCGCCTGATTGGCGACTCGAACCGCTTCGCATGCGGCGTCGACACGGAGGTCCGCGATCGCGCCGATCTCGAGACCTTCCATTTGCCGGACCTGGGTCACGATGTCCGTGCCCATTTCGCCGGAGCCGATCAAGCCGATTCGGATAGGTCTGCCCGATTGGGCGCGGGCTTTGAGGTCGGCCGCCAGGCCGCTGGGAATGATGTTGAGCATCGACGATGTCTCCTGGGTAGTGACGCGCGCTTGCGCAGGCATGTGCCCTTAACCCGCGTCTGCAACCTGGATCGCCGCGACGTTCAGTGCACATTTGTTTTTTACAATATCACTTTGTTCACTAAAGGTACAAGCAACCGAGCGGCAAAAAGAGCGCATCTAGGGTTATTCCTAGCGCATGGAAATTTGGGGACGGAAAAAGGAGGAGCCGCGCCAAGGGCTCGTTGACGCGAGCGACAACCCAGCGGCGGGCACTGATACAGAAATTGATGCGGCGCAGCATCACTGCCGTCGCTGCGAATGGGGGGAGGTGCGAGAGCGCGCTTCTCTCGGCAGTGGGGACGAGCGCGGAGTACGGAAAGGTGACGGGGACCTTTCCGCGCGAAGGTCAGTCCGCTAGTTTCAGCAAGTCCGCTGCGGCGTATTGATCGGTGATCAATACGGACGGTCGCAATAACCTCAGAGCGCCCCCAAGCGCCGGCACCTTGCTAACGCCGCCCGCTGCAAGCACGCGCACCGGTACTTGCTTGACGATGTCGAGCGGCACGGACATCACACGCTCGTTGATGGGATGGTCAACCAGTTGTCCGTTGGCGTCGAAAAAGTTGAAGAGCAGATCGCCCACGGCACCCGCCTTGATCACTGATTCGCGATCAGCATCGCTGATGAACCGCGATCGGTGCGCCGTTGCCTCCGGGCCAGTGCCCGCAGCGCCGAGCACGACCGCATCCAGGGATCTCGCCAGATCGAAAATATCCCGGAGGCCGCAGCGCTCGATGAGCGTGCGCCGGGTCTCCGGGCTGTCGACCACCAGCGGCGCGGTCATCAGGTAGCAGTCCGCCTGATACAACGTCGCGAAACGCCAAGCGAACTCCGCCGGGTTGAAATGTCGGGCTTTCATGATGCCGCCCAGCAGTGAAACCACCGAGACGTTTTCGACGGGACGCTCACCCATGTACGACAGCGAACTGACAAGGGTGCGCCCCCAACCGACGCCGATTTTCATGTTCGACCGCACCATCGACGACACATATTCGCCAGCAGCCGCGCTCACTGGCGCGGTGGCATCCGCGTCTCGCGCTGACAGCGGTACGACGATCGCTTCCGCGATCCCGAATCGCTCCTCGAGTTGCCGTTCGAGATCCACGCATTCGACCAGGCGATCCCCAATCGAAATTTTTACCTCGTTTCTCTCGCGCGCAGCGGCCAGCAGGCGCACGACCGTCACCCGACCGATGCCGAGTTTCTGTGCGATCTCGTGTTGCGTCATCTCCTCCACGAAGTACATCCACGCCGCGCGCAGCCGCAGTCTGCGCGCTGGGCTTTGTTCGTCGATGGCCTCTTCTCGGTGCTTGGTTCGGGCTCTCGGCACGCTTCCTCCCCTAAATTAACGTGATCAATGACACTGAACAAATGTGCTATCTTAACTTCAAATGTTTCAGCCTCGAGGCAGCCATGGAACCCAAGTCATTGACGCCATCGCACATCGTCCAGGATCTCAGTCAGGTTCGCCTTGCATTGATGGATTGTGCGCGGCAACTTCGATACGCGGCGCGAAACGTCCCCGGCTCTGGGTCCGATTCTCAGCGAACCGCTGCCCGCCGCGCGAACTTGCCGCCGTTGCCGCAATTTCTTGGCTCCGTCGGCCATATCGCGGACACACTGCTCGAAACGGCCGAAACGTATGCAGGTCATGCGATTCCCCCACTGCAGGATCATTGGAAAGCGCCTGTCAGCTTCGACGGCGGCCTGGAACGCATCATTCGCGAATCCGCGGATACAAAGCTGATCCGCCACTGCTCGACACTTTATTACGCAGCCGCGAAGCGATTCATCCTGCACGCGGGTGCGACGGACGTCCTTATATTTGAACACCGCATCAATGACGCATTCAGCAGCCTGCGCGGCGCGCACAACATGTTGAAAGGCATATCGGAAATCCAGGCCGAGGCGTCGCTGGATGAATTTTCCGACGATATCTGTCGCGCGTATTCCCGGCTTACGTTATCGCTCATCGACCGCCATCCGATTCGAAGCGCACGATTCGATGAATTGCCTGATGTCGTCGCGCCGTGGTGGCTGGTATCCGAGCCGAACGTATATGTTTTTCTATTACTCGGTATCACCGGGTGCGCAAGAATTGTTCAGCCTGCAGCGCTTCCGTCCAATCCCGACACGCTGCTTCGCTTCGCGGCCGATCTCGTAGGCGCGTCCGAGTCGCGAATTCGAGCGGCATTGCGATCGAAAAATCCGGACGACGCGATGCAGCGCGAGTTTTCCAGAATTGTCAGCTACCTGTGAAGTCAATGCGCCGGAGAAGCATCTTGGTAGACGAACACGAACCGATCGCAAGGTCCATACATCGCGTATGGCCGGCTCTCACCAAACTGTCATCTTGCAGACTGCTTCTTCAGCAGTATTGCAACGACTACTCAAAAAATTCCGGCGTGTTGCTCGAGCTCGATGATCGACAGTTCACACAAGCGTTCGTCGCGTGGACTCAAATCCTCGATGATAGCGAGTTTTACCTACACAAGAACGCGGCTGACTATTTCCAGTTCTGCATCGGCGCGCTGCTCGCCGAACTATTGAAACTCAAAGCCGTCCGAGACACATCGGTGACCGTCATTCCACATAAGAAACCGAGCAGCGAAATTGCAGACTGGTGGCCGACCGGATTCGCACTGACTCATTTTTGCGTTGAGCTCGTCAAAAAAGTATCACGGCAGGAATGTGGAAAAGTCGTCGAGTCGTCCGAAAAAATCGGACAGCTCAAGATCTGGCAATCGTATCGCGAGAATTTGCTCGAAGAGCCGATGCTGGCCATTGCATATTTCGACGACTTCATGGGCATAACGCCAAACTGGCGCACCCCGTACTATGCTGGTCACCGCACGGCAGGGATCGATTGATTCGTATGTGAATCGTGCAGTGCGCGCACGTCTACGGCGCACTGCACGGCTACGTCGGTAGTGCCGACAACGAATGATTGCGGCGCTCCGCCGCAAAAGCCGATCGCGACAATCGTCGATCGCCGTATTCCATTCGCGACGGTCGGGGGTCTGTCGAATTCCGGCAATATCACTCGGCTCAGCCACCGATCGACATATCGATCCGGCGTATCGTTGCCAAACTCGCTGCCGCGAGTTCGCAGTATCGGTTCGTCGCTTCGACCTTCTCACGCAGTTCCGCGTCGGTCAGTACGCGGACGATACGGGCCGGCACGCCCATGACCAGCGTTTGTGCCGGCACCTGCATCCCAGACTTGACGAACGCGCACGCCGCCACGATGGCGGAACCTCCGACTACCGCGTCGTCCATCACGATGGCGTTCATCCCGATCAGCGCGTTACGCTCCAGACGTGCGCCGTGTACCACGGCGCCGTGGCCGACATGAGACCGTTCGCCAAGCAAACATGTCATTCCGTGCCCGACATGCAACGTACAGTTGTCCTGTACGTTGCTGCCCTCGCCGACACGAATAGCGCCAAAATCCCCACGTAGCGAGGCTCCGGGCCCAATATAGCAACCGGCGCCGACGATCACGTCACCGATGATGCTCGCACTCGGGTGTACGTAAGCGGTCGCATGAACGCGCGGGGCCACGCCTCGATATTCGTATAACGCCATGATCCGCTCGACTCCGTATCGATATGTTGTCTGGTCAATTTGCGCAGATATCGGTGCCGCGCGTCTCGCGCACGCACAAGATCCCGACGATCAGCGAAGCGGTCGCAATGACGATCGGATACCAGAGGCCGGAATAGATGTTCCCGTTTGCCGCGACGATCGCGAATGCGGAAGCCGGCAGGAATCCACCGAACCATCCGTTGCCGATGTGATATGGCAACGACATCGACGTGTAGCGGATCCGTGTCGGAAAATACTCGACGAGCATGGCCGCTATCGGACCGTAGACCATCGTGCCGTAGATCATTAGGATCGCCAGCAGAAGGATCGCCATCGGCCAATTGATCTTGCCCGGATCGGCCGTCGCCGGATAGCCGTTATCATGCAGCGCACGCTGCAGCGCCCGATCGAAATCACGCCCTTGCATGGCTGCGTCGGCGGATTTTCCATCGTATGACGAAATGACGCTGCCGCCGACGACGATCGCTGCCCTCTCGCCCGGCGCCGCCGGTTCGTTACGGTAGCTCAGCCCAGCTTTCGAGAGCGCACTCTTGGCGATATCGCATGAACTGGTAAAGGTCGCCGTACCGACGGGATTAAACTGGAACGAACACTCGCGAGGAAATGCCTTCACCACAATCGGCGCATTCCGTTGTGCCGTCTCCAGCGCGGGATTGATAAAGTGCGTGAGCCCCTTGAACAGCGGAAAATACGTGGCGGCCGCCAGCGCGAAACCGATCAGGATGATCGGCTTGCGTCCGATTCGGTCGGACAATGAACCGAACACGACATAGAACGGCGCCGAGATCACGAGTGCGATGGCAAGGATCACATTCGACGTCGAACCCTCGAGCTTGAGCGTCTGCGTCAGAAAGAACAGCGTGTAGAACTGCCCCGTGTACCAGACCACTGCCTGCCCCGCCGTCAGCCCGAACAACACGACCAACACCAGTTTGAGGTTCTTCCATTGCCCGAATGCCTCGGCTACGGGTGCCTTCGAGCGACTGCCCTCCGCCTTCATGCGCTCGAATGCCGGCGACTCGTGCAACTGAAGGCGGATCCACACCGATATCCCGAGCAGGACGATGGACATCAGGAATGGCACTCGCCATCCCCACGATGCGAACGGACCTTCGCCTGTCGTGGTTCGCACACCCAGAATGACCACCAGCGACAGGAACAGCCCGAGCGTCGCGGTCATCTGAATCCAGGCGGTCCATGCACCGCGCCGGTCATTCGGCGCATGCTCCGCGACATAGGTCGCCGCGCCGCCATATTCGCCGCCAAGCGCGAGCCCTTGAATCATCCGCATCGCGACAAACAGGATCGGCGAAGCGATCCCGATAGTGGCAAAGCCCGGCAGCAACCCGATGAGAAACGTCGAGCCGCCCATCAGGACGATCGTCACGAGAAACGTGTACTTGCGGCCTACCAGGTCGCCCAGACGTCCAAATACGATCGCCCCGAGAGGTCGCACCGCGAAACCCGCAGCAAAGCTCAGCAGCGTAAAGATGAATCCCGCGGTCGGGTTGACACCGGAGAAAATGTGCCTGCCAATGAACGTCGCCAGCGAGCCAGCGAGAAAGAAGTCGTACCACTCGAACACCGTACCTAATGAAGATGCGAAAACCACCCGTTTTTCGTCACGGGACATCCGCGACGCAGGCACTGCCACATTGACCGTTGACATGTCTAGCTCCTCCAAACCAATGGATTCATCGTTGTTGTTTAACCTTCATTACTGGACTTTGTTGCGCGAGATACCTCCATCGAAGAATTCACGATAACCCGGCACCGAAGCGTCGATGCACCCAGGTGCCGCCCCGAGTGTCAGGCGATTCCGCCCACGCACAGATACTTGAGCTCGAGGTAGTCCTCGATGCCGTACTTCGATCCCTCGCGTCCGAGCCCGCTCTCCTTGACACCGCCGAACGGTGCGACTTCGGTCGAGATCAGGCCTTCGTTGATGCCTACGATGCCGTACTCGAGCGCCTCGGCCACTTTGAGCACGCGGCCGATATCTCGGCTGTAGAAATAAGAAGCGAGACCAAATTCGGTGTCGTTCGCGAGCGCGATTGCCTCGTCATCGGTACTGAACCGGAAAATGGGGGCGACGGGACCGAATGTCTCCTCGCGAAAGATCCCCATCGACGGAGTCACATCGGCAAGAATCGTCGGCTCGTAGTAGTTGCCGCCCTTCTGATGCCGCTTTCCGCCTACTACGACACGCGCGCCCTTCGATATCGCGTCGTCGACGTGCTCCACAACCTTCGCGACGGCATGCTCATCGATCAGAGGACCGATCGCGACACCTTCCTCGAATCCGTCGCCGACACGCATGGATTGCACGGCCACCGACAGTTTTTCGATGAACGTGTCATACACGCTGTCCTGAACCAGCAGCCGGTTCGCACATACGCAGGTCTGTCCGGCATTGCGATACTTCGATGCGATGGCACCTTTCACCGCCGCGTCGAGATCGGCATCGTCGAATACGATGAACGGCGCGTTGCCGCCCAGTTCCATCGATGCCTTCTTGACGCTCGACGCGCATTGCGCCAGCAGAACCTTGCCGATTTCCGTCGATCCGGTGAACGAGACCTTGCGGACGATCGGGCTGGCCGTCAACGTTTCGCCGATCTCCGCCGCCGCGCCAGTCACGCACGAGATCACCCCCTTTGGTACGCCGGCACGCTCCGCCAGCACGCAGAGCGCAAGCGCGGAGAATGGCGTCTGGCTCGCCGGTTTCAATACTATCGTGCAACCAGCGGCGAGCGCCGGCCCGATCTTGCGCGTCAACATCGCCGCCGGGAAATTCCACGGCGTGATCGCAGCGCACACGCCGATGGGTTGCTTCAGCACGACGATGCGCTTGTCGCGCGCATGCCCCGGAATCGTATCGCCATAGACGCGCTTGGCTTCCTCGCCGAACCATTCCAGAAACGACGCGGCATAGCCGATCTCCGCGCGGCTTTCCGCAAGCGGCTTGCCCTGCTCAGCCGTCATGATCGCCGCCAGATCATCCTGATTCTCGATCATCAATTCATAACAGCGACGCAAAACCACCGCACGTTCCTTCCCGGTACGCGAGCGCCATTCGGCCAGCGCGGCATTCGCGCCGTCGATCGCGCGCAACGTTTCATCTCGCCCCATGCGCGGCACGGTCCCAAGCGACTGCCCCGTCGACGGATTGCGCACGTCGATAGTGCCCCCTTGGTCAGCGTGAATCCATTCACCTGCGATGAGGCACACATGCCTTAGCAGTTCAGGATTCCGAATCGTTACCTGCCCGTTCAATGAAATTGTCGACATCAATACTTCTCCAGTCAGAGGATAGGCGTAACGTGTCAGACGTCGCCGTGCTCGGCCAGTTGTACGGCTTCGCGCAATTTGAACCGCATGACCTTCCCAGATCCGGTCCGCGGAATTTCCGTCGTCACATGAATCGCGGACGGCACCTTGTAAGCCGACAGATGGAGACTGCAGTGCGCGAGCAGCGCCGCGACATCCACAGCGCCCTCGGCTCGCTCGACGACGAACACCACCGGCACCTCGCCGAGATGCGCATGCGGCATGCCGACGACCGCGCAATCGTGAACGCCGTCGTACTCGCAGACCACCTCTTCGATCTCGGCCGGTGAGATGTTCTGGCCGCCCCGAATGATTACTTCCTTGAGGCGCCCCGTGATGGTGATATAGCCGTTCGCATCAAAGCGTGCCAAGTCGCCCGTGCGATACCAGCCGTTGCTCAATGCCGCATCGGTTTCCGTTGGCTTGTTCAGGTATCCCTTCATCACATTGGGGCCGCGGACGAGTAACTCGCCTTCTTCCCCGACACGGACATCGCGCAACGCAACAGGATCGACGACGCGCGCCGCTACGCCCGGCAGCGGCAGGCCGCACGAGCCGAATACGCGCGCACCGGTCGGCCAGTTCATCGTGACCATCGTCGAGGTTTCGGTAATGCCGTAGCCATCGAGTAGCTTCAGGCCGAACATGTTTTCGAATTCGCGATTCGTCGTGCCCGGCAGTATCGCGCCGGCCGACACGCACAATCGCAGCCCGGGCAGCGAGCCGCGCCCGTTCGCCCGCGCGGATTCGAGCAGGTAGTGGAACATCGTCGGCACGCCCGGCATGACCGTGAAGCGCCCGTCCGACAGCAGCCGCGGGATTTCGCTCGACGAATACTTCTCCATCAGATACGCGGTCGCACCGACTGCGAGCACGCTCAGCACGGAGAAGTTCAGCGCATACGAGTGATACAGCGGAAGTGCGCTCAGCACGCGATCGCTGCCCGTCAGGCCGGCAATCGGGGCCCAGCATGCGGCGGCGACCCACAGCATGCCGTGCGTCGACAGTAGCACGCCTTTGGGCTTGCCGGTCGTTCCCGACGTGTAGATCACGAATGCGGGATCGTCGATCGCGTTCGGATCCAACGGCTCGCTCGGGGCACCGCGCGCCGTCGCGACCGCAAACGGCGTCCCGACAACGGGCTGCGACGACCACGACACGGTCACGTATTCCCTGACCGTGCCGACAGAAGCACCGACCGCATGCAATTCCCGCTCGCGCGCGGCGCTCGTCACGAGTGCCGTGCAGCTTGCATCGTCCAGCCGATACTCGATCTCCGGTGAGGTCGCCTCGTGGCTGATCGGCACGGCGATCGCGCCCGCGCGAACACAGGCTAGGCAGCTCACGGCCCACTCGATCGAATTCGGCAGCACGACGGCGACGCGATCGCCGACTTGTACGCCAGCCCGCTGGAAGTGCGTCGCCAGGCGCGCCGTCATCGCCTCCAGTTCCGCATAGGTGATGGACGTCCGTGCGTCCTCGAATGCCGCCTTGTCCGGATTGCACTCCTTATGGCGCTTGAGCAATTCGTGGACAGGCACAATAAGCTCGGTATGAATCACGTTTGTCTCCTGGAGCGCTGCCGTCGGATTCGGTCGGCGGCGCTGATATGTCAGTTGTCGGAAGGAAGCCGTGGGTTGCGCCGTCAGACCATACTGAAGCCGCCGCTGATGCTGATCACCTGACCGGTAATCCAGCTTCCCTTTTCCGATGCAAGCAGGACCGCCATGGGCGCAACATCATGCGGCTGACCGAGGCGTCGAAGCGGATAGAGCTTGACCAGCCGTTCCAGATTCGCCTCGAGAAATTCCGGATCGTGTGCAGTCTCGATCAGCCCGAGCGCGAGCGCATTTGCTGTCGTGCCCGAGCGGGTTTCCCGTGCGATCGACTTCATCAGCGCAATATTGGCCGCGCGCGCGGCCGCGCCGATCGCCAGGCCGGATTCACCTACCCGCGACGAATCTCCTGTGATCGTGATGATTCGGCCGCTGCCTTTCTGTCGTTCGAGATGAGGCAGCGCCGCATGTGTGCAGTTCAGCGTGCCGTAGAGGCAGACGTCGATCTGCTTGCGCCATTCGTCCGGCTGGGAATCGAGAAAGCGCTTGCGGATGACGAGCCCGGCGTTGTTGACAAGGATGTTGAGACCGCCAAAGACCTCGACGGTCTCGTCAATCATCTGATCCACGGCCCGACGGTCCGAGATGTCACAGCCGATCGCCATCCCTCGCCCGCCTTGCGCGCGGATCTCGTCCACGACAGCTTCGGCCGCGGCCTTCGATCCGTGATAGTTGACGACGACGCTCGCGCCCTCGGCAGCCAGGCCCAGTGCGATTTCACGCCCGACGTCCCGGGCGCCGCCGGTGACGAGCGCGACCTTTCCGTCAAGTCTGAATTCCATCTTGTTGCTCCTTGATTGATTCAATGAGGGATGACTGAATGAGGCGATACAGACGTTCGGGCGTCACCGGCAGCTCCGATATGTCGACGTTCAACGGCGACAGGGCATCGGCAATCGCATTCGCGATGGCCGCGGGCGAGCCGATCGTCCCGCCCTCGCCCATGCCGCGAAAGCCGCCCAGCGTGTTGGGTGCCAGTTTCTCGAGGTGCACGAGATCCAACGTCGGGACTTCCGGTGCCGAAGGCAGCAGGTAATCGACCAGGCTCGCGGTCAGCAGTTGGCCGTCGGTGTCGTACACGACTTCTTCGAGCAGTGCCGCACCGATGCCCTGCGCCACGGCGCCACGCGTCTGCCCCGCGACGATCAACGGATTGATCACCCGTCCGCAGTCCTCCGCGATCACGTATCGCTGAACGTGAACGCCATACGTGTCGGGATCGATTTCCACCTTAACGAGATGCGTCGACGAACTGGTCGTGCCTACCACCGGGTCGTACACCCGACTGACGCAAAGGTCCTCCCGGAACTCCGGCGGCACGCGTCCCATCTGCGAATAGAGCGCCTTTGCCAGATCGGCGAATGACAGACACGCATCGCGCCAGCGCACGCGAATGACGCTCTCGACCACGTCGAGATCCTCCGGCGACACGTCGAGCAGGTGGCCTGCGACGCGCAGCATCCGTGCACGAAGCTCGCGCGCTGCCAGCATTCCCGCCCCGCTGCTGATGACGGCCGTGCGGCTGGCATAACTTCCGGTACCGTGCGGTACTGCGGCACTATTGCCAGTGATCACGCGCAGATCTTCGATGCGCGCGCCGAGTTCGTCGGCCAGCACCTGAGCGAGTGTCGTCTCGTGCCCCTGACCATGCGATGCGCAGCCGAACGATGCCGTGACCGCTCCGGTCGAATCGAGCTGGATCACGCACGTATCGGTGCCGGTGTTGATCGGCATGCCTGGTGATGCCGAAATGCGCGAACCGATGCCGGACAGTTCCGCATAGCAGGCGACGCCGATACCGACCCAGCGCCCTTCGGCACGCGCCTGCGCCTGTGCCTGCCTCGCGGCGGAGTAGTCGAACCGCTCCTTGGCTGCCTCGAGTCCCTCGATGAACGCCGATTGATCCCACACGATGCCGACTGGCGTCCGATACGGGAACTCCTCGGGACGCACAAGGTTGCGCAACCGCAACTCCGTCGGGTCCACTCCGAGACGCTTTGCCGCCAGATCCATCAGGCGCTCCATCGCGAATGTCGAGGTCGGGCGTCCGACGCCGCGATAGGGTCCGGTCGGCGCCTTGGGTGTCGTCACCCCGCGAACGTGTCCTTGATACGCGGGGACCCGGTACGGCCCGGGCAGAAAACTGATGACCTGTACCGGCTCGATGCCGGCGGTCCATGGATAGATCGAATACGCGCCCACGTCGCCGATCACTTCGGCACGCAGCCCCAGAATCCGGCCATCGCTATCCAGTGCGAGTTCGGCATCGACCCGTTCGTCGAAGGCCTGGCTCGTCGACAGCATGTCCTCGAGCCGATCACCGCTCCAGCGCACCGGGCGCCCGACCTTTCGCGCGAGCACGCATACGAGCATCTCCTCCTGATAGACCGAGGTCTTGCCGCCGAATCCGCCCCCGACATCGGGCGCGATGACCGTCAGCCGGTTGCCCGGCATGTCGAGCAGATCCGCCATCGCGTCGCGCACGATGCCCGGTATCTGGCTCGACGTGTAGAGCGTCAGGGCGTCCCGGCCCGGATCCACTTCCGCGATATAGGTGCGCGGCTCCATCGCGGTCGGCATCTTCCGGTGAAACCGGAACCGGCCGCCAACGGTGACGGGCGCGTTCGCGAATGCTTCGTCGATCTCACCGCGCACGAACCGTCGTTCGACCAGCACGTTGCTCGTCAACCCGTCGTGCAGCAGTGGCGCGCCGGGCTGTGCCGCCGCCTCGGCATCGGTCTCGACCGGCAGCGGTTCGTATTCGATCTCGATCGCATCCCGCGCATCCTCGGCGAGATAGCGGCTCTCAGCGAGCACCGCGATGACCGGTTCGCCAACGAAGTGCACGACACCGTCCGCCAGCGCATGAATCGGCGTGGGTTGATAATCCGCCATGCGCGATACCGCGACAGCCGGCTTGACGAGGCCAGCCAGATCGGCCCACGCATAGATGCCGAATACACCTTCCATGCCGCGTGCAGCGTCGGCACGCACGGCGCGGATGCGCGCATGCGCCTGGTCGCTGCGCACGATCGCGAGATGAAGTGCATTTCCGGCCGGCCGATCGTCGACATAACGTCCGAGTCCGGTGAGCAGTCTCGCGTCCTCGAATCGGCGCACCGGCCGCCCGACAAAACCGCCGCGCGGCTGTTCGTCGATGCCGACATCGGCGTCCGGCGGCGCGCCAGGATCACGACGCGGCTTACTCATACGCGTGAGCCCCCTTGCGAAGCGTCTCCCACTGTTGCGGATCGTGGCCGAAGATCACGCTCGCGCCATCTCGTTCGAGCCTCCGGACTTCGTTGAGAGATGACAACGCGGCATCCGAGTCCCACGTGTTGCGCGGCATCACTTCGCGCGTCAGATTCTCGCGCAGCGCAACGGCGTCGGCAGCAAGCAGGAAGGCGCCGTCACGCTCCAGCGTCGCGAGCATGCCCATGCTCCCTGGCGTATGCCCCGGCAACGGGACCAGCAGCATCTTTCCATCGCCGAAGACGTCGCGCTCCCCGTCGATGAGTTCGGTCGGCATCGGATGCTGCCAGTCGGCGGGAATATAGCCGCGTTGCAGTGCCTCCTCTCCCTGGGCGGCCGCCAGCTCCTTTGCATGACAGAAGAACGTCGCTCTCTTGAAGAACGCATTGCAGCCGCAATGATCGGAGTGCAGATGGGAGTTGACGACTACATCGACATCGTCCGGCCCGAGCCCGAGCGTTTTCAACTCCGAGATGACGTTGTCTTCCGGTCCGGCGATCGGCGTCATGGCCTTCGCCATCGCCCCCCAGCGAGCGGCGGCATCGTCGACGACCTGCGGATGGCATCCGGTGTCGAACAATACGTTTCCCTGACCATGCCGAAACAGCATGCATGCCACCGGCAGATCGATCGTTTCGCTTCGCTCGGCTTGCGGCAGATAGACACTCTTGCGCATCCGGAGCCGGCCGCCATTCAGAACATGCATTTTCATCGTTGGTTATCCTCGGTTGGCTCGGATCCGGCGGCCTGCCGCAATGCGTCGCGCGCCGTTACGCAAACACGGACGGCTTCGACGATGCCCTGGTAGCCGGTACAGCGGCAAAGATTTCCGGACAGCGCGTCGCGAATCTCGTCATCGCTGTCGAGCGGGTATTTCTGCAACGCATCGGTGCAGGTCGCCAGCATGCCGGGCGTACAGAACCCGCACTGAAGGCCATGATGTTCACGGAACGCCTCTTGCAGCGGGCTCAGCGAATCGGGCGTGCCCATGCTCTCCACGGTACGCACGTCGCAACCGTCGGCCGAGATCGCCAGCATCAGGCAGGACCGCACGCTATCGCCGTCGACGATCACCGTGCAAGCCCCGCATACGCCGTGCTCGCATCCGACGTGCGTGCCGGTCAGCGACAGGTCGTGTCGCAAGAAATCGGACAGAAGCAGGCGCGGTTCGACGCTGCACTCGACGACCGTGCCATTGACGATCATCCAGACGGGCTTGCGGGCAATGTCACGTTCGGTCATTGCGCGACTCCTGAAGCACGGCACCATGCGCTGCGTATCGCGCGCCGCGCCAGCACGCCCGCGAGATGGCGGCGGTACGCCGGCGAAGCATGCAGATCCATGGCGGGAGACAGTCCGTCACACGCGATTTCCGCCGCCTCCTCCACGAGCGCGTCGGACAACGGCTTGCCGCGCAGGATCGCTTCCGAGTCACTGCGCCGCAACGGCGTGTCGCCTACTCCCATCATCGCGACGCGCGCATCGTGAATGACGCCGTCGCGGACATCTAGCAGCACGCCCACGGCGGCCAGCGCAAAGTCGCCTGCGCGACGCGAGAATTCCTCGAAACACCAGCCGGTCCCGGGCTTCACGCCCGGAAAATCGACGCGAACGACCATCTCGTCATCGTCGAGCCTCGTCGAGAGTGGCGCGATGAAGAAATCGGCCGCCGCAATCCTGCGCTCGCCGCGGGGCGAACGCGTGACGATCGTCGCATCCAGCAATCGCGCCAGCATCGGCAACTCCGCAGCCGGATCGGCATGCGACAGGCTTCCGCCGATCGTGCCGCGATTCCGGATCGCGAGGTGGGCGACATGGCGCATCGTGTCAGGAATGATCGGAAAACGTCGGGCGACCTGGCGCGACGTCTCGAGCACGCGGTGACGCGTCAGCGCACCCACCGCGAGTCCGCCGTCATCACGCTCGCGCACGTAGTCGAGTTCAACCAGTTTGCGGATGTCGACGATCATCGCGGGACGAACGACCCGAAAATTCAGCATCGGCATCAGGCTTTGGCCGCCGGCCATCAATTTCGCATCGCCGCGGCAGGCCACCAGCACGGCGATCGCCTCGTCGACGGAGTCCGGGCAACAATAGTCAAACGGTGCCGGTTTCATCGTTTCCTCCGTCAACGTCCCTGGAATTTCGCCGAGCGCTTTTCCGCGAATGCGGCCCGGCCTTCCCGATAGTCGTCGCTACTGGCTGCCGCCGCGATCATCGCCTCGGCTCGATCGAGATCGAGCGCGCCGGTGCCCATCGCCATCCCGTTCAGCTGGTATTTCGCACCCGCCAGGCTCAGCGGCGCGTTCGCCGCCATCGTTCTCGCGAACGCGCGCGCATCGGCCATCGGATCGCTCGTCCTTGCGCGCGGCTTGGCGCCGCTCACACGCTGCCACCATGAGAGCGGGGCGACCTGCGCGTCGTTTCCGGCGATCCGGTCCACGAATCCGATGTCGCGCGCCGCACGCGCATCGAATCGCTCTGCGCCGTAGAGGATCTTCTTCGCTTGCGACAGCCCCACCAGCGACAACAGCTTGCGCGTCCCACGCACGCCGTAGATGATGGAAAGGCGCGCCGCAGGAATGCCGAACGTGGCGTCGGGCGCCGCGAAGCGGAAGTCGCACGACATCGCCAGATGCGCGCCTCCGCCCAGGCAGTAGCCCCGCAATACGGCAATGGTCGGCTTCGAGATGTTCGCGATCGCATCGCAGCACGCATCAACCGCAATCTCGTACGCGTTCGCCTGGCCAGCGTCGGCGCGCACTTTCTCGAACTCGGAAATGTCGGCGCCGGCACAGAAGTCGTCGCCCGCGCCTGTCAGCAACACAGCCCGCACCTCGGGATTTCGTTCGAGCGCGGCCATAATCGACGGCATCGCAAGCCACATCCCGTATGTCATCGCGTTGCGACTGCGCGGCCGGTTCAAGATGACGACCGCAATCTGATCGGAGATCCACACCTTGATCTTCTCGGTCATCAACGCATCCGTCACCTCCGCCTGAAGATCGGCCAACGAGACCGCGGGTGCGCCGTCCGACCCAGAGGAGCGAGCCTGCGGCGCAGCGCTGCCGACGGATTCCACGCGTTGCCGCGCCGCCGCGGGTTCGGCGGCGACGGCCAATTCCGCGTGAGCCGGCGCAACGAGCGGACGCTCGATCGACACAGCCGCCATCAGTGCATCGACGCTCATGGTTGATGACGACGTCTCCTGTTCGCCATTGGCCATTTTCGTGCCGACCTGCCTCGCGAACAGATCGAAGAAATCGTCCGCCGACTTGCGCGCCGCCGCATCGATCATTCGCGAGCCCAACTGCGCCAGCTTGCCGCCGACGTTTGCCTTGACGCCGTATCGAAGCAGCGTGACATCCTGCTCCAGCGCTTCGAGCGCCACGTCGATGTCCGCACGCGCGAAGCCTGCCGCGCCGCCAGACCCTTCACCCGTCAGCGTGTAACTGACGGGCGCAGTGATATTCGACAACGTCACCTTGCCGGCGAACCGCGCCTTGATCGGCCCGACCTTCGACACCACCGTCGCGGTAAATTCGTTGTCGGCGCTCTTCTCGAGCACTTCGCACCCTGGGATGCTGGCCTGCAGCACCGCCGGATCGTTGAGCGCGTTCCACACGGTCTCGCGGGATGCCTGCAACCGTGCCTCTCCTGCCATTTCCATTTGTTCTCTCCTCCAGGACACCTGTCGTGACCGGCGCATCAGGCCATCAACGACCGCAAGACTTGCCGGACATCGTGCGGAATCGACACCGGACCGTTCGTTGCCCGATCGACATAGACGTGTACGAACTCGCCGATCGCCGAAGCCGTATCAGCATCGTTGCGAAACAGCGCGACCTCGTAGCGCACGCTACTGTTGCCGAGATGCACGACCTTCATGCCGACGTGGACGACGTCGGGAAAGCCGATCGACGAGAAGTACGTGCAACGCGTGTCGACCACGAGCCCGATGACGGGACTGGTTGCAATATCGAGCACGCCACGTTCGATCAAATGCCGATTGACCGCCGTATCGAAGTACGCGTAGTAGACGACGTTGTTCACGTGCCCGTAGGAATCGTTGTCTGACCAGCGCGTCTGGATAGCGCTGAAGTGCGGATATTGGGCGCGACGCGACGGCATTTTTTTCTGGGTCACAGAACCTCCTCGTAGAGCGCAGCCGCATCCTGAAGGGAAATCTCGCGCGGGTTGTTCACGAGCAGACGGGTTTGACGCATCGCGTCTTCCGCCAGTGTCGCGATATCGCCGCGGCTGATACCGACGTCCGACAGCCGCGTCGGCAAGCCGAGCGCCTTCGGCAGTGCAGTCAATCGCTCGACCAGTGCGTTCGCACGCGCACCGGTATTTCCCGTGACGTCGGGCATCAGAACGGCAGAAAGCTCCGCATACCGGTCGGCCGCAGCATCGAGATTGAAACGCATGACCGCCGGCAGAACGAGCGAGTTCGACAGCCCGTGCGGAACATGAAAACGTGCGCCCACCGGATAGGCCAGCGCGTGCACCCCTGCTACGGGCGCATTGGCGAACGCCAGGCCGGCCAGCATTGCGCCGAGCAGCATTGCCTGGCGTGCGTCGCGATTGGTGCCGTTGGCACAAGCCTCGCCGATGTTGGCGCCGAGCAAGCGAAGCGCTTCCTTCGCGAGGCAATCGGAGACCGGATTCTTCAGGCGCTTGCTGGTATACGCCTCGATCGCATGAACCATCGCGTCGATGCCCGTCGCCGCTGTGACGGCGGGCGGCAGGCTCAACGTCAGATCCGCATCGAGCACGGCGATGTCCGGCAGCAGAACGGGCGAGACAACGCCCTTCTTTTCTCCGTCTCCGGTCGTCACGATAGAAATCGGCGTGACCTCGGATCCCGTTCCCGCAGTCGTGGGCAGCAATACCAGCGGGAGCCGCGGCCCCTTCGCGACGCCCACGCCGTAGACGGCGTCGAGCTTTTCCGTCCGGTGCGCGAGAAGCGCCACCAGTTTCGCGACGTCGAGTGAGCTGCCGCCGCCGATACCGACCACGCAGTCAGCCCGGGCGGACACCGCCGCATCGGCCGCACTGTTCACAACGTCAGCCGGCGGATCGGCCTGCACGTCCGCATACACCGTAACGGCCGTGCCGGCTGCCTCGAGGCTATCAAGAGCCGGTTTCAGCAGACCGTTATCGACGATACCGCGATCGGTCACGAGAAAGACCGCGCGACAGCCCAGCCGGCCGACGATTTCCCCAAGGCGGGCCGAGGCGCCGGCCTCGACGATCGTAGACCTGTTCGACTGAAACTCAAATGCGTTCAATTTTGCTCCTCCACCCGATCACGGAATCACGGAATCGACGACGATGTCGTGACGACAAACTAACTTGCATAAGTGGACTATAGTGAGCGAAATTCTGATTTGCAAGTCCCTTGTTCGACAACTTGTCATGTAGACGCCGCGCGGCTATCCAGCCGCGATTTACCGATTTATTGAAGCATTCCGCGCGGATGCGGCCGTCGCTTTCGTGGGGAGCGCAGCCGTTCCAATATGAAATCGCGAACGTAGAGATCGCTTGCATTTCCGATACGTTCCTGGTTGTTGTGTACCGGACATGCCTACACGGTTAACGTCCGCTGCGAGGTCGAATCGGGACGCGGCAGTCCGCGCGGGCGACTTGATGCACGTGGCGACACGTGCAGTCGATCCGGCGCACCAAACCATGAGGAAGGGGAAAAAAGGAGATGACGAGGCAAATCGTCACGCGCGCGGTCCGCCTGCGCGATTTGAACGAGACGCCCAGCCGGCCGCCAGGCCCACCGGACGAGAAGACAGCCGCCGCCATCCTGATGAATCGATCTGCCGCCGTACGCGCGCTCGGGCGCCACGCGGCACCAAGAAGCGCGAGTCAGGCGACGTCGAGCTCTACCGGCAACGCATACCGCAGCACGTATGACATTTCACGCGGATCGAGTTCGGTGCCGCATTTGTCGCATACGACGATTGCATGAAAATCGTGGTCACACTCTCGGTGCCGGAGTTTCAACGGTGCTTTTCCCCCAGACAGCCACTTGTCACCCCAGGCCATCATCACCAGCAGCGGCCCATACAAGTCGCGGCCCATTTCGGTCAGCCGGTACTCGTAACGCTTCGGCTTCTCCTGATACAGCCGCTTCTCCGCGATACCCTGCTCGACGAGTCGCTGCAGTCGGTCCGACAGGATGTTGGTAGCGATACCCAGGCGCGACTGAAACTCGTCGAAGCGTCGAACACCGTAAAAGAATTCCCGGATCACGAGGAAACTCCAGCGGTCACCGATGATCTGCAACGTTCGCGCGACCGAGCATGGGCGAATGCGCTCGAGAACGCTCACGTCCGAATTCCGGCGCGAGCGCTTGCGTTCGACGCTACGCTCCTCGCCACCCGCCCCCGGCCCGTCGCGATAGTGGACGGACCTCGGGTCAATGCCGGCGTGGCAGTGTGAGCATGCGACGCGGGGCGTGCAATCGCATTTGCAGGTCTTGTGAATCAGTTTCAACGGAGGCTGCGCGCCGCCCGCAAGCCAACGGTCGCCAAAGGCGAGCAACGCAATCATCGTCGCGTATAAGTCGCGACCCTGCTCCGTGAAACGGTACTCGTAGCGGGCACCGCCCGTCGACGGAAGCTGTTTCCTCAGTATGCCCAGAGTCGTGAATTTCTTGAGCCGCTCCACCAGCGTGGTACGCGGCACCTGCAGGATGCTCTGGAACTGCTCGAATCGCCGGACGCCAAAAAAGCACTCTCGCAGCACCAAAAATCCCCACGCATCCGACAGTATCTCGACTGTTCTCGCAACTGATGAATAGCGCTCGATCGATGCAAAACGTGCATCCGACGCACTGTGGCTCGACGATTCGAGCATGGTGGGTTTAGCCATAAGTTCATCGAAAAATTTTATCTGCCATTCACACAACGCCACACAGGTACGCGCGTGCCTATTCGCTCCGTTGCGGCACCGACGGCGCATCGCGCAGCGCGTGCGACTGCACGACCGGCACACCGTACCGGTGCGAAGTCATCTCCGCCATGATAGCCACCGCGATCTCCGGCGGCGTTCTGGCACCGACGTGAAGCCCGATCGGACCATGAAGCGCTGCAACCTGTGTGTCGGTCAAGTCAAACAGCTTGAGCCGTTCCCGACGCTTCGCGTTATTCGCACGCGAGCCGACCGCTCCCACATAGAATGCCGGGGATTTGAGCGCCTCTATCAACGCCAGGTCGTCGATCTTCGGATCATGCGTCAGCGCAACCACGGCCGTGTTCGGATCCAGGCCGACTCGCTCGATCAGGTCGTCGGGCATTTCGCGAAATACTTCGGTATGAGCCACAGACCATTCCCCGAGGTACTCTTCACGCGGTTCGCAAACGATGACGCGATAGCCCAGCGCCACCGCTATCCGCGCAACATATTCGGACAGTTGCCCCGCACCGATGATCAGCAGGCGATGGCTCGGTCCGTAACATGCGCGCAACGACACGCCGTCGAACGAGGTCGGGGCCGCCGAATCGGTCGGCCTCACGTCGGCTTCGCCGGTATTGGCATTCACGTTGCGGATCACTACCCGGCCACGCCTGACCCATTCCAGCGCCTCGTCAAGGCGCGACGATACCCGGACCGGTTCCACGAGAATCATCAGCGTGCCGCCGCACGGAAGGCCGAAGCGATGCGCGTCGTCCGCCGAGAGGCCGTAGGTTACGACAGTCGGCGTCGAGCCCGAAAATCCGACGCGCCACACGCGCTCGATCAGATCGTCCTCGAGACACCCGCCCGATACGGAACCCTTCACTGCACCGTCGTCACGCAGCGCGACCATCGCGCCGATCGGGCGAGGCGCCGAGCCCCACGTCTTCAGAACCGTGCCGAGCATCACCGCGCGCCCGGCGCGATGCCACATGACGGCAGTTTCCAGTACGTCTCGATCCATGCTATCCAACGCAGTTTCCCTCCACGGCCCTTCCACAGTACGCCAATTAGTTCATTTATGCAAGTAACTCACGCCTGACACACGTGAGAAGGTTTGCCGCTGGTTTCGACTTTGATAGCCCTTGGCACGGAGGGACAGGCTTCGAGTTGCTGCGACAGTTCGGGCAACCGTAGGCCAAAATAAAGTCGTCACCGTTTATGAAGTAAAGATGTCACTTCGCCAGTCTCGGTCGACCGAAAGATGCGAAATCCTTGTGAATCAAGGGATCGCACGCCGCGAACTAAAGTTCTAACCGAGCCCGGCGTCGCGAAGACCAATGTCAATCCCTCTGGAGCGGTGACAGCCGCCGGCCACGCGTTGCGCGGAACCTCCGTTTGAACGGACGATCGTGGCGTAGTGGTAAGGTTCCATATCGAAATAATCGGCTTTGTCACGACGACACGATTGCTCGCTCAAACTCAGGTGTCGCACGACGCGCGACGGGGACTGCTGGTACTGGAGGGGAGTTGACACCGGTCTTCGCAAGGCCGCGGCCAGTGAATCATAGGAACGCCCCCCGCCATCGCTGCGTGTAGCGTCGGCGGTAGTCCTCGCCAGCGAGTACGCGACAAGCCGAACGGCGTGTCCGAAGTCGATTGTAGACAGCGGAGCCAGCCACCATTTCTAGGGCCGGATGGGCGTTAGTTGGTTTGGCCCAATGGTCAGTGTCTGCAAAAACAGCTTGCTAAATCGCGGCGTTCATAAGGTGCACATCGTGGTTTCCTCTGCCAGGTGTCATGGCCGGTACTGCTAGTACTTAGGATGCCGTCAGACTGACGCCACGATTCTTGCAGACGCGAGTATTCGGAAATCCACTTAAAAAATTGTTTCGCAGTCGATGCGTCGAACTCCGATGTCAGAAACTCTTCCTCTTTCTCGATCGCCTCAGAGAGTTGAACTTCCAATTTCGCGTACTGTTCTTTGAATCGAAGCAAAACTCCATTTAAAATTTTTTCCGCTCGCGCCAGATCAAATCCGCCGCCCTGTACGGTTCCCAGAAGTACGGAAAATTGCTGCGCATCAGATGCGTATGTTTTCCACTTTCGAGCGAAGGCACCCGACGCCGCGCCGGAGCCACACATTAGGTCGATTGCAATGACGAAATACCAGCATCTGAGCGCCGAAGAGCGCGCGGCGATCATGATCGAGAGGACCAGAAACACGAGCGTCAGGGCGATTGCAAGGCTGCTTGGTCGCAGCGCGTCGACGATCACGCGAGAACTGGCACGCAATCGTACGGAATCGTCTCGCTGTTATGACGCCACGAGCGCGGCTAGAGCCTACCGGGCGCGCCGCGAGCGAAGTCGGCGTCCGGCGAAGCTGGCAACAGGAAGCGCGCTGTACTGGCAAGTGCATCACGACCTGGTTTATCGGCGCTGGTCGCCGCAGCAAATTGCTGCCAAACTTCGCGAGATGCATCCAGATAATCCCGAGCAACGCGTCAGTCATGAAACGATCTACGCGGCGATTTATACCCATCCCCGCGGCGGCTTGAAGCAGGCGATGATCGAGGCCCTGCGCCAGAACAAGCCGGTGCGCGGCAACGCGCGCAAGACGTTGGCCCGCAAGAGCTTTGTACCGGAAGAACTGCGCATCATCCATCGACCCGAGGCAATCGAAACGCGCCAATGGCCCGGTCATTGGGAAGGCGATCTCATCAAAGGCGCCTTCAATCGCTCCTGCGTCGGTACCTTGGTCGAGCGCAAGACCCGGTTCGTCGTGCTGTGCCGCATGGATGGGTGTACGGCCCAGGACGCACTGGAGGGGTTCACGCGCCAGATGAAGAAGCTCCCGGCCTTTCTGCGTGAGAGCCTGACGTACGATCGTGGATCGGAAATGACTTGTCATGTCGAGCTGGCTGAACGACTGAATCTGGACATCTGGTTCGCAGATCCCTACGCCCCTTGGCAACGGGGCAGCAACGAAAATACCAACGGCCTGCTGCGCCAGTTTCTGCCCAAGGGGGCCGACCTGTCAGGCGTCACCCAGATGCAATTGAACGACATTGCCAAACTGATGAACGGCCGCCCTCGCCAAACCCTCAACTGGAAAACCCCTGAAGAGGCTATGGCGATGGAATTGACTGCCGCCGGATTGGCTAAACGTTGCACTTGATTCTTGAGACCACCCAGTCGCCGCGCTAGCGTCCGCGATAGGCCCCAACATTGCCTTGAATATTCGGGCGACCTCGACCGCGCCCTTCGTCTTCCGATTTATTTCTACATGCCCTTCCAGGTAGTCACAGCACAGCTCCCTGACGGTGTAGGCAGTTGGTGATGGACTGGGAGTCGTCGCTTCTCTGTTTCGACGGAGTGAAGAAAGCTCAGCGCCAGAATCACGCTCAACGCGGCTCCTTTCCCAAGCGGAGATCGCAGCAGCAAATGCCATCGCGGGCCACTCGCCGAGCTTCACTTGCCGCATACGGCCATCAACCGGCGACTTGTAGCGATATGTCCATGACTTGCGACTCATCGAAGCCTGGAGACGAAGTCCCGGAAACCCCTCAAAGGTCATGTGTTCGCCGCTCGGCAGCCCGGCCGCGACGCGTGCATCAAAGCGCATGCTTCCCTCGGCGTAGGTTTTTCCTGAGAGAAGCATACGCGGCGTAGGTTTTCTGCACAACACCACAGAAACCTACGCCAACGCAGCAAGTTTAGCTAAGCAGAGGCAAACGTTGATGCCACGACGGAGGGGACGAGAAGTCTTGAATTTTCATTTAATTTCAATGACTTAAACACATCCCCGGAACATCTCGGACCACCTCGGACAAAGCCGAAACTTCGGCTATTCGTTTTCTTCGAAGTAATGCCCGAACTTCACCTGCTTGGTTCGGATATAACGCTCGTTTTCCTCGCGCACGGGCACCGCGAGCGCCACGCGTTCGCAGACGGGAATGCCGTGCTTCACGAGCGTGTCGAACTTCTTCGGGTTGTTGCTCATCAGTCGTACCGACGTCACGCCGAGGATCCGCAGGATCGCGGCGGCCGAGTCGTATTCGCGGGCGTCGTCGGGCAGGCCGAGGTCGAGATTGGCCTCGACGGTATCGCGCCCCTGCTCCTGCAGCGCGTAGGCGCGGATCTTGTTGCTCAGGCCGATGCCGCGCCCTTCGTGGCCGCGCAGATACAGCAGCACGCCGCGGTCTTCCGCCGCGATGTAACGCAGCGCGAGATCGAGCTGCTCGCCGCAATCGCATCGGTAGGAGCCGAACACGTCGCCGGTCAGGCATTCGGAATGCAGCCGCGTCAGCACGGACTGCTCGCCGGTGACGTCACCCATCACGAGCGCGAGATGTTCGGCATCGCTGCCCGATACGCGAAAGGCGTAAGACGTGAACGTACCGTAGCGCGTGGGCAGCGACGCGGTGGCGACGAGCGTCACGCACTCGTCGACCTGGCCATTGCCCGGCGTGGGCGATTGGGGACGCGAAGACATCATGAATTCAGTCGAAACGATCAGGAATGTAGGAGTTGTGTGGATAGTGCGTGACCGGAGTTTACCGCTAATCTGGAAACGTCACGCGACTGCCGCAGCCGGCCCGGCTATACTGGGCCCGTCGGGTGCCGCGCATCACGCCCTGCCTTCCCTGCATCGTCCTGCACACGGAGAAAGCAAATGAGCACGACTGTCGCGCAAATTCTCAAAGCCAAGCCGGAATCCGGCCGCACGATCTACACGGTCACGAAAGCCGATTTCGTCTACGACGCCATCAAGCTGATGGCCGAAAAAGGCATCGGCGCACTGCTGGTCATGGACGGCGACGACATCGCCGGCATCGTTACCGAGCGCGACTACGCGCGCAAGGTGGTGCTGCAGGATCGTTCGTCGAAAGCCACCCGCGTCGAGGAAATCATGACGGCCAAGGTGCGCTACGTCGAACCGTCTCAATCCACCGACGAGTGCATGGCACTGATGACCGAGCACCGGATGCGCCACCTGCCCGTCCTCGACGGCGGCAAGCTGATCGGCCTGATCTCGATCGGCGACCTCGTGAAAAGCGTGATTGCCGACCAGCAATTCACGATCAGTCAGCTCGAACACTATATCCACGGCACGCCGACGGTCACGTCCGCCTGACCCATCCCAGCAAAAAAGGCCCAAACGCGCGAGCGTCTGGGCGGAAAAGCCGCCGGAATGCGGCGACGGAGGTTCTGCTCTGCTGACGCAGACGCGCGCTAGTGGCGCGCGTCCCGTCGGTCACATGCTGTGCTCGGGCAGACCCGGGAATGTTCAGTTGCCGAAGTAGACGGAGTTCACGGGATTCGGGGCTTCACGCGTCATGCGGCGACCCGACTGGCCTGCGCCCATCGCCACCGCACCGTAGCCGCTCGTATCGGCTTGGGCGAGCATCGGCTGGCTCGGCTGCATCCGTTGTTCCGCGGCCTGGATGTTCTGCGGATATTGCGAATCGCTCGCGAGCGGCCTGTAGCCGTTCTGTTCCAGTTGCACGAGGTCGGCCCGGACCTGGTCGCGGGTCAAGCCCTGCTCGGACTGCGCGAACGATGCGATCGGGGCGGCAAGAACGGATGCAGCGATCGCTGCGTAGATGATCGACTTCATGATGGACCTCCGAAATATGTTCTCTTTTGACGTCGCTCCCGGCTGGACTGTCTGAAGCGATGGATCAAGTGTAGTGCGCGCGACACCAAGGGGAAACCCTCGGTTTGAACATACAGCGTTGCATTTTTGGAAAAAATTGACCGCTTTCGCCGCATGATATCCCTATCACTTAAATCATTTTGACAACAATACCTGACGAAAGGCCGACAGCCGAATCACCGATCCGGAAGGTTGTGTTGTAGAATTGTAAGGTTTTATTCGCCTGTCGATTCCCTATTCATCATGTACGCGCCCACGCCTTTCCTGGTTTCGCCGTCCGGCCCCGCCGGCGTGCGCGCACGCGCCGGCCATCCGGCGCGCCCCTGCGTTCGACACACGGCTCAGACGCCGCTCGCCCCTGCCCGGCGCCTGATCTGACAGCGCGGCCTCCCCCGGAGCCACGTCAGACAGGCTCCGGGCGATCCCATAGGCACGCCACGCCTGCCCCATGCCGATCATTTGGAGAACTGCCATGAAACAACGCCTTTACCAGCTGACCGAACTCGACGTTGCTCGCCTCGAGAAGCACGCCGAACACAACCCGCGATTCCAGGCAATGCTCGACACGCTGCTCGAGCGCGCGGACATCGTGCAGCCCGACGCCATCAAGGCGAACGTCGTTACGATGAACTCGCAGATCACGCTGCTCGACGAAGCGTCCCAGGAACAGGCCACGTGGACGATTGTTTATCCGGATGCCGCCAATCTCGAGCTCGGACGCCTGAACGTGTTCTCGCCGGTCGGGATGGCCCTGCTGGGTACGCAACGCGGTCAACTGGTGAAGGTGCTGCAGCCGAGCGGCGCCGAAAAGCTGATGAAGGTCGCGGCGATCGTGTTCCAGCCGGAAGCCAACGGCGAATACACGCGCTGACGCCACTGCGAGCCGGCAGCGTACCTCGGCCATACGAACACGAAAAGCGAGGCCCTGAGCCTCGTTTTTTGCGTCCGGACGATATGCACCGTCGCCACCGCTTTGGTTGCTGCATTCCGCGCGCGCAAAAAAAGGCGCCCGAAGGCGCCTTTTTCGATACTGCGAAGCTGGTTACCCAGCCGTCACGCTTAGAAGCGGTGACGCAGACCAACCGTTGCTGCGGTTTGGTTGATCGACGAGCTCGGCAGCGTGTTGACGTCGCCGTTGTAGATCGATGCGCCAACGCCGTTCTTCGCAGCGCGCTGGTACACAGCTTGTGCGTAGACGTCGGTGCGCTTCGACAGCGAGTAGTCAGCTTGCAGGCCGAACTGGTTCCAGTGCGTGCTTTCGCCAGCAACCTTCGCGTTCGTGTACGTGTACGCTGCGCCCAGGCCCAGAGCCGGCGTCAGGTTGTACTTCGCGTTGACTTCGTAGTTGTCAGCGTGGAACGTTGCCGCGCCGTTAGCTTGGTTGTCGACACGCGATTGCGTCCATGCTGCGCCAACTTGCGCCGGGCCGAATGCGTATGCAGCAGCCGCGCCGTACGTGCGCAGGCGGCCTTGGCCGTTGAACAGAGCCGACGACGAGTCAACTGCGCCCGTGCCGTTGTTGTTCGGGTTGTTCGCTTGCGAGTAAGCTGCACCCAGCTTCAGGCCTTGGTACTGGTACGACACACCGCCGCTGTAAGCACGGTTGTTGCCGAAGTTCGTGCTGTTCGAGAACGAGTACGTGCCGCCGAATTGCAGGCCAGCGTAGTTCGCGCTTGCGAACTTGATCGTGTTGTTAGCCGAGTAGCCGCCGTTCGTGCTCAGGTTGTCGTTGTTGAACGGGTGAGCGAAGTACGTACCGCCCCACGAGCCCGTTGCGGTCAGCGGTGCCAGGTAGTCCTGGACGGAGTCGTACTGCTTACCCAGCGTAACCGTGCCGTACTGGCTCGACAGGCCAACGAAAGCCTGGCGGTTGAACATGCCGTTGTTGTTCGCGAACTTGCCGTTACCGATGTTGAAGCCGCTCTCCAACGTGAAGATCGCCTTCAGGCCGCCACCGAGGTCTTCCGAACCACGCAGGCCGAAGCGGCTCTGGTCAATGCCCGAACCCATCGACCACAGCGACTTGCCTTGGCCTGCTGCGTTCTGGACGTTGCTTTGGTACGTGATGCCTGCGTCCAGCACGCCGTACAGCGTGACGCTGCTTTGCGCGTGAGCGACGGTAGCGAACGATGCTGCAGCTGCTGCAACGATCAGAGTCTTGTTCATATTCGTGGAGCTCCCTTCTAAAAAGAGGCAGGTCTCGCGACCTTGTTCATAAACGGTCTGCAACCGTCCGGGAGCGCCATCGATCCTTCTGGCCGCGCCCGGATAGTTGCCCGTTTGGGAACCGTGAGTTTAGGGGTGTACCCTAGGGGCGCGATCTGCAAATAAAGAAATAAGCTTTTCCAGAACTAGAAATAATGAAAGTGGGGACGAGTTATAAGTATTTGTTTTAACGCCTTTTTTTGGCTTCTTGACGGCCGCTTTTTGGAAGCCTTCATCCCACCATTCTTTCATGTCATCGTCTTGACGGTTGCATAGAAACAACAAGCGGAATCGGTGGAACCACCATAAAACGGTAATTTTTACCCAATTTTATCTCAAATACCGGTCCAGCCGCCTAAAACACGGCGGTGGAACGGTAAACATATGGCGGCGCGCTGTCGTAGCCGGACCATTCGCTGTCGGCGCCTGCTACGACGCGAGACTCGGCCGGCCAGCCAGCCGGCAATCGGCAGAACCCTCGTGACATGCGGTAACAGCCTTAACGGGCCCCGTAACCCGGCCACGGGAGTGGCAGGCTAATGTAAGGCAGCCCCGATTACTTATAAGAGGATCCGCCATGAATCGACGCTCGTTGTTGCGCGCCATCGGACTAACCGCCGCCCTCGTCGGCACCGGCGGCTGGCTGCGTACCGCCGCGGCCCAGCCCGTACCACCCGGGTACCGGCCGCCCGGACCGAACCACGGGCCCGGCAGGCCGCCTTATCCCGATCGCCCGGGCTTCGCGCCGCCGGCACCGCGGCACGACCGCCGGCCGCCGCCGCCGCGCCCCCATGGTTATGTCTGGACCGACGGTTACTGGCGCTGGCAGCGCGGCCACTATATATGGGTGTCCGGCCGCTGGATCGCGCGGCGCCAGGGGCGTCGGTGGGTGCCCGGCTACTGGCGGCGCCAGGGGCCGGTGTGGGTCTACGTCGACGGCACCTGGCGATAGGCGGTTGCCCGCGCCGGCCCCCGGGTCGGCGCAAGGTCGTACGGAGGACGCCCCGGTGCCGTTCGGCAGCAGGACGACGAGGCGGCGTGCGAGGCGGCCAATCGGCATCGCCCGATACCGGACCCGGACGGCAGCCGATCACGCCTGTCCCGGTCACGGTGAATCGCGTGCCGCCGCCCCCGATCACCGCGCATACGTTGCGCCCTTCGCAACGACGCGCGCGCAAGCAACGCCCTCGAAACGTTCGGATTACGAAATCACTCGATGTCGCCGCGGCAAACGCATACAGCCGCCGGTCGTCACGCGACCGCACGACGCACCACGCTCAACGCCCGCCACCCTCCAGCTCCCGCGCGCGCCGACGTGCAGCGCAAATCGCACGATGATGCTCGTCGGCCCAACGGATCATCGCGTGCATCGGTGTCAGGAACGAACGCCCGAGATCCGTCAGTGCATATTCGACGCGCGGCGGCACTTCGGCGTACAGCGTGCGGCTCACGAACCCGTCCTGCTCGAGTCGCTTGAGCGTGCGCGACAGCATCTGCTTCGACACGTCGCCGATCGCACGGGCGAGCTCGTTGAAGCGCATCGTGCCGCCGGACAGCGCCTCGAGCACGAGCAGGCTCCACTGGTCGCCGATGCGGTCGAGCACATCGCGGATCGGGCAAGGCTGATCGAGTTCAACGGATTCGTCGGTGGACGGAAACGGCATGACGGGATTCTCTTTCACGGGCAATGCACGGTCACCGCGGTGTGACCTGCTCACACCGCGGCGACTTCTTGTGACGGGTTCGCGGCAACTGTACCATTCGAGCGGCCCGACGGCCGCACGGGTTTGCCAGTTCTGCGAAGCATGTGGATGCACCGCCGCCAGCCTATACGACGATCGGCTTCATCCGCACTCGCGCGCCACGTACCGCGGCCGTCCACGAATCTCCTGACAAGGAACCCGCCATATGTCATCGCTCCGCTCCCCCGTCCGCGCCATTGCCGCGTTCGTCCTGCTTGCCGCATCGACAGCCGCGCTGGCCGCCGGCACGGCCGCGCGCGACCTGGCCGCCGAGGAAGCCAACCGCCAGCTCGTGCTGACGTTCTACGACCGCTTCTTCAACAAGCACGAAGCACTCGAGGCTGCAGCCATCGTCGCGGAGGATTACAAGCAGCACAACCCGCACGTGCCCGACGGCAAGAAGCCGTTCGTGTCGTACTTCGTCGACGCATTCAAGAAGAATCCGGAATCGCGCGCGCAGATCGTCCGCAGCGCGACCGACGGCGACCTCGTCTATCTGCACGTGCATGCGACCGAACGTCCGGGCGATCGCGGCGAAGCTGTGGTCGACATCTTCCGCGTGAAGGACAGCCAGATCGTCGAGCACTGGGACGTGATCCAGCCGGTACCCGAAAAGGCCGCGAACGCGCACACGATGTTCTGATCGGGCGGGCCGCGCGCCGATGCGCAGTCGACACCACACGACCGCGCAGCACCCGCGCCCCCGGCCCGCCTGCCCCGACCGAGGGCCGTCGTCCGCCTGCGCGCCGCCGCGCGTGCGGAACAACCGGATCGTGCCTGACCTGCCGCTGCTCGTGGTCGGCTTCGATGTATACAGCGGCTGTCTCAACACAAAAGGGCTGGAAGCAGCCGGCATCGCGGCCGACTCGCCCGACCCAATCGGCTGCTTCCGCGGCGAAGTCCTGTACGCCGCACCAGGCTGGGCCGATTGAGCACCTCGAGCACTCGGGCGTGCGTTGGATGCCGGCGCACGTGCGTCAGGCGACGCCGAGCGCGAGCACCTGCTCGGTCGTCAGCACGTCGCCGAACGTGTCCGTCAGCGCGGCCAGCGTCGCGCGGTGGAAATCGCGGTGCGGCACCGTGCCGCCGTCCGCGACGTCGAGGTCGCGCGTCGCGCACGCGTCGTCGACGACGATCACCGCATAGCCGAGCGGCACCGCATCGCGCGCCGCGCCGGCGACGCATGCATGCGTCATCAGTCCGGTGACGATCAGCGTGTCGATGCCGGCGGCCTTCAGGCGCGCGTCGAGGTCCGTCGTCGGAAACACGCTCACCGACGTCTTCTTCACGACCGCGTGATGCGGCGCCGGCTGCAGGTCCGCATGAAAGCGGAAGCCGTCGCTGCCGTCGGCGAACAGCGGGCCGTCGGCCGCGCCGACGTGCTGAATGTGGAACACGGAGATGCCCGCGCGATCGGCGAACGCGATCACGCGTTGCGCATTGCTCAGCGCCCGCGGCCCTTCCGGAATCGGCAGGCGGCCACTGAAATATTCGTTCTGGAAATCGATCACCAGCAGCGCGGTGCGGGCGGCGTCGATCGACGTCGGCGCGCTCGCGCCGGCCAGGGTACGGATGGTCGGATGTTGCATGGGTCGCTCTCTACTCCAGGTTGGCACATCGAACGGAACGACGGCCCGGCAACGCCGTTGCCGCCGCATGCGGTACGGAGGCGGTTGCCGCCGGTAGCGGGCCTGCCATGACCGCGAGGCGCCAGTGTCGGGCCGCGCGGCTGCGCGCGACAGCGGCCCGCAGGACAACGTCCGACAGGATCGGGCCAACCTGCGCGCAACCGGCTACGACAGCTCGGCCGCGTGCGCTTCGGCCTGCCTGTGCCCGTAGCACAACCATCATCACGAAGCTGAGCAGGAAGCCTGCGCGGCCGATCAGCCGCCGCCGCATAACGAACAACGGGCCCAGCACGGCCATACGAGCGCGCGGCTCGGGCTGTTCAGCGGCGTTCTCCGGCGTGCTCAAGGCGGTGATGGCCACCTGCGCGATGTCCAGGCAGCCAACCATCAGGCCGGTGAGTCCACGGCCGGTCAGCTGCAGCGCAACGCTCACATGCCGCACGCCGGGGGCCATCGGCACAGAGCCTGCCGCGAGGCCGAGCACGCACTGCAGCACGATCCGGAGGTGGTCGTAGCGGTCCGACAGCTCGCCCATCAGCAACGCCGCGAAGAACATGCAGAGCGGATGGATCCGTAGCCGAAGCCGAGGTAGAAATTGCGCGCGTGCTCGCTGGCATCGGCCGGCAGGATGCCCGCGCGAGGATCGCTGAAGAGCGCGAACGTCATCGGGCAGACGTGGCAGAACCCCATCGTGTCGATCGCGATGGCGAGCTGGCAGGCGCCGAACGCGGGATAACACGCGGATCGCTCCACCCTTCCCCTCCCGCTGTCCGGTCTTCACCTCGCGCTCGCCCATCGCGACGGCGTGCGGCATCCGGCGCAATCGCGCCCCCGCAGCTCGTCTGTTTGGATGGCACGCAGCGCCGACTTTGTTGCCATCATGGCCGTCATTCATCGCGCGCCGCATGCCACACCGAACGGCGCCGCGCACACTCGCGCGCCCCGCCACGGAGCCCCCATGAACGACCGCGTCCTCGGCCCCATCGACCAGCTCGGCTATGTCGCCGCCGACCTCGACCGCAGCATCGCGCGCTGGCGCGCCCGCCACGATGCGGGTCCGTGGACCGTGTTCCGCAACGTGCGCCTCGACGGCCGCTACCTTGGTGAAGCAGTGACGGTCACGATGGATGTCGCGCTCGCGTATCGCGGCGATCTGCAGATCGAACTGATCCACGTGACGAACGACGCGCCGTCGCCGTACCGCGACGCGCACGGGCAACCGCTCGCAGGCCTGCATCACGTCGCCTGGGTAGTCGACGACCTCGATGCCGCCGTGATGCGGCTCACCGAACGCGGCCTGCGCGTCGTGTTCGAAGCGCGCAACCCGGCCACGCGCGTCGCCTACCTCGACGATGCCGACGACCCCGGCGTGCGCGTCGAAGTGATCGAAGGCGCCGGCATGCGCGCCATGATCGCGCACGGCATCGCCGAAGCACGCGCATGGGACGGCACCGATCCGGTTCGCATCATCGATGCGTCGGGCACCGCATGAGCGGGCCCGAACGCGTCCCTCTTCACTCACAGGAGCAAACACGATGAAACGACTCGAAGGCAAAGTGGCGTTGATCACGGGCGGCGCCCGCGGCCAGGGCGAAGCGGAGGCGCGCCGGTTCGTCGCCGAAGGCGCACGCGTGGTGATCGCCGACGTGCTCGACGACGCCGGCCGGCGCGTCGCGGCCGAACTCGGCGACGCCGCGCGCTACCAGCATCTCGACGTGACGAATGAAGACGACTGGCACACCGCCGTCCATGCGACGCTCGCGCATTTCGGCCGGCTGGACATCCTCGTGAACAACGCGGCGATCCTGAAGCTCGTGCCGATCGAGACGTGTTCGCTCGACGACTATCGCAAGGTGATCGACGTGAATCAGGTCGGCTGCTGGCTCGGCATGAAATCGGCGCTGGCCGCGCTGAAGGATGCGGGCGGCGGCTCGATCGTCAACGTGTCGTCGACGGCCGGGATGGAAGGCGTGGCCGGCGGCAGCGCGTATGTGTCGAGCAAGTTCGCGGTGCGCGGGATGACCAAGGCCGCCGCGCTCGAGTTCGGCCGCTACGGGATTCGCGTGAATTCGGTCCATCCGGGCGGCATCGACACCGTGATGGCACGGCCGCCGGAGTATGCTGATTTCGATCCTTCGTCGATCTATAGCGGGCTGCCGATCGCACGTATCGGCAAACCCGACGAAGTTGCGAGCCTCGTGCTGTTCCTCGCATCCGACGAATCCGCGTATTGCACGGGTTCGGAATTCATCGTCGACGGCGGAATGCTCGCGGGCAGCACATTCCACTGATCCGCACCGCAATCGACACGCGCCCGCCTGCCCGGCGGTCGCTTTCGTTGGCAGCCGGACAACGTGGCAGTCGCGGCCGACTCGCTACACGCACAAAAAACCACGCCTCCGTAAACGACCATGCCGCCGACGGTTCTCCCGCGCGACGGCACTGCGGCTTCCGAAGCGAAGCGACGCACGATGCGGCACTCAGTAGCCCTTAGGCTGGATCGCCGGGGCACCGACACCGCGCACCGCCTGCTTGCCGCCGCGCACGAGGAAGCGCCCGTGCGGGCCGTACACGCCTTCCGCTTCCGGATACACCGCCAGCAGCACGAAATACAGCAGCCCACCGACCGCGAGCGACACCGGCACGCTGAGATCGAGCCCGCCGGCGAGATTGCCGAGCGGCCCGACGAACTGACCCGGCAGGTTCACGAACGCCAGCCCGACGAACGCAGCCGGCAGCCACGCCCCCATGGCGCGCAGGTTCCAGCCGTGCGTGAACCAGTAGTGGCCGCCGCGCAGCCCGCGGTTGAACACCTGCAGGTCGTCCGCGAGATAGAAGCCGCGGCGCGTCACGTAGCCGATCACCATGATCGCCATCCACGGGCAGCTGAACGTGTCGATCAGCGTCGAGAACGTCGCGACGCTTTCGACGAGGTTGAACCAGAAACGGCCGACGAAGATGAATGCGATCGCGATCGTGCCGATCAGCAGCGTCGCACGCACGCGATTCAGGAGGCGCGGAAACATGCTCGACACGTCGAGGCCCGTGCCGTACAGCGCGGTCGTGCCGGTCGACATCCCGCCGATGATTGCGATCAGGCACATCGGCAGCAGGAACCAGCGCGGCGAAACGGCGAGGAGCCCGCCGACGTAGTCGTTCGACGCGATGAACGCGGGCGCCTTCGACGCGATGATCGTCGCGGTCGCGAGACCGAAGAAGAACGGCACGAAGGTTGCGATCTGCGCGGCGAACACGGCGCCCATCACGCGCCGCTTCGGCGTCTGCTGCGGAATGTAGCGCGCCCAGTCGCCGAGCGTCGACGCGAACGACACGGGGTTGCTCAACGCGACCAGCACCGCGCCGACGAACGCGGCCCAGAAGCCTGCACTGCCCTGGCTCAGCGTGCCCGCGTAGTTCATGTCGAACATCCCCGCGAACGCGAACAGGCCGGCAACGAACAGCAGGCTCGCGGCCCACACGGCGATCTTGTTGACCCACAGCATGAAGCGAAAGCCGTAGATGCAGACGATCAGCACGAGCACCGCGAACACCATGTACGCGGCGCCGAGCGTGAAGCCGTTCACCGGCACGCCGACCATGTTGTGCGCACCGCCGACGAGTGCGTCACCGGAGCTCCACACCGCGAGAGAGAAGAACGCGATCGACGTGAGCAGCGCGAGAAACGAACCGACGATCCGGCCGTGAATACCGAAATGCGCGCCGGACGACACGGGGTCGCTCGTACCGTTGCGCGGGCCGAACAGGCTCATCGGCGCGAGGATGCAGGTGCCGGCGAGCACGCCGAGCACGATCGCGCACATGCCCGCCTTGAACGACAGCCCGACCAGCACCGGAAAGCTGCCGAGCACCGACGTGGAAAACGTATTGCAGCCGCCGAACAGCAAGCGGAACAGATCGATCGGACGCGCATAGCGCGATATGTCGGGAATGCGCTCGAAACCGAACGATTCGACTTGCGTAATCCTGCCTTCAGCCATTTGTCTCCAGCTCCTCTAGTGCGTCGGTATGGCCCGCGACTGCGGCCATACGACACATCGTCATCGATTCGCGGCCACTCTAAACCGGATCGGGCGGCGCAAATATCACGCATTCGAGACGTTTACGACGATGGAGAACAATGTTTTGCGGCGAGGAACCGGCCGGATGCCGCGCCGCGCCTTCGGCGCGGACGATGCGACTCAGGTCGCGACGGCGATGCGCGGCTCGCGCGCCAGCGCGACGGTGAACCCTTCGACACACGGTACGCGAACCGGGACGGGTGCCGTCGGCGTAACCGCACGCATGGCGCGCGCGGCACTCAGTCGCCGAGGAGGTTGAGCGCGACCGTGAGCACGGCCTGCTTGAATTCGTGCTGCCGCATGGGCAGCGGCGTGAACTCCCGCATCATGTGGCTGTACGACACGGTCGTGCCAATCGCGCTCGCGACCATGAAGAACAGCACGTCGGGGTCCGCCGCGCGAATCTCGCCGGCCTCCACCGCTTCCGCCAGCAGCGGGAACATCACTTCGTGGTACGGGCGCACGAGCCGCTCCTGCAGCCGGTCAAGCCGCATGCCCTCCTCGGTCGCCGCCGTCGAGAAGAACATGCCCATGTCGGGCTCGTCGAACTCGTGATCGACGCACAGCTCGATCGCACGCCGCACGCGCTCGCGATGCGGCAATGACGCCGTGCGCAGCGCGCGCAACGCGTCGAACATCGGCTCGGCCAGATCGGCGATCTGCTCGACGACGGCCAGCCACAACGTTTCCTTCGTGCCGAAATGATGGGCAATCAGCGCCGCGTCGATGCCCAGCTCGCGCGCGACCTCGCGCACGCTCGTCGCATCGTAGCCGCGCTTCGCGAACGTGCGGCGCGCGGCCCGCAATATCACGTCCGGACCGACGGACGCCTCCGCCAGCGGCCGCCCGCGCGTACGCCGCTTCGATGGCGCGCACTCAGTGACTTCAGCCACGTTTTCCTGCTCCCGTTGAATGAATCGAATACCCGCGTTCGGGCCCCGGTTTTGCGTCGCCGCAACCGGGCCGCCTGCCCCGCTCCGTTGACACGCGAAGCCGGGAAGCGCTAGGATCATACATTATTCATCACGTGATGATTTATTCATGACAACCCCTACTCGCATCGTGATCGTCGGCGGCGGGATCGCCGGATTGCAGCTCGCGACCCGCTTCGGCGAGCAACTCGGCCGCGCCGGGCGCGCGCAGGTTACCGTCGTCGACCGCAGCCCGACCCATGTGTGGAAGCCGATGCTGCACACGATCGCGGCCGGCACGCGCGACGTGCAGCAACAGCAGGTGATCTTCCTCGCCCACGCGCGCGATCACGGCTACACGTACCAGCCCGGCGAACTGAAGGGGCTCGATCGTGCACGGCGCCGCGTGCAGCTCAGCGAAATCCGCTCGCAGGACGGCGAGCTCGTGATCGACGCGCGCGAACTCGAATACGACGTGCTGATCCTCGCGCTCGGCAGCCAGGCGAACGATTTCGGCGTGCCGGGCGTGCGCGAGCACTGCTACTTCATCGACAGCCAGCAGCAGGCCGAAACCTTCAACGAAGCGCTGCGGATGCGCGTGTTCCGCAGCATCGCGCGCGACGAGCCGTTCCGCGTTGCGATCGTCGGTGCGGGGGCGACAGGCGTGGAACTGGCGGCGGAACTGAGCCGGCTGCTGGAAGTGGCGCAGGCGTATGGCGACGCGACGGTGCGCGAGCGGCTGCAGCTGACGCTGCTCGAAAGCGGCCCGCGCATTCTCGCCGCGTTTCCGCCGAGGATTTCCGCGTCGGCACAGCGGCGGCTCGAGCAGATCGGCTTTCATGTGCTGACGTCGACGCGCGTAACGGCGGCCGATGCGAACGGTTTCCACTATGGCGACGGTTCGTTCGCCGAAGCGGATCTGATGGTGTGGGCGGCCGGCGTGAAGGCACCCGATTTCATGCAGGCGCTGGGCGGACTCGCCACGAACCGCGCGAACCAGATCCTGGTCGGGCCCGCGCTGCAGGCCACGGCCGACGAGCACGTGTTCGCGATCGGCGATTGCGCGAGCCTTCAGCCCGACGGCCATGAACGGCCACTGCCGCCCACCGCGCAGGTGGCGACCCAGCAGGCCGAGTATCTCGCGAAGCACCTGCCGACATGGCTCGACGGCAAGCCGTTGCCTCCGTTCGCGTTCCACGATTTCGGCGCACTCGTATCGATCAGCGACTACGACGCGTTCGGCACGCTCGGGCAATTCGGATTCTTCCGCGGCGGCTTCATCCAGGGGCGGTTCGCGCAGTTCAGCCACCTGATGCTGTACCGGCGGCACCAGCAGGCGCTGCACGGGTTCTCCAAGGCGACGCTGCTGTGGATCGCCGAACGGATCAACGGCTGCGTGCAGCCGCGCATCCGCCTGTCGTGATACCGCGCATCGCAACATTGCGTAACATTTCGAGGAAAGCAGAAATGAGGAACAGTGCAGTAGCCTGGCTCAGGACCGTCGCCGCGATCGGCAGCTTCGACATGCCGTCCGTCTCATGGGCCGCACCGCGACGGCGCAGCATCACGCGCGATCGCTTGCCGTCGTGGGACGCGACGAGCCAGCCGACGATCAGCGTGCTCGAGCGGCCCACGGCCGACACCGTGATGATTTCGTGGTGCGACGCGTGCACGGGCCACTACGGCTACCAGAAGTGGCGGCTGTTCACGACGCGCAAGCGCGGCGTCTGCGCGCTGTCGGGGCGGCCGATCGCGCCCGGCGACAGCGTCTATGCGCCGCAACTGCTCGGCTCGACGCCGGGCAACGCCGCCGCGATGGTGCTGGCGGCATCCATCGACGAGGCGTGTGCCGCTTAAACGGACGTCGCCCGACCGGCGCCATACGCCGGCTCGCGGTTCTGCCGTTCCAGTTCCGCGTCGAGATGCGCGGCATGCGCCTTCGCTTCGGACTCCGACATCAGCTCGCCTTCCCACTTCGCGACCACCGCGCTCGCGATCGAGTTGCCGACCGCGTTGGTTGCCGAGCGCCCCATGTCGAGGAACGTGTCGACGCCGAGAATCAGCAGTAGCCCCGCTTCCGGGATGTCGAACTGGTGCAGCGTGGCGGCGATCACGACGAGCGATGCGCGCGGCACGCCGGCCATTCCCTTCGACGTCAGCATCAGGATCAGCAGCATCGTGATCTGCGTGCCGAGCGACAGGTGGATGTTGTACGCCTGCGCGATAAACAGCGATGCGAACGTGCAGTACATCATCGAGCCGTCGAGGTTGAACGAATAACCCATCGGCATCACGAAGCTCGAGATCTTGCGGCGCACGCCGAACCGGTCGAGCGCATCGAGGATTTTCGGGTACGCGGCTTCGGAGCTTGCCGTCGCGAACGACAGCATGAACGCTTCCTTGATCAGCACGAGCAGCTTGAACACGCGACGGCCGAGGAACAGCAGGCCGGCGATCACGAGCGTGCTCCACAGCAGGAACAGGCTCACGTAGAAGTCGCCCATGAACACCGCGAACTTCAGCAGGATCGACAGCCCGTTGATCGCGACGGTCGACGCCATCGCCGCCAGCACCGCGAGCGGTGCGAGCTTCATCACGTAGCCGGTGATCTTCAGCATCACGTGCGACAGCTGGTCGATCGCGGCCACGAGGATCTTGCCGCGCTCGCCGAGCGCCGCCAGCGCCACGCCGAAGAACATCGAGAACACGACGATCTGCAGGATCTCGTTGTTCGCCATCGCCTCCGCGAACGACTTCGGCACCATGTGGCCGACGAAATCCTTCAGCGTGAACTTGGAGGTCGCGAGGTTCGCCGAGGCGCCGATGTCCGGCAGCGGCAAGCCGAGGTTCTCGCCGGGCCGCAGCAGGTTCGCCATGAACAGCCCGAGCAGCAGCGAGATCAACGACGCGGTGATGAACCAGCCGAGCGCCTTCACGAACACGCGCCCCACCGACGACGCGTCGCCCATGTGCGCGATGCCGACGACGAGCGTCGAGAACACCAGCGGCCCGATCACCATCTTGATCAGCCGCAGGAACACGTCGGACACGAGGGAGATGTAGCCGGCAATTTCCGTCGCGGACTGCTTGTCGGGAAACTGCGTGTAGATCAGGTAGCCGATCAGGATGCCGGCCGCCATTGCGAGCAGGATCCAGACTGCCGCGGACATTCGTTTGTTCATAACGGAACTCGACGCACGGTGCAGGAATGGAAGAAGGAATGGCGCGCGCCGGTGCCGTGCCACGGTACGCGCTGCGAGCCGATCGTGCCCGGCATTCCGGGCAACCGCCACGCTCGATACTGCGGAAGTCCGCGAACGGACGCGCTGTCGCTGCCCCGGCGTTCGCGCGATGGCGAACGCGGGGACGGCCGTTCAGCGTGATGCGATCAAATCAGAGCCGATCGGGTCAGTAACCGATCGCCGAACCGGCCGGACGGCGCGGATCGTTGACACCGTAGATGTAGCCGACGCGCACATTGCCGGACACCGACGAGTCGTTGCCGGAACTCTGGCGGCTCGCCGCCTCGGTGCCGGGCAGGCCGACCATGATCAATTCGGCGGCACCCCACGGCGTCTGCTCGACCATCTTGTAGCCCATCTTGCCCAGGATCGCGAGGGTATCGGGCGACAGGCCGCGGGTTTCGTAATAGACCTCGTCGGGCAGCCACTGATGATGGACGCGCGGCGCGTCGACCGCATCCTGCGGCGTCATCCCGTAGTCGATCACGTTCAGCACGGTCTGCAGCGTGATCGTGATGATGCGCGAGCCGCCGGGCGAGCCGACCACCATGAACACCTTGCCGTCCTTCTTCACGATCGTCGGCGCCATCGACGACAGCGGACGCTTGCCCGGCGCGATCGAGTTGCGCGTGCCCTGCACGAGGCCGAACAGGTTCTGCGCGCCGACCTTGACCGTGAAGTCGTCCATCTCGTCGTTCAGGAAGAAGCCCGTGCCCGGCGCGATCACCACGGCGCCGAAGCGGCCGTTGACGGTGTACGTGGTCGACACCGCGTTGCCGTCGTGGTCGATGATCGAATAGTGGGTCGTCTCCGGCTTCTCGTGCACGCCGACACCCGGCTGCACGTCGACCGATGCCGTCGCCGTGTCGCCGCTGATCTGCTTGCGGATCTCGGCCGCATACTGCTTGCTCGTCAGCTTGGCGACCGGATTGTCGATGAAGTTCGGGTCGCCGAGCAGCGTGTTGCGATCCTCGTATGCGTGGCGCATCGCCTCGGTCATGTAGTGGACCACCGAAGCCGACTGGTAGCCCATCTTGCGCAGGTCATAGCCTTCGAGGACATTCAGCGTCTCGCACATCGTCACGCCGCCAGAACTCGGCGGCGGCGCCGACACGAACTCGTAGCCGCGATACGTACAGGTCAACGGCGCGATGTCCTGCGCACGATACGACGCGAAATCGGCCGCCGTGATCAGCCCGCCGCCACGCTTCGCGGCCGCTTCGACGATCTTCGGGATCTCGCCATGGTAGAACGCCTCGGGGCCCTGCTGCGCGATGCGCTCGAGCGTGCGCGCCAGGTCCTTCTGCACCAGGCGGTCGCCCGGCTGCAGCGGCGTGCCGTCCGGGCGCAGGAAGATGCGCGCGGCTTCCGGATCCTTCTTGAAACGGTCGATCGTCGTGTCGAGGATGTCCGTATCGGCGCGCGTCAGCACGAAGCCGTCGCGCGCGAGCCGGATCGCCGGCGCCATCACCTGCTTGCGCGTCAGCTTGCCGTATCTGCGCTGCGCGAGGTCAAGACCCGCGACCGTGCCCGGCACGCCAACCGCGCGATAGCCGTACAGGCTGTCGTCCGGAATGACGTTGCCCTTCGCATCGAGATACATGTTCGCCGAAGCCGCGGCCGGTGCCGTCTCGCGGAAGTTGATGAAGCGGTCGCGGCCGTCGGCCAGGTGCACGGTCATGAAGCCGCCGCCGCCGATGTTGCCGCAGCACGGATTGGTCACGGCCTGCGCGTAGCCGACCGCCACGGCGGCGTCCACCGCGTTGCCGCCTTCCTTCAGGATATCCACGCCGATCTGCGACGCGAAATGCTGCGAGGAAACGACCATGCCGTTCTTCGCTTCCACCGCGGGTTCCGAAGCGGCGAGCGCGCATGCGCTCATGGCCGACAACAGGGTGAGTACTACGAGCCGCCTCATGACGGAATCCTCCAGACGAATAACCGGGCCATGCCGGGATGCGCGAGCCGCCCAACGGGCCGGCCAACGTTGATGATCCGGCATGTAATGAACAATACATTCCGGCAAGGCCGCGATCATAGCACCGGCATTTTTATCCAAAAACCTAGGGTAATTACTAGAATTTCCCGCCAAACCGCGCACTCGGCAGTCATTCGCGATGTTTGTTTTATTACACATATGAATGATCGGGGTCCGAGACGATGCGTCCCTCTAATCTGTGGCCGCATACGGCCTGCGGGCCGTCGATCGGCTAACATGCATGGAGTCGCCGGCAGACGTACGTCTGCCGTTTGTCATTCAGATACGAGCAAGCCGGAGTGCCCGATGGGGACAAGCATCAGGGCGTTGCTGCTATCCCAGATGGATAGCTTCACGCCGTCGGAACAGAAGGTCGCGCATGCGCTGCTGGATCGCTACCCGAGCCTCGGGCTCGGGCCGATCGCGAGCTTCGCGAAGCAAGCCGAAGTCAGCGACCCGACCGTGTTTCGCTTCGTCGTGCGAATCGGCTTTCCGAACTACTCGTCGTTCCAGCAGGCGTTGCACGACGAGATCGACACCGCGATGAATTCGCCGCTCGCGCGGATGGATGCGTTCCACTCGGAATCGGGGATGCGCGATAACCATGCGGCGATTTTCCAGCGGCTTTCGCAATCGCTCGCTACCACGATCGAAGGACTTGACGCGACGGCGTTCGACGAAGCCGTGACGCTGCTGGCCGCGCCTGATATCCGCGTGTTCTGCGGCGGCGGGCGTTATACCGCGCCGCTCGCGTCGCTGTTTTCCTTCACGCTCGCTTATGCGCGCCCGCATGTGCAGTACGTCGAGCCGAACGTGAATCTCGCGTCGGTGTCGTTGACGGACATGGGGCCCGGCGACGTGCTGGTGATTTTCGACTTTCGCCGCTATCAGAAGGACAGCGTCCGGTTCGCGCAGGCCGCGCACCAGCTGGGCGTGCGCGTGCTGCTGATCACCGACGAATGGCGCTCGCCGATCAGCGCGTTCGCCGAGATCGTGCTGCGGATCCAGGGACGCCCGTTCGCGATGCTGCAGACCAACGTCCCCGCGCTCGCGCTCGCCGAAGCGCTGGTGATCGGCGTGACGAACCGGCTTCCCGAACTGGCGCGGCAGCGGATGGAAAAGATCGAGCGGCTCAGTACGGGCGGGATCGAGTGGGATACGAATCAGCGGGATTTGCCGGAGTGACGCCTCATCGCTATTCAGGCACGGGCTTCAGCGCTCGACGCAGTGGAGTTTGCAACTTTCATCCAAAACTACTCAATGAGGTACGCCAACAATCGTCGTCATACCTCGTTCATGGCACCAGCTCCATCCGGTTGCCCGTCACGATCAACTTGACGGGATCCGTCTTTTTCCACTGCGACTTCGGAATCGTCAGTTGCCACTCGGCACCGCCCTGATCGCGAAAGAACCCGGCAACGCCCACGACTTGCACATCATCCGCCATTGGCGCAGACAGCTTCACCGTGGCATCAGGCGCAAGCGTGGTCTCCATACTGCCGAGCAGATCGACCCTCAGTAACGCGCTGTCGTCATCGAGCAATTGGACGTACGCTGCCTTGCCGAACATCTCCGCATCCTTCAATTGGTAGACGCGCATCACAACCGGTAGAGATTGTCCTTGCTCGTTCTCGTTGAGTGCGGCGCGGCCTTCTATGACGAGACTCATCTGCTTGACCTTCGTGACGAAAATTGCGCGCGTCATGTCGGCAGTCGTCTTCGTCACCGATTGCCACATACCGCAGCCAGACAACAACATTAGCGTCACCGCGGCGGTACTCGCCCATCGAATGCTTCGCATCATCCAACTTGTTCGCAGTGTCACAACCAGCCTCCCGTCTTGATCGTGCATGGATAGCGTCGGATCGGGCCGCCCACGCCCTCATACAAAACGAGCCGCACCGCAAAATGGAAACATGCGTAGCGGCCTACAAAGCGGCTGAGTACGTCGCCGAACAGGGCGATGTCACCCGGTCCGGCAAAACCAACCGGCTCGATACCCACGTTTACATTCACGATGCGATCGACACGCGCACCTGTCAGTTCCGTTTCCTCGTCGAGCCAAACGTAATGAATCGCCTCGATACGGCGCCGGTTATCGTCCTGTCGCGTCCAGTCGTACAACGATAGCGCGCCGCGCAGCACATTCGCGTCCATCATGTTCAGCTCGGTTGTGCCGGCCCCATTGAAGTGAGAAATCATCCGCCAGTCATAATCGCCACCACGCGGGGGGTACAGCGGCATCGTGGGCGCTGTCAGGTTGCGCATGCGTTCGACACCGTTACAGGTCGAAGCAGGCGCAGCAATCATCGATTCACGCAGCGCCATACGCGGCAAGCGTCCATTGTTTGCCAATACCCGAACCGTCACGTGCCCGTCCGGCAAGCTGCCGCGTTTATCCCATGCATGCCCGCCCAACGTCACGACCATCTCGCGCTGGCCCGTCACGCCCTGCCGAATCGACGAGTGGTAGTACCGATCCGGCAACTCATGCCGGGTCATCCCGCCGCGGTGCCGGAATTCCTTAATCGACTGATAGGCGTATTGCCTTGCAGTGCGCAGATCGGTCGCCACGACCGACAGTACGTCATAGGGTTCGACATACTCGCCAGCAGACGGCGGGGCAAGTACCGGATAGTCGTGGTGGTGTACATCGGGTCGGATTGCCTGCGCGTCCAGTTCGAACAGATTGATCACCGGTGTACAGAACAAACGGATGTTGTCTGCGTCGAACGTGGCGTCCCCCGGTATCCGATCTCGGATCACGATATCGAATTCAACACGCGTTTCGCCCGCGGGCACACTTACCACGTCGAAACCGCACAAGTCGACAAAGTGGAATTTCTCAGGGAACGAGAAATATTCGAGCATCGTCTGCTCACGGTCGAGATCGGCATCGCGTGTATCGAAATCGATCGGCCACAGTCGCGCTTGCGCGCCAAAGCCAGCCGCCTCGACAGTCATTGCCGGCCGTGGTTGTAGCTGGCCATCGAGTGCGCGCGGCATGCGCACGCCGATCGACTCGACCTGGCGCGTGAAAGCTGAATACAGCGCCGATGCAGTCGGCCGGTCGCCATGCAGGTATAGCCGGATGCGCGACAGATCGTCCAGCAACCGCTGTTCGCGGTGCAGCAGGTCGAACGCCAGCCGGATCACCGTGCGACCGTCCTCGCGTACGCGCGCCCCCGCCTCGCACACGCTGAGCGGCAGCAAGCGTATCGCTTGAGTGGTTCGATAAACACATATCGTCCCGCCCGGTCCGACCGGTGTTGAACGTACCTGCAATCCCGGCTGCAGCGTATCGAGAATCCTCGCCTCGCCCGTGCGCGGCATACACTCGAGGATTGCCAGCGACGGAATCGTGCGACCTGCATGTGGCCACAGGTGATCGAGCAGTGGATCGGTGATTTCCGGCAGCGCGTCGTCGAGCTTCATTCGCAGCCGGCTCGTGAGGAACGCGAAACCCTCGTAGGTCTGCTCGACACTGTCGTGGCGTGCTCCGGGCATCGTCATCCCCACACGGCGGGCGGCTTGCGGCTGGGACTTCGCAAATTCACGCCCCGCGTCGCGCAGGTAACGCATCTCCGCATCGAAGTAACGCAGGTACGGATCGTTCTCCGCGCCGAGACCGCCCCCTTCAGGCATCGTCGGTTTGCTTTTGTCTTCATTCATGGCTGGAGATCCGGTGGCAGTGGCGGCAGGAGCGGCATCGCCGATGCGACGCCCGCCTTGCCGACGACGAAAATACGATCAGGCATGCGGAACCCGCGTAGTTTCAACAAGTCGATCGGCCCGGCACCGACCTGCGTACGCAACACGTATGACAGCGGTTCGTCGTTCCCGGCATTCCATGTGAGCCGATAGCGCGTGCTATCAAGCTGCTCGATGTCAGCCTTGCTCAGCAGGCGCAGGAACGCCCAGTCGCCAGTCGAATCGAACGCCTGCCGCAGGCCCGCGTCGAGCGTTTGCCATGTCAGCCCCGCATGCCCGTTCAGGCCATTGCCGGGCCATGCCAGCGGCGTCCAGCGCTCCTGCTGATTGAAATAGACGATCTGCTTGCCGTCGACCGACAGTTCCGAGCGCGTCACCTTCGGCGTCGGTAGTGCCATGATTTCGAATTTCCCCCCCACGTCGCCCTGCACGTAGAACTGCGCGCCAACCGTCGACAACTGCCGGACGGCGCTCAGGAACTTCGGGTCGAACTGCAACGCCTGCGGTGCAAGCTCGCTTGGCGCCCAATGGTCGCCCTCGGGTTTCATCACACCGGCCAGCTGCGTCGTGACGAAACGCGAAATCAATCCTGTATCGGGCCGCACATAGCGTCCAAGTTCTGCGAAAGACGCATCGGCCTGCGTATCGAAGAACGGATAGCGACCGCTCATTGCCGCATTAAATGGCGCGGCAATACTGGCTCGCCATGCATCATTCAAACTCGCTGCGGCCGGTTGCAGGATTGTCTGCCATGCTGCCTCGAGCGGCTGCGCAAACACCGCATCGCCGAACCCCGCCCACGCCGTACCCAGGCTCGCGGCCGTGAGCGCCGCGTCATCGCGCGCCTGGGACAATTCCGACAACTTGCCTTGAAACACCGCCTGCGCGAGCGAGCGCGCCATTGCCTGGGCGTCAGGACTGCTCGCGATCTGTTGCAGCTTCAGCCGCATCATCGTGACCGCCGTCAGGTAACGCGACAGGCTCACGCCGTTCAGCGCAATGTTGGCCGGCGCGGTGCTCTTGCCATTTGCAGCGGGAGCTGACGCGCTCGTGTCCCCCGTCAGCACCAGCAGTGGACCAAACGGCCTGTCGAGCGGGTGGACGACGGTCGCCACCTGCTCGTCCGTCCCGATCAGGTTTTGCGCCTTTCTCACCAGCGTGTCAGCCAGCGCCTGCGACGGCCGCCCCGCCTGCGCCTGATATTGCACGGAGTTCATCAGCGCGACCAACGGCGAAGTCTGTGCATCCGCCAGTCGAGAAAGCTGTTCGACTGCGCCACTGAGATTGGACGTCGGCTGCCACTGCATGCTGTTGAGCATGCGCTGCCATGCAGCCGTGTACTCGCCAAAATAACGTGCCTTCAAGCGCTGCTTCAGTGCCTCGGCTGCGTGTTTCTCGTCAATGATTGCGTTGGTTTGGATCGTGCCACGCACGAGCGTGTTACCGATTGTTTGCTGCGGCTGCGCGCCGGTCAGCACCCAATCGCTGCTGAGGTGGCGCTCACTGGAAGCCTTGTCGATCGCGGCTGCGATCATGCCGTCCCACGCCGCGCGCGTATAAATCCCCGGTACGGTCTGCGATGTCATGAACATCCCGCGCGCATCGGCACCATTGAGGAGCGTTTCGAGTGATGCGTCGGCATATTTGTTTTTAACATCGTCGAGGATGCGTTGATACACGGTATCGTCAGCCGACGCGAGTCCCATCTGGGTGACCAGCATGTTCCGCGTCGCTGTCACGACGCGGTCGTCCGTCGCAATTCGCCATTCGGGATGCGCTTTCAGGTGATCGGCGTAAAACCCCGCGAGCCGTCGACCGGTATCGTCACGCTCGCCCAGCGGCATCTCCACCGGGCGCGACCAGAAGGTGACGAGCATGCGTTTCAAAAACATCGAATCGGCGCGCGATGGCTCGCCGAGCATCAGGTAGGTCTTGAGCGCATTGTAGGTCCTGCCACGCGTGTCCTGCGTTTGAAGGCTATCGGCACGCGCCTGGCCTGCGCTCTTCAGCAGTTCCCCGATCGTTTGCACGACCGGCGTCTGCAAGTTGCGAGTCGCAGCGATCCGGTACGGTTGCCAGAGACCGCCAAGGATTGCGTCATTGCGCGACAGGCCCGCCCGCAGGTGCCACGGTGCGCCATGCTGCTGCCGGTATTCGAGCTTTTCCATCAACTGTTGTAACGCCAGTTGCGCGCGCCATGCGGCGGCCGTCTGCGGCCGCGCCTCGACCGCTGCACTCGCCGCCACCTGCGCTTCGCGCATGAGTCGCTGGTTGCCGATGAACGACGCGGTCATCCATGCGCACCACGCCATCGTTGCAACGATCAAGCATATCGCCAGTGCGTTCGGCCAGTAGAGTCCCACGCGCCGGCCAATGCGTTGCCGGCCGGCGATGGCGCGCCATGCGGGCAGCAGTGCGGCGGGTTGCGGCGGGAACTCGATCGGGACGTTCGGAACAGTCGCGCTCCCGTTCGCGGCGATCGGCACCGGCGTCGCAGCCGCTGTCGCAAATACAGGTGCGAACATCACGCCCGCCAGCGGTGCGCGCAGCCAGGGTGAAGCAAGGAGCGCTTGCCAGCCGGTGACGATGTGTTCGTGCTGTTTCCCGATGTATTGCGAGATTTCGGCTAGATAGGTGACGCGCGTGGATGCTGTACAAAGCCGCACGCCCGCATCCGCCGTACCACGCTCGATCGCGGCGAGCTGATCGCGCAAGGACAGCGCCGGCTGCCCGCCCTGGTACGCCGGCCCTGGAAATGCACCGATCGCCTCGAACGTTTCAGGTCGGTCGCCTTGCGCGGGCACGGTATGCAGGAACGTGACAGGCGCGGCCCAACCGATGTCGGTCGCTAGCACCGCGAGTGCGCGCGGCAGTTCGGTATCGCACTCGTCCACGTGCGTGATCTGCACAACACAGTCGACCGGCCGCCTGCGCCGGAGCTTACGGATTTGTCGGCGCCATGCGTCCGCCTCGATGCCGTCCGGTGCCGCGTGCACAAGGATCACATTGCCGACAGGCATCGCGCCCTCGCGCTTCAGGCCCGGTGCGACCTGGTCGATCAATATGTCCGCACCGCTCACCATCAGCCACGGTGATCGGTATCGCCACCGCCGGCCCTGCGTCACACGCAGTTCCTCGACCATGCGTTGCAGACGGGCATCGCGTTTCAGCGGCTCCTGAGCCTTCGTCGCGTCATCGATATCCCCGCGAAACAGCTGTCCGGCAATGGCGTATGCGCCGATAAAAAACAAACAGAGATGTATGGCGACGAATACGATCAGGGCGATGATGATGGCGATCACGACTTGCATACGCGCCACACCGGGCGCGAGATCGAACAGGTCGCCGCGGCGCCACACGAAGCCAATCGCGAACGCTGCGACGATCAGCGCCGCGACAATTACGCCCCAGAGCGCGAGGCGTCCAGAGGACGCAGACTCTATGGCGGGAGCCGAGTCAAGCGGCCGCAAGGTCAGTTTCGGATCGGTCATGCTTAGCGTGTCCAGGCAACGAAGATTCCTTCCCTTGTGGACCGGGAAGCACGTGAATGACGGCGGACTGCACGCCATCGATGATCAGTTGCGACGCGTTCCCCGCACCACATTCGATAGCGGCTGCGACGGACAACCAGCCGCTGGCACTGCCAAAATCGCCCACGATGTAGGCGAGGTCGCACTGGGCGTCGCTGTTCGCAAGCGCATCCAGGTTCGCGATGCGCAGTCCCTGATTGCAACGCTTGACGGCACGCGTGACCCAGGCTCGCGTCACGGCATCGAAATCTGCCCTACCCCAGATCACGGCATTCGCGAAACCGTATTCGATCTCATCGGCGTTGCCCTCGACGGGTCGATGCAGGGTCGCCATCCCGTGTACACCTTCGGGTAGAGCGTAAAAGCCGGCGTCGAGCAGCATCGCGACGCATCCCTCCGTGCTGCCGGTCGGTGACCGCTCCTCGTGCCATGCCGTTGCGATCACGAGCAGCGGGCATGCCTCGCGGGCATCGAGCCACGCGTCCGCCAACAGCAATCCGTCCGAAGCGGGTATGGGCAGCACGGTGAGAGGCGGCAGACCAACCAATTGCAGCGCGTCGCACACCTCCTGCTCGCGCAATGCTTCTTCGCCGGGCTCGGCCAGAAGGCGTACTTTTGGCCAGTAGGCCGCTTCGTAGTGCGTGAGCGCGTGGAGACTCGCAGCAAGCGGTTCAAGCGCGTCGGCGATCCTGAGTGTGAGCTGGGTGACGGGTCGCTTTGGAGGCGCATCCGCTACGGCATCGCTCTCCTCGGTCGGGCCTGCCACGTCGGTTTCGTCGGATAGTTCCAACGGGTCAGCAAAGCGACAATGCTCAACGACACCCGCGCCCAAACGGGGCTGCTGCTGTCGCGGCAAACGAACCCGCGCATGGATTGCCTGTGCAAGCGTCTGGTCGTTCAAGGGCAAGCAATAGCCGACGCCCAGCACCCGAAGCGGCTGCTGCGCGACACGGATGCGCTCCGCCAGCCATCGATCGCGATGGAGGTTGCGGTGGTACGCGCGGTACCACATGGCCTCATAGCGAGCGCGCTCGATCGCGAACAGAAATCCGAAAAGCCCGTTCGGGATACCAACAACGCAGAACCAGAACCATGGGCCGCCCGCCCGCTCATCCTTTGGCGAAATCAGCAGAGTGGTCGCCGCTCCGAGCACCGCGCAGGCCAACCAGACGCAGAACCACCACGGCCAGAAGCGCGGGCGGCTCGGATAGGCGTTCGGGAGCCCCGCCTGAGAGAGGTCGACGGGCATTATTCGACGTGGACGTTCGGCAGCAACGAGATCAACCGACAGCCGCATGCGCAGCGATGGCCGTCCAGCGCGAATGGCTTGTTGTCGTGATCGGGAAACTTGTCGGCGCCTTCGTCGATGAAGGTCGGACCATGCAGAGTGCAAGTCGCCTCATCGCCCTTGCGGGCAAGCGGCATGCCCATGAATGTCGTCCATGGTGAGCCGCCGGTGACTTCGCCGCCGTGTTCGAGTTTGTCGCCTTGGCGGACGGGTGATTTTTTATTCATATTGTCGCTCAAATTAGGTTATCCATCATTTTTCAACTGACAATCTTGTGATAAATCTTTTCGGGATATTTTTATCACAATCCTTAACCAAGATAAATACATCATCCTTGCTGACGTATTTACCAAACACCTTCGGATTCCCTGATTGAGAAATATCCGACACTATTCTCTCTAGACGTATGAACTCGGCGTCCTCGATGGCCACAGAACTTATCACCAACAACTTGGCAACTAAATTTGACGGCAGGCCTGCAAAGTGAAATCCAAAAAACAATAACCCCTACTTATTTTTTAAAAAGTGCCACACAGGCATCATCCACCGTTACGACACGCCGGTTATTTTTTATGTCCCATACCCCAGGGTAGGATGTTGGTGAACAATCCACTTCCCTAGTTGGCGTTACATAGCGTCCATCAGGAGAAATTATCGATGCTCCTGCCTTGCCATCACTGCCAAATGCTCCCTTCCTCAGTTCACTGATTTTTCTACCAACAACATATGCACCCTTCACAGACACAAGATTTTTTGAAGTTCCGACACGAGCAACAGTAGCCAAATATAGAAATGGTCGCACACTAACAAAATCAAGTGCAACGTAAACCCCCTTCGATACATTTATATCCGATAGCACACCAACACCCGCCGGAATCGAAAGAACGCGAACCACCTCTCCAGCTCGACAATGATCCAACTGACGCTTACCAACGTAAGTTGTCTCGGAAAGCATGACCGCCGATTTGTCAAAACTCTCAATCGCGTAACGCGACTCCTTGTCAAGTGAGCATACTTTTGAATCACCGACCCTTAGTGACTTCCCAACCACATCATAACTCTCCGCACATACACTTCCCGCGACAAAGAGCAGTGCCACCGAAAATAGATCTCGCCGCAATTCATCAATCCTCACACCACCAACAAATGCCATTAAAAACTTTCATTCAATCCCCTCTCACACGAGAAATCAAAAGAATCGAAATGACGAGAACAGATACTTTAAAGCACGCCCCCTCTCCTTACCGACCCTCGACGTTCTGTCTCCGTAGTACAAACGAAAAACAGTCGAGCGAACACCGTTACCAGCAACAAAAACCCATTGTTGTTTTTGATAACCAATAATGGTTCCCGTCGGTTTAATTGCTGAGTAGCTTATGATATAGAGGTCACCCCCTGACAACTGAACATGCTCCTTTGAGACCACCCTAAATTGACCGTTTTGAGCCGCTCCGCCTGCCGACTCAACTTGCGCCAGACTATCCGCTACCGGAATCGCCTCGACAGTCAGGGCGAAATCTGTCAGAGCACGCCAGTCGTCGGGCGTGCGTGGCATAGGCCCAGTTCGTTTAAGCCGCAGTCTCCCCGTATATAGAAACGGTATGTAGCACTCATCTTTCCCTAACGTAATGGTATGCCCCACGTCGACATACTCAAGGCCATTGGGAATCGCAAACGACAAATGACAATCATCCCTCAATACCCTCTCCGGCTCCTTGCCACTCGCCGAACACACAAAGCCCACAAATCCACAAATACTCAATCCGAGCAAAATGATTCGCCTCATGACTCCTCACATTACGGGCTTGTAATCAGCATTCGGCACAACCTCATCATTGAGCTCGTACCAGGCGTTATTAAATCCTTGCTTTCGCCAATCAGCAGCCACGCCAGCCGGATTGATACACTTCGTAACCTGAAGTGTCGCGGCATCGCTCGCCCCTTGATCTGCCCAGTAATTGATGCTGAGCTTGCCAAATGGGACCATGTCGTCTTTACGTGTTATCGGATTTTTAACAAACCGCTGTCGTTGCTTCGACGCCCAGTACCAACCCGAAGCATCACATGTATTATAAGAGTCAGTTACAAGCAAGGAGCTTGTTGAATCCGTATCAAATACCGCACCTCGATATTTTCCATAGGATTTGTAATTATATCTCCCAGTAACCTGAATCAACCCACGCCCCTTAAATCGAATTCCGTCACCTCTCTCCGTGTTACCTAGATTATCGCCCTCCAGGCGACCAGGTTCATATTTATCGAAGTATGAAGGCTCACCACCTTCAAGCATGAATTCCAGGCGTCCTGTTTCCGGCGTCAACTGACCGAACAAATGTGCGAGGCGCAAACGGCTGGACGATATTCCATATTTCCTAGCAACGACATAAAAACTTGCATGTAAATTTGCGGGGCGCCGTTCCGTCGCATAACTAAGCCGTTTAATAATGACAGATTTTGAGAGCGGAGCGACTTCACGCCCTTTTTCTCTGATTGTGCTACGAACGCAGTGAGCAGTTTCGTCCTTGCTTAACCATCCGCATCTCCTGAAATGTCGGATAAACGTCAATGGATGGAAGAACCACAACTTCTGCCCCGCCGGAAGCCCCGTTTTGTCCCAAAACTGAACTTCCTTCAGGTACTTCATGAAATCGTTGTAGCCCTTCTCGTTACCGTGGTAGAAGCCTCCCTCATCGAGCAGCCTCGCATAGCGTCCCTCGTTGTTCGTGCTATCCCACTCACTCGGCGCGTGACAGACAAGGCCGCGCAACTGCCGCCGTACCGGGGCAGTCGACAGCACTCTGATCTTGTGAGCTTCCGGCGCCTCCCCCGTCACCGCTGGCACTTCGTGCGAAGCAGCATCGTTCAGCATTTTCTTCAGCGCATCCACATCGCACAGTCCGTCACTGCTGAACGGCGTATTGCCCTCACTGACTTTCTGCCAACCCACAGAAGACAGGAAGTCCGCGTCGGAGAACTTGTGGATGCTTGAATCATTGATATCGATGTAGCCAACCTTGTCTGCCGCCCAGTTGACCTGCATCCACGTCGCGCGCGCATTTGCCGCCAGAGTCTGGGACGGCGACAGGATGCGGCCAAAGCGCAGCAGCTCGTAGCCATCGCTTGGACAAGGCGGATAAAGCGCCGTCGCACGCTTGTACAGATCGTATTCGTAGTCCTTTTCCTCGACGGGTTGCGGCGTGAGCAGCGTGCGAGTGCCGTCTTGCGCCAGACTCCAGACATTGGTGTATTTCGAGCCGACGCTGAAGTAGGTCTCAACGAGCAACGGCAGGGAGTTTGAGCCCTCTTGACCGGGCTTGAATTCAATCCCATGCAACTTGTTGCGGGCATCGGCCTTCTCAGGCAAACGGCGAAACCTGCTGCCTGCCGGAATGACGAAATACGCATGCCCCCACCAGTCCGTTCCGGTTGGCGGGTTGGGCGTGCCGTTACCCAGCTGCGTACGCCCGAAATACGCGTCGAAATCCTTCGGCAACATGAAGATCTCGAAATGCAAATGCGGCATACCCTCATATTCGCCACGCCACCCCAACACATCCTTGCGCCGAACCTTCTTGCCCTCCCCGGAGACCGCCGGCGTCACCTCCCCCTTGTTCACCGAACCGGTCGGCATGCGCAGGAACTCGGGCATATCCTTGGCGTTCGCACTGTGCTGCTGATACTCGGCCAGCGGCAGCAGATGCATGTACAGCGAATAGAACGTCAGCGTGCGGCCTTCTCCAGTCTCGGTCGTATGCTTGAGCAACACAAATCCCGTATGGCTCACGCCGTCGTCAACCCCATGCTGACAAACGCGATAGGCAACGACCTCGCCGTCGGCAATCGCGTGCACCTTGCCCTTCGTATCGGGCTGAAGATGCACGCCGCAATGCCAGCGCCGATCAAACGCAATCGGATAGACGCCGTGGTCACATTCGAACTTTTCTACCGCATCCATCATCGGATCGGGGTTCGTCCCGGTCGGGACCGCGAGACCGGCTTTGGGCAGAAACGGCGGGCTGATAATCATGATCGTTATTGTGTGTGGCTGTATTTGGAGCTGGACTGGTAGTCGCTCACCGGCAGTTGCGGCAGGCTGATGGACGTATTGCCGGGCCCTTCGAACGTGAACGAGGCCGCCCTGATACGGAATTCACCCGGACAGTTGAAGACGACATTGCCGTTCTCGATGGTCATCGACGCGCCGCCGCTGGCCACCATCGCCCTTGTCTTTGCATTCACGAGCACATTCGCGTTGGCGCTCGACACGTGCAATTGCTCGTCGGAGAAGAGATCCATCGGAGCGCGTTGTGCCTGCAACTCGATTTTCCCTTTCGAAAAAATCTTGATGCCGAGTGTGTGCGCGCACAGCGAGATCAGGTCACCGGCCACCATGCGCAGGCGCCTGACGACGCTCACGTCCATATCCCGGCCCGCGGTGACGATTACGTTCTCGCCCGCCGAGTGCTGCGCCGATTTCGGTGTCACGAACGCCATGCCGCCGGGGGCACTGGCAAGCAGCCCCGCGTCGCGAAGCTGATTCAGGCTGTCGAGCAGCGCCGCCTGCGTCGCGCGGTCCGCAGGCTCGGCCTTGACCTGCGTCGTCGCGGCCGCAAGGTCCGTTACGCGCTGCAATGCAGCCTTGAGTTGCGCAACAGCGGCGGGCATATCGAGGTGCGGCGTCGCGGATCCACCTGCTGCATCTGCCGAGACGAACAGCCCCTTCGGCGCCCGCACCGTGCCCCAGTTCTGCGTGGTCAGTTCGAAGCCCTCGCCGCGCTTGTTCTTCCCACCGTCGACCAGATGGCCCATGTTGAGCGACGATTGCCCGAACACCGTCGCCAATCGGATGCCCTCGTGCTCTTTCAGATCCTCGAAGCGCAGCTTGTTGCCGAGCAACGGCGAACGGAACACGGCGCGGCTGTACCAGCCCTCCTTGCCATGCACGAGGTCCCGACGCGCATGGTCATGCAGGGCTCCTGCGATCAATAAGCGATCGCAATTTCCTTGAGTCGCGACAATGCGTACTTCCGACCGCGGCAGCAAAGGAATGTGCAGGCCGCCCTGATACGACGCCGACGTACGCAGCAGGCGCAATGGCATGCTGTTCGTGCCGCGCTTGCCGCTGTGCCGGGTGAACAGAAGCCTGACGCGATAGCGGCCGTACTCGTCCATCCATGCGTACGGCTCGTCATCACCGGACTCGACCACACCGATCAGCATGCCGGTGACCCATCGCCAGTGCTTTTCAGGAACATATTCCGGCCGGTAGGTCCTGTGCGCGGGAATCGCTTCGAAGGTGTTGGTCACGGACTGGCTGCGACTGCCGGTCGTGACAAGTCGCGTGATCACCATCCCGTGCGGCGCCTCCGGCACCACGTCATGGGTGATCCGCACCACCATGCCGGGCGTCATGCCGATTACGTTACTCGTGCCCGCGAGCCGCATCTGCCGCGTGAGCAGTTCGTCACGACGCGCGTCAGCCAGCGCCTGCCCTTCGTCGACCGAATGGAAATGCTCGACGCTGCGGTTCATGCTTCCGTACACCGAACGGTCGTCATTGGCCACGACCGATTCAACCTGCAGTGGATCGTCGGGTACACGATAGTTGCGATCCCATTCGCGCACCTTCTGCGGCACCAGCGCGCGCGTGACTTCCAGCGTCAGAATCGCCTCGTGCCAGCTCGCCAGACCAGAATGCGGTAGCAACGGCACCTCGATCGCTCGCATATAGCCGCGCGGCGTATTGCCGAACACCAACGTGTCGCGTTGCGGGCCGTCCTCCTTCTTCGCCTGCTTGAAGTAGTAATAGACTCCCGCGCGCCGGCAATGTCGTTCGATAAAGTTCGCGACCGTCTCTTCGTACATCACCGTTTGTTCCAGCTTCCCATCGAACCCGTCCAGCTCGAACTCGACATCGAAGGACTGGAACAGATTGCGATCGACGATCACGTCGGTCAGCAGCTCACGAAACGACTTGTCCAGAAATACGGCCGAATCGTGCACCTCTTCGAGCAGCGAGAGACGCGGCTTCAGGTGCAGTTGATAGGTCGCCTCGTCGCGAGACGTTTTGACGCGAGTCCATTGCGTTACGACGCCGTGCACGGTACGCGCAGCATGCCGAACCGGATCGATCACACCGGCCATCGACGGCACGGACGCGTATTCCTCGATCGTGAAGATCGCAGGCCGACCGACGATCGTCGCACCGTCGATCCGTTTGTCCTGCGACGTCACGGTGATGTCCGCGAGGAATCGCGTATTCATTTCCTCGGTCAGGACAAACGACAGAACGGAGATCGGCTCGTCCAGCGTCGCGATCTCCAGATGCAGCGGTTGGGTAACGACCGAACCGGGGTGTTTCAGCACATCCTGAATGGTTGGCATGGCTGCTGTTGAACGAGAGGTTGGACACCGGCACGTTCGCCCACGCATGCATTCGGGGACGCAGTGCCACTACGCTCTCGCCAGTGAAGCATATGCTCACGAAAATGAACACACGCTGCCCCAGACCCGATAAGCCGTCATCTTTTACGATATGCTCACAGCCCCGAGCCGCATTTGAGTGATTTTTTTATTTCTCTGGCCCTGGACTATTTCAATATCTCTTCTCTCGAGACACCGATAGAGCCGAATCCCTGGATGGAGCAACAGGCCGGCAAGCCTCATACTTTTGGGGTGCGCGGCAGCTACCCCCCAGTGCCATTCCCCGTCACGAAAAATCAATTCTTCTAAAAATTGAATTAATTAACGCTCGAGAAGCGTTCGACATAGCATCCTCGAAATCCGCCCACTTTCGCACAACATCGACCCATTACCTCTGCAAACAATCGAATCGAACAATGTAGAAAATTGTCACACGATAGTTGCGATTCGATCTCGCTATTCTTGAGATGACTCATCGGGGCTGTTAGACCGGCATTATGATCGGACGGCGGTATGGTGCGGTGTTGCGCGGAAACCGGAATGACGCTCGGGGTCGTTTCCGGTCTGATCGGATAGCTCTTCGGTTGGCCTGGCCGGCACCTTCACGGCCGCACAGCCGGCAGCGCTGCCGGCTGTGCGGCAAGCTCCGGCGTCGGCGCGACATCGATGACGGATGGATGTCGCGCCCTATGTATCGACTTCCAGACTTTACGACTCCACATCCTCGAGACTGAACACTTCCGTCTTGTCGTTGTACGAGAACACTTCTCCGTAACGCCCCCAGTCGATCACCGCGTCGAGCGTTTCCTCAGCCGCTTCGTCCGACAGGAAATCCTCCAGCTCCTGCTCGAAGCGCACGCGCGGCGCGCGATGGCCCGGGCGCTCGTTCAGCACCTTCCGGATTCGCGCAGCGAGCGGCACGTGCTTCAGCAGGTGATCCGCGAACATCAGCTTGCGTTCCTGCGTGCCGAATTCAGCAAACACGCGCGCGGGCGGCGTCAGGAACACGTCGCCTTCCCGCACATCGGCGAAACCGAGGTACTGCAGCACTTCGGCGATCGGGAACAGTTCGTCCACCTCCAGATGCAGCGTGCGCGCGATTTCAGGCATGTCCGCGCGGCCGTGGTACGGCGCCATCGCGAGCGTCTCGATCAGGCCGGCCATCAGGTTGGTCGACACCTGCGGCAGCCAACTGCCGAGCTCGAGCCCCTTCTTCGTCGCCTCGCCCGTCTGGCGGGCGGTCATCTTCGCGTAGATGTCGTCGACCAGCTTGCGGAAATCCGGGTCGAGCCGGTTGCGCGGATGCTTGAACGGCACCTTGATCTCGGCGATCACGCGGCCCGGATTCGACGACAGCACGAGAATGCGGTCGCACATGAACACCGCTTCCTCGATGTTGTGCGTGACGATCAGCACCGACTTGATCGGCATCCGGCCTTGCGTCCACAGGTCGAGCAGGTCGGTACGCAGCGTTTCGGCCGTCAGCACGTCGAGTGCCGAGAACGGCTCGTCCATCAGCAGGATCGTCGGGTCGACGACGAGCGCGCGCGCAAAGCCCACGCGCTGGCGCATCCCGCCCGACAGCTCGCGCGGGTACGCGTTCTCGAAGCCGTCGAGACCGATCAGGTCGATCGCGGCAAGCGCACGCTCGCGCCGCTCGCGCGCACCGACGCCGAGCGCTTCCAGCCCGGCTTCCACGTTCTGCAGCACGGTCAGCCACGGGAACAGCGCGAAGGTCTGGAACACCATCGCGACGCCTTCGGCCGGACCGCGCAGCGGCTTGCCGAGATAGGTCACTTCACCGCCGGTCGGCTCGATCAGGCCGGCGATGATCCGCAACAGCGTGGACTTGCCCGAGCCCGAACGGCCGAGCAGCCCGACGATCTCGCCTTCGCGCAGCGACAGGTTCGCGTCGTCGAGCACGAGCAGTTCGCCCTGCGTCTTGTTGAAGCCGCGGTTCACGTGCTCGACGCGCAGGATTTCTTCGCCGAGGCGCGGCGGCTGCGGCGGCTGGGACGTCTTGACGGGGGCGTTGATAACGGTCGAATTTTGCATCGCGCTTACTCTCAATCGAGACGGAGCCGGGATTCCGCATAGGCGTACATCGGACGCCACAGCAGACGGTTGAACAAGGTAACGAACAGGGACATCACGGCGATGCCCAGGATGATCTTCGGGAAGTCGCCGGCGGCAGTCGTTTGCGCGATATACGAGCCAAGGCCATGCGCGACGACCCTGGTATCGCCCCACTGCACGAACTCGGACACGATGCTCGCGTTCCACGCGCCGCCCGACGCGGTAATCGCGCCGGTCACGTAGTACGGGAAAATGCCGGGCAGGATCGCCTGGCGCCACCATTGCCAGCCGCGAATGCGGAAATTCTTCGTCGCCTCCTTGTAGTCGTTCGGATAGGACATCGCGCCGGCGATCACGTTGAACAGGATGTACCACTGCGTGCCGAGCACGATCAGCGGCGACAGCCAGATATCGGCGTTCAGATGGAAGTGGACGATCACGATCACGAACACCGGGAACAGCAGGTTGGCCGGGAACGCGGCGAGGAACTGCGCGAGCGGCTGGATCTTCTCGGCGAGCTTCGGGCGCAGCCCGATCAGCACGCCGAGCGGCACCCAGACCACCGACGCGATCGCGATCAGCACCAGCACGCGCAGCAGCGTGATCAGCCCGAGCATCAGCACGTGACCGACCTCGCCGATCGTCACGCCGGTCGCGACGAAGCTGACGACGCGCCATGCGACGTACACGGTCAGCAGGACCACGAACGCGCCCCACACGACGTCGCCGACGCGCGACGAACGACCGTTCGACGCGACGCGTGCGCCGACACCCTTGAACGACGGCACGCGCAACGGAATCCGCGCGGCCTGCGACAGCAGCCAGCCGGCCGGCACCAGCAGCTGGTGGATCAGGTGCGTGCGGCGCATCATGTCGAGCAGCCAGGATTGCGGCGCATCGCCCGATGCGGTGTTCTCCATCCGGAACTTGTCGGCCCATGCGACGAGTGGACGGAACAGGAACTGATCGTACGCGAGGATCACGACCGACATCGCGACGATCACCCAGCCCACCGCGCCGAGGTTCTTGTTCGAGATCGCCTGTGCGAGATACGCGCCGATGCCCGGCAACGTGATGGTCTGGTTGCCGACGGTGATGGCCTCCGATGCGACGACGAAGAACCAGCCGCCCGACATCGACATCATCATGTTCCAGATCAGCCCGGGCATCGAGAACGGCACCTCGAGCTTCCAGAAGCGCTGCCACGGCGTCAGGTGAAAGCCGCGCGACACTTCGCTCAGGTCGCGCGGCACCGTGCGCAGCGACTGGTAGAAGCTGAACGTCATGTTCCACGCCTGGCTCGTGAAGATCGCGAAGATCGCGGCGAGCTCGGCGCCGAGCACGCGGCCCGGGAACAGCGCGAGGAAGAACGTGACCGTAAACGAGATGAAGCCGAGCACCGGCACCGACTGCAGGATGTCGAGGATCGGGATCAGCACCATGCCGGCGCGGCGGCTTTTCGCGGCGAGCGTGCCGTAGACCAGCGTGAACGCGAGCGACGCGACCATCGCGGCGAGCATCCGCAACGTCGTGCGCAGCGCGTATTCGGGCAGGTTCGACGGATCGAGCGAGATCTTCTGCGTCTGCAGGGTCGCGATCGGCGCCATCGTTTGATGGAAGCCGACGATCGCCATCGCGAGTATGCCGATGATCAGCGGAAACGCAACCGCGTCCCAGCGATTGGGGAGCACACGCCACGCGGACGCGTTGGCGGTGCGATTCGGATCGAAGAAACTGATATCCATCGGTAGCGTGTTGGTCGAATTGAAAATCGATGGGAGCGGCAAGCGCCGCGTCAGCGAGTACGGCTCGGAACAGGTTCCCGGGAGTCGGGCGAACGATCGCCGGCAGTCGGAAAAGGCAGCGTGAGGCTGATGGTGTGTGTGCGATGACTGGCCGCACCGCGGGTTTCCGTTGCCGCGAGATTCGGCATGAGGGGCTCCGGAGAATTGATTCGGTGTCGCAGGCTATCGGGCGGGCATGACGCAAATGTGTCGTGTCACTTACAGGACATTGACAGGCCATCCGCCGGCGCTCCGTCATCACGCCGCAAACGGCGGGCAGCCGAATTCCGCCTCGCAACACGCGGGAATAAATCCGTCGCGGCACCGGTATGGCATGCGAAGGCGCCGGCTTATTCCAGGACGATCCGGCCGTCCGGTTCCGTCATACGATTGCGAGGCTCACATGTCTTCATCGACTCCTACCCGCCCGTCGCGCCGCAAGGCCCTGCAATGCATGGCCTTCGGCGGCCTCGGCACGTTGTTTACGCTGTCGGGCGGCATCCTGACGCCGTTCGATCTCGCGCTCGCGCAAAGCGGCGCCGCCCTCCCAGCGAATACGGGCCGGCCGCTGTTCGTGCAGATCAGCGACACGCACATCGGCTTCAACAAGGACGCGAATCCCGACGTCGCGGCCACGCTGCGGCAGACCATCGACCTCGTCAACGGGATGTCCGCCGCGCCCGCGCTCACGATCCATACCGGCGACATCACGCACCTGTCCAAAGCGGAGGAATTCGACCATGCGTCGCAGTTGCTGTCCGCGCTGCGCGTGCCCGAGCTGCACACGGTGCCCGGCGAACACGACGTGACGGACGGTTCGGGCGCCGAATACTTCAGCCGGTTCGGCAAGGCATCGGACAACCGCGGCTATTACAGCTTCGATCACGCGGGCGTGCACTTCGTCGCGCTCGTCAACGTGATGCACTTCAAGCCGAACGGGCTCGGCAGCTTCGGCGACGACCAGCTCGCCTGGCTCGCGCAGGACCTGAAGGGGCAATCGTCGAGCACGCCGATCGTCGTGTTCTCGCACATGCCGATGTGGACCATCTACGAGCCGTGGGGCTGGGGCACCGGCGACGCACCGCAGACGATGGCACTGCTGCGCCGCTTCGGCTCGGTCACCGTGCTGAACGGGCACATCCACCAGATCGTGTCGAAGGTCGAGGGCAACGTGACGTTCCATACCGCGCGCTCCACCGCGTTCCCGCAGCCGACCGCCGGCAACGGCCCCGGCCCGGTGCCGCTCACGGTGCCGCACGACCGGCTGCCCGCGATGCTCGGCGTGACGACCGTCGACTTCGCGGGCCATCCCGTCGCCGCGTCGCTGCACGACACGACGCTCGCCTGATCGCCCGATTCCCCGATCCAGATACGCAAGGAAACCGACATGACCTTCCTCAAGCCCTCGATGCTGCCGGCCGCGCTGATCCTGTGCGCGGCCGCCGCGGGCACGCCGCTCGCCGCGTTCGCGCAAACCCCGGCCGGCCCGCTCGTGACGATCCGCAATTTCATGTTTTCGCCGATGTCGACGACGATCAAGGCGGGCACGACGATCACCTGGAAGAACCTCGACGCGGAACCGCATACCGTCGTCAACGACGCGGGCATCTTCCACTCGAAGGCGCTCGACCAGGACGAGACCTACTCGTTCCGCTTCGACAAGCCGGGCGTGTACAAGGTGTTCTGCGGGATTCATCCGTATATGAAGGAGACCATCACCGTCGAATGACGCGCCGCGCCGCAGGCCGCACGCCGAGCCGGCGCCGCGGAGTGAAGCGCGCCGATCGCCTACACTGGTTCCAACCGGCCGGAACCCGCCGGCCGTCACCGACCACGAGGAAAGCGATGACGGCAAGTCAACCCGCACATCCGAAACTGCCGGGCCAGGTGGTGCTCGTCCTCCAGGGCGGCGGCGCACTGGGCGCATACCAGCTCGGCGTATTCGAGGCGATGGACGCGGCGGGCATCCAGCCCGACTGGGTCATCGGCACGTCGATCGGCGCGATCAACGCGGCGCTGATCGCCGGCAACGCGCCCGGCCGCCGCGCGCAACGGATGGCCGAATTCTGGCGCCATGTGACCGAACGGCCCGCCTTCGACGTGCCGGGCTTCCCGACCGGCTGGGACAAGATCGGCGCCGAGCTCGCGGTCATCGGCGCCGGCATCCCGGGATTCTTCCGGCCGAATCCCGCCGCGTGGCTCGGGCCGCTCGCGCGCGTCGGCGTCGAGCACGCGTCGTACTACGTGGTCGAGCCGCTGCGCGACACGCTCGCGTCGCTGATCGACCTCGACCTGCTGAACGCGCGCCGGCCGCGGCTCACCGTCGGTGCGGTCAACGCGTGTACCGGCACGATGCGCTATTTCGATTCGCGCGACCGGCCGCTCGGCCTCGACCACGTGATGAGCTCGGGCGCGCTGCCGCCCGCGTTCCCGGCCGTGCGGATCGACGGCGCGCCCTACTGGGACGGCGGCATCTATTCGAATACGCCGGTCGAGGTCGTGCTGGACGACGCGCCGCGCCGCAGCTCGATCATCTTCTCGGTGCAGATGTGGAATCCGGTCGGACCCGAGCCGCAGAGCATCTGGCAGGTGTCGGAGCGGCAGAAGGACATCCAGTACGCGAGCCGCACGGACAGCAACATCGCGCGGCAACAGCAGATTCACCGGCTGCGCCACGTGATCCGGGAACTGGTCACGCGGCTGCCGGAGGCGGAACGCACGTCGGTCGACGTGCAGGCGCTCGCCGCGTGGGGCTGCCAGACCACGATGCGCGTGATCAAGCTCGCGGCGCCGCGGCTCGACGGCGACGATCAGTGGAAGGACATCGATTTCACGCCGGACGGCATCGCGGCGCGCCGCCAGGCCGGGTTCGACGCGGCGATGCAGGCGATCGCCGCGCGGCCGTGGGATCTGCCGATGGACCCGACGGAGGGGCTCAGCGTCTGGAGCCCGGAAGAGAACAGGATCGGCGAGCGGCACAACTGATGCCGCCGGGGGAACGCCTGCGCGCGCATCGTCCTGCCGCGGACCTGACTTACAGCGCGCGCACGATACCACCGTCGACGCGAATGTTCTGCCCGGTGATGTAGCCCGCGCCGTCCGACAGCAGGAACCGCACGGTCTGCGCGATCTCCTGCGTCTTGCCGAAACGGCCGACCGGGATGCGGGCCACGATCTCGGGCGTCTCCGGCCAGCTGTCGATGAAGCCGGGCAGCACCGAATTGATGCGAATGTTGTCCTTCGCATACCGATCGGCATACAGGCGCGTAACGGAACTCAGCGCCGCGCGCAGCGCGGACGACACCGGCATCGCCTGCTCGGGCGCGTCGGCCGCGAAGCTCGAAATATTGACCACCGCGCCGCCGCCCTGCTTCAGGAAGACGGGCGTCACCCGGCGCAGCACGCGAACGACGTTGAGCACGATCAGGTCGAGCCCTTCGTGCCACTTGTCGTCCTCGATGGCGAGCAAGTCGCCTTTCGGCGGATGCCCGGTATTGTTGACGACCGCATCGATACGGCCGTACTTCGCGAGCGTCTCGTTCACGAAGCGCTCGATGTCGGCGTCTTCGGTGACGGACCCCGCAATACCGAACCCGCCCAGTTCCTTCGCGAGTTCGACGGCGCTGCCGGATGGCGACATCAGCGCGACGCGATAACCGTTGTTCGCGAGGTCTCGCGCGATCGCGGCACCCATGCCCTTGCCCGCCGCCGTCACCAAAGCTACTTTCTCTACAGTCATGCTGCTCTCCCGGATAGGTCGGCTCAGCGCCGCGATCGTCGTTCCAAAGCGCCACTCTAGGACCCTATAATCGAATTGTCGAACGATGATTTCTCCACTCAGCCTGTAGAATTTCTACTGCATGAAGGCTCTTCTGCATGCCCGCCGGTTCCCGCCGCTCAATGCGCTTCGCGCGTTCGAGGCCGCCGCGCGCCATCTCAATTTCCGGCTGGCTGCCGACGAACTCGGCGTGACCCAGGGCGCGGTGGCGCAGCAGGTCAGGCATCTGGAAGACGTCGTGGAGGTCCAGCTGTTTCGGCGATTGCCGAGGGGGCTCGCGCTGACGCGCGAAGGGCTCGAGTATTTTTCGTCGGTCCAGCGTGCGCTACAGATCATCTCCGACGCCACGGATGCCCTGGGCCAGCGCCCCACGGTTCTGGCCGTCAGCACGACGCCGTCGTTCGCGTCGAAGTGGCTGATTCCGCGCCTGGCGGACTTCGGCCGGCTGCACCCCGACATCGAGGTTCGCGTCATTGCCGACGAAAGGCTGGCGTCGTTTCGGGCTGACGGTGTCGACATCGCGATTCGATTGAGCAAACCGCCATTTCCGGCAGGCCTCGTCGCGGAGCGGCTGTCACCGCTCGACATCTTCGCCGTCGCCAGCCCGAAGCTGCTCGACGGCGACCCGCCGATCCGCACGCCCGCAGACTTGTCGAAGCATGTGCTGCTGCACGACGCGCACGACCTGTGGCCCGAGTTCATCGACAAGCTCGGTGAAAAGGGGCGGGCCGATCCGACGAAAGGGCCGCGGTTCAGCCAGTCGCTGCTTGCCATCGACGCGGCCGTTGCAGGCCAGGGCATCGCGCTGACCAGCGAACCGCTCGTCGAGCGCGACATCGCGGAAGGCCGGCTGCGCCGCGTGTTCGATTTTTCGTTTCCGATGTCGCTCGGCTTCTACGTCGTCTTTCCGCAGGCCAGTGCGCATTCGGAAGCGCTCGGGGCCATGCGCCAGTGGCTCTTTGCGCAGTACGGGAAAGCGTGATCCGCTGAAATCGCGACCAATCTGCAGGCGTACATGAATGTCCGCGCCCGAATTGCCGGCCAATACGGAGGACAGCCATTCCCTGACCACCACCCTATGTCACGGAAATAAAAAGGTTCTTCACGGATTAGCGTGAAGGCGGGGCCCAAAAGGAAAGCGGTGGCCGAAGGAATAGACTGGTTGTGCGACCAATCAGACGATTCCAACGACCACCGCTTTCATGGCCGATCATAAACTCGACCTCCCGTTCTGGGAAGGTTTTACCGTTTCCGAACTCGAGCGCACGCCCGGTGTGACGCGCATCACCTTGTTGCCCGAAGTCGGCCATTGCGCTCGTTGCTCGGGCTGCGGCCAGCGCAGCGAGCGCGTGCATGAACAAGGCTGGCGGACGATTCGCGACCTACCGATGCTGGGCGACGCGGTCTGGCTGCGCGTGCGTCTACGTCGGGTGCGGTGCGCCGGATGTGGCCCTCGCACCGAGCGCGTGAGCTGGCTGGATCGCCACGCCCGAATCACCCGGCGTCTGGCGGAATTTGTTGGGCGCTGGTGCGAGAAGTTGCCGATCGCCCACGTCTGCCAGTTGTCAGGGCTGCATTGGGAAACCGTCCGGCGCATCGATACGCGACGCTTGCAGGCGCGTCTTGAGGCGTTGCCCGAGGCGCAACCGCGCCGGCTGGTGATGGACGAATTTGCGCTATACAAGGGCCACCGCTACGCCACCGTGGTGATGGACGCCGATACGCGCCGTGTGTTGTGGGTCGGCGAAGGACGCAGCCGGGAGGCGATTCGCCCGTTCTTCGACTGGCTCGGCATCGAGCGGTGCAAAGCGATCGAAGCCGTGGCGATGGACATGAACACCGCATTCGATCTGGAGGTACGGCAGCATTGCCCGAAGGCGCGCATCGTGTACGACCTGTATCACGTGGTCGCCAAATACGGACGGGAAGTGATCGATCGGGTACGCGTCGATGAGGCCAACCGGCTCAAGCACAAGCGTCCGCTGCGACGCGTCGTCAAACGCTCGCGCTGGTTGTTGCTGCGCAATCGCGAGAATCTGTCGGCCGACCAGCAGATCAAGTTACATGAGCTGCTGGAAGCCAATCAGGCTCTGATGACCGTCTACGTGCTCAAATCGGTGCTCAAGGAACTCTGGCGGCCGCTGAGCGCGTGGCAATGGCGTCGCGCCTGGCGGGCCTGGCTGGCGCAGGCCCGCGCGAGCGGCATCGAACCGCTGCGACGCTTCGCCAACAAGCTGGCTGCGTACTGGCGAGGCATCCTTGCTCGCGTGCGCTGGCCCATGCACACGGGCCAACTTGAAGGCATCAACAACCGCATCAAGGTCATGAAGCGCATGGCCTACGGCTACCGCGACAGTGCCTACTTCTTCCTCAAGATCAAGGCCGCCTATCCCGGTAATCCGTGAAGAACTGAGGTCGGACGGAATTCGTGGAGGCCAACGGGTTAAGCAGCGATCTGATTCAGATAGAAACGCTGCGTGAACGCGACAGGCGATTGGTAGTTCAGACGCGCCTGCGTGCGCTGCCGGTTGTAGAAGATTTCGATGTATTCGCTGATCGCCCGGCGTGCCTGCTCGCGCGTGGCGAAGCGTTGATGATAGACCAGTTCATTCTTCAGCGTTCCCCAGAAGGATTCGATCGGGGCGTTGTCGTAACAGTTGCCACGGCGGCTCATCGACGCTCGCATGTCAAATTGGCTGATGAGTGCTTGATAGGCCAGCGCACAATATTGCGACCCGCGATCGCTATGGTGAATCAGGCCCGCCGGAGGCCGTCGGGTCACGGCAGCGCGAAACAGCGCCTGCATCACCAGATTTTTCGTCATCCGTTCGCTCATCGCATAGCCAACGATTTCGCCACTGTACAGATCCTTCAGGCCAGCGAGGTACAGCCAGCCCTCGTCGGTCGCGATATAGGTGATGTCACCGCACCAGGCTTGATTGGGTGCCGTCACCGAGAAATCCTGGTTCAGCAGATTCGGCGCGACAGGCAGGTCGTGCTTCGAATTCGTCGTCGCCTTGAACCGACGTTTCTGCTTGCAGCGCAGTCCCAGTTTTCTGCGCAGCCGTCTGATCCGGTGCACGCCGATTCGCACGCCACGTTCCTCGAGATGTTGCTGCAGGCGCTCGGGTCCGAAACTTTCCCGGGTTCACTGATGGGCCGCGAGCACCTCCGCTTCCAGGCGAGGTTCCTGCCGAGTTCTTGCGGACGGCTTGCGCTTGCGCCACGCATAGTAGCCACTTACCGATACGCTCAGCACGCGGCACATCGGCGGCACAGGGTAGTCCTGTCGCATTTGTTCAATCATGCCGTACTTCACCGCGACTCCTTCGCGAAGTACGTCGCGAACTTTTTTAGGAGATCGCGCTCCATTTTGACCTCGGCCAGCTCCCGTTTGACCTGCGCCAGCTCGGCCTCCATCTCCGGCAGTGGCTTCTGGTGCCGACCGACATCTTGCAGCTTGCCGGCCCTCGCCGCACGCACCCAGTTTGCCAGCGTCTTCATCGGGATCGATAACCGCCGCGAAGCTTCCGATACCCCGACACCTTCCGTCAACGCAAGCTTGACCGCTTCGTCGCGAAGCTCCTTCGTATAGACCGCCCTTGGAATTCGATTCATTCATGCCTCCGTTTCTCGATTTTACGAAACGTTGGCTTCCATTTTTTCCGACCGGCCTCAAACCAATAAAAAACCCGCCTCGATGGGCGGATCAGAAATGCAAAAGGCCGCTCGACGCGGCCTTTTGTGCCCGGCATGTTGACATCCACCGAATCTTGACGACCCGAGGTGGGTCAATTCTCGGTGGACATCAACTATCAGCACTACTTGGCGTCATATGCAGAAACCCACTGGAAGCCGAGACCGGTTATCCCGGTCACGAGCTTCTGGAAATCCTGCAAGCCGGGCGTGCCGAGGTCGGGCTCAAGCCAGAACGGATGGAAGAAGAAGGATGCAAAACCATCCCGGACCGTCAGCGCGTACTGTGCATTCGTGTAGAGATCCTGCCACGTGTATGACAGACACGAGTACGGATCGATATTGCATATGTTGTATTCGATGTTCCCAAGGTTCTCAGGCAGCACCCGTTGCCCGTAATAGTCGGTATTGATGATATACGGGAAGAACTGGCCAACCGAATAGTCGTGATTCGGCGCGGTCGAATTCAGGTTCGGCTGATCTGACGTGTAGTAGACAACCCGCTGGTAGGTCGTCTTGAACAGCGGCGGAACGGCCTTGATCGAAAGGGGTGAAGACTGGTAGTGCGGCGCCTCCCACGCGAAGGGAACATAGCCATTCGACGAAAATTCCTGCAGGCCCGCTTTCAGACGAGCCGATGCCCACTGTGTTGAATCTTCGTCCACAGGGCGGTTCTGCGTGGCAAGCCAGAACTCGAAGTCATTGCCGCTCACCGCGTTGTCGATATTCGGCGTCGAATTGTACTGATGCGTGTAGCCGTGCATCAGGATCTTGCCGCCCCGGGCCAGTGCGTAATTGAGTGCCTGCTTCAGACCGCTCGCCTGCGCGAGATGTACTGTCAGCGGCACGCCGTTGTTATAGGCGCCGAGCGGGTCTTCGTACCGCGGAATGGTGGCAATGGAAAACGGAATGCGCTTTGAATACATGTAATCGGTCAACGTCTTCATCGACGACGTGGTCGTGAACGCGTTGACGTCTTCAAGACGCACCATCGCGCGATGCAGCACCGGCTGGTTGGTCCCGAGAATGTCATGCAGCAGATCACAAATCACCAGGTACCGGTCGCGTGGCCCGATGTACGAGAACGGCATGTCGGCGAAGTACCAGAAATTGCCCGCGCGCATGACGTACGGCGCCTGCGCACCCGTCTGACTGTCCTTGATGGTGACAAGTACACTGGCCTTCGTCGCGTCGGACACCGCAGTGACGCCAATGTCGGGATCCGCGCTAATCACGCCGGTGCTGGCGTTGAACGCATAGTACTTGACCATGCTCGTGTTCTTGTAGGTCACCGTGTCGAAGAAGTTCGGGTTCGGGTTGCTGCTCGTTGGCGCGTAGGCCAGTCCACTCATCCCGGTGAAGGTAAATCCATAGCGGGCCGTGAAGTTGTACGACGGATCCCATGCGACTTCCCACAGGTTGTTCTTGAACCAGACCACCGTCTTTGACGTCGTGACGACGTCCGCGAGAAATGCGGACGGAATGGTGTTGTTGTAATAGTCCCCCAGATAGAAAGTCGCCTGATACTGTTCGACAGTTCCGGCCGTATAGCTGTCGACGGGCGCAAGCGTGACACTGGTGTTGAAATGGCCAAGCAGGTTGCGCAGCATGATCGCGTAAGCCATACCTAGCTTCGAGTACGGGTCGTTCGGTGGGGCATCATAGAGCACCAGGACCTTCGCCGTGGTGGTCTGCGCGAGCACGGAGGACGGCATCTGGGCAAATGCGAACCCGAGAGCCAGCACCCATGCGAGAATGAGCTTTTTCATCGTGATCTCCTTCGCGCCTAGTCGCGCTGAAAGTTGCCGTTGCCCAGACGATGTCTGCCTTCGTTGAAGTTCGGCCCCCTGCCGTGCTCGCGCTCGGCATGGCGTTTCCCCTCTTCCGACATGCCAGGCACAATCTCGGTCGCAACGGCCGTGCGCGGTGGAGGCTCGACGCGCTTGTGTGGGACGGAAGCACTCGGGACTCCGGCGCCCCAAGCGGTACCCATCAATACAATCGCGGACGAAATCGCGGCACACGCCGCAGCAATCTTGAGCGGGGCTTTCATTGGAGAACTCCTTTCACTGACCTCTGACTGAAAACTGGGGTGTGCGATTAGGACGAACGCCTCGCGTGCGCCTTGAGTGTCAGGCAGACGCGAACCGAAGGGGCATGCCTGAATTGCTCCAGGCATCGTCACTTGCCCGACGACGGAACCATCCGTGGCGTCGGTCATGATCGCCCCGACTGTCAAGACCACCACTGCACCGGGAAACAACCGACAACAGATACGCTGTCGAAAGTGCAGCCGCGGCCTCGCCTGATCACTACATCAGCCACCCACGCATTAACAGTGCCAGGCTCTGTTCCACCGAAGCGGGCCGGTAACAGCCGAAACAGAAGAGCACGGCAAGGCAAAAAAACGTAACGTCGAAGAAACGCAGGGTGACGGTGCGCCGTGGCACCGGCTCCAAGATTCATCAGTGCCAGTAGCGGAACGAGGCAATGCATTGCGACCCAGCGTTCGTTGTCGGGCAGGCGAAGTGAAAAATGCTATGGATCACGAATTTTCATTTCCGGACCAACTGAATGCCGGAACGTTTCGAGCCTGAGACGCCGTGCTGCTGGACAACGACGGCCCTATCAAGCACATTTCGGCCGTCTTGTTCAGATCCAAGTCGACATAGGCCCGCAGGCAGGCTTATCCGAAAGGGCGATAATTTCGTCGAAGAATGTCGTCGCACGACCAAAGACGATCTTCTTGTTGTCGTTATCGGGTACCAGGATGGCTTTCATCTGAACAAGCCAATGCAGGTCAGCCACTCGCTGCTGGCGTGGCGCCCTGAGATCCGAGCGAGACCAGTTCAAGCCCCTCTCCCTCTATAAACGCATCGATGATCCGTCGCCTTCCTCGACGTCAGGCCGGATGGCGAACCTCGAGAAATCCTGCTCGGGCCGCTGGTAAGCTCGGGCTGCCGAACCGCGCGTGCGCGGTTCGTTGATTGCCCTCTACTTCACCGTTTGGCAGCGAGCCGAGATTCGCTTTTTGAAGTCGTGGCATTTCTTACCTTATCGTGCAAACGTCTGCTCACCGCGACGCGCAGCACGATCAGGAGTGGCCGACGGAGGTCGACGGCGACGTTTCCGGCGTCGTGACGCACCCGACCGGCGAACTGAAGATTCATACGACAGCTACGACTTCGAACCCTTCGAACCGCGTGAAGCGCGATCTTTTTTGTATGTCGACACGATCAACAACCCCACTCCCGACAGTGCCTTCATGCATATCGTCTTTTTCCGATATATGATTCGCTCATCGACGATACCCGTTTGCACCGGTTTTCCGACCCGAACACCACACCCCTTTCCATGCCGACCGAACTCGACATCGACGCGATCCTGAAAGCGCTTTCGAACCCCCTGCGCCGGGAAATCCTCGTCTGGCTGAAAACGCCGGGCGCGCATTTCCCGGAGCAGACGCTGCCGTATGACCACGGCGTCTGCGCCGGGCAGATCGATGCGCGCTGCGGGCTGTCGCAGTCGACCGTCTCCGCGCACCTCGCGACGCTGCAGCGCGCGGGGCTCGTGACGTCGACGCGGATCGGCCAGTGGGCGTTCTTCCGGCGCAACGAGGCCGTCATCGACGCATTTCTCGACGCCCTGCGCCGCGAACTCTGACCCAGGCCATGCGGGCCGCACGCCGCGCACGACGCGACGGCCATCCCGCCTTTCGTGAAAAGGTTATCTGCCATGCCTACCCTGTTCGACCCCGTTACCCTCGGCGACCTGCCCCTGCCGAACCGCATCGTGATGGCGCCGCTCACCCGCTCCCGCGCGGGCGCGACGCGCGTACCGAACGACCTGATGGCGCGCTATTACGCCGAGCGCGCATCGGCCGGCCTGATCATCAGCGAAGCGACCTCGGTCACGCCGCAGGGCGTCGGCTACGCGGACACGCCCGGCATCTGGTCCGACGAGCAGGTCGAAGGCTGGAAGCGCGTGACGCAGGCCGTGCACGCGGCCGGCGGCCGCATCGTGCTGCAGCTCTGGCACGTCGGCCGGGTCTCCGATCCGGTGTTCCTGAACGGCGACCTGCCGGTCGCGCCGAGCGCGATCGCCGCGGGCGGCCACGTGAGCCTCGTGCGCCCGCAGCGTCCGTACGTGACGCCGCGCGCGCTCGAACTCGATGAAATTCCGGGCATCGTCGCCGCATACCGCAAGGGCGCGGAGAACGCGAAGAAGGCCGGCTTCGACGGCGTCGAGATCCACGGCGCGAACGGCTACCTGCTCGACCAGTTCCTGCAGGACAGTACCAACCACCGCACCGATGCATACGGCGGCCCGGTCGAGAACCGCGCGCGGCTGCTGCTCGAAGTGGTCGACGCGGCAATCGACGTGTGGGGCGCGGGCCGTGTCGGCGTGCATCTCGCACCGCGCGGCGATGCGCACACCATGGGCGATTCCGATCCGGCCGCGACGTTCGGCTACGTCGCACGCGAGCTCGGCCGCCGCAAGATCGCGTTCATCTTCACGCGCGAATCGTATTCGGGCGACCACCTGAGCCCGCGCCTGAAGGAAGCGTTCGGCGGCCCGCTGATCGCGAACGAGCAGTTCACGCTCGAATCCGCGCAGGACACGCTCGCGAGCGGCAGCGCCGACGCGATCGCGTGGGGCAAGCTGTTCATCGCGAATCCGGACCTGCCGCGCCGCCTCGAACTCGACGCACCGCTGAACAAGCCGGTGCCGGAGACGTTCTACGCGGAAGGCGAAACGGGCTACACCGACTACCCGGCGCTCAGCGACGCGGCCTGACGGCCGGCAACAGGTTCATGCGCGCACCTCCGCGCGCATGAATACGCGCTGCGTCTCGTCCAGCCCGCGCTCGACGTGATGCGCACGGATGGCGTGCAGCGTGTCGTCGAGCGATGCATCGTCGATCACGTGGAAGCCGAGACGCGCGTAGTACGGCGCATTCCACGGCGCGTCGCGGAACGTCGACAGCACGACCTGGGCGATGCCGTCTTGCGCGGCGCGCGTCATGATCCTCGCGATCAGGCGCGCGCCGATCCGCAGCCCCGCGTGCGAAGGCGCGACATCCAGTTCCTCCAGATACAGCCGCTGCGCATCGAGCAACCGGTAGAACGCGAAGCCCACGCACGTCCCCGCATCGTCCGTCGCGACATACGCGCGACCGTCGTCGATGCGCACGAGCACGTCGGCCGCATCGGTCGGCTCACCTTCGGCGATGTCGGGCATGCCGATATCGCGAAAGCGCCCGGCGGCGGCCACTTCCACGGCGGCCATCGCGGCCGCGTCTTCCCGCGTGGCGGGACGAATCCGGATCGATACTGTCATCACGACAAGGCAGGCAGTCGGGAACGGCGGTCACTATAATCGAAACTTCAGACCTTTCGAACATCCCTGCCCACGAGGTTCGTCATGACGCTGTCCGCGCTCGCCGTGTTCGCCATCGCCCTGCTCGTCACCGCCGGCACGCCCGGCCCGAGCGTCGCCGCGCTCGTTGCGCGCGTACTGACGAACGGCGTGCGAGACGTGCTGCCGTTCCTCGCCGCGATGTGGATCGGCGAGGCGCTGTGGCTCACGCTGGCCGTCGCCGGGCTGTCCGCGTTCGCGCGCACGTTCGAGACGGGCCTGCTCGTGCTGAAGCTGCTCGGCGTCGCGTACCTGCTGTTCCTCGCATGGAAGATGTGGACCGCGCCGACCGACACGAAGGCCGACGACCTGCCGCGCGGCCAGTCGCCGTGGCGCATGTTCGTCGCGGGCACGCTGGTCACGCTCGGCAATCCGAAGATCATGCTGTTCTATCTCGCGCTGCTGCCGACGATCGTCGACCTGACGCATGTCGGCGTGCTCGCGTGGGCCGAGCTCGTCGGCACGATGCTCGCGATCCTGATTCTCGCCGACTGCTTCTGGTCGCTGCTCGCGTCACGTGCGCGGGCATTCCTCACTTCGGCACGCGCGAAGCGGATCGCGAACCGCACGAGCGCGACGGCGATGGCCGGAGCGGCGGTGGCGATCGCGACGCGTTGAACGGCTCATTCGCACGGCATCTCGTCGTTGCAGAGCGGGCCGGGCGGCGGGCCGCCACGCCCGCCCGCCGCCGCACCCCAGCACGCTACGGCGTCCCGGCACTGCAGCAATAGGCCAGCAGGAACGTCGCGGTGCCCGCGTCGCCCTGCACGATCGCGCGCATGTCGCCGTTCAGCTTCGTCATCGCCGCGGTCACGTAATCCGGCGCGGGCAGCCTGGCCGTATTGAAGTCGTGCACCGCAACCGCGACCGGCCGGTTGTCCTTCGTCTTCGGCGAAGCCAGCGCCCGGTCTTCCGCGGCGAATCGCTGATCGCGCGTGGCGACCGCGCCGACCTGCCCCGCGCAATAGCCGTGCGTTCCCGACATGATGTGAATCGTGTGCCCATCGCCGCTCATCCCGGCCGCGATGGTATTGAGTGCCGCTGCGACGTCCCTGACGGTGCAGGGGCCGTGAAAGCCCCAGATCTGCACCGCGTTCGGGGTGTCCTTCATGATGTTGACGAGCGTTGCCATGACCTCTCTCCTTGCAGTCTGCGTGGCGGAAGGTTCGCGTAGCTGCCGGCGCTGCTTTCCACGACGCCATTCCCTGGCCGGCGCGATGCCGGGCACGCGGTGCCCGTTGCTCCCCGCCGAGTTGAAAAACATGCGGATATCCGCCGACGGGCTCGATCGAACCGTGCACGCCCACGAACGGTTCAACCTTATCCGTCGGCATCGGTTCGCAACATGGACCGCGCGTCACACATTCGGCAACGGGCCGATCTTCACGGGAGCCAGCCGGTACTAGCAGCCCACCGACCTGCACCGCTCGCCCGACGCGGGCGCGTGATCGTTGCACCCAACCAGCGCCCGCACCAACGCCCAGTCATCGTCGTCGCAGAAATCGAGCAGCATTTCGCCACACGTTCCACGCGGCTCGCGCAACCGCTCGGCGAGCCGCGCCTGAATCCCCCGCACCCGGCCGTCGCCGTGCGCGACCACCGACGGATTCGCGCCCATCCCCGTCCCGCTGCAGAAGTTGATCGCCCAGCGCCCGCTTTCCGGCGCGGGCATGCCGGTCAGCAGCGCATCGATCACGCGCCACTTGTAATGGATCGACCCGGCAACGGGCACACGGTATTCATCCTGGATCACGAACGCCGCATCGGGATGATCGATCGTGAAGGTCGCGTTGTCGGGCCACGCGGTCAGGTCGATGCCGAACGGTCGGCTGCTGCGAAACCGCCGCAGCAGCACCACCGCGCCGCGCACGTCGCCGAGCGCAGGCAGCGCGCCGCCCGCATGCCAGCGCAGCCGCGGATGCCGCGCGCAATGCGCATCGAACATCGCATCGAACATCGCATCGAAGCTGCGCGTGCAGGCGTGCGCGGGCGGCTCAGCAAGGTCATGTGGTCTCTCTCGATCGGCGTGGTGGAGGGACGGCCTGGCGTTGCACACGTGTGGAACGCGGGCGCCGCTTCCGGCGGCCTGAAGCGAACGCCATTGTTCAGATCGCTCGCCAAGAATTTGTCGCACGCGGCGGACCGGCTGTGATCGCTGCCGGCCGGCCCGCTCGTGTCAGCGCGCGTGCGCCGTCAGAAGTTCACGCGAATCCCGGCCATCACCGCGAGTTGCCGGCTCGAATTGCTGTTCGCGAGCACCGGGATCTGCGCGTAGTTCGCCGCGTTGCCGTTCGCGTCGGTGCCGAGCCCCGTGCCGCTCGCGATCTGGCCGATCGCGACCGCATACAGGGCGGTGCGCTTCGACAGGCTGTAGTTCGTGCCGACGTTGACCTGGTGGAAGCGCGTCGTGCCGCGCCCGTCGGTATGCGCCGCGTTGAAGATGTACGCGACGCCGCCCTGCAGCGCGGGCGTGAACATGTACGTGACGTTCAGCTCGCCGATGTCGAACGTGAACGCCTGCGTGCGCGGCTGCGCGTCGGTCGAGAAATAGCGGCTGTCGCCGAGGCGCGTGTGTGTATAGGTCAGCGCGACCGTCGCCGCGCCGAACGTCACCGAGCCGCCCGCGCCGAACGCGCGCATCGAGCCGGCGTCCTGCAGCAGGCAGTACATCGCGCCCGGGTTGCTGCACGCGAAGTCGCCGATATAGCCGCTCGCGCCGCCGAGCGCCGCATCGAGCGGCTGGTGCAGGTCGAGATAGCCGACCGAGAACGCGACCGGCGCGCGGGTATAGGTCGCCGCGACCGAATAGCCGCGCTTCGCGGAAAAGTCGCCGGCCTGCCCGCCGAAGCTGAACGTGCCGCCGAACGTGAGGCCGTTGAAGTCCGCGCTGGTGAACTTCACCGCGTTGTTGAAGTTGAACGCGGCATTCAGGTTGTCGACGTCGCCGAGATGCGAACCGTACGGGGTCGCCCAGTTGTTGCTCGACACATAGGCACCGAGCATGTCCGTGTACGAATCGTATTGCCGGCCGAGGCCGAGCGTGCCGATCGCATCCTGGCGCAGCCCGACCCACGCCTGCCGGCTGAACGCGGTGCCGCCCTGCAGCGCCTGCCCGTTCGCGGACAGGAACTGCTGCTCGAGCGAAAACACCGCGCTGAGCCCGCCGCCGAGCGGCTCGGCGCCCTGAAACCCGAAGCGGGACGGCACGAGGTTGCCGCCGCCCATCTGCCACGCATGGCCGCCGCCCGTGCTGCCGTCGGCGCGCGTGAACTGCTGGTTCGTCGAATAAATGATGCCGGTGTCCACGGTGCCGTACAGCGTCACGCTGCCGGAGGTCTGTGCGTGCGCGTGCATGCAACCCAGCGTGGCCGCCGCTGCGGCCAGTCTTCGTCCGATCTTCATGTCCCGCCCCTCTGTTGTCATCGATTCGCAGTGCAAACCGATGGAGTTGTCGATATGGGTGACAGGACTCTATCCAGCGAAAATTCGGGACCCCTATCCCAAATCAGCAAACGGTGAAGCGGACGGGCGCCACACGACGGCACCTGGCGGCACCGTCAGGCGCGAGGGCATCATTCGGGGCGCAAGGTTTGCGACGGCAGTTCGCCGAACAGGTCGCGATACTCGCGCGCGAAATAGCCGAGATGCGTGAACCCCCAGCTCGCGGCGGCCTCGCCCACGCCGAGCTGGTGCGCGGAAGTGGTGCGCAGCAGGCGCCGCACCGCGTTCAGCCGGATCGTGCGCAGATAGCCGACGGGCGTGACGTCGGCGACGCGCTGGAAGCTCGTCTGCAGCGTGCGGCGGCTGCAGCGCAGCGCGCGGCACAGCTCGAGCACGGTGACGGGTTCCTCGGGCCGGTCGCGCAGGTGCTTCTCGCACCGGCTGACGATATCGCTGTAGGTGGCGTGCGTGATGTCGCGGCGCTCGACGCCGATGCCCTGCTCGAGCGCATCGAGGAACATGCCGAGCATCGCATCGCGGAACATCTTGCGGGTGGCCGCATATTCGAGGCAGCCTGGATTGCGCTGCGCATCGTCGATCAGCGACGACAGCCGCGCGCCGAGCGCGACGCCCTGCTCGTCGGACAGCCGCGTGACGTGCCGCAGCTTACGCGCGCCGGCTGCGCCGAACTCGACTTCGCACAGCTCGTCGACCATGTCCGACGCGGCGCTGATCCCGACCAGCCCCATCCCTTCCGGCGTATGGAATTCGAAATCCTCGCCGGCGCGCAGCGCGAGCAGCGCATAGCCGTCGATCGGCTGGCACTGGAACGTGCCGGCGAGCGGCACCGACAACGGGACGGCGAGCGACGTGCGCCCCGCCGGCGCGAGACCGGTTTGCGCGACACGCCGGTTGGTCGTCTCGCGAAAGAAATGGAAGTCGTCGTACAGCACCTGCGTGACGGTGCCCTTGAACCGGCCCGGTGTCATCTGGCGGTAGACCTGATGCCAACCCGCGATCGCGAGCCCGTGGTCATGCACGTCTTCGTGTGAGCGTGACTGGAACAGCATCGGCATCTCCGGTGAAACCCTGAACCCGCGTTGCGGCCGCACGGCCCGCAGCGCCACAGCTTACCCCCGCAAAATTCCGCGCAGTGCGGTTTCGAATGCAAGACAGGCCGCCGACAGCGCGGCGGCCTGCTCGCCGGCGAGGCGGACATAGCGGCGAAACGACGGCATCCGGTTCACGACCTCGCTGCCGCCGAACGGCACGACGACAAGCGTCCAGCACCCGTCGCACGCGACGATCGTGCAGTCGGTCAGGTGCAGCGGGCGCAGCGCATCGGCGAGCGACGGCTGCGCGACGAGTGCGGCCACGGTTCGTGCGAATCCGGGGTCGCATCCCGGCTCGGCTTCGGCCGCGACGCCGGTGCGCCGCAGCCAGCCGGTCTGCAGCACGCGGGCGCGGCCCGGCCCGGCCGGGCCGGGCGCGGCAACCGTCACCCGCACGCCGACCGTATGCATCAGGAACTGCCGATCGACGCGTTCGTCGACACGCACGCGCACGCCGTTCGGCAAGCGGGCCGTCGCGTCGCCGGCCCCACCGTCCGCGTCGCGCACCGCACCGAGATCGGCGAGCACGCGCGCGGCGATCGCGCCGGGCCGGTGGCCGGGCGGCGGCGTATCGGGCGCCGTGCGCCACCGGGCGAATGCGACCCTCACGACGCGACGTGCTCTTGGCGCAGCACTTCCTCGACCGGCACCGGCTTGAACGGATGCCGGCGCTGCACGACGACCGTCCAGAACAGCGCGTACAGCGCGGTGAGCCCGAGCATCGCGCCGAACGGCACGTAGATGTCGCGCGCGTTCATGCCGGGCGGCGTGATGTACCAGATCGCGAGCACGATGCCGACGCTCGACACGATCTGCGGCAGCGGGAACAACGGCGAACGGTACGGGCGCGGCAGGTCCGGACGGCGAATCCGCAACATCACGACCGACGCGGTGACGAGCAGGTACGCGGTGCCCCACGCGCAAGTCGCGGCGAGCACGAGGTGCAGGATGCTGTCGAGATTGCCGTTGATCAGCCATGCATGGAAGATCGGCACGATCGCCGCAGCAACGATGCCGACCACCGGCGTCTTGAAGCGCGGATGCAGATACGCGAAGCAGCGCGGCAGCGCGCCGTCGATCGCCATCCCGTACAGGATGCGCGGCAGCCCGGCCATCAGCGTGTTGATCGTCGCGGCGCCCGCGCACAGGAACGCGATGCCGAACCATACGCGGCCGAAGGGCCCAAGCACCTGCAGCGCGAACGCGGGAATCGCCCCCGGCGTGTCGAGCAGGTGCGTGAGGCCGTCGGGGCTGACCGGCACGTTCGCGACCTGGCGGCGGATCGCCGCGCCGTACAGGAACATGCAGATCGCGACGCCGACGAGGCCGAGCGTCATCGCGCGCGGAATCGTGCGGCCCGGCGCCTTCATTTCCGGCGCGAGCGGCGTGACGAACTCGCAGCCGACGAACATGAACATCGCCATCCCGACCAGCGACAGCACGGCCGGCACCGACGTGCCGACTGCCGAGCCGCCGAACCAGCCGTCGAGATGCACGGCCGGCGCCGCCGCGAGCCCGAGGATCCCGAAGATCATCAGCGACAGCCACATGCCGGCCGTCAGTACGATCTCGAGCTTGCTGAACACCTTGATGCCGATGATGTTGGTGATCGCGAACGTGACGACGAGGCCGACGCCGACGAGCCACGAGCTGTTGTGCTTCTCGAACGCTGCGTTCAGCGACTCGAAGTTGACGAGCGCCATGATGCCGCTCAGGATCGTCTCCGCCGTGCCGGCGAACACGTGCACGAGGAAGTACGCGGAAATCGTGCCGGTGATCGCCCAGAAGCGGCCGAGCCCGCACGACAGGTAATCGTAAACCGAGCCGGCCGTCGGCAGCATCGCGGCGGCTTCGGAGAACGTCGTCGCCTGCGCCTGCATCATCACGAACGCGATGATCATCGCGACCGCGAACGCCCAGCCGCCCATCCCGAAGCCCGACGTCGCGGTGAGAATCACCGGGCTCGCCATGATGAGGCCGACGGCACTCGCCAGCGCGGTCGGAAAGCCGACCGCACCCGCCTTCAGCACCGTGCCGCCACCCGCTTCAGCCGGCGCACCGGCGGGCGTATCGCCCGCGGCGCCGGTCACTCCAGACCATCCCGACATCCTTGTCTCCTTCCTGTGTCGACCCGGGCCGCCGCTTCGTCGGCGGCCGGGGTCCCATGCTGTGCGGTCGGCCCGGGGCGGCGCTGCTGCGCTTCGATCCCCGGGCCCCCTGTCGATCACACCTTGATCCGATGTCGAAAAAATACGCAGGCAAAATAATCCGGTCATAGCGCAAATCGGCAAACCGGCGGCGGCGCACGGGTTATCCCGCCCTCCGCCGCCGGTTCGTCGTCACGCGATCACGGCATCACGGCGTCTCGGCCTCACGCGAACGGCACGGCCTCGAAGCCCGCCGCGAGCGCGTCGACGATCCGGTCGAGTTGCTCGCGCTCGATCACGAGCGGCGGCGACAGGATGATCTTCGTGCCGACCGGGCGCACCAGCACACCGTGCTCGCGCGCCACTTCGGCGACCGCGTTCGCATAGCCGGACAGCGGGTCGATCGGCTCGCGGGTCTGCTTGTTCGCGACGAGGTCGAGCGCGAGCATCAGCCCCTTGCCGCGCACCTCGCCGACCGCCGCGAAGCGCTGCGGGAACGACTGCAGCGCTTCGAGCAGATACGCGCCCTGTTTCGCGGCATTGCCCGGCAGGTCTTCCTTCACGACGATGTCGAGGCTCGCGATCGCGGCCGCGCATGCGACCGGGTGCCCGGCGTACGTGTAGCCGTGCATGATCGCGCCGCCGAAGTCCGCGTTCGCGGCGAACGCGTCCTCGATCCGCGCGTTCACGGCCGTCGCGCCGAGCGGCACGTAGCCGGACGAGATCCCCTTCGCGAGGCACATGATGTCGGGGCGCACGCCCCAGCCGCGACTGCCGAACAGGCTGCCGCTGCGGCCGAAGCCCGTCACGACTTCGTCGGCGATCAGCAGCACGCCGTAGCGGTCGCACACCTCGCGCACAAGCGGCCAGTAGTTGGCCGGCGGCACGATCACGCCGCCCGCGCCCTGCACCGGCTCGGCGATGAACGCGGCGACCGTGTCGGGGCTCTGGAACTGGATTTCGCGCTCCAGCATTTCCGCGCAGATCCGGCCGAGCTCTTCCGGATCCTGCGTGAACGGGTTGCGGTACAGCCACGGCGTCTCGACGTGAAAGCAGCCGGGCAGGTTCGGTTCGTAGTTGCGGCGGAACACCGTATTGCCGTTCACCGATGCGCCACCAAAGTGCGTGCCGTGATAGCCCTGCTTCAGCGAGATGAACTTCGTGCGGTCGGCCTGGCCGCGCACCTTCCAGTACTGGCGCGCGATCTTCAGCGCGGTCTCGATCGAGTCGGAGCCGCCCGAGCTGTACAGCACGCGGCGCATCCCTTCCGGTTCGAGCATGTCGATCAGCTTCTTCGACAGCTCTTCCGCGCGCGGATGCGAAATGCCGTCGAACAGCTGGAAGTACTCGAGCTCGTCGAGCTGGCGCACGATCGCGTCCTTCACTTCCTGGCGGTTGTGCCCGACGTTCACGTTCCACAGGCCCGCGACGCCGTCGACCAGCTGCCTGCCGGTTTCGTCGAACACGTAGCAGCCGTCGCCGCGCACGATGCGGATCGGCTTGCGCTGTTTCATTTCGTTCGGGTGCAGCATCGGGTGCCAGAACTTCGCTTCGTTGTAGCTCATTGCAGTCTCCACTTTCGGATCGGTTGAACCTCGATCGCCGAGATTCGGGGGTTTGGCAGTTGGCGTCGCGCGTCAGTGCGCGATGCAGACGGATTTGGTTTCGGTGAAGCCCTCGATCGCGTACTGGCCGAACTCGCGGCCGATGCCCGACTGCTTGTAGCCGCCGAACGGCATCGACGGGTCGAGCGGGATATGGCAGTTCACCCACACGGTGCCGGCCTCGATCTGCGGCACGAGGTTCATCACGCGCTTCAGGTCGTTGCTCCAGATGCTCGCGGCGAGGCCGTACGGCGACGCGTTCGCGAGCCGCACCGCATCGGCCGCGTCGTCGAACGGCACGACGACGATCACCGGACCGAACACTTCGTCGCGCACGATCGCGCTGTCCGGATGCGGATCGGCGATCACGGCCGGCTTCACGTAGTAGCCGGGCAAGTCGTCGGCCGGCGTGCCGCCCGCTAGGAACGTGAGGCCCGCGCGACGCGCGCCTTCGATGTGCTGGACCACCTTGTCGCGATGGTGCGCGGAGACGAGCGGGTTGATCTGCGCGGTCGTGTCGAGGCCCGCGCCGAGCTTCATCGACTGCGCGACGCCCGCGAGGCCGTCCGCGAGTTGCGCGAACTTGCTGCGGTGCACGTAGATGCGCGATGCGGCCGCGCACACCTGCCCCTGGTTGAAGAACGCGCCGGCCGCGACGCCGTCGAGCGCCTGCGCGACGTCGATGTCGTCGAGCATCACGATCGGATTCTTGCCGCCGAGTTCGAGCGAGAAGCGCGCCATGTTCTGCACGGCCGCCGCGCCGACCAGCTTGCCGGTCGCGGTCGAGCCGGTGAACGAGATCTTCGCGATCGACGGGTGGCTCGACAGCGCGGCGCCGCACGTGCGGCCGCCGGTGACGACGTTGAACACGCCGGGCGGCACGCCGGCGTCGCGTGCGAGTTCGGCGAGGCGCAGTGCGGTGAGCGGCGTTTCCGGCGACGGCTTCAGCACGATCGTGCAGCCGGCCGCGAGCGCGGGGATCAGCTTCCACACCGCGATCATCAGCGGGAAGTTCCACGGCACGATCGCGGCGACCACGCCGACCGGCTCCTTGCGCGTATAGGCCGTATAGCGCGCGCCGGGCGGGAACGGAATCGACACGTCGAGCGTCTGGCCGGTGATCTTGGTGGCCCAGCCGGCCATGTAGCGCACGTATTCGACACTCGCGCCGACCTCGATCGCGCGCGACACGTGGATCGACTTGCCCTGGTTCAGCGTTTCGAGTTGCGCGAGCGTTTCGGCATTGGCTTCGATCAGGTCGGCGAGCTTCAGCAGGATGCGTTCACGGTCGGCCGGGCGCAGGCCGCTCCACACGCGAGTGTCGAACGCGTGCTTCGCGCTCGCGACGGCGCGGTCGACGTCGCGTTCGTCGGCGTCCGCGACCGTCGCGAGCCGCTCGCCCGTTGCGGGGTCGTACACGTCGAGCCGCGCGGCCGCGTGTGAAGGCTGCATTTCACCGTCGATGAAGAGGCCGAAATCGCGCGCAACGAAGGTGCGCACGGTGTCGCTGACGGCGACGAAGTTCGTGGTGCTCATGGGCGTCTCGATGTTTGTCATGGCTGGGCCGCGTGCGTTGGGGCATGCGGGCGTCGAACCACTGTATCGACGGGGGATCGCGCCCGGTGAGCGCAAATTGGCAGCGCGTGGGGGATCGAAACGCGGGTGACTCGGGAACGTGGGATGACGGTGTGCGAACGTCGGGTTATCGTCAGACTAATGGCGTGGCGTGGCGTGGTGCGTGGTGCGTGGTGCGTGGTGCGTGGTGCGTGGTGCGTGGTGCGTGGTGCGTGGTGCGTGGTGCGTGGTGCAGGTGCGGGTGCGGGTGCGGGTGCGGGTGCGGGTGCGGGTGCGGGTGCGGGTGCGGAAAAATTACAGGAACAACGCCCCCACCAGTTCCGTGCGATTCGACACGCCGAGCTTCCTGTACATGCGCATCAGATGCGTCTTGATAGTCGGCTGCCCGAGCGCGAGATCGCGTGCGATCTCCTTGTTCGAGCGGCCATCGCGCACGAGGCGCGCGATCTGTTCCTCGCGGTACGTCAGCCGCGCCTCGCAGCCGATCCGGTGAATCCCGCGCCGCATGCGCAGCAGCGGGGCCAGCGCCGCTTCGGCAACCGGCTGCAGCCGTGCCAGCGCGTCGATCTCGCCCGAAGCGAACCGTCCCGCCGTGCGGTTGCCGTCCGCGTCGCCTCGCCCGAAGCGCAGCAGCGAAAATGCGCCGACCGTGCGGCCCGCATCGTCGCGCAGCCAGATCTCGACGACGTCGGCGACATCGTGCCGCCGCAGGAAACGGGTCCAGTACGCGGATGCGTCGCGTCGTTCGTCGGGCAATTGGGAAGCGAGCGTGACGACCGCGCGTTCGCCCGCGGCGCAACGCGACGGGTGTAGCGGATCGAGCATCCGGTAGCGCGCGATGTAGGTGCGATGCATCGACTCCGGCATCCCGAACAGCTCGAAATCGGCCGGCTCGCCGCTCAGGTCGAGCCGGTAGAACACGATCGCGGACGGGCTCGCGAATGCGTCGAACGCATCCACGCACGCACGCAGCGCGCGCTGCCAGTCGGCGGCTTCGTGGTCGGCGGTAACGGATGAGGTCGGCATGGCGGGAGCGGCCTGCGGGCGAACGTATCGAAGATCGAAGTTCGGGCCAGCCTACCGGCGCCGAAATGGGCCGGTGAGCACAAATCGGCAAATCATCGGTGGGGGGGTGGATGGCGGGCGCGCCGGCCGTGTCGCGGCAACAGATCGCGGCAACAGAATCTGCGTCAGGAAATCATGTGTCGCGTATGCGCCGCGAGCCGTGCGACCGAAAATGGACATCGAAGGTAGCGCGAAACATCGCATGCGCCGATCAAGCGCGATCGGAACGATCCGCGAAGTTTCCGGGATGGCCGTGCGTGCGGCCGCGAAACGCAGGCGCGGCAGCGTGCGCGCCCCGCCGTGTCAGCCAGTATCAGCGTGCGTTCGCGGCGAACGTATCGCAGGCGCTCAGTTCGCCCGACTCCATCCCGCGCCGCAGCCAGTACACGCGCTGCTCGCTGGTGCCGTGCGTGAAGCTCTCCGGCACGACGTAGCCCTGGCCTTGCTGCTGCAGCCGATCGTCGCCGATCGCGGCCGCCGCCTTCAGCCCCTGCTCGAAATCGCCGGGTTCCATCAGCCGCTGGTTCGCGCGCTGCGCGTTGTTCGCCCACACGCCGGCGAAGCAGTCGGCCTGCAGTTCCATGCGCACCGACAGCGCGTTCGAGCGCGCCTGGCTCGAACGGCGGCGCGCGGCATCGACCTTGTCGGAAATGCCGAGCAAGTTCTGCACGTGATGGCCGACTTCGTGCGCGACCACGTAGGCCTGCGCGAAGTCGCCGCCCGCGCCGAACCGCTTGCGCAGCTCGTCGTAGAAACCGAGATCGATATACACGTTGCGGTCGCCCGGGCAGTAAAACGGCCCCATCGCGGTCTGGCCGGTGCCGCACGCGGTCGGCGTCGAGTTCGTGAACATCACGAGCTTCGGCGGCTCGTACTGCGCATGCAGTTGGGTGTTGAAGACGCCCGTCCACGTGCGCTCGATATTGCCGAGCACCTTGCGCGTAAACACCGCGCCGGGATCGTTCGCCGGTGCGCCCTGGCGCTGCGCGGGCGCGGGCTGCGCCTGCTGGCGGCCCTGCAGCGCCGATGCGCCTTCGAGCACGACGCGCGGGTCGATCCCGAAGAAATACGATGCGGCCAGCGCGACCACGATCGTGCCGATGCCGATCGTCGCGCGCCCGCCGCCGAACCCGCCGCCGCCGCGTCGATCCTCGACGTTCACGCTTTCTCTTTCGTCGTCCAGCCTCATTGCCGGCCCCTCCCTGCTCTTGTCGATGGTCCGGCCGCGCGATGCGCAGCCGGGCGGTCCGCCACCGCGACGTGCGCGATCGGCAAACGCGATGCATTCGTATCGGGCGCACGCTCACGCCGATCGTGCCGCCTGCCGCTCCGCTTGCACGACGGAATCAGCACGGCACGGCGCGCCGTGCACCGGTGCACGGGCCCGCCCGCTATTTTGCCGGGCTTTTGCGACTTATCACAAAATATGGAGGATAGAGCGATTCGGCGCCGAACATCGTCAGCCTTTGCAAAATGGCGCGCTGGTGCCGGTCGGCCCGGTGCCGTGCACCGCTCTCTATCGTCCGGCCGGGTCGCGTTCATCCTTTCGGCGGATACCGGCGTGCGTCGACCCCGCCTAAAGTGGCCGGAAACGACACCCTTCCGGAGAACGACATGACGCACCCGCAACCCCGTACGATCGCCATCACCGGCGCGGGCACCGGCATCGGCGCTGCCTGCGCGCGCCGCTTCGCCGCCCGCGGCGATCGCGTCGTGCTGATCGGGCGGCGTCGGGCGCCGCTCGACGCGCTCGCCGCCGAGACAGGCGGCCTCGCACTCGCAGGCGACGCCGCAAGCACGGCCGACTGGGCGCGCTTGCTGCCGGAGATCGCCGAACGGTTCGGCCCGGTCGACGCACTCATCGCGTGCGCGGGCGGCCACGGCCTCGGCCGCGCGGACGAAACCAACGACGTGCGGTGGCGCAACGCGATGCATGCAAATCTCGACACCGCGTTCGTCAGCGCACGCGCGTGCCTGCCCGACCTGATCGCGCAGCGCGGCAGCATCGTGCTGGTTGCGTCGATCGCCGCGCTCGCGGCCGGGCCGGGCGTATGCGGCTATACGGTCGGCAAGCATGCGCTGCTCGGGCTCGTGCGATCGCTGGCACGCGACTACGGGCCGCACGGCGTGCGGGCGAACGCGGTGTGCCCGGGCTGGGTCCGCACGCCGATGGCCGATGCGGAAATGGAACCGCTGATGTCCGCGTACGGCGACACGCTCGACGGTGCATATGCGCGCGTGAGCGCCGACGTACCGCTGCGGCGCGCGGCCGATCCGGACGAAATCGCGGCCGTGTGCGCCTTCCTCGCATCGCCCGACGCGTCGTTCGTGACCGGCGCGACGCTCGTCGCCGACGGCGGCGCGATGGTCGTCGATGTGCCCACGCTCGCGTTCGACACGCTTTGACGTGCGGGGGCGACACGGCCGCACGATGCGTCGTCGAAGGCCGCCGCACGACGTGCCGCGCGCGTCGTCCGGCATGCCGTCGCATACACCCGGCCCTGCACGCGCTCCGCTCGTCCCCCGCCCCGGAAATCCGCTAACATCGACCGATCCCGTCGCCCACCGCGCGACACCGCCTCACCGTTCGGAATGCGATGAACATCCGGTTTCTTGAAACTTTCGTCTGGCTCGCGAAGCTGGAAAACTTCCGGCTCACGGCCGAGAAACTGCACACGACGCAGGCCGCCGTGTCGAGCCGCATCGCGTCGCTGGAAGAAGCATTCGACGTGCGGCTGTTCGACCGCAACACGCGCTCGGCCACGCTCACGCCCGCTGGCCGGCGCATGCTCGCATACGCTGAGCGGATCGTGCGGCTCGACGGCGAGATGCGGCGCGACATCGACGCGGCGAGCGATGCGGGCCTGATCCGGATCGGCGTGATCGAGTCGATCGTCCACAGCTGGTTTCCGGCGCTGATGGCGCAATTGCGCGAGCGCTATCCGCGCCTCGACGTCGAGATCACGAGCGACACGACGCTGCACCTGATCCGCCTGATGAGCACCGACGGCGTCGACCTGATCCTGCAGACCGACCCGGTGCCGGGCCCCGACTTCACGAACCTGCCGCTGTGCGAATTCCCGGTACGCTGGGCGGCGAGCCCGCGTCTCGGGCTCGGTGGCGAACGGCTCGACGTCGCACGGCTTGCCGCATACCCGATCATCAGCTTCTCGCGCCACTCGGGGCCGCACGCGACGATCGAGCGGCTGTTCGCGGCCGTCGAGCGGCCGGCCAGCATCAACTGCATCACGTCGGTCGCCGCGATGATCCGGCTCGTCGCCGACGGCTTCGGCGTGGCCGCGCTGCCGCCCGCGATCATTGGGCGCGAACTGCAGGAAGGCGCGCTCGAACTGCTCGACGTCGAACCCGAATTCCCCGCACTGCCGCTCGTCGCGTCGTACCGCACGCAGGGCCTGCCGGTTGCCGCGCGCATCGCGGAACTGGCGAGCGAAGTCGCGCGTGCGATGCCGACCGCGTCGGGTCATGCGAAGCCGAATGCATCGGCAAAGCCCGAGGCCGATGCCGATGTCAATGCCGTCGGCAAGGCCCCCGCCCGCACGGCGACAAAAACCAAAACCGCGCCGGCAAAACGCACGCCGAAATCCACATCGCCCGCCGCCCCGGCGAAACGCCGTCCGCGCCGCTCATAAGAAAACCTGTTCACCGCGAATTTGTTTTCTTGTTGGACGGGCGCAGCCCGTCTTCGGGACACTGCGGTTCCTGACACACCCCGTCACAAGGAACCCGCAATGACCCGCCTTTCCCTTCCGCACGGCCAGCTCTGCGTCTGGACGGATATCGATCCCGCGCACGAAGCCGACTTCAACGCGTGGTACGACCGCGAGCACATGCAGGAGCGTGTCGCGCTTCCCGGCTTCACGCATGCGCGACGGTTTCGCGCGACCGATAGCGGCCCGCGCAAATACCTCGCGCTGTACGTGACGGACACGCTCGACGTATTCCGCAGCGACGCGTACCGGCGCGCGTTCACGCAGCAGACCGCGTGGTCGCTCGCGAACTTCGAACGCATGACGGGCACGCAGCGGCGCGTCGGCGACCTGACGATCGAGGCCGGCGACGGCGAAGGCATGCATCTCGTGCTGTTCGTGCTGCCGCCCGAACACATCGACGTGCCGCACCTGCGCGAGCGCTTCGACGCGGCGCTGCGCGAACCGGGCATCCATGCCGCACGGCTGTTCCGCACCGCGCCGGACCTGTCCGCGCCGATCGGCGCCGATGCGGCGGCACGTCCGGCCGCCGACGCGCTCGTCCTGATCGAAGGCAGCGACGCCGCGGCCACGCGCCGCGTCGCCGCCGCCATCGCCGGTCACGACGACGTGCGCACCTTCGACCTGCTGTGGCGTGCGGCCGCGCCGCTGCCGGCTGCGCGCCGCAACACGGAAGCGAATCCGGCAACAGCAGCCACGCTGCTCGCCTGAACCCGAATCGCGACACCGGCCGTGCCGCGCGTCCACCGCTCGCGGCCGGCGCGCCAGCCGCCGCGCGTCACCCCGTCATCCTTCACGACATGCCCGACATCATGAGCACTCTCGCCCAGCCCGCCGCCCACGCGCCTCGCCGCGTCCGCAACAGCCGACTCGCGACCGCGAGCATGATCGGCACGTCGCTCGAGTGGTACGACTTCACGATCTACAACACGCTCGCCGCGCTCGTCTTCAACCATCTGTTCTTCCCGTCGGTCGATCCGCTGGCCGGCACGATACTCGCGTTCTCGACCTATGCGGTCGGCTACGTGTCGCGTCCGCTCGGCGGCTTCGTGTTCGGCAACTTCGGCGATCGCATCGGCCGCCGCGCGGTGCTGATGCTCACGCTCGTGCTGATGGGCGTGACGACCGCGCTGATGGGCGCGCTGCCGACCTATGCGCAGGCGGGCATCCTGAGCCCGATCCTGCTCGTCGCGCTGCGCTTCGTGCAGGGCGTCGCGCTCGGCGGCGAATGGGCCGGCGCGGTGCTGCTGTCGGTCGAGCACGGCGACCAGAAGCGGCGCGGGCTGTCCGCGTCGTGGACACAGATCGGCCCGTCGTTCGGCACGCTGCTCGGCACCGGCTGCATCGCGCTCGTGACGCTGGCCACCACGTCCGACTCCTTCCTGTCGTGGGGCTGGCGCGTGCCGTTCGCGGCCAGCGCGCTGCTTGTGGTGTTTGGCTTCTGGCTGCGCCGCGGCGTCGACGAGACGCCGCAGTTCGAGCAGCTCGCCGAATCGCACGCGACCGTCGACGTGCCCGTCGCCGAAGTGCTGAAATGCCACTGGCGGCGCCTGCTGATCGCCGGCGGTTCGCGGATCGGCTCCGACGTGCTGTACGCGCTGATCGTCGTGTTCACGCTGACCTACGTGACGACCGCGCTGCACCTGTCGCGCCCCGTTGCGCTGACGGCCGTGATGGTCGGCACGGCCTGCAACGCGCTCGCGGTGCCGTTCTTCGGTGCGCTGTCGGACCGCTTCGGGCGCCGTCCGGTGTACCTCGCCGGCGCGATCGCCGGGATCGTGTGGGCGTTCGTGTTCTTCACGATGCTCGACACGGCGCGGCCGGGTGCGATCGTCGCGGCCGTCGCGATCGGCCTCGTGATCCATGCGGTGATGTACGGCCCGCAAGGCGCGTTCGTCACCGAGCAGTTCCCGACGCGCGTGCGTTATGCGGGCTCGTCGCTGGCCTACACGCTCGCAGGCATCGTCGGCGGCGGCTTCGCGCCACTCGTGATCGCCACGCTGTTCCGCCAGACGGGAACGACGACGGCCGTGTCGCTGTACGTCACCGCCGCGCTGGTCGTCACGTCGATCGCGCTCCTCGCCGCGCGCGAAACCGCGCACCGGCCGCTCGCGGATTGATTGTCGCAGCCAGCCGTTGCATTCCTTCGCACTTCAAACGGATACCCGCATGCAAACCCTGTCGTTCAACGTGATTTCCCGGCAACACGCACCGGACACCGTCGACGTCGAGATCGCGAGCGTCGTGATCGCCGGCTGGGCCGGCCGCGACCCGGACGCGATCCGCGCTCACATCGACGAACTCGCGGCACTCGGCGTCGCGCCGCCGTCCACCACGCCGTGTTTCTATCGCGTGTCGTCCGCGCTGCTCACGCAGGCGCCGTCGATCGGCGTGCTCGGCGCGCGCTCGGGCGGCGAGATCGAGTGCGTGTTGATCGACAGCCCGGTCGGCACGCTGGTGACGGTCGGCTCCGATCATACGGATCGGGAAGTCGAGGCCTACGGCGTCGCGGTGTCGAAACAGGTGTGCGCGAAGCCGCTCGGCCGCGATGCATGGCGCCATGCGGAGGTCGCCGATCACTGGGATGCGATCGAGATGCGTTCGTGGCTGGTTCGGCCCGACGGTGAACGCATCGCGTATCAGCACGGCGCGGTAAGCGGACTGCTCGCGCCGGATGCGCTGTGGCAGCGCTTCGACGACCGGCGCACGATGCCGGCTCGTTGCGCGATGTTCGGCGGCACCGTCGCCGTGCACGGCGCGATCGCGGCAATGGGCGACGGTGACGCGTTCGAGATGGAACTGCACGATCCGGTGCTCGGGCGCAGCCTGCGGCATCGATACGCGCTCGAGGTGTTGCCGGTCGTGGCGTGACGGCGTGACGGCGGGTGGCGGGTGGCGGGTGGCGGGTGGCGGGTGTGCAGGCATTGAAGGACATGAACCGCATGCGGGCTGGCCACCCGCCTGCGCCACCCGCCTTCGCCGCCCGGCGTCATCGCAAGCACCCCAGCCCCATCAGCGCTGCCTCCACCGCCGTATCGAGCGGCGTGACCGGCTCGCGGCCCAGCACCGCCGTCACCCGTGCGTTGTCCATCCGGAGCGGTTCGCGCCACAGATAACGCATCTCGATCATCTCGCGCATCGTCGTGACGAACGGCGCGGCGGCCCATACGAGCCACCACGGGAACTTGCGCACCGTCGGCCGCAGCCCATGCCGCTGCGCGACGCGGCGCACGGCCTGCGCCATCTGCGTGCCGTCCGCGTCCCAGTGACCGCCGAGATGGAAGCGCGCGAACGGCTCCAGCGTGTCGCGCCGCTCGATCAGCTCGACCATCGTGCGCGCGGCGTCCGGCAGGTACGCCCATTGATGGCCGACGCCCGGCCGGCCCGGCACGCTGATGGCGGCAACAGGTCGCCCGGCCTTGACGAGCCCCTGCCCGAACCAGTTGTTGCCCGCGTGCGCGCCGAAGAAATCGCCGGCCCGCACGACGATCGTGCGGACGCCCTGCGCGGTCGCCGCCTGCAGCCGCCGCTCCAGCTCGACACGGATCGCGCCCTTGCGCGTCACCGGATGCTGCGGCGCCTCCTCGCGCAACACCGGAAACGCGTCGGGGCCGTAGTTGTAGACCGTCCCCGGCAGCACGACGGTTGCCTGCGCCACCGTCGCCGCGGCGATCGTGTTGTCGATCATCGGCAGCACCTGCTCACTCCAGTTCCGGTAGCCGGGCGGGTTCACCGCATGCACGATCACGCTGCAGCCGTGCGCCGCGCGGACCACCGCTTCGCGGTCGAGCGCGTCGCCGCGCATCCAGACAATCCCCTCGCGCTCGACCGTCTCGGCGTCGAGCCCGCGCTTGAGCGCGCGCACCTGCCAGCCGGCGTCGCGCAACTGACGCGCGACCTCGCCGCCGATACCTCCGCTCGCGCCGAGCACGAGTGCCTGTCGTTGTGTCCCGCCCGCGTTCGCCGTCATTGCCGTTCTCCGTGAATGAACCGTTGTCAGCACGCATTCTGGGCTTTGTCGGCTTCGCAAGGAATTGCCTAACCTGATGGATCGACTATACATTTATGCATGACCATCGATCTGAACTGGGAACGCTACCGCACCTTTCTGGCCGTGCTGACGGAAGGCTCGCTGTCGGGCGCGGCGCGCGCGCTGGGCATCACGCAACCGACGGCCGGCCGCCACGTCGCGGCGCTCGAGGCCGCGTTCGGCCAGACGCTGTTCACGCGCTCGCCGTCGGGCCTGCTGCCGACCGAGGCGGCGCTCGCGCTGCGCGGCCACGCCGAGGCGCTGCGCAGCGCGGCGGCCGCGTTCGAGCGGGCGGCCGCGAGCCACGGCGCGGGCGTGCGCGGCACCGTGCGGATCTCGGCGAGCGACGTGATCGCGGTCGAGGTGTTGCCGCCGCTGCTCGCGCAGTTGCGGCGCGACCACCCGGGGCTCGTGATCGAACTGGTGCCGACCGACCGCATCCAGGACGTGCTCAAGCGCGAGGCCGACATCGCGGTCCGGATGGCGCCGCCTGCGCAGGAAGCGCTCGTCGCGCGGCGCGTCGGCGAGATCGACATCGGGCTGTATGCGCGCGACGACTATCTGGCGCACAACGGCACGCCGTCGACGGTCGGCGAACTCGCGCATCACGCGCTGATCGGTTTCGATACGGTCACGCCGTTCATCCGCTCGGCCGGGCGCGGGATGCCGTTGTGGAAGCGCGATGCGTTCGCGCTGCGCACCGACAGCAATCTCGCGCAACTCGCGATGATCCGCGCGGGCTACGGGATCGGCTTCTGCCAGAACGGGCTTGCGAAACGCGATGCGCGGCTCGTGCGCGTGCTGCCGGACGGGCCCGCGATGAAACTGGAAACCTGGGTGGTCATGCACGAAGATCTGCGAACGAGCCCGCGTTGCCGCGCCGTGTTCGATGCGCTGGCGAACGGGTTGCGTGCATATGCCGACGGGACGGCCGACTAGAAGGGCCTGTTCACGCTAATAACGGGCTTGCGCTGGCCCCCGGAAGGGCCGAGCGCAAGGAATGAATGCGACGAAGCGAATACTCGACGTATTCGCGACGCGCATGACGCGGCGATCGGCCCTTCCGGAGGCCAGCCCCACGAATGATTTTTCCAAACAGGGGAACGTGCCTTTCCGCTCGAACCCGCCGCGCAGCGGATCGCCGCGGCGCGCGCTACTCATAGATCTTGCCGGCGAACAGGATGTCCGCGATGCGCCGCCACGGGTTGTCGGGCAGGTCGTAGCAGCGCAGCCCTTCCTCGGACGCTTCGGCCCAGTCGACCATCGCCTCCAGGTACTCGCCGATCGAGCGGTTTTCCCAGCCGAGCGCGGCGGCCGCGTATGGCGCCGGCGGCACGTCGGCCTCGAGCTGGCGCTCCGTGTGCCAGTCATGGCCGAGCACGCGCAGGAAATGGATCAGCGAGCGCTCGTCGACCACCCGCTCCAGCGCATGCTGCAACCGCGCGGCCATCTGGCTTCTCAGTTCGTCGTTCATGCGTATCGTCCCCTGCCGGTTCGCCGGATACGTGCCGACGGCTCGACTTCACATCAGCAACTGCCGCGACAGCACCTCGCGCGCCTGCGTGACCGTCTCGCGTTCGCCCGGCATCGGCGGCGTCAGCGAGAACACCGCGTCGGGCAGCGCCGGCAGCCGGTATTTCGCGCCGAGCCGCACGAGGCCATCGCCGATCGCCGACGCGCACAGGCAGCCGACGCCGAGCCCCGCCGCGAGCATCGATTGCAGCCCCGCGACGCCCGACGCGCTGTGCACCAGTACGTACGGCGCGTGCTGCTCGTCGAGCGAGCGCACCGCGATCTGATGCATCATGCAGTCGTCCGGCAGCAGCACGAGCGGCAGCGGCTCGGGCAACTGCTCGGCGAGCGCGGGCGACGTGACCCACGACAGCGGCTCGCGCCGCAGCACCCAGCGCGTATCGGCCGACGCGGGCCGGAACGGGCCGCTCGACAGGTTCATCACGACACCGAGGTCGATCTGACCGCGCGCATGGGCGGCTTCGATCTCCGTGCTCTTCATCGCGCTCACATGCAGACTCAGTTGCGGGTAGCACTCCCGCAGCCGCGCGAGCAGGCCCGCGACTTCATGCGTCCGGTAGTAGTCGGTGATCGCGACGCGCAATTCGCCCTTGATCGCCTGTCCGCGCAGGTCGTCGAACGCGGCCTCGTTCAGCGCGACGATGCGCCGCGCATGCTGCAGCAGGCGCGCGCCGGCGGGTGTCGGCTCGACGCCGCGCTTGCTGCGCACGAACAGCGGCACGCCGGCGCGTGATTCGAGCTTGCGCACCTGCTCGCTGACCGTCGACTGCGACAGGTGCAGCTGCGGCGCCGCGGCCGTCAGGCTGCCGGCATCCGCCACCGCCGCGAACGTGCGTAACTGATCCAGGTCGAAACCGCGCATTGCCCTCTCCATCCATCGAATAACCCGATGGATGCTACCACCAATTCCCGCTTTTCCGAATCATCGACGGTCCCCAGAATATCGGTTCAACGGCCCGCCTGAACCCGTTTCGACCGGATTCAGCATACGGCCCTCATTCTTCCGGACCTTCGTTCATGACCGACAACACCCTCGTCCCTTGCGCGCCGGCCGGCGCGGCCGGCGCGGCTCCACCGCGCAGCCATCACGGCTGGGCGCTCGTGGTCCTGCTGGTCGGCGCCATTCTGCCGCCGCTCGACTACTTCATCGTGAATCTCGCGCTGCCGGCCATCCGCGACGGCATCGGCGCGCGGCCGGCCGAGTTGCAGCTCGTCGTGTCGGCCTACGCGTGCGCGAACGCGGTCGTGCAGATCACCGGCGGCCGTCTGGGCGACCTGTACGGCCGCAAGTGGATGTTCATGGTCGGAATGGCCGGCTTCGTCGTCGCGTCGGCGCTGTGCGGGCTCGCCGGCAGCGGCGCGGTGCTGGTCGGCGGCCGCGTGCTGCAGGGCCTGTTCGCTGCGATCCTCGCGCCGCAGGTGCTCGCGACGATCCGCAGCGTGTTCAGCCCGCAGGAGCAGGTGCGCGTGATGGGCTTCTACGGTTTCGTGTTCGGCCTCGCGGCCGTGATCGGCCAGCTCGGTGGCGGCGCGCTGATCAGCCTGCATCCGTTCGGGCTCGGCTGGCGCGCGATCTTCCTGGTCAATGTGCCGATCGGCATCCTCGCGCTGCTCGGCAGCTGGCGCTTCATCCCGGAAAGCCGGCCGCCGCGCGGCCAGCGCATCGACCTGCCCGGCACGGTGCTGCTGTCGCTGTTCCTGCTGATGCTCGTCTATCCGCTCACGCACGGACGCGAGGCCGGCTGGCCGCTGTGGATGGTCGCGTGCGTCGCCGGTGCGCTGCCGGTGCTTGGCGCGTTGCTGGCGGTCGAAGCGCGCCGCCTCGCCGGCGGCCGCGATCCGCTGCTCGACGTGCGGCTGCTGCGCAACCCGGTCGTCGCGCTCGGGCTCACGCTCGCCTTCCTGTTCTACATGCTGAGCGTGTTTTTCCTGAGCTACGGGATCTATCTGCAGGGCTGCCTGAACTGGTCGCCGCTCGCGTCGGGGCTCGCGATCCTGCCGCTCGGCATCGGCTTCCTCGCGAGCCCGCTGCTGATGCCGCGGCTCGTCGGCCGGTTCGGCGGCTATCGCGTGCTCACGCTCGGCTTCGCGATGCTGACAGCCGGCGTCGCGACCGCGGCCGCGCTGGCCGGCGAACAAGCGCCGGGCCCGGGCTTCTATGCGGGCATCGCGGCAATCGGGATCGGGCAAGGCCTCGTGCTGCCGTCGGTCGTGCGGATCGTGCTCGCGGAAGTCGACGCGGCCCGTGCTGGGGTCGCGTCGGGCATGGTCACCGCGATGTTGCAGATCGGCGCGGCGGTTGGTGCGGCGACGCTCGGCGGGCTGTTCTTCGCGCGGCTCGGCGCACATCCGGCCGCAGCCGACTACGTCGCGGGCTTCCGGACGGCGATGTGGGCGCTGACGGCCCTGCTGCTCGCGTGCATCGCGCTGTCGGCCGCGTTGGGGCCGATGCATCGGCGGGCGCGTGCCGCCGCGTGACGCTGCGCGGCCGGGAACGCACCCCGGCTACAGCGAAACGGGAACGATGCCGGCACGGCCGCTCGCCGGCATCGGCATCATTTCACTGCGGCTTCTGTTGCGGATGCCGCGCTTCCCATTCGGCCAGTTCGACGCGATAACGCGCCAGCGCGTCGTCGTACAGGTCGAAAACGCACGGCGAGCAACCGCTGTTGCAGCAGTCTTCCAGTTCGGGTTGTTCGGGCGGGATCGGACGCGGATCGTCGTCAGGTGTATCCGCAGGGGAGGCAGGCTTGGTCACGGCTTCAGTCACACGATGTCGGACGAACAGTATACGGTGATGGTCAGCACCATGCGGGTACGCGCGCCCGCCGGGCCATGCATGCGCATCTGCCGCCGACCCTACGGTAAGGAGCCGCGTCATGGCTGAAGCAGTGAATCCGACGGAAGTCTGGGCGCCGTTCGGCGCGTTCTCGACGGCCGTGATCCAGGGCGACGGCCGGATCGTTCACCTGAAGGGGCAAGTGGCGCTCGACCGAGACGGCCAGGTGGTCGGCCACGGCGACATGCGCACGCAGGTGCGGCAGACGCTCGACAACATCCGCGACATGCTCGCCTCGATGAGCGGGCAGATGCAGGACGTGATCTCGCTCGTGCATTACGCGACCGACATCGACGCGTTCATGCAGGCCGGCGACATCCGCAAGACGTACTTCGCCGAGCCCTATCCGGTGACGACGACCGTCCAGGTCCAGCGTCTCTACCATCCCGATCTGCTGATCGAGATCACTGCGGTCGCCGAGATTCCGCGTACGAGATTTCGCATGCCTTGACGATGCCGTGCCGCGTGCGGCCCGCCCCGTTACGCCACGCGCCCGCTCACCGGAATCGATGCGCCGGTGATCGCCTGCGCGTCGGCCGACAGCAGGAACCCGATCGTCGCCGCGAGCTGGTCGGGCCGGACCCAGCGCGAGAAGTCCGCGTCGGGCATGTCCTTGCGGTTCGGCGGCGTGTCGATGATGCTCGGCAACAGCGCGTTCACTGTCACGCCGCGATCGAGCAGCTCCGCCGCCAGCGCCTCGGTGAGCCGCGCGACGCCCGCCTTCGCGGCCGCGTACGCGCCCATCCCCGCGCCGGCCTTGAACGCCGCGCCCGCGCCGATGTTGACGATGCGGCCGGCCGGGCTTGCCACCAGATACGGCAGCGCGGCCTTCGACGCGTTCAGCGCCGTCTTCACGTTCAGTTCGTACATGCGGTCCCACGTGGCTGCATCGCCGTCGGCGATCGTCTGCCACACGAACGCGCCCGCGATGTTCAGCAGCGCGTCGACGCGGCCGAATTCGCGATTCACGGTGTCGAGCGCGCGCACGGCCGCCTGCGGATCGACGAGGTCGATGCCGCCGATGCGCAGCGCATCGGCCGGCACGCCGGGCAACGCCTGCGCGTCCGGCGCCGCGCCGCGGCCGATCAGCGCGACGCGGGCACCGCGCTGGCCGAGCCAGGCAGCCGTGGCGGCGCCGAGATGGCCGAATCCGCCGGTGATCGCGACTGCCTTGCCTTTCAGGTCGTGTTCCATCGATGAGCTCTCCTGGGTCGAGGATGGGTTGATGCGTGTTTCAGGGTCGATGCCGGCCGCGACGCGGGTGGGTCCGGCCGGCGTTTCGACAGCGTAGCGCCGTTCACGCTTCCGTGCGCACGGCGACGAGTTTGCGGCGGCGCAGTTCCTCCGTCGTTTCGCCCTGGTTGTCCGGACGCCAGCCCGGCGGCAGCATCACGAAACGCAGCGCGGTCCACACGTCGCGGGCCGTCGCGACGTCGCGGGCCAGGCTCGCCCAGTGCTCGAGCTCGACGACGAGCGGATTGCGCGAACGGGTCGGCGTGACGAGGCCGTAACGGCACGGTTCGTCGGCACGTTCGGCGACATAGGTGCCGAACAGCCGGTCGAACACGATCAGCACGCCGCCGTAGTTCGCGTCGAGGTAGTCGAGGTTCGACGCATGGTGGACGCGATGCGCGGACGGCGTGTTGAACACGTATTCGAGCCAGCCGAGCTTCGGCATCCACGTGTTGTGCAGCCAGAACTGGTACATCAGGTTGAACGACAGGATCGCGAGCACGGCTTCCGGACGCACGCCGAGCCAGACGAGCGGCGTGAAGAACATTGCCGCGCCGGCGATCTTGCCGGTCCAGCCGAGACGGAACGCGGACGACAAGGTGAGTTGGTTCGGCGAATGATGCACCGCATGGGTCGACCAGAAGAAGCGAACCCGGTGCGACGCGCGGTGATACCAGTAGTAGCAGAACTCCTGGCCGACGAACACGAGCAGCGCGAGCGCGACGCTGTGCAACGGGATCGTGAACAGCCGGTGCGCCCATGCAAAATCGAAGATCGGTGTCGCGAGCGACAGCGGCACCAGTGCAAGCAGCTTGCGGCCCGCGAGATCGGCAAGCGACAGCCAGACCTCGTTCCAGTCGAACGGCTCGGACTGGCGGCTGCGGCGCCAGGTGAGCACGGCCGCCTCGACGAGCGAAACGGCGATGATGAACAGGGTGACGTAGTACGCGAGCTTGCCGGTGGAGGTGAGCATGATGGGTCGTTCCTTCGGTTGAGTCGGACGCGTCATGTGCGGCACGTGCCGCGGTCGCGTCGAATGGAACGCACTGTAGTGGGCGGGGCGCGGTAAAGCCACGGAGGAAATGTGTCGCCGTATGTCGCCATACGTCGCCGTACGTCGCCGCGGCAGCGGGCCGGGCAGGATTGCGGCCGTGGGCCTGCGTGAGCGGGGCCGGGAGGGTTTGCAGGCGCGTGTCGCGTTCGGCCAGCGGGAAATATGTCGCCGTATGTCGCCGTGACATGAATGCGGACCGCGCGTGACACACCTTCCCGAATCGCGCCGCGGTTCGAATGCTCACGACCGTCGCCGTCTGAACCGCGCCAGGCCTGGAGCGCCGGCTCCCCACCGCGCCCGGCATCCGATTCGTCGTACCGAAAAAACTGCGCCACGTGTAACACCGCGACATCTTTTATGACGCGACGGGCGCACGTCGCCGTCCTAAAGTTCGTCCCGTCGCCACGCCACCGCGTGCATCGAAACGAACCGCAAGGACACCCGATGAAAACCCGCCTCCTCGTCACCGCCACCCTCGTCACGCTCGCCAGCGCACCGGCCTTCGCCGGCTGGTCCGGCCACGGCACCGCCTACACGCCGCACGGCACCTACAGCGGCGCGCACGCCGGCTTCTGCGGCGGCGGCAGCTGCTCGCATGCGGGCGGCGTGATCGGCCCCGGCGGCGGTATCGCGACCAACACGGGCACCGTCACGCGTACTGCGCCCGGCCAGTTCTCCAACAGCGGCACGGCGGTCGGCCCCAACGGCCGCTCGGTCCAGCACAGCGGCGACACGAGCTGCGCGGACGGCACCTGCTCGCATACCGGTTCGCTGACGGGCTCGGACGGCCGCAGTGCGTCGACGTCGGGCAACGTGACGCGCAACGGCCCCGGCCAGTATTCGTCGAGCGGCACGATCACCGGGGCGAACGGCAACACGGCCAGCCACAGCGCAGCGACGAATTGCGCGGGCTCGACCTGCTCGCGCTCGGGCACCGTGACCGGTGCGGACGGCCAGAGCGTCACGCATTCCGGCAGCGCGACGCGCGTGGCGCCGGGCGTCGTGACGACGTCGGGCGGCTCGACCGTCGTGCATGGCGGCACGGTGTCGACCGGCGGCACGGCCGTGATCCACGGCAGCACGACGGCAGGCGGCACGGTTGTCGTCGCCGCCGGTGCGGTGCCGGTGCCTGTCCCGGTGCCTGTCCCGGTGCCTGTCCCGGTGCCTGTCCCGGTGCCGGCCCCGGTCGTCGTTCCGGTCGCACCGCCCCCGCCGGCGGCCGTGGTCGTGACTGCACCACCGCCGGCAACCACGGCGGTCGCTGTCGCGTCGCCGGCGCCTGCAGCCGTCGTCACCACGCCGCCGCCCGCCCCCGTCGTCATTGCACCGGTGCCGCCCAGAACCATCGTCGTCACGCCGCCGCCGAAGGTCGTGCGCGTCGCCGCGCCGAAGGCCGTCGTGGTCGCTCCCGCACCGCGCGTCGTCTATGTCGCACCGCCGCCGCCGAAGGTCCTGTACCTCGCGCCGCCGCTGCCGCGTTCCGTGTACGTCGCACCGCGCGCCGTGTATGTCGCCCACCCGCCGCGGGCGGTCGTCTGGGTACCCGCCCACTGGGCCGGCCGCGTGTGGGTGCCCGCGCACTGGGCGTGACGCGGCGCCGGCACCGCCGCTCGACCGAGCCGTTTCGTTTCGTTTTCCATCCGTTTCATCAACCATCCGGCCGGCGCAGACCGCCGGCCACGCAAGGAGAAACCCCCATGAAGTCCATCAAGAAGATGATTGCCGTCGTCGTTTTGTGTATCGTCTCAGCAGCAGCATCGGCGCAGCAGATGCCGCCTGGCGCCGCGAACGGCGGCGCTCGCGTCGAACGTGCGCTCATGCAGTTGCAGACCCGCTTCGCGAACGCGAACACGACGCACGACGGCAAGCTCACCCGCGAGCAGGCCGCCGCCGGCATGCCGATGGTTGCGCAGCATTTCGACGAGATCGACACGCAGCGCAACGGCTACGTCACGCTCGAACAGCTCGCCGGCTTCATGCGTCAGCGCATGGCGGCCCGCTGACCGCGGACGGCAACCCGGTCGCACGCCACGCATGGAGGCAGCCGATGGAACAGTCCTGCAGGATCATCGTGCTCGACGACGAAGCGGAGTTGCGCAACATGCTGCAACGCTTCCTCACCGGCCACGGCTTCCAGGTCCGCGCGGTCGCCGACGGCAAGCGGCTCGACCGCCTGCTGCAGCGCGAACCGCACGACCTGCTGGTGCTCGACCTGATGATGGAGCCGGAGGACGGCCTGAGCATCTGCCGGCGCCTGCGCGCGGAAGGCCAGACGCTGCCGATCCTGATGCTCACCGCCAAGGGCGACGCAGCGGACAAGGTCGTCGGCCTCGAGACGGGTGCCGACGATTACCTCGCGAAGCCGTTTCTCCCCGACGAACTCGTCGCCCGCGTGCGTGCGCTGCTGCGACGCCAGAAGATGGCGGCCGGCGAGCCGACGGTGACGTCGCAGCGGCTGCGCTTCGGCGCGTTCACGTTCGACGTCGGCCAGCAGACGCTGCTGCGCGACGGCGTGCCGGTCGAGATGCATTCCGCGCAGATGCTGCTGTTGCACGCGCTGGGTTCGTCGCCGAACCGCGCGGTGAGCCGCGAAAACCTGCTCGCCCGCGCCCGCGGGCGCGATCACGCCGCGCTCGATCGCAGCGTCGACGTGCAGATCCTGCGGCTGCGCCAGATCGTCGAGGACGATCCCGCGAAGCCGCGCTTCATCAAGACCGTCTGGGGCATCGGCTACATGCTGGTGGCCGGCATCGAATCGTGAAGCGCCTTCCGCTGCCGCGCTCGCTGCTCGCGCGCAACATCGCGCTGCTGGTCGCGCTCGTCGCGCTGTCGCTCGCCTGCTCGCTCGTCGTGCTGCTGCACTACGTGCAGCGGCCGCGCATCGAGCGCGCGTCGATCATTTTCTCCGACTACGTGCAGTTGCTCGACCGCACGCTCACAAGCCTGCCGCCCGACAAGGGCCGCACGGTGGTCGCACAGCTCGGCGGCCAGGCGCTGCCGCCGCCCGCCGAGCCGCCGCAGGCACCGAGCCTGTCGGCGTTCTTCCGAACCTGGCAGCGCGACGTGTTCGTGCAGGCGCTCGGGCGTCATCTGCCGGCCGAGCTGCCGGCGCGCTGGCAGTCGAGCGACGACGAACGGCTGTGGATCCGCCTGCACGCGGCCGGCTCGCCGGTCTGGGTTCCGCTGCCGATGGCCGCCGACGCGCAGGCGAGCGGGATCACGACCGCCCTCGTGCTGTCGGTCGGGCTCGCACTGCTCGCCGCGCTGACCGGCTACCTGATCCAGCTGCACCTGAACCGGCCGCTCGATGCGCTGGCGCGCGCCGCGCAACGCGTCAGCGCGGGCGAGCGGCCGCCGCCGCTGCCCACCGACGGGCCGACCGAAATCGCCGACGTGAGCCGCGCGTTCAACCGGATGGCCGATGCGCTGCAACAGGCGGAGACGACCCGTTCGCTGATGCTCGCCGGTGTGTCGCACGACATTCGCACGCCGCTCACCAAGCTCCGGCTTGCGATCGCGATGGCCTTGCCGCGCGGCACGCACGATGCGCTCACCGAATCGGCCGAGCACTACCTGGACCAGATCGACACGATCCTGCAGCAGTTCATGGACTATGCGGGCAGCGGCGAGCGCGAAACGCCGCAAACCGGCGACCTGAATGCGCTGATCGGCCAGCTCGTCGCGGATTTCGCGGGGCTCGGCCATGAATTCGACTTCGACGAAGGCGACGTGCCCGCGTTCGCGTTCCGTCCGATCAGCCTGATGCGGCTGCTGATGAACCTGATGCAGAACGCGGTCGTCTACGGCCGGACAGGGCTCGGCGTGCGCACGTGGACCGAACGCGGCATCGCGTATGCGGTGGTCAGCGATCGTGGCAACGGCATCGGCGCAGCCGAACTCGAACGGCTCAAGGCGCCGTTCAGTCGGGGCGCGAACGCGCGCGGCCACTCGGGCGGCACCGGGCTCGGCCTCGCGATCGTCGACCGGATCGCGCGGCTACACGGCGGATCGCTGACGTTCCGTGACCGCGACGGCGGCGGCCTCGAGGCCGTCGTCGCGCTGCCGCTCGACGCGCCCCACCCGGCCGCCGCACCGCTTTCGTCCTGACCGCCGCGCGCGTCGGCACATGACATACGCCGACATAATTCCTGCGTGGCGTGTTGCACCCGATCTCCGCATACTTCGCCTGCGTGTTGCGCAACGGCATCGACCTCCCGCTCCGCCCGCGTCCACGCCCCGCTTCCGATCGTTCGCGTTCCTGAATACCGCGACAGTATCGGCACCCTCACCCAGGCCACGGAGATCGACATGTCCCTTTCCCTTCACGCACTCGCCGCCCACGCCAAACGTCTGACCAGCGCCGCGCTGATCGCCGGCACCCTCGCCATGACCGGTTGCGCATCGACCGCCGCGACGACGAGCGCTGCCGCGGCACCCGCCGCGCGCACGCTGCCGCAGGTTCATGCGGGCGTCGTCTACGTATCGACGTTCGACGTGGACGCGACCGACGTGAAGATCGACGGCGGGATGATCGGCAAGCTCGCGACGCTCGCGAGCGGTTCGTCCGCCGACGTGCAGCGGCAGCAGACCGCGCTGAAGGCGCGCCAGCAACTCGCCGACGCGCTCGTGCGCGAACTCCGCTCGCAGGGCATTCCGGCGCTGCGCGCGGACGGCCCGGTGCCGAACGAACGCGACGCGCTGGTCGTCCGGGGCCGCTTCGACACGATCGACGCCGGCAATCGCCGCCGCCGCATCCTGATCGGGCTCGGCGCGGGCAAGAGCGAAGTGGGCGCATCGGTCGCCGTGCTGTTCCAGCCCGCCTACGGCGCACCGCAGCCGCTCGCCACGTTCTCCGCCAGCGCGAACAGCGGCCACATGCCCGGCATGGTGGAAACCGCGGGTGTCGGCGCGGTGGCCGGACACGTCGCGACGTCGGCGGCGGTCGGTGCCGGCCTGCACGGCGCATCGGAAGCGAAGCACGACACGGTGGCATCGGATACGGACCGTCTCGCACGCTCGATCGCGAAACAGTTCGCGGCAAGGAACACGACGAACGCGTGGGTTGCGACCTCGGCGGCGAGCTGATCCGCCTGCGCGGCACGATTGCGCGCACTCGCGGGCGGACGGGCATAATGCGCGATCACGTTGCGCCGCGCGGTGCGCCGTGATCGCGCCGGGCCCTTGAAAGGCCTGTGCCGCTTCCGTATCGAAACCCGAATCTCAACCCGTCTATCCCATGCAAGTACTCGTCGTTGGCACCGGCAAGCTGGCAACCGAACTGCTCGGCTCGCACCGGCTCGACCCGGCAACCTGTCGCGTGATGGCCTGGTCGGACCCTGCACGCATCGACGCCCGTTCGATCGTCGTGCACGCCGGATCCGGCCGCGAGCTGCCCGCCGCGATCGCATTCTGCCGCGCAACGGGTTCGCCGCTCGTCGAGCTGTCCACCGGTTCCGACGTCGAGACCGGATCGCACGACTTCCCCGTCGTGCTCTGTCCGAATACGAATATCCTGATGCTCAAGTTCATGAGCATGCTGGAAACCAGCGGCCATCTGTTTCGCGACTGCCAGATCAGCGTGACGGAGTCGCACCAGGCCAGCAAAACTTCCGTGCCCGGCACCGCGGTCGGCATCGGCCAGTCGCTCGGCGTGCCGGCGCAGGACATCCGCTCCGTGCGCGACCCCGACGAGCAGCGCGACGCACTGCAGATTCCCGACGACCAGCTCGGCCGCCATGCGTTCCACCGGATCCGCATCGAGGATGGCGCCTGCAGCCTGCAGTTCGAGTCCCGCGTGTACGGCGGGTCGCCCTACGCGGACGGCGTATCGCGAATCGTCGAGGCCGTCCGGCAGCACGAGCTCGAACCTCGCCGGTACTCGATCGTCGAGTTCATCCACAACGGCTGGCTGTAGACGCTGTAAACGCTGCAGGCCGTAGGTGCGACGGTGCGCGGGCCGGCCGCCGCGACGCGCCTGCCGGCACACCCGACAGCCGCGGTCGCGCCATCGGCGACGCTCGCGTCACCCGCCATCCAGCACGGCCCCGCTCTCCGGCAACGTCGCGCCGCCGTCGACGACGATCGTCTGCCCGGTGATATACGCCGCATCGGCCGACGCGAGAAACAGCATCGCGTTCGCGATGTCGTCCGGCTCACCCATCCGTGCGAGCGGAATGTCGCGCGCGATCTGCGCGGCAACCGACGCGTCGCCGAGATTGCCGGCCGCCGGCGTGCGGATCATCCCCGGCTCGACGCCGTTGACCGTCACGTTGCGGCGCGCGAGTTCGAGCGCCGCCGCGCGGATGAAGCCGTTCACGCCCGCCTTCGACGCCGCGTAGTGCGCGAGCCCCGGATAGACGACGCGCGGCCCGGTGACCGACGACGTGACGAGCAGCCGCCCGCCCCCCGCGCGCTCGAATGCCGGCAGCGCAGCCTGGGCAAGCCAGAACAGCGCCGACAGGTTGACCGACAACGTGCGCTCGAGCGTCGGCTCGTCGATCTGCGCAAACGGGGTCAGCGGAAAATACGCGGCGTTGTGAACGACCACGTCGAGCCGGCCGCCGTCGCGCTCGACCGCCGCGACGAGCGCGCCGAGTTCGTCGCGGCTCGCGGCGTCGACGCGATATGCGCGCGCATCGCCGCCCGCGCTGGCGAGTGCGTCGGCCTGCGCGGCAGCCGCGTCGCCGTTGAGATCGGCGAGCGCGACGAATGCATCGGATTCCGCGAAACGGCGCGCGATCGCCGCGCCGATTCCCTGCGCGGCGCCCGTGACCAGCACGACGCGTCCGCCGAAATCCGCACGCAGGCGGCCGCTGCCGAGCACGGCGTTCATCGCTGCGCCTCGCCGCCGAGCGGATGCTCGGTCTCATTCAGCACCTGCGCATGCGCGCCGATCGGGAAATTCGACAGCGTGCCGAAATCGCCGCCCTGATAACCGAAGATCTTGCCGTCGGTCTTGCGTTGCGCGAGGTCGATCAGCACGACGCCGAGCGTCGGCACCACCTTCTCGCGCCACACGAACAGATACAGTTGCTCGGCTATCCTGAAGTAATGGCAGCGGTCGACGTCGGCCAGCCCGCCTTCGACGCCCTGCAGACACTGCCATGCGTAGAAGTTTTCGTTCAGGTAGATGTGCTCGTAGCATTCGGTGGGGCTGTAGCGGTACATCGTCCGCTTGCCGATCAGTTCGCGCGTGGGCCCATGCAGCGGGCCCGGCTGCGTGTGGCCGCCGAGCGTGCCGTGCCGGAACGCCGCATCGACGCCCGTGAGCGGCAGCCCGCGCGCGACGCGCGTGAACGCGTCGACACGCGTGTCGGCCTCGGTCGGCAGCGTGCCGGCCACCGACGTCCACACGCCGCTGCCGACATCGATCACGAGGCTGACGGACGTCGCGCGTGCTGCCGGGTCGATATAGTCGACGAAGTACAGGTCGTCGCGAAGCCGTGTGACGCGGCACGGCGCACGGCCGCTTGCGTCGGTCGCCGCGTCGCGCCATTGCAGCGCGCCCGCGTCGAACGTGTAGACGCGCCATGCGCCCGATGCGTCGCCGAGGGCCAGCGAGCGCCCGACGAGCGCGTTCACGGGCGCGAGGATGTTCGCGTCCGGCGCGAAGCCGTCCGCAAGCGCGCCTACCTGGATGAATACCGGACCCTGTCGTTCCACCTGCCGTCTCCCGCGCAGCTTCAGGCCCGGCGGGCCGTGTACGCTGCTCATGTGCACATGGTGCGGGCTGCGCGCGCCGCGCGGTATCGGCCAAAAGGATGAAGGGCGCGCGGCGCCGGAACGCGCTAAAGTGCACGTGATCCGCGCCGCTGCCGGCGCGAGGAGCACCCATGCACCGTGTCACCCATTACCGACGGAACGATGAAGGGATCGAGGCGATCAGCCTCGAGTCCGATCGCACGTTTCCGCGGCATGCGCACGACGAATTCGGAATCGGCGTGATCGTCAGCGGCGCGCATCGGTCCTGGAGCGGCCGCGGGCAGGTCGATGCGCTGGCCGGCGACGCGATCATGGTCAATCCCGGCGAAATGCACGACGGCATGCCGCTCGATGCGGGCACGGGCCGGCGCTGGCGGATGCTGTACCTCGCGCCCGCGCTGGTCGCGGGCGTCGCGGCGGAAGAAGGTCTCGGCGGCGTCGAGCTCGCGCATCCGGCCGTGCGCGATACGCAACTCGCCGCCGCCTTCGGCCGCTTGCATGCACGAATCGTCGCGGCAGACACGCTGCCGCTCGCCCGCGACGAGGCGCTCGTCACGCTGGTCGCGGCGCTGCTTGCGCGGCACTCGAACCGCACGCTGCCGGCCGCCGGTATCGCGCCGGCGATCCGCGTGGCACGCGAGCGGCTCGATGCAGCACCCGCCGCACCCGTTTCGCTGGCCGAACTCGCCGGCCTGAGCGGCGTGAGCCGCTTCCAGCTGCTGCGCGGGTTCGCTCGCGAACTCGGCATCACGCCGCACGCGTATCTTTTGCAGTCACGTACTCGCCTGGCGCGTGCACTGCTCGCGAGCGGCCAACCGATCGCGGATGCCGCGGCCGAAGCCGGATTTGCCGATCAGAGCCACCTGACGCGCGCATTCGCACGCCAGTTCGGGATCACGCCGGGGCGGTTCACGCAGGCCGGCTGACAGGTTTCCCTGCCCCGGCACGGTTACCACGGGCGCAACGACGTCGATCGCTGCCGCTCGGTATCAGCCGCTCTTGCTGGCGATGCTCCCCGCCATCCGGAAACAGCGGCCGCCGCGCCCGGCCCCCTCGCTCCGCTCGCCATCACCGCTGCAATTTCGTTCAAGACGCATACACCGCCCCACGCGATGATGCGGCGCATGAAGACACGACTGATTGGCTATCTCTATCTCGCCGCCGCGATGGCGGGCGTCGGCAGCACCGTCATCGCGAGCCGCCTCGCGGCCGACGGCCTGCCGCCGTTCGCGGCCACCGCGCTGCGCTTCCTGATCGCAACCCCGTTGCTGTACGCACTGATGCGTGCACAACGAATGCGATGGCCGCGCATCTCCGCACGCGATGCCGTGCTGCTGGTCGTCCAGGCCGCGGCGGGTGGGGTCGGCTATACGGTGCTGCTGATCAGCGGCACGGGGCTGTCGTCGCCGCTCGATGCCGGCGTGATGCTCGGCACGCTGCCGGCGATGTCGACGCTGATCGCAGCGGTCGTGCTGCGTGAGCGGCAGACGCCGCGCGACTGGGGCGCGGCCGCGCTTGCCACCGCCGGCGTGCTGTTCGTCACGTTCGCGCCCGGCCAGGCCATGCCGTCGCTCCGGACACTCGCCGGCGACGCGCTGGTGCTGGCCGCCGTCGCCTGCGAAGCCGTGTTCATCCTGCTCAACCGGCGGCTGTCGGCGCCATTGCCGCCGCTCGCGCTATCGACGGCGATGTCGGGCCTCGGCTTCATGCTCGCGCTGGTGCCGGCCGCATTCGAATGGCACGCGCTGGCGACCGGATGGGCCGTCGGCGCGGTGTCGGCGATCGCGTACTACGCACTGGTGCCGACCGTGCTCGGCTACCTGTGCTGGTATGCGGGTTCGGCACGCACGAGCGGCACCGAGGCCGCGCTGTTCACGGCCGTCGCGCCGGTCTCGGCCGTGCTGTTCGCTGTCGCGCTGTTCGGCGAGCCGCTGGGCGGCACGCGGCTGCTCGGCATCGCGCTCGTCGTCGCGGGAATGCTGGTGAGCGCGACGCGGCGACGTGAACCACCCACACGCGAAACGGCCGCTCCGCCGAGGTTGCCGACGGGGCCGGCAGCCTCCACGTCGAGCGCTGCCGATTGATTCGTGCGAGCGATGACTGTAGGAATGTGTCCGCGCACGGCAAAACCGTTGCGTACCGTCGTGCAAGATGCAATATTCGCGTGGCCGGGCCATTCGACAACCATCGAACAATCATTCGCATCGCCATGAACAAGAAGGAAGCCAGAACAAGAATCGCGGCGCTGCTGTCCGCGGGCGCGAGGAAGGCCGACGTGCTGGCCGAGCTGGCCGGACAGGGCCTCAAGGATCGCGTGCTCGCACGCCTGATCGCGTCGCGCCCCGACCCCGCGCTGTGCAGAAAGAACAAGGTGCATACCTGGATCCTCATCGGGCTCGGCATCGCGCAACTGCTGATCAGCCTCGTGCTCGCCTATCTCTTCTCGGCCGCCGCCAACGAACTCGGTGGCGCAGGTACGCTCGGCAAAGGACTTGCGGTGCTGTTCCTCGTGCTGACCGTGCCGCTGTCGCTGCTGTTCATCTGGGGCTTCGCGACCCATCGCGTCGGCGCGTATCACGCGTTCATCATCCTGTCGCTGCTGCAACTGCCGAAGATCCTCGCCGATCTCGGGCACGATCCGTCGTCGGCGCTGCCGAGCCTCGGGGTGACGGCCATCCTGGTGGGCTACGTCTGGTTCGTCCGCAACCGGCTGTTCCCCGACTTCGGCTGGTTCACGCCGCGCAAGGTCGACGGGCGTTACGCATTCGTGGAAAGCGCCTGACACCGCCGCCGCCTTCACCGCGAACCATAAAAAAGGCGCCGGGCCAGCCCGCACTCGCGAACTGGCCCGGCGCCTTCTGCGTTCCGGAACCCGGCGGCTTACTTGGCCTTTTCAGCCGAGTCGCTGATCGCCTGGCCCCCCTTCGAAATGTCCTGCCCCATGCCTGCAACGGTATTGCAACCGGCGAGCGCGGCGGTCACCACCAGCAGCACTGCAGCAATCGTACGCGTCATTCTCACTCTCCTTCGAGTCAACAAGCCCGACCGGGCGAATCGGATGCGGCGGGGTGCCCTGCAATTCGCAGGGCACGGGGCCTGACCTGATTATACGGAGACGGCCGCCGCGCGCCAGTGCCGGCCGAACCGGTGTCACGCGGACCATGCAGCCGGCCGCGCGAGATTTTTCTTGACTTCGGCGCACCGCGAACTAATATACGCACCGCGTATATTTTTTCATCAGGTGCCGCCGATGACCGTTCCCCAGCAAGCCTTCCTGCGCGACGCGATGCGCCGCCTCAACATGACCCGCGAAGTGTTCGCGAGTCGCATCGGCGTGAGCCGCCGCGCGCTGGATACATGGTTGTTGCCCGACGACTCGCAGGAATCGCGCGGCATGCCCGAGATTGTCGAGCGCTTCGTGTCGGAAATCGTCGACCGCTCGGCACCGGATGGCGGGGACTATACGCAAAGCGTAGACAAACAAGGGCTCGCGAAGCAGTTCCTGTTCGAAGGCAAGCCGCAATTGATCTCGGTGGATCAGTTCTCGCGCGACTCGGTTGAGGCGCTGTTCCGCGTCGCCGACGTGATGCAGCCGATCGCGCGCCGCCACAAGATCTCGCGCGTGCTCGAAGGCGCCGTGCTCGGCAACCTGTTCTTCGAGGCCAGCACGCGTACCCGCGTGTCGTTCGGCGCGGCCTTCTGCCGGCTCGGCGGCTCGGTGTGCGACACAACCGGCTTCACGTTCTCGTCGATGGCCAAGGGCGAATCGATTTACGACACGAGCCGCGTGATGGCCGGCTATGTCGACGCGCTCGTGATCCGCCACCCGGAGAAAGGCTCGGTTGCCGAATTCGCGCGCGCGACCAACCTGCCGGTGATCAACGGCGGCGACGGCCCCGGCGAACACCCGAGCCAGGCCCTGCTCGATCTCTATACGATCCAGCGCGAATTCTCGCGGCTCGGCAAGATCGTCGACGGCGCGCATATCGCGCTCGTCGGCGACCTGAAATACGGCCGCACCGTGCACTCGCTCGTCAAGCTGCTCGCGCTGTACCGCGGATTGAAGTTCACGCTCGTGTCGCCGCCGACGCTCGAAATGCCGGCGTACATCATCGACCAGATCGCGACGAACGGCCACGTGATCGAGCAGACGAACGACCTCGCGGCCGGGCTGCGCGGCGCGGACGTCGTCTATGCGACGCGGATCCAGAAGGAACGCTTCACCGACGAGTCGTTCGAAGGCTACACGCCGGATTTCCAGATCAACCAGGCGCTCGTCGATTCCGCCTGCAAGCCCGACACGCTGATCATGCACCCGCTGCCGCGCGACAGCCGGCCCGGCGCGAACGACCTGTCGGTCGACCTGAACCGCGACCCGCGTCTCGCGATCTTCCGGCAGACCGACAACGGCATTCCGGTGCGAATGGCGATCTTCGCGGTGCTGCTCGGGGTCGAGAATCTCGTCCAGCATTCGATGCGCGACGCGACGTGGCGCCCGCCGGCATACCTCGGGCCGGAGGATGCGGTGTTTCACGGAATCGATTGACCCGCCTCCCGCGTCGCGCGGCTACCCTTGAATGATTCAGTTCAGGGGCCGCGCACGCTGACGTCACGCACAACGCGCCGCCTCGCACGGCGCGTTTGCATTTTCGGCGCGGATGATGCTGGGCAATCCGACAGGTATTACCGGGCCCACGGATCGATGACGCGCAGGCCAGCTGCTTCGAACGGCGCGACGTCGCGTGTGGCCACGATCAAGCCATTTGCTGCGGCGGTTGCAGCGATGAAGCCCTCGGCAGACGCCATCGCATTGCCCGCTGCGCGAGCCTTCGCGCGAAGGCTCGCATACGCGTTGCTGGCCGCATCGTCGAACGGCAGGATGCGGCCGCGAAACAGCGGCACGACGCGCTGCTCGATGCTTTGCTCGAGCCAGTCACGTCGTCGCCCTTCCGGCAGAGCGGCCACGCCGAATCGCATTTCAGCGAGACTGATCGCTGCAAGAAACAGCGTCTCGACGTTCTGCGCATCGAGCCATTCGATCACGGCCGGGCTCGGCTCGCGCCGCAGCGGCTCGGAAATGACGTTGGTATCGACCAGGATCATTCGAAGCTCATCGGATCGGTTTGCGACCTGTCGCGCGGATCCTCGAAATCGAAACCACCCGCCTCTCGCCCGATTTCAGCCAGCAACGTTCCCAGCCGGGGCCGCCCGCCGGGCCGAACGGCCTGCTCGAGGATGTCGCGCACCTCCGCTTCGGTGCTGCGACCATGTTGCGCCGCGCGGATTCGAAGCGCGCGATGTACCTCGTCGGGCAAATTTCGAACGGTAATCACAGGCATGATGCACCCCGCCACAGTTGCTTTCAATGCATGCATTTTATCGCCTTGCTGTCACCATGGACGAATGAAGATGCAGCCACTGTAGCTCGCTCGATCAGGTCTTCATACTCGGCCATTCGGTCATCCTCGCCCGCCCCGCAAGCCCCGGAGGCCTCCGCAACATTCGTCAACATTCTTCCCACCAACAAAAACACGAATGCTTCTCATTTGCAATTAAATTACTTAGAATGCCACCTGAAAACAAATCGTAATAATTCCCGGCGGCATGCACAGTTCCGTAGCACACCGTCTCCGGGGCCACACTGCGAGGTCGAAGCGCACCATGAAGTCCCGTACCGAAGAGCCGAAGCTCGGCAAATTCACCACCTTGTGCAGCGTGCTCGCCGCGAGCCCGGCGTTCGCCGACGGCACGCCGCCGCCCGCCCCGGTCGGCACCGAGGGCCATCTCGCGCCGATCGAGATCCAGGGCAGGACAGAGCACAGCTACAAGGCCGACTTTTCCGCATCCGCGAAATTCACCGCCCCGCTCGTCGACACGCCGAAATCCGTCACCGTGATACCGCAGGAACTGATCCAGAGCAGCGGCGCGGCAACGCTGACCGAAGCGCTGCGCACCGTGCCCGGCATCACGTTCGGCGCCGGCGAGGGCGGCAACCCGCTCGGCGATCGTCCGTTCATCCGCGGCTACGACACGCAGGGCAGCATGTTCGTCGACGGGATGCGCGACACGGGCGCGACCACGCGCGAGATATTCAACACCGAGCGCGTCGAGATCACCAAGGGCTCCGACGGCGCGTACGGCGGCCGCGGCGGCGCGGGCGGCAGCATCAACCTGATCACGAAAGCACCGCACCTCGGCACGACCGCCGCCGCGAGCGCGGGCCTCGGCACCGACCGCTACCGCCGCTTCACCGCCGACGGCAACTGGCAGTTCGCCGATCATGCCGCGTTCCGCCTGAACCTGATGAGCCACAACAACGACGTCGCCGGCCGCGACGCCGTCAACAACGCGCGCTGGGGCGTCGCGCCGTCGATCGCGTTCGGCCTCGGCACGCCGACGCGCGTGACCGCGAGCTACTACCACCTGCAGACGGACGACATGCCCGACGGCGGCATTCCGTACTTCTACACAACGTCGAACAAGCCCGCGAACGTCGACACGATCTATCCGGCGCCCGTCGACCGCCACAACTTCTACGGCCTGATCGACCGCGACTTCCGCAAGACCACGTCCGACATCAGCACGATCAAGATCGAGCACGACATCACGCCCGGGCTGACGGTGCGCAACACCACGCGCTACACGGAATCGACGCAGGACTACATCTGGACGCAGCCGGACGACAGCCAGGGCAACGTAGTGAACGGCAAGGTCTGGCGCCGCAACAACAATCGCAACAGCTCGATCAACAGTCTCGCGAACCTGACCGAACTGTTCGGCGAATTCCGCACCGGCCCGTTCAAGCACGGCTTCACCACCGGCATCGAGCTGTCGCGCGAATGGGGCAAGCGCGATTCGTACACGGTCGCGACCGACAAGGGCACGATCTGCCAGAAAGGCATCGGCGCGCCGTCGGGCTACAACTGCACGAGCCTGTGGTCGCCGAACCCGAACGACCCGTGGGCCGGGTCCGTCACACGCAACAACGACTATGCGCATGCACGCACCACGACCAAGTCGATCTACGGCTTCGACACGATCGAGCTCACGCCGCGCTGGCAGGTGAACGCCGGCGTGCGCGTCGACGACTACTCGACCCGCTTCACCGACACCCGGGCGAACGGCGGGAAGACCACCACGCGCGACGACACGCTCGTGAACTGGCAGGCCGGCCTCGTGTTCAAGCCCGCGCGCAACGGCAGCCTCTACGCGTCGTATGCGACCTCGTCGACGCCGGCCGGCATGCTGCTCGGCGAAGGCAGCGAAACGCAGTCGCTCACGCCGGGCCGCGGCGGCGTCGGCCCGAACGCCGATCAGATGGCGCCGGAGAAAAACCGCAGCATCGAGCTCGGCACGAAGTGGAATGTGCTCAACGACAAGCTGTCGCTGACCGCCGCGCTGTTCCAGATCGACACGACGAATGCGCGCGTGACGCTGCCGAACAACCAGTACGCGATGGTCGGCAACAAGCGCGTGCAAGGTCTCGAACTCGGCGTCGCGGGCCAGATCACGAAGCAGTGGCAGGTGTTCGGCGGCTACACGTACATGAAGAGCGAGCTGCGCGACAACGGCAAGGACGCCGCCAACAACGGCCACCGCTTCCCGAACACGCCGAAGCACAGCCTGACGATGTGGTCGAACTACGACGTGACGCCGAAGTTCACCGTCGGCGGCGGTGCGTTCTACATGTCGGAAGTGTTCGGCGATCCCGCGAACCTGCGCGCCGTGCCGTCGTACTGGCGTTTCGATGCGATGGCGCAATACCGGATCAACAAGAAGCTCGACCTGCAGCTGAACGTGAACAATCTGTTCAACCGCACGTACTTCGATCAGGCGTATCCGGCGCACTACGCGTCGATCGCACCGGGCCGCTCGGCGTTCGTCACGCTGAACGCGCGCTACTGATCGATGGAAGCCGTATCGCTGAAGGCGCTGGCGTCGGTATCGCCGCGCGAGTTCGCCGCCATCCTGGCCGGGCCGCCCGAGCGTGCCGTCGCGTGGGTCGCGGCGGCGGCCGACCACGGCATCGTCGACGCGCAGGCCGTCTACGGACAGTACCTGCTCGACGGGCGCGGCGTCGCGCGCGATCCGGCTGCCGCATTCGGCTGGTTCCGGCATGCGGCGCAAGCCGGCCACCCGATGGCGATGAACATGCTCGGCCGCTGCTACGAGTTCGGCTGGGGTACGGCCGCGTGCGCGCCGGTGGCCGTGTACTGGTACCGGCTCGCCGCGCAGGCAGGGCTCGACTGGGGCATGTACAACTACGCGACGGCGCTCGCGCTCGGCAACGGCGTCGACGAGGATCGCGCCGCCGCGCTCGACTGGCTCCAGCGTGCGGCCGCGCTCGGCCATGCGAAATCGATCAACCTGATCGGCGGCTTCTACGAGGATGGCTGGGTCGTGGCTGTCGATACCGACATCGCGTTCGACCACTATCGCCGCGCGGCCGAGGCCGGCGACTTCCGCGGCCAGTTCAACTACGCCCGGCTGCTGGGCGAGCGCGGGCGCATCGACGATGCACTCATGTGGCTCGCGCGCGTGCCGGCCACCGCGACACCAGCGTTCGTCGCGAAGATGGTCGCGTATCTCGCGTCATCGCCGGTCGACGCTTTTCGGACGGCGGCAATGCAACTGCAGCCGCACGCCACGACCATGGAATCCGCAACATGATGCTTCACATCCCCGAGGTCTTGACCAAGGCACAGGTCGCGCAATGCCGCGACCTGCTCGATGCCGCCGAATGGATCGACGGCAACGCAACGTCGGGTGCGCAATCGGCGCTCGCGAAACGCAACCGGCAATTGCCGGAAAGCTCGCCCGTCGCGCGTGCGGTAGGCGATGCGATCGAGGATGCGCTGGCGCGACATGCGCTGTTCTTTTCGGCAGCGCTGCCGCTTAAGGTGTTTCCGCCGCTGTTCAATCGCTACGAAGGCGGCGAGACGTTCGGCACGCATGTCGACAACGCGATCCGGCTGCTGCGCGGCACGGATTTTCGCGTACGCAGCGATCTGTCGGCAACGCTGTTTCTCGAGGAGCCCGATGCGTACGACGGCGGCGAGCTGTGCGTGGAAGATACGTATGGCGTGCATCGCGCGAAACTGCCGGCAGGCGATCTCGTGCTGTATCCGGCATCGAGCCTGCATCGGGTGACGCCGGTCACGCGCGGCGAGCGCGTCGCATCGTTCTTCTGGATCCAGAGCATGGTGCGCGACGATGGCGACCGCACGCTGCTGTTTCAACTCGATACGCAGATTCAGGGGTTGTCTGCGGAAAAAGGCGCGACGGATCCGACGGTCATTTCATTGACGGGGATTTATCACAACCTGTTGAGGAAGTGGGCGGATGCGTAGGGTGAACCGGTAAAGCCGTTGCCGTCACGGAAAACGCCGGCCGAGACCGTCCCGCTCGTCGCTTGCATCAGGTCGCCACGCCGGCCTAAAATGACCATCGTCAAATGACCATGCTCATATCATGATGCCACACGCTCCCGTCTCCAAATCCGAATTCAAGGCTCGCGCACTCGAGTACTTCCGGCTCGTCGAGGCGTCAGGCGAAAGCCTCATCGTCACCGATCACGGCAAGCCGACGCTCGAGATCCGGCCGTACCACGCCCGCGAAGCTCAGCCGTTGGACATATTGCGCGGCTCGGTCATGCGCTACGACAATCCTCTCGATCCGATTGCGGATGATGATTGGGAGGCGTCGCGGTGATCGTGCTGGATACGCATGCATTGGTGTGGTGGGTGGCGGGCGATCCGTCGCTCAGCAAGAAGGCCAGAAGCGCGATCGATCGCGCGCGCAATGAGGGCACGCTCGCCGCGTCCGCGATCTCCGCATGGGAAATCGCGATGCTGGTGCGCAACGAGCGCCTCGCGCTGACGATGGACGTCGATGCGTGGCTCGCGACGGTCGCTCAGATCGATGGCATGCGCTTCGTGCCGATCGACGCCGACATCGCCGCAAAGTCCACCGCCCTGCCCGGCACGTTCCACAAGGATCCGGCCGATCGCATGATCGTTGCGACCGCACGGCGGCTCGGCGCGCCGCTGGTCACGCGTGACGAAAAGATCCGCGCTTACGCACACGTCAAGACACTTTGGTGACGGTCATATACGCGTCGGCCGAATCGCAACACGGGCACCCACGGCCGCAATTCGACAGGCGATTCGTCTGATCGAACCGAGTGCGATGGTCGCACGAAACCGTCAACTACCGCTCGGCGCTCTACCACGCACCTGTTTCACGAATTACGCGTCCGAACGGCGGCATTGGTCGTTCGGTAACCGCTATTGGGCCGCAATACAACGCGAATCGCACGCCGTTTACGGCCCAACCGACGAAAGCACGCGCACCGAAGCCCCCACCGACATTCTTTCCGGCTGCCATGCCCGCGCATCGGTAACATCCGCACTTGCCGATCCCCGCCCGCTCCCGCACAATCGGGCCACCTGCCTTCCTCCCCCGCGCCGATGTCCTATGCGTCACTCGCCACCGGCGTCCTGCTCGCCGGCGGTCTCGGTCAACGCTTCGACCCAAGCGGTCTGCACAGCAAGCTGCTCGCGCTGCTTCCCGACGGCACGCCCGTTGCGGTCGCGGCCGCGCGCCATCTCGCGGCGGCCACGGCCGACGTGATCGCCGTCGTGCGTCCCGGCGCCGAAAAGCTCGCGATCCTGTTGAACGAAGCCGGCTGCCAGGTCGTCTATGCGCTCGACGCGACGCGCGGCATGGGTGCAAGCCTTGCAGCCGGCGTGCGCGCCACGCCGGAAGCAACCGGCTGGCTGGTCGCGCTCGGCGACATGCCGTGGATCGCCGCGCCCACCTACGAAGCGGTCACGCGCGCCCTCGACGCCGACGACGCATCGATCGTCGCCCCCGTGCATCGCGGCATGCGCGGCCATCCGGTCGGTTTCGCCGCGCACCACTACGATGCACTCGCCGCGCTCGACGGCGATGCCGGCGCCCGTGCGCTGTTCGCCAGCGCGCCGGTGAACCTGCTCGACGTCGACGATCCCGGCATCCTGCGCGACGTCGATACGCCCGCGGATCTGCGCTGACATCGGCGCCCGCCAGCCGCATCGTGCATCGCGGATGCCTGTCGTCGCGCGAGCCGGCGCGACACCTGCAGAAGCTCGCATGTCGCCGCCAATCCGCATGCCGCCACGAGAATCGCGCTGCAAAGACCCGCCCGATTGCCTATAACGGAGACGAGGCGCATCCGCCGCGCCACCGCCGTCACGCATTGCGCGAGTTCCCCATGGACCACACGACCCCGATGCCCGAGCCCCCGGCCGACCCGAACCGCGATCCGGAAGACGATCCGCTGTCGCCACCGCCGCCGGGGCATCCTCACGACAACCCGCAGCAACCGGACGGACCGCCGAGCAAGGACCCCATTTAGCCGCGCATCGGCAGCCGTCGCATTGGTCGGCGCGTTCCCCAAACGGACGCGGAACCACGCGCCGGACGCGCCTGCCGCTACACCACCGCGCTTTCCCGCGCGGCGCGTACCTCGTACGTCTTCAGATGGTTGTACGCGATTCGCAGCAGCGACAGCGCATCCGCCGCCTGCGGGTCGCGGCGCGCGAGCAGGTCGCCGATCACGTGATCAGCCTCGACCCGCGCGCGGTTCTCGACGTCGCGCAGCATTGACGCGGTCAGCGGCGATGGCGTCAGCACCATCCGCTGCATCCGCTCGACCGCCGCCGGATCGGGCCGATAACCGTTGTGCGCGGCGATCGCATTGCATTCGTCGAGCATCGTCTCGAGCAGGCGTCGACCGTCCGGCGCGGCGAGAATGTCGCCGATCGAACCGCGAAACAGCGACGTGCTCGCCGCGAGCGTCGCGAGAAACACCCACTTGTCCCACATCCGCGCGGCAATGTCGTCGCTGAGCGTCGCATCGAAGCCCGCGCCGCCGAGCACGTCGGCCACCGCGCGCACGCGCGCCGATGCGCCGCCGGCGAGTTCGCCGAACGACAGCCCGTGCGTGTCGTTCAGGTGCACGATCCGCTGCTCGCGATCGAGCGTCGCCGCGATCACGCACAGGCCGCCCAGCACCTGCGCGGCACCGAACCGATCGCGCAGCACGTCGAGATGGCGCATCCCGTTGAGCATCGGCAGGATCAGCGTCGACGGCCCGACGAACGGCGCGAACGACGCAATCGCATCGTCGAGGCTGTAGGCCTTGCAGCTCAGCAGCACCAGGTCGAACGGCGCGGCCGCATCGCTCGCGCGCACCGTCTGCACGTTCGCGAGCGTCAGGTCGCCGCGCGGGCTGCGGATCAGGAGCCCGTCGCGCGCGAGCGCGGCCGCGCGGCCGTCGCGCACCAGGAACGTCACGTCGCGCCCCGCCGCCGCGAGCCGGCCGCCGAAGTATCCGCCGACCGCGCCGGCCCCCACCACCAGAATTCTCATCGATGCCTCCTTTCGGCTTTCGGGTTCGTTCGACGTCGCCGGCCCGCGCCCCGCCGTCCGGGCACGATGCGCAGCCGTCATCGCCCGACAGTATAGCGATGCTGCATATGTATATGCATAGATACCCATGGCGGGCTCGACGGTATCGCCCGGTTGCCCCCGGTTGACGTTTCTCAGGGATTTCCCGCCTACGGCAACGTGCGTTGCGCGCCGTCAAAGAGTTATCCCGTCACGCCGTCCCGGCGCGCTTGTTCGACCGACCAACCTCACTACCCATGCGCACCCTTTCCCTGAACCAGAAACTCGCCTCGATGATCGTCATTCTGTGGCTCGGCCTGCTCGTGATCGCCGGCATCGGCGCGTGGCAGACGCGCGCGTCGATGATCACGGATCGCCGCGACCAGCTTGCGTCGCTGGTCGCGCAGGCGACGAACGTCGCCGATCATTACTACAAGCTGTCGCAGCAGAATGCGTTGCCGGAAGCCGACGCAAAGCAGAAGGCGCTCGAAGCCATCGCCGCGATGCGCTACGGCACCGACGGCTACATCTCGATCAACGACTCGAAGCCGGTGATCGTGATGCATCCGATCAAGACCGAACTCAACGGCAAGGACGTGTCGAATTTCGCGGATCCGAACGGCAAGCACCTGTTCGTCGAGATCGTGAAGGCCGGCAACGAGGAAGGCGGCAAGGGCTTCGTCCAGTATCTGTGGCCGAAGCCGGGTGCCGACAAGCCGCAGGACAAGACCAGCGCGGTGCAGCGCTTCGCGCCGTGGGACTGGTATCTCGTGACGGGCATGTACATGGACGACGTACGTTCGGCCGTGCTCGCGAGCATCGGCCGCTGGTTCGCGATGACGGCCGTGCTCGGCGCGATCGCGACGGCCGTGATGGTGCTCGTACTGAAAAGCGTGCGCGCGAACCTCGGCGGCGAGCTCGAAGTCGCGCTCGACGCCGCACAGCGGATCGCGCAGGGCGACCTGACCGCGCGCGTGGACGTGAAGCACGACGATCGCGGCAGCCTGCTGCATGCACTGCAGACGATGCAGAGCGGGCTGATCGACATGGTGTCGCGCGTGCGGCTGGGCACGGAGAACATCAACGTCGGCGCAAGCGAGATCGCGTCGGGCAACACCGACCTGTCGCAGCGCACCGAGGAACAGGCGGCCGCGCTCGTGCAGACCGCATCGAGCATGGACCAGATGACCGCGAACGTGAAGCAGAACGCGGACAGCGCCGCCCAGGCCGCGACGCTTGCCAGCCAGGCCGCGCAGGTCGCGACGCGCGGCAGCGAAGTGGTCGACGATGTCGTGCGCACGATGAACGAAATCACCGACCGCTCGCACAAGATCGGCGACATCATCGGCGTGATCGACGGGATCGCGTTCCAGACCAACATCCTCGCGCTGAACGCGGCCGTCGAAGCGGCGCGCGCGGGCGAACAGGGCCGCGGCTTCGCGGTGGTCGCGGCCGAGGTGCGCTCGCTCGCGCAACGCTCGGCGACGGCCGCGAAAGAAATCAAGTCGCTGATCGTGTCGTCGAACGAGACCGTCGAGCACGGCGCGACGCTCGTCACGCACGCGGGCGAGACGATGGCCGAAATCGTGCAGTCGGTACGGCGCGTCAACGAGATCCTCGACGAGATCAGCCATGCGTCGCGCGAGCAGAGCGCGGGGATCGAGCAGGTCAACCGCGCGGTGGGCGAGATGGACCAGGTCACGCAGCAGAACGCGGCGCTCGTCGAGGAAGCCGCTGCCGCCGCGCATTCGCTGCGCGACCAGGCCGAAGCGCTGCGCGACGCGGTCACGCGGTTCGCATTGCCGGCCTGACATCAGCCGAGCCGAGCGAACTCCCCGCCTAACCCGGCGGAGTTCGCCTGGCGGGCCGACACCGCGCGGTGCCGGCCCCGGCCTGCGCCTCTCCCGCGCCTCTTTCGCACCTACCCCGCGCCGGTTGGCCGGCTCACGGCTTGGCGCCACCGAACCCCAGCCCCGCCGCCCGCTGGACCAGCTCGATATCGTTGGTCACGCCGAGTTTCTTCATCGCGCTGACCTTCTGCGCACTGACCGTCTGCTTGCCCTTGTTCAGCCGCTGCGCGATCGTCTTGATCGGCACGCCGGCCAGATAAAGGCGAATCACCTCGATTTCGCGCGTCGACAGTTTCACCGGCGGCTGATCGTGTTCGACGAGCGCATCGAGCGCGCGCCGGACGAGCGGCGACAGGTAGCGCCCGCCGCTGTAGCTCGAATGGATCGCGGTGACGATGTGGCCGACTTCGTCGAACTTGCTGACAAGGCTCGCGCGGCCTTGCGCGAGGATCGAGCGGAAGATCAACGGATTCTCGTTCCCGACCAGCGCGACGATCCCGATGTTCGGACGCGAGCGGCGCAACCAGTCGAACAGCGCGAGGCCGTCCATCTGCGTGTCGCGGCCGATCGCATAGTCGACCAGCGCGATATCGCAGTCGATGCTGCCCAGCGCCTCGACCAGTTCGCCCGGCGTCCGGGAGACGCCAACGAGATCGATCGCGCACATGCCGCCGGCAATGTGCTCCACGCCGGCCAGCGTCAGCGGCCAGTCGTATGCGAAAACTGTGCGAATACTGAATTTCCCCATGCGCAATTCCAGAAGGTTCGCCGGGCCGCGTGACGCGAAATGCGTGCGCGGCCGGATCGGCGTTGAATCGACAGTCGGGATATTTTTATCCCGACCGTTATTCTAGGAAGCGGCGCGCGGCCGGGATATCGGACGACGTATAGATTGGCCCGCAGGAACGTAATACGAGTTTGATATTTGCACCGGTCCGACCGATCGGCGGCAGCCTGAGTCGGCCGGACGGCCGACATCGCACGCGGCACGGGCCGCACGGACGGCCCACGGGGTAAAATTGCGGCCTTTGCATGCCACTCCGGGCGACCGGCCGCGCGCCCCGCCCGTTCGCCACGCTTCCTCCATGACCGAATCCGATCTGCAATCCGACGACACCACCATCCACGAAGACGGCCTCTGGCGCGACAACGGCTGGATGGCCCGCATCATCAAGAACGAAGACGACGACGGCTGGGCCGTCGAGATGATCAAGGACGGCGAAGCCGAGCCCGCGCTCGTCGGCCCGTGGACGATGGGTCGCGACAAGAAGAACCCGAAGCCGATGGACGCGAACGCGTTCCGCACGCTGGTAAAGACCGCGACCGAGGTGCTGATGCGTCACGAGCAGCAGCGCCGCGCGATGCTGCACAAGGAAGTGACGGTCCAGGACGACGACGGGCAGGATGTGTCGGTGACGCTCGACATCGTGCCGGACGAGTTCGAGCCGTATGCGCAACTGAAGGCGTTCGACCCATACGGCGAGCTGCTGGCCGACGCGAAGGTGTCCGCCGGGTTCAAGCTCAACAAGGCCAGCGCCGCACGCTGGGTCGAATCGGGCTTCGAACGGCCGGCCTGACGCCACGGGCCGGCGGCCGCGCGATGCGAGGCCGCGTGCCGCGCGGGCGCAACCGGCGTCAGTCGTGCAGGCCGTGCGCGATCATCAGGCGGTACAGCGTCGCGCGCGAAACCCCGAGTTCCGTCGCGGCGTCGGCATACTGGCGCCGATGCCGCAACAGCGTTTCCTCGATCGTGCGCCGCTCTGCCTGCCGGCGCGCGTCGACGAGCGTCGGCGGCCGGTGCGACGTGTACTGGTTCAGTTCGAGATCGACGGCCGAGATCAGCGGGCCGTTCGTCATCACGACCGCGAAGCGGATCCGGTTGATCAGCTCGCGCACATTGCCTGGCCACGCATAACTGTGGATCGCCTCGATCGCGCACGGCATGAAGCCGCGAATCCGGTGCGAGGCGTCGTCGCGATAGCGCCGCAGCACGTGGTCGGCGAGCAGCATGATGTCGCGGCCGCGCGCGCGCAGCGGCGGCTCGTCGATGCGCAGCACGCACAGGCGGTAATACAGGTCCGCACGGAATCGCCCCGCCTGCATCGCGGCCTCGAGATCGACGTGGGTCGCGGACACGATCCGCACGTCCACCGGAATCGACGCGTGCCCGCCGAGTCGCTCGATCTTGCCCTCCTGCAGGAACCGCAGCAGGCTCGCCTGGCTCTCGAACGGCATGTCGCCGATTTCGTCGAGAAACAGCGTGCCGCCGTGCGCGGACTCGATGCGGCCGATCTTGCGCTGGTGCGCGCCGGTGAACGCGCCGCGTTCATGACCGAACAGCTCGGCCTGCAGCAGCGTCGACGGGATGGCCGCGCAATTCACGGCGACGAACGGCGCGTCGGCGCGCGACGAATGCTGGTGGATCGCCGCCGCGGTCAACTCCTTGCCGGTGCCGGATTCGCCGGCGATGAACACCGTGGCCTCGGTGCTCGCGACCTTGCGGATCGTCGCGAACAGGCGGCGCATCGCGTCGCATGCGCCGATCATCGCACCGCCGGGCGGCGCGGCATCGGCATCCGGTTCGCTTTCCGCCAGTTTCAGCATCCCGTACGCATGGCCGACGAGATAGCCGATCGTCGTGTAGGCCGTCGCGTTGCGCACGTAGTCGAAGCAGCACTGGCGGATCAGGCGCGCGATGGTGGCGTCGCGCAGCCGCTCGTCATCGGCGAGCGCGACCCAGCCGATACGCGGATCGCGCAGCAGCGCCTCGAACGATGCGACGTCGGGTGACGCGAAATCGCCAAAATCGACGACGCCCGCATGCAGCCGGTTCGTCTTGACGAGATTGAGTGCGTCCGCAACGGACTTCGCGCGCCATACGTCCCAGCCGCGCGATGCGAGACAGTCGACGAGCTCCGCGTCGGGATGCTGCGACAGATAGACGAGCGGGCGCGACGGCGCGGTGTGGTGAGCCCGGACCGCGACGAACGGCGGCGCGCATGCGGCCCGTTCCCGCTCCTGCGGGCCTGACAGTCTGATCGGACAGCAATGGTTCACGATGACCTCATTGCATAGGGTTGTCCGGCGGAGTGGGCGGCGCGCTGCGCGGCGGGCCTCCCTGTCCGCGCTGCGCTGCCTGCGTGTCCGCTCGGGAACGTTTCGTTATCGGCAGAACACGACACGCTGCGTATAGATCTGCGGTTCGACGACGGGCCGCGCGGCCTGGTTGAGCTCTTCGCGGTAGGCACGGTAGGTCTTGCCGTTCACCGTCACTTCCGTCGCGGGCGCCGTCTCGATCGTGTTCAGCCCCTTGCGTTGCCAGTCGTCGACCCGCGCCGACGCGGACAGGCTCGACTCGCCGGCGATCTTCTGCGTGATCGCGCTGCTGTCGCTCCACGGCTGGGTCTGCATGTCCTCCGCGTGCTGCATCGCGCCGACCGTCTTGCCGGTCGGGGTCGGCCCGCGCTGCGCTTCGAACGGCGCGCCGCGGCCGTACACCGGCGATCGCCACGATGGCGCGTGTCCTTCCTCCGGCATCATGTAAATCATCTGCGGATCGCCGACCATCATCATCGGCACGCATGCCGTGTTGTCCGGGCGGCCGAGCGTCGTCAGCGCCTGCTGGACGCTCGCGGCGTTCGCGAGGGTCTGCTCGCTCAGGATGACAAAGACCGCAGGGTTCTGGAAAACCGACTGCGCGGCGGCTTGTGTGCCGCACAACAGCAGAGCGACCAAAAAGATCCTCATGATTGAGGCCTCCTTGTACCCTCGTCAGGCAAAAAGAGGTGTTGACCTCGGGGATGGGACCAACACCCGTCAAACTTGCGACGTGCGTCGCGCAGCGGATTCCGGCTACTCTCGTGCGACCGGCATGCCGATCGCACGAGAGCCGGGCCCGCAGGCTCACGACGACGTGCTCGTCGAGATGACGGTCGGGGCCGGCATCGCCGGTACGGCCGGGGTAGCCTGCTGGTCGACCGTAGCCGCCGCCGGATCGGACGCGGCCGGCATCTCGGCCGACGGTGCGGGCGCGGCAGCGGATTCGACCGCGTCCGTCGCCTTCGCGTCGGCGGCCGGCGTGTCGGCCGCAGCAGCCGCTGCGGCAGGCTGCGCGGCTTCCGGCGCGGGCGCTTCGGCTGCTGCCTGCGGAGCCGGTTCGGCAGCCTTCGCATCGATCGCGGGCGCTGCTGCGTCGGCAGCCTGCGGCGCGGCGTCGGTCGCGGCCGGTGCGGCTTGCGCGGTGTCCGGCGCCTTCGCGTCGGCATCCGGCGTTGCCGCGGCTTGCGCTGCGGTGTCGGCTGCAGCCGGTGCCGGTTCAGGCGCCTTGTCGGCAACTGCCGGCACGGGTTCCGGCGCCTTCGTGTCGACCGCCGGCGCCGCTGCCGCTTGCGCGGCGGCGTCGGTTGCGGCCGGTGCGGGTTCCGGTGCCTTGTCGGCAACCGCCGGTGCGGGCTGTTCCGGCGCCTTGTCGGCGACGGCCGGCGCTGCCACGATCGCGGCAGCAGGCACCGCGCTCATCGCGGCCGGTGCGGCGGCGGGCACGGCGCTCACCGCCGGTGCGGCTGCGGCAACCGGTGCGGCTGCGACAGCCGGTGCGGCGGCAGGCACGACGGCAGCGGCTTGCGACGCCTTCACGGCGGCTGCCTGCGTCGCGGCAGGCACCGCGCTGACGGCCGGCATGGCGATCGACGGCGCGGGCACCGGCACCGGGATCGGCGCCGTCTGGACCGCGGTCGTCGCCACCGGGCGCGTCTGCACCGGCGCGGCCGCGTCGAGCGGCGGCAGGCCCATGCGGTTGCGCACGATCGGATCGCGATACTTCACGTCGTCGGCCACGGTCGCTTCGGCGGAAGGTGCCACGTTCGAACGTGCGAGCGGCGCGGTCGTGCCCGGGCACAGGTGTCCGGTTGCCTCCACCGCGCGCCGGTTCGCATCGCTCTGGCAGAGCAGCGCGAGCGCGACGTCGGTCAGCCCCATCGCGCGGAATTCACGCGCATCGAGACGACGCACGCATGCCTGGTCGACCAGGGTCGTGCCGCCGGTCGCGCCGAACCCCGGGAACGACACGCCGACGCTCACCGAACCCATGCAGGTATCGGACAGCGTGGTCGTGAGGCCGGGCGCCTGGATCGCCGGGTTCGTCTTGATCGTCTGGGTACCCGAGTAGTTGACGTTTTCCGATGCCTGGGTGTTGTACGGGTTGGTGCCGGGCGAACCGGCCGACTGAAGCGCGCTCACGCCCTGCGGCGTCACGTTCGAGCCGCCGCTCGTGGAGGACGGCATCGTCAAGTTGACCTGCACGCTCGAATTGCCGCTGCTGCGAACCCCGCTGCTGCTGGTGGCATTGCCGCCGCGCGAGCTCGTCGTGTTCGTGTTCATGCTCGAGCCGCCGCCCTGGCTGATCGCAGTCGAACCGCTTGACGATTGCGAACTCGAGGTCGAATCCGCTGTTTGCGCTTGGGCACCGATCGTGGCCATCGCGAACATTGCCGCACATGCCACCCTGATCTTGTTGCTGTTCATTTCACTCTCCGGACGAGGTTTGACCTCCCACCCAGGCAACCGTACTAATTCCCCTGAATTCCTTCAGCTTTGCCCGCTTCCCCGAACTGCTTCCAGCCGCTACCCAGCTGGGACCATGAGCCGCCCGACATTCCCGGCCATGCCTGGGAGTCCGGTGTGCCGATGGCACTGCCCGACGAAAGCGTTTGTTGTTGTGACGGGTTGGTTGTAGGGTTTGACGTCTGCAAATTTGATTGCACGTCCTCGGCAGCACGGTCAGCGCCATATGCCGTCAGAGACGCGAGCATCAGAGCGGCGGCAATCAGTTTCTGCTTCATGCCAACTCCTTACTTGAACAAAAGCGCGAGAAAAGAGACCAGAGTCGCTGGGAAACTGGTCCCCCCGCACCTGTCTATTGACTGCTTCCGGTCGCGCTCGAACTGCCCTGGCTTCCGCCCGATGCGGACGGCGAGCCGGCCGGACCGGTACTCCACACGGTGGACGAGTTGATGTGATTCGAACCCGCGATCGCGCCGGACCCGCCCATGCCCGTCAACCCGGTGGCCCCAGCGTTGGCAATACCCTGGTCGTTCCCACCCGAGGCCGTGTAGTGGTTCGCGCCGAGTACGATCGTGGCGGTCACCCCTCCCGACAGCGCATTCGCGTTCTCGTTCGTGCTGCTGTTTCCACCGTACGAGCCTGCGGCACCGATACCGCCGCCTGCCGCGAACGCGCCCCCGTTCGAGCCCCAGCCGCTGGCCGTCGAAGTCGAGTTGTGAAAGGCGGTTGCCGTGCCGGTGGAACCAGCGGGTGTCACGGTACTTCCTGCATTCGCGCCAGCGACCGAATTCGAATTGCTCGTATAGCTGCCGGAGCCGATCAGTACCGAACCGGAGACACCCGCTGCAACGGATTGCGTCTGGTTGGTCGTGGTCGATCCGGCGGCCAGTACGGCCGACGATAGGACGGTAAGCGCTGTCGCTAAAATGACTTTGGCTTTCATAGCAATCCCTTGCTCTGAGAAGGTTCGGCGGTGGCGGAGCCGGGTCTGCCCCGATCGAGCGGAACCCGGCATCCGCGCCGCCAGCCAATGACGAACGCTACGCGCCGCGGCTTAGTGGTGATACGTCCAGCCGATCGAGCTGGCATTCGCACCGCTGTTGCCGCCCGCTTGTGCGCCGCCAAAGCCGAAGCCGCCCACCGTCGACGTTTGGGTGTGGTTCGTGTACGAGATCGAACCGCTGCCCGGGCCTCCGGCAATCGCGCCGGCTGCGCCGAGTGCGGCACCCGAATCGGTCGCAGTGAAGTGGCCGAACCCGGCGACCCCGGCCATCGTCGAACCGCCGCTCGACGAGCTGGTGCTCGACACCGTGCCGCTGCCGGCGAATGCTGCACCCGAAACTGCCAGCACTGCTGCTGCAATCAGAAGCTTCTTCATGGTCGACTCCATAACGGCGTGGACGGAACAAGCAAGGAAAGCTGCACGCCTTCAACTTCCCTGCCTTGAGCAATCCTCAAAAAATAAGGATCACTATCAAATTACAAAAAATAGATTCACCGATAATTCGATATACCGCAATTTCGGCCAGTCGAATTTTAGGTTCGTATTTTTTAGTTTTCCGAACTTTTTTATAGGTATTTTCGATAATTACTATCGATTTTTAGATTATCGGAAAACAAATTGCCTCTCACACCCGAAAACGTGCATTCGCCGTTCGGGATTAATTTTTTCGATATTTTGCTCACACGGAATGCCGGCACATGGCATCCGATTCAGCGATCGAAAATACGTGAATATGGTTTTGCACCGCAAATGCAGCGCCATCGAAAACATGCGAGTTATCGTGGCTATAACAGGCCTGCATTACAGTCAGGCGGCATCGCTTCTCCCTGAACTACCGACCAACGATCTGCCGGGCAATCCGGCCGACGAGCGTTCGAGCTAATCTGGACAGCGCCGGCATGCGCCCGGCGCAATCGATACGGCCCTGCACGGTCGAAGACGATTCGGCGTCAAGCTGTCCGGCACGAACAGCCCGGTCCTTCCGGACGAACCGAATGAAAGGAAGCACCGCTGTCGGCCGGTTGCCGTGCGGAGCGCGCGGATGTGGGGAAACCGGCAGCGACGAACCCGCGACGCTGGCACTGCATCGCAAGTCGTACCCCAAGCTGTCTGACTACCCCATGAGTGCGCAAGGAATGCGCGGATCAAGATACCGCTTCTGGTCTTCATTGCCGTTTCCCCGACTGCTTATTGACGAGTTGGCCGCCCCCCATCTTTGTTGCTTCAGGTCGACCGCTCGCCGGTACGTCCAATACCGCAAGCGGCATGCCACGCATGAATCCACCGACCTTTGCGCGTCGCGACCCGCCTGCGTCGCCCCGTCATCTCGCCGAAACCCGCGCTTTTTGTTTCAGGAATGTATCGCAACAACGGCCGGCGACATGCATCGATCCTTGAATGCCACGAAGCAATGCCGGAAAGGCCGTCGAATACGGTGCATCGGGCCTCGTGAAAGGCACAGTTGAACGGGTGTTTCAAACTTGAGAATGCACGTCGCATATTCCGGTCGATGCGCGTTTTTCCGCCCGCGAAGTGCCTGCTGTGCCCGATTCGACGGCGTTTCGGTGCCGCGCCGAGCACGCATCGAATCGCGCGACATCCGTTTTCGCACGCCGACGCGACGGGCATCGAGGCGCTGCCGGATGTGCGTACCGCACAGAGCCCGCCACGCGTTTGATTCATCCGTGAAAATACCGACGGGATCAAGCGTCGAGCGACAACGCGAACGAGCGACAAAAAAGCAGATTCAGTTCGGGCCAGCACGACTTTCATCCGCCCGCATATTTGTGAAAAACCTGTGACGCTTGCGCACCGCCCTTCAATACGCCTGGTCCATCTTTACTTTTCTCATTCGACTCGCCGACAGCCGATGCCGGCGACCGTCGCGTTTCAATGCGCAAATCCCGCTGGCTTCACGCCGGATCGGACGACGCGCGATACGCGGAGGAAACATTTCCGAATGGGGACATCGACCGCAATTCTCATCGCTGAAACATGCTCGTGCAACGCTGGATTTACCACTGGAAATCCGCCGTAATACGATTTTTTTGCGCATTTCGACAGGCCGCTTCGTACCGGGCCGAAAAATGCCGCATCCGTGCGCCAGATCGCAGGATTCATGCGTGAAACCGAAGCGCATGTGCAGCGCGGCTGCGCGGTATGCGGCCCGGATGCAGCATGCAATTGGCGTCCCTGGCATGCCGATTGCTCGAGATTCGATTTCGATGTGCGCCAGTGCGACCCGCGTGCGGGGCCACGAATCGCCGCGTCGTTCCGGAAAACGACCGCCATCGCAACATGGCCGACACCGCAGTTACGTGCCGAGCAGTTCCTTCTTGCGCAGGTGCACGACGTCGCGCATCGGCGGCGCACCGAACAGCCGGCTGTATTCGCGGCTGAACTGCGACGCGCTTTCGTAGCCGACGGTCGCGGCCACCGAACCGACGTCGCCGCCCTGCCGCAGCAGCAACCGCCGCGCCTCGTGCAGCCGCAACTGCTTCTGGTACTGCAGCGGGCTCAGCGTGGTCACGTGCTTGAAGTGATGGTGTAGCGACGACACGCTCATGTTGACCGCCTGCGCGAGCGTGTCGACGCGCATCGGCTCCGCGTAGTGATCGCGGATCCACTCGATCGCGCGCGCGATCCGGTGCGTCTGGCTGCCCGCGACGGCCATGTGCCGCAGCCGCGTGCCCTGCCCGCTCGTCATCAGCCGATACAGCAATTCCTTTTCGATCAGCGGTGCGACCACCGGAATGTCGGCTGGCGTATCGAGCAGCCGCAACAGCCGCAGCGCGGCATCGAGCAGCGGCGGCGTCAGCTCGGTAAGCGCGATGCCCTCGCCTTCGGGGCCCGCGTCGGGTTCCGGCAGCCGCATCTCGGCCGCGAGTTCGACGATGCGCTGCGGATCGAGCGTGAGCGACAGGCACAGATAAGGCGCGTCCGGCGACGCCTGCGTGACGCGCGAGAGAATCGGCAAGTCGATCGACGCAATCAGGCAATTCCGCGTGTCGTATTCGTAAGCCTGGCCGGCCACGATCACGCGCTTCGCGCCCTGCGCGGCGATCACGAGCGCGGCGCGCGACACGCCGCAACCGAGATCGACCGGATGCGTATGCCGGTGCAGCATCAGTGCCGGCACGGCCGTCGAGTGGGAGCCGTCCGCGGGCGCGAAACGGCCGATCAGCGATGCCAGCTCGCGCCGCCCGGATTCGCGCGACGCCGCGATATCGGTCATGTCCATGACGGATTCCTCGCTTGATTTCCCTGAATCGCGGGAGCATAGCGAATCGCTCGCCGCCGCGCCGGGGATTTGCAGGATTGTTCAATAAATTTGCAGGATTGGGTAGCCGTAAAGATCGACCGTTCGCGCACACTGCCACCTGATCCGGCGCATGCCGGGTTTTCCCCACGGAGACAAAAAATGCCCACCACGTTTGTCCTGAACGGCAAGAGCGTCACGCTCGACGCCGATCCGTCGATGCCCGTCCTCTGGGCGATCCGCGAACACGCGGGGCTGACCGGCACGAAGTTCGGCTGTGGCATGGCGCAGTGCGGCGCCTGCACGGTCCATCTCGAAGGCCAGGCCGTCCGCTCGTGCGTGCTGCCGCTCGCCGGCATCGCGGGCAAGCACATCACGACGATCGAAGGGCTGCAGAGCAAGCCCGCGCAGGCCGTGCAGGCCGCCTGGGTGAAGCTGCAGGTGCCGCAGTGCGGCTATTGCCAGTCCGGCCAGATCATGTCGGCCACCGCGCTGCTCGAACAGAATCCGAAGCCGACCGACGCCGACATCGATGCCGCGATGAACGGCAACATCTGCCGCTGTGCGACCTACGCCCGCATCCGGGCCGCGATCCACGACGCGGCCACGACGCTGGGAGCCTGACCATGACGATCGAACTCGACAATCCCGGTTCGGTACGACCGTCGCGCCGCACGTTCCTGAAGGCCGCGGGCGCCGCGGCCGCCGTCAGCCTGACGATCGGCTTCGAATGGGCCGGCCTCGGCCGCCGCGCGCTCGCCGCGACGGCACCTGCCGCCGATTTCGCGCCGAACGCGTTCCTGCGCATCACGCCCGACGGCGCGGTCACGGTCATCGCGAAGCACGTCGAGATGGGCCAGGGCGCATACACGGGCATCGCGACGATCGTCGCCGAGGAGCTCGACGCGGACTGGTCGAGCGTGCGCGTCGAAAGCGCGCCGGCCGATGCGAAGCGCTATGCGAACCTCGCGTTCGGCACGATGCAGGGCACGGGCGGCAGTTCGGCCATGTCGAACTCGTGGCAGCAGCTGCGCGAAGCGGGCGGCAAGGCGCGCGCGATGCTCGTGTCGGCCGCGGCGGCCCGCTGGAAGGTGCCGGCCGGCGAGCTGACCACCGCGAACGGCGTCGTCACGCATGCGAAGAGCGGCAAGACGGCCGCCTACGGCACGCTGGTTGCCGACGCATCGAAACTGCCGGTGCCCGACAAGGTCACGCTGAAGCAGCCGGCCGATTTCAAGCTGATCGGCCATCGCATTCCGCGCGTCGACGCGTCGGCCAAGTCGAACGGCACCGCGCATTTCACGCTCGACACCACGTTCCCCGGCATGCGCGTCGCGCTGTTGCAGCGCCCGCCGCGCTTCGGCGCGACGGTCAAGTCGTTCGACGCGACGGCCGCGAAGGCCGTGCCGGGCGTCGTGGCGGTCGTGCAGGTGCCGCACGGCGTCGCGGTCGTCGCGACCGGCTTCTGGGCCGCGAAACAGGGCCGCGACGCGCTGAAGATCGACTGGGACGAAGCGAACGCCGAAAAGCGCGGCTCGGACGAGATCATGCGCGAATACCGGCAGCTCGCCGCCAAGCCCGGCGCGTCGGCGCGCAAGGACGGCGATGCCGACGCGGCGATCGCGGGCGCCGCGCGCAAGGTCAGCGCGACCTACGAATTCCCGTATCTCGCACATGCGCCGATGGAGCCGCTCGACGCGGTCGTCAAGCTGACGGGCAACAGCTGCGAGATCTGGGCCGGCGACCAGTTCCAGACGGTCGACCAGGGCAACGCGGCCAAGGTTGCGGGCCTGAAGCCCGAGCAGGTGCAGATCCACACGCTGTACGCGGGCGGCAGCTTCGGCCGGCGCGCGAACGCGTGGTCGGACTACGTGGTCGAGGCCGTGTCGATCGCGAAGGCGCTCGGCGCGGACGGCAAGCCAGTCAAGCTGCAGTGGACGCGCGAGGACGACATCCAGGGCGGCTTCTATCGCCCGATGTACTTCCACAAGCTCGACGCGGGGCTGACCGCGGACGGCCGGCTGGTCGGCTGGCGTCATCGGATCGTCGGCCAGTCGATCCTCGCCGGCACGCCGTTCGAGCCGTTCATGGTGAAGAACGGGATCGACGCGACGTCGGTCGAGGGCGCGGCGAACCTGCCGTACGCGGTGCCGAACGTGTCGGTCGAACTCACGACCACCAAGGTCGGCCTGCCCGTGCTGTGGTGGCGCGTGGTCGGCAGCTCGCACACCGCGTATGCGGTCGAGGCGTTCATCGACGAAGCCGCGCACGCGGCCGGCAAGGATCCGTACCAGTTCCGCCGCGACCTGCTCGCGAAGGAGCCGCGGATGCGCGCGGTGCTCGAGCTGGTCGCGCAGAAGGCCGGCTGGGATCCGGCAAAGCCGCTGCCGAAGGGCCGCGGGCGCGGGATCGCGGTAGCCGAGGCGTTCAAGAGCTATGTCGCGCAGGTGGCCGAGGTGTCGGTCGACGCGGACGGCAAGGTGAAGGTCGAGCGTGTGGTGTGCGCGGTCGACTGCGGGATCGCGATCAACCCCGACATCGTCGCCGCGCAGATGGAAGGTGGCATCGGCTTCGGGCTCGGCGCGGTGCTGCACAGCGCGATCACGCTGAAGGACGGCCAGGTCGAGCAGCGCAACTTCGACGGCTACCACGTGCTGCGGATGGCGGAGATGCCGAAGGTCGAGGTGCATATCGTGCCGTCGGCGGAGGCGCCGACCGGCGTCGGTGAGCCGGGTGTCGCGCCGATCGGGCCGGCGGTCGCCAACGCGATCTTCGCGGCGACCGGCAAGCGGCATTACGTGCTGCCGTTCGATTCGGGCGATCACGCGAAGGCTTGACGGGCGGAAAGGCGGAACGCTGGGCCGGCCGCGTAACGGGAACGTTGCGCGGCCGGTTTTTTTGTATCGCGCGACCATCCGCCGCCCGGAATGCGATGCGACAGCCCGGATCGCTTACTCCTGTTCGACTTCCGGCCACAACCTAGGGAAAAGAAATCGAAGTGCCGCAAGCGGCAGCCCGAAGGAAAGCTCGCCGCGGTGAGAAGGAGAAGTCAGAAGCCCGAAATCGAGCAGCGATCGAACGATGCGGCGCGCCAGCACGTCGCTTACACCAAGCATCTGCGTGAATTCCGCGCGCGTGACGGCACGACGCAGCGCCACGAATTCCATGGCCAACGCTGCGGTTTCCGCCTTGATGACCGATTTTTCCGAGCGGATGCTCCAAGGATTGAATTCCAGGTAACGTAACAGGTCCAGCATACGCGCCGTCACGCCGTCGAACGCTGTCATATGGACCATGAATCCGACCTGATCCGCACAGCAGTCCAGAAAGAACCGGGCGAACTTGACGAGCCCTTCCTGCGACAAGTTGCCCCGTCCGTCCAGATCGTTGCGTCGAGTCTGATCGGCTTCGCTCAGCCTCGCGTAATACTGCTCATGCTCGCGCGCCAACCCGCGAAGCGGCGACCACAGCCCATGGGTGAGATCGGCGGCACGGAATCCAAGATGCGAATGCAGACGCGCCACCCGGCCGTTACCATCCATGAACGGATGCACCCATGCCAGGCGATGATGCGAGCAAGCGATCCCGATCACTTGATATTCCTTCGGACGGATACGCGCGTAACGTGCCGCCCAGGCCTGAAGCAACGGCTCGATCATCTCCGGCTCCGGCGCCAGATGGCGTCCGACCGTCACACGCGACCGCCGAAGCTCGCCGGGAACAATGATTTGTCCACCCTCGGCGAGTCGTTCATCCGCAGGCAAACAGGAAAAGAACCGCGCGTGGATGGCCGAGATTCGCGCGGGCTCGAACAGCGCGGCGACCGAAAGGGCTGCCCATTCTTCCTCGAGCGCCGCTTCCGTTGCGATATGCGCGACCGCGAAGCGTTGCTTCCTGCGCTCGACGATATCGGACGAGTAATCGCGATGAAGCGCGGCCTCGATCCTGGCCGGGGTCGTATGCTGGCCTTCGATCTTGTTCGTGTAGTACGAATTCATTGCGCGTAACTGGGGAACGAGCGCGCGGGCCAATGGCGTATCCCTCACTGCGAGCAATCGCTGCGACGCATCAACGAGTTGCCCGGCCTGGTCAAGCAGCGGATCGAGGACACGGTCCTCGGGAAACAGCGGTTCGAAGGTAGCAACTGTCGTCATGCTTCGCCGTAGGGTTCTATGTAGGGTTTGATGTAGGGTTTCAAGTCGCCAATTTTAGCAACTTATATCCATGATTTATATGAAATTTTCTCAATACCGAGTCGGGTTTTATGTAGGGTTCCATGTAGGGTTTTTTGCTGGAACGCGCAGCACGCGGCGCGGCGGGCCGGCGACTCGTCATCGGCTCGTCCCCACGTTACGCCCCCCGTAACGCCCGTAACGTTCCCCATCGATGCTACGTAACAATCCTTCAATATTGCTCCGACCCTTCCGAAGCCGGCCACGCGCCTCGCGTTAAAAATTCTTTTAGATTCAAGGCTGGCGCGCCGCCCGCCTCGTCACCCCGTCCTTCGTTTCCCCCCAGTCCATCCCTGGCCCGGAAGTTGCGGTACATGACCTGCAAACACTCCTTTACGGACATGCGAGGGCCAACATGGATTGCAAATACCTGTACATCGACAACATAAAAATCAACTTCGTGCGCCGCACGATCGAAATCGACAACAAAGTCGTCGACGTCACGCCGCGTGAATTCGATGTCGTCGAATTCCTGCTCGACAACATGAACAAGATCGTGCCGCGGCAAGCGATCCAGGAAGCGGTCTGGGGCCGCGAGCTCGGCGTGTCGTCGCGCACGCTCGACACCCACATCTCGCGCATCCGCTCGAAGCTGCAGCTCGATCACGACAAGAACCTGCGGATCATCCCGATCTATGCAGTCGGCTATCGCCTGGTGCTGTTCGGCGCGGCCATGACGCACGTCGAGCGCCACGACGTGGCGCCGATCCTGCGCGCCGCCCCGCAACTGGCGCTAGCCGCCGACTACGTGTAACGCGTAGCGACGCTCACCCGCGCGCCGCCTGCCCCTGCGCGGCGCGCCGGCAAGCCTCCCCTCGCCGCGCCGCGCATTCGACGTGCGGCGCCTCGCGGCCCGGCACGCCTGCCCGGCCGCGACACGACCGCCGCCTCCGGGCGGCGGTCGCATTTGGGCGGGCGACGCCGCACGCGGCCACGCCGCCGCGCAACTGCCTTCGTAGCTCGCCGCCGCTGGCGCGTCCGCCGGATGCGCGCGACTACGGATTCCGGCGCGGCGCGCGACCGGTGCCGTCCCTACAATCGACGCAGCAGCCGCGCGCCTTCCGCGCCGCCGGCCACAACAACCCGTCGAACCAACGCCGAATCCGCCCTGATCCCGCCCGTGCCTGCGCTGTCCCTGACGAATGCCGACGCCGGCGACGCCGCGAACCGGGCGCCGCCCGCCGCTGCCAGCCCGGCCGTCGCCGCGCCCGCCATCGCGCCCGCGCCCGCGCCCGCGCCGGTCGCGGTCGCGCTCGACGCGTCGCCCCACCTGCCGCGCCTGTCCGCCGCCGCCGCGCGCGGGCTGTCGCATGCATACGGCGCAACGGCCGCGGTGCCGGTCACGCTCGGCGAACACGCGTACGAGGTGCGCTGGCGCGTCGATGCCGAACCGGCCGCCGACGCGCATGCGTACCGCTTCGTCGTCGGCCCGGCCGCCGGCTCGCTGTGGATCGACCCGGTCGCGGAAGGCGAGTGGCTCGGCGACGCGGCCGACCCGGCCGTGCCGGCCGTGATCCGCGCGGCGCTGCTCGCCGACCTCGCCGCGCCGCTCGCGACCGTGCTGCAGGCCGCGACGCGGCAGCGCGTGGAATTGCTGCCACCTTCGGCGAGCGTGCCCGCGTGGCGCACCGCGCCGGCCGCGCTGCGCTTCGAGCTGCGTCGCGCCGACGGCGCATGGCGCTGCCATGGCGCCCTGCTGTTCGATGCGCCGGATGCGCTCGCGGTGTTCTTCGCGACGCCGGCCGCCGCGCGGCCCGATACGCGCGCCGCCTATGCGAGCCTGCCGGTGCCGCTGGTATTCGAGATCGGCCGGACCGAGCTGACGACGGCCGAGCTGGCCGACGTCGTCGGCGGCGACATCATCGCGATCGAGCGCTGGCGCGCGCACGAGCAGAACCTGCTGTGCGTCGCGCGGGTGCCGGCCGCGCCGGCATGGGAGATCACCGGACGGCCGTCGGGCAACCGGCTGACCGTCGAACGAATCAGGGAGATGCCTTTGGAACCGACCCGCACCGACACCCCGCCCGCGACCGCGCACGAAGCGTCGCCGGACGATGCGCCGCGCTCGCTCGACGGCCTCGCGGTCGACCTGCGTTTCGAATTGCCGCCCACGTCGATCCCGCTCGGCGAACTCGGCGCGCTGCAACCCGGCGCGGTGATCGAGCTGCAGCAGGGCATCAACCAGAGCGTGATCCATCTGGTCGCGAACGGGATGCTGATCGGCACCGGCCACCTGATCGCGGTCGGCCAGAAGCTCGGCGTGCGCGTCGTCACGCTGACGCAGCCCGCGCCGCGCGAGCGCTGAACGATGGGCAGCCTGCCGAATCCGGTCGCGCTGATCGCGGTGATCGCCGCGCTCGGCATCGCGCCGTTCGCGGCGCTGATGGTGACGAGCTATACGAAACTCGTGGTCGTGCTCGGCCTGCTGCGCTCCGCGCTCGGGATCCAGCAGGTGCCGCCGAACCTCGTGCTGAACGGCATCGCGCTGATCCTGTCGCTGTTCATCATGGCGCCGGTCGGGATGTCGATCCGCGACGCGCTGCAGTCCCGCCACTTCGACGCATCGGGGCAGCTGTCGACCGCCGATATCGGCGTGCTCGCCGATGCCGCGCTGCCGCCGATCAAGGATTTCCTGGTGTCGCATACGCGGCAGCGCGATCGCGAATTCTTCGTGCGCACCGCGACGTCGGTCTGGCCGAAGAATCGCGCGGACGGCATCAAGGACGACGACCTGCTCGTGCTGGTGCCGAGCTTCACGCTCGCCGAGCTGACCAAGGCATTCCAGATCGGTTTCGTGATCTATATCGTGTTCATCGTGGTCGACCTGCTGGTCGCGAACATCCTGCTCGCGCTCGGGATGCAGATGATCTCGCCGACGACGATCTCGGTGCCGTTCAAGCTGCTGCTGTTCGTCGCGCTCGACGGCTGGTCGCTGCTCGTGCACGGACTCGTGCTGTCGTATCGCGTGGCGGGGGCGGGATGAACGCGCGCGGCCGGCGCTCCGCCGTTGCGAGCCTGTGCGCGCTGATCGCGACGCTCGCACTGGCGCTCGCCGGGGCGGGCATGCAGCCGCGCAGCGCGCACGCGGCCGGCAGCGCCGCAGGCTTCGCGCAGCTCGCGCGCGCCTGCGCGCCGAACGTCGATCCCGACACGCTCGCCGCGCTGGTACGCACCGAGTCCGGTTTCAATCCGTATGCGATCGGCGTGGTCGGCGGCCACCTGACGCGCCAGCCCGCGTCGCTCGACGAAGCGCGCGCGACGGCGAGCGAGCTGGCCGCGCGCGGCTTCAGCTACAGCGTCGGCCTCGCGCAGGTGAACGAGCGCAATTTCGCGAAATACGGCCTCGACGACACGACGATGTTCGAGCCGTGCCGCAACCTGCGGGCGGGCGGCGCGATCCTGACCGAATGCTTCGCGCGTTCGTCGAACACCGGCCGCGCCGCGCAGGCCGCGTTGCGCGCGGCGCTGTCGTGCTACTACAGCGGCAACTTCACGACCGGTTTCTCGAGCGGTTATGTGAGCCGCGTCGTCGCGAGCGCGCAGCGCAACGCGCGCGAAGGCGGCGTCGAGCCGATTCCGGTGGTCAGCGATACGCCGCCGCCCGCGCGACAACGGCGCATGGACGCCGTCGCGACCACGCCGCCCGAGCGCGCGCGACGGCTCGCGTCGCCGGCGGCATCGGCCGACGCGCCGTCGTGCCATGCGCGCCCCGTCGTGATGATGTGCCGCGGGTTGCCGGCGAGCCAGGCGAAGCGGCTATGCGTACGGTGTCTCGATCAGTGACCGAATGATCGCGCGCGGCACCGCAGGCCCGCGTTCGTGCCGTTTTCAGGGGTCCGAACGACGCGGCGCGGCGGCACCGCCGCACCCCGCGCCCGTCTCGTAGCCCGCGCCGCGCCGGTACGCTGGCCGCCTCGCCCCGCTACGAAACAGCGGTATCTGCGCCGCAATGCGCGTCCGTACACTCGAACGATCGCGTCGCGACGTGCAGGGCGTCGTGCGTGCCGCGCATCGCGCGGTTCAACGGAGACGAGCATGCTGTTGATCGACGGATTGGGACTGGGTGTCAACTGGCAGCGCTTCCTGTCGGAAACGCTGAATCCGGTCGTCGCACCGCCGCCCCCGCCTCCCCCTCCGCCGAAGAAGGACGATCCGGCCGCGGGGCCGGCGAACCCCACCGCCGCACCGCCGATTCCCGTCAGCGCGTCGCTCGCCACCGATCCGTCGAAGCCGACCAACGCGGAGATCACGTCCGCGACGTCGCTGACCCAGAGCATGGCCGCGCAATATACGGCGCCGCCGCCCGACATCACCGTCGAGAACGACAAGACGCGCGCGGTGCAGAAGGCGATCCAGGACGCGCAGACGAAGTACGACAACGCGTCGCAGACGCTGCAGGGCGCCCAGAACGTCCTGCACCTGGTCAATCGCGACCCCGAGTCGACGGCTGACGACCGCAAGACCGCGCAAGCCGACTACGCGAAGGCGCGCACGTCGGCCGACACCGCGCAGCGCGAGCTGAACGTGACGACCGACGCCGGCTACATGATCCTGTACGGCGAACAGGCGAACGCCGACATGCCGGCCGGGATGAAGATCGACGATTCCGGCAAGGTGACGGACCCGGGCGACGCGCAACACGCGGCCGACCAGCAGTTCAAGACGCTGCTGGCGGCATTCCCCGATCACGCGAACGATCCGAACTGGGTGCCGCAGGCAAGCGACTGCAAGAACCCGCTGCAGATCCGGCTCTACGACGATTGGCAGACCGCGAGCGCGAAGGCGGCCGTCGGCGCGTCGAAGTACTACGCGGACGTCGCGAATTCGAACCTCGCGTATACGCAGTTCCAGTCCTATCTCGCCGATCCGGACTACCAGGCCGCGCTCGATGCGGGCGTCGGCCGGCTGAACGACGCGCTGCAGCCGCTGGAGCTGCAGGTCACGATGCCCGATGCGCCCGCTTCGCGGGACGACGCACAGCAGGCCGTCACGTCGGCCGCGAAGGATGCGAACTATGCGAATGCCGCGTACGGCGCGGCCAACGACAGCCTGACGCTCACGAACGCCCAGCAGCAATACGATTCGGCCCGCGGCAAGGAAGGGCCGACGGTGATCGTCCCGAATGCGGTGTCGAACGCGAAGACCGCGCTCGCCCGCGCGCAGACGGCCGCGAACACGAGCGGCGGCTATCTGCAGATGCTGTCCGCGCAGCGTCAGGTCGACACGCTGCAGGCCGACTATACGAACAAGCAGGACGCATCCACCGCGTGGCACAAGGACAATCCGCACGCGATGATCAAGGATCCGCAGGTCGATCTCGACCTCGGCGACGCGTATGCGAAGCTCGACCAGGCAAAGCAGCAGGCAAGCATCGCGCACGATGGCTTCGTCGCCGCGTACGGCGCGACGCTCGCGCAGCAGTACGACGATCAGGCATCGCAGATCAAGGCGCGGGTCGACGCGCAATCGCCGTTGACGAAGCCCACGCTCCCGTCGCTGCTGCTGACGCCGTCGCTGTCGACCGCGAGCGGCCGGCCGCCCCTGCCCGCGTCGTCGCCGTCGACGGCAGCGTCCGCCGCCCCCACCGGCACGCCGGCGCTGCCGAGTGCGTCGCCGCTGCAAGCGCCGATGTTGTCGAGCGCGAACGGCACGTCGTCGCTGCCTGCATCGCCGCTGCTCGACAGCCCGTTCCTGCTGCCGCAGTCCGCGCACCCGTCGGCCGCGCCGACCGGCCCGACGATGCTCGACGTGAAGCGCATGCAGGTGGCCGTGGGCGCGATCCGCGCGGCCGACAGCCGGTTGTCGGATTCGGTCAACGAGCGCGCGACCCAGGCCGCGCTGTCGCAGGCGCGTATCCAGCAGACGCAGGCGAAGAGCACGCTCGCGTCGGTGCAGCAGCAGTACGACGACTGGGCGGCTGCGAATCCGCCGCCCGTGCGCTTCCGCTATGTCGCGGGCGACGACATGATTCCGGCGCCGTCGATGCCGCGCCCGAACCTGTACCAGGACCAGCTGGACAAGGCGAAGGCGGCCGTCACGCAGACGGACAACGCGGTGCAGCGCCTGCAGTTGCTGAGCGAGACGTCGCACCAGCAGGTGCTGATGGACCAGTTCGACGCGGGGCTCGACGAACGGCTGCGCTACGCGGCGTCCGGCTCGGACGCCGAGAAGGACTACACGAAGGCGCTGCACGATTTCTACGAAGCGCATCGTGGCGAGTTGTCGAACTCGCTGCTCGACGCAGCGAGCGCGAGCACGAACAACGGCGGCACGATCGCGTTCGGCAAGCTGACCGACAACGAGCAGCGCAACCTGATCGGCGTCGCGCTCGGGATGCAGCCCGACGTCCAGAACGACGCATCGTCCGGCGACGGTTCTGATGCCGTATCGCCACTGAAGGACGACGTCGCGCGTTTCACCGACAAGGACAAGCTGTCGACGATCAACGGCGTGCGCGACAAGTTGCTGTCGATCGGCGGCGGCGCGACGACGCAGGTCAGCGTGCTGCCGATGGTGTATGCGGCGAAAGATGCCGGCATGACCACGAGCGCGCTCTTCAAGGTCAGCGGCAAGGACGGCACGCAATACGTCGACGAGACGGCGAGCACCTACGACGACATCAACGACTACATCGACAACAACGAGCTGTCGAAGGACGGGACCGTCGATATCGCGACCGGCCACAACGCGGACGGCACGCTGCAACTCGTGTCGAGGGCCGCGCATCATGAAAGCGGCTTCGACAGTTTCCTCAATACGCTGACCAGCACCGGCCTGAACATCGGCATGATGGTCGGCGGGATGGCACTCGAAGGTCTCGGCACGCTGCTCGACGGCACCGGCATCGGCGCGATCGTCGGCGTGCCGCTGAACATCCTCGGCGCGGGGATGATGTACACGGCGATCGGCGCGACGATGACGAGCGCCGGGCTCGACCTGGCAAACCGCGCGGAGCACGGGCGCAGCCTCAACCCGTTTACCGACGCGGGCGCGCGGGCGGACTTCATCAATCTCGTGCCGATGGGCGCGGCAGGCGCAGCGAAGCTCGCCGGCAGCAAGCTGTTCACGCGCGCGGTGACCGCGCTTACGCGCACGCCGAAAGTCGCGTCGGTGCTGGCCACGGGCGCGCGGACCACCGCCGTCGTGACGGGCGTGGGCGGCGCGGTCGAGGCGTTCGGCGAAGCCGGCTACGACTATTTCGTCACCGGCGACAAGAAGGCGGCCGGCGAGGAACTCAAGTCCGGGCTCACCAACGTCGCGCTGATGGCCGCGGGCGGCCTCAAGGAGCGCGCGGTGACGTCGGTGCGCACGCGCACCGGCCGGCCGGTGCCGATCCGCGGGACCGACGGCAAGACCGTCACCGTCGACAGCCAGACGATCGGCCGGATTCTCAACGGCGCCGACGCGTCGTCGCTCGCGGCCGGCCGCACCCGCGTGACGCTCGACGGCGAAGCCGTCAAGGTGTCGCCGGACGGCACGCTGCGCGTGGGCGACAAGGTGCTGACCTACGACAACAAGCCGATTCGCGTGCTCGACCGCGCATCGGCCAGGCGCTTGCCGCCCGGCGAATCGGTGGTGCTCGGCGAGGACGGCACGCTGTCCGTCGTGTCGGCGTCGCCGAAGAACTGGACCAACGGCACGCGCGTCGACGACGTGACCGGCACCGGCGAGCGCATGTCGTTCGGCCCCGAAGGCGAGATGAGCGTGACGCCGAAGATCGTCGCGAAAGCCCCGCTCGACATCCTGCAGCATGTGCTCGACCAGGCGAGCGACGCGTACCGGCAGACGGCCGCCAGCACGCAGGCGCCACGCCGCCTCGCGCAAACGGCGGCCGAAGGCGAGACCGCGAGCGTGTCCGCCGACGCACGCAGCACGCGACGCACCAGCGAGGCGCGCGCGCGCGTCCAGCAGCAGCGCGACGAAACCGATGCCGAACGCAGCACCACCGCGAGCACGAATCGGCGCAGCGCCGACACGCAATCGATGCGCTGGCGCCCTGTCGAGACCGACGACGCGACCGGCCCCGGCACGCGTGCGGAGCCGGACGGCGCGCCGCCGCGCGTCAACGCGAAGGTCATCGACCTGGCGGACGATGCGAGCGCCATGCGAACGGCGACGTCCGACCCGGCCGGCATCGCGGTGCCGCGCGGGCCGAGCGCCGAGCCGATGGAAGTCGGCGATCGCACGGTCTACGTCGTGCGCAGCGGCGCGACGCCTGACGCGCCCGGTGCGCGGCCGTCCGCGCCGCGCCCGCAGGATCTCGAGGAACCGGTGATCGTCGTTGCCGGCGAGCACGACGCGGCGCTCGCGGCCGAACTCGCGAACCGCTGGCAAAAGCCCGTCTATGCGGCCGCGCCCGACGCGTTCAACGCGGACGGCCAGTTGCACGCGCAGGCGCGCGTGCTGCGCTTCGATCCCGCACCGGAAACGGCCGCGGCGAACGAAACCGGCCTGCCGGCCGGCGTCGCGCCCGACGAAGCGTCGCCGTCGGCGCCGCGCGCCGCCGCCGCCGCCGCCGCCGCCGCCGCCGCCGCCGCCGCCGACAACACGGTGATCGTACTGGCCGGCAAGCGCGGCCCGAACGAACCGGCGATGCCGCGTACGGCCGCGCCTGCCGAGCCGGTCAATGCACTCGACGGCGTGTTCAGCGCGCCGAACCGCGTGCTCGTGCTCGTCAAGCCGGATCGCCCGGGCGCGCCCGAGCGCGCGGCGGAGCGCGACACGACCGCCGCCGATCGCGGCCCGCGCGCGCCCGGCACCGCCGACGGCAAGGCCGCGCGCGCGCCGGCGGGCGGCGAGCGTCGCACTGCGGCGAACGACGACATCGGCCTCGCCGCCGCGCACCCCGAAACGACGGAAACCGCACCGCCCGACCACGGGGCATCGAATCCCGGCTGGATCACGCGGATGCAGATGCGCTTCGGCGGCGCGGCGCTGCCCGAGGCCGCGCAGGCGCTCGCGATGCAGTCCGGCACGCTCGCGACGCAGTTGCGCATGCTGCAGGACGCCGGCTGGCGCGTGACGCTCGGCAAGCGCGGCGGCGGCAGCCGCATCAATCCGCGCAAGCGCCGCGTGACGATCGACGGCGCCCTCCAGCATCCTGGCAGCATCACGTACACGCTCGCGCACGAGGCACGGCATGCCGTCGAGGCAATGGCCGGCGTGCTGAACCTCGACTACGGCAACCGCAGCCGCTTCACGCGCAAGGCGCTCGAAGCCGAGGCGCGCGCGCAGATCAACGCGTTCGAGGCGCGCTACGAGATCCAGCTCGCGGGCGGCGGCGACATCGCCGCGCACGTGCGCCTGCCCGATGCGATCGAGCGCGAAGGCGCCGCATGGCGCGCGCCGTCACACGACTACGCGGGCACGGTCGGACGCCTCGTCGACGCCTTCGCCGATTCGCCGGTGTCGGGTCGCGACGGCGAGACCTACCGCGACTTCTACGACGACGTGTGGTCGCGCCAGAAGCGCCGCGGCGGTATCCCGCGCCGGATGCCGGCGCCGCAGACGCGCGAGACCGGCGACGCGCCGCGTGGCGTGCGCAGCTTCGACGACCGGGTCGCATGGAGCCGCGCGCATGCCGAATACGCATCGCCGTTCGGCGACGGGCCGGTGCCTGCCGTGGCCGACCTGCAGGCGGCCCGCAGCCGCCACTTCACGATGCTGCAGGACGAAGGCGTGCTGATGCTGCACGCCGACACGCTGCCGGACGGCACGCTGCTCGCCGGCGGGCGGCCGGCCGGCGTACACGAATACGCGCTCGACCAGGCGCCGGCGTTCCTCGTGCAGGACGGCTATTCGATCGTGCTGTCCGCGAAGCACGGCGGCGATGCCGCCGCCGCACAACTCGCGAACCTGTGGCAGCGCCCGGTGTATGCGCCGCCCGCGCACGCCGTGGGCGAGCGCGCGGCGCTGCTCGACACCGGCGTGTTCCGCCGCTACGACCCGGCGCCCGCGGCACCGCACGACCTCGGCCCGCTCGCGGCCGATGCCGAAGGCGTGCACGTCGAAGGCAGCCCGGCCGCGCGGATCGACGTCGAGCGCCACGTCGGCGAACTGCTCGGCTCGGGCGGCGAGAAAACCGTGTTCGCGCTCGGCCACGATGCCGCGCTCGCGGTCTACGACACCGGCCCGCATACGTCGGAAGGCCGCCAGATCGAAGCGGCAATCGACGAAAGCATCGCGCTCGACGACCTCGCTTCCTACGGGCTGAAGACCGTGGCGATGAACGGCCCGTTCTCCGCGCTGAACCGCGTCGCGGTGCTGTACCGGCCGCTCGGCGTGTTCCACAGCTTCGGCTTCGAGACGGGCGCGCTGCCGCGCGTGGTGTCGCGCGCGGCGCTCGAGCACATCCGGCAGATTCGCGACGTCGTCGAAAGCACGGGCATCGGCTTCGACCTGCAAGGCATGTTCACGCACGACGGCGATTTCCTGCTGAGCGACCCGGGCCCGATCGGCATGGGCGCGGGCGAGCACTTCACCGCGCTGCAGCGGCTCGCGGTGATCGAGCGCGCGCTGACGCAGGGCCTCGAGCGCGGCAACATCGAACTCGCGCATCCGCGGCTCGCCGAAACGCCGGCGCCCGATGCGTTCGTGCAGAAGCCGTCGGTCATCACGCGCGTGCGGATGCGCTTCGGCGGCGCGCCGCTGCCGAAGGAAGCGTACCGGCTGATCGACGCATCGAGCCTGCTGTCGCAACAACTCCGGCTCGGCGGCGAGGCCGGCTGGAAGGTCGTGCGCGGCAAGCCGGGCGGCGGCAGCAAGATCGATACACGGCGGCGGCGCGTCACGATCGACGGCGGCCTGCAGTCGGCGGGCTCGATGGTCTACGTCCTCGCGCACGAAGCACGCCACGCGGTCGAGGCCGCGACCGGCACGCTGGGGCTCGACTACGGATCGACGCAGCGCTACGTGCGCTCCGCGCTGCTCGCGGAAGCGCGCGCGCAAGTCAATGCCTTTGCGGTCCGTGACGAGATCCGCGCGAACCTCGGCATCGATATCGGCAGCCACGTCGCGCTGCCCGACGCGATCGCGAACGAATACGGCCGCGCGCGGGCCGGCGACGCCGCGTCGATCGCGCGCCTCGCCGACGCGTTCGAGCACGCACCCACGTCGCTCGACGGCGGCGTGACCTACGGCGAACTGTATCGACGCCAGGCGCAGGCCGCGCAGCGCGCCGGCGTCACGATGCCGGCCCCCGCGCGCGACACGGCCGCCACGCTTGCCGACGAAACGGCATGGTCGCGCGCGCGGCCCGTGAAGGCATCGCCGTTCGACGGCAAGGCGGCAGCCGGCGTCGACGCGCTGACGCTCGACCGCTCGGGCCCGCTGTCCTACGATCGCGACGGCGGCATCGTGATCGTGCATGGCGTCACCGACGCGCAAGGCCGCCTCGTCGATCCGGACGGCAAGCCGTACACGCCGGTCGAGGTCACGCTCGCGCACCGCTCGGTGCTCGGCCTGCCCGGCTCGTCCGTCATCCTGTCGGCGCGCAACGGTCGCGACGCCGCGGCATGGCTCGCGAACATCTGGCAGCGCCCCGTCTACGCACCGCCGACGATCGCGGTCGGCTTCGGCGCCGAAGCGCGGCTCGGCCACACGAACGCGTGGCTGCGCTACGATCCGGCGCCGCACCAGCGTCCGGACCTGGGCCCGCTCGACGTCGACGGCAACGGCGTCCACGCGAGCGGCGATCCGGGCGCGCGCCTGCCGGTCGAGCGCTTCACCGGCGCGGCAACCGGCGCGGGCATCGAGAAGACCGTGTTCGAACTGGGCCGGCACAACGCGATCGGCCTCTACCAGGGCACGGACAATCGCGCGATCCTCGGCCACATCGAATCGATCCGGCTCGAACAGGAAGGACTCGCGGCGCTGCGCGCGCACGGGCTGCGCACGCTCACGGTCGGCGGCCCGTTCGCGGCGTTCGATCGCGTGGCCGTGATGTACGCGCCGTTCGCGTCGCTCAGCAGCCACGACGTGATGGCCGGCGTGCTGCCGTCGCGGGTCACGCGCGACGCATTCGCGCAGCTCGACCGCGCACGCGACATCACCGCGCAGCACCGCCTCTACTACGACTTCGAAGGCGTGTTCGACGCACGCGGCGACTTCTATCTGAGCGACCCGTCGACGGTCATGGCCGATGCGCCGAAGCTGAACGTCGAAGGGATCGTCCGCGAGATCGGCACGCTGCGCGTGATGCTGGAGGACGGCATCGCGCGCGGCGCGATCGAGCTCGCGCATCCGGGCATCACCGAACACCTGCCGCCCGACGCGTTCGTGCAGAAGCCGTCCGTCATCACGCGGATCCGGATGCGCTTCGGCGGCGCGCCGCTGCCGAAGGCGGCGCATGCGCTGGTCGACCGCTCGAACCTGTTGCGCCAGCAGCTCGCGCTTGCGGACGAGGCCGGCTGGAAAGTCGTGGTTGGCCGCGCCGGACGCGGCAGCCGGATCGATACCGCGAAGCAGCGGATCGTGCTCGACGGGCAGTTCCACGGCACCGGCACGCTCGTCTACACGCTCGCGCACGAAGCACAGCACGCGGTCGAGACGATCACGCACCGGCTCGGGCTCGATCGCTCGTCTCCCGAAGCGCTGACCGACAGTGCGCTGATGGCCGAAGCGCGCGCGCAGGCGAACGCATTCGCGGTGCGCCGCGAGATCCTCGACGACGCCGGTATCGACATCGCGAAGGACGCACGCCTGCCCGACGCGATCGCGCGCGAGGCCGACCGCGTGACGCCTGGCGACGAAGCCGGGCTGCGCCGTCTCGCGGCCGCATTCGGCGACGTCGCACCATCCGTGCCGGGCCACGCGACTTATCGCACCTACTACGCGAGCCAGGCCGACACGATGCATGCAAGCGGCATGCCGCGCGAGATGCCGGCGCCCGCGCCGCAGCCGGCGTCGAACGCGCCGGTCCCTGCCGCGACGCCGGACGCCGCGAGCCGGCAGCATGCGCTCGATCATCTCGCGTCGCACGGCAAGCGCGACCTGATCCGTATCGACGGCTCGCAGCTCGCGTCGCTCGCGCAGATGAAGGACGCGTTCGGCACGAACGCGTACGTGCTGATCGCCGAGCATGAACAACGGCCGGCCGATGCGGTCGATGCAAGCCATCCGCAGCCGAAGTTCGTCGCGAGCCTGCGCACCGACGAGAACGGCACGTTCGTCGACAAGGCCTCCGCCGATCCGGCCGTGCCGATTCGGGACGAGGTCTATCGTGCGCTGAAGGACAACGGCACCGCGGAGCGCGCGGACGTCGATTTCTACGTGTCGCCCGTTCCGCTCGCGGAACTGCGCGAGTATGGCGGCGCCGCGCGCATCACGGCGCGCAGCGACGGCCGCGCATGGGAAGCCGAGCAGGCGGCGGCCGCGCCCGACGCGAACGTCGTCACGACGTTGAAATCGCTCGTCGATGCACCGCGCTTTCGCCGGCCGAAGCAGGCCGCGAAGGCAGCCGGCGACGGCGCGACGCTTTACGCGATCGACAAGAAGACCGGCAAGGTGCTCGGCTACGCGACGCGCGACGCCGCGCACGACTGGACCTATCACGAGTCGACGTCGCTCGGCGACGCGACGATCGCGCCGCGCGAACTGGGCGCCGCGTTCCGCAGGCGTGCGCGCGACCTGTCCGGCGGCCGGCGCGGCGTGCGGTTCGTCGTGACGGACGTCGCGCACGACACGGTCGAGCGCTACGGCGGCTTCGCGCCGGCGGAAATGCGCAAGGCGCTCGGCGACGAAAAGGCGCCCGTGCAGAAACTCGGCACGCGCGTGCAGCGCGGCCTCGCGAAAGCCGATCCCGGCGTGCGCCGCAAGATCGCCGAGATCGAGGGCGCCGACAGCCCGTTCCTGCCGCCGAAGCTCGTCCCCGACAGCGAGCAGCTCGCGGTCGACTTCAGCGGCGCGAACACGCTGCACCTGATGCGCGCGCTGGAGCTGAAGGCAATCCCCGGCGATCACTACGTGTACGTGTACGAGACCGACCATCCGGTCGCCGAATCGCTGCATACGCGTCGCGGCATCATCGCGATCCACGACGGCAATGCACGCTGGTACGACGACGCCGAGCAGCTTCGCGACCAACCGGATGCGGGCCGCCCGCTCGACGAGATGCCGCTCGGCCGTGGCCCGTTCGGCGCGAACCAGCACTTCCTGCTGTCGACGCTCAAGCCCGAAGCGTTCGACCCGCGCGCGATCGCCACGCAGAAGGCCGCGCTCGCGCAACGCCTCGCGCAGCTGCTCGACGAAAAGTCGTATTTCGACGCGCTGCCGCAGAAGTTCGACCTCGCGACGCGCTGGATCCGCACGCAGATCGCCGGCCAGATCGATCGCGTGAAAGCGGCGCAGGCCGACCTCGCCGCCGCCCAGCAAGCCGCGCGGCAGGCCGCGCAGCCCGCTGCCGGCGGCGCGGCCACCGGCCCCGCCGGCCGGATGCGCAATGCGATACGCGGCAAGGGCGGCAGGCTGCGCGGCCGCCGTGCGGCGAACCGCGCCGCCAACACGCCGGCCACGCCGAAGGCACCGAAGACGCCCGCAGCCAAGCCGCTGACGCTGCGTCCGTACCAGCCGAGCCTGGGTTCGAGCACGGTTGCGGAATGGGTGATGCGCTACGGCGCCGCGAAGGTGTCCGAATGGTTCCCGACGGTCGAGCGCGTGAAGGCGGTCGCCGCGCGCAAGCGCCAGCCCGATGCCGGCGGCCTCGCGCTGAATGACGAGCCGCAGACGATCCTGGCCGACGCGCCGATGTGGAAGGCGCTCGGCAACCGCATCGGTCTCGCGCGCGAGGTGTCGAGCATGCCGTCGCGCGGGCCGGTCGCCGATCCCGCCGGCGATCACAACCGGTTCGTGAAGTGGATGCAGGCGTACGCCACGCGCCACAGTGCTGCGCGCATGATCGACAAGCGCGTGATCCAGGCGTTCGTGCGCGCACCGGCCGAGATCCAGGACCGCGTCGCGCCGATGGCGCGCGCGTTCAACCTGCGCGACGATCCCGCGCTCGCGGTGCGCCAGATCGAGCAATACGGCGGCGCGATGCCCGTCGTGTCGATTCCGGTCGATCCGCACACGCTCGCCGCCGCGCGCGGCGGCAAGCACGATCCGGCGTTCATCCGGCGCGCGCGCCAGTTCGGCTCCCCGATCGGCGCGCGCTACAACGAGGCCGACGCCACGATCACGCGCGAGGCGCCGGACGGCACCACGCGCACGCTCGAACTCGACGACGTCGCGCATCTGCACCAATGGCTCACCGCGTCATCGCGCTACGGCTTCCAGCTTCGTCTCGAAGCGGCGTCGGGCCGCCCGCTCGTGTCCGCGGAGGACCGCCGCACGATCGCCGGCACGAACGACAGCTACGCCGAGTACGCGCGGCTCATGACGTCGTTCGAGACGTGGTCGCACGATCACGCCGGCGAGCCCGCGCCGAACGTGATGCTGAGCTTCCACGGTTGGGACGCCGTGCTCGAACCCGTTCCGGGCGCGGGCCACGTCGAGCTGCTCGATGCGCTGCTCGACCGCAAGGCGATCGACTGGCTGCATGTCGGGCTGTCGTACGGCACGCACGGCGCCGACTTCATCGCGAACCAGGATCTGACGCGCGCGCTGGCGGAACGGATCGTCGACTATTACCAGACCGACCATGACGGCAAATTCGCACGGCTGCACGGCGCCGACGCGCTCACGCGCGTGTTCGAACCGGTGAGCCCCGAGGCATTCGCGAACCAGCAGCAGGTGCTGTTCGCGGAGATCTCGCGTATCGGCAAGTCGAAAGGCCTGTCGGACGATACGCTCGCGACGCTGCGCGGCGAGCTGTACGAACGCAACACGACCGCGCTCGTCAACCAGGCGCGCAAGGCAACCATCGACCACGCGATGACGCAGTGGACAGCGGCGAATCACCCGCCCGCCACGCGCACCGAAAAGCTCGCCCGCCGCTTCGGCGAACGCTGGCTCGCCGACGCCGGCACTCGGGCTCCCGCGCGCGGCACCGTCGTGTCGACCGCCGATCCCGCGGGTCCGCTTGCCGGCAGCCGCGCGTACTGGCAATCGGTGGTCGAGCGCGAAGCGCTGAAGAACGACCCGTCGAAGCCGATCAGCGTCGGCCGGCAGATCGCGGCGAACCCGAAACAGGCGAAGGTGATCGAGGAAATGCAGGCGCTCGCGCAGATCAACGCACTGCGCGTGCACCGACCGTCGTTCCGCAAGGCGGAGCTGTGGAAGTCGATCGGCTTCAGCTCGCTCGTCACCGGTGCGGGTGCGCTCGTGATCGCCGATACGCTCGGCGCGACGCATCTGCTTCGGCAGGACATGCTGGGCAGCGCGACGTCGTCGTTCCTGCTCGGCTCGCGTCTGGGCCGCGTGTTCCAGGTGATGCACCAGGGTGCGGTGCGCAGCCTGCAGGCCGGCGACCCGAAGGCCGCGCAGGCGGTGCTCACGCGGCTCGAAGTGACGCTGTCGCGGCAACTGCGGTCGGGCGCGCACGACTATGGCCAGAACCGGCGCGCCCAGCTCGAGCAGGTATCGAACGAAGCGCGCACGCTGGCCGCGCAGTATGTCGAGCTGAATCGGGTCGGGCTGATGAGCTTCGACGATGCGACCACGCACATCAAGGCGCTCGCCGCGGACGTGCTCGCGCAGATGCAGGGCACCGTCGGCGGCACGTCGCTGCAGCAGCTCCATACCGGCAACCCGCGTCACCTGTTCGGGATCGCGGGCCGCGCCGGCGCCGCGATCACGTCGACCGCCACGCTCGCGGTCGGCATCAGCGGCGTCGTGCACGCGCACGGCGCGTTCGATCTCGCGTACGGCTCGGCCGCCATCGCGAGCGGCGCGTTCGGCGCCACCTATGCGGGGCTCGTCTACACGATCGGCGCGCACCGCGTGAATGCCGACAAGCGCAGCCGCATCGTACGCTTCACCGATTCGGCGAGCGACTTCATGGCTGTCGCGTACGGCGGCCTCGGCACCGGCGTGCAGTGGAGCGGCGGCCATTACGATCTCGCGATCGCGACCGGCGTATCGACCGCCCTGCTGCTCGGCGGGCGCCTGAACACGCATTTCCCGAACGCGACGCCATTGATCAAGAAAATCCCGACGGCCGTCGTGCTGATCCCGGTCGGTGCATTCGCGTACAAGCTGATCGAGAGCTTGTGGACGACGTTCTTCGGGGCGGGGTCCGGATCGTCGAATCAGCCGAAGTCGTCGCAGTCGAATCTCGCGCCCGGCGCATCGCCGAGTGCATCGCCGAGTGCGTCCCCAACGGCATCGCCGAGCGCCTCGCCGACCACCCCGGCGTCGCCGCCGGCCAGCGCCACGCCGTCGCCGTCGAGCACGCAACCGTCGCCGTCACCGCAGCCCTATATCGTCGTCGACGGCGACTCGCTGTGGGTGATCGCGGATCGCCACCGTCAATCGCTGCTCGATGCCGCTCACGTGTCGCGCGCCGACCAGCAGAAGATGTCGGTCGGCCAGCAGGACGTGGCCGCGTTCCGTGAGATCGTGCAGCTCAATCCGGCGGCCGCGGCGGATTCCGCGCACCTGCAGATCGGGTTGCCGCTGAACGTCGGCTGAGCGTCAACCGGCAGGCCGGCGATCCCGGCCGATCCGGCCGACGGCAGCGCGCCGCCTCATCCCGCGCGCTGCCCCTCCAGCCATGCCTGGAACATCAGCACCGTCCACAGCTGGTGCTGCCAGTTCATCCGGCCCGTCTGGTGCTGCCGCCACAGCCGCTCGACCGCCGCCGCATCGAAGAACCCCTCGTCGCGCAACCGCGACGGCTGCAGCAGCGCGTCGGCCCAGTCGCGCAACGCGCCGCGCAGCCAGTGATCGACGGGCGCGCAGAAGCCTTGCTTCGGCCGGTCGATCAGCGCCGACGGCACGTACTGGTCGAGCAGCCGGCGCAGCAGCGCCTTCGACTGTCCTTCCGGCAAACGCACCGACGCGGGCAGCCGCCACGCGAATTCGACGACGTGATGATCGAGGAACGGCATGCGCGTCTCGAGGCTCACTGCCATCGCCGCGCGGTCGACCTTCGCGAGGATGTCGGTCGGCAGGTACGTGAGCGTGTCGATCGCCATCGCCTGCTCGGCGAAGCTCAGGTTGGCGGGCCAGGCGGACACCGTATCGAGCGGCGTCGGCGGCTCCTGCCCGGCGAGCGCGATGCGCTCCGGATGATGCACCGACGACATCAGCAGCCGGTACAGCCCGATGCGGCTCTCGGCCGTCATCACGTGCCCGAGCTTGTGCAGCCGGTCGCCGATGCGGCTCGCCGAATCGCGCGCTTCCACGCCGCCCCATGCACCCTGCGCGACCGCCGCGAGCTGGTCCGCGTGATCGGGGCGCAGCGCGTGCAACGCGGCGGCGATCCGCGCGCGCACCGCCGCCGGCACGCGATGCAGCTTGCGCCACAGGCGCGGCGTCAGGAAGTAGCGCGTATAGCCGCCGAACAGTTCGTCGCCGCCGTCGCCGGACAGGCTCACCTTCACGTGCCGGCGCGTCAGCTCCGACACCAGGAAAGTCGGAATCTGCGACGCGTCGGCGAACGGTTCGTCGTAGATCGACGGCAGCTTCGGCACGATGCCGAGCGCATGATCGGCCGTTACGTAGAGCTCGGTATGCCGCGTGCCGAGATGGCGCGCGACCGCCTTCGCGTAGCCGGCCTCGTCGTAGCCGGCCTCGTGAAAGCCGATCGTGAACGTGTCGACCGGGTTCGCCGACTGCGCCTGCATCAGCGCGACGATCGCCGACGAATCGACGCCGCCCGACAGGAACGCGCCGAGCGGCACGTCGGCTTCCATCTGCCGCGCGACGGCCTGGCGCAGGATCGTGTCGAGCTGCCCGACGGCTTCGTCGGCGCTACCCTCGAACGGCTGCTCGCGGCCCGCCTCGATCGCCTGCTCGAGCGTCCAGTACGCGCGCAAGCGCGGCGTGTCGCGCGCATGCTCGAACTGGATGAAGGTGCCCGGCGGCAGCTTGCTGATGCCGCGATAGATCGTATGCGGCGCGGGCACGCTCGACTGGCGCAGGTACAGGCACAGCGCATCGCGATCGATCGTGCCGTCGAAGCCCGGATAGACGCGCAGCGCCTTCAGCTCCGACGCGAACACCAGTGCGTCGCCGATCCGGCCGTAGTAGAGCGGCTTTTCACCGATCCGGTCGCGCGCGAGCGTCAGCACCCGCGACGCGCGATTCCACAGCGCGAACGCAAACATGCCGGTCGCGCGCCGCAGCGCCGCGTCGACGCCCCACGCGGCGATCGCCGCGATCAGCACCTCGCTGTCGGAGTGGCCGCGCCACGCCGGTGCGCGGCCCGCGCGCTCGAGCTCCGCGCGCAATTCGCGATGGTTGTAGATTTCGCCGTTGAAGACCATGACGTAGCGGCCGCACACGGATGCCATCGGCTGCCGGCCGTGGACCGACAGATCGACGATCGCAAGCCGCCGGTGGCCGAGCGCGATACCCGCTTCCGGGTCGACCCAGAGGCCCTGCGCGTCCGGCCCGCGATGCGCGAGGCTCGCCGTCATTCGCGCGAGCGTGCCGCGCGCTGTCTCCTCATCGAAGGCGACGCTATTCAGAAAGCCGTCGATTCCGCACATTTGATTTGCCCGCCCCTGTTAACCTGTTCCGTCAGCGGCGGCGCAACTTCGTAGCCCGCCGTCCTGCTGACGGTCGAGCCATATTACGAAGAAATAAATCAGCAATAATTCGTGGGTGAACGCCAGCCGAAATCGAAAAATAAAGCGGCGTCAAGCACCGGCACGGCATCCAGGAAAAAACGCACGACCGACGCGCGACGCCGCGTCGTCCGAACCGGTAAGGGATCTGACCCCATCATGCGGCGATTTCAACTCGCGCCGGTCGCCCACTTGAGCAACTGCGCGACCTCGCGGAAGTGCTGCTGCTGGATCGTGCCGTTCTCGGGCGTCGTCTCGTACAGCGCCTGCGCGAGCCCGACGTTCGCGAGCGTCGGGCGCAGCGCGTCGCGCGCGTGCCGCACGATCCGCTCGGCCGCCTCGCCTTCGCCGCGCGCGAGCACCCACGGCAGCGTGCCGATCCCGCCGTAATAGAGCGCGACCGCCACGCGCGGCGAATAGACGACCACCGACGCGAAGCCGATCCGGTCGGGCAGCGACGCGAACTGCGCTTCGCGCGCGAGCTGCCGGCGCTTCGCCTCGATATGCGGATCGCCCTCGTCCTCCTTGTGCTCGCGCCGCACTTCGTCGATCGACATCTTCATCTTCTGGTTGAACTCGTGCCGCTGGTGCACGATGTCGATCAGCGCCATCACGACATAGATCAGCGCGGCCCAGCCGAACAGCAGCATCAGCAGCTTCACGATCAGCGCGAGGATCGACATCGGCCGCGTGAAGCCGGACTGCACCGACGGGTCGAGCGACTCGACGATCAGCCAGCCGAGCGTCGCGACCAGCAGCACGGTCTTCAGCAGCATCTTCGCGAGGTTCACGAGGTTGCGCATCGACCCCATGTTCTTCAGCCCCTCGGCCGGATTGAGCCGCGACAGCTGCGGCACGAGCCGGCTCCACGCCATCACGCCGCCCACCTGCACGAAGCCCGCGAGCAGGCCGGCCAGCAGCCCGGCCGCGACGATCTGCGCGGACAGCATGGCCCAATCGCGCGCGGCGCCGTCGATCAGCACCGCGAGCCGCGCGGACGGATCGGCCGCGCCGGCCGCGTCGAACACGAGCCGGAACAGCGCCTGCAGCCGCGCGAACAGCGTGCCGAGCCCCACCGCGAGCGCGACGCACACGCCCACGAAGAACGCCGACGAGATCGTCTCCGCGCTCTTCGGTACGTCACCTTTCTCGCGCGCCTCGCGCAGGCGCTTCGCGGTCGGCTGCTGGTTCTTTTCGGCCATGGTCGCTCCGGCTCCGGCGGATGCTCACGCGCCGCCGTGCGCGGCGAACAGCGCGCGCAGCAGCGCCATCAATCCGCTGTCGGGGCTCAGCAACGCATGCAGCGCCGCGTACACCACCGGCAGGAACAGCACCATCATCAGCACCGCGAGCGCGCTCTTCAACGGCTGCGAAAATACGAAGATGTTCAGCTGCGGCACCGCGCGCCCGACGAGGCCGATGCCGAGCTCGACGAGCACCAGCACGATGATCACCGGCGCGGCGAGCTTCACCATCCATTCGAAGATCGTGTCGGTCTGCCGCACGACGAAGGTTTGCAGCATCGACGAGAAATCCGGGCCGAGCGAGCCGATCGGCCACCACGCATACGACTGCGCGAACAGCTGCACGAGCACCTGCAGGCCGCCCGCGGTGACGAACAGCGCGATCGCGACGAAATTGAGGAAGCCCGATGTCGGGCCGCCCTCGTGCCCGCCCATCGGATCGAAGAACGCGGCGCTGCCGCTGCCGGTCTGGAAATCGATCAGGTAGCCGACGCCCTGGATCGCGAACAGCACCGCGCTGAACGCGCCCGCGAGCAGCATGCCGACCACCGCCTCCTTCGCGACGAGCAGGCACCACATCAGGAACGGCAGCGCGGCGACCTGGGCCGGGTCGATCACCGGCGCGACGAACGCGGCGATCACGACCGCGATCCCGTTGCGCACGAGGCCCGTGATGATCTGCTCGTTGAACACCGGCACGACGAACATGATCGGCAGCAGGCGCGGCATCACGTAGAGCAGCGGGCGCAGCGTGCCGGCGATGTCGTTGAAGTTCGCGGCGTGGTCTAGCATCGGCGCTCCGCGGCGGCGCGTGCCGTGTCGTCGGCGGGGGCGGTTGCAGCGGTTGCAGCGGATGCAGCGGATGCAGCGGCCGAGTCTATCGTGTCGGCGGCGTCAGTCGTGCCTGTGGTGCCTGTAGCGCCCGCGGTGTCCGCATCGGCCGGTCGCGACGCCATCTCCGCGTCGAACGCCGCGGCCATGTCCGGCTGCCCCGGCGCATGGCCCTCCACGTCGCCTGCCCACACGCCGGCCGTCGCGAAGCGCCGCACCGCGTGCGCGTCCGCGACTTCGTCGGCGTCGCGTTCGACCCGCGCGGCGCGCGCTTGCAGCGCCTTCTCGCCGGCCTTGTCGAGCTTGTCCTCCGCGGCCTTCGCCTTGCGCGCGGCGCGCTGCAGGTCGGCGAGTGTCGCCTCGTGATCGCGATGCACGTGCGTGGCCTCGCTGACCGACGCGTTCGCGACGCCGATATGCCGGTCGAACGTGCGCGTGTCGGCCGCCGCGTTCTGCAGCGCGCGCGCCTCGCGCACGTCGTCGGCGAGCCGCGTCTGGATCGCGGCCTTCGCGGCGACCTGCTGCGCGAGCTCTGCGTGCGCGGCGTCGAGCGCGCGACGGCTCTGCGCGGCGATGCCCTGCTGGCGCGCGGCCGCGACCCGCGCGATCTGGCTGCGCATCTCGCGCACGCGCTTCAGGCGGGCGAGCGTCGCGAGCACGAGACGATCGTCTGCTTCAGACATGGTCGTTCGCGAGTTTCGTCAGCTTCGCGAGCAGCGCGTCGAAGCGCACGTCGTCGTGCGACGCCTGCGCGCAAAATGCGCCGATGGCATCGCGCGCACGCAGCGCGAGATCGCCGAGCCGGTCGCTGCCTTCGCGATACTCGCCGATCTGCACGAGCAGCTCGATTTCCTGGTACTTCGCGATCAGCTCGCGCACGCGCGCGGCCGATTGCTGATGCGCGCGGCTCGCGACCAGCGGCATCACGCGCGACAGACTCGCGAGTACGTCGATCGCCGGATAGCGGTTCGCGAGCGCGATCTTGCGCGACAGCACGATGTGCCCGTCGAGGATCGAGCGCACTTCCTCGGCGATCGGATCGGATTCCTCATCGCCTTCGACCAGCACCGTGTACAGCGCGGTGATCGAGCCCGTCGCACCCTGCCCCGCGCGTTCGAGCAGGCGCGGCAGCACGGCGAACGTCGACGGCGGGAAACTGCGCCGCGTCGGCGGCTCGCCGCTCGCTAGGCCCACCTCGCGCTGCGCGCGCGCGAAGCGCGTCAGCGAGTCGACCAGCAGCAGCACACGCTTGCCCGCATCGCGGAAATGCTCGGCGATCGCGGTGGCGACCAGCGCGGATTTCACGCGCTCCATCGCCGGACGATCGGACGTCGACACGACGACGATCGAGCGCGCGCGCACCTCGGGCGACAGGCTGTGCTCGATGAACTCGCGCACTTCGCGGCCGCGTTCGCCGACCAGCGCGATCACGTTCACGTCGGCCTGCGCGCCGCGCGCGATCATCCCGAGCAGCGTGCTCTTGCCGACGCCCGACGGCGCGAAGATGCCGACACGCTGGCCGACGCCGAGCGTCATCAGGCCGTCGATCACGCGTACGCCGGTCGGAAACGGCGTGTCGATCATCTTGCGTGCGAGCGGATTCGGCGGATCCTGCTGCGTCGATACCCACGCGGCGCCCGTCACCGGCCCGCGATCGTCGAGCGGCCGGCCGAGCCCGTCGAGCACGCGGCCGAACAGCGCGTCGCCGACCGGGAACACATGCTCGCGCCCGGACGGCACGACGGTCGTCTCCGGCGACAGGCCGGCCACGTCGCCGAGCGGCGTGAGCAACGTGGTCTGCCGCGAGAAGCCGACCACTTCGGCGAGCAGCGTCGGCTGGTTCGGCGTGCGCAGCTCGCAGATTTCGCCGAGCCGCGCGCGGATGCCGGTCGCGTTGAGGATCTGCCCGACCGCGTGATTGACGCGGCCCTGCACCGACACCGGCGAGAAGAACGCGAGCCCCGCATCGAGGTCGCCGATGAGGCGGCCGCGATCGAGCGGCGCGGCATCGTCGTCGCTTTCGCGGCCGAACGGCAGCGGATCGTCGAGCGGCGCGTTCATCGCGGCGCGTCGCGACGGATCGCCTGGCGCAGCGCGTCGATCTGCAGATCGAGGCTCGCGTCGATGCGCCCGGACGGCGTCTCGACCGTGCATGCGTGACGTTCGAGCTGCGCGTCCTCGACGATGCGAATCCGTTGCCGGTTCGACTGGCCGGCGAACGCGCGGTCGAGCGCGTCGCGCATCTCGTCCTGCCGGCCGGGCGCGACCCGCACGATCAGGAACGCTTCGTCGCGCACGAGCGGCGCGATCCGTGCGAGCGCGGCCTCGTACAGCTTCTGCGTGCCCATCTCGCCGACGATCGCGCGCACGGCCTTCACGACGATGTCGGCCATCGAATCCTTCATCGACTCCATCGTGCGCGCGGCGGCCAGCGCCTGCGTGTAGGCCTGCGCCGCATGCTCGCGCTGCGCGCGGCGCATCCCTTCGTCGTAGCCGGCCGCCTGGCGCTTGTCGAATTCGCGCTGCGCGTCGGCGACGATGCGCGCGGCCTCGTCGCGTGCGGTCGCGATCACCGCCGATGCATCGAGCAGCGCCGCGTATTCGCGCTCCTTGAGCACCTTGCGCTCGGACAGCAGCTGCAGGTTGTCGCTCGTGATCAGAAAAGCCAGTCCCATGACGCAAGCCTCTCGGGAATCAGAAACAGGAACAGCAACTCGCCGAACTGGTCGCGCTGCGCGCGGTTCAGCCAGTACGGCGCTTCGTCGTCGATCGCGCGATTGAACTTCAGACGCGCGCGCCGCGCGACCGCGTCGCCCGCCACGCCGATGAAATCCGCGAGCAGCCGGCCGCCGCGCGCCCGGATCACGACCGGCAGCGCGGCCGGATCGGCACGCCACGGTTCGAGCGTTTCCGCGAGCGCGCCGAATTCCGGCGCGCGCTCGAGCGCGAGCTCCAGCGCATCGCCGCCGAGCTTCGCCGCGACTTCCGCGCGAATGCGCCGCACGGTGAGCGCTTCGCGCAGCCAGCCGCGATGCAGCAGCAGCCCCGCATACGACGCGAGCTGCTCGAGCGCCGCACCGGGCAGCAGCGCGAGCCGCGCGCACGGATTCGCGACGTCGAAGTCGTGATGGCCGGCCACGCCGTTCGCGTCGAGCAGGTGACGCGCGAGCAGCGTGCGGCCTGCCGGGCCGAACGCATCGGGCGAGCGATAGCGCGCAGGCCACTCGGCCGGCACGCGGGTCACGTGCAGATAGCGGTCCGGCCGCAGGTTGAACTCGCAGACGAGCGCGTGAAACGCCGCCCGCCGCCCGTCGGGCGGCGGTGCAAGCGGCTGCAGCCACGGCAGCGGCGTGGTGTCGGCTGCAGCGCCCGGCGGCAGCGCGTGTGGATCGTTCATGCACCGTCGCGCGCGCCGTCCGGCGTGCGCAGCCCGCCGCCGCCTGAACCGCTTGCGCCGCGCGCCGAGCCGAGCAGCCCGGCCAGCCGCGCGCCGAACATCCCGCGCCGCGCGGCCGACAGTGCGATCACCGCGCAGGTCAGCAGGATCAGCGCGAACACCAGCCAGCCGAGCGGCGAGCGCAGCCGCAGGATGTCCGACACCGCGCTGCCGATGCCGTCCACGCGCGTCGTGCGTGCGGCGGCCGGTTGCAGGAACAGCGATACGTTGTCGTACTGCAGCCCCTCGATGCTGTGCGCGACGAGATCCTTGACCATCGGCGCCATCGCGCGCAGGTCCACGCCGGGCCGGTAGCGAATGTACACCGCCGCCGACGACGGCTTGATCTTGTCCGCGAGCGGATCGTTCTCAGGAATCACGACCTGCACGCGCGCGACCACCACGCCCTCGATGTCCTGCAGCGTGCGCGACAGGTCCTGCGACACGCCATACAGGTAGCGCACGCGCTCTTCGGCCGGCGTCGACACGAGCCCCTGCTTCTGGAACAGCTCGCCGAGGCTCGCATAGCTCGGCTTCGGCAGCCCGTTCGCCTGCAGCACGGTCAGCGCCGGCTGCATGTCGCCGTCGGCGACGCTCACGAGCCACGCGTTGCGATCCGACGTGTCGCGTGCGTCGTTGTCTTTCGACGCGCTGATGCCCGCGTCGCCGAGCACGGCGACCATCTGGTTCGCGTCGCGCTCCGACAGGCCGGAGTAAAGCTCCTTCTGGCAGCCGGCCAGCAGCGCAAGCAGTCCCGCGAGCAGCACACGTGCCGCCCGGCTGCGCCACGCATGCATGCGCGGCGTCGAATCGATCGTCGTCATCGTTTGTCCGCTTCATCGCGCGCGGCCGTTGCCGGCCTGCGCGCTCGTCACTCCTGCGTCTTCAGCACCGTATGCGTGAAGCCGTTCGCCGCCTGCGCGACCGACAGGCTCAACTGGTATTCGGAAATCGTGGTGGTCGCCGTCCACTGGAAATCCATCGCCTGCACCATCGTCATCAACGGATCGCTGCGGTTGTCCGCCATCGACGTCAGCATCTCGGTGCGATGCCTGTCGATGTTCGCGTACCGCGTGTCGAGATCGTTGCCGTACGTGCGCAACCGCTCGACGAGCGACGAATGGTTCGCCTGTGCGGGTGTCGCGGGCGTCATCTGCACCGCCGGCGCCGCATCGGCCGGCGCGCGCGACATCGCGACGCCCGACGCCGACGGCGCGGCCGGCGTCGCGCCCGGCTGCATCAACGCATCGAACTGGCGCACCTGCGCCGGATCGGACGCCGTGCCCGCCTGCTGCGCGGCACCCGCGAGCGCGGCCGCGCCCGGCGGTGCCGCGCCTACGCCTGTTACAGACATGATCATGTCCTCCTTGACCGGCAGAGCCGGGAACGAGCCGGCCGGCACGCGCACACGCCCCGCCGGGTGCCCGACACGGGCGGCCCCGGCATCCGGCGTCGCGCGGCACGGCCGGCGACCGGCGTCATGCGCGGCCGGCGGAACTCAGGTGTTGCGCAACCTGGGCGTTCGCCGTCCCTTCCTGCGCGGTCACTGCGTTGCTGGTTTCGAACGTCGCGGTCGACTGCTGGACCTGGAAGTTGATCTTCGTCAGTTCGAGCTGCGTCTTGGTCAGGTCGTCGGCCTGCTGCTGGACCTGGTTCGTGTTGGTGGCACCGGTCGGGGGGGTACTCATGTTTCGCTCCTTTACGTGAACTGCGTCCCACTTCCGGCGGCGGCCCCATGCCCCGCCGGCGACGTGACGCGCCGCATGCTCGCGGCGTGTCGCGTAATGCGCGCACCGCGCGATACGCGATGCGCAAGTCCTGTCGCGGCGCTAGTGCGCCGCTGGCTTCGATGCGCCGGCGGCCGCAACAGCCGGCGTCGCCGGCGCATCCGGCAACAGCGTCGGCCCCGGCACCGGCTGCGCGACGCCGGCCGCCGCGCCACTCGCGAGCGGCGGCACGGGCGACGCCGGCGCCTGCTCGGGCGCGCTCGCGGACGGGCCGCCGAGCGGCATCGTGATGCGCTGCCCGTTGCGCTCGAACACAACTTCGTCCGGGCCGATCGACACGACGGTCGGCCCTTCCTTCAGCCGCGCACCTTCGAAATAGCGGCTGCCGTCGGCCGTCTCGATGTAGCGCTGGTCGCCGTCGCCCGCGAACACCGTCGTGATCTCCGGAATGCCCGCGACACCGCCAAGCGTCGTCGCCGTGCGCGGCGCGGCGGCATCGGCATCGCGCACGTGGTCGACCACCTCGAGCGCCGGGCGCGCATCCTTCATGTAGTTGCGGATGCGCGGCTCGATCTGCGCGCGCTCGGCCGCGCCCGTCAGCTCGATCCGGCCGCGGCCGAGATAGGTGACCGTCAGCGCCGTGTCGCTGAAATACGTCTGCGCGGTCGCGACGAGATCGCTGACCACGTAGAGGTTGCCGAGCGCCGCGTTGTCGACGCCCGCGACGATCTGCGCGACGCGCTCGCGCGCGGCCGGGTCGCTCACATAGCCCGACACGATCACGCCGTCGTCGTGCGGTGCGACGGCAAGTTCCGGATACGCATGCAGCAGCTGCTGCAACCGGTGCGTGCGCGCGAGCACCGATTCGTGCTGCCACGGCAGGCGCCCCGACCATGCGACGAAACCGTAGCCGAGCGCGCCGAGCAGCACGCCGACCCACAGCGCGACGACCGCGATCACGAGCCGCCGGCTGCCGAGACGGCGCAGCCCGCCCGTGAGCCAGCCGAGCCACGCGGCCTCGCGCGCGGCGTCCGGCGCATCGGCCTCGTCGGGCACCGCGACGCTCGCCTGCGCGTGACGCGCGATGCCGAGCTTGATCGAGCCGACCGTCACGACATCCTGCGGCGTCATCGAGCGGCGGCCCGCGCCGAGCGGCTCGTCGTTGAACAGCACCGGCGCGCCGCCGTCGCCGCCGTGGTTCTGCACCGTCACCGCGAGCGCGCCGACCTGCAGGCACACCTGTTTCGCGCCGATCTCGCGATCGGGCAGGATCACTTCGCAATCGGCCGCGGTGCCGACCCAGTTCGCGCCGCGCGCGAGCGACATCGTGCGGCCGTACATCGGCCCGCTGAGAAAGCACAGGTTCCACGGCGACGCGAGCGCGGCCGACCCGGCCGCCGCGCCGCCAGGCAATGCGCCGTCGCCGTGCGGGTCAATGATGGTCGTCGACATGGGTGGACGCTCCTGCGGTCGTCGCCGCGGGCTGCGACGCCGAATCCAACGGCTGCGGCAGCGCGGGCGGACCGAACTTCGTGCCGGGCAGCGGCGTCGGCGTCAGCGGTACCGCGATGTCGTTGTCCGGCGGACGATACATCGACGTGCCGTTCGGATCGGCCGGCCCGTCCGCGCCCGGGTTCACGGGCGAGCCGTCCGGCGCATACATCGACGCGGTCGTCACCACGCGCGGCGTCAGCAGGTAGAACCGCTCCATGTGGTTGCCCGACTTGTCGGTGTACTTGAACAGGTTGCCGATCAGCGGGATGTCCGACAGCCACGGCACGCCGCTCTTGTTCAGCCGCACCTCGTCGTCGTTGAAGCCCGCGATCAGCAGGCTCTTGCCTTCGTCGATCATCGTCTTGGTGACGATGTTGCGCTGCTGGATCACCGGCACGTTCGACACCGCCTGCCCCGGCACGATGTTGCCGTCCTGGATATCGATCGACATCATCACGCTCTGCGGATTGCCTGAGACGGCGGCCGCGTTGCGGATCGCCTCGTCGACGATCATCGGCGTCACCTTGATGCTGGTGCCGGTCGTCACGCTGTACAGCGACGAATCCTGGTAGCCCTGCACCTGCACGTAGAACTGCGTGAGGTTCTCGAGAATGGCCTCGGTATTGTCGAGCGCGAGCACCTTCGGCTTCGAGCGCAGCTGCGCCTGCCCCTTCTGCGCGAGCGCATTCACGCGCGTGAGCAGGTAGTTGCGCAGCGAGCCGCCGATCGACGCGGTCAGCGCGATGCCGGTCGGCATGAAGGTGCCGGTCTGCCCGGTCTCCGACGCGCCGATGCCGAACGTGAGCGGCGGATTGCCGGCGCCGTTGTACTGCGTGTTGCCGTTCAGCGGGTTCTGGCCGTTGCCGATCTGCACGTCGCCGTGCGTCGTGTGCAGGCGCCAGTCGATCCCGAGGCTGTCGAGCGAATCCTCGTTGATGTCGATGATCGTCACGTTGATCTCGACGATGCGCGGACGCTCGTCGAGCTGGTCGATCAGCGACTGGTAGCGGTACATGTTCTCCGGCAGGTCGCGCACGATCACCGCGTTGATCGCCGGATCGGCGACGATCTGCGGCAGCGTGTCGCCACCACCTCCGGCCGAGAACGGCGAGAAGCCGCCGGCAGCGCTGTCCGTGCCGCCATAGCCGCCCTGCCGCGGGCCGCCGGACATATCGGGGAAGTCGAGCCGCGGCACCGCGATCGTCAGCCCCGAGCCGAGCTTGACCTGGCGCGCGGCCTGCCCGAGCGGCGTGCTCGACGGCGGCGCATTCGTGCCGCCGCCCTTGCCGAACAGCCGGCGCAGGATCGTCGCGACGCCCGGCACCGTCACCTCTTTGCCCGAGCGATTGATCGTGAAGTCGGACGCCCAGCCGTACTTGAGCCGGAACGCGCGGATATCCGCATGCGCGCCGTTCGCCGACGGATCGCCGACCGAGCCGACCGCCTGCCGCACAAGTTCCACGTAGCGGCGCGGGCCGGCCACGTACACGCTGTTCGCGCGGTCGTTGATCACGAGCGTGTAGCGCTTGTCGGGAATCTGCATCGCCTGCAGCGCGCGGCCGATCTCGCCGGCCGCGTTCGGCGGGATCGGGATCATCTGCGTTTGCGACTGATCGGCCGGATCGACGTACAGGAACGAACCGTCGTAGTACCACGTGAGCCCGTAGGTCGAGCAGATCGTATCGAGCGTCTGCTGCGGCGTGCCCGAGAAGCGGCCGCTGATCACGCCGTCCACCTTCGGGTCGACCACGGCCGTCACGCCCTGCGACGACGCGAGCTCGCGAATGAAGTCGCCGATCTTCTTGCCGTTCGCGACGATCGTGAACGGCTTGTTGCGCCAGCGCAGGTCGGCCGCACGCGCCGGCTGCGCGACCGTCATGCACAGCGATGCCGTGAGCAGCGCGGTCGCGCACATGGCGAGCGCGGCCCGTTGCAGACGGTGCGGTTGAAACCGGATCGGGGCGACGCGTCGACGCATCAAAGCACTCCTGTGGAAGAAACGAACATGCGTTCCAGCGCCTGCTGCGCGAAGCGCAGCACCTCGCTGCCGAGCCAGCCGGACAGCAGCACGAGCGCGACCATCACGGCGATCAGCCGCACCGCGATGCCGATGTTGGCGTCCTGCACCTGCGTCACCGCCTGCAGGATCGCGACGACCAGGCCGGTGACGGTGGCGATCAGCACGATCGGCAGCGACAGCAGCAGCACCAGCATCAGCGCCTGCCGGGTCAGGTCGAGGATCGTCGAGCTCGTCATTGCACGACTCCCGGCGTGCGCACGCCGGCGCCCGCACCGAGCGTGCCGTCGTCCGGCGGGTTCTTCACCCACCCGACCGTATGAAGCTGCACGTCCTCCTCGACCTCCTGATACGACAGCACCGCGAGTTCGGGCAGCACCGGCTGCAGGATCGTCTTCACGTAGCGGCGCGCGCCGAGCGCGACCATCACCGCGAGGCGCGCGGTGCCTTGCGGGTTGCCGTGGCCGCCCGGGCCGGCCGTCTGTGTTGCCGTTGCGGCCTGCACGATCGCGCGCACCTGCTCGCCGATATCCTGCTTGATCGCGCTCGACAGCGCGAGGAAATTGCCCTGCTTGGTACGCATCACCGCGTTCTCGATCCGCTCCTGCAGGTTCTGCTCGAACAGCACGACGCGCAGCTGGCGCGCCGCGCCCGCATGCCGATCGGTGATCATCCGGCGCAGGTCGACGCGCACCAGCTCGACCAGTGCAATCACGTCGTCCGGCTCGTTCGGCGCCCACGTGATCAGGCTTTCGAAGATCACGCGCAGGTTGCGGATCGGCACCTGCTCGGCGAGCAGCCGGCGCAGCACCTCGGTCACGCGCTGCAGCGGCACGAGCCGCGTCAGTTCGCCGACGAGTTCGGGGTGCTCGCGGCGCACCAGATGCACGAGCGCCTGCGTCTCCTGGATGCCGAGCAATTCGTCCGCGTGCTGGCGCACGATCTGCTCGACGTGCGCGGCGAGCGCGCCTTCGCTCGTCAGCCACTTGCCGTCCGGCGCCGCGCCGTCGGGCTTGATCCACAGCGCGGTCGCGAACGGGCCGAACGCCTCGGCCGGCTGGCGTTCCGCGCGCTCCGGCAGCGGCGCGACGCCATCCCACAGCAGCCAGCCCGGCTTCAACGCGCCATGCGCGGCGAGCACGTCCTGCAGATAGATGCGGTACGTGCCGGCCGGCGCGCCCTCGTCGTCATTCAGCGTGATGCGCGGAAACACCGTGCCGATATCCGCGTCGACGCGCGCCTTCGCGCTCGACAGCGCGGCTTGCAGCTGCGCGAGGTTCAGCGTCGTGCGCAGGTCGTCCGACAGCGACACCGCGATCAGCGACGTGACGCCCGCCGCATGCGACACCTTCGCGGGCTGGCCGTCGTCGGCCGCGCCGACGCGTCCGGCGATATGAATCAGGTTGAAGCTCGGCGCGGTCGTCTTGCGCTTGAGCTGCGTGAACGCGAACACGCCGAGGCCGACAGCGATCAGCGCGAACGACCACTTCGGGAAGCCCGGCACGACGAGGAAGCCGGCCAGCACCAGCGCCGCGATCAACAGCGCACGCGGATGCGCGCCGAGCTGCTCGCCCAGCTGTTCGCCGAGCTGGCGCTGCCGCGCGTCGCGCGTCGCGACGCGCGTCGTCACGATGCCGGCCGCGATCGATACCAGCAGCGACGGAATCTGCGATGCCATCCCGTCGCCGACCGTCAGGATCGCGTAGCGCTGCAGCGCCTGGCCGATATCCATCCCGTGCATCAGCGTGCCGACCGCGATCCCCGCGACGATGTTGATGAACGCGATCACGAGGCCCGCGATCGCGTCGCCCTTCACGAACTTCATCGCGCCGTCCATCGCGCCGTGCATCTGCGATTCCTGCTCCAGCTTCTCGCGGCGCTCGCGCGCCTCGTCGGCGCTGATGATGCCCGCGCGCAGGTCCGCGTCGATGCTCATCTGCTTGCCCGGCATCGCGTCGAGCGAGAAGCGCGCGCCGACTTCCGCGACCCGCTCCGAGCCTTTCGCGATCACGATGAACTGCACGACGGCGATCACGAGGAACACCACGCCGCCCACCACGACGTTATTGCCGACCACGAGCCGCCCGAACGCATCGATCACGTGACCCGCGTTCGCGTGCAGCAGGATCAGCTTGCACGACGCGATGTTCAGCGCGAGCCGGAACAGCGTGGTGAACAGCAGCAGCGCGGGAAACGACGAGAAGCTGACCGCCGACGGCACGTAGGTGGACACCGTCAGCAGCACGACGCTCGCCGCGAGGTTCAGCGAGATCATCCCGTCGAGCGCGACCTGCGGCAGCGGCAGGATGAACAGCGCGACCACCGACACGATGAACGCGGCGAGAAACAGATCGGCGCGCGGCGATGCCCCGAGACGCCGCCCGGACACGCTGCGGCCGGCGGAAAAGATCCGCTGCCAGTCGCGAGGGAGCGCCTTCGGTTCTGCCATCGTGCCGTCGTCCTGTCGTTGTCGCCGGCGGGCGCGGGCCGTCATGCCCCGTGTCGCGCGGACCGTTGAATGGGACGAGTGTAGCGACGCGAAACCGCGTAAAAAGGGACGCGCCTCGTAGCGGCGCGGCGGTTTTCCCGCGACGATCGGATCGGACTACGAAACCCGGCGGCGCCTGCGCGCGCGCATCGCCGGAACCGCTTCCATCGCGCGGCGGGCGCCGCGCGGGCGCAACGGGTCAGGACTCCAGACGGCGTGCGGCGAGATACGCGAGCTGCGCGCGGTTCTGGACGTTGAAGAGTTTTTCGAGCGAACGGATATGGTGCCCGACCTTGTGCAGCGACGTGCGCAGCGCGCTCGCGATCTCCTGGTCGGACAGTCCGTGCACGAGGCGCTCGAGCACCTGCTGCTGCTCGTCGCCGAGCGCGAAGCCGCGCATGCGCGCGATGCGCGCCTCGAGAAACGGCAGCGCGACGCGATGCACGGCGAGACTCACCGACAGCGCGCCGCCGATCACGCGATCGTCGATCCACTCGGTGCCGTGTGCCTCCGAGGTGACGTTCACCGCGACGCGCAGGTCGAGCCGCGGCGCCGACAGGCTGAAGATCACGCCGCTGTTCATTGCATGCGCACGCAAATGGCCGGCCAGCGCGAGCACCTTGCGATCGCCGTTGCCCTGCGCGGCCGACTCGATCTCGTCGAGCCGCCACGCGACCGGAAAGCCGCTCTGCCGCACCTGCGCGAAACGCGGGTCGCTCTCGTAGAGCATCCCCTCGATATATGGCTGCATGAACGTCGCGGGCGCGAGATCGCGCAGCAAATGCGCACACAGGATGCGCCGTCCGATCATCTCGTACGCGCCGTAACCGAGCGTGCTGAAACCGATTTGCCGCAGTCGCGCATGGCATTGCGCAAAATCGACGGGATTCAGGTCGGATTTACCTGGCACAACTTGAATGCCGGTAAAAACGTCGCGATCGAATGCATGAATTTCTTTCGAATAAGCGGCAGCGGCCGCAATATCCGCTTGCGAGAACCACTCGACGCGTGGCGCGTCGTCAGCATAGGTCATGAGGAGCCCACCCTTCCCAATATGTGAACTTGCCCCGTCACGCTTTGGTCTTTTCTTTATGATTTTCTGGTCGTCTCTATAGCGTGGCGAATATGAACCTTTCGTCCGCATTAGTATTACGGCATATTACGCGCACACAGGCATTTTTGTACAATGCCCCCGCGTTTCGTCTGGATGACGATCGGCGCATAGCATAAAGATGCTCGATCGCATCGTCGCGGTGCCGTGCACGACACGGCTGCCGCCACGCGATGCGCGTCGATTCCGAGGGATGGCTCATGTCCGATATTGCATTGCATGAAGAAGCGGTCGCCCCAACCATGTCCCGCCCGCCCCGGCGGACGGTCGCCTGCACCGACGCGTCGAGAGAGCGCCCGGTGCAGGTCGTCTGGTGCGATGACGTCAAGCGCGGCGACATCGCGCAACCGAATGCGCCGAAGCTCGGCGTCGCCGATACGCTCGCGCACGCGCAGAGCACCGCGGAGCGCAACCGGATCGTCGCAAGCCTGCTGCACCTGACGGGCTTCTCGACGTTCGCGTACTTCGCGCTCGAATTCTCGCGGGAGCGCGTCGAAAGTCTCTACCTGCACGAGGCGTTCACGCCGACCACCTATCGCGGCGACTACGTGCGGCACAACCATCACGACATCGATCCGCGCACGCTCGACGCGCGCGTGTGCAACATGCCGATCGTGTGGGACCTGCAGCAGCTGCGCCGCGAACATCGCGAGCGCGACGACGGCCCGTGCGTGACGCCGGCCGCGCTCGACGGTTTCCTGCAGACGATGCAGGACGACGGCATGTGCAGCGGCATCATGTATTCGATGGCCGTGCCCGGCACGCGGCTGCATGCGTTCATGAGCTTCACCGCACCGCGCCGCACGCGCGAGTGGATCACGCCGGCGACGATCGAGCAGGCGCTGTCGATCGGGCTGTCGGTGCACAAGTTCGCGTCGCCGCAACTAATCGCGACGTCGCGCGAACGCGCCGTGAACGGGCTCACGCCGTTCGAGCAGGAACTGCTGCTGGGCATCGCGGAAGGCGCGTCGGACAAGGAGATCGGCCGGCGCCTCGACACCAGCGCGCACAACGTCGACTATCACCTGCGCAAGCTGCGCAAGCGCTTCGGCGTCGCGAACCGGATCCAGCTCACGTACCTGACGTCGAAGCTCGAGCTGATCTGACGCATGCCATTTGCCCGCGTAAACGCACATGCCGGCCTCGCGGGCCGGCATGTGCGCACTTCGACGGATGACGCCGTACGCCGTTACTTCAGCAGCGTCATCTGCACGACCTTGACGATCACGAGACCGACCGCGACCACCAGATAGCCGCGCAGCACGGCCATCCAGACGCGCGTGGCCACCGTCATGTTCTGCGGCTCGAGCGTGTCGAGCGGCGGCATGCGCCACGTGTCGCGCAGCGTGCGGTCGATGCCCGGCTCGACGACACGCTTGTTGCGGCGGATCAGCACCGTCGCGAGATAGCCCACGATCGCGAGCACCGTGCCGCCGACCAGCACGTCGACGATCGCTTCGCCGCTGATGTCCGGATACATCACCGATGCGGTCAGGATGATCGACAGCAGCACGAGCACCCAGACCACCGCGCCCGTGAACACGTTGAGCTTCGTCGAATTGACCCACGGGCCGAGCACCTGGCGATCATTGCAGAGCACGAGCAGGAACACCGTCGCGCTCGGCAGCAGCACGCCCGCGAGCGTCTGCACCGCTTCGGTCAGCAGGCCGAGCGGGCTGCCCGGAATCAGCACGAGCGCGGCAGCGGCCGCGACGATCCCGAAGTAGACGAGATAGAAACCCTTCGCATCCGACACACCGCGATGCAGCGAATGGCGGATCTTGAACACATCGCCGATCGCGTACGCGGTCGACAGCGACACCGCCGCCGCGCCGATGATGCACGCATCGAGCAGCGCGACCGCGAACAACGTCGCGCTCGTGCGGCCCGCATACTTCTCGAGGCCCGCGATCACGCCGCCCGCGTCGGTGAAGTTGCCTGCTTCCGAATGGCCGCCGAACAGCGCGGCGCTGAAGCCGATCATCGCGACCGCGCCGATCAGCACGAACGCGATGCCGATCCACAGATCGACCTTCTCGTACTTCATGAAGCGCGGCGTGATGCGCTTGTCGATCACATAGCTCTGCTGGAAGAACAGCTGCCACGGCGCGACCGTCGTGCCGACGATGCCGATCACGAGCAGCATCACGTCGGACAGCTTCGCATGCGCGGGCCAGTTCGGCACGAAGAAGTCGCGCGACATCTGCGACACCGGCGGGTGGATTGACACGAGCACCGGCACCAGCAGCAGGCTCAGCACACACAGCCCGATCGCGAACCGCTCGAAGCGCCTGAAGTCGCCGGTACTCACCGCGGCCATCGTCAGCGCGGCGGCCACGCACACGCCGGCAACCTTCGGGAGCCCGAAGAAAGCCAGCACGAACGTGATGCCGATGAACTCGGTGACGATCGTCAGCGCATTGAGCAGGAACAGGTCGATCACGCTGAACGCACCCCAGAACTTGCCGAAGCGCTCGAAGATCAGGCGCGCATGGCCGACGCCGGTGACCGCGCCGAGGCGCAGCACCATTTCCTGGTTCACGTACAGCACCGGCACGAGCAGCAGCAGCGTCCACAGCAGCGTCGTGCCGTAGTTCTGGCCGGCCTGCGTGTAGGTGCCGAATGCGCCGGCATCGTTGTCGCCGACCATCACGATCAGGCCGGGGCCGACGATCGCGAGCAGCGTGCGCAGGCGTGCCCACCATGTGCCGCGTGCGGCGGTGTCGTGATGCGAGATCGTGCCGAGGGCACCGCGGATGTCGCCCAGGTGGGCTTCGTCGAGCACGGCGCTGCGTTCGACGGCGATCGGTGGAGAGACGTTGGATGGCGTGGACATGATGAATTCCGTACGGCTGGTTTTTTTATCCGGCCAAGCGTGTGGCCTTGGCATACGCGCGCGGAACGGGCCCGCATGCGCATGCCGAGACGCGCTCGGCGTGTCGGTTCAGTCGAGCAGCGATTTCAACCGGGCGAACCAACGGGAGAACACGCGCGGACGCGCGTCGAGCATCAGCATCGCGTCGTAGTGCGGACGCGAGTGCGCGACCTGCGGGAGATTCGACAGCAGAAGGCCGAAGTTCATGGTCTGGCTCCTGGCGGCGACGGCATGCGTGCCGGCCGCGTGGTGGGCGCGGGGCCAGTCCGGGGCCTGAACGGCGTGTCAGGCTAGTCGGCCGGCGTGTCCCTGCGACCCGGGTTCAAAAGGGTCTGTTGGTGCAACGGGCATAAGGGACAACTGTCACTGTCGTTCATGGCGGCTCCTGTGCGGTGTTCCGGAGAACACGATTGGCCGCCGTCCGGCGCACGGACCGCTGTTCGGGTGCATGCGACACGCATGCGCGAACGCGGCCGCGCACCGGGCGGCGGCGAAACCGGACGGCGCATGCGCAAACGCATCACGCTAACCGGCGCGAATCAGGGTGCACGTAGGGAGTTGCTGCGAAATTGCTGCTGCGCGCACCGTTTGCCTGGGGGGACAAACGGCGGCTTCGATGAGGCGCGGACGTCGGTCGCTCAGGCGGAAACTTCGTTCGAAGATCGACTACTGCAGGCGTCCAAGGCGGCGGCCCCAAGAGTGAAGATGGCGGATTCTATGGACCGGCCGAAACGGAAGTCAACCCTTTGGAACGCCTTCCGGGGAATATTTTTTCGGGCACGCACGCGCTGAAAGATTTGCGCCCGGAATGACGCGCCGCAACCTTTCAACGCGCGAGCGGATGGGGAGCACCGATGCGTGTGAGCAACAGTCGCCGCGAGCCGGCGCCGGAAGGCTGTATTGCGCGTCGGCCGCCCCCCCGCTGCCGCTGCAATGCCGTCGCGATATGCGCAAGAACGACGTTTTTTGCTTGCACCGCAGCAAAACTCGCGACTACAATCCGCCCCGATTCATCAAGGGAGTCCCTCCGTGGACACATGCTCCAGTTGCAGTTCGATGCCGGTCCAGGCCGGCCAAGCCATCGCGAGATAGCAGCCAGCATGTCATTGCCGCTAGCTCGCATTCGTCGGGTTAGCGCGCTTCCTCCCGGGCCGGCATCGCCGGTTCGTCCGTCGCACGCTCCGTTACGTTCCAACCGCCGATCGCAGGCCGCGCCATGCGCCCGCGCTCGATCACGTCGTCCCGCATTCGCGGGACCGGACGGAGGTACGTCATGTTCTTTCAATCGTTCGCGGTCAGACTCAAGCAACTCGTACACGTCGCATGCGACCGCTCGGTCGTTTCGGCCCTGTCGCCGCTCGCCCGAACCTTCAGCAACTGGCGCGGCAGCGCGCTCGCGCACACGCCGGCGGCACCGCGCCCGCTCGACTGCGCGCTGGTCGGGGCGATGGCGGCCGCCGTCGCGCTCGTCGCGCTGCTCTGCACGGCCGCGTCGCGCCTCGGCTTCACGCAGGTATGGCGTATCGGCGGCTGGTTGCCGTAAACGTCGGCGCCAAGCGGCCGGGTATCCTCCGCGCCGCCCGTGCCTATGCCAGCGCCTCACGCCGTCCCTTATTTCGCCAGCCAGACAACCACACAATCAAACAACGGAGCCCGCATGAAACATCGCTTCGAACCCACGCCGCGCAAACCACGTCTCGATGCGCTCGCGACGCTTCTGCTGTCGCTCGCCGCCGCACCCGCATTCGCGCAATCGTCGTCGCCGGCCACTGCCGCCGAACCGACGGCCGGTGCCGGCGACACCGCCGCCGCCCCCGCACCGGCCGCCGATGCTGCCGCGCCCGCCCCCACCGGCTTTTGGGAGCGCTCGAACCTGCTCGGCAACATGGGCGGCCTGCGCGACGTGCTCGGCGACCACGGCGTCACGCTGAGCCTGCAGGAAACCGGCGAATACCTGTACAACGCGGCGGGCGGCACGAAGCGCGGTGGCGCGTACCAGGGCCTCACGCAATTCGGCTTCAACGTCGATACGGAGAAGGCGATCGGGCTGCCGGGCGGCACGTTCAACGTGTCGGGGCTGCAGATCCACGGCACCAACCTCACGCAGCGCTATCTGCAGACGCTGCAGACCGCGACCGGCATCGAGGCGAATTCGACCACGCGGCTGTGGGAGCTCTGGTACCAGCAGGCCTTTCTCGACGGCAAGGCCGACGTGAAGGTCGGCCAGCAGAGCGTCGACCAGGAATTCATGGTGAGCCAGTACGCGACGACGTTCATGAACGCGACGTTCGGCTGGCCCGTGCTGCCGGCAACCGACCTGCCGGCCGGCGGCCCTGCGTATCCGCTGTCGTCGCTCGGCGTGCGGCTGCGCGTGAAGCCGGCCGATGCGTGGACCGCGCTGGTCGGCGTGTTCGACGGCAACCCGGCCGGCCGCAGCGACGGCGACGCGCAGGCGCTGAACGCGCACGGCACCAACCTCAACCTGCGCAGCGGCGCGTTCGTGATCGGCGAACTCCAGTACGCGCTGAACGCGCCGCCCGCCGATCCGAAAGCGCCGCAACCCGCCGGCCTGCCGGGCACGTACAGGCTCGGCTTCTGGTATCAGTCGCAGCATGCGAACGATCCGCGCGTCGGCACCGACGGGTTGTCGCTCGCGAATCCTGCGAGCAACGGGATGCCCGCCACGCATCGCGGCAACTACGGTTTCTATGCAGTCGCGGATCAGATGGTATGGCGGCCGTCGGCCGACAGCCCGCGCTCGGTCGGCGTGTTCGCACGCGTGATGGGCGCGCCGGGCGATCGCAACGTCGTCGATTTCGCGGCGAATGCCGGTGTCACGCTGAAGGCGCCGTTCGTCGGACGCGACGACGATACGGCCGGCCTCGCGGTCGGCTACGCGAAGATCGGCTCGCATGCGCGTGCGCTCGACGGCGACACCGGCGCATACACGACGCCCGGCTATCCGGTGCGCCGCGCGGAAACGGTGATCGAGGCGACCTACCAGTACCAGGTCACGCCGTGGTGGCAGTTGCAGGCCGACCTGCAGCACTTCTTCCGGCCGGGCGGCGGCATCCCGAACCCGAATGCGGCCGGCGCGCGCATCGGCGACGAAACGGTGGTCGGCGTGCGCACGACGATCACGTTCTGACGCACCGCGCATGCGACGCGGGCCGGACTCCCGCTTGCGCGGCGATCCGGCCCGTTGCGCATTCACGTGCCCGCGTGCGGCGCACGCGGCCCGTCACTCGCCGTACAGCCCGAGCAGTTTCAGCGTGACGCCGTTGGTCCAGCCGAAGCCGTCCTGCAGCGGATATTCGCCGCCACCGCCGCCGCCCTCGCCGGCCCCCTCGACCACGTACTTCTCGACGAGCTTGCCTTCGGTCGCATACACATGCTTCACGTCGGTCAGGAAGCGCGTGCCGATGTCCTTCGCGAGCGCCGGTTCGCCGTAACGGCGCAGCCCGTCGAGCGCGATCCACTGCAGCGGCGCCCAGCCGTTCGGCGCGTCCCACTGCTGGCCCGTGTTCTCGGTCGTCGTCGCGAGGCCGCCCGGCTGCAGCAGCGTCTTGCGCACCTCGCGCGCGGTCGCCTTCGCGCGCTCGGGCCATGCGACACCGGTGAACAGCGGATACAGCGCCGCGGCCGTCACGCTGTCGCGCGGCTTGCGCAACTGCCAGTCGTAGTCGCCGTAATAGCCGCGACGGTTCCACAGATAGTGGTTGATCGCGGCCGCGCGGCGTGCCGCCCGTCCGGAAAAGTCCGCGACGCATGCAATGTCGTGCGTGACCGTGCAGCCCTTCACGATCGTCCTCTCGAGATGGAACATCAGGCTGTTCAGGTCGACCGGCACGATCGACGTCGTGCGGATCGTCGCGAGCGTCTTGCCGTCGCCGAACCAGCGCGAGCTGTAGTCCCAGCCGCTTTCGGCGCCCGCGCGCAGGTCGCGGTACACATCGTTCGCGGGGCGATTCGGCACGGCCTTCGCGGTCGTCACGTCCTCGAGGTACGACTCGTCGCGCGGCGTATCGCTCGCATCCCAGTAACGGTTCAGCACCGCGCCGTCCGGCATCGCGACCACGTGGCGCGCGGCTTGCCCGCGCGGCGTCGTGGTTTCGCCCTGCATCCAGTACGCATGCTCCTTGCGCAGCGCCGGCAGGTATTTCTGGTAGACCTTGTCGCCTTCGGCCTGCGCGGCGAGCGTAACCATGTATGCGAAGAACGGCGGCTGCGAGCGGCTCGCGTAGTACGTGCGGTTGCCGTTCGGGATGTGGCCGATCGTGTCGATCAGATAGGCGAAGTTGTCGAGCATGTCGTCGACGAGATCCTCGCGCCCCGACACCTGCAGTCCGAGCATCGTGAAATAGGTATCCCAGTAGTAGCCTTCGCGGAACCGGCCGCCCGGCACCACGTACGGCTTCGGCATCGGGATCAGCGAGCTGTATGGCGGCACCGTCGTGCTGGTACGCGTGAGCTGCGGCCACAGCCAGTCGATGTGCTCGCGCAGCGTCTGGTTCGCGGGCGGCGTGACCCCGCCTTGCGGCGGCGGCGTGAAGTGCTGGTCGACGAACGTCTTCAGCGAGAAGCCCGGCTGCGACTTCTGTTGCTGATACAACTGCACGATCGTCGCCGGATCGGTATCGGCCGTCGCATCGACGAAGGTCTTCTGGTCGGGATAGAGCTGCGCCGTTTGCACCGCGACGAACAGGTCGCCGTAGAGCTGGCTCGGCGGCGGCAGCGTGCTGCCGGAGGCCGGGTTCGCGAGCGCCGCCGACGCCGGCACGGCCGACTGCGCGGCCGCATGATTCGCGCTGTCGGCTTGCGCGGCGCAGCCGGCGACGGCCAGGTATGCGATGGCCATGACGGCGGCCCAGCGCAGGCGCGGTGCGACTACGGACACGGACGGATGCGAGGCAGGATGCGATGCGGTCGATGCGGCACGACGTGACGTCATGACGTGTCCCCTCCTTTCGATGGTAAGTGGATCGGCAGGGGTCTCGTTCGCGCGTGCGCTCGTCTCGATGGCCGTCGATCGATGCGCGTCGTTGTATTCCGCAGATGAGTTCCGACTGTCGCATGAAACGCGCATCGCACGCAAGTTTCGGTTCCGTGCCTGCCCGGCTGCGTCATATGTGACGTCATGCATTGCGACGGCATGGCAGTCGTCTCTTTTTGCCGGCGCGGCAACAGGAACGACTGTTGCAACATGCGGAACAAGCGTTGTCTCACGTGACGCGACGACCACATTGTGGGCATAATGGCGCCTTTACCGCGCGCCCTGCCCATGTCGCCCGTCTTTCTAGCACCGCTCATCGTTGCCTGTGCGTTGTTCATGGAAAGCGTCGACGCCAACATCATCGTCACCGCACTGCCCGCGATGGCGAGGGACTTCGGGCACAATCCCGTCACACTGAACATTGCGATCACGGCCTACGTGGTCGGCCTCGGCGTATTCATCCCGATCTGCGGATGGCTCGCCGACCGCTTCAGCGCACGCTCCGTATTCCGCACCGCGATCGGCATCTTCGTCGCCGGCTCGCTGATGTGCGCGGCCTCGAATTCCCTCGGCGTGCTCACGTTCGCGCGCTTCGTGCAGGGCGTCGGCGGCGCGATGATGGTGCCTGTCGGCCGGATCATCATCTTCCGCGCGGTGCCACGCTCCGATCTCGTGCGCGCGATGAACTACCTCGCGATTCCCGCGCTGTTCGGGCCCACGGTCGGGCCGCTCGTCGGCGGCTTCATCACGACCTACCTGCACTGGCGGATGATCTTCTTCATCAACGTGCCGATCGGCATCTACGGGATCTACCTCGCGAGCAAGCACATCGCGAACACGCACGAGCCCGATCCCGGCCCGCTCGACTGGTTCGGCTTCCTGCTGTCGGCGAGCGGCGCCGCGCTGCTGCTGATGGGCCTCACGCTGATCGACGGCTCGCTCACGTCGCGCACGAATGCGCTCGCGATGTGCGCCGCCGGCGCGGTGATGCTCGCACTCTACGTGCCGTACGCGCGCCGCAAGGAGCGGCCGGTGCTCGACCTCAGTTTCCTGAAGATCCCGACCTACCACGCGAGCGTGGTCGGCGGCTCGCTGTTCCGCATTGGCCTCGGCGCGGTGCCGTTCCTGTTGCCGCTGGCACTGCAGGAAGGCCTCGGGATGAGCGCGTTCCACTCCGGGCTGATCACCTGCGCGTCCGCGCTCGGCGGCGCGATGAGCCGCTCGACGGCCACCCATACGCTGCGCCGCTTCGGCTTTCGCACGGTGCTGATCTACAACGCCGCGTTCGCGGGGCTCGCGATCGCCGCTTACGGCCTGTTCCATCCGGGCATGCCGACCTGGGCGATCTGGACGATCGTGCTGGTCGGCGGCATCTTCCCCGCGCTGCAGTTCACGAGCCTGAATTCGATGATCTACGCGGATATCTCGCAGGCCGACGCGGGCCGCGCGACGAGCCTCGGCAGCGTCGTGCAGCAGATGTCGCTCGGGCTCGGCGTGACGGTCGCCGGCCTCGTGCTGCACGTGTCGCACTGGCTGCAGGGCCATCAAACGATGGTGTGGTCGGATTTCTGGCCCGCGTTCGTCGTGGTCGGGCTGTGTTCGTTCGCGTCGATTCCGATCACGCGGCGGCTGCCGCTCGGCGCCGGCGACGAAGTCGCGCGCGGCAAGCGGCAATGAACGAGCAAGGCCGGCGGGAAAAAACAGGCGGCTGAAAAAACCGGAAAACAAAAAAAATCAGCGGACATCCACACGGGGCCGGTGCACAGCCGCATGGATGTCCGCTCAGGGCTCCGGGTCTCTCGTTGGGGGTTGAGAATCCCGGATCTGCTTCCTGCGTGCCATGGACATATGTGCGTCGGAAGCGGAATCGTTGCGCGCACATTTCGTCGCGCCATGTCTGCACTATAGGGAAGGTCGCGCCGCGCATCTGTCAAGCATTGTCAGACGCGGTGCGTGCGCAGGTCGCACACGTGCGCCGCTTTCGCGCTAAAGTGGTGCCCGACCGCCACCCTCAGCCGCCGCTCCGATGCTTACGCTCTCGCCCGCCGCCGCCCGCGCGCTGCATCTCGCCGCTCAGGGCCTGCTGACCCCGCCCCGCCGCAAGGCCACCAAGGCCGACGTGCTCGACACGATCCGCCGGATGGCGCAGTTGCAGATCGATACCATTCACGTCGTCGCGCGCAGCCCGTATCTCGTGCTGTTCAGCCGTCTCGGCGACTTTGCCCCGCAGTGGCTCGACGAACATCTCGCCGAGGCACGCCTGTTCGAATACTGGTCGCACGAAGCGTGCTTCCTGCCGGTCGAGCAATTCGGGCTGATGCGCTACAAGATGCTCGATCCGTCGGGGATGGGCTGGAAATACGCGGCCGAATGGCACGCGCAGAACCGCGCGGACATCGAGCAACTGCTCGCGCGGATTCGCGACGAAGGCCCCGTGCGGTCGGCGGATTTCGCTCGCGAGGACGGTGTGAAAGGCAACGGATGGTGGGACCGCAAGCCCGAGAAAAAGCACCTGGAAGTGCTGTTCACGACCGGCGAGCTGATGGTGTCCGAGCGCCGCAATTTCCAACGCATCTACGACGTGCGCGAACGCGTGCTGCCGGGCTGGGACGATGCGCGCGACCTGCCGCCGCGCGATACGGTGCTGCCCGCGCTGCTCGACTACACATGCCGCGCGCTCGGCGTCGTGCGTGCGGACTGGGTGGCCGATTACTACCGCCTGCCGCGTCGTTCGTACCGCGCAGAGCTCGACCGGCTCGCGGACGCGGGCGAACTGATTCCCGTGGAAATCGCCGACTGGAAGGAGCCGGCCTACGTGCATCGCTCGTTCGAAGCGCTGCTGCCGGCCGCTGCGGCCGACACGCTGCGCTCGACGGTCACGACGCTGCTGTCGCCGTTCGATCCGGTGGTGTGGGACCGCCGGCGTGCGTCGACGCTGTTCGGCTTCGACTACACGATCGAGTGCTATACCCCCGCGCACAAGCGGCGCTTCGGCTATTTCTGCCTGCCGGTGCTGCATCGCGGCCGACTGATCGGGCGCGTCGACGCGAAAGCGCATCGCGCGCTCGGCACGTTCGAGTTGAAGGCGGTGCATGTCGAGCCGGGCGTGCGATTCGGCACCGGGCTCGCGGCCGACGTCGCGAAGGCCGTGAAGAAGCTCGCGGCGTGGCATGGCACGCCAGAGGTGACGGTCGCGCACGCGCCGCCCGAATTGACGAAGGCGCTGGCCGGCGCGTAAGCCGGTGGAATCGCGCCGAGCGGCGGCGATGCGCGGGCCGCTTGCTCATATCCAACAGCGCGCGCGTTGCCAGCCACGCTCTGCCGCTCTGCCGCTCAGTCGCGCAGCTTGCGAAACCGCGGGGTGCCGTCCGGCAGGTTCTCGTTGAACATCGCTTCCGGCCGCACCCACAGGCCACGCGCATGCGGCCACAGATGCTCGTACACGACCACCGATTCCTCGGTTTCGGAATGACGGGCGACGCCGATATAGCGATACAGCCCGCCCTTGTAGTGACGATGCGTGGCGAGTTGTTCGGCTTCCTGTTCGGTCATGATCTGCTTCCCTTCGGCAAAAACGAAAGCGCGTATTGTATGCGCTCGCCTGCACTCGCCGCGCGTCAGCGTTTCGCGTAGATATCGGGGCGCCGGATCTCCATCAGCCGCTCGGGGTCCGCTAACGGCCCGAAACCGACCGGCCGGTACAGCTCATGCGCGTCGGTCGTCACGAGCATGATGCGGCGCAGGCTTTGCACCATCGGCTGCGCGAACACATGGTCGATCAGCGCGCGGCCGTAGCCGTTGCCGCGTTCGGACGGCAATACGAACACGTCGCACAGGTACGCGAACGTCGCGTGATCGGTCACGAGCCGCGCGAACCCGACGAGGCGGTCCTCGACATACGCGCCGAAGCACAGCGAGCCGTCGATCGCACGCTCGACGACATCGCGCGGAATGCCCTGCGACCAGTACGCGTCGCGATGCAGGAAATCGAAGATCGCGTCGATGTCGAGTTCGCGCTTGTCGGTGGAAAATCTCAGCGTGGCGGGCGGGGCGTCGGGCACGTCGGCTCTCCGGGAGGATCGGGGCGGAGCAGCAACGATAGCGCGGTGTGGGGTGGGCCACAAGCGACGCCCAGCCCGACACGGGCAATATCCCGTACAACACATCCACCTGTGCCACACTTGTACGGCTTATAGTACAAGTGAGGAAAATCATGCGCACGATTCACTTTTCGGATGCCCGCGGCAATCTGAAGACGGTCATCGACCAGGTCGTCGACGACGCCGACGTGACGCTCATTACGCGTCGCGACGCGCCGAACGCGGTCATCATGTCGCAGGAATACTATGACAGCCTGATGGAGACGGTTCACCTGCTCCGCTCGCCGGCCAACGTCGCCCACCTCGAACGCTCGATTGCGCAATTGCGCAAGGGCAAGACGAAAGAGCACAAGCTGACGGGGGACGATGAATGAGCGTACGCCGCGTGCTCTTTACTTCCGACGCGTGGGACGACTACGTTTATTGGCAAGACCGCAAGACCGCAAGACGCTCAAGCGCATCAACCAGCTCATTCGCGAAGCCCAACGTGCGCCGTTCGAAGGCATAGGCAAACCCGAACCACTGAAGGCCAATCTGTCCGAGTTCTGGTCGCGCCGCATCGACGATACGAACCGTTTGGTTTACGAAGCGGACGATCTTCAGATCAGCATCGTGTCCTGCCGCTATCATTACGAGTAGCGTCAATCCTCCCGCCCTCTCGTCACCCGCTTACGGCGCCGGCAGCGGCCGGGACGCCACGCTCGCTTGCTCGTCGCTACCAGTCAGGCAACTGAACCCCGCGCGATGATCTTCGGCGGCGACTCAACTATCTCGCTTCGCCGCAGGCACAACTGATCTTGCAGCAACGGGGGGCCGATTCGGTGATATCGTCGCCTGCTCGATCAACCTCCCGCATCGCTTCATGCCCTATCGACTCATCGCGTTCGACTTCGACGGCACGCTCGCCGATTCGCTCGACTGCTTTCTCGCGGCGTTGACGGAGGCATCACGCATGCACGGCTTTCGCGATGCGACGCCCGAGCTGCGCCCTGCGCTGCGCGGCATGTCTGCACGCGAGATCATCCGCGCGCTCGAGGTGCCGATGTGGAAAGTGCCGCGCGTGACGATCGACATGCGGCGGCTGATGCGGCCGCGCATCGCACACGTGACGCTGTTCCCCGGCGTCGACGCAACCTTCGACGCGCTCGCCGCGCGCGGCATCCGCATCGCGATCGCCACGTCGAACACCGAGGACATCGTGCGCGACCGGCTCGGCCCGCACGCGAGCCGCTGCGTCGATACGTTCGCGTGCGGCATTCCACTGTTCGGCAAGGCGCGCCGGCTGCGCGCGCTCGTGCGCGAAGCGGGCGTGCAGCCCGCCGACGTGCTGTACGTCGGCGATGAAATCCGCGATGCCGAAGCGGCACGCCGCGCGCGCGTCGCGTTCCAGGGCGTCGCCTGGGGTTACACGGCCCCCGACGCGTTGCAGGCGCATTGCGCGACGCCATTGCTGCCGAGCCTCGACGCATTGCTCGATCGCGTGTGACGGTGCCGCGCGAATCGCTCGTTCGACTCGACGCGTCGTGAAGTAACCACGGATGCCCTGCACGCACGACGATGAAACGCCGATGACATGCGGGCACATCGCATCGGTTAAATACGCGTCGCGCACGCAAGAATTGCCGCCGCGATGCACGCGACAAGTACGCACTACCTGTCCGCACGCGCACGCATCGATTCGTCTTACCAACCGTTACACAAACCACAGCGCGGTTGCACCTGCTACCGGATCGCTCTCCTAGAATCAGTCGGGCCGGGAAACACTTCGAACGCCGCCGCGGCAGAGCGGCAATCGAGCCCGGCCCGGGCGCGCCCGGTCTCTCGCACAGCTGCGGATCACGCGATCCGCCCGTTAATCAGAGCCCCGATCGAAAGGAGGTCCCATGAACCGCTTTCCCCAAATCTCGCGCCTTGCACTGTCTGCCGCTGGCCTGCTTCTCGTCGCCGTGACGGCGACCGCGCAAACCGCGCAACCGGCGCCTTCCGCACCGGCCACCACCACGCAAACACGCATCCACGAAGCCGACCAGACGTTCATCACGGACGGCACGAAAACCGTGTCGACGCAGCACGACGCCGCGCGCATCGCCGATTCGCGCACGTCGGACAGCCAGGTGAAGGCATTCGCGCAACGCGTGTCGACCGACGATGAGAAGATCATCCAGGCGATGCGCGCGGCCAGCCCGCGCGGCATCGACGTGCCGGCCAACAATCCCGACACGACCGTGCTGGACAGCATCAAGAACCTGCGCGGCGCGGAATTCGACAAGGCGTACATCGAGCAGGTCGCGCTCGCCGGCCAGCAGAAGACGATCTCGGCATTCCAGGCCGAAATCGCGTCGGGCCGCGACACGAAGCTGAAGGAAGTCGCACGCCAGGCGCTGCCGATCCTGCAGGCGCACTACGCGGACGCGCAGAAGCTCGCGCAGCGTCATCACCTCGCATCGGCGCAGTAACGCGATGCACCGCCGCGCATCGTGCGCGGCACCCCGCTTCCCCCCGTCGCGTCGCCGTCCCCCTCTCCGGCGGCGCGACGCACATCCCGCACGCGATATGCGACCGACGTTACGTCGCGAGCTTCGCTTTCAATCGTTCGCTGACTTCCGGCCATTCGTCGTCGATGATGCTGAAGCGCACCGAATTGCGCTTGCGGCCGTCGGGCATGATCCGTTCGTGGCGCACGATCCCTTCCTGCTTCGCGCCGAGCCGCAGAATCGCCGCGCGTGATGTCTCGTTCAGCTCGTCGGTCGTGAACTGCACGCGCACGCAGTGCAGCGTGTCGAACGCGTATGCCAGCAGCAGCCATTTCGCTTCGGTATTCGCGTGCGTGCGCTGCGCCGATTCGCTCAGCCACGTGTGACCGATCTCTAGCTTGCGGTTCTTGCGGTCGATCTTCCAGAAGCGCGTGCTGCCGATCGCGCGGCCCGACGCACGCTCGACGATCACGAACGGCATCACGGTGTCGGCCGCGCGGCCTTGCAGTGCGCTGTCGAGATACGCGTCGACCGTGTCTTCTCCCGGCACGACCGTGACCTTCAGGTTCCACAATTGCCCGTCCGCGGCGGCATCGAGCAGCGCCTGCCGGTCGGATGCCTCGAGCGGCCGCAGTACGATGCGCTCGCCCGTGAGTGTCGGTTGTTCGACAGAAGATGAAGCGTCGGTCATGACGGGTTCCGTTTCCGTGAAGAGGAGGATGACGCTGCGCGCAGCGACACGCCATCATACGGCGAGCGTCAGCGCGGCAGCGCAGCGAGCCGCTCGCGAATCGCCTTCGCTTCGTCGCGCAGCGCATCGGCGAATGCGTCGACGAGCAGGCTCTTCGGCCGGTGCTCGGGCACGATCACGCTGACGCGGTATGGAAACGAGCGCGTGAGCGGCCGCACGTGCAGGTCGCGCCCGACGAAATCGAGCGCGGTCAGCGGATTGACGATCGCGGCGCCGAGCCCCTGCCGCACGAACGCGCACACCGACACGGCCGATGGCGTCTCGACCACCGAACGCGGCGCGACACCAAGCTGCGCGAACGCCTCGTCGATCAGGATCCGGTACGGGTCGTTCAGCGACAGGCTCACGAACGGACGATCGGCGAGATCCGCGAGATCGATCGCGCGCTGCGCGAGCAGCGGATGGCCGTCGGGCAGCACGCACACCTCGTCGACTTCGAGCAGCGGCGTGAGCACGGTACCGGCCGGCGCGACGTCGTGCTCGGTCAGCCCGAGATCGTAACGCTGCGCGGTCAGCCACTCTTCGAGCACCGGCGACTCCTGCGTCGCGACCGACACGCTGACACCCGCATGCGCGCCGTGAAAGCGCCGGCAGGCGCCGGGCAGGATCGCGTGCGAAAACGCCGGCAGCGCGATCACCGACAGCTGCCCGTCGCGAAACTCGCGCAGCCGCGCGGCCGTCGCCGCGACGCGCTCGAGCCCCACATACGCGAGCCGCACGTCGTCGAACAGCGTGAGCGCGGCCATCGTCGGCCGCAGCCGGCCGTGCGAACGCTCGAACAGCGCGAAGCCGACCACCTGCTCCATCCGCGCGAGCTCGCGGCTGATCGTGGGCTGCGACGTGTAGAGCATTTCGGCCGCTCGCGTCGTGCTGCCGGTGACCATCAGCGCGCGGAAGACCTCGATGTGCCGATGTGTGAGCATGATCTTCTATATCAGAAATGAATCGAATGTCGAAAAACATGCATTTTACTGTATAGGCGTTCAGGCGCATCATCACGCTATCCGTTCATTCGATCAGACTCATCCGCCATGTCCCTCGATTCCCGCCAGCTCGCGGCGCTCGCGCAGCAATACGGCACCCCGCTGTGGGTGTACGACGCCGACGTCATCCGCGACCGCATCGCCCAACTGCGTCAGTTCGACGTGATCCGCTACGCGCAGAAGGCAAACTCGAATCTGCATATCCTGAAGTTGATGCGCGACGAAGGCGCGTGCGTCGACGCCGTGTCGCTCGGCGAGATCGAGCGCAGCCTTGCGGCCGGGTTCAGTCCGGCAGGCGAGCCGGAAGGCGTCGTGTTCACGGCCGACCTGATCGACCGGCCGACGCTCGCGGCCGTGCTGAAGCACGGCGTGACCGTGAACGCCGGCTCGCTCGACATGCTCGCGCGCGTCGGCGAGCATGCGCCCGGCCATCGCGTGTGGCTGCGCGTGAACCCCGGCTTCGGCCACGGCCATAGCAACAAGACCAACACCGGCGGCCCGCAGAGCAAGCACGGGATCTGGATCGACGACGTGCCGCGCGCGATCGAGATCGTGCGCCAGTATGGCCTGAAGCTGGTCGGCATCCACATGCATATCGGCTCGGGCGTCGACTACGGCCACCTGTCGCAGGTGTGCGATGCGATGGTCGACCTCGTCACGTCGCTCGGCCACGACATCGAAGCCATCTCCGCCGGCGGCGGGCTGTCGATCCCGTATCGCGACGGCGAACCGCGCGTCGACGTCGGTCACTACTTCAGCCAGTGGGACGCCGCGCGCAAGCGGATCGAACGGCATCTCGGCCACGCGGTGCGCATCGAGATCGAGCCGGGCCGCTTCCTCGTCGCCGAGGCCGGCACGCTCGTTACCGAAGTGCAGGCCGTGAACCACCGGCCGAAGCACGACTTCGTGCTGATCGATGCGGGCTTCAACGACCTGATGCGTCCGTCGATGTACGGCAGCTACCACGCGGTGTCCGTGCACACGCACGACGGCGCGCTGCCCGCGGGCCGGCCGCTCGTCGACATCGCGATCGCGGGGCCGCTGTGCGAGTCCGGCGACGTCTTCACGCAGGACGCAGGCGGCGTGGTCACGCACCGCAAGCTCGCGCAACCGCAGATCGGCGACCTGCTGTTCCTGCACGATGCAGGCGCGTACGGCGCATCGATGTCCTCGAACTACAACAGCCGGCCGCTCGCGCCGGAAGTGCTCGTCGATCGTGGCACGCCGCGGCTGATCCGCCGCCGGCAGACGATCGACGAACTGCTCGCGCTCGAAACGTTCGAGTAACACGCGCCTACGCGCCGCGTCCGACGCACCGGACGCCAACGGCCAGGCTTGCCGCTACCGGCATGCCTGGCCGTTTTGCTTTTCGGCGGTTGCCCTCAGGGCAACCGCACGCGCATGGCGTAGCACCGGATGCTGCGCACCCCGTGCAACCGCAGCAGATCGCATGCATCGCACTCCAAGCAGGGAGAAAAACATTCCACGCCACGCGGAAAGTCCGTGCATTTTTGGAAGCACTTTCCTTTTTGACAAAACTAAGATTGCCCTCAGTCGTTCAGCATTTGCGTCGCCGGATACGCATCGACGATGCAGCCGGCCTACCCCACTCGCAAGCCGCACGGGCACTCATGAACACGATGCTTGAACTCTTCGCCGCGCACCGTTACGCCACCGCGCGCGAACGCCTGCCGTAACGCATCGCGGCAAACGGCTCGCGCCGTCTCTCGCCGCTCCCTTTCCCGCGCCGCATTCCACTGCGGCCCGCTTCCCGCCCACGGCGACGCCGCCCGTCGCCGCGGATACGTACGCCCAAAAATTTCGACAACGACGTTTCGACAACAACCCGGAGACAACCATGAAGCCCTTCACCCCGACGCTCAAGCAAACCCTCGCCGCAGCCCTCCTCTGCGTGGCCGCCACGGCATCGCATGCGGCGGACCTGCTCGACACCGTCAAGCAGGCCGGCGTGCTGAAGATCGCGCTCGAAGGCACGTACCCGCCGTTCGACTACCGCAACGCCGACGGGCAGCTCGAAGGGTTCGACGTCGACGTCGCGAAGGCGGTCGCCGCGCGGCTCGGCGTGAAGCCGCAATTCGTCACGACCGAATGGAGCGGGATTCTCGCGGGGCTGCAGGCCGGCAAGTTCGACGTGATCGTCAACCAGGTCGCGATCACGCCGTCGCGCCAGCAGGCGCTCGACTTCAGCACGCCGTACGTGTATTCGTCCGCGCAACTGCTGCAACGCCAGAACGACACGCGTGCGTTCAAGTCGCTCGACGAGCTCAAGGGCAAGAAGGTCGGCGTGACGATGGGCAGCAACTACGTCGATCTCGTGAAGACGGTGCCAGCGGTCGATCTGCAGGTCTATCCGGGCACGCCGGAGAACCTGCGCGACCTCGCGGCGGGCCGCATCGACGCGGCAGTGAACGACCGCCTGATGCTGAGCTACCTGATCAAGAACTCGCACCTGCCGTTGCGTCCCGGCTCCGTGCTCGCCGGCGGCGAGGACCGGATGGGCATCCCGTTCCGCAAGGGCAATCCGAAGTTCGCGAAGGCGATCGATGACGCGGTCGCGTCGCTGCGGCAGGACGGCACGTTGAAGAAGATCTCGATGCAGTGGTTCGGTGCCGACACGACGAAGCCGATCGCGCAATAACGCAACCATCACGCGCCCGCGCGCACGAACGCGCGGGCGGCCCGCCGACACCTCGGCGGCACACGACACACAATCAGGAGACACGCGATGGAAGCACTCGATCTGGTCATTCATACCCTGCCCGTGATGGTGAAGGGCGCGCTGCTCACGCTGAAGTTCGCGGTGGCGTCGATGGCGCTCGGCCTCGTCGTCGGGCTCGTGGTCGCGATCATGCGGATCGGCAGCAACCGGCTCGCGTCCGGTCTCGCGCAGGGCTACGTCAGCCTGATGCGCGGCACGCCGCTGCTCGTGCAGATGTTCGTCGTCTACTACGGGCTGCCCGATCTCGGCATCACGCTCGACCCGACGACGGCCGGCATCTTCACGCTGACGCTCAACGCCGGCGCGTACCTGTCCGAAAGCATGCGCGGCGCGATCCTCGGCATCAGCCGCGGGCAATGGGCGGCCGCGCACAGCCTCGGCCTCACGCACGTGCAGACGCTGCGCTACATCGTCTGCCCGCAGGCGCTGCGCCTCGCGGTGCCGAGCCTCGGCAACACGCTGATCAGCCTGATCAAGGATACGTCGCTCGTATCCGTGATCACCGTCACCGAGCTGCTGCGCTCGACGCAGGAAGTGATCGCCGCGACGTTCCAGCCGCTGCCGCTGTACCTCGCGGCCGCCGCGATCTACTGGGTGCTGAGCACGCTGCTCACACGGCTGCAGGGCCGCGTCGAGACGCGCCTCTCGCTGCCGTCCACGCATTGAGCATGCGTACGTCATCCAACCCGAACCTCAACCACGGAGAATCCATGATTACGCTCGACAACGTATCGAAGTGGTATGGCAAGCATCAGGTCCTTTCGGCATGCAGCGCGGCGGTGTCGAAAGGCGAAGTGGTCGTCGTCTGCGGGCCGTCAGGCTCCGGCAAGTCGACGCTGATCAAGACGATCAACGGTCTCGAGCCGTTCCAGAAAGGCAGCATCGTCGTCGACGGCACGCGGCTCGGCGATCCCGCCGCGAAACTCGCGCAACTGCGTGCGCGCGTCGGCATGGTGTTCCAGCATTTCGAGCTGTTCCCGCATCTGTCGATCACCGACAACCTGACGCTCGCGCAGGTCAAGGTGCTCGGCCGCCGCAAGGACGAGGCAATCGAGAACGCGATGAAGCTGCTCGATCGCGTCGGCCTGAAGGCCCATGCGAACAAGTATCCGGGGCAGTTGTCCGGCGGGCAGCAGCAACGCGTCGCGATTGCGCGCGCACTGTCGATGAACCCGGTCGCGATGCTGTTCGACGAGCCGACGTCCGCGCTCGACCCCGAGATGATCAACGAAGTGCTCGACGTGATGGTCGAGCTCGCGCGCGACGGCATGACGATGGTGTGCGTCACGCACGAGATGGGTTTCGCGAGGAAGGTCGCGCATCGCGTGATCTTCATGGACCAGGGCGCGGTGGTCGAGGATGCGGCGAGCGACGCGTTCTTCGCCGCGCCGCGCTCCGAACGCGCACGCGACTTCCTCGACAAGATCCTGCACTGACCGTGCGGCGGTCTCGCTCCGATTTGACTGACTTTCAAAGGACGACATCTTGAACCATCTGCATTCGACCGACACCCTGCTCGCTCACGAAGGCCGCTCGCACGGCCAGCCCGGCTCGCCGGTGAACCCGCCCGTGTATCGCCAGTCGACGCTGCTCTTTCACGGCACCGACGCGCTCGACGCGGTGCGCGGCACGCCGCTCGCATACGGACGTCACGGCAGCCCGACCACGCGGGCGCTCGAGAAGGCGCTCGCGCGCCTCGAAGGCGCGCACACTGCGCTGCTCACGCCGAGCGGGCTCAGCGCGATCACGACCGCGCTGCTCGCGGTGCTGAATCCCGGCGACCACTTGCTGATGGCCGATTCGGTGTACGACCCGACCCGCTCGTTCTGCGACGAGACGCTCGCGCGCCTCGGCATCGAGACGACGTACTACGATCCGTCGATCGGCGCCGGCATCGCGTCGCTGATGCGGCCGAACACGCGCGCGGTCTTTACCGAATCGCCGGGCTCGCTGACCTTCGAGGTGCAGGACATCCCCGCGATCTGTCGCGTCGCGCACCAGCACGGCGCGGTCGTGCTGCTCGACAACACGTGGGGCACGCCGCTGAACTTCCGCTCGTTCTCGCACGGCGTCGACGTGTCGATTCACGCGGCGACCAAATACATCGCCGGACACTCCGACGTGCTGATGGGCGTGATCCTGACGACCGAAGCGCTCGCGCAGAAAGTCACGCGTTGCTACCGGCAGCTCGGCATGACCGTCAGCGGCGACGATGCGTATCTCGCGCTGCGTGGCCTGCGCACGCTGTCGGTGCGCCTCGAGCGCCACCAGCGCAACGCGCACGTGCTGACCGAATGGCTCGCGCGACAGCCCGAAGTCGCGCAGATCCTGTATCCGGCGCGGCCAGGCGATGCCGGCCACGCACTGTGGCAGCGCGATTTCACGGGTGCATGCGGATTGTTCGGCCTGGTGCTGCAGCCGCAGCCCGACGAAGCGGTACGCGCGCTGCTCGACGGCATGACGTGCTTCGGGATGGGCTACAGCTGGGGCGGCTTCGAAAGCCTGATCATCCCGTCGAATCCGTCGCGCCACCGTACCGCGACGCAATGGCAGGCGGCCGGCCCGCTGCTGCGCATTCACGCGGGGCTCGAGCATCCGGACGACATGATTGCCGACCTCGACGCCGGTTTCGCCAGGATGCGCGCCGCCGTGGCCGCACTCGCGGAAGCCTGAAATCGGTCGACGCCAGCCGCGTCATCCCGCGCTCCCCTTTTTTTCAACGTTCGACCACCACTGATAGCGAGGCCATCATGAAAGACACGCTGTTCATTCTCCGTCCGGGCTTTTTCAAGGACTCCGAAGGTCCGTTCTACTGCGGCGACTCGGTTGCCGTCGAAGGGCTGCTGAGTTTCTATCCGCAACTGCGCGACGCCGTCGCGGTCGAGTATATCGACGCACCGCGGCCGCGCCAGCCGATCGTCGCGCTGATCGGCGAGGACAACCAGTCCGCGCCGGTGCTCGTGCTCGGTGATGCGCAGACGCCGAAGGACGACGCGGTCGCGATTCGCGAACACAACGGCCGTCGCTTCATCGATTCGCCGGCCGATATCCGGCGCTATCTGTCCTCGCAATACGGCGTCGCGCACGTCGCGTAAGCATGCCGGCGCCCGCTGTCGACGGGCGCCGCCGAACGGGACGCGCGGCCGGCGCGGCCCGTTCGCCGCTTCCGGTCCGCACGTCGCCACGCGCGCCATGTACTCGGCCACGCGGACTCACCGCTACCGATGATCGGCCCGGGCACCCCGCCCCCGGCCGGACGACCTTCAACGCAACACGACACCGGATGCCGGCACGCACCGGAGCCCGCCGCGGCCCGCGTCAGCCGGGCGAACTGCCGGCAGGCGCGAACGCGAATGCAGCCGGTTCGGACGGCACGTGGCGCGCGAGCCACAATGCGGCCTCGGTCCGGTTGCTCACGCCGATCTGGCGAAACAGCGCGTACAGATGGTTCTTGATCGTGCCTTCCGCGACGTTCAGCACGCGGCAGATCTGCTTGTTCGACTTGCCTTCGGCCAGCAGCCGCAGCACGTCGCGCTGGCGCGGCGTGAGGCGTTCGAACGCGCGATCGTCGCCAGCGGGCACACCGCCCGGGCGCGCCTGCGTCGCGCCGCCGTCGTTCGGCGGCACATAGATCGCGCCGGCCGCGACCCGGCCGAGCGCGTCCGCGAACTCGTCGGCGCTCGCATGCCGGTCGATGATGCCGGCCGCCCCTGCCAGCAGCGCATCGGCGATCGTGCGGCGGCACACGGCGGCCACCACGCACAGCCACGGCGCGCCGGCAAACGTCTCGTGCAGCAGGTGCGGCCAGCTCGGCCGCGCGGCGTGCTCGTCGCATTCGATCGTGATCGCCTCGACCGTCTCGGGCAGCAACGCGTCGCGCAAGCGCAAAACGTCCTCGGGACAGCGGGCCGACCACACATGCCAGTTGACATCGCGTTTACACAGTACGTCCGCCACGCCCGCGACGAACAACGGCGGGCTATCGATCATCAGAACGTTCATTGCGCGGTTTCCTCGAAATCGGGATGCTCGGTTTAGGTTTTTTTGCTTCCCTACCCGGCGTTTTTTTTACCGCTGTTTTCCGCACCGCGCACTAGGCCCGTCGCTCCGTGACGAATGGCCTAATTCGTCCACGCCGGACCCCGCCACGCATGCCGATGCCCGTCGCGGGCCGGCCCGGGCCGCCGGTCGTGACGGACGTCATATTTGGTAAACGTCTTCAATTTCCTAACGTGAATAACGACAGCGAATTTCCGTTGTCTTCGACACGAAGAGGAGTTTATTCATGGACGCGAATTTCATCGGTTCAGTGATTAACGCTTTACCCATGGACCAAATGATCGCCGGCCCGTTAAAAGCGATGATCAGCGCGCAGACGCAGGCTGCGAAGAGCTACGCGGATTTCCTGATGCAGGTCTGCATCCAGGGCGGCAAGGCGGTGGCCGTCCAGTTCGACTACGACGAGACGCTGGTCGACGAAAGCGGCGTATCGAAGGGTGTCGTGCAGAAGACCATGCGCATTCCGCTGCTCGCGGCGATCGTCCACCCGATCATCGCGATCGAGGAAGGCACGATCGACTTCGAGATGGAGATCACGCAGTCGGAGAAGTCGTCGTCGTCGACCGAGGCCGGCGGCGAATTCCAGGCGAAGCTCGGCTGGGGGCCGATCAGCGTGAGTGTGTCGGGGCGCGTGTCGCACAAGGCGGAGCAAACGCGCAGCACCGATACGCGCGCGAAATACTCGATCCATACGCAGGTGAAGCGCCAGTCGCCGCCCGAAGCGCTGATGCGCGTGATCGACTTCCTGACCGAAGCCGCGACCAAGCCGGTCGTCACCGAAGGCAACGCGAAGGACGTGAAGCCGCTGCCGGCGACGCCGACCGACGGCAAGCTGGTCGGCGATGCGTCCGGGTCGGACGCCAAGGCCGCCGCGTCTGCCGCCGGTGCCGGTGCGGATGCCCAGCAGCCGGCGCACGCGTAAGCGCGCGGGCCGGCCATGTTCAGGCTCTTCAGGCGGTCACGCCGCGCGGGCGGCGGCGGGCACGACGACGGGGACGCGCGTCCGGGCGGCGGCAACCCCCGGCAGGAACCAGACGGGCCGGTCCCGCCGACGGCCGCGCCGGCAGCGGGCAACGCCGGCGCGAGCGCGGATGCCGCCGCACCGGCGGCGATAGCCGCGGATCCGGCGCGCCGCGTGTCGCCGGATGGCGCTGGCGGGCCGGCCGGCGCCGCATCGGGCACGAGCGACACGCCGGGCGCCGAGCCCGACGCGTCCGCCGGCAGCTTGCCGCCCGCGCCTCCCGCCCCACCGGCGCCCCCGGCCCCTCCGCCCGGCGCGCCGGCCGACGATACGCGCCCGCCGCCGCGCGGCATCGCGCTCGACGAGATCGCACGCGGGATGCAGCATGCCGCCGCCGCCGCGAACCAGTTGCTCGCGCACCAGTACACGGCCGTGCTCGACCAGTTCTTCGACCTGCGCGACGACGGCCTGCTCGCACCGCGCGAGGTCACGGTCGCGCTCGACGCGGAGCACACGATGCCGGTGCCGCTCGTCGCGCTCGCCACGCCCCGCGGGCTCGCGCTCGACCGGATGGTCGTGCACCTGACCGTGCGCGGCGACTTCACCGAGGCGCTGCCGGCCGGCGGCGTCGCGGGTAACGACGACCAGCGCGGCCGCTTCTACGTGACGTTCGCGCCGCGTTCCGGGAAAAAGGACGCGCAGGGGACCACGCGGCAACGCGACACCGAGCACATCGACATCGAAATGCAGTTCGCGGCGCTGCCGCCGCCCGAAGCGATCATGCGCGTGATCGACGAATACACGCATCACCTGGTGCCGCGCGCACGGCCGGGCAGCAAGGAGAACGACGATGGCGACCCAGCCTGAACGCACCGGCGCGCAAGGCATCGCGCTGATCAAGCAGTTCGAGGGGCTGCGGCTCTCGCGCTATCTCGATGCGGTCGGCAAGCCGACGATCGGCTACGGGCACCTGATCCTGCCCAACGAGCGCTTCACGCGGACGCTTACGCCGGCCGAGGCGGAGGCGCTGCTGCGGCGCGACCTGCGCGGCGCCGAGCTGAACCTGCGCAAGCTGCTGCACGTGCCGGTCACACAGCAGCAATTCGATGCGCTGATGTCGTTCGTCTTCAATCTCGGCGCGGGACGGCTGCGCTCGTCCACGCTGCTGCGCTACCTGAACGCCGGCGCGAGCGCGCGCGCGGCCGACCAGTTCCTCGTCTGGAACAAGGCCGGCGGCAAGCCGCTCGCGGGGCTCACGAAGCGCCGCCGTGCCGAACGTGCGCTGTTTCTGTCATGAGCGCCGTGACGCCGCACCGGCCGAACGTCACGGGTCGCCGCGCATGTCGTTCGCGCCATTTCGCATGACGTCGGCTGCCCGTAAGCTGAAACCGTCGCTGAAATCTTGCCGCACCTGATCCGTTCCAATCATTCGTCATTTGCCACTCGTCACGACAGGAGTCCCGCATGAACGTCATTCGCTCGCCAGGCCCCACGATGCCGCCGCGCCTCGTCGTCTCGCATGCGACGCGCCGCACGCCGGGCGCCGCCTGCGTCGCCGTCGCCACCGCGGCAACGGCCGCGCCGCACGCCCTCGTTGCCGCCGCCCCGTTGCCCGCCTATGCGGCGGACCTGCAGCGCACGTCGGGGGCGGGGTTGCCGCGCGACGCACGCGGCACGCCCGATCAGGAGCAAATGTCATGAACATCAAGCTCCGCTTCATCAATCGCTCGAACGACTGCGGCAACAGCGAGGTCGTGCTGTTCCAGCGCGACGTGATCCCCGATCTCGACGCATTCGCGATCGCGTGGAAGGTGATCCGCTATTGCGGACGCGACTGCTTTCATCCGTTCGACTACTCGACCGATATCGACGTCGCGCTCGGCGACGAGCACGGCAACTTCTCGCCGCGCGTCACGGCACCCGCCGGCGTGCGCTTCGTGGTCGACGCGCAGCCGACCGGACGCGGCCGGCTCGTGCCCGACCCGGCCGACGCGCCGGGCGGCGACATCGAGGTCGTCAACCGGATGCGGCGCGGCGCAGTGAACGTCAACGCGTTCAGCGCGGGCCGGCTGATCGCGGTGAAGGAAGCGGTCGTGCCCGGGCAAAAGGCAGTGTTCCGCTTCACGCCGGCGCTATGGATCGGCGTGGCGTCGCAGGTGCAGGAAAGCCGCGCGCTGCACGCGGCGGTGATGTCGAGCGCGAACACGCTGCTGCCGCTGGCGGGCGTGGCCGCGGCCGACATCGTGATGATGGGCGGCGGCACCGGCACCGACGCGCAGCCGTTCGCGTTCGTGCTCGAACACATCGTGCGCGCATAGCGTCGCCCGACACGGCTTGGACCGGCTTGACGGCACGGCTTCACGGCCGGGCCGGCGGGAAAGGTGTGCGGCAGACCGACTGCCGTTTTTTCAAACTCAAGGAGCAACGACGTGGATATCCAACTGAACCTGATCAACCGCTCGAACGACGCGAACAACTCGAGCGTCGTGATCTTCCAGAAGAACGTGGCGACCGACTTCGACGAACTCGCGATTGCTTGGAAGGTGATCCGCAATTGCGGCCAGGGCGACAACCATCCGTTCAAGTTCCCGATGACGATGAGCGTGAGCGCGAGCGATAGCTGGGGCAACTACATGCCGCAGCAAATCGCGGCGAACGGCCAGGTGTTCCAGGTCGTGCGCTCCAGCTCGGGCGACGTACTGCAGCTCGGCAGCGACCCGGGCGCGAGCTCCGAGGTGCAGGTACGCAACGACCTGCCGGCCGGCGCGATCAACGCGACGATCTACAAGGACGGCAACGCGCTCGCGCGCAAGACGTCCGTCGCGCCGGGCCAGAAGGCCGTGTTCCAGTTCAAGCCGACGATCTGGATCGGCGTCGCGTCGCAGATCGAACAGGGCGCGCTGATGAACTCCGCGGTGATCTCCGACATCAACACCGAACTGTCGCTGCTCGGCATCGCGAGCGCCGACATCGTGATGACCGGCGGCGGCCCGGGCCCGCGCTCGATGCCGTTCACGTTCCGGCTGGAAAACGTGGTGATGGCGTAACGGCCCGTGCGCCGGCGATGCACGGCCGGCGCCCACTCAATCAGTTATCCAAAGCAAAGCAAGGTGACTCATGGACATCAATCTCAACTTCGTCAACCTGTCGAACGACGTCAACAACAGCCAGATCGTGATCTTCCAGAAGAACGTGTCGACGGACTTCGACGAGCTCGCGATCGCGTGGAAGGTCATCACCAACTGCGGACGCGGCGACAATCATCCGTTCGTGTTCCCGATGCTGACGACCGTCTCCGCGAGCGATGCCGACGGCAACTACATGCCGCAAAAGCGCGCGGACAACGGACAGGTCTTCAACGTGTCGCGCTCGACATCGGGCAACGTGCTCGCGCTGGCCGGCGCGGCGCCGACGTCGCGCGAGATCCAGCTGCGCAACGACCTGAGCCAGGGGGCGATCACCGCGTCGGTCTTCAAGGACAACCGGCTGCTCGCCAACAAGACGGGTATCGTGCCGGGCCAGAAGGCCGTGTTCGAGTTCAAGCCGACGCTGTGGATCGGCACCGCGTCGCAGATCGAACAGGGCGCGGTGATGAATTCGGCCGTGCTGTCCGACATCAACACCGAACTGTCGCTGCTGGGGATCAAGAGCGCCGACATCGTGATGACGGGCGGCGGCGGCGGCACCACCGCGACCGCGTACCAGTTCCGGCTCGCCAACGTGGTGATGGGGTAAACGGCGCGCGCGCGACGGCGAACGGGTCGCGCCCGTCGCGTCGTCGCGCGGGCGCGGTGCGTGAATCAGCCCGCGCGCTGCACGGGCGCCATCTTCGAGAAGTACTTCGCACCCGCGACGCAGCCGACGACCACGACCGTCACGACGAGCATCGACGGCGGCACCGTCTCGTGCAGCAGCCCGGCCGCGAGCAGGAAGCCGAAGAACGGCTGCAGCAGCTGCAGCTGGCCGACGCCCGCGATCCCGCCGAGCGCGAGACCGCGATACCAGAACACGAAGCCGATCAGCATGCTGAACAGCGACACGTACGCGAGCCCCCACAGCGCGGCGGCGTCGACGCCGTCGAACGTCGCGGGCCACGTGAACCACGCGAGCGGCAGCATCACCGGCAGCGACAGCACGAGCGCCCACGAGATCACCTGCCAGCCGCCGAGCTGGCGCGACAGGCGCGCGCCTTCCGCATAGCCAAGCCCGCACGCGACGATCGCGGCCAGCATCAGCGCATCGCCCAGCACCGCCGCGCTGCCGCCGTTACGCAGCGCGAACGCGGCCACCGCGCCGCTGCCGACCAGCGAGAAGATCCAGAACGGCAGCCGCGGCCGTTCGCCGCCGCGCCAGACGCCGAATAGCGCGGTCGCGAGCGGCAGCAGCCCGACGAACACGATCGCATGCGCGGACGTCACGTGCTTGAGCGCGAGCGCGGTCAGCAGCGGAAAACCGACCACGACCCCGAGCGCGACGACGATGAGCGACGCGGTTTCCGCACGCGTCGGCCGTTTCTGCTTCAGCGCGACGAGCAGGCTCAGGCCGAGCACGCCGGCGATCGTCGCACGCGCGAACGTGAGGAACAGCGGGTCGAGCCCCTGCACCGCGACGCGCGTCGCCGGCAGCGAGCCACTGAAGATGATCACGCCCAGCAAGCCGCTGAGCCATCCGTCGGTCGTCTTTTGCACGGTAAATCCTGGTCGAAAAAAGGTGGATGACCGATGATCCGCCGCCCGCGAAAAGCGCGTAAGCTACAGCCCAATACAATTCGGACAAACTGTACTGGACAACTGGCCGTACAGTTCCTTCTCGCCATGAACCGCTCCGTGCCGAACCCCGCTCCGCCCGCGCCGTCGCGCACGCGCGTGGAAACCGTGATGGACACGCTGCGCGCGCGGATCGCGAGCCGCGCGCTGATGCCCGGCGCGCGCGTGCCGTCGATCCGGATGATGGCCGACGCGCTGCACGTATCGAAATCGACCGTCGTCGACGCCTACGAGCGGCTCGCGAGCGAAGGCGCGCTCGTCGCGCGGCGCGGCTCCGGCTTCTACGTATCGGGCCACGCACCGCCGCTTGCGCTCGGCGAACTCGGCCCGCGCCTCGATCGCGAACTCGATCCGCTGTGGCTGTCGCGCCAGGCGCTCGAAGCCGCGCCGAGTTCCGTGAAGCCCGGCTGCGGCTGGCTGCCGTCGTCGTGGCTGCCGGACGAGAGCCTGCGCCGCGCGCTGCGCGCGGTGTCGCGCGACGAACCCGACGCGCTGACCGACTACGCGACGCCGCTCGGGCTGCCCGCGCTGCGCCAGCAGCTCGCGTGGCGGCTCGCGCAGCACGGCGTCCATGCGGAACCCACGCAGATCATGCTGACCGACGGCGGCACGCATGCGCTCGATCTCGTGTGCCGGCTGCTGCTCGAGCCGGGCGACACCGTCGTGCTCGACGATCCGTGCTACTTCAACTTCCAGGCGCTGCTGCGCGCGCATCGCGCACGGATCGTCAGCGTGCCGTACACGCCGAACGGCCCCGATCTCGCGCGCTTCGAACAGGTGCTCGCCGAACACCGGCCGCGGCTCTACATCACCAACTCGGCGCTGCACAACCCGACCGGCGCAACGCTCGCGCCGCCGGTCGCGCACCGGCTGCTGACGCTGGCGGCCGAGCACGGCCTGCTGATCGTCGAGGACGACATCTTCGCGGATTTCGAGAGCACGCCCGCGCCGCGCCTGGCGGCATTCGACGGGCTGTCGCGCGTGGTATCGATCGGCAGTTTCTCGAAGACGCTGTCGGCCGCGATCCGGTGCGGCTATGTCGCCGCGCGCCCCGAATGGATCGATGCGCTCGTCGACCTGAAGCTCGCGACGTCGTTCGGCAATGCGCAGATCGGCGCGAACGTCGTGCATCGGCTGCTGGTCGACGGCACGTACCGGCGGCATCTCGACAGCCTGCGGGCGCTGCTGGCCGATGCGATGGGCGAAACGATCCGACGGCTCGCGCGCGCCGGACTCGGAATCTGGACGGAACCGCGCGGCGGCCTGTTCGTGTGGGCCGAGCTGCCCGACGGGCTCGATGCCGCACGCGTCGCACGCCATGCGCTCGACCATGATGTCGTGCTCGCGCCGGGCGATGTGTTCAGCGCATCGCACAGCGCGACATCGTTCATGCGCTTCAACGTGTCGCGCTGCAAGGGGCCGGCGGTGTTCGATGCGCTTGCTCGGGCGATGGAGGCGGCGCGCCGCGCCGCGCGCGATACCGAAGCGCCGCCGGAGGCGACGCAATCGCACTCGAACCGCGTCTCACTCGATGTCACCGGCCGAATCTGACATGATCAGGCGCTCCGGCGCGCTCGCCCGTGCTCCGCGCGACGCGACGTAGTACAGCAGGCCCGGCACGACGATGCCGACGATCCACGACACGTCGACGCCACCCAGCGCGTCGACCCACAGCCCGGTATAGAACCCCGTCGCGACAAACGGCATCTGCACGAGTACGCCGATCGCGTAGACAGCGATGCCCACGGCGTTCCAGCGGCCATACCGTCCGTCAGGGTCGAACAGCGCCGGCACGTCGTAATGTTCCCGGGTGACGCAGTAGTAGTCGACGAGATTGATCGCGCTCCACGGCGTGAAGAACACGAGCAGAAACAACAGGAACGACGAGAACGCTTTCAGGAAATCATGCTGCCCGGCCAGCGCGATGCCGCTCGATGCGGCGACGCTCAGCAGCACGAACGCGATGCGGGTACGCGGCGAGATCTCGCGCCGCCCACCGAAGCCGGTCAGGATCGCTGCGACCGACATCACGCTGCCATACGCGTTGAGCGTCGTAATCGTCAGCTTGCCCAGCGCGATCGTGAAATAAAGCACGGCCGCGATGGCGCCCGTCGCACCGAGGCCGACGATGAAGGCGACCTCGTGTCCCGAGAAGCGGTCACCGGCGAGCGCGGCGGCCAGCACGCCGAACGTCATCGACACCTGTGCACCGATCACGGTGCCGCAGAACACGGCGGCAAAGGTTTTCGCCGGCGACGTCGTGCGTGGCAGATAGCGGGAGTAGTCGGCGACGTAGGGTCCGTAGGCGATCTGCCACGACGCGGACAACGACACTGCAAGCAGGAACGATGCGAGCGTGAAGTGACGATTCGCCAGCAACGCTGCGAACGCGTGTCCTTGCAACAGGCTCGCGAACAGATACAGGAATGCGAGCGTGCCGACGATGCTCGATACGCGCCCCATCGCATGAATCGTTCGGTAGCCGAGGCCGGTGAGCAGAACGACGAGCGCGGAGAAGATCAGGATCGCGCTGGTATGGCCAACGTTCAACAGTTCCGCAATCGCCTGCCCGGCGAGTACCGTTCCGCCCGCAGAGAATCCGACATACATCACGCAAACGAGCATGAGTGGCACGATCGCGCCGTACACACCAAACTGCACGCGGCTGGAGACCATCTGCGGCAGCCCGAGCTGCGGCCCTTGTGCGCCGTGCAGCGCCATCACCGCGCCGCCGAGTACCTGGCCTGCCAGCAAGCCAACCAGCGACCAGAACACGTCGCCGCCGAGCACCACAGCCAGTGCTCCGACAACGACCGCCGTGACCTGCAGATTCGCGCCGAACCACAGGGTGAACTGACTGAACAGGTTGCCGTGGCGCTCGGCTTCGGGGATATAGTCGATCGAGCGGCGCTCGATCAGCGATGTATTGGCGACAGGTAAAGCGGTACGTTCCATGCTCGGCTCCTGACCGGTGGAAAACTGCGCTTGTGGGTCGCTCGGACCGCCGACATCGGGCCAGGTCGACGGCATGCGATGACATGCCCGCATGCTCGTCGACGACGGCCGGCCGGTGAAGCGGACACGGTCCTTCGCGGGGGTTGCGCGCCAGTCGCGACGACACGGCGTGCGTGCAGGATCGGTCGATCCTGACGATTACGGAAATCAGACCGACGCGGTCAGCGCCGGAACAAGCTCGTTCAGGTCGCCGACCAGGCCGTAATCGGCCACGCTGAAGATCGGCGCTTCCGGATCCTTGTTGATCGCGACGATCACCTTCGAATCCTTCATGCCGGCCAGATGCTGGATCGCACCCGAGATGCCGACCGCGATGTACAGCTGCGGTGCGACGATCTTGCCGGTCTGGCCGACCTGGTAGTCGTTCGGCACGTAGCCGGCATCGACTGCCGCGCGCGAGGCGCCCAGTGCTGCCGACAGCTTGTCCGCCAGCGGCTCCAGCACCTTCGTGTAGTTCTCGCCGCTGCCGAGGCCGCGGCCGCCCGACACGATGATGCTCGCCGACGTCAGCTCCGGACGGTCCAGTTTCGTCACTTCACGGCTCACGAACTGCGACTTGCCGGCGTCGGCTGCCGCTTCGATCTTCTCGACCGATGCGCTGCCGCCTTCCGCTGCAACCGGATCGAAGCCCGTCGCACGCACCGTGATCACCTTGATCGGATCGCTCGACTGCACTGTCGCGATCGCGTTACCCGCGTAGATCGGGCGCTCGAACGTGTCGGCCGAATCGACCGCCGTGATGTCCGAGATCTGCGCGACGTCCAGCTTCGCGGCGATACGCGGCGCGATGTTCTTGCCGTAGGCGGTGGCCGGCGCGAGGATGTGCGAGTAGTCCTTCGCGATGTTCAGCGCGGTCGCTTCGACGTTTTCCGCGAGGCCCGCTTCGAGCTGCGGCGCGTCGGCCAGCAGCACCTTCGAGACAACCGCGATCTTTGCTGCGGCGTCCGCTGCGCCCTGTGCGTTGTGGCCCGCGACCAGCACGTGGATGTCACCGCCAATCTTCGCCGCCGCTGCCACCGTGTTCAGCGTCGCGGCCTTGATCGACGCGTTGCCCCCCAAGGGGGCTTCCTTCGGGGCGTCGCACTCTGCAATCACCAGAATCGTCATTTCTTTGCGCTCCCTCTTACAGCACCTTGGCTTCGGTCTTCAGCTTCTCGACCAGCGTCTTCACGTCCGGCACCTTCACGCCGGCTGCGCGCTTCGGCGGCTCGACCACCTTCAGCGTCTTCAGACGCGGCGCGACGTCCACGCCCAGGTCTTCCGGCTTCACCGTTTCCAGCGGCTTCTTCTTCGCCTTCATGATGTTCGGCAGCGTCACGTAGCGCGGCTCGTTCAGGCGCAGGTCGGTGGTGACGACTGCGGGCAGTTGAAGCGACAGCGTTTCCGCGCCGCCGTCGACTTCGCGCGCAACGGTTGCACGGCCGTCGGCGATCGTCACCTTCGATGCGAACGTCGCTTGCGGCAGGTTGGCCAGCGCAGCCAGCATCTGGCCCGTCTGGTTCGAATCGTCGTCGATTGCCTGCTTGCCGAGGATCACCAGCTGCGGCTGCTCCTTGTCGACCAGCGCCTTCAGGATCTTCGCGACAGCCAGCGGCTCGACGCTGTCGCTCGACTCAACGAGGATCGCGCGATCCGCGCCGATCGCCAGCGCCGTACGCAGCGTTTCCTGCGCTTGCGCGACACCGACCGACACCGCGATCACTTCGGTCGCCACGCCAGCCTCCTTCAGGCGCACGGCTTCTTCCACCGCAATTTCGTCGAACGGGTTCATCGACATCTTCACGTTCGCGATGTCGACACCCGTGTTGTCCGACTTCACGCGGATCTTCACGTTGTAATCGACCACTCTTTTCACTGCCACCAGCATCTTCATCATTCGTCTCCTTGTTCGGTTGCATTTGCCGTCACGCAAGCATCGTGCGGGCAATCACCGTGCGCTGGATCTCCGACGATCCTTCGTAGATCCGCAGGATGCGTGCGTCCCGCACCAGTCGCTCGATCCGCATTTCGCGCGTGAAGCCGTACCCGCCATGAATCTGCAATGCAGCATCGGTCACGAACGCCACCATCTCCGACGCATACAGCTTCGCCATCGACGCCATGTCCGTAAACGGCTCGCCGGCTGCACGCCGCGCCGCGGCCTGCAGCGTCAGCAGCCATGCAGCCTCGAGTTGCGTCTTCATGTCGGCGAAGCGCCATTGCAGCCCCTGCTTGTGCGCGAGCGGCTCGCCGCCGACGTGACGCTGCTTCGCCCAGTCGATCGCATCGCCAAGTGCCGCCTCGGCAATACCGAGGCTCGTCGCCGCGACATCGAGACGGCTGTTGTCCAACACCTTCATCGCCGTGCGGAAACCGCTCCCCTCGTCGCCGAGCCGGTTCGACGCCGGCACCCTGCAGTCGAACGCAACCTCGTGCGCGGGTGCGCCGTGAATGCCCATCAGCTTTTCCGGTGACGACACCGACACGCCGGGCGTATCGCGATCGACGATGAATGCGCTGATTCCGCGCGTACCGAGTTCCGGTGCGGTTTTCGCATAGACGACGATGAATTGGGCGGCATCGGCATTCGAGATGAAATGCTTGACGCCACGAATGCGATAGTGGTCGCCGTCGCGGACGGCCTGCGTCGTCATGCCGGCCGGATTGGAGCCGGCCTGCGGTTCGGTCAGCGCGAATGCGCCCAGCTTCGCGCCGCTCGCGGCATCCGGCAGATAGCGGGCACGCAACGTGTCGTCGCCACCGATCAGCACGGAGTCGGTCGCCAGATAGTGGGCGCCGATCATCGACGAGGTCGCCGCGCACGCGCTCGCGATCTCGGCCAGCGACAGGATGATCGCGGCAGGTGACGCGCCAATTCCGCCCCAGCGCTCCGGCAGGTTCATCCCCATCACGCCGAGCTCGGCCAGCGCCGGCATATAGCGTGTCGTCGACGTTTCGTCACGATCGACTTGCGCGGCGTACGGTGCGAGTTCGGCTTGCGCGAAGCGGCGGATCGCGTCGGCGATTTCGAGGTCGGCGTCGCCGACGCCCAGTCGTTTAAGCATCGTTCATCTCCTGATGGGTTTCGGTTTGTCGTGCAGACTCGGCAGCGCCGGTGACGACCGTTTCGGCTGCCGCGTGAACGACGCCGGCCTTCACGAGTGCGGAGATAGCCGCATCGTCGAGACCAAGCACCCGTCCAAGCACCGCGCGCGTATGCTCGCCGAGCTGGGGTGCACGCGTCGTACGCGTGTCGGGATAGGCGGAAAATTTCAGCGGCTGGGCAGGCAACCGGATCGGCGAGCCGTCGGCCGCGACCGTATCGACGAGCAGGCGTCGCGTGCGCGCCTGTTCGCTTTCGAGCGCTTCCTGGATGTTCCGGATCGGCGCGACCGGAATGCCCGCCGCGCCAAGCATCTCGTTGACCTCGTCGACCGAACGCGTCGCGCTCCACTGCTCGATGCACGCACGCAATGCCGCCTCGTGTTCGCAACGCAATGTGTCGGACGCGAAACGCACATCGTCGACCAGCGTCGGATGGCCGATCGTGTCGGCAAGCAGGCCGAACAGTTTGTTGTTGAGTACCGCGACGATGAAATGTCCGTCCGCCGCACGATAGGCGCCGAACGGCGCGGAAGTCGGATGGCGGTTGCCGACACGCCGCGGCGCCACGCCGGTGGTCGCGTAACGCGCGACGAGCGCAGCGGTCAGGCTCATCGTCGCATCGAACATCGACACATCGACGTGCGTACCCTGACCAGTACGATCGCGTGCGACGAGCGCGGCAAGCACGCCCCATGATGCAAATATCCCGCTGACCACGTCGGATACGGAATCGCCGACGAGCGTCGGCTCACCATCCGGCGCGCCGGTCGCGTCCATCAGCCCGCACATCGCCTGCAGGATGATGTCGTACGCCGGCCGGCTCGATTCGGGGCCGGTCTGCCCGAAGCCCGATACGCTCGCATAGACCAGCGCCGGGTTGCGCGCCGACAGTGCCGCGTAGCCGATCCCGAGCCGATCGGCCACGCCGGGGCGGAAATTCTCGACGACGACATCCGCATCCGCGCACAGCGATTGCGCAAGCGCCCGTCCGTCAGCCGTCTTCATGTCGATCACGACACTGCGCTTGTTGCGATTCATCGCGCCGAACAGCCCGCTCTCGCCGTTCGCGAACGGGCCGATTGCGCGGTAGTCGTCGCCGGCGGGCGGCTCGATCTTGATCACGTCGGCGCCGAGGTCGCCGAGCAGTGCCGAACACAGCGGCCCCGCCAGCACCCGGGAAAAGTCGATCACGCGTATGCCGTCGAGCGGCAGCCTGGACATAGTCACGGCATCTTTCTCCTGAAGGTCGGGCCGAGTCGGCCGATGCGGTGATTCTGTTCGAGCAAGGCAATCAGATAAAATATCGGAATAAATTAACACCTATAAGATTTTCATATGGGTAGGTCCGACATGGCTCTGTCGCTGAGACTGCTTCGCTATTTCGTCGCGGCCGCGGAAGCGGGCAGCACGACCGCGGCCGCGCTCCGGCTCAACGTGTCGCAACCGTCGATATCGGTGGCGATCCGCGAACTCGAAGCGCTGTTCGACGATCCACTGTTCACGCGCGGCGCGGGCACGCGGATGACGCTCACGCATTTCGGCGAGCGCAAGCTGGCCGAGGCACGTCAGTTGCTTGCATCGGCGTCGGCGTTCGCGACGGACGATGTCGGCGACGAGCCGGGCGGCGTCGTGCAGATCGGCATCTTCAGCACGATCGCGCCGGTCTATTTGCCGCGCGTGCTCGAGCTCGCGCAGCAGCGTCATCCACGCCTCGAGATCCGCTTCGTCGAAGGTGATCTCGCGCAGCTCGACATGGCACTGCACAAGCAGCAGATCGACTTCGCACTGATGTACGACGTCGGCTTGCCCGAAGACATCGAGCGCGAGTGTCTCGCCGAATTGCGGCCCTATGCGCTCGTGCCGGCCGGGTCGGTACTTGCCAAGCGCAAGCGTGCGATTTCATTGCGCGATCTCGCCTCTCAGCCGTTCATCCTGATCGACCTGCCGCATAGCCGCGACTTCCTGATGGCGCCGTTCTGGCAATGTGGCCTGTCGCCGAATGTCCGCTATCGCGCGGTGTCGATCGAACTCGTACGCGCGATGGTCGCAAGCGGGCTCGGCGTGTCGCTGCTGATCACGCAAAGCCCGGCGGTCACGCGCTCGCCGCTCGTCGTTGAATGCCCGATCCGGGAGTCGACCGTGATCCAGCCGCTGGTGATCGCCCGACTCGCGCGTGCGGCGCGGACCCGCGCGTCGGAAATCGCGGCGACCTGCGTACGCGACGCGGTCGCGGATGCGATGCGCACGCGCACCGGGCTTTGAAACGGGACTGCCGGCTGAGCGGCGCAACGGCATCGCAGCCGAACGCCCCTGTCGCAAGGGCGACGCGAACCTCCACCGCATCGCCCGCCGGCCCCGGCCTACGCCTCGCCGGCGTGCGCCCTCGCCCGCACCTCGGCGAACGTCGTATCGACCAGCATCCGTCCCATGTCGAACACTGTTTCGAGCGCATCGTCCCACTCGCCTTCGAGCACACGATCGTCCCACGCGACCGGCAGCGTCGCCGTCCGGTACTCGCCCGTGCGCCGATTGCGCAGCAACGTCAGCCGCCCCTTCTTCGAGCGCTTGCCCTGATCGGTGACCGGATCCTTGCGAACGTCGTGCCACACGCCGTCGCGCCGGATCGCCGAGCACTTCATCGCGAAGCGCTGCGTATCGCGGTTCACCTGCTGCAGCAACGCGCCGCCCATCCCGAACACGACGTTGCCGGCCGCATAGCCCGCGTCGTCGAGCGCGATGAGGATCGCTTCGATCGACCGCTCGTCGACGCCGTCGCCCTGAATCACGCGCACGCGGTTCAGCACGCGCCGCCCCTTGCCGTTCACGGTCGAGCCGAACGATGCATCGAGTGCGCGCACAGTCTGCAGCACGATCGTCACCGGGTCGCCAGAGTCGGGGCGCACGACGAGCGTCGCGCCCGAATCGATCACTGCCTGGCGCAGCGGCCCACCCCACATTTCAAGTGCGGCGAACAGATCGTAGGAGTCCGACACGACTGAAACGATCGCCCCAGGCAGCCCGAAGCGGGCGATCATGTTCCGGTATGCGTCGGCTTCACGCGCGCGCCCCCACGACGTGATCGTGCTGTGCTCGGCCGCCGGCACCGAATACGCGGCCATCGGCTCGCGATAGAAGCGGTTCGCGGCCAGCACGCCGAGCACCGTGTCCGAACCCATGAAGCTGACGAGGTGCGCCGCGCCGCCGATCGCGGCCGACTCCGCGCTCGACACGCCGCGCGCGCCGAAGTCGTGCAGCTTGAACGGCAACTGCGCGAGATCGTCGTCGGTCCTCTCGAGAAAGCGGCGGATCGTCTGCCGCAGGTGCCAGCTGCGCGTCGCGACCGTCACCGGATACCACACGCGCAGCAGCATCGTCTCCAGATACGACGCGAGCCAGAATACCTTCGGGTCGTCGCATTCGACGGTCATCAGCACGTTGTGCACGGGCACGATCGAACCTTCGGGCACCGCGCGGATCTTCACGGGCAGATAGCCGTCGTAGCGCTCGACGACATGACGCCACCCGTCCTCGTTGAACGGCTCGCCGTGCGCCGCGAAGAAATCGCGCGCGTCGTCGATCATCGCGTGCGTGACTGGCCGGCACAGATATTCCTTCAGCAGCATCTGCAGGCCGAAGAACAGCGTGCGGTCGTAGCGGCCGCCGCGCGATTCGACGTACGAGAACATCGCCTGCGCGTCGGGCGGATATTGCAGGAAGTGGGAAGCCTTGTACGAATCCGTGTTGAGGATCGGATTGGCGAGAACCGCGGCAAAGCCGCCGAGATCGTTTTGCATGGCTAGAGCTCCTCTAGGCCGTTGAAGTGCCGCCGCGTCTGTCGCAGCGGACCGGAATCCGGGGAATCAGCGGATCACAGTTTCCCCAGGAAGTGATACGCGATCTCGAAGTGATCCTCGAACATCACGTTGCGCATCTGCGCGAATTCGTTGAGCGGCACCCAGCGCGCCTTGTCGGCGTCGTCGCTGCCCTTCACGCGCGGCAATTCGCCCGTCGGGAAGTTGAACAGGCACGCGTGCGTGATCGTGCGGCCGCGCAGCGAGCGCGTCGGATGATCGAACACCTGGCGATCCTTGATCGAGCCGCGCAGCACGGGCTCCGGCAGCTTCAGGCCGGTCTCCTCGCGCAGTTCGCGAATGCACGCAGCATCGAGCCGTTCGTCCTGCTCGACGAACCCGCCCGGCAGCGCCCACAGGCCGCGGCCCGGTTCGCTGCGTCGGCGCACGAGCAGGATATGGCCCGAGTGCACGACCACCGCGTCAACCGTCACGAACGTGACCGGATACGGTGCAGCCGACCATGCCTTGCGATAGCCCGCAATGAATTCGGCTTCGGCCTTCAGCTGCGCGAATTCCGGCTGCGTGCGGAAACGCTCGAGCCAGCCGAACACGGGTTCCGGCACCGCCCATTGCACGAAGCTGTTGGTGCGTTCAGCGAAATACTGGTCGCGGATTTCGGTCGCGGAAATGTCCTCGGTCGCATCGACGTCGACAAGCTCCCATTGCGGGAACATCCGCAGGTAATACGAGGTGGCGTCCTTCTCGTGGCCGATCAACCCGACCTTGCGCTGCGCGACGTCGCCGAGCGCGGCGGCCACGGCATCCTGCACCCAGCGCACCCAGTCGCCGTCGTTGTACGTCGAATCCTGCACCGGCGCGATCGTCACGCGCTCGCGCTCGGACGCATCGAGCAGCGAAGCCAGCATCTGGCGGCGCTCGTCGAACGAGAACGGATCCTTGATGGTGCGGGGCTTGTCGGTCGAGCCGATCAGCACGCACACGCGTTCGGCCCGGCTCAGTGCCGACTTCAGCACGTTCAGGTGACCACGATGCGGAGGCTGGAAACGACCAATGAAAACGAGCGCGTCGAAGCGCCGGTTCTGTTGCGTACTCATGAGGCTCCCTCAAGAGATTGAAACGCTTCGGGTCTTTCCCGAAGGTATGGAATCGATCGTAGGGGAATTCCCCGAGAAGGTCAATCGAGCACCGGCTCGACTTGACGAAGTCTGAAGAATTGCGCGGCGCAGGCGGGTTACACTCGATTTCATTCCAATCCGCGCCGTTGCGCCCGCCATCATGAGGATCTCTGTCAGCCGGATCGTCGGCGTCGATCGCAGACGCCTCTTCACGTGGTCGCAGGACTACGCGCGGCGGCTCGTGTGGGACAGCTTCCTCGCCGACGCCTATCTGCCCGACGGGATGACGGCCGACGTCGGCGTCGACGCGTTCTGCCGCAGCCAGTCGGGCGCGACGATGGTGTCGCGCTACATCTCGTACCGTCCACCGCAGGTCGCGGCCGTCGAAATGGTCGACGGGCCGAAGGTGCTCGAGCGCTTCAGCGGCAGTTGGAACTTCACCGAGCGCACGCCGGGCACGACCGAAGTGAAGTTCACGTATCACTTCCGCGCGCAGCCGGCGTGGCTGCGCTGGCTGCTCGAACCGCTGATCGGCGCGTTCTATCTCGTGCAGACACGCCGGCGTCTCGACTCGTTCAAGCGCTGGGCCGAAGCCGAAGCGTTGCCGCACTGAGCGTCGCTCACGCGACGCCGCGCGCCACCTGCTGCCGGACCTGTGCATGCGTGCCGAGCGCGGCGGCGATTGCATCGACCGCATCGGCCGCGCGTGCGGCGCCGCACATGAATGCGTCGACAGCCGCGAAGCCGTGTTCGGGCCACGTATGAATCGTGATGTGCGATTCCGCCAGCAGCACGACACCCGTCACGCCATGCTCGCCGCCGAAATGATGGAAATGCGCGCCGATCACGCGCGCGCCGGCCTGCTGCGCGGCGTCGGTGAGCATCGTCTCGAGCCGCGCGGCATCGCGCAGCAGCGCCGCGTCGATGCCGGCGAGATCGGCCAGCACGTGCGAGCCGAGCGTCGCGCGCGGCGCCGCGACGCTGTCGCGTGCCGTCATTTGTGCGACCCGTACGACGAGTAGCCGCTGCGCGCCGACGAACTGCCCCAGCCGCTGCCGCCCGAACCGCTGCCGCCGATCGACGCGCAGCTGAACAGCGTAACGACGATCAGCCCGTAGATGCCGTAGAGGATATAGCGCATCACGCGTTGCCCCCGTCCGATGCGAAGCTCTTCCACAGCCATTCAGGCAGCCACAGCACGAGCAGGCCGACCAGCACGTAGACGGAGCGGCCGCTGAACGAGAACAGCGAACCCATGTTGAGAATCACGAGGATCGCGCTGAACACGAACGGCAGCGGCGCGAAGCTGTGCGGGTGCTTCGCGCCGAACAGGCCCGTCGACTTCCCGGCGGAACCCGTTGCGGGCGCAACCGCTGCCGCTGCAAGCGCAGGCGTGCCGAAGCGCTCGGCCAGCGCGCTGGCCGACAACGGCCGTGCACGCGACCAGACGATTTCCGCCGCGCTGCGCTCGCGCGTGAGCTTGTCCTTCTGCCAACCGTAGTCGACGATCGACGTGCGGTCGCCGACCTGCACGCGCCAGTTGAACGCACCGACCACGTAGACAACCTCCGAGTCGTATGCCTCGCGCAGTCGATAAGTCTTGCCGCCGTCGGTCACGTCGGACTCGACGCCGATCGTCGGCCAGTGATCGAGCACCTGCACGCGCTCCCAGCGCCCTTCGCTCTGCACGAGCCACAGGAACCCGCGCTTCGGGTTCAGCAGCAGGTATTCGTCCCACGTCTCGTCGTCGCCCGGCACGCGGCAGCGCATCATCCCGATCACCGTGTACTTCACGCCGTCGAACGTGCCGATCGCGCCGAGCTCCAGCGCGCCCTTCACCGCATCGAGCTTGCGCTGCGCGGCGAACACGGTCTGCTGCTCGGCCGTGCATTGCACGCCCGCGTGACAAGTGCCGCACACCACGTAGTCGGCCAAGTTCGGCGCATACGACAGCGACGCGCCACAGCTCGGGCACGCAAACGGCACCATCTCCGCACCGCGCTTCTCGCGCGTATCGTTCTCGGTATCGCGCAGGCCGGTGAACGCAAGCGCATCGAACTCCAGCGCTTCGCCCGTATAGACGGCCGGGCTCCCGCCGTTCGCTTCGGCGTCGGAATAGTCGTACGTCGCGAACGCGTTGCCGGTGCGCAGGTCGACGACGCGCGCCTCCCAGCCGGCATCGACGCGAAACGGCAGCTCGCCGTCGCCGCCCGTGCAGCGCGCGGTGCGCACGTCCGACACGAGATACGCGCGGCCGCCATGATCGATCCGCATGCCGGGTTCGAGCGTGCCGAACGCGGGCCAGGTGCCGCCTGACGCATCGTCGGGCTCGCGCACCGTGATCGCATACTGCCCCGACGCATCCGACAGCCAGCCGAACGTGCCGTCGTCGAACACGACATACCATTCGCTCCACGCGCCGGCGTCGTAGGTCATCTGGATGCGCCCGAGCACGGTGAACGTGCGCTTGCCGTAGCGTCCGGCCGTGCCGATCTGGATCGGCGACGCGTCGTCGAGCACCGTGGCCAGCTCGCCGATGCGTTCGACGTCGGCGCCGCGCTTGAGCAGCGTGCTGCGGCAGAACGCGCAGACGGCCATCACGGCCGCCGCCGAGCGAAACTCGACCGGCGCGCCGCACTGGGGGCACGAAGTACTGAACATGCGCGACGCTTACCGGGTGAGCTTCGCGAGGATTTCCGCCTTCGCGCGCGAATATTCGTCTTCGGTCACGAGGCCCTTGTCGAGCAGGGCCTTCAGCTGTTCGAGGCGCTGCACGTAATCGGTCGCTTCCGCCGGTGCGGCAGGTTGCGCAGCGGCGACCGGTGCCGCGACGGGCGCCGGAGGTGCGGGCGGTGCCGGCTGCGCGGCGCCCGCGATCTGGCCGGCCATCGCCTGCCCGATCGCAGCGCCAGCCGCGAGCCCCGCGCCGACACCCGCGATGCCGCCCGGGTTCTGCGCGGCAAGCGGGATCGCCTGAGCGGTCTGGTATTGCGTCGCGCGGGCGAGATCGCCGGCCATCCCCGCGCCGATCCGCAGGTCGAGCGCCTTCTGCAGCTCGGCCGGCAGCGACACGCTTTCGACCGCGAACGCATCGAGCGCGAGGCCGTAGCGCGTGAACACCGGCACCAGCGCCTCGGCGACGCGTTGCGACAGCAGCGTCTGGTTCGCGGCCATGTCGACGAACGGCACGTCGGCCGAGCCGAACGTCGTGCTCATCGCGGTGACGACCAGGTTGCGCAACTGCTGTTCGAGATCGTCGACCGTGTACTGCGCACGCGTGCCGCTCACCTCGCGGTGGAACGCGGCCGCATCGACGATCCGATACGAGTAGATGCCGAACGCGCGCAGCTGCACGAAGCCGAATTCGCGATCGCGGATCGTCACCGGCTGCGCGGTGCCCCAGCGCCGGCCGAGCTGCAGCCGCGTGCTGAAGAAGTAGACGTCCGACTTGAAAGGCGATTGAAAGAACTTATCCCAGTTCTTCAGGTACGTGAGCACCGGCAGCGTGCGCGTTTCCAGCTTGTACAGCCCAGGCTGGAACACGTCGGCGACCTTGCCTTCGTTGACGAAGATCGCGACCTGCGTTTCGCGCACGGTCAGCTGGCCGCCGTACTGGATCTCCTGGTCTTCCATCGGATAGCGCCAGGCCAGCACGCCGTCGGTGTCCTCCGTCCATTGCAGGACGTCGATGAACTGCTTGCGGATAAACGAACCCAGACTCATGTCGATCTCCTCGAGCGCGTGGCGCGTCAGGTCAGGCAGGCGGCATTGATGATGCCGACGACGAGCGACGCGGCGCCCATCAGGCCGCCCATCGCGACGTTGCGATCCTCGATCGCATGGTTCATGCCGGGAATCAGGCGGGTCAGCACCGCATAGGTGACAAGCTGCACGGCCATCGCGCCGACGGCCCACAGCATGACTTCGCCGAGCGTCGAGTTGTGCGCGATGCTGGAGGCGAGCGTCAGGCAGAACCCGATCAGCGCGCCGCCGAACGACAGCGTCGCGGCCGCGTTGCCGTCGCGGATCAGTGCCAGTTCGTCGAACGGGGTGACCTTCAGGTACACTGCCGCGAACACGAAAAGCAGCACGAACGCCGACAGTAAATGAACCGCATAAAGATAGGCACTATTCATTCTTTTCCTCGGATTTTGTGCTCGGTTCGCCGCCCCGTCGCCGGTCGGCCCACGCAGGGCCGCCGCTCGAAAATCCGCGCCAGTATATCCACATTGCCGAACACTGCACAACGGACGCGCCATGCTGCATAAGCGCGCGCTCGTCCTGTCGATCCTCGTGCTCGCGTCGTGCGGGCTCGGCTACGAACTGATCAGCAGCGCACTGTCGAGCTACCTGCTCGGCGATTCGATCCTGCAGTTCTCGTCGGTGATCGGCTGCTACCTGTTCGCGATGGGGATCGGCTCGTGGCTCGCGAAGTTCGTCGAGGACGACGACGTGCTCGACCGCTTCGTCGACATCGAGCTGCTCGTCGGCCTGCTCGGCGGCGTGTCGGCCGCGCTGCTGTTCGCGGTGTTCGCGTGGCTCGCCGCGCCGTTCCGTGCGGCGCTCTACGCGCTCGTGCTCGCACTCGGCCTGCTGATCGGGATGGAAATCCCGCTCGTGATGCGCGCGTTCCAGCAGCGCCGCCAGGCGTTCCGCCATACCGTCAGCGAGGTGCTGACCTTCGACTATCTCGGCTCGCTTGCCGTGTCGCTGATCTTCCCGCTGGTGCTCGCGCCGCGTCTCGGCCTGCTGCGCACGAGCTTCCTGTTCGGGCTCCTGAACGCCTTCGTCGCGCTGTGGACCACGCACCTGTTCCGCGACGAGATCCGCAACGTGCGCGGCAAGCTGATGCGCGCGTCGCTCGTGATCGGGCTGCTCGTCGCCGGCTTCGCGCTGTCGGACCGCATCACGCACTGGGCCGAGCACGGCGTGTACGGCGACGAGACGATCTATTCGGAAACGACGCCATACCAGCGCATCGTGCTCACGCAGTGGCACGACGACATGCGGCTGTACCTGAACGGTAACCTGCAGTTCTCGTCGCGCGACGAGCATCGCTATCACGAGGCGCTGATCCATCCGACGATCGAGGCGCTGCCGTGGGCGAAGCGCGTGCTCGTGCTCGGCGGCGGCGACGGCCTCGCGGTGCGCGAGCTGCTCAAGCACCGCAACCTCGAACAGATCACGCTCATCGATCTCGACCCCGCGATGACGAAGCTGTTCTCGACCTCGGCACCGCTCGTGAAGCTGAACCAGGGCTCTCTGAAGGACCCGCGCGTGCACGTGATCAACGCCGACGCGGTGCGCTGGCTCGAATCGAACGCCGACGTGTACGACGCGATCGTCGTCGACTTCCCCGATCCGACCAACTTCGGGCTCGGCCGGCTGTATTCGGTGCCGGTGTTCCGGCTGCTCGCGCGCCACCTGTCGGAGAACGGCTATGCGGTGATCCAGTCGACGTCGCCGTATTTCGCGCCGCACGCGTACTGGACCATCATCGCGACGCTGCACGAAGCCGGGCTCAACACGTGGCCGTACCACTGCTACGTGCCGTCGTTCGGCGACTGGGGGTTCGTGATCGCCGGCAAGCGCCGCGACTTCACCGTGCCGACGCATTACTCGGTGCCGACGCGCTGGCTCGACGTGCAGACGGCCGCCGAGATGTTCCACTTCCCGGCCGACATGCCGGCGCTGCCGATGTCGCCGAACGAACTCAACGACCAGCCGCTCGTGCGCCGCTTCGACGACGACTGGAAGCACGTGCTGCGCTGATGGATCGCCGCACGTTCCTCGTCACGTCCGCGGCCGCGTCGCTCGCCGCGTGCGGCCGCACCGGCTGGATCGAGACGACGCCGCGCGTCGGCTACCCCGGCATGCGCGAAGGCCATGCGCTGCGCGACCACGCGGCGCTGCCGCCACCGTCCGGCACGATCGAAACCGACGTCGCGATCCTCGGCGCGGGGGCCGCCGGTCTGTCGTGCGCGTGGCAACTCGCGCGCGCGGGCCACAAGCACTTCACCGTGCTCGCGGGCCCCGAATTCGGCGGCAATGCGGCCGGCGGCCGCTTCGGCGGGCTCGGCTATCCGAAGGGCGCGCACTACCTGCCGCTGCCGTCGCTCGAATCCGCGCACCTGCGCGACATGCTCGCCGATCTCGGCGTGATCGAGTCGGCGCCGTTCTCCGTGCAACCCGTGTACGACGAGCGCGTGCTCGTGCATGCGCCCGACGAACGGCTGTTCATCCGCGGCGAGTGGCAGGACGGCATCGTGCCGGCGACCGGCCTCGATACCGACGCGCTCGCGCAGCAAACGCGCTTCTTCGCGTACACGGACGGTCTGCGCACCGCGCGCGGCGCGGACGGCCGCAAGGTGTTCTGCATCCCGATCGCGGAATCGTCGCGCGACCCGCACTGGCGCGCACTCGACCGGCGCTCGTTCAAGCAGTGGCTGCTCGACGAGGGTTACACCGCGACCGCGCTGCACTGGTACCTGAACTACTGCTGCCGCGACGACTACGGCGCGGGCTACGAGCATGTGTCCGCGTGGGCCGGCCTGCACTATTTCTCGTCGCGCGGCGGCCATGCGCGCAATGCGAGCGACGGCGCGGTGCTGACCTGGCCCGACGGGCTGCATGCGATGGTGACGAAGCTGAGCGATTCGATCACCGCGCGCACCGGTTCGAACGCATGGTCGCGGGATGGCTTCGCCGTTCGCGCGACCGAACGCGCGGGCGGTGTGGACGTGCTGTGCGCGCGCATCGCCAGCGACGGTACGCTGTCGACCTTCACGCTGAAGGCGCGGCGCGTCGTCAGCGCGATGCCGCTGTTCGTCGCGGCGCGCGTGTTTGCGCAGCTTTACGCGTACGGTTTCGATCCCGCGCGCGACCTGCCGCCGCGCGCACCGTGGCTCGTATCCAACTTCCTGCTCGACGGGATGCCGGCCGAGCAAGCCGGCGTGCCGCTCGCATGGGACAACGTCGTCTATGACGGCGCGGGGCTCGGCTATGTCGTGTCGACGCACCAGCTGATCCGGATGTCGCCACCGACGCGCTCCGTGTTCTCCGCGTACCAGGCATTGAGCACACGCGCGCCGGACGACACGCGTCGCTGGCTCGCGCAGGCGAAGCCCGATGCGCTGCGCGAGCAGGCGGCAATCGACCTGCAGGCCGTGTACGGACGCGAGCTGTGGAAGCATGCGAGCGCGCTCGAGATCACCGTGCGCGGTCATGCGATGGCAACGCCCGACGTCGGCTTCCTGAGCCGGCCGGGGCTGCTCGCGTTGCGCGAGGCCGACGGCCCCGTCGTGTTCGCGCATGCGGACCTGTCCGGGCTGTCGCTGTTCGAGGAAGCGTCGTACTGGGGCATGCTCGCGGCGCGACGCGTGCTCGCCTGAGCGCCGGTTTGCGGCGCATGCGGCGGCGTGCATTCCGTCATTGCGGCGCCGCCGGCAACCGCTATAATCGCGCGACATTCCGACTGCATTGAGCAGGCCGGCGGTGCCGCGCCATTCGCGGCGCCGTATGCCCTCCTCGACAACAACAATGACACACCGAACCGTTCGACGCCTTCGCCCGTTCGCGCGCGCCGCCGCGCGCCTGCTCGCGTGCGCTCCGCTGCTGGGCACGCCACTGGCGCTGCATGCGGCCGATGCCGCAAGCCCCGACGCGCCGCCCGCCTCCGGCCGCTACATCGTCGTCGACACCGGCCATACGCCGGCCCATCCTGGTGCAACCGGCGCGAGCGGCCGCGTCGAATACCGGTACAACCTCGACCTGTCCACGGCCGTCTCCGAGCGGCTCGTCGCGCATGGCGATCGCGTGCTGCGCACGGCGGCCGACGGCCGCGAAATCACGCTCGACCAGCGTTCGACGCAAGCGCCCGACGCGAACCTGTTCGTGTCGATCCATCACGATTCGATGCAGCAGCAGTTCATCGACGCGGGCCGGCAACGCGAATTCCGCGGTTTCGCCGTGTTCGTGTCGGAGCGCAATCCGCACTACGCGGAAAGCCTGCGTTGCGCGAAGTCGATCGCCGAGCGGCTGGTCGCGGCCGGCGAACGGCCGTCGCTGTATCACGCGCAGCCGATCAAGGGCGAGAACCGCCCGCTGATCGATCCGCAGCTCGGCATCCATCGCTTCGACGATCTCGTCGTGCTGCGCACCGCGCCGATTCCGGCCGTGCTGGTCGAGGCCGGCGTGATCGTCAATCCCGACGAGGAAAAGCGTCTCGCGCAGCGCGAGACGATCCAGCGTCTCGCTACCGCGATCGCGGGCGGGATCGATGCGTGTACGGCGGCCAGGTAAAGGCTGGCGCCGGTCGGTTCAAACGGTTTTCACCCAGTGAGGAGCACTACCATGAAGAAGAAGAATCTGCTCGCATCCTGCGCACTGCTCGCGCTTGCCGTTCCGTTCGCCGCGCAGGCGGCCGGTTGCGGGAAGCCGCGCAGCGCGTTCGATCAGGTGTACTGCAGCAGCAACGAGTTCTCGCAGCTCGACCGCGAACTGAACGACGAGTACGGCCGCGTGCGCAAGCAACTGAGCGGCGACCAGCAGGCGAAACTGAAGACGGGCCAGCTTGCGTGGATGAAGCAGCGCGACGACCGCTGCAGCGAAACGCGCGACGACGGCTATCTCGTGAACCTCCAGTGCGCGATCGACGCGACGCAATCGCGCCTGTCGTTCCTGCGCGAACGCGAGCGCGAATGCTCGAGCACGGGGTGCGTGACGGCGAAGCTCGGCGAGTAAGCGCTGTTCGGGTGCCGTACCGTGAGTCGCCTCGCGGCGCGGCACCTTCCGTGATGCAATACATGGGTCCGGAAAGGCACGGACGAACCGCGCGACGCATCGCGAATAGCCCTCCCGGTGCCGCACCATCACAGAAACCACCGATACTCCCGCGCGCCGATCTCGTTGCGAAAATCCAGCTCCTCCTGCCGCTTGTTCTCGCAATACACCATCACAAACTCACTGCCGAGCCCTTCACGTACCGCCGCGTGATCCTGCATCGCCGCGACGGCCGACAGCATCTCCTTCGGAAAATCGATCCCGCTGCCGCGATCGTCGTTGAGCGGCGCGATCGGCTCGATCCGCGCATCGAGCCCGTGCTCCATCCCGGTCAGGATCGCCGCGAGCACCAGGTACGGGTTCGCGTCCGCGCTCGCGAGCCGATGCTCGATGCGCAGATTGCGCGCATCCGATTCCGGAATCCGGATGCATGCGTCGCGATCCTCGAAGCCCCAGCTTGCGCGGCTCGCCGCGTTCACCATCGATCCGTAGCGGCGAAACGCGTTGTGATTCGGCGCGAACACCGGCATGCAGTGCGGCAGCAGCGCGAGGCAGCCGGCCACCGCATGCCGCAGCGGCCGCTGCCCGTCCGCGGCGAGCAGGTTGCGGCCCGCGTCGTCGTACAGGCTCACGTGCACGTGCATCCCGCTGCCCGGCGCATGCAGGTACGGCTTGCCCATGAAGCTCGCGCGATAGCCGTGCTGCAACGCGACGCCGCGCGTGCTGCGGCAGAACAGTGCCGACCAGTCGGCCGCACGCAGCGCATCGTCGGTATGGCCGAAATTGATCTCGAACTGGCCGGGCCCGAGCTCGGCCGTGATCACCGTCGCGTCCACTCCCTGCTCGCACGCGGCCTCGACCATCTCGTGCAGCACGTCGGAAAACCGTGACAACCGTTCGATGTGCATGTTCGGCTGATCATCGCGGTCGTCGCTCAGGCGGTCGCGCGGATACTGCGGCATCCCGTCCGCGAGCTGCGCGGCGAACAGGTAGAACTCGAGCTCGAACGCGACGACCGGCCGGATGCCGCGCGCCGCGAACCGGCGCAGCACGCGCGCAAGCACCTCGCGCGGCTCGAACTCGATCGGCGCATCGGTGCCGTCGGAGCTGATCAGCATCTGCGCGAGCGGTTGCCACTCCCAGCGCACCGGCTTCAGCGTGCCGGGAATCAGGCGACGCGGCGCGTCGGGGTCGCCGTCGTTGAAACAGTAATCGCCGATCTTGTAGAGGCCGCCCTGCGTGCCGAGCAGCACGCAATTCTGCGGCAGCTTCAGCAGCGAGCCGGACGCGACCTTCTCGAGCGCATCGATCGGATAGCGCTTGCCGTAGAAGTGGCCCGGCAGGTCGAGACAGATCAGGTCGACATAGCGGATCTCGGGATGCGCCTGCCGGAATGCGCGGACCTCATCGACCAGCACGGGAACGACGTCAGCCATGTCTCATCCTTTCCATGTCTTGTATGGCGGTGCCGCGTCGCGGCGAACCGGACTCATCGGCATGCGGCACGTCACATGCCCGATGTCGATCACTACTGCAAACCGGCAACACGGCGCGACGGCCCGTCAGGCCGCCCCGCCGACAACTCAGGTGAACACCCAGATCACGCGCGTCGGCGCATCGCCCAGGTTCGCGTAACGAAACCGCTGGTGCGCGGGCAACTGGAACGCGTCGTTCGGGCCGAGCGTGACGGGCGTGTCATCGCCGTCGATCCAGATCGTCAGCTCGCCTTCGAGCACGAAGCCGCCCTGCTCGTCGCTGTCGTCGACGGAGCGCTCGCCGCTGCTCGCGCCGGGCGCGAGATGGCTCTCGAGGATCGAGAAGCGCGAACGCATGTTCGGCGACACGAGGATGTCCGTGATGCCGGCCGCGTAATACACGGTGCGCCGCTCGTCGGGCCGCGTGACCCACGGCACGCTGCGCGGCTTGCTCAGGCTGTAGAAATACGTGGTCGGCACGCCGAGCGCCTCGCCGATCGCGGTCAGGTCGGCGACCGTCGGGCGCGACAGCCCGCGTTCGACCTGCGACAGAAAGCCGACCGAGCGACCGATCCGTTCCGCGAGATCGTTGAGCGTGACCTTGCGATGCTTGCGCAGATCGCGGATCAGGATCGCCAGACTTTCTATCTCTTCCTGTTCGTTCATGATGGATTCCGGTGTGTCAGACGGTATCGCGCAAACGGTACCAGGCCTTGCCGATCGCCTCCAGCGGCGCGGCCAGGCGGTCGCCGCCGGGAAAGCGCGGATTGCGGATGCGCTGGTACTGCGCGAGCAGGCGGTCGTCGCCGAGCACGGCATCGGCGATCGCACGCGCACCGGCGAGCGTCGGCAGCACGCCGTGTCCCGAGAAGCCCTGCAGCCAGAAGCGCTGGCCGCGGCGGCCGATGTCCGGCGTGCGTCGCATGCTGATGTCGATGTGGCCGCCCCATGCATAGTCGAGCGGCACGCCGCTCAGTTGCGGGAACACCCGTTCGAGGTGCGGGCGCGTCGCCGCCGCGATGTCGGCAGGTATGCCGCCGAGATACGTGCAGCCGCCGCCGAACAGCAGGCGGTTGTCGGGGCTCAGGCGGAAGTAGTCGGGCACGAACTGGTTGTCGATCACGCAGCTGTTGCGCGGCAGCAGCGAACGCGCGACGTCCGGCGCAAGCGGCGCGCTCGCGACCTGGTAGGTGCCGACCGGCAGCAGCCGGCGCGACAGATCCGGATCGAGCCGGTCGACGTACGCGTTGCACGCGAGCACGAGCACGTCCGCGCGCACTTCGCCGTGCGCGGTGCGAGCGATATGGCCACCGGCCGTCTCGCGGCAGTCGAGCACGCGGCTCTGTTCGAAGATGCGGCCGCCGGCCCGCTCGATCGTCTGCGCGAGACCGAGCGCGAGCTTCAGCGGATTCAGATGGCCAGCCTCGGGATCGTAGAGCGCGGCGAGATAGCGCGCGCTGCCGATCCATTCCGGCATCTCGTCCTGCCCGATCACGCGCAGCCGGTCATAGCCCCAGCGCTGCGCCGCTTCGTCGCGGGCCTGCGCGAGCATCGCGACGCGGCGCGGCCGCACCGCGGCCCACAGGCTGCCGGGTCGGTAGTCGATGTCGAAGCCATGACGTGCAGGCAGTTCGCGCACTTCGGCCGCGGCCCAGCGCATGCTGTCCCACAGCACGCGCGCGCCGTCGCGGCCGAGCGAATCCTCGAGCGGCTGCATGTCGCACGACCAGCCGAGCAGCGCCTGTCCGCCGTTGCGGCCAGATGCAGCCCACGCGACGCGGCTCGCTTCGAGCACGACCACGCGCTTGCCCGCGAGCGCGAGGCGCAACGCCGTGTGCAACCCGCTGAAGCCCGCGCCGACGACCAGCACATCGGCATCGATGCGTTCATCCAGTTCCAGGCGCGGCGGGATCGGCGCCGGGTAGGTGCCGGCGTAGTAGCTTGCGACGTGACGGTCGGACTGCACGAACATGCGGGCTCCCGTGAAATTTTCGCCAATCAATTTCATGAAAAATTAGCACGGCAATTTCACGCGAGCAAGTAGAGGATCGCGCGTCGATTCGTCAGGAAAATGAAATATTCGATGTGCGCGCGTCGAACGTCTCATGTTGCGATGCGCCAACTTCCGGCCCATCGCCTCTCAAATCGGATTCCTGATCTTCTGAATGCCGGTGCGTCAATGCGCTACGAAATCGTCGGAAGCGATGTCGGATTGCCACCGACATCGTCGACGACGAGCCTCACTGGTTCGCTCATCTTGCTCTACACTACCGCGCCGAGCGAGACCCGCGTGCATCCGGGCACGGGAAACGACCCGCGCAACACCACGCCCCGCACCGCCGGCTCGCTCGCTCGCTCACAGCATCCAAGGAACATCATGAGCGATTTTCTGCGCGCCCTTTCATGGGACGACCTGCGCATCGTCAAGGCCATCGGCGAAAACGGCACCCTCGTCGCCGCGGCGAACTCACTCGGCTTGAACCACTCGACCCTGTCGCGTCGGCTGGCCGCCGTCGAGCGGACGCTGGATTCGGTGCTGTTCGATCGCCGCAGGGGCGGTTACCTGCCGACGGCTTCGGGCGCCAGTGTGATCGCGCTGGCCGAGCGCATGGAGAAAGAGATCGTCGGCGTCGCGCTCCGCGTGTCGGGGCGCGCGCAGGGTCATGAAGGCGAGTTGCGGATCACCACCAGCGATGCGTTGCTGCTGGACTTCCTGACCCCCGTCATCGCCGATTTCCGGGTGCGCAATCCGGGCGTGCACGTCGATGTGATCGTCGGCAACAGGTCGTTGAATCTCGCGCGCGGCGATTCCGACATCGCATTTCGGGCCACCATCGCGCCGCCCGAGAACCTCGCCGGCCGCAAGATCGCGAACGTCGCATGGGCCATCTACGGGCGCAGGATCGACTACGTCGGCTCGACGCTCGACGTCGACGCACTCTACCGGCGACACTGGATCTCGTACGGAGAAGGCCTGTCGGGGCTCCGCGCGTTCCGGTTCGTCGACGATCATGTCCGGCGGGAAAACATCGTCTACCGGAGCGATTCCGTGGCAGGCGTCGCGGCGGCCATCGCCGCGGGAATCGGGATCGGGTTCCTGCCGTGCATGCACGGCGACGTCTCGGAGAAGCTCGTCCGCATCAGCCCCGTCGAGCCTTCGGTTTCCGACGAGCTATGGGTGCTGACTCATCCGGATATCCGCAGATCCGAACGGGTTCTCGCGTTCATGCGGCATTGCGCCGAAGCGATCGCCGAGCATCGCGACCTCATCGAAGGCCACGGCCCGCGCTTCTGCCATACGCCGGACAGCGATCGATAGCGGACGGCGACGCTCACTCGACACGACGCGTGACCGGTTGCCGTTGCACGGCGATCGTGCCGTCATCCGCAAAAATGCGGAAATGATTCCGCGCCGATGCGTTCCTCCTCGCGAATGGCCGCTGCTAGAGTTTCGGTATGCCGACGACGCGAAGTCATTTCGCCGCCGTCGGCCTTCAGACCAACCATGTGCCATGGTCCGGCCATCTCCGTCATCCTCACCAGGAATGCGTCATGAGCGTCAAAGCGATTGCAAAACCCGCCAGTTCCCTCCTCAGCCCGCACGATCACGCATTGCTTCTGGTCGATCACCAGTCTCAAATGGCGTTCAACACGAAGTCGATCGACATCACCAGCCTGCGCGCCAACGCGGGCATCCTGGCGCGCGCCGCAAAGGGCTTCAAGGTGCCGACGATCATCTCGACGATCTCGCGCGACAGCTTCGCCGGCCCGCTGTTCGACGAGATCACCGAAGTCTTTCCCGATGCGGAAATCACCGACCGCACGACGTCCAACGGCTGGGAAGACGAGCATCTCGTCGCGCGCGTCAACGCCACCGGCAAGACCCGCCTGGTCATCGCCGGCCTGTGGACTTCGGTATGCGTCAACGGCCCCGTGCTGTCGGCGCTCGAGCAGGGTTTCGAAGTCTACGTGGTCACCGATGCCTGCGGCGACTGCACGTCCGAAGCGCACGAACGCGCGATCGAGCGAATGATCCAGGCTGGCGCCCGCCCGATCACGGCGCTGACCTACCTGCTCGAACTGCAGCGCGACTGGGCCCGCACCGAAACCTATGACCTCACGACGGGCATCGCGATGAAGCTCGGCGGCGCGTTCGGTGTCGGCATCCAGTACGCGAAAACGATGTTCGGCGCGCACGAGTCGCACTGATACCGAAGCGATTCCACGAAGCGAAGACGCCCGGATTCATGCCGGTCGCGCCCCATGCGGGCGCGATGCGCCGGCCCTCCGTTGCCCGAGGCGCGGCGCGATCGGTCGCGGTTCGGTCCTTCAAACCGTCCAGCGCCTCGCCCGACGCGGAACACCGCGGCACGCACCGCATGAAACCTATCTCTTGTCGCCAGGCGCCGGCCTCCTGGTTGGCCTCATCTATTCACTGCTCGGCATACGCTCGCCGGCGCCGCCCGCGATCACCCTCGTCGGCCTGCTCGGTATCCTCGTCGGCGAACAGGCCCTGCCGTATGTGAAGCAGCACGTTCATGTTTCTCCAGCCGCCACCGTGTCCTCCACTTCCCCCGCGAACGGCGCGTCAAAAACGCAGGATCACGAATCAATCAGGGAAGGTGGGCACACGCGGCGATGACACCGCGAGCGCAGGCCCATCGATTGCTGGCGCACCGGGTCGTGCCGCCATCTGTGTCTTTTCTCGAACCCGGTCCGGGCGGATAATGAGTGCTTGCATGCCTTGCCGTCGCGGTGCGGGCAACCCGCGCCACGACGGCAAGCGTACGCGGCATTGACGCAAGGAGGCTTCCGCATGACGCAGCCATTCAGACTGGGCGACCACGTCCGCTGGAATTCCGAAGCCGGGTACGTGACCGGCACGATCATCGCGATCCACACACAGGATTTCGACTACAAGGGGCATCGCCACCGCGCATCGCCCGACGATCCGCAATACGAGATCAAGAGCGATCGCACCGACCACATCGCCGCGCATCGCGGCCGCGTGCTCGAACGCATCGACGGCAAGGACGACGCGTGACACTCCCGTTCTACACGATCGGCCATTCGAACCGCACGCTCGACGAATTCGTCGAGATGCTCGATGCGGTCGATGTCGCGCTGCTCGCCGATATCCGGAAGATGACGCGCTCGCGCACGAATCCGCAGTTTAACGAAGCGACGCTCCCCGACGCACTCGCCGCCGTCGATATCGCGTACGAACACATCGCGGCGCTCGGCGGCCTGCGCGGCAAGTCGCGCGGCGTGCCCGACGAGGTCAACGATTTCTGGACGAACAGCAGCTTCCATCGCTACGCCGACTACGCACTGTCGCCCGAGTTTCGAGCGGGCCTCGACCAGCTGATCGCGCAAGGGCACGCGCAACGCTGTGCGATCATGTGCTCGGAAGCCGTGTGGTGGCGCTGTCACCGGCGCATCGTGTCCGACTACCTGATCGCGCGCGGCGAAACGGTGCTGCACATCATGGGCAAGAACCGCGTGGAGCCCGCGCGCCTCACGGCCGGCGCGGTGATCCGGGCGGACGGCACGATCGTCTATCCGGACGTCGAAGGCGATGCGGCAAAGGAAGAACCCGCCGCTCGACCGGACGCGTGACGCGGCATCCGATGCGCGCCCCACGCACGTTGGCGAAATAACGCCATGACGGCATGACGCCATGGCGGCGTGACGTGACGAGACCTGACGCGACAAGCCGCGCCGCCCGCCCCTTCGGCCCCTGGCCCCGCACATCCGACGCCCCGCGCTTGCCCCGATTTGCGCGTCGGCCATCCTGCATTACCATCGAGCGACCACCGCGCGTGCCGGCCCCCGGCATGCGAGCCTACCACCTCAGCACCCCCGCACCGATGCTCGCTCTCATCATCCTCGCCGGCCTCTGGGCCGGCCTGCAGAACGCCCTCGCGGGCGGCGGCTCGTTCGTCACGCTGCCCGCGCTGATCGTATCGGGGATGTCGCCGCTCGCGGCGAACATCACGTCGACGGTCGCGCTGTTCCCCGGCCAGGTCACGACGGGCTGGGCAAGCCGGAACATGGTGCGCGGCGCGGGCAAGCTGCCGTTTCGCGCGCTGTTCGCGATCAGCGTGGTCGGCGGCGCACTCGGCGGGCTGCTGCTGCTGAAAACGCCGTCGTCGATCTTCTCGCACCTCGTGCCGTGGCTCGTGCTGTTCGCGACGGTCGTGTTCGCGTGGGGCAGCTTCTTCCGCAAGCCCGGCGCGGGCACACAGCATCTCGGCCCCGTCACGGCCGCGATCGCGCAGTTCCTGATCGCGATCTACGGCGGCTACTTCGGCGGCGGCATCGGGTTCCTGATGATGGCCGCGCTGACGATGGCCGGCCTGTCGCCGCGTCACGCGATGTCGACCAAAAATGCACTCGCGGGCGTGATGAACGCGTCGGCGGTCGTGCTGTTCCTGAGCTCGCCGCACCTGCACTGGCAGGCGGCCATCGCACTTGGCGGCGGCGCGGTCGTCGGCGGCCTGCTCGGCGCGTGGGCGCTGCACCGCGTGAACGAGCGCGTGCTGCGGATCGCGATCGTCTGCATCGGCACCGCGCTGACCGTCGGGCTGTTCGTCAAGCCGATCTGACGCGCGCCGATCGCGCGCACGGCACGCACGCCGTCGGCCGCGACGCACGCGCAATCGATGGGCAGGCGTCCATGCGGTGAGCGATGGCGGTAATGCGCCCGCCTCGATGTCGCGACCGCCAGGGACGGGCTGGGCGCCCCGCTCGTCAATCCTTGCAGGCGAGCACGTTCAACCGAACGGCCGCACGCCGATCAGCGGCCCGTGCAGGAACAGCGCGAAGACGGCCCACACGACGAGCCCGGCCACGATCGTCACGGCATCGCCCGACAGCCTGCCGGCCGGATAGCGGACGCCGTCGCGGCGGTCGCGCGCGCGCCACACGACGAAATCGACCAGCGACCACACGAAGAATGCGCCGAACAGCACGACCGCATGCAGCGAGCCGTTCGCGAGCAGGTGCGCGATGGCCCACACCATCACGCCGGCCACCATCGGATGGCCGACGAGCGTCTTGATGCGGTTGCGCGGCACGTAGGACGCGGCGATCAGCACGAATGCGATCGCGGTCAGCATGCCGGTGAGGTGCCGCACGCCGGCGGGCGACACCCACAGCAGCGCCCCGCCCTGGCGCGCGATCCCGTAACCCCAGATGATCAGCACGAAGCCGACGATCGACGCGATCGCATAGGGGCCCTTCCAGCGCTTCTCGCCGATCCGCTCGACGGTCGCGGATCGCCAGCCGTCCGCGACGATCCGGATCGAGTGCACACCGAGGAAGATCGCTAAACCGAGAATCAGGACGAGCATCGGCTATCTCCGTCTGGAACGATGAGTGGGGAATCATTCGCGCGGCTTTCGATGCGCCGTTCGCGAGGCCGGCAGCGAGACCGGCTCGGGTTGCGCCGGGCACGGACGCAATCGCGCCGATCATAAACGCCGGGGCCGCCGTTGTGAAGCAGGCGGAATATGCGGTGCGTCAAGCCCGGCGCTTGCGCGCATCCAGCGTGGATCGAAAGAAAGGACGGGAAAAGCGCCGTCGTACGCTCGACGCTACGTGCGCTTGCGCGTCGCCTCCGGTTTCGGCGCCGGCTTCGACTTCGGCCGTGCCTTGCGCTTCGGCGCCCCGGCCAGCAACGCCGCGCGATACGCGCCGCGACACCAGTCGAACAGCGCGCCCGCGTCCTCGAGCACGTCGGCCGGCGTTTCGTAATAGCCCTCGAGCGCAACGGTGCGCGTGGGACGCTCGTACGAGAACGGGCCCATCCCCGCCGCGACGAACGCCGGACGGTTCACGTCGTCGACGCGCAGGAACAGCGACCCGCGCGACATGAAGCCGAACATCACGCCGTCGAGCCGCATCGCGGCGCCGCTGAAGAACCGCACGACTTCCGCCTTGCCGAGCGGCGCGAGCTGGTACGCGATCTCCTCGCCGTGCGCCTTCTCGGATTGCCAGCTCATGCGGGCTCCGTGCAGCGCTGCGTCCACACGTCGAGTTCCGCGTCGTCGAAGCCGACGGCCGCCGCGCTTTCGCGAATCTGCCGCCACGTCGCGCGATCGACCGGGATGCCGTCCGCGCCGCGCGCGGCGCGACTCGCCTCCTCCGGCTCGCCGGGCATCCGCACCGGCGCATCGCCCGCCTGCGGCGACGCCTTCGCCCACGCGACGAACGCATCGGCCTCGCGCTGCCCATCGGCCGCATCGAACGCGTTCGGGTCGATCAGCACCGACAGCATCCCGTTCACGATCGCACTCGTCTTCTGCAGCGTGTCGCCGTACGTCGTATGGCCGCCAACCAGCGCGCCGCCGAAGATCTCGCACATCGCGGCCAGTGCATAGCCCTTGTGCAGCCCGAACGGCAGCAGCGAGCCGAACGGCTGCTCGTGCATGACGGCCGGATCGTCGGTCGGCTGGCCGCGATGATCGATCAGCGACCCGGCCGGCACGCGCTTGCCCTGGTTATGGGCGACACGCGTCTTGCCGTATGCGATCGCGCTCGTCGCGAAGTCGAGCAGCAGCGGCGGCTGGCCCGCGCGCGGATACGCGGCGCAAAACGGATTCGTGCCGAAGCGCGGATCGGTGCCGTGCAGCGGCGCGACCAGCAGGTCGCCCGGCACATTGACGAAGTGAAACGACACGAGCCCCGAACGCGCGCACTGCTCAGCCCAGTGCCCGATGCGGCCGAGGTGATGCACGTCGCGCAGCCCGATCGCGCAGATGCCCATGCGGCGTGCGCGCTCGATGCCTTCGACCATCGCCTCGAACGCGATCACCTGGCCGAAACCGCGCCCGCCATCGACGGTGAGCACCGCGCCGCCGTCGCGGACGATCGACGCGTGCCCGTTCAACTGCAACTGCCCTTCCCGCCACGATGCGACGTAGTTCGGGATCATCCCGATCCCGTGCGAATCGTGACCCGCGAGATTCGCGCCGACCAGGTGATCGGCGACGAGCCGCGCCTCACGCTCGCTGCTGCCGGCCCGCTCCCAGAGTGCCGCGACGAACGCGTGCAGCGGTTCGGCGCGCATGCGCAGCGGTTCGGTATCGGGTGTCGGCAGCGCGGTCATCGGCAAGGCTCCGTCAGGTCGGGTCGAGGTGGGATGGGCAGCAACGGCGCTCAGCGCGCGGACGCGATCACGTCCGCTACCGCCGCGGTGAGCTTCTTCGCGTACGGCACGTGCAGGAACTCGTTCGGGCCGTGCGCATTCGACTTCGGCCCGAGCACGCCGCACACCATGAACTGCGCGGACGGGAAACCGGCCTGCAGCACGTTCATCAGCGGAATCGTGCCGCCGAGGCCCATGTACGCGCAGTCCGCGCCGAAGTGCCGGCGCGACGCGGCGTCGAGCGACGACGCGAGCCACGGCGCGAGATCCGGCGCGCTCCAGCCGGTCGCGGCGCCCGCGTCCGGCTTGAACGTGACCTTCGCGTTGTACGGCGGATCGAGTTCGAGCAGTTCCTTCAGTTGCTGCACGGCCTGCGCGGCGTCGACGAGCGGCGGCAGGCGCAGCGACAGCTTGAACGCGGTGCGCGGACGCAGCACGTTGCCCGCATCGGCGAGCGCCGGCAAGCCGGCCGCACCCGTCACCGACAGCGACGGACGCCACGTCGAATTCAGCAGCGCCTCGCGCGGATCGGTCGTGGTCGGCAGCACCGGCTTGCCGTCCATCCCGCATGCCCACGGCAGCCCCTTCCACACGGTGTCGCCGAGAATCGCGGCGGCGGCATCGGCTTCGCGCACGCGGCTGTCCGGAATCTCGCAATGGAACACGCCCGGCAGCAGGTTGCCGTTCTTCGCATCTTCCAGGCGTTCGAACAACTGGCGCATCACGCGGAAGCTCGACGGCGCGATGCCGCCGTACACGCCCGAATGCAGGCCCTCTTCGAGCACCTCGACCTGCAGGTCGCCGGACACGAGCCCGCGCAGCGACGTGGTGAGCCACATCTGGTCGTAGTTGCCGGCGCCCGAGTCGAGGCACACGACGAGCGACACCTGGCCGAGCCGGTCGCGCAGCGCGTCGACGTACGGCAGCAGGTCGTAGCTGCCCGATTCCTCGCAGGTCTCGATCAGGCCGACACAGCGCGGCCGCTCGATGCCCTGCTCGTCGAGCGCGCCGAGCGCCGCGAGGCTGGCGTAGATCGCGTAGCCGTCGTCCGCGCCGCCACGGCCGTACAGCTTGCCGTTCTCGAACTTCGGCGTCCACGGGCCGAGGTCCGCGCGCCAGCCGTCGAATTCGGGCTGCTTGTCGAGGTGGCCGTACAGCAGGATCGTGTCGGTGCTGCCCGAGCGCGTCGCGGGGGTTTCGAAGAAGATCACCGGCGTACGGCCGGGCAGACGCACGATCTCGAGCTTCAGGCCTTTCACCGGCTGGCGTTCGGCCCACTGCGCGGCATCGGTCACGACCCGTTCGAGATACCCGCGCTTCGCCCAGTCGGGGTCGAATGCGGGACTCTTCGCGGGGATCGCGATGTAGTCGGTCAGTGCGTGGAGGATTTCATCGTTCCACTTGCGCTCGACGAAGGTCACGAGCTTGTCATGGTCGAGGACGGGGGTAGTGTCGACGGAGGTCATGGTGGGGGTGCCTGGATAGGGCTGACGAAAAACCGGATGATACGCCGATGGCCCCGGCCCGGGGCCCTTTCCGCGCCGTTTTCAGGGTCGGTTTCGGGCCCGTTTTCCCTATTGCTCGAACGCGCTGCCGCGCAGCGGATTCATCACCCTATCCGCCCGGCATCCCGCTGCTGATGCCCGGAGAAAACGCGGGGCCGGCCGACGGCCCGCTGCTCGGCTACCTGGAGGCGCTCGAGCAGTACGACCTGCGCTTCCCCAGCTTCACGCACGACACGCACGGCGTCGAAGTCGAGGACGGCGTGTACCGGATCGCGTGCATCAAGGAAACCGCGCACGATACCGACACGCGCCGAGCATGCGCGTCGCGACGCCGCGCCGGCAACACGCGGCCGGCGGCGCGATGCATGAGGACCTGCCGGTTACGCCGGCAGCTGACCAACCCACGCGGCAAGCAGCGCTTCGCCTTCCTCGTCGAGCTTGCCCTTCAGCTCGCCGTACCACGGCGCGATCGCATCGGCCGGCTGCATGGCCTTCAGGATCTCGAGACTGTTCTCGAGGAATGCGGAAAAGAACGGAATGCCGCGCATGTAGAGGAACGTCGAATCGGTGATGCGCACGTGGCCATACACGTCGCGCACCCATGCGAGATGCGGCAGCGACTCGCGCAGGTGGCCGCTTTGCATCAGCGCCGAGATGAAGTTCACGCGCGCGGCGACATCCGACTGCTCGCGCGTGTCGTGATTGACCTCGGCGGCCTTCTGCATCCACGCTTCGCCGCGTTCCACTTCGTCGCACATCACGGAAGTCGTCGCGAGCTGCACCGCGTTGTGCGCGCTCGGCTCGTGCTGGAACAACGCGAGCCAGTACGGAAACGCTTCCGGGTAACGCTTCATCGCCGAGTACGACAGCGCGCACAGACGCGTCGCATCGGCCAGCCGCTCTGCATGCGGCGCGGCGGCCGCGATCGCGGTCTCGTGCCGGCCGGCCTGGAATGCCTTCAGCGCGGGTGCGAGTTCGGGCGCGATGTCGGGGCCATCCTGCCCGGCCGCGTCGGATGCTTCCGGAGCGTCTGGCGCACCGGTCGAAGGTACGGGCGACGCGGCTTCGTCGCGCGGTTTCTTTCCGAACAGCTTTCCCAGCAGGCCCATGGTGATTGTCCTTGTCCTTGTCGTTGTGAGGGATCAATGGCGGCTTCCCGCCGCGGCGCGCGGGATGGGCGGCATGCGTGGATCGGGTCGCCGCACGGCGACCGCCATCTTACGCGCGCTTGAAGTCGACAAGAAATGACCGACGGCCGGGCGCCGCCGATGCAGGGGAAGACGCGACGCTTACGCGTGCGGAGGCCGGACGCCGCGATCCATCCCGCGCCGGTACGCGGCGGGGCTCGTCGCCGCGACACGCCGGAAATGGCGGCGCAGCGACTCCTCGGAACCGAACCCCGAGCGCACGGCAATCTGCGCGAGCGACAGCGCGGGATGCGTTTCGAGCATGTCCTTCGCGACGTTCACGCGCTCGCGGATCAGCCACGCGAGCGGCGACATGCCCGTTGCATCCGCGAACTGGCGCTGCAGCGTGCGCGTGCTCATCGCGGCCTGCGCGGCCAGCGACGCGAGCGTGTGCGGCTCGGCCGCATGCGCGCGCATCCAGTCGATCAGCTTCGCGAGTCGGTCGCTGCCGCCCGGTGCGACCGGGCGCGGCACGAACTGCGCCTGGCCGCCGTCGCGATGCGGCGGCAGCACGAGACGTTGCGCGACGCGGTTCGCGATCGCGCCGCCATGATCGCGGCGCACGAGATGCAACAGCATGTCGAGCCCCGCGGCCGAGCCGGCCGACGTGACGATCTGCCCTTCGTCGACGTACAGCGCGTCGGGATTCACGCGCAGCGCCGGATAGCGCGCCTGCAGGCGCTCGGCATAACGCCAGTGCGTCGTCACGGTCAACCCGTCGAGCACGCCGGCCGCCGCGAGCACGAACACGCCCGAGCAGATCGAACAGAGCCGCGCGCCGCGGCGATGCGCGGCACGCAGCCTCTTCAGCAACGGCTCCGGCGGCAGTTCGTCCGGATCGCGCCAGCCGGGGATCACGATGGTGTCCGCGCGATCGAGCATCGCGAGCCGGTACGGCGCGGCGACCGTGATGCCGCCGGCCGCGCGCACGGGCCCCGGCTCGCTCGCGCAGACCGCGAAGCGATACCAGTCGACGCCGAGTTCCGGGCGTTCGAGCGCGAACAGTTCGACCACGCAGCCGAATTCGAAGGTGCAGAGGCGATCGTAGGCGAGCGCGACGACGAGATGATTATGCATGGCGTGATGTTACCGGAACTTGTCGATCGCGCCACTGCCGGAAAAGCCGGCGAACCGCGATACTGCCCTTCATTCCGGCGCATTCCGCGCCGTCCTTCAGGAGCGCCTTTCATGTCATACGTAACCGACGTCCCCGCCGCCGACAGCGCCGCCGCCCTCGCCCACTTCGAAGCGTCGCTGCGCTTCGAGACCGACTGCTGGGACGTGCATGACGCGTTCGCGTCCGGCGCGCCCGATTTCGTGCTGCTCGACGTCCGGAGTCCGGAACAGTTTGCCGCCGGCCACGTGCCCGGCGCGCGCAACCTGCCGCACCGCAAGATCGTCGCCGGCAAGCTCGCCGACCATCCGGCCGACACGCTGTTCGTCGTGTACTGCGCGGGTCCGCATTGCAACGGCGCCGCGCGCGCGGCGATCCGGCTCGCGCGGCTCGGCCGCCCGGTGAAGCTGATGATCGGCGGCGTTACCGGCTGGCTCGACGAAGGTTTCGTGCTGAGCAACGATGCGCAGCTGGAGGCCGCCGCCGCGCACTGATCGTCATTAAAAACGCAACAATCAATTGCCAGCACACAAACGGAAAAAGCGCGACAATCGGTCTCATTGCAGTTCGGACGGAGCAGCAACATGCAACACGCAGTCCTGATTCAGGTGGCCGGTTCGGTCGCAGCGATCGCGCTCTATTTTCTCCCGGCCGTCATCGCCGACCGGCGCGGCCGGCACGACAAGCTGATGATCGCGATGTTCAACGCCCTGTTCGCATGGACGGGCATCGGCTGGCTGATGACGCTGTACTGGGCATGCCAGCCGAACCCGCAAACCGACGTCGCGCAAACCATCCTCGCGAAGCGCCGCGGCATCAGCATGCGGACCTTCTCCACCGGTCTCGTCGAACGCGTGCAGCGCCGCGTCGCCGCCCAGGAGCAATGGGCCGAGAAGCAAGGTTGCCGTTAAGTCCCGCTTTTCCGCTTACCTCGCCACGCCGAACTTCGGCATCCTGACGTTGGTCGAGGCCCGGTAGTCCCACACCAGCCTGTCGCGCGGCGCGTTACCGCCCGCGTGCAACCATGCCCCGAACGCCCCCGCCGTCACTGCCCGCGCGATCCGCTCGCCCGGGCACGCGTGCGGCCCCGTGCCGAAGCCGAAGTTCGGCCCCGGCGCGCGATCCGGCAGCAGCCGATGCGGCTCGCGATGCACGGCCGGATCCCGATTCGCGGCCGCCAGCACGACCAGGATGACCGCACCGGCATCGACGGTCACGCCTTCGATCGTCGTGCGCGATGCGACGAAGCGGCGCGTGTTCTGTACCGGCGAATCGAATCGGCCAACCTCGGCGACGAAAGCATCGAGCACGGCGGCATCCGGCATCGCGCACTCGCCGCCTGCGCCGGCGGCCGTCGCACCGTCCCATGCGACCAGCACATTGCCGAGCCACGCCGCCGTGGCCTCGCACGTCTGCGACAACAAGCCGACGAGATTCGCGACCAGCGCACCGCTCGCGTGCCAGCCCGCGGCGCCGGCCGCCTGCTGAATCGCCGCAACCCATGAGCCGTCCTGCGCACGTGTATGCGCAACGCGCTCCGTCATCCGCTCGAGCAGTTGCCGCGCGGCTTCGCTTGCGCGGGCCAGCGCCGCGCCGTCGGACAGCGGCGACAGCGCCGCGACGAAGTCGACGACCAGCGCGGCGATGCCGTCGAGCTGCGCAGCGTCGAAACCGAGCAGATCGGCGACCGCGCAAACGGGCACGGTCAGACACCACGCGTTCAACGCATCGGCGTCATGCAACGCGCGCAGCCGGCTGCCGGCGAGCTGTGCGGCACGTTCGCGCAACACGTGGGCGTCGATCGGCGCGAACGCCGCGCGCAGCGCCTGCTTCGGCACGTCGTGCCGCAGTGCGCCATCGTTCATGCGCACCAGTTCGCCGAACAGCGCGCCTGCGGTCGTGCCGCGCAACGCGGGCGGCACCGGCATATCGAGCGGCCTGACACGGCACGCCGGATGGCCAAGCACCGCCGTCACGCTCGCGGCCCGGCTCGCGACCCACAGGCCGAGCGTGGCGTCGAACGCGAGCGGCGGCCCGTCGACGAGCGTCGCGTAGTAGGGATAGGGATCGCGGTGCGTGACCGCGGCAATCGGATCGGTCGGGTTCATGCGTCCAGTATCGGTGTGCCGGGCCGCCGCATGTTTCGGGCTGACGTGAAATGTCGTGGATATTGCGGTGGTGCCGGCACCGCTGCTGCATGGCAACATACGGGCGGCAAGCGGCGCCGCGCCGTAGCGAAGGCGGCGTCAGGCCGCCGACCGGTAGCGGTGCGCCTGCATGCGCACGCGGGCGCGCCCGGCGGAAATCGCGCGCGGCTCGAGCACCACCGTCTCGTGATGAAACATTTCCTGTCGGAAGTGGCCGCTGTCGTCGAACCACTGGCAGATCAGCCAGTCGGCATCGTCGAACACGACCGGCCCGGCATAGGTGACGGTCATGCGCGGCCCGCCGGTTTTCAGCGTCACGACATCGCCGACGCGAAAGCCACTGCGGTGATTGTCTCGGATCGTCATCGCTCTCTCGATATTTTATATATTCATTTTTTTGCGGCCCGCCGACACGGTCGTTTTGACGGTGCCGAAGATTACCAATTCGAAAAATAATCGGCAACTCCTTGAAACGGAAAGGATTCGGTCGAGGAATCGCAACCATAGGCAGGACCGGTGCATCTGGCTGATGATCGATCGCCGGAACCGACGCGGCTTGCGCGCCGGTTCCGGTCGAAAAGCCGGAATGCGGAGAATAAACGATGCAATTCTCGCCGTCGTCGGACTTTAAATGGACGGCGCTTTCGATTGATTACTGTCAATCAGTTTTCGGCTGGAAACGTTCCCATGTTTTATTAGCGGTCATTGTGCAAACGAAACGCGCGAATTGTCCGGCGCCGCAAACCAGCGATCGAGGTCGCGCCCCGACACCGCCGCTTGCGCGAACGTGAACGTGCCGTCGCGCGCCATTTCCGTCGCGGCGCGCAGGAACGCGCCGAGCGCGGCCCGCGCCAGTGCACCGCCGACGCTGACGCGCTTCACGCCGAGCGCCGCAAGCGCATCGAGGCTCAACAACCCGCCTTGCAGCCCCATCACGACGTTGACCGGCGCGCCGACCGCGCGGGTGACCGCTGCGATGTCGTCGGCATCGGTCAGGCCCGGCGCGTACAGCACGTCGGCGCCCGCGTCGCGGTACGCGACCAGCCGCGCGATCGTATCGGCGAGGTCGCGGCGGCCGTGCAGGTAGTTTTCGCAGCGCGCGGTCAGCGTGAACGGAAACGGCAGCGCGCGCGCCGCGTCGACCGCCGCCGCGATGCGCTCGACCGCAGCGTCGTGCGGATAGATCGGCGCATCGGCACGGCCGGTCGCATCCTCGATCGAGCCGCCCACCGCGCCGGCGCCGGCCGCGAGGCGGATCGTCTCGGCAACCGTGTCGGGTGCGTCGCCGAAGCCGTTCTCGAGATCGGCGCTGACCGGCAGGCCGCCCGCGGCGACGATCTCGGCGATGTGGCCGAGCATTTCGTCACGGCCGATCGCGTTGTCGGGCCGCCCTCTCGAATACGCGAAACCGGCGCTCGTGGTGGCAAGCGATTCGAAGCCGGCCATCGCGAGCAGCCGGGCGGAACCGGCGTCCCACGGGTTCGGGATGGTGAAGGCGCCGGAGCGCGCGTGCAGCGCGCGGAAGGCTTCGGCGTGGCGGAACTGCGCGTCGGAATCGGACATCGGTGTCTCCTCGGGACTGGAGACGCCAGCATACGCGCGCGCGGCACCGCGACGGTTCGCGGTGCGGTGAAATGTCGATGTGGATGCCAGGCCCTCGCGTGTGCGGTGCTGCGGTGCTGCGGTGCGTGCTGCGTGGTCCGGCGTGGTCCGGCGTGGTCCGGCGTGGTCCGGCGTGGCACGGTGCGGCACGGTGCGGCACGGCACGGCACGGTGCGGTGCGGTGCGGTGCGGTGCGGTGCGGTGCGGTGCGGTGCGGTGCAGCGTAGTGCGGCGTGGCCCGGTGCGGCGCGCCGCCGCTCAGGAACCAAGCTTCTTCGTCAGGAAAATGCGTGCATGCCTGGCCGGACAATCCGGCAGTTCCCCGAAGCGGATATAACCGCGCTTCTCATGGAACCACCGCGCTTGGCAGTCGAACGTATCGCGCCACGCGCTCTGACAACCGCATGCCCGCTACACGACATACGCCCCCTTCGCATGCAACTCCGCTTCCGTGCGCTCGAGCGCCGCAATCGCATCGCTGCCTTCGAGCGCGAGCAACTGCGCGACCAGCGCTTCGGCCATCGCATGCGCGGCGACCAGCGACGGAAAGAACGACGGGCTGTCGTGCGTGAAGATCAGCTGTGCGTCCGCATGCAGCGCGATCGGCGACACCGCGCTGTCGGTGATTGCGACGATCTTGCTGCCCTGCGCTTTCGCCGCTTGCGCGACGCGCGTCGCCTCCGCCGAATACGGCGCGAAACTGATGATCACGGTCACGCTCTGCTTCGCGATCGTGCGCAGCTCCATCTCGAGCGAGCCGGCGACGCCGTTGAGCAGCGACACGGTCGGCCGGAACAGCCGGTAGCCGTACACGAAACCGAACGCGACCGGATAGCACGACCGGAACCCCGCGACATGCACGTGCGATGCCTTGCGGATCAGCTTCGCGGCATCCGCGAGCGTGTGCTCGTTCTGTGCGGCGGTCGCGGCGAGATTGTGCTGCTGCGCGGCAAGCAGGTCATGCGAGAGCGACGCCTTAGCGTCGGGCTTCACGAGCGAACGCGCACGCTGCGTGAGCGGCTCGGGACGCGCGCGCACGCGCGCGACGCACAGGTCGCGCAACTCGTTCCAGCCGGGGAAACCGAATTGCTGCGCGAGCCGCACGAGCGATGCGGGCTGGACCTGCGCGCGCTGCGCGACCTTGCGCATCGACGAGGTGGCGACCTCGTCGGGATGATCGAGCAGAAATGCAGCGCCCGCCTGGAATTGCGGGCTCAGTTCGGAAAATTGCGCCCGGATCCGGGACGCGAGTTCATCGAAATTGGCAGCCATCTTGGTGGGAACGGGAACCGGTCGCCCATGGTATCACCGGCCCCGCGCACACCGGTCAGCGCAGCACTTCGACGTGGTCGGCGTCGAGCTTCACGCGGCCCGACCATTTGCGCTCGAACTCGCCAGTCACCTTCACTTCGTTCTTGTCGCTGACGGGCTGGCCGGCCGCCCACAGCTTGTGGTCGATCTCGACGTGGATCGTGCCCGTCGCATCGGCGAACTCGTAATCCTCGCCGCCGACGTGCTTGACGATGCGCCCCTGCAATTGCACGTGCTGGTCGTCCTTGCCGTTCGCGAGGAGTTCCTTCACGGTGGTCGTCGTCAGCGCGGACGGTCCGGTGTACTGCGCATGGACGGCGGCCGGCAGCGTCGCGAGCGCGACCGTCAGGATTCTGGCCAGGTGTTTCATGATTGCGTTCCTCTTCTTCGATGTGGTGTCGCGCCCCGTTGAACGCGACGAGCCAAGATTACAGACCGTAAGATTAAGCAACCCTGAAGGCGCGCCGAAGCGACACGGTGCCGCATTGGACAAGTACGAAAGCGCCACCGCCCGCCGGCCGTTAAGCTCGCCCTAAGACACCTGCGCTTATCATGGGAATCCCGGGCGCCCGCGCCCGCCAACAGACACGAATCCATGCGCGTACTGCTCGTCGAGGACGATCCGCTGATCGGCAGCGGGCTCGAACAGGGCCTCAAACAGGAAGGCTTCGCGGTCGACTGGGTCAAGGACGGCGACGCCGCGTCGCTCGCGCTGCGCTCCACCGGCTACGGCCTGCTGCTGCTCGATCTCGGGCTGCCGAACCGCGACGGCCTGTCGGTGCTCGCGTCGCTGCGCCGCCGCGACGAAACCCTGCCCGCGATCATCATCACCGCGCGCGACGGCGTGCCGGACCGCATCGCCGGCCTCGACAGCGGCGCCGACGACTACCTCGTCAAGCCGTTCGTGCTCGAGGAACTGCTCGCCCGCATTCGCGCGGTCAACCGCCGCCATGCGGGGCGCGCGCAAACGACGCTCTCGATCGGCCCGCTGCGGCTCGACCCGATCAAGCACCTGGTCTGGCTCAACGACGACGAAATCACGCTGTCGCCGAAGGAATTCGTGCTGCTGCACGAACTGATGCGCGACCCCGGCGCGGTGATCTCGCGCGAGCAGTTCGAGGAACGGCTGTACAGCTGGGGCGAGGAAATCGAGAGCAACGCGGTGCAGGTGCACATCCACAACCTGCGCAAGAAGCTCGGCCACGACATGATTCGCACGGTACGCGGCGTCGGCTACCGGATCGGTGACGGCGCATGACGAACCTGCAACGCGCGATCGCGCGCTGGCGCAGCGCGTCGCTGCGGCGGCGCCTGTTGACATGGCTGCTGCCCGCCGCATGCGTGATCGGGCTGGTCGCGAGCGCGGGCACCTACTGGGGCGCGCTGCGCGAGCTCGACGATCTTCTCGACGACCAGATGCGCAGCATGTCGAAGCAGATCGTCGTCGGCCCGAACGGCGAGCTGTCGTTCCGCAACCAGGGCGACGGCAAGCACGACTTCGAGGCCGGCGATCCCGACGCCGTACTGCTGCAAGTCTGGCGCAACGGCGCGCTGGTCTATTCGACCGATCGCAAATCGACGCTGCCGCCGCCCGCGCAAACGGGCGTCGCGAGCGTCAACGTCGGCGGCCAGCCCTGGCGTACCTACGTGACCGAACGCGGCGGCACGACGATCCGGCTCGCGCAGGCCCGCCATGCGCGCTGGGAAGCGATCGCCGGCATCGCGGTGCACCTGCTGTGGCCGGTATTCTCGATGCTGCCGGTGCTCGCGATCGGGTTGTGGTTCGGCATCGGCGCGGGGTTGCGGCCGCTGCGCACGATCGCATCCGGCCTGAAGCGCAGGAATGCGAACAATCTCGAACCGGTCGACGTCGCGTCGATGCCGAACGAGGTCCGCCCGCTCGCCGAAGCGATCAACGACCTGCTCGCGCGGCTCGACCGTTCGTTCACGCTGCAGCGCCACTTCATCGCGGATGCCGCGCACGAGCTGCGCACGCCGATCATGGGGCTGTCGATCCAGTCGCAATTGCTGCGGCGCGCCGCGACGTCCGAAGAACGCGAGCAGATCCTCGCGCAGATCCACGCGGGCACGACGCGCCTCGGCCACCTCGCCGAACAGTTGCTGACGCTCGCGCGCCTCGAACCCGATGCGCAGGCGTCCGCCGCGGCATCCACGCCCGTCGATCTCGCCGCGCTGTGCCGCTCGGTCGTCGCCGACCGCACGCGCGTCGCGGATGCGCACCGGATCGACCTCGGCGCGATCGTGTCGTCGCCGGTGATGGCCGCCGGCAATATCGACACGTTGCGCGTGCTGCTGAACAACCTCGTCGACAACGCGATCCGCTACGCGGGCGACGGCGCGCGCGTCGACGTGTCCGCGCGCCTCGACGGCGCGACGCCCGTGCTCGAAGTCGCCGACGACGGCCCCGGCATTCCGGAGGCCGAGCGCACGGACGTATGGGAGCGCTTCTATCGCGGCGAAGGCGCGCAGGCGGCCACGTCGTCGGGTAGCGGGCTCGGGCTGTCGATCGTCAAGCGGATCGCCGAACAGCATCGCGCGACGGTCGCGCTCGGCACGACGCAAGGCGGGCGCGGGCTGACCGTGACGGTGCGCTTTCCCGTGCCGGCCTGACGCGCGCCCGATGTGCGGCTTTTCCACAGATTGTGTTGGCAAGCTTGTGGACAACCCACCGCTAACGGCGACAAGCCATTGATCTGAAAGGATTTGCCGGTCGTGCGCAGCGAATGCGCCAGCCCATCGCACATCGCGTACCGGTCCTTCCCCTCCCGACCCGGTACTGTCCTCCCATTACGGCGACATGCGGCCAATTTGACAACCAGTTGTCTATTGCGTAAACTGGTTGTCAATTCATCGCACATCCCGACCATGACGAAACCCGCCAAGCTGACTGCCGTCGCGCTGTCCGTCTTCCGGCTGAACGGCCTGCTGATCGAATGGGGCAATACCTTTGCCGCGCCGCACGGCCTGACCAGCGCACGCTGGCAAGTGCTGGGCGCCATCTCGATGACGCCGGAAGCCCCGAACATCCCGCAGATCGCCGGCGCCATGGGCATCACGCGGCAGGCCGTCCTGAAACAGATCAACGTGCTGACGGAAGAAGGTCTCGTGCAGCCGCTGGCGAACCCGACACACAAGCGCTCCCCGCTGTATGCGCTGACCGCGCGCGGTGCTGCGGCCTATCAGGCGGTGGTCGAGCAATGGCAACAGCATGTCCGCGACATCTCCGGTCAGTTCAGTTCGGCTGACCTCGATGCGGCGATTCGTGTTCTGTCCGCGATGTCCGATGCGCATGCGCCGAACGGACAAACGTGATCGCACCACCAACCCACTACTCACAGGAGTGCCTGATGCCTCATTTCAAACCGATGGATCCGGCCTTTCCGATCCAGCAGCAGTTCGGCATCGACGCGGCCCCCGTCGTCCTCGTCAACGTCTTCACGCTCGATCCTGCCGATGAAGCCGATTTCCTGGCCGTGTGGAAGGACGACGCCGAGTTCATGAAACGGCAGCCGGGATTCATTTCGACGCAGCTGCATCGCGCGCTCGGCGACAGTCCGACTTACTTCAATTATGCGATCTGGGAGTCGACCGACGCGTTTCGCGCGGCCTTCACGCATCCCGAGTTCGTCGCGAAGCTCTCGGCCTATCCGTCGTCCGCCGTCGCGAGCCCGCACTTGTTCCAGAAAGTCGCCGTGACGGGCATTTGTACCGCGTGAGCCCACGCACGAACCGGGGCCGCGCACGGTTTGCATGCCATGCGTGCCGCCCGATCGCGACGCGGACTTCTCCACAGAAAATGTTGGCAAGCTTGTGGATATCCTGCGCACCGCAACGCTAAGCCCTTGATCCGACAGACTTTGGCACGCGTGATGCAGACGCGCCGCGCGCCGCACCGTCATACGCGCCGGTTCGCCGCACTTCGCATCACGATGCCACGTCGGTGCCCTGCCAATACGCCACGCGATCGTCGCGTCACTTACCCACAGATTTTGTTGGCAAGCTTGTGGATATCCTGAGCAAGCATCGGCTAACCCGTTGATCGGCCAGTGATTCATGCGCCGCGTCACCGTTGCGGCACCGCGCGGGGCCGCCTGCGTGTGCGGCCGGACGATCCGGCGCGACAGCGGCACCTGCCCGCACCTTGACGCCCGCACACGCGACGCGTCACGATCACACGAGCCGCACGCGGCCACGCAGCACGAGACTTCACGCGACGGCACCGCGGGCCGGCCGTTCCGCCCGCACCGGACAACGGCACATCATTCCGAGGAAGACCATGGAACACTTCACCGCAGCGCAGTTGCTCGTCTCGCTCGTGCTCGTCGCGATCGTCGTCTATCCGTATGTCCGCATCGTTCGGCGTACCGGACATTCGGGCTGGTGGATCCTGACGATGTTCGTCCCGGTCCTGAACTTCGTGATGTTGTGGGTGTTCGCGTTCGCGCGCTGGCCCGCCGTCGACGATCGGCAGGGCTGAACATCGAACGGGCGACCGCGCAGGCTTGTCCACAGATTGTGTTGGCAAGCATGTGGATAGCCTGCGCATACCGCGATCAAGCGCTTGATCCGAAAGGCTTTGTCCGCGCCGCTTCGAATGAGGCACGCGGCAGGCAACACGCCGCTCGCGCATCGTCACGCAACGCAACGGGTTGCGTATCGTGCGCGCCATGCCGCTTGTCCACAGATTGTGTTGGCAAGCGTGTGGATAGCCTGCGCATACCACGCACAAGCGCTTGATCCGAAAGACTTTGTCGGCGCCGCCTCGAACCGTGCAGGCAGGCCGGCGCAACGCGTGCCGCATGCCATCGCGGCGTTCGTTGCGCGATGAACGCGACCGCTTGCAGCCTTGTCCACAATTTGTGTTGGCAAGGATGTGGATATCCTGAGCATGTGTGACCTAAGTCGTTGATCGCACAACGTTTCGACCGGCTGGTCACGACTGCGGCACGGCATGCATCCGCCGCTTCATCCATCCATCCATCGCACACGCCGTACCGCCCGCTCAAGCGAACGTCGCGACCGCGATGCGCGCAGCGGCTGCGATCACGTCGTCCTTCGCCTTCGCATCGGCACGCGTTTGCGTGTAGTACACGACGAGCACGATCGGCGCGCGCGACGGCAGCCAGATCACGGCCGCGTCGTTCGTCGTCCCGTAGTCGCCGGTGCCGGTCTTGTCGGCCACCTGCGACCCGGCCGGCACGCCCGCGCGAATCCGCTTGTCGCCGACCTTGTTGCCGCGCAGCCATGCGACGAGCTGCGCACGCTGCGCGCTCGGCAACGCATCGCCGAGCGTGAGCACACGCATGCTCGCGGCCATCGCAGCCGGCGTCGTCGTGTCGCGCGGGTCGCCCGGCAACGCGGTGTTCAGTTCGGTCTCCCAGCGATCGAGCCGGAACGTGTCGTCGCCGATCGAGCGCGCATACGCGGTCACCGCCGACGGCCCGCCGATCAGCTTCATCGCCAGGTTCGCGGCCGAGTTGTCGCTGTACTGGATCGCCGCCTCGCACAACTCGGCAACCGTCATCCCGGTGCCGACATGCTTGCCCGACACCGGCGAGTAGTTCACGAGATCGGACTGCCCGATCATCACGCGCTGCTGCAGCAGCCCCGGACGCTCGACGCTCTGCGCGAGCACCGCCGCTCCCAGCATCGCCTTGAACGTGCTGCAGAACGGGAAGCGCTCGCTCGCGCGATGCTGCGCGCGCCGGCCGCTCGCGGTGTCGATCGCGCACACGCCGAGACGGCCGCCCGCCGCGCGCTCGAGCGCGACAAACGACGTTGCGGACGCAACGCCCTGCCCCGCGGCAGGCGACGACGCGCACGCGGTGACGGTCAGGACGAGCGGCGCCGTCGCGGCGGCCAGCAACAGGGTTCGACGTTGCGATGAGTAGGTCATGTCGTGTCTCTCGTGGTGGAATGGATGCAGAACGGCCGGCCGGCGAGACAGCACTATCGTGACTTTACGGTTGCCTGACAAGCAACGATAATTGAGCGCTGCCAAAAGAAATTCTTATGACCAAGCTCCGCCCTCATCTTCCGCTGAATGCGTTGCGCGCGTTCGAATCGTCGGCCCGCCACCTGAACTTCACGCGCGCCGGCCTCGAGCTGAGCGTGACCCAGGCGGCCGTGAGCCAGCAGGTGCGCTCGCTCGAGGAGCGGCTCGGCTGCGCGCTGTTCACGCGGCTGCCGCGCGGCCTCGGGCTCACCGACGAAGGACGCGCGCTGCTGCCGGTGCTCAGCGATGCGTTCAGCCGGATCGAGACCGTGCTCAAGCAGTTCGAGGGCGGGCGCTTCCACGAGGTGCTGACGCTCGGCGCGGTCGGCACCTTTGCCATAGGTTGGCTAATGCCACGGTTGAAGCGCTTCGGCGACACGCACCCGTTCGTCGAGTTGCGGCTGCGGACCAACAACAACGTCGTCGACCTCGCGGCCGAGGGCCTCGATTTCGCGATCCGCTTCGGAGAAGGCAACTGGCCGGCGACGCGCAACGAGCGGCTGCTCGACGCACCGCTCACCGCGCTGTGCGCGCCGGAGATCGCGCGGCGCCTCGCGCAGCCGGCCGATCTCGCGAACGAAACGCTGCTGCGCTCGTACCGCACCGACGAATGGCTCGGCTGGTTCGACGCCGCACAACTCGAACCGTGGTCGGTCAACGGGCCCGTGTTCGATTCGTCGCGGCTGATGGTCGAGGCCGCGATGCAGGGCGCGGGCATCGCGCTCGCGCCGGCCTGCATGTTCTCGCGCGAACTACAGTTGGGCCTGCTCGCGCGGCCGCTCGACATCGACGTGCGCGCGGGCGGCTACTGGCTCACGTCGCTGAAGTCGAAGCCGCTCACGCCGGCAATGACGCTGTTTCGCGACTGGATCGTTGCGGAGGCGGCCGACGCGGCACCGGCCGAATGACGGGACCGGTTTGTCCACAGATTTTGTTGGCAAGGATGTGGATATCCTGGGTACCCGGGACCTAACCCGTTGATCGCGCACGATTTATGGAGACGGTGCACACACCGGGCAGCCGGCGCGCAAGGGGGTCGACGTATCGGCCGCCGCACGCGGGATACTCAACCATCAAGAAGCAATCACGTCAGACTTATCCACAGATTTTGTTGGCAAGCCTGTGGATATTCCGCCAATGTGACACGTAACATCCTGATACAAAAGAAGATTCAGTAGATCAGGCCCCGCAGGTCAACGACGCGGCATCGTTTGCGACCGCGCAGCACGCACTGCGCGTCCAATTCGGGGCCAGCCAGTTCTCCACAGATTATGTTGGCAAGCGTGTGGATATCCTGCGCACCAGCCGGCTAACTCATTGAGCGCACGGGGTTTTGTGTGCGCCGCACAGGATTGGGCAGCACCGGCGCAGGCCATGCGGCCAACGCCGGCACCGCCGGTTCGTCAATGCCGGTCGAGCCCGCCGCGCAATTCGCTCGCCTTGTCGCGCAGCGCCTCGTAGCCCGAGCGCGCATGTTCGGGCAGGTCGGGATCGCCGATCAGCGCGCCGAGCGTTTCGATCAGGCTGAACAGGATGCCCTTCGCCGCGCCCACCGCGATGCTCTGCGACTCGATCGACTTGTGCAAGTGGTCGACCGCCGCTTCCAGATTCTCGAGCTTCTGCTCGCCGTCGTCGGGCCGATTGTCGGTCGTCATCGTAGGTGCCTCCGCCATCGTTCAAGGGTCATGTCACGATTCTATGCCGCTGCGCGCGGACGTGGCACGACATCGCGCAACGTCCGCGCAGCCGGCTACAGCACCGCGACCACCTTCACGCGCCCTGGCTGCGCCGCCGCCGCGACCACCTGCCCGTCGACGCGCCGGAACGTCAGCGACACGGTTTCGTCGCCGACCCGCAGGTCGTCGATGCGCAGCCAGTCGACGCCTTCAGGCAGCGCCGGGCGCTCGACGCGCACCTCGTGGCGTGCCGCGTCGACGCTCACGCCGAGACACGCCTGCAGCATCATGAACGGCGCACCGGCCGCCCATGCCTGCGGCAGGCATGCGACCGGATAGGCCGTCGGCGGTTCGCCGCGCCGCCGCGGGAACCCGCAGAACAGCTCCGGCAGCCGCATCTCGAAGCTCACCGCCGCCTCGAACAGCGCGCGCAACAGGTTCACCGCGGCCGTCTTGTCGCCGTAGCGCGCAAGCCCACGCGCGATCAGCGCATTGTCGTGCGGCCACACCGAACCGTTGTGATAGGCCATCGGGTTGAAGCGCGGCTGGCCGGCCGCGAGCGTGCGGATGCCCCAGCCGGTCTGGAACAGCGCCGAGCCGAGCACGCCGGCCACCGCCGCGCCGCGCTCCGCGTCGGGCAGCCCGAACGCGAGCAGATGGCCCGCGTTCGACGCGAACACGCGGCACAGGTCGCCGTGACCGTCGAGCGCGATCCCGTAGAACTGGCCTTCCGGCATCCAGAACAACGCTTCGACCTGGTCGCGCAGCGTCTTCGCGCGCAGTGCATAGCGCGTCGCATCGGCCGCGTGGCCGCGCCGGTGCGAGCACATCGACATCGCATCGAGCGCCGCGCACGCATACGCCTGCACTTCGACGAGCGCGATCGGGCCGTCGGGGAAGCGGCCGTCCGCGTGGAACACGGAATCGTGGCTGTCCTTCCAGCCCTGGTTCGCGAGACCGCGCTCCGATGTGCGCTGGTAATCGAGCAGCCCGTAAGGATTGCGGTCGCACTTGTCGATCACCCACTGCGCGGCGCGCTCGAGCGCGGGCCACAGTTCGTCGATCAACGCATCGTCGCCGGTGTGTTCGACGTACGCGCCGGCGAGCACGATGAACAGCGGGGTCGTATCGACACCGCCGTAATACAGCGCGAACGGCACCTCGCCCGTCGCGGCCATCTCGCTGCGGCGGAACTCGTGCATGATCTTGCCGGGCTCCGCATCGCGAAACGCGGACGTCTCGCGTGCCTGATGCTCCGCGAGAAAGCGCAGCACGCCGCGCGCGAGCGACGGCTGCAGCCACAGCATCTGCAGCGACGTGATCACCGCGTCGCGGCCGAACGGCGTCGAGAACCACGGAATGCCCGCGTACGGATACGGCCCGGTGTCGAGCTGCGTCGTGAGCAGCCCGAGATCCGCGAGCGACCGGTCGAGCCACGCGTCGAACAGCGGATTGCCGGTGTTGACGCGCGCCATCGACTCGCGTCGCGAACGCATCTCGCGATGCACGCCGACCAGCGCGGTGCGCAGCGCGACACGCCCGCACCCCGGGCCTTCGCCGTCGTGCGCCGGGCCGAGCGTCGCGTCGACGGTCAGGTAGATCGACACGCACGCCTGCGCGGCGATCGTCAGCGTGTAATCGGCACGATCGACCGACAGCGTGTCGGGCGCCGGCGAGAAATGCACGGTCACGTTGCGCTCGACCTTGTCGAGGCCGTCGTAGCGCAGCCGTACCGCACCGGCGTCGACGCGCGGCGCGACCACCGTGCCGCGCTTCGGGCGCTGCGTGCCGCGCACTTCGAACATGTCCTTGAAATCCGCCGCGAACGACAGCGACAGCGGCACCTCGGCCTCGCTCGCGCCGTAGTTCGTCAGCGTCAGCGCTTCATACAGCACGTCGCCCGCGAGCACGCGCATCCGTTCGATGTGGATCACGCCCTCGGGCGTCTCGTGGCCGCCGAGCGGCGGCAGCGGGCGGTTCGTCAGGTGCGCGGTGAACGACGCGTTGTCCGCGCTCGTCGCGCCCGACAGCAGCGACGGCGCGCGGCCGCCGAAGGTCAGACGCCATGTCGACAGCACGCGCATGTCGTCGACGAACAGGCCGTCATCGCGACCGCCGATGTCGCCGAGCGCGTCGCCGACCACGAACGCGTCGCCGGATTTCAGCACGTACTGGTTGTTGCGCGCGAGCGCCTGCGGATCGGCTTCGGGCGCGATGAATGCGGGACCGGACGCTTGGGTCGGGGGGACAGGTGCGACTTGCGGCGCCTGCGTCGTGGTGGCTTCGGCATGATTCGGCATCGATGCTCCTGTGTCGAGACGCAACGCGCAGCGCGCGTCGCGTGTTTCGCACAGGATAGGCCAGAACGGGCCACGTGCGCAGCGACGAAAAAGACGCGCCCCCATGCGGCATTGCCATCGCCGCATGGGGTCGCGAACACGCATATCAGGCGTCGGTCAGAACCTCCACAGGAGGTTGCCGAGCACCGCGTTGTCGCGCACGCCGCTGCCGTACTGGCCGCTGAACGTGAGGCCGAGCGTCAGGCGCCTGGTGATGTTCGCGTCGATACCCGCTTCGAGCACCGCGCTGTCGCGAGCAATCGGCACGCCCGACACCTGGAACGACGTGCCGCCATTCGCGAACGTGAACGCCGACGACGGCCGCACGTTGCCGAACGCATGCCGCCAGCCGACCGTTCCGCGTGCGGTGAACGTGCCGCTCGCGATCGTGCCGAGCTGCGACGCGGCGCGCAGGCCGAGTGTCGAGAAACCGACGTGGGTCGTCTGGCCACCGGCCTGCAGCGCGGCCGCACCGCCGCTTTCCGTATAGCCGTCGGTATGCAGGTTCACATAGGCCAGGCCGGCGAACGGTTCGAGCGCGACCGGCCCGACCGGCAGCGCGTAGCCGACTTCGCCGAACACTTGCGCGGAATTCGCGTTGTAGCCGGCCGAATCGTGATCGGAGAAGCCCGCGAAGCCCGGATAGCGGTTGCTATTGATCCGGTACCACGTGTACGACGCGCCGCCGCGCACGCCGAGCGCACCGTACTGGGCACCGCCGTACAGCGACAGGTAGTAGCTGTTGACCGACGCGGACGAACTCTGGTCGTTGTCGAGCGAGCTGTGCGTGACGCCCGCGGCCAGGCCGGCACGCCACTTGTCGTTGAGCGCCATGTCGGCACCGGCGATGAAGCCCGTCATGCTGCGGTTGATCGTCGACGCGTTGTCGTCGCCCGCGAGCCGGCTGCGGCCGCCGAACGCCTGCCCCCAGACCACCGGCTGATAAGGCGTGCCGCCGTAGCAGCCCTCGCGCGAGCCGATCCGGCGTTCCGGCGGCAGCGTCGGGTCGGCGACGCCGGCCGTGTTGTCGCCGCACAGCGCGGTGCCGCCCGACGACAGCGCGGCGAGCGGCCCCGATCCCGGCGCGAGACCCTGGCGCACGCGATCGGTCACCGCATCGCGCACGTAGCGGCTGTCGAGCAGCAGCATGCTCTTCAGGCTCGCCTGCAGTTCGCCGTCGAGCATCCCGTAGGCCCGGCGCGCGGTGGCCGCATCGGTCGTCAGCACCGTGTCGTACAGCGTGTTGCCCGCGCCGAGCCCGCCGATCGCGGTCGCGACCGCGCGCTGGTTCGGCGTCGTCGCGACATCGGGCAGCGACGTGCCGTTCGCGACGAGCCGCAGGTACACGTGGCCCGGATCGTAGCTGAGCGTCGGCATGAGGAACGCGTAGTTCGAACTCACCTGGCTGAACGTGCCCTGCACGCCCGACGATGCGCTGAGGATCGTGTACGTCGTGCTCGGCTGGTAGCTGGCCTGGTTCGCGAGCACCTGCACGGTGCCACCGTTCAACGTGGCCGTGCCGCTCGCCGCGATGCTGCCGCTCTGCTGCGGCGTGACCGCGACCTGCAGCGTCGAGCCCGGCTGGAACGTGACGTTGCCGGCGACGTTCAACGCCGCGCCCGGCTGCGACGCGGCCGCGAACGCACCGCTCTGGACCACGACGCCGCCGACGGTGCCGATACCCGTCAGCGTCGCGCCGTTCTGCACGGTCACGGTCGACTGGCCGAGCGAACCGTCGACGGCGAGCGTGCCCGCGGCGACGGTCGTCGGACCGCTCAGCGTATTGGTGCCGGTCAGCGTCAGCTGTCCGCTGCCGGCCTGGGTCAGCGAACCGGTGCCGGACAGCACGCTCGCGAGCGTCACGTTGGCGGACTGGTTGACGATCAGTGCGCCGTTGTCGACGACATTGCCGACCACGCTGCCCGACGTGCCGCCGTTGCCGAGCTGCAGCGTGCCGCCCGACGCGATCGTCGTGCCGCCCGTGTACGTGTTGCTGCCGGTCAGCGTCTGCGTGCCGGTGCCTGCGACCGTGAGGCCGCCGGTGCCGCCGATGACCCCGCCGAATGTGCCGTTGCCGCTGCCGTTCAGCGCCAGCGCGTTCGCGCCGAGATTCACGGTGCTGCCGGCCGCCCCCGACAGCGCGCCGATCGTCTGCGCGCCCGACGCGCCGCTCACGTCGAACGTCGCGCCCGTGCCCGCGAGATGCACCGCGCCTGTCGATGCAAGGCTGCCGCCCGAACCGAGCGCGAGCGTGCTGCCGCCGTTGATCGTCGTGCCGCCCGTATACGTGTTAGCGCCCGTCAGCGTTTGCGTACCGGTACCCGCGAGCGTCACGCCGCCAGTGCCGCCGATTGCACCGCCGAACGTGCTGGTGCCGCTGCCGTTCAGTGTCAGCGCGTTCGCGCCGAGGTTCACGGTGCTGCCTGTCGCCCCCGACAGCGCGCCGAGCGTCTGCGCGCCCGACGCGCCGCTCAGGTCGAACGTCGCGCCCGTACCCGCGAGGTTCACCGTGCTGCCCGATGCGAGGCTGCCCCCCGAACCGAGCGCGAGCGTACTGCCACCGTTGATCGTCGTGCCACCGGTATACGTGTTCGCGCCCGTCAGCGTCTGCGTGCCGGTGCCCGCGAGCGTCAGGCCGCCGGTGCCGCCGATTGCACCGCCGAACGTGCCGTTGCCGCTGCCGTTCAGCGTCAGCGCATTCGCGCCGAGGTTCACGTTCGTGCCGGCCGCGCCGCTCAGCGTGCCGAGCGTCTGCGCACCCGATGCGCCGCTCAGGTCGAACGTCGCGCCCGTGCCCGCGAGGTTCACCGTGCTGCCCGATGCGAGGCTGCCGCCCGCACCGAGCGCGAGCGTGCTGCCGCCGTTGATCGTCGTGCCACCCGTGTACGTGTTCGCGCCCGTCAGCGTCTGCGTACCGGTACCCGCGACCGTCACGGCACCCGTGCCGCCGATCGTCCCGCCGAACGTGCCGTTGCCGCTGCCGTTCAGCGTCAGCGCGTTCGCACCGAGGTTCACGGTGCTGCCTGTCGCCCCCGACAGTTCGCCGATCGTCTGCGTGCCCGCTGCACCGCTCACGTCGAACGTCGCACCCGCGCCGGCCAGGTTCACCGAGCCCGTCGATGCGAGGCTGCCGCCCGCACCCAGTGCGAGCGCGCTGCCACCATTGATCGTCGTGCCGCCGGTATAGGTGTTCGCCCCCGTCAGCGTCTGCGTGCCGGTGCCCGCGAGCGTCAGGCTGCCGGTGCCGCCGATCGCACCGCCGAACGTGTCGTTGCCGCTGCCGCTCAGCGTCAGCGCATTCGCGCCGAGGTTCACGTTCGTGCCGGCCGTGCCGGTCAGTGCGCCGATCGTCTGCGCACCCGACGCACCGCCCAGGTCGAACGTCGCACCCGCGCCGGCCAGGTTCACCGAGCCCGTCGATGCGAGACTGCCGCCTGCACCCAGTGCGAGCGTGCTGCCACCGTTGATCGTCGTGCCGCCCGTGTAGGTGTTCGCACCGGACAGCGTTTGCGTGCCGGTACCCGCAAGCGTCAGGCCGCCGGTGCCGCCGATGACGCCGCTGAACGTGCCGCTGGCGATCCCGCCCAGCGTCAGCGTATTGCCGCCGAGGCTAACGTTCGTGCCGGCCACGCCCGACAACGCGCCGAGCGTCTGCCCGCCCGACGCGCCGCTCAGGTCGAGCGTCGCGCCGGCCCCCGCGAGATTCATCGCGCCGGTCGCGGCAAGGCTGCCGCCCGTGCCGATCGCGAGCGTCCCCGCGTTGATCGTCGTGCCGCCCGTGTAGGTGTTCGCACCGGTCAGCGTGGTCGTCGCCGCGCCGTCCTTCACGAGCGCGCCCGTACCGGAAATCGCACCACTCAGCCCGAGTGCGTTGCTGCCGCCGAGCGTCAACGTCGCGCCCGTGCCGAGATCGATCGCGTTGGCGACCGACAGGCTCGCATTCGTATCGAGCGTCGCCGCGCCGCCGACCGTCACCGTGCCGGTACCCAGCGCCGCGTTGTTGCCGAGCACCACGGCACCGCTGTTCAGGTTCGTGCCGCCCGTATAGGTATTCGCGCCGTTCAGCGTCTGCGTGCCGGTGCCCGCGAGCGTCAGGCTGCCGGTGCCGTCGATGACCCCGCCGAACGTGCCGCTTGCCGTCCCGCCCAGCGTCAGCGCGTTGCCGCCCAGACTGATGTTCGTCCCCGCGACGCCGGACAGCGCGCCGAGCGTCTGCGCACCCGACGCAGCGCTCAGGTCGAGCGTCGCGCCGGCTCCCGCGAGATTCATCGTGCCGGTCGCGGCAAGGCTGCCGCCCGCGCCGATCGCCAGTGTCCCCGCGTTGATCGTCGTGCCGCCCGTATAGGTGTTCGTGCCCGTCAGCGTCGTGGTGGCCGCACCGTCCTTCACGAGCGCCCCCGTACCGGAGATCGCACCACTCAACCCGAGTGCGTTGCTGCCGCCGAGCGTGAGCGTCGCGCCCGTGCCGAGATCGATCGCATTGGCGACCGACAGGCTCGCATTCGTATCGAGCGTCGCCGCGCCGCCGACGGTCAGCGTGCCGGTGCCGAGTGCCCCATTGTTGCCGAGGACGAGGCTGCCGCTGTTCAGGTTCGTGCCGCCCGTATAGGTATTCGCGCCGTTCAGCGTCTGCGTGCCGGTGCCCGCGAGCGTCAGGCTGCCGGTGCCGTCGATGACCCCGCCGAACGTGCCGCTTGCCGCCCCGCCCAGCGTCAGCGCGCTGGCGCCAAGGGTCACGTTCGTGCCGGCCCCGCCCGACAGCGCGCCGATCGACTGTGCTCCGCCTGCGCTGATGTCGAGCGTGGCGCCCGGATTGACCAGGTTCACCGTCCCCGTGGACGACAGGCTGCCGCCCGCGCCGATCGCGAGCGTCCCGGCGTTGATCGTCGTGCCGCCCGTGTACGTGTTCGCACCCGTCAGCGTCGTGGTCGCCGCGCCGTCCTTCACGAGCGCACCGGTACCGGAGATCACGCCGCTCAGCCCGAGTGCATTGCTGCCGCCGAGCGTGAGCGTCGCGCTCGTACCGAGATCGATCGCGTTGCCGACCGACAGGTTCGTGGTCGTATCGAGCGTCGCCGCGCCGCCGACCGTCAGTGCCCCCGTGCCGAGCGCCGCACCGTTGCCCAGCACGAGGCCGCCCGCATTCAGCGTCGTGCCACCCGAGTAGGTGTTCGCGCCGGACAGCGTCAGCGTCGCCGCACCATCCTTCACGAGTCCGCCCGCGCCGGCGATCGTGCCGCCCAGCCCGAGATCGGTGCTGCCGGCGAGCGTGAGCGTCGTGCCGGTGGCGACGTTGATGTCGTTCGCGAGCGCCACGTTGGTGGTCGTATCGAGCGTCGACGAACCGTTGACGTTGACCGCGCCGAAACCCAGCGCCGTGTTGCTGCCGACGACGACGTTGCTGCTGTTCAGGTTCGTGCCGCCCGTATAGGTATTCGTGCCGGTCAGCGCCTGCGTGCCTGTGCCGGACAGCGTCAAGCCGCCCGTGCCGCCGATCGTGCCGCCGTAGGTCGTATTGCCGCTGCCGTCGAGCGTCAGCGCATTCGCGCCGAGGTTCACGTTCGTGCCCGCCGCGCCGGCCAGCGAACCGATCGTCTGCGCCCCCGTCGTACCGCTCAGGTCGAACGTCGCGCCCGCACCGGCGAGGTTGACGGTGCCCGTGGACGAGAGGCTGCCGCCCGCACCCAGCGCCAGCGTGCCGCTGTTGATCGTCGTGTCGCCCGTATACGTGTTCGCGCCGGTCAGCGTCGTGGTTGCCGCGCCGTTCTTCACGAGGCCGCCGGTGCCGCTGATCGTGCCGGCCAGGCCGAGATCGTTGCTGCCGCCGAGCGTCAGTGTCGCGCCCGTGGCGAGATTAACTGCGTTGCCGAGCGTCACGTTCGTGCTCGTGTCGAGCGTCGCCGACGCGTTGACGTTCAGCGCGCCCGAGCCGAGCGCCCCGTTGTTGCCGACCACGAGACCGCCGGCGTTCAGGTTCGTGCCGCCCGTGTAGGTGTTCGCGCCCGACAGCGTCAGCGTACCGCCGTCGTTCTTCGTCAGCGCGCCGCCGCCCGTCACCGTGCCCGACAGCGTGAGCCCGGTCGCGCCCTGCACCGTCAACCCGCCCGCGCCGAGATCCACGTTGTTGCTGACGTCGAGCCCGGCGGCACCCGCCTGCAGCGCACCGCCGGTGGCCGTGATCGTGCCCGTGCCGAGCGACGCGTTGTCGCCGATGATCGCGACGCCGCCCGACAGCGTCGCGTCCTGCGCGGACGATGCGCCATTGATCGTCCAGTTGCCGCTCGTGACGTCCAGGTGATTGAAGTTGATGTAGTTGTTGACCGCGATGGTGCCGTTTGCCGACGCGCCTTGCTGCAGCACCAGCGTGTTGTTGCCGCCGGCGCCGCCGTCGACGGTGCCGGTTGCCGCGACGCCGAGCGTGACCGGGCCGACCGTGATGTTGAACGCGCCGCCCGTGCCGCCCGCCGTGTTGACCGACGAGCCCGTCACGGCATTGAACGTGTTGGTGCTGTTCGCGCCCATCGACACGCTGCCGTTGATCGTGCCCGAGTTGGTAAAGGTATTGCCCTGCCCGGGCGTGCCGTTCGAACCGAGCGATACGCGGCCGGTGATCGTCCCGCTGTTCGACATGTTGACCTGGCCGCCGCCGTATGCGGCGACCACGGGCGCGTCCGCGCCGACCAGCGTTGCGCCGACCAGCGGGGTGGAGCCGATCGAACCGGTGTTCGTGATGTTGGAGACGCCGCCCGTGCCGTTCTGGACCGACAGCGCCATACCCGTCACGCCACTGATCGCGACACCGGTCGAGCCGTTCATCGTGCCGTTGTTGGTCACGGTCGTGGTGCTCGCCGCCGCGTTGCCGACCACCGTGCCGCTCGACAGCACGCCGAGGCCGCTGCCGAGCACGGTCGGATCGATGGTGCCGTTGTTGGTCAGCGTGACATTGCTGCCGGTCAGCGACATCGCGGTGCCGCCGACGCCGAGCAGCACGCCGACGCTCGCGCCGGGATTGACCGTGACGTTCAGGTTGTTGGCGCTGTTCGAATAGCTGGGCGCCAGCGGATTCGCGACACCCGAACAGGTCACCGTGGTGCCTGCCGCCGAGCAGAATGCGTACGCGGGAACGATGCCCGCGCCGGACAACGCAAGGAAAACGCCGGTCGGCAACAGGAATCTCGGAAACGACTCTCCACTCTTCTTCGAATGCGCGATATTCATCCTTCCCCCTCGGCATCGGCATGACCGCTGAATCGCGCGACGACTGCGGAAAATCCGGGGCAAAAGCGTGCCCTCCGGCGGTCGCGGTACGACGTCGGTTTATTCGTGAATGAACTACGAGTTAATCGATTCTCGTTTGCGAATGAAAAACTAGCCGGATGACACAACCCTGGCCCCTTATTATTTATGCAGTGATTTTCTGGTTGATTTGATTACCGCCCGCCTTTTGTCAGACAAGGCTAGTTCAAAAGAAGATGGTTTTCCAGTCGATATTCAGCGATTGGAGCCACGCCTGTGTGGTGCGTATTTTTTACTTGATTTTGTGCACCCACAATCGAATCCCGGGATATTCCGGTAATTTCGCGCGATTTCCGGAAAAGGTATCCGAGACTTGCGATCAGTGAAAACACCGATACTTCCACGGGGTCGACAGCAAGATTTGCGTTGCGCGATATGTGCAGGATCACGCCGCTGGCGCAGATAATCGCAGAACGTTTTGATGCGCCGCTCAGGAGCGGAGCATTTTCAAGATCCTGCAGATCACTTTCAAATCCGGCTGCGCCTGAAACCTGCAATCCCGATCGTCGCCATTTATTTGGCGACGACGGTACCGATCCCATCAACGGAGTGGCGCACTTGATGCAGCCTGAAACGGCGAGAAAATCCGAAGCGGGAAAGGATGCGGCATAGATAATCGAAACCCGGCCCGCGTGCGGCAGAAATCGGATAGGCAGCGGATGTTCGCGCGCACTTGCATGTCCAGATCTCGAGATCGAGATCGACATGACGTGCCAAGCGTATCCGGAGACATCGGACGACGTTCGGCATGCTGGAGGGTCGGGGTTCGAAAGACTTTCAAGGAACGTCAACGGGCCGGCGCGGCCGGCGTCAATCCACCGGACACATCGAAAGCCGCCCCATCGCCTCCCCGGCGCCGCGCACCGCGCAGGTGGCAGGCTCGTCGGCAATCCACGCGCTCAGCCCGGTCTCGTCGCGCAGCAGGCGTCCGAGATCTGCGAGCAATGCGCCGCCGCCCGTCAGCACCACGCCGCGCTCGTGCGTATAAATCCGCGTACTCGCTGTTCCAGGGTCGATCGCAACGGGTTGCGCAAACAACTTTCCGAACAGCGGTGTCGACATAGTTAGCTTTTTTGAACAAACCGGCCGGAGCGGCCAGGCCGCAACCCCGCGGCGCGCCTTTGCCGCCCGATCACGGACTTGGCGGCAAATCGTTCCGATGCTTTAGGTAATCCCGATGATTTTTTGCGAAGAAATTTCCGAAAACGCGTTCCGGCACGCGGGCGGCTACGCATCGCCCTCTCGCGTTGCGCTTGTAAAACACGGTAATCTCTCGGTCTTGCCTGCTCCCGGCAGGCGTTCGACGCCCGATCACGCCAGGTATTCCACCATGACAGCGACCGCTTCTCTCCGCTGGCCAGGGGTGCGCCAGCTCGGCACAACGCTCGTTGCGCTCTGGTGCTGCGCCGTTGCCGCGCAGCCCTTGCCGGCCGCCGACACCGTTACCCGCACCGCAACGACGTCCGCTGCCGCCGCACCGGCGGCACCCGCCACGACGGCTGCCGCCCCCGCCGCCACGCCCGTGCCGACCTGCAACGCCGACGGCGGTCCGGCCGGCCGGCCGTCGATCGGCCTCGTGCTGTCCGGCGGCGGCGCCCGCGGGTACGCGCACCTGGGTGTGCTGAAAGTGCTCGAGGAGAACCGCATCCCGATCGACTGCATCGCCAGCACCAGCATGGGCGCGGTGGTCGGTGGCCTGTATGCGAGCGGGATGGCCGCCGACGAGATGCAAAAGCGGCTGTCGGAGGTGAACCTGGCCGACATCGCGTTCGACGTGACGGATCGCGCGGACCTGCCGCAAAGCAGCCGCGAGGACGAGCGCCTGTACATCAACAGCCTGACGCTCGGCTTCGGCAAGAAGGGCGTGAAGGCGCCGGTCGGCCTCGTACAGGGCAACCGGCTGCAGGCGCTGCTCGCGAACTGGACGGCCGCCGTGCCGACCAACCAGCCGTTCGACCAACTGCCGATCCCGTATCGCGCGGTCGCGACCGACCTGCAGACGGGCCAGATGGTCGTGCTGGACCACGGCTCGCTGCCGCTCGCGATCCGCGCGAGCATGGCGATGCCCGGCCTGTTCGCGCCGGCCGAGATCAACGGCCGCGCGCTCGTCGACGGCGGGCTCGTCAGCAACCTGCCGGTCGATACCGCGCGGCAGATGGGCGCGAAGGTCGTGATCGCTGTCGACATCGGCTCGCCGCTGCGTCCGCTCGACGCGCTCGCGTCGCCGGCCGACGTGATGCAGCAGATGGTCGGCATCCTGATCCGCCAGAACGTGACGTCCCAGCGCAAGCAACTCGCCGCGAAGGACGTACTGCTCACGCCCGACCTCGGCGCGCTCGCGTTCACCGATTTCCAGAATGCGAAGCAGGCGATCGCCGCCGGCGCGGCCGCCGCGACCGCGGCGCTGCCGCGGCTCAAGCGCTTCGCGCTCACGCCGGAACAGTACGCGGCCTACCGGTCCGCGCATGCGCAGCCGCTGCCGCCGCCGATCCGCATCACGCGGATCGAGATCAAGACGACCGGCGGCGTGCCCAAGCGTGTCGTCCGCGACGCGCTGCACGTAAGGCCGGGCGACACCTACGATCCGGCGACCGTCAGCCAGGACCTGCTCGGGCTGACGACCGGCGGCAACTTCGAGAGCGTGACGCAGCAGATCGTGAGCCACGGCGACGAGAACGTGCTCGAGATCGATGCGCGCGAGAAATACTGGGGGCCGAATTTCCTGCTGTTCGGCGTCGGCATGTCGAGCAGTTCGACCGACGAGGGCGGCTTCCGCCTGCACGTCGGCTACCGGCGGCCGTGGCTCACCGAATCGGGCCTCGAATTCCGCGCGGATACGACGATCGGCAGCGACCTGCAGTCGGCGCGCGTCGAATTGCGCCAGCCGTTGCCGGCCGCATACGGTTTGTACATTTCGCCCTATGCGGAATATCAGCGCCGCTACGTGAACCTGTACGACAACAGCGGCGAGGTGAAGCTGAACCAGTACTTGATGCAGACGGCGCGCACCGGGCTCGACTTCGGCCTGCCGATCTCGCGACTCGGCGACTTCCGGATGGGTATCGGCTACGCGACCGGGCACGGCTCGCCGAACTACAACCTGCCGTTCCCGTTCGACGACGGCAGCTCGACGCTGATCTGGCCGAGCTTCACGTCGCAGGCGCTGACCGCGCGTGCGCGGCTCGTCATCGATCAGCTCGACGATCCGATGTTCCCGCGCCGCGGCTACTACGGTGAATTCCGTGTCGAACGCTCGCTGTGGTCGCACAACAGCCAGTCCGCGGAGGACCTCGCCGATACGTCCAACTCGCCTTACACCGAGCTCTACGGCAAGGCGATGATCGCGCAGCAGTTCGGCCGGCACAGCGTCAGTGCAACGATCGAGGGCGGCAAGAGCATCGGCGGCACCAACCTGATCAACGCGTTCAACTTCACGCTCGGCGGGTTCCAGCATCTGGCCGCGTATGCGGCCGACCAGCTGACCGGCAACGAACTCGCGTACGGCAACGTGACCTACATGAACCAGCTGATGACGTTCAACGCGTCCCCGATCAAGGCGCTGTCGGTCGGTGCCAGCGCGGAAGTCGGCAACGTATGGACGAGCGGCGTGAAGGTCGGCGGCGGCACGCTCAAGCAGAGCTATACGTTCTTCACGAGCCTGACGACCGCGTTCGGTCCGTTGTACATGGGCGTCGCGCTCGCGCCGGGCGGGCGGCGCAACATCTACCTGCAGCTCGGCCGCACGTATTGACCTCGGCGTGCGGCGGTCGCCGCGGCGCGGCGACCGCGCTGCCCGGTTGCGCCGGACAGGCGCTCAGATCGGCCAGCTGATCTCGAATCGCGCGCCGCCGAGCTCGACCGGATCGACGACCGCGATCCGGCCGTTGTGCGCGTGGAGCACCTGCCGCGTGATCGCGAGGCCGAGCCCGTAGCCGCCGGTGCGGCGGTCGAGGCGCACGAACGCGTCGAAGATCCGCTCGCGTTCGTCTTCCGGTACGCCCGGGCCATCGTCCTCGACGAAGATCGCGATGTTGCCGTGCTCGATCGCGATCCCGACGACGATCTGCGACTTCGCATACTTGCTCGCATTGCGCAGCAGGTTGCGCATCGCGTACGACATCAGCCGCCGGTCCATCTTCACGCGCAGGTCCGACGCGATCGCGATGCGCGACGCGATCGCGCGCTCCGGATACAGCAGCTGCGCATCGCTGACCTGATGCTCGAACCATGCGACGGGCGCGGTCGGCTCGAGGCTCGACTGCAGTGAACTGTATTCGAGCCGCGCATACGTGAGGCTCATGTCGATCAGCTCCTCGAGCTCGGTCACGTCCTGCGCGATGCTCTCCAGCGCACCGTGATATTCGGCGGCCGAGCCCGGTTCACGCAGCATCTCGAGCGCGAAGCGCACGCGCGCAAGCGGCGTGCGCAGCTCGTGCGAGATCCCGTTCGTCAGGTCGCGCTGCGCGGCGATCAGCCGCTCCATGCGCATCGCGAGCGCATTCAGCGTGCGCGCGAGCGGGCCGATGATCACGCTGTGCGACTCCCGCGCACGCGTGTTGAAGCGCCCGCCGGTGAAGTCGATCGCGCGCTCGCGCACCATCACGAGATCGGACCAGACCGGCCGCATCCATCGATATGCAGCGAGCGCGGGCGCGGTGAACACGAACGCGAGCACGATCCAGATATCGCCCGGCAGCGCGTCGAACGCGTGCCACACGACTTCCGGCGACAACACGACGCACAGCGCGAGCGCCGGCACGAGCGCGGTCAACAGTACGAGGCCGAGCAGGTGCAGGTAGGTACGCACGTACAGGCGCGACCAGCTCGGAATGCGGTCGGCGCGCGTGTCGGTCCACGCGCGGCGGAAATGCAGCCAGCGCCATTTGACGTAGCGCGGCGGCGAGAGCGGCGGTGCATCGGGGTGCGAAGGGGTACGTCGGATCATCGCGGCTTCCGGCTATCGTTCGATGCGGGGATCCAGCGGCCGACGGCGTCGCGCCGAGGCGGCGTCATTCCCACGCATGCTTGCTGAACTGGTAACCCTTGCTGCGGATCGTCTTGATCCGCTGCGGGTTGCCCGCATCGTCGTGCAGCTTGCGGCGCAGCTTCGAGATGCGCCCGTCGATCGTGCGGTCGAGGCCGTCGAATTCGACGCCGCGCAGTTGCAGCATCAGGTCGTCGCGGCTGACCACCTCCCCTGCATGGCACACCAGCACCCACAGCAGGTCGAACTCCGCCGACGTGAGATCGGGCGAGCCGCCGCCGGGCAGTACGACCGAGCGGTCGGTGCGGTCGATCGAGAACTGGCCGAACGTGTAGCGCTCCGGCTGCGACGCGGCGCCTTCGGCCGCGCGCGCGGGCGCGCGCCGCAACTGCGCCTTGATCCGCGCGAGCAGGATGCGCGGCTCGACCGGCTTGTGCACGTAGTCGTCGGCGCCGAATTCGAGGCCGAGCAGCTCGTCGAACGGCTCGTCGCGCGCCGTCACCATGATGATCACGCCGTCGTACGCCTTGCGTGCCTCGCGGCAGATCTCGAAGCCGTCCTTGCCCGGCAGGTTCACGTCGAGAATGACGAGATCCGGGCGCATGGACAGGATCGCCGGCACGGCGGCGTCACCATGCAGCACAGTGTCGACTTCATAGTCGTTCTTGCGCAGGTAGCCGGCGATCAGCGTGGACAGGCGGGTATCGTCTTCGACGAGCAGGATGCGAAAAGACATGGGCAACGGTCGGATCATACGGGGAGGCCGCCGCGGCGGCGGCAGGCTTGCGCCGGCTGCCGGCCATCGGCCGAAACGTACCGCATGATACTGCGCCCGCCGATTGCCTGTTTGCCGATCTAGAAAATAAGGGTGCGATGGCCGCCGTGCTTGACGAACCGGCGCCAAAACGGTTCCATACGGGCTCCCCGGAATCCGGGCCGCGCGCCCGCCCTGCCACACGTGATGAACTACCAGCCGATCCTCGAACGAATCCACACCGAACTCGCCCCCTGGATCGGCCAGGGACGCGTCGCCGACTACATTCCCGAGCTCGCGAAGGTGCCCGCCGACAAGTTCGGGATGGCCGTCGTGACGCTTGATGGAAACGTTTACACGGTCGGCGACGCGCATGAGCGCTTCTCGATCCAGAGCATCTCGAAGCTGTTCGCGTGCACGCTCGCGTTCCAGTTGCTCGGCGACGCGCTGTGGGATCGCGTCGGCCGCGAACCGTCCGGCAACGCGTTCAACTCGCTGGTTCAGCTCGAAAGCGAGCGCGGCAAGCCGCGCAATCCGTTCATCAACGCCGGCGCGCTGGTCGTCACCGACGTGCTGTGCCGCCGTTTCGTGAGAGCCGAGACCGCGCTCGTCGAATTCGTGCGGCGGCTGATCGGCGCGATCGACGTCGACTACGATTCGCGCGTCGCGCTGTCGGAGCTCCAGCACGCGGAACGCAACCGCGCGATGGCGCATTTCATGGCGAGCTTCGGCAACATGCAGATGCCGCCCGACACCGTGGTCGACGCGTACTGCCGCCAGTGCGCGATCGAGATGAACTGCGTCGAACTGGCGCAGGCCGCGCTGTTTCTTGCGAACGGCGGCGTCGCGCCCGTCACCGGCGAGCGGATCGTCGACGCGAGTTCAGCCAAGCGGCTGTCGGCGCTGATGCTGACCTGCGGCACCTATGACGCGGCAGGCGATTTCGTCTATCGCGTCGGCCTGCCCGCGAAAAGCGGCGTCGGCGGCGGGATCGTCGCGGTGCTGCCGGGGGAGATGGCCGTATGCGTGTGGGCGCCGGGGCTCGACGCGAACGGGAACTCGCTGGCGGGGACGTTGGCGCTCGAATGGTTGACGACTTATTCGGAGCGGTCGATCTTTTGAAGCGGCGAAGTCAAGCGTGCCTCGATCTGGCGCAACGGCGGCGGGGGAATATCGGCACGCTCGATGGAGAATTCGTCATTCGGCTGCAATCGACGGGTTGAATCCGCAGAGCACAACGGTCACTCGTTTCGAAGATCCGAAAGCTTGTCCTCCCTTAGCGGATCGGTTTCAGCGTTTCAGCAACTGAGCGCCCGGCGCACCACGCGACTGACCTGACTCTAGCCCCGCACCCAGCACGACTTGAGACCCCAATGGCAAGCAATGGTCAGAGATCTCCGCGCACTTCACCGGTTCCCAGCGCGCTCCGCTGCCGGTTGACCTCCGCCCAAAGCTCATCGCTGTCGTCATCGCGCAGCAGGACCATCCAGTCCAGTTGATTGTCGGTCACGCCGAAGTATTCCAGGATTTCCCGGCGAACCGCATCGACGAACTGCGCGTATTCCGGGGTTGCCTCGGCCTGCGCGTGCAAGGCGTCGTATGCTGCATCGTCCGCGTCGCCGCCGTGCTCGTCGATATAGCGCGAGATCCACTGATCTCGTTCGCGGTCGTAATCGGCCTCGGCGCGCATCGCTTGCACAGCCGTGTAGAAATCCAATTGGGCAAACGCGGCGATCGCCGCCGTTGTCGCCTCGTCGAATGTAGTCGTCATTCCATTTCTCATGTTGGTCATGGCACATCATCGCATGGGCCGCGCCCGGGCAGGTGCCGCGAATTCGGACGGTGCAGCACGGCGCCTGGCGCCGACGTTTGGCCCGTGCAAAGGCATCGTGATTGTGAGGTTCACGCGTTCGAGTGCGCCGCTCATCGGGGCCGCTCGGGCGACAGGACACTCATTTTGCTGCACTGCAAGTACAGCGATGGAAACAACCGGGCGCGGCAGATCGCAGAATAAGTTTCGAGCGTATCGACGCGAGCGTCACGCCGGCACTTAAGCGCCAATGTGGGCGCTGGTGGTGAATTGCTCATAAGGGCTGAATGGTCCGTTACCGGCTCACAACGACCCATTTCAGCCCCTCGACCCGGCGAAACCTCAACGGCAGCTTCCAAGGTACTCCGGCCTCTCGCGCAATCAAGCAAAACAGCCGCGGCGGCTTCGCACCGTTGTTGTCACTCGAGGCCTATTGCGTCCTGCATTGGACGAGTGACGACGCGTTTAACACCGCCGACACGATGCTTGATTCGTCGCCTTCCCCGTCGCGCCCAGGTCGATCCATGTCTCTAAAGCGCGGTGAAATCCCGGGCGCCCCGCGAGGGATAAACGGCGGCCACACGCTCGGCGAGCTTGGCATCGTAGCTCGAGTGCACATGCACACGCTTCTTGTCGGGAAACGCATAGACGTATGCTTTGCGCAGCGCGAGCGATGCCTCATGAAACCCGGACAGGATCAACTTCTGCTTGTTCGGGTAGCTGGCGATGTCGCCTGCCGCGAAGATGCCTGGCCGTGAGCTTTCGTAGTACGACGTATCAACGACGATCCGTCCGGCCTGTACGGCGATCCCCCAGTTGGCGATCGGACCGAGATCCGCGACAAGTCCGTAGAGCACGAGCAATTGATCTGCGTCGAGGCACACCGAGCCACCAATCTTGCGAACCTCGATCGATTCGAGTGTCCCCCCGGGCGCATTCAGCCCAGTAATCGTGCCAACCACGAAATCCATCTCGCCCGCCGCGACCGCCTGCTGTAACCGGGCGATGCTCGAGTCCGTCGCGCTGAAGCCGTTCCGTCGATGAACGAGCGTGACGCGCCGCGCGACCGAGCGCAGCGCCAGCGCCCAGTCGAGCGCCGAGTCGCCACCGCCCGCGACCACGACGGTTTTTCCGGCAAAGCCGTTCACGTCGGAAACGCTGTAATGGATGTACCGGCCTTCAAGGAATGCCGCCTCATCGAGTGCCAACCGTTGCGGCACAAACGCTCCGTTGCCTGCAGCAATCAAGATCGCCGCGGTGTCAAACGCATACCCTTTGTCGGTGCGAGCAAGCCATCGACCGCCCTCGAGCGGATCCAGCGTCTCAATACGCTGACCGAGATGCATCGGAGGATCGAAGGGCCGGCATTGCTCGACGAGGCGATCGACAAGATCGCGTGCAGTGCACGATGGTATGCCGGGGATATCGTAGATCGGCTTGTCCGGATATAGTGCGATGCACTGGCCACCGGGGTGCTCGATCCCGTCAACGATCCGGCACGAGAGGCCGATCACGCCTGCCTCGAACGCGGCGAAAAGGCCCACGGGACCTGCACCGACAATCAGCACGTCGGTTCTTAAAGGACTCGCAAGCGAGGAATTTTCCGGTGATGTCACGTGTCCTCCTCGTGAATGTCATGCGGGGCGCACCATTACGCCTGCTTTTTCCGTATCGAGCCGGTACAAACTCGCAACGACGCCATTACCGCACCCGTCGACTACTCAAAGATTCAAGGAGCACGGCCCAGCGGGCTCCAAGCCATCATCGCAAGTATCTATTTATATCATGACGTGATATATATGAGTATGTCGACGTGTAGCAAATCCCTCCGATTTCCTCTCGATACAGCGAGAGCGAGTGATCTATGACGCGATGTGACTGCCGCGGCACCTCCGGCGAAATAGATCCGCCCCGTTTTCCACATTGCGCCCAATTTTTCGCAGAACGGCCATGGTTGCTAGTGTTGGGGGCGCCCGACCAAGACGAACAATGAATGGGGCGCGCGGGTGACCGGATGCTCCGTCTGGAATGCCGTCGGTCTTCAATCGACAGGAACGAAGTGACGGGGAGATGGCGAGCGCGCGCCTGATACGCGATCCGTTCCACAAAGGAGGAACATCGTGAGTGAAACAAGGACGTTTGAAATATTCCGCTACGATCCAGACCGGGATCCCAAGCCGTACATGCAAACGTACGAGATCGAGGTGCCCTCTACTGACAGGATGTTGCTGGATGTCCTTGTCCGGCTCAAGGCACGGGACGAGACGCTCAGCTTTCGGCGTTCGTGCCGTGAAGGCGTGTGCGGCTCGGATGCAATGAACATTAACCGCAAGAACGGGCTCGCCTGCATCGCCAACCTCAACGACCTTCCCCGCCACACGGTCCTGCGTCCGCTGCCCGGGTTGCCGGTCGTTCGCGACCTGATCGTGGACATGACCGCGTTCTTCAAGCAATACCACTCGATCAAGCCCTACCTGATCAACGACACGCCCCCGCCTGAGCGGGAAAGGCGCCAGACGCCCGAGGAACGCGATCAGCTGGACGGTCTGTACGAGTGCATCTTGTGCGCGTGCTGTTCCAGCGCATGTCCCTCGTACTGGTGGAATCCCGATAAATATGTCGGTCCTGCCGGGCTCCTGCAGGCCTATCGCTTTCTGGTCGATTCCCGCGACGAGGGTACGGGTGAGCGGCTGGACAATCTTGACGATCCGTATCGCCTCTTCCGGTGTCGGACGATACTGAACTGCACGGACGTCTGCCCCAAAGGCCTGAATCCGGCCAAGGCAATCGGGGAGATTCGTACCATGCTCGCGCGCCGGACGATCTGAGTGACGCAACCTGACACTGGGATACGGTTATGGCAATGCCACGGGCGACACCGGGGGAATTGATCGACGTTCGACCGCATTCCATCACGCTGTTGCGTTAACCGGTTGAATCCGCAGCCGAACCCAGCCGCCGAAGGCGGCGTGGCACTTTCCCGCGCGGTCAGTGCCGGAGGGATTACATGTCAGTTTATATTGACGGAGTACCAGCACGTTGGCATTCGAGTGGTTGGCGACGTATACGGAGCGGTCGATTTTCTGAACACGCCGAAGTGACTCATGGGAGCGCATCAGTCATGCAACCGGAACACGCTTCAAATCTCGCAACGACTCACCACACAGGCGCGGACACCCGCCCGCACGCGCCGATTCCACCAATCGTGCCGGCGCAAACCGCGCTGGTCGTGATGCACTATCAGACCGACATCCTCGGGCTCTTTCCGTCGGTCGCCCCCGCCCTGCTCGCCAACACGCGCAGGCTGTGCGACGCGGCGCGTGCCGGCGGCATTCACGTCTGCTTCGCCAATCTCCATTTCAGCCCCGGCTATCCGGAAGTCAGTCCGCGCAACAAGAACGGACAAGGGATCAAGCAGCTTGGCCTGTTCGTCGACGACGGCCCGTGCCCCGAGCTCGGGCGGCTGGACACCGAATCGCTGATCGCCGCGCATCGCGCGAGCGTGTTCTTCGGCACCGGCCTGGAGGCGCGGCTCGTCGCGCAGGGTATCGATACGTTGATCCTGGTCGGAATTGCCTCAACTGGCGTCGTGCTGTCATCGGTTGCGCACGCCAGCGACGCGGATTTCCGGCTGTATACGGTGAAGGACTGCTGCTACGACCCGGATCAGGTCGTGCACGAGCATCTGTTCGCGACGGCGTTCGAGACACGCACGACGGTGCTGTCGCTCGCGGACGCGCTGCACTTGCTCGCATAGACGCGCAACGTGCACGCCGCGCGAGCCGGAACACTCCCGGCCCGCGCATCCTGCGCGATCTCCTGCGCGATCTCCTGCGCGATCTCCTGCACGACTTCGCGCGTTACTTCGCGATATACACGCCCGACGTCGGGCACGTCCCCTGCGTATTGCCGTCCGTCACGAGCGACGCCGCACTCGGAAACTGCGACGTCGCATTCGTCTTCACCGCGATCCACGCTTCCGTGAAATAGCTGACGCCGTTGGTCTTCGTGCACTTCAGCGACACCGCGCTGCGCGTATTGCTGCCGAACGCGCCTTCGAACGCGGACAGCAGCTGGTTGCGCGTCACCGTCTTGCCCGCGTTCGCCTGCAGGAATGCGTTGAACGACGTATTGCCGAGGCGGTTGATCATGCCGGTCGCCTGGTTCCAGTACGTGTCGGGCGATGCCGAATTCGAGCAGGTGCCGTGCTTGAACCATTCGTGCTTGTCGAGGCACGACGCCACGCCCGGCATGTACGTCGACAGCGTATTGCGGGTCGCGGTGCTGACCGGATACGCATCCATGCTGCACCACTGGTGCGCGTTGTCGAGATCGACGTCGCTCTGCGGCACGCCGCAGTAGAACGGCTGGTTGCCGTCGTACCGGTTCGGCCACAGGCCGTGCAGCGACAGGCTCGTCGCCGCATACGTGCCGGCGAGGTTCGTGCACTCCGGCGTGTCGTGCGACGCGCAGAAGCCGGGCTCCCACGAAGCCGCGAGCAACAGGTAGTCGTAGCTGGTCTGTGCGACGGCGTGCAGCGAGGCGGATGCGACGGCGAGTGCGGCCGCGGCGCGAGCGAGCGTCTTGAGCATGGCGTTTCCTCGGAAAAGGCTTGCGGTCGCGGGGCGCGCCGCAAGATTGTCGAATGTCTGCCCGCGATTGTTGCCGGCGCAACGTGGCATAACTATGAAGGCTAACGAAATATAACCGTCGTTCCGCAGCCCGTCGTTGCGGAACGCCGACACGGCGTCAGGCGCCACGCGACTATTTCACCGATGCGGCTTCCGATCCCCCCGGCGACAGCGCCGCGCTGTCCTGCTCGCGCCACGCCCGCCGCGACGCCATGATCGCCCTCACGGCCGAGCGCGCGACCTTCCACCACGCGAACGGCCGTGGATCGGCGAGCATGCTGAGCGCGCGTGCATAGTCGAGCGTGAGCCCGGGCGTCCACGCCATCGTCACCGCGCGCTTGCGAATCTGCGCGGCCACCCACAGCTCGGGCGTGAGCAACAGCCGGACGAATGCGCCCCACCCGGCCCGCGTGCCCTTGAGCCGCCACACCGCGCCGTCGAGTGTCGCTTCGAGGGCGTTCGACACGGTGCTCGAGCAGTTGCGGTGCGTGAGGTTGTACGTGACCGTCTGCCGATACGACGACCAGAATGCCTCCAGCTTCGCCGGATCGTAGTTGCGGATCCGCACGCGCACGGTCGACGGACACCACGCTTTCGACTCGGTCGCATAGTCGGGCTGGAACAGGCCCGGCACGTCGTTCTCGCGCGTCGCACGCAGGATCCGCGTGAATTCGTCCGGAGAACGATCGATCTCGACGGCCGGATACAGGCTGATATAGATACCCTCGGGCGACTCCAGCGCCGCATGGCCGGTCGAGATCACACCGTTGACGTCCACCGCGGCGATGTAGCGGTCGATCACCGGATAGCGCTGCGCTTCGGCCTTCGACGTGCCGGTCGGCGTCCACACGTGCACGGTGAGCGCATGCTCGTGGTCGGCTGGCGGGCCGTCCCATTCGGATTGCGTGAAGCGTGGGATGTCGGGCGCCGCGTCGACGTCGGGCACGATCGCCGGCGCCGGCGACGTGACGAATGCGGGGTTGCGCGTCAACCGCCGCACACGCGCGGCGAGGCTCAGCATGTGCATCCCGCCGAACATCAGCAGCAGGCCGAGGCAGTACGGCACGGTGCCCGCATAGTGGGTCGGGTACGGCTGATAGAAGAAGACCGCGAGCAGGATCTCGACGATGCCCCACGCGAACGCGACGTTCCAGCGCCGGTAACGCACCATCCATGCGGACGTGCACTGCAGCAGCCCGTCGACGAGGAACAGCGTGCCGAAGATCATCGACAGCAGGAAGTGGCCGTGATGATGGCCTGCGAACACGAGCCCGGCGGCCACCACGACCGCGATGCCCTTCACGTAGCGCAGGATACGCTGACCGCCGACGCCGCTGCCGGCCACCGCGAGCGTCGCGAGCCCCTCGACCAGGAACAGCCACGCGAATACTTCGATCGGAAAATGCAGCGCGCCGTCGAGCGCATCGATGAAGATGCCGACGCCCGCGGCGACCCATAGCCAGCCCAGCACGGTCAGCCCGCGCCAGCGCGTTCGCAGATATTCGATACCCAGCAGCAGCAAGACCAGTCGTACCATTGCGCCCTCGCATCGTTTTTTCGGGATACGCGCGAGTCACGCGTCTCCTTATATCGTGCCGACCGCACATCGTGCGATGCGGCAGTCGGAAGGCGGTAATGCTGACCGGCGCGTCATGCGTCGACATGACCGATGGCAGCCGGCGCGCGCCGCTCTGGCCGAATAATAAGATATGACGAAGCCAGTTGAAAGCCTCGCGAAAACCACTCGCGCACGGCGCCGACGGCCGCCGGCGCCCGGGCCTGCCACCGGATCCGGTACGCAAGCACGCCACTGCCGCGGCAGATTTCCCGTTCGACAACGCGTGCCGGATACGCGAGAATCGCCGTCCACGGTCGGCATGGGCTTGCGGCTCCTCGCGACGCCGGTCACGGTCGCCGCCGACGGCGTGCTCGTGCTGGGCGGCATCGTGCTCGTGCCGATCGCGGTGCCGGGATCAAGGCGAACGGCGGCCTGCGGATCATGTAACGGCCGCTGCCGACGGTGACGGTCGCCCGCCATGCCCGCATTCGCATCACGAACGCAAACCGGAGCATCGACATGACGCCCTCGCCGCTTCACACCTCGCCGCTCGGCCCGCAGCTGAAGCGCTGGCGCACGTTGCATCGCGTGAAGCAGAGCCATGCGGCCGAACTGTTCGGCGTCGCGCAATCGACGATCTCGCGCTGGGAAACCGGCATCCAGCAGATGTCGCCCGACGAGCGCACGACCGCCGAACGGCTGCTTGCCGCGCGCCTCGATTCGGCCGGCGACCATGCGCTCGCGCGGCTGATCGCGAGCAGCACGGCGCGCATGCATCTCGTGTGCGACCTCACGCATCGCCTGCTCGCGTGCTCGCCGTCGCGCGCGGCCGAGTTCTCGCGACCGCTGCCGGCGTTGCTCGGCACGTCGCTGTGGCGCTATGCGTCGCCGGAGATCGTCCGCATGGAAGCCGCGCTCGACCCGCTCGGCTGGCACGATCGCGCCGGCCCGCCGAGCGTCGAATTCGCGACTGGCGCCAATGCGTCGCGCGTCGTGCCGATCCGCGGCAGCACTTGCCGGTGGACGCGGATGACGCTGTCGGACGGCTCCGCCGCGCGGCTCGTCGAAACGCTGTAGCACGCGCGACCGTCGCCGGGCCCGGACGCGGCACGCATATTTCATGCGTGGACGCAGCGCGTGCGCACGGCGTACGCTTGACGGCTCGATTCAAGCAATCCCGTTGACCATGAACCTCGACACGATTCACGCAAGGCTCGATTTCCTGCGCGAAGCCGAACGCCTGAAAGACGTGCTGCGCAGCGGCCACACGTCGACGGGCCGCGCCGAAAGCACGGCCGAACACAGCTGGCGGCTGTGCCTGATGGCGCTCGTGTTCGCCGATGCGCTGCCCGGCGTCGACACGACGAAGCTGCTGAAACTGTGCGTCGTCCACGATCTCGGCGAAGCGCTGCACGGCGATATCCCCGCGATCGAGCAGGCCGCGCATCCGGACAAGAGCACGCACGAACGCGACGACCTGCTGACGCTGACGGCCGGGCTCGATCGCGCGCTGCGCGACGAGATCGTTGCACTGTGGGACGAATACGAAGCGGCGGCATCGCCGGAAGCACGCGCCGCGAAGGCGCTCGACAAGCTCGAGACGATCCTGCAGCACAACCAGGGCAGCAATCCGCCCGACTTCGACTACGCGTTCAATCTCGGCTACGGCCGGCGCTACACGGACTCGGCGCCGCTGTTCGGCGCGATCCGCGCGATCGTCGACGCGGACACGCAACGCAGAATCGATGCGCGCGGCGACGGCGCGTAAGCTCGCGAAACCGACCGCGCGGCACCGCGCGCGCCGATCGCACAGGACACGCTCACACCCATGAACAAATCGGGATCGACGCGATGCCCGCACTCGACGAGGAACGCAACCGGTCGATGATGGCGATCGTTGCCGCGCAGCGGCAACGACGCATCGCACGGCGCACGCATCATTCACACACCGTCGCCCTGCGCCGCGCCGGCGCGAACGCCACCGCGCTCGCGGTCGCGAGCACGGCCACACCAACCGCGCCATACACCATCACCCAACCAAACCCGTGCACCAGCGCCGCGTGCAGCGCCGTACCGCTCGGGTCTGCCTTGGCGAGCCCCGGTGCGATCGCCTGCGGAGCGTCGGTGCGGCCGGATGCGATCTCCTGCGCCAGCATGCGCAGCGCCTCCGCATCAATCGCCCCCGCGACCCCGGCCTTCAGACTCGCGACGATCCCCGCAACGAGCACGAAGCCCATCGTCGCGATGTTCAGCGCGAGCGAGATCATTCGCGCGCTCATGTCGATGCCCGACGCCATCCCGGCCCGCGAGTTCGGCACCGCGCCCGTCGTCGTGTTCGTGACCGGCGTGTTGGTGAGCCCGAGCCCGATGCCGGCGATCACGCAGCCGGGCAGCATCGTGAGCCAGCTCGCGTCGTCGAGGCCACTGCCGATCCGCATCAGCGCAAAACCGGCCGCGATCGTGAACAGCCCGCCCGGAATCACGACGCCCGGCCCGTAGCGCAGCGCGAGCCGTTCGCCGAACGGCGGCGCGACGAGCGTCGGCAGGGTGTACGCGAGCAGTGCGAGGCCGGCCGTCACGCTGTCGTAACCAAGCGCGACCTGGAACCAGATCGGCAGATAGATCATGAACGGCCAGAAGCTGAAGTTCATCCCCATCGAGCCGAAGATCGCACCGGTGAACGCGCGAATCCGGAACACGGAGAAGTCGAACATCGGCCGCGCGCTCACGCGCTCCGCGACGACAAAGCCGGCCGCCGCGAGCACGGTCGCGCCGAGCACGCCAAGGCCGGCCGTGCTCGCGAGCCCCAACTCCGCGCTTTGCGTGATGTAGAACGCGAGCCCGAGTACGGCGAGCGACAGCGTGACGATGCCCGCGACGTCGAGCGTGCCCGCATGCGGATCGCGCGACTCCTGCACCGCGCCGCCGATCAGCACGAGCGCGACGGCCGCGAGCGGCGCGTGGACGAGGAACACCCACGGCCAGCTCGCCAACGCGACGATCGCGCCGCCGACGATCGGCCCGAAGCCGAGACCGATCCCGAACACGATCCCCCAGATCCCGAACGCGCGACCGCGCTCGCGCCCTTCGCGGAACTGGTGCGACAGCACCGCGATCTGGCAGATCAGCATCGCGCCACCGCTCGCCCCCTGCAGCAGCCGGCCCGCGACCAGCACCGGCACGTTCGGCGCGAGCCCGCACAGCAGCGACGTCGCGCCGAACAGCACGGTGCCGATCACGTACACGCGCTTGCGGCCGAACCGGTCGGCGAGCGTGCCGGCCGCCATCAGTACGGTCGTGCATGCGATCGTGTACGCGTTCATGATCCACTGCATGCCGTTGAAGTCGCCGTGCAGCACGTGTTCGAGCGTCGGCAGGATCACCGGCACGCTCGAGATCTCGAGGCCGAACATCAGCGATGTGAGACAGACGGCCGCGAGCGCGACCGCATTCCTGCGGGGGTCGGATAGCGTCATGCGTATTGCGCGACGGGCCGCATCGGGCCGCGCGCCTCCAGGTGAGAAGGATTCGCCGCGTGCGGCCGGCGACGCACGCTGGGCGGGAGTCGGTACTATAGTGAGAATCCCTCTCCCCATTGACGCATCCATTTCTCCGAACTGGGGAATCACAGGACGCAATCGGCGCAACCCGCTATGACCGACAGACTCGACGGCGTGACGACCTTCGTGCAGGTAGTGGAATCCGGCAGCTTCGCGCTCGCCGCGGAACGGCTCGACATGACGCGCTCGGCGGTCGGCAAGGCGATCGCGCGGCTCGAGAAGCGGCTCGGTGCGCGGCTGCTGCAGCGCACGACCCGCAGCCAGAGCCTGACCGACGACGGCCAGGCGTACTACGATCGCTGCGTGCGCGCGCTGTCGGAACTCGAAGCGGCGGAAGCCGATCTCGATTGCGGCCGCAACGAAGCGCGCGGCAAGCTGCGGCTGAGCGTGCCGCTCGCGTTCGGACACCACTGCGTGACGCCGATCGTGCTCGATCTCGCGCGCAACTATCCGCATCTGCGGATCGACGTGTCGATCACCGACCGATTCGTCGACCTGGTCGAGGAAGGGATCGATCTCGCGGTGCGGATCGGCCCGCTCGCGGACAGCACGAGCCTCGCGGTGCGGCGGCTCGGCACGCAATACGGGAGCCTCGGCGCGGCGCCGTCGTATCTCGCGCGCTACGGGATGCCGCAATCGCTCGACGACCTGAGGAACCACCGGACGATCGCGTATTCGCGCTCGGGCGTCGCGCAGCCCTGGGACCTGCGCGCGCCGGACGGCTCGACGGTGCGCGTCGACATGCAGCACCAGCTCAGCTTCGACGACGTGCAGGCCATCGCGGCGGCCGGCGCATCGGGGTTCGGGATCGCGTGGCTGCCGAGCTGGCTGCTCGATCATTACGTGAAGCGCGGCGAGATGGTCGTCGTGCTCGATCGCTGCTTCGTCTGCGAAGGCGACATCCACGCGATCTGGCCGAAAACGCGCTACCTGCCGCGCAAGACGCGCTGCGTGATCGACGCGCTCGTGCAGGCGGTGCCGCCGATGATCGACCGCCAAGAGCACCCGAGCATAAAGAAGGTGGGTTGAAACCGACGCGCCGCACGGGCGCGTCGGGTCGTCACGACGCGATCACGCCGTGCCGAGATCCACAAGCGGATGCGCGAACAGCTTCCACGGCGACGTGAGGAAATGCCGCACGCGCTCGGCACGCAGCTCGACGAGCGACGCCGGTGCCCAGCGCGGCTTGCGATCCTTGTCGACGAGATGCGCGCGCACGCCTTCGCGGAAGTCGCCCTCCTCGATCGCGCGCGCCACGATGCCGAGTTCCATCCGGAACGACTCGGCCAGCGTCATCTGCCGGCCGCGCAGCAGCGCTTCGCGCGTCACGCACAGCATCGTCGGCGAATGGCCGCCGAGCGCATCGAGCGTCGCCTGCAGCCATTGACGATGTTCGCGCGCGAGCTCGTCGCGCGCGAGATCCTGCTTGAGCGTCGCGACGATCCGCTCGACGGTCGAGCGCCTGTCGAAGTGACGGACGATCCACGCCATCTGCGTATCGAGCGCCGCATGCGGCACGACGTTGCACGGCGGCTCGAACACCTTGCGCAGCGTCGGCAGCACGTCGCCGTCCCACTTGGCGCTCTCGATGCGCGTCTCGAACGTATCGAGCCACGACGACGGCACGCACAGGTCCGCGAGCTTCGCGCTCAGCGCATCGGCGCCCGACAGCATCGCGCCCGTCAGCCCCACGTACAGCTCGAGCTCGACCGGCATGCACGACAGGAAATGCGTCGCGCCGACGTCGGGCACGAGGCCGATGCGCGTCTCGGGCATCGCGATCTTGCTGCGCTCGGTCGCGACGCGCAGCGCCGCGCCTTGCGCGAGCCCCATCCCGCCGCCCATCGTCACGCCGTCCATCAGCGCGACCACCGGCTTCGGGAACGTATGGATCGCGTAGTCGAGCCGGTATTCGTCGACGAAGAACGGCAGCCAGGTCTCGCGCTGCGCGACCATCCGGTGCAGCGCGCGCACGTCGCCGCCCGCGCAGAAACCCTTCTCGCCCGCGCCGCGCAGCACGACCGCGACGATCTGGTCGTCGGTGCGGCAACGCTCGAGGAGCGTGGCCAGCCCGCCGATCATCGAATAGGACAACGCATTGAGCGCTGCCGGCCGATTCAGCGTAATGAGCGCCACGCGGTTCACCACGCGGAACAGCACCTCCGGCGCGGGTTGCGTGAAGCTGTCATGAGTCGTCACCGGCGTGCTCATCGTTGCGGCTCCCCATCGGTGTGCCATTGCGGCGCACGCTTGCCGAGAAACGCGGCCACGCCTTCGCGCGGATCGTTCGTGTCGAACAGGTCGACGAAGCGCTCGCGCTCGACCGCGAGCGCCGCGCTGCGCGGCACGCCGCGGCGCGCGAGGCCGATCAGCTCCTTGCTGTATGCCACCGCATGCGGGCTCTGCCGCGCGACGTTGCGCGCGAGCGCCAGCGCCGCATCGCGCGCCGCGCCGCGTTCGACCACGTCCTCGACAAGGCCGATCCTGAGCGCCGTCGCCGCGTCGACGCGCGTGCCGGCCAGGATGATCTTCTTCGCCCAGCCTTCGCCAACGAGCCAGGGCAGCGTCTGCGTGCCGAGCCCGCACGGCAGCAGCCCGACCGACGGTTCGGGCAGCGCCATCTGCGCGTGCGTCTCGGCGATCCGCAGGTCACATGCGAGCGCGCATTCGAGGCCGCCGCCCATCGCGTAGCCGTTGATCGCCGCGATCGTCACGACGCGCGCGTCGTGCAGCGCCTCGAACGCCGCGCCGAAACGCGCGGCCATCGCACGCGCAACCGCGCGGTCGCCGTCGGCGAACGTGTTCAGGTCGGCGCCCGCGCTGAAGAACTTCGGGCCGTCGCCGGTGATCACGAGCGCGCGCACGCGCGGGTTCGCATTCAAGGCGGCGACGGTTTCCTGCAGCTGCTGCAGCCCGTCGGCGGTAAAGGCGTTCGCGGGCGGACGCTTGAGCGTCGCGCACGCGATCGCGCCATCGTCGACGTAGTCCAGTTCGATCATGAGGCGTCCTTCTTCGTGGCCGGTTGGTACAGGCGGATCACCGCCGAGAAATCGAGTTGCCCGTCGCCGCGGCTGCTCATCGTCTGGTACAGCTGCTGCGCGAGCGCGCCGAGATAGACGGGCTGGCGCGCCTGCTTCGCGGCGTCGTTCGCGAGGCCGAGATCCTTCAGCATCAGGTCGGTGCCGAAGCCGCCGCTGTAGCCGCGCGACGACGGCGCGGTGTCGATCACGCCCGGATACGGGTTGTAGGTGTCCGAACTCCAGCAGCGGCCCGTCGACGTGTTGACGATGCCGGCCAGCACCTTCGGGTCGATGCCGAGCGCGACGCCGAGCGACATCGCCTCCGACACCGCCGCCATCGAGATGCCGAGCACGAGGTTGTTGCACACCTTCGCGACCTGGCCCATCCCCGTCGCGCCGCAGTGGACGATGTTCTTGCCCATGCCGGCGAGCACGGGCTTCACGCGCTCGAAATCGGCATCGCTGCCGCCGACCATGAAGGTCAGCGTGCCGGCTGCCGCGCCGCCGGTGCCGCCCGACACGGGCGCATCGACGAACGCGCCGCCGTGCTCGCGCACGAGCGCGCCGAACGCCTGCGCGCTCGCCGGATCGATCGTGCTCGAATCGATCACGGTCGCGCCGGCGCCGAGGCCGGCCAGCACGCCGTTCTCGCCGGCGAGCACCGAGCGCACGTGCGGCGCGGCCGGCAGCATCGTGATCACGAACGTCGCGCCCGACGCCGCGTCGCGCGGCGAGCCGGCCGCCTGCGCGCCGGCGTCCTGCAGCGCGCGCAATGCATCGGCGCTCAGGTCGAACGCATGCACTTCATGGCCGGCCTTCAAGAGGTTCAGCGCCATCGGCGCACCCATGTGGCCGAGTCCGATAAAACCGATCTTCATTGCGTGTCTCCCATCTCATGCTTCGCTCACGATCGGCACGCCGCGCCGATCGCATGTGTCGTCGTCAATGCAGCCGGATCGTCGTGTTCACCGGGCCGGCCGTCGTGTCGTCGTCGAACCAGCGCGCGGTGACCGTCTTCGTCTGCGTGTAGAACTGCACGACCTGCTTGCCGTACGGGCCGAGATCGCCAAGCTTCGAGCCGCGCGAGCCCGTGAAGCTGAAGAACGGCACCGGCACCGGAATCGGGATGTTGATGCCGACCTGGCCGACGTCGATCTCGCTCTGGAACTTGCGCGCGGCCGCACCGCTCTGCGTGAAGATGCCCACGCCGTTGCCCATCGGGTTCGCGTTGACGAGCGCGATTGCCTCGTCGAGCGTGTCGACTTCCATCACGACCAGCACCGGCCCGAAGATTTCATGTGTGTAGACCGTCATGTCGGGCGTCACGCCCGAGAAGATCGTCGGGCCGATGAAGTTGCCCTGCTCGAAGCCGGCGACCTTCACGTCGCGCCCGTCGAGTTCGAGCTTCGCGCCTTCCTTGATGCCCGCGTCGATCAGCGACAGGATGCGCGCCTTCGCGCCGCGCGACACGACCGGCCCGACGTCGGTGCCGGCTTCGGAGCCCGCGTTGACCTTCAGCGTCTTCGCCTTCGCGACGATGTCCGGCAGCCAGTCGCGTGCGCGGCCGACCAGCACCGCGACCGAGGTCGCCATGCAGCGCTGGCCGGCCGCGCCGAAGCCCGCGCCGACGAGTGCGTTGATCGCCTGCTCGCGGTTCGCGTCGGGCAGCAGAAGCGCGTGGTTCTTCGCGCCCATCATCGCCTGCACGCGCTTGCCGTGCTGGCTGCCGAGGTTGTACACGTGCGTGCCGACGGCCGTCGAGCCGACGAACGAGATCGCCTTCACGAGCGGATGCGTGCAGATCGCGTCGACGACTTCCTTGCCGCCGTGCACGACGTTCAGCACGCCCTTCGGCACGCCGGCCTCGATCGCGAGCTCGACGAGTTCCATCGTCGACATCGGGTCCTGCTCGGACGGCTTCAGCACGAACGTATTGCCGCACACGATCGCCATCGGGAACATCCACAGCGGGATCATCGCGGGGAAGTTGAACGGCGTGATGCCCGCGCACACGCCGAGCGGCTGGCGCAGCGTGTAGGTGTCGACGCCGCCCGCGACGTTCTCCGCGAACTCGCCGAGCTGCAGCGAACCGATCGAGCACGCGTGCTCGACCACTTCGAGGCCGCGGAAGATGTCGCCTTCGGCGTCGGGCAGCGTCTTGCCCTGCTCGGCCGTCAGCGTCTTCGCGATGCGCTGCTGGTTCGCGCGCACGAGATCCTGGAACTTCAGCATGATGCGCATGCGCGCGGCGATCGGCGTGTTCTTCCACGTCGCATACGCGGCGTGCGCGGCCTGCACGGCCGCGTCGACTTCGGCGACGGTTGCGAACGGCACGCGCGCGAGGACCTGCTGCGTCGCCGGGTTGACGATGTCGCGCCACTCGCTCGTGGTGGACTCGACGAAGGCGCCGTCGATCAGCAGCTTGACCGTCGGCACGTCTTGCCCCGTGCGGGGCGTCGGATTCGCGTTCATCGATGCTCTCTCCTTGCAGTGGGCCGTGTAGCGTCATGCGACGCGCGGCCGGTTCAGTTCAGTTGCGGACAACGGCCGCGGCATGCGGCGCGCGGCAGGTCATTTCAGTTCGGCGGCGAAATCTTCTTCCCAGTATTCGCCGGGCATCCGCGTCGTCGCATCGTCGCCGCGCTCGATCTCGCGGCGCCGCAGCTCGACGCGGCGAATCTTCCCCGAGATGGTCTTCGGCAGCTCCGCGAACTGCAGGCGGCGGATGCGCTTGTACGGCGCGAGCCTCTCGCGCGAGAAGCGGAAGATCTCCAGCGCGAGCGCGGGGCTTTCCTCGTAGCCCTGGCGCAGCGTGATGAAGGTCTTCGGCACCGACAGGCGCACCGGGTCCGGGCTCGGCACGACGGCCGCTTCCGCGATCGCCGGATGCTCGATCAGCACGCTTTCCAGTTCGAACGGGCTCAGCCGGTAGTCGGACGACTTGAACACGTCGTCCGCGCGGCCGATGTACACGTAGTAGCCATCGTCGCCGCGCATCGCGATGTCCGACGTGCGGTAATGGCCGTCGCGCATCGCGTGGGCCGTCGCGTCGGGATTGTTCGCATAGCCGGTCATCAGCCCGACAGGGCGCGTCACGTCGGCGCCGATCGGCAGCGCGACTTCGCCTTCGCCGACGGGCATGCCGTCCGGGTCGAGCAGCGCGATCCGGTAGCCGGGCAACGGCCACCCCATCGAGCCCGCGACGACCGGCTGGCCCGGCGTGTTGCCGATCAGGCAGGTCGTCTCGGTCTGGCCGTAGCCGTCACGAATCGTGATGCCCCACGCCTTCTTCACGCGCTCGATGATCTCGGGATTCAGCGGCTCGCCCGCGCCGACGATCTCGCGCAGCTTCACGTCGAACGACGCGAGCGGCTGCTGCACGAGCATGCGCCACACGGTCGGCGGCGCGCACAGCGTGGTCACCTGGTATTTGACGAGCGCGTCGAGCACCGCCTTCGGCTCGAAGCGCGCGTAGTTGAATACGAACACGCACGCCTGCGCATTCCATGGCGCGAAGAAGCAGCTCCACGCATGCTTCGCCCAGCCCGGCGAGCTGATGTTCCAGTGGATATCGCCCGGCTGCAGGCCGACCCAGTACATCGTCGACAGGTGCCCGACCGGATAGGTGCGGTGCGTATGCTCGACGAGCTTCGGCTTCGACGTCGTGCCCGACGTGAAGTACAGCAGCATCGGATCGCTCGCGTGCGTGACGGCGTCCGGCTCGAACGCGGCGCTCGCGGCGTAGCCGTCGTTCATCGCGAGCCAGCCTTCGCGCGATGCGCCGGCGACGATTTTCTGCTTGAGACCGAGATCGGCCTGTTCGAACTTCGCGGTTTCGTTCTCATCGACGATCGCATATTTCGCGCCGCCGATCTGCACGCGATCGCGCACGTCGTCGGCCGATAGCTGCGTGGTCGCGGGCAGCACGATCGCGCCGAGTTTCATCGCGGCGAGCATCGCGTCCCACAGCTCGACACGGTTCGGCAGCATCAGCAGGATCCGGTCGCCGCGCACGACGCCGATGCCGCGCAGCCAGTTCGCGATCCGCGACGAGCGCTCGGACATCTGCGCGAACGAATACGGGTCGCCCGTACCGGTTGCCGCGTCGACGATCCACAGCGCGGGCTTGTCGTTGCCGCGCGCCATCGGGTCGAAGTAGTCGAGCGCCCAGTTGAACGCATCGAGCACCGGCCATTCGAAATCGCGGTAAGCGGTTTCGTAGTCGGTGCGATGGCGCAGCAGGAAGTCGCGTGCGTCCAGGAATGCCTGTACCGTCATCGTGTCGTCTCCGTCTCCAGTCTCCATGCCCTGCGGTCGACCGGCGCATGTGCTGCAGCGCATGCCCGGTTCCCTGTTGCACGGCGCACGGTCACGTCGTTGCGTGCCGCGTTCGCCGCGCTGCCCTCGTGCCATGCTTGCTTACCTGCTGGTCTGTTTGCGTGATTTCCGATGGAGCGAGCGCGACGACTCAAAGCTGCCGCGCGATCACCATTCGCTGCACTTCGCTGGTGCCCTCGTAGATCTGCGTGATGCGCGCGTCGCGATAATGACGCTCGACTTCGTAATCGGCGAGGTAGCCGTAGCCGCCATGAATCTGGATCGCGTCCGAACACACGCGCTCGGCCATCTCGGACGCGAACAGCTTCGCCTGCGACGCCTCCGACAGGCACGGCAGCCCGGCCGTGCGCAGCTTCGCCGCGTGATGCACGAGCAGGCGCGCCGCGTTGATCTGCGTGGCCATGTCGGCGAGCTTTTGCTGGATCGCCTGATGCTCGGCGATCGGCTTGCCGAACTGCACGCGCTCGCTCGCGTAGCGGCGCGCCTTGTCGAATGCGGCGCGCGCGATGCCGAGCGCCTGCGCGGCGATGCCGATGCGCCCGCCTTCGAGGTTCGACAACGCGATCTTCAGCCCTTCGCCGCGATTGCCGAGCAGGTTCTCTTCCGGAATCGCGCAGTTCTCGAACGTGATCGCGCACGTGTCGGATGCGCGGATGCCCATCTTCTTCTCGGGCTTGCCGACGATGAAGCCCGGCGTATCGGTCGGCACCAGGAACGCGGAAATGCCGCGCTTGCCGGCTTCCGGGTCGGTCATGGCAAAAACGATCGCGACCCCGGCACGCTGGCCGTTGGTCACGAACTGCTTCGCGCCGTTCAGCACCCACTTGCCGTCGCGCAGTTCCGCCCGCGTGCGCAGGTTGTTCGCCTCGGAGCCCGCCTGCGGCTCGGTCAGGCAGAACGCGCCGATGATGCGGCCCGCCGCCATCTCGGCCAGCCAGCGATCCTTCTGCGCGGGCGTGCCGAAACCGAGGATCGGCCCGCAGCCGACGGAGTTGTGCACGCTCATCATCGTCGCGCACGCGGCGTCGCCGGCGGCGATCTCCTCCATCGCCAGCGCATAGGCGACGTAATCCGTATACGCGCCGCCCAGCTCCTGCGGCACGATCATCCCGAGCAGGCCGAGTTCGCCGAGCTGCGCGACGACGGCGTCGGGCAGGTGCGCGTCGTGGTCCCACTGCGCGGCGTTCGGTGCCAGCACTTCGGTGGCAAAAGCGCGCGCGGCGTCGCGGATCATCCGCTGGTCTTCGGTGTAAAGCTCGTCCATGGCGCTGCTGTCTCCCGCGGCCGCGTGCCGCGACCGACCTTCTGTTTCGATGCAACAAGTGTAGGCAAGCGCGCGCGACTGTTCGATGCTCGCGCCGCTCATTTACACTGAGCGTTTTTGCCATACCGGCGGCTTCGATGAAGCAGGAAGACAAGGGCACCGTCGCGATCAGCCTCGTCGCTTACAGCGTCGCGCTCGCCACCCGGCGCGGCGTGGCGGCCGAGCCGCTGCTCGCGCAGGCCGGCATCGCGCCCGCGCTGCTCGCGCAGCCGCGAGCGCGGGTTTCCGCACAGCAATACGGCGCGTTGTGGAACGCGATCGCGCGCGCGCTCGACGACGAGTTTTTCGGGCAGGATCGCCACCCGATGCGCAGCGGCAGCTTCATCGCGATGAGCCAGGCCGCGCTGTCCGCGCAGGACGGACTGCACGCGATGGCGCGCGCGGTGAATTTCATGCACTGCGTGCTCGACGACCTGCACGCGGAGCTCGACGCCAATCCGCAGCGCGTGCGGCTGCGCTTCGTGCACCGCAACAGCGCCGCCGCGCCCGCGATGTTCACGTACGCGACCTATTTCATCATCGTGTACGGGCTCACCTGCTGGCTGATCGGGCGGCGCATCCCGGTGCTGCACGCGAGCTTCCGCTGCGACACGCCGCCGACCGATCACGAATATCCGTCAATGCTGTGCGACGACATGCGGTTCAACCAGCCCGATTCGTATGTCGATTTCGATCCCGAATTCGCGACGCTGCCGGTCGTACAGAACGCGAAGACGCTGAAGACGTTCCTGCGCAACGCGCCGGCCAGCTTCATCGTCAAGTACCGCAACCCGAACGCGCTCGCGCAGCGCGTGCGCACGGTGCTGCGCGGGATGCCGCCCGCCACGTGGCCGGGCGCGGGCGGGATGGCCGCTCGACTGCACGTGGCCGAGGCGACGCTGCGCCGCAAGCTGCACCAGGAAGGCCACGCATACCAGTCGATCAAGGACACGCTGCGGCGCGACCTCGCGTTCGAGGCGCTGGCCGATCCGTCGCGCACGATCGCCGACGTCGCGGCCGCCACCGGTTTCGCGGAACCCAGCGCGTTCTATCGCGCGTTTCGCAAATGGAGCGGGCGCAGCCCGGCCGAGTACCGGGAAGAAGCGCTCGCGCGGGGCGGCGGCGCCGGCTGAACGCGCGGCCGGCGGCCCCGCCTTCGCGCTTTCCGCCGAAACCGCCTAATCTTCAAGCATCGGGCCAACGCCCTTTCCGCGAGCCGGACGGCGTGCGGCCGCGCGCCGCCCGGACGCCTCGATGCGTATTCACCGTCATGGGCCGACGTCGACATCTGCATCGCTCGACGGCCGCCCCCGTCACCCGCTGTCCGCGCGGGTCGCGCGCGCCGCGCTGTTCGCGGCGCTGCTCGTCGTATGCGCGGCGGTTGCCGCCCCGCCTCCCGCCGCTGCGCCGGCCGCCGTGCCGCCGGTCGTCGTGATTCCGGTCAATGGCGCGATCGGGCCGGCCAGCGCCGACTTCATCGTCCGTTCGCTCGACCGCGCGGCGCGCGAGCACGCGCCGCTCGCGATCCTGCAGCTCGATACGCCCGGCGGGCTCGACACGTCGATGCGGCAGATCATCAAGGCGATCCTCGGCTCGCCGGTGCCGGTCGCCGCGTTCGTCGCGCCCGGCGGCGCACGGGCCGCGAGCGCGGGCACCTATATCGTCTACGCGAGCCACATCGCCGCGATGGCGCCGGGCACCAATCTCGGCGCGGCGTCGCCGGTGCAGTTCGGTATCGGCGGCGGCGCGCCGGGTATGCCGGGGGCGACGAAGCCGTCGCCGGCCGGGGCATCGGGGGCGGCCGGCGCATCCGCGACGCCCGCCGAACTGCCCAACGACACGCAGTCGACCGAGATCCGCAAGGCGACCCAGGACGCCGCCGCGTACATCCGCGGCCTCGCGCAGCTGCGCGGACGCAATGCCGAATGGGCCGAGCGCGCGGTGCGCGAAGCCGTGAGCCTGTCGGCGAACGAGGCGCGCGCGCAGCATGTCGTCGACCTGATCGCGCAGGACCCGGCCGACCTCGCGCGCCAGCTCGACGGCCGCACCGTAACGACGAGCGCCGGCACGCTGCACCTCGCGACCGCGCATGCGCCGCTCGTCGTGCTCACGCCCGACTGGCGCAGCCGCTTCCTGGCGATCATCGCCGATCCGAACGTCGCGCTGATCCTGCTGACCATCGGCATCTACGGGCTGTTCTTCGAATTCGCGAATCCCGGCTTCGTGCTGCCGGGTGTCGCCGGCACCATCTGCCTGCTGGTCGGGCTGTTCGCGATGCAGTTGCTGCCGATCAGCTATGCGGGCCTCGGGCTCGTGCTGCTCGGTCTCGGCTGCCTCGTCGCCGAGGCGTTCCTGCCGACCTTCGGCGTGCTCGGTTTCGGCGGGATCGTCTCGTTCACGATCGGCGCGCTGATGCTGATCGACACCGACGTGCCCGGCTACGGGATTCCGTGGCCGGTGATCGCGGGCCTCGCGTTCGGTGGCGCGCTGCTCGTCGGCGGCGTGTCGAGTGTCGCGCTGCGCGCGCGGCGGCGGCCGGTCGTGACGGGCGCCGAGGCGATGCTCGGCAGCATCGGCGAAGTGCTCGACGACGGCCTGCATCCGGACCAGCCGCATGGCGCCGCCAGCGCCGCGCCGTCGGCCGCCGGCTGGGCGCTCGTGCACGGCGAGCGCTGGCGCGTGGCGAGCAGCGAGCCGCTCGCCGCCGGCTGCCGCGTGCGTGTCACCGGTCGCCACGGACTGCTGCTCACCGTCGCGCCGCTCTACGACGTGCCGACGCAGGAACAACAACAGCAGGGAGAACCAACATGATGGGTTACACGTTCGGCTTCAGCAGCGTCCTGATCCTCTTCGTCGTGGTGCTCGTCGCATCGTCGATACGCATCTTCCGCGAGTACGAGCGCGGTGTGGTGTTCATGCTCGGCCGGTTCTGGAAAGTGAAGGGGCCGGGGCTTGTGCTGATCATCCCGATCGTCCAGCAGGTCGTGCGGATCGACCTGCGCACCGTCGTGTTCGACGTGCCGCCGCAGGACGTGATCACGCGCGACAACGTGTCGGTGAAGGTGAATGCCGTCGTGTATTTCCGCGTCGTCGATCCGGAGAAGGCCGTGATCCAGGTCGCACGCTTCTTCGACGCGACGAGCCAGCTCTCGCAGACGACGCTGCGCTCGGTGCTGGGAAAGCACGAGCTCGATGCGCTGCTCGCCGAGCGCGAACAGTTGAACGCCGACATCCAGAAGACGCTCGACGCGCAGACCGATGCGTGGGGGATCAAGGTGTCGACGGTCGAGATCAAGCACGTCGACCTGAACGAAACGATGATCCGCGCGATCGCGCGGCAGGCCGAAGCCGAGCGCGAGCGACGCGCGAAGGTGATTCACGCGGAAGGCGAACTGCAAGCGTCGGAGAAGCTGCTGCAGGCCGCGCAGCGGCTCGCGCAGCAGCCGCAGGCGATGCAGCTGCGCTACCTGCAGACGCTGACGACGATCGCGGCGGACAAGAATTCGACGATCGTGTTTCCGCTGCCGATCGATCTGCTGGGGGCGTTGCTGGAGCGGCTGGGGGCCAAACCCGGACAGTGACGGTCGCGCCGATCGCCGTCGTGCGAAATTTCCGAATCACCGGTTCGGAAATCCGGCGCCCCCGCCAGCCGCGGATATCCTGGCCCATACCCTGGGGATTGGCGCATTGGTCGCCACATCCCCCGCTCTAGAGCTCCTCCTCCATTTCCCGCTTCTATTAGGACAAGTCCTCACCTCCCGGTACGCGGAACCGTCTATGATCATTACATTGATCAATGATACATTAAATGCTGACTGAATAACCCGTGACGGCGACGTCGGCGGGCACGTTCCGGATCAGCGCCCCCGCGAAGCATGGGGCCGGAGTAAGCGCTAAAGCGCTAACTCCGGCCGACATTGGAGACGCATCATGACCGACCACCCGCTGCCGGAAGTCCACCTCGACGAACTGCCGCAATTCCGCGCGGTCCAGCAGCTTGCCTACCGCTGCGTCGAGACCGTCGGCGCGATGCTCTACCCCGGCATTACCGAAAAGGAAGCCGCGCGCCTCCTGACCGAATGGCTGCAGGACAACGGCGTGCACGACTGGCTGCACAAGCCGTTCGCGTGGTTCGGCGAGCGCACCGCGTTCGAAGGCTTCTCCGGCGTGAAGCACATGGGCGGTTTCAACCTCGCGTTCTTCCCGAGCAACCGCCAGCTCGAGACCGACATGCCCGTGATCCTCGACGTCGCGCCCGTGCTCGACGGAATCGTCGCGGACGTCGGCTACGCGCACTGCCTCGGCCACAACCCGATCCTCGAACAGCTGCAGGACGACCTGATGGACCATCGCGCCATGATCGTGCGGCTCGTGAAGGAGCGCCGCCCGATGGCCGAGGTCGCGCAGGCGGTCGACGCGCTGTGCCGCCGCCAGGGCGTCGAGCCGCGCCACAAGGCCTATCCGTTCAAGGTGCTCGCGCATCGCGTCGCGAAGATCCACAAGCTGTCGAAGCCGCGCTTCGTCGCGCGCTTCGGGCTGAATGCGACGCGCAACCTGCTGCTCGACCAGGGCCGCGCGGCGAAGCAGCAGGGCTGGTCGCCGCTGTGGTCGATCGACCGCCGCTCCGAACATGCGCCGGTGCCGGGCCTGTGGGCCGTCGAGCCGCATCTCGGCTTCGCCGGCGTCGGTGCGAAATTCGAGGAACTGCTGGTGATCACCGACGACGATGCGTATTGGCTCGACGACGACCTGCCGCACGTGCGCCGCTGGCAGCGCCGCCAGGCCGAACGCGCGCAGGCCGTCGCGGACGTGCCGGCTGCGGCCTGACGCGCACGCGTCGGTCCTTCCCCCCGACTCCCCGCCCCCGAATCCCCTGAACGACGGACTCACGATGCAGCCTCTTTCCGACGAAGCGCCGCTGGCCCTGTTCGAATCGGTTCACAGCGAGACGGCCGTGGCCTCCGGCGACCTGACGCTCGCGGTCAGGACCTGGGGCGACCCGGCCCGCTCGCCGGTCGTGCTCGTGCACGGCTACCCCGACGACAGCAGCGTCTGGCAGCAGGTCGCGCCGCTGCTCGCGCGCAAGCACTACGTGATTGCCTACGACGTGCGCGGCGCGGGCCTGTCCGGCGTGCCGAAACGCACGGCCGACTACCATCTCGCGAAGCTGACCGACGATTTCATCGCGGTGATCGACGCGCTCTGCCCCGGCCGCGCGGTGCACCTGATCGCGCACGACTGGGGCTCGATCCAGGGCTGGGAATTCGTCACGGACCCGCGGCTCGCCGGTCGCATCGCGTCGTACACGTCGTGCTCGGGGCCGTGCCTCGACCACGTCGGCTTCTGGCTGCGCGAGCGCGTGCTGCATCCGACGCCCGCGTCGCTGGCCAGGCTCGGCGGCCAGCTCGTGCGCTCGTGGTACGTGTACCTGTTCCATTTGCCGTTCATCCCCGAGCTGAGCTGGCGGCTGTGGCTCGGTCGCGCATGGCCGGGCCTGCTGCGCCGGGTCGAGAAGACGCCCGCCGCGCCGCGCCCGACGCAGGCCGACGATGGCGCACGCGGTGTGCGCCTCTATCGCGCGAACTTCATCCGCTGCCTGTTCGCGCCGCGCGAGCGCTACGCGCACGCACCGGTGCAGACGATCGTGCCGCTCGGCGACAAGTACGTGAGCCCGGCGCTCTCGGAAAACCTGTCGCGCTGGGTGCCGCAGTACTACCGCCGCGAAGTCGCGGCCGGCCACTGGCTGCCGCTCGCCGATCCCGCGCGCTTCGCGGGCCTCGCCGAGCAGCTGATCGACGCGGTCGAATCGGGCGAAGAGCCGCCCGCGCTCGCGAACGCACGCCGCCGCGCGACCAGCGGCCGCTTCAGCGGCAAGGTCGCGGTCGTCACCGGCGCGGGCAGCGGCATCGGGCGCTGCGCGGCGCTCGCGTTCGCCCGCGAAGGCGCGACCGTCGTCGCGTGCGACATCGATCTCGCAAGCGCCGAGCGCACCGCGCTGCTGCTCGGGCTCACCGGTGCGCAGGCACACGCGAAACGCGTGGACGTCGGCTCCGCCGACGAGATGGAAGCGCTCGCGGCGTGGGTCGGCAGCGAACTCGGTGGCGCGGATGTCGTGATCAACAACGCGGGCATCGGCATGGCCGGCGGCATGCTCGACACGAGCGAGCGGCACTGGGAGCGCATCCTGCACGTGAACCTGTGGGGCGTGATCCACGGCTCGCGGCTGTTCGCGCAGCAGATGGCCGCGCGCGGCACCGGTGGCCATATCGTCAACACCGCGTCGGCTGCCGCGTTCGGGCCGTCGCGCGACCTGCCCGCGTACGCGACGACGAAGGCTGCCGTGCTGATGCTCAGCGAATGCATGCGTGCGGAGCTCGCGGAGAAAGGCATCGGCGTGACGGCCGTGTGCCCGGGCTTCGCGGAAACCGGAATCATGGCGTCGACGCAATACGCGGGCGCCAACGCGCAGGACGAGGCGCGGCTGCGCAAGCGCGCGACGAAGCTGTACCAGATGCGCGGCCTGAAGCCCGAGACCGTCGCACAGGCGATGATCGACGGCGTGCTGCGCAACCGGCCGATCGTGGCGGTCGGCACCGAGGCGCATGCGCTGCGCTTCGTCGCCCGCTTCATGCCGTGGCTCGGCCGGATGCTCGCCCGCGTCAGCATGGCATCGCATTGACGGCACAGGCCGCCGCACAGGAACGGAGACACAGATGACCGATACCGCCGCCTATCACAAGATCAAGGCCCGGCACGTGAAGTTCGACTTCAGCGACACGCCGATCACCTGGGTGCCGAACGACCCGGGCAGCACGCACATCATCAACACGCTGAACCTGCTGTTCCCGGAAGGCGAGCTGTGGTTCTGCCGCGTGTACAACAAGGCGCTGCCGCACATCACCGACGCGCGCCTGCGCGACGAGGCCGAAGGCTTCCTGCGCCAGGAAGCCGTGCATTCGCGCTCGCACGGCGGCGTGCTCAAGCATTACTACGACCGGCACGGGATCGACACGAAGCCCTTCACGCAGAAGCTGAACTGGCTGTTCACGCGCGTGCTCGGCGAGGCGCCGTTCGGCCTGAAGATCGGCCACACGCGCTTCTGGCTGCGGCAGCAACTCGCGGTGATCGCATCGCTCGAGCATTTCTTCGGCTATCTCGGCAACTGGGTGCTCAACGCGCACGGGCTCGACGAAGGCCGCGCCGACCCGACGATGGTCGACCTGCTGCGCTGGCACGGCGCGGAGGAAGTCGAGCACCGGACCGTCGCGTTCGACATCTACAACCACATGGGCGGCAACTATCTGGAGCGCTGCGTGCACATGGCGTTCGTGATCGTGCTGCTGCTCTACTTCATCACGAGCGGTGCGCGGTTCATGTACCGGCGCGACCCGGCCGCCGGCCGCTATCCGGGTTTCGTGCGCGCGTGGTGGAAGGGTTCGCGGCGCGGCCACCTGCCGTCGTTCTGGAAAGTGATCGGCGCGGCGCTGCGCTATTTCAAGCCGGGCTATACGCCGCACCACGAAGGCTCGACCGAGCAGGCGCTCGCGTATCTGGCGCGCTCGCCGGCCGCGCAGGCGGCCGCGCACGGCGGCAACTGGGGCACGACGAAGGGCGCGTGACGGGGTTCACAAGCGGGTTCACAAGCGGGTTCGCAAACGGGTTCGAGACGGATTCGGCGGGCGGCGCCCGCCGAAATGCGTACAATCGCGGCTTCATTTCCCGGAGGTGCCGCGATGGCCATGAAGAAAACCGATCTAGAAAAGAACAAGGCGCTGAAGCTGACGCACGCGCTGAAGCAGTCGAGCTCCGCGCGCTTCGGCAAGGGCGCCGAGGAAGCGGCGAAGCTCGACCGCCGCGCGCAGCGCAAGCTCGACCAGGAACAGGGCCTCGTGCCGTTCGCATGCAAGCTGAACGCCGAACTCGTCGAACAGCTGAAGGCACGCGCCGCCACGCATCCGAACGGGATGACGGGCCTGCTGTCCGAACTGCTCGTGAACGGCCTCGCGCAGCGCGACGCGTGACTCGCCACGTATCTCGAAAATAGTCGTTGACAACGCCGCACGACATCGACAAACTCGTTCGCATGCCTACGTTCAAGCTCATCGCCATCGCGAATCATTGCCCGGTGAACATTCGAAAGAATGGATCACGGGAGGCGCTTGTGCGTTAGCATCCGAGCAGTACCGCATGTCCCACAAGGCCTCACCGGAAACGGATGAGGCCTTTTTGTTCTGGTGCGCGTCATCCGTCCGGCTCAACGAATGGAGCAGACGATGGACCAGGCAAGCCCGTTGTTCGACTGTCCCGAATCGCGCCGCGTCGGCGCGATCACGTTACCGACCGTCGTGATCCGTTTCGCGGTTGCGCCGCGCACGACATTGACCTGGCGCGCGCCGAGCGATGCGGAAATTCGTGCGCACGGCGCGCCGCTGTGGATCACGCGTCCACCGAGCATCGACGATTACTGGGTGCAACCGGGCGACGTGCTGCGCATCGCGCGCGGCGATCGCATCTGGCTCGGCACCGATGACGACCGGCCGGCCGAAGCATCGATCACGACGGCTTACGTGCGGCGCGGCGAACGGCTGAGACGCACGCTCGCGCGCATGCAACGTTTGCTCGTCGGACGATGGCGAAGAAGGGATTGACGATGCGCGGCGACGCGCGCAACGGGATACCGGAACGCGCGCAATCACCGCGTCCGGAAACGGACGCACCCGCGGCGCAATGCGTCGCAGGTGCGCATCGAATGACGCGGCACGCATATGCGTGCCGCGAGCGATCGCGCGCCGTGCGCAACCGTCACATGCATCGCATGCATCAGGTGCTGGCGGCGAGACGTGGGCCCGTGCTGCGGGGAATGGAATCAAGGTCGGGGCGTTGCGCCGCCTGCGAGGTCACCCAAGGGTCGATGCCTTGCTTCTGCACCTCCTCGAGAAATGACACCCGTGTGCGCCAGTAGTCCGCCTGTAATTTCGCATCGATGACGCGCTGTTCGGCTGCGAACAGTTCCATGCGCGCCGTCACGAGCATCGACGCAGCGGTTTTTTCCGGCGTGGGGGCGTGCCGCATCGCCCAACGGCTGATCCAGTTCAACATGCTGACCTCCGTGATTACGGACGAACCCGCATCGGGCAATCGCAATCGGTCGCGCCTGCCCGAATGCGCAACGACCGTCACCGCACTTCACCGCCTGCCCTGCACGGACTGCGACTCCCCCGCGTCGGCAACAACCGGCCGGCGTGTGCGCGCGGTGTATCTATCCTAGAAAGACTTGCCGGTTTACGCGATGACGTCTTGCAATCTTTTACACAGAAACCACAGTCGGGCCCGCATCGCGATATGACAGTTGCGGACGGGACGGCTTCGGCGCAGGATAGCCCGTTATCCGCAACCGGCTGGACTGACGAATGGCCGCTGCACGCCGCTGCGCACCGGCGTCGGTCATGCGCGCACGCGCTGCAACCGCCCGGCGCCCGTCCAGCATGCGGGTGCGTCATGGCATTCATATGTCGTCGTGCGTGGCGCCCGCGCGCTGCGCGTCCGGCATGCCGTTGCGCCCGCATCGGCCGGCACGGCCCGCCCGTCGTCGAATCGTTTCCATCGTTTCTACCTGCCCGCTTCGTCCGAACCGGTAAAATGCGCGCCTTCCTCGCGCGGCCGGCCTGTCCGACCGTTCGCGCGAACGCAGCCGATCGTGCCCCGCAACTATATCGTCGGCGCTATCCGCGCTATTACAATCCGCCGATAGCGTGGCAATAGTGGCTGGTTACAGTAGGCCGGCCGCGCGCTGCCTTTACAACAATTCGGCCCAAACAACAAGCAACACGACAACCCGACCGGAGAAACGCCTACATGGAATCCATCAAGCGGTATTTCGGCTTCGCTGAAGCCGGCACCGACTTCCGCACCGAAATACTCGCGGGCGTCACCACCTTCCTGACGATGGCCTACATCATCTTCGTCAACCCCGCGATCCTCGGCGACGCCGGCATGCCGAAGGAATCCGTGTTCGTCGCGACCTGCCTCGTCGCGGCGCTCGCGTCGATCATCATGGGGCTGTACGCGAACTACCCGATCGCCTGCGCGCCCGGCATGGGCCTGAACGCGTATTTCGCCTATACGGTCGTCAAGGGGATGGGCTTCACGTGGCAGGCCGCGCTCGGCGCCGTGTTCATTTCCGGCTGCCTGTTCCTGATCGTCACGCTGTTCCGCGTGCGCGAGGCGATCGTCAACGGCATTCCGAAATCGCTGCGCATCTCGATCACCGCAGGCATCGGCCTGTTCCTCGGCATCATCTCGCTGAAGACGTCGGGCGTGATCGTCGGCAACCCGGCCACGCTCGTCACGCTCGGCGACCTGCACAAGCACGACACGATCCTCGCGATCATCGGCTTCTTCACGATCGTCACGCTCGACCACCTGCGCGTGCGCGGCGCGATCCTGATCGGCATCATCGGCGTCACGATCCTGTCGTTCTTCTTCGGCGACAACCAGTTCCACGGCGTGTTCTCCGCGCCGCCGTCGATCGATGCGACGCTGTTCAAGCTCGACATCGGCGCCGCGCTGTCGACCGGCATCATCAACGTGATCCTCGTGTTCTTCCTCGTCGAGCTGTTCGATGCAACCGGCACGCTGATGGGCGTCGCGAACCGCGCGGGCCTGCTCGTCGAAGGCAAGATGAACCGCCTGAACAAGGCGCTGCTCGCCGACAGCACCGCGATCGTCGCGGGCTCGGTGCTCGGCACGTCGTCGACCACCGCGTATATCGAAAGCGCGTCGGGCGTGCAGGCCGGCGGCCGCACGGGCGTGACGGCGATCACCGTCGCGGTGCTGTTCCTCGCGTGCCTGTTCATCGCGCCGCTCGCCGGCGTCGTGCCGGCCTACGCGACCGCCCCCGCGCTGCTGTACGTGTCGTGCCTGATGCTGCGCGAGATGGTCGACGTGCCGTGGGACGATGCGACCGAAGCCGTGCCGGCCGCGCTGACCGCGCTGCTGATGCCGTTCACGTACTCGATCGCGAACGGCGTCGCGTTCGGCTTCATCGCATACGGCGGCCTGAAGCTGCTGACGGGCCAGGGCCGCACGGTCAAGCCGATCGTGTGGGTCATCGCGGCCGTGTTCCTGTTCCGCTTCTTCTATCTCGGCAGCGAGTGACGCACGCGCCCCGGTGCGATGCACGATGATGAAACGCCACCTTCGGGTGGCGTTTTTGTTGATGCAGGCGCGTGGTGCGGGCAGCGTTCGGTCACGTCTGCACCTGCCGAAGCACCCAGCGTGCGAAGGTCTGCAGCGGGCCGTCGCCCAGTTCCAGCACTTCGGGCAACACCAGGCAGAAGCGCTTGACCACGCCTCGACCGTCGGGCCAGGGCGCGGCGAGCAACCCTTGCGCGATCTCGGCGTCGACGTAGAGCCGCGGCACCAGCGCGACGCCCAGCCCGGTCAGGGCCGCCGCGATCAGCATCGAGTAAAGATCGTAGCGCGCGCCGGCGGCCGGATTGCTCACCGGCAACCCCGTTTCCTGCACGTACGCCGACCACGCATCGGGCGTCTGGCGCTTGTGCAGGCGCGGCAGCGTGCCCAGCAGCGCATCCGGATGCCCGCCCGCGAGCAGCGACGGATGGCAGACCGGCACCAGCACCTCCTCGCACAACCGGTACGTATGCATGCCGGCCCAGGCCGGATGCTCGAAGTGAATCGCCGCATCGAATCCGCTGCCGGCCAGCACGAACGGCTCGGCGCGATCGGCGAAATGCACGGTGATGTTCGGATGCTGCGCCTGGAAACCCTTGAGCCGTGGAATCAGCCAGCGCGTCGCAAAGGTCGGCGTCACGGCGATATCGACGCTGCCGCCGTCGCCGGGCTGCCCCATCATGTACTGGCTGTCGCGCTCGAGCCGGTCCAGCACTTCGCGAACCTGCGCGGCATAGCGCGCGCCGTTCGGCGCAACCCGAACGCGGTTGCCGACCCGCTCGAACAACGATACGCCCAGGAACGCCTCCAGCCTGCCGATCTGCCGGCTGATCGCGCCTTCGGTCAACGCCAGTTCGTCGGCGGCGCGCGCGAAGCTCCCATGGCGCGCCGCGGCCTCGAATGCCATCAAGGCCGAATTGCTCGGAATCCTGCGTCGCGTCACGATTGCTCCCGGTTCGACCGGCGTCGGTCATAACTTGATCAAACATCAATGAACGGTGACGAATCGTCGTTTTTCACGCATTCAACGGCTAATTATCATGACAAAAACTCAACCCGTCGAGCGGCGATCAATCCCGAAGGCCGCTTGCCATCCCGTGGAGATGTGATGATCTATGCCGTTGAATGCAGCATCGCCGAGCCCGCCGCCGAAGCCGAGTGGAACGACTTCTACAGCCGCGTCAAACTGCCGGCGCTGATCTCCGTGTCCGGCTTCCGCACGTCGCAACGCTTTCGCGCCGTCGGTGGCGACGGCCCCGTCTACCTTGCGCTGCATACGATCGACAGTCCCGACGTGCTGACGTCGGCCGAGTACCGCGACAAGGGCGGCGGCAATTTCGCGCGCTGGCAGCCGCATATCGTCGAGTGGCGCCGCAACGTGTACGACAGCGCCGCACCGGCGCCGGCTGTCTCCGGCGATCAATGGCTGGCCGTTTGCGACGACGCTGCCCCGTTCGCGCGAGCGGGAATCGCTGCCACGGCCATGTATGCGATCGCGCTGGATTGCCTGCCCGCGGCTCGCTGGCTGGCCGTCCTGGATCGGGCTCAGGCGCGGCTCGCGTCCGGCGCCGCCATCCGGCTCTACGCGCCGATGGGCGCCCAACTCGTCAGCACGCCGGCAGCGGCGGCCGCACGCTGACAGGAGCCCGGTCATGCCCAGCGTCACGATTTTCATCCCCGAGGCGAGCATGCCGGCGAACGCGGCGCTCGATGCGCTGTCGTCGGCCTGCGAGACGCTCTGCACCGATGTGCTGAGAGCCGCGCCCGGCACGGTTCACGTCATTTACGTTCCGGTCCGGCACGGCTGCGGACATCCGGTCAGCGCGGAAATCCGCTTTCGCATCGCATCATTTCGCATGACTGAATTGATGGATCGGTTCATGGCCGCGCTGGATCGAGAGATTCTCCGCCACACCGGATGCGTCGCACGCATCCGCTGCTTCGGCTACGACACCGCACACCTTCACGCCCGACATTGACCCATGAACGCCCCCATTCCCAGCCTTTCGTTTCCACACCGTCAGATCGGCGATTTCTCGGTGACCGCGGTCAGCGACGGCACGCTGACCGCCGGCCTCGACCTCCTGTCGAACATCGAGATCGACGACGCGACCGGCATCATGCGCCGCGCCGGCGTACATGCACCGTCGGACGTCAACATCAACTGCTACGTGATTCGCGGGAACGGCCGCATCGTGCTCGTCGACACCGGGGCCGGCGGCATCCGGAACTGGGGCGGCCGGCTGCGTCCGTCGCTGGCGCACGCCGGCATCGATGCGCGCGACATCGACACGATCCTGCTGACGCACGCGCATCCCGACCACATCGGCGGCCTGCTCGACACGGACGGGCAGCCGGTCTTTCCGCAAGCGCAGGTGCTCATTCATGAACGGGAACGCGCGTTCTGGCTGGACGACGACGCGTACGCACGAGCGACCGAACGAGCCCGTGCCAATTTCCGGATCGCACGGCGCACCTTCGACGTTTATCAGGCACAACTGCGAACCATTGGGGCAGGCAACGTGCTGCCCGGCATCGTCGCGGTGCCGCTGCCGGGGCACACGCCAGGACACACCGGCTATCGCGTCGAATCGCAGGGCGAGCGCCTGCTGATCTGGGGCGATCTCGTGCATTTCGCGCCGATCCAGGTCGCCCGCCCCGACGTGTCGATCGCGTTCGACCACGATCCGTCGCAAGCGTGTGCGACACGCACGGCCACGCTCGCCGAAGTCGCTTCGGACAACGTGTTGATTGCGGGCATGCACCTCGCCGACACGGGTTTCGCCCGCATCGCGCGCGCGAACGGCGTAACCGGCGGCGCCTATGCACTCATCGGGGCAGATTAAGGGAAACGGAACACCGGCACGCCATCGCGCCGCACGATGCTCGAATCGTGCCGCGCATCATCCCCCGCGCGAGCGGAGCACCGGACGAGCATGCGCCGACACGACACGGGCGCCGGTATTCGGCGCCCGCTCCGTCGCTGCCCGGTCGTCCGGCTCAGCGCCAGTTCGCCTCGTAGAAGCGCACGTAGCCGCTGCGCAGCGTCACGCATTGCGCGCGAGTCTCGGACAACAGCCGCCGCGCGGCCGCCTCGATGCGCTCGCGGTGCTGATCGTACGCACCGACCATGTCCTCGAAGCGCGGCGACGCCGCACCGAAATGGTCCTCCAGCGCCTCGGCGGTAATCTGACATTGGACGCGCTCGCCATTGACCAGCGCCGTGAATCCAAGCATCAAGTCGCGCCCCGAATATTCAGGCTTCTCGTTCGTGAAATGGATCTGCATGGGAGCCGCCTATCGTCCGGTAGAAAGCAAATGACCGCGTTCGTCGTCCGCTACCGGCCGAACGAATGTGTACGCGGGCTCGCCGGCAGAGGCACGATCCACGGGGGTATGGCGCGGACAATGCATGCCGGTTGCATTCCACTTTAGACGGTTTCGCGCAGGAGGCAAAATTTGCGATGTGCGTCGTTCCGACGCGCATTTCCTCTGACCAGAACGACATCCGGCACCGTTTGGCGAATGGCGTCAATGAGGATCGGTGGGCCAGATATTCAGCGAGATCGCGGCGGTCGTGGCGCCCACCGCAATCGCGGCTGCCCCGTATTGCACCGCGTCGGTCAGGTCGAACAGCAGACCGTGGATCGCCACGGCAATGCCGCCCAGCATGATGAAGGTGGCGATGGCCGCCAGCACGACTCTCAGTTCCGTCCGAACCATGATGCTTCTCCCGAACGGATGCATGTCACGTCGCATGCATGTTGCGATGCGGAACACGGCGCGTGCGTGCTCCATTTCCATCATTGCAGGCGGGCGCTTAAAAGCAAGGGGTTTTTGTACGCGGTCGCACAACGCGCGCCGCGCTTGTATGATGAGGCGATATCGATCGCGGCGGCCCGGGTGGCGGATGGTGCGGTGCAAGGCGTTTAGGTGGGGCGACCGCGGTGCATGGGGTCCAACCTAGTGCTAAAGCGCTAATTGAACCGGCCGCGAAGCATGGGGCCCCAGTAAGCGCTAAAGCGCTAACTGGGGCCGACCGCGAAGCATGGGGCCCCAGTAAGCGCTAAAGCGCTAACTGGGGCCGACAGGAGACAAGACATGCCTCAATCTTTCGTGCTGCCCGCCACCGCGGGCCGCAACGACCTGCTCGCGCAGGCGCATGCCCGTTCGACCGCGGTCGGCCTGCGCGCAAACGAGCGCCCCGATTTCTCGCCGCTATCGCGACTCGCGCTGCGCGAACTGCTCGACACGAACCACGCACTGTTCGCGCACGCACGCCCCGTGATGGAGAACCTCCACGCGCAGATCGCCGACACGCAAAGCCTCGTGCTGCTCACCGATGCCGATGGCGTGATCCTGCACAGCATCGGCGACGCGGACTTCATCGAGAAAGCCAACCGCGTCGCACTGTGCACCGGCGTATCGTGGGCCGAAGGCGCACGCGGCACGAACGCGATCGGCACCGCCCTCGCATCGGGCCAGGCGGTCGCCGTGCACGGGTCCGAACATTTCCTGCGCGCGAACCATATCCTCACCTGCTCGTGCGCGCCGATCATCGACCCGTTCGGCCGCACGCTCGGCACGCTCGACGTGAGCGGCGACCCGCGCGGCTTCAGCCCCCATACGCTCGCGCTCGTGCGGATGTCCGCGCAGCTGATCGAGAATCATCTGTTCGCGAACCAGTGCGCGGAAGCGCTGCGGCTGCGCTTTCACGCACACGAGGATTGCGTCGACTCGCTGTTCGCGGGGCTCGTCGCGTTCGGCCCCGACGGCGGGCTGATCGCCGCGAACCGCAGCGCGCAATTCCAGCTCGGCGCGACGTTCGATGCATTGCAGCATCAAGGCTGCGATGCGCTGTTCGGGATGCACTTCGGCCAACTCGCACAGCAGGCGGCCCGCGCGCCCGGCGCACCGTTTCGCCTCACGCTGTCGACCGGCGTGCGCGTGCTCGCGCGCTGCGAATTCGCGGAAACGCACAAGACGGCCGTCGCCGTCACGCCGCCTGCCCCTGCCGTGCACACGCGGGCGCCGGACCCCGACGCGATCACGTTCGCAACGCTCGATACCGGCGATGCGCGAATGGCCGCCGTGCTCGAACGCGTCGCGAAGATCCGTGGACGCGACCTGCCGCTGCTGATCCTCGGCCAGACCGGCACCGGCAAGGAATGGCTCGCGCGTGCGCTCCACCAGGCTTCGCCGCGCGCGGACGGCCCGTTCGTCGCGGTCAACTGCGCGGCGCTGCCGGATTCGCTGATCGAAGCCGAACTGTTCGGCTATGAAGACGGCGCCTTCACCGGCGCACGCAAGCGCGGCAGCCCCGGCAAGATCGCGCAGGCCGACGGCGGTACGCTGTTTCTCGACGAAATCGGCGACATGCCGCTCGCGCAGCAGGTCCGACTGATGCGCGTGCTGCAGGAGCGCGCGGTGATGCCGCTCGGCGGCGCGCGCGCGGTGCCGGTCGACGTGCGCGTGGTCTGCGCGACCCATCGCGACCTGCGCGCGATGATCGCCGAAGGCACGTTTCGCGAAGACCTGTTCTACCGGATCAACGGACTCGCGGTCACGCTGCCGGCGCTCGCCGCGCGTACCGACCTGCCCGCGCTCGTCGAGCGGATCCTCGCGCGGCTCGCGCGCAGCGAACCGATGCCGACCCGCCTCGCGGCCGACGTGCTCGACGCGTTCATGCGACACCGCTGGCCCGGCAACCTGCGGCAAATGACCAACGTGCTGCGTACGGCCGGCATGCTCGCCGAAGACGAAGCCGAGATCACGCTCGCGCACCTGCCCGACGATTTCTGGCTCGACTGCGACGACGCGACTTCAGCGCAAGCCGCACCGGCCGACACGCGCGAAGCGACGACGCTGCAGAGTCACCAGGCCGCGGTGATCGATGCGGTGCTCGCGCGGCACGGCGGCAACGTATCGGCCGCCGCGCGTGAGCTCGGGCTCGCGCGCAACACCGTGTACCGCTACCTGCGGCGACACTGACCGCCGGGCCGGCCGCCCGGCGGGCGCCGGCCGCAGGCGGCTTCGGGTATGCTTGGCGCTCGCCTTGCCGCCGCTTCGCCGCCCGTTTCGACCCATGACCGATTCCGACCACCCGCCCCTCGTGCGCATCGAGCCGCTCGGCGCGACGTTCGACGCCCCCGATTCGCTGACACTGCTCGAGGCCGCCGCGTTCGCGCACGTCAGGCTGCCGCGCTCGTGCCGCAACGGCACGTGCCGAAGCTGTCTGTGCAGGATCGTCAGCGGAAGCGTACGCTACACGATCGAATGGCCGGGGCTGAGCCGCGAGGAAAAGGCCGACGGCTACACGCTGCCGTGCGTGGCCGTCGCGACCTCGGATATCGTGCTCGACGTGCCCGACGCGGAGATGATCGACTAAAGACTGATCGCGGCGTGCGACCGCGCGCCGTCCTGCAACGATGATGCCTGCCTGGAGAACGTCATGACCCAGCCAACCGATCCCATCGAGAAACAAGCCTTGCTCGCCGCGCCGCTCGCGCGCGTCTGGGAAGCCGTCAGCAATGCCGGGGAATTCGGCACCTGGTTCGGCGTGACGTTCGACGGGCCGTTCGTGGCCGACCAGCCGCTGTTCGGCCGCATCACGCCGACGCGCGTCGACGACGACGTCGCCAAGGCACAGGAGCCGTATGGGGGCACTGTGTTCGAAATCGTCGTCGATCGCGTCGAGCCGAAGCAACTGTTCTCCTTTCGCTGGCACCCGTTCGCGATCGATCCGAACTTCGATTACGCGTCCGAGCCGATGACGCTCGTCACCTTCACGCTTGCGGAAACCAACGGCGGCACGCTGCTGACGGTCACCGAGACGGGTTTCGACCAGTTGATCGAAGCACGCCGTGCGAAGGCGCGCGAGATGAACGATCAGGGCTGGGCCGCGCAGATGATGTTGATCACGAAATATCTGGCGAAGCACGCATAGCGCGCTGCAACGCCGCACGCCCCAGCCGACATGCGCATTGACGCGCATGGCATAATCCGCCCCATTGCCGTCCACACGCCGCCGCGTATCGCATGCTGAGTCGCCGCCTCCGGAAGATCGTCAGTCTGATCGGGATGCTTGCCATCCTGATGACGGCGCTCGCGCCGACGATCTCGCAGGCGCTGACGACGCAAGACCGCGTCGACGCGCTGCTTGCCGGTTACTGCACGGCTGCGCCGGCTGGCAGCGACCATGCCGGCGATTCGTCGTCGAAGAGCCTGCAGGCCCATCTGCAGGCTTGCGGTTATTGCAGCCTGCTTGCCCATACACCTGCCCTGCCCGCGCCCGAACTCACGTTCGCGGCCAACATTCATCCCCTCCAGCATCGCGAAGCAACCCGCTTCGAAAGCCTGCGCCGCACGCTGCCGCTCACGGCCGCGCAACCGCGCGCCCCGCCGTTCGCGTCCTGATTCGTCGTCACTGTGCGTGATGCCGTAGCGCATCGCGCCGTCCGCATGCGCGCTGCGCGTGCATGCCGTGTCACGTTTCGAAGGACGATCATGTTCGACTGTATTGCTCGCGGCTCCATGCCGTGCGTGTGCTCGCCCGCTTCAGGCAATCGCGCGCACGCGAATGCATGGCCGCGTGTCGAATGCATCGTTCTCCTTGTCATTCCCAACCGGATCATCCCGTCATGAAAACCACTGCTTTCCTCCGCGGCGCGCTCGTCGCACTCGGCTTCGTCGTCGCACAGGCCGCTCACGCACACGCGCATCCGAAAACCCTCGAACCCGCCGCCAACGCCACGTTGTCGAGCGCACCGCACGCGGTCACGATCGACTTCAGCGAAACGCTCGAACCTGCATTCAGTTCCATTGCCGTCACCGACAGCAACGGCCAGTCGGTCGTCGACGGGAAATCCGTCGTCGACGCCGGCAACCGGAAACGGATGCACGTCGCGCTGGCGAACCTGGCACCCGGTGCGTACACGGTCACATGGGTTGCAGTGGCGAGCGACGGCCATCGCACGCAAGGCCGCTATACGTTCACGCTGAAGTAACCCGCACGATACCCACGCGGCAATCTTCCTTCCGACCAGGAACACACTCGATGAAACGCTCGATTCCAACCAGCCTGCTGTTTGCCCTGCTCGCGCTGCAGGCACCGGTCACGTTCGCCGCGCCGACCGTACAGGCCAATGCGTGCTGGATCCGCGCGATGCCGGCGACGGTGCCGTCGTCCGGCTACTTCACGCTGAAGAACGACGGCGACAAGCCTGCCACGCTCACGGGCATCGATACGCCCGCGTTCGGGATGGCGATGATCCACGAAACGCAGACGGCCGGCAGCACTGCGAAGATGGTTCACGTCGATGCGGTCAACGTGCCTGCGCACGGCACGTTGACGTTCAAGCCGAAGCGCTATCACGTGATGCTGGAGGAGCCGCGCCAGCCGGTCGCGCCCGGCGCGAAGGTGCCGTTCCGGCTGCATTTCGCCGACGGCTCGACGGTGTCCGTGAGCTGCGACGCGAAGGCGCCTTCCCATACCGGCCTGTAATGCCGCAACCGCACCGACCGATGGAGACGAACATGAACAAGGAACGCCTGCCGCTGGCCGATCTGATCGTCCGCTACCGGACGCCGCTGAATGTCGCCGCGTTGATCGTCTGCGGGTTATGGGCGGCGTGGATCGCCTGGATGACGCGGCCGGCCGCGATCGATACGCCGTCGTCGATCGCGACCTACTGCGTGCGCGACGCGAACTGACGCGCCGCCACGGTTCCGGCGGATGCCTGCGCCGTTTTGGCGTGGCATCATCACTTCATCCCGACCGCCGGAACCGCCTCTCGGAGCGACGCATGGCCATTCAGACCTGGATGCTGTTTGCCGCAGCCTATCTCGCGACGACGCTGTCGCCCGGGCCCAACGTATTGCTCGTGATTCGCAACACCGTGCGCTACGGCACGCACGGCACCGCCGCGACGATCGCGGGCAATCTCGTCGCGCAGGCCGTGGTCGTGATGCTCGTCGCGCTCGGCGTCGGCGCGGTGCTCGCCGCGATGCCGCCGCTGTTCATCGCGATGAAGATCGTCGGCGCCGCGTATCTGATCTTTCTGGGCATCCGGCAACTGCGCGGCGACCGGAAGGCCGCTACGTCGACCGGCGCAGCGCAGATCGCCGTGCCCGATCGCAGAAAGCTGTTCCGCGAAGCGCTGTTCGTGTCGGGCAGCAATCCGAAGACGATGATCTTTCTGTCGGCGTTCATGCCGCAGTTCATCGTGCACGATCGCCCGCTCGCGATGCAGTTCGTCGTGATGTACGCGACGATCGCATGCACCGTCATCGTCGTGCACAGCGTCTATTCGTTCGGCGTGCGCCGGCTTCATCGCGGCTTCGGCGTCAGCCCGTGGGTTCGTGCGGCCAAGCGCGCCAGCGGGCTGCTGTTCGTCGGGCTCGGGATCAGGCTGCTGACCGCGCGGCAAGCGTAACGGTCCGCACGGCGAGCGCCCGCGCCGCGACGGAACGCCGTCACGCCTTCGACGCCGCCAATACGGCCGATACCTCGCCGAACGACGGCCGCGCGTCGACATCCTCGTTCAGACACGCAGCCGCCAGCGCATCGAGTGCGTGCGAACCTTCCCGCGCACGCGGCTCGCATCGCGCCAGCAATTCGCCGAGCAGATAACCGAACGCCCTGACTTCGAGCCGTTCGAGCCGCGCTGCGCGCACGTGGTCGTTCACGTCGTAGACCGACGCCGCGCCGAAATCGCCGAGCAGCGCACCGCCCTCGCCGTCGTGCAGGATGTTGTGCGCGTACAGGTCGCCATGCATGATGCCGCGCGCGTGCAGATGCGCCGCGACCGACGCGATGCCGAGCGCGATTCGCGATGCCGCGGCCGGCTCGAATCGCGCGTCGGCCGCATACACGTCGCGCGTACAGGACGCGAAGCTCGGCGGCCCGGCGAGGTTCGTCAGCGCCGGAGCGACCAGTTCCATCACGAGGCCGTGCGTGCCGTCCGGATGACCGCGCACCTTGCCGATCACGGGAATCATGTTCGGGTGGCGCCCGGCGTGCAGGCAAGCGGCCATTTCGCAATCGGGCAGGCCATCGCTCGTGACCGCGCCCTTGAACAGCTTGACCGCGACCGCTCGCGGCGCGTGGCCGTCCGCGCGCCACTGCGCGCGATGGATGACGCCCGATGCGCCTTCGCCGAGCTTCTGATCGCAGGTGAGCGACGTCCAGTCGATGTCGGCGACGCCCGGCTCGGCCGAAGCCGCTGCCTCCGGCGCGGCGCCGAACGGATTGCCGGCGGACGCGAGCCACGCGAGGCGCGGCAGGCGCAGCAGCCACTCCGGCAGCGCGTCGAGCCGGTTCGCCGACAGCCGGACCAGTTCGAGTGCACGGCAGGCTGCCATTTCGGCGGGCAGCGCACGCAGCCGGTTGCCCGCGAGCATCAGCTTCTGCAAGCGCGAACAGTCGCCGATCTCGGCCGGCAGTGCGTCGATGTCGTTGTCGGTGAGGATCAGCCAGCGCAGCGCGCGCGGCAGCGAATGGCGTGGCACGGTACGAATCCGGTTCGCCTTGAAGCCGATCATGTCGAGCTGCTCACACGTGCCGAGGACTTCCGGGAATTCGGTGAAGCGATTGCCGGACGCGAACAGGATGCGCAGGCGCTGCAGCCGCGACAGGTCGTCCGGCAGCGCGGACAGCGCATTGCCGGACAGGTCGAGTACTTCGAGCGTGTCCGCCAGATCGAAGATCTCGCGCGGAAATTCGGTCAGCCCGCACGCGAGCTTGAGTTGCCGGGCGCCCGACAGCTGGCCGGACTGCAGTTGTTCGAGGGTCGTCGTCACGGGGAGAAAACGGGTTGCGGTTGCGATGATCGTCGGATCGATCCGACGAATTTTACCGGGATCGCTTCCGCCTCCCTCACCACCGTGTCACGCCCCCTTCACAAACGCGCAAGGTGACGCTAGAATTGCGGCCCTGCAGTGCCGACGTGGTGAAATTGGTAGACACGCTATCTTGAGGGGGTAGTGGCGAAAGCTGTGCGAGTTCGAGTCTCGCCGTCGGCACCAGACACGGTTTCTTCGTGTTTCGTGCAAGTGCAAAAAACCGCGACAGCGCAACGCTTCGCGGTTTTTTTGTTTGTGCAGTGTTCACCGCGATGTCATTCGAATTCGGGAATACACAGGGTATCTCGACACGAGAGACTGTCCGCTGATCAGGTTGGACTGCCGAGTTGCCGGCTTCTCCAGCGATCACGCAATAGCCCTCCCCCGTCTTCACAGCACCGGCAACACCGCCCGAATATGCTCCGCAAACGCCGCCGTCAGATGCGACGGCCGCTTCCGGTCGAACCTCAGCGTAATACCCACCGCCGGCAGCGGCGGCAGCCCGCGATCGCCGGCGAGAATCGCCAGATCCGCAGGCACCGCCGTCTGCGTCATCACCGCGAACGCCTGCCCTGAACGCACCAGCGCGGTCAGCCCCGCCAGGCTGCTGCTCGCATACGCAACGCGATAATCGCGGCCCGCACGCTGCAACGCATCGCAGGCCGCGATGTGATCGAGCGTATCGGGATCGGACAGCGCGAGCGGCAACGGATCGAACTGCGCGGCGTCCAGCCCCGGATAGCCGATCCAGACCAGTTGCTCGCGGCGGATGAAATCGTCGGTCGCCCCATCGTCCGGCAATGAAATCATCGCGAGATCGACCGACCGCTTGTCGAGTTGCTCAAGCAACCGCGGCGTCGGCCCGCACACGACCTCGACGATCGCCTGCGGATGCTGGCTCGAGAACTGCCGCAGCAGCGACGGCAGGAACACGGCCGCGTAATCGTCCGGGCAGCCGAACCGGATGGTGCCCGACAACCCGGTGCCGCACAGATCGGCCATCGCCTCGTCGTGCTGCCGCAGGATGCGCTGCGCATGCAGGAGCAACCGCTCACCGGGATGCGTCAGCAGCACGCCGCGGCCGGTGCGCTGGAACAGCGGCTGGTCGACGCTCTCCTCGAGCCGCCGCATCTGCTGGCTGAGCGCGGACTGCGTGCGGCCGACCCGCGCCGCCGCACGGCTCAACGAACGCACTTCGGCGATGACGACGAACGAGCGCAGCAGGTCGATTTCAAGCGAGCGTCCCAAGGTATTAGCTCCTTTTCTACCTTGCATAAGAACTATTCGTTTCCATAAAACCAGACCGCCGCCTAGACTGCAAGCGATCCCTGCCCTTGTCCGGAGAAGCCCGATGTCCCTGAACGACGACGCAACCTTCTGGCACAACGCCAGGCAGCACCTGATCCGCTACGGCGGCACGTTCGAGCCGATGATCATCGAGCGCGCGCAAGGCAGCTTCGTCTACGACGCCAACGGCCGCGCGATCCTCGATTTCACGTCGGGGCAGATGAGCGCGGTGCTCGGACACAGCCACCCGGAAATCGTCTCCGTCATCACCGAATACGCGGGCAGGCTCGATCACCTGTTCAGCGGAATGCTGTCGCGCCCGGTCGTCGATCTCGCGACGCGCCTCGCCGACATCACGCCGCCGGGGCTCGATCGCGCGCTGCTGCTGAGCACCGGCGCGGAATCGAACGAAGCGGCGATCCGGATGGCGAAGCTCGTCACCGGCAAGTACGAGATCGTCGGCTTCGCGCAGTCGTGGCATGGCATGACGGGCGCGGCGGCGTCCGCCACGTATAGCGCCGGCCGCAAGGGCGTCGGCCCGGCCGCCGTCGGCTCGTTCGCGATTCCGGCGCCGTTCACGTACCGGCCGCGCTTCGAGCGCAACGGCACCTACGACACCCTCGCCGAACTCGACTACGCATTCGACCTGATCGATCGCCAGTCGAGCGGCAACCTCGCGGCGTTCATCGCGGAGCCGATCCTCAGCTCGGGCGGCATCATCGAACTGCCGGACGGCTACATGGCGGCGCTCAAGCGCAAGTGCGAGGAACGCGGGATGCTGCTGATCCTCGACGAAGCGCAAACCGGCATCGGACGCACGGGCACGATGTTCGCGTGCCAGCACGACGGCGTGACGCCCGACATCCTCACGCTGTCGAAGACGCTCGGCGCCGGGCTGCCGCTTGCGGCCGTCGTCACGTCGGCGCAGATCGAGGAGCGCGCGCACGAACTCGGCTACCTGTTCTATACGACGCACGTGTCGGACCCGCTGCCGGCCGCGGTCGGCCTGCGCGTGCTCGACGTGGTGCAGCGCGACGGCCTCGTCCAGCGCGCGAACGTGATGGGCGACCGGCTGCGGCGCGGGCTGCTCGACCTGATGGAGCGCTTCGACTGCATCGGCGACGTGCGCGGGCGCGGACTGTTGCTCGGCGTCGAGATCGTCAAGGATCGCCGGACGAAGGAACCGGCGGACGGCCTCGGCGCGAAGATCACGCGCGAATGCATGAACCTCGGGCTCAGCATGAACATCGTGCAGTTGCCCGGCATGGGCGGCGTGTTCCGGATCGCGCCGCCGCTGACCGTCAGCGAAGCGGAAATCGATCTCGGGCTGTCGCTGCTGGAACAGGCGATCACACGCGCGCTGTAACAGAACGACAAGCGCAACGCCGCACGCAAACAGCGGGCGGGAAGATTCGAGCAGGACGAGGCGTGCCGCGCCGCACGCCTCGTAACCTAGCCATGCCTTCCGATCCGAAACACGCTGCGCAACTCGTCGTGATTGTGTACGTTGAGCCTGCGATAGATCTTGCGAACATGATCGACGACCGTGCTGTCGCGCAGCGCGAAGCCACGCGCAATCTCGCTGTGCGATCGGCCCAGCACGAGTTGCTCGCAGAGTTCGCGCTGCCGTTCGGTCAGGCCGAACGCGAAGCCGAGCCGTTCGATCGTCAGCTTGAGCGGCGGAAAGTGCTCGATATAGATCACGATCGCGAAATCGTGTTGCAACGCGGCCGTGTCGGTACATCGATAGGCCATGAACCGGAAGCGGCCCGCATTGTTGCGACGCTCGAACGTCGGGGGCTGCGCCGGATAGCCGCGCCAGATCCGGTTGATGTTCGACCGAAGCGGCGTGAGCCAGTCCGGCAAGCGTTCGTGACGGTAGAACGCGAGCGGCTCGCCGGCCGCGAGCGACAGCATCCGGATGCTGTCTGCGTTGTACAGCAGGAGCCGGCCATCGTCGTCGACCACCACGATCGCGGACAGGCTGCATTCCGATTCGTGCAGCGACGGCTGCACGGGCCGCGATAGCGCGTGAGCGAGATGCCGCGCCACGGGTTCGATGTCGCGGTGATTCTGTTCCGAGAACGGACGACAGCCTGATGCGCGAGACAGCAGCAGGCTGCCCCAGCCGCGTGTGCCGTCTGTCGCGGTCAGCTCGAGACAATGACGCATCGAAACCGGCCGCCACAGATCCGCATACATCTCGCTCGACAGCAGTTTATCGTCGTAGTGCGCGCTGTTGTCGAAACCGCGCCCACGGCGCATGGCATCGGAAAACGTGACGCCCAGCACCTCCTGCCGGGAGGTGTTGTGGATATTCGCGAAATACGTCGGCAATAACGTGTAGACCGTGTCGTTTTCGCTGCACACGTCCGACACTGCGTAGTGCTCGTCGGCATAGAAGAACATGCCCCAATCGGCACCGACGATGTGCCGGGCCGCCTCAATCACATGAGGAATGACGAGATGCGGCTCGACGGTGAGCGAACAGAGCCGACGAATATGACTGGTCAGCGCGACGTGCTTGTCAGACATGAATGCGCTCCTCGAGCGTACGCCGGATTCATTCACACGTTCCGCGATATCCATCCAGCTTAGACATTCCACATGACAACTACGGCAATTACCCCCTTTCAAGAGGGCGTCAATCCGGCACGCGGGTTCTATCATTCCGCCATTCCGGTTGCAGGTGCGTGACGAACCCATTGCCGCGTTCGGCATCCGGAATTTGTCCGACGCAATGCAATTGCGGCTGAAGTATCCGATTCGCGATACGACATAACGCCCGAGCAAGACGACTCGACACGCACGACCAGGCCGCGGCGCGAAGCCGCGCATGCCGATGCGCCAGTCACGGGAAAACCTTGGGGAATCGCCGGGGGGAATCGACGTTACGAATGTGGGCGTGGACAGACGCAGGTCTGTCGACCGTGGATGCTGGCACGTCGCGCATCACGATGCAGATGAGCACGCCGGAAGCAGCCTCACGCATGCGGAGTGTCGAAATATGCGGACGATGCGGAATCCGCGTCGGTCGCGCTGTTGTTGCAGCGCTTTTTCATGTGAGGTGCCACGATGAAGAGCATGTACAAGGCGGCACTGGCCGTCATCTGTGTGCTGGGTGCGTCGAGTCTCGCCCAAGCACAGGACGAAGGCGCCGCGGCGGCGTCGAACAAGCCGTCCGACTCGGCGATCAGCGCGACATCGATGGGCAGCATGCCCAGCGCGGGTTCGCAGGCGGGGGCGCGGATCGGAATCACGCGCGCGCAAGTCAAGGAGGAACTCCTGCGTATGCAGAAGTCTGGGGAACTCCAGCGTATCAACGAGCTGTACGGCGGCGGCCAGTAGCAGTGGGGGTCCGGCTCGGCATGGTCGCCCGTGTATCGGGTGGGGGTCGTGATGGTGCGACCATGCACGGCCGACGGGAAGACGTCGAGCAGCAGCCCACCCGGCGTTTTTCCGTGCCGAGCGCGACATACTGAAACGCTCATGCCGCATCAGTCCGTGGTGCCCGTCAACGTGCGTGCCTGCAATAGTGCCGCCTGCCCGTTGCAGGCCGGCGGCATCCTGCACCGCTCACGCAAACAAACCTGCTTGATTCGATCGTAGGCAAGCAGGCTCGCCCCCATATCGACGAGCCTCAGCCCGCTTCGGCCGCTCACGCTTCGGCATCGGCGCCGGCCGAAATGCGCATCGGGCACGACAGACCAGACGCTCGACCGCCTGCCGACGAAAGTTCGGAGAAGATGCGGCGGAGCGAGGTTCGCCTGGATCCACGCAGAACGACTCGGCATGCGTGGCCGAGGCGACCTGGCCGCGATCGAGGCTCGGTCATGAAGGAGGAGCGTCGCGCCGCCGACGGATACGCACCGGCGGCGCGAGCAACGGTCAACCGCCGAGATACGCCTGCTTGATCCGGTCGTTCGCGAGCAGGTTCGCGCCCGTATCGGCGAGCACCACGCGCCCCGTTTCGAGCACGTAGCCGCGATCGGCCACGCCCAGCGCCTTGTTCGCGTTCTGCTCGACCAGGAACACCGTGACGCCTTCGTCGCGAATCGTCCGGATGATGTCGAAGATCTGCGCGATCACGAGCGGCGCGAGACCGAGCGTCGGTTCGTCGAGCAGCAACAGACGCGGCTTGCTCATCAGCGCGCGGCCGATCGCCAGCATCTGCTGCTCGCCGCCCGACATCGTGCCGGCCCGTTGCGCCGCGCGCTCCTTCAGGCGCGGAAACAGCTTGAACACGTGCTCGATGCCGTCGTCGATCTCGTGACGGCTCGCGAAGAAGCCGCCCATCTTCAGGTTCTCGAGCACCGTCAGACTCGGAAACACGCGCCGCCCTTCCGGCGAAATCGCCATCCCCTGCCGCATGATCTGGTGCGTCGACATCGCGGTGATGTCCTTGCCCTCGAACAGCACGCGGCCCGACGACGCGCGCGGCGTGCCGCACACGGTCATCATCAGCGTCGTCTTGCCGGCGCCGTTGCTGCCGATCAGCGTGACGATCTCGCCCTTGTTCACCTCGATCGACACGCCCGCGAGCGCCTCGACCGCGCCGTAGTGCGTATGGACCTGTTCCAGCTTCAGCATCACTCTTCCCCCAGATACGCCTTGATCACGCGCGGGTCGTTGCGCACCGCTTCCGGCGTGCCGATCACGATCGGCCGGCCGTGCTCCATCACGAGGATGCGGTCCGACACGCCCATCACGAGGCTCATGTCGTGTTCGATCAGCAACACCGATACGCCGAACTCGCGGCGCAGCTTGTCGATCAGGTGCTGCAGCTCGATCTTCTCCTGCGGGTTGAGGCCGGCCGCCGGCTCGTCGAGCATCAAGAGGCGCGGCTCGGTGATCATGCAGCGCGCGATTTCCAGACGCCGCTGGTGCCCGTACGACAGCGTGCCGGCCTGCCGGTTGGCGACCGACGTCAGCCCCATCCGGTCGAGCCACACCGCCGCGCGTTCGAGCGCTTCCTGCTCGGCGCGACGATACGCGGGCGTCGAGAAGAGGCCCGGCAGCAGCCCCGACTTCACCTTGCGATGCTGCGCGACGAGCAGGTTCTCGACGACGGTCAGCGACTTGAACAGGCGGATGTTCTGGAACGTGCGCACCAGGCCCTTCAACGCGATCTTGTGGCTCGGCAGCCCCGCGATCGCATGGCCGTCGAGCACGACGTCGCCGCCGGTCGGCTTGTAGAAGCCGCCGACGCAGTTGAACACCGTGGTCTTGCCCGCGCCGTTCGGCCCGATGATCGCGAACACCTCGTTGCGGCGCACGTCGAAATCGATGCCGTCCACCGCGAGCAACCCGCCGAAGCGCATCTGCAGCCCGGCCACCTTCAACAGTTCTGCATTCGCGCTCATTGCGGCAGCTCCACGTGGGGACGGCTCGCGGGCAGCAGGCCCTGCGGACGCCACATCATCATCAACACCATCACCAGACCGAAGATCAGCATCCGGTACTCGGCGAAGCCGCGCGCGACTTCCGGCAGCACGGTCAGCAGGATCGCCGCGAGAATCACGCCGAGCTGCGAGCCCATCCCGCCGAGCACGACGATCGCGAGGATCAGCGCCGATTCGATGAAGGTGAACGATTCAGGATTCACGAGGCCCTGACGCGCCGCGAAGAACGCGCCGCCGATGCCCGCGAACGCCGCGCCGAGCGTGAACGCCGACAGCTTGATGCGCGTCGGGTTCAGGCCGAGCGAACGGCATGCGATCTCGTCGTCGCGCAGCGCTTCCCACGCGCGGCCCATCGGCATGCGGATCAGGCGGCTCGTCACGAACAGCGTGAAGCCGACCAGCACCAGCGCGATCAGATACAGGAAGATCACCATGTGCTCGCCGCTGTATTCCAGCCCGATCAGTTCATGGAAGGTCTTCGCGCCTTCGACGCTCGCGCTGCGCGCCATCTCGAAGCCGAACACCGTCGGTTTCGGAATGCTCGAGATGCCGTCCGGGCCGCCGGTGAGGCTCGTCAGGTTGTTTGCGAGCAGGCGGATGATTTCGCCGAAGCCGAGCGTCACGATCGCGAGATAGTCGCCGCGCAGGCGCAGCACCGGGAAGCCGAGCAGGAAGCCGAACGTCGCCGCGGCAATCGCCGCGATCGGCAGGCACTCCCAGAACGACAGCCCGAAATACTGGTTCAGCATCGCGTACGTATAGCCGCCGACCGCGTAGAACCCGACATAGCCGAGATCCAGCAGCCCCGCGAAACCGACCACGATGTTCAGCCCGAGGCCGAGGATCACGTAGATCAGCGCCAGCGTCGCGACGTCGACGGCGCCGCGCGAGCCGAAGAACGGCCACACGAGGCCGACCGCGAGCAGCACCCAGATGATCGCGCGCTGCTGCTGCGCGCCCATCGCGGGCATCGCCGGCAGCTTCACCGCCGATTTCGCGCGCACGAGCCACGGCTTGAACAGCTGGAACAGGAACACGGCCGCGACCGCGATCCACACCGGACGCCAGTGCGGCGTCAGCACCACCTGATAGCCGTCCAGCTTCAGCTGCAGGCCGAGCACCGGAATCGTGAGGATCGCCGTCAGGAGCGCGGCGGCCGCGGCATTCTTCAGCGCCTGGCCGACCGATGCGTCGGCGGCCGGGCGGCGAACGGAAATGACTTGACTCATCTGCGTCTCCCTCAAACCTTTTCGATGTCCGACTTGCCGAGCAGGCCGGTCGGGCGGAAGAGCAGGATCAGCACGAGCAGGCCGAACGCAACGACGTCCTTGTACTCGGCCGGCATGTAGCCTGCGGCGAAGGTTTCCGCGAGGCCGAGCAGCACGCCGCCGAGCATCGCGCCCGGGATGCTGCCGATCCCGCCGAGCACCGCGGCGGTAAACGCCTTGATGCCCGCGACGAAGCCGATATACGGGTTCAGCTTGCCGATCGTCAGCCCGATCAGCACGCCGCCGACGGCGGCCAGCATCGCGCCGAGCACGAACGTGAACGAGATCACGCGGTTCGTGTCGATGCCGAGCAGGTTCGCCATCTTCATGTCCTCGGCGCATGCGCGGCACGCACGGCCCATCCGCGAATGCGAGATGAACAGCGTGAGCGCGATCATCAGCACGAGCGTCACGCAGACGATCATCAGGCGCGAATACGGGATGGTCACGTCGAAGTCGCCGCCGAGATGGATGTCGAACGCGCCGGAGATCAGCACGGGCACGGACACGTCGCGCGCGCCCTGGCCGATCTGCACGTAGTTCTGCAGGAAGATCGACATGCCGATCGCGGAGATCAGCGGCACGAGGCGCGGGCCGCCGCGCAGCGGACGATACGCGACGCGCTCGACCGCGAAACCGTACAGGCCGGTGACGATCACCGACACGATCAGCGCGGCGCCGAGCACGAGCGGCAGCGGATAGCCGGCGGAGATGCCGATGGCAGTGAGGGTCACGAGGCCCACGTAGGCGCCGATCATGTAGATCTCGCCGTGGGCGAAGTTGATCATGCCGATGATGCCGTAGACCATCGAATAGCCGATGGCGATCAGCGCATAGATCGCACCCAGCGTCAGGCCGTTGACCAGCTGCTGGGCGAATTGGGGAAAGAAGTCTGTCATGTGCGGGAAGCTCCCGTTGGCGCTGGGTCGCATGCCGTCGCCGGATCACGGCGTTCGGCCGCGCGCAACGCACGGTGTCGTCTCGGGCCGCCCCTTGGCCGCGCAACGGCCAAATGCGCACGCGCCCTGCCCGGGTGACGGGCAGAGCGGGTGCGCGGGGCGGGTACTCCGTATTACCGGGCGGCGGTCTTCGTCGCGTCCTTGTGCCACGTGTAGACGACGAACTTGAACGCCTTCAGGTCACCCTGTGCGTCGTACGCGACCTTGCCGATCGGCGTGTCGAACGTCGTCTTGTGCATGTACGCGGCGACCTTCGTCGGGTCGGTCGTCTTCGCGCCCGAGATCGCGTCGGCGATGATCTTCACCGCTGCGTACGACGGCATCTGGAACGGGCCGTTCGGGTCGCGCTTCTTGTCCGCGAAGGCCTTCACGAGGCCTGCGTTGGCCGGGTCCGCCGAGAAGTCGGCCGGCAGCGTGACCAGCATGCCTTCCGAAGCCGGGCCGGCGATCGCCGTCACGTCCTTGTTGCCCACGCCTTCAGGCCCCATGAACGTGGCCTTCACGCCCTGCTCGCGCGCCTGGCGCATCAGCAGGCCCATTTCCGGGTGGTAGCCGCCGAAGTACACGAAATCGACGCCTTGCGACTTCAGCTTCGTGATGATCGCCGAGTAGTCCGAATCGCCGGCGTTGATGCCTTCGAACAGCACGACCGGGATCTTCGCGGCTTCGAGGTCCTTCTTCACCGACGACGCGATGCCCTGGCCGTACGACTGCTTGTCGTGCAGGATCGCGACCTTCTTCGGCTTCACGTTGTTGATGATGTAGTGCGCGGCGGCCGGGCCTTGCTGGTCGTCACGACCGATCGTGCGGAAGATGAAGTGGCGCTTCTTGCCTTCCGTCAGCTGCGGCGCGGTGGCCGACGGCGTGACCATCACGATGCCTTCGTTCTCGTAGATGTCGGAGGCGGGGATCGTCGAACCCGAGCACACATGGCCGATCACGTACTTGATCTTCTGGCTGACGATCTTGTTGGCGACGGCGACGGCCTGCTTCGGCTCGCAAGCGTCGTCCATCATCACGACTTCAAACTTGTTGCCGCCCGCACCGCCTGCCGCGTTGATCTGTTCGATCGCGGTCAGCGCGCCGGCCTTCACCATGTCGCCGTATTGGGCGACCGAGCCGCTCATCGGACCGGCGATGGCGATCTTCACGGTGTCCGCTTGCGCGGCGGCGGCGCCGGCGGCGAACAGCACGGCGGCGACGGAAATGGACGTAAGACGGGACAGCGTCATCTGGGAGCTCCTCGATGTTGTTTAGTCATACGGGCAAAGGCGGCATGACTTGCGCAATCGAACAGCACCCGGGGCGAGGACATGGGACACGCCCGAGACACATGAAGACGGACCTGCGGATAGATGTTGCGTAGCGGGGCCCGGCTCTTGCAGTCCCCCAAAGGGGACGTCTGGTTCGGAAAGACATCGTGATGCGTCTTGCATTGCGCAAGCGTTTCGCCTGCCCCGCTTGCCAACCGCTTGGTCGGAGGGATGGTCCGACAGCTGTTGGCAAGGCAGCCGAAATTATATGGGGGTTTTTTAAATGTCTGTCAAAAATGCCGGCGTTATGAGGGAAAACACGGAGAAACTTGCTGGGTCCTGGGTGGCGATTGGGGAGCAACTGGGTGGGGGTGGCAACGTTTGCGGTGGGTGCAATTGGGTTGCGATTTTGGGTGGGTTGGTGGCGTAGTGGCTTGTGGGATAAGGTCCACGGCGATTTTCGGATGGACGATGTGCGATCTTCTCGTTTTATAGGGTTCGATCTATTTAAATCAATTGACTGATGATTGCGCTGACCTGCGCCGTTGCGGGGCGTTGGGTTGGGGTGGCAAATCATTCCGTATGCTGACGCTTTTGCCATGCACGAAAGCTTGTTGTTATTTTTATGAAATAATTCGAACTCGCTTCTGCAATCCAGCCAGCCTTCCTGCGTGTCGCGTCCGCCGCGCCTCGTAGTCGCTTCAGGGCCGCTTCGACGCCCATCCGTCGCACAGCCGCCAGCCAGTGATCTGCCGTTTTTTCTCATCGCTTATCACCTGGTTCGGAGCCTGATGAATCATCCTCTTCGCTTTTCTTCTGCCGCTGCGCTTGCTTGTGCGCTTTCTGTTTCTGCATTCGACGCTTCAGGCCGCGATTCGCTGGTCGATCGTTCGGGCAGTGCCAATGTGTTTCGTTCGGAACGTCGGGCTGTGGCTCGTGATGAGGGGCGGGCGGCACGGACGACGCGGCGTGTGAAGTACGCTGCGCCGGTTGAACGTAGTCCGTTCGATACGCCTGATACGCGGCCGTTGAGGGTTGCGGGCGATACGCTTAAGCCGCAGCCTTCGGCTGAACATGGATCTCGCGATTATGTTTGGCCGTCGAATCGCGTCGAACTCGGTGCGGGTGGGAGCGATAGCTTCGGTCGCGCGTTGCCGAGACACGAACAGCGGGAACTGAACTGGAATGAATATCTGCGGGCCAATGGGTCACATGCTCCAGGTAGCGGGAACTCGTATGCGCCGACGCGGCCTTTCGATGCCGCACGCGGGCCGCACAGTGCGCCGAATCCGTACGATCCGTCAGTGCCGCAACCGGAGACGCGGACGTTCTATGACAACGGCGCGGGTTCGCATTGCACAGCTACGGGCGGTGCGGGGACGGCGCGATCGTCTTGCAATATCGCCTGGTGATGTTTGGTGGTGGCCGGCGGCGGCTGCCCTACCCGGCTTGATGTGCGGCTTTGCGCGGCACAGTCGCACGCTGTGTTGGGGTTCGCATTTGCGCGAGTTGAAATTCGACTAGGCCGCGCGGTGCTGTCTACGCGGCCTTTCCTATCGCCGGTTCAACGGCGGTCGCGGGCTGGATGTAGTTGTTCGCGCCACACTAGCCGATCGGCTTATCCGCCTCCAGACGAATCGCGCCGATGTGCTTGCGCGGCTGCCGTATCTCACATCGCCGTAATGATCAGCCTTCCCGGCTCGACAGCTATCCGCACCCTTTTGCCCGGATCGAAACCCACGTCATTGATCAGCCACATTCCGCCTATCTTCATATACGGAAAGAACGTCTTCGGTTTGGTGCCGAAGCTTTTTGGAACACCCCACAGTTGCTGGACCGTCACGTAGCGTTCCGTGATCGGGGGACGTGCTTTATCATTCGCCTTAGCCATGGGCAACTCCTGCTTAGTTGGCTGTGGTTAGCGGGTCGTGAGTGTTGGTAGCACTTGCGGCCCGCGCTCGTTTACTGCGGTGTATTTTTGTTCGGATTCCTCCCTTTCAACTGCCTCGATGAAACAATCCTTCGACGAGGTTTACCGGCTGGGGCCGAAGAGCTGTGGGAAGAGCAACTCCAAACGCTTCTAGCGGCCATGCCGACGTTGGACCTCTGGTTTGATGCAGGGACTGGTATGTATCACTATGTCGCACCATTCCTTTCCAAGTTCAGCTGGAAAGGGGGCGCTGTCGGCGTTCGCTTGCGACTGGAACCGGCAACCAGCGTTGACGAGCTGAAACAGCTGGCCTGGACGTATTGCGAGGCGCGGTCACCTGTAAAGGACACCCGTTCACCTAGTGATGATCGAGGAGCCTGAGGCGCACCTTCATGTTCAGGTGCAACGCATCTTTCCCGACAAGGCGTACAAGCTCATCAGTCCCACCGAGAAAGATGCGTCGGCACTGAAGAGCCAGCTACTTATTAGTACCCATTCGAGCCATCTTGCTCATGCGGAGAATTTTGACCGGCTTCGGTACGTTCGCCGCGTCGCGAAGACCGTGGCGAACTCCATGCCAACGACGGAAGTCGTCAACCTTGGACAGGTTTTTGGTGACGACAAGAAGACCCGCCAATTTGCAGAGCGCTACTTCCGCGTTCAGCACACCGACCTGCTGTTTGCCAACGCGGCTATTTTCGTTGAGGGCGTTGCAGAACGCATGCTAGTACCGCTTTTCATTGAGCGGGACTTCAAGGCACTGAACAGCCGCTACGTGTCCTTTCTTGATATTGGCGGGAGCCATGCCCACCGACTCAAGCCACTGGTTGAGAGGCTTCGGATTGCAGCCGTTCCAACGGCAGGTTTTTCCGCTCACTGAACGATAGGTTGTGGCCGACAGCGACTGCCGCGCGGACGACGCATACAGCATCGCACCGTTGGTCTGCGTCGCCAGCCGTTGCTTAAAATCAATCTAAATCTGGATATATTTCACGCAAACCCTCGAATCGATTAGCTCTCGACCACACCGCACGCCGCCAACTAATTTCACCATTTTTCAAAATCAACCTAACCTCATCCTCAAATTCAGCACATAATTTGCTACCCGACTCGACACAGATATCGATAACATGATTTTCGTCACATAAAAATTTTCCAAGCCGATCAATTCTATCAATAACTTTTATGGAAAACTCATGTCCATGCCACTCCGCGAAATATCGACCCTTCCTATCTTCTACAACGAGATACGCAACGAATGCCACCTCAATTTTTTTGATAAGATAAAAAAAATCTATATCATCCAAAATAATCACACTCAAACACCGCCCGCCATTAGCCATTACAACAACCCTCGAGAACGCCTCGTGTTAATAATTAATTTTCTATTTTAAAAACCATGAGCATCTTCACTCTGGATACCGTTGCACTCGGATCCACCGATGAAACGCTCAGATCAGTGAATATATCTATTGCGATAGAAAAAGCGTCCGGCACTGCTGCCTTCATGCGTCCCGAATCTCGCCAGAAGACTGCGATTTTCTCTCCCTGCGCCTCATCCAAACCCGACCAAAGCGAGTCAGCCAAAGCGTCCCAGCTTCGATTACTATGCAATGACGGATCTAGCGGACAATTGCTGCAAATCGCATCGTAAAACTGATTCTTAGATGCGGCTCCTTCGGGCACGAAAATAACTAATCAACCGCCGCGACTGCATTCTTCCGCAATGCGTTTCGCCCCGATCGAATCGACCACATAAATTCCAGGCTTATCCAGCATCACGAATCACCCGATCCGGACAAATACAAGACCTTCCATTCAAATATTACATTGACACTAGTCTCCAGGCCTTTCCCAAACCTTAATACTCTCCACTGCCCTCTCAATGTCATCCGACGCATGCTGCAAAAATATCACTATCACTCCAATGAGATGGAACCTCCGTCTTCCCGGGCTTTCCGGCACCATATCTATGGCGATTCAAAATATGATCCTTTCTGTGCTCGGCTAGATCGCAAGATAACCCTAGAGGATCAATCCACGTGACCGAATTCGGTGCGTACTGATAGAGGTTCACTCCCCCCATCAATCCGATCGGATCCGGGTTGATGAACCGCCCGAGATCCGGATCGTAGAACCGGAAAGTGTTGTAGTGCAGCCCCGTCTCACGATCCAGATACTGCCCTGGAACCGCAGGTTCTGTGACCGCGGCGCACGAGTCTGCGCTGGTGCGGCCGCGGACACTTCGTCCCAAGACGGCGTCGCGCGCTGAGGTGCACGCGCGATCCACTCCTCCTGCACCGCGTTGCCCCACACCTTGTAGCGTGCCTGCCAAACCAGCTCGCCATCGGCGTCAGTCAGTTCCTCCGGCAGCCCCGAAACGTCGTTGTGGAAGTAGTAAACCGCATCCCCTACATCCGCATCGTCAGCCGCCGCCTTCCCTTGATCAATCTGATCAAGCGGCACGCAACTATTGGACTCGTACAAATACGTCAGCGCTTCCCCACCCTGACGATCGTGATACGCCTCCTGTACCACCGCATACCGTCCCACAGGAAATCCGTGCGCGCGCAACTGCCATTGAGCTTCCGAATCCACCGGCCGAACGCGTCGTACTCGAAATGCGTTGTCGTCTCGTCCTCCATCTTCGCGGCAAAATTACGTGATTTCCACATCCTCTATATTATCTCCGCGCACCACCCACTTCCGCCCCGAACTTGACACGAACGCAACTCCATCGTGAATCTTCTCTAGAGATACAAAAGGCTCAGAATCCAAAGACATCAACGCCCAATCAAGAACATCATTAGTTTTTTTATAAAAGAAACCACACGACCCATGAGCAGATGCCTCACCACCGACGTAGATCGAACCCGCAATAGTCACAGCGAAATTCTGAAATACGTCAGTCAAATCATCCTCTGACACATGAATTGATCTATCCATTTCTGGCTGACCATCTTTTATTCTGTATCCAACCACATCAGATTTTCCAATGACAACACAATCGGCGTAAAAGAACCGCTCCCCAAGCAAAATATCGTGAAGAATATCAACAACCAACTTTATCTCTCCTATTTCTAACAACTCGCGCTTGGCCATCCGCCTTACCAATGACAGGCCGTTCTGAAGTCCCATACTTCCCGAGTCCATTTCTTCCTAATCGCTCATCGAAAGCATCATTCCACGACTTTCCTGTTGTCGATTTCGGATATGGGCTCTCTCCATCAACAATATTTACTGGAACCTTATCAACCTTATTTTCCAACGCAGCATCAAGGCGTCGATTATCAAAGCTTACCATTTGACCATCGCGAATCATTACATTTAAAGGATCGCCGAACCATCCCTTTTGATCCATGACTGCAGCGTAGTCGTTTGGACTAACCCACGATTGACTGAAATTTATCAATCTTGGATCGACCATAATGGGACTTAGCCCCCAAGGGTCGATCCACGTGATCGAGTTAGGTGCAAATTGATAGAGGTTCGCTCCCCCCAGTAATCCGATCGGATCGGGATTGATGAATCGCCCAATGTCTGGATCGTAGAACCGGAAAGTGTTGTAGTGCAACCCGGTCTCACGGTCCAGATACTGTCCCTGAAAGCGCAGGTTCTGTGGTCGTGGCGCGTGTATCGACGTCGGCGCGGCCACCGACACTTCACCCCATGTGGCTGTCGACCTCTGCGGCGCCCGCGCGATCCACTCCTCCTGCACCGCGTTGCCCCAAACCTTATAGCGTGCCTGCCAGACCAGCTCACCATCGGCGTCGGTCAGTTCCTCCGGCAGCCCCGAAACGTCATTGTGGAAATAGTAGACCGCATCCCGTACATCCGCATCGTTAGCCGCCTGCTTCCCTTGATCAATCCGAGCAAGCGGCACATAACTATTGGACTCGTACAAATACGTCAGCGCCTCCTCCCCCTGACGATCGTGATACGTCTCCTGCACCAACCGCATGCCGTCCCACAGGAAATCCGTACTCGCATAACTGCCATTGAGCTTCCGAACCCTCCGGCCAAACGCGTCGTATTCGAAATGCGTCGTCCCGATGCCAAGCCGGTCCTTCGTCACAACCGACTTCAACTGGTTCCAATCGTCATACTCAAGAATCAGCTCTTTAGCAGGCCCATGCCCACTCAGCTTGCGAACGAGCCGCCCATACGAGTCATACTCAAAGCGCTTGTCCTCAAACATCTTGAGCCGGTTGTGCTCAACGAACCCGCCCGGGTGATCGCTAGACACCAGATTGGCCGCCGCATCCCAGCGAAACACTTCCGACGGCAATCCCGGCCCCGCCGCCTGTTCGATGCGCCCCGTCGGGTCATACCGATAGCTCGTCGTGCCATAACGCTGATCACGCTTCAGGATCACGTCGCCTGCTGCATCGTATTGCCACTGCTTCGCAAGCAACTCGCCGCCCGCCCTGCCACGCTGTGCAGCGTGCCGCGCACGACGACCCACCGCGTCATACCCGAAATGACTCGTCAGCTTGCCCTGCGTCCGTAGCACCTCGCGATGCAGATCATCCCGTTCGATGTCCGCAACTGCGGCACCATCGAAACGAATCTGGTGCACGTGCCCCGAACCGTAATGCAGCCAATCGATCGTGCGCTCGCCGGAAATCGTCGTGCTGACGCGATTCCCAAGCTCGTCGTAGGTATGTGCGAGCCAGCCAGTCGGCGTGTACTCCTCGACGACCTCACCACGCGCGTCGTATTTCAAGCTGACCCGATTCTTCAGCGACGGCCCACGCGCGGCAAGCGTGTACAACTCGGCCGATGTGATTCGGCCTGCCTTGTCATACAGGTATTCGCAACGCTCATGCGCGGCTTGTTTCGCGGTCAGTTGCCCGATCGCGTCGCGTTCGTATCGCGTCTCGATCTGCCCATCGCGCACGATCGTGCCTTGACCGCACACGTCGTACTCGTACGTACGCTTGTGGCCATCGAGGCCAATCTGCGTGGAAACCAGATCGCGACGGTCATACTGAAAGCGATACGTCTCACGATTTTCGTTGGTCAAACTCTCGAGCCTGAACGCATCGTCGTAGCCTAACCGCACGACACGATCAGCCGTATCCGTGCGTGACAACAACAATCCACGCGGATCGAGTTCATAACGCGTGCTGCGCTGATTCGCATCAACAACTTCAACGAGACGCCCTGCCGCGTCGTAACGAAACGTCTGACGCGCACCATCAGCCGTCCCGATCCCCGTGACCCGCCCCATCGCATCCGTTTCGTACACGGTGGCGTGGCCGGCGGCATCCGTCACCCGCGCAAGCGCACCGCGTGCGTCGTACGCAAACCGCGTGACCTTGCCGGAACAATCGGTATACGAGGTCAACTGCGCCCGACCATTCCATTCGAGGAACTTGTACCCCCCACGCGCATCGCGAATCGTATGCACGAGCCCGCGCTCATCGCGGTAATACTCCGTCGCGAAGCCCGCCGGATCGCGCGTCATCGTCAGGTTGCCGCGATCGTCGTATCGGTAGATCCAGCGCGCATTGGCCGGATCGGTTTCAGCAACGGGCAGATCGTAGTGCCCGTTCCACTCGGTGCGCTCGACCTGACCAAGCGCATCGATACGCTGCATCTGCCGCCCGCGCTCATCGTATTCGAAACGGGTCGTGTTACCGGCCGGGTCGGTCGTGCTGACCAACTGCCGCATCGCATTCCACTCGAGTTGCCACACGTGACCTTCGGCATCCGTGTGACTCGTCGGCTGCTGGTCCTCGTTCCACGTCCACTGCGTAACGCGACCAATCTGGTCGGTGATCGTCACCGTACGCTGCGCGAGGTCCGCATCGAACGTGTACGCTTCGCCGTCGTCGGTCCAGTGGCGCACGACACGCGCATCGCGACCGACTCCCTGCCACGCATAAAAGCACTTCAAGCCACCGCGCAACGTATGCTGGACCATCAGTCCGCGCTCGTATGCGAAGCGACGCGCGGTGTGGCCGCCGCGATCGGTGACGGCCACCAGTTCGCCCGCATCGTTGTATGCGTAACGCACTAGCGTGTCGGGCCGTTCGCCGTCGACGCCGCGGCTCAACTCGATCGCGGCAACGCGTCGGGGATGCAATCTTTCATAGACCAGCGTCAGCATGCGTCCGGCGCTGTCATGCAGCCGCGCGGGCCGCACGACCCCATCGGCCGCTTCTTGCTCGACCTCGATCCAGTTGCCGTTGCGATCCTCGAGCCGCCACAGCTTGAGCGTCTCGCTGTCCGCATCGCTACGCGCGCGGCCGAAATCGCGATACCCCCCATCGACCGTTTCAACCACGTAGTGGCCGCCTTCGGTGCAAATCAGGTAAATCCCTTCCGGCACGCTGAAATGACTCTCACCGGGCGGCACGGCCGGGAACACGATGTCGCGCCCCTGCTCATCCCAATACGTGATCGACGTGACCTCGCCACGCTCACGCGCGAGCCGAAGCTCAACGCTGATCGGCACGCTCCATCCCGCCCCGAACAGGCTGTCCGCGCGATCATCGTGGCTACTGTAGAAACGCCGCCACACGATCGGCAGCGGCCCGGGCAAAGCGAAATCGGTGTCGTCCGTGCCGTCGAGAATCTTGCCGCCGGAAATGACGTTGACCGGGTGGCCGGCTGATGGCCTCGCCAGGCTACCGAGCCACGTACCGAAAGCACCGGCCGCAAAATTAATCGCAAGACACGGCACCTTGCTCTTCAGAAACTGCCCCCAGCTCATCTTGCCGCGACCGCAGACCGCCAGCGCAATACCAAGCGCAGCGCCCAGCCATCCGAGCCGCGTGGCCGACTTCACATCCCGCACCCGCTGCGTGCCGCCGCCGATGAAGACGTTGTCGGAACCTTCGGCGATCGTGCCGTCGCAAGTCGTCTTGTCGCCAACCCGCGCCGCCGGCTGATCGTTGATGTAAACGCTCCCCGAACCATCGGCGATCATCTGCGGCCCGGGATGGTCCGTGCACGCGACGGTATCGAGATCCCCCGGCTGTGCCGCCCGCGCGGCCGGCTTGTCGTTGACGTAGACGTCCCCCGAGCCGCTCGCGATCTTGCCTTTGATCTCGGGCGGCGCGATCGCGTCGGCCAGCGCCTTCGCGCCGTCGTCGATGGCTTCGTTCATGCCGCTCGCTTCCATCAGCGCGCCCGAGCCGACCGCCACACCGACACCGATCGCGATCACGAGCGGCGTCGCCAACCCGGCCGTGCCGATTTCGAGCGCGGCGAGGCCGACGAACACCAGCCCCTCCATCGCCTCCGCCACCAACGCACCGACGACGGCACCGCCAATCACCGACCCGACCGTGCCGACCAGCTCACCCCAGAACGACGTGTGCTGGATCGGGTCTTCGAAGCGCGCGGCCGCGAAGTGTTCCGCGCTCACGACGCGTCACCCGCCCCGAGCAGGGTCGGTCCGGTGCCGCGCGGCTGGAAACTGGCGAGCATGCGGTCGGCGATCGCCTGCTGTTCCTCGGTCAGCGGTGCCGCGCTGGTCAGCGTCATCACGAGCACGCGTCCGGCATCGTCCGACGGGAACATGGTCTGCATTTGATGCCACAGCCGGCCGTCGCGCTCGTGCGTCGAATCGATCTGAATACCCGCACGCCCGCCGACCGTGACGGGCCGGCGCGCCTTCTCGGTCAGCATCCGGGCATCGCGCGACGCCACTTCCCATTCGCGCGCGACGAACGCGGCGAGATTCTCCCCGTCGCGGAACCGCCCGCGGGCGATCACGAGATTGAGGCCACCGGGGCCGACGTTCATCATCAGGATGTTGACGGTGCGGTCGAGCGCGGCGTCCGGCAGTTCGAAGGTGCCTTCGTGGATTGCGTAGTGCATGGCTGGTGTCGTTTGAATTATTTGTTGAGATCGATGCGCTTGCCGTTGACCATCACGCCGTCGTCGGTCATCAGGATCACGGAGCCCTTGTGCTCGAGGCGGATGCCTTCCGGCGCGAGCGAGATCGAGCTGTCCTGCACCTTCAGCAGAATGCCGCGCTCGGCCACGTAGGCTTGCGTCCCGCCGCCGCCATCCTTGGCCGGCGTCGTCACCTCGACGGTGGTCGCGGTCGTGGCGCGCTTCTCCGCGATCGTCTCGGTCAGGTTGCCCTGCGGAATCTGCTTCTCTTCGCTGCCGGTCGCCACGAGGACGGTACGCATCGGCCCCAGCACCTTGTGCGTCTCACTGTTCTCGACGACGGTGTTCATGTCCTTCTGCGCATGCATGAAGAATTCCTGCATGCCGTTCGTGTCGGTCATGCGGATTTCGTTCGACCCCTGCCCCTTGTGCGTCTGGCTCTTGATCCCCATCGTCTGCCCGGCCGCACCGTGATACGGGTTGCCTTGCTCGCCGTTGAACACGCGGCCGACGATCACCGGGTTGTCCGGATCACCCTGATTGAACGCCACGAGCACTTCCTGCTTGATCCGCGGAATCGCGGCCGCCCCCCAGCCATCACCCGCCCACGGTTGCGACACGCGCACCCACATCGAGTCGGACCCATCCTTCTTGCCGCGCCGGTCCCACGGAAAGTGCACCTTCACGGCGCTCCCGTTCGTATAGATTTCCTCGCCCTTCGGACCGACGACGATCGCCGACTGCGTGCCATGGATCACCGGCTTCGGCGTCGCACGCGGCGCGCGATACGGAATCTTCTTCGGCAACAGCGCGAAGCTGTTGCGGTACGGCAGCTTTGCGCTGTGCTGCGTGTAGTCGTTCACGGCCTCGTGACGCACGTGCAGGATCACGTATTCCTGGTTGTTTTCGAGCACCGGGTGATTGGCCACGGTCACCGCGCCGGCCGTCGTCATGCGCCATGCGTAGCCGCCACCGGTGTAGCGATGGGCCTGTACCTCTTCGGCCTCCATCGCGAAACGCGCGTAGCGGTTGCCGTCGTCGCCATGGTCGTACAGCGACTGGTGCTCGAACCGTTCGGTCGCGTCGAGCCGCGCGTGCTTGAGGTTCTGCGGCTCGGCCTCCACCAGCATCAGCGGCGACGACGGGTTCTGGTAGTTGAAGTCGCGAAACGTGACCTTGCCGACACCGAAACGCCGTCCTTCGTGTAACTGATCAATACCGCTGTCCTCACTCGCCTCGGTCGCGGCGAACGGCACGGTGGCCAGCCCGTTGATCGGACGGAACAGCAGGTTCGTGTCGCCGATCACGAGAAAGTGCTTGTCCTTCTCGTAGCGATGCGTCCAGACCAGCCCCTCCTGCTCCATCAACCGCGCGCAGAAGTTGTAGTAGGTCTCCTGATACATCACGACGTACTCGAGCGGCTTCTGGCTCGTCCGGATATCGAACACGAAATCGGAAAACTCGTGCTCCTGGAAAATCTCGGTGAGAATGTCCTGCGCGGTCTTGTTCTGGAAGATCCGGCAGTCGGTCGAGCGCGTCAGGAACCAGAACCACGGCACGGCCGTCAGGTGATACTGGGTGACGTTCCCGGGGTTGCCGGCCCGGTCGAACGACGCAACGTAGCCGTCGAAGTAACGATCGTTATCGCCGGTGCCGGATGCGACGACGCGCTCGAGCGTCGACAAGCGGGCCTGCTGGTCGAACCGGATCTTGACCTGCTGGCCGATCAGGTCGTCCGGGCGCAGGTCGTGGCGATGCGACAGTAGGTCGAGATGGATTTCCGGCAACCGGTTCACGTACTCGTCGACGACGGCCGCGCTGACCAGCAGCACGTCGGGCCCAAGCGGCGTATCGAGCGTCACGTAACGATTGAGCTGGGTCAGGCGCGCGGGGTTGGCGGCGCCGTTGATCGCCTCGGCAATCGCGCCGGGCGTCTTGTCCATCAGCGAAAAGCCGGTTTGCGCGAGCTGCATCGCGCGCTGGACGGTGTCGACGTGCCCGGCCAGGCCGGCAAGCGGCCCGAGGCTTCCGGCCACACTCGACGCGATCGGCGCGGCAAGGCCGCCAAGCGCACTCAGGGAGCCAAGCGCACTGCCGCCCAAACCGTTGGGAATACCCCCGTTCGGAGCGAAACTCATTCTTGTTCCTTGCTTATGTTCTCAGGTTCTATCGGCCGGTTTCCCGGCCCGAGGCCTCGATAATGTAGGTCAAAACCCCTCGGTGCGAAAGACGTCGCGCAAACGTTTTCGTTTGCACCCCGATAATCGAAATCTAGACCAGCGGCTGGACGCCGGGACGCGGTTGTCCGCGCCGAAGCAGCGCACCGGTCTGAGCCGAAAACAGCACGACCTGCACGAAGCTGGTGACCGGCACGTACGGCGCGAAAAACCAGTCCATCACGTGCGCGAACCCGCACAGGCTGAACCCGGCGAAACGCTGCTCGTCCACGACCAATCGCACTTCCAGCCCCTGCACGAACGCCGACGCCGGCTTGCCGGGCAGCCAGCACCGCACGCGGGCGGTCGACAACGAGACGAGCGCATCGAAGCGCCGCCCGGCGTCGACGGAGTCTTCCGCCCAGCGCGCGCACAGCCGCCTGAGCTGGGTCAGGCCGCCCTTGTCCAACCGGATCGCCTGCGGCACGAGAAGCGACAGCAGATCCCACAGCGCCCCGTAGCGGAAAGCCGGCGCCCGGCTCCGGGTCGGCCGGTTCAGCAGCATGATCGTTCCCACCGGGTCGCCTTTCGCCAGCGCCAGCTCGCGCGCCTGCATCCCGGACAGGTCACCCTGCGTACACGAAAGCCGGATCGCCAGTTTGCGCTTGCCCGGATCGGCAGGTCGGCCGTCCCGATCGGTCAATTGGAGTTCGACGCCGTGGAGCGGTTCTGGCGTGTCGTCCGAGGCTGGGGCCGGCGTCGGTGCCTTGTCCGCCTGTTTGGCGTCGGAATCGACAGGCTTCTGCTTCGGTGCCCGCCTGGCCTCGTCGCGCAATACCGTCCAGAACAACCCCGGACGGCCGTCCATGCCGTGCCGTAGCGAATGGAATGGCGCGAGGGTGGATGGTCCCGCGTCGGAAACCTGACGAACGGCGTCGATCGACCAGATGTCCGTCTGCGACGTACCTGCTTGTGCAAGCGCCTTCACCGGGTAATACGCGCAACCGGCGTGCGTCTCGATCGGCGCGGCATCGTCCGGAAACAGGTTGATCACCGGCGTACAGAACAAGCGCACATGGTCGGCCGTCGCGGCGGCCAGGCGCCGGGCGCGATGCGAGTCGGGATGCACACCGGCGATCGCGAGATGCAGCGCGACGCGACGACTGGCGCCGGCGGCCCGCTTGAGCGGTCGCATGTCGACGTCGACAAAGTCGAAACGCTCCGGAACAGCGCAGTACTCCATCAGCAGGTGAAACGGCCCGAGGGCGTCATCAGGCGGCATGTCGAGCAGCGCATCGGTCGGCTCGAGGCCGACGGCCGTCAATGCCGCGCCCGGAAGACGCTTCCAGCGACCGGAATCGCCGGCTTCGGCGAAACTTCGTACGGCAAGCAGGAGCGCGGCGTCCGTGAGCGCCGCGACGACCTCGCGCGCGCCGGAGAAGTGCAGACGCAACGTGTCCGGCACGATCGCGAAGGTCGCTTCCGTCGATGTCAGCTCGAACGTGACGGTCAGCAACCCGGTCGTTTCCGGGGGCAACGCCGCGTCTCGCGGCGCGATCGCCGACGTCGCGTAACGCACCGCCGCAACAGTCAGCGGCACGATCGTGACGTCATCCGACGTACGAAATACTTCCAGGCCGGCGGGTGCGATCAATCGATCACCGCGACAGATGACGCGAGGTGCAGTCTGCTTGTCGGTCCAGTCACCATGAAATTGCGCGATCGCGCAGGAGGGAAACGGGCGCAGGAACGCGCCGTGCAGCGATTCGAGCAGGGCGTGCGTAAACGCCGGCACATCATCGTCGAGGCGGATGTCGTGAGCCGCCGCCATCAACGCGAACGACTGCAGCAGACGCTCGACATGCGGGTCTTCCGAACGCTCGCCGGTAATCGCCAGGCGTGCCGCGATCTTGGGGTAACGCTGCGCGAAGGTCTGCATCGAACGGCGCAGCAGCGCGATCTCGCGTTCGAAGTGCGGAAGCAGATCGTTGGGTTCGAGGGCCATACACGTTCCGGTGGCCGCTGCGCTCGCCGATTGGCCATGCAGCGTTAAAAAAATGCGGAACGATTCTATTCAGGCAATTGAAAATCGCGTTTCGAATTTACCGGGCAGCTTCCGGTCACGCATGACGGTTTCACCACGCCTGTCCGTCCCGGACGCCATAAACATCAAGGTCCGCCACGTGTGATCAGACGCTCCGGCATCTGCGTGGCAATGGTGGCAAACCGTTACAGCCGAACGCATCAAGACATTCCAATGTCCATGCATTCAGCGGCAGACCGGGCGGATTGCGTATCGGCAGGCGACGACTCGCAATTGCTGCGCGCGAATGCCCGATGCGCCCCCTCACCTCGGCGAAACCACGATCGCCGCTCGCCGATTCTGCGCCCGCCCGGCTACGGTCCGGTTGTCCCCGACAGGATCGCTCTTCCCCTTGCCGACAACCGCAATCTGCTTCCGATCCAACCCCACGTCCACGAGCTCGATCGCCACCACCTCCGCCCGCCGCCTCGACAACTCGAGATCGTAGGCAGCCTCCCCCTCCTCGTCCGAGTACCCGTAAACCCGCACGCCATTGATCCCTGCCGACCTCAATGTCCTTCCGATCCGCTCGACAATCCGCCTGACATCCGGCCGGAGGTTATACCGATCGAAGTCGAACAAAATTGGCCCGGTCGACCCGAACTCGAACCCCTGCTCGGTTTCCTGGAACCCGGCCGACTTCAGCGCCGTGACCTGCGTCTGCGTGAGCCCCCGATGAAGCGGCGGCGGCGTATTGCATCCGGCAAGCAGCAAGCACAGCAGCACCGCGCTCCCGACGCACATCCGCCCAATGCTCACAGGCAACGAGTTTTTCATCATCGACCCCTTCGTATGCGCCCGCGTCGCGTGCGCTTCTTATCCCGCCGCCGCGGCCTCGCCCGCAGCGCGAAACGATGGACATCAAACCGGCCCGGCAACGCCCTCCGCCAACTGCCACGACCCCGGCCGCGCACGCTTGGCGCGGTACATCGCGGCATCCGCCGCGCGCAGCAAGCCGCTCGCGTCCGACGCATGATCGGGATACAGCGCTACACCGGCACTCATCATGGTGGCCACCATGCGTCCGTCGGACAGCTCGATCGACGGCACCATGCCGGACAAGATCTCATCGGCAATCCGGCACACGCTGTCCGTTTCGCGCACAGCGCCCAGCATCACCGCAAACTCGTCGCCGCCCAGGCGCGCGACCAGGTCGGTCTCGCGCACCTGCGTGCGCAGCCGCGCCGCGACACCGACCAGCACCGCGTCGCCGGCATCGTGGCCAAGGCAGTCGTTGATCTCCTTGAAGCGGTCGCAATCCAGATACAGGATCGCGACTCGCTGCCCCGTCACCACGGCGTCGCACAGGGCAAGCGACAGACGCGACTCGAACTGCGCGCGATTGGGCAGCCCCGTGAGCGCATCGTGCGTCGCCTTGTGTTCGAGCGACGCGTTCTCGTCGCGCAGCGTATTCTGCCAGTCTTCGAATTCGTCGAGCAGCGCGTTGAAGTCGTCGCCGAGCTGGTTCAGCTCGGCGATCATCGCGGGCTCGACGCGCCGCGCGAACGCACGCTCGCGCCGCACGGCATGTGCGACGCCGGCGAGCGCACGCAGCGGCGCAACGATATTGCGCAGCAGACGCTTCGAGCTGACATACGCGCCGAGCACGCTGACGGCCAGGCAACCGAGAATACCGCCGATACCGCCGAGCAGGAATCCGAAAAATTGATGCCCGCGGCCACGCACGATGACCTGGCCGACGACGATACCGTCGTGCGTCACCGGGATGGTCACGGGCCCGGGCAGCGCGAGATCGGCGACGCCACGCTCGAGCCAGGCAATCCGGCCTGCGGCGGGCAGCTTCCAGGTCGCGAACAACTGGCCTTTGCCGTCGGTGACCACCACCTGTGCAACGTCCTCGTCGTTCGCGATCGTCGCGATTGCCTCGTTCGCCGCGACGCGGTCGCCGAACACGAGCGCCGCCTCGACCGTATAACCGAGCGAGCGGGCCAGCAGGTTCAGGTTGTTGCCGGCATACGCACGCAACGCGATCACGGCGACGACGATCAGCGACACGGCGGCCATCGCAACCGCGACGAAGGCCAGGCGCAAATGCGCGCGGCGCAGCACGCTTTGCAGCGTCGGGCGCGGCATGCGTGAAGACGAAATGGACGGCGCGGAACGTGTCATGGCGTCAGCGGCCGTCGCGCGAGATTGAGGACATTGGGATGCACGCGCACGCCACTGCGTGCGACGGCGTCGAGATTGATGTCGAACGTGACGTGTGCGCCATCGACCGTGAGGCAGAACATCGCGCCAGCGGTGCAGGACTCGTCGTGTTCGGCGATCGTCAGCACCGGATGGCCGGCCAGCGCAGCCCTCACCCGGGTTCGTTCATCGTTGCCGAGGGCGCCGAGATAGACGACGTCGCATGCAATGCCGAGCCCGGGATCGTCGAAGCGCACGCGCTGCACGTCGAGCACGGTCGAGCCGGCCTGCAACGTGTCGGTCAGGCCGGCCGCGTAGTCGGGCCGGCCGGTCACGCACAGATGCAGGCGAACGGGAGTCGTCGGCCAGCGCGTAAAACTGACGATGCCGAGCACGACCTGACGCACGGAGGAGTCGTGTGAAGAAATCGCGGGACTGGCCGGATTGGCGGGACTCGCGGCGGCGGCGATCTGCACCGTATCGAACGGAACATCCGCTTCGGCGGGAACCCCGGCGAGGACCATCGGCGCAACGCTCAGAACGCAAACGATTGCGATGAACGCATGGCGCAACGAGGCGACTCGGCCCGACCGGCCGGACGCCGTCCGCGCGACGATTGCCGCCGCGCCAGCTGGCGTCGATACGGTCGCATGATTCGCGACCGCCGCGCACACACTTGCATCCATGATGGAAACATCTGTTGCAGTCGTTCCCGGCGCTGCCCTGCTTGCCATGCGCGTGCCGGCACCGTATCACACGCACGATTGCTTCCATCTTAGGTAAAAATTCGTATCCCAAACCAGTGGGATACACCCGCGATTTACGTCATACAGTACGCAGAAACGAGGCGCGACGATGTACGCAAACGCACGCGCGGCATATCCGCCACGCGCGGGTGTCGAGTTACCACTTGTCGGCTTCCTCGACGAAGATTTCGAACCATGCGTTCACGACGGCCCGGAAATCCACGGGATCGAGTCTGGTCGGATTCTCGTGCCGCCAGAGCCGTCCTGTCGCGCTGCCATCGCCGGCACTGTCGCGCAGATCGAGGCACCGATAGTCGCCGCTGCCGTTCTGAAATGCCGTCCACACGAGATCCGTGCTCGACCGTGTACGGATACAGCAGCATGACGTCGCCATCGTCGCTGCAGAACACGGCTGGCCGCGCGAGCTTGTCGCGAAAGAATTGCGCAACCGCCGGCAGACGATCGATGACATCGGTCCACATCTGCGCGAGCGCGTCGGCAACCCGATCATCCGAAGCAGTCAGCAACGCGCCCCACGCCGCCGGCACCTCGGCGCCGGCCGGAATCTCGTCCGCCGCGAGCCACACGCTGCCGGTTGCCCGGAAGCGCTGCAACGCCGCTGCGTACGCGTGTGCGGTCGACTCGAGCATCGCGCGTCACTCCACAATGCCGGAACCCATGCACGCTACTGCCCCGCCTGATCGCGACGATCGCGAATCGTCGCGCGCGGGCCATCCACACTGTGTCGGCCACGCGTGCCCTCTTGGTGCACCGTGCCGCCACGAGTATGCTTGCGGTTCGAACGATATCCAACCAGGGCGCACATTCCGCACCGCGGCCAGGCGCCCCGCCAACGGCCACTTACACGATGGACTTCGACGTAATCGTTCTGGGCGCAGGCATCGTCGGCGTGTCCGCCGCATTGCACCTGCAGGATCGCGGCCGCAAGGTGGCCCTCGTCGACCGCGGCGCGCCCGGCGAAGGCACGAGCTTCGGCAACGCCGGGCTGATCGAGCGCTCGTCGATCGAACCGTATCCGTTTCCGCGCAGCCCGTTCACGCTGATGCGCTACGCGCTGAACCGCTCCACCGATCTCTACTGGCACAGCACGTCGCTGCCCGCGTTCGCGCCGTGGCTCGCGCGCTTCTGGTGGGAGTCGGCACCGATGCGTCACGCAGCCGCCTCACGCGACATGCTGCCGCTGATCGAGCGCTGCATCGTCGAGCACGACGCGCTGATCGCGCGCGCCGGCGCAGGAGAGCTGGTGCGTGCCAGCGGCTGGATGGAAGCGTTTCGCACGCCGGCCGCGTTCGAACGCGCGGCTGCCGATGCGGGGCTCACCGCGCGTCGTCACGGGCTCGGCATCACGCCGCTCGATGCCGCGGCACTTCGGGCGCAGGAACCGAGCCTCGCGGCCGGCTTCTGCGGCGCGCTGCACTGGCTCGATCCGAAAAGCGTCGTCGACCCGTCCGCGCTGGTCAAAACCTACGCGCAACTCTTCGTGCAAGGCGGCGGCACGCTGCTCACCGGCGATGCCGCGAGCCTCGACGCGCTCTCGCCAGGCTGGCAGGTCACGACGGAAGAAGGCAGGATCGCGGCGCCGGCCGTGGTCGTCGCGCTCGGCCCGTGGTCCGACACGGTGTTCGGCAAGTTCGGCTACAGGATTCCGCTGCGCGAGAAACGCGGCTATCACATGCATTACGCGCCCTCCGAACGCGGCGCGCCGTCAGCACCGATCGTCGATCGCGAATACGGCTACGTGATCGCGCCGATGCGGCGCGGTTTGCGCCTGACCACCGGCGTCGAGATCGCGCGGCGCGGCTTGCCGCCGACGGGCGTGCAGCTCGATCGCGCGGAACGCGTCGCGCGCCCGGTGTTCGGCTTCGGCGAGCGGCTCGATCCGCAGCCGTGGCTCGGCTTCCGGCCGTGCACGCCCGACATGCGGCCGGTAATCGGCCCCGCGCCCGCACATCGCGGGCTGTGGTTCTCGTTCGGGCATAACCATCACGGGCTCACGCTCGGGCCCGTCTCCGGGCGCCTGCTGGCCGAGATGATGACGGGCGAGACGCCCTTCACCGATCCGACGCCCTACCGCGCCGACCGCTTCTGACCACGCGCGCTCAGTCGAGCGCGCGGCCGAAGATCCGGATCACTTCGTCGAGATGCTCGGCCATCGCGCGGCGCGCGGCCTCGGGGTCGCGCGCGCGGATCGCGTCGAGGATCGCGCGGTGTTCGAGCTCCGAGCGATGCGGCATGTCGTTCGGCATGTACAGCGACTGCAGCCGCTGGAACATCAGGTCGTACTTGTGCGCGAGCAACTGCTTGATCATCAGCGCATAAGCCGGGTTGTCGCTCGCTTCCGCGATGCGGATATGGAACAGCCGGTCGCCCGGATGCGTGAGCGAGCCGCTGCGGTTGTCTTCCTGGTTGCGCAGGAACGCCTCGTAAATCCCTTCGATCTGCGTGTCCGAGCCGTGTTTCGCCGCAAGCGATGCGGCTTCCGGCTCGATCAGCCTGCGCGCCTGCAGCAGCGCGAACGGCGGGATTTCGGTATCGAGGTCGAGCGCGATGCCGAGTTCGGGATCGATCTCGACGATCGAAAACGGCGCGACGGTCGTATCCGGCTGCGGTTCGGGTACGGCAGCCGCTTCGGGCTGGCGCACCTTCACGCCGTCGCCGACACGCACGCTGACGAGCCCGTTCACCTCGAGCGCGATCAGCGCCTCGCGCACCGACGTGCGGGACACGCCGAATCGTTCGGCCAGTTCGCGCTCGGGCGGCAGATAACTGCCCGGCGGGAAATCGCCGGACTCGATCATCGCGCTGAGCTTGTCGGCGATCTGCTGGTACAGGCGGCGGTTCTGAATCGGCTGGATGGACATACGTTGATACAGGTAAGCGGTTGCGTTGCGGACGGTCTGACGAATGAAGCATCAGGCCGTTCGCGCCTATTCTATATGCCGGGCTTCGTATCGCGCGCCACCGCATAGCAACGCGCGGCCGTGCCGCCCCACAACGCGTTGCGCTCGGCTGCGGACAACCGCGCCTCGGCCCAGCGCTCGATCAGCGACGCCACTTCGTCATACGACGCCGCGAGCAGGCACACGGGCCAGTCCGACCCGAACATCAGCCGCTGCGGGCCGAACGCATCGAGCGCCGCATCGAGGCATTGCTCGATGTGCCGGATGTCCCGGCCGCGCAGGCCGCGCCGCCAGTCGGTCTCGGTCACGAGACCCGACAGCTTGCAGACGACGTGCGGCAGCGCGCCCAGCTCGCGCAGCCCGGCACGCCAGCGCGCGAGCGCCGTAGCGTCGCGGTCGAACTCGGCGAGCGCGGGCTTGCCCGCATGATCGAGCACGAGCCAGTGCGCGTCGTGCCGCGCGCAGAACGCGTGCACGTTGGGCAACTGGCGCTCGAACACGAGCACGTCGTACACATAGCCGTTCGCCTGCAGCCACGCGACGCCGCGATTGAACGCGGGATCCGCGACGAACGCGCCGACATCGGCTTCGTCCTGCACCTGGTGACGAAAGCCGCGCAGTTTCGGGCTGCGCCATTCGGCGATGCGATCGGCGAGCGCCGGCGCACCGAGGTCCTCCCAGCCGACCACCGCCGCGATGCGCGCGTCGTCGCAGGCAAGATCGAGCAGGAACGCCGTCTCGTCACGCCCGGCGCGCGCCTGCACCGCGATCGACGCGCCGAGCGCCTGCGCATGCATCAGCGGCCACAGCGCGTCGGGCAGGTAGTCGCGGGCAAGCAAGCCCATTCCGGGGCCGATCCACGGATAGTCGGCCGCGCGGTAACGCCAGAAGTGCTGATGGGAATCGATACGCACTGCGCCCATGGTGTCCTCGTGGTTCGCTCTCGCCCGCAGCATCACATCACGTCACGCTCAGTCGTACAACACCGCCGCGATCTTCGGGTCGTCGATATTGGTCTTGTCATACCAGTAGAAACCGGTATCGATGACCTTCGGCAGCTTCTCGCCCTTGATCGCCTTCACGGCCGCCTCGACGGTCTTGTAGCCGATTCCGATCGGGTTCTGCGTGATCGCGCCGGCCATCAGCCCGCTGCGGATCGCGTCCTTCTGCTGCTTGCCCGAATCGTAGCCGACGATCACGACCTTGCGCTTCATCTCGCGCACGCCGTTCACCACGCCGATCGCCGAGCCTTCGTTGGTGCCGAACAGGCCCTTGAGCTTCGGATACGCCTGCAGGATCGACTTCGTCACCTCGGTCGACTTCAACTGATCGCCTTCGCCGTACTGCACGGTGACGATCCGCACCTTCGGGTGCGCCGACTTCATCCGTTCGAGAAAGCCGTCGCGGCGATCGATGCCGGTGCGGCTCGTCTGGTCGTGCGCGACCACGGCCACCTCGCCTTCGTCGCCGATCAGCGCGGCGAGCTTGTCGGCGGCGAGCGCGGCGGCAGCCTTGTTGTTGGTCGCGGCCGTCGTGACCGGGATGTCGCTGTCGACGCCCGAGTCGAATGCGATCACCGGGATCTTCTCGGCCTGCGCCTTCTTCAGGAGCGGCAGCGCGGCCTTGCTGTCGAGCGCCGCGAAGCCGAGCGCGGCCGGCTTCTTCGCGATCGCGGCGGACAGCATGTCGATCTGCTTGTCGACCATCGCCTCCGTTTCGGGGCCTTCGAACGTCACCTTCACCTTGTAGTCCTTCGCGGCCTGCATCGCGCCCGCTTTCACGGCCTGCCAGAACTGATGCTGGAAGCCCTTCGAGATCAGCGGGATGTAGGTTTCCTGCGCCTGCGCGCCGGCCGTCATGCCGACGGCGAACGTCAGCCCGACGATCGCGTTCAACACCTTGCTCCTGATCACTTCGCGTCTCCTTGGTTGGTATCGAATGTATCGAATGAAATGCCGGCCCGGCCGGCGGTGAAGCGGATGCGTATGTATGTTCGTGCGTCAGCGGCGGCGCCGGCGCAGGATATCCACGTAGACGGCGAGGATGATGATCACGCCGGTCACGACCGTCTGCCATTCCTGCGCGACCGACATGATGCGCAGGCCGTTGGTCAGCACGCTCATGATGAACGCGCCGATGATGGTGCCGACGATGCTGCCCGCGCCGCCCGACAGCGACGTGCCGCCGATCACGACGGCCGCGATCGCATCGAGCTCGTAGCCCTGGCCGAGCGCCGGCTGCGCGGAATTCAGCCGCGACGCGATCAGCAGCCCGGCGATCCCGCACACCGCGCCGCTGAACGTGTAGACGGCGATCTTCCATGCGTCGACGTTCACGCCGGACAGCCGCAGCGCTTCCTCGTTGCTGCCGAGCGCGAACGTGTAGCGGCCGAAGAGGGTGCGGTTCAGCACGATCGACGCGCCGATCGCGACGAGGAACAGGATCAGCACCGCGTTCGGAATCGGCAGCGCGGGAATCAGGTTGCCGATCAGCGAATCCTGCGCGATCGACGTGAAGCCCGGCGTGTCGTTGAAGTAGATCGGCCGCGTGCCCGAGATCACGAGCGACAACCCCTTGAGCAGCATCATCATGCCGAGCGTCGCGATGAACGGCGGCACCTTCATCTTCGCGATCACGAAGCCCGACACGCTGCCCGACAGCGCGCCGAACAACAGCGCGGCCAGGATCCCGAGCGGCAGCGGCATGCCCCAGTTCGTCAGCACGACGCCGGCCATGACCGCACAGAACGTCATCAGCGTGCCGACCGACAGATCGATGCCCGACGTGATGATCACGTAGGTACAGGCGACGGCCAGCACGCCGTTCACGGCGGTGGCCTGCAGGATCGATACCAGGTTGTCGACATCGAGGAAGTTCGACGACGCGAAGCTGAAGAACACGATCAGCAGCACGAGGCTCGCGAGCGCGAGCAGCTTCTGCCTCGCGGCGGGGTTGAAGAAGCGCGACTTCAGGCTCGATGCGGCGGCCGGCGTGTCGCCGGAAGCAAGGGGCGGAACGGAATGCGTATCGTTGGACATGATCGGGTAAGCGTCTGAATCAGGACAATACGGTCGACTCGCGCTGCGTCGCGAGCTGCATGATCTTTTCCTGCGTGGCGTCGGCCGCGCGCAACTCGCCGGTCACGCGCCCTTCGCACATCACGAGAATCCGGTGGCTCATGCGCAGCACCTCGGGCAACTCCGACGAGATCATCACGATCGCCTTGCCGTCGGCGGCAAGCGCGTCGAGCAGCTTGTAGATCTCGCTTTTCGCGCCGACGTCGATGCCGCGCGTCGGCTCGTCGAAGAACAGGATGTCGCAGTCGCGCAGCAGCCACTTCGCGATCACGATCTTCTGCTGGTTGCCGCCCGACAGCAGGCGCGCCGGCTGCGCGACCGACGGCGTGCGGATCGCGAGCTGGCGCACGTACGACTGCGCGGTGTCGCGCATCTTGCGTGCATCGAGGAACAGGCCGCGGCGCACGAAGCGCCGCATGCTCGACAGTGCGATGTTGTTCTGCACATCCATCCCGACCGCGAGCCCGAAGTGCTTGCGGTCCTCGGACAGATAGCCGATCCCGTGCGCGACCGCATCGGCCGGCGTGCGGATCGTCACGGTCTTGCCGTGCACGCGGATCTCGCCCGTGTCGACCGGATCCGCGCCGAACACAGCGCGCGCGACCTCGGTGCGGCCCGCGCCCATCAGCCCCGCGAAGCCGAGGATCTCGCCGCGACGCAGCGTGAAGCCCACGTCGCGGATCGCGCGGCCACGCGACAACCCGCGCACTTCGAGTGCGACGTCGTTGGCCGACGTATCGGGCGGCGCACGAAACGCCGTATCGAGCTGACGGCCGACCATCATCGCGATGATCGCGTCCATCGACGTGTCCGCCATCGGCACGGTCGCGACGTACTTGCCGTCGCGCATCACCGTCACGCGATCGGCGATCTGGCGCAGCTCGTCCATCTTGTGCGAGATGTAGACGATGCCGACGCCGTGCGCGCGCAGGTCGCCGATGATGCGGAACAGCTCGGCGATCTCCGCGTTGTTCAGCGCGGCGGTCGGCTCGTCCATGATCAGCACGCGCGAATCGAACGACAGCGCCTTCGCGATCTCGACCATCTGCTGCTTTGCAACGGTCAGCCGGCCAACCGGCGTGCGCGGATCGAGATCGAGCCGCATCCGCACGAAGATCGCGGCCGCGTCGCGGTTCAGCTTGTCTTCATCGACGAACACGCCGAAGCGGCCGCGCGGCTCGCGGCCGATGAAGATGTTCTGTGCGACGCTCAGGTGATTCATCAGGTTCAGTTCCTGATGGATGATGCCGATCCCGAGCGCCTGCGCGGCGCGCGGATCGTCGATCTCCACCGCGCGGCCGTCCATCCGGATCTCGCCGCCGTCCTTCTGGTACACGCCGGCAAGGATCTTCATCAGCGTCGACTTGCCGGCGCCGTTCTCGCCCATCAGCGCGTGTACTTCGCCGGCGCGCAGGTCGAACCGGCAATCGTCGAGCGCCTGCACGCCCGGAAAGCGCTTGCTGACGCCGCTCAAGGCAATCAGCGGCGGCGCGGTGTTCAGGTTCGGGTCGGGTTGCATGGATCGCCGTCCTCAGCCGATCGCGCGATCGAGGTGCGTATAGCCGCCATCGACGAACAGCCATTGGCCCGTCGTGTGCGATGCGCGCTCCGACAGCAGGAACACGGCCGTGTCGGCAATCTCGTCGGCTGTCGTGAAGCGCTTGCCGAGCGGCACCTTGTCGGCGATTTCCGCAAGCTTCGCGTCCGGATCGTCGAAGCCGGCGATCCAGTTCTGGTAGAGCGGCGTCATCACCTCGGCCGGGATCACCGCGTTCACGCGCACGCCGTCGTTGCGCAGTGCGATCGCCCATTCGCGTGTCAGTGCGAGCTGCGCGCCCTTCGATGCGCAATAGCCGCTCGTGTTGCCCTGCCCGGTGACGGCCGTCTTCGACGAAATGTTGACGATCGCGCCGCGCGTTGCCTTCAGATGCGGCACGCAGTAGTGCGCCATCACGTAGTAGTGGATCAGGTTGCGCTCGAGCGATGCGACGAACGCATCGCGCCCGGCATCGAGACCGATGCTGTCATTGATGCCCGCGTTGTTGACGAGGCCGTCGATGCGACCGAAACGCGTGATGGCCTGCGCAACCGCGTCGCGGCACTGCGCGTCGTCCTGCAGCTCGACGGACATGCACGCGGCGCGCGGCTGCTTCTGCGTGAGCGCGCGCCAGAAGCCATCGTCCGGCGTGTGACGCGCGAACACCACCGGAATCGCGCCTTCGCCGGCGAGCCGCATCGAGATCGCGGCGCCGATGCCCGATGCGCCGCCGGTCACGATCACGACCTTGTCTTGCAGATTCAAATCCACTTCACGTCTCCGTCGTTCATGTTGTCGCCGCGCGGGCCATGCGCGGCCATCTTGCCGTGTGCGTCAGCCGCGGAACCGATACCGCTCCAGCGATTCCGGCTTCATCTCGATCGAGAAGCCGGGCGCCGTCGGCGGCATATACGCCGCGCCGCGCACGACGCACGGCTCGACGAAATGCTCGTGCAGGTGATCGACGTACTCGGTCACGCGCCCTTCCTTCGTGCCGGAAATGCACACGTAGTCGATCATCGACAAATGCTGCACGTACTCGCACAGCCCGACGCCGCCCGCGTGCGGACACACCGGCAGCCCGTACTTCGCGGCCAGCAGCATCACCGCGAGAATCTCGTTCACGCCGCCGAGCCGGCACGCGTCGATCTGCACGACGTCGATCGCACCGCGCTCGATGAACTGCTTGAACAGCACGCGGTTCTGGCACATCTCGCCGGTCGCGACCTGCACCGGCGCGATCGCCTCGCGAATCTTGCGATGCCCTTCGACGTCGTCGGGGCTCGTCGGCTCCTCGATGAACCACGGTTTCGCAAACGCGAGCTCGCGCACCCAGTCGATCGCCTCGTCGACTTCCCACACCTGGTTCGCGTCGATCATCAGCTTGCGATCCGGGCCGATCGCTTCGCGCGCGATCGTCACGCGGCGAATGTCGTCCTCCAGGTTCGCGCCGACCTTCAGCTTCACGTAGTCGAACCCGGCGTCCACCGCCTCGCGGCACAGCCGGCGCAGCTTGTCGTCGCTGTAGCCGAGCCAGCCCGCCGACGTCGTGTAGCACGGGTAGCCTTCGCGCTCGAGTGTCGCGATCCGCGCGGCCTTGCCCGGCACCTGCCGGTGCAGCAAGTCGAGCGCCTCGTCCTGCGTCAGGCAGTCGGTCAGGTAGCGGAAATCGATCGCGCGCACGATTTCCTCGGGGCTCATGTCGGCGACGAGCCGCCACAGCGGTTTGCCAACCGCCTTCGCCCACAGGTCCCACACCGCGTTGACGACGGCGCCCGTCGCCAGGTGGATCGCGCCCTTGTCGGGGCCGATCCAGCGCAACTGGCTGTCCGACGTCACGTGCCGCCAGAAGCGGCCCATGTCTTCGCGGATCCAGTCGAGGTCGAGGCCGACGACGAGGTGACGCATCGCGTCGATCGCCGCGCAGCAAATTTCGTTGCCGCGCCCGATGGTGAACGTGAGTCCGTGGCCTTCGAGCCCGTCGTGGTCGGTTTCGAGCACGACGTACGCAGCCGAATAATCGGGGTCCGGATTCATCGCATCGGAGCCGTCGAGCTGGCGCGAGGTCGGGAAGCGCACGTCGAGGACGCGCATCGATCGAATGATAGGCATGACGAACGGTCCGTTAAAGGGAATCAGGCCTGCACGGTGCGCTGACGCTGCTCGCCGAGCCCGTCGATGCCGAGCGTGATCACCTGCCCGGCGCGCAGATAGACGGGCGGCTTCTGGCCGAGCCCGACGCCCGGCGGCGTGCCGGTCGAGATCACGTCGCCCGGCTGCAGGCTCATGAAGCGGCTCAGGTAGCTGATCAGGTGCGGCACGCGGAACACCATGGTGGCGGTCGTGCCGTTCTGGTAGCGGTGGCCGTCCACTTCGAGCCACAGCCGCAGCGCGTGCGGATCGGGCACTTCGTCGGCCGTCACGAGCCACGGGCCGAGCGGGCCGAACGTGTCGTTGCCCTTGCCCTTGTCCCACGTGCCGCCGCGTTCGAGCTGGTATTCGCGCTCCGACACGTCGTTCACCACGCAGTAGCCGGCGACGTGCGACAGCGCATCGGCTTCGTCGATATAGCGGCCGCCCTGGCCGATCACGACGCCGAGCTCGACTTCCCAGTCGGTTTTCTCCGAGCCGCGCGGAATCTCGACGTCGTCGTTCGGCCCCGAGATCGCGCTTGTCCATTTGCCGAACACGACCGGCTCCGTCGGGACTTCCATCCCCGATTCGGCCGCATGGTCGGAATAGTTGAGCCCGATGCAGATGAACTTGCCGACGCGGCCGACGCACGCGCCGAGCCGCGGCGTGCCCTCGACCAACGGCAGCGACGACGGCTCGATGTCGCGCAGCCGCGCGAGCGACGCAGGCGTCAGCGCATTGCCGGCGATGTCGTCGATCACGCCCGACAGGTCGCGGATCTTTCCCTGCGCATCGAGCAGGCCCGGTTTCTCATGATGTTTGTCGCCAAATCTCAGCAGTTTCATATCGTTTAAGCGGAAACGGAAAGTGAATAGGGATGCGTAGTCAATGGGAGAGGGTCAGTTGGACCAGCCGCCATCGATCAGGTGAATCGCGCCGGTGGTAAACGACGCTTCGTCGGACGCGAGATACAGCGCGAGCGCGGCCACTTCGTCCGCGGTGCCGATGCGGCCCATCGGCTGACGCGAGACGAACGCCTGGCGCACGGCGTCGATCGACACCTGGCGCGTGTGCGCCTGCTCGGCAATCCGCTGCTCGAGCGACGGCGACTCGATCGTGCCCGGGCAAATCGCGTTGCAGCGAATGCGTTGTTCGACGAAATCGGCGGCAACCGCCTTGGTCAGGCCGATCACGGCCGCCTTGGTCGTGCCGTAGACGAAGCGGTTCGGCACGCCCTTCACGCTCGACGCGGCAGACGCCATGTTGATGATCGACGCGCCGCCCGCTTCCAGCATCGCCGGCAGCAGCGCGCGGATCAGCCGGTACATCGACGTGACGTTGAGGTTCAGCGAGAACGCCCAGGCGGTGTCGTCGCAGGCGAGGATCGAGCCGTGGTGGACGAAGCCCGCGCAGTTGAACAGCACGTCGAATGCGCGCTCCTGCGCGGCGAGCGCCGCGACGTCGCCCGCATCGGTCACGTCGAGCCGCCGCGTGGCCAGCCGGCCGCCCGCGCGCTCGGCGTCGGCCGCGAGTTGCGCGAGCGCGGCTTCGTTGATGTCGGTCGCCAGCACGTCGGCCCCCTCGCTTGCGAACCGCAGCGCCGTCGCGCGGCCGATACCCTGCCCGGCCGCCGTCACCAGCGCGCGCTTGCCCTGCAATCTCATGAGCACCTCTCCTGTAAAAGCCGGACACGCCGGCTCATTGGCACAAAGGACTAAAGGTCCAACCAATCATAGGTGCAGATCCCGGATTTGTCACGAACGTGGGATTCAGTATTTTCCCGAGCGGCAGAATCGGGCCGAAGGCGGTGTCTTCGGCGATGGCAATGCCGTTTTTTCGGACGCCGTCGATTGACCGTACGTCGCGCAAAGCCAATATCGACGGGGGTTTGCGGAGGTTTTCGATGCCCCGGGCCGCGGGATGGCCGGGCGAAACTGACAAAAAAGTCATGTTCCCGTCAGGGTGTCAACGGGGGGCGCGCGCGATCATGGCGTTGCCGGACCGCGCTTCCCGGTACACCGCACCCCGCCCGTCGCCAATCTCTGACGGGCCCCTCCGTCCCCCGCGGTGTCCACGTGACTGAGCGAGCAGACACGGTGGCGCGGCCCGATTTTCCGCCCCGGGCGTCCGCGTCCGGGGCGCTTTTGTCGCTGGTTTCTCAAGAAAATGCGCGCCGATTGTTTCTAAATCGGCAAAAGGTAATTTGAGCCAGACAGGATGTTTTTTCCGGTCACAGACGCTTACATTTAGCGCACCACTCATGGAAACCGCTACGGATTCGTCTTTGGGTAGTGACATCCACTGCCACGGCCGAACCGCACGAGCTTTAGGAAACGGCAAAATGAAGGCCTCCAAATCCCTGCCTGCGCTCGATCCCGCCGACGTCCACGTCGAAATCCTCGAACGTTCCGATACGCTGCTCGTCGTCCGCTGGGTCGAACCCGGCCGCTGTCATTACGGCGAACAGCGCTGGCGCCGCCGCTTCGCGCAGCGCACCGGCACCTGCGCGCTGTCGCGCCAGGTGATCCAGCGCGGCGACGAAGTATTCCGCCCGGCCGAGCGCCCGGCCCCGGCGAATGCGGCCGCGATGATCTCCGCCGCCGAAGTGCTCGCGTTGGCCGGCAGCCGATAACGCCCGCCGGCCGCGGGCCGCGGGCCGGCTGCGAGATTCGCATGCCCGCCCTGGAACCGCCGGTCTAATTCCCCCGCTTGTCTGTCCCGCCTGCGCGGACTATCGTTACATCATTCAATGTAACGATTACGCGTCGTGGTGCATCGCCCACGCCGATGGAGGCAGACATGCATGCATGGAGCGCGCGCCACGTCCCGGCGCAAGGCGGCAAGGTCGCGGTCGTGACCGGCGCCAACAGCGGCCTCGGCTGGCAAATCGCGGAAACGCTGGCCGCCAAGGACGCGACCGTCGTGATGGGCTGCCGCGATGCCGCGCGCGCCGCGCAAGCCGCCGATGCGATCCGCCGTCTCCATCCCGCCGCACGGGTCGAAGTCGATCCGCTCGACCTCGCCGATCTTGCATCGATCCAGCGCTTCGCCGCCGACGTCTCGGCGCGCCACGGCCGCGTCGACATCCTCTGCAACAACGCCGGCGTGATGTTCCTGCCGCTGCGGCATACGCGCGACGGCTTCGAGATGCAGTTCGGCACCAACCACCTCGGCCATTTCGCGCTGACCGGCCATCTGCTGCCCGCGCTGTGCGCCGCGCATCGGGCGCGTGTCGTGACGATGTCGAGCGGCTTCAACCGCGGCGGCCGGATCCACGTCGACGACCTGCGCGCCGAGCACCGCTACAACCGTTATCTCGCGTACTGCGACAGCAAGCTCGCGAACCTCATGTTCGCGATCGAACTGCAGCGCCGCTTTCAGCGCGCGGCGTTTGCGGCAATCAGCGTCGCCGCGCATCCCGGCTACGCGGCGACCAACCTGCAGCTCGCGGGCCCCGCGATGGAGCGTTCGCCCACCCGCGCCGCGCTGATGCGCGCGGCGAACCGTTATCTCGCGCAACCGGCCGACCAGGGTGCGCTGCCAGCCATTCATGCGGCGACGTCGCCCGACCTGACAGGCGGCGCGTACATCGGACCGTCCGGCTGGTTCGAGTCGCGCGGCCTGCCGGCACCGGCGAGCGTGCCGCGCGCGGCCCGCGACGTGGCCGTGGCGGCGCTGCTGTGGGAAGCGTCGGAGGCCGCGACGGGCGTGCGTTTCCTGAGCTCGGGCGTGCCCGCCGGCCGGCCGCCGGCCAAGCCGTTCGACACGGCGGCCGAGCTGCGCTGAACCGTGCGCAGTCGCCCCGCCATTCTTCATACTTATTGCACCCAACGAAACGAAAGCTCGATGAAAGCCTGATTCGACGCGCCACTGTTACTGCCCAGGAAACAATCTATCGTCAAAATCAGCGTTTACCCTGAACCGGCCGGTGACTAAGATTTAGTCAATCGCTGCAGACATGGTGTCGAAAGCGAACCCAATAAAACACCGGAGGTCATCATGAAATCGCTCGTTTCCGCAGTTGTTGCCGCTGTCGCCCTGTCCGCTTCGTTCGGCGCTTTCGCACAAAGCACCGTGACCCGCGCACAAGTGCGCAACGAACTGGTCCAGCTCGAACAAGCCGGCTACAAGCCGGGCCTGTCGAGCCCGTACTACCCGAACGACATCCAGTCGGCGGAAGCGCGTGTTCATGGTGCCGACGCCAGCGGCTACGGCGCGCAACCGGCTCCGGTCGTCCACTCGGGCGCCCCGGCTGCCGCAGCGAAGTCGAACGCTCGCGACTCGGTCTTCTTCGGCCAGTAAGCCGACGCGCCCCCAGCGGGCGCACCGCGCATCGCGCGACGATGTTGTATCCGGACGAGCCCGCCATGCGGGCTCGTCCTTTTTGTGAAACGCATACCTCCGCCGCCCGGCAGCGGGTGGCTTCGCCCGGGCGCCATGCGTCCGGGCGCTTTTTCGAATGATTCCGGAAGCGGTGTGCGGTGTCACCCGCCGTGCGCGGCAGACGCCGTGCGCAACAGCACGCGCCACCTCGACAGCAGTTCATCACGATCGACGTAGCAGCCCTGCAGATGCCTGCGACCCGTCGACGGATCGAACTCCGTGCGCGCATGCATCACGCGGCGATTGTCGAACGCCCACATGTCGCCGGCCCGCAACCGGCGCTGCACGCGAAAGCGCGGCTCGCGCGCCAGCGCGAGAAAACGCCGGTATGCACGATAGACGGCCGCCACCACATCGGCCGGCGCATCGAGCGGCCCGCGCAGGAAGTTCGCGACGCGCACTTCCGTGACCTCGCCGCGCGCATCCAGCCCGATCACCGGCGCGCAACAGCGGTAGTCGCTGCTCGCACTCTTGTTCCAGAACTCGAACGGCGTTGACGTCAGTTGCGCGAAATCGACCGGATGCTCGCGCCGCAGCGCGTCGGCGAGCGCGAAGCCGTCGAGGAACACGCTGTCGCCGCCCGTTGCGTCGTTCGCAAGGCAATGCAGGAACTGCACGCCCGGCTGCAATTCACGCGTCGGCAGGTCCGTATGCGGCGGCAAGTTCAGCGACGTATAGGCATTGCTGTCCGGGCGCGGCTTCGATTCGACGTCGAACAGCACGCCGAAATTGGTCTCCCGGACCAGCCCGACCCGGCGCGCAATCTCGTCCACGCGCCCGCGTTCGGCCGGCACGCCTTCCACGAGCGTGAGCCCCGTGCGCTGCAACGCGGCGAGCCATGCCTGCAACGCATCGTCGTCGTGCATCACGTCGCGCCATGCGAACACGCCGATCGCCGCCGCATCGCCGCCCGTCCACATGTGACGCCCGTGTGCGGCCAGACGCGCCGCGCGCGACGCGTCGTCGTACGCGTGGGCGCGCAGCCAGCCGGACGACCATGCGCTGCGGTGCCCGTCGTTCCACTCGACGTGCAGCGCGCCGTCCGCTTCGACGCGCACCGCGTGCGCCTCGAGATCGTCGCGTGCATCGACGATCTCGAACGTCTGTTCGCGCGTGACAGCATGTACGCACGACGGGCACGCGCAGTTGTCGCGCAGCCAGTCGAAGTGAAACGGCGATCGTCGCGCGTCGGTCCATTCGACCTCCACGGTGCCATCGCCGATCGCCGCCGCCGCGATCGCCGCCTCGCTGGAAAACGTCCGCCAGTCCTCGATACGCTCTTGCGCTGCCTGCATCATTTGCTCCCGGAAATGCCCGCTACGCACGTGGTGCGAGCAGAAACTCACCGACCATCCGGTGCATCCGCGCCGCCTGCGGGCTCGTTCCGAGCGCGCGCCAGCAGCCGTGCACCAGCCCCTTCCCCATCCAGTAACGCGCAGCGCCGCCGGCCGCGAGCATGCGTTCGACATAGACACGCGCATCGTCGCGCAGCGGATCATGTTCCGCGCCGATCGCGAGCACGGGCGGCAGATTGTCGAAACGCGACGCCGCGAGCGGCACCGATGCACGCAGCAGCGGATCGTCATCGCTCGGCGCAACGCGCCCTCCACCACCCCAGTACAGTGCGCGATAGCGATGGACGTCGTCGAGCGTGAGCATCGGCGCGTGCGCTTCCGTTTCGCGTGCGGGAGATTGCGGTTCGATGCCGAGCATCGGATACACGAGTGCGATGCCGTCGAGGCCACCCTCGCCCGCATCGCGCAGCGCGGTTGCGACGGCGGCAGCGAGATTGCCGCCCGCACTGTCGCCCGCGAGCGTCAACGGGCGCGCGCACGAGCCGAATGGCCAGTGTGCGTCGCGCGCGGCACGCATGACGGCCAGGCAATCCTCGAGTGCGGCCGGTGCGCGATGCTCGGGCGCGAGCCGGTAATCGACCGCGATCACGGCAAGCCCCGTGTCGGCCGCCAGTTGCGCGGTGATCAGCGCGTGACTGTCGAGCGAGCCGACGACGAAGCCGCCGCCATGAAAGAACAGTACGGTGCCGCGCGGTTCGCCCCGAGCGGGCGCATAGCGCCGCAGCGCGATCGGGTGTCCGTGCGGTGCGTGCCACACCGCATCGTGCCGCACGATATCGGGCGGCAGTGCGGCGGGCGTCCATGCGGACGCGAAGCGATCGTAGATGCGGCGTTGCTCGTCGGGTGAGCGCGCCGCCGTGTCGGCCGGATACGCCGCGTCGACGGCCGCGACGAACGCGGCGATTTCCGGTTCGAGCATCGTATGCGCCCCGTTGTCGCCGGCGCTAGCGGCGCGGCGGCAATCCGATCACGCGGCCCGCATACGCGGGCGCCGCACAATCGCGCTGCAACGCATGCAGTTCGGCCACGCGCGCAGCGACGTCGTCGTCGAACGGCGCCGATTTCGCACCGTCGCGCGTGTCGACGTGCAGCAGCATCTGCTCGCTTGCCGATACCGCGCCGTCGTGCCCGTCCGCGAACAGCTCGAGATACAGGTGCACGCGCTTTGCGTCGTGCGCGAACACCCGCGCATCGACGCGCACGCGCGTGCCTTCCTTGATCTCCTGCAGATAGTTCACGTGCGCTTCGAGCGTGTAGACCGAGCGGCCCCGCTCGCGACGCGTGGCGTCGTCGAGACCGATGCGGTCCAGCAGCGCATCGGTCGCGAAGCTGAAGATCAGCAGGTAGAACGCGTCGCGCAGATGGCCGTTGTAGTCGACCCACTCGGGCCGCACGACGTCGCGGTAAATCGTCAGCGGGGTATCGCCGGTCATGTTCGTTCAGTCCTCGAATCGCATTCCGTGCCGCGCCTTCACAGCGGCGATCGCGTTCAGCACCTCGGTAATGCACTCGTCGCGATAGCGTTCGAGCGCCTTGATGCTGCGCGTGCCCTGCTGCTCGCTCGTGCCTTCGACGACGCTGTCGATCAGTTCGTCGGTCAGCTTCGGCGCGACCAGCTTCGTCCACGGCAGTTCGAGCGCGGGGCCGAACTGCTGCATGAAGTGTCGCATGCCCGCGTCGCCGCCGGCCAGCGTATAGGTCAGGAACGTGCCCATGAACGACCAGCGGATGCCCGCGCCGAAGCGGATCGCATCGTCGATCTCGCCGGTCGTCGCGACGCCTTCGTTGACGAGATGCAGCGCCTCGCGCCACAACGCTTCGAGCAGCCGGTCCGCGATGAAGCCCGGCACCTCCTTGCGCACGCGCAGCGGCCGCATGCCGAGCGTGCGATAGATCTCCATCGCCGCGTCGACCGCCTCCGGCGACGTGCGCTCGCCGCCTAGCACCTCGACGAGCGGCAGCAAGTAGACCGGATTGAACGGATGGCCGACCACGCAGCGCTCCGGATGCGTCGCTCGCGCGTAGAAGTCGGTCGGCAGCAGCCCGGACGTCGACGATGCGATGATCGCATCGGGCTTCGCCGCGCGGCTGATCTGTTCGTGCAGTTCGAGCTTCAGCGCTTCGCGCTCGGGCGCGCTTTCCTGGATGAAGTCCGCGTCGGCGACGCAGGCCTCGATCGTCGACGCGAAGCGCAGCCGCGCGGGATCGGCGCCCGGCGCGAGGCCAACGCGTTCGAGCGCCGGCCATGCATTCGCGACGCTCGCGCGCAGCCGCTCTTCGGCGCCCGGTGCCGGGTCCCAGACGACCACGTCGAGACCATGCGCGAGCGCACGGCAAATCCATCCGCTGCCGATCACGCCGGTGCCGATCGCGGCGAACGTCCTGATGTCGGTCTTCACAGCCATGTCAACGCATCCTTCAAATCGAGGGGAATCGGACGGCGGCCGCGCCCATGCGCGCCGCCGCAATGAATCACTGGATCAGCCGTCGAGACTCACGCGAATTCGGCCACCGCGCGGCGCTCGAGCAGACGCTCGCCGCGCGCCGGCAGGCCGAGCTTGCGACGCCCTTCGGCCGGCGTCAGCACGCGGGCGCCGAGGCGTTCGATGATTTCCCGCGCACGCTCGACGAGCGTGCCGTTGGTCGCATGCACGCCGCGATCGAGCCAGATGTTGTCTTCGAGGCCGACCCGCACGTGGCCGCCGAGCAGCATTGCCTGCGCGACCATCGGCATCTGCATGCGGCCGATCCCGAAGCCGGCCCAGTGCGCGCCCGGCGGCAGGTTGTCGACCATCGCCTTCATCGTGCCGGTGTCGGCCGGCGCGCCCCACGGAATGCCGAGGCACAGCTGGAACAGCGGCGGATCGTCGAGCAGTCCTTCCTTCAGCAATTGCTTCGCGAACCACAGATGGCCCGTATCGAAGATTTCCAGCTCCGGCTTCACGCCGAGTTCCTGGATGCGCTTCGCGCCTGCACGCAACTGCGCGGGCGTCGACACGTAGATGTAGTCGCCGTCGCCGAAATTCAGCGTGCCGCAGTCGAGCGTGCAGATTTCCGGCAGCAGTTCCTCGACGTGCGCGAGACGCGTGAGGCCGCCGACGAGATCGGTGCCCTTGCCGAAGCGCATCGGGTCCTCGCCCGGGCCGATTTCCAGATCGCCACCCATGCCGGCCGTGAGGTTGATGATCACGTCGACGTCCGCCGAGCGGATCCGGTCGACCACTTCGCGGTACAGGTTCGGATCGCGGCTGCCGCGGCCCGTCTGCGGATCGCGGACATGGCAGTGCGCCACCGTCGCGCCGGCCTTCGCGGCTTCGATCGCGGCGGCCGCGATTTCCTTCGGCGTGACCGGGATCGCCGGATGCTTGCCGACCGTATCGCCCGCGCCGGTGACCGCGCAGGTGATGATGACTTCGTGGTTCATGCTGGTTACCCTCGCTTGATTCGGTTCGTTTCGCTGATTTCTGTCGTACTGCAGATGATTTTTCGCTGCGCGCCGCACGCAGGCGGCGCGCGCAGGCCGTTACAGGCCGAGATAGGCCTTCACGGCGGGCAGGCCGTCCTTGCCGTCGAACGTCTTGACACCGGCGAGCCACGCATCGAGCACCTGCGGATTCTTCTTCAGGTACGCCTTCGCGGCGTCGGCCGGCTTCGTCTTGTTCATTACCGACTGCATCAGCTGGTTCTCGAGCTGCGTCGTGAAGCGCAGGTTCTCGACGAGCTTGCCTGCGTTCGGGCAGCGCGCGATGAAGTCGGGCGCCGTCAGCGTGTACACGCGCGCTTCGCCGTAGTTCGGACCGAACGCCGCGTCGCCGCCGGACAGGTAGTTCATGCTGATCTGGATGTTCATCGGATGCGGCTCCCAGCCGAGGAACACGACCCACTTTTTCTCGCGGATCGCGCGCTCGACCGTGACGAGCATTCCCGCTTCGCTCGACTCGACCAGCTTGAAGCCGCCGAGGCCGTACTGGTTCGTATCGATCATCTTCTGGATCGTCGCGTTCGCGCTGCTGCCCGGCTCGATCCCGTAGATCTTGCCGTCGAGCTCGGCGCGGTGTTTCGCGATGTCCTCGAAAGTCTTCAGGCCGGCCTGATATTCGTAGCTCGGCACCGCGAGCGTCGCCTTCGCGCCCGACAGGTTCGGCGGTTCGACCACGTTGATCGACTTGCTGTCGAGGAACGGTTGAAGCTGCTTCTGCTGCACCGGCCACCAGTAGCCGAGCGACACGTCCAGCTGCTTGCTCTTCAGGCCGGCGAACGAGATCGGCACCGACGCGATCGTCGTCGTCGGTTTGTAGCCGAGCCCTTCGAACACCGTCGACGCGAGCGCGGTGGTGGACGTGATGTCGGTCCAGCCGATATCCGCGAAGCGCACGTTGCGGCAGGTCGCGGCATCCGTTTCGGCCTGCGCCGCGGTCGCGAATGCGCCGGTCGCCAGCACGGCCGCGACGAACGCGGCGATCTTTGTCGACTTCATGGTTTCTCCCGAGTGGACCGATATCCGACGGGTTCGCGGAGTGCGTCCCGGCCTGCATCGTGGGTGTAAAAGTAACGAGCCATATTGGTCGCAAGACGACCGGCGGCGACCTGTTCTTGACTGTTTGCGACTATGAGTGGAAACCACTATGCGTGAGCGGTGGCTTGTGTGGCGGGGGTTTGGGACGAATTTCGGCGGACAGGGGTTTGTCCGGATGCGGCGTCGGGCAAGCAGGCCGGACGGGCTTGGGCGGCGGCGCCCGAGCGCGCGCGATGCGGCTCCGCCCTGCCGGCCTCGACCGGCTCCCGGAAGCGCTACCGCGGCACCTCGACGTAGGTTTCCCTGCAAATCTCGCGCAGTGCCTGAACCAGCAGATCCCGCGTCGGCGCATGCGATTCGTCGGCGCGAGTAAACAGCGCGATGGGCGGCAGCGTCCATACCAGCGAGTAAGGCACGATCGCCACCCCGGCGATGCGCACCATTTCTTCCGCGATATCGGCCGGCACGATCGATACCGCGTCGTCGCTCGACGCGATCATCTCGCCGATCACCTTCGACGAGTAGCTTTCGACGATCGGCACCGGCGGCGCGATGCCCGCCGACAGGAACAGGTCGGCCACCTGCTCGCGCATCGGCGTATGGGGCGCGCCGAGAATCCAGTCCAGCGCGTGCAGCTTGTGCCAGTCGAGCTGCGTGCGGGCCAGTTTCGCGGCGAGGCGCCGGCTCGCGATCATCCGCGGCTGCTGCTGGTACAGCACTTCAAAGGAGACCTGCCCGAGATCAACCGCCGACGATGCGCGCCCGATCACGAGGTCGACGGTGTGATCCTTGAGCTGCAGCAGCAACTGGTCGCTGGTGCCTTCGTGGATCGTCACGGTCAAACGCCGCTCCATCCGGGACTGCAGGCGCTTGAGCGCCGCCGACAGCATCTGGCCCGAAATAAACGGAATCACGCCGATATGCAGATGCGCCGCATGGCCGGCCGCGACCGCCTCCATCTCGCGGGCGAGATGGTCGAGGTCCTTCAGCATCGCCTTGGCCCGCTCGAGCACGACCGAACCAAGCGCGGTCGGCCGCATCCCGCGCGACGAGCGCTCGAACAGCGGCGTGCCGAACATGCTTTCCAGCTCGGACAGCGCGTTCGTCACGGCGGGCTGGCTGCTGGCCATGTGCTCCGCGACGCGCGTCAGCGACCCGTGCTGCTGGATCTGCAGCAACAGCATCAGGTGCCGCATCTTCAGGCGCGCGCCAAGGCGCCTGACCACGTCGTTCGCGTCGAATGTCATCGTCTGACCACGCATCCATCATGAAAAAGTGATGGACCGATATTAAAACAGAATCATCTTCTTATGGCTGACCCCTAGAATCCTCCATGGATCGCGTCGGGACTGGCCTGACGCGCACGCCCGGACCCAACAACATGAAACAGACAGAGACCCAGCAGCAGGCCGCGTTCGACTATCACGAGTTTCCGACCCCGGGGAAGATCTCGGTCGTCGCCAGCAAGCCGCTCGTGACGCAGCGCGATCTGGCACTGGCCTACACGCCCGGCGTCGCCAGCGTGTGCGAGGCGATCGCCGCCGATCCGCTGCAGGCGCGCCGCTTCACGAGCCGCGGGAATCTGGTGGGCGTGATCACCAACGGCACCGCCGTGCTGGGTCTGGGCAACATCGGCGCGCTCGCATCGAAGCCGGTCATGGAAGGTAAGGCCGTGCTGTTCAAGAAGTTCGCGGGCATCGACGTGTTCGACATCGAGATCAACGAGACCGATCCGGACAAGCTCGTCGACATCATCGCCGGCCTCGAACCCACCTTCGGCGGGATCAACCTCGAGGACATCAAGGCGCCCGAGTGCTTCACGGTCGAGCGCAAGCTGCGCGAGCGCATGAAGATCCCCGTCTTCCACGACGACCAGCATGGCACCGCCATCACCGTCGCGGCCGCGTTCATCAACGGGCTGAAGGTGGTCGGGAAGTCGATTTCCGAGGTGAAGGTCGTAACGTCGGGCGCCGGTGCCGCGGCGCTGGCCTGCCTGGACCTGCTGGTCGACCTCGGGCTGCCGGTCGCGAACATCTGGGCGACGGACATCGAAGGTGTCGTCTATCGCGGCCGTACCACGCTGATGGATCCTGCCAAGGAGCGCTTCGCGCAGGAAACCGACGCGCGCACGCTGTCCGAAGTAATCGGCGGCGCCGATGTGTTCCTCGGGCTGTCGGTCGGCGGCATTCTGAAGCCGGACATGCTGAAGGCGATGGCCGCGCGTCCGCTGATTCTCGCGCTCGCCAATCCGACGCCGGAAATCTTCCCGGAACTGGCGCATGCGACGCGCGACGACGTCGTGATCGCGACGGGCCGCTCGGACTTCCCGAACCAGGTCAACAACGTCCTGTGCTTCCCGTATATTTTCCGCGGCGCACTGGATGTGGGCGCAACGACGATCACCCGCGAAATGGAAATTGCCGCGGTTCACGCGATCGCCGGCCTCGCGCAAGAAGAGCAGAACGACATCGTCGCGGCGGCCTATGGCGGCGACGAAGTGTCCTTCGGCCCGCAATACCTGATTCCGAAGCCGTTCGATCCGCGCCTGATCGTGCGTATTGCGCCGGCCGTGGCCAAGGCGGCGATCGAAGGCGGCGTGGCGACGCGCCCGCTCGAGGATCTCGACGCGTATGTCGAGCAGCTGCAGCAGTTCGTCTACCACTCGGGCGCGTTCATGAAACCGCTGTTCGCAACGGCGCGTCAGCTCGTGCGTGACGGCGGCAAGGCCCGCATCGTGTTCACCGAAGGCGAAGACGAGCGCGTGCTGCGCGCGGTGCAGGTCATCGTCGACGAGAAGCTCGCGCGTCCGATCCTGGTCGGCCGCCCGGAGGTGCTGCTGGCGCGTATCGAGCGCTTCGGCCTGCGCCTGCGTCTCGGTCAGGATGTCGAAGTGACGAACCCGGAATATGACGAACGCTTCCCGCAGTACTGGACGACGTATTGGGAACTGCGCTGCCGCGACGGCATCTCGAAGGAAATGGCGCGCGTCGAGATGCGACGTCGCCTGACGCTGATCGGCGCGATGATGGTGCGGCTCGGCGATGCGGACGGGATGATCTGCGGAACGGTCGGCGAGTTTCACAATCACCTGCGGTTCGTGGATGAAGTGATCGGCAAGAAGCCCGATGCGTCGACCTACGCGGCGATGAATATCCTGCTGCTCAACCAGCGGACGGTCGCGCTGGTGGATACGCACGTCAACGACAACCCCGATGCGGAGCAGATCGCGGAATTCACGATCGCTGCGGCGCGGCAGATGGAGTGGCTGAATCTCACGCCGAAGGCTGCGCTGCTGTCGCGGTCGAATTTCGGGTCGGGGAGCGCGGCTTCGGGCGTGAAGATGCGCCGGGCGCTGGAGATCATTCGCGCGCAGGCGCCGGATATCGAGGCGGATGGCGAAATGCACGGCGACTGCGCGCTCGATGAAGCGCTGCGGTCGCGGCTGCTGCCGATGTCGCCGCTGAAGGGCGCGGCGAACCTGCTCGTGTGTCCGAACGTCGATGCGGGGAATATCGCCTATAACCTGCTCAAGACCGAAGCCGGCAGCAACGTTGCCGTGGGGCCGTTCCTGCTGGGCGTCAATGGGCCGGTGAACATTCTCACTTCGAGCGCGACGGTGCGGCGGATCGTGAACATGACGGCATTGACGGTGATTGAAGCCAACCGCAATGCAGCGGCGTGATCGATTCCAGATAGCGCGATGGCGACTTGGTCGCGAAGCGCCAGGTCGCTGAATCCGGGAACGTGCCCAGTCGCTGCAGGCGATCGCCCGGTCGTCCGCCCGAGTCTTTCGGGCGGACGATAGCGGCGCTTCGTCCGCGCGCCGCGTCGCTGCAGTACCGGCGGACACATGCGCATGGAAGCCGCAAAATAGGCGGGCATCAACATGCGATCGGTCCGTTCCCCGGATTGCATACAAGTACGGTTTCACGGACAGTTCGCATCCGATACATGGGTTCAAACGCGAATACCACGTCACGCCGTTCAAGCCCGGAAGGCTTCGATCCAACTTTGGCGTGCATCAGGGCCGACTCATCGGCGCCCGCCACGCGCCTCTCCTGTCGCGCTCCCGTCTCCTTATAATCTAACGCGAGTCCGTGCTCCGGACCGTGTCCCATCCCCTAACGTCTGTAGAAATCGCCATGACGCCTCGGTTTGAAATGAGCGAAACATTGGTCGGCGCGCTGTCTCTGCGCGCCATCAAATCATTTCTTGCGGCCGCGAAATTCAACAGCTTCACCGGGGCAGCCAATGCATTGAGCGTGACGCCCGCAGCAGTGAGCAAGCAGGTGCGGGAACTGGAGGACTACCTGGGTACGGAGCTTTTCGTGCGTTCGGGCAGGGCCGTTACCCTGACTGCCGACGGCGAGATGTTCAAGGACGCAGCCCAGCTGTCATTGATCAATATCCATCAGGCCGCCGAGCGCCTGCGGAAGAAGATTCCTGCCAGGCAGACGCTCATCGTCTGCTGCTCGCCTGCGTTTTCCGCACTCTGGCTGCACAAACGGCTGCCCGAATTCATTCAGGACAATCCGGATATCGAGCTCACGGTTCTGGCCACGCAAAATTTCATCTCGATGGAAGCAGGCGTGCAACCGGACGTCTACATCGCCAAGCTGGCCAGCATGCGCGATGGATACGACAGCGAGCACCTGTTCGACGACGAGGTCTATCCAGTCTGCACACCGCAGTATCTGCGCAATCATGGCCCGATCGAGACGCCGGAAAGGCTGCTGGACATGTCGTTGCTGGATATCAGCGCCTATGGCCGTTCGCAGATTTCCGAGCATATCGACTGGAAAGTGTGGCTGGCACTGCATGACGTCGACACCAGCTGGCGCGCCGATATTCCGCGTCAGCTCTTCACCAGCAACGACTACCCGGGCATCGTGCAGCTGGCCCTGGCTCACCAGGGTGTCGTCCTGGGCTGGCATCACCTCGTAGGCGACCTGATGCAAAGCGGCCACTTCGTGCGCCCGCTGCCGCACAAGACGGTAATGAAGAATCGCGGCCACTACCTGTCGATCCGGAAAGACAAGGCGGACGCCGCCGTGTGCAGGAAGTTCTGCCAGTGGATCAGGCAGCAACTCGCGCTGCATCCGGCTACAGATCAGGCCAGTTCCGCCCCCGTAACACCGGAACGCTGAGCGCCCGCACCGAACCGCCCTGCCCGGCAAAGATGGCGGCATCTTCAACCAAAAGTTGAAGGAACGCCGGAGGAAATGTCGTTTAAGTTATCCGCGAAACGGGCATAAATTTCCCTTCACGCCGCACTCGGTCGGCGGCGACGAAGAGGAAACCGGCACATGGGATTCAAGAGAACGATTCACGCGGTGGAGACGCATTCGGGGATTCCGATGCGCGTGGTCACCGGCGGCATTCCGCACATTCCCGGCGACACCGTCCACGCCAGGATGAAATGGCTGGAGGCCAATGACGACGGCTTGAGAAAGCTGCTGCTGCGCGAACCGCGCGGCTACCCGGCGCACTGCTGCAACATCATCGTGCCGCCATGTCATCCGGATGCGGACGCGGGCTACATCATCCTGGAGCAGGTCGAGTACCCGATGATGTCGGGCGGCAACACCATTTCCGTGGCTACCGTGCTGCTGGAAATGGGCATGCTGCCCATGCGGGAGCCCGTGACGGAACTGACGCTGGAAGCGCCGGCCGGGCTGATCCGCATCACCGCGGAGTGCCAGGACGGCAAGGTCAAGCGCGTGAAGTTCAGGAACGTACCGGCCTTTGCTGCGCACCTGGATGCCGTCATCGACGTGCCGCATCTGGGCAAGGTGCGGGTGGATGTGGGCTGGGGCGGCATGTTCTACGCGATTGCCGACGTGCGCCAGTTTCCGGGGCTCGAGCTCAAGCCCGAACACGGGAAGGAGATCACGCGGGTTTCCGCGCTGATCCGGCAGGCTGCCATCGAGCAACTGCCGGTTGCGCACCCGGACTATCCGGGCGTGGGCATCACCATCTCCCAACTGTCCGGCCCGGCAGACGACCCCAGGGCAGACTGGAAGAACGTGGTCACCATGCCGACCGGGCCGCTCTCCTGGGATGACCCGTCAACCTGGACCGGCGCGATCGACCGCTGCCCCTGCGGCACCGGCACCTGTGCAAAGATGGCCGTGCTGCACGCCAAGGACGAATTGCCGCTGCACCAGGATTTCCGGCACCAGGGCATCCTGGGCACCGTCTTCACCGGCCGCCTGGAGGAGGAAGCCCGCATCGGCGACAAGGCTGCGGTGGTTCCTACCCTCGCCGGCACCAGCTGGATCCATGGGATCAACACCATCGTGCTCGATCACGACGACCCATTCCCCGAGGGTTACACCCTGGGTGATATCTGGCCGCAACAGCAGGAGCGTTGACCGTGCAGACCATTTCGGCGGAGCAGATCAGGTCGGTACTGGATTGGGACGGGGTTCTCGACGCGCTGCACAACGGGCATTCCGGTTCCCGGCCCATCGGCGACAGTTATTTCATCGGAGATGCCGGCTTTGGCTTGTTCAGCCGCGGCGTCATTCTGCCGGGAAAGGGCGCGGGGTTCAAAATTGCGTCGATCTTTCCCGCCAATAGCCGGGCCAGCCCGCCCTTGCCGACGGAGCAGGCCGCGTTTCTGGTTCTCGACGAGCAAACCAAAGGAATCGTCGCCATGCTCGACGGCCCGGAAATCACGCGATGGAAGACAGCGGCCGATTCCGCGCTGGCGGCAAGGAAACTGAGTCGCGAGAACAGCGAGGTACTGCTCGTCCTGGGTGCCGGGCCGGTCGCAAGGTCATTGACGGAGGCCTATCTCCACATCCGTCCGTCCATCCGCCAAGTGTTGTTGTGGAATCGCACGCCGTCCAGGCTGGACGCCGCGCGCTCGGACCTCGAGGCAAGAAACATCCAGGTATTCATCGTCGACGACCTGGATGCTGCCGTGGCCCGCGCAGATATCGTTACCGCAGCCACCAGCACGTCCACACCGATGATTCGACGCGAGTTCGTGCGTCCCGGCACCCATGTCGATCTGGTAGGCGGATACCGGTCGGATATGCAGGAGGCTGATTGCGACGTGCTGAGAGGGGCGCGCATCTTCGTGGATGACCGCGAGAACGCCGCGCAATCAGGCGACATCCAGATTCCGATGCAGGCGCAGGTCATACAGGCAGACCAGATCGAAGGAGACCTGTTCGATCTGTACCGGATGTCGGCGTTTCATCGTTCGACCGAGGACCGGACGGTTTATAAAAATGCCGGAGGTGCGTACCTGGACCTCATCGTCAGCCAGTACGTTGTCGAGCGCCTGCAATCGCGCTAGAGGCTTTGCCGAAAAAAACGCCGACCGACGTGCCCGGCACGCGGTCGGCGGTTCCGGCGGCGCATTCGATCGTCTCGAAGGAGTCGATCTCACCTCGTCATGCGCCGCCATGCAATGCTGCACCGAATCAATGCTCTACAGAACCCGTTCCAACGCGCTCGCAAACCGCCCAACCGCGGCATCGACGTCATGCAGCTTGTCGAGACCGAACAAGCCGATGCGGAAGGTCTTGAAATCCGCCGGCTCGTCGCATTGCAGCGGCACGCCGGCCGCGATCTGCATGCCGACGTCGGCGAATTTCTTGCCGGAGCGGATGTCGTCATCGTCCGTGTAGCTCACGACTACACCCGGCGCCTCAAAGCCTTGTGCCGCCACGCTCCTGAACCCCTTCTCGGCCAGCAACGCACGAATTCGCGTGCCGAGTTCGAGCTGCTCCGCCCTCACCTTGTCGAAGCCGTACGCTTCCGTTTCCTTGATGACGTCGCGCAGCGTCGCGAGACTGTCCGTGGGCATCGTCGCGTGGTAAGCGAAGCCGCCGTTCTCGTAGGCCTCCATGATCTGCAGCCACTTGCGCAGATCGCAGGCAAAACTGGTGCTGGTCGTCGCATCGATGCGCTCGCGCGCGAGCGGGCTGAGCATCACCAGCGCACAACCCGGCGATGCACTCCAGCCCTTTTGCGGCGCGCTGATCAGCACATCGACACCGCTCTTCTCCATGTCGACCCAGATCGTGCCGGACGCGATGCAATCCAGCACGAACATCCCGCCGACCGCATGCACGGCGTCGGCCACCGCGCGCAGATACGCATCGGGCAGCATCGTCCCGGATGCGGTTTCGACGTGAGGGGCAAAGACCAGATCCGGCTTGTGCGCCTGAATCGCAGCGACGACTTCCTCGATCGGCGCCGGTGCAAACGCCGCCTGCCTTCCCGATTCGACCGGACGCGCCTTCAATACGATCGACTCGGACGGAATGCTGCCCATGTCGAAAATCTGCGACCAGCGGAAGCTGAACCAGCCGTTGCGGATGACCACGCACTTCTTGTTCGTCGCGAACTGCCGGGCCACGGCTTCCATGCCGAACGTCCCGCTGCCCGGGACGATCGCAACCGCCTTCGCGTTGTAGACCCTTTTCAGCGCTGCGGAAATGTCGCGCATGACGCCCTGAAAGCGCTGCGACATGTGATTGATCGACCGGTCGGTGTACACCACCGAATATTCGAGGAGCCCGTCGCGGTCGACATCGGGAAGTAATCCTGGCACGTTCGCCTCCGGTAAAGGACATGGGACAAGAGCGAGCGGTATTCGCGAATCGATACCGCTGCGCCCATGCAGATCTGCGTTTTGCTCAGATGACGAACGATTCTAACGAAAGCCAACTGCGGCCGGGGATTTTGGTGTGCCGCCCGGCATACCGCGGCAATCGATTACTTCGGCCATCGCCAGGCCGGATCGGCCAGGTGTTCGGCGAAGTAGTCGGACAGCGCGGCAACCTTCGCCGGACGTGCACGTGCAGACGGCGTGACGAAGTACAGGCCGCCCTTCGTCAGCGACCAGTCGGTCAGGATGGCTTCGAGGCGGCCATCGGCCAGATATTCACCGGCGATGAACTCGGGCAGTTCGGCGATCGCCAGACCATCGAACAGCGCAGGCAGCAGCGCGTCGGCGTTCGTCACGCGCAGCGGACCGTTCGGCGTGATCGGCTCCTCGTCACCCGCATCGTTCGTGAAGCGCCATACGTCGCTATGCGCACGATACGCGTATGAGAGACACGGCCGTTCCTCCAGTTCGCGCGGATGCGCCGGCCGTCCTTCGCGCTCCAGATACGCCGGCGACGCCACCACGTACTGCGTCACCGCGCACAACCGCCGGGCCACCAGGGATGAATCCGGCAGCGCGGCGATCCGCAATGCAGCATCGAAACCGTCGGCGATCAGGTCGACCGACGCATCCGACAGATGCAGGTCGATCGACACGTCCGGATAGGCACGAAAGAAGCCCGGCAACAGTGGCGCGACCCAGCGCAACCCGAATGACATCGGCACGGCGAGGCGCACCAGCCCACGCGGCTGCACGGCCATTTCACGCGCGGCGCTTTCCGCCTCTTCGGCATGGCGGTAGACCTCGCCCGCCTTCTCGCAGATCGTCCTGCCGAACTCGGTGAGCGCCAGTTGACGGGAGGTGCGGTTGAAAAGCCGTCCGCCCAGGCGATCCTCCAGGCGGGCGACGCCGCGCGAAACCGTCGCCACGGATACCCCCATCGAGCGTGCCGCAGCCGCGAACGATCCCTCCTCGGCAACCTTCGCGAACATCGCGAGCCCTTCGAAGTCAGGCAGCTTGGCCATATCCCCTCATCTTTTCATTTATGCAACGTTAGCTTGCAATCAATTCTATTTCGAAAAGATGGGTGCGTCGATATTCTCCTCACATCGCAGCACGCAACACCGAACGCAGTCATCCACGTATCGAACGAAAGGAGAAACACCATGGCACGCAAGCTCGACAACAAGATCGCACTGGTTACCGGCGCCACCAGCGGCATCGGCCTCGCCACCGCGCAGCGCTTCGCCGCCGAAGGCGCGCACGTGTACGTCACCGGCCGTCGTCAGGCCGAACTCGATGCCGCGGTCAACGCGATCCGCGAAGACGGCGGCAGCGCGACGGGCGTACGCGTCGACTCCACGAAGCTCGACGAACTCGACGCACTGTATGCGCAAATCAACGAAGAACACGGGCGCCTCGACGTGCTGTTCGCGAATGCCGGCGGCGGTTCGATGCTGCCGTTCGGCAGCATCACGGAGGAACACTTCGATGACACCTTCAATCGCAACGTGAAGGGTGTGCTGTTCACGGTGCAAAAGGCGCTGCCGCTGCTCGCCGACGGCGCATCGGTGATCCTCACCGGCTCGACGGCCGGCAGCGCGGGCACCGCTGCATTCAGCGTGTATTCGGCGTCGAAGGCCGCGGTGCGCGCGTTTGCCCGCAACTGGATTCTCGATCTGAAGGAACGCCGCATCCGCGTGAACACGATCAGCCCGGGCGCGACCCGCACGCCGGGGCTGCTCGACCTCGCCGGTCAGGACGCCGCCCAGCGGCAAGGTCTCGCCGATTACCTGGCCGCGCAGATTCCGATGGGGCGCCTGGGCGAGCCCGACGAGATTGCGGGTGCGGCACTGTTCCTCGCGTCGGACGACGCGAGCTTCGTGAACGGCATCGAGCTGTTCGTCGACGGCGGCCAGCAGCAGATCTGAACGTAGCGTCGGGGCGCGCCGCTCCGGCACGATCGCAATCCCTCTGCCTGCCGCGACGAGATTCAACATCGACGTCTTCGGTCGCCGCGACCCGCGGCGGCCGGCATCAGTACCGATCCGACACCCCCTCGATCCCGCGCTCATGCAACGCGCGGACCAGCCCGGCACGCACCGTCGCGACATCGGAAAACGCCGGCCGGCGATGCGCGGCGACTTCGGCAGCCGTATAAGGCTTGAAATCCCGCGGCAGCGCATCGCGGTTCATCGTCGCGAGGACCCAATTGAGCACGTCGGCGAGATCCTTGTCCGACAGCGCGGAGTTCGACGCGCCGGGCACGCGCATCACGTACTCGCGCCCCGCCGGCAGATGCGTGAAATAGCCGAGCGAATTCGCGAGCGGCGGCACCTTGCCCGGAATGCCACCGCCCGTCGCCGTGTGGCAGCCCATGCAGTTGAGCACCCAGTGCTGCCGCGCGAGCGCGGCGTCGCTCACGCCGTCGGCATGTGCGGGAACGGCCATCGCACACGCGGCGGCAGCGACCAGCCACGCGGACAGACGGCGCGACATGAACCCTTCGATCCGCGCCGCCACCGCACGCCGGCCCTCACGCACACCCCGGCCACGGCGCCACATCCACACGGCAGTCACAGCCCCAGCCCCTTCGTCACGACCGCACGTTGCGCGTGAACGGCCGTGCCGTCCATCTCCTTCGCACGCGCCGCGCGAATGTCGGCCGCCGTGAATGGCTTCGCGTCGCCGTGCTTGTCGTTGAGATCGAACACGACGTAGTTCAGCACGTTCGCGATATCGTCGTCGCTCGCACTCGCGAACGACGGCATCTTGAAGTTGTAGTGCTTGTCGTGCACCTCGATCTCGCCGAACATCCCGTGCAACAGCGTCGCGACGAGCTGCGCGCGGCCCGCGTCGGCCGTCGCGTACCTGCCCGGATACTCGGTCAGCGGCGGCGCGAGGCCGTCCTGCCCCTTGCCGCCCGCCTGGTGGCACACCGCGCACTGCGCGTCGAACATGCTCTTGCCCGCGGGGTAATGGACGGCCTGCTGAGCACCGGCGACACCCGGCAACGCGAGGCATGCACCTGCAACGGCCACGCACGCGACGACGATCTTTCCAGCTTGCTTCACTTTCATTGCTTGGCCGCTCCCAACAAGACCGAAACCGAACAGTGGTAATTCGAATTGCCGTTCGCCATGCACCAGTTGATGTCGTTGTTCAGCGACAGCTTGTACAGCGGCTTCTCGCGCTCGTTGCGGTTGCAGAAGCACTTGCCGCACGACGTCTTGCCGCAGCAGTCGTTGTACGACACGATGTAGTCCGAACCGTCGTGCGGGTTGCGGCAGGTGCCGATCCACGTGATCGGCGACGGTGTCGTGCCCGGCGGGCAGCTGCTCGACGTGCCGCCGCAGCAGCTGCACAGCCAGCCGTCGATCGCGCAGTATTTCCAGTAATCGCAGCTCATCGGATCGTCGCTCGCACCCGACGCGGCGGCGCCGGAAGCCGCCGATGCGCCCGACGCCGCATCGGCCGCATACGCGGTGCGGTCGACCGGCAGCAGCGGCAGCATCGCCGAGCCCACCAGCACCTTGCCGAGCTTCGCCATCGCGCTGCGCCGCGAGCTATGCTGCGCGACGCCGCGCGCCGACCGCTCGAACCATGAATCAAACAGGCCCATGTCGTTGTTCTCCGTTGACGTTGAAAGAGGGGCGGCCGATCACGCGTGCTGCGCGTGCTGCGCGTGATGTTCGTGATCGCCGTGGTCGTGATCGCCGTGCACGAACTGCTGCAGCGATGCAACGCCACGCTCCTTCGCTTCGAACAGGCTCTCGAGATGCTCGCGCGTGTTGACGAGCCCCTTCGCACGCACGGTGCCGGTGTCGTCGAGCAGCACCGCGTACGGCAGCTTGCCGATCTGGTACGCGAGGCCGAGCTCCTGCGACAGCACGTACGGGAAACGCGCGAGGTCGTGCTTCCGCGCGAAGCGCGTGTGTTCGTCGAGATCGCCATCGCTCGCGAGCACGATGTTCACCGGCGTCGATTCGCTCGCCTGCAGCGACGGCAACAGCGGCAGCAGCTTCTTGCAGACCGGGCACGTCGGCGACAGGAAGAACAGCAGCGTCGCCTTGCCCGACGCATCGATGCCGCCGACCTTGACCTGCGAGCCGCGAATGTCGGTCAGCTCGAACGTCGGTGCGATCGCGCCGACTGCCGGCCCCTTGTCGATCATCAAGGCGCCGGCCGGCATGATGCGCTCGTACAGGATGCCGATCTGGCGCACGAGCGCGAGGCAGATCGCGCCGAGCGCGAGAACGGCGACCCACAGCAAGGCGGTGGAAACGGTGAGAGCGGTTTGCATCATGAATTCCTCAGGTGGGAAAGGCGCGGTACGTTGGCGAGCAGCACGTCGACGGTGAGCAGCGCGCAGACGATCAGCAGAACGGAAGAAAGCAGCGTCAGGTAGTCGAACCACACGACTGCGCGGCCGCCCGGCTCGACGAGCGCGGTCGCGACCAGCACGGCGAGCAGCAGCACGCGCGCGACATGCAGCCAGCCGATGCCGCGCGGCGCATCCGCGCGCGCGGCAGCAAAGCCGGAACAGCCGCAGTCGATGTCGGTGTGGCCGCGCAGGATGTTGATCGTCATGCCGGCTGCGAAGACGAGCAGCAACGCGATCAGGCCGAGCGCGCCGGTCATGCGCGTATCGGGAAACAGCAGCGCCGCGGCGCACACGACTTCCGCGAGCGGAATCGCGAACGCGGCTGGCGCGGCGAGCGCATCGGGCAGCAGGCGATAGCCGGCAAGCGCTTGCCGGAACGCCGCGGGCCGGCGCAGCTTCGCGAAGGCGCCGAGCAGCACGACGACGGCCGCGCCTGCCTGCGCGCTGGTAGCGAGTACGGGATCGAGCGTCATCGCGGCCTCACGGGTTCACGGGTTCACGAGCAGCGACGGCGTACTGCCGATCTGCTTCTCGACGTGCTGCAGCTTGCCGGTGCGCGCGTCCATCACGACGAGATCGGATGTGCTCGTCAGTCCGTAGAACAGCGGCTTGTCATCCTCGCTGACCTGGATCGACACGAGCGGATCGACCTTCTGCGGCGCGAGATCCCAGCGCGCGATGCGCTGCTTCGTCTTCAGGTCGTAGACCCACACCTGCGTGCCGGGATCCTTGTGCGTACCGTCGCCGCCCTTGTGCATCAGCACGTAGTAGCGGTGCTGCTTCGCCTGCACGGCCGTCTGCTGCATGCCGCCCGGGCGCCAGCCTTCGGTGCGCTCGGCGCCGGTCAGCAACGACCACGGCTTGCCGAACACCGGCTTGTCGCCGTTGAAATCGGCGCTGCGCACATTGCCGTGATACGTCGTGAACAGATAGCCGCCGTTGTAGCGTGACGCATTGATGAAGGCAGGATCATTGTCGACGTCGATGAACGCGTCGGACATCGTGCGCTTCACCTCCTTGCCGTTCGCGTCGAGCGTGACGGTGAGCGCCTTGCCGCTTTCGCACAGCGCGGTGAATCGGTCGTTCCCCGACGGATACGCGAGCACGCATGCCGCAGTGTCGATCTCCGACAGCACCTTCTTCGACACGGCGTCGATCACCGTCACCGACGCGGCCGGCGTGATGTTCGCGACGTACAACCGCTTGCCGTCCGCGCTGAACGCGGTGTTGTACGGCGACGGCACGTGCTGCCCGTGCTTCGCCGGAATCACGATTTCGCCGGTGTGGTCGAGCGTCGTGTTGTCGGCCATCTCGACGACGTCGGTACGCGTGCCGTGCGAGCCGCGCGAGAAATAGGTCGTCGCGATGAAGCTCGCCTTGTGGTCGGGCGAGATCGCGAGACCGGGCGCGAAGCCGCCGTCGATCTGGCCGAGCAGCTTCTTCGCGTCGGCGTCGTACACGTAGATGCGCCCATCGGTCATCGTCGGCATCGCGATATCGACGACGTACACCTCGTGCGGATGCCACGCCGGCATCTTCTGCACGACCAGTTCCTCGGGCTTTTCCGTCGCGTCTGCGTTGCCGGCCCACGCCGCCGCAAACGCCAGCGTCGCCGCGAAAGCCGCGGTGCGTCGCCTTGTCCTCATGTCGCCTCCAGTTGGGATTCACGTTATGTGGGGCGACTGTAGTTCGACAATAAATCCGTTCAGCACCAGGACCGGCAACGCGTGCGTGCCGATTCGGGATATTGGAAAACCGCCTGAAAGGCATCCGCCACGGCCCCCTTCCGACCCCTCAAAAACCCCCGGTGCAATAGCGCTCATCCGTATTGCGCCGACCGTGCGGTCGGTTTATTCTTGCGCCGTCCGAACGACCGCCGGAGGCGCCGTGCTCGTGTTTCACCAGATGTTCGACGACGCAGACCGGCATGCCGAGGCGCTGCGCGGCTGGGATCAGCGTTACGACCAGATCGGCTCCGGCTCGTATCGCAGCACGGTCAAGCATGCGGTGCTCGACGGCGTGCAGCTGTTCCAGGAAGCGGCGAACGTGCGCATCATCCAGCGCGGACGCCTGCCGCCCGGCCATACGGTGTTCGGAATGCCGCTCACCGGCTCGGGCACCTTCGCATTCGGCGATGCGCGCATCGAGCGCGGCACGATCGTGATGGCTCGCGGCGGCTCGCCTTTCGAACTCCATTCGCCCGACGACATGTCGCTGATCGGCGTGGTCGTCGATCCCGAATTGAAGCAGCAGATCGAGGATGCCGCCGACGTCCGGCTCGACGAGCGCGCGCTGCGGCGCGGCGTCGTCGATGTACCGATCGCCGCGCGCGAACGCGCGAGCGTCCAGCTCGCCACGCTGCTCGAACGCGTGCTGTACGCCCCGGATACGTTCGACGCACCGCGTGCGCAGACCGAATTGCGCGGCGAAGTCGGCAACGTGCTCGTCGATCTCCTCACGTACCGGATGCCCGAGCCGTCGAACCGGCTCACGCATGCATGCCACGCCGACATCGTGCGCCGCGTGCACGACTACGTGATCGCGCACCCGGAAGCGCCCGTCGACATCCTGAGCCTGTGCACGCAGCTGCGCGTGAGCCGGCGCACGATGCAGAACAGCTTCCAGTCGGTCGTGCAGACCGGTCCGCTGAACTACACACGCTCGCTGCGCCTCGCGCAGGTGCGGCGCCTGCTGCTCGACACACGGCAGTCCGACCTGCCGATCAGCGAAGCGGCCGCGCGCTGGGGCTTCATCCACCTCGGGCATTTCGCGAACGCATACAAGGCCCAGTTCGGCGAACTACCTTCGACGACGACGCGCCGGACGGTGCACCGCGCAAAAACGCGCTGACCGCCCGCAAAACCCGCGATAATCCCGGGTTGAACGTTCGGCGCCCGCGAGCCGGGCGCGATGCGCGCCAGTCTCCCCGTTCGCCGCGCCGCGCCGCGTCGCGCCGTGCGCGACGACCACCCGATTCCACCCCACGCTCCGATGCCAGAGGATTTCCACTTCCTGTTGCTGCCCGGCTTCTCCGCGCTCGGCTTCATGTCCGCGGTCGAACCGTTGCGCGTCGCGAACCGCTTTCGCACCGAGCTGTACCGCTGGCACGTGATCAGCGCGGACGGCGCGCCCGTCGCCGCGAGCAACGGCATCCCGGTCGCGGCCGAAGCCGCGTATGCGGACGTCGCCCAGGTCGAGACGGTGTTCGTGGTCGCGGGCTTCGATCCGCTCGTGTGCTACGACCGCGCGCTCGGCGACTGGTTGCGCCGCCAGAACCGGCACGGCGCGACGCTCGGCGGCATCGACACCGGCAGCTTCGTGCTCGCGGAAGCCGGGCTGTTCGACGCAACTCAAATGCTCACGCTGCACTGGGAGGCGCTCGCCGCGTTCCGCGAACGCTACCCGGGCCTGAACGCGACGCAGGAGCTGTTCGAGATCGACGACCGGCGCATCACCTGCGCGGGCGGCACCGCGTCGATCGACATGATGCTCGACCTGATCGGCCGGCGGCATGGCGCCGATCTCGCGGCCGCGATCTCCGAGCAGTTCGTCGTCAGCCGCATCCGGCAGCGTTCGGACAGCCAGCGACTCGAGATCGCGGCGCGCTACGGTGTGCACAACCGCAAGCTGATCCAGGTGATCGGCACGATGCAGCAGCACATGGAAACCCCGCTCGGCTCCGACGCACTCGCGCAGGAAGTATCGATCACGCGGCGCCAGCTCGAACGGCTGTTCAGCGCGATGCTGAACGACACGCCGACGCGCTTCTACCTGAACCTGCGCCTCGATCGTGCACGCGAACTGCTGCAGCAGACCGACATGAGCATCACGTCGGTCTGCGTTGCGTGCGGCTTCGAATCGCCGTCGCATTTCTCGCGCACGTATCGCTCGCGTTTCGGCGTGAGCCCGCGCAGCGACCGGCGAGCGACGCGCTGAAGTTCGGCAAGCTGGCGCTCGCGTATGCGGTCGATCCCGGCGGCGCGACCGTCAAGCACTGACGGGGCCTCACTCGGCTCGAGCCGCACCGAACGCGCGCGTCATGCGCACCCGATACGGTTCGAGCGCCTTTCCGGTTCCGGCTAGAATCGTCGTTCGATCACTTCCGCACCACGGTGCAGCGCCATGACCGATTTCTCCCGCTCAGTCAGCGACCTCTCGCCCGATCGCGTGACGACCGCGTTCGATCTTCCCGGCCACAAGACCGTCCGCTCGCTCGGCGTCGCACAGGGCATCATCGTGCGCTCGCGCTCGATCGTCGGCTCGTTCGGCGCGGCGCTGCAGACCCTCTTCGGCGGCAACATCACGCTCTATACGTCGCTGTGCGAGAAGGCGCGCCAGCAGGCGTTCGACAAGATGCTCGCCGATGCGCGCAAGCTCGGCGCGAATGCGATCGTCGCGATGCACTACGACTCGACCGAGATCGGGTCGGGCATCACGGAAGTCATCTGCTACGGCACGGCCGTGCAGGTCACGCGCGACGCCGGCGCCTGACCGTCAACCGTTACGCGCCGGCCGCACACACGATCGCGACGATCGAGCCGATCACGAGCACCATGCCGATCGTCTTGCGCTTGTTCAGCTCGGTCCACAACAGCACGCCCGTCAGCGACAGCAGGATCAGCGCGCCGGCGAGCGTATCGACGAGCAGCACCCAGCCGATACTCATCCCGACGCCCTTGTGCAGGTTCGTCAGCCACGCGAGCGTGGTGTTGTCGGTGCGCTTGAGCGTCATCGTGCCGCTGCCGACCCAGTAGTCGACCGCGACGCTTTCACGCGGCGACGCGAACACGAGCTGCCAGTGCTCGGGCTGCACGGTCTCGCGGTCGCCCCATGCGACCGGATGCTCGGGTTCCTTCTGCACGCGACCCATCCGTTCCGGCACATGCAAATCCGGTTGTCCGCGCAACCATTGCGCAAGCTCGCGCGGCGAATCGGGTTCCGGGTCGGGCACGTCGAGCCGCAACGTCTCGACATGCGGCGCGCCGGTCTGGATCCGCAGCGGCGACGCACGATGATTCAGCAGGAACCCCGTCGTGCCGAACAGCAGGCCGAGCGCGGCGCCCCACAGGCCGACCCAGCCGTGCACCTTGCGCAACCACTTGATGAACGTACCGCGGCGCGATCGCGTGCCGCCGGAGCCCGCCGGACGCGCGCCCGGCGCGGCACGCGACACCGGCGACGCGGGCGCCGCGTCGATTTCGATGGGATCGGCAACGCTCACGTCTCGCTCCAGATTCTCAACAGGTTGTGATAACAGCCGACGAGACTGCGGCATGCCTGCGCATCGGCGCCGCTTGCGTTGAGCCGCTGGATCGCCGTGTCCATGTCGAACAGCAGCGCGCGCTGCGCATCGCTGCGCACGAGGCTCTGCACCCAGAAGAAGCTCGCGACGCGCACACCGCGCGTAACCGGCGTGACCTGGTGCAGGCTCGTCGCCGGATAGACGATCATGTCGCCGGCCGGCAGCTTGACCTGCTGCACGCCATACGCATCCTCGATCACGAGTTCGCCGCCGTCGTATTCGTCGGGTGCGGACAGGAACAGCGTGACGGACACGTCGGTGCGCAGCTTCACGCCGTTCGGCAGCACGCGCACCGCGCCGTCGACGTGGCTGCCGAACGTCATCCCGCCTTCGTAGCGGTTGAACAGCGGCGGATAGACCTGGTTCGGCAGCGCCGCGCTGATGAACAACGGATTGCGCTCGACCGCGGCCAGGATCACGTCGCCCAGCTCGCGCGCGACCGGCGAATGCTCGGCGATCTGCTGGTTGCGCTTGACCGGCGCGCCCGTATAGCCGGCCGTCGCACGGCCGTCGACCCACGCGTCGCCCGCGCGGTCGAGCCGGTCGCGCACCGTGCGCACCTGCTCGGGCGTCAACACGTTCGGGATGTGTACAAGCATCGTTCCACCTGTTTGATCGAATGGCGCGGCAGCCGGCGTGGGCTCAGAAACGGTAGTCGAGCGTCGCGAGGAACGTACGCCCGACACCCGGCACCGCGCGGCCGCCGTCCGACTGGATCAGCGCATCGTAATAGAACTTGTTGGTCAGGTTCAGCAGGTTCAGGCGCAGGTCCCACTGCTTCGCGTGATACGCGGCCGTTGCATCCCAACGCGTATAGCCGCCCACCTGCACGTAGTCCGTGTTCGCCGCGTAGCGTCCCGACATGTAGGTCGGGCCGCCGCCGATCTCCCAGTGCGGCGTGAACGCATACGTCGTCCACAGCGTGAACGTGTTGCGCGGCGTATTCGCGAGCGTCTTGCCCTGCGTGCCGTCGCGCGCGCTCAGGATCACGCCGTTCATGTACGTGTAGCTGCCGAACACCTGCCATTTCGGCGTGATGTGACCCGTCACGCTCGCCTGGAAGCCGCGCACGCGAATGTCGCCTTCGAGCAGGTATTCGCCCGTCGACGTCTGCGTGCGCGCGTTGCTCTTCTCCTGCTGGAACAGCGCCGACGTGACCGACAGGTTGTCGTTCAGCAGGTCCCACTTGCCGCCGACCTCGTACGACTTCGTGTGCTCGGGCGACAGGTTCTGCGTGTTGTTCGTGACCGTCAGCGTCTCGAGCGACGGGTTGAACGACGTGCCGTACGAGAAATAGTACGACTGCGATTCCGTCGGCTGGTAGATCACGCCGGCACGCACGCTCGTGAAATAGTTCGTCTGCGACGTGTAGCCCGGTGCGTTCACGGTGTTCGCCAGATGCGCCTGGAAGCGATCCCAGCGCAGCCCGCCGACGAATTTCCAGTCGCGGCCGATCGACACCGTGTCGTTCATGTACGCGGCGAGCGTGGTCGCGCCCGATTCGGCATGGTTGGTCGGTGTCTGCGTCGCATTGGACGCCGTCGACGACAGGTAGGCCGGATCGATCAGCGACAGGATCGGCAGGCCGCTGCGCGTGTACGTCTGGTTCGTGTAGCTGTCGTGGCCGACCTCGACCCCGGCGATCAGGTCGTGCTTCACGAAGCCCGTGTCGAACTTGAAATGCGCCATCGTGTCGTTGTCGACCGAATGGTTCTCGATCACGCGGTCGTGGCTCGCGAGCTTCACGTACAGCGCGGACATCGGCAACGACGTGTAGTTGCCGTTCGTCAGCGCGGGGCTCGACGACAGCGGCCCGGTCAGCACCGCGTTCGCGGCCGTCTCGCGCGCGTCGGTCATCGAGTGCGAGAACGACGTGCGGTTGCTGATCGTCAGCGCATCGTTGATGCGATGATCGATGCGCGCGGACACGGTCTGGACGTCCTGGATCGTGCGGTCGTCGGTGAGGCCGTAGAACGTGTTCTTCGGCACCGGCGCCGGATGGCCGTTGACCGCGAGCACACCGTAATCCGGCATGTCGTAGTTGTGCTGGATCAGCGCGGACAGCGTCACCTCGGTCGGCGTGCCGATGCCGAAGCGCAGCTCCGGTGCGATCCCGTAGTCCTTGTTCTTCATCACGTCGCGCGTCGAACCGAGCGACTGGCCGAACGCGTTGATGCGAAACGCCGACGTCGCGCCGAGCGGCCGGTTCAGGTCGACGCTCGTGCGGTAGCGGTCGTCGGTGCCGATCGTCGTCGACACCTCGGCGGACGGCTTCAGGTTCGCCTTCTTCGACACCTGGTTGATCACGCCGCCCGTCGAGCCGCGCCCGAACAGCATCGACGACGGGCCGTACAGTACTTCGACCGAATCGAGATCGAACGTGTCGCGGTAGTACTGGTTGCGGTCGCGGAAGCCGTCGAGATAGATGTCGTTCTGCGCGGTGAAGCCGCGCAGGTTGATGTTGTTGCCGATCTGTCCGCCTTCCGCGCCGCCGATGGTGATGCCCGGCGCATTGCGCAGCGCGTCCTGGAACGACGTGAGCCCCTGCGACTCCATCAACGCCTTGTTGATCACCGTGACCGACTGCGGAATGTCGCGCAACGCGGTCGGGGTTTTCGCGCCGACGGTCGAGCGCTCGGCCTGGAAGTCCTGTTGCACGGCCTGCCCCGACACGCTGATCGTCGGCAGCGTGTCGCGCGTGGCCGCAGCGGCAGCCGGCGACGCATCGCCCGGTTTCGCGGCGGCGGCCGGCGACGATTCGGTGCTCGCGCTCTGTGCGAGTGCGGGCGCAGCGATAGGCAAAGCAAAGGCCAGCGCGAGCGCGCTCGCGAACGGGGTCCTGTTCGGCATGGAAATCCAGTCGGAATGAAACCGCCCCGCGTGGACGCACGCAATGCGCGCGCACGAGGCACGGAAGCGTTGGCTTGCTGACCGCCGGCGATCAGGCCGACAGCACTAGCTGGCTAGGTTGACGAGTAACCGGCGGCAGACGCCGCACCGGCCACGGAAATGAGAATCGGTATCATTCCATGTATTTCTTTTTGTTTCAATTGATAACCGCATCGTCATGCGAAAACGCCACGTTTCCGGAAATTACTGAAAGTTTAATGTAATTTTTAGAATGAATATTGTAATTTTAGTCGGCCATTTCATCATATGAATGTGCGCTCGAAGCCTTGTGCTTCAAGGCATCGAAGGCATAGTCTCTTCTGATTTTCGCGCCTCGCCGAATCCGGCCGATCCATATGGTTTACGACGCCGACGCGTCGCCTCAGCCAAAACGACGAATTAGTCTGACGATTATCCAGACCGAATGCCGTTTGGCATTTGATTCAAAACTGAAAGCTATTTGAAATAAATAGCCGCGAATGAATCGGCTTCGGTTCGACGCATCGGGCCATGACATCGACTCAATGATCGCGCTCCAGCGACGTCATGTTCCGCAAGGTCGGAAACAGGCGCATCCACGTGAGCGCAACGGCGATCGTCGCCGCGCCGCCGACCACGATCGCCGCCGGCGCGCCCCACCATGCGGCCGTCGCGCCCGATTCGAATTCGCCGAGCTGGTTCGACGTGCCGATGAACAACGAGTTGACCGCGCTCACGCGCCCGAGCATGTCGTCGGGCGTGCGCAGCTGCACGAGCGACAGGCGCACGACGACGCTCACCACGTCCGATGCACCCAGCGCCGCCAGCGCGACGAGCGACAGCGCGAAATGCCGCGACAACCCGAACACGATCGTCGCGATACCGAATGCGATCACGCCGCCGAACATCGCGCGGCCCGGCCGCCCCTTCAACGGAAAACGCGTGAGCCACAGCGTGCCCGCGAGCGCACCGACCGCGGGCGCCGCGCGCAACGCGCCGAGCCCCCACGGTCCGACCTGCAGGATGTCGCGTGCGTAGATCGGCAGCAGCGCGGTCGCGCCGCCGAACAGCACGGCGAACAGGTCGAGCGACAGCGCACCGAGGATCGCCGGTTCGCGCCGGATGAACGCGATGCCCGAGAACACCGAACGCAGCGTGACCGGCTCGCGTGCCGGCGGTGCGCTGCGCAGCGGTATCGTGCCGCTCAGCACCGCCGCGATCGCGAACGCGACCACGCTCGTGCCGAACGCGACGGGCGCACCGATGCCATACAGCAGCCCGCCGAACGCGGGCCCGAGAATCTGCGCGGCCTGGTTCGCGGACGTCGACAGCGCGGTCGCGCGCGGCAGGTCGCTGCGCGGCACGACGGCCGGCAGCAGCGACGACACCGACGGCGATTCGAACGCGCGCGCGGTGCCGACGATCGCCGCGAGCGCATACACGCCCGGTGCGGTGAGCCCGCCGTTCGCCGCACCGAACAGGAACGCGCCGGCGGCCAGCGCCTCGACGCCCTGGCAGATCGTCGCGATGCGTCGGCGGTCGTAGCGGTCGGCCACCTGTCCGACGACGAGCGTCAGCACGAACATCGGCACGAACTGCGCGAGCCCGACGAGACCGAGCGCGAACGCGCTGTGCGTGAGCGCATAGACGTACCAGCCGATCGCGACCGACAGGATCTGGAACGCCAGCGACGACATCACGCGCGTGCCCCAGAAGCGCTGGAACGGTGCGTGTCGGAACAGGTTGGCGGGTAGCTGGGACGGCGAACCGGATTCGGGTAACGGGGTGGTCATCGAGGAGGTGTCATCGGAGGAGAGCGGGCGGCCGGCGATGCGCGCTGCGGCCGAACCGCGATGATATCGCCAACCGTGCCGATCCTGCCGGACGCGCACCCCGCGCCGGTGGCACCGGCGCACACGGCACTACCCTCCCGCCGCGCAAAAAAAAAGCGCGAACCGCAGTTCGCGCCAAAGAGAGACCTCGCTGAGGACACCGGAAGATCTACCCCACCCCACTCAGAAAGAATGCCGCATCCCGATCCGCACGTCGGCCTGCGTCTGCGTGGTCGACGGCGTGAAGCTGTAGCCGATGACCGCATCGACACCCTGCGACGCGCGCAGGTAGTCGCCGGAGATGTACACGTCGGTGCGCTTCGACAGCAGGTAGTGCAGGCCGGCCGTCCCCTGGTTCCAGTGGTGGCCTTCGAAGCGCGTGTGCTGATAGCCCGCGATGAAGCTGAGCGCCGGCGTGAACTGGTACAGGCCGCCGCCTTCATACACCTGCATGTGCGACGACTGGCCGAAGCCCTTGATCGTCGTGTACGAGAAGTTCGCGTCGAGCGACAGCTTGCCGATCGTGTAGCTCGTGCCGATGCCGAACGTTCCCTGGCTGTCGACGTCCATCGCGGTGTTCGAGAACAGATCGGTGCGCGCGCCGGTCGCCGGATCGACGGTGACGGTCTGCTGGCCGAGGAACGTATGCGTGCCGATCATCGCGTACGGGTCGAACGCATAGATGCCGTTCGGGTTGTTCAGGCGCGTGTACGCCGCACCGATCGAGAAGTCGCCCTTCGTGAAGCTCGCGCCCGCGCTCCATGCGCTGTTGCGATGGAAGTTGCCGGCGACGTTGCCGAACGAATACATCGCGCCAAACTTGAAGCCGTTCAGGTCGTTCGACAGGAACTTCACCGAGTTCGGCAGGCGGTCGCCGTTGAAGCGGTCGAAGTCGCCCTGGTGAATCGCATAGCCGCTCCCCCATGCCGAGATGTTGTAGATCGACACCAGCTCGTTGGTGATGTCCAGCTGGTTGCCGAACGACAGCGTGCCCCAGTCGTTCTGCAGGCCGACATAAGCCTGGCGTCCGAACTCCGCCCCGCCGAAGCCGAGCTGCCCGTTGCCGAGGTGGAAACCGCTCTCGAGCGTGAATACCGCTTTCAGGCCGCCACCGAGATCTTCAGTGCCCTTCAGGCCGAAGCGGTTGCCGTACGCGATGCCGTCGTCGAACTTGACCACGTGCGAGCCGCCCGTGTTGTTCACGTACGTAACGCCCGCGTCGATGATCCCGTACAGCGTCACGCTGCTCTGCGCATGGCCGATGGCGGGAATACAGGCCGCGCATACCAGCGCGACCGCTACGGCAACTTTCTTCTGCTTCATTGTCGACCACCCTCCCTGAACCGTTCTGTGGAAAGAACCGTGGCCTGGCGCGCGCCGCAATACGCCGGCCGATTCGAATTCGGTACGTCTACTAGCTTCGGTATTTCGTTTTCCGCAATAACGTAGCCATTGGCGAAAAATACAAACCCATATTTATGGTCACCAGTCTGAAGGCGACACCAAATGGTCTCGATGCGACTGCTCGGGAAAACACCGAGACGGGCAGCCATGCAAAAAACGGCCGCCCGAACATGGATCAGCGGGCGTCGAGCGCCGCGCGCACGGCCGGCAGGGCCGGTGTGCCGGATGCGGTCGTCACGCCATCCAGCCAGCCCTCGACGAGTGCCGGGTCCGCCTTCAGCACGTGCTGCGCCGCAAGCGCGGGCGACGTCTTGTTGTCGAGCATGTCGGCGATCATCCTGTTCTCGACGTCGACGGAGAAGGTCATCTGCCGGAACAGCCGCGCGAGGTTCGCACACTGGCCGGCAAAGCCGGAACGCGTCACGGTGTTGACGGTCGCACCGCCGTAGTTCGGACCGAAATACGCGTCGCCGCCCGACAGGTAGGTCAGGTGGAACTTGGTATTCATCAGGTGCGGCTCCCACGCGAGAAACACGATCCAGCGCTTGTCGCGCACCGCACGCTCGACCTGCGTGAGCATCCCCGTCTCGCTCGATTCGACGAGCGACCAGTTCGCCGGGCCGAGCGCATGGTCGGACAGCATCCGCTTGATGTTCTGGTTTGCGGGCGCGCCGGGCTCGATCCCGTAGATCTTGTCGCCGAAGCGGTCCGCGTAGCGTGCGAGATCGGCGAACGTATGCACGCCCGCGGCCGCGACGTAATCGGGCACGGCCAGCGTGAACTTCGCGCCGCTCAGGTTCGCGTGGAGCACGTCGATCGACTTCTCGTCGACGAACGGCTTCACGAGCGGCGCCTGCGCGGGCATCCAGTTACCGAGGAACACGTCGACCTGCCCTTTCTTCAAGCCCTGGTATGTGATCGGCACCGACAGGTTCGCAACGTCCTGCCGGTAGCCGAGCGCCTTCAGCACGACGCCGGCCATCGCGTTCGTCGCGTCGATGTCGGTCCAGCCGGGCGCCGCCATCTTCACGTCGCGACACGTCTGCGGGTCGGCGGCGTGCGCGGGCTGTATCGCCATCACACATGCGGTCGCGGCGAGCGCCGCGCCGATCCTTCGGATTGCTGCTTGGGATTGCCGTTTCATGGTTCGTTTCCTCCGTCGTTCGTCAATGACCGCGATGCGGACCGTTCAGCGCCCGACGCGCGGAAAGCGCGCCATCGCTTCGAGCGTGTCGAGTTCGATGTGATTGCGCATGTAGCGCTGGCTCGCGTCGGTGAACGGTTGCCAGTCCCACGCCTGAATGCGGCCCTGCGTCGTCGCCGCGTAATGGAAGCGGCGCCGCCGCTGGCTCGCACGCACCTGCGCGTCGAGTTCCGGCAGGTTCCAGCATCGTGCGGCCTCCGCGCGGAACGCGGCGAGCACGTCGGCCGCTTCGGGCAGGCCGGCCAGGTTCGTGCGCTCGCGCGGATCGTCGGCGAGGTTGTAGAGCTGGTCGGGATCGGCCGGGCAATGCACGTACTTCCAGTCGCCGCGGCGGATCATCACGACCGGCGCAACCGCCCCTTCCGCGAGGTATTCGCCCAGCGCGACGTCGTGCGCGGGCGCGCCTTGCAGATGCGGCACGAGGCTCGCACCGTCGACCGGGTCCGGCCAGCCGCCGGCGGGCGCCGCGCCGGCCAGGTCGACGAGCGTCGGCAGCAGGTCGACGTGCGACACGGGCCCGCGCACGCGCGCGGCGTCGAAACGGCCCGGCGCGTGGACGATCAGCGGCACGCGGCAGCCACCTTCGAAGAACGTCATCTTGTACCAGAGCCCGCGCTCGCCGAGCATGTCGCCGTGATCGGACGTGACGATCACGATCGTGTCGTCGGCGAACCCGCATTGCTCGAGCGCGGCCAGCACGCTGCCGAACTGCGCGTCGACGTAGGACGTCGCGCCGTAGTACGCGCGGCGTGCGGCACGAATCTGCGCATCGGTCGGCGGCGTACGGTCGTTTTCGCAGACGAAGCGCAGCCGCTGCGAATGCGGATCGCTCTGTTCGGCGTCGAGCCGCACGGCTGGCATGTCGATCTCGTCGTCGCTATACAGATCCCAGTACTCGCGCGTGATCGCATACGGATCGTGCGGATGCGTCAGCGACACGACCATGCAGAACGGCCGCGCGTCGTGCCCGGCCGCCCGCTCGCGCGCGACGTCGTACAGCTTCTGCTTCGCCGCGAACGTGACCTCGTCGTCGAAGTCGAGCTGGTTCGTGCGCACGCACGGGCCGGCCTCGAGCACCGAGCTCATGTTGTGATACCAGCTCGGCCGCTCGGTCGGGTGGTCCCAGTCGGGCACCCAGCCGAAGTCGGCCGGATAGATGTCGGTGGTAAGCCGCTCCTCGAAGCCGTGCAGCTGGTCGGGGCCGCAGAAATGCATCTTGCCGGACAGCATCGTGCGGTACCCGCCGGCACGCAGGTAGTGCGCGAAGGTCAGCGTTTGCGCCGGCAATTCGGCGGCGTTATCGTAGGCACCGATACCCGATGGCAGCTTGCCGGTCAGCAGCGAGAAACGCGACGGCGCGCACAGCGGGCTCGCGCAATACGCGGCATCGAACACGACGCCTTGCGCGGCGAGGCGGTCGAGCGTCGGCGTACGCGCGACGCGGTTGCCGTATGCCGGCAACGCGAACGGCGTCAGCTGGTCGGCCATCAGGATCAGGATGTTGGGAGTCGGATTCGTCATCGCGGTCGTGGGGAAATCGGTGTTCGAACGAAACGGCGCAACGCTCGTGCAGCGCAGCAGCCGACATGACGGACGCAGCCTGAAGAAAGTACCGCGCGCACCGGCCGCGACTGGCTAGAATCGCGGAGGGCCTGGCGCGGCGCCGTGCCGTCCGAAGCACTATCCCCCGCCCGAATTCGCGCGGGAAGGCGTCCGGCTCTTATGAGGCCATTAGAGAGACTTATGTCGAAATCCGAACCGTTACCGTCGATGCAGGCGCTGCGCGCGTTCGAATCGGCCGCCCGCCTCCAGAGCTTCACGGCCGCCGCGCGCGAGCTCGGCTCGACGCAGCCGGCCGTGAGCCAGCAGGTGTTCCAGCTCGAGGCGGAACTCGGCGTGCCGCTGTTCGAGCGCAGCCCGCGCGGCGTCACGCTGACGAGCGACGGCCAGTGCCTGTACGAAGCCGTGCGGGTGAGCCTCGACACGCTGCGCGGCGCCACCGCGACGCTGCGCGCGCGCCGCGAGCACGGCGCGCTCACGATCGTCACGGATTTCGGTTTCGCGACCTACTGGCTGATGCCGCGCCTCGCGGGGCTGAAGCGCGTGATGCCGGACGTCGACGTGCGGGTCGTCACGTCACAGGATTACGACGCGCAGCGCGACCACGCCGACATCGCGATCCTGTTCGGCGACGGCCACTGGCCGTCGTGCACGGCCGCGCGGCTCTTTCCGGAATCCGTCACGCCCGTGTGCTCGCCCGCGTTCCGCGCCGCGCACTCGCACGTCGCGCGGCCCGAGCACCTGCATGCGCTGCCGCTGCTGCACGTGCAGCCGACGCGCCCCGAGCGCTGGCTGTCGTGGGCCGGCTGGTTCGACGCGCACGGCCTCGACGCGCCGGCCGCCGCGCGCGGCGTGACCTTCAACAGTTACGCGCTGGTGATCCATGCGGCGCTGCTGGGCGAGGGCGTCGCGCTCGGCTGGTCGCCGCTCGTCGACGAGCTCGTCGCATCCGGGCAGCTCGTGAAGCTCGTCGACGCGCCCGTCGTCACGTCGCGCGGCTATTTCCTCGTGCGGCCGCCGCAGCGGCCCGAGCCGGACGCGACCCACGTGTTCCGGCGCTGGCTGCTCGACGCATGCGCGCCGGCCTGAACGGCCGTCCTGCCGGTCCGCAGGCGCCCGCCCGACGTCCGCCCGACGTCCGCCAGCCAGCCGCCCGACGCCAGCGCCGCCCGGCTACGCTGGCGCACCGATACCAGCCACACGGCGGGTTGGTTCTATCCGCGCCCGAATCGTCCTGATTTACTTGAGTCTCCCGCTACCCGCGTTGGCGCGGCGCCCCGGCGCGCCGTCGTGCGGGTTTGCGCTCCATGACATCCGAGGAATCTCATGACCGCCGACTCACGCCCCGATCAATTCGTCCTGACGCTGTCGTGCCCGAGCGCGGCCGGCCAGGTCGCCGCTGTCGTCGGCTTTCTCGAGCGCCATCGCTGCTACGTCGATGCGCTGAACGTGTTCGACGACGATCTCAGCAACCACTTCTTCGTGCGCTGCGTATTTCATCCGACGGATGAAACGCTGCAGATCGACGCGCTGCGCCAGGAATTCGGGCCGATCGCGGCCGCGCTCGGCGGCGGCGGTGAAGGCGACACGCAGTGGGCGATCCACGACGTGAACGCGCGCCCGAAGGTGCTGATCATGGTGTCGAAGCTCGAGCACTGCCTCGCGGACCTGCTGTTCCGCTGGCGGATGGGCGAGCTCAAGATGGACATCGTCGGCATCGTGTCGAACCATCCCGATTTCGAGCCGCTCGCCGCGCAGCACGGGCTGCCGTTCCGCCATTTCCCGATCACGGCCGACACCAAGGCGCAGCAGGAAGCACAGTGGCTCGACTTCTTCGAGTCGAGCGGCGCCGAACTCGTGATCCTCGCGCGCTACATGCAGGTGCTGTCGCAGGAAACGAGCGCGAAGCTCGCGAACCGTGCGATCAACATCCATCACTCGTTCCTGCCCGGCTTCAAGGGCGCGAAGCCGTATCACCAGGCGCATGCGCGCGGTGTGAAGCTGATCGGCGCGACCGCGCACTTCGTGACCGACGATCTCGACGAAGGCCCGATCATCGAGCAGGTGGTCGAGCGTGTCGATCACGCGCTGCGTCCCGAGCAACTGCTCGCGGTGGGCCGCGACGTGGAATGCATCACGCTCGCGCGCGCGGTGAAGGCGTTCATCGAGCGGCGGGTGTTCCTGAACGGCGATCGCACGGTGGTATTTCCGTAAGCGCATCGCGCGCTTTCATCGCGTTCGTTCCGCGAGAAACAAACAAAAAAACCGACCGGCACCAGCCGGTCGGTTTTTTATCGCTTGCCGTTCGACGCGGTGCGCGACGGCCCCGGGTGCGGTGTCCGGTTTCATCGCGCGCGGCGCGCGGCGCGTGCCGCGGTCAGGCGCTTACTTCACCCACGCGAAGTAGTACGACAGCCAGATCGTGAGCCCGGCGCCGATCAGCGCCGCATACGGCATCAGGTTCAGCCACATCGCGCGCTTCGGCACTTCGAGTTCCATGTCGCGCTGCATCTGCGCCGGGAAACGGCCGCGATCCTGCCAGTAGTGGCGGAACAGGAACACCGGCACGATCAGCAGCATCGCGATCAGCCCGTTGCGCAGCGTGCCTTCGCCCTGCAGGTTCGCGCCCGCGCCGACATAGACGAGGTTCGCGTAGCCGCAGATCGATCCGGCGACGAGCAGCCAGGTCGGGCAGCGGAACGGCCGATCCCAGTTGCCGCGATCCATCCGGTGGATCCAGCCCGACTGAAGGTTCAGGAATACGAACAGCATGTAGCAGACGTTCGAGATCGACAGCACCGTCATGTAGTCCGACATCATCAGCAACACGAGGTTGAAGCCGAGATCGGTCCACATCGCGCGCGTGGGCGAACCGTGCTCGTTCACGTGCGACAGGTACTTCGGCAGCCAGCCGTCGACCGATGCCTGGTACAGCGTGCGCGACGAGCCCATCATCGACGTCATCACGATCAGCAGGATCGACAGCATCAGCATCACGATGACCGCATTCGCGACCCACGCGCCGCCGCCGACGATCTTCGCCATCGCGGCCGCGACGCCGGTGCCGTCGCCGATCGACGGATCGAGCATCGCCTGCGTGCCAAGCGCGCCCTGGAACGCCATCGGCACCAGCGTCATCACGACGAGACACAGCGCGCCCGACCAGAAGATCGCCTTCGCGGTGTCGCGGCGCGGATCGCGGAATTCGCGCGTGTAGCAGACGGCCGTCTCGAAGCCGTACGACGCCCAGCCGGCCATGAACATCGCGCCGAGCGCCATCGTGACGCCCTGCCCGTTCCACGAACCGAACATCGTGGCCGTGAGGTTGCCGTGCGCGTCGTGACCGAGCGGCAGCAGCGGGAGCAGGTTCGACATCGGCACGTCGCCGGTGATGAACGGCACGATGCCGACGATCAGGAGCGGCGTGAGCGATGCGATGCCGAGAATGCGCTGCGTGCGCGCAGCCTTCGACGCGCCGCTGTGCTGAAGCTTGAACGTGATGAGAAGCAGAATCGTCGCGATGATGAACGTCGCATTGATTCGCAGAGACAGACCGGGCTTGATGAACCCGAGATCCGCGATCTTGAGCTGCCAGTGCAGCACCGCCGCATCGGCGGGAAAGAGACTCGTGAGCGCATAGCTCGCCGCGAGGCCGCAGCCGAGCGCGAGCATCGGCGACCACGCGAGCCAGTTGCACCACACGGAAACCGGGGCAATCAGCTTAGTGTAACGGACCCAGCCGATCGCGCCATACACGGACGCGCCGCCCGATTTATGAGGAAACAGCCCCGATATTTCCGCATAAGTCGCGCTTTGAATCAGCCCCATCGTGATCGCGGCGATCCAGATCGCCCACGCGGGCTGGCCGATCGTCGCGCATACGCCGCCGATCGTGAACAGCACGCCTGCCGGCACGCCGCTCGTAACCCAGAATGCGTCTTTCCAAGTCAGGCCACGATGCAGCGTATGGCCTGTCGAATCATGTGAGATGGTTGCCCCAACATCACTGGTGCGGTTCGCACGCAGTCCTGCCTGACTCATCCAATGCCTCCTGTGATGACTCCGCACAAGCGTCGTAGTGTAACAACCTACGGGATTTCGTGCAGAATCAGTAAAAGAAAACCGGGATATGACCGCAGGAAATCACGATTGCTTCGGATTCCTGCGTGCCATTCCCGGCTTGTTTTTTATGATGATGCGAGCGGCGAATCGCCGCCGGTTTTATTGAATGCCTTCAGTCCACGAATTCACGCGGTCCGCATGCGCCGCAATCCATGCATCGGCAGCCGCTTCCGGCTTCGAGCCGTTCTGGATCGCGAGCATCACGCTGTCGATTTCACCCGGTTTCCACTGGAATTTCTTCAGGAACGCGACGACCGGCTTGGCCTTCGTTTCGAGCTGCGGATTCACGACGTTGTCGACGTGCTCAGCACCGCCGAAGACCTTCTTCGGATCCTCGAGGAAGCGCAGCTTCCACTTCGCGAACATCCAGTGCGGCGCCCAGCCCGTCACGATCACCGGCTTGCTCGCCCCGACGGAGCGCGCCAGCTCGACCGTCATCGCACTGCCCGAGCTCGGCATCAGCGTGTAGTTCAGGCCGTAGTTCTTGATGGCCTCGTCGGTCTTGCGCATCACGCCCGCGCCCGCGTCGATGCCGACGATCCGGCCGCCGAAGCTGCTCTTCTCGGCATTCAGATCCTCGATGCTCTTCGCCTTCACGTAGGCCGGCACGATCAGGCCGATCTTCGCATCGGGGAAATTGGCGCCGAGGTCGACGACCTTCGCCTTGTACTCGTCCCAGTACGAACCGTGCGTGACGGGCAGCCAGGCCGACAGCGTCGCGTCGAGATCGCCGCGCGCCACGCCCTGCCACATGATCCCGGCCGCGACCGGCACGAGCTGAACCTGGTAACCGAGCTTCTTCTCGATCACGCGGGCCGCGACGTTCGACGTCGCGACACTGTCGTCCCAGCCTTCGACGTAGCCGATCTTCAGTGTCGGCTTCGTATCGGCGAGCGCCGAGGCGCTCAGTGCCACCATCGCCGACAGTGCGCCGGTCCAAAACAGTTTTCCGAACAGCTTCATGGTCGATCTCCTTGATATGCGCACCGTGCGCGTTGCCTCTCTAGGTTCTTCAACCACAAATCCGCGGTATCGTTCTTTTCCGACGGATGCTTGTCCAGACGCGACGCGACGCGCAGCGCCCGGACAGCCGATGGCTGGCTTCTATTATTTGTCGATCACGAGATCCGAGAGCGGCTTGCTGCAGCACAGCAGCACCATCCCCTGATCGATTTCGCGCTGGCGGATGCCACCGTTGTGCTTCATCTCGACCTGCCCCGACACGAGCTTCACCTTGCAGGTGCCGCACATGCCCTGCGTACACGACGCCGGAAGCCGCACGCCCGACTGGCGTGCCGCGTCGAGCACATGCTGCTCGGAGCCGCACGAGATTTCGCGGTTGCTCTTCGCGAAGTTGACGGTGAACTGCGTCGTCTCCGCGCCGCCGTCGCCGTTCGTGGCGGGTGCAAGGTCGGCCGCCAGTTCGTCGCTCGCAGTCTGCGCGAGCGTTTCGAACGAGAAGCTCTCCTCGTGATACTGCTTGCGATCGAAACCGGCTTCGTCGAGCAGGTCGCGCACGGCCTTCATGTACGGCGCGGGGCCGCACGTGAAGATCTCGCGCTCCATGAAGTCCGGTGCGATCAGCTTCAAGAGCGGCAGCGTCAGGAAGCCCGTGACGCCCGGCCAGTTGGTGCGTGCCCCGACGCGCTCGACGACGAACGACGTGCGGAAGTTCGTATGGTTCGACGCGATCAGGTCGAGCTCGCGCGCGAAGATGATGTCGTCCGGCGTGCGTGCGCTGTGCACGAACAGGATGTCGCGATCCTCGGCGAGATCGTGATGCGCGCGGCTCATCGACATCAGCGGCGTGACGCCCGAGCCGGCCGACAGGAACAGGTACTTGCGCGCCGGATGACGCGCGCACGTGAATTCGCCGGCCGGGCCGAGCACGCGAACCGACGCGCCCGGCTGCAGGTTGTCGTGCAGCCAGTTCGACACCTTGCCGCCCGGCACGCGCTTGACCGTGATCGAGATCGTGTGCGGCCGCGCCGGCGACGACGAGATCGTGTAGCACCGGTTGATCGTCTCGCCTTCGATGTCGAGCTCGAGCGTGATGAACTGCCCGGGTTCGAACGAGAACGCACGGCCTTGCGGCGAACGGAAGAAGAAACTCTTCACGTCGTGGGTTTCCTGCCGAACGTGGCAGCACACCAGCGTTTCCTCGACGTCGCTCGTCCAGCGCTCCGGCAGCGCGCTCCAGAACGCCGGGTGTGTAACCCGGCTGTCCGCCGGCTCGAATTGGGCCGCATCTCGCATCATGTGTAACTCCGCTTGCTATCTACTGACGACTACGCGCCGGTTTTTTCGGCGAGCCGGCCGATGTACCAGGCCGAGAATTTTTCGACGAGACCTTCCGTGTACGGCGAATACGGACCCGGCTCGTACGCGCTGCTGGTCGCGCCGCGCTGCGAGAACTCGACGAGCGCGCGATCCTGATCGTTGGTCGCGTTCCACACGGCCGTCAGGTTCTTCACGTCGTAGTCGACGCCTTCCTTCGCATCCTTGTGCACGAGCCACTTGGTGCGCACGAGCGTCTTGCCGGCCGACAGCGGAATCACCGAGAACGTCACGATGTGATCGCTCATGAAGTGGTGCCACGAGTTCGGCTGCGTCCAGAACGACAGGCCACCGAGGTCGGCCTGGCCGAACTGGCCGAGCAGTTTCTTCGATGCGACCTTCGCGTCGAGCGTCTGCGATTCGCCGTGGCGGTCGAGCGGCAGGCGCTGCGTGCGGAAGCCCGTCACGTCGCTCAGCTTCTCGATTTCGGCGGACGGCAGGCCCATCTCGGCCCACTCCTTGCCGCGGCGCACGCAGGTTTCAGCGAACGCATCCATGCCTTCGGCGTTCGCGTCGGAGCGCTGGTAGCCGAAGCCGTATTCGTACAGCGAGATCGTCAGCTCCGGATGGTTCGCGACGCAGTGATAGCACTCGCGGTTGTTCTCCATCGTGAGCTTCCAGTTGCCTTCCTCGATGATGTCGATCTGCGCGGCGATCTTCGTGTTCGGCAGATCGTGCGGCAGCAGGTACGGCTCCATCTCGGCGCGCAGCTGCGCGAAATCGACCGGCGGCTCCTCGGCGAGGCAGATGAAGATCAAGCCTGCGAGGTTCTGCACGTGGACCGACTTCAGGCTGTGCTTGCAGCGGTCGAACTTCTCGCCCATGTGCTCGGCGAACATCAGCTGACCCGTCAGGTTGTAGGTCCAGCTGTGGTACGGGCACACGATGTTGCCGACCGAGCCCTTGTCTTCGTTGCACAGACGCGCGCCGCGGTGGCGGCACACGTTGTGGAACGCGCGGATTTCCATGTCATCGTCGCGCACGATCAGGATCGAGTCGCTGCCCAGTTCCACGGTCATGTAGTCGCCCGGCTCGGGAATGTCCGGTTCGACCGCGACCTGGATCCAGTGCTGGTGGAAAATCGCCTCCATGTCGAGGGCGAAGATTTCCTCGCTCGTATAGAACGGCGCCTCGAGGCTATGGCCTTCCTTGCGGCGCTCGATCAATGCACGAATGTCTGCCGATACTTTCATCGTTTGCTCCGGATTCCTTGCGTCCCAGTGTGGTTGCCGACAGGCATCAAAATCAGTAGTCGATGAGCTGATGCTCGCGCAAATACGCGAGGATCACTTGTGCTTTTTCGACTGAACTCCCTTCATTTACGACGTTGCCGCCGCGGCTTTCGGTCGTCGTCGCGGACAGCATCCGTGCATGCCCGGAACGCTTCTCCGCAGCGACCAGCTTTACGGGTTTACGCTCGATCGCGCCGACCTTCCATGCGGCCGCATCGGCATCCGCGCCGCTCGACGTGAGCGTCGGGCGGATCGCGCCGGCCCGCAGCCGTGCATACGCGTAGCGCGGCTCCACGTTGGCGAGCGGATGCACCGCGACGACCGCCGGCAGCGCCGCGTCGACGCGGCGCCGCAGCCCTTTCGGCAAGAATTGCCGGACCGCCGCGCGGCCGCCGTCGACCGTCACGTCGACTGCCGAGCCGACGAGCGGATAGCCAAGCGCCGCGGCGACGCGATACGGCAGCATCCCGGTGTCATACGCGCCTTCGGCACGGGTGCCGGTCAGCACGAGGTCGTACCCTTGGACGCGGGCGGCGAGTGCGTGTACGGCATCGTCGCCGGCGCGGCAGGCCAGCACCTCGACCTGCCGTGCACCGAGCGCGAGGTATTCAGCAAGTGCTTCATTGGCGGGGTCGCCCGCATGGATGACGTCGAGCTGCGCGCGATGCTTCTCCGCAAGCTGGCGGCCGGCTTCGAGCGCGGCCGCGTCGTTGCGGCTGTAGCGCGCCGTGCCGCTGACCGGGTGCCGGCCCACGGACACGAGCACCGCGATGCGTTGCAACTGGCGGGGGGCGTTCATACTGCGACTCCTTCGGTTTCACGGGTGCCGACCGCGGTCGACGATTGTCCGCGCGACGCGCGTGCGGCCTGCACCTGTTCGATCAGCGCGGCGATCGTCGCCTGCGCGTCGCCCACCACCGTCAGGTTCGCGCGCTTCGCGATCGGCGCGCTGCCGTCGAGGTTGACCGCGATCACGTGGCGGCAGTCCTTGATCCCCTGCAGATGCTGCACTGCGCCCGAGATGCCGAACGCGATATACACGCTCGCCTCGACCGTCTTGCCGGTCGCGCCCACCTGCTTGTCGCGCGTGAAGTGGCCGTTGTCGACCGCGACGCGGCTCGCGCCGATCGCCGCGCCGAATGCGCCGGCGAGCTGTTCGAACGCGCCGATGTCGGATACCCCGTTGCCGGCCGACACGATGAAGTCGGCTTCCTCAAGCGCAACCTGAGCCGCGTCGATTTCCTCGAGACCGAGGTCGCGGTACGGCTGCGCCGCGTCGACAGCCGGGCGGATGAAGTCGGCAGCGAGGCGATCTCCTGCGCCGACGAACGGCAGTTTCGCCTCTACCGCGTTCTGCGCGAGCAGGATCACGTCGGGCAAGCCGCGCGTCGCGAACGCACGGCCGGCGTGCGCATACGTGCCGACATGCTTCGCGTCGATCTCGACCACGTGGGTCGCGACGCTCGCGCCGGCGGCCGCCGCGTAACGCCGGCCGAGATCGCCGTCGCCGGTCGCGTTGTCGGGCACGAACACGTACTTCGGCGCGAGCGCCGCGGCACATGCCTGCAATGCTTGCAATTCGCTTTCGGGCGCAAACGCGCGACGGTCGAAGTCGGCCAGCTCGATCAGCTTGTCGACGCCGAGTTCGGCGGCGTCATCCTTCACTTCGCCGAACGCCAGCAGCGCGACTTCCGTCTGCGCGTCGGCCAGCACCGCGGCAGCGGCGATTGCCTGGCGCGAATGGTCGTCGAGCGCGCCGCGCTCGGTATGCGCCACCACCAGCATCACGTGCTTCGGGTCCTGCACCGCGCGGCGCGGCTTCGCGGCTGCGGCGCCATGACCGTGCGCGGACCACTGCGCGGCGTTCGCGTCGGCGCTGCCTTCCTCGCCGAGCGTGATGCGCTTCAGGCCCGCGGCCGTGATGATGAACGGCCGGCGCGGATCGATTCGTTTGATCGTGTTCATCGATTCACTCCAGCGAGGCGGCAACGAGTTCGGCCACGTCGAGCACGTCGGGGCGCGGGCCCACGACGCCTTCGAGCATCGCCGTGCAGTTCGGGCAACCGACCGCGACCACGTCCGCGCCGATGGCGCGCGCGTCGGCGATGCGGATGTCGGGAATACGCTGCTTGCCCGGGATGTCGGTCAGCGGCGCACCGCCGCCACCGCCGCAGCACCGGCCGCGCATGCCGTTGCGCTCCATCTCGACGACCTGGATGCCGATCGTCTTCAGCAGCTTGCGCGGCGATTCCGTCTCGCCGTTGTAGCGGCCGAGGTAGCACGGATCGTGATACGTGGTGCGCTTCTCGCGCAGCGCTTCGACGGCCTTCGGCGCGATCTTGCCGCTGTCGGCCAGCTCCGCGAGGTAGGTCGTGTGGTGCTTGACCGTCACGCGCAAACCGAGCGCGCGATATTCGTTGCGCAGGCTGTGCATCACGTGCGGGTCGGCCGTCACGATCTGCTTGTACGACAGCGAGTCGAGCGTGCCGATCAGGCGCTTCGCCATCTGCTGGAACGTCGCTTCGTCGCCGAGGCGGCGTGCGACGTCGCCGGTGTCGGTCTCGGTTCCGCCGAGCACCGCGTAGTCGACGCCGGCCTTGTTCAGCACCTTGACGAACGCACGCAGCGTGCGCTGGTAACGCATGTCGAACGCGCCTTCACCCGCGACGATCAGCACGTCGACCGGCTTGCCCGGCTGTGCGACCGGTGCGCTCAGGTCGACCGACCAGTCGTAGCGTGCAGCCGTGTCGTAGCCGCCCATCGTGCCGGTCTCGCGCAGGTTCGCGAGCACTTCCTGGCCCTTGCCCGGCACCGTGCCGTGCACCAGCGTGCGGTTGCGGCGCATGTCGACGATCGCATCGACGTGCTCGATCAGCATCGGGCACTCCTGCACGCAGGCGCGGCAGGTGGTGCACGACCACAGCGTCTGCTCCTCGATCAGGCCGGACACGATCGGGCCGTTCGGCTCGCCGCGATGCTGGCCGACCGCGAGGCCCGGCGTCGGGCTGCCGGCGTACGCGGCATCGGTGCCGCCCGCCATCCCGACGACGAGATCCTGAATCAGCTTCTTCGGATTCAGCGGCTGGCCCGATGCGAATGCGGGGCACGCGGCTTCGCACTTGCCGCACTGCACGCAGGCGTCGAAGCTCAGCAGCTGGTTCCAGCGAAATTCGACCGGCTTCGCGACGCCATACTCCTCGTGCTCGATATCCGGCAGCTTCAGCGCGGTCGGCGGCGTTGCCGTGCCGTTGCCCGTGAACGAATCACGGGTGGCCGCGAAACGCTCCTGGCGCGGGTGGAACGCGAGGTGCAGCAGGCCGGCGATCGCATGCTTCATCGGGCCGCCCTTCGCGGCACCGACCGTCATCGTGAATGCGCCGGCGCCGATCAGCAGCGCGCAGAGCACCGCGAACGCACCCGACATCGCGCCGGTCGGCACCACCATGAACAGCACGAGGCCGACCGCGAACGAACCGAGCATCCATGGCAGCGTATTCCACGGGCCGCGCGACAGGCGGGCGGGCACGTCCTTCGCCGCGCGACGACGCCACACGAACACCACGCCGACGAGCATCGCGAGCGCCGCGAGGAAGATCAGCTTGTCGAGCCACGGCGAGTAGATCGCGAGACCGTAGTTGACGAACACCAGTGCCAGTGCGGCGATCGCGCCGCCGGCAGTCGCGACGTGGGTCTTCGCGATGTACGGATCGCGGGCGACCACGTGGTGCAGGTCGACGAAGTAGCGCTTCGGGATCGCGAACAGGTTCGCGACACCGAACGAGCCGGGCGCCGTCGCGCGCCCGAGACGCCAGTAGGACGAGCGCTTCGCGACCGCGAACGCGAGCCCCGCCACCGACAGCCACAGCAGTGCGGTAATGAGGAAAGCCGGATTCATCTTTAGAAATCCTTGACGAGACGCAGCGAGTCGTAGATCGCACCGTGGACGTTGTGCATCGAGATGCAGTCGCCGACACGGAACAGCAGGAAGCGGCCGTTGCCCAGTTCTTCCGACAGGCACGGCTGCGGCTCGGCCGCGAACAGCGTGTGCGGATCGATCTGGCCGTGGTTCACCGACTCCGGCTTGAGCTTCCAGTACAGCTCGTCGTTCGGCGACGAACCGTTCTCGATCACCACCTGGTCGACCGCACGCTCTTCCAGTTCTTCGGTGTATTCGTTGCGCAGCACGGCGATCTTCTTGCCATCCTCCTCATACACGCGATCGAGCATGGTGTTGGGCGTCGGGATCACGCCGAGCGCATACAGGCGGCGATAGAAGATCGGGAACGTCGTGCCGCCGCAATCGTCGGCCACCTTCACGTCGGGCGTGACGACCTCGACCTTCGAGCCGCGGCTCGCCATGAAGTCGGCGACGCCCGCGCCCGCATGGGTGCTCACGCCGTCGAACAGCAGCACGTTCTGCTTCGGCTCGACCTTGCCGGTCAGGATGTCCCACGAGCTGACGGCGAGCCCTTCGGCCACGCCCCAGGCAGGCACCTGCCACGTGAAGCTCGACCCGCCCGTGGCGAGCACGACGATGTCCGGCTTCTCGGCCATGATCATCTTCTCGTCGGCGGCGACGCCGAGGCGGCGATCGACGCCGAGGCGCTTGGTTTCCATGTCGAACCAGCGGATGATCCCCGACATCTGCTCGCGCTGCGGCGCCTTCGCGGCGATCATCACCTGGCCGCCCACTTCGGCGTTCTTCTCGAACAGCACCACGTCGTGGCCGCGCAGCTTCGCGACACGCGCGGCCTCGAGCCCCGCGGGGCCCGCGCCGACCACCACCACCTTGCGCTTCGGGCCGCGCGACTTCTCGATGATGTGCGGCATCGTCGATTCACGCGACGTCGCCGCGTTCTGGATGCACAGCACGTCGAGGCCGTTGTACTGGCGGTCGATGCAGTAGTTCGCGCCGACGCACTGCTTGATTTCGTCTTCGCGGCCGTCGCGAATCTTGATCACCATGTGCGGATCGGCGATCTGCGCGCGCGTCATGCCGACCAGGTCGATCATGCCGTTCGCGAGCAGGCGTTCGGCCTGGCCCGCATCGCGGATGCTCTGCGCGTGCATCACGGGGATCTTCACGACTGACTTGATGCCGGCCGCGAGGTGCACGAACGGCTCCGGCGGCAGCGCCATCGGCGGCATGCAGTTGGCGATCGTGTTGTGCGTATCGCCGCCCGAGCCGACCACGCTCAGGTAGTCGATCAGGCCCGTCTCCGACATCGCCTGCGCGATTTCCTTCAGCGCTTCGTGATCAAGGCCGTCTTCGTGGAATTCGTCGCCGCACATCCGCAGGCCGACGCAGAAGTCCTTGCCGACCGCTTCGCGCACGGCCGTCAGCACTTCGATGCCGAAGCGCAGACGGTTCTCGAGGCTGCCGCCCCATTCGTCGGTGCGGTGGTTCGAACGCTGGCTCCAGAACTGGTCGATCAGGTGCTGGTGCGCGGCGGAGATTTCGATGCCATCCATGCCGGCTGCCTTCACGCGCTTCGCGGCGGCCGCGAAGTCGCCGATGATGCGGCGGATTTCCTCGATCTCGATGATCTTCGCGTTACCGCGGTGCACCGGCTCGCGCACGCCCGACGGCGACATCAGGTGCGGCCAGTGCTCGCCGTGGAACGACGAGCGGCGGCCCATGTGCGTCGCCTGGATCATGATCTTCGCGCCGTGCTTGTGCATCGTGTCGGCGAGACGCGTGAGCGGGTCGATGATCTTGTCGGTCGACAGGTTCACCGACTTCCACCAGCCCTGCGGGCTGTCGATCGACACGGGGCTCGACCCGCCGCAGATCGCGAGGCCGACGCCACCCTTCGCCTTCTCTTCGTAGTAGCGAATGTAGCGGTCGCCCGGCAGGCCGCCCGGCTCGGCATACACCTCCGCGTGCGCGGTGCTGACGATCCGGTTGCGCAGCGTCAGCTGGTTCAGCTGCATGGGTTTGAACAGATGGGGATAACGCATCGCAGGCGACCTCTGGCGTTCGAATGTCTCGTGTTGCGGGTGTTGTTGTGTTGCTGTGTCGTTACGTCAGCGCATCAGTGCGCGATCGGCGACACTTCGAAGATGCAGTGGTCGTGATGCTCGGCGGCACACTGCACTTCCTTCGATTGCGCGCGCGGCGCGTCCTTGCCTTCCGGCGTCGTGTCGTTGACCCAGTCCATCGCGCCGGCGAACCAGCCCGCGAACATGTAGCAGAGCTTGCCTTCCTTGCCCGGCTGCTGGAGCACGAACGACGAGTGGCGCAGCTCGATCTTCGCGCGGGCGCTGGCCGGATCGGCCTCGATGATCGAGAACAGGCCCCAGCCGCGTTGCGACAGGCGCTTCAGGTAGTGCTCGAACACGGCCATGCCGGTCAACCCGTGCAGCTTCGCTTCCTTGTCGCACCAGTGGTACGCCGATTTGTAGCCGGCCTTGTAGAGGATCTCGGCATACGCTTCGACGCCGAGCGCTTCTTCGACGGCGACGTGGTTGTTCGTGAAGAAGTGGCGCGGCACGTACAGCATCGGCAGCGCGTCGGTGGTCCAGACGCCGGTATCGGGATCGACGTTGATCGGCAGTTGCGGTTGCATCGTGGTGACTCCGTGAGGAAAATTGGCCGCGCGGTTCAGGCGCGACATCGTCCGCGTGCCCGCGCGGCTTGTGCAGGCACGTCCCGATTTTTCTAATGTTGAATCGCGGGTAGCGGTTCGGGCGGGCGGACGCTTACGCGCCCCACACGTCCTTGAACACGCGCACCCAGTTCTCGCCCATGATCTTGCGGATGCGCGACTCCTTCCAGCCGTGACGTTCCATCGCCGCGGTCAGGTTCGGGAAGTCGCCGATCGTGCGGATGCCGTCCGGGTTGATCACCTTGCCGAAGTTCGTCAGCTGGCGATAGCGGCCCTTGTCATGCGTCAGCATGTCGAAGAATTCCTTCGCGAAATCCTGCGTGAAGTCCGTGCCGATGCCGACCGCGTCTTCGCCGATCAGGTTCACGACGTAGTCGATCGCCTCGATGTAGTCATCGATGTTCGCCTCGATCCCGCGCTTCAGGAACGGCGCGAACATCGTCACGCCGACGAAGCCGCCGGCGTCGGCGATTTCCTTCAGCTGCACATCGCTCTTGTTGCGCGGATGTTCCTTCAGGCCCGACGGCAGGCAGTGCGAGTAGCACACCGGCTTCTTCGAGAACGCAATCGCTTCCGACGACGTGTTGCCACCCACATGCGACAGGTCGACCATGATGCCGACACGGTTCATCTCGGTGATCACTTCGCGGCCGAAGTCCGACAGCCCGCCGTCGCGTTCGTAGCAACCGGTGCCGACCAGGTTCTGCGTGTTGTAGCAAAGCTGCACGACGCGCACGCCCATGTCGGCGAACGCCTCGATGTAGCCGAGGTTGTCCTCGAACGCGTGCGCGTTCTGGAAGCCGAGGATGATCCCCGTCTTGCCTTCCTTCTTCGCGCGGAAGATGTCGTCCGTCGTGCGTACCAGCGTCAGCAGCTCGCCGTTGTCGCGGATCTTCTTCTTCATCACGCCGATGTTGTCGACGGTCTTGGTGAAGTTCTCCCACACCGATACCGTGCAGTTTGCGGCCGTGATGCCGCCCTTGCGCATGTCCTCGAATACCGGCTTCTCGAACTTCGAGATGTTCAGTCCGTCGATGATGATGCTGTCCTGATGCAGCGTGCTCATATCTGCCTCTCGCTCCAGTCTCTGCTTTTGTGGGGGTCGTCGATCAGTAAATCGGGAAGCGCTCGCAAAGCGCGAAAATCTCGCGGCGCACGCGCTGTTCGGTCGCGTGGTCGCCTTCCGGGTTCGCGCGCAGCGCGTCGAACACTTCGAGAATCAGGCGGCCGATCTCGCGGAACTCCGCGACGCCGAAGCCGCGCGTCGTGCCGGCCGGCGTGCCGAGGCGGATGCCCGACGTGACGGTCGGCTTCTCGGTGTCGAACGGAATGCCGTTCTTGTTGCAGGTGATGCCCGCACGCTCAAGCGCCTGTTCGACCGGCGCGCCCTTCAGGCCCTTCGGGCGCAGGTCGACCAGCAGCAGGTGGTTGTCGGTGCCGCCGGTGACGAGGTCCACGCCGCCCGCCTTCAGCACTTCGCCGAGCGCCTGCGCGTTCGCGAGCACGTTGTCGATGTAGGTCTTGAAGTCCGCGTGCAGCACTTCGCCGAACGCGACGGCCTTGCCGGCGATCACGTGCATCAGCGGGCCGCCCTGCAGGCCGGGGAACACGGCCGAGTTGATCTTCTTCGCGATCTCTTCGTCGTTGGTCAGCACGAAGCCGCCGCGCGGGCCGCGCAGCGTCTTGTGCGTGGTCGACGTGACGACATGCGCGTGCTCGACCGGGTTCGCATGGCGGCCGGCGGCGATCACGCCCGCGATGTGCGCCATGTCGACCATCAGCTTCGCGCCGACGCTGTCGGCGATCGCACGGAAGCGTGCGAAGTCCAGCGCGCGCGGGTAGGCGGAGAAGCCGGCGATGATCAGGCTCGGCTTGTGCTGGTGCGCGAGCTCTTCAACCTGGTCGTAGTCGATCCGCATCGTGTCGCGGTTCACGCCGTACTGCACCGCATTGAACCACTTGCCCGACAGCGCCGGCTTCGCGCCGTGCGTCAGGTGGCCGCCTGCGTCCAGCGACATGCCGAGCACCGTATCGCCCGGCTTCGCCAGCGCGAGCATCACCGAGCCGTTCGCCTGCGCGCCCGAGTGCGGCTGCACGTTCGCGTAGCCCGCGTTGAAGATCTGCTTCACGCGCTCGATCGCCAGCGCCTCGACCTCGTCCGCGAATTCGCAGCCGCCGTAGTAACGCTTGCCCGGATAGCCTTCCGCATACTTGTTGGTCAGCACCGAACCCTGCGCCTCCAGCACCGCGCGCGACACGATGTTTTCCGACGCGATCAGCTCGACCTGCGACTGCTGGCGCTCGAGTTCCTTCAGGATGGCGCTGCGCACCGGCGCGTCGCGCTCGGCAAGGGGCTGCGAGAAGAAAGGCTGGGTGTTCGACATAGTGCGTCCGTGACGAAGAATAAAGGGCATGAAACCGAAGCTCGAGGCCCGCCGTACCTGGGTTTCCAGCGCGTCCAGTGCAAGGCTGCCGACGGCTCTATTCTTGTCGTTCGGATTTTCGACGGATTGATGAATTTAGACGCGTTCTTTGCCTTTTCCGCCATGCACGTCCGTTTTGTACAAGTGACCGGTCGTGCTTTTTCGGATGACCGACCAAACCGCCGGTTGCCGTTCACCTATGGACAGGCACTTTGCCGGTGCCGGTGCTGCGCGTCCAGGGTGCAGCGCAGCCCGGTTACGGTGCAGCGCAGCATCGGTCGGACGCCCATATGACGTATGGGGCTAGGGTTTAGCCGTATGGCACGCTTGTTGCGCTCGCTCACACAATACGGTAGCCCGATGCGTGCCTCTCGGGCCAAAAGCTATTAGAGATTCAAGGAACGCCCCCCATGTCGCCCGACCGCACAGCGTCGCTGTCCCACTTCGCGTTCATGCCCCTGCCGAACTTCACGATGATCGCGTTCACGAATGCGATCGAGGTGCTTCGGATGGCGAACTACCTGAGCGGGCAGCCGCTCTACCGCTGGTCGCTGATCAGCCCGGACGGCGGTCCGGTCACGGCGAGCAACGGACTCACGGTCGACACGGGCCCGGCCGAATGCGTGGGGCAGCCGGACATCGTTTTCGTATGCGGCGGCGTTGACGTGCAGCGCGCGACGACGCCCGCCCATCTGTCGACGCTGCGTCGCTTCGCGCGCTCCGGGATTCCGCTCGGCAGCCTGTGCACGGGCACCTATGCACTCGCGAAGTCGGGGCTGCTCGCGGGCTACGCGTGCGCGATCCACTGGGAAAACATGTCGGCGCTGAAGGAAGAGTTTCCGGATACGCGCTTCCTGAAGGAACTGTTCGTGGTCGACCGCGACCGCATCACGTGCACGGGCGGCGTCGCGCCGCTCGACATGATGCTGAACCTGATCGCCGCGCGCGTGGGCACCCCGCGCGTCACGCAGATCGCCGAGCAGTTCATCGTCGAACACGTGCGCGACACGAGCGCGCAACAGCGGATGCCGCTCGTCGCGCGGCTCGGCTCGGCGAACAAGTCGCTGTTCGAAGTGATCTCGCTGATGGAGAACAACATCGAGGAGCCGCTGTCGCGCGAGGAACTCGCGCGGCTTGCGAACATGTCGCAGCGCCAGCTGCAGCGCCTGTTCCGCGAGCATCTCGGGATGACGCCCACGCACTATTACCTGACGTTGCGGCTGCGCCGCGCGCGCGAGCTGCTGTTGCAGACCGACATGTCGATCATGCACATCACGATGGCGTGCGGCTTCCAGTCGGCGTGCCACTTCAGCAAGAGCTATCGCGATGCGTTCGGCGTTGCGCCGACGCGCGAGCGCCGCAAGCAGGTCGCGCCGCTCGCACAGGGTGCCGCGGCCGGCGGGCCGGCCTTTCCGGCCCGCGTGATCCACGCGTGATGCGCACGGCACGATAAAGAACATTCAGTCTTGAAAACTGAGGCGGCGAAGTTGCGAAAGCGTGGCAGCGAACGCTACGCAGAGGATTTGACTTCTCGGCGCGATGCTTTCGCGCCACTTCTCCTGACGGTAGTGCGGCTGTAGCGGCCTATTTCCCGTTTCCTGATGCCCCCCGGTAAAAGAAGGCGATCGCCGTGGTTCTGGGGACATCGCGCCGAACAGTGCCGTCCGTCGACGCGTGGCAATCTCCAGGAGCAAAAAATCCGCGTCCCTCACGCGGTCTCTTCCGCTGTCACCCGGCACGCCGATGGGCGCCATCATCCCATCATGCCTTCGCCGCGGCTTAGCGTCGCCTCATCTCGTGCGCAGCATGCAGCTTGATCCGTGATTGAGCACTCATCGGCCACCTCACGATTTCCTACGTCACGCCATCTCGAATTTCAGTCCTTTGTTCGAAATCCAAACCAAAAATCATACTCGTCCAATAGACAAGCCGATCGTTACCGGCGACCGTTCATAGCTCGTCCATCCATAAAAAATATCCGAGCTTATGACAGAAAAAAAACGGGCCGATTGTCCGTATTTTCTTCACTCTTCGATCCAGCTTTACGCGATGGTGAAGCAGCTACACCACACGCACATCTGTACACCCGACGCAGTCGATCCGATGTATAGCAGCAACATGCAAATGATCTGCACGAACGATCCGTTCATTTGCACCTACCTTTCGCTCCTTGATGCGGTCATGGGTTCCCGAACCCTTGCGCGCGACGACGCCCCCTTCTGGCCAATCGATTTCCGGCAAGTCGATACCCGTCATTTCATGGAACAGCACGGCCGACTATTGGTCGCCGTGAACTACGCCTATGGGGCGATCGGAGGCCGGCTGGCGGTTTCCGATACGGGTCATCCGTTGATGACCTACGCCTTTGCATCCTTCAACGTGCCAGCCGAAAATCGCGACCACTTCACCATCCGTTTCCCCGACAGCGTGGTCGAACGAGTTGAAACCGCCTATGCGCGGGCCGGACTATCCGGGTTCAACAAGACGCTCGACATGATGGATACGTGGACCGCCGGTCAGATAACAGATGCAGAGGCCGAAGCGTTAGCACATATGCCGCCGACCGTCGTGGTTGAAGGCGTAGCGATCGATCAATACGCAATCTATGACCCCGAGTCAGCCGACTGGGTCTTTACCAACTTCGATTGAGGAAACGACCATGAGGCGACGAGCAGTCAGGAATGGCGACCCGACGACAACGGGTGGTGTCGTCATCGCCGTTACGTCAACGATGTTCAACCACGGCAAACAGGTCGCGCTGGATGGCGACAAGGCGACATGCGGAAATTGCGAAGGGGCGTTCCTGATAGTGGGCGGTGCACAGCGCATGACTCACCACGGGCGATGTGTTGCGCTGGAGGGTGACGCCGTACTCTGTCCATGCGGGAAAAACCGACTGATCGCGGGTAGCGACAGCACAATTTTTTACGGAGGTGGCAGTTACCGTAATGCAGCGAGCCCGTTCGCCGCGCGCTCAGCATTTGAGACGACCCGACACGCGCCCGCATCGGACATCCATGACGAACAATACGTATTGCGCGATGCAGATAGCGGGCGACCGCTCGCGAATGTCCGATATCGGATTCTCCTATCATCCGGAAAGGTATTTTCCGGCGTGACAGACGCAACAGGACACACGCAGCGGGTTACGTCCGCGCATGCGGAATCGCTCAAGTTCGAGATTGCAAGGAACAGAAATGCCAAATTCTGATGACGATTACGTGTTGGTACACGACACCGCCACGACGAACACGACGCCTGGCTCCAAAGTGCAGGTCGATATCAACACAACGCCAATATGCCCGAACATGAGCAATGAGCAGTTCGCCGAGATTGCTATGCGCGCATGCGATGCGGCAATTGTCCTCATCAAGGATCGCATTGCTGCGGTAGCTCGATGGGATGCGAATGAACAAGCGCGCGCCACAACCTATTTTGGACGTGCCGACGCACAGATTCGCAGCACGTTATCTTCCGGGCTACCACGATTGCTTGCCGCAATGCAAGAGCTGGTTCCGGAAAAAATTGTCCGATGGGATAGTAAAGTTAGCAAAAATCTAACTTGCGCAATCGTGCCGGACAACGGCCGAAATCACGCCGCCGTGTGTAAACCCGACTCTCATAAACGAGTCATTGCCATCTATTCTAAATTTTGCAGTGATTCATTCGGTGAACTGTATCACGCATCGAAAATAAAGGTGCTGATTCACGAATGCACACATTACACCGACACATTCAACTCCGAAGACATCATATACGGAGACACGGAAATCGGAATGAAAGTATTTGCGATGCAGAATCCGGAGAACGCCATCACCAACGCTGACAGCATCACTGGATACATTTCAACCTTCGACAAAATAATTAGACCATGAACAGAAATTCGTTCAAATCCTACGTTGCGGCCTGCCTTTTCACGCTGTCGCCGGTTCTATCCGGCACCGCGACTGCATGTACGATAGGCGAGGAAGCGCAGGTGCAATTCCCATTCAACACAACCACATTTTCCAATGCAGACAGAATAGCAATATCGAATAGCGTTATTGAGGCAAAAAAATGGCCCGACGTGGAAATTCAAGCGACCGTAATTTCTGGCGCCTACATCAAAGAAAAGAATGTTGAGGAATTGAAAGACGCTCGCGCCGAAAATGCGAAATTGTATTTGCAGCAGCTTGGCATAAGCGCCGATCACATCTTGATCGACAAAAAAACCTTTACCGATGAAATGGTGGTAAAGCAGCCCGACGGCACCGTCGACGTTCATCAGATGATCGTTGAATTGACGCCGATCTGTAAAGGCAGCTGCGCATGGATGTGTGACGACCCGCTTGTGGTGCCGCGAAGCAAGGCCATCAATTGACGACAATAGAATGGTACGTCCGCGTATGCGAACATTCATATCCCCGCGCCGACAGCATTCCAGGGTACGTCGTCAATGGTGACTAAACTCCTCACCGCCATCGCGCTCACGCTGAGCCGCGCACGTGTAGCATTCGCATGTGGCCGTCCCTCGAACATGCCTGCCCATTACATCGGCATTGTTTTCGATACCGATTCGATACCTAAGACGCACTGACGTTACACGCCGCATTTACCAGCCCGCGCAAAGCGGGCCGTCTTCTTTGCGCGCTTGCAGCGCCTTTGTCTGTGTCTTCCTTCGTCCGGTCAGTCCATGGCCCGCGATCCAGGGAACGCACATCCACCGGTTTCCCCGAAAATCGAGATACCGGAATCTGCTACGTGCGAGCGATCGCTGCAACAATGGGGCCGGCATAAGACTGCTTTCAGCTCGCGCTTACGATCCCCACACCTGCATTTCGTCGAGCGAGTAACCCCACTGCGTCGCGCGCTTCGTGCCGAGCATCCGCACGTAGCGCCCCTGCGCGTTCAGGCTCGGCAGCGTGACGTGGCCGTACGACACGCCGTTGTTCGTCGAATAGACCGTCGTCCAGTTCGCGTTGTCGTTCGACGTCTGGATCTGGTAGACGAGCGCGCCCGCGTCCCAGTAGAGATCAACGCTGCTGATCTGCTTCACCGCGCCGAGATCCACGGAGATCCATTCCGTACCGACGCCCGCGCCTTCCGGCGAATCCCAGCGCGTGCTCGTCGTGTTGCCGTCGAACGCCTTGTCCGGCGACAAAGACGCACTGTAGCTCGCCGATGCAGCGGCCGGATGCCCCTGCGACAACAGCGTCGGCTGCGCGGCGGCCGGGCCGCCGTAGTAGCTCGAGCCGAGCTTCGCCTTGGTCGCGTCCGCGTTCACGCCGAACTGCGACAGGCTCCAGCGCTGGCCGGTCGTCGCGTCGCCCACGTAAAGCTGGTAGCCGCCCGCCGTCGTCGACGAGAAGAACACGTAGTTCGTGCCGCTCACCGGCGCCGGGTCAGAGTTGTTGCTCATGCAGTCGCTGATCGGCAGCGCGTTCGGCGTCGACGCCGGGTCCGCGGTCTTCGCATAGATCTGGTCCGCGCCACCTGTGTCCTTCCAGCGCGCATAGAACACCATGCCGTCGCCGCGCACGATCGGATAGTAGGTCTGCAGCCCGGCCGGATGATCGAACACCGCGGTCGCGCCGGTCGCGATCGTGCGCTTCATCAGCCCCATGTTCGAACCGGTGCCCGTCGCGTAGTAGACGGCGCTCGCGTCCGGCGCGAGGAACGGCATCGAGTATTCGGCGCCGGCCGGCGCATTCGTCAGGCTCACGACCGACGTGAACACCGGGCCCGCGCTGGTGTACGACAGCGTGCCCTGCTTCACGTCGCCGTTCTGCTTGAACACGAGCGTCTTGCCGTCCGCGCTGAACTTCGGATCCTCGTTGCGCGTCGCGCCCGTGCTGTTCGTCAGGTTGACGGGCGGCGTGCCGGCGCCGAGCTGCAGCATGAACACGTTCCATGCGCCGTTGCTGATACCCATGAACGCGAGCCACTTGCCATCGGGGCTGAACACGCCGTTCATCGGATCGGTGATACCCCAGTTGCTCTTGCTCAGTTGCGTGAGCGTGTGGGCGGAAAAGTCGTACAGGAACAACTGACTCGTGCCGTCGCCGTACTTGACATAGCTGTGATAGACGAGCTTGCCGGTGAGTGCGACAGGAAACGACGTGTTGGATTGAGTCGGGGGATTGCTGATGCAGGCCGCTGCGGCGGCGCCGCTGAACAGGTCGAGGGCGATGCCGGCCACGAGGCCCGCGACGAGGAACTTCGATTTCACGCTGGTTGCTTCCGGATAAGGGTAAGGACGCCGTAGACAAGGTCCCGCTCACGGTGCGCGGGGTCACGGATACGCCATCGGGGCAGCGTGAACTCCGTCTCGATCAGGCACTGGGAATACAGTTTGCGCAGCATGCCGGTTCACTGGTCTGAAGAAAAGAATCAGAGTCGCTCGAAAACATGCGTATCAGCGACATGCCGATCAGCGATTGGGGGCGGGATTGAACGCGGCGGATGCCGTGCTACTCTTTTTTTTCAGCGACGGCCGCGCTCGGCCGGAGGGCAGGCATGAAGCGATATGCGGCGCTCGCGCAGACGATTGCGGACGCGATCCGGCGTGGCGACCTCGCGGTCGGCACGCGCATCCCGACCGTGCGCTCGGCGTGCCGCGCCTATCGTGTAAGTCCTTCCACCGTATTTCGTGCGTACTACACGCTCGAAAGCGAGGGCCTGATCGTCGCGCGCGCGCGTTCCGGCTATTTCGTTGCGAACCTCGATGACAAGCGCGTGCGGACCGGCCACGACACACCACGCAAGGCGGGCGCGTCGCAAGCCGGCGAGGACGACGCGCTGTTCCGGCTGATCGACTCGCTCAAGCGCGACGACATCGTGCCGCTGGGTTCCGCGTTCGCCAGCTATTCGCTGTTTCCGATGAGCAGCCTGTGGCGGTACGCGGCGACGGCGGCCCGCAACATGGACCGCGCGAAACTGCTGGCCGGACTGCCGCCCGGCCACGAAGCGCTGCGCCGCCAGATCGCATTGCGCTACCTGAACGCGGGTGCGTCATTGCCGATGGAAGAGATCGTCATCACGACCGGCGCGGCCGAAGCGCTGACGCTGAGCCTGCAGGCGCTCACGCGCCCCGGCGACATCGTCGCGATCGAGCGCCCGGCCTTCCCCGCGGTACTGCAGGCCGTGCAGCGGCTGCATCTGAAGACCATCGAAATCCCGGTCGACCCGCGCACCGGCCTTGATCTCGATGCGCTCGCCGACGCGCTCGACGCCCATCCGGTGCGCGCGTGCTGGTTCATGACCTCGCTCCACAACCCGACCGGCGCGACGCTGTCCGACGAGCGCAAGCGCGCGCTGATCGAACTGCTCACGTCACACCAGGTGCCGCTGATCGAGGACGACGTGTTCGGCGAACTGCATTTCGGCCCGACGCCCATACGCCCCGCGAAGCTGTACGACGACAGCGGGCTCGTGCTGCATTGCGGGTCGTTCTCGAAGTGCCTCGCACCCGGCTTCCGGATCGGCTGGGTCGCGGCCGGACGCTATGTGCAGCAGATCAGGCACGTGAAGAATGCAAGCGCGCCGGCGGCAGACGTGCCCGCACAGATGGCCGTATCCACCTACCTGCGCAACGGCGCGTACGACCGCTTCCTGCGCCGGCTCCGGCGCAACCTGGCCGCGCACCAGGCGCAAATGCTGGCCGCCGTTCGCGCGTACTTTCCGCCCGACACGGAAGTGTTTGCACCGCGCGGCGGGTATTTCCTGTGGATCGAACTGCCGCCGCACGTGGACGCGATGCGGTTGTTCGACGACGCGATGGAGAACGGCGTGAGCCTCGCGCCCGGGCCGATCTTTTCCGTGACGGGCGCATTTCACCGTTATGTCCGGCTGAACTATGGCCGGCCGTGGACCCCTGCCGTCGAGGATGCGATGCGCACCATCGGCACGCTCGCCGAGCGGCAACGACAGACGAGGTAGCAACGCCATGCGAATCCTGCCCAACCGGAAAGTCCGCACGCGCGATACGCTGCGCGGCGCACTGAACCTGCGTGCCGAGCCGCGCGGTGCCGTCAGCCAGCGCTGCCGGCAATGCGGCTTCATGGCGTTTCGCGCCAGCGAGCAGTGCCCCGTCTGCGGACTGGGGGGCTGGCCGTTCGCGCCGCTGCACGAGCGGCACGGCGATGCGCATGCCGCGCAGGCCGTGCCCCCGCACGGTACGCAGCAGCCTGCCCCGACGTGGTCGTCGCGCGTCGCGGCCGCGGTGCGCAACGCGGCGATCCAGCGGCCGCGCGCATCGAGCGCGCCGCTGCTGAGCATCCTGACCCTCGTGCTGCTGGTCGGCGGTTACGTGACGCTCGACCGGACCTGCCGGGCCGACCCCGTCTGTCGCGGCCAGGGTGCGCCGGGACGGGTGGCGGCCGACGCCAGTGCGCAAGCGGCCGACACGCCGACGTTGCCGGTCGTGCCCGCCCCCGTCCATGCATTTCATCCGGCCGACCGCGCGCCGGCCGACACGAATCGGCTCGCCGACGCCGACCGGCCGAGTGCAACCGACCAGCCAGGCAACGCCGGTACGACCCGACACGGGACCGGACGCGCGACCACGACGCTCGCGCGGCACGCGCCGCCGCTTCGCGAGCCGGAAAGCGCGCGCGGCGGCATCCGCGTCGCCGACTGGAAAGGCGGCGTCCCGGCCCGGCGCGCGCATGCGATCCGCCGCGTGAGCGTGCACATGCGCCACGGGCGGCGCGCGGCGGCGACCGAGGCCGCAATGGCCGGGCTCTATCGCGGACACTGAGCGCGGCGCGCGCACAGAAAAAACGGGCGGCACCGTTTCCGGTGCCGCCCGCTTCATGCCTGTCGTTCGTGCGTCAGGCTGCCAGCAAACCGTGCGGATCGATCACGAATTTGCGCGGCGCGCCGCCGTCGAACTTCTTGTAGCCTTCCGGCGCCTGGTCGAGCGAGATCACCTCGACGTTGACGATCTTCGCGATCGGCAGACGGTCGAACAGGATCGCCTGCATCAGGTTGCGGTTGTACTTCAGCACCGGCGTCTGGCCCGTGAAGAACGAGTGCGACTTCGCCCAGCCGAGGCCGAAGCGAATGCTCAGGCTGCCGTGCTGCGCGGCCTTGTCCTTCGCGCCCGGATCGTCCGTCACGTACAGGCCCGGGATGCCGATCGCGCCGGCCGGACGCGTGATTTCCATCAGCGAGTTCAGCACCGTTGCGGGCGCTTCCTCGGAGTGGCCCGACGAACCGTGGCCGTGCGCCTCGAAGCCGACGCAGTCGACCGCGCAGTCGATCTCCGGCACGCCGAGGATCTGCTCGATCTGCTCGCCGAGCGACGCGTCCTTCGACAGGTCGACCGTCTCGAAGCCCATTGCCCGCGCATGTGCGAGGCGTTCCTCGTTCATGTCGCCGACGATCGTCACTGCCGCGCCGAGCAGGCGCGCCGAGGCGGCCGCCGCCATCCCGACCGGGCCCGCGCCCGCGATGTAGACCGTCGAACCCGGCTTCACGCCCGCGCTCACCGCGCCGTGGTAACCGGTCGGCAGAATGTCGGACAGACAGGTCAGATCGCGAATCTTCGCCATCGCCTGGTCGCGGTCCGGGAATTTCAGCAGGTTGAAGTCGGCGTACGGCACGAGCACGTACTCGGCCTGGCCGCCAATCCAGCCGCCCATGTCGACGTAGCCGTATGCGCCGCCGGCACGCGACGGGTTCACGTTCAGGCACACGCCCGTATGCGTGTCCTTGCACATCGCGCAGCGGCCGCACGCGACGTTGAACGGCACCGACACGAGATCGCCGATTCTCAGCGTCTCGACATCGGGACCCACCTCGACCACTTCACCCGTGATCTCGTGACCGAGCACGAGGCCGACCGGGGCGGTCGTGCGGCCGCGCACCATGTGCTGGTCGGAACCGCAGATGTTCGTGCTCACCACTTTCAGAATGACGCCGTGGCCGATCGCTCGGCCGGTCGGATCGACCATTTTCGGATAATCGATCTTCTGTACTTCGACCTTGCCCGGCCCAAGATAGACGACACCTCGATTGCTGCTCATCGTATTGTCTCCATGTCTCGTTGGATGGCGCTGCTGCGCGCCGGGCGGATGCGGCGCACATGCAACGTGCTGTTCGAGAGTAGTCCCGGAGGCGGGGGCGCCGATTTCTCAAACGCGACATGTGTTTGATCGGTGCCGACATCGATGGCGGAAACACGAAAGTCGGGCCGGAAAACCACCGGAAAACGGGAAGGTGGCGCACTGGGAGACCGTCGCGTGGAAGGCCTAACGCGGGGCCCGGCCGGTCGCGGCGATCGGCCCGCCCCGGGGTCGGGTGCGCGTTACCCGCCCTGGTTCTCGCGGATGATCGCGGCGGCGGCCGCTTCCGCGTCGCTCGCGACGCCGTCGTGCATGCGCGTGCTGACGGCCGGCGTCGGCGGCTCGCTGTCGAGCGCATGGCCGTCGCGGTTGCGCGTATCGACCGTCGCACGCATCGACAACCCGACCCTGAGCGGATGCGCGGCCAGGTCGCGGAGATCGATCGCGATCACGACCGGCACGCGCTGCACGACCTTGATCCAGTTGCCGGCCGCGTTCTGCGACGGCAGCATCGAGAACGCGCTGCCGGTACCGGCCGAGAAGCCCTGCACGCGGCCGCGATAGACGACGCGCGACCCGTACAGGTCCGACACCACGTCGACCGGCTGGCCGATGCGCATGTGGCGGATCTGCCCCTCCTTGAAATTCGCGTCGATCCACAGCCGGTTCAGCTGCACGATTGACATCAGCGGCACGCCGGGCCCGACCTGCTGGCCGACCTGCACTGAACGCTGGCCGACCGTGCCGTCGACTGGCGCGACAATCGTCGTGCGCTTCAGGTTCCGGTACGCGAGCTTGAACTGGGCGGCCGCCTGCACGACCGCAGGGCTCTCGTCAACCGGCAGCTTGCTGCCGAGCGCACGCGCCGCTTCGAGCTGCGCCTGCGCGGCGGCAAGGTTCGCCTGCGCGCCGGCGACCGCCGCGCGGGCACGCGCCAGTTCCTCCGGCGCCACGATCTCGACCGATGCGCCCGAGCGCGCGGCAAGCGCGCGCTGCGCGAGCGACAGGTCGGCCTGGCGCGCGTTCACGGCTTCCACGTACATCGTGTTCGAGATCTTCGCGTTCGCGACCTGGCGCACGGCCTGCACGAGCTGTGCCTTCGCCTGTGCGAAAGCGACGGACGCTTCGGTGTCGTCGAGCCGCACGAGCGTCTGCCCGGCGCGCACGGCCTGCGTATCGGCAACGAGCACGTCGGTCACGGCGCCCGGAATCTGCGCGGCGACCTGCACGATGCTGCCCGCGACGTACGCGTCGTCGGTGTCCTCGTCATAGCGGTCGCGCAACAGCCAGAACGCGATCCAGACGAGCGCGGCCAGCAGCACGACCGCGAAGAACAGCGTGAAACGCTTGCGGCGGGTCGCCCGGCGCGCGTCGAGTGCCGGATCGTTCAGTGCGGCCGGCTGCGCGGCGGTATGAAGGTTGTCGTGGTGCATCAGTCGCTTTGCGTAACGATCAGACGGTCATGCTGGAACAGGGGAATCGCCGGCACGCGCGTGTCGGCGGCGACAGCGGGTGCCGTGCCGCGCGTGCCGGCGCTCACGCTCGCGGTATCGATCGTCGGGCTGCGCGGCGTCGCGATCACAGCCGGCGGGTCGATCCGCGCTACCTGCGGCGCGCCACCACTACCGGACGCGGCCACGCGACGCGCCTGCGTGCCGGCGTTCGTCTCGTTGCGGGCAGCGGCGTTCGCCAGCGCGCCGCGCTTCGGCCGCGTGCCTTGCGCGGTACGCGTCGCAACCGTCGGCGCCGATGCCGATGCCATCGTTGCGCTCGCATCGAATCCGCCGCCGAGCGCGCCGACCAGCCCGACACGCAGCGTCCGCTGCCGCCCGAGCAATGCAATTAGCTGCGCGCGCTCGTCGATCAGCGTGAGATCCGCGACATCGACGTCCTTCTGCATCAGCACGCCACGCCGATGGCGGTCGGCCGCGATCTGCACGATCTTCTGCGCGGCGGCGACGGCGTCCTGCTGCTGCGCGACGAGCGTCTGCGCGGTCTGCAGCGACGTGACGATCTGCGCGACCTGGCCGAGCGCGTCGTCGACGGTCTTGTTGTACAGCCCGATCGCGACGTCGGCCTGCGCGACGTCCGCGCCGAGCTTCGCCTTCAGGCGGCCGCGATCGAACACCGGTAGCGAGATCGCCGGACCGACGGAGCCAGCGAGCGCGTCGCGCGAGAACAGCGACGCGGGCGTCAGCGCGAACACGCCGCCGAGCGCGACGAGGTTCACGTCCGGATAGAACTGCGCGCGCGTCGAATCGGCATTCGCGAACGCGGCTTCGACCCGCAGCCGCGCGGCGACGATGTCGGGCCGGCGGCCGAGCAGATCGGCCGGCAACCGCGCGGGCAGCGCGCCGCCGGGGAATACGCCGACGCGCGGCCGCTGCAGCGCGAGGCCACGCTCGGGGCCACGGCCGGACAGCACGCCGAGCTGCAATTGCGCGAGCTTGATCTGCTCGTCGTTCAGCGCGATCTGTTCGAGCAGGCGGCTGCGCTTGATCGACGCGTCGCTCGCGTCGTACGCGTTGTCGAGGCCGCGCGCGGTGCGCTCGCGCAGCACGGCCGTCACGCGCTGGCTGATCTTCAGCTTCTGCTGCAGCAGGTCGCGTACCGCGTACGCCTGGTCGAGCTGGCAATACACGGTGACGATCGCGACCGCGAGCGTGAGCCGAACTTGTTCGGCCTCGACACCCGCCGCGTCGCGCAGCGACATCAGGCTCCTGGTCGCCGCACGGTTCTTGCCCCACAGATCCAGCTGGTAGTTCAGCCCGACGAACACCGACGACGGCGATACGACCGGATCGCCGAAGATCTCGACCGGCACGCGATAGCCGCCGGCGGACACGTCGGCGATGTCGCCCGGCTTCGGCATCCGCGCGCGGCTGACCGTCGCGCCGGCCGTGCCGGTCAGCCCCGTCAGCGAATCGAATTGCCGAAGCTGCGCCTGCGCGATCCGCAGCCGCGCCTGCGCGACCTGCAGGTCGGGGTTGTTCCGCGACGCCTCCGCCACCAGTGCGTCGAGCTGCGGATCCTGCAGCTGCCTGACCCAGTCGGGCGCGGGCCACGCGCCGTCCGCACCCGGCCCCGCGGTTTGTGCGAGCGCGTCGCCGGCCGGTGCGCGCAGCGACAGCGACGGCAGGAACCCCGACGGCACGCAGCCGCCCAGCGCCAGCAGCGCGGCCGCCGCGACGATCGTCCAGCCGCGCGGCCCGCCGCGCGCCGGCCGCGCCGCTTTCATGATGCGTTCCATCGCTTCCCTCATCCCTGCCGGACGCGCTGCGCGCGCGCGGCCAGTCGCGGCCGCGCGCGCTCGAGTGGACCGAGCCGGCCGAACAAGCCGTCCGCGATACCGAACAGGATGCCGGCGAGCTTGTCGCGCTTGTTGCTCTCGACGAGCGCGATCTGCACGACCTGCCACACGGTCAGCAGGTTCGGCACGATCGCCACCGGAAAGCGCAACCCGTACTGCATCCCGAGCTGCACCGCATTGCGCGCGCTGTAGTAGCGCCGCTGCCACGAGTGATTCATCGACGTCATTTCGAAAGGGCCGAACGCGTGACGCTGCTTCGCGCCGATCCGGTGCGGCAGCACCAGCGACGGCACGACATAGAGCGGCACGTTGAGCGCGAGCGCGCGAAAGCTGTACTCGGTATCGACGTGATCGATGAACAGCGTCTCGTCGAAGCGGCCGAGCACGTCGAACGCGGCGCGCGACACGACGCAGCCCGACGAGATCAGGAACGCGCAGCGCTGCAGCGGCGCGTCGGGATCGACGCGCAACCGGCGCAACGCGATCCCGTTCGTCGCGAGCTCGGGCAGGAAGCTGCGCGCGTTCTCGTCGAAGATGCGCGGGCCGGCGAGAAACGCGCGCCCCGCGACACCCGCGCACGCGTCGCGCATCGTCGCGAAGTAACCGGCCGGCACCGACGAATCCTGGTCGAACAACGCAACGGCATCGACGTTCTCCCGAAACAGCGTCGCAAGCCCCGCGTTGTAAGCGCCTGCGATCCCGCCGCGGTTGCCGTGATGCAGCAGTGCAATGCCGTCGCGCGCGCAGCGCTCGCGGGCGCGCGCATCGGGCTGCGGCGTGTTGTCGACGACGAGCAGCGCGTCGCATGCATGCCGCCACGCGCCGAGCGCCGCGAGCTGCGCGTCGGTCGGGTGATACAGGATCACGAGTGCGCCGAGTGTCGCCATGCCCCTCTCCTCAATGTCCGAACGAAGCCGCCGCACCGCGCTTCGGCCGCGTCAGCCACATCATCGCGGCGAGCACGAGGCAGGTCATGCTCGCCATCCAGAACATGTCGCCCGTCGCCATCATGTACGCCTGCTGCATCACGACCTGGTGCAGCGTGGATAGCTCGCGCACGCCGTCCACGCCCATCGCGTTCAGCGTGTGCACGAAGCGCTGCGTGTTCGCCGATGCGTGCGTGACCGATTGCGACACGACGTCGTAGTGATAGGTCGCCCGGTTGTCCCACAGCGTCACGCTCATCGCGGTGCCGAATGCGGCGGACAACGTGCGCAGGAAGTTCGACAGGCTCGACGCGGCCGCGAGCCGGTCGTCCGGAATGCGCGACAGCGTCGCGGCCGTCAGCGGAATGAAGAAGCACGGCAGCCCGATCCCCTGGATCAGCCCTGGCGTGGCGATCTGCGCGAACGTCATCTTCAGCGTGAAATGCGCGTCCCACGCGAGCACGGCCGCGAACACGAGGAAGCCGAACGTCGCGAGCACGCGCGCGTCGAAGCGATGCGCGTGCAGGCCGACGAGAATCGAGAACACGAGCGCGAGCACGCCGAGCGATGCGGTGGCGAGGCCCGCGTGAAACGCGTTGTAGCCCATCACCGCCTGCATCCACAGCGGAAACACGACACCCACCACCGAGAAGCTCATCATCCCGAGCGAGATGATCAGCACGCAGAACGAGAACGTGCGGTCGCGAAACAGGCTCAGGTCGACGACGGGATGCGCCTCGCCCGCCTCCCAGATCAGCAGCGACACGATCGCGAGCCCCGCGACCACCGCGAGCGTGACGATCAGCGGCGAATCGAACCAGCCCTTGTCGTGGCCAAGGTCAAGCATCGCCTGCAGCGAGCCGACGCCGATCACGAGCAGCACGATGCCGGGCACGTCGATCGGGCCGGCCGCGCCGCGCTGCGCGTCGGGCCGCAGCATCATGGTGCACACCGCGAACGAGAACAGCCCGATCGGCAGGTTGATCAGGAAGATCCACGGCCACGAGAAGCTGTCGACGATCCAGCCACCAACCACCGGCCCGAAGATCGGCGCGAGCAGCACCGTCATCGCCCACAGCGCGAGCGCGACGGTGCGCTTGTCCGACGGGAACGTGCGCAGCAGGATCGTCTGCGACAGCGGCACCATCGGCCCCGAGCACAGCCCCTGCAGCGCGCGGCAGACCACCAGCACGTGCAGGTCGCGTGCGAGCCCGCACAGCAGCGACGTCAGCGTAAACAGCAGCACCGCGCCGACGAACAGCCGCAGTTCGCCGACGCGCCGCGCGAGCCAGCCGGTCAGCGGGACCGCGATCGCGGCCGCGACCGAATACGAGCTGATCACCCACGTGCCCTGGCTGTTCGAGACGCCGAGACTGCCGGAAATCGCCGGCACCGCGACGTTCGTCACGGTCGAGTCGAGCACTTCGATGAAGGTCGCGAGCGATAGCGCGAACGTCAGGAGCGCGAGCCGCGCGCCGCGCACCGGCGGCGCAACAGGGGCGGGTTCGCGCGCATCGAAGGCGGCGGGCGTGTCCTGAAGCGACGATGCCGTGCTCATGCGCCCGCCATCGCAACGGCGGCCGGCGCGATCGCGCGTCCGTGTTTCGGTACAAAGCGCTCGATGAAATCGGCAGCCGTCTCGCAACCGTCCGGTGCGGCGTTGATCAGCGCACGCGCGCGCTCCGCATAAACGGCGAATTCGGGCTCGCTCAGCACGCGCATGAGCGCCGCGCCGAGACGCGCGCCGTCGACCGGACCGTCGACGCGTACGCCGGCACCGTTCGCCGCGACACGCTGCGCATTGTCGAACTGATCGTGCGCGAACGGCGTCACCACCTGCGGAATGCCGGCCTCGAACGCGAGCGCCGCGGTGCCGATCCCGCCGTGATGCACGAGCGCGCGGCAACGCGGCAGCAGCGTGCGCATCGGCACGAAGCGGCGCACAAGCAAGCGGTCGCCGGCCGGTGCCGTATCGTGCTGGCTCAGCAGGATGCCGCGCGCGCCGGTGGCACGCAGCGCGTCCTCGACCGCGCGCGCATACGCAGCGTGATCGACGCGCGTCGACCCGGCCGTGAACACCACGGGCGGCTCGCCGGCCGCGAGAAACGCGTCGAGCGCGGGATCGTCGTCGGGCGTCGCGACGTCGTTGAACAGCGGAAAACCGCTTTGCAGAAGACGGGCCGGCCAGTCGCGCTGCGCCGGCGCGAACCAGTCGGGAAACAGGCACAGCACACCGTCGGTCGAATGCAGCCAGCGGCCCAGCACGCGCTGCGCGGGTGCGAGCCCGAGGTCGCGGCGCACCGCATTGAGCGCCGGTCCGCACACGCGGTCGAGCACCTGCCGCTCGATCAGCGTCATCAGTGCCGTCTTCACCGGCAGCGGCCAGCGCGCGGGAATCGTCAGGCGCGGATGCGTCGGCGGCACGTGCGCGGACAGCAGCGTCGACGGCGACACCTGCACCGACACGTACGGCGTGCCGTGCAGCTCCTGCATGAAGCGCGCGGAAAACGCCCACAGCGTGCCGACCAGCACGGTGTCGCGCTCGGTCAGCGCGCGCAGCGCGTCGTAATGCGGGCGCAGCACGGGCGCGATCACCTGCCACAGCGTGCGGAACGACGTGCGCGGATCCCACAGCGCCGGGTTCGCCATCGCGGCCTCGTACTCGGCCGCGGTACCGACCGGGACGAACGTGAAACCGCAGCGGCGCGCGGCCGCCTCGAACGGTGGATGCGTGCAGAACACGACGTCGTGGCCGCGCATCGCGAGCGCGCGCGCGACGCCGAGCAGCGGATGCACATCGCCCGCCGAGCCGATTGCGGTCACGATCACCTTCGCCATCGCGCGCCTCGCCGGGATCAGTAGAAGCCGGGGATCAGCGCCGCGACCTCGCGGCGGTACTGCGCGTACGCCGGCCCGAAATAGCCGGTCAACCAGCTTTCCTCGACGCGCACCTTGTACGCGAGCGACGCGAACACGAGCGCGACGCCGAGCGCGCCGCGCCACTCGCCGCCGATCAGCGCGGCGCCGACCAGCGCGACCAGGCAGCCGGTATAGATCGGATGACGCACGAGGCCATACGGCCCGGTGCGAACGAGCTCGTGGTTTTCCTTCAGCGTGACCGACACGCTCCAGTTCGTGCCGAGATGCAGGCGCGCCCACACCGAGAACAGCAGCCCCGCGACGAGCACCGCGAGCCCGCATTGCGCCTGCAGGTCGAAGCGCTGCCAGTCGGGCACGAGCGCGCGCAGCGTCAGGTCGGGCAGGATGATCAGTGCGCCGCCGACGATCAGCGGAATCGACTGCAGCGTGCGCGAGCGCGACGCCTCCTTGCGCACGGTCGTCTTCACGGCCTGCGACGTCACGATCCAGTAGGCGAGCCACGCGGCCCACGGAACGACGATGGCGATGGTCTGAACGATATTCACGGCTGGCCTGCCTCGTATGGATGAGAATTCGGATGCGCCCGGTGTGCCCGGTGCGCGACGTGCTGCGTCACGACGACATGGCCGGCATCGGCGCGGACACGCATGTGTGCGCGGCGCCGAGCGCGATGCCCGCGGCAACGGGCGGCGCGTCGCAGAAGAAGTCGAGCAGCGCTGCACGCGTGGTCTCGCGCTGCGCGCGGCCTTCGATGTCGAGGAAATGGCCGGCATCGGGAATCGTCGCGAAGCGCGCGCGCGGCACGTGCGCGGCGAGCTGGCGAACGTCGGCCGGCGTCGTGTATTCATCGCGCTCGCCGTTCAGGAACAGCAGCTCGCAGCCGATGTTCGAGAACTCGCTCAGGTAGCGCGCCGGCTGCAGCGACAGGATCTGGTCGACGTGGAACGCGACCTGGTCCTGCTCGTCGCGCGGCAGGCGCGTCAGGTAGCGATAGTTGTACAGCTTCATGATGCGCGGCAGGTAGCGGCCGACCGTGTCGTTCAGCAGTTGCGCGGCCTTCAGGTTCTCGCCGGCCGCGATGTGGTCGCGGGCGCGCGTCACGTAGTCGACCATCGCGTCGTTCAGGAACGGCGAGAACGAGCAGATCGCCGCGCGCCGCACGCTCGGGCAGCCGCGTGCGAGCGCGAACAGCGACGCAACGCCGCCCCACGACACCGACACGAGGAACGCCGGCGCGAAGCGCTCGACCAGATGCTGGAGGATCGCGGCCTCGTCGTCCTTGGTCAGGATGAAGCAGCCGGGGTTGTGCTGGCGCGACTGCCCGGCATACGGCAGGTCGAAGCAGATCGTGTTCATCCGCTCGCCGAGATACTGGACGGTCTGTCCGAACGAGGCGGTCGTCGCGAGCGCGCCGTTGACGAGCATCGCCGTGTCGAACGACGGATCGAACACGTTCCGTTCGACGTAGACCTTCAGACCATTCGGTAGCGGGACCACGTGTTTTTCGGTCGGCATCGTCGTTCTCCGGTGGATGCGGCGTCTCGGCGTCGCGGCATGCTGCAGGTGCGCAATGGCGTGCGCCGGCCATGCCGCGGTCGTTGGCCGCGCCCATTGCCGACGCACCGCGGCAAATTCCCGCGGCGCCGATTCATTCCTCGTAATGCGGCGCCATACTAATACGGGCAATATTACTTACTCAAGTCATTCCAACGATCCCCTCTACTCCACCTGGAAATACACTGGATTCAAATTTTTTCTGCATTTTTTGTGGTAGGCGGAATCGGATGCAAGGTGATTGCAATCGTTTGCGAGCAAGCCACAAAACACGCTAATACGCACACAATTCAGTTTTAATTCATATAGATAACAAGTTTCAATCGCCCGATTGAAACGAATTCCCGGAATTCGCCGATTTCGATGACCGGCATTCAAATTTCAGGATCTCCGAAATTCTCACATAGCTCGACATTCTTTCGACGCGTAATAAATCCAATCCGAAAACTTTCTCAACCATTGGATCGCCTTTTCCGAAACCGTTTTAAACAAACTTCAAATTATTTAACATCCTTTCAATTCGTTTTTCCGCATCCGCACAATCGCGGCGGCCCCATCGTTACCGTCTGCCGGCACCTCATTCACCGTCGGACCCCGATTTTTTGTTGATTGAACGATCAATAAAAAACCGCTAAGCTCTCGACTTCCATGAACGGCCCGTCCGGGCGAAGGAGTTCGCGATGCCGAAAGTCGGAATGCGGGAGATTCGCCGCGCACAGTTGATCGACGCCACGCTGCGCTCGATCGACGAAGCCGGCCTGCCCGGCACGACGCTCGCATCGGTCGCGCAGCGCGCGAACATCTCGACGGGCATCGTCAGCCACTACTTCGGCGACAAGGACGGCCTGCTCGAAGCCACGATGCGGCACGTGCTGCGCGATCTGTGGGCGGCCACCACGCAACGCCGCGTCGCCGCACGCAAGGACCCGCGTTCGAGGCTGCGCGCGATCGTCGCCGCGAACTTCGACGACACGCAGGTCAGCGCGCCCGTGATGAAGACGTGGCTCGCGTTCTGGTCGCAGAGCATGCACGACCCGATGCTCAAGCGCCTGCAGCACGTCAACACGCGGCGCCTTCACTCGAACCTGTGCGCGGAATTCGCGAAGCGCTTGCCGCGCGCGAAGGCACGCACAGCGGCCAGCGGCCTCGCCGCGCTGATCGACGGCCTGTGGCTGCGCGGCGCGCTCGCCGGCGGCCCGATCGACACCCGGGCTGCATCGAAGCTCGCCCACGATTACATCGACCTGCTGCTCGCGTCCGACTGACGCGTCACGCAGTCGCCAACCAGGAGATCCTCATGTCCGTATACGGTTTGCAGCGCCTCTACATCGGCGGCGGTTACGTCGACGCCACCAGCGGCAAGACTTTCGACACCTTCGATCCCGCCACCGGCGAACTGCTCGCGCAGGTGCAGCAGGCGAGCGCGGCCGACGTCGACCGCGCGGTCGCGTCGGCACGGGAAGGTCAGCGCGAATGGGCCGCGATGACCGCGATGCAGCGCTCGCGGATCCTGCGCCGCGCGGTCGACCTGCTGCGCGAACGCAACGACGAACTCGCGGCCATCGAGACGCGCGACACCGGCAAGCCGATCGGCGAAACGCTCGCGGTCGACATCGTCACCGGCGCGGACGTGATCGAGTACTACGCGGGCCTGGCGACCGCGATCGAGGGGCTGCAGGTGCCGCTGCGCGCCGAGTCGTTCGTCTACACGCGCCGCGAACCGCTCGGCGTGTGCGCGGGCATCGGCGCATGGAACTACCCGATCCAGATCGCATGCTGGAAGACGGCGCCCGCGCTCGCGGCCGGCAACGCGATGGTGTTCAAGCCGAGCGAAGTCACGCCGCTCACCGCGCTGAAGCTCGCGGAAATCTATACGGAAGCCGGTGTACCGGCCGGCGTGTTCAACGTCGTGCAGGGCGACGGCTCGGTCGGCGCGCTGCTCACCGGTCACCCGGACATCGCGAAGGTGTCGTTCACCGGCGGCGTCGAGACCGGCAAGAAGGTGATGTCGCTCGCCGGCGCATCGTCGCTGAAGGAAGTGACGATGGAACTCGGCGGCAAGTCGCCGCTGATCGTGTTCGAGGATGCCGATCTCGACCGCGCGGCCGACATCGCGGTGACCGCCAACTTCTTCAGCTCGGGCCAGGTCTGCACGAACGGCACGCGCGTGTTCGTGCACCGCTCGGTCAAGGACGCGTTCACGCAGAAGGTGCTCGAACGCGTGAAGCGGATTCGCGTGGGCAAGCCGACCGATGCCGACACCAACTTCGGCCCGCTCGTGTCGGCCGCGCAGCTCGACAAGGTGCTCGGCTTCGTCGAGAGCGGCAAGGCCGAAGGCGCGAAGCTGCTCGCGGGCGGCACGCGCCTGACCGACGGCCACTTCGGCAGCGGCCAGTATGTCGCGCCGACCGTGTTCGGCGACTGCCGCGACGACATGAAGATCGTGCGCGAAGAGATTTTCGGGCCGGTGATGAGCATCCTCGATTTCGAATCGGAGGACGAAGTGATTGCTCGCGCAAACGATACGCACTACGGCCTCGCGGCCGGCGTCGTGACCGAGAACCTGTCGCGCGCGCACCGCACGATCCACCGCCTCGAAGCCGGCATCTGCTGGATCAACACGTGGGGCGAATCGCCGGCCGAAATGCCGGTTGGCGGATACAAGCAATCCGGCGTCGGGCGCGAGAACGGCATCACGACGCTCGAACACTACACTCGAATCAAGTCGGTACAGGTCGAGCTCGGCCGCTACAACCCGGTGTTTTGAGAACGATAGGAGATACCCTGTCATGACGACACGCGAATACGACTACATCATCTGCGGCGCCGGTTCCGCGGGCAACGTGCTCGCGACGCGCCTGACGGAAGATCCGAATGTCACGGTGCTGCTGCTCGAAGCCGGCGGCCCCGACTACCGCTTCGACTTCCGTACGCAGATGCCGGCGGCACTCGCCTATCCGCTGCAGGGCCGTCGCTACAACTGGGCCTACGAGACCGACCCCGAACCGCACATGGACAACCGCCGGATGGAATGCGGCCGCGGCAAGGGGCTCGGCGGCTCGTCGCTGATCAACGGGATGTGCTACATCCGCGGCAATGCGCTCGACTACGATAACTGGTCGACGCACAAGGGCCTCGAGAACTGGACGTATCTCGACTGCCTGCCGTACTTCAAGAAGGCCGAGACGCGCGACGTCGGCCCGAACGACTATCACGGCGGCGACGGCCCCGTGTCGGTCACGACCAGCAAGCCGGGCGTGAATCCGCTGTTCGAGGCGATGGTCGACGCAGGCGTGCAGGCCGGCTATCCGCGCACCGACGACCTGAACGGCTATCAGCAGGAAGGCTTCGGCCCGATGGACCGCACCGTCACGCCGAAGGGCCGCCGAGCCAGCACCGCGCGCGGCTACCTCGACCAGGCGAAGGTGCGGCCGAACCTCGAGATCGTCACGCACGCGCTGGCCGACCGCATCCTGTTCGACGGCAAGCGCGCATCGGGCGTCACGTACCTGCGCGGCAGCGAGCGAGCGAGCGCGCATGCGCGCCGCGAAGTGCTCGTGTGCAGCGGCGCGATCGCATCGCCGCAACTGCTGCAGCGCTCGGGCGTCGGCCCCGGTGCGTGGCTGAAGGCGCTCGACATCCCGGTCGTGCTCGACCTGCCCGGCGTCGGCCAGAACCTGCAGGATCACCTGGAGATGTACATCCAGTACGAGTGCAAGGAGCCGGTGTCGCTGTATCCCGCGCTCAAGTGGTGGAACCAGCCGAAAATCGGCCTCGAATGGATGCTGAACGGCACCGGCCTCGGCGCGACCAACCACTTCGAGGCGGGCGGCTTCATCCGCACGCGCGACGACGATCTGTGGCCGAACATCCAGTATCACTTCCTGCCCGTTGCGATCAACTACAACGGCTCGAACGCGATCGAGATGCATGGCTTCCAGGCGCACGTCGGGTCGATGCGTTCGCCGAGCCGCGGCCGCGTGAAGCTGCGCTCGCGCGATCCGAACGATCATCCGAGCATCCTGTTCAACTACATGGCCGAAGCGCTCGACTGGCGCGAGTTCCGCGACGCGATCCGCGCGACGCGCGAGATCATGCGGCAGCCCGCGCTCGACCGCTATCGCGGCCGCGAGCTGAACCCGGGCGCCGACTGCAAGAGCGACAAGGAGCTCGACGCATTCGTGCGAGCCCGTGCGGAAACCGCGTTCCATCCGTCGTGCTCGTGCAAGATGGGCTATGACGACATGGCCGTGGTCGACGAAGAAGGTCGGGTGCACGGGCTGGAAGGGCTGCGCGTCGTCGATGCGTCGATCATGCCGATCATCACGACCGGCAACCTGAACGCGCCGACGATCATGATCGCGGAGAAGATCGCGGACAAGATCCGTGGCCGCAAGCCGCTTGCGCGCGTGGACGTGCCTTACTTCGTCGCGAACGGGGCGATGGCGCGGAATATCGCGAAGGCGGTGCGGCGGCCGGAGACGGTGTAACCGCGCAAGCGCCCTTCTCCAGGCACAGCAGCAACACGCACGGCTCGCGGCGTTCTCGCCGCGAGCCGTTTTTCATTGGACACTCCCGCCACCCGTACTGAACCGCGTGAAGGCCGCTCCCCTCGGCCTCAAGCGTTTCGCGCGCACGTTCGACGTAGGCAAGCTGCTGCGCATCGGGCACGTGCACGCATGCGCGGAGCGGATCGCTCGCATCGCACGCGCAACCGCCGCCATCCGTTGCAATCCACGGCGCGAGTTCGTGCAGCACGACGCCTGCGGGGAAGTCGAAACGGAATGGGGTGCGTCGCTACAGCGGCAACGCGATGCGATGGCGCAGGCACGCGACTCGCGTCGCGCCCGCATCCGGCGAAAGGCAGGAAAGCGGCGGTCCGGCCGGGCCCTCGGATAGGCATCTCATGTAATTGGTCTCCGTACGTACGCTTGATTCGTTATCGTGATGCGTCGTTTGTCGAAACTATGATCGGACGATACGCACAAGTAAATGGATGCAGAGTTCCAAACGCGCCGAACCGCGCGATCCTCGTGCATGCAGGGTGTTTGACAGTTTTTCAAACACCCTTCAACTTACTTGCTCAGACAAATACACGGGCTGTGCAACGCGCGCTTGAAGACGGCGCTCATCCCGCGCGAGGCCCGGCGTGCGGGCCTTCGGCCGCCCGCATGCATGCTGCGGCGCATCCTTATACGTCGATGATCGCGAGCGTGCCGTGGCTGCCGGGCAGCACCGCATGGCGCGTGCCGGCGACCGCGAGATACATCTGCCCGGCCTCGACCACGACCGTCTGCGCTTCGACCTCGAGCATCAGCCGGCCGTCGAGCACCAGCAGCCCCTCGTTGTACTCGTGCACTTCCGCTTCGTACGGCTGCGCGTCCATGCGCAGCACCTTGATCCGGGCCGGCCCGACCTCGCCGACGATCGTGGATTTCCACGCGACGGCCTGGGCCGCCGCGACGGACTTGAAATCGACCAAAGACATGCGCACCGCTCCGGGAACAGGAGAGGAACGCATTATCGCGAGCGCGGCGCGCGCCGTCCCGATACGGCGCGGCGGCGTTCGGGCAGCACAGTCGGCCCCGCCCCGCCCGTTCCGCTGCCGCCTGCACGGGCGATCGCCGTCCGACCGAGCGAAAACGACGCGCATTGTTCGCTTGATTCAAATAAAGCATCGTATTGTTGAATGACGCACGTGCATTTCCCGCAAATCTCGCACGGACATCGCATGCCGTTGCCACCGAAATGCATTTCCATCTTCCGATTGCTAATATGGCGATCCTGCGATCCCGCACCACAACGCCGTTCGACATGACGCCCGTTCGCCATGCCGCACCCGACACCGGCCGCTGCACAGCGACGGCACCGGGCATGCGCGGCGCACAGCGTCGGACCGACCGGCCGTGCCATCCGTGAGCATGCAACCGATCCTTTCCGTCTCCGACCTCTCCAAGACTTACGCGTCCGGCTTCCAGGCGCTGAAGCACGTGACCCTCGACATCCGCCCGGGCGAGATCTTCGCGCTGCTCGGGCCGAACGGCGCGGGCAAGACCACGCTGATCGGCTCGATCTGCGGGATCGTCACGCCGACCCAAGGCCGCGTGACGGTCGGCGGCCACGACATCCGCGATCAATACCGCGCGGCGCGCGAAATGATCGGCCTCGTGCCGCAGGAACTGACGACCGACGCGTTCGAAACCGTCTGGGCGACCGTGTCGTTCAGCCGCGGCCTGTTCGGCAAGGCGCCCGATCCCGCGTACATCGAGAAGACGCTGAAGGCGCTGTCGCTATGGGACAAGCGCGACAACAAGCTGATGACGCTGTCGGGCGGCATGAAGCGCCGCGTGATGATCGCGAAGGCGCTGTCGCACGAGCCGCGCATCCTGTTCCTCGACGAACCGACGGCCGGCGTCGACGTCGAGCTGCGCCGCGATATGTGGAAGCTGGTCGACTCGCTGCGCGAAAGCGGCGTGACGATCCTGCTGACCACGCACTACATCGAGGAAGCCGAAGAGATGGCCGACCGGATCGGCATCATCCTGGGCGGCGAACTCGTGCTCGTCGAAGAGAAGCGCGAGCTGATGCGCAAGCTCGGCAAGAAGCAGCTGACCGTGCAGCTCGAGCATCCGCTCGCGACCGTGCCAGCCGACCTCGCCGCGTTCGGGCTCGAACGCGCGGACGACGGCGCCGCGCTCGTCTATACGTACGACTCGCAGCGCGACGACGCGAGCATCGCGAAGCTGATCAACGCGCTCGGCACGGCCGGCATCGGCTTTCGCGACCTGCATACGACGCAGAGCTCGCTCGAGGATATTTTCGTCAGCCTGATCGACAACCGCCGCAACGGCGCACAAGGGGCGTAACGCACATGGCGAACTGGAATTTCCACGGCATCCGCGCGATCTACCGCGCCGAAATGGCCCGCACGCGCCGCACGCTGATGCAGAGCATCATCGCGCCGGTGATCTCGACGTCGCTGTACTTCGTCGTGTTCGGCTCGGCGATCGGCTCGCGTATCAGCGACGTGAACGGGATCGGCTACGGATCGTTCATCGTGCCCGGCCTCGTGATGTTGTCGCTGCTGTCGCAGAGCATCTCGAACGCGTCGTTCGGCATCTACTTCCCGCGCTTCACGGGCACCATCTACGAGATCCTGTCCGCGCCCGTGTCATACTGGGAGATCGTGATCGCGTATGTGGGTGCGGCCGCGTCGAAGTCGCTGCTGCTCGGGCTGATCATCCTCGCCACGGCCGGCCTGTTCGTGCCGCTGCACATCCTGCATCCGTTCTGGATGGTGCTGTTCCTCGTGCTGACGTCGATCACCTTCAGCCTGTTCGGCTTCGTGATCGGCATCTGGGCCGACAGCTTCGAGAAACTGCAGCTCGTGCCGCTCCTGATCATCACGCCGCTCACGTTCCTCGGCGGCAGCTTCTATTCGGTCGACATGCTGCCGCCCGCGTGGCGCATCGTCACGCTGTTCAACCCGATCGTCTACCTGATCAGCGGCTTCCGCTGGTCGTTCTACGGGCTGGCCGACGTGCACGTGTGGATCAGCCTCGCGGCGACCTCGCTGTTCCTCGCGATCCTGCTCGCGATCGTCGCGTGGATGTTCCGCACCGGCTACAAGCTGAAGAACTGACGCGGCACGCGCCACATACCCGGCACGCCGCTGCAACTTCGCGGTTCGCGCATCCGGAGCGACGCTGCTAGACTGGATCGGAAGATCGACCGCCGCCGCCTGTCGCATCGCAACCCGCGGTGCGCGGGCGGCGCGGCTCCGGCCCCCTTCCCTGCGCGAGGATCCCCGATGAGCGCCCCTCGAATCGACGCCGTCCGCGACGGCCTGTTTCGCGCCACGACTTACGTCGACACGCTGAACCTGTGCTTCAGCCAGTTCTTCGTACGATCGCGGCACGGCGACGTGCTGTGCGTCGAAACGGGCACCCGTTCCAATTTCACGCAACTGAGCGCGGCGCTCGACGCCGTCGGCATCGCGCCGTCGATGGTCAGCAGCGTGATCGTCCCGCACTTCGAGGCCGATGAAATGGGCGCGCTCCCCGACTTCCTCGCGGCCAACCCGGCGCTCGTCGCGTACGGACATCCGATGTGTACATGGGGGCTTGCCGACGTATTCGGCGTGCGCGCGATTCCGCTGAAGGATGGTGAGCCGACGACGCTATCGGGCATCGACGTCGTGCCGGTCTTCACGAAGCACGTGCATCAGTGGGATGCGCTCGTCGTGTATCTGCCGGCGTACAAGGCGCTGCTGTCGTCGGACATCCTGATGCGCTTCGGCAGGGAGGACACCGACGACCCGCTGCCCGCGATCCTCGATGCAATCACGCGCTCGGACTACCTGCCGTCGCTCGCGCACCTGGCGAGCGCGCTGCGCCGCATCCAGGCGCTCGATATCGACATCATCCTGCCGATGCACGGCCCGGCAATCACGCACGACATTCCACGCGTGATTGCCGGTGTGATCGCACATTGCGAGACTGCCGCAGCAGCGTAGCGCTCGCGCGCCCGCGTACGGCCGGCGGCGCCGGTCAGGCGCCGGTTACGACGAATTCGGCGGCCGCCTTGTTCTGGATCGCGGCCATCACCGCCAGCTCGCGCTTGCTGCGCGGCTCGCCGGACACGACGCCCGTCGCATGCTTGGCCTTCGCGCCCAGCGGAAAGAACACGAACGATGCGCCGGCCGGCGCATCGGGCTCGGCCCGCAGGCGTTTGTTCAGGATCTTCAGGTACTTTTTCTTCGAGACTTCCTTCGTTGCCATGGCGCCCTCCGCATGAACGTGGTGCTGGTCAGCATACCAGTTTTGACCTGCGGTTCCGGCGCGCCGCCGCGCGATTGATCTGCACTAGAATGGATCGGCTGACGCGCTCGCCGCGTCAGGCCGCGGCCGCATGTCCTTGACGGAGCACTTCCATGCATGTCGAGCTGTTCGCGCAGCACCACGATTGCCCTGGCTGGGAAGGTGAAATGGCCCGGCGGGTCGCCGCCTTCGACTGGTCGGCAACCGGGCTCGGCCCGCTCGACGGCTGGTCGGCGAGCCTCGTCGCTGCCGTGCGCACCGTGCTCGCGTCGCCGCTGCCGCTGGTGATGCTGTGGGGCGAGCCCGGCTACATGATCTACAACGACACGTATGCCGGGTTCGCCGGCGGACGCCACCCCTACCTGCTCGGCCAGCCGATCGAGCTCGGCTGGCCCGAGGTCGCCGAGTTCAACCGCAACGTGATGAACACCTGCCTCGCGGGCGGCACGCTGTCGTATCGCGACAAGGAACTCGTGCTGCTGCGCAGCGGCCGCCCCGAAGACGTGTGGATGGACCTGCACTACAGCCCGATACCCGACGATGACGGCGCACCGGGCGGGGTGCTCGCCGTCGTGATCGAGACGACCGAACGCGTGCTCGCCAGGCGCCAGCGCGAACAGGCGGAAGTGGCGCTGCAGTCGTCCAACGATGCGCTGCGCCGCCTGACCGAAACGCTCGAGCAGCGCGTGGCCGATGCGGTCGCCGAGCGCGCGGCGATCGAGGAACAGTTGCGCCACGCGCAGAAGATGGAAGCGATCGGCAGCCTGACCGGCGGCATCGCGCACGACTTCAACAACGTGCTGCAGGTGATCAGCGGCAACCTGCAGATTCTGGCCGTCGAACTCGGCGAGCGCGCGAGCGCGCAGCCGCGGATCGAAAGCGCGAACAACGCGGTGCGGCGCGGCGCGCAACTGGCGTCGCACCTGCTGGCCTTCGCGCGACGCCAGCCGTTGTCGCCGACGGTGCTCAATCCGCGCCAGCTGATCGACGGGATGAGCGAGATGCTGCGCCGCGCGCTCGGCGAAACCGTGCGAATCGTTCCTGCGCTGGCGCCCGACGTCGGCAACGTGCTTGCGGACCGGCACCAGCTCGAAAATGCGCTGCTCAATCTCGCGATCAATGCGCGCGACGCAATGCGTGGCGGCGGCACGCTGACGATTGCCGCGTACAACGACGCACATCCCGAGCCGGCCGCCGGTGCTCGCCGCTCACCATTGCCGCCCGGCGAATACGTGACGTTCGAGATGACCGACACGGGCGCCGGCATGACGCCCGACGTGCTCGAGCGCGTGTTCGAACCGTTCTTCACGACCAAGCCGGACGGCGAAGGCACGGGGCTCGGGCTCAGCATGGTGTTCGGCTTCGTCAAGCAAAGCGGCGGCCATACGTCGGTCGACAGCGCGCCGGGCCAGGGCACCATCGTGCGGCTCACGTTCCCGCGCTGTCATGATGCGTACGCCGATGAGACGGCGCGCGCGCAGCAGCCCGATCCCGTGCGGGGCCGCGAAACCATCCTGGTCGTCGAAGACGACGCGGACGTCCGGCTGACCGTGGTCGACATGCTCGCGCAGCTCGGCTACAAGGTCCTCGCCGCGTCCGACGGCGAAGCCGCGCTGCGGATGCTCGACAGCGACACGCCGATCGACCTGCTGTTTACCGACGTGATCATGCCCGGCCGCATCAAGGGCGGCGAACTCGCGCGCCGCGCCGCGCAACGCACGCCGCCGTTGCCCGTGCTGTTCACGTCCGGCTACACGCGCGACGAGATCTTCCACTCCGGGCGGCTCGATCCCGGCGTCATGCTGCTCGGCAAGCCGTACCGCCGCGACGAACTCGCGACCCGGATCCGCAGCGTGCTCGACGCGCATGCCAAGGCGGCGTGAGCGGCTGACATCCTGACCGACGCGCGGCCGATGCCGGCTACGACGCCAGCCGTCCAGCCGGAGTCTTTCCGGGCGTTCTGCCGCACGGACGACGTCGAACGTGCAGCGCTGCGCGCCACGACCGCCGCCTGCCCCGTCACCGGTCATCGGATTTTTTTGCGCGCGATGTCGATTCGCGCGATCGCCGCGCGTCGTAGTGTCGTAACCGACCGTTTTGTCTTGCCGGCCGCACGGCCGGCGACGGCGGACGTCCCCTTTCCCGTTCAAGGAGCAGCAACTATGCGCGTCATGGTGATCGTCAAGGCAACGGCCTCTTCCGAATCGGGTGCGATGCCCGATACCGAACTGCTGGCCGCGATGGGCCAGTACAACGAGGAACTCGTGAAAGCCGGCGTGATGCTCGCCGGCGAAGGGCTCCATCCGAGTTCGCGCGGCAAGCGCGTGCATTTTTCCGGCAAGGACCGGACCGTCATCGACGGCCCGTTCGCCGAGACCAAGGAACTGATCGCCGGCTACTGGCTGTGGCAGGTGAATTCGATGGAAGAAGCCGTCGAATGGGTCAAGCGCTGCCCGAATCCGATGCCGACCGAGTCGGACATCGAGATTCGCCAGATCTTCTCGCCCGAGGATTTCGGCGACGCATTCACGCCGGAGCTGCAGGAGCAGGAAGCGCGGCTGCGCACGGAGATGGACCGCAAGCACAACGCATGAGCCGGCCGGGGCCGGGGCGCCGCCGCTGGATCGATGCGGGCGTCGCGGCCATGAATCCTCCGGACGATTCGATCGACGGGGATTGACAGCACCTCGGCCAGTAACGTATCGTTTTGAAACGTTACTGGCCGAGGTGCTGTCGTCATGCATTCCCGTTTCGACCGTTTTCGCGCGACGCCACTTGGCGCGCAACTTGAAGCGCTGATCGCGCAGCCCGAGCGCTATGTCGAATTCGCGGCGCTGTCGCGTGTCGGCGTCGCCGCGATCGGCGCGATCCAGCACGAGATCGCACGCAAGTTCCCCGAGATCGAAGCCGATACGACCGCCAGGCAGTTCTGCGGCGCGATGGTCGCCGACGTGATGCGCCGTCACGGGCACGACGTCGTGCAGGCGCGCGGCCGGATCGGCGGTGCGCTGTTCAGCTACGGTGCGGTATTCAGCGCGTATCCGCAGGTGCTGCCGTTCGCCGATGTCGTCGCCGCGCTGGCCGCGATGCCGGCCCGGATCGCTGCGTATGCCGCGCAGGTTCCTGCCGCGCTCGTCACGCGCCGCCCGGCCGGCACGGGCTTCTCGCTCGTCGAACATGCATGCCATCTGCGCGACCTCGATGCCGTGTTCGCCGAACGCATCGATGTCGTGCTAACACACGCGCTGCCGGTGATCGCGTCCGTCGACGGCACCGCGCTCGCCGCGCAGCGCGACTACCTCGCCCAGCCGCTCGACGGCGCCCTCGCCGCGTTCCGCACCGGACGCGCCGCGCTGTGCGCGACGGCGGCCGCGCTGCACCCGTCGGAACTCGCACGCTGCGGGCTGCGCGACGGCATCCGCCGGATGTCGCTCGACGAACTCGTGCGCGAACTGCTCGACCACGACCGCACGCACGTGCTCGAACTCGACGAACTGCTCGCCGAACTCGAATTGCCCCCCATTGCTTCCTCGGCCGCCGAATGAACGCACCCAACCCGCCCGTCGTCTTCGTCCACGGTTTCATCGGCACGTTCGACGTGCCCGAATGGCCCGGTCCGCATCTCGCGCCCGACCTGCTCGGCTACGGCACCCATCGCGGCACGCCGTTCGACGCGATCACGCTCGCCGCGCAGGTCGAGCATGTCCGGCAGGTCGTCGACACGCATTGCGGCGCGCAGCCGGTCGACATCGTCGGTCACTCGGTCGGCGGCGCGATCGCGATGCTGTTCGCGCATGCGCATCCGGCGCGCGTGCGCCGGATCGTCAATGTCGAAGGCAACTTCACGCTCGACGATGCGTTCTGGTCGGCGTCGGTCGGCCGCCTGTCGCCCGCACAAGCCGACGCGATGCTTGACGGCCTGCGCAGCGACCCGCCCGGCTGGCTGCGCGGCGCGATCGACGATCCGTCGCCGCGCCAGCTCGACGACGCGCGCCGCTGGCTCGCGCATCAACCGGCATCGACGCTGCGCGCAATGGGACGCTCGGTCGTCGCGACGACCGGCGAACCCGGTTATCTGCAGGCGCTCGCCGACGTATTCGCGCGCCATCCGGTATGGCTCGTCGCGGGCGAACGCTCGCGCGCGGGCTGGCATGTGCCGGACTGGGCGCTCGCGCGCTGTGCCGGCTTCGAAACGATCGACGGCTGCGGGCACCTGATACCGGCCGAGCGGCCGGCGGCGTTCCGGGAGGCGCTCGCGCGCTGTCTCGGCTGAGCGCGGAGCCGGCCCGGTCGCGCGCCGGCCACCTGACAACGCGTAGGATTCGCCGAAATTTGGCTGAAAGGCGCGGTTGCTAGAGTCGCCTGACAGGGTTTTCCCGATGCCCGACTGCCGAATGGAAACGACACATGCGAGGCTCCTTGAACCTGGTACGCGCGTTCTGGCTCCTGCTGCTGCTCGCCGTCGCGGGCCCGGCCCTCGCCTTTCAGGCGCGGGTCGTCGCGATTCCGAGCGCGGCGATGAACGAAACGCTAAAGGCGACCGTCGTGCTGCCCGACGACTACGCGCGCCTGCGCCACGGCCCTGAACGCAGCGTCGAACGCTTCCCGGTCGTCTACTTGCTGCACGGCTCGGGCGGCGACCACACCGACTGGACCGCGAACACGCGGATCGCCGCGCTGGCCGATCGCTATCACGTGATCCTGGTGATGCCCGATGGCGGTCACGAAAGCTGGTACATCGACAGCCCGTTCGACTCCGGCAGCCGCTACGAAACCTTCGTCGGCGACGAAGTCGTGTCCTATGTCGACACCCATTTCAGAACGATCGCTGCCAAGGGTGCGCGCGCGATCACCGGGCTCAGCATGGGCGGCTTCGGTGCGCTGCGCATCGCGCTCGACCGGCCCGACACGTTCGGCGCGGTCGGCAGCATCAGCGGCGCGGTCGATCCGCGCTGCTGCGAGGACGAGCCAGGCATCGACCACGTGTTCGGCGATCCCGGCCGCCATCCGTCGTTCTGGAACCGCAACGCGATCGTCGAAAGCGCGCGCGCGTTCGTCCGCGCGCATCTCGACCTGACGATCGACTGCGGCCGCGACGACTCGTTCGTCGGCTCGAACCGCACGCTGCATCAACGGCTCGTCGCGCTCGGCGTGCCGCACGACTATGCGGAGCGTCCGGGCGGCCACACGTGGGACTACTGGGCGCATGCGATCCGCTACCAGATGCAGTTCTTCGCGACGTCGTTCCAGCACGGCGGCTACGCGTAGGACCCGCCTGCTGCGTGCGCCATGCGGCCGGCGTGACGCGGGCAGCCCGACCCGCGCCGTGCCGCCGCGTCCGTGCGCCGCGTCCTCGTGCCGGCGCATCGCGCAGCGAGCCCGATGGTAGGATGCGCAGGCATCGACCACCCGACTTCCCCCATGCCGCGCGACAACTTTGCGGACCTGCTCGCCTTCATCGCCGTCGCGCGCGAGCGCAGCTTCACGCGCGCGGCCGCCCGGCTCGGCGTGTCGCAATCCGCACTCAGCCATACGATCCGCTCGCTCGAGACGCGTCTCGGCGTGCGGCTGCTCACGCGCACGACACGCAGCGTGGCGCCGACCGAAGCCGGCGAGCGCCTGCTGCAGAATCTCGCGCCGCGCTTCGACGAAATCGAGGCCGAACTGACGGCGCTCGCCGAGTTGCGCGACAAGCCGGCCGGCACCGTGCGCATCAACGCGACCGACTACGTGATCCGCACGCTGCTGTGGCCGAAGCTGTCGCCGATCCTGCACGACTACCGCGACCTGAAGGTCGAATTCGTGACCGACTACGGGCTGTCCGACATTGTCGCGGAACGCTTCGACATCGGCGTACGGCTCGGCGACCAGGTCGCGAAAGACATGATCGCGGTACGCATCTCGCCCGACCTGAAGATGGCGATCGTCGGCGCGCCCGCCTATTTCGCGGAACGCGAGCAGCCCGAGACGCCGCAGGATCTCGTCGCGCACGACTGCATCAACCTGCGCCTGCCGACGCACGGCGCGCTGTACGCATGGGAACTCGCGCGCGGCGACGACACGCTGCAGGTGCGCGTCGACGGCCAGGTCACGTTCAACGGCACCTATGAAATGCTCGACGCGGCGCTCGCCGGTTATGGCCTTGCGTACGTGCCGGCCGAACTCGCCGCACCGCACGTCGCCGCCGGCACGCTCGTCAGTGTGCTCGGCGACTGGTGCCCGACCTTTCCGGGCCATCACCTGTACTACGCGAGCCGGCGGCAATCGTCGCGCGCATTCGCGCTGATCGTCGACGCACTGCGCTACCCCGGCCATTCATGAACCGGTTCGATAAGTGCATGCGCATTCCCGGGGATTATCGATAGGCGCATCGGTGGCTACCATCGTCGATGTCTTCAACGTCCTCCGTAGCCATCGATGTCCAAACCGACTTCTGCCGCGCGCCAGGCCTTCGGCGCCATCGCGCCGGCCCTCGCCGACTACACCGACCACGTACTGTTCGGCGACGTATGGCAGCGCCCCGGCCTGTCGCCGCGCGATCGCAGCCTGATCACGGTCGCGAGCCTCGTCGCGCTGTATCGCGTCAACGAGCTGCCGTTCCATCTGAAGAAGGCGCTCGACAACGGCATCACGCGCGACGAGCTGATCGAAGCGATCACGCATCTCGCGTTCTATTCGGGCTGGCCGACGGCCAGCTCGGCGTTGCCGATCGCGAAGCGCGTGTTCGACGAAGCGGGCGCGTGAGCGCGGGCTGCGCGCCGATTCAACTGACCTGAACCGACGCGGGCGCTCGCCCGCATGGAGCCTCTTGCATGGATTACCACTATCTCGGGCGCAGCGCGCTGAAAGTGTCGCCGCTGTGTGTCGGCGCGATGATGTTCGGCGGCGAAACCGACGAAGCGACGTCGGCGCGCATCATCGACAAGGCATTCGACCAGGGCGTCAACTTCATCGACACGGCCGACGTCTATCACGCCGGTCGCTCGGAAGAAATCGTCGGCCGCGCGATCGCGCGGCATCGCGACAGCTGGGTCGTCGCGACGAAGTTCGGCTATCCGGCCGGACCGGCCGCGGGGCCGAACCGTCAGGGCCAGTCGCGCAAATGGATTTACGAATCGGTCGACGCGAGCCTGAAGCGGCTCGGCACCGATTACATCGACATCCTGTATTTCCATCGCACGCTGACCGATGCACCGCTCGAAGAAGGGATGCGCGCGGTGGCCGACCTGATCCGGCAAGGCAAGGTGCGCTATGTCGGGCTGTCGAACTTCAAGGGCTGGCGCATCGCCGAAATCGTGCGCCTGGCCGACCAGCTCGGCATCGATCGTCCGGTTGCGAGCGAACCGCTGTACAACCTCGTCGATCGTACGGCCGAAGTGGAACAGCTGCCGGCGGCAGCGCATTACGGCATCGGCGTCGTGCCGTACAGCCCGCTCGCGCGCGGCGTGCTGACCGGCAAATACGCACCGGGCACGCAACCGCCCGCCGATTCGCGTGCAGGCCGCGGCGACCGGCGCATCCAGCAGACGGAATGGCGGCCCGAGTCGCTGCACATCGCACAGCAGGTCGCCGCACATGCGACCGCGCGCGGCACGACGTCGGTCGCGTTCGCACTCGCGTGGGTGATGAAGAACCGGATCGTCAGCTCGACGATCGCCGGGCCGCGCACCGAAGCGCACTGGGACAGCTACATCGATGCGCTGACGCTCGAACTCGGCCCCGACGACGAACGCTTCGTCGATTCGCTGGTGCCGCCGGGACATGCGTCGACGCACGGTTATACGGATCCCGGCTATCCGGTCGAAGGGCGGAAGGTGTGATGTTCGTCTGCTGAAACCGCTAGCGCGCTGCCCGACGGCATGACGCGATGCGTGCGATGGCGGGCAGGTGGAGGATGAGTGACTGACGCGCCGGACGATACCGGCCGGCAAGCTCGCACATGGCACGTCGTCACGCCCGGTGTCCTCGACGCGGTGAAACAACGAAAACGAAAAACGGAAGACGGCAGCGGCGCAAGCGCAAGCAGAAGCCGCGAGTTCAACTGCCGTGCGCGGCGTCGGCGCTCACCACGCGATCGAAGAATTCCTGCGCACGCGCCAGTTCGTCCAGCGCGTGATCGAGGCGCGACATCGCGCGCGCATATTCGGCCGACGAGATGTCGTCGTCGCTTTCGCCGCGTACGGCACGAAACGCCTGATCGACGTTGCGCGTCGCTTCGACGAAGCGTTGCGCGGCTCGGGCTTCTCGCGAACAGATGTGGGTCGACATCGACACTTCTCCCTGAGGGTTGCAGTGTGAAGCAAGCCGACGCCCAGTGTGCGTGGTGCGCATGTCGGCGGCATGAACGACGGCAGGCAGCCTGTCGACGCCCGGCCATCGCGCGGCGCGCTTCGTGGCGATTGTCGCGCGAGCCTCGCCGATCCGCTATGGCGAGATTGCAACAAATTCTTGCGCACCGAGATGGCGGCCACACCGGCGCGTGTCCTTGCACGCGCATCAACCTCTCTGCTTCCCTGCTTCCCTGCTTCCGTTACGCGCCGCGCATGAGCGACGCGAACGTCATGCGCGCCCGATGCGTGGAAGCGCGAGACTGCCGAACGCGGCCGCTTCACCAGGCGACAGATCGAACAGATCGCCGGTGAGCTCGTGCGGATGCTCGGCCGCGGGCCGGCTGCGCAGCCGCGCGACATGCGTGGGCGCGACGTAGGCGGCCGCCGTTTCGATCGGCGGCACGTCGAACAGGTCGCGCGTGACGCCGCGCTCGGCATCCGTCGGCGAACGACCGCGCAAGCGCGCGACCAGCTCGACGAAGCGATCGAAATCGCCAGCACGCGTCGCCTTGTTGACGTCGGCGAGATCGCGCGCCTTCAGCACGCTCGGTTGCGCGAGCCGCACGAAATACGGTGCTTCGAGTTCGACCGACAGCGCGAGCGGATAGCTCTTGCCGGTTTGCTCCTTCGCGCGCCCGATGCAGTCGACCACGGCCGCGCCCTGCCCGACGCCGAGCGGCTTGCCCGTGCTCACGCTGCGCAGGTGATCGGGGAACACGCGCAGTTGCGTGCCGACCGTCAGCGCGGTGGACGATGCACAGACGAGCGCGTAGTGCTGTTCGCGACGCCGGCCCGACGGCAGCGTCGAGCGGCTCGCGATGAACGTGTGCGGCGGAAGCGGCCGCACCTGGCCGCTGGCGTCGACCCAGGCATTCCACAGCAGCGCGTCCTCGCGCTTGCGCTCACCCGGCCGCGTGCGCGACGCGACTGGCGAGAACAGCGCGAGCAGCGAGCCCGTGCGATGCGCGGCGACTTGCGCGCTGCTGCCGAGCGGCTGGTTGATGCCCCACAGAAAACGCCCGCCCCCGAGCCGACGCTCCCATTCCTTGCGGAGCACGACGGTCGGCAGTTCCTCGCCGGACTCGGTACCGATCTTCGTCCAGCAGAACGTGGGAGGGAGATGTTTCAGTGTCATCAACTTTCTCGGGATACAGCCTCGCTGGTGACAGCAAGCCCATTCAACAACCGTAACTGTATAGGTATAATGCATCGCATGGAAGCCCCGGATCACGATTTTCCTGTACAAGACCTGTTACGCCGCCTGATGGCGGACACGCGCTCGTCCAGCGAAATCGCACGACTTTCCGGCGTCAGCCAGCCGACCGTGTCGCGCCTGCGGCTGTCGAACGGGCATCGGCTGCGGCGCAGCGCGCCATTCAACAAGCTATGCAGTTTCTATGGCGTCGATACCGGCCCGGCGCGCCGCCGCTACAACGACCTGCTGCGCGAAGCGATCGTCGACGCCTGGGACGGCTCCGACGAGCACGGGCGCGCGCTGCTGGTCGTGATTCAGGGATTGAAGGATCTGCAGGCGAAGGCCGATGATGGATGACGGCGCGCGGGCGTTCATGAACGAAATGAAGGCTGAGTTCATTCAGTGAGCGGGCGGTGGCGAATGCGATTCGTCATCGCCCGTTTTGCATCGGGCGATGCGACACGAAGCAACGGCAAGCGCATCGCCGAACTCGCGCCCGCCGCAATCACGCCACACGCCCGCACCGGCAATGCGCCGAAACTTTATTTACCCTCAGCTAAAAAAGTTTGACACGGCGTTTTCACTGAGATAAGTTTTGCGCAAGCTTCCGGAAAGCAAACGCGAACCGGCAAGCCATCACGATGCGCGGCGCGGCCGAAACCGCCGATCCGTTTCATTCCGTCGCCGCACGCGCGTCACGTCGTGTGTTTCCGCAGCGCAGCACCGCAGCTCGCAACATCCCCGTCTCATCGAATGGTGTCGTTCCGTTCCATCTGGAAGAACGCATGGCATGCGCACGTTCGATTCGCAGTCCTGCATGATTCGCGGCGCTGCCGTTTTCCTGATGGTGCAGTTTCCTCTTCGTCAAATGCAGTCATCGGCCCGGCCCGCAGGGGGCGTATCGCGGACCGGTCGTCTACACACAATCAGAAGAACGAGGTCGGCAATGCAATTTCATGTCAGAGGATCGCGTCGCACATGGCTACCCGCGCTCGTTGCAGCGGCAACGCTCGCCGCGTGCGGCGGTGACGACGGCGGCAGCGTGGCGGGCGTGTCCGCACTCGCGCAAGGTCAAGGTCAGCAAGACGACGGCGCGGCAGCGGCGGCCGACGCGCAAGGGCTCGCGTCGCGCATGTCGCCGTCGGGCGTTCCGTACGCGAATCCGGCCAGCGGCGGACGCTATAAACCGGTGATCAGCAGCGGCCAGGTGCAGCCGTCACTGTCGGGCAGCACGATCGAGGAAAACGCGTGGGTCGACACGCCGGTCGATTCCGACGGCGACGGTACGCGCGACCGCATTCACGTGCGCATCGTGCGGCCGACCGAAACCGCCAACGGCGCACGCACACCGGTCATCGTGCTCGCGAGCCCGTATTACGCCGGGCTCGCCGACAGCCCCGATCACGACGTCGACGTCGAACTCGACGGCACACCGCATCCCGCGGCAACGGCCGCCGCCGTCGGCACGTCCGCGCGAATCATGGCCGCTGCGCCGCAAGTCAGGATGCTGCAGCAGCTCGAAGCCGCCGCGGCCGGTCGCTCGTGGATCGAAAGCTATTTCGTGCCGCGCGGCTTCACGATCGTCTATGCCGATTCGCTCGGCACCGCCGGCTCCGACGGCTGCCCGACGATCCTCACGCGCGACGAATCCGTCGCGATGGCGTCGGTGATCCGCTGGCTCGGCCGCGATGCGAGCGCGAAGGATGCGAACGGCAAGCCCGTCGTCGCGAACTGGTCGACGGGCCACGTCGGCATGTACGGCGTGTCGTACGACGGCACGCTGCCGAAGATGGTCGCGAGCCTGCGCACGCGCGGGCTCGACGCGATCGTGCCGATCGCCGGGCTGTCGAACATGTACGGCTACTACCGCTCGGGCGGGCTCGTGCGCGCGCCGGAGGGGTATCAGGGCGAGGACGTCGACGTCTATATCAAGGCGCTGCTGACGAATGCGCATCCGGAGCGCTGCACGCACCTGATCGACGAAGCGCTGCAGAAGGAGGACCGCAAGACGGGCGACTATTCGCCGTTCTGGGCCGCGCGCGACATCCCGACCGCGCACGCCGTCGCGCCGGCACTCGTTGCGCAAGGGCTGACCGACGACAACGTGCGCGTCGACCAGTCGACGTCGTGGTATCTCGCGATGCGCCGGCAACGCGTGCCGACGCAGCTGTGGCTGCATCGCCTGAAGCACACCGACCCGACCCGCGTGCCGGCGATGGCCGATGCATGGCCCGCGGAGGTAAACCGCTGGTTCACGCGCTATCTGATCGGCGCCGACAACGGTGTCGAACGCGATCCGCGCGCGGTGGTCGAGCAGGCGGACGGCACGCTGCTGAGGGAAGCGGACTGGGCCGCGCGGCGCGCGACGCCGGTCGCGTATTTCGCGGGCGGCGACGGCACCGGTACCGGCACGCTGTTGCGGATGCCGAGCGGCGGCCCGCTCGCGCGCTTCACCGACGATGCGACGATTCCCGCGCTCACGCTGGCGAACGCACCGACCGGCGAGCATCGCAGCCGCTTCGAGACGGCCCCGTTCGCGGCCGCGACGCGCCTGTCCGGCACCGCGACCGCACGCGTGCGGCTGACCTTCACCGGCGTCGCGAACGTAACGGCGCTGCTGGTCGACCGCGCGCCGGACGGCACGGCGACGATCATCACGCGGGCATGGACCGATCCGCGCAATCGCGTGTCGGCGTGGTTCTCGGAGCCCGTGCTGCCGGGAATGCCGTATGACCTGAAGCTGACGTTCATGCCGCGCGACTACACGCTCGAAGCGGGTCACAAGCTCGGCCTCGTCGTGCTGTCGAGCGACAACGAGGCGACGCTGCGGCCCACACCGGGTACGGGGCTCGCGCTCGATCCGGAGGGTACGTCGGTAACGGTGCCGCTGGTGTCGTCCTGAACGGGCGAGGCCGGCCGTGACGCATGACGGCCAGCGCGTGCGATCGCGAACGATCGCACGCGCCGCGCAACGATTTCACCGTCGCGCGGCGCCGGCCCTCATCGGCAACCCCGCTCAATCCGCCACGAGACGCCTGAGCACGACATCCAGCAACACGTTCGCGCCGTCGACGAGCTGATCGTCGTCGGTATGTTCGCGCGGGTTGTGGCTGATCCCGCCGCGGCTCGGCACGAAGATCATCGCGGCCGGCGCGATGCGCGCGATCATTTGCGCGTCGTGGCCGGCGCCCGACGTCATCCGGCGATGCGAAAAGCCCATCCGCTTTGCCGACGCCTCGATTTCGTCGGTAAGCCCCGCATCGAACACGACCGGCTCGAAACGCGCGAGCCGCTCGGTCGTGATCCGGACGCCCTCTTGCGCCGCCACCTTGTCGAGGAAACCGGCGAGGCACTTCTCCGCCTCCTGCAGGCGCGCTTCGTCCGGATCGCGCAGGTCCACCGTGAATACGGCCTTGCGCGGAATCACGTTGATCACGTTCGGCTCGATGCGCAGCATGCCGATCGTCGCGAGGGTCGTGCCGCTCGCCACCGCGAGATCGCGCAGGAAGGTCGCGACCGCCGCCGCTGCCCAGCCCGCGTCATGGCGCAGATGCGTCGGCGTCGTGCCGGCATGGTTCGCGTTCCCCTGCACGGTGACCTGCTGCCAGGAAATGCCCTGCAGGTTTTCGACCACGCCGATGCGGATCTGCTCGGCCTCGAGAATCGGCCCTTGCTCGATGTGCAGTTCGAGATACGCGTGCGGCACGATCGCGCCGGGTTCCAGTTCGCCGGCATAGCCGATCCGCGCGAGTTCGTCGCCCAGGCGCGTTCCGTCGATGCCGACCGTATCCAGCGCGGCCTCCACCGGCATGCCGCCGGCGTAAACGAGCGAACCCATCATGTCCGGCTGATAGCGGATGCCTTCTTCATTCGTGAATAGGCCGACCGTGATCGAACGTTGCGGGCGGATGCCGGCCCGGCGAAATGCGCGCACGACGGCGAGACCGGCGAGTACGCCGTAGCAGCCATCGAGCGCGCCCGCGTTCGTCACGGTGTCGATGTGCGAGCCCATCATCAGCGGCCGCTCGCTGCCATCGTCGGATGCGGAACGCAACGTGCCAAACACGTTGCCGATCCGGTCGACCTGAACATCGAGGTCGAGCTCGCGCATCCATTCGACGACGAGGTCGCGCCCGGCCCGCTCGTCGTCCGTCAGCGCGATGCGGGTCCGGCCGCCGGCCTCGGGATCGGCACCGATCTCGCCGAGTCGTCGCAGTTGGTCGAGAAGAAGCGCTCCATCCAGCTCGAGCGCCGGCAGCGATGCGGCGGGGGTATTCATCGATCGTCTCCATGAGCGGCACGCGCCCGGCCCGTTGCCGGACGTGATGGAGTGAAATGTTATTTCAGCCGGATCGATATTTCGGCTCTCAATTGGCGGCGGAGACGCAATTTTTTCTCATCTTCGCGCGCCGATTGCGATAAACGCGTGCTGGTGCCGCTTCGCGCCGGCGCGCCCTTTCATGCGTTGCGCACGTGCCACCCCGCGTCGCTCACACCGGCGTCAGCACCGGCTCCCCCGCGAAATGCCGCGCGGCATTGTCGAGAAACTGCTGCACCGAACGACCGAGCGCCTCCGGCGACCAGCCGCCCATGTGCGGCGTCAGCACGATATTGTCGAGGTCCGTCAGCGCACGCGGCGACTCGGGCTCGCCTTCGTACACGTCGAGCCCCGCGCCCGCGATGCGCCGTTCGCGCAGCGCATCCGCCAGAGCAGCGGTATCGACAACACTGCCGCGCGACACGTTGACGAGAAACCCTTCGGGGCCAAGCGCATCGAGCACCGCGCGATCGATCAGGTGATGCGTGCCCGCGCCGCCCGGCGTCGCAACGATCAGGAAATCGGCCCAGTGCGCAAGCGCATCGACACGCTCGAAATAGCGATACGGAACATCCTTCGCGGAACGGTTGTGATAACCGGTCTCGATGTCGAAGCCGGCCGCGCGGCGCGCGCATTTCTCGCCGATCTTGCCGAGCCCGACGATGCCGAGCCGCTTGCCCGATACGTTCGGCGGCATCGGCAGCCCCTCACGCCATATGCCCGCGCGGGTTTTCGCATCGAGCTGCACAACGTTGCGCACCACGGCGAGCAGCAGCGCGAATGCGTGATCGGCGACGCAATCGTCATTGGTGCCCGCGCCCGTCACCACGGTGATGCCGCGCGCCTTCGCATGCGCGACATCGATGTGCTCGTAGCCGGCGCCGAGCGCACTGACGAAGGTGAGCTGCGGCAGACGATCGATGTCGACGGCAGCGAGGCCCGTGCTGCCGTTGGTCAGCACCGCGCGAATCGTGCCGCCGTGTTCGGCGATCGCGCGCTCACGTTCTTCGGCCGTCGGTGCGTAGTGGACGTCGTACAACATGGCGATCTGGCGGTGCGCGTCGCCGCGCAGCGCGATAAGGACCAGCAGCTCGGGCTTCATGTCAGCAAATGTCCGCAGGCGGGAATGCGTTCCAGTGTAGCAACGGCGCGCGACGCGTGCGGGTTACCCCCACGCGCGCTGTGGACGTGCCGCCGCACGTGGTTTGCCAAAGCGGACTCAGTCAAGTAACTTTCGGCGTACGCCCCCATCCTGGAGAATGGCCCGTATGAAGCTCGCCCTGCCCGCCCGGATTCTGGGCCTCGCGTTCGCCGCCGCTGTCGTCGCACCCGGCGCGCACGCCGACACGCCTGTCGTGGTGTCGTCGAAGATCGACACCGAAGGCAACCTGCTCGGCAACGTCATCGCCCAGGTGCTGAAGGCCCACGGCATCCCCGTCACCGAAAAGATCGCGCTCGGCGCGACGCCGATCGTGCGCAAGGCGCTCACGAGCGGCGAGATCGACATCTACCCCGAGTACACGGGCAACGCCGCGTTCTTCTTCAACAAGGCCGACGATCCCCTGTGGAAGAATGCAAGCCAGGGCTACGACACTGCGAAGAAACTCGATTACGCGGCGAACCATCTCGTCTGGCTCGCACCGGCGCCCGCGAACAACACGTGGGGCGTCGCCGTGCTCGCACCGGTCGCGCAATCGCAACGCCTGAAGACCTTCTCCGATTTCGGCAAGTGGATCGCGGGCGGCGGCAAGGTGAAGCTCGCGGCGTCCGCCGAATTCGTGAACAGCGCATCCGCGCTGCCGTCGTTCGAGAAGGCATACGGCTTCAAGCTGAAACCCGAGCAACTCGTCGTGCTGTCGGGCGGCGACACGGCCGCGACGATCAAGGCCGCCGCGAACCAGACCGACGGCGTGAACGCTGCGATGGTGTACGGCACCGACGGCGGCATCGCATCGAGCGGCCTCGTCGTGCTCGACGACGACAAGCACGTGCAGCCCGTCTATGCGCCGACGCCGGTGATTCGCGAAGCCGTGCTGAAGGCGCATCCGCAAATCGCCGACTACCTGAAGCCCGTGTTCGCGAGCCTCGACCTGAAGACGCTGCAGACGCTGAACGCGCGCATCCAGATCAACGGCGAACCAGCGGCCGGCGTGGCGAGGAGCTACCTGAAATCGAAGGGCTTCGTTAAGTGACGGGTCGCGCGGTGGCGTCCGCGCGGCGCATCACGCTCGACAAGGTCGGCATCCTGATCGGTGTCCTGACGATTGTTGCGGTGGCCGGCATGCCGTTCATGGTGCTGCGGCCGAACCGCATCGCAGCCGGCACGGGGCTGTCGGTATTCGCCGCGCTGCCGCCCGTGCAGGGTGCCGCGCTCGCCGCGCTGTGGATCGTCGGCGCGCTATGGGCGATGACGGCGAGCCGTCCCGCCTGGCGGCTCGCGGCCGGCTGCGCGTGGCTCGCGACGCTCGCCTATGCGCTCGGCGCGGCCGCGGCGCACGTCGTCGCGCCCGACGACATGCTCGCGCGCGTATCGCCCGCGGCAGGCGTCTGGCTGCTGCTGTTCGCGTGGGCCGTGCTCGTCGCGGACGCGCTCGCGCGGCTCGCATTCGGCCCGTGGCGGCGCCTCGTCGCGCTTGTCGTCGCGATGGCGGCGATATCGCTGCCGCTCGCAAGCGGCTGGTGGGACGGACTCTCCGTCATGCGCGAATACGCGGTGCGCAGCGACGACTTCTGGCGCGAGGCAATCCGGCACGTATCGCTCGCAGGCGGCTCGGTCGCGGCCGCGCTCGTCGCGGGCCTGCCGCTCGGCATCGCGTGCGCGCGGATTGCACCGGTGCGCACCGTCGTGATGCCGGTGCTCAATATCGTGCAGACGATCCCGAGCATCGCGATGTACGGGCTGATGATGGCGCCGCTCGGCCTGCTCGCCACGCACGTGCCGCTCGCGGCCGCGCTCGGCATTCGCGGGATCGGCGTCGCGCCGGCCGTGCTCGCGCTGTTTCTCTATTCGCTGCTGCCGATCGCGTCGAGTGTCGTGGTCGGGCTCGAGCAGGTGCCGCCGCACGTGACCGAAGCGGCACGCGCGATGGGCATGACGCGCACGCAGCGGCTGCTGCGCGTCGATCTCGTGCTCGCGCTGCCGGTCATCCTGAGCGGCGTGCGCATCGTGCTCGTGCAGAACATCGGCCTGACCGCGGTCGCCGCGCTGATCGGCGGCGGCGGGTTCGGCACCTTTATCTTCCAGGGAATCGGCCAGTCGGCCGCCGATCTCGTGCTGCTCGGCGCGATCCCGACGATCGCGCTCGCGCTGGCGGCCGCCGTCGTGTTCGAAGCCGCGACCGCGCTCGCGAAGGGACGTACCGCATGATCGAGATCGAACGCATCGGCAAACGCTTCGGCGACGTCGTCGCCGTCGACGACGTGTCGCTGACGATGAAGCAAGGCACGATCACCGCACTCGTCGGCGCGTCGGGCAGCGGCAAGTCGACGCTGCTGCGGATGATCAACCGGCTGATCGCGCCGTCCAGCGGCACGATCCGCATCGACGGCGTCGACACCGCGAGCGTGCCGCCCGAGCAGCTGCGGCGGCGCATCGGTTACGTGATCCAGGGGCATGGCCTGTTCCCGCACTGGAGCGTCGCGCGCAATATCGCGACCGTGCCGCGCCTGCTCGGCTGGCCAGCCGCGCGCATCGACGCGCGCGTGCGCGAACTGCTCGAACTGTTTCACCTCCCGCCTTCCGAGTTCGCCGACAAGCTGCCGCATGAACTGTCGGGTGGTCAACAGCAGCGCGTCGGCGTAGCGCGCGCGCTCGCGGCCGAGCCCGCGATGTTGCTGATGGACGAACCGTTCGGCGCGCTCGATCCAATCATCCGCAACAAGGCGCAGGACGACCTGTACGCGCTGCAGCGCCGCCTCGGCATCACGGTCGTGATCGTCACGCACGATATCGAGGAAGCGCTGAAGCTCGGCGACACGATCGCGGTGATGGATGGCGGACGGCTGCTGCAGGTCGCGTCGCCGGCCGAGATTCTCGGCAGGCCGGCGGCAGGTGTGGTCGAACAACTCGTCGCGGGCGTCGACCGGCCGCTGCGCCTGCTCGCGCTGACGCCGATCGACGCGGTGGCCGAACCCGGTCATGTCGACGGCAAACCGATCGCCGCGACGCGCACGCTGCGCGATGCGGTGTCCGAGCTGCTGTGGCGCGGTGTCGATGCATTGCCGGTCGACGACGGCAACGGGCATGCGGCGCGCCGCATCACGCTCGACGCGATCCGCACGCACGCAAGGAAGCCCGCATGACGACGCGGCACGCGCGTTCGCCCCTGCCGCGGCGGCTGCCTGCGTATGCCGCACGCGCGGCCGCGCTCGCGCTGTTGCTCGTACTGCTGTTGCGCCCCGCGTGGCTGCAGGGCGTGTTCGCGCCGTTCGCGGACAACGGCGCGCCGGTCATCTACGATCGTGCGAGCCTGCTCGACCTCACGCTCGCGCATCTCGGCACCGTCGCGCTGTCGAGCGTGATCGGCACGCTGGTCGCGATCGCAGCCGGCATTGCTGTCACACGGCCGTCCGGCGCGGATTTCCTGCCGGTTGCGCGCAGCGTCGTCGACATCGGCCAGACCTTTCCGCCCGTCGCGGTGCTCGCGCTCGCGGTGCCGGCCGTCGGCTTCGGGTTGAAGCCCGTGCTGATCGCGCTCGTTCTGTACGGTCTCCTGCCGATTTTCGAGAGCACGATCGCGGGGCTCGAGGACGTGCCGCGCGACGTCGTCGAAGCCGCGCGCGGAATGGGGATGAGCGGCTGGCAGCAGCTCGTGTCGGTCGAGCTGCCGCTCGCGTTTCCGGTGATCGTGAACGGCATCCGGCTCGCGGTCGTGATCAATCTCGGCACCGCGACGATCGGGTCGACGGTCGCCGCACGCGGGCTCGGCGACGTGATCATCGCGGGTCTGCAAACCTCCAACACCGCGTTCGTGCTGCAGGGCGGCGTGATCGTCGGGCTGCTCGCGGTGCTGGTCAGCGACGCGATCGGCGCGCTTGCGCGGGTGGCGAGCGCGCGGCGGCCGTAGCACGCATCTGCAACGGCGAGGGCGCAAGCGAAAAAGGGGACGCGAGAAAAAATCCGGCAATGCTTCGTCCGGACTCCGATTCGTGCTCGCACAACAATCCAGCCTGCGCTCGGCGTGCATCGACACAAGCCTACATCGCGCTTTCATTCGAGCCTGCGCTCGAACGCACGCGACAATTGGCCGATATACTATGCGCCTCCCATTTCCCCGCACCCCACCATGCGACGACGGTTTCTCTGGCTGATCGTGCTCTCGCTCGGCATTGCGCAGCAGGCCTCGGCGCAGCAGGCACCCGCGCTGCCCGCTTCCGCGCCCGAAGCGGCCGCATCCGCGCCGCTCGCGAACGATCAGCCAAACGAAGCAAACCGTCGCATCACGTCCTACCTGACGAAGAAGTTCGGTGTCGCCAAGGAGCGCGCCGCAAAGCTCGCCGATATCGTGAGCATCACTGCGACGAAATATTCGCTGCCTCCGGCACTCGTTTACGCGATTATTTCGATCGAATCGCGCTTCCAGGAAAAGGCGCGCGGCCAGCATGGCGCGACCGGGCTGATGCAGGTCGTGCCGGCCGCACACCGCGGCATGCTGCGCGACGTGAAGGACCTGACCGAGCCGAATGTGAACGTCGACGCCGGCTCCAGGATCCTGTCGGGCTACGTGCGGGCGGCCGGCGGCAACGTGCAGGCCGGGCTGAAGAACTACGGCGGATCGAATGCGTATGCGGCGAAGGTGATGCAGCGGGTCGACACGTTCCGCTTCGTGCTCGAACCCGAGGACGGCGCGAATGCCGTGAGCGACGGGAAAGCGCACATGGTGCCGGTCAGCGATCCGCCGACTGCGGCGCCCGCCGCAAGCCGCAACGCGAAGTAAGCGCGATGCGCGCCTGCGTATCTCGACGCAGCAGAACGCACGACGGCATGCACCGCCCGTCAGCCAGATGGTGCTCGCCAATCCCGATTCATAGTTAACCGTGGGTCGAATAGCCAATTGTTCCGTTATTCCAGGAACAATGCTGGCACTGGCAACCCGCCCGTCCTTATTCTGATATTCCAGGAATTAAAAACAAGGGCGGCGACGCTTTCGCGCCGCCGCCCTTGTTGACCGGATCGCCCCGACCCGGCACCACCCGCTCACAGCTGCCCCGCCGCCCCCGTCCACCGCAGGTAATCCCCGCGCGTCCAGTCGAGCGACACGCCGACGCGCTTCGTCCCCGGCCGGATCTTCGGCTTGTACATCGACAGCGTCAGCGACTCCAGCGCGGGCCATTCGCGGAACGACAGCACCGCGAGATCGGCGACGAGCGTTTCGAGCAGCCGCGTATGCGGCTTGTGCGACAGGAACGACGCGACGCGCGCGCAGTAGCCGTCGTAATCGATCCACTCGCCCTGCTCGCTCGGCTCGCAGCGATACCCGAGCCGCGCATCGATCACAATCGGCTGCGGCGCCTCGTGCTCGTGTGCGTGGATGCCGATTCGCGCAGGCACCTTCAGTTCGTCGACGAACACGCTCCAGCCACGCCCGCGCAGGCGCGGCGCGTCGATCGCCACGAACGGTTCGTCGAACGGCTTCATGATGCGAGCGGCGCCGCGGCGTCGAGCATGATGCGCACGAAATAGTCGGCGAAGCTGCGACGCAGGACGATCTCGAACGTATCGTCACCGGTCGGGATCAGCGTGATCGGCGACTTGAAGTAGTGCGACTGCGCGCACTGGCCTGGCTTCAGCACACGCGGATGCAGATCGAGCGGGCAGCCGCGCGCGATCACGTCGCGTACGCGTTCGCCGCTGATCTCGACAACCGTGTAGCCGCTGCCGACGTCGACGGCTGCTGCGTACAGGCCCTGCACGGCCTCGGCGAGCTGCGCCTCGAGCACGCCCGCCGGCACGGGGCCGTTCGAGCGTACGAACCACTCGTCGGGACCGAGCCACAGCACGTCGTACTCGGCGCCGCGTGCGACCGTGTTCGGCGTCGACGGCGGCCGGCAGCCGACCACGCGCTCGAACGCGCTGACGAATGCCGGGTCGCTCAGCTCGCCGCGCACGTTCACGAGGTCGAGGAACGGCCGCTCGCGCAGCATGAACTTCTTGGATGCGCGTGCCTGGTGCGGCTTCAGCACATCGGCCGCGCCGACGAACGGCGATTCAAGCGTCACGCCCGCGCCCGCCACCGGTGCCTGGTTTCTCGTTTCATTCCACATTCTGGCGCACCCCTTCGGTATCGTAGAAAACCGGGCTCGAGATCTTCGCGGTGATGCGCTTGCCGTTGGCCAGCGGAATCACGACGCTCTCGCCCATCTTGTTCAGGCCGCCCTTCACCACCGCCAGCGCGATCGAGCGCTTCAGGATCGGGCTGTAATAACTCGACGTCACGTGGCCGAGCATCGGCGTCGGATCGGTCGCCGACACCTGCGTGTCCTTCGCGATGATCTGCGCGCCTTCCGGCAGCACGAACTGTTCGTCTTCGGTCAGGAGGCCGACGAACTGCTTGCGACCTTCCTTCGACGTATCCGAGCGCGACAGCGAACGCTTGCCGAGGAAGTCCTTCGATTTCGCGACGACCCCGCCCATCCCGAGGTCGTACGGCGTGATCGAGCCGTCGGTGTCCTGGCCGACGATGATGTAGCCCTTCTCCGCGCGCAGCACGTGCATCGTCTCGGTGCCGTACGGCGTGATGTCGAACTCGGCACCGGCCGCCATCAGCGCTTCCCATACCGCGCGACCCGCGTTGGCCGGCACGTTCACTTCATAGGCCAGTTCGCCCGAGAAGCTGATCCGCATCACGCGCGCCTTCGCGCCCGCGACGGTGCCGTTCCGGTAGCTCATGAACGGGAACGCGTCGTTGCCGAAGTCGATGTCCTGGCACACCTTCTGCAGGACCTTGCGGCTCTTCGGGCCAACCACCGCGAACGTCGCCCAGTGATCGGTGACGGACGCGAGCCGCACCTTCATGTCGGGCCATTCGGTCTGCAGCCAGCGCTCGAGCCACGTGAGCACGCGCGCCGCGCCGCCGGTCGTCGTCGTCATCATGAAATGCTGGTCGGCGAGGCGCACCGTCACGCCGTCGTCGAACACCATCCCGTTTTCGTCGAGCATCAGCCCGTAGCGGCACTTGCCGATCTCGAGCTTGTTCCACGGGTTCGTGTACATCCAGTTCAGCAGCTTCACCGCGTCCGGACCCTGGATGTCGATCTTGCCGAGCGTCGACGCGTCGAGGATGCCGACGCTGTTGCGCACCGCGAGGCATTCGCGCTTCACGGCCGCATGCAGGTCCTCGCCCTTCTTCGGGAAGTACCACGGCCGCTTCCAGTTGCCGACGTCCTCGAACATCGCGCCGTGCTCGACGTGCCATTCATGCACGGCCGTCTTGCGGATCGGGTCGAGGAAGTCGCCCGTCTCGCGGCCCGCGAACGTACCGAACGATACGGGCGTGTAGTTCGGGCGGAACGTCGTCGTACCCGTTTCCGGAATCGTCTTGCCGAGCGCCTGCGCGAGGATCGCCATCCCGTTGATGTTGCCGAGCTTGCCCTGGTCGGTGCCGAAGCCCATCGCGGTGTAGCGCTTCACGTGTTCGACCGACTCGAAGCCTTCGCGCGCGGCCAGCAGGATGTCGGCGGCTGCCACGTCGTTCTGGAAGTCGACGAACTGCTTCGGTCCGCGCGGGGCGGCCTCGCGGCTGCCGACCAGCCACAACGGCTGCAGCGCGCCTTCGACGGTTTCGGCGACCTGCGGCGCGACGGGGCGCTTCGCGGCCGCGTAACCCGCGGCCTTCGCCGCTTCGGCGCCGGCGTCGAGCGCGAGCCGCAGCGCACGTGCGAGACCGAACTCGCCCGCGGCCGCACCGACGCTCGCTTCGGCCTGCACGGGCTTGCCCGGCAGGAAGCACGCCTTCTCGTCGTTCCAGCACGCCTTGCCGCCCGACTGCGCGAACAGGTGCAGCACCGGGCTGAAGCCGCCCGACATCGCGACGAGATCGCACGACAGCGACTGCATCTTGCTGCCCGTCTTGCCGTTCGAGTAGGACGCGATGTCGACCGACGATACGCGCCACTTGCCCGAAGCAGCCGTGACGACCGCACCGCTCATCACCGTCACGCCCTGCCGCTTTGCCGCCGCCGGCAACGCACCGTTCGACGATGCGCGCGAATCGACGACCGTCACCTTCGCACCGCATGCCTTCAGGTCGAGCGCGGTCTGGTACGCACGATCGTTGTTCGTGAACACGACCACGTCGCGGCCCGGCAGCACGCCGTAGCGATGGATGTAAGTGGACACCGCGCCGGCGAGCATCACGCCCGGCAGGTCGTTGTTGCCGAACACGATCGGACGCTCGTGCGCGCCGGTCGCGAGGATCACGCGCTTCGCGCGGACCTTCCACAGCAGCTCTCGCGTGCCCTTGCGCATCGATACCGGCTGGTGATCGGTCAGGCGCTGCGTGACCGTCACGAGGTTGTGGTCCTGGTAGCCGAACGCGGTGCTGCGCGACAGGATCGTCACGTCGGGCAGCTTGCGCAGTTCGGCCTCGATCTTCTCGACCCACTGCTGCGCCGGCTTCGCGTCGATCTCCGCGCGGCACGACAGCAGGCTGCCGCCGAGTTCGCGCTGGTCGTCGACGAGGATCACGCGCGCGCCGGCCGTCGCGGCCGCATGCGCGGCGGCGAGGCCCGACGGGCCACCGCCGACCACGAGCACGTCGCAGTGCGCGTAGCATTTGTCGTAGCGATCGGCGTCGAGCACCTCAGGCGCCTTGCCGAGGCCGGCTGCCTCGCGGATCTTCTCTTCGTACTTCGGCCACATGTTGCGCGGCCACATGAAGGTCTTGTAGTAGAACCCGGCCGGCATGAAACGCGAGAGCTTCTGGTTGATCGCATACTTGTCGTTCTCGAGCGACGGTTCGGCGTTCACGCTCGTCGCGACGAGGCCCTGGTACAGCTCGATCTCGGTCGCGCGCGCGTTCGGCACCGTGTACGGGCCGGTTTCGAGCTGCACGACGGCATTCGGTTCCGCGACGTCCGCCGTCACGATCCCGCGCGGACGGTGGTACTTGAAGCTGCGCGCGACGAAGTGCACGCCGTTCGCGAGCAGCGCGGACGCGAGCGTGTCGCCCTGGAAGCCCTGATACGTGCGGCCGTTGAACGTGAACGTCAACGGAATCGCGCGATTGATGCGGCCACCGGTGCCGAGGCGGTCTTTCTGGCTCATTTGCTCGTGCCCTCTTCGTGTGCGTTGCCGGCAGCTGCGCCACCGAACTTTTCGTAGCCCTTGATATCGTAGGTGACCGTGTCGCGCGTCACCTTGAACCAGCGGCGGCAGCCCTGCGTGTGCAGCCACTGCTCGCGATGGATACCGCGCTTGTTCTCACGCATGAACACGTATTCGCCCCATTCGCGGTCGGTCATGTTCTCGTTTGCAACCGGGCGCACGATGTCGGCTTCACCGCCGCACGTGAACTCGGATTCGGCGCGCGGCCCGCACCACGGACATTCGATCAGCAACATGTTTCTTTCTCCAATGGTCGTCGGGTTAGTGCGCCACGGCGGCTGCGCCGTGCTCGTCGATCAGGTGACCCGTGTAGAAGCGGTCGAGCGCAAACGGCGCGTTCAGCGGATGCGGTTCGTCGCGGGCGATCGTGTGCGCGAACACCCAGCCCGAGCCCGGCGTCGCCTTGAAGCCGCCGGTACCCCAGCCGCAGTTGAAATAGAGGCCCTTCACGTCCGTCTTCGTGATGATCGGGCACGCGTCCGGCGACACGTCGACGATGCCGCCCCACTGGCGGTTCATCCGCACGCGCGAGAACACCGGGAACATCTCGACGATTGCCTGCAGCGTGCTTTCGATGACGTGGAAGCTGCCGCGCTGGCCGAAACCCGTGTACTGGTCGATACCCGCACCGATCACGAGGTCGCCCTTGTCGGACTGGCTGATGTACGCGTGCACCGCGTTCGACATGATCACCGAGTTGACCACCGGCTTGATCGGCTCGGACACCAGCGCCTGCAGCGGGTGGCTTTCGATCGGCAGGCGCACGCCGGCCATGTCGGCGAGCGTCGTCGTGTTGCCTGCCGCCACCACCGCGACCTTCTTCGCCTTGATGAAGCCCTTCACCGTATCGACGCCGACCACCGCACCGCCTTCGCGGCGAATGCCCGTCACCTGGCAGTTCTGGATGATGTCGACACCGGCGCGGTCCGCGCCGCGCGCGAAGCCCCAGGCCACCGCGTCGTGACGCGCGACACCCGCACGGCGCTGGATCGATGCGCCGAGCACCGGGTAGCGGCTGTTCAGGTTGATCGTCGGCTCGATTTCCTTGATCTGCGCGGGCGTCAGGAATTCGGCGTCGACGCCGTTCAGCCGGTTCGCGTTCACGCGACGCTCGGTGTCACGCACGTCCTGCAGCGTGTGCGCGAGGTTCATCACGCCGCGCTGGCTGAACATCACGTTGTAGTTGAGATCCTGCGACAGCCCTTCCCACAGCTTCATCGCCTTCTCGTACAGCGCGGCCGATTCGTCCCACAGGTAGTTCGAGCGCACGATCGTCGTGTTGCGCGCGGTGTTGCCGCCGCCGATCCAGCCCTTCTCGAGGATCGCGACGTTCGTGATCCCGTGTTCCTTCGCGAGATAGTAGGCGGTCGCGAGGCCGTGGCCGCCGCCGCCGACGATCACGACGTCGTATTCCTTCTTCGGTTCCGGGCTCTTCCACTGCTTTTCCCAGTTCTCGTGATACGAGAGGCCGTTGCGGAACAGGCTGAATATCGAGTAGCGGCTCATGTTAGTGATCCTTCGTTAGCATTCGATGACGTTCACGGCGAGACCGCCGCGCGACGTTTCCTTGTATTTCGTCTTCATGTCGGCACCCGTCTCGCGCATCGTCTTGATCACCGAATCAAGCGAGACGTAGTGCTGGCCGTTACCCTTGAGCGCCATCCGCGACGCGTTCAGCGCCTTGATCGCGCCCATCGCGTTGCGTTCGATGCACGGGATCTGCACGAGCCCGCCGACCGGGTCGCAGGTCATGCCGAGGTTGTGCTCCATGCCGATTTCTGCCGCGTTCTCGACCTGGTCGGGCGTGCCGCCCATCACCGCGGCGAGTGCGGCCGCGGCCATCGAGCACGCGACGCCCACTTCGCCCTGGCAACCGACTTCCGCACCGGAAATCGATGCGGTTTCCTTGTAGATGATCCCGATCGCCGCGGCCGTCAGCAGGAATTCGACGATGCCGGCTTCGTTCGAGCCCGGCACGAATTTCACGTAGTAGTGCAGCACCGCGGGAATCACACCGGCCGCGCCGTTGGTGGGCGCGGTGACGACCCGGCCGCCCGCCGCGTTTTCCTCGTTGACGGCCATTGCATACAGGTTGACCCAGTCGAGCATCGACAGCGGATCGCGCAGCGACTCCTCCGAACGCTCACGCAGGCGCCCGTTCAGTTCGGCCGCGCGGCGCTTCACGCGCATCGGGCCCGGCAGGTCGCCCTCGACCTTGCAGCCGCGCTCGACGCACGCGGCCATCGTGCGCCAAATTGCGAGCAGCCCGGCGCGCACTTCGTCCTCGGGGCGCAGCGTGCATTCGTTGCGCAGCATCAGCTCGGCGATCGACAGCCCGTGTTCGCGGCACTGGCGCATCAGGTCGTCGCCGGTACGGAACGGATACGGCACTTCGGCCGCGGCGCGCACGCCGTTCACGCGATCGCCATCGCGATTCACGACGAAGCCGCCGCCGATCGAGTAATACTCTTTCTCGACGAGCAACTGGCCGTGCTCGTCGAACGCCTGGAAGCGCATCCCGTTCGGGTGCACGATGCTCGTGCCGCTCATCAGCTTGCGATAGAAGCCGATGTTCTCCTTCTCGTCGAAGCGGATCGTCTGCTTGCCGAGCAGCGACAGCGACTTCTCCGCGCGGATCTCGGCGAGCCGCGGCTCAATCAGGTCCGGATCGATCGTATCCGGCAGGTGGCCTTCGAGGCCGAGCAGCACCGCCTTGTCGGTGCCGTGGCCCTTGCCCGTTGCACCGAGCGAGCCGTATAGTTCGACCCGCACACGGCGCACGAAGCCGAGCAGGTTCGCGTCCTCGATATGCGACGCGAAGCGGCAAGCGGCAATCATCGGGCCGACCGTGTGCGAACTGGACGGGCCGATGCCGATCTTGAACAGGTCGAACGCGCTGACGTTCATCTGGCTTCCTCTGGGTGGACGTACGTGAAATGTCGTTGGCATCAGTACATCAAAGCGTAAAATTGGCCGATAGAACAAAAACGGCATCGGCGTGGGATACCGGCGCCAAGCCCCGCGCAGGACGGTCCGAAAGTGCGCTTTGGCGATGGTTGGCGACGCAAAAGCACAAGTCGGCCGGCGCCTGTGCCGCCCGGCAGACCTCCCCGCAAACAGTGTGAAATGAGTGAGACCCGCCTTCCCGGCGTGACGAGATTGACCGCGATGACACCCGACGTACCCGCTTCCCCCCTCGCCGAACCGGCGCCGCAGCGCATCCGCTTCGGCATCGTGCTGCTGCCGAACTTCACGCTCACGGCCTTCTCGGGGTTCGTCGACATGCTGCGGCTGTCGGCCGACGACGGCGACTACAGCAAGCCGGTGCGCTGCGCGTGGAGCGTGATCGGCGAGACGCTGGCGCCGGTGCGCGCGAGCTGCGGGATCCAGATCACGCCGTGGGAAACCTTCGAGAACGCCGAGCCGTTCGACTACGTCGTCGTGGTTGGCGGGCTGCTGCATTCGGGGCCGCAAGCCGGCCCCGAAACGCTCGAGTTCATTCGCCGCGCGGGGGCGGGCGGCGCGACGGTCGTCGGGATCTGCACGGGCGTGTTTACGCTGATGCGCGCGAACGTGCTCGACGGCTACCGCACCTGCGTGAGCTGGTTCCACTACTGGGATTTCATCGAACGCTTCCCGCGCGCCGATCCGGACCTGCTGATCGCCGACCGCCTGTTCGTGATCGACCGGCGCCGCATCACCTGCTCGGGCGGCCGCGCATCGATCGATGTCGCCGCCGCGATCCTGCTGCGCCATTTCGACCATGCGACCGTCCAGAAGGCGTTGCGCATCCTGCTCGTCGGCGAGATGCAGAAAGGCAATGCGCCGCAGCCGCATCCGCCCGGTCTCGAGCCGGCCACGCACCCGAAGGTCAAGCGCGCGATTCTCCTGATGGAACAGCATGTCGGGCGCGCGCTGCCGCTCGAGGAACTCGCGTGCAAGCTCGACATGTCGACGCGCCAGCTCGAGCGGCTGTTCAAGGCCGAGACGGGCAAGAGCCCGCAGGCGTTCGCGAAGCAGGTGCGGCTGCGCACGGCCGCCTGGCTGCTGACCAGTTCCGACCGCACCGTCGCCGATATCGCGTCGAGCTGCGGGTTCGCCGACGCGTCGCACCTCGGCCGCGAATTCCGCAAGCAGTTCGGCGTGCCGCCGGCGACCTATCGCGAGCGCGGTGGGGAGGTCGCGGAAGCCGACGTGCCGGCCGCGGCCGATCCCGATCCGGATCCCGTCGAAGACATCGCCGACTGACAATCGCGCGGCGCCGCCGGCGCGCATCTCCCCCTTGGACCGCGCATCGAATCGCACACGATCGCCGCCTGTTCGCCCCATTTGGAACCGGCTCCAATCAACTTGACCGACGTTGCGCCCCGTTAATCGAGGGTTATCCCGGATGCTGACGTCCGCTCAAATTTGTATGATGACCACATCACCTTACAAACTAGAGCGCCATGTTCGAGAAAATTCCCGCCCGTGCGATGAGCGACCACGTCGCGCAACAGTTGCTCAAGCAGATCGAAGTCGGCAGTTTCTCGGCCACCGGCAAGCTGCCGACGGAAGCCGTGCTTGCGCAGGAATTCGGCGTGAGCCGCACCGTGATCCGCGAGGCGATCTCGCGCTTGAAGAACGAAGGCGTGGTCGAGCCGCGCCAGGGCAGCGGCGTGTACGTGAACCAGCACGGCGCGATCCGGCCGCTGCGGATCGACTACGCGGAAGCCGTCGAGGCGAGCTCGCTGCCGCACCTGCTCGCGGTGCGCCGCGCGATCGAGGCTGAAGTCGCGGCCGAAGCCGCGCTGCATCACACGGACGACGACATGGCCGACATCGACGACGCGCTGCGCAGGATCGACGATGCCGTGGCTGAAGGGCGCGACGGCGTCGCTGAAGACGTCGCGTTCCACCGCACGATCGCGGCCGTCACCGGCAACCCGTATTTCCTGAAGACGCTGCAGTTCCTGAACCAGTACCTCGAGGCCGGCGTGAAGGTCACGCGACGCAACGAAGCGACGCGCGAGGATTTCTCGCGGCAGGTGCGCGAGGAACACGCGGCGATCACCGACGCGATCCGCGCGCGTGACCCGATGGCGGCACGCAATGCCGCGCGCACCCACATGTACAACGCCGCCCGCCGTCTCGCGGAAGCCGGCATCTGCTGATTGCTGAATGCGGCGGCGCGGGCTGATCCGGCGCCGTCGTTATCCCGAACCTCTCTCGAATCGATCAAGGTTGACCATGTCACGAAATGTTGGAGTCATCGGCCTCGGCGCGATGGGCCTCGGCGTCGCCCGCTCGCTGCTGCGCGCGGGGTTCCGCGTGCACGCATGCGACGTGCGCGACACCGTGCTGCAGGCGTTCGCGGCCGAAGGCGGCGTGGCCTGCGCGAGCCCGGCCGAACTAGGCGCGCAGTGCGACGCCGTCGTCACGCTCGTCGTCAATGCCGCACAGACTGAAACGGTGCTGTTCGGCGAGCACGGCGCGGTTGCGTCGATGAAGCCGGGCGGCGTCGTGATCGCGAGCGCGACCGTCGCGCCCGACTTCGCGGTCGCACTCGGCGCGCGCATCGAGGCCGCGGGCCTGCAGATGCTCGACGCGCCGGTGTCCGGCGGCGCCGCACGCGCGGCGTCGGGCGAGATGACGATGATGACGTCGGGCCCCGCCGCCGCGTATGCCGGCTGCGACGACGTGCTCGCCGCGATCGCCGGCAAGGTCTATCGCCTCGGCGATACGCACGGCATCGGCTCGAAAGTGAAGATCATCAACCAGCTGCTGGCCGGCGTGCATATCGCGGCGGCCGCCGAGGCGATGGCGCTCGGCCTGCGCGAAGGCGTCGATGCCGACGCGCTGTACGACGTGATCACGCACAGCGCGGGCAATTCGTGGATGTTCGAGAACCGTGTGCCGCACATCCTGAACGGCGACTACACGCCGCTGTCGGCGGTCGACATCTTCGTGAAGGATCTCGGCCTCGTGCTCGATACCGCGCGCCGCAGCAAGTTCCCGCTGCCGCTGTCGGCCACCGCGCACCAGATGTTCATGAGCGCATCGAGCGCCGGCCACGGCGGCGAGGACGATTCCGCCGTGATCAAGACTTTCCCCGGCATCACGCTGCCGCCCGCCCGCTGATTCGAACGACGTTCCCGCCATGACCGCTTCCGCTTCCCGTCCCCTGCTCGGCTGCATCGCCGACGATTTCACCGGCGCGACCGACCTCGCGAACATGCTCGTCAAGAGCGGCATGCGCACCGTGCAGACGATCGGCGTGCCCGCCGGCGGCACCGCAGACACCATGGTCGACGCCGACGCGATCGTCGTCGCGCTGAAGTCGCGCACGATTCCCGCCGCCGACGCCGTTGCGCAATCGCTCGCCGCTTACGAATGGCTGCGCGCGCAGGGCTGCCGGCAATTCTTCTTCAAGTATTGCTCGACGTTCGACTCGACCGACGCGGGCAACATCGGGCCCGTCGCCGACGCGCTGCTCGATGCGGCTGGCGGCGGCTTCGCGATCGCGTGCCCGGCCTTCCCCGAGAACGGCCGCACGATCTTCCGCGGCCACCTGTTCGTCGGCGACGTGCTGCTGAACGAATCGGGGATGGAGAACCATCCGCTCACGCCGATGAAGGACGCGAACCTCGTGCGCGTGCTGCAGCGGCAGACGACGTCGCAGGTCGGCCTGATCCGCTACGACACGATCGCGCAGGGCGCGGCCGCCGTGCGTGCGCGCATCGACGCGCTGCGCGCGAACGGCGCGCGCTTCGCGATCGCCGACGCATTGTCCGATCACGACCTGCACGTACTGGGCGAAGCGTGCGCGAACCTGCCGCTCGTCACGGGCGGCTCGGGCGTCGCGCTCGGCCTGCCGGAGAATTTCCGCCGCGCGGGGCTGCTGTCCGCGCGCGACAACGCGGCATCACTGCCGCGCATCGACGGGTTGTCGGCGGTGCTCGCCGGCAGCGCGTCGAAAGCGACCAACGCACAGGTCGCCGCGTGGTGCGCAAGCCGTCCGAGCTTCAGGATCGATCCGCTCGCGGCAGCGCGCGGCGAACCTGTCGTCGACGCAGCGCTCGCGTTCGCACGCTCGCACCTGCCACAACCCGTGCTGATCTATGCAACCGCGACGCCCGACGAAGTGAAGGCCGTCCAGCAGGCGCTCGGCGTGGAAGCGGCCGGCCATCTCGTCGAAAGCACGCTCGCGGCGATCGCCCGCGGCCTGCGCGAGCTCGGCGTGCGCAAGTTCGTCGTCGCCGGCGGCGAGACGTCCGGCGCGGTCGTGCAGGCGCTCGACGTGAAGTCGCTGCAGATCGGCGCACAGATCGATCCGGGCGTGCCGGCCACCGCCACCATCGACGCGCCGCCGCTCGGCCTCGCGCTGAAATCCGGCAACTTCGGCACGGTGGACTTTTTCGACAAGGCGCTGCGCGCACTCGACGGAGCCGCATGATGAGCGACGAAGCGAAACTGCGCGAAGAGATCTGCGCCGTCGGCGCGAGCCTGTATGCGCGCGGCCACGCGGTCGGCAGCGCCGGCAACATCAGCGCGCGGCTGGCCGACGGCTGGCTGATCACGCCGACCGATGCGTGCCTCGGCCGCCTCGACCCGAACGACATCGCGAAGGTCGGGCTCGACGGCCAGCCGGTATCGGGCGGCAAGCCGTCGAAGACGCTCGCGCTGCATCACGGGATCTACGCGCGCAACACCGAGACCAACGGCATCGTCCATACGCATTCGACGCACCTCGTCGCGCTGACGCTCGCGGGCGTGTGGCGCGACACCGACGTGCTGCCGCCGATCACGCCGTACTACGTGATGAAGGTCGGCCACATTCCGTTGATCCGCTATCGCCGCCCCGGCGACCCGGCCGTCGCGGCCGAAGTCGCGGCGCTCGCCGACCAGGTGCGCGGCGTGCTGCTCGACCGCCTCGGCCCGGTGATGTGGGGCCCGTCGGTGTCGCACGCGTCGTATGCGCTCGAGGAGCTCGAGGAAACCGCGCGACTGTGGCTGATGACTAACCCGAAGCCCGAACCGCTGTCCGACGCGGCGCTCGACGCGCTGCGCCAGGCCTTCGGCGCACGCTGGTAACGCAACGCGTCGCGCACGAATCAAGCAGGACTGCAAACCGATTCCCATACCCGCCGTGTGCGCGGGTCTTTCCGTCAGCACACACACGATCCGGCGGCGTACGCGCCGCCGGCGCACAATATCCTGGAGACGACGATGACTGCTCTCGACGCGGCCGCAAGCCGCTCGCCCGCCGCGCCCGCCCAATCGGGCGAGCTCGACCGCACCTACAAGAAAGTGTTCTGGCGCATCGTGCCGTTCCTGATGCTCTGCTACGTGGTCGCCTATCTCGACCGCGTGAACGTCGGCTTCGCGAAGCTGCAGATGTCGCAGGACCTCGCGTTCAGCGAAACCGTGTTCGGCCTCGGCGCCGGCATCTTCTTCCTCGGCTACTTCCTGTTCGAGCTGCCGAGCAACCTGCTGATGCACCGCATCGGCGCGCGCATCTGGATCGCGCGGATCATGATCACGTGGGGCCTGCTGTCGGCGGTGTTCGCGTTCGTGAAGACGCCGACGCAGTTCTACGTGCTGCGCTTCCTGCTCGGTCTCGCGGAAGCCGGCTTCTATCCGGGCGTGATCCTGTACCTCACGTACTGGTTCCCGTCGCATCGCCGCGCGAAGATCATCGCGGTGTTCATGTCGGCGATTCCGGTGTCGGGCATCTTCGGCAACCCGCTGTCGGGCTGGATCATGGAACGCTTTCATGGCGGTTCGGGCTTTCACGGCTGGCAGTGGATGTTCATGATCGAGGCCGTGCCGGCCGTGCTCGTCGGCATCGCGACGATCCTGTATCTCGACAACAGCATCCGCAGTGCGAAGTGGCTCGACGAGCGCGAGAAGCAGCTGCTCGAGAATGAAATCGCCGCACAGCCGCAGGAACAACAGAAGCACGGCCATTCGCTGAAGGCCGTGTTCTCCGACCCGCGCATGTGGTGGATGTCGCTGATCTACTTCGCGTTCGTCACCGGCCAGTACGGCCTCACGTTCTGGATGCCGACGCTCGTCAAGTCGACCGGCATCACCGATACGTTCCAGATCGGCCTGCTGTCGGCGATTCCGTTCGCCGTCGCGATCGTCGTGATGAACCTGTTCGGCCACAGCGCGGACAAGCGCCGCGAACGCCGCTGGCACCTGATCGTGCCAGCGCTGATGGGCGCGGTCGGGTTTGCAGTCGCCGCGTCGTACTCGCACAATACGGCGGTATCGATCGTGTTCCTGTCGCTCGCGGCCGGCGGCGTGCTGACCTGCGCACCGCTGTTCTGGTCGCTGCCGACCGCGTTCCTCGCCGGCTCCGCCGCGGCCGCCGGGATCGCGATCATCAACTCGGTCGGCAACCTCGCCGGGTTCGCGAGCCCGTACGTGATCGGCTACCTGAAGGACGTCACGCACAGCACGTCGTCCGGCATGTACGTGCTCGCTGCGATGCTCGTGATCGGTGCGATCGCCGTGTGGCTCACGCCCGCGAAACTCGTGAACCGCTGATCCGCTGATCCGCCGCCCGCCGATCCATCATGCGTCGCGGGGCGCCGTGCGCCCCGCCCCATTCACTCACAGGACCCGCTGCCATGCCCCGCTTCGCCGCCAACCTCTCGATGATGTACACCGAGCACGCGTTCCTCGAACGCTTCGCCGCCGCCTCGTACGACGGCTTCAAGGCCGTCGAGTACCTGTTCCCGTACGACTTCGCCGCCGAGGACATCCGCGCACGCCTCGACGCGCACAACCTCGAGCAGGCGCTGTTCAACGCGCCGCCCGGCGACTGGGCCGCCGGCGAGCGCGGCATCGCGTCGCTGCCGGGCCGCGAAGACGAATTCCGGCGCGGCATCGACCAGGCACTCGACTATGCGCGCGTGCTCGGCAACAGGAAGCTGCACGTGATGGCCGGGATGGTCGCGCCGGGCGCCGACCGCGCGCGCCATCGCGATACCTACGTGGCGAATCTGCGGCATGCGGCGCAGGCCGCCTTCGCGCACGGCATCACGGTCCTGATCGAGCCGATCAACCAGCGCGACATGCCCGGCTATTTCCTGAGCCGCCAGGACGATGCGCACGAGATCTGCGCCGAAGTCGGCGCGCCAAACCTGAAGGTGCAGTTCGACTGCTATCACTGCCAGATCGTCGAGGGCGACCTCGCGATGAAGCTCAAGCGCGATTTCGCGGGCATCGGCCATATCCAGATCGCCGGCGTGCCCGAGCGCCACGAGCCGGATGTCGGCGAGCTCAACTATCCGTACCTGTTCGAGCTGATCGATGCACTCGGCTATGACGGCTGGATCGGCTGCGAATATCGCCCGAAGGCCGGCACGTCGGAAGGCCTTGGCTGGCTCAAGCCGTACCTGTAATTCAAGCAATTCCAAGAGGGCTTACAACATGAAAGTACTGATCACCGGCGGCGCCGGCTTTCTCGGTCAGCGTCTCGCGCGCAAGCTGCTCGAACGCGGCGAGCTGACCGGCCCCGACGGCCGGACCGGCAGGATCGACGAGCTGGTGCTGCTCGACGTCGTCCAGGGCAGCGATTTCGGCGATGCGCGCGTGCGCTCGATCGTCGGCGACATCGCCGATCGCGCGGTGCTCGAAAGCGCGATCGACACGCAGACGGGCGCGATCTTCCATCTCGCGGCGATCGTCAGCGGGCAGGCCGAGGCCGATTTCGATCTCGGCATGCGGATCAATCTCGACGCGTCGCGCACGCTGCTCGAGGTGTGCCGCGCGCGCGGCCATCGTCCCCGCGTCGTGTTCACGAGCTCGGTGGCGGTCTACGGCGGCGTGCTGCCCGACGTCGTGCAGGACGACACCGCGCTGAATCCGCAATCGTCGTACGGCGCGGAGAAGGCGATCGCCGAGCTGCTGCTGTGCGACTACGCGCGGCGCGGCTTCGTCGACGGCCGCGTGCTGCGGCTGCCGACCATCAGCGTGCGGCCGGGCCGCCCGAACGCGGCCGCGTCGTCGTTCGCGAGCGGCATCATCCGCGAGCCGCTGAACGGCGAGGAAAGCGTGTGCCCGGTGCCAGGTTCGACGCGGCTGTGGCTGCTGTCGCCGCGCGGCGCGATCGAAGCGCTCGTCGCGGGCTGCGAGATCGACGGCGAGAAACTCGGCAACAAGCGCGTGATCAACCTGCCCGGCCTGTCGGTGTCGGTCGACGAAATGATCGCGGCGCTGCGCGAAGTCGCGGGCGACGACGTCGTGAAGCTGATCCGCCATGCGCCGGACGAACGTATCGAGAAGATCGTCGGCAGCTGGCCGGGCCGCTGGGACACGACGCGCGCGGAAGCGCTCGGGCTGAAGGGCGACACGTCGTTCGCCGACGTGATCCGCAGCTACATCGCCGACGAACGGCGGTGATGGCCGCGCCGCCCGGCGTGCGGCGGCATCGCCGCGGTCCGCCCGGCAGGCAAGGCCGCACCGGGCCGCATCAGCGCGGCCCGGCGGATTCCCCGATGCGTATCGATGCGCGTTTCGTTCCACCCGGCGCGCGCGCCGCGCCGGCTGCATGCTGCCACGCCAGCAAGCCCGGCAGATAGAACAGCAGATCGCGCACGCGGCGGGCACCGGCCAGCGCCAGGCAGGTCGGCGCGTCGAACCCGAGCAGTCCGCCGATCAGCACGAACCCGCCCTCTTGCACGCCCAGTCCGCCCGGCATCGCGAACGCGACACTGCTCAGCAACTGGATCAGCGCCTCGATCGCAAGCGCCTGCGCGAAGGTCGGATCGGCACCGAGAAAGTGGAGCGCGAGCCAGATTTCCAGCGAGTAACCGATGAATTGCAGCGTCTGCCAGATCGCCAGATAGCGGACGACGATACCGGTCCTGCGCCAGATCATCCGGATCGACTGATCGGTGCGCGCCGACTCGCCGACGAGCGCAACCACCTTGCCGCTCGTCACATGATTGACCACCCGCATCGCGCGTTCGAACGGCCGCGCATGCTGCACCAGCGCGAACAGCAGCAGCACCGGCACCAGCGCTGCCATGCCGATGGCAAGGTTCGCGGCCACGCGCGCGGCATCGGACGACACATGCCCCAGCACGTAGCCGATCGCGGCCAGCGCGAACACCAATTGGCTGATCAGCGTCAGCTGCATGTCGGCGACGAGGCTCGCCACGATGGTCGCCGGCCGCACGCCCGCCTGCCGCAGCAAACCGAACGAGACGATTTCGCCGCCGATCCGCGCGACCGGCAACAGTCCGTTGATCGATTCGCGAATCCAGACGAGTTTCAGCATCGTCGCGAAGGATGGCCGCCTCCGGCCGGCGATCAGCATCCGCCAGTCCCACGCATTCGCGAGCATCGGCAGAATATGGGCCAGCGCCGCGACCACCAGCCCGGCGCCTGCGGTCTGCAGGCGATGCAGGATTTCCAGCGGATGCTCGCGCCAGATCAGCCATACCGCGATCGCCAGGCCGGCGAGCGCGGCCGCGCGCCCCGCATGCCGGAGCCGCGCGTCGCCGCGCGCGGGCGGCTGCTCCGCGCGGGTGTCGCCGGGGCTCGTTTCCCGTTGCGTCATGACTCGCTCACCGGTGACAGCATCCCTTCGCGGTCGACGCGAAAGCGCGTGCCGCGCCAGACGACCTGCGACGAAAAGAAGCTCGATACGAAAATCGCAAACTGCAGGATATCCACGAACGGCAGCCAGATTGCACCGCGCATGCCGGCGCCGGCCGCACGGATCGTCCTGAGCACCAGTAATGCCCGCGCGGCGAGCGCCGCGGCCGTCAACCAGCAGGCGGCCGCCGCGCCGCCGGACAGCAGCACCGCCAGCAGCGCAAGCGGCAGCGGGTGCATCAGTACCGAGCCGGCATGCCCGAGCCGATCGGCCGCGCGGATCGTGCGGCTCCAGCGCAATTCATGCGCAAACAGGGTCGCGAACGTTTCTTCGACGCACGCATGCCCGACGACGAACGGCGGAATCGCGACATGGGCGCCCATCTGCCGAACCGCCTCGCCGAGCGCGTGATCCTCGGCCAGATGATGCGCGAAGCGCGTCAGCCCGCCGATGCGTTCGAGCGTCGCGCGCGTGATCGCAATCGTCTGGCCGAAGCACGGCCGCGCGCGCCCGATGAAGAGACCGGTGACGACGCCGGGCAGGAAGTGGAAATTCGTCATCGCGGCGGCAACATCGGGCCAGAAGCCGGGCGATGCGACGCCGCGATACACGCTCGTCACGATCCCGACATTCGTCTGCTGTAGCGCACCGACGACGGCGCGCAAATAATCGGGCTCGACCAGCACGTCGCTGTCGGCAAGACAGAGCACCGAATACTCCGCGTGTTCGAGCATGTTGACGAGATTGGCGATCTTGCGGTTCGGTCCGTAAAGCCGCGCATCCGCGACTGCCTTGATGTTCGCGCCGGGATAGCGCGCGCGCAGCGCGTCGACGGCCGCAAGCGCGGCGTCGCTCGCATCGTGCACGCCGAACAGGTACTGAACCGGCCCCGGATAATCCTGCACGAAGAAGCTTTCGAGATGCTGAACGAGATGCCATTCGTCGCCGTGCAGCGGCTTCGCGACGGTCACGCCCGGATAGTCGCGCGGCGCTGCCCCGGGCCGGGCAAAGAACCGGCCGATCAACACGCTCGCCACGACGACGTATGCAATGCCCAGCATCGCGCTGATCCCGCAGGCGATCGACATTGCCGGGCCCAGCCGGTGCAACAGATGCAGCAAAACCATGCTTCCCCCCGTGGTTGCCCATGCCATCCCGGCACCGGAGCCGGCAGGCGCGAAGGTGCGCTTACGCGTACACCCGGGCGAACCGGTTCCCGTTGAGCCTGATATGAAGGACGACAAGCAAACGGTATGCGCAATCAGATGACACGACTACCGTGCGTCGATCGATTCCGGTCACGCGCACGTGTCCGCAGACGACCGCTGCCCTGAACGCCGCGTCGGACAGCTTGCGGGCCGAAAGGATGGCGGTCCCGACGGCAACGAAGACCCATGCGCGAAATATCGTCGTGGTGAAGAATGCTTCGGGCACGCGCAAGACGAGCAGCGACATCAGCACGAAACATTGAATGAACATGGCGGCCAGTGCAGCGATCAGCAGGTGGGCTCGCCAGCGCCCGATCGTCGAGGATGTCACGGTGAAGAAACTCCCGTTCGCGCAGCGCGGATCGATCTGAAACCGAATTGAAGGGAAACGACGGACGCCGCTGAAATATCGTGGCCGATGGTAGCGGGAATGCCGACGGCAAACCTTAAGCGTTCTTCAGAATCGGCGACGTTTGAGACGGCTCAATTACAATCCGTTGCATTGCGCGCACAGTCGGGCGCACGCGATCGCAGACGCCTGCACACGAATCGACCATGCGACTCCTCCTTGTTGAAGACGACGATCTGATCGGCAGCGGCCTTGAATTCAGCCTGGGCCAGGCCGGCTATCACGTCGACTGGCTGCGCGATGGCGAGGCCGCCGCCACGGCGCTTGCGACGACACGTTTCGCGCTCGTCGTGCTCGACCTCGGTCTGCCCGGAAAATCGGGAACGGAGCTGCTGCGCGCGCTGCGGGATGCGGGCGATACGACACCGGTGCTGGTACTGACCGCGCGCGGCACCGTGGCCGATCGCGTCCGCGGGCTCGACGACGGCGCGGACGACTATCTCGCGAAGCCGTTCGAGCTGTCCGAGGTGCTCGCCCGCTGTCGCGCGCTCGTGCGCCGCTCCCAGGGGCGCGCCGGCGACGAAATCGTCTGGCGCGACATCACGATCGACCTGACGACCCATACGGTCACGCGCGATGCCTCGCGCATCGCGCTGACGGCGCGGGAGTGGGCGATCCTGGTTCTGCTCGTCAGCCATCAAGGCATGCCGCAATCGCGGGCGCGTCTCGAAGACGGCCTGTACGGATGGCAGGACGGCCTCGAAAGCAACGCGATCGAGGTTCATATTTCGAATCTGCGCAAAAAGCTCGGCGCAGAGCTGATCCGCACCGTACGCGGGATCGGTTACGTCGTCGACAGATCATGAACTCGCGCTCGATACGGCGCCGCGTTTCGTCGATGGCGCTTGGCTGCGTCGTCGTCGTGTGGATCGTCGCCGTGTTCGGCAGCTTCCGGCATGCGACGCGCGAGATCGGCGAATGGGAAGACGCCCGTCTCGTCGAATATGCGTCGTTGCTGGTCGATCTCGCACCGGCCGATCTCGACCGCCTCGCCCGCATCCCGCCCGATGCGCGCATCGAACTGGATCGCGTCACATCGCCCGCCGCCCGTGAAAACGACGGCGATCGTCTGCCGCGCGACGTGCTGTTCGAAGTCCGTGACGCGCGAGGCAATGTCGTCGCATCGAGCCTTCCGGCCAACGCCCCCGGCGTGCCCGATGCAGCGGACCGGAGCGACGCCCCCGCCACGATCGTCGTTCGCGGCATGCAATGGCGCACGCACACGCTGCGCGACAACGCGTCGGGGCGATGGATACGGGTGATGGAACCGGCCAACACGCGCAGCGATCTCGCGACGGGCATCGCGCGCGGCATCGTCTGGCCGCTGATCGTCGCGCTCCCGGTGCTGGCGTTGCTCCTCTGGTATCTGATCGGGCGCAGCCTCGCGCCGCTGAAGACGCTGTCGACGCTGATCGGTGCGCGCGACGCGCGCTCGCTCGAACCGCTCGGCATCGCCACCGTCCCGGAAGAGGTCCGCACACTGGTCGATGCGATCGACCGCCTGCTCGCCAGGCTGCGGCAATCCATCGTGCGCGAGCGGGCCTTCACGTCCGACGCGGCACACGAACTCAAGACGCCGCTGGCCGCGATCAAGGTTCAGGCGCAGGTCGCGCTCGCAACCGACGATGCGGCGGGCAAGCAGCTCGCCATGCAGCGCGTGGTGCAAGGCGTCGACCGCAGCGCGCGTCTCGCCGAGCAGTTGCTGCTGCTTGCCCGGCTCGACGAATACGAACGCATTCCGGCCCGCGCCGTCGTCGTCCGGGAACTGGTCGATACCGCCATCGACCGCCACCGCGCGCGGGCATCGGACAAGGCCATCGACATCATCGCCGGTGGCGGCGCGACACGCGCGATCCAGGCCGATCCGATCCTCCTTGGCATCCTGCTCGACAATCTTCTCGACAATGCGATCAAGTACGGCCGGCAAGGCGGCCGCATCGAGATCGACGTACACGACGACGGCGCCGGGCAACGCATTGTCGTGCGCGACGACGGGCCGGGCGTCGCCGCCGGCGAACACGAGCGGCTCGGCGACCGCTTCTATCGCGGTATCGGCACGCAGTCGCCCGGCAGCGGGCTCGGGCTGTCGATCGTCCAGCGCATTGCGCAATACTTCGGCGGCACCGTGCAGTTCGGGCCCGGCATCGACGGCATCGGCCTCGGCATCGTGATCGCGTTGCCGTCAGCCGATGCCGTTCGGATCGATGGCGCGCACGCGTTGCCGGTCGAAACGGATGCGCGGTCACGCGCTTAACGAAGCGTTAAGGATTGGTCCGTAGAATCCGCGGGAAGATACGGTCCCCACCGCTTGCCAGGAGCTTTCATGTCTACACCCGCCCGATACGACTCAGTCGCACGCCTTCTCCACTGGCTGATCGTGGCGCTTGTCGTCGCGCAGTATGTGATCGGCTGGACGATGCCCGACGTGCATCGCGATACCCGCCCGGTCGGGCTGATCGCCGCGCACCTGATCGTGGGCACCGCGCTCATCGCCGCGATGGCCTGTCGCGTGCTCTGGCGCGCGACGCATCGTCCGCCCGCCGACGCACTGTCGCCCGCGATGCGCACGGCGTCGGGCGCAACACATTTCGCGCTCTACGCACTGCTGATCGCGGTGCCGTTGCTCGGCTGGATCAATGCGTCGTCGCGCGCATGGGCCGTGACGCTGTTCGGCGTCGTCCCGCTGCCGGCGCTGTCGGCGGCCGGATCGGGTTTCGGGCACGCGATGGGCGACGTGCACGGCATCCTCGCGTGGGTGCTGTTCGGCGGCATTTGCCTTCACGTTGCAGCGGCGCTCGCGCATCGTTTCGTTCTGCGCGACCAGGTCATGCAACGGATGATGCCCTGGTAAGCGCGCCGCTCGCATCCCGGCACGCCATGTGCGGATCGCGATATCGTCCGCATCCCTGCTCATCCTGCGATCGACCTGCGCGCCCAGCGGAACCGGACGACGAGTTGATCGCGGCGCCGCGCGAAGCGGCGCGCAATCGACGGCATGGCCGTCCGTGCAGTTCGATCGGGCCGCGTGCCGCGAACGGCATGCGGATTGCCGTACCGCGAACACGACGGCCTGAAGAGGCATACGTACATATCGGCGCCTAGTTGTCGATCTGCGCCGGCATGCCGGCAGCCGGTGCCCGCGCGGCAGCCGAAGCGGCCACCCTCGCCCGATCCTGCTCGACGAGCTTCGCCTGCGCGGCCTGGATGTCCGCCGGATATTCGCCGTCGTCGCCCTTCGACGGGTCGTACCCGGCCGCCTCCAGACGAATCAGCTCCTCGCGAACCTGTGCACGCGTAAGCGGGGCATTCGATTGCGCGAATGCAGACTGACCGGATATTGCACCGATCATCATCAGTAGTGCGATACAAGTTTTCATCATGAACTCCTTCAATGTTGCATACCGATCAAGCGTGGTGAATGTCGAACCCGGCGACGCAGGCCTTCAGGTCAGCTGCCGAAATACGGCGTGCAGAAGCTCTCGGGGCCCACGCACGCGTTCGAGCGCGGACGGGCCGGCAGTGCCGCCGGCCTGCCCGCATCGGAAGCCGCCGCGGGATCGCTGCCGACCGCGGTCTCGGCCTGATGCTGCGGCATCTGTTCGGCCTGCCGCTGGAAGAGCGGGCTCATCGCCGGATACGATGTGTCGGTCACGAAGCGCAGCCCGTTGTTTTCGGCGTCGATCAGTTGCTGCCTGACCTGCGCGCGCGTCAGCGCCTGGGCCGACGCGGGCGTCGCGACGCTCGCGACGGAAATCGCCGCCACCGTGGCGGCCACCAGCCAATGCGTGTTCATGTTTCGCTCCTTCGGAAGTCAATGAGACGACGTGCTACACCCCGTATGACGACGCCCGGTGTCCATTTATTCCCGGCTGCATTTCCAATCGCGTGGCGCGGCCGCCCACAGGGCCTGTCCGTTTTCCGGCGGCGCCTCCGCCGTCGGTTGATCCCGCTGTCATTCGATCGTCAGCCGGCGTAACCTGACGTAACGCAGCCCCCACCACACGTGGGGCAGACTGACGACACCCTGTGAATCGCCTCTCGATCATGTCCGTCGCTTACGACTATGCAGCCGGCCTGCTTCGCACGCTGTACGACCGCCATATCGACGGCGGCGCGGTGCTCGACACGGCCGCGTTTCCCGGCGCCGAGCGGTTCGTCCATGCGTGGCGCGACATCCAGGCGGAGGCGTTCGCCGTTGCACGCGACATGCCGCGCATCCCGCGCTTTCACGAGATCATGCGCGAGCAGTACGACATCTCCGCCAACGATGCGCGCGACTGGCGGATGTTCATCATGCAGGCTTATGGCCAGCCGTTCCCGCGCAACCTGTCACGCTGTCCGACCGTCGCGTCGATCGTTGCGGCGTCGCCGGACGTGCTGTCCGCGTCGCTGTCGTTCCTCGCGCCGGGCAAGCACATCCCGCCGCATCGCGGGCCGTTTCGCGGCATCCTGCGCGGCTATCTGGTGTTGTCGATGCCGAAGCGCGCGGACGGCACGCCGGCTGCGGTGCTGAAAATCGACGGCAGCGAATACCGGCTCGAAGAGGGCCGCTTCCTGCTATGGGACGACACGTTCGTGCACGAGGTGTGGAACGACAGCGGCGAAGTGCGAATCGTGCTGCTGCTCGATATCCGCCGGCCCGGCATGCCCCGCTTGCTGACGTGGCTGTCGAATGCGGTAATCGGCATCGTGCGGCTCGGGATCCGCATGCGAGGACGGTCGATTCCGGTTTAGCCAACCGTCCGGCGCACGCCTGTTGCGATCTCAATCCTCGTGCGCGAGACGCGCCAGAGCCGCTGCGAGCGTCTGAATCGAGGGCTGCGCGGCGCGTTGCACCGGGTAGACGAGGTAATAGCCGAGACCGTTGCGCGCCACCTGTGAAAACGGGGCGACCAGCGTTCCGGCTTCCAGCCGTTCCGCCGCCATGCGCGGGTCGCCGATCGCGACGCCGTGCGCCTGAGCCGCGGCGGTCAGTGTCAATTCGAGCGTATCGAATACGAGCCCGGTACCCGGATCGACCTGCGTGGCGCCGACGGCATCGAGCCAGCATCGCCATTCGTCGCGACTGCTCGCAGGATGCAGCAGCGTCGCATGCGCGAGATCGGCGATCGACTTCAACGATGCAGCGGTCTCGCGCGTACACATCGGCGTCAGGCATTCGTCGAACAGCGGAACCGCCGCCATGCCCGCCCAGCTTCCGGTGCCGCGCACGACAATGGCATCGAAATCGGCGTCGGTGAAATCCGGCGTGTCGTCCGCCGACGTATGAATGCGCAATTCGGTCCGCGGCAATGCGTGATTGAGCGCCGCCAGCCGCGGCAGCAGCCAGCGAATCGCGAACGTGGAAGGCAAGCGCACCGTCAGGGTCGACGCAGCATGCGCGTGGGTATGCGCGTGCCGCACCAGTTGCGCGAGTACGTCGACGGCCACCGTCAGCAACGCGCTGCCTTCCGCGGTCAACGTCAGTCCCGACGGATGACGGACGAACAACGCACATCGGTAGTGCGCTTCCAGTTGCTGCACCTGACGGCTCACCGCGCCCTGGGTCCGGCACAGATGCTCGGCGGCCCGGTTGAAGCTGCCCAGTTCGGCGGCGGCGACAAACGCCTGGAATGCCGTCAGCGGCGGCAGCGCGCGGGTCAGATCCGCCAGCGGATATGCGCGGGCGGCATACCCGGGTTGCGGATTTTTCGTTTGTTCGGTCATTGCTGCATCGCTATCGTGGTTGAACCGGATCGCGACGGCTGTCGCGGATGGCTCGTCAACAATCAGCGGAGAAATACCATGGGCTCGTCGTCCGACGCACTATACACGCGGCAGGTCGATACCTACCTGAAAGCGCTCGAACGCGGCGACGTCGCCGCGATCTGTGCACTGTTCACGCCGGACGCGCGGATATTCTCGCCGTTTCTCGGCTGGATGGCGCCGCAGCCGTTCTTCGAAAAGGTCGCCGCGGCATCCGGACAAAGCCGGATCACGCCGATCGACATCTGCGTCAGCGCGACGGGCGCACGTCGTGCCACCGGCTATTTCACCTACGACTGGGGACTGAAGGACGGCTCCGCGGTGCAGTTCGAGTGCGTGGACGTATTCGAATTCGACGAGGATGCACGCATCGAGCGCATGATCATCGTCTACGACACGCATCCGGTCCGCAGTACGGTCGGCGACAAGTACGCGTAGCCGGGCGAGCGGGCGCACCGGCCATTGCGCGGCGCAGCAAGATCGCCGTGACGCCGCGCCGTACGGCAATGTCGCTGCTGGCCCGATCGATCGCCTAAACTACAGACCGTTCCCCCCGCGCGGCTCCTGCCAGCCACTGTCATGGCCCACCTCTTTTTCGCGGCGTCGATCCAGCGGCATATCGACACGCCCGAGCGCGACATCGACGCCCGGACGCTCGGCGAAGCGCTCGAAACCGTCTTCGGCGAACAACCGCGGCTGCGCGGCTACATCGTCGACGACCAGGGCGTGCTGAGAAAGCACCTGTCGGTGTTCATCGACGGCCAGCCGGTGCGCGACCGGCAGCACCTGTCCGATGCGCTCGGCGACGCCAGCCGCGTCTATGTCGTGCAGGCGTTGTCCGGCGGATAAAGGGACGCATCTTCAGCGAAGCAAGCGCCCGACCGCGCCCACAGGAGACACCCGACATGAACGATCGACTGCTCGTCGCGACCCGCAAGGGCCTGTTCGTGCTGCACGCCGACGGCAACGGCGGCTGGTCGCTCGGCGAGCCGCACTTCATCGGCGAACCGGTCAGCATGGCGCTCGCCGACCCGCGCGACGGCACGCTGTATGCGGCGCTCAATCTCGGCCATTTCGGCGTCAAGCTGCATCGCCGCCGCGCCGGCGTGGCCGAATGGGAAGAATGCGCGGTTCCCGTGTATCCGCCGCAACCCGCCGACGCGCCGCGCGCCGCTGCCGACACCCACGCCGGCGATGCCGACGACGAAGCACCCGCCCCGCCGCGCCCGCCGTGGACGCTTCAGCAGATCTGGTCGCTCGAAACCGGCGGCGCCGACGAGCCGGGCGTACTGTGGGCCGGCACGATACCGGGCGGATTGTTCCGCTCCGACGATGGCGGCGACTCGTGGGTGCTCAACCGCGCACTGTGGGATCGCCCGGAGCGCCCCGAGTGGTTCGGCGGCGGCTACGACGCGCCGGGCATCCATTCGGTGATGGTCGATCCGCGCGACAGCCGCCACGTGACGATCGGCATCTCGTGCGGCGGCGTCTGGCAGACCTTCGACGGCGGCGCGACCTGGCGCGTCAGCGCCGACGGCATGGAAGCCGATTACATGCCGCCCGAGCGACGCGGCGAGCCCAACGTGCAGGACCCGCATCGCGTCGTCCAGTGCGCGGCCAATCCCGATGTACTGTGGACCCAGCATCACTGCGCGATCTTCCGCTCGACCGATGGCGCCGCACACTGGCAGCGCATCGAAGCGCAGCCGTCGAGCTTCGGCTTCGCGGTCGCCGTGCATCCGGCGGATCCCGACACCGCGTGGTTCGTACCGGCCGTGAAGGATGCGTGCCGGATTCCGGTCAACGGCCGGTTCGTCGTTACGCGCACGCGCGACGGCGGCCGCAGCTTCGAGAGCCTGTCGAACGGGTTGCCGCCCGCGCCGGCCTACGACCTCGTGTATCGGCACGGGCTCGCGGTGGACGACTCCGGCACGCGTCTCGCGATGGCATCGACGACGGGCGGGCTATGGACGTCCGGTGACGGCGGCGAGCACTGGCGGCAAATCTCCGCGCATTTGCCGCCGGTGTATTGCGTGCGTTTCGGGTAACGAACGATCCGCGCGCACCGCCGCGAAAGGCAAGCAGGACCGGGGCTATTCGGGCGCGCTGTCGGTGACGATGTCCGCGATCGCGATGCTGTGGAACATGATCTTCAACGCATGGTTCGAGTGCCGGGAAGCGTCGCGCCGGCAGCGAAGCGCCCTGCCGCCCTGTAAAAACGACGAAGCCGCCGGAAGCGGGGCGTCAGCCCTGCCTCCGGCGGCTCGAGATCGGCATCGGGCTTCCGGCCGCAACCGGAAAGCCCGCGCGGTGTCGCTCAATGCACGCCGAGATACGCCTTCACTGCCGGCAGACCCGGCTTGCCGTCGATCGTCGTCACGCCGGCCAGCCACTTGTCGAGCGATTGCGGGTTCGCCTTCAGCCACTCGGCGGCGGCCTTGTTCGGGTCTTGCTTGTTCATGATCGGCACCATCACGTGGTTCTCGATCGACGTCGTGAACTGCAGGTTCGACACGAACTTCGCGACGTTCGGGCAGCGCTGCGCGTAGTCGGGCGGCGTGGCCGTCAGCACCTTCGCCTCGCCGTAGTTCGGCCCGAACACGTCGTCGCCGCCGGTCAGGTAATCGATCTTCATCTGCACGTTCATCGGATGCGGTTCCCAGCCGAGGAACACAATCCACTGCTTGTCGCGGATCGCGCGATTCACCTCGACCAGCATCCCCGCCTCGCTCGACTCGACCATCTTGAACTTCCCGAGGCCGAACTGGTTGCCGTCGATCATCTTCTTGATCAGCAGGTTGCCGTCGTTGCCCGGTTCGATCCCGTAGATCTTGCCGTTGAGCTTGTCCGCGTACTTCTGGATGTCGGCGAACGACTTCAGGCCGCCCTGGTACACATAGTCGGGCACCGCGAGCGTGTATTTCGCGCCGGTCAGGTTAGGCGTGGCGAGCACCTTGATCGTGCCGGCCTTCGTGAACGGCTGGATGATCGGGTCCATCGTCGGCGACCAGTAGCCGAGAAACACGTCGATCTGCTTGCTCTTGATGCCGGCGAACGTGATCGGCACCGATGCGATCGTCTTGGTCGGGGAGTAGCCGAGCCCCTGCAGCATCGTCGATGCGAGGCCGGTGGTCGCCGCGATGTCGGACCAGCCGACGTCCGCGAAGCGCACGTTCTTGCACACGGGCGGGTCGGCCGCATAAACCGCCGACATCGGTGTGGCGATCCCGATCCCGCATACCGCTGCGATCAATAGGCGCTTCATCTGTCTTCTCCTCAAATTGACGTCGTTTTTCATGGATGCGGGATCGATGGTTGAAGCCGCTCGCCGCGATCCCGGCGGCGTCGCGGACCGAACGGTTCGCGCCGGCCGTGTCAGCGCCCGGGCAGCCGGCGCTCGTAGCTCGGCGCGTGACCGAACTGGGCACGGTAGGCCTTGCTGAAGTGACACGGCGAATGGAATCCGCACGTCGCCGTCACGCGCGCGATCGACGCGTCGGTCGTGCGCAGCAGGTCGCGCGCGCGTTTCAGCCGCAGCGTCAGGTAATAGTGAGTCGGCGATACGTTCAGGTACACCTTGAACATCCGCTGCAGATGCCGCTGCGACAGCCGCACGAGCCGCGCGAGTTCCTCGAGCGACAGCGGCTCCTCGATGTTCGCCTCCATCAGCCGCACGACCTCGATCAGCTCCGCGCGCGAGAAGCCGACGCGCGCATCGACCGGAATCGGCTGCGTGTCGGTCGAGCTGCGGATGCGCTCGAGAATGAACTGTTCGGACACCTGCGCGGCGAGCTGCTGGCCGAAGCGCATGCCAACGAGGTTCAGCATCAGGTCGAGCGGCGCTGTGCCGCCGGTGCAGGTGAGCCGGTCGCGATCGACGACGAACAGCTCGTCGGCAAACCCCACCTGAGGAAACTCCGCATGCAGCGCGGACAGGTTCTCCCAGTGCACGGTGCAGCGATAGCCGTCGAGCAGCCCGCCGGCCATCAGCGCATATGCGCCGGTACAGATGCCGCCCAGCGGCAGCCCGCGTTCGGCAAGCGCCGTGAGCGTGTCGCGCGCGCCGTCGTCGACCACGTCACGGATGCGAATCCCGCCGCACACGATCATCACGTCGGGCAGGTTCGTGTAGTCGAGCGCCTGGGTCGGCCGCACCGCGATGCCGTTGCTGGCATGCACGGGAGCGCCGTCGAGCGAATAGATCGACCATCGGTAATGGTCGTCGCGCCCGACATAGTTCGCCATCCGAAGCACTTCGACTGCGCTCGAGAACGCGATCATCGAGAAATTCGGCAGCGTCAGGAAGCCGAAATGGGCGAGGGACGAAACCGGTGAAACGCAAGCGGCGGGCGCGGCAGCGGCGGCGGACGTCACATCGGGCTCCTGGCAAACGGTTGAGCAGGTTACAGGACGCCAGTCCCGCGGCACATGCCACGGAAACCGGTGTCGAATCGGGGAAGGCGGCCGGAAGAAGAACCGGCCGCCGGTGGATCAGGCTCGAGCGGGTGCCGCCTTCGCGCGGAACAGCTGCTTCAGGCCCGAGAACAGCGGTGCTTTCGCGGCGCCCGGCGCGCGGCCGAAGCTCTCGGTGATGCGGTCGAGAATGATCGCGAGCAGCACGACCGACAGACCGCTTTCGAAGCCGAGGCCAATGTCGAGACGCTGGATACTTGCGAGCACGTCGTTGCCGAGGCCGCCCGCGCCGACCATCGACGCGATGATCACCATCGACAGCGCCATCATGATCGTCTGGTTCACGCCCTGCATGATCGACGGCAGTGCGTTCGGGAACTGCACCTTGTACAGCAACTGCCACGGCGTGCAACCGAATGCCTGGCCGGCTTCGACGATCTCGCGGTTCACGTGACGGATGCCGAGGCTCGTCAGGCGCACGGCCGGCGGCATCGCGAAGATCACCGTCGACAGGATCCCCGGCACGCGGCCGAGACCGAACAGCATCGCGGCCGGAATCAGGTAGACGAACGCAGGCATCGTCTGCATCAGGTCGAGGATCGGACGCACGATCGTGGCGACCCACTTGCTCTTCGCGGCCCAGATGCCGAGCGGAACGCCGAGCACGAGGCTGATGATCGTCGACGACAGCGTGAGGCCGAGCGTGATGACGGTCTGGTCCCAGAAGCCCGTCGCGAAGATCAGCAGCAGCGATGCGGTGGTGAACAGCGCGAAGCGCCAGCCCACGCGCCACAAGCCCACGCCGATGAAGATCGCCATCATCAGCCACATCGGGATCGCCTGCAGGCTGTGTTCGACGAGTGCGGCGAGGCCCTCGATCGCGCGGCCGATCGCATCGAACGTCGATGCGTCATGGTCGAGCAGGTAGTGAACGGACTGGTCGACCCAGGTACCGAGCGGAATCATTTCAGACATGGGAGCCTCGCGAACGCGTGATTGCCTTCAGGATAAGTGCGCGGTCGACAGAGCCGCAGTAGCAGCCGTCGTCGTCGACGACGGGCAGTGCATTCGGGCTCGCGACCACGCGCGCGACGACATGTTCGAGCGACGCATCGCGCCGGATGCTTTCGATCGGCCGCACCGACGGCGTGGCCTGACCGATCGCATCGCGCGTGACGAAGCCACGAATCTTGCGTTGGGCGTCGAGCACGAACGCGTATTCGGCACTGCCGTTCAGCGTCGCCGCGACGTTCGCGGCATCGCACTTCGACATGGTTGGCACGGCGCCCGTCTGCATCAGGTCGCCGGCAGTGAGATAGCGGCTGGTGTCGATGCCGTCGAAGAATGCGCGCACGTAGTCGTCGGCCGGGTTCGCGATGATGTCCTGCGGCGTGCCGACCTGCACGAGCCGGCCGCCTTCCATGATCGCGATGCGGTTGCCGATGCGCAGCGCCTCCTCCAGATCGTGCGACACGAACATGATCGTGCGGCGTTGTTCCTTCTGCAGTTGCAGCAGCACGTCCTGCATTTCGCGGCGCTTGAGCGGATCGAGCGCGGAGAACGCCTCGTCCATGATCATCAGCGACGGGTTCACGGCCAGCGCGCGGGCGAGGCCGACGCGCTGCTGCATGCCGCCCGACAGCTCGGACGGCAGCTTGTGCGAGAACGGTGCCAGACCGACCTGCTCGAGCACTTCCATCGCCCGGCGCTCGCGTTCCTTCTTGCCGACGCCCGCGACCTCGAGGCCGAACGCGGCATTCGACACCACGGAGCGATGCGGCATCAGCGCGAACGACTGAAACACCATGCTCATGTCCTTGCGACGCAGCGCGGTCAGCGCCGAGCGGCGTGCCGACGCGACGTCGAGCCCGTCGATCAGCACCTTGCCGGCGCTCGGATCGACCAGCCGATTCACGAGGCGGATCAGCGTGGATTTGCCGGAGCCGGACAGGCCCATCAGCACGAATATTTCGCCTTCCTGCACATCGAACGATACGTTGTGCACGCCGACGACCTGACCGGTACGCTTGAGCACATCATCTTTCGTCGCACCGGCAGCGAGCATGTCGAGCGCCTGCTGCGGGTTGCTTCCAAACACCTTGCACAGACCTTCGACCACGACCTTGGGGGCATCCATTGAAACCTTCTCCTCGTGTAGCGGGGACTCACGCGTCTCATAGCGTGCCTACATAGTTGCCAGAAAAAACCCCGACCTGCCGACGAATTACGACAAACGCTTGCGCAAATACGACACGCCCGCCGGCCCCGCCATGCGGGGCGCGGGGCGCGGCGGCACCCCATTGCGGCAATGCAATACGCGCAGGGCCAGCAACGACGGGCCTCGCGTCCGGAAGTTGTGCGCAGCAGCGGGACATGCGAGCGGTGATTTTCCGCATCGATCCGCAACGGGCGCGCGTCGCTTTGCGACAATTTCACGTCCGACCGGACCGTGTCGCCTGCCCCCGCTCGAGCAAAAAGAATGGTCGTACGAAAACCCGCTTCGCGAACGCGCGACAGCCACGTTTCGAGGCCCGCGCGCAACCCAGAAAATCCCGCATGGCCGCTGTGATACATTGCCGGCAACCACACCGATTGTGAAGCCGCAACGCGCCTTGCGCACGGCATCGAGCCAACGGTGCGCGCATGCCGGTTCGCCTGCCGGCCATGCCCAAACAGCCTCGATCGGACCACGCGACGATCGAAGGACGATAACGAAACGAGAGAGGGAGCTAGGCGATGAATTGGGCTTTTGCCGCAATCGGTTTCATCGTGGGCGGTATCGCCGCATTGTTCGGGGATTTCTCCGCCGCCAACGGCACGCTGCTCGGTGCGGCGGTCGGGTTCTGCATCGGCCATGCACTGCAGCAACGCAAGCGCAAGAACGGCGGCACGACACCCGGCGAATTCGCGATATCCGCGCCCCCCGCGACGCCGCATTCGCCGCCCGTTCCGCTCGCCGATCGCGTCGCGCGCCTCGAAGCGACGGTCGACGCGCTCACGCGCGAGCTCGATGTGCTGCGCGGCCAGCTCGCCGGCGCGAAGGCCGGTGCCGCCGCGACGGGCAGCGCCGCGCTGGCGCCGTCGGCGCCGCCGGTCACCGCCACGTCATCGCAGGCCACGATGCCGCCGCGGCCCTCCATGCAGCCCGTCGCCGCGAGCACCGCCACGCCATCGTCGATGTCCACGCCCGCTCCCGCGCCGGCCGTCGCCCCGCGCACGCGCGACGCGCAGGCCGCTACCGGTACACCGACGAATCCGCCCGCAACGTCCCCCCGCCCTGCCCCGCCCGCCCCGCCAAAGCCCCGCGAACCCGGCATCGCCGAACGCGCGCTCCGCGCCGCGCGCGACTGGCTGCTCGGCGGCAACACGGTCGTGCGCGTCGGCATCGTCGTGCTGTTCTTCGGCGTCGCGTTCCTGCTCAAGTACGCGGCCGACAACAACATGCTGCCGATCGAATTCCGGCTGGCCGGCACGGCACTCGCCGCGGCCGCGCTGCTCGCGATCGGCTGGCGCATGCGTGCGCGCCGTGCGGCCTACGGCCTCGTGCTGCAGGGCGGCGGCGTCGGCATCCTGTACCTGACGATCTTCGCCGCAACCAAGCTCTACGCGCTGCTGCCGGTCGGCGCGGCGTTCCCGCTGATGGTCGCGGTATGCGCGCTGAGCGCGTTCCTCGCGGTGAAGCAGAACGCGCTGCCGCTCGCGTCCATGGGCAGCGCGGGTGGCTTTCTCGCGCCGGTGCTGCTGTCGACCGGCCACGGCAGCCATGTCGCGCTGTTCAGTTACTACGCATTACTGAACGCGGGCATCTTCGCGATCGCGTGGTTCAAGGCCTGGCGGCCGCTGAACCTGCTCGGCTTCGTGTTCACGTTCACGATCGGCTCGGCATGGGGCGTGACGGCATACCGCCCCGCGCTGTTCGCGACCACCGAACCGTTCCTGATCCTGTTCTTCCTGATGTATGTCGGCATCGCGCTGCTGTATGCGGTGAAACGCGAGCTCGCGCTGCGTCACTACGTGGACGGCACGCTCGTGTTCGGCACGCCGATCGTCGCGACCGCGCTGCAGGCCTCGCTCGTGAAGGACATGCCGTTCGGGCTCGCATGGAGCGCGGTCGCGCTGTCAGCGTTCTACGTCGCGGTTGCCGCATGGCTCGCACGCCGCCGCGATCGTCTCGCGCTGCTGTTCGAAGCGATGCTCGCGCTCGCGGTGATCTTCGCGACGCTCGCGGTACCGCTCGCATTCTCGGGCCCGACGACGAGTGCCGCGTGGGCGATCGAAGGCGCCGCGATCGTATGGGTCGGCGTGCGCGAGAAGCGTCTCGCGCCGTTCGGGTTCGGCCTGCTGATGCAGATCGCCGCGGCCGGCGCATTCTTCACGAGCCTGCTCGGACCGGCCGACGCGAACGCGCTGCCGGTGCTCAACAGCCCATATATCGCGATGCTGCTGATCGCGCTCGCCGGGCTGTTCACCGGCTGGTGGCTGCACGGGCGCGACGAAGCGCGCGCATGGCACGCGTGGATGCCGGACGTCGGCGCGGCCGCCGCGGCGTGGGGGCTGCTGTGGTGGCTGAGCGGCGGGCTGCACGAGATCCTCGTCTACGCGAGCCGTCACGTCGATCTGCACGCGGATCGCTTCGTCGTCGACGCAACCGCGCTGTTCGCCGCCGGCACCGCATGGCTGGCACACGTCGCGCGCCGCAAGCTCGCGTGGCCGATCGCCGAATGGCCGGCACTCGCGCTGACGCCGGTGCTCGCGCTGCTCGCATTACGCGCGTTCGATTCGCATGAAGCGCCGCTGTCGGGCATGGGCGCGTTCGCGTGGCCGATCGCCGTCATCGCATGTTATGCGCTGCTGCTGCGTCAGTCGCGCGGCACGACGGCCGCCGGTCCGGCAACGGGCGCAGCCGGGGCGACGGGCAGGTCGGCCGTGGCGGCCATCCCCGTCCCCGTGATCGCGCCGCTGCACACGCTGATGTTCTGGACGTTGTGCGGGCTGTTCTCGCTCGAAGGCTTCTGGCGCCTGCGCGCGTTCGTGCCGGAAGGCGCGTGGAGCTGGAGCGCGTGGGCCTACGGTTTCGGCGCGCTGCTCCTGCTGGTGGCGGGCCCCGGCTCGCGCCTGCGCTGGCCGGTCGCCGCGTTCCCACGTGCGTACCAGGTATGGGGTGCCGCACCGCTCGCCGCGCTGCTGTGGCTATGGAGCATCGCGAGCGTGACGAGCGACGGCGACGCATCGCCGCTGTTCTGGCTGCCGCTGCTCAATCCGCTCGACGTCGCGCAACTGCTGATCTTCGTCGCGTTCGCCACGTGGCTGCGCCGCCTGAAGACGCTCGGCGTCGACTGGCATCCGCTTGCGGCCGACCTCGCGGCGCTCGCGACCGTATTCCTGTGGTTCAACGCGCTGCTGCTGCGCACGCTGCATCACCGTTTCCACCTGGCCTACGACATCGACACCGTGCTGTCGTCGTTCGGCATCCAGCAGGTGTTCATGGTCGGCTGGAGCCTGTTCGCGTTCGCCGGCATGTGGCTGACGCGCCGCGAAGGCGTCGCGCGCGTGTGCGCGCTCGCGTCCTTGCCGCTGATCGTCGTAATGTGGGTCTGGACCTTCTACGCGAACTTCACGCAGGACGGCGGCAGCTGGGCACGCATTCCGCTGCTCAATCCGCTCGATCTGGTGCTCGTGGTGGTCTATGCACTCGCCGCGTCGTGGTTCGTGCGCGCGCGCAAGCTCGGCTGGTCGTTCGGCAACTATCGCGTCGAGCTGCTCGGCGCGGCCGGCGCGACGGCCTTCCTGTGGCTGAACGCGATCCTGCTGCGCACGCTGCATCACTGGACCGGCGTGCCGTACGCCTTCGACGCAATGGCGGAATCGACCCTCGTGCAGGCGTCGGTCTCCGTGTACTGGACGCTCTGCGCGCTCGCGACAATGATCTGGGCCACCCGCCGCGGGTTGCGTCCGCTGTGGTTCGTCGGCGCCGCGCTGCTCGCGCTCACGGTGATCAAGCTGTTCCTGTTCGACCTGTCGCACGTCACCGGCATCGAACGCATCGTATCGTTCATCGGCATCGGCGTGCTGCTGCTGTTGATCGGCTATTTCTCGCCGCTGCCGCCGAAGGCCGCGGCTCAACGGGACGACACCCCATCATGAAACGACTCGCAGCCCTGCTCGGCCTGAGCCTGCTGACGTCGTTCGCGGCGGCCGACGGCACGCCGGGCGCCGAGCGCGTCGCCCGACGCTTCGCGCTCGATCTCGACGGCAGCGCCGCGTATTACCAGCTCACCGTGCCGCAGGCCGTGTATGCGGCCAGCCGGCGCGACGATCTCGGCGACGTGCGCATCTTCAACGGCGCCGGCGAACCCGTGCCGTATTCGCTCGATGCGCCCGCAGCGGCCGCCGCGCCGCCGTCGCGCACGCCGGTGCACTGGTTCCCGCTGCCGCCTGCCCGCACCGACGACGGCCACGCGCCGCTCGGCGTGTCGGTCGCGCCGGACGGCTCGCTGCGCGCGGCCGTCACCGCGCCGGCTCCCGCGAAGCACGCGGCCGATCTCGTCGACCTGTCGCATGCCGACGGCGAGGTCGACGCGCTGCTCGTGCACGTGAGCGACGACAGCTACCAGGGGCGCGTCGCCGTGCAAGCGAGCGACGACCTGCGCAGCTGGCGCTCGCTCGGCAGCACGCAACTGCTGAAGGTCGGGCGCGGCGGCGACATGCTGATGCAGGAACGCATCGCACTGGAAGGCACGGGGCCGCGCTACCTGCGGCTCGACTGGCTCGACAGCGCGCCCGCGATCGGATCGATCGAGATCGAAACGCGACCGCATGATGCGCGCACGACGGACACCGCGGCCGTGCCGCGCCAATGGCGCGACGCCGTGCACGTGCGGGCAGGCAACACGCCCGGCGAGTATCTGTTCGACACCGACGGCGCGTATCCAGTCGATCGCGTGCGCATCGACCTGCCGCAGCCGAATACGGTTGCGCGCGCAACGCTGCAGAGTCGCCCCGACGCGCAAGCGCCGTGGCGCGACGTCGCCGACGCCGCGCTGTTCCGGCTGCAGGGCAACGGTGGCGAACAGCGCAATTCGCCGCTGGCGTTCGCGCCGAAACCGGATCGCGCGTGGCGGATCGTCGTCGACATGCGCAACGGCGGGCTCGGCGGCGGTCAGCCGGCCGTTGCGATCGGCTGGCACCCGGCCGCGCTGACCTTCGTCGCGCGCGGCACGCCGCCGTTCACGCTCGGCGTCGGCAATGCGTCGCTGCCGTCATCGGCCGCAAGCCGCGATGCGCTGCTGGTCGGAATGGCGCCGGAAGTGCGGCCCGCGCGCGTCGGCGCGGCGTTGCCGGTCTCGGCGGTCCCGCCGGAGCCGGCCGCCGATACGGATGCGACGCGCCGTTACGTGCTGTGGAGCGCGCTGGTCGTCGCGGTCGGTGTGCTCGGCACGATCGCATGGCGCCTCGCGCGCGGCGGCGGTGGCGGTGGCGACACGGGCCATCGCGACGAGTAAGGCCGCGCCACCAGGCCGGCACGACGAGTCAGGCCGGCACCGCGCGCCCTTCGTGCCGCGACGCGGCCGTGCCGACGCGCTCGCCACGGCGACGAACGGCGGCTGGCCGCACCGGCCGCGCTCATCGCCGCGGAGCGCACGCCGCGACGCAGGCGCGCCGCGCACATCCTCGACGACCCAATTCGGCACGCGCGATCCCTTGTTCGAGATGCACGATGCTCGCGCGAGCGCGGCCGCTTCCTCGTTGACACGCCCGGTGACGCGATCCAGACTCGTTGATCCTTCACAGTACCGCGAACGCCCATGGTCACCTGCTTCCTTCGCTACGTCATCGATCCGTACAAACTCGAGCAGTTCGAAACCTACGGCAAGATGTGGATTCCGCTCGTCGAGCAATTCGGCGGCACGCATCACGGCTACTTCCTGCCTTCCGAAGGCGCGAACGACATCGCGCTCGCAATGTTCTCGTTCCCGAGCCTCGCCGAGTACGAACGCTACCGCGAACGCTCGAAGTCCGATCCCGCCTGCCAGGCCGCGTTCCGGTATGCGGAAGAAACGCGCTGCATCGTCAGCTACGAGCGCAGCTTCTTCCGGCCGGTGTTCGAGTAACGCGCGCATCGCGCCCCCTTTCCTGCGCCGGACGAAAAAAAGCCCCGCCTGCATCCGCGCGGCGGGGCCAACCCATGTCAGTAGAGACATCATGGAGGAGACGGGCCCATCTTATCGAGCGCGGCCCGCCGTCCCAACCAAGCATTTCTGCTATCCATCTGCGGTGCCGCGCGTACGCCCGACCCGCGTGCATGGCATATCGATAGAACGAAAAGTCGTTTTCAGAGTGACGGCGGGGTCGTTACCATCTGGTTTTAAGCCTGTGCTTAGCCGGGCAAGCCATCCCAAGGAGCGCCCCTTGACTGCATTCGATCAACACCGCCGCCCGTTCGTTGTCGGCATCGGCGGCACCACCCGAGCCGCGTCGTCTACCGAGCGCGCGCTGTCGTTCGCGCTGCGCGGCGCGCAGGCCGCCGGCGCACGCACGCGCCTGTTCGACGGCCCGTTCCTGCATACGCTGCCGCACTACGCCCCCGAACACAAGGCGCTGACCGACGCGCAGCGAGAGCTGATCGACACCGTGCGCGAAGCCGATGCGATCATCATCGCGACGCCCGGCTATCACGGCGGCGTGTCCGGCCTCGTGAAGAACGCGCTCGACACGCTCGAGGAACTGCGCGCCGACGAGCGCCCGTATCTCGACGGCCGCGCGGTCGGCCTGATCGTCACGGCCTACGGCTGGCAGGCCGCGGGCACCGTGCTGACGTCGCTGCGTTCGATCGTCCATGCGCTGCGCGGCTGGCCGACGCCGTTCGGCGCGACCGTGAACACGCTCGAAACGCGCTTCGACAGCGCCGACAGCTGTTCGGATCCGAAGGTCGTCGCGCAGCTCGAGACCGTCGGCGCGCAGGCGGCGGAGTTCGCGCTGGCGTTTGCGTCGCATCGCGCAACCACGCATGCCGCGTCGGTCGACGCGCTCGCCCCCGTGCTGAAGATCGCCAACCAGTAATCCCCTGCCTTCCCGCCGCCCGCGCCCGGCCGACGACGTTCGCCGCGCGCGGGCGGCGCGTGTCCGACAGTCCGGCACGCGCCGCGCCGGCGCCTCTGCTGCGTGCCGGCTCCCCGCACCGATAACGATTCGGCCCGCCGCGTGATTTGCATTGGTCGAAAGATTGGTTCACGCCGCGCGCGGGTTTTCGTACGCTGAAAGCCCGAACCCTCCATGCGCACGCCATGAACCGCACGATCCGCTACAAGGGCTACGAAGTCGCCCCCGCTGCTGCCCGGTTGCCGAACGGGCTGTTCGCCGCGAACCTGACGATCGAAAAGGCAAGCGGCGGTCCGTCGCCGCGCGCCGTGTCGTTCGACGCCATCGATTTCTTCTTCGAAGAGGAACACGCGCTCGCGTATGCGTCACGCTGGGGACGCCTCTGGGTCGACACGCAGGCCTGAGCGCTGCCCCGGGCAGCGCAGTCCCGCACGAAAATACGCGATGACGGAAGCTATGCAAGAATCTTTCGTCTTGTAATCGCATAACAACAGCCATGTCCGACACGCTGCAGGAAAAGCATGCAGCGGCAGATCACGCCATGCGCAACTGGACCTTCGAGAGTCAGGGTCCGGTCAGGATCGGTTCCGATGCGCACCGGCAGATGTTCTGCCGCATGCTGCTCGATACACACAACCCGTACAAGCCGGCCGTCATCGACTGGCCACCGCTCAAGCCCGACGAACTCAAGCGGCTCACGTCGCTGCCGATCTGGGACATCGCCGTGCAAACCGAAGGCCGCGCATCGATCCGCGTCGCCACGTTCGCCGCGACCGTCGACGATCCGCTGTTGCGCCGGGCGCTCGAGATGGACGGCGGCGAGGAGGCGCGGCACAAGGTCGTGCTGTCGAAACTGGTCCACGCATACGGCATCGAGCTCGCCCCCGAACCGGCCTATCCGGCACCGAAAGACCCCGAATGGTCGTGGATGGTGACCGGCTTCAGCGAATGCATCGACAGCTTCTTCGCATTCGGCCTGTTCCGCTCCGCGCAGCGCTCCGGCTATTTTCCTGCCGAACTCGTCGATACCTTCGAACCCGTGATCCAGGAGGAAGGCCGCCACATCCTGTTCTTCGTGAACTGGTACGCGTGGTACTGGCGCAATTTGCCGTGGTGGCGCCGGCCGTGGTTCTTTGCACGGGTTGCGGCCGTATGGGTGTTCCTGATCCGGGAACGCATCGGCATCGCGCGTGGGATCGACACCGATGGCGTCGCGCGCGACGCGAACTTCCCGGCGACGAGCACCGCCGACATCGGCGAAGCGTTGAACCCGCGCGAGCTGATCGAGCTGTGCCTCACCGAGAACAACCGGCGGATGGCTGGGTACGACAAGCGGCTGCTGCGCCCGATGTTCGTCCCGCGCATGGCGCGCCTGGCACTGCGCTTCCTGCGGAAATAAGGCCGCGGCGACGGGTGGCACAGGGCGGCCTCGACGGCAGGACGCGTCCGCACGCGACTGCGTCGTGATCGATTCGGTGCACGGTCCGTTCGTCGTCGACGGGGATCGGCGAACCGGGCGCGACGTGCAATCCGGCCTAGGCCGGCACTCGATCGCCGCGCTTTGCGGCAAACGCACGGCCATGCCGGCGTCCGATCCGCGCCAGCCCCGCGAAACAGCGCAGCGCGGCACGGCTGACCTCAACGGCCTGCCGCGCGACGCTGCCGGATACGCCGCGCGCGATCGCCGAATCGTCGCCGCAGGCACCCGCAAACACGCCGGCGTAATAGTGCCGTGCCGCGAGTTCGCGGCCTTCGGCGTCGAGCGGCTTCATCCTGTGAATACGGTGCGCGACGGCCTTGAGGCCATCGAGATACGGCACGACGTCGATCGGCGCATCGGTCGCATCGGCACCGAAGTGCTGCAACATGTCTGCCAGTTCGGCGATCGCGACGAGCTCGCGCGCATCGGCCGCCTGTGTGCCCCTTCCGTGCCCGGCCTTCCTCGTCGCCGCCATGCCCACGCCCCTTTGCGATCCATCGTTGCCCGATGCCGACGTGCAGCGCCCACGCCGCGGCGTCATGCTGCGGCCGGCGACCGCCATGTAAAGCGAATGCCCTGCGCCCACGCGACGCCGGAATCCAGGATGATCTGCCGGTCGGTCTCGTTCTCCACGCCTTCGACGACGACGTGCCGCGCACTTTCGTGCGCAAACGCGATCAGCCGGCGAAACTGGTAGCGCCCGATCGCGTTGCGCTTGATCAGCGACAGGACCGACCTGTCGAGCTTCACGATATCGGGGTTGCCGACCACCAGGTTGTTCAATGCGCTGAAGCCGACGCCGAAATCGTCGATCGCGACGCGGCATCCGGCCTGGCGGAACCGATTCACGAACGACCGGCCCGCGACGGGGTTCAGCGGCCCCGTCTCGGTAATCTCGACGACCAGCCGCGCCGCGACCGACGGCTCGCGCTCGAGCCGCCTGAAGAGGGCCAGCCATGCATCGTCCACCACCGCGCTCGTCGCCGCGACGTTGCAGCCATACACGGCCGTCGGATCGGCGCGCAGCGCGTCGATCGTGCGGCTCACCACGAGCCGGTCGAACCAGCGCATCAGCCCGAGCGATTCGAGGCGCGGCAGGAATGCGAGCGGCGGCAACGCGTCGCGCGATCCCCAGCGCAGCCGCGCGAGGCATTCGTGATACAGCACGCCGCCCGACAGGTCGGCGCGGCAGACCGGCTCGCGCACGAATCCGAGCCGGCTTTCGACGAAACTGCGTACCGACGCAAGATCGGGGTGATCGTCAGGCCCGCCAAACACGAGATCGATTTCGTCCCGATTCGCTACGCTGTTCGCCTCCAGGCGAGGTTCGACCGCATTCATCCGGCGCTCCGGCAAATGTCGGACCGCCGACGACGGCCCGCGCTCTCGATACATGTGGTGCGAGCCGACCACGACACGCTCCACCGCCTACCCGGCCCATCCTATTGTTTCGATCTTTTCCGGAAGCGTACTTTTCATTTCGGCGCGCCGTCAAATTCGATATTGTCAACGACATTCAAACACGCGAAATACACCATGCATGCACGTCGTCGACAGTGCGACAGGTTACACAAATCCGTCTACGGCATTTCAATCGATATCGTTTATCTGCTCCGTCCAGACACTCTCGAGCCGATCGATTTACTGCAAGATCCGTTTCAAAGGCATCGTGCCCAGCATTTGGTATGACAAATACCAGACGACCAAACCGGACCCGGACCCACCGCCCGGACTCGCCGCAACCGCCTGAAGATTGCTCCATAGGCAGGTTACCACGGGGCATTCAGTCTCCACGGAATTCAATTTCCTCGTTTCAAACGATATTGATGATATTCGAATAATAATAGTACAAAACCAGCCCACAATATCGATCCGAATTACATGACAATAATCAATTGAAAGATGTTTAACAATTTTTCCGACTCGTTAACCTCTAAAATGATTTTCGACGGACCTCCCTCGGAGCCGTCAATTTCGTGCCTTCAAAAACCGTCGAATCTCCTCGGTTCGGCGGTTTCTTTTTTAACGGCATTATTTCGTCAGACATTAACCCGGGACAACCCGGATGCGGCAGGCGTCGCGCAACCTCATGCAGCCGTCGCGCCGATCAGGTTCGCGAGCAGCGCGTCGTATTCGGCGACGAGCGCGAGGTTTGCCGACGTATAGCGGCCGAGGATCCCGCGCTGGCGCCGCGCGTGCCCTTGCCAGTCGTCATCGTGTGTGTGCAGCGCGTGCAGCAGTGCCTCCGCGCCCTTCTTCACTTCGTTATCCGGAGTAGTAGCCGAGATCGGGCGCGCGGCTCGCTGCGCGGCCGGCCGATGTTCTCGTTTCATTGAGCAGGCGTGGCCGATCTCGTCGGCTTCAACGCGCCCTGGCTGTTCCGCCGCGCGGACAGCCACATCGTGCATGACTACGGGATGCGGTCCGACATGCGCGCGCCGATGATGGCGCACGACGACGGGCGGCTGTCCTGAAGCACCCGCTTCAAGCGCAAGGTCGCCGGCACGCGCACCGGCCGGATTCGGCCGATGCGCGCCGGTTGCCGTCAGATCGCCGTAATCGTCGGCGCGACCGCGGCCGGATCGGTGACGCTCGCCTTGCCGGTTTCGACGTGCCCCGCGATGCGGCGCGTCCAGCCCGCATTCCCCGCCACCGCGAACTGCAGGTCATACCACTGACTGCTGCACGACAGATCCCAGTGCGCTTCGACGCGTTGCCCCGCGGGAATCGTCAGCGTGCGCGGCGCCCCGCCGTACGCGACATCGGTCGCCGTGACCGTCAGTGCGGCAGTGCCCGCGTTGGCGATCGTCACGTAGACGTCGCCGTTGGCGACGTCATAGCACGGCGTGATTTCGGGCTTCGCGCCGGCATCCGCGGCGGCCGATCCGGCGAAGCGCCGGAAATAGCCGTTCGGCCCCCACACGCTCACCAGGTAGTTACCGTTCGCGTCGAGCGCCCACGTATCGGTCAGTTGCTTGCCCGCTTCGACCGTGTAGCGGCGCGGCATCGCGGTGGCGTCGCCCGTATGGACCCAGAAGTGCGCGCCTTGCGTACCGGTATTCGCGAACGTCAGCGCGTAGCCTTGTGCCTGCAACTGCCCGGTGACGTGCAATTCGTACGGCAGCGCACGCGCCGGCCGCGTGCCGGGTTCCTGCGCCGTCACGACCTGCTGCGCGGTGCTGGCCGGCGCGGTCTGCGACGACGCGCGCGAGCATTGCAGGTCCGCCTGCGCGACGTACGCCTGCGTGCTCGGCAGGGCCGGCAGCGTGGCATCCGATTTCGAGAAGTCGAGCGCCGACGTCAGGTCGCCGCAGATCGCGCGGCGCCACGGCGAGATGTTGGTTTCCATCACGCCAAAGCGCTTCTCGATGAATTGCAGTACCGACGTGTGATCGAACACTTGCGAGCAGACAAAGCCGCCCTTCGACCACGGCGACACGACGAACATCGGCACGCGCGGGCCGAGGCCGTACGGCAGGTTGTCGGCCGTATACGTCCCGGTCTGCGTCGCGGTCACGACGTCGTGCCGCTCGAGCGACACGTCCACGGTGCTCATGCCGGAGCCCGGCAACGTCGGCGCCGACGGCGGCACGACATGGTCGAAGAAGCCGTCGTTCTCGTCGTACATGACGAGCAGGACGGTCTTGCTCCAGACGTCCGGATTGGACGTCAGCGCATCGAGGATCGTCGACAGGTAGTACGCGCCGTACAGCGGCGTGAACTTCGGATGTTCCGAATAGGCGGCGGGCGGCAGCAGCCACGAAACCTGCGGCAGCGCGTTCGCCTGCACGTCGGCCTTCAGTTGCGTGATCGGGCGCGTGCTCATCCCGCGCATCTGCAGCGACGAACCGGCCGGCGCATTCACGAAGTTGCTGAAGCACGCCAGCATGTTCGTGCCGTAGTTGCCGGTGAAGTTGTCGAAGCCGGTGCCCTGCTGGTAGATCTGCCACGAGATGCCCTCCTTCTCGAGGCGCTCCGGATAGGTCGTCCAGTTGAAGGGCGGCAGCTTGATCTTGTCGAACTGGTTGTCGATATAGTCGGTGTTGTCGAGCAGCGGGCCGCCGCCCGTGCCGAGCGGGTCGACCATCCCCGTCATCAGGTACATGCGGTTCGGGTGCGTGTTGCCCGGAATCGAGCAGAAGTAGTTGTCGCACACGGTGAACGCATCGGCGAGCGCGTAATGGAACGGAATGTCGTCGCGGACGTGGTAGCCCATCGTCATGTTGGACTTCTGCACCGCCCACTGGTCCGCGCGGCCATTGTCGATCGCGCCGTGCGTGGTCGCCCACGTATGCGGCAGGCCGCCCATGCACTGCGCGTTGACGCTCGGGTTGGTCGTGTCGTAGCGGAACGGCGCGATCACGCTCGTCTGGTCTTCCTGACGCGGCTGGAACCAGACCGGCTTGCCGTTCGGCAGCGTGACCGGGAAGCGGTCGTTATAGCCGCGCACGCCGCTCAAGTGACCGAGGTAGTGATCGAACGAGCGGTTCTCCTGCATGAACACGACGATGTGTTGCACGTCCTGGATCGTGCCCGTCACGGTATTCGGCTCGATCGCAAGCGCCTTGCGGATCGATTCGGGAAGCAGCGCGGTGGCGGCGGTCGCGCCGGCGAGGCCGGCGGAGAACTTCAGAAAATCGCGTCGCGAATGGATGGCCATGCTGATTGCTCGTGATTGGATTTCTGGTGGAAGGCCGGTATCAGGATGCGGGCGAGGAAGCAGGCGCGGTGAAGCCCGGCGGGCAGTGCATCTGCGCGGTGGCGACCGTGCCGCCGCCGCACGCGGCCTTCTGCTGCGCGACGGGCGCTGGGGTTGCAGTCAGGTCGTCGTTGCAGGCGCTAAGGAGTGCGATCAGCGTGAGCAGGCCGGCGACCGCGAAAGGCCGCAGGGCCGACTTTCGCATAACGGTTCTCCGTGGGGTGATGATGTGACGCGGACGCGAAGCCGCGCCGGTCATGTCGACGCCGAGATGCTAAGTTTGACGTGTGACACGACAGTGTCGCGCGCCGGGGACCGACGTGCATGCAGTTGCACGCGTCGGTGCGGGTGTGGCGGGTGCGCCGTCGATCGAAAGGCGGGAGCGGTCATCGTCGGCGGGAGGGAGATTCGAAGGGCCCAGTGTAGCGCGCATGGCGGCGCACATCGGGAAAAGCGCGCCATTTCAGCGGACCGCCGACCGGCGCGCTGTCATGGATGGCCAGCCACGCGCCGGGCGATGCCCGGCTCTTTTTCGAGCGGTTACATCGTCCATCGCCCGGCTTCGATCGCCGTTTCCATCATTCTGATGATGAGCGGACGCTCCAGTATTTTGTCCCTGGCGTCGGTACTAAATGGTGACCTGAATACCGTCATCAAGAATCGACCCAATCCCAGTTTCCGGGAAGGGTAATAGTAGTCAATGTCGAAATCGGCAATATCAACGCCAAAGGTTTCCGAAAATCTCCGCATCAATCTCAACATGGCTCTATCGGAGATTTCAAGATCGATGCAGAGATCCGTGTCCCGGGTGATCTCGAGCTCGCCCCATAATGGCGAATCAGCCTCATCCCGCACCATCTCTATCAGACGACCGTCCATTAAAAGCGATCCCCCTGCTTGACCAGGCCATTGTACGTGACTGTAGAGCGATACATGATGATTGATATATCGATAGCGGTAATGACCCAACCGACCACCGGTACGGCCCGTCCGACAAAGGCACCGAGCTTCCTGGCAAATTTGATCTTGAGCAGCAGGAGACTCTTGAATGACGCGACCGTTGGCAGAATTTTGTACTTGAATTCATAGGGCAGCACCTTTCTCGATACCCTGGATGCGATCGAGGTTCCCTTGACCGCTCCGCCGAACTTCGCTCTGGTCGGCACGAACCTTTGACCCAACAAAATCATTGCGATCCCGACAGCATCATCGATACCCAACTCATCACAGGCCACGTCGATAACAATCAGGCAGAAAAGTTCTGGCGGGGTAAGGTCGATGTGAATTCCGTATTTATATTTGTTCGCCATCTCGGTCTTTCTCTCAGCTACGTTCATTCGATCATTGCGCAGGACACCGGGCCACATATCCCGGCGGTTACGCTAACGCAGCCATGTCGAGCATGGACAGGGGCACGCAGCTATCTCTCCCATCGAGCCTGATTTTCCGGACGCTCCGGAAAGCAGTCGCGATCGCGTGCTCCCTTTCTCCACAAGAGAAAGCAGTCAGTTCGTTTCGGCGAAGAAGTCCGGACGGGTCCGGTTTCGATCTTTGAACAACTGTTGCAACGGGCAAACCCGTGCGAGGCAGCGCAACAGCGCATGTCGAGCGCGCCGGTCACCGGCGAGACTCACGGGATTATTCAAAGATCTTGAAGACGCGACACGCAGATTATTTGCTTTTGTCTACGCGCGACGAAAACGACGAGCACAACGCAAGAGTGCGATGTCGTCCTGATGCAGGCACATCAGGTATTCGCAGCCGGATGGCGTCGGGAACGCTCCGGTCACACGGGGCACGATAGCCCGCGCGCGAGAGCCGGCAGCGGCCCTCACGCGTACTCAACACTCAGCCTTCCGCCATCATCAGCAACTGCGCACCGTCCGCGACCTGGTCGCCGACGCCGTACAGCACTTCCGCGACGACGCCCGCGCCCGGCGCACCGATCGTGTGCTCCATCTTCATCGCTTCCATCACGATCAGCGGCGTGCCGGCCTCGACCTTCTGGCCCGGCTCGACCAGCACCGCGATCACCTTGCCGGGCATCGGCGCGGTCAGACGGCCACCGCCATGCTCGGCATCGCCGGCGTGCGCGAGCACGTTGCGCCATTCGAACGTCTCGGCGACACCCTGCGTGAACACGTGGAAACTGTCGCCGTCCGCATACACGCGGCCGCTGCTGCGCACGCCGTCGAGCGTCACGTCGAAGTCGAGCGGCGTCGCGCCGCGCGTCCACGCGAATGGCTGCGCGGCCGCATCGCCGGTGGCGAGGCGCGCGCCGCCGCCGTCGTCCTCGTACATGACCGTCACGTCCGCTTCGCGCTCGGGCGCATGCCATTCGAGCGTGCGGCGATAACCGCCGTTCAGCCGCCAGTCCGGCAACGCACGCCACGGCGACGCGCCTTCCCGCAGCGCAGCGTCACGTTCGCGCGCGATGAGCGCCGCGCAGGCCAGCGCGAGCGTCGCACGCGGCGGCTGTTGCGGCGCGAACAGCGCATCGTGGTTGCGCTCGATCAGGCCCGTGTCGAGATCGGCGATCGCGAACGGCTGGCTTGTGACGATCCGCTGCAGGAACGCGGCATTCGTGTGCAGGCCGACCACTTCGCACGCGCGCAGCGCGCGCAGCATCCGGCCGAGCGCTTCCGCGCGGTCCGCACCGTGCACGATCAGCTTCGCGATCATCGGATCGTAGAACGGCGTGATCGCATCGCCTTCGCGCACGCCGCTGTCGACGCGCACCGGCGCGCCGATCGCGAACTCGACGCCGCCAGGCAGCCGCAGGTGCTTCAGCGTGCCGGTAGACGGCAGGAAGCCGCGCGCCGGGTTCTCCGCGTAGAGACGCGCCTCGATCGCGTGACCCTGCACGCGCAGTTCGTCCTGCTTGAGCGGCAGCGGCTCGCCCGATGCGACGCGCAGTTGCCATTCGACGAGATCGAGCCCCGTGACCATCTCGGTGACCGGATGCTCGACCTGCAGGCGCGTGTTCATTTCCATGAAGTAGAACGCGTCGCCCGTCATGATGAATTCGACGGTGCCCGCGCCGACGTAGCTCACCGCGCGCGCGGCCGCGACGGCCGCCTCGCCCATCGCGCGACGCACGTCGTCGTGCAGGCCCGGCGCCGGCGCTTCCTCAAGCACCTTCTGGTGACGGCGCTGCACCGAACAATCGCGGTCGAACAGGTACACGGTGTTGCCGTGCGTATCGCCGAACACCTGCACTTCGACGTGGCGCGGGCGCGTCAGGTATTTCTCGATCAGCACGCGGTCGTTGCCGAAGCTGCTCGCGGCCTCGCGCTGGCACGACGCGAGCGCCGCCAGGAAGTCCTCCGAGCGCTCGACCACGCGCATGCCCTTGCCGCCGCCGCCCGCGCTCGCTTTCAGCAGCACCGGGTAGCCGATCTCGTCGGCTTCGCGATGCAGGTTGGATGGGTCCTGGTCATCGCCGTGATAGCCGGGCACGAGCGGCACCGCGGCCGCATGCATCAGCGCCTTCGCGGCCGCCTTCGAGCCCATCGCCGCGATCGCGTCGACCGGCGGCCCGATGAACGCGATGCCGGCCTCTTCGCATGCGTGCGCGAAATCCTCGTTCTCCGACAGGAAGCCGTAGCCCGGGTGGATGGCCTGCGCGCCGGTCGCGCGCGCGGCCTCGATGATGCGCTCGATGCGCAGGTAGCTGTCCGCGGCCGCAGAGCCGCCGATGTGCACGGCTTCGTCGCATGCGGCGACATGCTTCGCGTTCGCGTCCGCGTCGGAATAGACGGCGACGCTCGCGATCCCGAGACGTTTGCACGTCGCGGCGACGCGGCAGGCGATTTCGCCGCGGTTGGCGATCAGAATCTTGTCGAACATGGCTTCGGTGTCGTCCGGAAAGTTATTGGCACGCCATCATTCACGCCACGACGGCGTGCGTTTCTCGAGGAAGGACGCGATCCCTTCGCGCGCTTCCGCGCCGGCGCGGGTCCGCGCGATCCAGTCGGCGGTCTGCTCGATCAGCGTCGCGTCGAGCGGGCGGCCGGCCACGTCGGCGACGAGGCGCTTGCATGCCCGCACCGCGTCGGGGCCGTTCGCGACGAGCGTCGCGGCCAGCTTCGCGACCGTTTCGTCGAGCGCATCGGCCGGCACCGCGTCATGAATGAAGCCGAGCGACGCGGCACGCGCGCTGTCGAACACCTCGGCCGTCGTGAAGTAGCGGCGCGCCGCGCGCTCGCCCATCGCGCGCACGACGTACGGCGCGATCGTCGCCGGAATCAGCCCAAGCCGCGCTTCGGACAGGCAGAACTTCGCACCGTCGACGGCGATCGCGATGTCGGCCGCCGCCACCAGGCCCACGCCGCCCGCATACGCGTCGCCGTGCACGCGTGCGATCACCGGCTTGCCGCAGCGGTGGATCGCCTCGAGCATCCGCGCAAGCTTGCGCGCGTCGGCGCGGTTCTCGTCGTCCGAGTAACCGGCCATCTTCTTCATCCAGTTCAGGTCCGCGCCCGCGCAGAACGCCGCGCCTTCCGCCGCAAGCACGACCGCACGCACGCCAGCGTGCGCGTCGAGCCACTCGAATGCGGTGGTCAGTTCGGCGATCGTCGTCTCGTTGAACGCGTTGCGCACGTCGGGCCGCGCGAGCGTGACGGTCGCCACGCGGCCGGCTTCGCTTACCTTGATCGTTTCGTATCGCATCGGTCAGCCCTCCCGGCCGTTACATGCGGAACACGCCGAAGCGCGTGTCTTCGATCGGCGCGTTCATCGACGCGGCGAGGCCGAGGCCCAGCACGTCGCGCGTCTGCGCGGGGTCGATCACGCCGTCGTCCCACAACCGCGCGCTCGCGTAGTACGGATGCCCCTGGCGCTCGTACTGGTCGCGGATCGGCTGCTTGAACGCGTCTTCTTCCTCGGCCGACCACGTGCCGCCCTTCGCCTCGATGCCGTCGCGGCGCACGGTCGCGAGCACCGATGCGGCCTGCTCGCCGCCCATCACCGAGATCCGCGCGTTCGGCCACATCCACAGGAAGCGTGGACCGAATGCGCGGCCGCACATCCCGTAGTTGCCGGCGCCGAACGAGCCGCCGATGATCACCGTGAACTTCGGCACCTTCGCGTTCGACACGGCCGTCACCATCTTCGCGCCATGCCGCGCGATGCCCTCGTTCTCGTACTTGCGCCCGACCATGAAGCCCGTGATGTTCTGCAGGAACACGAGCGGAATCTTGCGCTGGCAGCACAGCTCGATGAAATGCGCGCCCTTCACGGCCGATTCGGAGAACAGGATGCCGTTGTTCGCGACGATCCCGACCGGATGGCCCCAGATATGCGCGAAGCCCGTGACGAGCGTCGTGCCGAAGCGCGCCTTGAATTCGTCGAATTCGGAATCGTCGACGATGCGCGCGATCACCTCGCGCACGTCGAACGGCTTGCGCGTGTCGACCGGAATCACGCCGTACAGGCTTTTCGCGTCGTAGCGCGGCAGCTTCGGTTCGCGCAGCGCGACCGGCAACGCGATCTTCGGCGCGAGGTGATCGACGATGTTGCGCGCGATCGACAGCGCATGCGCGTCGTTCTGCGCGAGATGGTCGGCCACGCCCGACAGGCGCGTGTGCACGTCGCCGCCACCGAGATCCTCGGCGCTCACTTCCTCGCCGGTCGCGGCCTTCACGAGCGGCGGGCCGCCGAGGAAAATCGTGCCCTGGTTCTTCACGATGATCGACTCGTCGCTCATCGCCGGCACGTACGCGCCGCCCGCCGTGCACGAGCCCATCACGACCGCGATCTGCGCGATGCCCGCGGCGGACATCGTCGCCTGGTTGAAGAAGATGCGGCCGAAGTGGTCGCGATCGGGAAACACGTCGTCCTGGTTCGGCAGGTTCGCGCCGCCCGAGTCGACGAGGTACACGCACGGCAGCCGGTTTTCCGCGGCGATCTCCTGCGCGCGCACGTGCTTCTTCACGGTCATCGGGTAGTAGGTGCCGCCCTTGACCGTCGCGTCGTTGCACACGACCACGCACTCGCGGCCCGCGATCCGACCAATCCCGGTGATCACGCCCGCGCCCGGCGCGTCGTCGTTGTACATGCCGTTCGCCGCGAGCTGCGAGAACTCGAGGAACGGCGCGCCCGGATCGAGCAGCTGCGCGATGCGGTCGCGCGGCAGCAGCTTGCCGCGCGACAGGTGCTTGTCGCGCGCGGCCTGGCCGCCGCCTTGCGCGAGCTGTTCGATCTTCGCGCGCAGGTCGGCGACGACCGCCTCCAGCGCCGCGGCGTTCGCGCGGAATTCTTCCGAACGCGGGTTCAGTTTCGATTCGATGATCGGCATCGACGGGGCTCCGTTCGCGTGACGTGGGGCGTTACATCGTTTCCGCGAACAGCTCGCGGCCGATCAGCATGCGGCGGATCTCGCTCGTGCCGGCGCCGATCTCGTACAGCTTCGCATCGCGCCACAGACGACCGACCGGGTATTCGTTGATGTAGCCGTTGCCGCCGAGGATCTGGATCGCCTCGCCGGCCATCCACGTGGCCTTTTCGGCCGTATAGAGGATCACGCCCGCGCAGTCCTTGCGCACCTGGCGGATGTGGTCGCTGCCCGCCGAGTCGAGATGGCGGCCGACCGCGTACAGGTATGCGCGGCATGCCTGGAACGTCGTGTACATGTCGGCGACCTTGCCCTGGATCAGCTGGAATTCGCCGATCGACTGGCCGAACTGCTTGCGGTCGTGGATATACGGGACCACCGCGTCGAGACACGCGGCCATGATGCCCGTCGGGCCGCCCGACAGCACCGCGCGTTCGTAGTCGAGGCCGCTCATCAGCACCTTCACGCCGCCGTTGAGCTGGCCGAGGATGTTCTCCTCCGGCACTTCGACGTCCAGGAATACGAGCTCGCCCGTGTGCGACCCGCGCATGCCGAGCTTGTCGAGCTTCTGCGCGACCGAGAAGCCCTTCATCCCCTTCTCGACGATGAACGCGGTGATGCCGCGCGGGCCGGCATCGAGGTCCGTCTTCGCGTAGACGACGAGCGTGTCGCAGTCGGGGCCGTTGGTGATCCACATCTTCGTGCCGTTGAGCACGTAGCGATCGCCGCGCTTGTCCGCGCGCAGCTTCATGCTGACGACGTCGGAGCCCGCGTTCGGCTCGCTCATCGCGAGCGCGCCGATGTGTTCGCCCGACACGAGCTTCGGCAGGTACTTCTGCTTCTGCGCGTCGGTGCCGTTGCGGTGGATCTGGTTCACGCACAGGTTCGAGTGCGCGCCGTACGACAGTCCGATCGACGCCGACGCGCGCGAGATCTCCTCCATCGCGACCATGTGCGCGGTGTAGCCCATGTTCGCGCCGCCGTATTCCTCGGCCACCGTCATCCCGAGCACGCCGAGATCGCCGAACTTCTTCCACAGATCCATCGGAAACTGGTCGGTGCGGTCGACCTCCGCCGCGCGCGGCGTGATTTCCTTCGCCGCAAACGTCGCGACGGCGTCGCGCAGCATCTCGATGTCTTCACCGAGCATGAATTGCACGCCGGGCAGGTTGATCATGTCTCCTCCGTCTCCAGAAAGTGGGTCGCATGCGCCGATTTCTGAGTTTCGCTCAAATCGGATCAATGCGTCGATTCATTAAGCCAATGCAGCGGAAATTTTGCACAGTTTCGCGCCTCGTCCGGCTTGGCGTCAATAGTTTTTTGAGTGACACTCAGATATCATTGCAACATGACAGCCGCTCCCGCCGACACCATGACCGCCACCGCCAAAGCCGACCGCGCCGACTCGTCGCGCGCACCCGCCGGGCGCAAGTCCCAGCAGCGCGTGCAGGACATCCTGCGCGCCGGTCGTGAAGTGTTCGCCGAAAAGGGTTACGAGCATGCGACGGCCGCCGAGATCGCGCAGCGCGTCGGCGTGTCGGAGGCGACGGTGTTCAGCTACTTCCGCGGCAAGCGCGAGCTGTGCGCGCGCGTGATCGCCGACTGGTATGACGAAATCATTGCCGCGTTCGAGCATGGAATGCCGGTGGAGGCGTCCGTGCAGCAGCAGTTCGCGTTCATCGTGCGCACACACCTGCGGCTGATGCTGGTGAACGGCACGGGGCTGTGCGCGCTGGTGCTGTCGGAAGGTCGTGCGAAGCAGCACGCGCTGAGCGACGAGCTCACCGCGCTGCAGCGCCGCTACACGGCGCCGCTGATGGACGTGCTCGCGCGCGGCCAGGCGGCCGGGCAGGTGCGCAGCGACATGCCGCTGAGCCTGCTGCGCTCGATGGTGTTCGGGCCGATCGAGCACGTGCTGTGGGATGCGATCCTCGGCCATCGCAAGCTCGATACGGAAACGACGGCCACGCAGCTGATCGACATGCTGTGGGCGGCCGTGCAGCCGCCCGTGCCGGAGCAGGCAGCGCTGGTGCGCTTCCGGAACGAGGTCGCGGAAGCCATGCGGCGACTGGAAGGAGAAGCGTCACGCACGTGACGCCGGCACGGCATCTGCTCTGCCGCCGCAGGAAAACCGGCCGCTACGAATCCTCGCTGACCCGCAGCGGCGCACGGCTCTGCTCGTTGTTCAGATGGACGAACTTGCGCAACAGCCGCATCAGCTCCTGCGAGTCCTCCTCCCCCATCCCGTCGAACAGTCCGGCACGCAGTTCCTTCACCGACGGAATCAGGTGCGTGAGCAGTTCAACGCCCGTCGGCGTCAGCAAGAGCCGCCGCTGACGCCGCGGCAGCACTTCACGGACGATCAATCCTTTCGCTTCGAGCCTGACCGCGAGGTCCGCGGTCGTCGACGTGTCGAGCGCCACCCGCTGCGCGAGCGTCACCTGGTCGAGCCCCGGGCACTCGTAGAGCATCCGCAGGACCGCGTACTGCACGGGCGTCACGTCCCGCCCCAGCTTCTCGTAGAACATCGCAACCGCGATCTGATGTGCGCGCCGGATCAGGTGCCCGGGTTCGTCGTACAGATCGAGCGGGAATGCCGGCGCGTTGGCGGGATTCGTTTTTTCCATGGATGAGTCGATGACATAGGCGGCACACGCCGTTGCGTGCGCCGACGGCATGGCGCTGCCTCGCGCCATTTCCCGGGAAAACCAGTATACCGCTCGCCTTGCTCCAGCCAATCTCAATGAGTACACTGAATCTCATTCAGTACACGGAATGAAGAGATGCCGCGCACCGGCGGCATCGACCTGAAGGAGACGACGAACGTGTTTCTCAAGAACGCTTGGTATGTGGCGTGCACGCCCGACGAAATCGACGGCAAGCCGCTGGGCCGCAGGATTTGCAACGAATCGATGGTGTTTTACCGCGCAGCGGACGGCCAGGTCGCCGCACTGGAGGACTTCTGCCCGCACCGCGGCGCGCCGCTGTCGCTGGGATTCGTGCGCGACGGCGTGCTCGTGTGCGGCTATCACGGGCTGGAAATGGGCTGCAACGGCAAGGCAGCCGGCATGCCGGGCCAGCGCGTCGGCGGCTTCCCGTCGATTCGCAGCTTCCCCGTCGTCGAGCGCGCCGGATTCGTCTGGGTGTGGCCGGGCGACGCGTCCGAAGCCGACCCCGCCAGGCTGCCCGCCCTGTCGTGGGCCGAAGATCCGGCCTGGGCGCACGGCGGCGGCCTATATCACATCCGCTGCGACTACCGGCTGATGATCGACAACCTGATGGACCTCACGCACGAGACGTATGTGCATGCGACGAGCATCGGCCAGAAGGAGATCGACGAAGCGCCGCCGAAGACGACCAGCCATGGCGACGAAGTCGTCACGAGCCGCTTCATGGAGAACGTGATGCCGCCGCCGTTCTGGCGGATGGCGCTGCGCGGCAACGGGCTGGCCGACGACGTGCCGGTCGACCGCTGGCAGATTTGCCGCTTCACGCCGCCGAGCCACGTGATGATCGAAGTGGGCGTCGCGCATGCGGGCCGCGGCGGCTACGACGCGCCGGCCGACGCGAAGGCGTCGTCGATCGTGGTCGACTTCATCACGCCCGAGACGGACACCTCGATCTGGTACTTCTGGGGGATGGCGCGCAATTTCCGGCCCGACGATCACGCGCTGACCGCCGAGATCCGCGAAGGCCAGGGCAAGATCTTCGCCGAGGATCTCGAGATGCTCGAGCGCCAGCAGCGCAACCTCGAGCAGTGGCCGGAGCGCAAGCTGCTCAAGCTCAACATCGACGCGGGCGGCGTGCTGTCGCGCAAGGTGATCGAGCGGCTGCTCGCCGAAGAAAACGCATCGAGCCCGCAGCGGCCCGTGATTCCGGTCGCGCAGATCAAGGAGGCGTCATGAGCGCTGCGATGCTGACGGTGCGGGTGGCCCGCAAGTGGCAGGAAGCACGCGACATCTGCGGCTTCGAATTCGTCAGCGACGACGGTGCGCCGTTGCCGCGCTTCGACGCCGGCGCCCATATCGACGTGCATTTGCCGGGCGGGCTCGTGCGCCAGTATTCGCTGTGCAATCACCCCGAGCACGGCGACCGCTATCAGATCGCGGTGCTGCGCGATGCCGAAGGCCGAGGTGGCTCGCGCGCCATTCACGACGAAGTCCGGCAAGGCGATATCGTGCGGATCGGCGTGCCGCGCAATCAATTCCCGCTCGCACCCGACGCACCGCACCATCTGCTGCTCGCAGGTGGGATCGGTGTCACGCCGATCCTCTGCATGGCGGAACGGCTGTTCTCGTCCGGCATGCCGTTCGACATGCATTACTGCGCGCGCTCGACCGACCGCATGGCCTTCGTCGAGCGAATCAACGCAGCCGGGTTCCATGATCGCGCCCGCTTCCACGTCGACGACGGCGACCCCACACAACGCTTCGACCTGGCCGCGGTGCTCGCCGCCGCGCCCGAAGGCGCGCACCTGTACGTATGCGGCCCGCGCGGCTTCATGGATGCGGTGCTGAACGCCGCGCGCGCGCGCAACTGGGCCGACGAGCGGCTGCACTACGAGTTCTTCGGCGGCGCGGTTGCGTCGACCGGCGCGGATCGCGCGTTCCAGGTCCGGATCGCGAGCAGCGGCAAGGTGATCGACGTGCCGGCCGAATGCACGGTCATCGCGGCACTGGCGGCCAACGGCGTCGACGTGCTGACGTCGTGCGAACAAGGCGTGTGCGGCACCTGCGTGACACGCGTGCTCGAAGGCGAGCCCGATCATCGCGATTCTTATCTGACGGAAGCGGAACAAGCGGCCGGCGACCAGTTCATGCCGTGCTGTTCGCGATCGCGAACCGACCTGCTGGTACTCGATCTGTAAGCGGACCGCCCGGCACGCGGCGTGCCAATCACAATACTGGAGACGATCAATGGAGCATCATGGCAGATCAACAATCAATACTGCTAAATTCCCGTCCGACCGCTGGTGGGTCGCCGCGCTTTCATCCGAACTGACGGACAAGCCCGTCGCCCGCACGCTGCTGGGCCACCCGGTCGTCCTGTTCCGCTTGCCGTCCGGGGAAGTCGGCGCGCTGGAGGATCGCTGCTGCCACAAGTCGCTGCCGCTGTCGTGCGGCTCGCTCGAAGCGCGCGGCCTGCGCTGCGGCTATCACGGCCTGCTGTTCGACCGCGGCGGTGTTTGCGTGGAGATTCCCGGCCAGGAGCGGATTCCGGCCAGGGCGTGCGTATCGTCGTATCCGGTGCAGGAACAGGACGCGATCGTGTGGATCTGGATCGGCGCCGACGCGCATGCTCGACCGACCTGCGCGCCGCCGCGCTATGCGTTTCACTCGGACCCGCAATACCGGTTCGGCGGCGGCCACTACCATTACGACGCGCCGTATCAGCTGATTCACGACAACCTGATGGACCTGAGCCATCTCGGCTACGTCCATCTGAAGACGATCGGCGGCAACGCGCCGCTGCACATGGGCGCGGAAACCCGCGTCAGCAGCGACGGCGACACGGTGACGCTGGTCCGCCGGATGCCGGATTCCGCGCCGCCGCCGACTTACACCGCTGCTTGGCCGTTCGCGGGCCGCGTCGATCGCTGGCAGGAAATCGAATTCCACGTGTCGCACATCCGCATCTGGACCGGCGCGATGGACGCCGGCACCGGCGACCTGCACGATCCGGCGCGCGGCGGCTTTCACATGCGCGGCTTCCACGGCATCACGCCCGAGACGGACGCGACGACGCACTACTTCTGGACCGTCGCGACCAATCCGCAGCACGACGTCGAACGCATCGCGCAAACGGTCATCGAGCAATCCGCGGCGACGTTCGACGAGGACAAGGCCGTGATCGAAGCGCAATACCGGAATCAGCTGCGGTTCCCGGACGGCCGCCAGATCGACATTCACGTCGACGCGGGCCCCAATCGCGCACGGCGCGTGATCGAGCGTCTGCTGCTGCAACCCGAACCCGCGTAGCCATCGCGCCGGCGCGCGAACGGCGCCTGCCGGTCGCGACGGACGCTCCCCGGGTTGCCCGTCAGCCCGCGCAATCACGTTCGTCCCATTCGCAGCGGCCGGCTTCGATTTCATCCCATTCGATTAGTCATACTATTTTTGGAAGGATCTTTGACGTGAGCGCAAATATCCGCAATACGATCGACGAGTCCCCGATGAGCGCGTTCCAGACGATGGCCGTCACGGCCTGCGTCGTGCTGAACATGCTCGATGGCTTCGACGTGCTGGCCATCGCGTTTGCCGCGCCGCATCTCGCGGCCGAGTGGAAACTGAGCGGCAAGGAAATCGGCCTGCTGCTGAGTGCCGGTTTGGCCGGCATGGGCATCGGCTCGGTGCTGATCGCGCCGCTGGCCGACCGCGTCGGCCGCCGCCGCATCATCCTGCTCTGCCTCGCCGTGATCTCGACCGGGATGCTGGCCTGCGCGGCCACGCACAGCACGTTGCAACTCGCGGTCGCGCGCGCCTATACGGGGCTCGGCATCGGCGGCATGCTGGCGAGCCTGACCGTCATCAGCGGCGAGTACGCATCGAATAAATGGCGCAGCGCCGCGATCGGCATGCAGTCGACCGGCTACGCGATCGGCGCCACCGCCGGCGGCATCATCGCCGGCTATCTGCTGTCGACGTGGGGATGGCGCAGCGTGTTCGCGTTCGGCGGCATCCTGACGTTGATGTCGATCCCGATGGTGCTCGCGCTGCTGCCGGAGTCGCTCGACTTCCTGCTGGCGCGGCGTCCGGACAACGCGCTGCAGAAAATCAATCGCATCCTCGCGAGAATGAAGCGCGCGACGATCGACACGCTGCCGGCCGCGACCGCCTCCGTCGACACGGCGAACCCCGCGTCGGGCTGGACGGCCGTGCTGCGCGCGCCGCTCGCGCGTCGCACGATCGCATTGTGGATCGCGTTCTTTCTCGTGATGGGCAGCTTCTACTTCGTCGTGAGCTGGACGCCGAAACTGCTGGTCCAGGCCGGGCTGTCGGCATCGCAGGGCGTGACCGGCGGCGTGCTGCTCAATCTCGGCGGCATCGCGGGCGCGTCGCTCTTCAGCCTGCTGTCGACGCGGTTCGGCCTGCGCAACCTGCTGGGCGCGACGCTGCTGTTCGGCGGCGCGCTGATGGTCGTGTTCGGTGCGAACACCGGCTCGCTCGGCATCGGAATGACGGTCGCGGTGTTCCTCGGTGCCGTGATCAATGCGTGCGTGGCCGGCATGTATGCGCTGTCGCCGACGCCGTATCCGGCCGAGATCCGCACGACCGGCATCGGTCTCGCGGTCGGCATCGGCCGCCTCGGCGCGATCCTGTCGCCGATGACGGTCGGCGCGCTGCTGGACGACGGCTGGTCCGTGTCCCATCTCTATCTCGCGTTCCTCGTGCCGATGGCCGGTGCCGCGATCGCCGTCGCCGTGGTGGGCGCGCGTGCCGCGGCACCGCGCCGGCGGCGCGACCCGGCGATGTCGTAACGCACGACGCTCGCAGTTTTGCCGATACCCGTCGGCATCCCGGATGCGTCCGGGTCATTAAAAAAATCGATAAGCATATCTACATACTGTTTGGAGACAGCCATGAAAACGAAACTGGGTGTCGCATTCGCGACGGCGATGGCGCTGGCCGGACCGGCCCGTGCGCAAAGCAGCGTCACGCTGTACGGGATCATCGATACCGGCGTGTCCTACTACAACAACGCCGCGCACGGCGGCTCGTTCACCGGGATGCCGACGCTGACCGGCGAGGTGCCGTCACGCTGGGGCCTGCGAGGCACGGAGGATCTCGGCGGCGGCTACCAGGCCTTCTTCGTGCTCGAAAACGGCTTCCAGCCCGGCACCGGTGCGCTGAACTACGGCGGCCGCCTGTTCGGGCGGCAGGCGAACGTCGGCGTGAACAGCCCGTTCGGCGCGCTAACCCTCGGCCGCCAGATGAACATGTCGATGATCGTGCTGACCAATGCCGACGTGATCGGCCCGTCGCTTCATTCGATGGCGGATTTCGACTCCTATCTGCCGAACGCGCGCAGCGACAATGCGATCGGCTACAAGGGCACGTTCCACGGCGTGACACTCGGTGCCACCTACAGCTTCGGCCGCGACGCGGCCGGGCCGGCAGGACCGTCGGCGACGGGTTGCGCCGGACAGGTGCCCGGCGACATCGTCGCGTGCCGCCAATACACGGCGATGATCGCGTACGACGCGAGCAATTTCGGGCTGGCCGCATCGCACGACGTGATGCGCGGCGGCGGCGGCGCGCTCGCGCCGCTGAACAATCCGGCATACACCGACACGCGCGACATCGTCGCCGGCTACGTGAAGATCGGCCCCGCGAAGCTCGGCGCCGGATGGATCCGCCGCAACCTCGCGGCGGCCGAACACCTGCAGGCCGACATCGTGTTCGCGGGCGGCACGTACTACGCAACGCCCTACCTCGCGCTCGACCTCCAGGGCGTCCGTTACCTGCAGCGTCGCGAGACCAGCGAAGGCGGCACGAATGCCACGCTGCTCGTCGGCCGCGCGAACTACTTCCTGTCCAAGCGGACGACCGTCTACACGTCGGTGGGCTACATGTTCAACAGCACGCTGGCCGCGAACGCGGTCGCCGCCGGCGGAACGGTCGGCACCGGGATGAATCAGCTCGGCGTGATGGCCGGCATCCAGCAAAAGTTCTGATGCGCCGGACACCGCCCATCGTTCAATCGGCGAGCCGGCAGTGCGACAGTTTCAGCCCGGGCAGCACCGGCGCGTCGATGTAGCCTTCGTTCACGCAGCTGAAGCGGAAATTCGCGGACGCCGTGAACGGCTTGATCTCGCCGTCGGGGAATTTCGGCTTCAGCGCCGCCTGGTCGGACACATCGAAATGCGTATCGAACTGTTCGCCGTCGGTCGTCAGCGCACCGAAGTACGTGCCGCCCGGGTCGCTGCCCATCCGGATCACCGCGCCGACGAACGCGAGGCGCTTGCCGTCGTATTTCGTCTTCGCGGCGGCCATGTCCTTCGTATAGGCCTCGATCACGGCGCCGTAGTGCGCATCGATCGCGGGCTCGGCGGCCGGCGCCGCATAGCCGCTCCGGTGAACGCCCGCCAGCATCGCGCATGCAGCCAGCGCGGCCGTCATGAACGGCGCGGAAATCCTTTTCATTGGGTGGTCTCCCATCAAGTGTGGTGGTTGAAGTGATTGAAGGCGGCGCGGCGCCGGCTGCCCCTGCGATACGCCAATTGAATTCGCTGCCGTTGCTTTACGGCCTGTTCACGCTAATAACGGGAACGGGCCCTAATCGTTCGAATCGTGGAACATGGCTGCGATCACTTCACCACCCGCATGGTCGACTGCGGTGCGCGACGTCGCGCTGCACGCGACGTGACTGGAAGATGACATGGTGCGGCCCCCGGCTCTCATTGAATTTCACTGCGTCTGATTTTGGCCGCTACGGTAGCAGACGGTCGACGGCCCGGCAATCGCGAGTCACGGCCCGCATCGGGCCCATTACAATTGCAAACGATTCTCATTACATATATCATGCGCATCCTGCCGCCGCGACGCAGTGAAAGTGAAGCGCTGCGGCCCGCGCCCTCATCCTTAGCATTCCGCCATTCATCGATTCATGCCATCCCGTCGACCGCCCCGCCGCGCGCGGACCCTGCGCCCGTGGCGCGCGAGCCTCCCTGCCCTGATCACCCTTTGCGTCGCAAGCGGCGCGCATGCGGATGCCGAACCTGCCGCAGCGGCATCGGCAGCCGCGGCCACGCCCGCGCCGCCCGAACGCGAACTGCCGGCGATCAGCGTCAGCGCCTCGGCCGTCGCCGATCCGACGGTCGGCTACCAGCCGCGCACCAGCAGCATCGCCGGCGGCGACGATCGCCCGCTCAAGGAGATTCCCCAATCGGTCGCGGTGGTCAGCAGCAGCGTGATGCAGGACCAGCAGGCGCGCTCGCTCGACGACGTGCTCGGCAACATCAGCGGCGTCACGCAGACCAACACGCTCGGCGGCACGCGCGACGCGTTCATCAAGCGCGGCTTCGGATCGAACAACGACGGCTCCGTGCTCGTCGACGGCGTGCGCACGCCGGTGCTGCACAGCTATCTCGCGACGATCGACCGCGTCGAAGTGCTGAAGGGCCCGGCGTCGCTGCTGTACGGGATGCAGGATCCGGGCGGCGTGATCAACCTCGTCACGCGCAAGCCGGAGGCCACGTTCGGCGGCTCGATCTCGGCCTCGCGCACGAGCCACGGCGGCAGCAGCGCGCAGTTCGACCTGACCGGCCCGCTCGGCAAGCCGGGGCAGGTCGCGGGCGGCACGCTCGCGTTCCGGCTCACCGGCGAATACGACACGAGCCGCTACTGGCGCAGCTTCGGCCGCGAACGCAATGCGCTGATCGCGCCGGCGCTGTCGTGGCACGACGCGAACACATCGATCGACGTCAGCTACCAGTACGTCGACTACACGATGCCGTTCGATCGCGGCACCGTGCTCGTGAACGGCCGCCCCGACGATACGCTGCGCTATCGCCGCTACGAGGAAGCGTGGGCGCAAAGCAGCGGGATCCAGGAGACGCTGCGTGCGCGCGTCGAGCACCGCTTCTCCGACGCGTGGCGCGTGCGTGCGACCTACGGCTGGGGCCGCGACCGCTACGACCAGTACCTCACCCGCGCGACCGCCTTCAACAGCACGACCGGCGCGCTGTCGCGCTCGTCCGATGCGAACCTCGGGCGCAACGATTCCGACCAGATCGCGACGCTCGGCCTGCTCGGCAACCTGACGCTCGCGGGGATGAACCATGCGCTCTACGTCGGCGGCGAATACGAGCGGCAGCGCAGCTTCCGCGGCGACACGATCCGCGGCACGGCGACCAAGGGCTTCGATCTCTACGATCCCGTCTACGGCCTGCTCGCGCCGGGCGGCACGGCAAGCGCGAAGCAGAGCGATTCGCTTTCGAAGGTCCACACGTATTCGATGATCGTGCAGGACTCCGTGAAGATCACCGACCGGCTCACCGCGGTCGGCGGGCTGCGCTGGGAAGACTGGCAGCAGGAATCGGGGATGGGGCGGCCGTTCGTGTTCGCCGACCGCTCGCACGGCAACGTGTGGCTGCCGCAGTTCGGGCTCGCGTATGCGCTCACGCCGTCGCTGACCGCGTATGCGAACGTGAGCCGCTCGTTCAAGCCGAACGTCGCATCGAACGTCGCGTCACCGCTCGCGCCGGAATTCGGCCGCGTGCTGGAAGCCGGCCTGAAGTTCAGCCTGAAGCCCGGCATCACCGGCACGCTCGCGGCCTACCAGATCGACAAGCGCAACGTCGCGGTCACGGTCGGCGACATCACGTCGACGATCGGCACCGCACGCTCGCGCGGGATCGAACTCGACGTCGCGGGGCAGTTCACGCGGCACCTGAGCCTGATCGGCAGCTATGCGTACACGAACGCCAACGATCGCGACAGCAACACGCCGCTCGTCAACGTCGCGCGCCACACGGGCAGCCTGTTCGCGGTATACGACACGGCCATTGCAAACCTGCCCGGACGCTGGCGCTTCGGCGGCGGCGCGCGGCTCGTCGGCGCACGCCCCGGCGACACCGCGAACAGCTTCACGCTGCCCGGCTACGTGACCGTCGATGCATTCGCGGCCTACGAAACGACGATCGGCAAGTTCCCCACCCGCATCCAGCTGAACGTGAAGAACCTGCTCGACAAGACCTACTATCCGTCGAGCAACAGCAACCTGATCGTCGCGGTCGGCGAGCCGCGGCTCGTCACGCTGACGACAACGGTGTCGTTCTAACGCACCCTCGCACCTTCGTACCGGGCGGCCGGGGCCGCGCGACACGCGCGACGCACCCCGGCCGGTGACACGAACCGGTATGGATGCCCCATCAGCCGGTGTCGCGCGGCCTTCGTCGTTTCGGCCAATCATCGGACCCTCGAATATCTCCCATCCGATATCGCGATTTCAGATATCGATCGCGCGCCTCTAGACTGGCTACGCGATGGCGACGCACCGCCGCGGCACGGCGATGCGGCACGCCCCCACAAAAACGAGATGGGAGAGTTCGATGTCCGACCGGCATGCGCGCCGCGACGCGCTCAAGACACTCGGCCTCGCGGCCGGCACCGCGCTGCTCGGCGCGTCACGCGTCGCCCAGGCGGCGACACCCGAAACCGGCGCGCTGCTGGCCGGCGACGCGACGCGCGTCGCCGACCTCACCCGCCGCCTCGCGGCCACGCCGAGACGCCGTGACTTCAAGACGGTGCCGATGATCGTCGAGCGTCCCGATCAATGGGATCACGCGGCGCTCACGGAAGTGATCGGCTATCGCGGCGGCCCGAAGCAGGTATGGGACAACACCGACCTCGGCGGCCCGTGGCTGAACCTGATGCGCAATGCGTTGAACGCGCAGATCTGGGCGTTCGGTCATCCGGATTTCCTCGTCGTGTCGGCCACGCACGGTGCCGCGCATCTCGCGCTGTTCGACCAGGCCGCGTGGGACAAATACGGCCTCGCGAAATTGGCCGGCGCCGCGTTCGCGACCAACACGCTGCTCGCCGCGAAACCCGCGCAATCGAAAGACGCGAACGATCACGAGCTGGCCGACGGCGCATTCTCGTCGCACGACAACAGCATCGCCGCACTGCTGCAGCGCGGCGTCGTGTTCCTGGCGTGCCACAACGCGATCTGGGAACTCGCGGAACGGCTCGACGGCGCGAACGCGAACCCGGACAAGCTGCCGCTCGACGCACTCGCCGCCGACCTGACGAACCACGTGATTCCGTCGGCGATCGTCACGCCGGGCGTGGTCGGCACGCTAGCCGAACTACAGCACGCCGGTTTCACTTACGCGAAGTGACGCACGTCATGACATCGATCCGCACGCGCGCTTCGCTGCAACGCCGATGGCGCACGGCGCTGCATGTCGCGCTGGCCGCGCTTTGCTGCACGTCGGCACTGTCGCTCGCCGCTTCCGCCGACGCTTCGAGCAGCGTCTTTCCGCCGTGGCAGGACGGCCGCAACAACGACGCGACGAACCGCGGCCTCGAATTCACCGTGCCGCAGGTCGACGTGCTCGCCGATTTCCACGGCGACCTGACCGCGCCGAAGCTCGTGCTGTACGTCGGCGGCAACTACTTCTTTGCGATGGCCCCGCTCGTCGCGCAGTTCGAGGCGGACCATCCCGAATACCGCGGCCGCATCTACTGGGAAACCATTCCGCCCGGCCTGCTCGTGAAGCAGATTCATGCAGGTGGCACGATCACCGTCGGCAACATGACGTGGACGGCCAAGCCCGACGCGTATTTCGCGGGGCTCGGCAAGATCGACGACCTGATCGCGGACGGCACGCTCGAAGGCCCTGCCGTGCCGTACGTGACGAACCAGCTGACGATCATGGTGCACGCCGGCAACCCGAAGCACATTGCATCGCTGAACGATCTCGCGCGGCCCGACGTGAAGCTCGCGATGCCGAACCCGGCCTTCGAAGGCGTCGCACGGCAGATCCGCGCGTCGCTCGTGAAGGCCGGCGGCGATACGCTCGCGCGCGCCGTCTACGACGACAAGGTGCGCGCCGGCACGACCGAGCTCACGCACATCCACCATCGGGAAACCGCGCTGTTCCTGATGCAGGGCCGCGCGGACGCCGGCGTGCTGTGGCAGTCGGAAGCGGCGTTCCAGGAACAGGTCGGGCATCCGCTGATGCACATCGACATTCCGTCCGCGCACAATACGACGGCGATCTATGCGGGCGCGATGGTGAAGCATGCGCCGCACCCGGAGGCCGCACGCGCGTGGCTCGCGTTCATCCGGTCGCCCGAGGCATTCCGGATTTTCGCGCGCTACGGCTTCGGGCACTACGACGCGACGGCGCCGGCAGCGCATCTTGCGCCACGGCAGGATCGGCCCGACGCGGGCTGACCGCGCGGGCGCACGCGCAACGAGACAGACAACAAGGAGGGGACACGTGAACGATTCGGTCGACAACCCGCGACGCCGGTTCGCACCGCTGCTGCTCGCCGCAGCCGCGCTGCTGGCCGGCAACGCCCGCGCGGACGATATCGCGCTCGGCAAGACCATCGCCACCCAGGGCACGACGACGGGCGTGGCCGCATGCATCGGCTGCCACGGCGCACAGGGCGAAGGCAACGCGGCCGCGGGCTTTCCGCGTCTCGCCGGCACGAATGCCGCCTACCTGTCCGCGCAACTTGCCGCGTTCGCGGACGGCAGCCGCCAGAACCCGGTCATGCAGCCGCTCGCGAAACTGCTGTCGCCGCACGATCGCGATGCGGTGTCCGCGTATTTCGCGAGCCTGCCGGCATCGCCCGCCATAACCGCATCCGACGCCACCTCGATCGATCCGGCGAACACCGGCGCATGGCTCGCGTCGCGCGGACGCTGGTCACAAGGCCTGCCCGCGTGCGCGCAATGTCACGGCGCGGGCGGCCTCGGCGTCGGCACCGCATTTCCGCCGCTCACCGGCCAGCCGGCCGCGTATATCGCAGGCCAGCTGAACGGCTGGAAGCACGGCATGCGGGCACCCGGCCCGATGGCACTGATGCCGATGATCGCCGGCAAGCTGTCCGACGCCGATATCGACGCGGTGGCCGCCTACTATGCGCGCGGCGGCGCCGCGAACGGAGAAAAACAATGATCGACCGCACGAAGCTGATCCGCGGCGCGCGTGCCGCGCTGCTCGGCGCGGCCTGGCTGCCCGCGCTCGCCGGCGCGGCAGCGCCGCAGGATGCGCCGGCCGCTGGTTCCGCCGCGGCGGCGAAGCCGTTCACGCCACCGCCCGAAGCCGCGATCCCTGCCGACGACTTCGGCAAGACCGTGAAACTCGGCGAGCAGATCTTCCTGCACACGCCCGAGTTCGCGGGCAAGTACGTCGGCAACAAGCTGACCTGCGCGAGCTGCCACCTCGACGCGGGCCGCCGGCCCGATTCGAGCCCGATGTGGGCCGCGTACCTGCTGTACCCGGCCTACCGCAGCAAGAACGGCCACGTGAACACGTTCGCCGAACGCCTGCAGGGGTGCTTCAGATACAGCATGAACGGCAAGGCGCCGCCGGCCGGCGACCCGATCCTCGTTGCCCTCGAAACCTATTCGTACTGGCTCGCGAAGGGCGCGCCGGTCGGCACGAAGCTGCCCGGGCAGGGTTTCCCGAAGCTGCCGCCGCCCGCGCAGAAAGCCGACTATGCACGCGGCGCCGCCGTCTACACGCAGCATTGCGCGCTGTGTCACGGCGCGGACGGCCAGGGGCAATCCAGCGGCGGCAAGCCGGTGTTTCCGGCGCTGTGGGGCGCGCGCTCGTTCAACTGGGGTGCGGGGATGGGCGACATTCGCAACGCGGCGGGCTTCGTGAAGGCCAACATGCCGCTCGGGCTCGGCGGCACGCTGACCGATCAGGAAGCGTGGGACGTCGCGACCTTCATGGACAGCCACGAGCGTCCACAGGATCCGCGTTTCACCGGCTCGGTGCAGGACACGCGCGCGAAATTCCACGACACGCCCGACTCGATGTACGGACGCGAGGTGAACGGCCGCGTGCTCGGCGCGCCATGATGCCCGAGCGGCGCGGCCTGGGTGGTCACGGATGCCAGCGATACACGACGAGGCTCGACCCGTTGTAGTTGTCCTTCGTGATCACGTACTCGCCAGTCGAGCGCAGGTAAGCCCGGATGCCGTACATCGAGTCGACGTCGTTGCCGACGTCCATCGCCGACGTGTTCGAGTTCGTCAGCGTGGTGACGAGGCTGCCGGTGTTCAGGTCGAACACGTCGACGTTCGGCACGGTGTGCACGTAGCCGACGAACAGGTAGTGGCCGGCCGCCGCCATCGATTTCGGGTTCGCGCTCGTCAGGTTGATCGCCACGTTCGGCGTGCTCGTGTTGCCGGCCTTCCAGCCGCGATAGACCTCGATGTGCCCGTTCATCGCGGTCCAGTCCCAGCTGCCCGAGATGCCCTGCGCGAGGATCATCGTGTCACTGTCGGCCTGGTAGATGATCCGCGTGAGCGGCAGCACGGTGCGCGGAATCGGGATCTGCGTCGGCTTGCCCCATGACGGTTTCCCGGTGGCGTCGAAACCGGTCATCGGATAGTGCGAGATGTTGTTGGTGCGATCGAGCCCGGCCCATACGTCGCCGTTGTCGTCGAGCGCGAAACCGGCCGTCACCTGCAGGGTCGTGTTGAACGGCTTGCCGGGGATCGAGCCGTCCGGGATCGCGATATAGCCGCTCGCGCTGTTGAAGTGATAGATGTTGTAGTTGCCCGGGTTCTGCCCGGTCGCGACGAGCATCCGGGTGCCCTTTACCAGCGCGAGCTGGCCGAAATGCTGGCCGCGCTGGTAGTCCTTCATGTCGAGGCGCGGGTCCTTCGGATAGGTGAACGGATCGATCGTGTTCGCGACGAAGGTGCCGCCCGCGCCGCCGGTGTACACGTTGTTGCCGCTGTAGAAGAACGCGCCGTCGGTTGCCGGATCGGGCGCTGCGGCGGCCTCGAAGTTCAGCGCCTGCAACTTCCATTGCAGCACGCCCGTCGGGCTGTACGAATGCAGGTCGGTGCTGCCGTTGCGCCCGAGATCCCAGCCGCCGCCCCACGCGTTGTTCAGCACGTACAGGTTGCCGGCCGCGTCCTTGCCGATGCCCGCGACGCGCGTGAAGCGCTTGTCGCCGACCTGCCCCTTGATGCCCGACGTCGTGTCGAGATAGCCGCCCTGCACGCCGAACGTGCCGACCTGCGCGGGCTGGCCGGCGAGCGTGTAGATCTTGATGTTCATGTCGGGGCCTTCGTCGCCCACCAGCAACTGCCCGCTCGGCGCATCGAAATACAGCGACGCCGGCCGCGCGCCGGCCGCCATCGCGATCGTGCTCATCGCCGTGCCGGTCGGGCTGAACTGCGCGACGATGCCCGCGCTCTTGCGCGCGACCCACAGGTTGCCGCCCGCGTCGAGCGCCAGTGCGCCGGGGCCTGACACGCCGATGTCGCGCTGCCACACGCCGTCCGTCGTGTAGACGCGCACGCGGTTGCCGTAGAAGTCGCTCACGTACAGCAGGTTGCCGGTCGTCGCGAGGCCCGTGATCACGTCCGCGTACTGGATGCCCGTCCACGTGCTGACCGGAATGCGCAGGTCGCGCTGGTTCGTGCCGCGGTTGTAGCGGCCGACCGAGCCGCTGCCGAACGTGCGGTTATAGCCGAGCGCGACGAACAGCGAGTTCGCGTTGCCGGTGATCGCGCCGCCCTGGAATTCGTCATGGATGCCGATGGTGCCGAGCGTCTGCCCGTTCTGGTAGATCGCGACGCCGCCCGCATTCTCGTCCCAGCGCGACGACGTGTAGATCACGCCCTCGGGCGCGACCCACAGCGAGCGCGCGCCGTTGCCGACGTGCGTGGCCAGCGTACCGAACGTGTTCGCGAGCCAGTCTGTCGTGTATTGCGCCTGTGCGTGACTGACCGGCGCCAGCACTGCCATGCACAACACCAGCAATGCCGCGCGAATTTGTTTCGATAACATGAATGGTGCTCCCGGGCGATCGTTTCTCGACACTCTAATTCGCCACGCATGAAATATTGGTGATTTCTTCAAAAACCTGTTCATTTCCACTGCGAATTACTCACTACATTTTCTTGCCGCGCAACGCGGGGCGGCCAACGATGGAAACACTCCGGGACCAGCGCCGTAGCTCCTCGCCTGACAGCGCTGTTGCGATCAGTCATTACCGGCACTTTGTTCCGAATTCCCAATGCAGACACGTCATTTTTTCTGATTCACGCGCATTGAATTTTCATTGCCGGCAAATCGACTCGATGATTACAAATCGAAATTGAAATGAAAGAGAAAAAATATTATCGGGCGCATGCTGCATTGCGCGATCGAGCGCGCAGGCTGCATGCCGTATTGCCGGGAAAATCGTGAACAGGTGAAGTAACGCGATGCGCGGCGGAACGCCGTTGCCGATGAAGGCCGGGGATAGAAACGAAGATGTGCCGCGCGTGCGGCGAAGGGTGATGCGGCCCGTGGCGAATGGAGAAGGCCGCACGCCGGCCGGGCGGCCGGGCGACCCGCGGCCGCATCGCGCGGCCGCCGGTCGCGTGCGTGACGTCAGAACTTCTGGCGCAGCCCGAGGCTGACGATCGCCTGCGACCGCGAGTCGGACGAGTGACCGTTCGCCTTGTCCGACACCGACGCGGTCGCGGCCACCGGCCGGCCGAGCGCATCGAGCGTCGTGCCGGACGCATGCTGGTACGCGCCGAGCAGGTACACGCTGGTGCGCTTCGACAGGTCGTAGACCGCGCCGAGCGTGACGTTGTGATACTGCGCGCGGTTGTCGATGCCGTCGACGTCGCTGCCGCGCGTGTAGCTGTAGCCGGCGAACAGTTGCGTCTGCGGCTGCACGTTCCAGCGCGTGAACACGCCCGCGACGTTGAAGGTCGCATGACCGTTGAACAGCGACTGCGCGCCGCTGCGGTACTGCACGTTGCTGTAGTTCACGCCGACGACGGCCGGGCCGAAGTCGTACGTCGCGCCGGTCGCGATGATCTGCTGCGACTGCGCGCTCGCATAGCCCTCGTTGATCGACGAGTTGAACAGGCCGTCGTCGGTGCTCTGCCACTTGCCGGCGCTCGGGTCGGCCGCGCCCGTCTTGCTGTTGTCCGAGCGCTCGTAGCCCACGCCCACGCGCAGCGGCCCCGCCGCGTACGCCGCGCCGACGCTCCACGTGTTGCGCTGCTTCATGCTGCCCGGCTGGCTGCCGAAGCCGTACAGCGCGCCGAACGTGAAGCCCGCGTAATTCGCGCTCGTGTACTTGATCGAGCTGTCGACGCGCGCGGTCTGGTCGAGGTCGTCGATGTCGCCCGGGTGCGCGCCGAAGCCGCCGATGAACGAAGACGGGCCGACCGGGCTCACGAAATCGTCGAGCGACGTGTACTGACGGCCGAGCGTGACCGTGCCGTAGCGGTCGCTGCCGACGCCGACGAACGCCTGGCGGCCGAACTGGCGGCCGCCCTGGCCCGACGTGCCGTTGGTGATGTCGAAGCCGTTCTCGAGCACGAACAGCGCGCGCATCCCGCCGCCGAGATCCTCGGAACCCTTGATGCCCCAGCGGCTGCCGGACAGGTTGCCGGTGGTCAGGCCGACGTCCGAATGTCCGGTGTAGGCGCCCGGCGAGCCGACCCGTTCGTTGCTGCGATAGGTCACGCCCGCATCGACGATGCCGTACAGCGTGACGGAGCTTTGCGCGCAGGCGATGCCCGCGAGCGAGAGCAGCAGCGGTGCTGCGATCAGTTGCTTGTTCATGATTTTTAGCGTCTCCGGGCGGTGAACCCGTTGTTCTATGCGAGTAACGCGTGCGGTCGGCGAGATCTGCCGGCATGCGAGGCCGGCGGCGTCCGCACACGGGAACGCGCGCATGCGACACGCACGCGACGTCGCGGCGGGCCACCCCGCTGCGGCCCGCCATGGTAGTTGGAACCGGTTCCGATCGATAGCGCAATAATGAAAACAGCTTCTTGCCAATATCGAGATAATCGATCTGGCGGCGAACGTCCCTGTACAGCGCGGGGCCGCGCACCCGATAATCGGGCGCGCACCTGCTACCGGGAGCCTCCGTCATGCATGAAACGACCCTGCTGATCTTCGCCGCCGTCGCGTTCGTCGGAATCGCGACGCCCGGCCCGACCGTGCTGCTCGCGCTGACCAACGGCTCGCGCTACGGCGTGCGCCGCGCGGCCTACGGCTTCGCCGGCGCGATGCTGTCCGACTTCGTGCTGATCGTCGCGGTCGCGCTCGGCCTCGGCGCGCTGCTGATGGCGTCGGCGTTCTGGTTCTCGGTGGTGAAATGGCTCGGCGCCGCCTATCTCGCGTACGTCGGCATCCGGCTGCTCACGTCGAAGGGCTCGCTCGACGTCGCCGCCGCGCACGGCGGCGCGGCGCCCGAACCCAACGCGTCGATCTTCGCGAAGAGCTTCCTGACCGCGGTGACGAATCCGAAGGGCTATCTGTTCTTCTCCGCGTTCCTGCCGCAGTTCCTCGATCCGTCCGCGCCGCTCGTGCCGCAGTATGTCGCGCTTGCAATCACGTTCGCGCTGCTCGACGGCGCGGTGATGTTCGGCTACGCGCTGCTCGGTGCACGCGCGGTGCGGCTGCTGAAGCGCTCGGGCGCGCTGTGGCTCGAACGCACGTGCGGCGCGATGCTGCTCGCGCTGGCCGGTTCGCTCGCGCTGTACCGGCGTCATGCCGCGTAACGGCATCGGCATGCGCGCCGCATCGTTCGCAACGCGTGCACGATGAGAATCGACGCGCCGCCCCGCTCCGGCTTCCCCGGCCTGTCGCTCCGGCAGCTCGACCGCACGGACCTCGACGCGTGGTACGCGTACCTGTCGAACGCCGACGTCGTCCGCCACACGAGCTGGAACCTGCATTCGCGCGACGATCTGCTGCCGCTGTTCGACGGCATCGAGTCGATCCAAGCGGATTCGATCCGCCGTCTCGCGATCGTCGACGATGCATCGGGCGCGCTCGCCGGGACGATCGGGCTGCATACGGTGTCCACCGCGAACCGCTCGGCCGAGATCGCATACGACCTCGCGCCGCCGCACTGGGGGCGCGGCATCGCAAGCGCGCTGTGCGCGAGCGTCACCGCGTGGGCGTTCGCCGACGGCGGCTTCATGCGCATCCAGCGCATCGTGCTGACCAGCAACGCCGGCTCCGCGCGCGTGCTGCAGAAATGCGGCTACCGGTACGAAGGGTTGCTGCGCGCATACCGGATGGTGCGCGGCGTGCCGGGCGATTTCGCGATGTACGCGCGCCTCGCGACCGACTGACGCGCTGGCCGGCTGACGCGCCGCCGCCCGACACGCATCACGCGGCATTCGCCAGCGTCAAGCGTGCTTCGAGTCCGCCACCATCCGGCCGGTTGCGCAACGTGAGCGTGCCGCCCATCGCGAGCGCAAGCTGCCGCGCGATCGCAAGGCCGAGCCCCGTGCCACCCGTCTCGCGATTGCGCGACGTCTCCACGCGCCGGAACGGTTCGAACACCGCGTCGAGTTGATCGTCCGGAATGCCGGGCCCGCGATCGAGCACCGCAATGATCGCGCCGCCGCCCGGTGCCGCCTGCACGTCGATCTCGGCCGCGCCCGCGAACTTCAGCGCGTTGTCGACGAGGTTGCCGACGATCCGGCGCAGCGCCTTCGGCCGCGTGACGAGCGCGAGCGGCCCGCCGCCATGCAGCGCGACATCCTGCCCCGCATCCGTGTAGTCGCACACGATGCTGTCGAGCAGCGCATCAAGATCGATGCGGCGCGCGGCCTCTTCCGTGCCGTGCAGCGTGCGCGCATACGCGACGCCTTCCTTCACCAGATGCTCCATCTCGAGCAGGTCCTGGCGCAGCTTCGCGCCCTGCACGTCGTCGTCCATCGTGTCGACGCGCAGCCGCATCCGCGTGATCGGCGTCTGCAGGTCGTGCGAAATCGACGCGAGGATCTGCATGCGTTCGGCCATGTACTGCGCGATGCGGTCCTGCATCGCGTTGAACGCGCGCGCGGCGCGCGCGACTTCGGACGGCCCGTCCTCGCTCAGGCGTTCGCCCTTCAGGTCGGGGCCGAGCGCGTCGGCCGCTTGCGCGAGCTGGTTCAGCGGCCGCGTCGCGAGCCGCACCGCGAGCCAGCAGCATGCGGCCAGCACCGCGAGCTGCAGCGCGAGGACGACCGGCAGCCAGCCCGACAGCGGCACCGTCGACATCGGGTGGATGTCGATCGTCAGCGGCGAGCCGTCGGTCAGGCGCAGATGCACCTGCAGATGCTCGCGATCGCCGGGGATCGCGTTCGCCGTCAGCGGGTAGTCGCCGCCGATGCCGTCCGAGATCGACCGCTCGACGCGCGCCGACAACCGCGCCTCGGGCGGCGTGCCCGTCTCGCCGGGGCCGAGGATGAACGCATAGCTGCGCCGTGCGAGACGCGGCAGCCACGCGGCGCGCTGGTCGGGCGGCAGGTGGTCGAGCAGCGCGACCGAGCTCGCGACCTCGCGCTCGATGTAGCCCATCATCAGGTTGGTGGTCGCCTGGTCGCGCTCGGTCACCGTGAGCCAGAATGACAGCGTCTGCGCGAGCGCGAGGCCCACGCACAGGATCAGCGCGAGCCGCGCGAACAGCGAACGCGGCCAGTGCCACGGGGCGCGCGCGCTCATGCGTCACCTTCGACGGCAGTCACGGCCGACGAGAACACGTAGCCCTCGTTGCGCAGCGTCTTGATGTAGCGCGGCTCGCGCGCGCCGTCGCGCAGCCGCTGGCGCAGCCGGCTCACGAGCAGGTCGATCGACCGGTCGAACGGATCGGACTGGCGGCCCTGCGTGAGGTTGAGCAACTGGTCGCGCGTCAGCACGCGCTGCGGATTGTCGAGGAACACGCGCAGCAGCCGGTACTCGGCACCGCTCAGCGCGACCAGCGTGCCTTCGGCGTCTAGCAGGTGACGCCCCGTCGTGTCGAGCCGCCATTCGCCGAACGCGAGCATCGCGGCTGTCTCCGTCACCTGCATGCCGGGCGGCAGCATGCGCGCGCGGCGCAGCACCGAGCGGATCCGCGCGAGCAGCTCGCGCACCGCGAACGGCTTCGCGAGATAGTCGTCGGCCCCCATCTCGAGGCCGATGATGCGGTCGGTTTCCTCGCCACGCGCGGTCAGCATCAGCACCGGCACCGTGCGGAACTTGCCGGCGCGCAGATCGCGGCACAGCGTGAGGCCGTCCTCGCCGGGCAGCATCAGGTCGAGCACGATCAGGTCGGGCGCGCCGTCGTCGAGCACGTTGCGCATCTCGCGGCCGTTCGCGGCAAGCGACACGCGCATGCCGTTCTTCTCGAGGTAGTCCGCGATCAGTTCGCGGATCGCGCGATCGTCGTCGACGATCAGTACGTGGTCGATCTTGTCCATGAGTCGGGGTCGTTGTCGTGAGATTCCGGCTGGCGATGTCCGCTTTTATACCGCACCGCGGCCTCGCGTTTGTATCCCAATGTATCGCGCCGCCGTGACGACACACAACATTGCACATGCGCGGCTTGCCGGACACATCGCAGATACGTCGGCGCGGCCCAATGAGGGCTGTCGAAACCTGTCCGGCCGACACACTCGCGCGGCGGCCGGCCGAACCGGAGAATCGCCATGCTGCCCAGACTCAAGACCGCCGCCCTCGTGATCGCCCTCGCCGCCACGGCCGGGCTCGCCGCGTTCGCCGGCACCCGCGACGACGCGGACATGACCGCGTCGCTGGCCGGCACGCCGGCGCCCGACTTCACCGGCATCGAGCGCTGGCACAACAGCGCGCCGCTCGAGCTCGACCAGTTGCGCGGCAAGGTCGTGCTGGTCGATTTCTGGACGTACTCGTGCATCAACTGCATTCATACGATTCCGTACGTGAACGACTGGTACCGGAAGTATCGCGACCAGGGGCTCGTCGTGGTCGGCGTGCATACGCCCGAGTATCCGTTCGAGCGCGATGCGAAGAACGTCGCCGATGCGCTCAAGCGCTTCGGCATCCAGTATCCGGTCGCGCAGGACAACCGCTATGACACGTGGCGCGCGTACGGCAACCAGTACTGGCCCGCGCTGTACCTGATCGACGCGAACGGGAAGGTCGTCTATACGCGCTATGGCGAGGGCGGGTACGACAAGACGGAGGCGGCGATTCGCGGGGCGCTGGCGCAGGCGGGAGAAGGGACGAAGAACGCGACGCGTACGCAGTAGCGTGCGCCGGCGGGGGCGCGGCATGCGCCCCGTGCGAATCAACGGCGCTCACCCCCGCTTCGCTTCCGCCTCCGCCAGCATCGCCTCCCCGATCGCCACATTTCCCTCGGCGATCAGCGCGTCGCCCGCGCCGCGCATATCGTCGACCGCCTTGTTCTGTCCGAGCTTGCGCTTGCCGATGAGCCGCGTGATCTCGATCTGCAACCCGACGATCGACTGCAGCATCGTGTCGAGATAGTCCTTCGGCGCGTCGGCCATCTTCCACGGCTCCGGCTGCGATGCCTCGTGCGTGCGCGTCAGCCGCGCGACCACGCCGCGCACGAACTTCTCGTCGTCGCGCACCGTGATGCGGCCGTGCGCATGCACGACCACGTAGTTCCACGTCGGTACCTGCCGGTGAGCGACGTGCTTGCTCGGGTACCAGTTTGGCGAGATGTACGCGTCGCCGGCGCGGAAGATCACGAGCACCTCGTCGCCATCGGCGACCTCCTGCCAAACCGGATTCGCCCGCGCGACGTGCGCGTGCAGCTCGCCAAGGCCGCCGTCGCCCGGCAGCAGTTCGAACGGAATGTGGTTCGCGTCGAGCCCGCTCTTCCCGTGCGTGATCAGGCTGCCGAACGGATGCTGGACGATCAGTTCGCGCAGTGCGTCGGGGCGGGATTCGGCGAAATCGGCGGGGACATACATGGCGGCTCCACGGTCGGACAGGGTTCAGGAGGGAACGGGCCTGAAACGGGCTCGTCATGCCCGGATTGTGATCGCTAACTGGTTTATTCTGTAGAGCCGGTTTCGAATAATCTCAGCAGACCAGAATCATGGCCCGAACCGCCCGGATCGTCGAAATTCCGTCGCTCGGCGCGCTCGACCGCGCAGCCGGCGACCTCAGCCGCCAGCTCGCGCAGGCGTTGCGGGACGCGGTGCGCCGCGGCGACGTGCGGCCTGGCGACACGCTGCCGTCCACGCGGCTGCTCGCGGCATCGCTGCGGGTCGCGCGCGGCACCGTCGTCGACGCGTATGCGCAGCTCGTCGCCGAAGGCTTCCTGGAATCGCGCGGCGGCGCCGGCACGCGCGTCGCGAACGCGCTGGCCGAGCCGCCGCCGGCCGGCGAAGCACCGGCCGCCCGCCAGCGCGCCGCGCACGCCGGCCTGCCCGAACCGGCCGCGACGTTCGCGCGGATCGCCCGCGAATTCCGTCCGCTGCCGGCCGTGCCGTTCGCGATCTCGGTGCCGGTCGGGCTGACCGCGCCCGACGACATCTGGCGCCGCCTCGGCAACCGCCTGCGCGCACGCGGCGCCGGCGCACCGTCCGGTTATGCGGATCCGCAAGGCGCGTTGCCGCTGCGCGAAGCGATCGCCGACTACGTGCGCCGCTCACGCTCGGTGCGCTGCGGCGCCGATCAGGTCGTGATCACGAGCGGCACGCAGCAGGGGCTTCACCTCGCGAGCCAGGTGCTGCTCGGCGCGGACGATCGCGCGTGGGTCGAGAATCCCGCCTATCGCGGCATCACCGCGCTGCTCGAAAGCACCGGGCGGCGCAACGCCATGGTCCGCGTGCCGGTCGACGCGGACGGTATCGACGTCGAGGCAGGCATCCGCATCGCAGCGAACGCCCGCGCCGCATTCGTCACGCCGTCGCACCAGTACCCGCTCGGAATGCCGATGAGCATGGCGCGGCGCAACGCGCTGCTCGGCTGGGCACGCACGCATCGCGCATGGGTGGTCGAGGACGATTACGACAGCGAGCTGCGCTACGAGGGCTATCCGTTTCCGTCGCTGCAAGGCCTCGATCCGGAACGCGTCGTCTATCTCGGCACGTTCAGCAAGATCCTGTTTCCGTCGCTGCGGCTCGGCTACGTGATCGCGCCCGACGACCTCGTACCGGCGTTCTGCGGCGCGCGCGTGCTGATGGACCGCCACGCGCCGACCGCCGATCAGCACGTGCTCGCCGCCTTCATCGCGGAAGGCCATCTCGACCGCCACATTCGCCGCGTGCGCGGCGTCTACGCGGAACAGCGCGCGCTGCTGATCGACACGCTCGGCGCGCGGCTGCCGCGCGAGCGCGCATGGGTGCAGCCGGGCGATCAGGGGATGCACGTCGTGCTGTGGCTCGCGGAAGGGATCGACGATCTCGACGTGGCGGCGCGCGCCGCGCAGGCGGGCGTCGCGGTGCGCGCGGTGTCGCCGATGTTCGCGCCGGGCACCGGGCGGCCGGGCCTCGTGCTCGGCTTCGGCGGGTTCGATCGCGCGCGGATGGAAGCGGCCGCGCAGCGGCTCGCCGATGTGGTCGGCGACGCGGCCGGCGCCGATTCATCGGACGAATCGCACCCGCGTACGCGGGCAAAAGTTGTCCGCGGGCAACAAACGTAATCTTCTGTAACTCCTGCAGGAAAACCGGCATTTTGACCACAGGCAACGCTGCCCAGTTTGCTAGGATCGCGCCTTTTCCGATCGCGCTCCTGCCGCCGTGAATCGCTTCGTGCCGTTTCTTCGCAACCTGTGGCTTCGCTGCCGTGACGGTGCCCGCGCGCTGGGCGCCGGCGCATGGCATCGCCTGCGCCATCCCACTCGCCGTGGCGTCGCACTGACACTCGCCGCGATACCGGTGCTCGGCCTGCTGGTCCTGCTCGCGTTCGTGCCGTTCACGCCGAGCATCGGCGACATCCGCAAGGCGCGCATCGACCGCCCCGCGCGCGTGCTGTCGGCCGACGGCCAGCTGATCGCCGAATTCCGGCCCGTCAACCGCGAATGGGTGCCGCTCAAGCAGATCTCGCCGCACATGGTCGACGCGCTGATCGCGACCGAGGACCACCGCTTTTACTCGCATCACGGCATCGACTTGCGCCGCACGCTCGCGGCGGGGCTGCATACGTTCTCGGGCAGCCGCCAGGGTGGTTCGACGATCACGCAGCAGCTCGCGCGCAACCTGTATCCGGACGAGGTCGGCCGCGCGCCGACGCTCACGCGCAAGGTGAAGGAGCTGATCACCGCGTTCAAGATCGAGACGGTGTACAGCAAGAACGAGATCCTCGAAACCTACCTGAACACCGTGCCGTTCCTGTACAACGCGTACGGCGTCGAAATGGCCGCGCGCACCTATTTCGGCAAATCGGCGAACCAGCTCGACATCGTCGAAAGCGCGACGCTCGTCGGGATGCTGAAGGGCAACAGCTACTACAACCCGGTGCTGAATCCGGAACGTGCGGTCCAGCGCCGCAACATCGTGCTCGCGCGAATGCAGGCGATGGGGATGCTGTCGCCGCAGCAGCTCGCGAAACTGCAGCGCCGGCCGCTGCGCGTCGACTTCGAGCCGCAGACCGCGCAGCCGGGCCCTGCCCCGCACTTCGCCGTGCAGTTGCGCAAGTGGCTGATCGCATGGGCCGACCGCAACAACTACGATCTCTACTCCGACGGCCTCGTCGTGCGCACGACACTCGATGCGCAGTTGCAGGACATCGCGACGCAAGCGCTCACGCAGCAAACCGATCGCCTGCAGGCGATCGCCGACAGCGCGTGGCACAACGCGTCCGGCTGCGGGCTGCGCAACGACCTGTTCCGCGGTTTCATCCGGCAGACGCCCGACTATCGCGACGCGCGCGACGCCGGGCTCAACGATGCGGCGGCGCTGAAGCAGCTTGGTGCGAATCGCGCGTTCATCCATGCGCTGTGCGATCGCAAGACGCAGGTCCAGGCCGGCTTCGTCGCGATCGATCCGCGCAACGGCGCGATCCGCGCATGGGTCGGCAGCCCCGACTTCGGCAGCGAGCCGTTCGATCACGTCATGCAGGCGCGGCGTCAACCGGGCTCGACGTTCAAGCCGTTCGTCTATGGCGCCGCGTTCGCGGACGGGATGCGACCGGACGATACGTTCGTCGATCGCCCCGTCGCGATCCCGATCGGTGCACACGCGGTATGGCGTCCGACCGATGAGGAGCCGCCGACCGACGCACCGATGACGCTGCGCGACGCGCTCGCGCTGTCGCGCAACCGCATCACCGCGCAGGTGATGCAGCGTGAAGGCGCGGGCCGGGTCGCGCAGCTCGCGCGTGCGATGGGCGTGCGCGAGAGCCCGCTCGATGCGGTGCCGTCGCTCGCGCTCGGAACGAGCCCCGTCACGCTGAAGGAGATGGTGTCCGCGTACGGGACGATCGCGAACCGCGGCGTGTACGTCGCGCCGCAGATGATCACGCGCATCGAGGATCGCGACGGCAAGGTGCTCGCCGCATTCGGCAGCGCGCCGCCCGAACGCGCGCTGCCGGTAGCGGCGGCACAAACGCTGGTCGACGTGATGCGCGGCGTCGTCGATTACGGCACCGGTGCCGACATCCGCTCGCGCTACGGGATTCGCATCGACGTCGCGGGCAAGACCGGCACGACGCAGGACAACACGGACGGATGGTTCATCCTGATGCATCCGCAACTGGTGGCGGGCGCGTGGGTCGGCTTCGACGACGGCAGCGTGACACTGCGCAGCGACTACTGGGGTGCGGGCGCGCATAGCGCATTGCCGATCGTCGGCTCGTTCTACGATGCGGCGCTGCGTGCGCAAGCGATCGACCCGCGTGCCCAGTTCTCGCCCGACTTCCGGCCGCGCAGCGCACCGGCGCCGACGCCGAGGCGGCGTCCGCATCCCGGCCTGTTCGACTGGTTGAGAATGTTCCGGTAATCACTGCACGGCAACGGCGCTTCGTCCGCCTGGACGAAGCGATCGCGGCACGCGCCGCGCATCCTCGACGTGACATGTCCGTCGATCGACTACGCTTGATAATGTCGTCACGCAACGGCGCGGACGAAATCATGCGCCACCTCGATCGCGCCCCGGTCAAGTCGGTATTGTCTCCCGCGAGCATCGCCCCTTGGTCTCGGCTGCGTCGATCGCAATCGCAAGCTTCTGTACCGCCCCCTCGATCGCATCGTCGGACACCCCTCCGTAACCCAGCACCAGACCGTTTCGCGCATTCGACGGCACGGCAAAATACGAGCTCAACGGCCGTGCGACGATCCCTTGGGCCAACGCCCCTTGCGAGACCAGGTGGTCATTCGCGCCATGCAGCGCCACCGTGAGATGCAGCCCGGTATCCGTTCCTGCAACGTCGATACGATCGCCAAGATGCCGCCGGAGCGACGTCGTCAGCAGCGTGTTGCGCGCTGCGTATATCTTGCGCATCCGCCGCACATGGGCCGAGTAATGCCCGTTGTCGATAAACTCCGCCAAGGCCGCCTGGATTGTCAGTTGCCCACCGCGATAGACCTCCGATTGGGCAACGGCAAACGCGTCGACGAGATCGGGCGGCACGATCAGGAACGCAAGTCGCAACCCCGGGTAAAGCACCTTCGAGAAGCTGCCGATGTAGATCGTGTTCCGATGTGGATCAAGCCCCTGCAGTGACGGCAGGGGTGCACCGTAATACCGGAATTCGCTGTCGTAGTCATCCTCGATGATCCACGCGCCTTGCGCGCGCGCCATTTCCGTCAGCAACCTGCGCCGCGCGAGGCTCATCACCACGCCGCTCGGATATTGATGCGACGGTGTGACGAAGATCAATCTCGGGCTCCGGCCAAATGCACTCGGCAACTGGATTCCCTGCGCATCGACCGGTATCGCCTCCAGATCGAGCCCCGCGCCGCGAAACACGCTGCGCGCTCCCCAATAGCACGGATCCTCGATCCATACCAGTTCGCCGGGGTCGGCAAGCAGGCGCGCGCACAGATCGATCGCCTGATGCGAACCCTGTGTCACGATGATCTGCTCCGGCGAGCACGCGACGCCACGGGCAAGCGTCAGATATTCGGCCAGTGCGCGCTTGAGCGGCGGATAGCCATGACGACTGCCGTAGCCCAACTGACCCTGCCCCGCAGTTCTCCAGACCTTCGCGATCAGTCGCTGCCATACGACGCGCGGAAACTCGCCGATGTCCGGAATACCCGGGACGAATGCGCCAACCTGATAATCCGATGCACCCGCGTTGACGAGCAGATCCATTGCGCGGGCGGCGAGTCGTGATCCCTGGCGCGCGATCCAGTCGTTCGTGGTCCGACTCGTGCCGGCCATGCGATCGATCAACGACGCATCAGGTGCCGTGTCACTCACATATGTGCCGCTGCCACCGGAAGCACGTGCATATCCTTCCGCAGTCAGACGATCGTATGCGTAGATCACCGTATTCCGCGCCACATGCAACTCGCGTGCAAGGTCGCGGGACGCGGGTAACCGCGCGCCCGGGCCAATGCGGCCCGAAAGAATCGCTTCGCGCAGGTCGTCGAACAGCCTACGGTTCAGTGGCGTCCCGCACGGCGTGCGACGACTCCAGTGCGCCAGCGTGAGCAGCCATTCGATCAACGGGGATTCTCTCATCTGATTTCCCCTGATCTCAAATCCGACTCGTGGTGATCACGCACGTACCCATTCATGTTGCAACCTGCCATCAATTCGCCCGCTTCATTCCGTCAAGTTCTCCCTGCCGAGGTCAACCGACGATTTCGGCCCGCCTGACGGGCCTGCGACGATATCAGTGAAGCGACGATGCTCGATATCCTCAACCTGCGGACGGTATGCGACCGATATTCGGCACGCAAAGGCCATGCGTTATCCGAATAATGTGCCCCGAAAAAAGAATGCCCCGGGCGAGATACGGGCCAGGCTTGGCTGCATCGGGCAGAAGAGCCGGCAGTTGCGGAATGAGCAGCTGAAATTTAGCGGCATCAATCTCCTCGGTCGCGATCTCCGGACCTGCCGCACCGCTCCGCGCATCGATTCGCCCCGCCCCCTCGGGGCAGTCATTGCACGGTGACACTTTTCCGACTTGGATCCAACCACAATGAATTTGTTGGACCCATTCGCTCAGGCATGTTGGTTCTAGAATGCATGCCACCGATCATCCCGATCATTTTCGTTCAGCAGACTGTCATGACGAACGTATCAATCATGCTTCCACTCACTACAGCTCACGCTTCACCCTCTGCTATCGCGTCGCATCCCCTTGATGTCCCGCGTCTCGCCGAGACCATTCCGTCGCGCCGACACCACTCGCATTCCCGTTTCAACAACACTGCGTATGGTCCGGCAAGGATCTGCCTCGATGAGCCACGTGCCTCGCACGGCCCCGCCATCGAGCCCGATCGTGAGGCAGTCGTGACGGTAGATTGCGTTTGCCCGAACTCCATCGAATGTTGAGAAAGACCATGCACAATATTTTCGGCATCGCCGGCGTTCAGATGCGGGTATCCGCGTTCGAGAGCAACGTCGAAGTCATCGGCAATTACCTGCGCCACATTCGAGTCCGGTTTCCGTGGGTCCGCATGGTGTTGTTCTCCGAACTCGCGCCGCTGGGTCCGCTGCATCGCAACGCCGAATCGCTGCCCGGTGCCACCGAGGCGCGTCTGGCAGAACTTGCTCATGAAACGGGGCTCTGGCTGATTCCGGGTTCCCTGTTCGAGCAGGTCGACGGACCCAATGGCACGCTCATCTACAACACCACACCGGTAATCGATCCGCGTGGAGATGTCATCGCGCGCTATCGAAAACTGTTTCCGTTCCGCCCGTACGAGCGCGACGTCGAGAGCGGCACCGAGTTCTGCGTGTTCGACGTGCCAGGCATGGGACGGATCGGTGTGTCGATCTGCTACGACATGTGGTTTCCGGAAACCACGCGCACGCTCGCCGCGATGGGAGCGGAAGTGATCCTGCATCCCACGATGACGGACACGATCGACCGCGACGTCGAACTCTCGATCGCCCGAGCATCAGCCGCTCAGAACCAGCTTTACTTCTTCGACATCAACGGCATCGAAGACGGTGGTGTCGGCCGCTCGATCGTCTGCGATCCATCCGGCTACGTATTGCATCAGGCCGGCAGCGGAAGCGAGATCATCCCGATCGCAGTCGACTTCGAACGCGTACGTCGCGAGCGAGAGCACGGGTTGCGAAATCTCGGCCAGCCTCTGAAAAGCTTCAGGGACAGAAGCTGCGAATTCCCCGTCTACGAAAGAGACAATCCTGATTTTTCATATCTTAATACATTAGGACCGCTTACAAAGCCGGATTGAAAGACGGGCGTTTTGCCAGCACCGCCGGACGGATTCCGAACCATATGGCCGGGAACAAAAATCGAATCAAGGAGATAGAAGATATGAGATCGGAGCAACCGTTGCCGCCGTTCGTTACACAATTGAGCAACCATCGCAGCGTCTGGGAGCGACGCATGGACGGCTGGATCAATCTGGTAGACGATCTTAGTCGCCTGGCAATCCTGTCAACCGACGATCCTGAGTTTGTACTGCGGCTGGCCAGCGTGTGGCGCACCGTCGATCTGCTCACACCGATCGAAAGCTACTGGGCGTTCCCCGGCCGACGAGTATTCGGGGAGCTTCGACAATGGATCGAACGCGAAGAAATGAGCCGCGCGCATCAGGCGGCGCGTCGCATTCATCGCGTTCTGGCGGCCCGCACCTACCGTCACGACGCGAACACGCTCGACAGCGAAAACGAGCTTCCCTCTCAAATCGAAACCGATAGCGAACGACAGGCACAGCTCGCGCGCCCCTATTTTGAAGTGCTGATTGTCGATGAAATGTCGCCAAGCGAGGAAGACGCGCTGCGTCGCCGCGTTCAGCGCAAGCGCAGCCCAGATGACGACTTCATCTTCGATATCGTCATCGTGCCGAGCTTCGAAGATGCATTGATCGCGACTCTCGTCAACTTCAATCTCCAGGCAGTGGTGATTCGGCACGGCTTTCCGTTCCGATCGGCGAACCACAACGGCATGCTGCGCCGTTTTCTGGACGGAGTGGACGACAGCGTCGAGTCCATGCCCGAATCCGAGCGCGGCCCATTGCTTGGCCGCCGGATCGCGCAGATCCGCCCGGAACTTGACCTGTATCTCGTGACGGACGTGAGCGTCGAGGACATCGCCGCACGCGTCGGCGAGGTCTTCAAGCGAATCTTCTTTGGCGAGGAAGACCACCTCGAGCTATACGGCTCGATCATGAAAGGTGTCGCCGAGCGTCACCGGACGCCGTTCTTCAATGCCCTGCGCGACTATGCAAAGCAACCGACCGGGGTATTCCATGCACTGCCGCTCGCACGCGGCAAGTCGATCATGAACAGCAACTGGATCGGCGATATGGCGCAGTTCTACGGCATGAATCTCTTCATGGCCGAGACCTCCGCGACGTCGGGCGGGCTGGATTCGCTGCTCGATCCGAGCGGACCGCTGAAGCTCGCGCAAGAGTATGCCGCGCGTGCATTCGGCGCGCGTCGCACCTATTTCGCGACGAATGGAACGTCGACCTGCAACAAGATCGTCGTTCAGGCACTTGTCAGGCCCGACGACATCGTGCTCGTCGATCGAAATTGCCACAAGTCCCATCATTACGGGTTGGTGCTCGCAGGCGCACAGGTGGCATACCTCGACTCCTATCCGCTGGACGAGTACTCGATGTATGGCGCCGTACCCATCCGTCACATCAAAGAGACGCTGCTCGATTTTCGCCGCGCTGGAAGACTCGATCGCGTGAAGATGGTACTACTGACCAATTGTACGTTCGACGGCATCGTCTACGACGTCGAGCGCGTGATGATGGAGTGCCTGGCGATCAAGCCCGATCTCGTCTTCCTGTGGGACGAGGCGTGGTTTGCCTTCGCGCGCTGTCACCCGATCTATCGGCAGCGTACTGCGATGGCGAACGCGGCCAAGCTCGCCGATACGTTCAAGGACCCGGCCTACGCGAAACGCCACGCGGAGTTCGCCGCCACGCTCGACTGGAACGACGATGCACAGCTTCTGGACGCGCGCCTGCTTCCCGATCCGTCGCGCGCGCGGGTGCGCGTGTACGCGACGCACTCGACACACAAGACGCTCACCGCGCTGCGCCAGGGCTCGATGATTCACGTGTGGGACCAGGATTTCAAGGACAAGGCCGAAGAATCGTTCCATGAAGCGTACATGACGCATACGTCGACGTCTCCCAACTATCAAATCCTCGCCTCACTCGACGTCGGACGCCGTCAGGTCGAACTCGAGGGTTACGAATTGATCCAGCGCCAACTCGAACTCGCAATGAGTCTTCGCGAGCAGGTCAAGCAACACCCGTTTCTCAGTCGCTACTTCCGCTTCCTGCGCGTCGGGGACATCGTACCGCCTGCCTATCGAGAGTCGGCTGTCAGCAGCTACTTCAACGACGAGACCGGATGGAGCAATCTCGAAGCCGCGTGGCGTACCGACGAGTTCGTGCTGGATCCGACGCGCGCGACACTCGTCATCGGTTCGACGGGCATGGATGGCGACACGTTCAAAAACACGGAGTTGATGGATAAATACGGTATCCAGATCAACAAGACGTCTCGCAACACGGTTCTTTTCATGACGAATATCGGTACGACCCGCTCGGCAATCGCCTACCTCATCGAGGTCCTGGTGAAGATTGCACGCGATGTCGACGCGCGCGTGGTCGACATGAGCGCGGTCGAGCGGAGGATTCACGATAAACGGGTTCGTTCGCTGACACAGGAGCAACCGCCGCTGCCGGATTTCTCGCGTTTCCATTTCGCGTTTCGCGGCCGCAGTGTCGACGATCGCACCGAAACCCGAGACGGTGATATTCGCAGCGCGTTCTTCCTTTCATATGACGATGCAAATTGCGAATACATCGACATGAACGAAGCCGCTCGCGCGATTGCTTCCGGCCGCGAGCTCGTGTCCGCGCTGTTCGTGATCCCTTACCCGCCCGGTTTCCCGATCCTCGTACCGGGACAGGTCATCAGCCCCGAAATCCTTCAGTTCATGGCCGCGCTTGACGTGCGCGAGATCCACGGCTTCCGCGCCGAACTGGGCTTCCGAATCTTCACCGAGACGGCGCTCGAATGCGCGGCGCAGAGTACAGCCGCACGCGTTGCGGCCGCTCGTCAAGTCACGCCCACGCCATCGCAACAAGCATACGCCTGCGCCAAGGCGTAAAGCCCGGTGCTACCGAACTGAACCAAGACGCAGCAAAACGAAATCGAACAAGAATCGATACAAGGAGCGACAAGTGAGCAAATCTGTCAACAGCATCGCGGATCTCCTGCTGATGTTCCACCGCAACGAGCGTCCCATCTACTTCATCAGCGCAACGAACTTCAATCTGCTCGGCGTGGACAGATGGGTGAATCGATTCATGTACATCAACTACATCGACTGCTTCGACGGACGCCATCCGAACGTCTTTGTGCCGTCCGAATCGCCGCACGACGAATTCCAGTCGATCGAGGACATCAACAACCATCTGCTGGCGCACAAGGAGGTGATCGATCTGATCGAGCGTCGCGGTGGCCGACCGGTCGCGACATTCCTGATGTTCGACGAGAAGACGGAGGCGCTTGCGGAAGAGATCGGCCTGGATGTCTGGTTCCCCCCGGCCGCACTGCGGACCCGCTGCGACAACAAGATGGAGACCGTGCGCATCGGGAACAAGGCAGGCGTGCATTCGGTGCCGAACGCGCTCGAGAAAGTCGACAGCTACGCACACCTGCTGCAAATTGCCGATCGCAACGGTCTGGGCAAGGACCTCGTCGTGCAGTCCGCATTCGGAGACTCGGGCCACACGACGTTCTTCATCGCGTCGGAAGATGATTTCAACAAGCACAAGGATGAAATCGTCAGCGATCCCGAAGTCAAGATCATGAAGCGAATCAACTGTCGCGGTGCGACGCTCGAAGCGTGCGCGACGCAGTCCGGCACGCTCGTCGGCCCGCTCCTGACCGAAGTGGTCGGCGCTCGTGAGCTGACACCATACAAGGGCGGCTGGTGCGGCAACGAAGTGTTCCCGGGGGCATTCACCGAAGAAGTTCGTGCGAAGGCGCGCGAGATGGCGGAGAAGTTCGGCAACCAGCTCTTGAACGAGGGCTACCGCGGCTACTTCGACCTCGATTTCCTGATCGACGTCGATTCCGGCGAAGTGTATCTCGGCGAACTCAATCCACGTATCTGCGGTGCAAGCCCGATGACGAACCACGCGGCGTTCGCATACGCTGACGCACCGCTGTTCCTGTTCCACCTGCTCGAATTCTCCGGCGTGCCGTTCAATCTGAACGTGAAGGAGATCAACGAGCGATGGGCGCAGCCACACTTCATCGATTCGTGGTCGCAAGTCGTTCTGAAGTTCAACGATGACAAAGTCGACCAGGTCACGCACGCACCGGCAACCGGCATCTACCGCATGGCCGACGACGGCAGCGTGTCTTACCACCGTTTCGATTACCACCGCCGCGCGATCGACAGCGAACGCGAGGCATTCTTCCTGCGCATCACCGGCCCCGGCGACTATCGCTATGAGGGCGCGGACCTTGGCATCCTGATCACGCGCGGACGGTCGATGGATGACAACTTCCGGCTCAACATTCGTGCGCGAGATTGGGTGCGTGGACTGAAGAACTACTACGCCGGCAAACCACTCATGGCACCGACGCCGGACGCGGTGCCCACGCCCGGTTCGTTCAAGATCCTGTAAGGCACCGCCATGTCCATCAGTGTGTCGTTCCGCGCCATCGCCGAGGATATCCCCGGCGACAAATGGCGCGCGCTGTTCGAACACGCGTGGCCCAGCTATCGCGCATGGTTCCTGCGGAGTGGCGTAGCCGGCCGGCCCAGCTACCTCACGTGTCGGCGCGCACTACGCGAGCACATGCCCGAACTGGTTCCCGTCTGGGAGCGCCTCGTCGACCTCGCGGGAGGCGGCGACGTCGAGGCACGCTTCCTGTCGCTGTGGTGTCCTCCGCCCTACATTGCAGGATGCTCGCAGGGCGTATGGATTGATCCAGCCGGCCACGGAGAACCGATGCTGCTGCGCAATTACGATTTTGCGCCCGCGCTACTCGAAGGAAGCTGGCTTGCCACGCGCTGGGTGGGGCCGCGTGTCGCGGCAATGGTCGATTGCCTGTGGGGAGCGCTCGACGGCATCAACGAAAGCGGACTCGCCGTATCGCTCTCTTTCGGAGGACGTACCGTGTCCGGCGTCGGTTTCGGCATCCCGCTCGTGCTGCGGTACGTGCTCGAAACGGCACGGACAACTGCCGAAGCAGCAGCCATCCTGCAGCGCGTGCCGGTACATATGAGTTACAGCGTCACGCTACTGGATCGCCATGCAGATTGGGCCACCGTCTTCGTCAACCCGGATCGTCCCACCGAAATCACGCGTCGTGTCGCCGTCACCAACTTTCAGCATGCGGTCGAATGGCCCGAACATGCGCACGCGACCCGATCGAGAGAGCGGTTGACCGCCCTGCAAACGCATTGCCACATGTCCGGCACTGCCCAACAGGCGATTGATGCACTACTGTGCGAACCCCTGTATCAGGACGCATGGTCACGCGGCTACGGGACGCTCTATTCGGCTGTCTATCGCCCGTTGACCCTGCAGGCGGAACTCCGATGGCCCGACGAATGCTGGGCACAGTCGCTGACTGCATTCGAAGAAGGCTGTCGGCAGCCGGACTTACGGAAAGCGTCACGACGCTGATGCTGCCGGAAGCGACCACGTCGTATTTCGTCGCTTCCGGCATCAGTTCTTCGATGCAAAACATGGAGATTCAAAGTGAGAAAGAAAGGAAACGCCTCAGCCATTCACATCTTGATTGCAATGCTGATCGGCATCGCAGTTGGCTACATGATCTATACGCAATTTCCCGACAAGAAGGTCTCGACTGAAATTGCCGGCTACATCTCCCTCGTGTCCGACGTGTTCCTGCGGCTGATCAAGATGGTGATCGGGCCGCTGGTGTTCTCGACGCTCGTCGTCGGCATCGCGCACATGGGCGACGCGTCGTCGGTGGGGCGCGTGTTCGTGAAGGCGCTCGGCTGGTTCATCACCGCGTCGTTGATCTCGCTGCTGCTCGGGCTGTTCATGGCGAACCTGCTGCGGCCCGGCGAGAACCTCGGCCTGCCGCTGCCGGACATCGGCGCCTCGGCGAACCTCGCGACCTCCAAGTTCACGCTGAAGGATTTCGTCGGCCACATGGTGCCGAAGTCGTTCGCGGAGGCGATGGCGAACAACGAGATCCTGCAGATCGTCGTGTTCTCGATGTTCTTCGGCGTGGCGCTGGCGGCGCTCGGCGAGCGCGGCAAGATCCTCGTGGCCGCGATCGACCAGCTGTCGCACGTAATGCTGAAGATCACCGGCTACGTGATGAAGCTCGCACCGCTCGCGGTGCTGGCGGCGATGGCGTCGACCGTCGCGATCAACGGGCTGTCGATCCTGCTGAAGTTCGCGGTGTTCATGGGCGACTTCTACGTGAGCCTGTTCCTGCTGTGGAGCACGCTCGTGATCGCCGGCCTGCTGTTCCTCGGCCGTCGCGTGTTCAAGCTGCTCGTGCTGATCAAGGAAGCGTTCATGCTGTCGTTCGCGACGGCAAGCTCCGAAGCCGCGTACCCGAAAATCCTCGATGCGCTCGACCGGTTCGGCGTGCGCCGCAAGATCTCGAGCTTCGTGATGCCGATGGGTTATTCGTTCAACCTCGACGGCTCGATGATGTACTGCACGTTCGCATCGCTGTTTATCGCGCAGGCGTACAACATCCACCTGTCGCTCGGCACGCAGATCACGATGCTGCTGATCCTGATGCTGACGTCGAAGGGAATGGCCGGCGTGCCGCGCGCATCGCTCGTCGTGATCGCGGCGACGCTGCACCAGTTCGACATCCCGGAAGCGGGGCTGCTGCTGATTCTCGGCGTCGACACGTTCCTCGACATGGGGCGCTCGGCAACCAACGCGGTCGGCAACTCGATCGCGAGCGCGGTGGTCGCGAAGTGGGAAGGCAGCCTGCTGCCGGAAGCCGATGCGGAAGCGAACGCGGCCCGCATCGATGCCGAACTCGCCGCGACGCTTGCCCACCCGGCAGACGCCTGACACTGGTCACGCACGCTGTTCCGATCAATGCCGGTGGCTGTCTGCAGACACGCCACCCGCTTGGTACGCACGCCCGTTCGATCGAGATCGGCACCTGCCGGTGACGAACGTTCTCGAAGCCGGAACCGCAAACCGTCGGAACAGCGGCGTGCTTGACGGCCCCCCAACCGTCGCGAACGTGTGCTCGCGCGGAACGATCGGTCGGGGGCGCGAAACCGCTTCTGCCGGCCCCATGTCGGCGTGTTCACGCCGGTATCGGCGACGGACGTCCCTTCTCGACGACATATCTCACGCGCTCCCAGGCGTCGACATAGCGATGCGCAGGGGCGATCAATAGCTGTATGTCGTGGAACGTCACCAATTGCTCGATTGCTATACGTTCATCGACCAGGAGCGTCCATGGTTGCCCTTGCTCGACGCGTTGCATGCATTGCTCCAGCGCATCTTCAGCACGCTTGTACAAGCGTCGATCGACATCGTCTACCTCGATATCGCGCAAGAAGAAGGCGATGTAGGTGGTACCGAGCAATGTCATGAACTGGTCACCGTTTCCGTGACCGGAGCTCATCACCGCAAGCGCAAGGTGAAATCTCAGCGATAAACGTCGCACGTCCACCGAAGGCAGCGGAAGCAACATCGATTTCGTGAATGGCCGTCGGTCGCGTCGTGGAGGGTGACTCATGTTGAATCTGTCGAGAATTGGCTGATTATGTCGTGTGCAATCGCCTTGGCCTTGAACACCTTCTCGAGCACACTCGGCATGATCGGCGCGACAGTCAATGCGCCCGGCGATGTGCCGAGCAGGCCCGCGATGCTGCCGCCCTTCGCGCTGACAACCTCGGTGCCAAGCTTGAGCACGCCACCTTTCACCGGGTCACGCTTGATGATCTGCACGCGCTGCCCGGCCTGCCACGGACGCCAGGCGTCCTCCTTTGCGTTCGGGAAGTATTCCTTCAGCGCATTGAAGCGGTCGTCGTGGAACAGCATGAGCTGGCCGGCCAGGTATTCCACGAGCGGAAACTCGTCGACGCCCACGCGAATCATCGGCATCACGCCGCGCGTATTGGTGCTGTTCAGCTAGTCGAAGTACGAGTTTGACGACGTCCGTGTCGTCGGTCACGAGGAACGAGCTGCCCACCGGGAACGCACCGTATTCCGTGGCCTCAGGGATGCCGGACACCTGCAGTAGGTGCAGTGCGCCGCCGCCCGCACCAATGAAAACGAACTTCGCGTCGACGGCCTGCCGTGCGCCACTTGCGTCGCGCCTGCCCCACGAAACGTGCCACGTGCCGTCTTGTGTGGCGCGAGATATCAGGCTGCTGCCGCAAGTAGCCGACGAACTGCCGCGTGATTTCGCCGAAGTTCCCGTCGGTGCCGATCGGCGTCCAGGCGGCGGCGACCTTCTGCGAACGGTCGCGGCCTTCCATCATCAGCGGCACCCACTGCTCCTATCCTGGCCGCTGACTGATCTGTCGAACCTGCTGCCGGAGATGCAATTGCCCGGCACTATCGGCAAACCGGTCAGCGCTCCGAAAGAGGTCCGGTTCGACGCGCCTGCCGGGCCGGCGCGCTTGTGCTCATCGCCGACCGATCAGCAACCCGATCAACACCCCCACTCCGAGCGCAGTTGCCGCCGTTGTCCATGGACGATCGTGCACGTACTCGTTCGCGACACGAGCGGTCTTCTTCCCCTTCTCGACGACAATCACCTGCGCTTCCGCCGCTCTCTTCTTGACCTGCTTGAGTCGATCGCGAAGCGCCTCGCGCACGTTCTCGTCATCGAAAGCGTCAACGCCGTCATAACCCGCATCCTTCGCTGCTCGTTCCATTGCACCTTGCATATTTGCCGACGTCGTCATCACGATCTCCATTTGATGAATTGCATCCTGATTTCATTTCGAGCGCACATACCCGTCTTGTCGGCTCGGAGTCCTCTGTCGCCAACGCACAGTGATTGGAAATCCGACATGAACAACGTACCCAACCGAATTTTCCTCGGCAAGAGCTATGCGCATTTCGACTAACTCCATGACGCCTGCTATCCCGATGAGCCAGCGACGAATGCGTCACGCAACCGCTCGACGCACATCGATCTCCACACTGAGGGATCCGCCGCTTCCCTGCCTGCTGCACCCTTTGACTGGAGATGCGCCGTGATAATCCATGCCAGCAGCCAGCTTCACGTAATGTTCGTTGGGACAGATGTTGTTCGCGGGATCGAAGCCGACCCAGCCGAGACCATCCACGTACGCGCCCGCCCACGCATGGCTGGCCGCCTGTCGATCTTGGCCGTCCATCAGCAGATAGCCCGAGATATAACGGGCTGGAATACCGAGCCGGCGGGAGGCCGCAATGAAAACATGCGCATAGTCCTGGCAAACGCCCGTTCCGCCGGTCCATGCCGTCTCGGCATCGGTATCGACATCCGTGGCGCCTGTTGCAAATTCGAACCGGTCATGGATCGCCTCCATGAGGTCATGGAGCATCATCAGCTGATTCGATATGCCGGAAAACGACATCGCGAATTCTTCGAGCGCGCCCCCCGCCTTGGTCAACTGCGTTTCACGCAGGAACAGCCACGGATGGGCACAATCGTCGAGGTACCCCACCACACCCGTCATGTCGCGCGTCGTCACGTTTCCGGCAGATTCGATCACAATCTCGCTCGCGCTCGAAACATGGTCTGCAAGGTCGATTCGATTCCCGAATCCGTCGAGATACGTCAACCCGGGCGGCTTGCCATTGACCCGGATTTCCCAATCAACGACAGTCTGACTCGCACTCGACAGTGGATGAAGGCGCATGCGTTGAATGGCCTGCTGCACGGGCGCATCGTAGACATAGCGGGACGTATGAACAATCGAGAGTTGCATGATTGCGTTCAGTCGAAGTTGTACGCCTGGGCGATTTCGAGCCCCAGTCGGTGGTTGCGCCGAATGAATCCGGTCAGGAATTCGTGCAGGCCGTTCTTGAAGATGCGTTCGATCGTACTGTCGGACAGCGTCGTGAGCATCTGTGCGGCGGTGTCGTGGCACGCATGAGCAGCACCATGCTCTTTCACGAGCAGGTTGAGACTCGACATCACGCGGCCATAGCAATAGCGCAACGAGCGCGGCATGCGGCCGTTCAGGATCAGGTAGTCGGCGATGTTCATCGGCTTGTACTGCACGTCGTACACCCAGCGATACGAGTTGTTGGCCTCGACCGACCGCAAGATCGACTCCCAGTGATTGGTATCGAGCAGCGTGCCGACGTGCGACACCGACGGCAGCAGCAGGTGGTATTTGACGTCGAGAATCCGCGCGGTGTTGTCCGCCCGCTCGACGAACGCGCCGATCTGCGCGAAATCGAAGATCTCGTTGCGCAGCATCGTGCTGTAGAAGCTGCCGAGAATCAGCGCGGTTTCGCGCTTCACTTCGTCGAGCACCGCCGGCAGCCCGCTCTCCGGCACCGGCTGCGCGAGCGCGCGGCGCAGCGCGAGCCAGGCACCGTTCACGCTTTCCCATGCCTCGCGCGTGAGCGCCGTGCGCACCATCCGCGCATTCGAGCGCGCGGCCTCGATGCACGACAGCACGCTCGACGGGTTGTCGCGGTCGCGCAGCAGGTAGTCGGTCACGGTATCGGCGGCATACGCGTCGTATTTCTGACGATAGCCGTCGTCCGCGCCCGAGCTGACCAGCACCGACGACCATTCGGCCGGCGCGTCGGACGTGCGCGTAAGCGCCATCCGCAGCCCGGCATCGACGATGCGCGCGATGTTCTCCGCGCGCTCGATATAGCGGTACATCCAGTAAAGCCCGCTCGCAGTTCGTCCCAGAAGCATCTCGTGTCCACTCCGTGTTCGTTCGGTTCGCGCGCCGGCTGCGGCGCGCGTGCTCGTGCCCGGCTCAGTCGGCCAGCACCCAGGTGTCCTTGGTGCCGCCGCCCTGGCTCGAGTTGACGACGAGCGACCCCTCCTGCAGCGCGACGCGCGTGAGCCCGCCCGGCGTGATGCGGATCCGGTCCGACACCAGCACGAACGGCCGCAGGTCGACGTGGCGCGGCGCGAGGCCGGCTTCGGTCAGGATCGGCGTCGTGGACAACGCCAGCGTGGGTTGCGCGATGTAGTTCGCGGGCCGCGCGCGCAGCTTCGCGGCGAATGCCTCGAGTTCGGCCTTCGACGCGCACGGCCCGACCAGCATCCCGTAGCCGCCCGAGCCGTGCACTTCCTTCACGACCAGTTCGTCGAGATGGTCGAGCACGTATTTCAGGCTGTCGGCCTCGCCGCAGCGCCAGGTCGGCACGTTCTCCAGCAGCGCCTTGCGGCCCGTGTAGAACTCGACGATCTCCGGCATGTACGAGTAGATCGCCTTGTCGTCGGCGATGCCGGTGCCCGGCGCATTCGCGATCGTGATGTTGCCGGCGCGGTAGACGTCCATGATCCCGGCCACGCCGAGCACCGAATCGGGGCGGAACGTGAGCGGATCGAGGAATGCGTCGTCGACGCGGCGGTACAGCACGTCGATCGCCTGGAAGCCTTCGGTCGTGCGCATCGCGACGCGGCCGTCGACCACCTGCAGGTCGCTGCCCTCGACGAGGTGCACGCCCATCTGGTCGGCGAGGAACGAGTGTTCGTAGTACGCGGAATTGTGGATGCCGGGCGTGAGCACGGCGATGGTCGGGTTGTCGGCGTTGCCGCCCGGCGGGCACACGGCCGCGAGCGACTGGCGCAACATCTGCGGATAGGTCTCGACCGGGCGCACCTTGACCTGCTGGAACAGCTCCGGGAAGAGCTGCATCATCGTCTCGCGGTTTTCCAGCATGTACGACACGCCCGACGGCGTGCGTGCGTTGTCCTCCAGCACGTAGAACTCGTTTTCACCGGTGCGCACGATGTCGACACCGATGATGTGCGTATAAACGTTGCCGGGCGGCCGGAAATCGATCATCTCGGGGATGAACGCCTCGTTGTGCGCGATCAGGTGCTTCGGCACGATGCCCGCGCGCACGATTTCCTGGCGGTGGTAGATGTCGTCGAGGAACGCGTTGAGTGCCATCACGCGCTGCTCGATGCCCAGCGACAGCCGGCTCCATTCGGCGCCCGAGATGATCCTCGGCACGATATCGAATGGAATCAGCCGCTCGGCGGCTTGCGCGTCGCCGTAGACGGCGAACGTGATGCCCGTCCTGCGGAACACACCTTCCGCATCGTGGGCCTTCTGGGCGAGGCTCGCAGGGTTCTGCGTGTCGAGCCACGCCTTGACTCGCGAGTAGGGCTGGCGAACCTGATCGCCTGCCAGCATTTCGTCAAACGGTGCCATGGAATTTTTCTCTGTTGTCACGGGCAGCGGGAACCTTCACGGGTCCGGATACCGTTGCGTGTCGCATTAGTTGTCACCCTTTTCGAGCACGTTCTGCGTGAGCGCGACCGACGGAATCGTCGGTTTTAGCGACACGCGACGCGCACGGCCGCTCACCCACCGCCAGCCGACGACAAGCAGCAGTGCGACTACCGGAATCGACGCCACGGTGCAGGTTCCATTCGGATAGTCGAACGCCATCAGCACCAGCACGCCAAGCAGGAACAGCAGCGTGAGCCACGACGTGACCGGTGCTCCGGGCATCTTGAATGGCACGTCGTCCACGTCACCGCGTTTGACGGCCGCGCGGAACTTCATCTGACAGACGATGATGAAACCCCACGTGCTGAGGATGCCAAGCGACGCAACGTTGAGCACGATCTCGAACACGCTGGACGGCACCAGGTAATTCAGCAGCACACCCACTACATAGATCGCGACCGTCACAAGGATGCCTACATATGGCACCGACTGCGCGCTCATCCGCGACAGCGCCGCGGGCGCGGAGCCGCCCATCGCGAGCGAGCGCAGCACGCGCCCGGTCGAATACAGCCCCGAGTTCAGGCTTGACAACGCCGCCGTCAACACCACCATGTTCATCATCGAGCCGATGCCCGGCACGCCGAGCGCGCCGAAGAACGTGACGAACGGGCTCTGGCCCGCCTTATAGGCACTCCACGGCAACAGGCAGACGAGCAGCACCACCGATGCGACATAGAACAGCGCGATTCGCCAGATCACGCTGTTGATCGCGCGCGGCAGCACCTTGCGTGCATCCTTGCATTCGCCAGCGGCCGTGCCAACCAATTCGACGCCCGCGAATGCAAACACCACGCCCTGCACCAGCACGAGTGCTGGCATCAGCCCATGCGGGAAAACGCCGCCGTTGTCGGTGATCAGATGCATGCCCGTGTCATGGCCGGCGACGTGTCCACCCGTGCCCAGGATCACGGAGCCGATCCCGAGAAACAGCACGATGGCAGCGACCTTGATCAACGCAAACCAGAACTCCATTTCGGCAAACCACTTCACGCCGATCAGATTCATGGTGGCGACAATGCAGAGCGCGATCAATGCGAAGATCCATTGCGGAACGCCTGAGAACGGGGCCCAGTAATGCATGTAGAGCGCAACCGCAGTAATGTCGACGATCCCCGTCATCGCCCAATTCAGGAAATACATCCAGCCGGCTACGAAAGACGCCTTCTCGCCGAGGAACTCGCGCGCGTACGACACGAAGCTTCCGCTGCTCGGGCGATGCATCACGAGTTCGCCAAGCGCTCGCAGAATCAGGAACGAGAACGCGCCGCATACGAGATAGACGATCGCGAGCGACGGCCCTGCTACCTGAAGGCGTGCGCCGGCCCCGAGGAAAAGTCCCGTGCCGATCGCGCCGCCGATCGCGATCATCTGCACCTGTCGATTGCCCAGGGTCTTGTGATAACCAGCCTCGTGGGATTCCAGCCAGCTGCGTTGATCGGTTTCGCCCGTCGGCGACGGTTCGGGAATCGATGCCATGACTGTATCCTCCAATAATCAAAGAAATTCAATTCTTAAAGGCGCCGGTCATTTTTCCTATCATCATAGGTAGACACATGCAGCCGGATTTTCGCCGCCATATCGTGATTTCGGCACGCGGACAGTCGCGATCTGGAACATCTGACCGGAGCCTATTCAGTCGAAATTCGCCCCACAATTCCTATGCAAAAAATGACTAAAACACTTTGAAATCCGGCATGGCAAATATCCGGAAGGCACCCCGAAGACACGCGATCAACGGCGGGCCGGCGGCCTGTCGGCTGCAACACGAAGCGTTCGATCGAGCGAAATGTCCGCTGCCGCATTCGGCCCGGCAACGTACAGAGCGAAGTTCGCATCTTTCCCGCCAATGCGAAATTTATGTATAGCTGTACAAATCAATAGAGAATCAGTCGGACGACAAGATTTCGTCGAGCCTTAACCACACTGAAAGAAAAGACCGCCTCGAACCTGATCGAGAGGCCGTGGAGCTTCGCGACCCGGAGCGCGAAGAGGCGAAAGTGACGATGCTTCGATCGATCGCCCTGCATGAGCGACCGCTCGTCGCATCGGGAATTCGCCTTTTACGAACGTGTCCAGTTGAACGCGTCGTCACTCACGGCAAGTGCAGTCGCGTTGACGATTTGCCGGACCGTCGTCGCCGGCGTCAGGATGTGAACACGCCACCGAGCGCCGAGGACAACCTGGCCGGCTGAGATTCCTTGACCCGTTGAAATTCGCATCACATTGCGAATGACGTTGGCCATTTCGCCATCATGCGTCACGAGAATGTTTGCACTTGCGTCGAAATTCAACTCCGAGAGCGTCGGATCGAAGGTTGCGCATGGGAACGCCGAGCCGCTCGGCGCCCCTTCGCCACTCGCCATTCCTGAAACGCGCTCGTGGATCATGGCCAGCGCTTCGCACATCTTCTTTTCGCGCGTCGCGTCCGACGCACTCGAACCCAACCTCGGCACCAGCATGACCTGCGGCGAGACTCCCAAGCGACTCACTTCATCGACCCCGAGCCACGCAATTTCGGCGATTTGCTCGGCACCGGGATTGCTGTTCACAAGCGCATCGCAGATGAACAAGGGGCGCTCCGGCAACATGAGGGTCTCCATTAGCGCGAGCGTGTTGACGCCTTTGCGACGTCCGATCACGTCTCGCACGGCAATCAGATGACCCGCTCGGCGTCCGGCCGTCCCGCAAAGCATCGCGTCTGCGCGCCCGATCCTGAGCAGCATCGCGGCAAGCAGCGTGCGGCAACTGCGCAGTTCGACTGCGGCAAGTACGGGCGAGATGCCGTCACGCTGACGTAGCAAGCAGTAGCGTGCCACGGCGGCGTCGTGGATATCCGGATCAAGCGGGTCGACGATCTCGCAGTTCCCGCCCGGATCGAGACCGAGCTGGCAACGATCAATCACGTCCGCGATCACATCTGGCCTGCCAAGCAACACTGGCCTGGCGACGGACTCGTCGATCGCGCACTGGGCAGCACGCAACACGCGCTCGTCCTCGCCCTCTGCAAATATCACCGACTTCACGTTGGCCTGCCGGCCGGCAATCGCTGCCCGCCTCGTCGGACTCGAGCGGCCACTGACGGGCGAGAGACTTCGCCGATAGGCTTCCATATTCGCTATCCGTCGCCGTGCGACACCGCTTTCGGCAGCCGCCTTCGCCACGGCAGGCGCGACCACCTCGATCAACCTTCGGTCGAAGGCTTTCGGAATCAGATAGCGGGGACCAAAGCGCAACTCATGCGCATCATCTATTGCGGCAACCTCCTTCGGTATCTCCGCTTGCGCGAGTGACGCGATCGCGTGGACCGCGGCAAGCTTCATCTCCTCGTTCACTGTCATGGCTCCGGCATCGAGCGCGCCCCGGGCAATGAACGGCAGGCACATCGCGCCACTGATCTGGTTCGGATAGCTCGCGTGACGGGTCGCGATTATCGAGTCTGTCCGTACCGCTAGCACGGCCTCAGGCATGACCTCGGGCATCGCATCCGATATCGCGATGACGATCGGGTTGACCGCCATGACCTTGACCAGATCGGCCATCGCCACGCTGCCCGCCGACACCCCGACGAAGATGTCGGCGCCCGGCATCACGTCGGCTATCGTGCGCGCCCGGGTACCACGTGCAAATCTCGCCAGCCCCTGATCCATGCCCGCCACTTGGCCGATGTACACGACACCGGTCGTATCGCCGACAAAGATGTTTTCCCGCCGCAGCCCGAGGCTCACCGCCAGATCGAGATAGGCGAGCGCACCTGGCCCCGTACCTGAGCAGACGAGCCTCGCTTCGCTGATGCGCTTGCCGATGTATTCAAGCGCGTTCAGCGTCGCCGCCGCGGCAACGATCGCGACACCCTGTTGCTCGTCGTCGAGAACAGTCATCTTGACCTGGTCTCGACGCGCCTGATCGATGTAGACGCCATCTGGCTCATCGATGCTCTCCAAGTTGCTTCCTTCCCGCATTGCCCCGCCTCTTCCCGGATCAGGCATCGTCCATGCCAGTTCAGACTTGCTCGACCAGTTGGGACATTGTCCCAACCGATACGCGCGATGCCAGTTGCGGATAATCGATAATCGAACTTCGGTGAGGGCGAGGACCGTCGGCCTGCCCTTTCCCTGTCAGAGACTCCCGGCGGGCACCTTGGTCGGTCTGGTCAACCGCTCGGGGCGCAGAATCTCGTCGAGCTGCCCCTTCGACAGCAGCCCGCGCGCCAGCACGATCGCCGCTACGCTGCCGCCGGTTGCGTGTGCCTCCTGGGCGACCGATGTCGCATTGGCGTAGCCGATATAAGGATTGAGCGCAGTGACGATCCCGATCGAATTCTCGACCGTGGCGCGCAAATGCTCACGATTTGCGGTAATCCCCGTCACGCAGCGGCTCGCCAGCGTCAGGCATGCATTCTTCAGGTGCGTGACGCTCTTGAACAGACTGTGCGCAATGATCGGTTCGAAAGCGTTCAGTTGAAGCTGCCCGGCCTCCGCTGCGAAGCTGACAGTCAGATCATTGCCAATGACTTCGAATGCCACCTGGTTCACGACCTCCGGGATGACCGGATTGACCTTGCCAGGCATGATGCTCGATCCGGCCTGAACCGGGGGCAGGTTGATCTCGCCCAGGCCCGCTCGCGGGCCGCTCGACAAGAGCCGTAGGTCATTGCAGATCTTCGAGAGCTTGACCGCCACGCGTTTCAGCACACCCGACAGTTGAACGAATGCACCACAGTCTTGTGTCGCTTCGATCAGATTCGGCGCGGTGACGAGCGGAATGCCGGTCAGCTCGACGAGCCGGGCGAGCACGAGCGGCGCATAGTCGGGATGTGCGGTGATGCCGGTGCCGATTGCCGTCGCCCCCATGTTGATCTCGCAGATCAGCATGACTGCCTCGGCGAGCCGATCCTGATCCTCACCAAGCATCACGGCGTACGTACCGAACTCCTGGCCGAGCGTCATCGGTACTGCGTCCTGCAACTGCGTGCGTCCCATCTTGAGGACATCGGCGAACTCTTCCGCCTTTTCCGCGAACGCTTGGCGCAGCACACCCATCGCGTCGATCAGTCCGTGGATGCCAAGATAGGCAGCGATTCGCAAGGCCGAAGGGTAGACGTCGTTCGTGCTCTGCCCGATATTCACATGATCGTTCGGATGCAGGTGCTGGTAATCGCCACGCTCGTATCCAAGCCGCTCGAGCGCCCGGTTCGCGATGACCTCGTTCGCGTTCATGTTCGTCGACGTACCCGCGCCGCCCTGGATCACATCGACCACGAACTGATCGTGCAGCGCGCCGGCTCGCACGTCCCGACACGCCCCGACGATCGCATCGCAGCGTTCACCATCAAGGAGTTCCAGTTGATGATTCGCCAGCGCAGCCGCCTCCTTGATGAACGCGAGCGCGTTGATCAGATCGGGATAGATCGAAATCGGCGTGGATGTAATCGGGAAATTCTTGACTGCCCGAAACGTGTGGACTCCGTAATAAGCACTGGACGGAACTTCGCAGTCGCCCAGCAGATCATGCTCCGTTCTCGTTGGTAAGACTGACATTTTTTTCTCCGCTTTAGACGATCACTGGTTTCCGGAGACTAACCAGCCGAATTTCGATCGAGCGAGAACTATGCGCAATCGGAATAAGGACACAGCAAATCGTGCAAGGGCAGTGGATTCATTCGACACCGTGACCTGACCGCGGGAGCACTCTGCCTCGCGGCAGATACGGCAATCAGGTGCCAGTCGAGTGCGCTGAAGTGAAGCGACACCCGCATCAGTGTGCGAACCCGTCGGCATGACTCACCGGTCACGCCGACGCCCATCCTCATCGAAAGTCAACGAGAAACCGCAAACCAATCGATCGCCTTGCCGTCAATCCCGACGCATGGCACTGAGTTTTTGGTGACACCACCTATGCTATTTTCGACTGACCTATAACCGATCCTTGCATCAGACCGTCGGCGAACAGGCGGCGATCGCAACCGTACAGCGGCACGTCATCGGCTCCGGGGCGGACCGTGCACCGCCCACGCCATCGGCATCCGATCTCTCGCACGACGCGGGCATCGGCCGCAAACGCCCACACGACAAGCCTCTCAGCGATTTCCGTCGCCGCGCATCCGTGCCCGGTTCTCTTCAGGAGTCGCATAAAAAGCGTCACTTCGGTGTCCGCGGCGCACTTTCAAATGAAAAACCTTTTATCGTCTTCCTAAGGGTGCGCGTTCACGACTAGAGCTTTCCCTAGACTTGAAGTCCCCCTCCATTCGCGATTAAATAAATCACGTTGATTTAATTAATCGGAAGAACTCCAACTGGGGGAGACGATTGAGGCACCATCAGGCTCGGGGCAGTCGTACGACGCCCATCGGCCATATCGACACGCGCGTGATGCAACGCCCGTGCGATCGACGGCCACACATTTCCGCTTCGATCGGCGCGCGCGACGACAACCCGCGCACGTCCGGCCGCGCTGGCGCATACGCGCCGGCCCGCATGCTTCCGATACGTCCACCCGCACCCGCGCATCCCCACCCGCTGCGCTGACGGTCTATGCGCCAGACGCTAACGATCACGACAACATCAGAAGAACGGAGCGAGACAAGTCATGTCCCAATCGGTATCCAAGCCCGCATTGCTGGAAATGCGCGGCATCAGCAAGACCTTTCCGGGTGTCCGCGCCCTCGACAACGTGTGCCTGTCAGTCAGGGCCGGCGAGGTCCACTCGCTGATGGGTGAAAACGGCGCCGGCAAGTCGACGTTGATGAAGATTCTTTCAGGCGCGTACCAGGCCGATCCGGGCGGCGAAATTCTCGTCGATGGCATACCGTCGGTCGTTGACGGTCCGCTCGCCGCGCGCACGCTCGGAATCGCGGTGATCTATCAGGAACTCAGCCTTGCACCAAACCTGACGGTCGCGGAGAACATCTACGTCGGCCGCGAGTTGCGGCAACCCGGCCGCGGCTTCCGGACCATCGACCGCGCTGCGATGGAACAGGGCTGCGAAGCCGTGCTGACACGCCTGGGCGCCTCGTTTGGCCCGCGCACGGTGGTAGGCACGCTGTCGATCGCCGAACAGCAACTCGTCGAGATTGCACGCGCCATTCATGCGCGTGCTCGCATCCTCGTGATGGACGAGCCAACGACGCCATTGTCGTCGCGCGAAACCGACCGACTGTTCGAACTGATCCGGCAACTGCGCGCGGAAGGTCTCGCCATCATCTACATCAGCCACCGGATGGCCGAGATATATGAACTGTCCGATCGCGTGTCGGTACTGCGTGACGGCACCTACGTCGGCACGCTGGAGCGCGATGCGCTCTCCGCCGACAGTCTCGTGCAGATGATGGTCGGACGCGACCTTTCCGGCTTCTACAAGAAAGAACACACCGCATACGACCCGGGCAACGTCGTGCTGTCCGTGCGCGACATCGCCGACGAGACGCGCGTGCGCGGCTGCAGCTTCGACCTGCATGCCGGCGAGGTGCTCGGCATCGCCGGGCTGGTCGGGGCCGGACGCACCGAGCTCGCCCGCTTGATCTTTGGCGCCGAGCCGCGCACACGCGGCGAGATTGCGATTGCAGGGAAAACGCTGGCGATGCGTACGCCGCGGGAAGCCATCGATGCGGGCCTCGTCTACCTGACCGAGGACCGCAAGCGTCTCGGCCTGTTTCTCGACATGAGCGTCCACAACAATATCAACGTGTCGGTCTGCAATCGCGATGCTCGCCGCGGCGGCGTGCTCGATCTCGCCGAAGGAGCCCGACGTGCGCGTGACGCCATTGCGTCGCTGTCGATCCGCGTGCCGCACGCGAAAGTCAATGCGGGTGCGCTATCGGGCGGCAATCAGCAGAAGGTACTGCTGTCGCGCCTGCTCGAGACGAAACCGCGCGTGCTGATCCTCGACGAGCCGACCCGCGGCGTCGACATCGGCGCGAAATCCGAGATCTACCGAATCATCAACGAGCTGGCGTGTTCCGGCGTCGGCGTGATCGTCATTTCGAGCGAATTGCCCGAAGTGATCGGGGTCGCCGACCGCGTACTCGTCATGCGCGAAGGCGAATTCGTCGGCGAACTCGGTGGACATACCGGCAAGGCCATCACCCAGGAAGGCGTGATCGGGTTCGCTACCGGATCGCACCCGGCAGCGAGCGAAGCCGCACAACCGGCGGCATGACGAGATTCCACACTACACGGAGGAGAACATGAGCAACACAACCAAAGGGCCGATCGCGTCGGCCCCGCAAACGTCCAAGCAGCCTCGGCAACACAAGCAGGCCGCGCGCCAGCAACGCATGCAGAACCTCGTTCGCACCGCCGGCATGCTGCCGGTTCTGCTGGTCCTCTGCATCGGCTTCGGATTCCTGACCGACGGCTTCTTCACGCTGCAGAACCTGTCGATCGTCACCCAGCAGGCCTCGATCAACATCGTGCTCGCCGCCGGCATGACCTTCGTGATCCTGACGGGCGGCATCGACCTGTCGGTCGGCTCGGTGCTCGCCGCATCGGCCGTCGCCGCGCTGCTCGCCTCGACCATCCCCGGCTGGGGCTGGCTCGGCGTGCCCATCGCGCTCGCCGTCGGCCTCGTGTTCGGCGCGATCAACGGCGGCCTGATCTCGTTCCTGCGCCTGCCGCCGTTCATCGTCACGCTCGGCGCGATGACGGCCGTGCGCGGGGTCGCCCGCCTGATCGGCAACGACACGACCATCTTCAACCCGCAACTGCCGTTCGCGTTCATCGGCAACGGCACCATCCTCGGCGTGCCATGGCTCGTCGTGATCGCCTGCGCCGTGATCGCGCTGTCGTGGTTCATCCTGCGCCGCACCGTACTCGGGATGCGGATCTATTCGGTCGGCGGCAACCCGGAAGCCGCACGGCTGTCGGGCATCAACGTGCGGGCGATCCAGCTGTTCGTATATGCGGCGTCGGGCCTGCTCGCCGGTCTCGGCGCGGTGATGTCGGCCGCGCGCCTCTACGCGGCCAACGGCCTGCAGCTCGGCCAGTCGTACGAGCTCGATGCGATCGCCGCGGTGATCCTCGGCGGCACGAGCTTCGTCGGTGGCGTCGGCTCGATCGTCGGCACGCTGATCGGCGCGCTGATCATCGCGGTGCTGACCAACGGCCTCGTGCTGCTCGGCGTATCCGACATCTGGCAATACATCATCAAGGGGCTCGTGATCATCGGCGCGGTGGCACTCGACCGCTATCGCCAGCGCGACTCGGCTCGTACCTGACACGCATTCCTCACCGTTCAACCATCGGGGCGCGGGCAGGTCCTCCTGCGCCCGTTCGCCAACGGACCTTCCGGAGACACAACGACATGTTCAAGCACCAAGCCGCCCTGACCGCCGTCGCCTGCGCGCTCGCCTTCGGCGCTGCCGCCGCCCATGCAGCCGACAAGCCGCTGAAATCGATCGGCGTCACGGTCGGATCGCTCGGCAACCCGTACTTCGTCACGATCGTGAAAGGCGCCGAAGCGCGCGCGAAACAGCTCAATCCGAACGCGAAGGTCACCGCGGTATCGGCCGACTACGACCTGAACAAGCAGTTCACGCAGATCGACAACTTCATCTCCGCGCACGTCGACATGATCCTGCTCAACGCGACCGATCCGAAGGCGATCGAGCCGGCGGTGAAGAAGGCGCAGGCGGCCGGCATCACGGTCGTCGCGGTGGACGTCGCGGCCGCCGGCGCGAACGCGACCGTGCAGACCAACAACGTGAAGGCCGGCGAGCTGGCGTGCGACTACCTCGCGAAGAAGCTCAACGGTAAGGGGAACGTGATCATCGAGAACGGCCCGCAGGTGTCGGCCGTGATCGATCGCGTGAACGGCTGCAAGGCCGCGCTCGCGAAGAATCCGGGCATCAAGCTGCTGTCGAGCGACCAGGACGGCAAGGGCTCGCGCGAAGGCGGGATGAACACGATGCAGGGTTACCTGACGCGCTTTCCGAAGCTCGACGGCGTGTTCACGATCAACGACCCGCAGGCGATCGGCAGCGATCTCGCGGCGAAGCAGCTGAATCGCCCGAACGTGGTGATCACGTCGGTCGACGGCGCGCCGGACATCGAGGTGGCGCTGAAGTCCAACACGCTCGTGCAGGCGTCGTCGAGCCAGGATCCGTGGGCGATGGCGCAGCAGGCCGTCAACGTCGGCTACGGAATCATGAACGGCCAGAAGCCGGCCAACCCGATGATCCTGATCGAGCCGGCACTGATCACGCGCGACAACGCAAAGAGCTACAAGGGCTGGACCTCGCCACGCTGAGCGAGAACACGAGCGCGTCGAGATCCGGTCCGATGCCCGCCCGTCCGCTGCCTGCACCACCCATTCGCGGGTGACGCAGGAAAGCGGTGCGCCGAGCCGCGCGGACCTGATCCGATGTACCCATACGGAATCGACATGACGAAAAACCTCCCCCGCCTCGTCGTCTTCGGCGAAGCGCTGACCGATTTCATCCTTGAAAGCGACGGACGGTGGCGCGCCGCCGCGGGCGGCTCCTGCTGGAACGTGTCCCGCGTTGCGGCTCGTCTGGGTGTGCCGACCGGCTTTGCCGGCACTGTCAGCCGCGACCTGTTCGGCGACACCCTCGCCTCGTCGAGCAGGGAGGCCGGGCTCGACATGCGCTTCATGCGCCAGGTCGAACGCCCGCCGCTCCTCGCCATGGTGACGTCGAAATCGCCGCCGGCGTACTTTTTCGTCGGCGACAACAGCGCCGATCTCGCGTTCGACGCCCAAACGCTGCCGGCAGGCTGGATGGAAGCGGCACAGATCGTCCACTTCGGGTCGCTCGGCCTCGTTCGGCAACCGCTCGCGGCGCATCTGCTGGAGGTTGCCGCCGCGGCCGATGCCGCAGGCAAATGCATTTCGTTCGACCCGAACTATCGCGACGAGATGGAGGGGCCAGCCTATCGGGCCACGCTGCGTGAGATGACGGGGCTCGCGCGCTACATCAAGGTGTCCGACGAGGACTTGCACGGGCTGTTTCCGGAGCTGGACGAAGCCGACGCGCTCGCGCAACTCCGTGCGTGGGCACCCGAGGCCACCATTCTCGTCACGCGTGGTACCGACGGCATGCAGTTGCTCGAGCCGGACGGCACCCTGTTTCAGCCCGCGTTCGCGACTGTCGTCGCCGATACCGTGGGGTGTGGCGACGCATCCATGGGCGGCTGGATGGCGAGCCTGCTGACACGACCGGATGCACCGGCGGTGGACCATCTGCGGTTCGCCGCCGCGTGCGCGTCGCTGACGTGCGCACGGCACGGCGCGTATGCGCCGACGCCCGACGAGGTCGACGCGAAACTTCGCGCTTGACGAAACTACAAGGAGAATCGCATATGTCCAATCAATGGTGGCGCGGCGGGGTCATCTATCAGGTGTATCCGCGTAGCTTTGCCGACAGCAACGGCGATGGCCTGGGCGATTTGCCGGGCCTGGTCGGCAAGCTCGACTATATCCACTCGCTCGGCGTGGATGCGATCTGGATTTCGCCGTTCTTCCGCTCACCGATGAAGGATTTCGGCTATGACGTGTCGGACTACTGCGATGTCGATCCGATCTTCGGCACCCTCGACGATTTCGACCGTCTGATCGGGAAAGCGCATGCGCTCGGCCTGAAGGTCATGATCGACCAGGTGCTGAGCCACTCGTCGGATCAGCACCCGTGGTTCGTCGCGAGCCGCAGTAGCCGCGACAACCCACATGCCGACTGGTATGTGTGGGCCGATCCGCGCCCGGACGGCACACCGCCGAACAACTGGCAATCCGTGTTCGGCGGCTCGGCGTGGCAGTGGGAGCCGCGCCGCCGGCAGTACTACCTGCACAACTTTCTCGCGAGCCAGCCGGATCTCGATTTCCACTGTGCCGCGGTCCAGAACCAGATCCTCGACAACGTCCGCTTCTGGCTCGAACGTGGTGTCGACGGTTTTCGCTTCGACGCGTGCAACTTCCATTTCCACGACCGGCAACTGCGAGACAACCCGCCGGCGGCCGCGCAAGGCACGTTCATCGTGCCGCCGGAAAATCCCTATGGGATGCAGCAACATCGCTACGACAAGACGCAGCCGGAAAATCTCGCGTTCCTCAAGCGGCTGCGCAGCCTGCTGGACGAATACGGCGCCGCGAGCGTCGGTGAAGTCGGCGACGATGACGCGCTCACGACCATGGCGCACTACACGGCTGGCGGCGACAAGCTGCACATGGCCTACAGCTTCAACCTGCTGACGCCGGAATTCACCGCCACACACGTGCGGGACACGGTCGAGCGCATGGAGACCAAGCTCTCCAGTCACGGCGGCCTCGGCTGGGCCTGCTGGTCGGCCGGCAATCACGATGTGCCGCGTGTCATGACCCGCTGGGGCAACGGCGACGCGTCGCCTCAACTCGCCAGGATCGTGCTTGCGATGCTGACGACGCTGCGCGGCAGCGTCTGCGTCTACCAGGGCGAAGAGCTCGCACTGACGGAAGCCGACATCCCGTTCGAACGCCTGCAAGACCCTTACGGCATCACGTTCTGGCCGGAATACAAGGGGCGCGACGGCTGCCGCACGCCGATGCCGTGGCAGGCCGGCGCGCCGTTCGGGGGCTTCTCGCCGGTCGAGCCGTGGCTGCCGCTGCCGCCGGAACACCTGGCCGCCGCGGTGGACCGTCAGGACCGTGACGTGGCATCGGTCCTGACGTTCTTTCGCGAATTCCTGGCGTGGCGAAAGCGGCATCCGGCACTGCGCGACGGCGATATCCGCTTCATCGCGACGCCGGAACCGCTTCTTGTGTTCGAGCGTACGCTCGGCGACGACCGCTACCTGCTTGCCTTCAATCTCGGCACGACGCGCCAAAGCTGGACGTTGCCGGACGGAACACGCGCCGAAACCGTCGCGGGGCACGGCCTGTCAGGTGCCGAACTGACCGGCAATTGCCTGGAACTGATGCCGCACGCCGGATGGATCGGCGCACGCATGCCATGAGCCATGCATCCGGCCGGCGGCGGCCGCTCACCGCACTCAAAGACACCACCGTTGCCTGCGCAACGGAAGGCGCCCGGACGAAGGAAGTCATGCAGGAACACATGGGGGATGGAATGCTGGAAAGGGAAACTATCGCGAGGCTGATCGCAGGCGACCATGACGATCCGTTCGCGTTGCTCGGGATGCATCTGGTCAACGGTCGGGTGACCGTGCGCGCCTTCCTGCCGGACGCGGTCGCGGTCAGCGTTGTCGACCGCGCAAGCGATCGCAATCTGGCGAGACTCGAGCGTGTCGACGGCACGGCGCTGTTCGCCGGCGTGGTGCCGCGCCGGCGGCGGCCGTTCGCGTATCGGCTTCGCGTCGACTGGGGCCCGCACGAGCAGGATCTCGAGGACAGCTACCGCTTTCCGCCGCTGGTCGGCGAGCTGGACGCGTGGCTGCTGGCAGAAGGCACCCACCATCGGCCGTACGAAACGCTCGGCGCGCATCCGGTCGAAATCGACGACGTGGCCGGCGTGCGCTTCGCCGTCTGGGCGCCGAACGCGCGCCGCGTGTCGGTGGTCGGCAATTTCAACAACTGGGATGGCCGTCGCCACATGATGCGGCTGCGCCGCGAATGCGGCGTATGGGAAATCTTCGTGCCGCATGTGGCCGTCGGCGACCTGTACAAATTCGAAATCAGGACCCGCGACGGTGAGATGCTGCTCAAGTCCGACCCGTTCGCGTTTCGCGCCGAGATGCGTCCCGGCACTGCATCGGTCATCCATGGCCTGCCGCCTGCCCGCCCGGGCGATCCCGCACGGGAGCGTGCCAATGCGCTGGCCGCGCCGATGAGCATCTACGAAGTCCATCTCGGCTCGTGGCGCCGTGTGCCTGAACAGCAGGATCGCTGGCTCGGCTATCGGGAGCTGGCCAATCAGTTGATTCCGTACGTGAAGGAGATGGGCTTCACCCACATCGAACTGATGCCGGTAAACGAGCATCCGTTCGACGGTTCGTGGGGCTATCAACCGACCGGCCTCTATGCGCCTACCTCGCGCTTCGGCACGCCCGACGATTTCCGGCATCTCGTCGACACGGCACACGCACATGGCATTGGTGTGCTCCTGGACTGGGTACCGGGCCATTTTCCGACCGATTCGCACGGCCTCGCCCGATTCGACGGCACGTGCCTGTATGAGCACGCGGATCCGCGCGAAGGCTATCACCATGACTGGCACACGCTGATCTACAACTACGGCCGCCGCGAAGTCGCGAACTATCTCATCGGCAACGCGCTGTTCTGGATCGAACGCTTCGGCGTGGACGGACTGCGGGTCGATGCGGTGGCATCGATGCTGTATCGCGACTACAGCCGTCCGCAAGATCAATGGATTCCCAACCATCTCGGCGGGCGGGAAAACCTCGAAGCAATCGAATTCCTGCGCAGGATGAACGGGATCGTGTGTGCCGAGCGCCCCGAGGCCGTGACGATGGCTGAGGAGTCGACCAGCTTTCCGAACGTTTCGCGCCCGCTCGAAATGGGTGGCCTCGGCTTCCATTACAAGTGGAACATGGGCTGGATGAACGACACGCTGCGATACGTGCGTGAGGATCCGGTGCATCGCAAGCACCACCACGACCAGCTCACGTTCGGCCTGTTGTACGCGTTCAGCGAGAACTTCGTGCTGCCGCTGTCGCACGACGAGGTCGTGCACGGCAAGGGCTCGCTCCTGTCCAGGATGCCCGGCGACGAATGGCAGCGCTTCGCGAACCTGCGCGCGTACTACGGTTTCATGTGGGGTCATCCTGGCGCCAAGCTGCTGTTCATGGGCGGCGAGTTCGCGCAGTCGTCCGAGTGGAACGCGAACGCGAGCCTCGATTGGCATTTGCTCCAGTACCCGTTGCATCGCGGCGTGCAGCAATTCGTGCGCGACCTGAACGCGGTGCTGCGGCACGAGCCGGCGCTGCATGAGGTCGATTTCGACGCGCACGGATTCGAATGGATTGCCGCCGACGATCGCGACAACTCCGTGTTCTCGTTCGTCCGGAAAGCCGCCAACGGCGAATGCGTGCTGGTGATCTGCAACTTCACGCCCGTGCCGAGACATGCCTACCGAATCGGTGTGCCGCAGCCGGGACGCTATCGCGAGATCGTCAACAGCGACGCCACGCGCTACGGCGGAAGCGGCGTCGGTAACGGCGAGTGCCATACCGAGGCGATCCCGTCGCATGGACGGGACTGCTCGCTCAGCCTCGTCGTTCCGCCGCTCGCGACGATCATGCTGAAGCTCCAAGGATGACGCCATGCAAGTCGCCGATATTCTGACTCCCGGCGTGCCCTACCCGCTTGGCGCGCACTGGGACGGCTGCGGGGTCAACTTCGCGCTGGTTGCCCCGCATGCCGAGGCGGTCGAGCTGTGCCTGTTCGATCCGGAAGGTTGCCGGGAGCACATGCGCATGGCGATGCCGGGTCGCACGCATGGTGTCTGGCACGGCTATCTCGAGACGGCCGAGCCCGGGCTCGTCTATGGCTATCGCGTCGCCGGGCCCCATGCGCCGGATGCCGGCCATCGTTTCAATCCGGACAAGGTGCTGCTCGATCCGTACGCACGCAGCGTCGTCGGTCGCTATCGCGGCGAGCCGGCCTTTCTCGGCGCTTGCGCCACCGACGCGAGTCGGGCCGATCCGCTCGACAATGGCGCCATCGCACTCAAGGCCCGGGTCGTGCACGAGCCCTACAGCTGGGGAAGCGACGCGCCGCCGCGCGTACCGCTCGCCGAAACGGTGCTGTACGAGATGCACGTCAAGGGGTTCACGCAACTGCACCCGGACGTACCCAAGCGCATGCGCGGCAGCTACGCCGGCGTCGCGAGCGCTGCCTCGCTCGACTACCTGCAGTCGCTCGGCATCACGACCGTCAGCCTGCTTCCCGTGCATCACCGAGCGGACGAGTCGCGGCTCCAGCATGCCGGGCTTTCCAACTATTGGGGTTATTCGAGCATCGCATTTTTTGCGCCGGAATCGCGTTACTGGTCCGGCCGTGCCGGCACCACGCCAATCAGCGAATTCCGCGACATGGTCAAGGCGCTCCATGCACGCGGCATCGAGGTCGTACTCGACGTCGTGTACAACCACACCGCCGAAACCGACGAGCACGGGCCGACGCTGAGCTTGCGCGGCATCGACAACGCGCTTTACTACCGGCTCCGGCCCGACAATCAGGCGCTTTACGAAAACTGGACCGGTTGCGGCAATAGCCTCGATCTGTCCGAGCCCCGCGTGCTTCAACTCGTCATGGATTCGCTGCGCTACTGGGTCACGGACATGCACGTCGACGGCTTCCGGTTCGACCTCGCATCGCTGCTGGGCCGCGGCGCGCGCGACTTCTCGACGCACGCCGCGCTGTTCGCCGCGATCCGGCAGGATCCCGTGCTCGCGCGCGTCAAGCTCATTGCCGAACCGTGGGATCTCGGGCCCGACGGCTATCAGCTCGGCCACTTTCCCGACGAATGGCTCGAATGGAACGACTGCTATCGCGATGCGATGCGCGATTTCTGGCTGCGCGGCAACACGTCGCTCGGCGAATTCGCGACGCGCTTCGCGGGCTCCAGCGACCTGTTTCGATATGGGACGCGGGTGCCGGGCGCGAGCGTGAACTTCATCACGGCGCACGACGGGTTCACGCTTCAGGATCTGGTCAGCTACGACCTCAAGCATAACGAAGCCAACGGCGAGGGCAACCGCGACGGCCATGCGCACAATTTCAGCTGGAATTGCGGCGTGGAAGGGCCGACCGACGACGCAACCGTCCGCACGCTGCGCGCGCGCCTGAAACGCGCGCTGCTGGCCACGCTGGTGTTTTCCCAAGGCACGCCGATGCTGCTCGCGGGCGACGAGATCGGTCACACGCAGCACGGCAACAACAATGGCTATTGCCAGGATAACGCGACCAGCTGGCTCGACTGGGCGCATGGAGACCACGCACTGGCCGAATACGTCGGCACGCTGCTCGCACTGCGAAAGCGCTTCGGTGCGTTGCGTCACCCGACTTGGTACGACGGCGCGCCACGGGTCGATGGCACACCGGATCTCGCATGGCTGAAGCCCGACGGCACCTCGATGGCCGCGCCCGACTGGGCCGACCGCACGCGCCGCAGCGTCGGGATCAGGCTGGCCGGCGCGGACGACGGCGACTCGTGCCTGCTGCTCGTCAATGCCGCGGCCGAGCCGGTCGAGTTCAGGTTGCCGCCCGGCGCCTGGCGCGCGCTGCTGAACAGCGCCGAGCCCGCGGCCCCGCCGCGCACGTTCGACGGGTGCGTCGCCGTGCCGGCGCACGCGGTTCTGCTAACCGCACCGGTGCACTGAAAGCGGACGGCAATTTCCCGATGCGACCTTCCGAAAGCGCTTCGGAGCCGCTTCAACCATAAAGGAGGAGAAAGAATGGCAATCCTGACGTTGACGACGCAGCCGTTTCCCGGCCAGCGTCCCGGCACATCGGGCCTGCGCAAGCGAGTAGCCGTATTCAGCCAGCCGGGCTATCTCGAGAATTTCGTGCAGTCGATCTTCGACTCGCTCGAAGGATGCAGCGGCCAGATCCTGATACTCGGCGGCGATGGTCGATTCCACAACCGCATCGCAATCCAGACCATCGTGAAGATGGCCGCTGCGCACGGCTTCCGCAAGGTGCTGGTCGGACGTGGCAGCCTGTTCTCCACTCCGGCGATCAGCGCCGCGATACGCAAGCATCGCGCGTACGGCGGCATTGTGCTGTCGGCGAGCCACAACCCTGGCGGCGCGGACGGCGATTTCGGCATCAAGTACAACATCGGCAACGGTGGCCCCGCCCCCGAGGGCGTGACCGACGCGATCTACGCGAGGACGACGGTGATCAGCACGTACCGGATCAGCGACGCGCCCGACATCGACCTCGATGTGCTCGGCGAATCGCAAATGGAAGACACGTCGGTGGAAGTCATCGACCCGGTCGCCGACCATGCCGAACTGATGCGCGACCTGTTCGATTTCGACGCGATCCGTGCACTGTTCGCACGCGGCTTCACGATGCGCTTCGATGCAATGAACGCAATCGCCGGCCCGTATGCGAAGGCGATTCTCGAGGATGGGCTCGGCGCCCCGGCCGGCACGGTGGTCTGTGGCGAACCGCGCGAGGATTTCGGCGGCCTTCATCCCGACCCCAACCCCGTGAACGCCGCGGACCTCATCGCTTGCATGAGCGGCGAAGCCGCACCCGATTTCGGCGCGGCCTCGGACGGCGATGCCGATCGCAACATGATCGTCGGGCGCGGGTTCCCGGTCACGCCGTCGGACAGCCTCGCCATCCTCGCCGCTCATGCGACGCTCGCTCCCGGCTATCGTCAGGGGCTCAAAGGCATCGCACGCTCGATGCCGACTTCGACGGCGGTCGACCGCGTCGCGGCCGAACTGGGCGTGCGCTGCTACGAAACGCCGACCGGCTGGAAATTCTTCGGCAACCTGCTCGACGCCGGCATGGCGACCTTATGCGGCGAAGAGAGCTACGGCACCGGCTCGGACCACATCCGCGAGAAGGACGGTGTGTGGGCCGTGCTGTTCTGGCTGAACATCCTGGCCGTCACGGGAAAGTCCGTCGAGACGCTGGTGCGCGAACACTGGGCGCGCTTCGGTCGCAATTTCTACTCGCGGCACGACTACGACGCGCTCGACAGCAAGGCGGCCGGCGATCTGATGGAGAACCTGCGCGGCAAGCTGCCCGGCTTGCCGGGCCGAAACCTCGGCAGCTATACGGTCTCGACGGCCGATGATTTTGCGTATACGGATCCTGTAGACGGCTCGGTTTCGCGCCGACAAGGCATCCGCCTCGTGTTCACCGACGGCTCGCGGGTGGTATTCCGTCTGTCCGGAACCGGAACCGACGGCGCCACCCTGCGAATCTACCTCGAGAAATTCGAGCCCGATTGCGCGAACCACGACGTTCCCACCCAGCAGGCGCTCGCCGGCCTGATCGAAATCGCCAATGGCGTCGCCGAAATCATGACGCGTACCGGAAGGAGCACACCGACAGTCGTAACCTGAACCCGTCGTCGTACAGCACATTCCGTCAATAACTATCCCGAGACAAGGATTAGGAGAGCTAAAATGAACGAGACCATCGACAGCACCATCAGCGCCCGGCAGTTAGGGAACCGTACCATCGCACTCGTGCTCGCTGGCGGGCGCGGCTCGCGCCTGCATCAGCTGACTGACCAGCGCGTGAAACCCGCCGTCTACTTCGGCGGGAAATTCCGCATCGTCGATTTCGTGCTGTCGAACTGCGTCAACTCCGGCCTTCGCCGCATCGCCGTCGTGACGCAGTACAAGTCGCATTCGCTGCTGCGCCACCTGCAGCGTGGCTGGAGCTTCCTGCGCGGCGAGATGAACGAATTCGTCGATCTGCTGCCGGCCCAGCAGCGCGTGGGGGAGGAGCACTGGTATCGCGGCACCGCGGACGCTGTCTTTCAGAATCTCGACATCATCCGCTCGTATGCACCCGAGTACGTGCTGGTACTCGCCGGCGACCACATCTACAAGATGGACTACTCGCAGATGCTGCTCGATCACGTCGAATCCGGCGCAGGCTGCACGGTCGGCTGCATCGAGGTTCCACGGGCGGAGGCGACTGCATTCGGTGTGATGGCAGTCAACACAACGCGCAAGATCGACGCGTTTGTGGAAAAGCCCGCCGATCCGCCCGCGATGCCCGGCAAGCCCGACGTGGCGCTCGCGAGCATGGGCATCTATGTGTTCGATGCACAGTATCTGTACCGGCTCCTCGAGGAAGACCTGGCGAATACCGAGTCGAGCCACGACTTCGGCAAGGACATCATTCCGCGTGTCGTCGCTGACGGCAGCGCGGTCGCCCATCCGCTCAATCTGTCGTGCATTCCTGCAGCCAGCCGCGAGGCGCCCTACTGGCGCGACGTCGGCACGGTGGATGCGTTCTGGGCCGCGAACCTCGATCTCGCGTCGACCACGCCGGAACTCAATATCTATGACAGCGACTGGCCGATCTGGACACACCAGGAACAGCTTCCGCCAGCGAAGTTCGTGCACGACCAGGATGGCCAGTCGGGCATGGCCTTCAACACGCTGGTGTCGGGCGGGTGCATCGTGTCCGGCTCCCACGTCTCCAACTCGGTGCTGTTTTCGAACGTCCGTGTCCATTCGTTCTGCACGATCGACCAGGCCGTCATCCTCCCCGGCGCCGATATCGGCGCGAACTGCCGGCTCAGCAAGGTCGTCATCGATCGCGGCTGCCAGATTCCCGAAGGCACCGTGATCGGCGAAGACGCCGAACTCGACGCCCGACGCTTTCACCGTACCGAAGGCGGCGTGGTGCTGGTGACGAAAAACATGCTGAAAAACCTGTGATGCGTCGTCGCGCAACCCAATGCGCCGGGCAAACCCATCCAAGAGGAACCATCATGCGCGTGTTACACGTTTGCACGGAAGTCTACCCACTGCTGAAAACCGGCGGCCTCGCCGACGTGACCGGTGCGCTGCCAGCTGCACAGGCCGCAACAGGCTGCGATGCGCGCCTGCTGGTACCCGGCTTTCCGGCGTTTCGCGACGGCATCCGGAACCGCCAGCTCGTCGCCGAACTGCCGTCGTGGGCCGGGAGCGGCGAAATCCGCCTGTATCACGGCCTGCTGCCCGACAGCGACGTCGCGATCTATATGGTCGACGCGCCCGGGCTGTACGATCGGCCCGGCGGGCCGTATGCCGACGCCGACAAGCATCCGTACGGCGACAATCACCGCCGCTTCGCGCTGCTCGGCTGGGTGGCCGCGCGCGTCGCGCACGGGCTCGACGCGTTCTGGCGCCCGAACGTCGTGCACTGCCACGACTGGCATGCCGGCCTCGCACCGGCCTATCTGCGAGCCGCTGAACTGGCCACGGGACACCGCGCCGCAACGAGCGTGCTCACCGTGCACAACCTCGCGTATCAGGGAGTATTTCCCGCCCATACGTTCGGCGAGCTGGACCTGCCGGGCGCATTCTTCGACGTCAACGGACTCGAGTTCTACGGCCAGGTGTCGTTCCTGAAAGCCGGCCTTTACTACGCCGATCGGATCACGACTGTCAGCCCGACCTATGCGAGCGAAATCCAGTCGGTCGAACAGGGCTGTGGACTGCACGGCTTGCTCCTGCAACGCGCCGGCAATCTATCCGGCATCCTGAATGGTGTGGACGAATCGGTCTGGAACCCGGCCACCGACCCGCTCATCGCCGCGACCTACGCACCGACCGGGTCGGCCGCGTCGTCCTCGTTGCCCGGCAAACTCAAGTGCAAGGCCGCGCTGCAGCAGGAAGTCGGGCTTGCCGTCCAGACGACCGCGCCGCTGTTCGGCATCGTGAGCCGCCTGACCGAACAGAAAGGTCTGCCACTGATGCTCGCCGCATTGCCCGAACTGGTGCGTCGCGGCGGGCAGCTCGTGCTGCTCGGCAGCGGCGACGCCGAATTGGAGCGGGCGTTCCGCGAAATGGCTGCGGCGCATCCCGGCTCCGTGGCTGTCACGATCGGCTATGACGAAGCCATGTCGCATCGCATCGTCGCCGGCAGCGACGTGATCGTCGTGCCGTCGCGTTTCGAGCCTTGCGGCCTTACGCAACTCTACGGCCTGAAATACGGCACGCTGCCGCTCGTCCGGCGGGTCGGCGGCCTCGCGGATACCGTGGTGGACTGTTCGCTCGAAAACATCGCGGACGCAACGGCGACCGGCTTCGTGTTCGACCGATTCGACGCGGCGGATCTCGACGCCGCGATCCGCCGCGTGTTCGCGTTGTTCGGTCGCAAGGCGGACTGGAAGCAGGTGCAGAAGGCCGCGATGCGGCAAGACTTCGGCTGGGATCGTACTGCCGCGCAATTCCTGTCGATCTATCAGAACCTCGCTTGACCGCGTGATCCGCGCATCAGGCACGCAGGCGGCCGCGCCCCGTGACACGGCCCCGCTGCATCAATCACATGAGCACGCCATGAACCTCAACGAATTCAAGTACGACAAGCTGTCGAGCGACGTCACCGCGCTCAAGCACTCGATCTCCAACAAGCTGATCTATGCGGTCGGCAAGGACCCTGTCACCGCGCGCCCGCAAGACTGGCTGCAGGCCACCGCGCTCGCCGTCCGCGACCGCCTGGTCGAACGCTGGATGCGAACCACGCGTGCCCAATACGCGCAGGACGTGAAGCGCGTGTATTACCTGTCGATGGAATTCCTGATTGGCCGGAGCTTTACCAATGCGCTGCTCGCCCTCGACATCCATGCCAATGTGAAGCAGGCGCTGGCCGAACTTGACGTCGACTTCGGCCGGATCGCCGATTTCGAACACGACGCCGCACTGGGCAATGGCGGCCTCGGCCGGCTTGCCGCATGCTTCCTGGATTCGATGGCCACGCTCGGCGTGCCGGGCTTCGGCTACGGGATCCGCTACGACTACGGGATGTTCAGGCAGCAGATCATCGACGGCAAGCAGGTCGAAAGCCCCGACTACTGGCTGGTCGACGGCAACCCTTGGGAGTTCCCCCGCCCCGAGGTTCAATACCAGGTGCGGTTCGGCGGCCGCGTCGAACAGGAAGGCGACCGCACGCGCTGGCTGGACACCAAGGATGTGCTGGCAATGGCCTACGACACGATCGTGCCCGGCTACGCGACCGAAGCGACCAATACGCTGCGCCTCTGGTCCGCCAGGGCAAGCGACGAGATCAATCTGGCCGCCTTCAATCGCGGCAATTACTTCGACGCAGTCGAAAACAAGAATCACTCGGAAAACGTATCGCGCGTGCTCTATCCCGACGATTCCACGTCTGCCGGGCTCGAACTCCGGCTCAGGCAGGAATATTTCTTCGTATCGGCGAGCCTGCAGGATCTGGTCCGCCGCTACTTGTCGAACCATACCGATTTCGACAAGTTGCCCGAGCGCGTCGCAATCCATCTCAACGACACGCATCCGGTACTCGCCATTCCGGAGCTGATGCGGATCCTGGTCGACGAGCACGATGTGCCGTGGCGCCGCGCATGGGCGCTGACCCAGCGCGTGTTCTCGTACACGAACCATACCCTGATGCATGAAGCACTCGAGACCTGGCCCGTGGACATGCTCGGCCGCGTGCTACCGCGCCACCTGAAGATCATCTTCGAAATCAACGCCGAGATGCTTGCGCAGGTCACGGCGCGATTCGGTGCCGATGTCGATCTGATGCGCCGCCTGTCGCTAGTCGACGAACACGGCGAGCGGCGCGTACGCATGGCCTATCTGGCGGTCGTCGCAAGCCACAAGGTCAACGGCGTGTCGCAACTGCATTCCGAACTGATGAAGCAGTCGATCTTCGCCGACTTCGCCCGCGTGTTTCCCGAGCGATTCAACAACAAGACCAACGGCGTCACGCCGCGGCGCTGGCTGTCGCAGGCCAATCCGTCGCTGTCGGCACTGATCGACAGCCGAATCGGGCGCGACTGGCGGCGCCGGCTCGACCGGTTGAAGGCCATCGAGGATCTCGCCGGCGACACCGCGTTTGCAACTGCGTTCCGCGCCGCCAAGCTCGACAACAAGCGCCGCCTGGCGGACTGGATCGGCAAGCATCTGGGGCTGGAGATCAACCCCGCGTCGCTGTTCGACGTCCAGGTCAAGCGTATCCACGAATACAAACGCCAGTTGCTGAACCTGCTGCACGTCATCACCCGCTACAACCGGATCCTTGCCGAGCCGGATGCCGACTGGGTACCGCGCACCGTCATCTTCGCGGGGAAGGCCGCGTCCGCATACCACATGGCCAAGCAGATCATTCACGTCATCAACGCTGTCGCGGCCAAGGTGAACAACGATCCCCGTATCGGCGATCGCCTGAAAGTGGTGTTCATTCCGAACTACAGCGTCAGCCTCGCGGAGCTGATCATTCCCGCCGCCGACCTGTCCGAACAGATCTCCACCGCCGGCACGGAGGCGTCCGGCACCGGCAACATGAAATTCGCACTGAACGGTGCGCTGACGATCGGCACGCTGGACGGCGCCAATGTCGAAATTCGCGAGAAAGTCGGTGCGAACAACATCTTCATCTTCGGCCATACCGCGACCGAAATCGACACGATCCGTGCGCATGGTTATCACCCGCTCGGCTACTACGATCGAAATGCCGAACTGAAGCTCGCGCTGGAACAGATCCGGGACGGTCATTTCTCGCCCGACGATCCGACGCGCTTCCATTCGATCTTCGATGCGCTCGTCAACTGGGGAGACCATTACCTGTTGCTGGCCGATTACGAAAGCTATGTCGCGGCACAGGATAACGTCGATTCGGCGTACCGCGACACCGGCGCGTGGACGGCGAAGGCCATCGCCAACGTCGCGAACATGGGTGCGTTTTCGTCCGACCGGACCATTGCGGAGTATGCACGCGATATCTGGAATACAAACCTCGCGGACGATCCGCTCTGCTGAGATCGCGTTGTCGACTCCCGGCGGTGGCACGATGAAGCCCGCGCGCACCTGCGGCACAACGTTGCCCGAAGTCGGGCGGCCGATGAATCTCCGCATCTGATTGGTCCGGCGGCAGTCGTGCATGGCTCGAATGCCGCCGGGTACTTCGGCGAGAGGCTGGCGCATCGCTACGTCAGTCTGATCGACATTCGATCATTCGATAAAAATCGGCTTAGTACGACGAAGCTAAATTCCGGGCCTGCCGGTCATGGTGCAACCGATTGGCCTGATCCATGGATCGGGCCGCCTCGCGAGCGCGTCTCGGCCCGATCCATGGCACCTGACTGCCGATGGGACCGACCACCACCGTGGCGTAGCGATGGCCCTTATGCAGCCCAAACTCGTCCCTAGCGGATCGTCGACCAGCCCGGCTCGACCACGCGTACGCGCAAGCGCATCCTGTCGCTCAATTTGACTGTGCGCCCCTTCCCGCCATTCCACCCGCGCCAACCAATAGCCGGGGCGGCAGATTGCGCAATTGCCTTCAAACCCTCCACGGTCTTCTGCGATGAACCATTTAAAAGCCGTCGCGAAACCGTTCGAAGAACGAGCCGAACTGATTCCGGCAAGTCAGAGCACCCGGAACAAAGAAAGGCGCCCCGGGCATGGGGCGCTCACTTGTCTCCTCCCGACATGAAATAGAACGTACGCGCCAGGTGTCGTTTACGACTGTTTTCCGGACGCAAGCGTGAAAGCTCGACGCTCATCCCGCCCATAGACTCGACGCCGCGCAGTCGGCATGGACCGCCGACCGCAGGATGCGGCGCTACTGCGCGCCCAAAACGACTGGCGCTCACACGCCGAGTCAACGCTATATCACCGTCACGCTCGAAAGAGTGCTTGTGCATGTCGCAAAAAAGGAGATACGTATGACTTCGTTAGAGAAGGAAGTTGCTGTTTCCACCGCAGCGCCTGGGGATGAGACGTCCTCGGCATTCAAACGACGCTTCATGATCAGGATGATCATGGTTCTAACCGGCGGTACGTTTCTGGACGGCTATATCCTCGGGATCGTCGGCCCGGTGTCCGGCAAGATGACCGCCGATCTCGCCATATCGCCGGTCTGGGAGGGGCTGATCGCGGCCGGCGCGTTGTTCGGAATCCTCATCGGCTCGCCGTTGGGCGGATGGGCCGGAGACAAGTTCGGCCGCAAACCATTGTTCCTGATCGACATGGGCTTGTTCGTGCTCGCGTCGTTCATGCAGTTCTTCGTCGGCTCCACGCAGCTCTTCATCTCGTTACCGCTGCAGCTGTTCGTGGTGCGGCTGCTGATGGGTATCGCGATCGGTGCGGAATACTCCGTGGGTTGGCCACTGCTGTCGGAATTCTCCCCATCCCGAATCCGGGGACGGCTGATGGGCTTGACCCTCATCGCCTGGTACGCCGGCTTCATGTTCGCCTTCGTCGTGGGCTATCTGCTGGATCGGTATACCCACCTCGGATGGCGGAACATCCTCGGCACAAGTACGTTCATCGCGGTAGCCTTGTTCCTCGGCCGGATCGGCATGCCTGAATCGCCTCGCTGGCTGTGGAGCAAGCGCCGTACCGAGCAGGCCCGTTCCGTCGCGCGTCGATATATGGAAAGCGCCTCCGACATGGCCGACGTTGAGCACGAAGTTGCTCACTCGGGAGGAGGTTTCGCGATGTTGTTCTCCCGTCAGTATTGGCGAGTCACGCTGTTCGTTTCGCTGTTCTTTTTTTGCGTCGTGACGCCGTACTTCGCGATCGCCACGTTCGCCGACACCGTACTGCAGAAATTCGGCCTCGGCGGGGGGCTCGCCGGCGGGGTCGGGCTGTCCGCGGTTGCATTGGCCGGCAGTGTGGCCACGGTTCTGTTGATCGACAAGGCGGGGCGCCGTGTCCTGACGGTACCGCCCCAGTGGATCATCACCGTAATCCTCGCGATTCTCGGCATATGGGCAAATGCGCCTGGGGTGGTCGTGCTAGGCCTGTTCCTCGCATTCTCGTTCTTCAACGCCGGGTGCGGCACGCTGACCTGCATCTATCCTGGCGAGGTGTTCCCAACCGAAATCCGCGGGATCGGGACGGGCTTTGCCGCCGCCTTCAGCCGGATCGGGGCCGGGCTCGGCACGTTCCTGATGCCCTGGTCGATGGCCAATCTCGGGCCCTCGGTGACCATCCTGATCGCGGCCGGCATCGCGGCGGTCGGTGCCGGCGTATCGCAATGGCTTGCCCCCGAAACCAAAGGCAAGAGTCTCAGCGAAACGGCGTCCGGGTTCTCGCACTAGCACCCGCGGAAGTTCCCGGCAACGCTCGATTCGGGGCGGCGGAGAACTTTCCGCGAAAAAGGGGCCTTCGTCGCATCGTCGACCCACGTTCCCGCCCCGGCGGCCCAGCCGCCGTCAGTCCGCCGTGTCGCCGCTCTTCGGCAGCTTCGACCACGCGCTACGCCCCGGCGCCGGCGACCAGGCCGGGCGGGTCTTGCGCGCGCTGTCGATCACGACCAGATAGCGGCCGGCGATCGGCGTGATGTCGCGATCGTGACGCAGCACCCAAAGCGACTTGCCGGCTTCGACGCGTGCCTGGTAGTCGTCGTCGAGAATGCCGTGGCGGTCGAAGAACGTGTTCAGCGAAGCCGGAATCCGCACACAGCCTTTCGAGTGCCGGATGCCGAGCAGCGGCTCGAGGCGATCGGGGTCGGTCGCGTGCATCTGGAAACGCATCGGCGACTTGCCGCCCTTGCCCCAGCCACGCTCGCCGTCCACCCAGCCGAAGTCGTAGATGCGCATGTCGCGCTTGCCGTAGCCGCGAATGCCGTTGTCGTTGGTCGTGCCTTCCGCGCGGAAGTCCATGTTGTCGGGCGAATGATGGAACACGCCGAGCGGCGTCAGAAAGTGATCGTACTTGCCGGGCCAGCCGGTGCCGACCGGCGACGCGCCGAGCATCAGCCACGGATTGGCCGGCGTCGCGCGAAAGTAGATGAACAGCGCCTGCACGTTCGGCGCGCGGTCGACCATCGCGACGTACTCGCCGGCCAGGTCGCCGAGGTCCGCATCGGCGAGGGCCTTCTGCAGGCGGTCGCCGTACGCGCGCTGTTCGTTCGCGGGCACGTTCAGGCGCCGCGTGACTTCCTGCGTGAAGCGCTTGCGCATGTCGATCGCACGCGCGGTCGCGTTCTTCGCTTCGTCGGCCGACAGCGGCGGGTGCCGGCGCGGCGGCGTCGGCACGGGAGCCTCGGCTTCGCTCGCCGGCGTGCCGGAAGCCGCTGACGCTGGCGATGCGGGCGACGCCGCCGATGCCGGCGCCGCGGTTGACGCGGCGGAAGCCGCCGATGCGCCGCTGGCGGACGATGCATGATGCGCGGCAGAAGCCGCGGATGACGGCGCAGCCCCGGACGACACATGCGCCGACGAAGCCGGACGCGCAGGCGATGCAGTTGATGAGGACGACGTAGCAGCGGACGACGGCACATCGGCCGCGGCAAACGCTGGCCGCTCGACAAGAACGGAGATCGGGAGAGCGGCCGCGAGCCACACGGATAGGGCGACTGCGAGGGTACGGCAACGCGGCTTGGGCAACCGCCGCGTCTGGTCGGAAAACGTCATACGATCGAAGCCATCGGCCGATCGGGCCGCCGCACGTTGCGAACGGCGCATCTTCCGCACGAGCCATCGACACGCCGGAGGCAATCGCGTACACCCAGCGCCGACGCCCCTTCGCGGTGGAGCCGTTCGCAGTGCAACGCGTTCGGTCCGATGGCGGCTAATGAGTCGTCAGGTCTTTCATTCTACCCGCGCAGGCAGGAATCGGCAGGGCCGAACCCCCGGTTTTACAGCGGTTTTGCGCTTCGTCACGCTTTGTTTCAACTCGTTGCCGCCTGCGTCGCCGCCGCATGGCAGGCTGTCATGTTGCGCATTTTCGGCAACATCACGCAACCAGCGCCTACTTCGAAATGGCTTCGAGCGCGATGCCTTTGGTGCGCGGCCCCATGAGCCCGATCGCGGCCATCACGATCACCATCGCGCCGGCGATGAACGCGAACACGCCGAACGTGCCGAAGCCCTTCAGCACAGCCGCGATCACGAATGACGAGAAGATCGCCGAGAAGCGGCTCCACGAATAGACGAAGCCCACCGCGCGCGCGCGGATCGACGTCGGGAACAGTTCGGCCTGGTACGCATGGAAGCTGTACGACATGATGTTGCTCGCGAGCGTGAGACCGATGCCCAGCACGATCAGGAACGCGCCCGCCGTCGTCTGGCTGAACAGCAGCCCGCAGACGACGATCGCCGCCGCCATCGCGACGATCACCGACTTGCGCTCGAAGCGGTCGGCGATCACGAGGCCGATCAGCGGACCGAGCGGCGCCGCGAGCGCGATCACGCTCGAATACATGAGGCTCGACGTGATCGTGATGCCCTGCTTGATCAGCAGCGTCGGCACCCAGTTCGCGAAGCCGTAGAAGCCGACCGTCTGGAACACGTTGAAGATCGTCATCATGATCGTGCGGCTGCGATACGGCGGCACCCACATGTCGCGGAAGCTGCCGCGCGGCGGCACCGGCTCGGCCGGCGCGGGCGGGGGTAGCGGCCGGCCGTATTCGGCTTCGACCTTCGCCTCGAGCGCGCGCATGATGCGATCGGCTTCGTCGACGCGGCCCTGCTGCGCGAGCCAGCGCGGGCTCTCGGGCAATTCGCGGCGAATCCACCACACGAACAGCGCGCCGTGCGCGCCGACCAGCACGACCCAGCGCCAGCCGTCGAGGCCGAGCGGCGCGTGCGGCACGAGCAGGTACGCGAGGAACGCGACCACCGGCACCGCGACGAACCCGACCGCCTGCTCGCATGCGAACGCGCGGCCGCGAATCTGCTTCGGCACGAGTTCGGAGATGTACGTGCCGATCGTGACCATCTCGACGCCGAGGCCGAGACCGACGACGAAGCGCCAGAAGTTCAGCCCGGCTGCCGTGTCCTGGAATGCCATCACGACGTTGGCGGCCGTGTACCACAGCAGCGACCACGTGAAGATCGCGCGACGGCCGAAGCGGTCCGCGAGGAAGCCGCATGCGATCGTGCCGATGAAGAGGCCGGAGAACAGCGCGGCGATGAAGCTCGCGACGCCCGTGGTGCCGAACAGGCCATGCGTCGTGGCGGACAGGATCCCGCTTTTCACGAGGCCCGGCGCGACGTAGCCGCTGTACAGCAGATCGTAGAGTTCGAAGAAGAAGCCGAGACTCAGCAGCACGACGAGCTTCCAGACGGTGCGCGTGGGCGGCAGGCGGTCGAGGCGGGCTGAAATCGAGCCGGCGTCGATGGAAGAGGACGAGGCGGCTGCCTGTGGAAAGCTGTCCGTTGAGACCATCTTGGTCGTGTCTCCTGATCGTGTCGTGTGTTGTTGTCCGGCGGCAGCGGGTCGCCGTCGGGCGATTCGCTGCATTGTACCGGCACGCCGCGTGGGCGGCGCGGCGTGGGGAAATCCGTTCAGACACCCCACTTTCGCGCCGGACAATATGTAAATTGCGTAACGGTCTGTCGGATCTGTAAGGTTTTTCCGGCATCGCGATATTCCGCTGGCGGACCGCGACCGCGACCGGCACGGCCCCGCCGGCAAGGGCCCGCAGGGCCATCGCCCTGCCCGCGCAGGCCCCCGGGACACGGCAGGCAAGGAGCACGTCCGGCGTCACCTCGGCCGCCACACCCCGGTAACATGCTACCGGACCAACTCCCGGCTTCCGGGCACCTTTCGGCGCCCGGCACTGTCGGCAAAACGTAAGCATTCCATATCCATGCAACGACTATCCACGTACGCACGCCGAATCGCGCTGTTCGCACTGCTGCAGTTCGCGGTGCTCGCGACCGCGTCGGCGTTTCCGGCTGCCGCATCCGCGCCGACTGCGAGCGGCGTCGGCGTCCCGGTGCCGACCATTTCGCTGAGCGACGCGGTTGCGCAGCTCAAGCAGATGCAGGTGCAACAGGACCGCATCAAGCAGCAGACGTCGAACGCGACCAACAGCAAGGAACTCGACGATCTCGGCGACGCGACCCAGGAATTGAGCGCCGACGTCGACAAGCTGCAGAGCCAGCTCGCACCGCAGCGCACGCAAGTCCAGGCGCAGCTCGACGTGCTCGGCCCGCCGCCGGCCCCTGGCGCATCACCCGAAACGCCCGCAGTCGCGCAACAGCGGGCGACGCTGAACGCACGCAAGACGCAGATCGAAGCGGCGCAGAAGCAGGCGGCCGACCAGAAGACCAACCTCGCGAACCTGAACGACCAGTTCGCGAAGCTGCACCGCCGCCTGCTGAAGAACCAGCTCGCGTTCCGTTCGGGTAGCATCTTCGGCGCGCAGTTCTGGCTGCCGCTGTTCCATCTGTCGCCGGACGATGTCCAGCGCCTCGAGGACTTCAACGACGAACTGCGCGACATGCTGCGTTCGTCGTGGACACCGGGACAGCGCGCACTCACCACGCTGCTGATGATCGCCGCGCTCGCCGCCTGGCTCGGCGGCCGCCGCGTCCTCGAACGCGGGCTCGCGTGGGTCTGCCTGAACCGCCTGCCGCCCACCCGGCTGCGGCGCAGCGCACTGGCGCTGGCGACGGCGTTCTCGACGCTGCTGGCTACCGCGGTCGCCGTCCAGATCCTCTATCTCGCGCTCGCCCGTCACTACGAGCTCACGCCATCGATGGGCGATCTGTGGGACCAGTTCGCGAAGCTCGCCGTGACCTGTGCGCTGATCGCCGGCCTCGGCCGCGCGCTGCTCTGCACGAAGCATCCGTCGTGGCGGCTGCCGGCGCTCGCCGATCCCGTCGCGCTCGCGATGAGGCCGTTCCCCGGCGTGCTGGCCGCACTGCTGCTGATGTCCGGCACGCTCGAATCGATCAACCGGATCGTCGATACGAGCCTGTCCGTCACGCTGTTCGGCCGCGGCATCGTCTCGCTGGTCGTCACGCTGACCGTCGGTGCATCGCTGCTGCGCGCGAACCGCGAGCGCGCCGCGCTCGCGGCCGCCGGCGAAGCGCCCGAGCAACGCTCGACGCTCGCGGGGCTGATCCACGCTGGCGTCACGCTGGCGATCGTCGTGTCGCTGGTCGCGCTGCTGATCGGCTACATCACGGTCGCGCGCTTCATCACGTACGAGCTCGTGTGGTTCGAGATCGTGCTGTGCGGCGTCTACATCCTGATCCAACTGACGCGCGACGCGAGCGAAAGCCTGTTCTCCGTGAACCTGTCGACCGGCAAGCAGATCAAGCATCTGTTCGCGCTCGACGACCGGCATCTCGACCAGGCGCACACCGTCGTGTCCGGCCTCGGCACGAGCCTGCTGATGCTGGTCGCGGCCATCGCGCTGCTGACGGGCGGTTTCGGCACGACGCCGAGCGACCTGCTCGACAGCGCGGTCGCGATGATCGGCGGCCAGCGGCTGCAGAGCCTGAACATCATGCCCGACCGGATCATGAACGCGGGAATCGGGTTTGCGATCGGCTTCTACCTGCTGCGCTCGGTGCGCCGCTGGCTCGACAACGAATTCATGCCGGCACTCGGCATGGATCCGGGGATGCGCGTATCGCTGGTCACGCTGTTCGCCAACGTCGGCTACGTGCTGCTCGTGCTGATGACGCTGGGGCTGCTCGGCGTCAGGTGGAGCAATCTCGCGTGGATCGTCAGTGCGCTGTCGGTCGGTATCGGTTTCGGCCTGCAGGAGATCGTGAAGAACTTCGTGTCGGGGCTGATCCTGCTGACCGAGCGGCCGGTGAAGGTCGGCGACATGGTCAGCATCGCGGGCGTCGAAGGCGACATCCGCCGCATCAACGTCCGTGCGACCGAGATCCAGCTCACCGACCGCTCGACCGTGATCGTGCCGAACTCGCAGCTGATCTCGCAGAACGTGCGCAACGTGACGATGGGCAACAGCACGCAGGGCGTCGCGACGCTGATGCTGACGTTCCCGCTGAACACCGATCCCGAGCAGGTGCGCGACCTGCTGCTCGATGCGTATCGCGAACACCCGGCGATTCTCGACAAGCCGGCGCCGTCGGTCACGTTCAGCCAGCTGACGCCTGACGGGATCACGCTGAGCGTGACGGGCTACGTGTCGAGCCCGCGGATCGCGAGCTCGACGAAGAGCGACCTGCTGTTCGAGATCCTGAAGCAGTTGCGCGCGGCGCAGATCACGCTGTCGACGCCGCAGATGCTGGTCGTGCAGAACATGCCGGCAGCCGACGGTTCCACGCGGCATGAGCCGTAAGTCAACCAGCGGGCGCACTCCGATCGATCTTCGCAGCGGCACGCATCACCGAAAACGACAAGGGCCGGTTACCGCTTCCGCGGCAACCGGCCCTTGTCATTCGAACGATTCGAACGATTCGAACGTCAAGGCACCCTCGCGGGCGCCCCGCATCACACGTCGAACTTCACCCCTTGCGCCAGCGGCAGCTGACGGCTGTAGTTGATCGTGTTCGTCGCACGGCGCATGTACGCCTTCCACGCATCCGAACCCGACTCGCGGCCGCCGCCCGTTTCCTTCTCGCCGCCGAACGCGCCGCCGATCTCCGCGCCGCTCGTGCCGATGTTCACGTTGACGATCCCGCAATCGCTGCCCGCCGCCGACATGAACTGCTCGGCCTCTCGCATGTCGTTCGTGAAGATCGCCGACGACAGGCCTTGCGGCACGGCGTTGTGCAGTTCGATCGCATCGTCGAAGTTGTCGTAGATCATCACGTACAGGATCGGCGCGAACGTTTCGCGCTCGACCACCGCCGATTGCTTCGGCATCCGCACGATGGCCGGACGCACGTAGTACGCATCCGCGTGACCGACGTCGACGCGCTCGCCGCCCTTCACTTCGCCGCCCTGCTCGCGTGCATCGGCCAGCGCCTTCTGCATCGCGTCGAACGACGCGCGATCGACCAGCGGGCCGACGAGCGTGCCTTCTTCAAGCGGGTTGCCGACCTTCACCGACACATAGGCCTTCTCGATGCGCGGCAGCAGTTGCTCGACCAGGCTGCGATGCACGATCAGGCGGCGCAGCGTCGTGCAGCGCTGGCCGGCCGTGCCGACGGCCGCGAACGTGACCGCGCGCACCACGAGGTCGAGATCGGCGCTCGGCGCAACGATCATCCCGTTGTTGCCGCCGAGCTCGAGGATGCCGCGCGCGAGACGCTGGCTCAGCACCTTCGCGACTTCCTGGCCCATCCGCACGCTGCCCGTCGCGCTGACGACCGGCACCTTCTTCGACGACGTCAGCACCTCGCCGACATCGCGCATGCCGAGCACCAGCTGGCTCAGGCCCTCCGGCGCGACGCCCGGATGGGTCTTCTCGAATTCGCGGATCGCCTTCTCGAGCAGCACGTGGCACGCAATCGCGGTGAGCGGCGTCTTCTCCGACGGCTTCCACACGACCGAATCGCCGCACACGAACGCGAGCGCCGCATTCCACGCCCACACCGCGACCGGGAAGTTGAACGCCGAGATCACGCCGCACACGCCGATCGGGTGCCACGTTTCCATCATCCGGTGGCCCGGGCGCTCGGACGCGATCGTCAGGCCGTAAAGCTGGCGCGACAGGCCAACCGCGAAATCGCAGATGTCGATCATTTCCTGCACTTCGCCGAGGCCTTCCGACGTGATCTTGCCGGCTTCGAGCGTGACGAGGCGGCCCAGTTCGGCCTTGTGCTCACGGAGTACGTTGCCGAACACGCGCACGAACTCGCCGCGCACCGGCGCCGGCACCGTGCGCCACTTGAGGAATGCGTCGTGCGCGGCGTCGATCTTGCGCTCGGCGTCGGCGGGCGAGTCGACCGCCAGCGTCGCGAGCGTCGCGCCGTCGAGCGGCGAACGCGCGGTCAGCGCATTGCCTTTCCACTGGGCGAGATCGATGTCGAGCGCAGCAAGAATGTCGTTGAATTGCATCACTTCCTCTTCAGGGACAGATTGATCGGTGCGGCGGCAACGCCGCCCGCGTGATTCGATTGGAGCGCGTTCGCGCACCTAGTGCAAGCGGATGCGCGCCTCGGCCGGCCCGACGCGCCGCATGGCGCATCGCCCGCGCGCCGCCGCCGAAAGCCCCGGCCGGCCGGCACGCCCTCGCCTCGCGAGGCACGATCCATGAGCCACATTGTCGACGGCCACAAGTCGGCCCGCTATTGATATTAACTCACGACTTCATTCCGAAAGCGCAACACCCCGACTCGACGAATCCCCCACTTTCCGCAACGGCATGAGACTTGTCCCAAGCCCTTGACCGGGCCGGCCGCTGCGTTGCCCCGCGCCGCAACTTGATGACTAAGCCGCATTAACCTGTGCGGAAATATCGTTTGCCGCGCGTGCCCCGGCCGCCCACAATCTGGGCGCGTCGCAGTGCACCGCACCCGGCGCGACGACGGCCGCGCAAAACGCGGCTGGACGACAGACGAACGCGACTCGCATCGTGCCCCCGGTTCGTCCGATCCGGGCTGCGCGGCACCGTCGCCGTCCGGCCGGCGGCCGGCGACGCGTTGCGTTTCGCGGCCAAAAAACAATCCCGGAGACAGTGCCCAGCACCGCCCATGCATTCAGATGCCCGCCCCGATTCCTCCCCTCCACCCGGCTCGCGCCCCGCAACGCCGGCCCTTCACCGCAGCCTGCAGGCGCGCCATCTGCGGATGATCGCCATCGGCGGCTCGATCGGCACGGGCCTGTTCGTCGCGTCCGGTGCATCGATTTCCCAGGCCGGCCCCGGCGGCGCGATCGTCGCGTACATGCTGATCGGCCTGATGGTCTACTTCCTGATGACGAGCCTCGGCGAAATGGCCGCGTTCATGCCGGTGTCGGGCTCGTTCGCGACCTACGGCTCGAAGTTCGTCGACGAAGGCTTCGGCTTCGCGATCGGCTGGAACTACTGGTATAGCTGGGCCGTCACGCTCGCGGTCGAGCTCGTCGCCGCGCAGCTCGTGATGAACTACTGGTTTCCGCATGTGCCGGGCGTCTGGTGGAGCGCGCTGTTTCTCACGCTGATCTTCGCGCTCAACGCGCTGTCGGTGCGCGGTTTTGGTGAAGCCGAATACTGGTTCGCGCTGATCAAGGTGCTGACGGTCGTCGCGTTCCTCGGCGTCGGCCTGCTGATGATCTTCGGCATTCTGAAGGGCGCGCCGGGCAACGGCTGGGGCAACCTGACGATCGGCGACGCGCCGTTCGCGGGCGGCCTGCCGGCGCTGATGGGCGTCGCGATGATCGCGGGCTTCTCGTTCCAGGGCACCGAAATGATCGGCGTCGCGGCCGGCGAATCGGAGAATCCGCGCACGACGATCCCGCGCGCAGTCAGCCAGATCTTCTGGCGCATCCTGCTCTTCTACGTGCTCGCGATCTTCGTGATCGGCGTGCTGATTCCGTACACCGACCCGAGCCTGCTGAAAAGCGACGTGACCGACATCGGCGTGAGCCCGTTTACGCTCGTGTTCCGCCACGCGGGCCTCGCGTTCGCGGCCGGCGTGATGAACGCGGTGATCCTGACGGCCGTGCTGTCGGCCGGTAATTCGGGCATGTACGCGTCGACGCGGATGCTGTACAACCTCGCGGTAGAAGGCCGCGCACCGAAGCTGTTCGCGAAGCTGTCGCCCGGTGGCGTGCCGCGCAACGCGCTGTATGCGACGACGGCCGTCGGCGCGCTCTGCTTCCTCACGTCGCTGTATGGCGACAAGACGGTCTACCTGTGGCTGCTGAACACGTCGGGCATGGCCGGCTTCATCACGTGGCTCGGCATCGCGATCAGCCACTACCGCTTCCGCAAGGGCCTGTTGAAGCAGGGCTACCGCCTCGACCAGTTGCCGTACCGCTCGAAGTGGTTCCCGTTCGGCCCGATCTTCGCGTTCGTGCTGTGCGCGGTCATCGCGCTGGGCCAGGATTACCAGGCGTTCCTCGGCAGCAAGATCGACTGGGCAGGCGTCGCCGCGACCTACATCGGCGTGCCGTTCTTCGTCGTGATCTGGCTCGGCTACGCGCTGGTGCGCAAATGCCGCCTCGTGCGCTACGAGGACATGGAGATCGCGCCATGGATCGAGCGCAACGCGATGGCCGACGCCACGGAGAAGGCCGACGCCGAGAAGGCCGACGCTGGCTATCCGGCCTACGTCGCCAGCCCGGCCAACCCGACCTCGGGCGCCTGATGCCCGGAAGCGCCGGCCGCCGCACGACCGCGGCGGCCGGCGCACTGAAAACCCCATTCGACGCGGCGCGCGCGTTCAGGCAAGATCGACGCGCGCCGCCTGTTTTCCGCCGTTACGAGTCACCGAAAACGCATGCAGAACTTCTACGAAGCCACCGTTACCCGCCAGCCCTACCCGCAACTGACCGGCACGATCGACACGCAGGTCTGCATCGTCGGCGGCGGCCTCGCCGGCCTGTGCACGGCGCTCGGTCTCGTCGAGCGCGGCGTGCGGGATGTCGTCGTGCTCGACAGCGAACGGGTGGGCTTCGGCGCGTCGGGCCGCAACGGCGGCTTCGTGTTCGGGGGCTACAGCCTCGACAACGCGGACCTGCTACGCACGCTCGGCCGCGACGAAGGCCGCCGCCTGTACCGGCTCACCGTCGATGCGGTCGACCTGATCCGCACGCGAATTGCCCGCTACGGCATCGACTGCGACATCGTCGACGAGGGCGTGATGCTCGCGAACTGGTTCGATGATCCGTCGCGGCTCGACGGCGTGCGCACGCTGATGAAGCAGGAATTCAACGTCGACTGGGAACCCGTCTCCACCGACGCGCTGCGCGCGCGGCTCAAGACGCAGCGCTATTACGGCGGCCTGTTCGAGCCGAACGCGTTCCACTTCCATCCGCTCAAGTACGTGCTCGGCGTCGCGGCGGCTGCCTCGCGCGGCGGCGCACGCGTGTACGAACGCTCGGCTGCGCTCGGCATCACGCGCGAAGGCGCCGGCTACGTCGTGCGCACGGCGCAGGGCACGGTGCGCGCGAAGGACGTCGTGTTCGCCGGCGGCGGCTATGCGCGCGGCGTGTCGCCGCGCATCGAGCGCGCGGTGCTGCCGATCGCGACCTACGTGATCGCGACCGAGCCGCTCGGCACGCGGCTGCCGGACGCGATCGATGCACCGTACGCAATCTACGACACGCGTTTCGCATTCGACTACTACCGTCCGCTGAAGGACACGCGGATTCTGTGGGGCGGCCGGATCTCGGTGCTCGACCGCGGCCCCGACGCAATCGCGCGGCTGCTGCGGCGCGACCTGCTGCGCGTGTATCCGCAGCTCGACGGCGTGAAGGTCGACTACGCGTGGGGCGGGCTGATGAGCTACGCGCGGCACAAGATGCCGCAGATCGGTCGCGACGCGGACGGCGTGTGGCACGCGATCGCGTTCGGTGGCCACGGGATGGCGCCCACCACCGTCGCCGGCGAAGCACTCGCCGCCGCGCTGGCCGGGGAGCAGCCCGTGCCGGAAGGCTTCGCCGCGTTCGGGCTGACGCGCACGTTCGGGCTCGCGGGCCTCGCCGCCGCGCAGCTCACGTACACCGCGTACCAGGCCCGCGACGCACTCGCGTCGTGCCGGCGCTGAGCCGCCGCGGCGGCGGCCGAAACCGCGCTGCCGATTCAAGCGCAAGGTCGGCAGGACGGGCATTTCCCGCATGCTAGAATGGTTTTTTCATGCCGCCGCCAACCCACAACAAAGTCACATGAAAGCTGGAAGCAAGGCCGCCACGTCCGAAAGCCGCGCGCTTGCGACCGATGCGCGGCGCAAATACGATCCCGAGCAAACCAAGCGCAACATCCTCGACGTCGCCACGCAGGAGTTTTCCGCGATGGGCCTCGCCGGTGCGCGCGTCGACGCGATCGCCGAGCGCACGAACACGACGAAGCGGATGCTCTACTACTACTTCGAAAGCAAGGAAGGCCTGTACGAGGCCGTGCTGGAGAAGGTGTACGGCGACATCCGCGCGCTCGAGCAGGAACTGCACGTCGGCGACATGGAGCCGCGCGAAGGCATGCGCCGGCTCGTCGAATTCACGTTCGACTATCACGACAAGCATCGCGACTTCGTCCGCCTCGTGTCGATCGAGAACATTCACGGCGCGAAGTATCTCGAACAGCTGAAGTCGTTCAAGAACCGCAACGTCAGCATCATCAAGACGCTCGAGGAACTGCTCGAGCGCGGCGCGGCGAGCGGCGCGTTCCGCAAGGACATCGACGCGTTCGACCTGCACCTGCTGATCAGCTCGTTCTGCTTCCACCGCGTGTCGAACCGCTATACGTTCGGCGCCGCGTTCGGCCGCGATCCGTCGGCGCCGCGGCTGCGCGTGCGGCATCGCGAGACAATCGCCGACTCCGTGCTGCGCTACGTCGCCGCGTAGGCACGCCGCGCGATTCCACCGAAGGCCGGACGGCGAGCGATCCACTCGCCGGGCGGCCCCTCTCTCGAACGACACCACCACGCGTGCAACCGGCATGAGCCGGGAGCACGTCGCGCTTCCGGCCGCTTCAGGCCACTCCGGGTCGAGCGCACGCGTCACGCGTCAGTCCGTCGGCGCGATCGACGCCAGCGCGATCCGCGCTTTCTCTTCCGGGCTTCCCGCCGCGTAATACTTCTTCGCCCAGCTCGAATCCGGCGCGAGCGCGAGCTGCCGATGCGAACCGGCGCCGTGCTGCTTCGTCTCGATCGACAGCGCCCGCGCGCGATAGTGCTCGTAGAGCCGCAGGAATTCCGCAAGATAGATCGCGGCAATCCGCGTGTCGCGGATCTCGAGCAGGTTCTCGTCGTTGTACTGCTCTGAATTGCGGCTCATGTTCGCCGAGCCCGTATAGACGATCGGGTTCGCGCCTTCCGCATCGATCACGATGAACTTGTGGTGGATCACGACCGGCGGATAGGCCGGCGCCGATGCGCCCGGAAAGAGGCGCAGCTCCGGCTCGAAGCCCTGCGGCACGGTTGCCGGTGAGAAATACGCGGCATCGATCACGTCGCGACGATCGCGATGGCGATGGTAAAGCTCGAGGTTCGCGAGCGTTGCCGCATCGAGCGGCTGGCCGTCGTGCTGTGCGGCACCGGCCTTCGTCGCACTGCCGACGTTGATGCGGTTCACGAGGCCGAACATCATCAGGCCGCGGTCGCCGGCTGCAAAGCATGCGTCGCGCAGCGCCGCGTCGGTCGGCATGAACAGGCAGAACGACACCGAATGCTTCGCGGCCGCGATCGCAGCGACGATCGTGTCGATCTCGGTGCGTTGCCCCGCCGGCTCCGGCGAAAACGCGACGCGCACCTGCGCGCTGCCGACCATCAGCGGCGCCGACCAGCCGGGCGACAGCCGCGCCGTTTCCGCGATCGGCGGATTCGCGGCCAGCGCATGCGCACGCTCGTTGTACAGCGCGGCGAGCGCAGGCGAATCGAATGCGTGCAGCACGTTGGCCTGTTCCGTCAGCCCTTCGGTCGTGAAGTTCGCGGAACCGGTGAGCACGCGCGCGGGCGCCGCCGCAGGTGTCACATGCCCGGGCGCGTCGGTCACGATGAACTTGTCGTGCATGATGTGCGAGCGATCGCGCGGCGCCAGCGTCGCGAGGCCCCGCAGCGCGTCGACGGCCTGCTGGTTCGGCGACGGCAGCGCTGGCTTGCCCTTGCGCGCGGTCGCGTGTGCGTCGAAGACGATCGCGAGCGACGCTGCGCCGTGCCGGCGTCCGAACGCGTCGAATGCAGGCAGCGCCCACAGCGTGTCCGTCAGGTGATAGACAGCCGACACCGCGCGCGACGCGGGGTCGAGCATCTCCGCGAACACCTGTTCCATGTCGTTCGCGAGCCACGTGCGCAGCTTCAGCGCCTGGTCCGCGCTCGGCGCCGCGTTCGGCGCGAGACCCAGCGCCGCGACCTGTTTCGCGAACGCCTGCGAGCTCACCACCGCGCGGTTGAACCACGTGCCGATGCCATCGACGATGTGCGCGGGCAGCACGACCTCGCACACGCCTGCCTGCGCATCGAGCACCTGCAGATTCGCCGGCGTGCCGACGACGGGAAAGACGTCATAGCGGAACGACGCATCGCGATCCTGCGGATCGATGCGCGCGTCCCACCACATGAATTTCTGGATCGGCGCCTGGTCGGTCGGCGCATCGCCCTGCGTGTCGGCGGCCGGGCCGTCGAACGTCAGCCGGTTCGGCAGCCAGCTGTTCGGCGCCCGCGTCTTGCCGTCGGCCGACCAGAAGCCCGGCGTGCGCCGGATCGCGAAGCCGAGGAAGTCGGTGCGCGATGCAGCATCGGGCCAGTCGAAGGCCAAGAGCACCAGGGTCGGGGAAAGATAGCTGCGTACGCTGACGGTCATTCGTCGCTCCTGGCGTTCCGGCCAATAGAGATGAATGCGTCAGTCTTGACGGCGGGTCTTCCAGTGCGATGACCGTTCGATGAACCTTGTATGTCGGCGCCGCGTCAGTCGCACACGAGCAGTTCGATGCCGCGTGCGGTCAGCGCGCGGCGCACGGTCTTGTCCGGCGCGCGCTCGGTCACGAGGTAGCGCGCGGCCGACGTGCCGTTGATCCGCACCGGCGTCACGCGGCCGAACTTCGAATGGTCGGCGACGATGATCGCCGTGCCGGCCGCCGCGATCATCCGGCTGCGCACTTCGGCGGCGAGCCGCGAGTAGTCGGTACAGTCGCCGTCGGCCGTGATGCCGCCCGCGCCGACGAACGCGAAATCGACATGGTATTGCGCGAGCTGCTGGATCGTATCGAGCCCGAACGTCGCATCCTCGTCGTCGGACAGCTCGCCGCCGAGCAGCGTCACGCGATTGCCATTGCGGCGCGCGAGCACGAACGCGGTGCGCCAGTCGTTCGTGTAGATCGACAGCCGGTGCCGGTCGGTCAACGCGAGCGCGACCGCATGCGGCGTGCTGCCCGAGTCGATCAGCACCGATGCATCGTCGGGCACGAATTCGGCCGCGCGCCGCCCGATCGTGCGCTTCGCTTCGGCGTTCGCCGCTTCACGCTCGGACAGGCTCGGCTCGCGCCGGTCCGCCGCCAGCGCGCCGCCGTGCGTCATCACGAGCAGGCCGCGCGCCGCCAGCGCGTTCAGGTCGCGCCGCACGGTCTCGCGCGACACGTCGAGCGAGCGCACGAGTTCGGCAACCGACAGCGCGCCCGATCGTCCGAGCTCCGACAGAATGTATTGATGACGTTGTTCCGCCAGCATCGCAATGCGCCCGAGGCGACTGGTAATGGGTAAGCCGGCCATTGTATTACGGCCGTTTGACTGGCATTTGACGGCGGCGCGTCCCGCAGCGGCCGCGCTTCGCGAAAGCGAAATTCTGTATTGCCCGATGCGCGCGAATCGGCACGGCAAGCGATTGCTACACTCTGCGCTTCGCCGAACGACAGACCATCAAGGGGCTTGCCCAATGTATCGCAAAGGCAGTGTGCTCGAAATCCAGTTTTCGCCGGAACGGCTCAACGACGGGGCCGGCGATCCGTACTGGATCGACCTGACGCTCGACGAGGCCCGCCGGCTGTATGAACAGCTCGCCGCGCGCTTCGCGACCGACGCGCGCGCGAACCAGCCGCTCGACACGTTCTCGCTCGACTGATCTCCGTTCCTTTGCGCGCGCCACGGCGCGCGTTCATGCCACGGCGCTTTCACCCGGCCGGCCAATAGCCGAACGGCCAGCGCATTGCTGCGCTGGCGGCGCTTCGCGTGCGTAGCCACCACGCGCAGCCGAAGCCGCGCGCCATGCATGGCCGCGTGCATGCGCCGCGCAAGCGCGCCGGGCGAATGCAGAATCCGACAAGACGGCCGCGCCGCTTCGCCCGATACTGGCCGACTTCACGATCCGTCCGGCCGTATCGCGGCCCGCCACGCATGTTCACCTCGTTCGTCGCCCCGGCTTTCGTCGCGCTGTGGTCCACCGGCTTCATCGTCGCCCGGGCAATCAAGCCCTACGCCGATCCGAACCTGTTCCTGCTCGCGCGTTTCGCGGGCACGGCCGTGCTGTTCGGCGCCGTGGCTCTCGTCGCGCGCGCGCCGTGGCCGGCCCGCCGCGAATGGCCGCGCCACCTGATCGCGGGCGCGCTGCTGCAGGGCGTCTATCTCGGCGCCAGCTACTGGGCCGTCGCGCAAGGGCTGAACGCGGGCGTGATGGCACTCCTCGGCGCACTGCAGCCGCTCGCCACCGCCGTGCTGGCCGTGCCGCTGTTCAACGAGCGCCTGCCCACGCGCGGCTGGCTCGGGATGGCGCTCGGGCTCGCCGGCGTCGCGCTCGTGCTCGCGCCGAAGGTCGCGGGCGGCGTCGCGCCCGCGTGGTTCGTCGTGACCGTGTCGATCCTGGCGGTCGGCTCGATCACGGCAGGCTCGCTGTACCAGAAAGGCAAGCTCGCGCAGAACGACCTGCGCACGGCCGTCGCCGTGCAGAATCTCGGCGCCGCGATCGTCGCGGCCATCTTCGTCGTGCTGCTGCACGAAACGCGCTGGACCGGCGCGCCGGCGCTGTGGCTATCGCTCGTGTGGGGCGTCGTGTTCCTGTCCGGCGGCGCGGTCACGATGCTGATGTGGATGCTGCGGCGCGGCAACGCGGCCCGCGCGACGTCGTTGCTGTTTCTCGCGCCGCCGCTCGCCGCGCTGCAGGGTTACCTGCTGTTCGGAGAAACGCTCGCGACCGTCCAGCTCGCCGGCTTCGCGCTCGCGCTCGTGGGTGTCGTGCTCGCGCGGCGCTGACGCGAACACAAACACAAACAAGAGCAGGTGCAGGTGCAGGTGCAGGTGCAGGAGCAGGAGCAGGAGCAGGAGCAGGAGCAGGAGCAGGAAGCGTCCGTCACCGCGCCCCTCCATGCATCGAAACGAAGCATCCGCGCGCACGCCAGGATGCGCTGCACCACGACGATGCACCGCGTCTCGCCGATGCAACGCGAAGCCGCCGGATCGCATGCCCGGCGCGGCGCCGGGCCGCGATTGCGCTTATGATGGGCGCCTTGCATTTCGTTCCGGAACCCCCCATGACATCCGCCGATTACGCCAGCCGCCAACGCGCGATCATTGCCGAACTGAACGTCGCCCCGCACTTCGACGCCGAGGCCGAGATCGCCCGCCGCGTCGATTTCCTCGCTCAGTACCTTCGTTCGACCGGCCTGCGGACCTACGTGCTCGGCATCAGCGGCGGCGTCGATTCGTCGACGGCCGGGCGGCTCGCGCAGTTGTCGGTCGAAAAGCTGCGCGCCGGCGGCTACGACGCCCGCTTCATCGCAATGCGCTTGCCGAACGGCGTGCAGAACGACGAAGCCGATGCACAGCGCGCGCTCGCGTTCGTGCGTGCGGACGAGACGTTCACGGTCGACGTGAAGCCGGCCGCCGACGCGATGCTCGCGTCGCTGATCGCCTCCGGTCACGCGTTCGAAAACCCGGCACAGCAGGACTTCGTGCACGGCAACATCAAGGCGCGCGAGCGCATGATCGCGCAGTATGCGGTAGCCGGCGCGCGGCGCGGCATCGTGATCGGCACCGACCACGCGGCCGAATCGCTGATGGGCTTCTTCACGAAATTCGGCGACGGCGGCGCGGACGTGCTGCCGCTCGCCGGCCTGAGCAAGCGCCGCGTGCGTGCGGTCGCCCGCGCGCTCGGTGGCGAAGAACTGATCGTGATGAAGGTGCCGACGGCCGACCTCGAGGAACTGCGTCCGCTGCGCCCCGACGAGCACGCGTATGGCGTCACCTACGACGAGATCGACGATTTTCTCGAAGGCAATCCCGTCGCCGACAACGTGTACGAAACGGTGCTGCGCTTCTACGACGGTTCGCGCCACAAGCGCGCACTGCCGTACACGCCGTTCGACTGGCCGGCCGCGTAAGCCGGCCGCTCCGGCCGAAACACCGCGCCGCGCGAACCGTCACGGTCACGCGCGGCCCGTGCACGACGGGCCGCGCTACGCGTGCCCGCCCGTCTTCTTCGCCTGCAATGCGCGAATCCGCATCCGCGCGCCCGTATCGCTGACCGTCGCGTCGTACATCGTTGCAAGATCGCGCTTGAGCGCGGTGCGCGAACCGCCGTCGAGATACACCATGTGCCCCGACGGATAGAACCGCGCGGACAGGTTCTGCCGCACCTTCTGATCCTCGAGCGGCATCTGCTGCAGGTCGATCACGGTCTGGTAGAACGGCGTGACGAAATCGTAGAAGCCGTTCGCCGACAGCACCTTCAGGTCGACATTCAGCGCCATCACCGCGGCGAGGTCGCCCGCCGTGTAGAGGATCACGTTCCCCTTCGCATCGATGCCCTGCTGCGCACCGGTCGGGTCGATATGGCCGAAGTCCCAGTTCTGGAACGCCTGGTCGTTCAGGTCCGTGAACGCGGAGTTCGACGTGAACTTCAACTGCTCGTTCAGGTAGCTGTTCCACATCGCCGTGTAGACGCCCGTCACGGCCGTCATCGTCGGATCGTTGCCGCCCGAATTCGGATCGATCTTGCCGGCGATACCGGTCGAAATCGCCGTCACGCGGCCGTCGTACGAACCGAGCGCCAGCCCCTGCGCCTGCAGCAGCGTCGTCAGGAACAGCGAATTGCCGCGCGCGTTGTAACCCGCGATGTCGAGCCCCCAGGTCTGCAGCGTCGCCGTGTCGATGCCCGTGTAGTCCGACAGCTTCCGAACGGCGGCCGGGTCGGCATGCGGCACGTTGCGCAATGCGCTCAGGTAGTCGGTGCGAGCGAACTGCGCGACTTCCTCGACGAACGCGCCGAGATCGGTCGGCGCCGGCTTGACGCCGAGCTTCTTGTGATACCACGCGTCGGCCGCCGCAGTCGGCAGCGCGCCGACCGGGTTGCCGGCCTGCCGGTAGTCGAGGATCGACGACTGCAGCGTGACGCCGTTCAGGTCGACGCCGTCCTCGTGCAGCTTGTACGCGAGCACGCAGCTGCGCGCGGTGCCATACGACTCGCCGAACAGGTATTTCGGCGAATTCCAGCGATTGTTCTTCGTCAGGTAGCGCTTGATGAACTGCTTCAGCGAATCCGCATCCTGGTCGACGCCCCAGAAATTGCGATTCTTGTTCGGCGCGACAGCCGCCGAATAACCGGTGCCGACCGGGTTGATGAACACGAGATCGCTGTGGTCGATCATGCTGTCCGGGTTGTCTTCCATCTGGTACGGCGCGGGCGGCGTGAACCCCGGCATCGACGTCTTGATGCGCTTCGGCGCGAACGAACCGAGCAGCACGAACACCGACGACGAGCCGGGCCCGCCGTTGTAGAAGAACGTGACGGGCCGCGTTTCCTCCTTCGCGCCGTCGGCCGTGAACGCGACATAGAAGATCTTCGCGGCCGGCTGCGAACTGCTCGGGTCGACCGTCACGAGATGGCCGACCGTCGCCGTGTACGCGATCCGCTTGCCGTCGATCAGGATCGTGTGATGCGTGATCGCGGCCGCTTCGGTCGTGTCGGTCACCGAGTCGTCGGGGCCGTTGCCGTATGCGACCGGATCGAAGAACGGCTGGTCGCGGCCGTGGCTCAGCGCGACGGGATTGATGGTCGGCGGCACGCCATGCGAATTGTGGTCGCCGTGATGCAGCGGATACACGCCGCCGGAAGATGCGGAATCGATGCCCATCGTGCTGCTCCTGGAGGTGAAAAAAGACGCGGGCAGGAAACCCGCGTCGCATGGAAAGGCGTATGCCGGCGCGTCAGCTCGACGGCTTGCGCGCGAGGATCGCCACGAGTTTCGTGCCGTCGGGGCTGCCGAGGCCCGTGCATGCGTCCCAGCCGTGCGCGGCCGCATACGTGCCGTTCGAGCCTTTCGTGATGTCGCGCAGCGCGCCCGGATTCTTGTACAGCGCCGGATTGATCCAGCCGGCCGATGCACCGGCCGCCGCGTTGATCCGGGCGATCAGCGCGGCCCACAACGGCGCGACCGCGCTCGTGCCGCCCATCACCGCGGGCGTGCCCGCGATCGACACCTCGTAGCCCGTTTGCGGCGAGGCATCGCCGGCGACGTCCGGCACGCCGCGCTTCGCGAGCGACGTGCTGCTGCCGTCGGCGAGCGCCACCTTCAGCCCCTGCTGCCAGACCGGCACGTCGAACATCGTGCTGACGCCGCCGCCGCCCGCACCGCCACCGGCCGCCTCGTCGTTCCACGTGACCTCGCTGCGAATGCCCTGCCCCGGCAGCGCATCGAGCTGCGTGCCGCCGCAGCCGAGCACGTACGGGCTCGATGCCGGGAAGTCGACGTGATCGGCGCCGTCCTGCAGCCCGTCGCCCGAGCCGCTGTCGCCCGACGCCGCGCACACCGTGATCCCCTGCGCGGCAGCCGCCTGCAGCACGCGGTTGAACGCCTGTGCCGACTGCGCCTGCCAGATCGCTTCCGGCCCGCCCCAGCTGATCGAGATCACGGACGGCTGGTTGGTCTTGTCGGTAACGGCCGCGTTCACAGCCTGGATGAAGCCCGCGTCGCTGTTCGGCGCGAAGTAGACCGCGATCTTCGCAGCCGGCGCGATCGCACCGGCGATCTCGATGTCGAGCGCGACTTCGCCGTCCGGGCCGTTCGCCTCGCCGGTCGGCGCATTGCGGCCGGTGCCGACGTTCACGTCGACGAGCGTCGGCGGCGTGTTGATGCCGAGCCCGCGGAAATACTGCTGGATATCGGCCGGGCGATAGCCACCACCGAGTTCGACGATCGCGATGCATTGCCCCGCGCCGTCGCCGGCCGGAAAGCCGTACAGCGACGCGAGCTGGATCGGCGTAAACGTGACGCTGGTGGCGCCGCGCGCGGGCTTGAACGGCGGACGCAGCCGGAAGTGCGGCCGCGCCTGCGGACGGCTGTCTAGGCCGAGCACGGCCGTGACGGCATCGCCGAGATCGTCCGGCAGCGCGATCGGGCCCGAGCGGCCGCGGTACTGGCCGATCGAGCGATGCTCGAAACGCTCGAGCTTCACGCTGAATGCCGCCTCGAACTGCTGGATGGTCCCGGACAGCACGACGACGCTTTCGACCGGATCGACGCGATCGACCGTCAGCTGATGGCGGCGCGCGAAGTCCTCGGTTTTGCGAATGTCGTCGGGATTGGCGGAAAAACGCTGCGCGAAGGCGTCGCGCGACAGCGGTTTTGCCTGGGCGTCGCCGGTGGCGAGCTGGTGGACCAATGCATCGAGTTGCCCTTCTTCCTGCCGCCGCAACATGATCGTGACGTGGATGCGTTCTGCCGGATCGCACTGACCGAGACACTTCGATTCGGCGACGATGCGGGGTTCACGGTCGGCTTGAAGATGCCTTGCCATGTTCAGACCCTCCTTGGTACCGCGTTGCACGGAATAGCCAGGAAATCGGACAGGGCCGGCGGGAGACGGTTCCGTTCGGTCAGTCGGTTTGCAACAGCGCGAGGTTAAAGGAAGTTTAGAACAGTCAGATGATTTGCGCGCGCGCCCCGCCGTGTCGCGGCCAGCGGGCGAAGGCCGGCATTGCGCGCGGCCCCGCGTTCGTTGTGCACTGCACCGCGCGGCCTGCCGACCCGCGCGGCACGGTGCGATGACGTGGCTCAGTCCATCGACAGGCGCAGCGCGAAGCCGATCAGCGCAGCGGAAAACGTCCAGCGCTGCACCGTCTGGGCCAGCGGATGCGCGCGCATCCATGCGGCGATGCGCGACGCGCCGAACACGCATGCGAGGTCGAAACACACGCCGGCCGCGACGAGCATCGCGCCGAGTTCGAACATCTGCCACACGACGGGCCCGGCCTCCGGCCGCACGAATTGCGGCAGCAGCACCGAGCAGAACAGCAGCGCCTTCGGGTTCAGCAGGTTCGTCAGCAGCCCCTTGAAGAACGACTGCCGCAGTTCCCCGGCGGCGGCCGCATCGCCGTCGCCGAGCGCGAACACCGGCGAGCGGAACACCTGGATCGCGACGTATGCGAGATAGAGTGCGCCGCCGTAGCGAATCGCCTCGTACAGCCATGGCGCGCCGCGGATCAGCGCCGCGACGCCGCAGGCGGACAACGTCACGTGCGCGGTGCGCGACAGCGACAGGCCGGCCGCCGCCGCCATGCCCGGCCGCACGCCACGGCCGATGCTGGTCTGCAGAACGAGCGCCATGTCGGGCCCGGGCACCGCGTAGATGGCCGCCAGTGCGGCGAGATAAATCAACAGCAAATGCGTGGAAATCATGGTCTGCCCCCGTCCTTCAATGACGATATGTTGCCGCTGAAGATGGAGGGATTATTGGCCATATTTGGCTCAGGATTGGCGATCGATAGCGGAATCCGCCACAATCGCGCAACCAAGACAAGGATTCCGCCAACATGTCCGAACTCGATAAAACCGATCGTGCGATTCTCGCCGCGGTGCAGCGCGACGGCCGCCTGCCGATCGCACGCCTCGCCGATTCCGTGGGCCTCTCCGAGACGCCCTGCGCACGGCGCCTGAAACGTCTCGAAAGCGACGGCTACATCGAGCGCTACCGCGCGCAGCTGTCGCGCCAGGCGCTCGGCTTCGGCGTCGTCGCATTCGTGCTCGTGCGGTTCGCGACGCACGACCGCAAGGTCGCCGACCGGTTCGAACGGGAAGTGCTCGGCATCGAGCGGATTCTCGCGTGCCACAACGTCGCGGGCACGGCCGACTATCTGCTGCAGGTGGTCGCGCGCGATCTCGACGACTACGGCACGTTCATTCGCGATTCGCTGCGGATGCTGCCGGGCGTGACGTCGATCGAATCGGCGCTGTCGCTGCGCGAGGTCAAGCACGACGCGGGATTGCCGGTGCCGTGATGGCGGCGGGCAGCCGGCACACGCAAGCCGCTCCGCTGCCCGATACGTCACTTCGACGCCTATCGATGTGGGCGACGGCGGGCCGCGCCGCCGCAACATTCGTTCACATTGTTGCCGACGGCGCCCTACACGATGTCGGGCGGCTGGTGCGCGTGCTCGAGATCCTCGAGAAACGCTTCGACGAGTGGATCGCCGCGTCCGTCGCGCGCCACGACCATGTGGAACGTGACGTCGTAGCGTAGCTGGTCCTGATTGAGCGGCGCGAGCAGCCCCTGCGCGACATACGGTGCCGCGAAGTGCTGCGGCAGATAGCCGAGGTGGTGGCCGGACAGGATCAGCAGCGCGACGGCCTCCATGTTGTCGGCGGTCGCGGTTACGCGGTCGGGCGTCGTCGACATCTGCGCCTCCGGCAGCGGATACGAGCGCCACGCCCACTCGAAGCCCGCGACGTCGGCCGGCGTCAGCGCGCCCGCGGGTTCGAACAGCGGATGGCCGCGGCCGCAGTAGGCGACCTGCCGCTCGATGAACAGCGGCGTGTAGTGCAGCGACGGCACGCGATGCCAGAAGTAGCCGACCGCGATCTGGATCTCGTCGCTCAGCAGCTTTTCCTCGAGATCGCCCGGCGCGCGCACCGAGATCGAGAAGCGCACGGCCTCGTCGCGCGTGCGGAACGCGGCGATCGCCTCGGCGATCCGCGCGTTCTGGCTAATCGGCGTATGGCCGATCAGGCCGATGTTCAGCGTGCCGACCAGCTGGCGGTCCATGTGCCGCGCCGCCATCCCGAATTCGTCGAGCGCCGCGAGCAGCTTGCGGCTCATCGCGTGGAACCGCTCGCCTTTCGGCGTGAGCCGGAAGCCGCTGCGGCCGCGCTCGCAGAGCCGGTAGCCGAGCCGCGTCTCGAGCGACGACAGCTGCGCGCTGATCGTCGACTGGCCGACGTTCAGCATCGCCTGCGCGGCCGACACGCCGCCCGCGTCCGTGACCGCGAGAAACACGCGGATCAACCGCAGATCGAGCGTCGACAGATTCCCCAGCACGCTATTCCCCTTCCATACATCGATGAAAATCGATGTTTACGTCGATATCTTCGCATTCTTCTTTCCGGCGTGACGCGTAAAACTATGTGCCAGGCCGCGTCGCATGATACGGCAACCCCACATCGGAAGAGACAAGCCCATGAACGACCACACCCATTTCCAGCCGCTCGGCGGCAATGAAATGCCGCGCTGCGGCGGCATCGCGACGATGATGCGCCTGCCGCACGTGGCAAGCGCCGCGGGCCTCGACGCATGCTTCGTCGGCGTGCCGTTCGACCTCGGCACCTCCAACCGCACCGGCGCGCGCTTCGGCCCGCGCCAGATCCGCACCGAGTCCGTGCTGCTGCGCCCGTACAACATGGCCACGCGCGCGGCACCCTTCGATTCGCTGCAAGTCGCCGATATCGGCGACGTCGCGATCAACCCGTACAACCTGCACGACTCCATCGCGCGCATCGAGGCCGCGTACGACGCGATCCTCGAGCACGGCTGCAAGCCGATCACGCTCGGCGGCGACCACACGATCGCGCTGCCGATCCTGCGCGCGATCCACCGCAAGCACGGCAAGGTTGCATTGATCCACGTCGATGCACACGCCGACGTGAACGACACGATGATGGGCGAAAAGATCGCGCACGGCACGCCGTTCCGCCGGGCGGTCGAGGAAGGCCTGCTGCACGGCGACAAGGTCACGCAGATCGGCCTGCGCGGCACCGGCTACGCGGCCGAGGACTTCGACTGGTGCCGCGAGCAGGGCTTCCGCGTGGTCCAGGCCGAGGAATGCTGGAACAAGTCGCTCGCACCACTGATGGAAGAAGTGCGCGCGCGCGTCGGCGACACACCCGTCTACATCAGCTTCGACATCGACGGCATCGACCCGGCCTATGCCCCGGGCACCGGCACGCCGGAAATCGCCGGCCTCACGGTGCCGCAGGCGCTTGAAATCATCCGCGGCGCGAAGGGGCTGAACATCGTCGGCTGCGATCTCGTCGAAGTCGCGCCGCCGTACGACCCGTTCGGCACCACGGCCCTGCTCGGCGCGAACCTTGCGTACGAGCTGCTGTGCGTGCTGCCCGGCGTCGCGTACCGCGACTGATCCCCGCGCCGCCATCCATTCCAAAAATCAGAGGATTCGAGAGGAACACTAGACAGATGGGGACTTCCGTCAAGCAACCGAAGCGGGCGGCGCTCGCTTCGTTCGTCGGCACCACGATCGAGTGGTACGACTTCTATAGCTATGCGACCGCCGCCGCCATCGTGTTCGGGCCGCTGTTCTTTCCCGGCGAAAACCGCTTCGTCAGCCTGCTCGCGTCGTTCGGCTCGTTCGCGGTCGGCTTCTTCGCGCGGCCGCTCGGCGGCGTGATGTTCGGCTATCTCGGCGACCGCTTCGGCCGCAAGCGTTCGCTGCTCGCGACACTGATGCTGATGGCCGTGTCGACGGTCGCGATCGGCCTGCTGCCGACCCATGCGCAGGCCGGCGTGATCGCCCCGATCCTGCTCGTGCTGATGCGCGTGCTGCAAGGCATCGCGGTCGGCGGCGAATGGGGCGGCGCGGTGCTGCTCGCCGGCGAACACGCGCCCGAAGGCAAGCGCACGTTCTTCGCGTCGTTCGCGCAGCTCGGCAGCGCGAGCGGCCTGATCCTGTCGATGCTCGCGTTCGGCGCGATCAGCACGCTGTCGAAGGACGACATGATGAGCTGGGGCTGGCGCGTGCCGTTCCTTGCGAGTTCCGTGCTGCTGATCGTCGGCTTCGTGATCCGCGCGAGCGTGTCGGAATCGCCCGAGTTCGAGGAAGTGAAAAAGAGCGGCAATACCGCGCAGAACCCGGTGCGCGAAGCGCTCAAGTACTGGCCGCTGCTGCTGCTCGCGATCGGTGCGAACGTCTACGGCATCGCCGGCGTGTATTTCAGCAACATCTTCATGATCAGCTACGCCACGCAGTTCCTGTCGCTCGACCGGTCGATGGTGCTGCATTGCATGACGATCGTCGCCGTGCTGCAGTTCGTCGTGCAGCTCGCGGCCGCGTTCCTCGCGCAGCGCTTCGGCACCACGCGCGTGCTGCTGATCACCGGCGCATGGGCTGCGATCGTCCCGTTCGTCATGCTGCCGCTCGTGCACATGGGCACGCCGCTGTCGATTACGGTCGGCGTCGGCCTCGCGACGCTCGCGGAATCGGGCTACTACTCGGTGGTTGCAGGCTTCGTCAGCGGTATCTTCGTCGCACGCATCCGCTACACGGCGATCTCGATCGCGTACCAGGTGTGCGGCGCGCTCGCCGGCGGCCTCATGCCGCTCGTTGCGACCATCATCGCGCAGAACACCGCGCCACAATGGTGGCCGCTCGCGCTCCAGTACACCAGCGCCGCGATCCTGTCATCGCTGTGCGTGTGGCTGATCTCGCGTCGCGTCAGCATTGACGATGCGAGTGCGCCCGGCAAGACGAACGAGCCGCTGCCGCGCGGCGCGCGCACCGCGTAATTTCCGGTGCAACGGGCAGGCGGCTTCGCCTGCCCGGTTTCCACGCATGCGGGCGGTCGTCCGGTCGCGCACTCCCGCTCCGGGATTCCGCTCTCCCGTCTGTTTCGCGCTGGTCGAGCGGGTAGCGGATGCGTTCGCACATGGCGGGAATGCACCTCGAGGATCAAGCAGCGGAAACGACGTGTCCCGAGGCCTGCCCGGGACGGTCTCGACCGGTACGGCACCCGCCGCCGGATCATCGATCGCGGCGGCAGGCATACCGCATTCGCGCGTTATTGCACCTGGCTGCGCAGCGTCTTGGCGGCGGCGACCATGTTCGTCAGCGCCGGAATCACTTCCCGCCACTGGCGCGTCTTCAGTCCGCAGTCCGGGTTCACCCACAGGCGTTCCGCCGGAATCCGCTCGGCCGCCTTCTTCATCAGGCCGACGATGTGATCCTGCGTCGGGATGTTCGGCGAATGGATGTCGTACACGCCCGGGCCGATCTCGTTCGGATACCTGAAGCTGTCGAACGCGTCGAGCAGTTCCATGTCCGAGCGCGATGTCTCGATCGTGATCACGTCCGCGTCCATGTCGGCGATCGACGCGATGATGTCGTTGAACTCCGAATAGCACATGTGCGTGTGGATCTGCGTGTCGTCCCGCACGCCGTTCGCCGTGATGCGGAACGACTCGACCGCCCACGTCAGGTACTCGCCCCATCGCGCGCGGCGCAGCGGCAACCCTTCGCGCAGCGCGGCCTCGTCGATCTGGATCACGCGCACGCCGGCCTTCTCGAGATCGAGCACTTCGTCGCGGATCGCGAGCGCGAGCTGGTAGCACGACACCGAGCGCGGCTGGTCGTCACGCACGAACGACCAGTTCAGGATCGTCACCGGGCCGGTCAGCATGCCCTTCATCGGCTTGTTCGTCAGCGACTGCGCGTACGCGATCCATTCGACCGTCATCGCTTTCGGACGGCTGATGTCGCCGAACAGGATCGGCGGCTTCACGCAGCGCGAACCGTACGACTGCACCCAGCCGAACTGGCTGAATGCGTAGCCGTCGAGCTGCTCGCCGAAGTATTCGACCATGTCGTTGCGCTCGGCTTCACCGTGCACGAGCACGTCGAGCTCGAGCGATTCCTGTTCGCGCACGCTGCGCTCGATCTCGGCCTGCATCGCGTTGCGGTAGCCGGCTTCATCCAGCGCGCCGGCCTTGAACTGGCTGCGCGCCTGGCGGATTTCGGCGGTCTGCGGAAACGAGCCGATCGTCGTCGTCGGGAAGGCCGGCAGGTTCAAGCGTGCCGACTGCTTCGGCGCGCGTTCCGGATAGGGGCTCGCGCGGTTGCCGAGCTGCGCGTCGATGCGCGCGATCGAGGCCTTCACCGCCGGGTTGTGCACGCGCGGCGAACGGCGGCGCGACTCGATCGCGGCGGCGTTTGCGGCAAGCGCGTCGGCCACCCTGTCGCGGCCTTCGTTCAGCGCGGTCGCGAGCACCTTCAGTTCGTCGAGCTTCTGCAGCGCGAACGCAAGCCACGAACGGATCTCCGCGTCGAGCTTCTCTTCGCTCGCCAGATCGACCGGCACGTGCAGCAGCGAGCACGAAGGCGCAAGCCACAGGCGACCGCCCAATTGCTTCGCGAGCGGTTCGAGCCAGTCGAGCGTCGCGTTCAGGTCCGTCTTCCAGATGTTGCGGCCGTTGATCGCGCCCACCGACAGCACGCGGTCGGCCGGCAGTTCACGCACCAGTGCATCGATTTCGTCGCGCGCGTTGATCGCGTCGATGTGCAGGCCGTCGACCGGCAGCGAGGCAGCGAGCGTCAGGTTGTCCTGCAACTGGCCGAAGTACGTCGCGAGCAGCAGCTTGATGCGGCGCGTTTCGAGCGCCGCATACGCGGTGCGAAATGCCTGGCGCCATTCGGCGTCGAGTTCGGTCACGAGGATCGGCTCGTCGATCTGCATCCATTCGACACCCTGCGCGGTCAGCGTGTCGAGCAGCGCGCCGTACACCGGCAGCAGCTTCGGCAGCAGCGCGAGGCGATCAGAATCGTCCTTCGCCTTGCCGAGCCACAGATACGTGACGGGGCCGAGGATCACCGGCTTCGCGTTGATGCCTTGCGCCTTCGCCTCGGCCAATTGCTGCAGCAGTCGCGACGGATCGAGCGAAAAGTTCGTGTCCGCATGGAGTTCCGGCACGATGTAGTGATAGTTCGTGTCGAACCACTTCGTCATTTCGCCGGCCGCGACACCGCCGCAGCATGCCGCATGTTCTTCCGCCGACTGCGCCGAACGGCCGCGCGCGACGCGGAAATAGTTGTCGAGCGGATCGCCGTGGAAGTCCTGCACGCGCTTCGGCAGGTTGCCGAGCGTGAAGCTCATGTCGAGCACCTGGTCGTAGAACGCGAAATCGCCGATCGGCGCGAGATCGAGTTCGCGCTGGTCGTTCCAGTGGCGCTGGCGGAGCGAGGCGCCGAGTGCCCTCAGCTCGTCGCGCGGCGATTCGCCCTTCCAGTAGCGTTCGAGAGCGAACTTGAGTTCGCGCTTCGCGCCGATGCGCGGGAAACCGAGGTTGTGTGTCGTAACCATGAAGCTGCCGTCCAGAGAAAAATTGAAGATCCGGCAGTCATCATAGGGATTTCATCCCATGAAATAAAATGGCATTATTTCATTTATCCATTAAATTTGTTCATGCATCTCTGGGTTGAGCGATATCCATGCTGGAACGATTCCATCTCGTCGTGATCCGTGAAGTCGAGCGCCAGGGCTCGCTGACCGCAGCCGCCAATGCGCTGCATCTCACGCAATCGGCGCTCAGCCATACCGTCCGGAAGATCGAGCAGCAGCTCGGCACGCCGATCTGGGATCGGGAAGGACGCGGGCTGCGGCTCACGCAAGGCGGGCAATATCTGCTGAAGCTCGCGAACCGGCTGCTGCCGCAGTTCGAGCTCGCCGAGGAGCGGATGAAGCAGTATGCAAAGGGCGAGCGCGGCACGCTGCGCATCGGGATGGAGTGCCATCCGTGCTACCAGTGGCTGCTGAAGGTCGTGTCGCCGTACCTGTCGCGCTGGCCGGACGTCGACGTGGACGTGAAGCAGCGCTTCCAGTTCGGCGGCATCGGCGCGCTGTTCGGCCATGACATCGACGTGCTCGTGACGCCCGACCCGCTGAACAAGCCGGGGCTGCGCTTCGATCCCGTGTTCGATTACGAGCAGGTGCTGGTCGTCGCGGACGCGCACCGGTTCGCCAACGCCGACTACGTGACGCCCGAGCAGCTGACCGACGAAGTCCTGATCACCTACCCGGTCGAGACCGACCGGCTCGACATCTACAACCAGTTCCTGACGCCGGCCGGCATCGTGCCGCGGCGCCACAAGTCGATCGAGACGACTGACATCATGCTGCAGATGGTCGCGAGCGGGCGCGGCGTGGCCGCGCTGCCGAGATGGCTTGCCGACGAATATGCGGACCGGATGCCGGTCGTGCCGGTCAGGCTGGGGAAGAAGGGCATCGCGAAGCAGATCTTTCTCGGTATCCGCGAAGCGGATGCATCGATCGACTATCTGGCCGCATTCGTCGCGCTAGCGCGCGAATCGACGTGGAGCGCGCCGCGCATGCTGCGCTAGGCGCGCCCCGGTGCAACGTGCGTCAGGCGGCGCGCATGCCGGTGCGTTCACCGCGTTCGACCCATGCACCGAACAGCAGGCCGATCGTCGTCCACATGAGCGCCTGCATGCCGATCGCGGCGACGCGGAACTTCCACAGCAAGGCCGCCGGGAAATCGGCCGGCAACTCGCTGACCGACGGCAGCCCGATCTGCACGGCCGCGATGATCGCGACAAACACGAGCCCGGCGACGATCGACGCGTTCCACTGCCCGAGTTTCGCCAGCAGATGGCGGCGCACGCTGACCGAGAACACCATCGTCGCGACCGAGATCGCGATCATCAGGAAGAACAGCCCCGTGCGATAGCCGATCGTGTCGGGGTCGCCGACCGACGGCGGATTGGCCGGGTACTTGAGGTTCGGCACGATCACGAGCGCGACGAACGCCGCCAGCGCGAGCCATGCGGCGAGCGGCCGCGCCGGGAGGCGGCTGCCTCGTCCGTAGGCATACGCAAAGACCAGCGAGAACAGTCCGCCGAATGCCGCGCCGTAGGTCACGACGCCGGTCAGCAGGCCAACGCCGGCCTGCGTGTGACGGCTGACCAGTTCGGGCTCCGGCGCTTCGCCCTTGGCGGCGTCGGTCTTTTCTTCGAAGGAGATTGCCTGATCGACCTGCGGTTCGCCGACGATTCTGGCGAAACCGAACGTGAGGAGGCCCGCGGCGATGCCTGCGAGCATCCCGCGCATGAGCAGCTTTCCGACCATCGTGTACTCCGCGTCAGTGGCAGGGAAAGCCGAGCAGATGGCGACCGTCGTGGACGAACTCGTGCACGTACATGCCCGGTACGAGCGACGTCGCGCCCTGTTCCGCGCCGACGAAATACAGCGCGAGCAGCAGGATCAGGCCGACGAAGATGGCCCACGGCAACAGTTCGCGGACGGGAATGGGCGCCGGCACGACGACCGGCTTCAGCACTGCTTCGCTCATGGATGCACCTCAGGGGAATCGCGCCCCGACAAATGTTGGATGGAATACGCAGGCAGGTCTGGCTTCCGGGATCGAGGATCCCCGGTTACAGTGGCGCGACCGCGCCGGGCTTGCACCGGCTTCCGCCTTTCGTATCGTGCGAATTGTACGCGCGAACGTTCGCGCGTTGAAGGCCCGTGCACGACGGGCGCGGCCATGCAAAACCTTCCGGACATCGACATGACCCAGCCTGCCTCGCTGTGCCTGATCGCGCATGCGTCGACCCGTGCGATGCGCGCCGGCGCGTTTCCCGCTGACGATGCGCTCGATGCCCGCGGGCTCGCCGATGCTGCCGCGCTACGCGAGCGGTTCGCCGGCAGCCGCGACGCGATCGTGCTGTGCAGCCCCGCACGCTGTGCGCAGCAAACCGCCGATGCGCTCGGGCTGCGCGCCGGCATCGACGATGCGCTGCGCGATGTCGACTACGCCAACTGGCGCGGCAAGCGGCTGCACGACCTCGCGCGCGATATCCCCGACGAGCTCGGCGCCTGGATCGACGATCCGTCCGCGTCGCCGCACGGCGGCGAATCGTTCGAGAACGTCGCACGCCGCGTCGACGCATGGTTGAACGCGCTGCCGCGCGATCGCGATATCGTCGCGATCACGCATGCGGCGATCGTTCGGGCTGCCATCGCGCACGTGCGTCGGATAGGTGCAAAGGCTGCGATCCGCATCGAAGTCGCGCCGCTGTCGTGCTCGGTATTCACCGCATCGCGAGATGGCTGGACAGTGGCCACGGACGAGGTTCGGCACGATACCGATGCGTAAGGAGATTGACGGCGCCATTTTCTTACATATCTGAAAGGTAACGGTTCGTCCTCCCGATTGTCATCAAACTGACGGATAGCGAAAGCTAGGATTGGCTGCGGTTCCCTTACGAGATGCCGTCATGAATCAGCCTGCTTCGTCCGCCGCGCACAATTCCGGCTCCACCGAACGTACCCGGCAGGTCGGCTATGCCGTCTTCCTGCTGGTGCTTGCGATCGGTGCAGTCTATATCGCCACCCATCTGATTGCCGATCTGTCGCCCATCCGCGAAGGATCGTTGTTCCCGTACCTGATGCTCGGTGCCGCGCTGGTGATCGCGCTCGGCTTCGAATTCGTCAATGGCTTCCACGACACGGCGAACGCGGTCGCGACCGTGATCTACACCCACTCGCTGACGCCGAACGTCGCGGTGATCTGGTCAGGCATGTGGAACTTCCTCGGCGTGATGGTTTCTAGCGGCGCCGTCGCATTCGGCATCCTGCAGTTGCTGCCTGTCGAGCTGATCCTGCAGGTCGGCAGCGGTTCGGGTTTCGCGATGGTGTTCGCGCTGCTGATCGCCGCGATCGTCTGGAACCTGGCGACCTGGTATTTCGGGTTGCCGTCGTCGAGCTCGCATACGCTGATCGGGTCGATCATCGGCGTCGGGCTGATGAACCAGCTGATGCACGGGCCGTCGGGCACGAGCGGCGTCGACTGGGGCCAGGCGCTCGGCGTCGGCAAGTCGCTGCTGTTCTCGCCGATCGTCGGCTTCCTGTGCGCGTCGCTGCTGCTGCTCCTGCTGAAGGCCGTCGTGCGGATTCCGGAACTGTACAAGGAGCCGCCGAAGGATCAGCCGCCGCCGTTCTGGATCCGCTGCCTACTGATCCTCACGTGCACGGGCGTGTCGTTTGCGCACGGGTCGAACGACGGGCAGAAGGGGATGGGCCTCATCATGCTGATCCTGATCGGCACGGTGCCGACTGCGTATGCACTGAACAAGGCGGTCACGCCGGCCGAATCGCAGACGTTCGTCGCCGTCGCGAACCAGGCGGCCGCGACCTTCGCGAAATACTCGAACGGCGTCGCGCCGTCCGCGAATCCGCGTGCCGATGTCGAGCACTTCGTGCAGCGTCGCGAGATGACGCCCGCCGTGCTGCCGGCCGTGCAGCAACTGTCCACGTCGCTCGCGACCGCGGTCGGTTCGTCGGGCTCGATGGCGGCCGTGCCGCAGCGTGACGTCGACAACGTGCGCAACACGATGTATCTGGTATCCGAAGCGATTCGCCTGATCGAGAAGTCGGGTCAACCCGCCTTCGCCGCCGACGACAAGCTCGCGATCGACAACTACCACAAGCAGCTCGATCACGCGACCAAGTTCATTCCGACCTGGGTGAAGGTGGCCGTTGCGATCGCGCTGGGTCTCGGCACGATGGTCGGCTGGAAACGGATTGTCGTAACCGTCGGCGAGAAAATCGGCAAGCAGCATCTGACGTACGGACAGGGCGCGTCGGCCGAACTCGTCGCAATGCTGACGATCGGCGCGGCCGATGCATACGGGCTGCCCGTATCGACGACGCACGTGCTGTCGTCGGGCGTCGCGGGCACGATGGCGGCGAACGGGTCCGGGCTGCAGTGGAGCACGGTGCGCAGCCTCGTGCTCGCGTGGGTACTGACGCTGCCGGCGTCGATCGCGCTGGCGGCCGGACTCTACTGGCTGTTCCGGTCGATCGCCTGAGCGGGCGAGCGGCGAGCTGCCGGGGGATCGGTCGCTCGCCGCTCGCCGCTCGCCGCTCGCCGCTCTTCGTCTCTTCGTCTCTTCGTCTCTTCGTCTCTTCGTCTCTTCGTCTGTCTCTTCGTCTCTTCGTCTCTTCGTCTCTTCGGCGCTTCGGCGCTTCGGCGCTTCGGCGCTTCGGCGCTTCGGCGCTTCGGCGCTTCGGCGCTTCGGCGCTTCGGCGCTTCGGCGCTTCAGCGCTTCGGCGCTTCGGCGCTTCGGCGCTTCGGCGCTTCGGCGCTTCGGCGCTTCGTCTCTTCGGCGCTTCGGCGCTTCGGCGCTTCGGCGCTTCGGCGCTTCGGCGCTTCGGCGCTTCGGCGCTTCGGCGCTTCGGCGCTTCGGCGCTTCGGCGCTTCGGCGCTTCGGCGCTTCGGCGCTTCGGCGCTTCGGCGCTTCAGCGCTTCGGCGCTTCAGCGCTTCGGCGCTTCGGCGCTTCAGCGCTTCGGCGCTTCGGTTTTTCTCCTCGCAGGCCCTCTCGCTTTCCATCTCGCGCACACTACGCCGAGCCCATCCCGGACCGAGGCGGAACAGCACCTCAATGAATCCGCGTTATGCCCAACCGCTCGCGCCGGGACTTGCGCCCCCTCGCTCTTCCGAATTGAAGCGCAAGATCTGGAGCGCGCCGTCGCACCCACGGCATTAGACTGGGTTCATCGATTTTCATCATGACCTGGTCGTGCTCGCAGCAGCATTTCCCGAATTGCGTCGTCCGTCATCCGTCTGCGGTCGCCCGGGCATCCGGGCGCGCGTGATGCGGAGAGGATTTCGGCGCTCACGACATATCCGCACGACACCCCATCGCCGACTAAAGAGGCACACCCCGTGAACATCGCCGATCTGCAGCCCGCCGTCGAATCTGTCGACCTCGTGCAGCGCGTGAGCGCACTCGACTGGACCGCCGCCGGTACCGCACTCGATCGCCATGGATGCGCTCACGTACCGGGTCTCCTATCCGCTGACGAATGCATTGCGCTGGCATCGCTCTATCCGCGAGATGCGCTTTACCGGTCGCGCGTCATCATGGCGCGGCATGGTTTCGGCCGCGGTGAATACCGGTACTTCGCGTATCCACTGCCGGCAGTTATCGACACATTGCGAACAGCGCTCTACCCGCATCTCGCACCGATCGCCAATCGCTGGAACCGCGCACTCGGGATCGACGCCCGCTACCCGGCCGATCACGCTGCATTCCTCGAGCGCTGTCACGCGGCGGGACAGACGCGACCGACGCCGCTGATCCTGCAGTACGGTCCGGACGACTACAACTGCCTCCATCAGGATCTGTATGGCGAACACGTCTTTCCGCTGCAGGTCGCGATCTTGCTATCGGCGCCGGGCCGCGATTTCACGGGTGGGGAGTTCGTGCTGACGGAACAGCGGCAGCGCATGCAATCGCGTGCGGAAGTGGTGCCGCTGACGCAAGGCGACGCGGTGATCTTCGCCGTGCATGGCCGGCCCGTGCAGGGAACGCGCGGCGTCTATCGCGTCAACCTGCGTCACGGCGTGAGCCGGATCCGGACCGGGCACCGCCATACGGTCGGCATCATCTTTCACGATGCGCAGTAGCGGTGGTCAACGCGAGCGCGGCATCGTCGGTCGCTGTCTCGCGCACGGATTCGTGCGTGTACAGCATGACGACCGGGTATCGTCAGCACCACGGCGCGCCAGCTCATGAAATGCACGCGCGGAGATCTCATTGCACGAAGGAGCATCGCTCCCGCGACGAATCGAACCATCGGTGAGCAACTGCGCGGGACAGTGCGCACCTGTCGCCATTCACACATGGTCGCCGGTTCGACCTACCCTCGCGCCGCACTCGCTCGCAATCGGTCGCCCGCATCGGACGCAAGTCGCGCATAGCCCGGCAATGTCAGCAGCGCGAGCACTCCCGCGGCAACGAACGCCCAGCGAAAATCGTCGAGCACGTAGTGAATTCCGGCCGCATCGCCGCGCACCAGCGCGGAGAGCCGCAGTGCCAGCGCGCCGAATGCGATCCCCATCCCGATCGTCATCTGCTGCGCGGCGCTCCACAGCGTGCTCGCGGCGCTGGTCTGGTGCGACGGAATATCGGCATAGGCGAGCGTCGCCAGCGTCGTGAACTGCATCGAGCGCGTCAGCCCGTAGACGAATACGACCAGCAGCGTGATTGCAAGCGGCGTCGATGCGGTCAGCCAGCCGCATGCGATCGTGAAGAAGCCGACGATCGTCACGTCGACGAGCGCAACGCGACGGAACCCAAAACGGTCGAGGATCCACGACGTGCCTGCCTTCATGCCCAGATTGCCGAGCGCGCTCGCGAGCAACAGCAAACCGGACTGGAACGGCGACAGCCCGAAACCGATCTGGAACAGCAGCGGCAGCAGATAGGGCACCGCATTGACCGCAATCCGCGTGACCGACCCGGTGAGCACCGTTACCGAGAAGGTCGACACCTTCAGCGTCGTGAAATCGAGCAGCGGATGCTCGCAACGCCGCGCATGCAACCACGCGGCAATACCGAACAACACGCTAGCGCCGACCAGCACGGCCGCACGCGTGAACTGCGCGTCCTGCTGACCAGCCGTTTCAGTACCCAGCAACAGACAGGTCAACGCACCACCCGCCAGCACGAACCCGGCCCAATCGAGCGGCCGCTGTTCGTCCGCGCGCGTATTCCGTACGATCAGCCACGTGCAGACCAGCGCGGCGAGGCCAAGCGGCACATTCAACAGGAAGATCCATCGCCAGGATGCATAGGTCGTGATGAAGCCGCCGATCGGCGGCCCGACGACCGGCGCAACGATACCCGGCCACGTGATCGTCGCGATCGCGCGCATTAGCCGTGCTTTCTCGGTGCTGCGCACGACGATCATCCGCCCGACCGGCACCATCATCGCCCCGCCGACGCCCTGCAACAGGCGTGCAGCCGTAAACGTCACAACGCCGTTGGACAACCCGCAGAGAATCGATGCCCCGGTAAAGATCACAATCGCGCTACCGAACACCGTGCGTGAACCGTATCGATCCGCGATCCAACCGCTGATCGGGATGAATACCGCGAGCGCGAGCATGTAGGCCGTCATCCCGAGACTCAGCGCATTCGGCCCGACGCCGAAGGAGCGAGCCATTTGCGGCAGCGCGGTCGCGATCACGGTCGTGTCGAGATACTCCATGAAGAAGGTCGCGGCGACGAGATACGGCAGGAAGTCGGTCGTCCGACCACTCTGAGCTGAGCTGGAAATCATGAACGATACAGTTGCGGCATGCGGAACACACCGGCAGCCATGTGTGGAAGCCGGACGAGTGGCGATATTACCCTGAAGCGTCCGAACTCGGCTTTGCCGACACGTCGTGCTGAAACCACTTTATGCGCATAGATTCGACTTGGCTCGGCAATCAACCATATACGCCACCGATGTCAAGGAAGAACATTTTTGAGCCGATATCGACGAAGATAGACGATGTTGCCCGTGCATGAGGCCATTTTGGCGAATTCTATACTGCTCACCTCGATACGCATCGCGCCATTCAGCTTGCAGCGTGATTCGGGGGCATTGAGAATGGATTGCTGCCGGATGTGCCGGTTCGGGACAATTGCAGTTTGCATCGACGGTGAGGTGCCTGGCCAGTTCGTCCGCCGGCACGAGCTCCCAAGCCAACGCATCG